>NZ_JBHUPF010000006.1:0-3034005 GCF_042686385.1 Fictibacillus nanhaiensis
GCCGCCAGCGTTCATCCTGAGCCAGGATCAAACTCTCCATAAAAGTGTTTGTCTTGCTCGATTTTAAAACTGACGGAATTAATTCTTAATTCCTTACCTATTTCTTTTGTTCAGTTTTCAAAGAACTGTGTGTTTCATGCGCCGTTTTGTTTTGGCGACTTTAATAATATACCACGCTGAAGCGCTAGAGTCAATAGCTTTTTAAAACTTTTTCAAAAACATTTCATTGTGAAACATTTCATCGCGCTAACAGTTTGTAATGTGCTGTTTTCTAAGACAGCTTGATTAGTTTACCACGGTTACCAACCCGTGGCAATACCTAAATTTAAAAAACTTCTATCCTAGGATAGAAGCTCTTCTATAAATAGATCGTTACGATTTTTAAGTGCGATGATATCGCCGCTTTCCTCTAACTTAATCATTGGTCTGGTCGGTTGGCTTTCTTCTATAAATACGATCTCACCGATATCATAGTTTGTAAGTCTGACACGGCTGCCCACTGATAAAGTAGAAAGTCCGGCTAACATGGCTTGCATCACTTGATGATCAAATTTCCCAAACTGATCTTTCATCATCATCTCAAGCACCTTGAACGGAGATTGCTTGCTTCGGTAAGGTCGCTCAGCAGTCATGGCTAAGTAGACATCAGCAACCGCTAGAATCTTACTAAATGGATGAAGCTTATTTCCTTTTACTTTTAGAGGATAGCCTGATCCATCTGTTCGTTCGTGATGTTGAAGAACACCGAGAAGAACACCTTCTTTAATAGAGGGAATCTTTTTCAGCATGTTATAGCCTTGAATCGTATGTTTCTTTACTTCATCAAATTCAGCTGTTGTTAATGACCCGCTCTTTTTTAATAAAGTGGGCTGGACTTTTGCCATTCCGCAATCGGACAGCACACCGGCTAGACCGATCTGTATGCAGTCTCCGCTAGAGAAGTTTAACTTTTTAGCTAAGAACGTGCTTAGGATGCCTACAGCGATCAAATGGTGATACATATAATCAGCACTTGTAGCGTAGTGGTGCAGCAATAGGATCTCTTTCGGTACAGTCGATCCCATCTCTAATACAGGTAGAACACTTTGGCGTACTTCGAGCATATCGACGGGACTACCAGATTGCCAGTTTGTGAACAATTGTTTATACCGTTTTACCGTTTGCATATATAGTGCTGGAAAAGTGAGCTCATCTTTACCAGGCTTATGGATTTGGAATCGTTCTTCTGAAGTCGTCGCATCGCTTCTATTACTCAGTGGGTCTTTTACTCGTTGTGTTGTATTCATACCAGACGATGATTCATTCAAAACATCTATCTCATCGATTTGAAAACGAGTAAGTACGCGCAGGTGCTCGGTATTCAATCTCGTGTTTTTATTGACGATCGGCTGATTCGTCATGGAGAAGACATCCTGAACCAGCAATTGCCCGGCCTTAGCTTGACTCGTTTTTATCTTCATACAAAAAAGCTCCTTTTATTTGGAAGGTCATAATTTTATTTTACATATAAAAAAGAGGAAAATGAATCTACATTTTCCTCTTTTTAGAAATTATTCGTTATTCTCTTCGTTTGTATCTGTTTCTGGAGCTGTAGTTTCTTCAGCAGGTGCTATACTTTCTTCACCTTCTGTGATGATTGGGTTACCTTCCTCATCCAGCAACTCATCCGTTTCTTCCTCACGTTCTACAACAGCTACTGTTGCTACGTGATTCGTATCATTCATGGTCATCAACCTGACACCTTGAGTGTTTCGTCCCATTTGGGAGATGCCTGAGATGTTCATGCGAATGATGATTCCTTTTGCTGTAATGATCATGAGGTCTTCTTCATCCGTTACGGTCTTAAGTGTAACAACCGGACCGTTCTTTTCTGTGATGTTTACGGTTTTAATTCCTTTACCACCACGTGATTGAAGACGGTATTCGCTCATAGGTGTACGTTTTCCGTAACCTCGGTCTGTAACGATTAAGATATCTTGTGTTTCATCTAAGACTTCCATACCTACAACCGCATCGTCATCACCAAGAGTAATCGCTTTAACACCTGTTGCGGTTCTACCCATCGATCGAACGTCAGTCTCTTGATAACGGATCGACATTCCTTGTTTCGTTCCGACGATGATATCTTTTGTTCCATCTGTTAAACGAACGCCCATCAACTCATCTTCTTCACGTAGGTTGATCGCGAAAAGACCACCTTTACGAATGTTGCTATAAGCTGATAACGGAGAACGCTTCGTGATTCCTTGCTTCGTCATGAAGTTCAGGTAGATCTCATCACTTTCCATATCTTCTACAGGAATGACAGCAGAGATCGTTTCACCTTGCTCGATCTGCAGCAAGTTGATGATCGGGATACCTTTTGCTGTTCTTCCGTATTCAGGAATCTCGTAGCCTTTTAGCCTATAAGCCTTCCCTTTATTTGTGAAGAACAGGATATAGTTGTGTGTATTTGTCGTAAACAGCTGTTCAACAAAGTCATCCTCACTCGTGCCCATTCCTTGGATTCCTTTACCACCACGACGCTGTGAACGGTAAGTAGAAATCGGAAGGCGCTTGATATAGCCTTTGTTCGTTAATGTAATAACGATATTTGAACGAGGAATCAGATCTTCGTCTTCAATACTATTAAATCCTACAGAGATGATCGTACGTCTAGGGTTGTCGTACTTTTCTTTGATCTCGATAAGCTCTGTACGAATAATCTCCAAGATTTTTTCTTCATCTGCAAGAATCGCTCTCAATTCTGTAATCAAAGCAACCAGATCGTTGTATTCGTTCTCGATCTTATCTCGCTCTAAACCTGTTAAACGCTGCAATCTCATATCTAAGATCGCCTGAGATTGCTCGTAGCTTAGTTCAAACTTTTCCATTAAGCCTTCACGTGCAAGATCCGTTGTTCTTGATCCACGGATAAGTGCAATAACTTCATCAAGGTGATCAAGTGCGATACGAAGACCTTCTAGGATATGAGCTCTTGCTTCTGCTTTTTTAAGATCAAATTCCGTACGGCGACGGATGATGACTTGCTGATGTTTCAGGTAATGATACAAACACTCTTTGATGTTAAGAACTTTTGGATGGCCATCAACAAGGGCAAGCATATTGATACCAAAGCTTGTCTGTAGAGCTGTCTGTTTATATAAATTATTTAAAATAACATTCGCATTCGCATCACGGCGTATCTCCATCACGATACGCATACCGTTACGGTCAGACTCATCACGAAGATCCGTGATACCCTCGATCTTCTTGTCGCGAACGAGCTCAGCGATCTTTTCGATCAAACGAGCTTTGTTTACTTGGTAAGGAAGCTCCGTTACGATAATCGCTTGTTTTCCGCTTGGCATCTCTTCGATTTCTGCTTTTGCGCGGATAATGATAGAACCTCTTCCAGTTGTGTACGCTTTACGAATTCCTTCACGTCCTAAAATTTCACCTGCCGTTGGAAAGTCTGGGCCTGGGATAATTTCCATCAATTCAGGAATCGTGATATCCGGATTTTCACTTACTGCTAATATACCGTCGATCACTTCACCTAATTGATGCGGGGGAATGTTCGTCGCCATACCAACCGCGATACCTGCAGCACCGTTAACGAGCAAGTTCGGGAAACGAGCAGGTAAGACAACCGGTTCTTGTTCAGATCCATCATAGTTGTCTTTGTAACCGATCGTGTCTTTGTTGATGTCTCGCACCATCTCCATGGCGATCTTAGACATACGTGCTTCTGTATAACGCATCGCTGCCGCTGCATCGCCGTCGACCGAACCGAAGTTACCATGGCCGTCGATCAGCATGTGGCGGAAGTTGAAATCTTGTGCCATACGAACCATCGTGTCGTATACAGCAGAGTCACCGTGAGGGTGGTACTTACCGATTACTTCCCCAACGATACGAGCAGACTTTTTGTATGCTTTATCAGCCGTCATACCAAGATCGTTCATCGCATAAAGAATACGTCTGTGAACAGGCTTTAATCCGTCACGCACATCTGGCAAAGCTCGGCTGACAATAACACTCATGGCATAATCCATGAATGATGCTTTCATTTCCGTACTAATATTAATTTCTTTAATCCGGGAACGTTCCATTTCAGACATTCATTCTACCTCCATAACCCTTTAGAACAGGTTTTTAAAGCCCCCTCATTCGGCGCTTAAACGCACCGAAACTGGACCTTGTCCAGCTTCAGTATCTTTTATGTTCAGCTTTCGCGGCGTAACCGCTAAGCATTTTATATGATGTTGTACTTTAACGTAACTGCTTAACGCATGCGTGCCTTGCTTAAATATCTAAGTTCGTCACATATTGTGCGTTTTCTTGGATGAAGTCACGGCGCGGTTCAACTTTGTCGCCCATTAAGATATCGAACGTTTCATCCGCTGCCATCGCATCTTTCATTTCAACCTGTAGCAATGTACGTGTCTCAGGATCCATTGTTGTTTCCCATAACTGAGATGGGTTCATCTCTCCTAGACCCTTGTAGCGCTGAAGCTGCGGCTTAGGAACTTGCGGAAGTTCAGCCAGTAACTTTTCAAGCTCTTTATCGTTGTAGGCATACTCGATACGCTTACCTTGCTGTATTTTATAAAGCGGTGGCTGTGCGATATAGATATAGCCGTGCTCAATGATCGGACGCATATATCTGAAAAAGAACGTTAGAAGCAACGTACGGATATGTGCACCATCGACATCGGCATCTGTCATGATGATGATCTTATGATAACGAGCTTTCGTAATATCAAACTCATCACCGATTCCTGTTCCTAGAGCAGTAATGATCGCACGAACCTCGTTATTAGAAAGAATCTTATCAAGTCGTGCTTTTTCAACGTTGATGATCTTACCGCGAAGTGGCAAGATCGCTTGGAAATGACGGTCACGTCCTTGCTTAGCCGATCCACCGGCAGAGTCACCCTCAACCACATAGATCTCAGAGATGCTTGCATCTTTTGAAGAACAGTCTGCCAGTTTACCAGGCAACGACGATACTTCTAACGCACTCTTACGTCGTGTTAATTCACGTGCTTTTTTAGCAGCAACACGCGCACGAAGTGCCATCATCCCTTTTTCAACGATCGATTTAGCAACGACCGGATTCTCTAGCATGAAAGATGAAAACGTCTCTGAGAAGATGGATTCTGTGATCTGTCTTGCTTCAGAGTTTCCGAGCTTCGTTTTCGTTTGCCCTTCGAACTGAGGATCAGGATGTTTGATCGAGATGATCGCTGTTAGACCTTCACGAACATCTTCACCCGTTAAGTTCGTATCGTTGTCTTTGAACAGATTGTTCTTACGGCCATAATCATTGATCACACGCGTAAGAGCTGTTTTGAACCCTGACTCGTGCGTACCGCCTTCATGTGTATTGATATTGTTCGCAAACGAATAGATGTTGCTTGCGTAGCTGTCGTTGTATTGGAACGCGATCTCAACCGAGATGCCGTCCTTTTCCCCTTCAACGAAGATCGGTTCTTCATGCAGCACTTCGCGCGTGCGGTTGATGTGCTCCACATAAGATTTGATCCCGCCTTCATAGTGGTATTCCTTAACAACTGGCTCTTCACCGCGTTTGTCTTCAGCGATGATGCGAAGACCACGGTTCAAATAAGCAAGTTCTCGAATACGGTTTGAGAGTGTAGGGAAATCATATTCTAATGTTTCAGTAAAAATTTCAGGGTCTGGTTTGAAGTGAGTACGAGTACCTGTCTTGTCTGTTTCGCCGATCACTTTAAGATCTGCAGTCGGCACGCCGCGTTCGTAAGACTGATAATGCAGCTTACCATCACGAGATACGGTTACTTCAAGCATCGTGGATAAAGCGTTAACTACTGAGGCACCAACACCATGCAGTCCGCCTGATACTTTGTAACCTCCACCGCCAAATTTTCCTCCGGCATGGAGAACCGTCATGATAACTTCTAGAGCTGGTCTTCCCATCTTTTCATGCATACCTACTGGGATTCCACGTCCGTTATCTTCTACCGTGATGCTGTTATCTTCTTCAATCGTAATTTGGATCGTGTCACAATAACCTGCTAGGGCTTCATCGATCGAGTTATCGACGATCTCCCATACTAGATGATGAAGACCGCGTACGTTCGTAGCACCGATATACATCCCTGGACGTTTACGGACGGCTTCAAGACCTTCGAGTACCTGGATATTACTTTCATCATAATTTTGCTGTTGTTCTAACTGTTGTTCAGTCGTCAATTCGTTCACCTTCATTCCGGTTTAAAAACGCTTTATTTATAAAACCTTTATTTTATATTCCAGCCATTTTCAAGTTCAAGGCGATCAGAGGCTCTCTTTTTTAACGTAGAGGCAGAAAGAGGAGATAGATAGATCGTTTTATCTGTAATGATTACGGATTTTGCAGCATTTCCGCTTAAATCGGTCAATGTCTGATTGTTCTCATGCTTTTTAAGAAACTCTAAAGCTAACTCAGAAGCCTTTAACGCATTGATATCCAATATCGCCAACACATCTTTTGAATGAATGACTTCTTCATCACCTAAATGCAAAAGCAATGTCCTCACCTCATTTCAAACGTTCTATAGAGCCTGCATGAACTTTGTAAGTTGCGGCTTTCTCGAGTGTTTCGTGGTGTATCCCTTCCACACTAGTCGTTGTAACAAAGGTTTGTACTTTACCTTGAATCGTATTTAAAAGATGTGATTGTCTGAAATCGTCTAGTTCAGATAACACATCGTCCAACAATAGGATCGGGTATTCCCCGACTTCTGAATAGATCAGATCGATCTCAGCGAGTTTCAAAGATAGAGCAGTCGTTCTCTGTTGTCCTTGAGATCCGAATGTCTGCACGTCTTTTCCGTTCACTGAAAAAAGCAGATCGTCCCGATGAGGACCAAATAAAGAAGTTCCTCGGTCAATCTCTTTTTCTTTTATTTTACCAAACTTCAGATGAAACGCTTCTATCATTTTCGACAAGTCGAGCTCATCACATACCTCTATAGTCGGTTTGTAATGAATTTTTAACGTTTCCAACCCCCTGGATATCCCATGATGGATCGGTTCTGCCCAACTTTGAAGTTTCTCCATGTATTTCATGCGTTTCAACGTCACTCTGGCTGCTTTATCAATAAGCTGTTCGGTTAAGATCTCGAGCATCGTCATGTTCTGCTGACTTTTGTTGCGATACATCTCTCTTAATAAAGAGTTTCGCTGAGACAAAATCTTTTGGTACACAGAAAGGTCATTTAAATAAACCGCGTTCACTTGGCCAATCTCCATGTCAATAAAACGACGACGCACCTGTGGACTGCCTTTTACAAGATTAAGATCCTCAGGTGCAAACATAACCACATTTAGATGTCCAACGTAATCGGTCAACCGGCGTTGTTCGATGCGGCTGATTTTCGCTTTTTTTCCTTTTTGTGAGATGACGAGACTTAAATCAAAAGAACTGTTTCTCTTTTTGATGCTACCCTCTATTTTAGCATATTCTTCGTCCCAAGATATCAACTCTTTATCTTTTGCTGTCCGATAGGATCGTGCCATGGCCAAAACATAGATCGATTCCATAACATTTGTTTTTCCTTGTGCATTCTCACCTAGAAAAACGTTGACCTTATTTTCGAACTCGAGAGACTGTTCTTTATAGTTTCTGTAGTTCCTAAGCTGAAGCTTTTCGATATGCAAAGGGATACCCCCTATTCCGTTGTTACCTTGAACTCTCCTACTTCTGGAATGGACACGACATCACCCGCATATAGTTTCTTACCTCGGCGTGTTTCATGTTCTCCGTTCACAAGAACTTCATGTTCTGCTAAATACCATTTTACCATTCCTCCCGATTGGATGACATCGGTAGTTTTCAACAGTTGTTGAAGGGTGATGAATTCGGTGTTGATCTTTACGTTTTCCATTTTTAAAAAACCTCCTGGTTGTTTCTCTGGTGTGTTTGAAAGGTTGATCTGCGTTCCAGGTTGCTCGCTTTCCGCGGGGCAGGCGGTGAGCCACTTGCCGCTATGCGCCATTAAGTGTCTCACCTGACCGCTTGTCCCGCAGGAGTCTCGCACCTTCCACTCCGATCAATATTCGATGATGTTAAATAAACAAAATTCAAAATTAAAATTCTTAAAATCTGTTGTGAAAATATTAGTAAAAACATATCACTCTTACTAGTTTCTCCAAAAAACGTTTGACTTAGAAAGAAAAGAAAGCCACCGGTGATTCCGGCAGCTTTATATTTTAGTAAGTTCTTACAGGTAGAATTAATTGGCGGATCGAATCGTCGGATACGGGTTGGATAAGAAACGGTCTCATCGCCCCTGTAAACAGGATGCTGATCTCTGTGCAATCCATAACTTTTAGAGCTTCCATCACATATTTTGCGTTGAATGAGATCTTCAGCTCTTCTCCTTCAATTTCCTCTGCGATCATGTGTTCAAATACTTTACCGATCTCTGGGGAATTTGAAGAAAGTTCGATTGTTTGGTTATCGAGTGTTGCCAGTTTCACGACGTTGTTTCTTCCTTCTCTCGCTAATAAAGAAGCACGGTCGATCGCTTGTAAGAATTCTTTTGTCTTCAAGACGAAAGTTGTTTTGCTCTCCGAAGGAATCAATTTTGATGTATCCGGATAGTTGCCATCTAATAGTCTTGAGAACAATAAGATGTTTTTAGCTTTGAACAAGATCTGATTGTTCGTTACAACGATCTGTACTTTTTCAGCATTTTCATCAAGAATCTTCGAAAGTTCGTTCAAACTCTTTCCTGGAATCACGACGTTCTGAAAAGAAAGCTCTTCACTTTGAGAATCGATCGGCATTTTACGTTCAGCCAAACGATGACTATCTGTTGCAATACAGTTTAGAACACCATCAGTTAACGTCCAGTTAACACCAGTTAGGATAGGGCGTGTTTCTGAGGTGGACACCGCAAAGACAGTTTGACGAATCATTGCTTTTAGAAGATCACTTTGAATCTCAAACACTAAGTTCTCTTCGATTTGAGGTAATCTCGGGTATTCTTCAGGGTCTAATCCTAAAAGGCTGAATTCAGAAGCGCCTGAACGAAGAGTCGTTTCAAAACGCTCACCTACTTCAATCTCAACAGAATCATTCGGAAGTTTTTTAACGATCTCTGAAAAATAACGAGCTGGAAGTACTACGCTTCCTTCTTGTTTCACTTCGATATGTACAAGATCTCCTTCTTCAACCGGTATCAGTCGTTCAATGGAAATATCAGAATCACTACCAGTCAGATGAACACCGTCATAGGTTACTTCCATTTTAATCCCCGTTAGAATCGGTATTGTTGTTCTTGAAGATACAGCTTTCATTACATCTTGAACAGCTTCGATCAACTGGTTTAATTGAATCTTAACTTTCATTATTTTGCCCCCCTGATATTTATTAAAATCTTTTAAAAAAATAGTAGTAATAGTACTAGGCGCTGTGAATGTGTGGATAACCCTAGAAAACAAAGATAGAACAGCCTATCCACATGTGGACAGACTGTGTATAAAGTGACTGCAGTTATTCACAGTATTCAGTGCTACTTATTTAATTCGATTTCAGCTGATCGTGAATTTCTTGCACTTTTCTTTGTAAAACATGATCCGTAATCAGCATAGTAGAGATCTTTTCATGAGCATGAAGGACCGTTGTATGGTCGCGACCTCCAAATTCCTCACCGATCTTAGGTAAAGAATTATCGGTTAGCTCACGAGAAAGATACATCGCGATCTGTCTAGGAAAAGCAACAGACTTTGTTCGTTTCTTTGCTGTAAAATCCTCTAACTTTACATTGTAATGCTTACCAACTACTTCTTGTATGTGATGAATAGTGAGTGTTCTTGGTTTTGCAGAAGGAATAATGTCTCGAAGTGCTTCTGCTGCAAGATCTGCATTCATATCTTGGTTGATGAGAGACGAATAAGCAACAACACGAATGAGTGCTCCTTCTAGTTCTCTAATGTTCGTATCGATCTGATTCGCTATATAAAGCATCACTTCGTTTGGAATATCTAGTCCTTCTGCTTTTGCTTTTTTACGTAAGATCGCAATACGCGTTTCTAAGTCAGGAGGTGTGATATCCGTAATAAGTCCCCATTCAAACCGAGAACGAAGTCTGTCTTCTAATGTCGGAATCTCCTTTGGAGGTCGATCACTAGAGATAACAATCTGTTTGCTTTCTTCATGAAGCGCGTTAAACGTATGGAAAAATTCCTCTTGCGTTTGTTCTTTTCCTGCAAGGAACTGAATATCATCTATTAAAAGCACGTCCACGCTGCGAAATTTGTTGCGAAACTCAACGGTTTTATTGTCACGAATCGAATTGATGAACTCGTTCGTGAATTTTTCTGAGGACAGGTAAACAACCTTCGCCCCAGGATTATGTTCTAATACATAATGGCCGATCGCATGCATAAGATGCGTTTTTCCTAAACCAACGCCCCCATAAATAAATAGCGGGTTGTAAGCTTTTGCTGGTGCTTCAGCAACAGCTAATGAAGCGGCATGAGCAAAACGGTTTCCAGAGCCGATAACGAATCGGTCAAACGTATATTTCGGATTCAACATACTTTGGGAAACTTCTTCGTGAGGCTCATTTGCTGCTTTTGGGGCTTTTTTCATGGAAAGTTCCAGATCTAAGTCTAGTTCTGTCTGATTTTGTGGAATGATGAACTTTACGTCAAGTGCTGCTCCTGTTACGTCTAGGAGCGTCTCTGAAATGATACCTGCATATCTGGATTCCAGCCAGTCACGGGCAAACTCATTTGGCGCAGTAATGACAAGCGTATCATTTTGTAAAGCATGAGCCGTTGTTGATTTTAACCAAGTCTCAAAGCTAGGCTTACTGACTTTTGTTTCGATCGCAGCAAGTGCTTTGGACCATAGGTCGTTTATGTTTTCCAACCAATTTACCCCCCTTATCTCTTTCGAATCATCCTATTTCAGCAGTCATTTCCCTGTTGTATAAGAATTGTACACCCAGTGAATACCTATGAATAAAAATAAAAAGTCCACACCTTATGTGAATGATAATTAATATAGTAGATAATAGGATTATGAACAGTAAAACCGTATCTGTGGACAACCTTTATAACAGCTTTTGAAACCTGTCCACAAGTTTATCCACAGGTTGTGAATAACTTTATTAGTGTTGCAGGTTGTTAACGAGTTAAAACACAACTAGCATATCAAAAATAATCAGGCTTGGCAACGAGTTATTGTTACTTATCCACAACGCCCATACCTTGTGTAGAAAAGTTGTCCACAACACTAGATTTTGTGTAAAACGTGTCGATAATTGGTGTGGATAATGAAAACCATGTCGAAAAAGATGTCCACAGGTTAGGTGATGAAGATTTTGGTGAAGCTTGTAGAAGGATTATTATGGAGCTATTGTTGTCCTGTGATAATTGGGAAGCTGTAGTGGATCGTCAGCTCTGCAAACTTTCTTTGGTGTGATTTTAAAAGAGTGTTTTGTTTTTTATTTACTTCTTTGGTTTGTTGATTGGAATGGAGGGTGCGAGACTCCTGCGGGACAAGCTGTCAGGTGAGACACTTAAGGGCGCATAGCGGCAAGTGGCTCACCGCCTGCCCCGCGGAAAGCGAGTAGCCTGGAATGGAAATCAACTACTTTCAAGAACTTCACTAGCATTTCGAAACAGACATCCTCACTTTCAAAGGCAAAAAACTTGCAAAAAAACACAAAGATAAAATCCAGCTTGACAAAATTAAGGGTCAGTCATTATACTTTATTAGACTGTCTTTTATAAGAGATATCCTCAGGGAGGTGTAATATACATGAAACCTACATTTCAACCGAACAACCGTAAGCGTAAGAAGGTACATGGTTTCCGTGCACGTATGGCTACTAAGAACGGTCGTAAAGTTCTAGCTCGCCGTCGTCAAAAGGGAAGAAAAGTGTTATCCGCATAGGCCACTGACATCAGTGGTCTTTTTTTACTTTTATAGAGAGAATTTTGCTCACTCCGAGTCCGTATTTTCTGTACGAAGGCGTTTTTTCGAAGTTAATGGTTTTATATGAACCAAACAGGCCGATACTGGGTGATGATCGCTACAAAAGACTTTGGAATGAGATTGCATAATTGATGGAGTGTTAAATGAATGAAGAAAGAACAACGCATCAAAAAAAATGAGGAATTTCAAGAAGTCTTCAAAAAAGGAAAATCAACGGCTAATCGCCAATTTGTAATATACAGTTTAAGAAAAGAAGATCAGCGTGTTTTTCGAATCGGACTTTCTGTCAGCAAAAAAGTTGGAAAAGCCGTTACGAGAAACAGAATTAAACGATCGGTTAAAGAAATCTTCCATAAATATAGTGAACAGCTTCTTTCAGGCAGGGATTACGTGGTTATCGCGAGAATACCTACTGCTAACATGGACTTTCACGAGATGGAAAAAAGTCTGCTTCATGTTTTGAACAGAGCGAACGTTTTAAAAAAGAGGGTGTAAAAAAAAATGAGGTCCTTATTTATAGGGATTATTCGTTTTTACCAGCTATGGATTTCTCCGCTAACACCGCCTTCATGCCGCTTTTATCCGACCTGCTCGCATTACGGTATAGAAGCTTTCAGGCGTCACGGTGTATTTAAAGGAATGTGGCTAACTTTTGTCAGAATTTCAAAGTGCCATCCTTTTCATCCCGGAGGCGTTGACCTCGTGCCTGAAAAAAGGGACAATAAATAATTGAGATAAGATTTATGATTTTAAGGAGGATAAGAGTGTGCGTAAGAAAATAGGTTTACTGATTGCCCTTTTCGCACTCATGGCTGTCCTATCTGGATGTGGATCGATGAATGATCCTATTACTAGTGACAGCACTGGAATTTGGGACACATATTTTGTATATCCGTTATCATGGTTGATCACATACTTTGCGACCCTAACTGGTGAAAACTACGGATTAGCGATCATTATTGTTACATTAATCATCCGTACTGCGCTTCTTCCATTAATGATTAAGCAAACACGCAGTTCAAAAGCGATGCAAGAGATCCAACCTGAAATTCAAAAGCTTCGCGAAAAGTACAAGTCTAAAGATGCGAACACACAACAGAAATTACAGCAAGAAACGATGGCTTTATTCCAGAAGAACGGAGTTAACCCGCTTGCTGGTTGTTTACCTTTATTGATTCAAATGCCGATTCTTTTAGGTTTCTACCATGCGATCATGCGTACGGGTGAAATCGCGAACCATAATTTCCTTTGGTTTGACTTAGGAGATCCGGATCCATTTTATATCTTACCGTTAGTAGCCGGTTTAACGACATTCTTACAACAAAAGATCATGATGGGTGGAATGGATAATCCAAACCCACAGATGAAGATGCTTTTATACATCATGCCAGTAATGATCGTTGTGTTTGCGATTAATTTCCCAGCTGCACTATCTCTATATTGGGTGATCGGTAACATATTCATGATTGGACAGACATATTTCATTACGACCCCAATGAAAAAGAAAGAAAACCAAGTTGATGGGGGAGCTAAAAAGTGAAAAAGGTACAGGTAACAGGGAAAACGATTGAAGAAGCAGTAGCAGCAGCACTAGAACAACTTCAGACTTCAAAAGATCAAGTAGAGATATCCGTTCTAGAAGATTCCAAAAAAGGTTTCTTTGGACTTGGCGGGAAGCCAGCAGTTGTTGAAGTAACAGTGAAAGCTGATCCTGTTAAATCCGCGATCGACTACCTAGAGGATGTTACATCCAAAATGGGAGTGCCCGTTACCATCACACAGCGACAGGAAAATGATCATCTTGTGCTGGATTTATCCGGTGACAAAATTGCGATTTTAATTGGAAAACGTGGACAAACGCTTAATGCGCTTCAGCTTTTAACGAATATGGTTGCAAACTCTGATCCTGCAAGCAAGCATGTGAAAATTGTGCTTGATGCTGAAAACTATCGTACCAGAAGACAAGAATCACTCGAGCGTTTAGCCGAGCATTCTGCACAAAAGGTGTTTTTCACAAAGAAAAGCTTTGCTTTTGAGCCGATGCCTGCCAACGAACGAAAAGTGATTCATTTAGCACTCAAAGAAAACAGAGATGTTGAGACTACGTCTGAGGGGGTAGAACCTTTTCGTAAGGTCGTAATCCGCCCGACATCCTCAAGCAAAAGATAAAAAAAGCTTCAGAGGCTATCCTCTGAAGCTTTTTGTTTGGGTCCATCAACTAACAAATACCGATACAACCACGCATTTTAGTCGATCAAGCGAGCACATTTATGCTCGTTTATAAGCTTTATTTCAGCCTCGTTTTCTTTACTGTGAGGACATTATGCGATACACTATTTTTTATTGTGGATATTTATGTCCATTTTTATAAGAACCTTATCACAGTAAGTATTTAAGGCCATACTAAAGGTAATTTATATAGAGCGTATGAAAGAGGAAAGCCGAGGTGAAACAACAATGGAATTTGACACGATAACAGCGATCTCAACACCTATGGGAGAAGGGGCAATCGCCATCGTTCGGTTGAGCGGACCTGACGCAGTGTCCATTGCAGATAAAGTTTATAGTGGGACAAAACGTCTCTCTGAAGTTGATACACATACGATTCATTACGGAAAATTGATCGACCCGAAACTCGATCAAGCGGTAGAAGAAGTTATGATCAGCGTGATGCGTGCACCGCGTACGTTCACGCGGGAGGATGTTGTTGAGATCAACTGTCATGGAGGATTAGTTTCTGTAAATAGAGTCCTTCAATTGATTCTTCAGCAAGGAGCGCGCTTAGCGGAGCCAGGAGAATTTACGAAGCGAGCATTCTTAAATGGCAGGATCGATCTTTCTCAAGCGGAAGCAGTCATGGATCTGATTCGAGCGAAGACAGACCGAGCGATGAATGTTGCCCTCAACCAGATGGAAGGGCGTTTATCTTCACTCGTCATGCGTCTTAGACAAACTCTTTTAGAAACGATCGCCCATGTAGAAGTGAACATCGATTATCCAGAGTATGACGCAGAAGAGATGACTCATGCTTTATTGAATAACAATCTGCTCACTGTAAAAAAAGAAGTTGAATCAATATTGCAGACGGCAAGTCAAGGTAAGATCCTTCGTGAAGGATTGTCTACGGCGATCATTGGAAGACCGAATGTAGGTAAGTCATCGCTCATGAATGCACTCGTTCATGAGAATAAAGCGATCGTTACGGATATTGCTGGAACAACACGTGACGTTATCGAAGAGTACGTGAACGTTAGAGGCGTGCCGTTACGTTTGGTGGATACAGCGGGAATTCGTGAGACAGAAGACATCGTAGAAAAGATCGGTGTTGAAAAGTCGCGGAAAGTACTAAAAGAAGCAGATTTGATTCTTCTTGTTATCAATGGGAATGAAGTGCTCTCACATGAAGATGAGAACTTGTTCCGTGCAGCTGAAGGACTAGATAAGATCGTAATTATTAATAAAACAGATCTTGAAATGAAAGTAGATATGGATCGAGTAAAGAAACTTGCAGAGAACTCACCTGTTATCGCAACCTCTTTAGTAAAAGAAGAGGGAATCGATGAACTAGAGCAAGCGATCGCAAACTTGTTCTTTGCAGGCGGTATCGAAGCGCAAGACTTAACATACGTATCCAACTCTAGGCACATCGCACTTCTGCAGCAGACGATTCATCATATTGATGAGGCACTCGGCGGCATTGAAGCGGATCTACCTATAGATATGGTACAGATCGATATTACAAGAGCTTGGGAGATACTTGGGGAAATCGTAGGAGACACGGTTTCAGAGAGTCTGATCGACCAATTGTTCTCTCAATTTTGTTTAGGAAAATAAAAAAAGGAGGTAAAAACGATGGGATATAAAGCAGATACGTTTGATGTGATCGTAGTCGGTGCTGGACATGCGGGTGTTGAAGCAGCACTTGCTTCTGCACGTATGGGCGCTAAAACATTATGTTTAACATTGAACTTAGATACAGTCGCCTATATGCCGTGTAATCCGTCAGTAGGCGGACCGGCTAAAGGGATCGTCGTTCGTGAAGTTGACGCACTCGGCGGAGAGATGGCGCGCAACATCGACAAGACACATATTCAAATGCGTATGCTGAACACAGGTAAAGGCCCAGCGGTACGTGCGCTGCGCGCGCAAGCGGATAAATATCTGTATCAGCATGAAATGAAAAAAACGATGGAAAACACAGAGAACCTTACGTTGCGTCAAGGGATGGTAGAGCGTCTGATCATCGAAGACGGTGAATGTAGAGGGGTAATCACAAAAACCGGAGCAGAGTACGCGGCAAAAGCGGTCGTACTTACAACCGGAACGTACTTAAGAGGGAAGATCATCATCGGAGAACTCGCATATGAGAGCGGCCCGAACAACATGGCTCCTTCTATCAACTTGTCATATCATCTGCAAGAGTTAGGTTTTGATATGGTGCGTTTTAAAACAGGAACACCTCCGCGTGTTAACAGCAAGACGATTGATTATTCAAAAACAGAAATTCAGCCTGGTGACGATGTACCTCGTGCTTTTTCTTATGAAACAACAGAGTTCATCACAGATCAGCTTCCTTGCTGGCTAACGTATACAGGTGAAGAAACGCATCAGTTGATCAACGGAAACCTTCATCGTTCACCGATGTATTCCGGAATGATCGAAGGTACTGGACCGAGATATTGTCCATCGATCGAGGATAAGATTGTCCGTTTCAATGATAAGCCAAGACATCAGATCTTCTTAGAGCCTGAAGGACGCAATACAGAAGAAGTATACGTTCAAGGTCTTTCAACAAGTCTTCCGGAAGATGTGCAGAAACGAATTTTAGCAACGATTCCTGGTCTTGAAAAAGCAGAGTTGATGCGTGCAGGATATGCGATTGAGTATGATGCGATCGTTCCAACTCAACTTTGGCCATCTCTTGAGACGAAGCGCGTGAACGGTCTATTTACAGCTGGACAACTGAACGGAACGAGCGGATATGAAGAGGCAGCGGGTCAAGGACTTATGGCGGGAATCAACGCAGCGTTAAAAGTCCAAGATAAAGAGCCTCTTGTGCTTGATCGTTCAGAAGCGTACATCGGAGTTTTGATCGACGACTTGATCACAAAAGGAACGAACGAACCTTATCGCCTTCTAACATCGCGTGCAGAGTACCGTTTACTTCTTAGACACGATAACGCAGATTTGCGATTAACGAAAAAAGGTCATGAAATCGGACTGATACCACAAGATCGTTACGAACGCTTTGAAGAGAAGAAAGCATTAATTGCGCAGGAAATAGATCGACTTGAGCATGTTTCGATCAAACCGAGTGAAATCGTGCAGCAAGTTCTTGCAGAGTCACAATCGACTCCGTTAAAAGAACCTATGTCAGCGGCTAACTTGTTAAAGCGCCCTGAAATCACATATCCAGTCATTCATAAGCTTGTCCCAGCTGAAACAGCATTGCCAGAGACAGTGATGGAGCAGGTAGAGATCCAAGTGAAATATGCTGGATATATTGATAAACAGCTCGCACAAGTTGAAAAGATGCGCAAGATGGAAAACAAGAAGCTTCCCGTAGATCTTGATTACATGGCAATCAATGGACTAGCGACAGAAGCGAAACAAAAACTTCACGAAGTTCGGCCTCTTTCTGTAGGGCAGGCATCACGTGTATCAGGGGTAAACCCAGCAGATATCTCGATTCTGTTGATCTATCTCGAACAAGGTAAACTGGCGAAGATCGCCCGTTGAGGGGGAACGTGAAAATCATGAATATCGAATTGTTTCAAACTTCCTTAAAAGAAAAGGGAGTCGACTTATCTGAAAAGCAGCTTTCACAGTTTGAAACGTATTATAACTTGCTCGTTGTGTGGAACGAAAAAATGAACCTTACAGCGATCACAGAAAAAGAAGAAGTGTATTTAAAACACTTTTATGATTCTGTGACGGCAGGTTTTTATTTTGACTTTAGTCAAGACATCACGGTGTGTGATGTTGGGGCTGGAGCAGGATTTCCAGCTATTCCACTTAAGATTGCATTCCCAGAAATCAAGCTAACTGTCGTTGATTCTCTGAATAAACGCATCGGCTTCTTACAGCATGTTGTAGATGAACTTGGTTTAGAAGAAGTGTCACTTTATCATGACCGTGCAGAGACTTTTGCTCACCGTCCGGAGTTCAGACAAACGTTCGATCTTGTGACAGCTCGTGCGGTTGCTAGACTATCGGTACTCTCCGAACTCTGTCTGCCACTCGTGAAAATTGGTGGACACTTCTTAGGAATGAAAGGTGCTAACCTTCCTGAAGAAGTGAGAGACGGAGAAAAAGCGGTCAAACTTTTAGGCGGTAAAGTAAAAGATATTCATTCGTTCGTATTACCGATCGAGGAGAGCGAACGCAATATCATTGTCATTGATAAAGTTAAAGAAACACCAAAGAAATTTCCGCGTAAACCAGGAACACCAAACAAATCTCCTATTTCATAATCTTAGGCTGTGTTTCTATGTGAAACACAGCTGTTACATAAAAGAAAGATTTTTACAGACTTGCAGGATTATTGAACTAGAGAGAAGAATTAGTTAACAGGCAGATTACAAAAGGTGGTGTATTCGCATGAAGCATCCTTTTTCACGTTTATTCGGCATCGGCGAAAAGAGCCAGCAAACCTTAGATCCAGAACCAGCTGAAAAAAACGACAACGAAGAAGTACTTCAACTTCCGGTTCAAAGAATCATACCCAACCGGTTTCAGCCTCGTACGGTTTTTATAGATGAACGAATTGAAGAGTTATCACAGACGATTGAAGCTCACGGAATCATTCAGCCCATCGTTGTTCGAGGTATCGGCGACGACAAATACGAGCTGATCGCGGGCGAACGTAGGTGGCGTGCTGTCCAAAAGCTTGGATGGGAAAAGATCCCGGCAATCATAAAAGAGATGGACGACTCTCAAACGGCTTCTGTAGCACTTATTGAGAACCTTCAGCGAGAAGAGTTGACAGCTATCGAAGAAGCGATGGCATATGCTAAGCTTCTAGAACTGCACGGACTCACACAAGAAGGCCTTGCTCAAAAGTTGGGTAAAGGTCAGTCTACGATTGCGAACAAGCTGCGTCTGTTAAAGCTTCCGCAGTCTATTCAAGATGCCCTTTTGCAGAAAAAAGTAACAGAACGTCATGCTCGTGCATTGATCGTTTTGAAATCTCCTGAAAAGATGGAGGCCGTTCTTCAAGAAATCATCGAAAAGCAACTCAATGTGAAGCAAACGGAAGAACGTGTGAAACGAATGATCGAATCTGAGACAGCAGAAAAGAAACCTCAGTCACGCCGTAAATCGTATAGCAAAGATATGCGACTCGCGATCAATACGGTAAGACAATCGGTAGACATGGTCGTACAGAGCGGACTTTCTATCGACACAGAAGAAGAAGAACATGAGGAGTTCTATCAGTTCACGATTCGTATTCCCAAAAAATAAAAAGAGAAGGCCATCAGCTTGAATAGGAGCTGGTGGTTTTTTTGTTGTTTTGATGGTTTGTTGTTTTGATGATGCTGGGTGCTGACTGAAATGGAATGGGTGTGGGGTATCTGGCAGTCGGTCAATGTCGATTGATGTAGACATGCGGATATATGACAAGAATTCGCGGGATTAATTCGGAAATTTCCTGAATTGATGCTAGAATTTAAGGGATTCTTAAGGATGATACCCCTCTCCGTATAGTAAATAATCTACTTATGACCCCTAAAATGCTACTTCTACAACTCTTTCCCACTTAAATTCCTGCAGCAGACAGATTTACAATCAATAAGTAGAAAACCCAACAAAATAAATCCTTCTTTTTCTGTAATTCCGTACGTTATTTTATTTTCTTCGTGATAGAATAATAGATAATGAATGTTTTTAAGTGAGGTAGGTGACAACGTGGCCAAGACCATTGCAGTAGCCAACCAGAAAGGCGGAGTCGGAAAAACGACTACGTCGGTCAACCTTGGTGCATGCTTAGCATATTTCGGTAAAAAAGTATTGCTCGTAGACATAGATCCTCAAGGGAACGCAACAAGTGGCGTAGGTGTAGATAAAGGGGATATCGACCAGTGTATCTACAATGTTCTTGTCGAGGATGTAGAAGTAAAAGACGTGATCGTCGAGACCATCTGTGAAGGTTTACATATCCTCCCGTCGACGATACAGCTTGCTGGAGCTGAGATCGAACTCGTACCAACGATCTCTCGAGAAGTTCGATTGAAAAGAGCGTTAGAAAAGGTAAGTGCCAATTACGATTTTATAATTATCGATTGTCCACCATCATTAGGACTGCTTACCATCAACTCATTAACAGCATCTGACTCAGTCATCATACCTGTTCAGTGCGAGTATTACGCGCTAGAAGGTTTAAGTCAGCTTTTAAACACAGTACGACTCGTACAAAAGCATTTAAATACTGATCTGATGATTGACGGTGTGCTGCTTACCATGCTGGATGCACGTACAAACTTAGGGATTCAAGTCATTGAAGAAGTAAAAAAATATTTTCAAGATAAAGTGTATGAGACCATCATACCAAGAAACGTTAGACTATCAGAAGCGCCGAGTCATGGGAAACCGATCATCATCTACGATCCTAAATCCCGAGGTGCTGATGTTTATTTAGATTTTGCGAAGGAAGTGATCGGCATTGGTGAAAGGGTTAGGTAAAGGGCTACATGCCTTCTTTCCTCCAACAGAAGCAGGGGAAGAAGAGCAGATCAAAGAAGTCAGTATATCAGAGCTAAGGCCAAATCCGTATCAGCCCCGAAAAGTTTTTGACCAAAAAGCCATTGAAGAATTAAAAGAATCCATTATCGAACATGGCATTCTTCAACCCATTGTTGTACGAAAAAGTATTAAAGGATTTGAGATCGTTCTTGGGGAAAGACGATTCCGCGCCGCTTCAGAAGCCGGATTGAAAGTGATCCCTGTAATCGTAAAAGATTATGACGAACAAAAAATGATGGAAGTTGCTCTGATCGAGAACTTGCAGCGTGAAGATCTGAATCCTGTTGAAGAGGCTCAAGCCTATCAGAAGCTGATGGAACACTTAAAACTGACACAAGAAGAGTTAGCTTCTCGAGTTGGAAAGAGTCGTCCTCATATCGCAAACCATATTCGTTTGCTTCAGCTGCCAAAACCTGTTCTTGAACTTCTATCCAACGGACAAATATCAATGGGGCATGGACGAGCATTGCTAGGTCTTAAGAAAAAGACGAAGATGCAGCTTGTCGTTGATCGCGTAATCAATGAAAACTTAAACGTGAGACAGCTTGAGAAATTAATCTTTGATATTAACATGAATGTTTCACGTGGAACAAAGAAAAAAACAGTCCCAGCGAACGTTTTCTTCCAAGAAAAAGAATCATCTTTACGCGATCGATTTGGCACATCCGTTTCGATTAAGAAATCAAAACGAAAAGGGAAGATTGAGATCGAATTCTTTTCACAAGATGACCTGGAACGCATTTTAGAGCTATTAGAAAAATAAGCAGAAAACCATCGTTAAGGTGGTTTTCTTTTTTACTCTTTCTAAAAGAGTTTTGATGAACAGTTTCTAAATATGTATATTAAAATTCACCATTGTGAAGTTGATTGGAGCATCTGAAACGGAGATCAACTTTCAATGCTAACGTATAAACGAGAGTAACCATCTTGAATCAAGCTTATCAAAGATCATAGATGACCTACTTAGATAGGAGAGCATAGAAAAATGTCACTGTTAGGAACGATAGTTAACGGTATTGCAATTATTGCAGGAAGCTTTTTAGGTTTATTTTGGACGAATATTTCTGATCGCTATAAAGATACGATCTTACAAGCGATGGCATTAGCTGTAACGATTTTGGGGATCGGAATGGGTCTGAAGAGCGAGCAGTTCTTAATTGTGATCGCAAGCTTGGCGGTCGGGGGCGCTCTCGGTGAGTGGTGGAATCTTGAAGAGCGATTGAACGCGATTGGCAAGTGGCTCGAGACGAAGATAGGAAAGCAAGACAAGGGATCGGTTGCTACCGGTTTTGTTACGGCTACACTCGTGTTTGTTGTAGGAGCGATGTCTATCGTGGGAGCCCTAGATAGTGGTCTTAGACAACAGCATGACGTTCTTTATACAAAAGCGCTGATCGATGGTTTCTGTGCCATCCTGTTTACCTCAACGCTCGGTATAGGAGTCATGTTCTCCGCTATACCTGTCGTTTTATATCAAGGGATGATTGCTTTGATGGCTACACAAATCGATCGCTTCGTTTCTCAGGAATTGATGGATGCTCTTATCGTTGAGGTCACAGGAACGGGTGGGATCATGATCGTCGCGATCGGACTTAATTTACTTGGCATCACTAAAATTCGTGTGGCAAACCTTCTCCCAGGTTTACTCATCGCAACGATTTTAGTTTTTATCGTTGAAAAATGGGAGAGCATTCTAGCGTTTTCTCATGGATTGATGTAAACAAAAAAAGCCGCTTCTATTCTAATATTAGAAGCGGCTTTTGCTATTGAATTTTGTAAATGTCTTGTGAACGAGATTCTGTGCTTACAATCATGTTTTTTTGTTGAATCTTTTTACGTAAACAAGCCATATGAAGAGAATCAGCGATCAAATCAGCCATCTTCATGACAATGCTGAGTCGTGTGTTTTGAAGAACAAAGTATTCCATAAAACCACTGACGTTTACGATACCTGTAATGTGCATATCACCAACAGGCGGCAGCTGTTTGTTAACGCCAGCCCCTGGTTTAACAGGTCCATCGTTGATCGAGACCATGCCAACGTGGTTTAATCGACCTAAGCAAGCATCAATTCCTATAACAAAAGCACCTGGATGCTCAGTAGCGATCATCTTTAACTTTTCTTCTAAATTCACCGCATGAACAGGATCATCTAGTGTGCCGTAAACAAAGAAGGGGAATGTATCTTTGTTATGCAACTTGGTACCAACTAGAGGACCTAATGCATCACCTGTCGATCTGTCTGTGCCTATACAGACAACGACAACGGGCTGATGAGCTGATTCCGGAAGCATAGGTAAAATTTGTTCGGTGATTCTAAGCATCGCTTCCTTGTCTTCGTGATGCAATTTATATTGAATGGGTTTCCCTAATCCCAGCTTCCGTTTGAGGAACATGACATCCTCTCCTTTATAATGGTTCTACTAGTATACGGAAGAAATCCTTTTCTTATACATGGTAGAATACAATAATCACAGACTTTTGTTTAAAGTCTATACCCGTTTCCCCTGCACTCGTAACTCTAGAAGTTTTTCTTAAAGCAGGTTACGTAATTACATTTGATATTCTCAGTAAAAGCTGATTAAATAATTTCATAATCAAAGAGAGGAAGATGATCCATTGGCAGGTGCGAACTTACCGGAAACTGCAGAGAAAGCCGTCACGATTTTTTCCGATAAAGAATGGTGGACAGGCATTGCTACGACTAGCTTAAAAATTGTAGGCATCATTATACTCGCTATAATTTTCAAATATATTGTAAAAGCAGCGATCGCTAATGTGTTTAAAGTTCGACTCAAATCTCCTCTGCGCTTAAGTGAGAGAAGAGAGAACACCCTATTTAGACTGTTAGATAATGTTGCTTCATATGTTATTTACTTTGTAGCGATCTTAACCATCCTAACGGAGTTCGGTGTAGACATTAAAGCGATCCTTGCCGGTGCTGGAGTGGTTGGTTTAGCGATTGGTTTTGGTGCTCAAAGTCTGGTGAAGGATATCATTACAGGTTTTTTCATCATCTTTGAAAATCAGTTCTCTGTTGGAGACACGGTACGAATCACAAACTTTGAAGGAACCGTTGAAGAAATTGGATTAAGAACGACAAAAATTAAAAGTTGGACAGGAGAATTGCATATCCTGCCGAATTCGTCTATCACAGAAGTTACGAATTTTTCTGTTCATAACAGCATTGCAGTCGTTGACTTGAGCATTGCTTATGAAGAGGATATCGATAAAGCTCAAAATATTATTCAAGAAGTTGTGAAGAACGCTAAGCCAAACTATCCTGAGATGGTCAAAGAACCAGAAGTATTAGGCGTTCAGATGCTCGGTGCATCAGAAGTAGTGATTCGCGTTACGGCAGAGGTCCTTCCGATGACACACTTTAAGATCGCTCGTGAACTTCGTAAAACGCTAAAACACGAGCTTGAAGTTGCGGGGATCGAGATTCCATATCCAAAAATGGTCACGTATCAAAAAGAACCATTACCAAAAGAACATAAATAAGGGAGAGCTGATTATGCAACAAAAAGAATTTCAACTTCACGATGAAGTAGAAATGAAAAAACAGCATCCATGTGGAACGAATCGGTGGAAAGTAATTCGAATGGGTGCTGATATCAGGATTAAGTGCATGGGATGTCAGCATAGTGTGATGCTGCCAAGAGCGGAGTTCGCTAAGAAAATAAAAAAAGTTTTAGCATCTCCAGGTGAGTAACGTTTTGTTTCACGTGAAACAAAACTTAATAATGAAATGATCAAACATTAGAGCCGGGTTATACGACCCGGTTCTTCTTGTTTTTTAAGAGGATAAAACCTATAATTGGGAAGGATATTTTTTTATTACAATGAAAAGTCTTAGGATTTCTAAGCTTTATATAAAACAGAGGAGTGAATGAACAGTGGCTCTTACAACTGGAATCGTTGGTTTACCGAACGTTGGTAAATCTACATTGTTTAATGCTATTACACAAGCGGGTGCTGAATCTGCTAACTATCCGTTCTGTACGATCGATCCGAACGTTGGAATCGTTGAAGTACCAGACAACCGTCTTCAAAAATTAACAGAGATGGTACAACCGAAAAAAGTAGTTCCTACAACTTTTGAGTTCACAGATATCGCAGGAATCGTAAAAGGTGCGAGTAAAGGGGAAGGACTAGGAAACAAATTCTTATCTCACATCCGTCAAACAGATGCGATCCTTCAAGTTGTTCGTTGTTTTGATGATGAAAACATCACGCACGTACACGGTAAAGTGAATCCGATCGATGATATTGAAGTTATCAACCTTGAGCTTATCTTTGCTGATCTAGAGTCGATCGACAAGCGTGTTGCACGTGTTGAAAAGCTTGCGAAGTCTAAAGACAAAGAAGCGGTAGCGGAGTTTGCTGTTCTTTCAAAGATCAAAGAAGCTCTGATGCAAGAACTTCCGGCACGAAGTGTTGATCTAACACCTGAAGAGAAGAAGATTGTTCACACGATGCACCTTCTTACAATGAAGCCGATCCTTTACGTGGCTAACGTAAGCGAAGATGAGCTTCTAGAAGGAACGAACGAGCACGTTGAAGCCGTTAAAGAATACGCGGCACGTGAAAATGCTGAAGTTATCGTTATCTGTGCAAAAGTGGAAGAAGAAATCGCAGAGCTTGATGGCGACGAAAAGATGGCATTCTTAGGTGAACTCGGTATCGAAGAAGCGGGTCTTGATAAATTGATCCGTGCTTCTTATTCCCTACTAGGTCTAGCTACTTACTTTACAGCAGGTGTTCAAGAAGTTCGCGCTTGGACGTTCCGTAAAGGCATGAAGGCTCCTGCATGTGCGGGTATCATTCACACGGATTTTGAAAGAGGATTTATCCGTGCAGAGATTGTAGCTTATGATGATCTGATGGCTGCAGGGAACATGGCAGCTGCTAAAGAAAAAGGTAAAGTTCGTCTTGAAGGTAAAGAATATGAGATGAAAGATGGAGATGTTGTTCATTTCCGTTTTAATGTTTAAAAAAATAAACTTTGAAAGTCGTTGATTTCCGTTCCAGGTGCTTCGCTTTCCGGGGGGCGTGCGGTGAGCCACCTAGCGCTCTGCGCTGTTAGGTGTCTCACCTGTCCCGCTGATCCCCCAGGAGTCTTGCACCTTGCACTACAATCAACTAGTCAGTGAAGTTTTTTACAACACTAATCTCAGAGCAATTTAAAGAATACAGCCCAAGTAATCTAGAAAAACCAAGGAAAAGCAATCGCTTTTCCTCTTTTTTATGCTTTCTTTTAAGAGATGCTTGTTTTATGCAAGATGTTTTGATATAATTCTTTATTGTGAGTTAATTGTCAACAAATCTTGTTATGATGATTTTCTCCTTGCCCGAAATAAATTTTTTGGGCCGCTTAGACCAAAAGGAGGTGAACGGAATGAAAAAGTACGAAATTATGTACATCGTCCGTCCGAATATCGAAGAGGAAGCTCTTAAGGCAACGAAAGAGCGTGCGAAAAGCATCCTAACTGACAACGGTGCGGAGATCGCGAACGAAAAGGAAATGGGTAAAAAGCGTTTAGCTTACGAAATCAATGACTTCCGCGATGGATATTACACGCTATTGGAAGTTAACGCTCCAAACGAAGCGATTAATGAATTCGACCGTCTTATGAAGATCAACGAAGATGTTCTTCGTTTCATGACAATCGTAGACGAAAGAAATTAATCCTTTAAGGAGTGGTTCTGAATGCTAAATCGAGTAGTACTGGTGGGACGTTTAACAAAAGACCCAGAATTAAAGTACACTCCAAACGGTGTGGCAGTTGCTAACTTCACGCTTGCTGTTAATCGACCTTTTTCGAATCAGCAAGGTGAGCGCGAAGCAGATTTTATTAACTGTGTCGTATGGCGTAAGCCCGCTGAAAATGTAGCGAACTTCTTGAAAAAGGGATCGCTTGCAGGAGTGGATGGACGTTTGCAAACTCGTTCTTACGAGAACCAGCAGGGTCAAAGAGTGTATGTTACTGAAGTAATGGCAGAAAGTGTTCAATTCCTTGAACCTAAAAACGCTAATGCTGGAGGCCAGCAATATCAAGGCAACAGCAACAACTTTGGTGGACCATCAAATGACCGCGGATTTGGGCAGCAAAATCAGAACCGCAGCTATGGAAGTGACAACGGATTTGGAGGACAGCAACAGCAGAATCCAAAACGTAATAACTTCAACGATGACCCGTTTGCAAATGATGGCACGCCGATCGACATCTCTGATGACGATTTGCCATTTTAAACTAACGTAAACTATGAATCGGAATATATAAAATAAATCTAAAGGAGGGGACCAACTATGGCTGGACGTCGTGGTGGACGCCAAAAGCGTCGTAAGGTTTGTTTCTTCACTGTAAACAAAATCACTTACATCGACTACAAGGACACTGATCTTTTAAAGCGTTTCGTTTCTGAGCGCGGTAAGATTCTTCCTCGTCGTGTAACTGGTACATCTGCTAAATATCAACGTCAATTGACTCGTGCGATTAAACGCTCTCGTCACATGGCATTGTTACCATATGTATCTGAATAAGATCGTTTAAAGAGCGCAGCTGGGTTTTCCTGGCTGCGTTTTTTTTGTAATAATAGAAGGTCGCAGGCGCGTCGACTTTTGTCGAGGATTGTAGACTCGCGGATAAAAGGCTAAAACTCGTGGATAAACAGCTAAAACTTTAGGATTCAGGCAGGAAATTTGTGGATTGGAGCTCAAAACTTTTGGATTCCTCTTCATTAAGTATGAAAAACGGGTGTGAAATGGCTGAGTCACCCTCTATTAAACCACAGTAGTGCCTTCCCCCATCAATCAGATAACCTATTCACACATATTTACCCTAGAAACAGGTGAATATCACCTATTTTTCACCCCACTCAAGCAAACCTTCCATAATTTGTTTACTTCGCTTCAAGTACGTCTATGCTAGAATTAGCGTTTAAGTTGAATTACGGCGGTTATGTCACTACAATTAGAACATATGAAGAATTTATGAGGTGAATCATGCGCAATACTAGAGTATTGGTGGAAGGTGCCGTTGTTTCGGGCATTTATACGCTTCTTTTTTTGATCAGTATGTACATACCGTTATTTAGCTTGGTCTCGTTATTTATTTTGCCGCTTCCGTTTATCATTTATTTGTACCGGCAAGATCTTAAAGCGGGATTACTTTTATGGGCGGTCACGTTTGGCGTTTCATTGGCTTTTGCGGGGCTTAACGGTATAATTGTCACCCTCTTTGCTGGTTTGACCGGAATCGTGATGGGGGAACTTTATAGAAGAAAAAAATCTGCATTTGCGGTTCTGCTCGGTGCGAGTTTGTCTAACATCGTGAACATGTTAGGAACGCTTGCGATCGCTCAAGTATTCATGGGCATTAATTTTGTTAAAGAATTAGAATCTCAGTTTCAAAGTGCGATAGGTACAGCAGAAGATTTTTATAAAGCAGGTGGACAAGACCCTAGCCAGATCGAAAGGCTTAGAGAGCAAGCGGAATTGATTCCAATGATGCTTCCAACATATATTATCGGGGGAGCTGTTATCCTTGCTTTCTTAACGCATATCGCCGCAAGAATGTTGATGAAAAGAATGCGCTATGATGTGCCATCGTTCCCTCCATTTCGTGAGTGGAACCTGCCAAAATCGTTTTTGTGGTATTATATTATAGCGATTGTTTTAACATTTAGTATGCCTGAAAAGGGTACGTCTTTATATATTGTAACGATAAATTTGTATATGATATTATCGTTTGTACTTATAATACAAGGTTTCACAGTTATTTTTTATTATGCCTGGATAAAGAATTGGAAGAGAAAAAGAATCATATTGTTGATTATACTCTTGTTTTTGCTGAGCTCTATCTTGCCGATTCCTCTGGAAGTCGTTAAATTCTTAGGTATAATTGATTTAGGATTTATGATTAAAAAACGGTTGAAACCCAAACAGTAGGAGCTGAAAGTATGCCAAAGTTTTTACTAAAACGGTGGCATGGTTATCCCGTCATCGCCTTATTTGTAACTTCTGTTGTTCTGGTAAGCATCATCACGTATTTTCATTGGATGATCGGAATGGCAGGCTTCGTGCTGCTCGGTGGTTTGTTTTATTATGCCATGAAAGCCGAAGCTAGTTTTCAGGAGGAACTAGGCGATTATATTTCTACGCTTTCTCACCGCTTGAAGAAGGTGGGAGAAGAAGCGTTGATGGAAATGCCGATCGGGATTATTTTGTATGATGAGGATTTTAAGATCGAATGGGCCAATCCATACATGGGAGCCCTTATTGAAGAAGAGTCCTTTATCGGCCATTCTCTAAACCATGTTTCAGAAGAACTGATTCCTCATATCAAGAGTGATGCGAAGGAAGAAGTTATTAAGATTAACACACATAGATTTCAAGTGAACTTTAAGAAAGAAGATAGACTGCTTTACTTTTTTGATGTAACCGAGCAGTTAGATCTTGAGCGTTTGTATGATGAAGAACAAACGGTCATGGCGATCATCTATCTCGATAACTATGAAGAAGTAACGCAAGGACTCGATGACCAGTTTCGATCAACGATCAACTCAAAAGTTACGTCTGTGTTGAACGAATGGGCGAACGTACATGGCATCTTCCTTAAACGTACGTCTTCTGAGCGGTTTTTAGCTGTATTTAACCAACGAATTCTTTATGAGTTGGAAAAGAACAAATTCAGCGTATTGGATGAAGTGAGAGAGTCTACAGCTAAGCAGAATATCTCTCTTACGCTCAGTATTGGAGTTGCAGCGGGAACATCTTCGCTTCCTGAGCTCGGACAGCTAGCTCAATCCAGTTTGGATCTTGCTCTTGGACGCGGAGGCGACCAGGTTGCGATCAAGCAAACGAACGGAAAAGTACGTTTCTATGGAGGAAAGACAAATCCTGTTGAAAAACGTACCCGCGTCCGTGCTCGCGTCATCTCCCATGCATTAAGTGAATTGGTGGCAGATAGCGACAAGGTCATCATCATGGGGCATAAGAATCCGGATATGGACTCTATCGGTTCTGCGATCGGGATCTTAAAAGTTGCGCAAGTGAATGGAAAAGATGGATATATCGTGCTTGATCAAGCGAATATCGACATTGGCGTTCAGCGTTTGATGGACGAACTAAAAGAAACAGAATCGATTTGGAAGTTCTTTATCTCGCCTGAAGAAGCGCTAGAGCTTGCATCGCGAGACACACTTCTCGTCGTGGTTGATACACATAAACCGACGATGGTTATTGAAGAAAAGCTGTTATCCAAGCTTGATCATGTCGTGGTCATCGATCACCATAGACGTGGTGAGGAGTTCATTAAAGATCCTGTTCTTGTGTACATGGAGCCTTATGCTTCCTCTACGGCAGAGCTCGTGACCGAACTTCTCGAATACCAGCCGAAGAGACTCAAGATGCGCATGCTTGAAGCCACAGCCCTTCTTGCCGGTATTATTGTAGACACGAAGAGTTTCACCCTCAGAACAGGTTCTCGTACGTTTGATGCTGCGTCTTATTTACGAGCGCATGGGGCAGACACGATTCTTGTTCAAAAGTTCTTAAAAGAAGATTTAAACACGTATACAAGACGTTCCAAGCTCATTGAGAGTTCGGAAGTCTATAAAAAAGGCATCGTTATTGCCAAAAGCTCTCCTGAGGATGCATACAATCAAGTCGTGATCGCTCAGGCAGCAGATATACTTTTAACCATGAACGGTATTCAAGCATCCTTTGTTATTGCCAATCGTATTGATGGCAGAGTGAGCATCAGTGCCCGTTCGCTTGGGGACATCAATGTGCAGATGATCATGGAGAGACTGGAAGGCGGAGGACATCTTACGAATGCTGCCTGCCAGATTGAGAACAGCTCGATTGATGAAGCAGAAATCCATTTAAAACGTATTATTGATGAGTATATTGAAGGGGGAGAAGAGGAATGAAAGTAATTTTTCTTCAAGATGTAAAAGGTAAAGGCAAAAAAGGTGAAGTTAAGAACGTTTCTGAAGGATACGCACGCAACTTCTTATTTCCGAAGAACCTAGCTTCAGAAGCTACATCTGGCGCGATGGCGACACTTCAAGGTCAACAGAAGAGCGAAGAGAAGAAACAACAAGCTCAATTGGAAGAGGCTGAAGCGTTAAAAGCAAAGCTTGCTGAGATGACCGTTACGATTAAAACGAAAACAGGTGAAGGTGGCCGTGTTTTCGGATCTGTGACAAGTAAACAGATCGCTGATGGCTTGAAAGAGCAAGGAATCAAGATCGATAAGCGTAAGATCGAGCTTCCTGAGCCGATTAAGGCCCTTGGGTATACGAATGTTTCGATCAAGGTTCATCAACAAGTTACAGCAACTGTAAAGGTACACGTAACAGAAGAATAAAAGAGCCGGGTTATCCCGGTTTTTTTGCGGGCCGAGAAAGCGTTGATCTCCGTTTCAGATGCTCGCTTTCCGGGGGGCGTGCGGTGAGCCTCTTAGCGCTTTGCGCTGTTAAGAGTCTCACCTGTCCCGCTGATCCCCCAGGAGTCTCGCATCTTACACTCTGATCAACCTATACTTGGAGCCAAAACCAAACTAATTTAAAGCTTTAAACCATATATGAACGATTATTAGTAAGGAAAGGAGGAACTACTATGAGTGATTTATTTGCTGATCGTATACCGCCGCAGAATATTGAAGCGGAGCAGGCTGTTCTTGGTGCGATCTTTTTAGAGCCCGAAGCTCTTATTACGGCATCTGAGATTCTGCTTCCTGAAGATTTTTACCGTGCCACTCACCAAAGAATCTATCGCGTGATGCTCGATCTTAATGCAAAAGGTGAGCCGGTCGATCTTATTACTGTTACGTCAGAGCTTCAGGACAAGAACCAGCTGGATGAAGTCGGCGGCTTATCCTTCTTAACAGAGTTGGCGGATAGTTCTCCGACGGCTGCGAACATTGAGTATTACAGCAAGATCGTTGAAGAGAAATCTCTGCTTCGCCGTTTGATCCGTACAGCGACTGATATTACCGCGAACAGCTATGCGCGTGAAGAAGAAGTAGAAGCGATTCTGAACGAAGCGGAGAAGTCGATTTTAGAAGTAGCGAACCGTAAGAACACGAGCGCTTTTACAGCGATTAAGGATGTCTTGGTTCACGCTTACGACAACATTGAAGCTCTTCATAACCGTAAAGGTGATATAACGGGGATTCCGACCGGCTTTAATGACCTGGACCGAATGACGGCTGGGTTTCAGCGAAATGATCTGATCATCGTTGCCGCTCGTCCATCCGTAGGTAAAACCGCGTTTGCTTTGAACATCGCACAGAACGTTGCGACAAAAACAGATGAGAACGTGGCGATTTTCAGTCTAGAGATGGGTGCTGAGCAGCTTGTTATGCGTATGCTTTGTGCAGAGGGAAATTTAGATGCACAGCGTCTTCGTACAGGGTCATTGTTACCAGAAGACTGGCAGAAGCTTACGATGGCTATGGGAAGCTTGTCAGCGGCTGGTATCTACATTGATGATACACCGGGTATTCGTATTAACGATATTCGAGCGAAATGCCGTCGTCTGAAGCAGGAGAAAGGCCTAGGAATGATTTTGATCGATTACCTTCAACTCATTATGGGTAGCGGGAAATCAGGCGAAAACCGCCAACAGGAGGTCTCTGAGATCTCTCGTTCCCTTAAAGCACTTGCGCGTGAGCTGGAAGTGCCGGTTATTGCCCTTTCACAGCTATCTCGTGGAGTTGAATCTCGTCAAGACAAGCGTCCGATGATGTCTGATATTCGTGAATCAGGTTCCATCGAGCAGGATGCCGATATCGTAGCCTTTTTGTATCGTGATGATTATTACGACAAAGAAACAGAAGCGAAGAACATCATCGAGATCATCATCGCTAAGCAGCGTAACGGTCCAACAGGAACGGTAGAGCTCGCTTTCGTAAAAGAATATAACAAGTTCGTTAACCTGGACAGGCGGCACGATGAGAGTGCCATACCGCCAGGCGCATAAAGAAAAGCAGCTAGGAATTATTCCGGCTGCTTTTGTATTTCTTTGATTTTATTTTCGGTTAACCACATCTCTATTCTGCTTTGTACTTTATTTTTTTTGAACGCCTGCCATTTTTCATGGAGATTCAGTTCACTCACTTTTTTGGTAAAACGTTCAAAAGGCTCTTCCTCATTTAATGCGTGAAGCAGTTCGCTGTTTTGATGGAAGCTCTCAAATTCCACCATCCAGCTGAAAGATTCTACGCTCATCACTTTTGGAATCTCTATAAATCGTTCTGGCTCTTCTGCATCTAAAAATTCTAGGTTGGGGAGACCACCGGGCTCGATCGCATCGAGCAATATCGTTTGTTCATTTCTATCTAGATAATAAATGTGGTTCGCTTTTGTATCCATATAAGCCACCATTAATTTTTCGATAAGCAAGTAATCGTACCTCCTAAAAAAGGTGAATACTACAGGATACGATAAGGTTTTTGATCTTCTGGCTATAGAAGTGTGAAATTATTACGAACGAAAATATTGTTTTTTTCTTTTAATGTTCGTGTTTTTAATTGACTTCTATCAGATATATTGCTAAACTAAGCATGGTTTTCAAGATTAGATGATAAATTCGTCAATCGTTAATTTCATGGAGGTGCAACCATGTCATCAGTAGTAGTAGTAGGAACACAATGGGGAGATGAAGGAAAAGGTAAGATTACTGATTATCTCTCAGAAAAAGCAGAAGTAGTAGCTCGATACCAAGGCGGAAACAACGCTGGTCATACAATCGTATTTGAAGGAAAGAAGTATAAGCTTCACCTTATTCCATCTGGAATCTTTTATAAAGATAAAATTTGCGTGATCGGAAACGGAATGGTTGTCGATCCGAAAGCAGTTCTTGAAGAACTTGCTTACCTTCATAGCCACGGAGTAAGTACGGACAACCTTCGTATCTCTAACCGTGCGCACGTCATCCTTCCTTATCATCTTCGTCAAGATATCTTGGAAGAAGAAAGCAAGGGAGCGAACAAGATCGGCACGACGAAAAAAGGTATTGGTCCAGCTTACATGGATAAAGCAGCTCGTATCGGAATTCGTATCGCTGACCTTTTAGATCGTGAAGAATTTGAAGAGAAGTTAGAGCGCAACTTGGCGGAAAAAAATCGTTTGTTCGAACGCATCTACGAATCAGAAGGATTCACAAAAGAAGTGATCTTAGATGAGTATTATGAATACGGTCAACAAATTAAAAAATATGTAGTGGATACATCAGTTGTTCTGAACGATGCACTAGACGATGGCCGTCGCGTTCTTTTTGAAGGTGCACAAGGTGTTATGCTTGATATCGACCAAGGAACATATCCTTTCGTAACGTCATCAAACCCAATCGCAGGGGGAGTAACAATCGGTTCTGGTGTTGGTCCGTCTAAGATCAACCATGTTGTAGGTGTTTCAAAAGCCTATACAACACGTGTTGGTGATGGTCCTTTCCCAACTGAGCTTCATGATGAGATCGGTAACCAAATTCGTGAAGTTGGCCGTGAGTACGGTACAACGACGGGACGTCCTCGTCGTGTAGGTTGGTTTGACGCAGTGGTTGTGCGTCATGCTCGTCGTGTTTCAGGAATCACGGATCTTTCTTTGAACTCAATCGACGTTCTTACAGGTATCGAAACGTTGAAAATCTGTGTAGCCTACAAATACAAAGGCGAACTAACGTATGAATTCCCAGCGAGCCTTAAAGAGCTTGCTCAATGTGAGCCTGTTTATGAAGAGATGCCAGGTTGGACAGAAGATATTACAGGTGTGAAGGATCTTGGTGAGCTTCCAGAAAACGCGCGTCATTATGTAGAGCGCATCTCGCAAGTGACTGGTATTCCACTTTCTATCTTCTCTGTTGGACCAGATCGTGCACAAACAAATATGGTACGTGGCGTATTTGCTTAAATAACTAGTAGCCCCTTGTTGAAACGAGGGGCTTTATTTTTGATGAATGGGGAATGCTTTCGTGAGTATTTTTAAGCATTTGAAAGTTTTTTTGAAAAATATATAGAAAACATATTGCCAAAGCTTCGATATCGTGATAAAGTAACACTTGTCGTGAAAAAACGACAAACGTTTTAAAACAAAGCACGAGCCATTAGCTCAGTTGGTAGAGCATCTGACTTTTAATCAGAGGGTCGAAGGTTCGAGTCCTTCATGGCTCACCACTTTTTTTAAAAAAAGTGGCCCGTTGGTCAAGCGGTTAAGACACCGCCCTTTCACGGCGGTAACACGGGTTCGAATCCCGTACGGGTCACCATTTTTCTTTTAAAGTAAATAAAAGCATTTAAAAGTGGACTCGTGGTGTAGTGGTTAACATGCCTGCCTGTCACGCAGGAGATCGCCGGTTCGACCCCGGTCGGGTCCGCCACTTTTATGGCTCGATAGCTCAGATGGTAGAGCAGAGGACTGAAAATCCTCGTGTCGGCGGTTCGATTCCGTCTCGAGCCACCATTTTACTTTAAATCCTAAAACATGTTGCATGTTCCTTGAAAAGGGAGCATGCTTTTTTTATTTGTGTTTGTGTGGCAGACTTTGGTGAGGGGTATGGAGCGGAGACGGGAATGTCGAAAATGATCGAATGGCCTTTATTTTGTCTTTTAGACTTAATTGCGATCGATTTTGACTTAATTTTTTTTCGTTTTAACTTAATTCCATCCAGAATAAGCTTAATTTTTATTTCGAGTACCCTCCTAGGTATATGTGCTAGCCCCTTTCCCCACAAAAACAACACCGATAGACCTCCAAATAAGCGGGCAGAGATTAATGCACAGAACCATTCAGCTTCTTCACACTAAGATTTATAACACTTTCACACTTACGATAGACATTTAATGCTGTTAAAGAGGGATAAGTACTCAATCGTTCGAATATAGTGTATCAATTGGGATGAGGAAGGTAGTGATCATACAGATGGAATTTGAATGGGCGCTGTATTTGATCGCGAGTTACCTTGTTGGCTGCATCATGACAGGGTTTCTTGTAGCAAAGCTTATAAAAGGCGTTGATTTACGCTTGTTAGGCAGCGGAAATATAGGAGCACGGAATGCTGGCAGAGTTTTAGGGCCATCAGGATTCGTACTCACGTTAGCTGGTGATATTCTAAAAGCGGCAGCAGTCGTTTGGGCAGGGATACAATTTCAATATCCACCATATATACAGCTTCTCGGTTTTTTAGCCGTGATTATAGGACATCTCTATCCGATCTTTCTTCGTTTTCATGGGGGGAAGGGAGTGGCTTCCTTTATTGGGGGGATGATTATTTTTCACCCGATATCGGCTGCCCTTGTAGCAGCTGCGTTTCTACTCTTTTATGGGATTAAAAGAAGTTTAACCGTAGCGGGACTTTTTGCTTTTGCTCTCACACCTTTCTTCTACTGGCTGTTTGAAAAGCAATGGCTAGAGACGCTGCTCTTGATTCCGATCAGCTTCCTTGTTGTGTATGTTCAAAAAGAAGATATTAAAGAGCGCATCAAAATAACGGAATAGGTGTTAAAAAAGGGTATAAATCGGTGAATTTATACTCTTTTTTATGTCGTTTATTTACAGTTGCATTACAAAATCCCTGAAATTCTGACAAAGCGAAATTCCTTGTGATAGGATACTAGAGGTGCTAAAGGCATAAAAAGTAGTAGGTCTTTAGGCGTATTTTAGAGATCACAGAGAGAATCTTTAGGGGGAAATAGAAAAAGTGAACAGTCGAAAAACCACTGAAAGATTGATTAAATATATCGCACTGCAGTTTGTTGCAGTGATTTTAATAGTATCAGCATTCACGCTGAATCCATCGAATACATCCGCTAGCAGCGATGATAACCAGTTGATTAAAACGGTGTATCACGTTTATGTAGACGGAAAGAAGGTTGGAACGGTTCGTGATGAAAGTGTTGTCGATGAGACAGTCGACCAAATTCTCCAACAAGCAAAAGGGAAAAAGAGTAACTTTGCTTTTGCGGTGAGAGAATCTATCGAGCTTAAGCCTGAAAAGATGTTCAGACCAGAGTTTGATAATGAGGAAGTAAGAGAGAACTTGAAGGAGCAGCTAACGGTTGAAGTTGAAGCTTATCGCTTAGTCGTTGGTGGGCAAACTGTTGCTTATGTTTCTAGCAAAAAAGAAGCGAAGGATACGTTGCTGAAGTTAAAGCTAGAACATCTTTCAAAGGCCGAGCTCGATGACATTGAAAAAAAGAAAGCTGAGAATGAAAAGCTTGAAGTACCGGACTTAAAGCCGGGAGAACGTAAAGTGGTAGATATCGACTTTTCAGAGCCAGTTCTTATTCAAAAAGCCCAAACATCTATTAGTGAGCTCGTTACGGTAGATGATGCCATTTCTTCTTTAAAAGAAGGCAGTCTAAACAAAAAAGAGCATATGGTTCAAAAAGGAGAAACGGTTCAATCTATCCTAGAACAATATCACTTAACGATGGATCAGTTTTTCACGCTGAACCCTAGACTTATGTTAGTACCTATTGTTCGTACAGGACAGGCAGTAACGGTTACAGAGAAAAAGCCTTTTACCCAAGTCCTTGTGTATGAAGCAACACGCGTTCAAAACGAACTCCCTTTCCAGGTTGAGAAACAAGAAGATAGTACGTTAGAAAAAGGACAGGTCAAAACGGTTCAAAAAGGGCAAGTTGGCTTAGAAGATATTACGTATACAACGAGAAAAGCTGATAAGCAAGTGCTACAAAAAGAGATTTTAGAGAAGAAGCAAGTGAAGGCACCGGTTACAGAAATCCAAAAGATTGGTACGAAAGTGATTCCTTCTAAAGGGACAGGCACTCTTTCATGGCCTGCTGTAGGTGGATACATTTCCAGCCATAAAGGCACGCGTTGGGGTAAACAGCATAAAGGGATGGATATTGCTCGACCTTCAGAACGATCAATTCTAGCTGCTGACAACGGTAGAGTTGTTTCTGCAGGATGGGATGGTGATTATGGAAACAAGATCATCATCGATCACAATAACGGCATGAGAACCATTTATGCACATCTTGATTCTGTTTCTGTTTCAGCAGGTGCTGTGGTGCAGAAGGGGTCCAAGATCGGTGTGATGGGTTCAACGGGTCAATCGACTGGTGTTCATTTGCATTTTGAAGTGTATGAGAACGGTGTTCTTAAAGATCCAGCTGATTTTGTAAGTGAAAATTAAAATAATGTGAAAGTAGGTTGATTTCCGTTTCAGATGCTCGCTTTCCGTGGGGCAGGCGGTGAGCCACATTCGTACGTTTCACTTTTAAGTGTCTCACCTGTCAAGTTGCAGTGGCTAGACCCTCGAGGTCAAAAGTTAAATGGCTCAGAAGGCAAAGTGCGCCTTCTAATCCATTCATCTTTTGCTTGTCGGGTCTGAACGAGCCACTTCACTCTTCGGACTGCCCACCTGTCCCACAGGAGTCTCGCATCCTACACTACAACCAACATTGCAATGAAGATAAATAATAAACAAACCTCTTAGGAACAATAGCTTCCTGGGAGGTTTTTCACGCTCAAATCTAATACAATAATTTTTCAGGATGTAATTCAAACAGCGAACTTTCGACGGTGATCTTATGTGAAACCAACTTTTCTTTGTCTAAAATTAGAAGGTTTTGCTAGTAGTATGGAGAAAGTTTCAACTGTGATAAAATAGTAGAGATACCATATAATCGATACTACAAAATATTCTGCTATATATAAAATAGAGTTTCCGAAGAAGGAGCGTTCCCATGGATAAGAAAATTCTCGTTGTGGATGATGAAAAACCCATTGCAGATATTCTGCAGTTTAATCTTGAAAAAGAAGGCTTTACTGTAAGCTGCGCGTATGATGGCATCAATGCGTTAGAAAAGGTAGAAAAAGAGAAGCCGGATATGATTTTACTAGACATCATGCTTCCTCTAAAAGACGGTATGGAAGTTTGTCGTGAGATTCGTAAAAAGTACGATATGCCGATCATCATGCTTACAGCGAAAGACTCTGAAATTGATAAAGTATTAGGCTTAGAGCTTGGTGCGGACGATTATGTGACGAAGCCGTTCAGCACGCGTGAATTAATCGCACGTGTGAAGGCAAACCTGCGCCGTCATCAACAGGAATCTGAGCGTGAAGTCGATGAGAACAATGAGATCACGATCGGTTCTCTTACGATCCATCCAGATGCTTATATCGTGACCAAACGTGGTGAGACGATTGAGTTAACACATCGCGAATTTGAACTGCTGCATTATTTAGCAAAACATATCGGACAAGTGATGACACGTGAACACTTGCTTCAAACGGTATGGGGATATGATTATTTTGGTGATGTTAGAACAGTCGATGTTACGGTCCGTCGTCTTCGCGAAAAAGTAGAAGACAATCCAAGTCACCCATTATGGATCATCACAAGACGTGGAGTGGGGTATTACTTAAGAAATCCTGATCAGGAGTAGTCATGATGGATAAAGTCAATTTTTTTAAATCAATACACGTTAAGTTTGTATTGATTTATGTTTTGCTCATCTTAATAGCCATGCAAGTGATCAGTGTTTATTTTATCAACAACTTAGAATCTGATCTTCGGCAGAGCTTTTCTAAATCACTCTACGATAGAGTGAACTTATTAGAGTTCAACATTGAGCAGAAGTTGAAGGATAAAGATCGATACAAGGTCAAAAAAGATGAAACGAGTGAACCTCCTCTAACGCTTGAAGAAGATATTCAAGCGTTAATTGATGAGGAGTTCGAAGAGAAAGAAATTCAAGTGCTTGACGAAGATGGCATGGTACTTGCGAGTAATAAAAGGCAGTTGGTGGGGCAGATCAGCTTTAACCCGAAAATCAAGCTGGCTCTTGAAGGAACGGTCGATGATGAGATCATGCTTCATGAAGGAGAGCGGGTCATGGTGCTCGCTAAACCGATCAAGATCGATGCTACAAGTGAGAACATTGGTGCCATCTATTTAGTAGCCTCTATCGAAGGCATCTTTAAACAGATTGCACGTATCAATAGCATTCTCGTGACGGGAACCGTTATTGCTCTTATCATTACCGGACTGCTAGGGGTCTTTTTGGCGCGTACGATCACGCGTCCTATGGCAGATATGAGAAAGCAAGCTCTTGTAATGGCAAGAGGGGATTTTTCTCGTAAGGTTCAGCTGTATGGAGATGATGAGATCGGTCAGCTTGCTATGACCTTTAACAACTTAACAACAAAGCTGCAAGAAGCAACGGCTATTACAGAGAGTGAGCGTAGAAAGCTGCGTTCCGTTCTTACGTATATGACAGATGGTGTGATCGCGACAGATCGTGACGGAGCGATCATCCTGATGAATGACCGGTCGGAAGAGATGCTGAATATTTCTAGACAGAACGCGCTAGGAACGCCTCTGATGGAGCTATTGCGTTTAAATACGGAATACACATGGGAAGAGCTCTATAACGAATACGAATCCATGCTGCTCGATTTTAGTACGGATGATATGCACTATGTGGTGCGAGCAAACTTCTCCACGATACAAAAAGATGATGGGCCAATCAATGGTCTTATTTGTGTTCTTCATGATGTAACGGAGCAAGAACAGATCGATAACGAGCGACGTGAGTTTGTATTCAACGTTTCACACGAACTAAGAACACCGCTGACAACAATGAGAAGTTATCTTGAGGCGTTAGCTGAAGGGGCGTGGCAAGACGAGAACATCGCTCCACGTTTCTTAGAGGTTACTCAGAATGAGACAGAACGTATGATCAGGCTTGTAACCGATCTCCTTCAATTATCCAAAATGGACAGCAAAGATTATCGATTTAACTTTTTTGAGATTGATCTAGTGGAGTTCTTGAACGGCATCATCGATCGTTTTGAGATGCTGGAAAAGGAAAACATCGAACTTTCCAGATCCCTGCCTAAGCACAAGATCAACGTTCAGTTGGATACGGATAAGATGACACAAGTGCTTGATAATATCATCTCGAACGCGATGAAATATTCTCCTGAAGGTGGAACGATCACCTTCAACGCGGCCGTAATTGGGCGCAAAGTGAAGGTGAGTATTTCCGATCAAGGTGTTGGGATTCCGAAGAATAACGTTTCTAAGATCTTTGATCGATTCTTTAGAGTAGACCGTGCCCGTTCTCGAGATATCGGAGGCACAGGCCTAGGTCTTGCGATCGCAAAAGAAATCGTCCTTGCGCATGGCGGAGACATCTGGGCAGAAAGTGAATGGGGCCAAGGAACGACCATCCACTTTACTCTTCCTTTAAAAAAGGTTAAGGAGGGGCTGCAACAATGAACTGGTTAAAGTGGATTACACACGCAAAAGAAGTGATCACTTTTTTCAAAAAGAACTATGAACATATCAAGTCGATCGCGCTCACTTTCTTGATCGGATTGAGCCTTGTTCTTACATGGAGCTTATGGACATTCAAACCGAGCTATCCATCGCTAGAGGGAGCTCGTATCGTTAAGAAGCAGGAAGTAGATGTTGAAGCTAGCGTGAAACAACTCGTTTATCCTACACAGGTGATCTACCATAGTGGAGATGAGTTATATGGACTTGAAGCGAACAATTTGATTAAAGAGTTTCATAACGGCTTGAATGAAACGAAATTCACATTTGATACAGGCTCTAAAAATAATCAGCCGTTTGATCCCGATGAAAAGTTTTTAAGAGATAACAAATATGTGGAGATTGTTTTCCCAGTAGGAATGAGTCAGGATATTTACAAAGAAGTCTTCTCCATCGAATCCGAGATCCAAGCCACTAAACCACAAAACGTGGATCGAATCTTTTTATATCAAGATAAAATGACGGATAGTATTGAGGGTTATCTTGTCTCTTATCAACAAAATAAGATGCAAAAGATTAGGGCAATGAATAATCAACTAAATCCGCTAATAAGAGATATGGATAAATGGGTAGATACAGGAAACTTAATTCCTTATATTCATTATGATATTGAGGATGATGGGAAAGAGGGACAAGCTGAGATCTTAAGAAGATTTTACTTTCCTAAAGATTCTCTTTCTTTAACTCGCTATACGTACTTTTCAAAAGCAACAGGTGAAGATACGTATGAAATGTATAAAAAAGCATTGTTCAAAGACCCGTTAGCCGTAAAAACCGCTTCTGATAAAAATCAGATCACTTATGCTGATGGAACAGCGGCGATGGTTGTGAATGAATTGCAAAATCGTTTCACGTTCACAAACTTTGCAGGGAACCGAAATCCGAATACAACACCAAACATTTCGCCACTCTATCAATCTTTAGAATATATCAATACGCATGCTGGCTGGGGCAACCCATATATACTCTCCGGTCTATCAACGTATTCCGCAAACTTCTGGCTTTTTGCTGAGAATTTGCCTGTTTTGGATCCTGAGATGCAAATGAACTTAGTGTGGTATGAAAACGAGCTTAAAGAATATCAACGTTCCCTCGTTCAGTTACAACTTGATCAAAAGTCTTATCTCTCACAGAAGGTCACCCTTCAGTCAGGATTAGAGGTAAAAAGAGAGCTTGAAGAAAAAGAGTACAACGAAAACTATGTTCAAGATGTTCGTATTGGACTCACCATGAGAAAGCAAAAGGAACCACATGTCTATAAACTAGAGCCACAATGGTTTATCAACTATGATGCTAAGGGATGGCAACCATTATTTTCACCGACTGGAAAGGAAGGATTCTAATTGAATTGGCAACGAACAAAAAGCATTTTTATCCTTACCTTTCTCGTCTTAAACCTATTCTTGGGGTATCAGCTTTATCTAAAGAATGATATCAATAATATTTCGAGGCTGACCGATCAGCCATTAGAAGAGCGGTTAGCGAACAATGAAATATCCCTTTCGGAAAAGCTGCCGAAATATAAAGAAAAGCAAACCTTGATCAGTGCACAACGTTACAAGTTCTCTGAAGAAGAGAAGAAATCTCCTGCAAAAAACGTATCGCTGGATAAGGAAGCGAGCACAGACATCACTCTTCACTATGATCTTAGTAAACCGATGGATCTGCCGAAAAAGGATACGAAAGATCTGATTTCAGAGCTTAATCAATTTGCAGAAGAGAACATTACCCGCGGGAAAGAATACGCTTTTTATGAGTGGGACAAAAAGAGCAACATCGTCTGGTTTACACAAGTCTATCAAGAGAAAAAAGTCTTCTATAATCCTACTAATTTTGGCATTGTTTCTGACGGAAAAGATTTCGATGTGCCGAACGGGATGATTAGGTTCAAGCTTGATGACAAGGGCAATCTTACTAATTTTACGCAGACCTATCTCTTTATTACGAGACAGGGAGCTTTTCAACAGATCATCTCACCTAGTAAGGCGCTTGAGAAATTACTAGAAACAAACCTTCAAAAAGGTGATCATATACAAAAAGTAGAGCTTGGCCACTATAGCCTCGTAGGTGAAGGGGAAGTTCAGGTTTATACCCCTACATGGTTCATAGAAACCAAGGACGGACAGTATTTAGTTAATGCGACTGACAGTTCCATTCAAGTTTTGACGGAAAAGGCAGAGTAGAGAGGAACATGCGGTTATGAGTTTAAAATTTAGCGTTCTTGCAAGCGGCAGTTCGGGAAACGCCGTTTACGTTGAAACCGAACAAACACGCTTGCTCGTGGATGCAGGCTTAAGTGCTAAACAGATTCAAATATTATTTGAAAAAGCAGCATGTGGTGAGGTGGCCGACATTGACGGCATCCTCGTCACGCATGAACATAGCGATCATATAAAAGGACTCGGAGTGCTGGCTCGGAAGTTCAAGCTGCCGATCTATGCGAACAAAAACACGTGGAATGCCATGAACGGCTTGATTGGCGAAGTGGCGACCGAGCAAAAGTTTGAGTTTGAGATGGAAAGTGTGAAAACGTTCAAAGATCTAGAAGTTGAATCTTTTGGCGTGTCTCATGATGCGGCGGAACCGATGTTTTACGTGTTCCACCATAACGGCCGAAAGCTTGCGCTCATGACGGATACAGGCTATGTAAGCGATCGTATGAAAGGCATCATCCGTGACAGCCACTCGCTTGTGATCGAATCGAACCATGACATCAACATGCTTATGATGGGACGTTATCCGTGGAACATTAAGCGTCGTATTCTAGGAGACCATGGTCACATTTCAAACGAAGATTGTGGACATGCTCTCGCTGATGTAATCGGTGACGGGACGAAACACATCTATCTTGCTCACTTAAGTAAAGATAACAACATGAAGGATATTGCTCGTTTAGCAGTTGAACAGACGTTAAAAACGTATGATATTTCAGCGGGTGAACAAGTGATTCTGCACGATACAGATGCGAGTCAGCCAACAAAGCTCGCTTTAGTATAAAATACTTACTTGTTTAAAGTAAGCCGTTTCCGGAAATAACAATAAGTGTGGGAAATTATGAAAAATAACCCAAAATGTCCATAATTTCAGGACTAATTGCTTATACTAGGTTATGACTTCATCCATTTAATTGTTGAAAGGAACGGTGAGGAACGTATGGGTTATTACGATGATGATTATCAACAACCATCTCGACAAAAAGGAAACCGTGGAGGAAAGTTTCTACCAGCTTTGCTAGGAGCCATTCTAGGCGGTTTGCTTGTCTTGTTTACAGTACCTGCACTAGGAGGAGCTGGTCTCTTACCAGACAATCTGTATCCTCCGAATGAGGAACAAAACGGTCTAGGCACTGACGAAAATGTGGAGCAGCGAAAAGTGGATGTGGATTTGACTACGAATGTAACGGATGCCGTTGATAAAGCATCTGGCGCGGTAGTCGAAGTTATCAACATTCAGCAGACCGATTTTTGGAGCCAGCAGCCAGCGGGCACGGGATCAGGTGTTATTTATAAAAAAGAAGGCAACAAGGCGTATGTGGTAACAAATGACCACGTTGTTGCAGACGCGAACCAAATTGAGATCACGCTTAGCAACGGAACGAAGCTTAAAGGCACATTACGCGGAACTGATCCTTTAATGGACTTAGCTGTTGTTGAAATCGATGGCAGCAAAGTCGACAGTGTAGCGGAGTTTGGAGTATCGGGTGACTTAAAACGTGGTGAACCTGCTATCGCCATCGGTAATCCGCTCGGTAACTTCCCTGGATCTGTTACACAAGGTGTTGTTTCAAGTGCAGACCGTTCGATTCCAGTTGATCTGGATCAAGACGGAAACCCAGATTGGCAAGCTGAAGTTATTCAAACGGATGCTGCGATCAACCCGGGGAACAGCGGCGGGGCTTTAATCAATATTTCCGGTCAGGTGATCGGGATCAACTCTTCTAAAATCGCACAGAACGAAGTAGAAGGAATCGGATTTGCTATCCCTTCTGATGTGGCAAAACCGATCATCGAAGACCTTGAGAAGTATGGTGAAACACGCAGACCGTTCTTAGGTGTTAACATCATTCCGCTTTCTCAAGTGAACACGTATCAGCGTGAACAAACGCTGAAGATTCCAAACAGCGTACAAGAAGGTGTCGTTGTGATGGAGATCACATCAGCTTCACCAGCAGCACGCGCGGGTATTAAGGAAATGGACGTTATTGTCGAAATGGGTGGAGAGAAGATCAAAGACCCAATCGCACTTCGTAAATTCCTTTATACAAAAGCGAAGATTGGTGATGAGGTGGATGTGACGTTCTATCGTGATGGAAAGAAGAAGACCGTGAAAGTTGAATTGAGCGGTGGTAAGCAATCTCAATAAAAGCGGGAAACAGGGGGCTTAAGGGTCTCCTGTTTTTTTGTTTGTTGGTGCTTAGGCGACTTTGAGAGTGAGTTGCTTTCCGTTTCAGGTTGCTCGCTTTCCGCGGGGCAGGCGGTGAGCCCCTTGCCGCTTCGCGCCCTTAAGGGTCTCACCTGCCCGCTTGTCCTAGCCTAGAGTCTCGCACCTTGCACTACAATCAACTTGTCGGTGAAGTAAAGGAAAAGGAAATTGAAAGCCACCCACCCTATAAAGAAAAAAATTAAGAGTTTGATTCCACATGTGGACAACTTTATTGTAGCGGATTGTTTACACACAGCTGTAAATTCGTTAGTGTAAGAAGAAGGATTGTGGATAAGTTAGGAGTGAAAAGATTTGGTTATTATTTGCTGCAAAGACCATGCTGAGCTTGCGATTGACATCATTGTGGATGAGTTTGAAACGCCACCTGTAGTAGAGTTACTAACAGAGAATGACGAGTTATCAACAGGTTGTGAATACTGCGATAACAAAGGTGTATATAAAGTGTCGAACATATGAACGCCTACAAGATATAGCACTAATTGTGCATATGTGGATAAGTTCTGGGGATAACTTATTTGAAAGGAAGTTTTCAACAAGTGAATATTTCAATCGTTTCCGTAGGGAAATTAAAAGAAAAGTACTTAAAACTAGGTATCGATGAATATTTAAAACGATTAGGACCTTATGCAAAAGTAGACATTATCGAGGTTCCTGATGAAAAAGCACCGGAAACACTAAGTGATCAAGAGATGATCATGGTTAAAAACGCTGAAGGTGAAAGAATTTTGGCAAAGATCGGCCAAGATGTTCATGTGATTGCAATGGCAATTGAAGGAAAGGCTGTGTCATCTGAGGATTTGGCTAAGAATTTAGATCAGCTTGCGACTTATGGGAAAAGCAAGGTTGCCTTCGTTATTGGAGGCTCTTTAGGCTTGAGTGATGCTGTCATGAAACGTGCGAATGAGAAGATTTCTTTTGGGAAGATTACGTATCCGCATCAGTTGATGAAGTTGGTGCTTGTTGAGCAGATTTATCGGGCTTTTCGGATTAATCGTGGGGAACCGTATCACAAGTAAGCACATAGTTTAATTTTTGAAGCGTCACAGTACAAATCAATGTCTTTGACGCTTCTTTCAATAGGAGAATTTTCATAAATTATTGGAAATTTTATTTATACTGGTATGAAGTAAATCTTTTTGCTTTACAGTTTCAACATTAGGAAGAATTTTTATAAAGGTGCTTCATACATTTTGTAATTCAAAGCTATCCGTTTGTTTTAAAAAAGAGATCAAAAGAAGTAACTCTACCTCCTCGCACTCCATCGATTCACCAGTCCAACTAGATGACCATTTACGAAAATAACCCCAAGAATGATGATTGCTCCCCCTAATAAACTGGTAAAAATAACCTTTTCGTGTAGAAGTAGCACGGCTGCTATTAGTGTAGAGATTGGTTCGAGGTATAAGAAAACCGATACTTGAGTGGCCTCCAACACCTCCAATGCTTTTGCCCAGTACCAGTAGGCAATACCGGATACAAAGACTCCAAGGAAAATAAGATGAGCCCATTCTACTCCATCTAGAAGAGCAAGCTTTTCCCAGCTTTTATTCTGATAGATGAATGGGAGAGTAAGCAAAAGTCCCAAAGCACTCATGTAAAAGGTGAGGACCAATGCAGGCAATGGCACCTTTAGGCTTTTTAGTAAAACTGAATAAATGGCCCAATTTAGAGTACTGAGAACCATCAATAGATACCCGATGTTGATTGAGAATCCTAAGGACCTGTCTCCACCTGCTGTTGTGACCAACAACACACCACTAATGGCCAAAATAATTCCAACAGCCTTTGGAACTGTCAACTTTTCATGCAGAAAGACCATGGAAAGAACGACGGTGAAAACCGGAGAGAACGTAATGAGCCAGCCTGCAGAGGATGCATCAATAGATAGAAGTGCGCTCGCTTGAATGACCTGATGAAGAAAAACACCAAGAATCCCTAATACAATTAAGTGCGGGATATACTGGATCGGTAGTTTCATGGAATGTTTCTTTTTCACAAGGATAAGTATCAATAAAAACAATGCACCTATACCAAAACGGATGACCAGAAGAGTAAAGGGATCAAGCTTGTCCAGCACTGCTTTAGTCGAGACAAAAGATATTCCCCAAAAACTGATGGACATGGTGGCATATAATGAGGCTCCTAGCATTTTTCGAAATGAGATCATAGATAGGTATTCCTTTCTCAATTAATTCTTCTACCATCTTATGCTTGTCCTGAAAAAACATGAGAATGAGAAGATTATCTAGGATCAAGAAAGTTCTTGAGAAGCGGAAGCACAGGGACGGTTCTCGTGCTTCATTAATTTGGTTTATATGTGTTCAGAACATCACCCGGCAAGATGCCACCGTCTGCTTATCAGCAACTGGCTACAGGCAAATGGATGGGATGTGCGTCATCTCATACCTCATTCCAAGGGAGATCCTAGGATAGTCCCTCATGAATTGGGACAGTGGGGAGCCATGCCAATCATTGAAGAGGATGGGACCGTCGTGTATCCGAAACTATAAAATGAGTAAATGCAAACACAGAGGCCTGTCCCAACTACTAAAAGGGGCAGGCATTTTTTAATTTTATAATGTTGTTTATAAAAATAATTGAACAAAATTGTAAAAACCTGCACAGGGTGTACTATTTTATGTTTATTATTTCATGGAGTAGTTACCATTTTATTTAACACCACCGAAGATCAGTTAATTAAATGAAACAATGTACAGTATTAGTCTTATTATAAAACTCCATTAGTGAGTGTTTAAAAAAGTCGTAAATTATTACATGTAGAAGAACTACCCCATAAACCCAACACCGAGTTTATTCTAACGGAGTTTCCTGTCAACGACAAAAAGAATTTAGGTTCACGGTCACTATGGGTAGGGCATAGGATAGCTGTAAATTTAGGATATGTAGGTGATTAAGTTGAAAGAGCCTTCTATTGTTTACAGTGAAATACCTTTTGTTGCGAAATACGAAAATATATTGAGCACTAGTGAATGTCACCAATTAATAGCTTTAGCCAAAGAACATTTAAAGCCGTCAACGGTCGTTGGAACAGCGGACATACGAAAATCAGATCAAGCATGGCTTCCTCATCTGTTAAATGAAACGGTTCATCAGATTGCACAGCGCGTTGCCTCTATCGTAAACAAGCCGCTTACTCATGCAGAACAGTTACAAGTGGTTAGGTATCAGGTCGGCGGAAAATTTGATGCTCATTATGATACGTTTAGTCCCTCCACTCAGTTAGGGAGAACATATTTATCGAATGGAGGACAACGAATCGTAACAGCCCTTCTCTATTTAAACTCTGTGACTACTGGAGGAGGAGAAACGTTTTTTCCATCGCTAAATTTTGAAGTAGCTCCTACAGAAGGGAGTTTACTCGTTTTTGAAAACTGTATAAAAAATACAGATCACCCACATTATCTTTCACTTCATGGTTCTCGTCCCTTAACAAAAGGTGAGAAATGGATAGCTACGCTCTGGTTCAGAGAAAAGCCACGTCACTAGTGATCGTCAAGTAAAAGCCAGAGATATTATCAAGTCTCTGGCTTTATTGATTTTGATAGAAGACACAATTTACCTGATTGATTTTGTTTTCCTTTTCCAGGGTAGAGAGATAGATAAAGGGTGAGAGGAGAACGATATGAACTGGACAGTAGTGGTTAGCACATTTTTTATCATTTTTTTAGCCACATTGGCTTTAATGAAGTTTAATAAAAAAAAGTGAACACTGTGTTATAGGTTGACATTCTCCTAAGTTCGTACTAGTATAAGGAATTATTTAGAAATATATATTAAAGATAGCAAGCTATGATTGCTGTAGGTCGTACTACAGCAGGAGCAGCTTCTGGAGAGACCGCATGTTAAGCGGCGCCGAAGGGTTCACAATCTCAGGCAAACGGACAGAAGAGTATTGAATTTTGACATTGTTGTGCTTGTCATTTATAGCGCAGTGAATGTTTTTTCATATTCTAATGTACAAGAGATTGGAGATTCTTCCAGTCTCTTTTTTTCGTTGTATTTGCATCTTAGAAGGAGGATTCATACGTGTCACAGCAAGAGTTGAAGAGGGATTTGGCTAACCGTCATGTGCAGCTGATCGCCATTGGCGGAACGATTGGTACGGGATTATTTTTAGGTTCAGGAAAAGCGATTCAACTTGCCGGGCCGTCTGTTATATTTGCTTATTTAATCGTTGGGATCGCGCTGTTTTTCATGATGAGAGCGTTAGGAGAGCTGCTGCTTTCGAAGGAAGGCTATGAGTCGTTTACCGATATTGCGGAAGACTATCTAGGACCGCGAGCTGCGTTTATCACAGGATGGACGTATTGGTTCTGCTGGATCATGACAGCGATGGCCGATGTGATTGCGGTCGGTGTTTATGTTCAATATTGGTTTGACATACCGCAGTGGGTCCCGGCGATTGTCTGTTTGCTTCTTTTACTTGGGCTGAATCTGTTAACGGTAAAGCTTTTCGGGGAATTGGAGTTTTGGTTCGCTTTGATCAAGGTGATTACGATTCTAGCGTTGATTGTGATTGGCGTTGTCCTACTCGTTATGGGCTACCAGACGGATGCGGGAACGGTCTCTATAAACAATCTGTGGGATCATGGAGGTTTGTTTCCTAATGGGATGACTGGGTTCTTACTCTCTTTTCAGATGGTTGTGTTTGCGTTTGTCGGAGTGGAGTTGGTCGGTGTGGCGGCAGCAGAAACATCTGATCCGAGAAAGAATATTCCGTCTGCGATCAATAAAATACCACTTCGCATTCTATTTTTCTACGTTGGCGCATTGATCGTGCTGCTATGCATCAATCCGTGGACAGAGCTAAACGCAGCGGAAAGTCCGTTCGTTAAAACGTTCAGCTTGATAGGAATTCCGCTTGCGGCTGGAATCATTAATTTTGTTGTGCTGACATCAGCGGCATCTGCCTGCAACAGTGGATTATTTTCAACGAGTCGCATTTTATTTACGTTAAGCAAGAGTGAGCAGGCACCTCGATCTTTTAAGAAACTAACGAAAAATGCGGTACCTGGAAACGCGCTTTGGGTTTCGGCTGTAGTTGTTTCAGTGGGAGCACTCCTCAGCAAGCTTATTCCAGAGCAGGCTTTTGGCATCGTAACAACCATCAGTGCCATCTGTTTCATCTGGGTGTGGAGCGTGATCTTAATTAGCCATATTAAATACCGTAAGTCACGTTCAGACCTGCACAAAAAGTCAACGTTCAAAGCACCTTTTGCTCCATTCGTTAACTATGTGGTACTCGCATTGTTCGGGATCATTTTAATCGTATTGCTTGTGGCAGAAGCTACTCGTCCGGCGTTATTGCTGACACCGATTTGGTTTGTTTTGCTATATTTCCTGTATGCATATAAAAAATCGCCAAAGTAACGTTTATGAATGAATAAATAAAAGGGCAGAAACGCATTTACTCCTGTGTTTCTGTCCTTTTAGCATGTAAGGCTATCTTAAATTGCAGTATTAAATCAGCGATATTTGATGGAAATGCCTGCTGTCTTTCAATTCACGAATGGTGTGAGCTATTTTTTCTATTCCGGGTTGTATTTGATGTTTTTCAACTTGAGAAATGCACAAGCGGATAAGGTTGTCTTGATTGAATTCAGGCAGAAACATTCTTTCTCCATCATCAAGTAAAAGGTGTTGTATTCGTAAAAGGGATGTAAGCTTTTTGGCTGATACGTGAGGAGGCAAATAGATGGAAAGGTAAAAACCCGTATCAGGCTTCGTATAGTGCGTCCCTTTAGGAAGGAACTGTTCACATGCCCTTTTGAGTTCATTCATTTTATGAAAATAAGTGTTCTTAATCTTTTTCAGATGGTTGTAATACATTCCGCTTTTTAAATAAATGTCTAAGGCACCTTGGGAGAGAACGGGGCTGTTAAAGTCAGCGCTAAACTTATAACGCAAAAAGCTCTCAATCATGTTGTTGGGCAAGACAACACTCGCAATTCGGAGCCCAGGAAGAAAGACTTTTGAAAAGCTTTGTATATAGATGACTCTTCCTGATGTATCAAAAGCGAAAAACGGATCGGCTTTCTTATCCTGTTCTAGTCCGCCTAGAAAATCGTCTTCTACGATATAGACATCATATTTAGCTGCCAGCTCTACGATTCTTTTCTTCTCACGATTCGTATAGGAATGGCCAAGAGGATTCTGAAATCTAGGAATGACATAGAAGAACTTAATCTCGTTATTTTTAAACATAGATTCGAGGTGTTCTAAGTCGATTCCGTCCATGGATAATTCAATGCCAAAGGTCTTCACATCGTTCAGTTTAAGCGTTTCAATCATTCCGAAATAGGTTGGTTGTTCAATTAAAATATTCTTTTTGTTATTAGGAAAAGAGAGAGAAGTTAATAAATGAATCGCTTGCTGAGATCCTGAAACGATGACGAGCTGCTTGGGATCTGTAAACACTTGAGAAAGTTGAAGATTTTTAGTAATTTGGGTTCGCAATGAAGGAAGACCTTGTTGATCGGTATAGGTGAAAATTTCTTCCTTATAGTGTTCGATCGCTTGATTTAAACAGTGTTGAAATTCAGTGTAAGGCAACAGCGTTTTATCCGGTCCAGCAGATAAGAAATCAATCATTTCAGGCTGATCTTCAGGCCGTCGAAACGCATTGACAACATAATAGCCTTTTTGAGGCACGGTATATATCAAATGCTCTTTTTGCAGCTCATTGTATGCTTTAATAATCGTATTCTTGCTGCAGTTATATGTATCAGATAGCTGTCGGATAGAGGGTAGCTTATGGCCGGCTGCTAGTTTCCCGTCTATTAGCTGCTGCTTAATGTCCTCTAAAACGATTCTATATTTTGGACTCAATCCTGCTTCACTCTCCTCTAACTGTACCCTGACAGTGGATGAAAACAGCAATAGTATCATCTATCACGTTCTAATAGTATGTGATTATATCCATTATAGTCGGGGAGGAAGGAAATTGGAAAAAGAAAAGATAGGATTATATCTAGGCTTAGCGGGTGTGATCTGCTTTAGTCTTACCTTGCCCGCGACGACTATCGCTGTTGAGCATTTCGGAACCACAATTGTTGGATTAGGGAGAACGGTAATCGCTGCATTATTAGTGGCCGTTATCCTGATCGGGCGACGGGAAAAAATACCTAGTGTACAGCAGTTTAAAAGCATCCTGATCGTTGCAGCAGGGGCAGTGCTAGGTTTTCCTTTACTCACTTCATGGGCCATGAAGACGCTGCCGGTTTCCCACGGTGCGGTGGAAGTAGCGCTATTGCCATTAGCAACCGCTGGTATCGCGATGTACAGAGCGGGAGAAAGACTATCTATACGGTTCTGGATATCCAGTTTGGTTGGTTCGGGAGCGGTTATTTTATATGCAGGGTCCCTAGGCTTTGGCTCTCTTCAAGTTGAGGATGCAGGAATATTAGCGGCCGTCATCATCTTAGGTCTTAGTTATGCAGAGGGAGGCAAGCTGTCAAAGGAGATCGGAAGCTGGCAAGTCATTGCATGGGCCATCCTAATAGGAGCACCCATCTTTGTTATTCCAGTAGCGCTTAGTATTTCTGCTGAGATGTTACATGCTCCCGTACAAGCTTGGAGCAGTTTAATCTATTTAGCGGTGGTGAGCCAGTTCTTAGCTTATGTCGCTTGGTACGCGGGCATGGCATTAGGGGGAATTGCGCGGATCAGCCAGCTGCAATATTTACAACCGTTTCTGATGATTATATTCTCAGCTCTTTTCTTAGAAGAATCAATCACAACGATGACGTTCGTCACTGCTGTCATTGTCGTCGTTTCTGTATATGTGGGTAAAAACGCGCCGATATCTAATACTCATACAAGCGCAAAGATGATAGAAAAAGGATGATGAAATAGTGACTGACGAAGAAGGGAAACGAGATGATTTCTCTTCTTTTTTGCGTTTACGTTTAGATATTTAAAGAACAACCGAACGACCAACCTTTCGTTTTCATCTGTTAATTTCCTCATAACACGTTTATCTTTTTAATGAATTGTGCTCTAATAAGAAAGAGTTAAAAAAGCAGGTTGTTTATGTGCACTGTGGCTTAAGTGAGTATTAGTGTATGTATCATGAGTTTGCGAAATGAGGAATACCCATGAAAAGATTTAAGAAGTTTTATATAGAGATTACGAGTATCTGTAATTTGGCGTGTCATTTTTGTCCTCCAACTGAACGAGCTAAACAGTTCATCTCCATTGATGATTTTAAGAAACGTTTAGACCAGATCAAACCTTATACTGATTTCATCTATTTGCATGTAAAAGGTGAGCCGTTGCTTCATCCAAAAATCGATCAGTTATTGGACATAGCCCATGAAAGAGGATTTAAAGTTAATATCACGACGAATGGGACACTCATCAAAAAGAACTGGGACAAGCTCATCAATAAGCCTGCGCTCAGACAGATGAATTTCTCCCTTCATAGCTTTGATGGCCACGTTGGTCAGAGTATGACGGACAAAGAAGAATACGTTAGAACGATCCTTGCATTTGTACAAGAAGCAACGAGAGAGTCTTCGTTATTTGTTTCTTTAAGGCTTTGGAACCTGACGCAAGACAATGCGACAAACTTGGAAAAACAGCGTAACCGTCAGCTGCTTGAGATTATTGAAAACGAATTTAATCTCGGATTTAAAATTGAAGAAAAGCTCACGCCGGGTAAAGGTATCAAACTAGCGGATCAAATTTTCATCAATCAAGATTACGAGTTTAAATGGCCGGCACTGCATGAAGAAGAGGACGATGGAAAAGGATTCTGCTACGGTCTTCGCAATCAAGCGGGCATTTTGGCGAACGGAACGGTCATTCCTTGCTGTTTAGATGGAGAAGGTGTTATCAACTTAGGAAATATCAATGATACACACTTTTCAACGATTATTGAAGGTGACCGAGCAAAAAATATCGTGGATGGTTTTTCACGAAGAGAAGCGGTAGAGGAACTTTGCAGAAAATGTGGTTATCGAAAGCGTTTCGGTAAATAAATACATGCTAGACATTTAAGACGGGGAGTCACCCTGTCTTTTTTTATGGGCAAAAAACGCACCTAATTTCAAGAGCTCTGAAGCAGCAAATTCTGCATCAAACATTGTGATTAGGTGCGTTCATTATTTATTATTTTAATTTAACATCAAATCGATCAGCGTCCATTACTTTCACCCATGCTGCAATAAAGTCGCGTACAAATTTTTCTTGGTTGTCGTTCTGCGCATATACTTCAGCGAGTGCGCGAAGTTCTGAGTTGGACCCGAACACAAGATCAAAGCGGGAAGCTGTTCGCTTCACTTCTCCTGATTTACGGTCGCGGCCTTCGTACTCGTTAAAACCTGTTGATTTCCACTCCACGCCCATGTCGAGCAAGTTTACGAAAAAGTCATTCGTTAACGTGCCAACGCGGTCTGTGAATACACCGTGTTTCGTATTCTTATAGTTTGTCCCAAGAACACGCAGACCTCCTACGAGGACGGTCATTTCAGGTGCAGAAAGACCTAGAAGCTGTGCTTTATCTACAAGCATTTCTTCAGGACTTGTACTATATTCTTTCTTTTGGTAGTTGCGGAACCCGTCTGATACCGGCTCTAGTACATCAAACGAAACAGCGTCCGTTTGTTCAGGCGTTGCATCACCGCGTCCAGGTGTAAAAGGAACGGTAACATCAAAGCCAGCATCTTTTGCTGCTTTTTCAACAGCAGCACTTCCCCCAAGAACGATTAAGTCCGCAAGACTCACCTTCGTGTCGAGCTGGTTTTGTAGATCTTGATAGATTCCTAGCACTCTCTCCAGCTGCTCAGGTTCGTTCGCTTCCCAACCTTTTTGAGGAGCTAGGCGGATACGTGCACCATTCGCACCTCCGCGCATATCAGAAACGCGATACGTGCTTGCTGAAGCCCAGGCTGTTTTGACGAGCTCACTGACAGACAATCCTGTATTTAGAATCTTTTCTTTTAACTGAGCGATGTCAGATGTTGATAGATCATAATCTACACTCGGAACCGGGTCTTGCCAGATGAGATCTTCGTCTGGTACTTCAGGACCTAAATAACGAACTTTTGGCCCCATGTCACGGTGAAGGAGCTTGAACCACGCTCGTGCAAAAGCATCGGCAAATTCTTCTGGGTTCTCGTAATAACGACGAGAAATTTTTTCATACTCTGGATCCATACGTAATGCCATATCAGCCGTTGTCATCATCGTTTTCACACGGATTGAAGGGTCTTCTGCATCTGGAGCCATGTGTTCTTCTGTCATATCAACAGGACTCCATTGGTAAGCGCCTGCTCTACTCTTCGTTAACTCCCACTCGTAACCAAACAGAAGATCAAAGTATCCATTATCCCATTGTGTTGGGTTCGACGTCCATGCTCCATCAACACCACTCGAAATGGTATCGCGGCCTTTTCCGCTGCCGTGACGGCTCAGCCAACCAAGTCCTTGTGTTTCAATGTCTGCTGCTTCCGGATCGTCACCTACAAGAGAAGGGTCCCCTGCGCCATGGGCTTTTCCGAACGTATGACCACCAGCGATAAGCGCAACCGTTTCTTCGTCATTCATCGCCATACGGCTGAACGTATCACGAATATCACGAGCACTCGCGAGAGGATCAGGCTTTCCGTTCGGTCCTTCCGGATTCACATAGATCAGACCCATCTGAACCGCAGCAAGCGGGTCTTCAAGCTCACGGTCACCCGAATAACGGTTGTCCGCTAACCATTCTTTTTCCGTTCCCCAATAAACATCTTCTTCTGCATGCCAAATATCTTCACGACCGCCAGCAAAACCAAACGTTTTTAGCCCCATGGATTCAATGGCTACGTTACCTGTGAAAACAAGGAGATCTGCCCATGAGATCTTGTTTCCGTATTTTTGTTTGATCGGCCATAACAGACGGCGAGCTTTATCCAAATTTACGTTATCTGGCCAGCTGTTTAGAGGTGCGAAGCGTTGAGAACCTGATCCGCCACCACCACGTCCATCAGCCGTACGATATGTACCTGCCGCATGCCAAGACATACGGATAAAGAAAGGTCCATAATGACCATAATCCGCCGGCCACCAATCCTGACTGTCCGTCATCAATGCATGAAGGTCCTTCTTCAGCGCATCGTAATCCAGTTTGGAGAACTCTTCACGATAATTAAAGTCTTCTCCCATCGGGTTCGATTTTTTGTCATGCTGGCGAAGAACGTTCAGGTTGAGTTGATTCGGCCACCAATCCTTATTTGTCGTACCATGTGGCGCTCTTGAAGTCGTAATCGCACTATCCTTGTGGTGTGTAACAGGACATTGACCTGCAGATGTGTGTTCTTTTTGATCGGGCTTGTTGTTGTTTTCCATTACAATTTCCCCTTCCTTTTTTGGAACTTAAAATTGCAAAACACGAAAAGCCATGATGTTAGATGTTTGATTATTATGATAACTCAATTATAGTGGACAGGTATGTGGATTCAAAGCGTAATGCACTTTTGATGTTCACATTAAAGATTACGAGTAAAACGATACTGCTGAAGTCATCTTTAGCTAAATTTTAGTGTGGTAAAATGAACAATAACTATAAGAAATGAGGACTACATAGATGTCTAACCTACCAAACTGCCCGAAATGCAGCTCTGCTTATGTGTATGAGGATGGAGCTTTTCTCGTTTGTCCCGAGTGTGCTCATGAATGGGCTCCAGAAACAGAGAGTGAATCTGAAGAAAAGGTTGTAAAAGATTTCAACGGAAACATCCTTCAAGACGGTGACACTGTATCTGTTATTAAAGATCTTAAAGTCAAAGGAACTTCTTCTGTTATTAAGATCGGGACAAAAGTAAAAGGAATTCGTCTCGTCGAAGGTGACCATGATATTGATTGTAAGATTGACGGATTTGGCGCGATGAAATTAAAGTCCGAGTTTGTAAAAAAGATATAGCTTTTAATTATAACCACCCTTCACCGGTGGTTATTTTTTTGGAAAAATAATCCCGCTTTCTAAGACCCCAACCCTCTTAAACCCCGTCCTTCCAGTATTTAACGCTCATTTTTTCTCAAAAAAAGATGAAGAAACATAAATAAAAAAAGGTTAACAATCGAATACTTAGGGTATTTAAAGAAAGTATGTGTGCATAAAAATTTTAACTAAAAACTTTTATATTCTACTATAGTAATTATTCATAGATTGATCGCAAAAGGAGAGACAGATGAATATACATTTTGAACAAAAAAAGCAGCAATTAGGTATTCGGGAAATTTGGGGAAGCAAACAGCAAACCATTTCTTCTGTCTGCTTTGATTCCAGAAACGTAACGAATAACTCTTCCTTTGTTTGTATAACAGGTGAACAATTTGACGGTCACACCTTTATTGAGAGTGCCATCAAGAACGGTGCTATTGTGGTGGCCGGTGAAAATAAAACGATTTTAAAAGAGGCGAGCGAAATCTATAGGGATCGTACATTCTTACTTGTTGAGGATGCTCGCGTATTTATGGCTCAATTATCTATCCTATTTAATAAACGTATACATGAAAAATTGATCACAGTGGGCATTACCGGCACGAACGGAAAGACGACGGTCGCCGCTTATGTCAGATCATTAATGAACTTATGTGGTGTGAAAGCGGGTTCGATTGGAACAACAGGCATGATTTCCTCTACAGGTAACTTAAACATGAAACAGTCCACGCCAACAACGCCTGAAGCACCTGATCTTCATCACATCTTCAAACAATTTGTTGAAAATGGAGATCAACTCGCTGCGATGGAGGTTACTTCTGTTGGAATTGAACAAAAAAGAACAGCGGGCATCTGTTTTGATGTTGCGATTCATACAAACTTATCGCCAGAACATTTAGAGTTTCACCATACATTCGAAAACTACAAACAAGCGAAGTTGAAATTATTTAAACAAGCAAAAAAAGCGGTTGTGAACATTGATGACGAGGGCATGGGGAAAGAAATCGTTGAGTTATTTGAAGGTCCTTTGCTAACGTATAGCATGAATGAAGAGAGCGGTGCAGATGTGATCGCGACGGATGTTAAGCAGGTAGCAAACGGTACTTCATTCACTTTATCCGTTTACGGAAAACATTATTCTGTCATAACACCATTTTACGGAACTTATAATATAGCGAATCTCCTTTCTGCAATTTGTACAGGTTTGCATATTGGAATTTCATTAGAAAAAATGCTTCATGTTCTACCCGAAATGACGGGACCTGAAGGAAGATTTGAAATCATTCATAAACAAAAACGCAAGATCATTCTGGACTACGCACACACTCCTGTTGCGTTACAAAACCTAGTAACAGAAGTGAAAAAGCTGCCATATAGTCGACTGATTGTGTTAGTCATGGGTATTGGCATAAGAGATAAAGAGAAGATGCCAAAAATGGCGGAAACGATTGAGAACCAAGCAGACGAAATCGTCGTATCTGTCGATCATCCAGGATATAACGATCCGAGTGAGATCGTTGGTCACGTGATGAAAGGGTTCAAAAATCCAGGCGCCCCTAATATTCACTCAGAACTTACACGGCATGATGCGGTGATCAAGGCATTGTCTTTGAGTGAAGAAAATGACATCGTCCTCCTCACAAGTGGCTGCATCAATGGTGCTCAAATTGTAAAAGGCGAGAAGATTCCTCACTCTGACAAAGACATCATTGCAGACTTCTTTAGAAGTAAAAAAGTGGCGAAGAGTGGAAGAATGTTTGCTTCTTCTAAGATAAGATGGGCTCCATCTAAAAAGAGAAACATATTGTAAAAAAAGTTTAGATAAACATAAACCCCGTTATGGAAATAGCGGGGTTTTTACTCGTTGTGCTTTCAGTAAACGAATCATCAAACACTCTCTTTTTACAGTTATGGGGCATAACCCCTGAACAAGCCGGGTATTGGTTAATACTTACAAAATGTTGAGGGAGCTGACAGCGTGAATACACTTTTCTTAGTTTCTTTTTTAGTGAGTTCTATAGTGACAAGTGCGAACTCGAGCGAAATGGCCTTAAATCGTACGAGCAATGAAGTAACGCAGAATGAAGAGGAAACACAGAGCTTTTCTGAGCCGATCAATACGGAAGAACAGCAAGATGCTGTTTTACAATTTATCAATGTGGACGTGGCAGCGGTATCTACTTACGAAGTACAAGCCTTTGAATCTTTAGCTAGTGTTTCAGGTGCAAATTATACCGATGACGAGACTATGTATTTGGAGTTAGTGGAAACGACGATTCCTGCCTATGAAAAAGCAGTGTCTCAAGCGAAAACGATCGATGTTCAAGGAGAAGAATTAGTAGGAATGAAGAAGCAAATCGTAAAAGCTACCGAAACTTTTTACGAAGGCTTAATCCTTCAAAGACAAGCGTTAGAACAACAAGATGAAAACCTCATGACGCAGTCTAATTTAAAATTAGAAGAATACTTCCAATTGGTAGACGCTTATCACGCAGAAATGGAATTGTTGAGCAAAAAATACGACATCGAATATAAAGACGCTCCTAGTAATTCTGAACAATTGGAGCAAACAGATGAAGGCGATTTCTTGTAAATGCTAAACTAAAAGGTTTTAAATCAGTGCTTAGACATAGATTTTTATAAGACTTCATTGATAAGTTGATTGGAGCGCAAGGTGCGAGACTCCTGGGGGATCAGCGGGACAGGTGAGACTCTTAACAGCGCAAAGCCCTAAGAGGCTCAACGCACGCCCCCCGGAATGCGAGCATCCTGGAGCGCAAAGCAACCTCGTTCAAATCTTCTAGACATAACAAAAAAAGTAGCTACCCTGTAAAAGGATAGCTACTTTTATTAATGTGCCTATGATTCAGTTCCTTCTTCCTCTCGCATTGAAAAAACTTTCTTTGCAACGGTTAGAGCGTTTAACACACTGGAAAACCTGTATACGGAATCAAGTGTGTGATACTCTCCACGATCTCTTCTTTTGTTAAACCGGCCGTCAGCCCCGTATTGATATGAAGCTCCATTTGCGGCTCTGTTCCTTGTGTCACAAGAGGAGAAATGGTTACTAGCGCTCTTTGCTTGTTCGTCAGTCCTGCTCGTGAATAGATCTCTCCGTGCGCAAATTCAATAATGTATGTTCCTACATCTGGCGCAATATCTTGCAAATCATTTGAGATTTTTAAGTGTGTTGAAGTGTCTTTGTTATCCGTTAGCGTGTACTCCATTCATTTATCTAATCCATTTTGAAAACGATCTTTTTCCATGAGTAGTACCTCCTATTATTTGTATAGGAATTACTTTATCTCAACTCAACCTGTTCTTAAAATACATATAATAATATCTAAATTATGCATTTTAGTTATATGTTATTCACTAAATGGCGAAAGCATGTTAATGAATTCTCGAGTCGCATACGTAACGTATTTATCTTTCTTTTTTATGATACCTAGCTTATAAGGTAGTGAAGGATCAACGATCGGAATGGCTTTAACCAACGTTTGATCTACCTTTTTTGCGATGGATTCTGGAAAGATAGAAACCCCTAAGTTCTCCCCGATCATGCCGCTGATGAAGTCCCATTGTGAGCTTTCATAGGAAATTTTAGGCTGAAAACCAGCTGCTAGGCACTCATTGATCACTCTGTCATGCAGGGTAAAGCCTTCTTTAAAAATGATAAAAGATTCATTCTCTAATTCCTTCATCGATACTTTTTCTCTATTCGCTAGCGAATGTGAATGATGAACAAACAACATAAGATGCTCGGTTAAGAACGAAACAATTTCGAGTTTATCTTCAGTTAGGGGCATGACTACAACCCCGAGATCTAAAAGACCGTCATTCACTTCTCTTTGCACACGGTTTGCGCCATGTTCCACGAGCTGAATCTGTATTTCAGGGTAAGATGCTTTGAATTTCTTGATGATTTTAGGGAAAAATAAGAAGCCGATCAGCGGAGGAATTCCAATTTTGATTTTCCCTTTTTTTAAGTTCATTAAGTCGTAAAGGTTTGATGATAGATTGTCCAAAGACTCTAGAATCATCTTGCTTTGTTCAAACACAATTTCGCCGGCTTCTGTTAGTTCGATTTGTCTCGAAGAGCGATCGATCAGCTCCATCTCGAGTTCGTCTTCTAGACTTTTTACCATTTTACTAAGACTAGGTTGAGATAAATGCAAGTCGGTTGAGGCTTTCGTAAAGCTTTTATGTTTGGCTACAGCGTGAAAATAGGTCAATTGTCGAATATCCATATGGAAATCTCCATTCTATAACTTTTGTGCATACTATCTATAGTTATAATTCATTTTACTTAATAAATACACAGGAGTAAAATGTCCTTCGTGCAATGAAAACTTTTGAAAAGTAAGTGCTAATAGATGAAAGCGCACTCTTTCTATATAAAAAAGGAGGAAAGATTTTGATTAGTATCATTATAGGTCTGGCTCTACTCATGTTTTTTGCCTACCTGGGCTGGTCGATCATTTGGGTCGCTCCAATCGTAGCAGGTATAGTTGCTCTGATGAGTGGTTTAGACTTGATGGACGCGTATACCAATACGTATATGACCGGCTTTGTAAACTTCGCAAAAGCGTGGTTTCCGATCTTCTTGTTAGGAGCCGTACTCGGTAAATTGATGGAAGATACGGGCGCTGCTAAATCGGTTGCGATTCAGTTCACGAAGTTTATAGGTGAAAAACGTGCCATTCTCGGAGTTTTGGTAGCATCAGCTGTCTTAACATACGGTGGCGTAAGTTTGTTTGTTGTTGTGTTCGCCATCTATCCGATCGCGTTGGCATTGTTTAAAAAAGCAGATATCTCTAGAAGATTGATCGCACCTACGATCGTTCTTGGAGCATTCACATTTACGATGACTGCTGTACCAGGAACACCGCAGATTCAGAACTTAATACCGATGAACACGTTTAAGACGACCCCAATGGCGGGTACCATTATCGGTATTGTCGCTACGCTGATCATGGCAGTTGGCGGGTATTTCTGGCTGAAGTTCAGAGAAAACCGATTAACGGCAGCTGGCGAAAAATATACAGAACCAAATAAGTCAAAAGAGAATGAAGATGAAGATGAGGAGAACCTTCCAAACTGGATTCTTTCATTAGTCCCTTTAATCGTTGTTGTTATTTTACTTAATTTCTTAAAAATCGCTCCAATTCCTTCATTGTTAGCTGGAATTCTAGCTATTCTTCTTATCAATATCAAGCAATACAAAACGTTCATTCCTTCTATGAACGAAGGTGCTAAAGGTTCTGTTATGGCGATCATCAACACGAGTGCCGCAGTTGGTTTCGGTGCAGTTGTAACGAGTGTACCTGACTTTGACCGAATCACAGATATGCTGTTAGGAATCTCAAGCAACCCACTAGTATCTGAATCCTTAGTCGTACAGCTTTTAGCGATGATCACAGGTTCAGCTTCTGGTGGTATGGGAATCGCGTTAGAAGCTCTTGGTGGAACCTATTATGACTTATCTCAGTCAACAGGCATGAGTCCGGAGGCGTTCCATAGGATGGCAGCCATTGCATCCGGAGCATCAATCTTGCCTCATAACGGAGCATTGTTAACGCTTCTTGCGGTAACGCAGTTAACGCACAAGGAAACGTACAAAGATGTATTTGTTGTCGCTTTAATCATCCCTACCATTGCCGTAATTGTTGGAATCATTATGGCAAGCATGGGAATTATATAAAAACTTTTTAGGAGTGAGTATAGTATGGTAGAAAATAAAGTAGTCGTTATTACAGGTTCTGCAAGTGGTATCGGATTTGAAATTGGAAAAACATTCGCTCAAAACGGAAGCAAAGTAGTTTTAACAGACCTTAATGAAGAAGGCGTTAAAAAGGCTGCAGAAGAACTAAAAGGTCTTGGACTAGAAGCGATCGGTCTTAAAGCCGACGTTACAAGTGAAGAAGACATCAAGAGTATGATCGAAACAGCACACAAAGAGTATGGCCGTGTTGACGTTCTGATCAACAACGCTGGTCTTCAGCACGTTTCTCCAATCGAAGAGTTTCCAACAGCTAAATTCGAACTTATGATCAAAATCATGCTAACAGCGCCATTTATCGCAACGAAGCACGTGATGCCGATCATGAAGCAGCAAGGTTTCGGCCGTATCATCAACATCTCATCCATCAATGGTTTGATCGGATTTGCTGGTAAAGCCGCTTATAACAGTGCGAAACATGGTGTAATCGGTCTTACAAAAGTAGCAGCATTAGAATCAGCAGCAGAAGGTGTTACAGTTAACGCACTTTGCCCAGGATATGTAGATACGCCACTTGTTCGCGGTCAAATGGAAGACTTAGCGAAAACAAGAAACGTATCACTTGATAAAGTACTTGAAGAAGTAATCTATCCACTTGTTCCACAAAAACGTTTGTTAGAAGTTAGTGAAATTGCAGACTATGCGATGTTCCTATCAAGTGACAAAGCGAAGAGTGTAACAGGACAAGCAATCGTTATCGATGGCGGTTATACAGCTCAATAATTTCAGATTTAATAACCTCAGTCATGAATATTGGCTGGGGTTTTTTTGTGTTTATAAACTCTCTCTGTCTGTATAAACATGTCCCATTTAATAGGACTATAATGTAAAATATTAGTAAGCATTTATAGATAGATAACTGAATAATACTGAGGTGGCTACGATGGATAAAAATTTGAATAGAAAAAAACTAATGGCTGATCTTTTTAAAGCACGCTTTCCTTTCCTTTACTTGTCTACTTGGGAAGAGGATAGGGCACTTGAATTCATACGCTCTATTGCTTCAAATCATGAATTAATCAAAACACCAAGAAAATTAATTACTTGGAAAGTGACCAATGGCATATCAGGAGATGATTTGAGTATTACAGATACTAAATCTCCGTTAAGAGCTTTGGAATACATCGAAAAGTTCCAAGACCCTGCTATTTTTATTTTACATGATTTTCATGTTTATTTTGGTAATCAAGGCCAGCTTCCTGATTATCAAATCATTCGTAAATTGAGAGACCTATTATCCAATCTTAAACAAAGTCAAAACCCAAAGAACGTCGTTTTTTTATCCCCGATTTTAAAACTTCCTCTTGAGCTGGAAAAGGATATTACCATCTTTGACTTCAATCTGCCAACGTTTAAAGAGATTAAGAATAGTTTAGAAGAGATGATTGCAGTTAATAAGCAAAGAGGTCGTATTGAAATTAATATGTCTGATGAAGAAATTGAAAAGCTGGTTAAAGCAGCACTAGGATTAACATTATCAGAAGCGGAAAACGCTTTTGCACGTGCTATGGTGGAAGATGGGAAATTATCTGTCGATGATGTAGAAGTGATATTAGAAGAAAAAGAACAAATCATTAAAAAAACGGGTATTTTAGAGTTTGTAAATAATGAATTGAACATGGAAGACATCGGTGGATTGGAAAATTTAAAAAGGTGGCTTCGAAAAAGAAATAAGTCCTGGCTGGAATCGGCTCAACTATATGGATTGCCTTCTCCAAAAGGGGTGCTCATTACAGGGGTGCCTGGTTGTGGAAAAAGCTTAATAAGTAAATCAATTAGTGAAATGTGGCAGCTGCCATTATTGAGGCTGGATATAGGGAAAATATTTAGCGGCATTGTAGGAAGCAGTGAAGAGAACATGAGAAAAGCAATTCAAACTGCAGAAGCCATAGCCCCCTCTATACTCTGGATCGATGAGATTGAAAAAGGCTTTAGCGGGATAAACTCTACCGGAGACGGCGGGACAAGCTCCCGAATTTTTGGGCAGTTCTTAACTTGGATGCAAGAAAAAGAAAAGCCAGTTTTTGTTATTGCCACAGCAAATAATATTTCCAGTCTTCCTCCAGAAATGTTGCGCAAAGGAAGGTTTGATGAAATCTTTTTTGTAGATCTGCCAACTCACCGGGAACGGATTGATATTTTTAGAGTCCATTTAAAGAAAAGATTAAAGGCACAGGAAGTTATAGGAGAATTCGATATCTCTGATTATAACTTAGAATATTTGGCAGAACTGACGGAAGGATTTGTGGGTGCTGAAATTGAACAGGTCGTGATTAATGGATTATTTGAAGCTTATTACGAGGATCGAAGTGTGAGACTCAGTGATTTCGAAAAAGTGTGTAAGCAATTCATTCCGTTATCTGTTACTCAAGCAGAACAGATCAAAAAGGTCCGTGAATGGGCAAATGTAAGAGCAGTAACGGCAACACCTCGTGAAGATCGAAAAGAGTATTTTGAAAATGCGGATTCAGACCCTGAGTTTGACATCAAAGCGTCTCGAGGCGGACGTACAATTGATTTCTAAGATATGAATAAGAAAGGGTGATAGATATGAGTATCGAATTAGTACTAATTCCTGTTGGCATCGCTGTTGCACAATCTGTGGGCTCTATGATTGAAAAACACAAATTTAAGGAAAAAACGTATACGATAAAAACAGTAATGAAACGACATCACTTATTACAAAGAGCCATTGAGCAATATGGATGCAAGGTTAATGAACTTACTCTGCAAAACTATGAAACAGAAATAGGAGATATTAAAATTTATTTCCAACAAGACGAGCAAGGGATCTTTGAAGCTGTTTTTGATGAAAGTGTAGATGCAAATGACGCTATAGAGTTTATAGAAAATTTACATACCGAGTATAAATATTTAATTCAACAAGAAACGTATAAAGCGCTCCTGATAAAAGCGAAAGATAAAGGACTGATACTTGAATCTGAAGAAATACAGAAAGATCGTTCAATTCTATTAACCTTTAATGTCGCGAATGTAGGTGGTGAAAGATGAAGAAGATTCAGATTCGCATAGCAGAAGACGGTAAATTTTACGCAGAAACAATGGGTATTAAAGGGAATTCCTGTTTGTCATATATAAAAATGTTAGAAGAATTGCTTGATGCAGAAACGGTCGATTCAACTTTTACGGAAGAATACCACGAAACAGAAATACAAACTTTCCAAGAACAGCAACAAACAGTGAAGGGAGACTAATAAAATGGCTTCAGTTACGGACAGAGGAAAGTTTTGGGAGATGAAAAATTCAATATGGATGCTTTGGGTTTTTCTTACGTTTGGTTTTTTTAATTATATTTCATTCTTTTATGTTTCTTATAAAGTAAAACAAAGAAAATGGTTTGTAGCAGGGATTCTGTATTCAATCCCATTTATATTGATGATGATTACTGCTGATACGGTTTTAAGTGATACTTGGCTAAATGATGTTGGAACTATGAGTTATATAATTGGATATATTGTTTCTATCCTTCATGTAATTAAAATACGTCCTGAATATTTGCTAAGACTTGATGCCAAACTTTCTTCTGGGTATAAAGAAAAAGAAATAGATTATTTGAAAAAGACAATCGCTAGAGAGTATGGTGCTGCTTCGGTAATAGAGAAGCAACCTGTTTTACCATCTAAAACTGTAGATGAACAAATAAAATTTAAAGAAGAGAAAGAAATGAGGGTAGAACAAGTTATGATCAACGAAACAACTGAGGAGGAGTTAGCGAAAGTCCCAGGCATTGGAGGTTTGTTCGCTAAGAAGATCATTTCTACTCGAAGTCAGGAAAATGGGTTTCAATCTTTTAATCACTTTGTTGAGGTACTTTCTGTTAAACCACATTTGGCTGAAAAAATAAGACCATATCTCTTGTTTCCAGAGAAAGAACCTGTGGTAGTATCAGCCAAAAAAACGGAAGGAAGAGTCATCGATTTCTGATGGAACTTACTATACATCGATTTTTGCCAGTTACAACCGTTGAAGGTCCAGGTAAACGATTTTGTCTATGGGTACAAGGGTGCTCCATTCGTTGTGAAGGATGTGGCGTTCCATGGACATGGTCAAAAGAAAACGGAAAGATAGTAAGCGTTATTGATCTCTTTGAGGAAATAAAAAGAAGTAAACAGGATAACAGGATAGAAGGTATCACAATACTTGGTGGAGAACCGTTTGACCAAGCAGAACCTTTAGGAGAACTTGCTGTCATGGTTAAGGAGATTGGATTAACCGTAATGGTGTTTTCTGGATACCTTTATGAGAATCTTAAAGAACGAAAAGAAGCACAGAATCTTCTTAATGCAGCAGATTTACTGATTGACGGTCCTTTTATTAAAGACAAGTTAGACTTAACACGTCCTTGGGTGGGTTCTTCGAATCAGCGGTATCATTTTTTAACGAAAGTGTATAAACATATAGAGAACGAGTTGGAATCCATTCAAAATAAAGTTGAGATACGTATTGGTAGTGATGGTGTGGTTTCAATTAATGGTATGGCTACTCAACATACACTTACTGATCTTTTCAGTCAAAATCATTTTAAGAAAGTCAAAAACGCTCCTCCGGATTTTTAGGTGGAGCGTTTTTGAGTGTATCTACAGTGCTTCCCTAACCACTTTCTTATAATAAAGAACAGATAGCACGCCAAAGATCGAGTAGAGGATCGTATACATGACCATAACGATGATCATCGGTGTCCAGAGTTCAGCTCCGAATAGGAACCAACCGGATTGTACGGCGAAATAGCTATGAAGCAAGCCGACCACGAGTGGAATTCCAAAGTTAAAGAGCTGCTTATACTGAATACCCTTTAACAGGTCACTTTGCGTGTAACCTAGTTTTCGCAGAATCATATAGTTCGGCTTTTCACTTTCACCCTCGTCCATCTGTTTGAAGTAGAGGATACACCCTGAGGTAACGAGGAAAGTTAGTCCTAGGAAACCTACGATAAACATTATGAGTCCCATGTTTTTCTTTTGATTCGTGCTGATCTCATGACGTGATTCGTTGTATAGCTTTTTATACGTTTCGGTTGATTTAAACAGTTTATCTGCCTCTTCAAGTTGTTCTTTATTTTTTATGTCAACCCCAATATAGAGGCTGGATTCCTTTTGTACCTTAGGATCGATATCTTTTTGCATCTTTGTAAAAATGGCATCATCCACGATCGCTGTAGGAACGCCTCCAGCTGTGAAATACCAGGATACGGGATAAATATCTTCTAAGCCTACATAACGTTGAGTGAGCGTTTCTGTCTTTCCTTTGATCTTAATAGAACCAGAGCTCTTTAATGGCATAAACTTTTGAAGCAGGTCGTCATAGCCGGTAAAGACCACTTCATCCCGTGAAACATCCATGCCGGATACTGACTTTTCACTGATTAAAGGAAGTGGCATCGCTTTTGGATCGATCACGAGTTCTTCTAAGCTTCGATCAATAAGCTGTGAAGCATTCACCGTCACCTGGACCACTTCAATCGATTTTTCCGAATACGGAATATTGTTTTTCTCTAAAGCGGATTGGAACGTATCAGCTGATTCTCTATCAATGATTGAAAAGTCATGCGGAACATTTTTTTCAGCCGTTTTCTCTGCCGAATAATACGAGATATATGCAAGGCACAACAAAGCGATTGAAAGCGCTGAAACGGTGGTGATGATCATAAGCAGAAGTGCGTTCGACTTCATACGGAACATGACGGATGCGAGCGACATCACTTCGTTGATCGATAGATAGCCACCTTTTCGTTTTCTTATTAGGTTCAGCAGAAAACTGACAGAGCCTTTGTAAAAGAAATACGTACCTAAAATAACGGCAGCCAAAATAAAGATCATTGCTCCAAATAATTGAGGCATCGTTGTAAAATCGCCGCCAAACAGTTTGGAAGATACGATGTATCCTGTCGTGATCAGAACGAGACCCACGATTCCCATCACCATCTCGAAGCGAGATAGTTTTTTCACTGTGATTTCTGTTGAAGAAGTCACACGGAATAGGGATAGAATGGTCTGTCTTTTAATGAATGTATAGTTCATGATCATGATCAACAGATAGATGACTGTGAAAACGATAACCGTTTGTACAAGGGCTTGTGGTGAAAACCGTAGTGATGCGACTGAATTAACACCCGCCGTCTTAAACAATACGAGAATCATTAATTTTGAGAACGAGAATCCAGCAAAGATTCCGATCAATAAGGAACCGAAGTAGAGGAATAAATTTTCGATTGAAAGAATTCGAAAGATCTTTCCCTTCGTCATTCCGATCAACTGGAACAGCCCTATTTCTTTGCTGCGTCTCTTGATAAAGATGTTGTTCGCGTAAAGTAAAAAGAACGATACGATTACGACAAGTAGGATAGAAGCGGCTCGAATCGCGGCTTCACCTTTTACAGAACCTTCCACAGAATCCATAGAAGGATCATATTGCAGCGTTACAAATGCAAAATAAAGCGCAGAACTGAACACTAAAGCAAAAACATACAGGTAATAGTTTCTTAAGTTTTTCTTTAAGTTGCGAAAGATGAGCTGATTAATGTTCATGATGAACACCACCTAAAACACCTTGCGTTTTCATAATATCCTTAAAGAAACTTTGTCGATCTTGCTCTCCTTTCATAAGCTGCGTGTAGATCTGTCCGTCTTTTATAAACACAACGCGGCTGCAATAGCTTGCTGCTACAGGATCATGCGTTACCATAAGAATGGTTGCTTGTCTGTTCTCGTTAAGACCGCTTAATTTGTTTAAAAGGTCAGACGCAGACTTAGAATCGAGAGCTCCGGTTGGTTCATCGGCAAAGATGATACTCGGCTCATGAATGAATGCACGAGCAGCAGATGTTCGTTGCTTTTGACCACCTGAGATCTCGTTCGGATATTTATCTTTTATCTCAGAAATACCGAGCTCATTCGCCACTTCTTCAAATTTCTTTTCAGCTTCCTTTTTCGGTGTTTTCGTTATCGAAAGCGGCAGAAGAATGTTTTCTTTAACCGTTAACGTATCTAATAGGTTGTAATCTTGAAAGATAAAACCAAGGTTGTTCTTTCTGAATTCTGCCAGCTGTTTTTCCTTCATAGCTGTCATCTCAAATGAGTTAATTTGAATCGTTCCATCGCTCACTTGATCGATGGAAGAAAGAACGTTTAATAACGTCGTTTTACCGGATCCAGATGCACCCATGATACTGATGAACTCACCTTTTTCAACGGAAAGATCGATGCCTTTAAGGACATGCTGTTTATTATTTCTATTTCCATAGCTCTTATGAAGCTTAACTGCTTTCAATATACTCATGATTGATGACCCCTCTCTGATACTTTCATTATAGAAAGCATTTCAGCTCTTTTCCTTCTGTTCAACGAACAAAACAGAAAAGCATGTGACACTTTCGTCACATGCCCATCGTTTCATCAAACTCATTTCTTTTTGGAAAAGCGAGCGTGACCGTTGTTCCTTCATTCCGTTTTGACTCTACAGAGAGTTGAATATGTAGGGAGTCTGCCGCTTTTTTGGCTAAATATAAGCCCATGCCGGTGGAAGCTTGATCCTGATGGTCTGTCGTTGACGTGAACCCTTTATCAAAGATACGAGGCATATCCTTTGCATCAATTCCTCGACCAAAGTCTTGAATTCTTAAATAGTTTCTGTCGTTCATGTTATAAGAGTTGATGATAATCTCTGATGAATGGCTGTATTTCACAGCATTCGTTAAGATCTGACGAATGATAAATGCTAGCCATTTGGCATCACTTAAGACATGGGTGACTTCAAGGTTAAAATCAAAGCCGATTCCTTTTTGAATGCACCACGACTGCAGCGTTTTGAGCTCGGAAAAAAGCAGCATCTCGAGTTCCGTTACTTCCATATAAAGATCGTTTTTAATAAACGGGATTCTTTTTTGATGAAGCTGTTGATCGAGCAAAAGGTGGATACGGAGCCATTCGTAGGTCAGGTCTCCTTTAAGAGGCGTTTCTTCCATCCGTTGAATCATGAGATGCATCGCCGTCAGCGGTGTCTTAACCTCATGAATCCAGGCTAAAAGATCGTCTTTTTCTTGTTCAACCAGCATACGGTTTTCTGCTGCTGTTCGCTTTAAATGCTTGGTCTGCTTCATGATGCTGTTTTCAACAATATGTTCAAAAGGTGATAAAGGCGGTGACAGATTAGAAAGATCAAAATCATTATCTCTCTCTTTCAGTTGGCGGAAAAAGGCTGTCTCCTTCTGATACCGATAAAAAAGAAAGATAACAAAGACAATAAGTGAAATAAAAACGATATAGCCAACAGCAGAAAGGGGGATTGCTGGATCTAGATAGGCTATCAAGAGAAGGATCAGCTGTTGTAATAAAAACAAAAAAATCCAGCTGCTGCGTTCGATCAAATAGCGTTTGATCATACAGAATCCTCTTCTATTGCACGATAGCCTTGTCCCACTTTCGTTTCAATAAATTGTCCGAGTTCGATTTCCTCTAGACGTTTTCTTAAGCGATTCACATTTACTGTGAGGGTATTGTCACTAATAAACTTTTTATCATCCCATAAGCTGTTGATGAGATTATCACGACTTACAATTTTATTCTTTTGCTCGATCAAGAGTTTCAGAATAAATACTTCATTCTTAGTCAGTTCAACGGAACCTTTTTCGTTCGTTACGATATTCTTTTCATAATCGATTTGAGCGCCGCACCACGTTTTGAGACTAACGGTATCTGTATTGTAATTATAAACGCGCCTGAGTATCGCATGGATCTTGGCGATCAATACTTCAAAATGAAATGGTTTTTGAACAAAGTCGTCCGCACCAAGCTGCATGGATAGGACCATATCGCTCGGATGATCACGCGAAGATAAAAAGATGATCGGCACGTTTGAATGCGATCGAATATTTCGGCACCAATGAAAGCCATCAAACTTTGGTAGCTGAATATCGATGACAACCAGGTCGGGTTTAATCTCTGTAAACTCCTGCATCACTCGTCCGAAGTCTGTAATGCCATACATTTCATACGACCATTGAGACAATCGCTCCTTGATCTCGCCGAATAGCGTCGCATCATCTTCTATAAGCAAAATTTTAAACATCATTTATCACCACATCATTACTTGATATGTTTTTTAGTCTATAGCAAAACTTGGATATTTTCTAGGATGTGTATTTTTTTAATTGGTTCTCATATGCTTCGGAGCTCTTGAAAGTGGTTGGTTTCTACTTCAGATCGCTCGCTTTCCGCAGGGTGTACGTTCAGCCTCCTAGCGCTTTGCGCTGTTAGGAGTCTCAACTGTCCCACTGATCCCGCAGGACAAGAAAGGCTACGGCAGCGACACATCGCACGAAGAAAATTTGAAGTTTAATTTTCGAGGAGTCGCGCATCTTACGCTCCAACCAACTTCACAATGATGGAGGGAAAAGCGATGCAAAGTTACAGCAGAAAAAAGATGCCTTCTGTATAAAGGCATCTTTTCTAGAAAACTTATGATGTTACAACCTCACTCATTAAAGCGTGAGTATTCCCTTCTGTATCCTTAAAGAATACCATCCATGTTTCCGTATTTTCCATCTTAGCAACGATATGAGGAGCGTCTAGGAAAGCAACTTCTTTCTGTTTAAGTTCCTTATAAGATTCTGCGATGTCTCCCACTTGAAAGTATATAACTGAGCTAGCACTTGCGAATTCTTCTTTTTCAGGAAGGCTGAGCATGATTCTTAGTCCGTCACAATCAAAGAATGCCATATGATCAGTGTTGAAAAGAAGTTGTAATCCTAATACGTCCTTATAAAAGTGAATGGAGCGTTTAATATCTTGAACAGGTACTGCAACTTGTCCAACTTTTTGAATGCTATTTGTTTGAATCGTCATGTTAACCTCTCCCTTATTCTTCTCTTTTTCATCATAACCAGTAATAATAGTTATTTCTTATCTGAAATCACCTTTTTGCGATATTGAAGGGGAGAGATGCCCATATGTTGTTTAAATAATCTGCTGAATGAAACAGGGTTATTTAATCCGATTTCATAGGTAATATCAGTCATGGAGTATTTGGTTGTCTTTAGTAAAGTTATTGATTTAGCAATTCTTAGCTCTGCAATATGCTGAAAAGGCGTTTTTTTGTAGATGGTTGAGTAATTTCTTAACAGGTGATTAGGAGATAAGCATGACACTGCTGCAATCTCATCTAGTGTAAGCTGTTTATCATAAAAAGCTCTTATGTATTCATGTGCTGTACTAACTCGTTTATAAATTTCTTCACGAGTCGATTTTCGGACTAAATCTAGTTGATTGATCTCTTTAAAGACCTTCATTTGTTCTCTTAATAGAGAGTCCATAATGGAATGAAACTGTTCATCTAACAAGCTAGAATCATTTTGATACTGATCTGTCTTGTATTTTAAAAGGTTCAATTGGTGAGTGAGAATGGGACTCTGTTCATACGTTTTTTCAAAAAAGGAAGCTGATGTATGAGTCGTATAAGGATCATCTAACAGTTGGTGTTCGGAAGTGGACAGATTACGGAATACATCGTTCGCAAAATCTTCTTGGAAAAAGACACAAAACGATTCCACTTCTTTTTGTTCATCTATGGTTATGGTGTAGGAACCTTGATTGAGTAACAAATAGTTCCCTTCGTCAACTGCAAAATACCCACGATTCGTTTTGTAATAAGCTTTTCCGTTCGAAAAGGTTTTAATAGAGAGAAGTCCAGTGCCATCCCAATGAAATTGAGCGCTCTTTGCATGAAGGATGTAATTTGACTTGCGTACGTTTCTTTCTGTCATTAGATTGCTCCTAAAAGAGATAATAATAGGGAAATTATACCTTATTCATTGAAACCTTGATAAAGATTTTTTAATCAATGTTCCACATGAAACAATAAAGTATGACCGGATCATGTTAAAGTAAATCTATGGAAAAAATGTAAGGGTGGGATGATTTATTGAGGAGAAATACAATTGCAATTTTAATTCTTATCATACTATTGCTAACAGGGTGTAGCAGAGTAACTCATAATACGGATTTGGAGAATTCCATTCAGTCTATTGTAAAAGACAAAAATAAAGTTCAAATAAAAATAGATTCTTTAGCAAATTTTGAATGGGACAAAGGATTTTTATTTACCCCATATACAACGGAAGAAAGTATGGAGAAACAAATGGGCGTTAATTTTAAAGACCGAAGTAAAATTTATAGCAGAGATGATATCTATTTATTAGTCTTTCTTCATAACGAAAAGGTTGTACAGTATGTGGAAATTAATCGTAATCAATCGGATTTTTCGATATGTAGTAAGGAATATATTTCTCCATTAAAAGCTTTAATAACAATTAATAGACATTGATTAAATATAGCATAAATAAACCGCAACAAGGTCCGTTGCGGTTTATTTATGCATGTCTGTAATAAAACCTATTTAACCGATCTTCGCACCCTCAAAACGAGTTGCGATTGGGTTTACTTCAATTTCAATCGTTGCGCCTGAGGGACTTGAAGCAACGACTTGAACTTCATCGCCTCTTCTTAACTCGACGAGCGATGATGTCGCTACGATCGCGTTTGGCGATGTAATCGTTTCTTGACTTCCTGCAACGATCTCGCCGTTTACACGAATGCCAACGAATGCAGAATACGGTGTTCCCGTATAAATCGGCAAAAAGATACTAGCTGTAAACGTATAAATGCCATTGCTTTTTGGAACAAACGTTGATGTATCTGGATTGTATTCATTATTACTATCGAAAACCTCTACCGGATAAATGACTTGATTTGGTGTGGAGCCTAAAATAAATTGAAACAGATCTTTAACTGCTTTAAAGGCAGAAACTGTCTGGCAAGGCTGAACCTTTCTATGCTTGCACTCACAGTCTCTTTTCATATGTGCGTAAGGATTCTGATCATAATGGTGGTACATACAAACTTTCCCTCCTATTTTCACTCTGAACTAGAATCTAAATCAGAGAATAATCTATCAGATTATTACTAGTAGATTATGCGGACAAGGTGTAAGTGGTGTGTATGCATAGAGGTAGGGGAAGTAGTTTTACTAGAAAGAATGAAAGAAAGCGATTAGTAGTTTCTAATCGCCGTTAATAGGTATGATCGTGCATTTAATCATATTTCACAACTGGCCATTTTTCTTTTCTAAGAGAGTTCATGAGCTCAGGACTAGCGTTCACATTCGTTTGCACGATTTCTTTAGGCGTTAAAGCCATCCATTGGTTTAAAGAAACATCTGCAAAACGGTCACTTTTAAACATTTCTAAAAACCAGAGGCTCTTATTTCCGGTATTTTGTACATAATGACCGAACGCAAACGGAACATATCCCACGTCTCCAGCTCTTACATCAAACGTTCGTGCTGTGCCATTTCCAGCGAAAGCGGTCATGCGCCCTTGACCGGCTAAATAATATTGCCACTCATCATTATTCGGATGCCAATGCAACTCTCTCATTCCGCCAGGTTTTATTTCAACTAAAGCAGCAGCGATTCTCTGTGAAATCGGAAAATTAGTAGAATCAACGATACGAACGGTCCCACCTGGAGTAACGAGAGGTTTCTGTGCCATTAAACGGTGTGTGAAGCTTAACGGAACTGTTCCATAGGGATCAGGTACAGCTTGTGTTTCAATCGGACCGGGAACGGTAGACTGATAAATATAACGTTGTTCAGTCGGAATGTTCGCAAACGCGCTCTCCGGTATACCGAAGTTGGCTGAGAGTACTTCTTTTGGTGTATGTGCAAACCAATCTGAAATAGAAAACGTACTAAGATCAGAAAAATTTCCATTATCAAAAACAAGTAAAAACTCACAGCCTTCTTCAAGCCCTTGAATCGAGTGAGGAATGCCAGGCGGGAAGTACCAAAGATCACCTTCACCCACATCGGCGATAAAATTCCTGCCGTTTTGATCAACCGAGGTAATCCGAGCACGGCCTAAAATCATATAAGCCCATTCCGCTTCTTGGTGCCAATGCAGCTCTCTCACACCGCCTGGGGTAAGTCGCATATTTACTCCGGCAAGCGTCTTGGCGACGGGAAGCTCACGAACCGTAATTTCTCTCGACCAGCCCCCAAAATTTAATTGCATATGTGTATCTGAATAGGAAAAGCGCAAATTCGGCACAGTTCCCGCATCTGTTGCAGGTGAAACTAGCATATCCGGATTTTGTATGTCACGCATGATGTCGCGAGGTCCTAAGTCGGTAGCACCCGCACCATCACTGCGAATCGGCTGAGGAATCTGCATTTGCCTTCGTTGCTGTTGATCTTTAGGGTTCTTATCCATGTGATGAGCTCCTCTCTTTTAGAAGGTTTAAACGTCATCTCTGTATGCATATGGAGGGGACATCTTGAACATGCAGATTTATTACGAAGGGGCATAACAAAAAAACACCTGAAAGCTAAAGGTAGCTTAAAGGTGTTTCGTATGCGTGAAAATCTCGTCTTGGTGACTTTTTATCCGTTTTAACTGTGCCACGATAATGATGCTGATGATCACGAGCAAGAACCAAGAGCTGATCTTACCAATATGAACGAGTGACCAAGCGGCTTCCTGATTCGGATACTGCCAGGCACCTAGAAACGTTGTAATGTTTTCAGCGATCCAAATAAAAAATCCGATCAACAAAAAGGAAAGAAGGATCGGCATCTTATAGACACGCTCGTTGATCGTATAATGAACAACGGTCTTATAAAAGATAGGAAATAAAAGCAGAATCAGAATCCATCTGGCATCAAACAAGTAATGATGGATAAAAAAGTTTAAATAGATCAGCACACAAATACCAAAAGAAAAGAGAGGATACGGCCAACCCGTTATCTGTAGGTCGAGCCTTCTCCAGCTTTGGCAAATATAGCTCGCAACACTTGCATACATAAAACCGCTATAAAGAGGTACACCGTAAATTTTCGAATAAGCGTCTTCTGGATAGCTCCAAGACCCCATATGAACTTTAAATAGTTCTAGAGCAAGTCCGATCAAGTGGAAGACACAGATGACTTTAAGTTCATCAATCGTTTCAAGTTTCGTTAGAATCATAGCAACTTGTGTGATGAGACATAAAAGAAGTATGAAATCGTATCGAGGGATGAACGGAATGCTGAAGAACTTTGAAAGAGCTAACGCCCCAAAGATGATGACTGGGAAGATGCAAGAAAGAGCTTGTAAATAAGTGAATGTAAGAAGCGCTCTCATGAGTAGACCACCTTTTATTGATTGATATGGAAATATATTGTATCCATAATAACCTATGGTGATCCAAATCTCATCATACAAAAATATGTTGAGTTTAACATGAATCTGTCAGTTGACTTCATTTATTTCAGCGCTGCATCCGCCAAAGAATAAACGATTGCATCATCTGTTGGTGGATTATGAAGTCCAGCTCTCACATCTCTGAAATGCCGCTGAAGCGGATTTTGTACAGAAAGACTTCTCGCCCCAACGATTCTCATGGCAAGATCAACGACTCTATTCGCACTGTTCGTTACAGAATGCTTAACGGCCGCAAGTTCTGTACCTAGATTCTTACGTTGTTCAGGCTGATTTACCCATTTTTCAGCAACGGCATGAAGAATTGTTCTCGCTTGGAATAGCTCAAGTTCAATCTTGCCAATCTTTCTTCTCACCTCAGGTACTTCTGAGATAGGTCCTGATAACGTGTTAGGGCTATATTCTGACGCAAATTCAATTGCATAATTCCGCGCAGCTCTTGCGATACCTAAGTACACAGCAGGGACTTGAAGATACCAGCCTTTCGGAACGATGTTCTTCTCATCTTCAACAACAAGAAGGTTTTCCTTGGACACATAAACATCTTTCAAAAGGAGATCGTCACTTTTTGTGCCTCTCATAGAGATACTGTCCCATGTTTCTTTTACAAAAACCCCTTTTTCACGATGATTCACTAAGAAAAATCCTTTATGGTTAGTTTCTGAAATGGTAGCGGTTACGACCGAGTAATCAAGGGCCTCTGCCATAGAAGTAAAAGCTTTGCTTCCGTTGATCAACCATCCATCTGCTTTCTTAACAGCGGTTGTTGTAGGAATACCTCCGCGAGAAGGACTTCCTGTCGCACGCTCTGTTTGTGCCAAGTTGATGAGTGCTTTTTGTTCCACTACTTTCCGGCTAAGATCAGCGAACGCATCACCACTCCAATGCTGGTTTTCCGCCGCCTCTAAAAAAGTACCCAAATGCCACCCAAGAGAAAGGGCAGTAGGAGCATCTCCCTCCGCTAAATGTTCTTGAATGGTTAAGAATTCAACTAGGTTTAACCCTTTACCGCCATATTCTTTTGGAATGGTAAGAGAAAGAAAGCCAGCATCCTTTAAATCTTGGAAATTCTCATAAGGAAAAACGCCTTCTCGATCTACAAATTCTGCCCGTTTCTTGAAAACTTCTTTTAGTGCTAGTGCGGTATTTATCGCTTCTTCAAAATGATCTATTTCAGTGGTTTTTCTCAATGGAATGCTCATAGTTCCCTCCTAATTTTTTTATCTGTAAGTGGTTTTTGGTTTTGGATTGGTTTTGTTATAAGTCTTCTTCGATAGGTTGATTGCAGCGCAAGGTGCTAGACTCCTGCGGGACGAGTGAGCAGGTGAGACCCTTAAGGGCGCGAAGCGCGAAGTGGCTCACCGCTCGCCCCGCGGAAAGCGAGCGTCCTGGAGCGGAAATCAACTACACACAAGAACAGCGAAGGAAAAACAAAAAAGCCCTCTTTCAAAGACGAAAGAGGACGTAGATTCCATATGCTAACACGCTCTCTCATCTTTCAGACATTAAAAAAACATCTGCTGGAATTAGCACCTTTCTTTTGAACAAAGCGGTTGCTGCAGGATCGTAGGACCAGTTCCTCCCCTGACTCTTGATAAGAAAATATTTAATTATTAGTCATCACTATAGAGGATAATGCCAACCACTGTCAACTAAAAACTGATTGTTAAGAAAATTATTTTATTTTTTTAAATTGCATTGACAGGCTATTTTTAATCCTGTATATTTCGTTATTAAATTGAATCATATCGATTTCTTATCGAGAGAGGTGGAGGGACTGGCCCTTTGAAGCCTCGGCAACAACTATTTTTAGGACTGTGCCAATTCCAGCAGGCGAAAGCTTGAAAGATAAGAGGAAATCTATATACGTATGTTTATTTCACGTATTTTTTAACCTCTTCTCATAGTTGAAGAGGTTTTTTATTTTCTCTTGGAACGGGTACGAAAAAATTGGATACGGAGGAATGTATGTTGAGTAAAGAAATTTTGTTGAACGCGTTTGAGATGACGAGTGCCATGCACAATTCTCATGGCCTTTGGAAGCACCCGGAGAACAAGAGACATAGAGGTTATAAAGATCTAAAATACTGGATTGAGTATGCGAAGCTTTTAGAAAGAGGGAAGTTTGATGCTGTGTTCTTTGCAGATGTATTGGGCGTTTATGACGTTTATAGACAAAGCAAGACACCTTCTATTCAAGATGGACTTCAAGTTCCTTTAAATGATCCCGCACTTCTTGTATCGGCTATGGCGAGCGTAACAGAAAATCTATCTTTTGCCGTGACGGTAAGCACAACGTATGAACAGCCGTTTGGGAACGCGCGCCGCTTTTCTACGCTAGACCATCTAACGAATGGCCGAATTGCTTGGAACGTAGTCACCTCTTATCTGCCGAATGCGGCAAGGAATTTTGGACTGCAGAATATGATTAAACACGATGAACGATACAACATCGCAGATGAATATTTAGATGTTTCTTATAAACTTTGGGAGAGCAGCTGGGAAGACGGAGCCGTTGTTGAAGATGTTGAAAACAATAAACTGGTGGATCCTGAAAAAGTTCATGAGATCAATCATGAAGGACAATATTTTAGCGTGGAAGGACCTCACTTAAGTGAACCATCTCTGCAGCGCACACCTGTTATCTATCAAGCGGGAACGTCTGAGAGAGGACGAGACTTTGCGGCAAAGCATGCTGAATGCATCTTTGTAGGTGGTCCAACACCAGAGAGAATTCGTTTTTATGCGGACGACATTCGTAAACGCGCTATCAAACATGGCCGAAACCCAGAAAACCTTAAGATCTTTTCATTTTTAAATGTGGTGGTGGGGAGAACGACTGAAGAGGCGGAGGAGAAATTCAAAGAATATGCAAGTGTTTGGAGCGCGGATGCTGCAAAAGCGCAGTATGGAGCGAGCGGTTATGATATCGCGGAGTATGAAGAGTTAGATCCGGAACTTCCATTCTCGTACAACAAATCAACAGAGGGCGGACATTATAAAGCCGCCACACTCACTACGGATGCGCCTAAACCGTTAACAGTGGGAGAAGTATTGAATCGCTTCGAGTCTCCTGACAGAGGTAGTTTCATAGTGGGGAACCCTGAAGAGGTAGCGGATGGTATTCAAAAGCAGTTTGAAGAGTCTGGCGTAGACGGTTTTAACCTAAATCACCTTGTAACACCAGGAGACTTAGAAGCTTTTGTAGAGCTTGTTGTACCTGTTCTTCAAGAAAGAGGACTATACAAAAAAGAGTACAACAGGGGCACGCTTCGTGAAAAATTGTTTACACCTGGACAACCTTTGCTGCCTAATGATCATCCAGCGGCTAGATTTAGACCGGTGTTAACGGAAAGTAAATAAGTGGAGAGTGGAGGAGAAATCTTATGAAACGATTCAAAGTCTTTATATCAGCAGCGCTCTTAATCGGTATTCTAGCAGGGTGTGGCGCTTCAGGTGAGAGTGAGAAGAAGATAACACTCGGCGCAACCGTGCCTTACAGCGACATGCTAGAAAAAGGTGTAAAGCCATATCTCGAGAAAAAAGGATACGCAGTTGAAGTAAAAGAATTCAATGATTATGTACAGCCGAATATCTCTTTAAAGAGTGGTTCGTTAGATGCAAATTTGTTTCAACATAAAGTGTACATGGATGCTTTTTCAGAAGAGAATGATATGAAACTAGCTTCTGTGATTACGGTGCCTACTGCGCCAATCGGTATCTATTCTAAGAAATACAAGTCAATAGACGAGATTAAGCCCGGAAGCACGGTTTCTCTAGCGAATGATCCAACGAACTTAGCAAGAGGCCTTACTGTTCTGAGAGACAATGGACTGATTGAAATCGATTCTTCCGCAAATCCACTCAGAGTCTCGGAAAAAGATGTCACGAAAAATCCAAAGAACTTAAAGTTCCAACCTGTAGAAGCCGCTCAAACACCAAGAACACTAGACTCCGTAGATTTAGCGGCAGTTAACGGAAACTTTGCTCTATCATCAGGTCTAGATTTAAAGGATGCGCTAGTAAAAGATAAACTTCCAGAAGATATCATCAATCGAATTGTTGTACTTGAAAAAGATAAGAATTCACAGCTCGCAAAAGATTTAAAAGCTGCCGTAGAGTCAGATGCATTTAAGAAGGTCATTCAAAGTGATTTCGAAGAGTTTCATAAGCCAGATTGGATGAATAAGTAATTTCAATAAAAATCAGCATTTTATGTGCTGGAAAAGCTGTACGAATGCCGTTGCCAACTCTCTTAGATGTTCATAGAATATGTTATGTTGACTCAAGGGGGGATTAGTATGAGTAACTGCCCGCACTGTGGCCTTTTCCGATATGATCTAAGTGGATGTATCTGTTCTGATAAAGAATTTACTAGTGATTGGAATCAAAGATATATCGAAGAAATCTTCAATCCAAACAACCATCAGGTGAATGGATCGAAGAAGACGAGACGTCAACAAAATCTCTTAGACCTGTAAGAACAATAAGACTTATTCATTCTTACTATAAATGTTACAAAGCCGACTTTTTGATTTGTACTTTTGATCAAATCATGAGTTGGCTTTTTTATTTTCTTTTTTAATAGCATTTTTTTAAAGGTTACTTTTGGAAGTATTGATCTCCGTTGCAGATACTCGCTTTCCACGGGGCAGGCGGTGAGCCACATTCGGACGTTTCACTCTTAAGTGTCTCACCTGTCTAGTTGCAGTGACTAGCCCCTCGAGGTCAAAAGGTAAATAGATCATGAAGGTAAAGAACACCTTCCTTGCCTATTTACCTTTTGCTTGTCGGGGCTGAACGAGCCACTTTCACATTTAGGACTGCCCGCCTGTCCCGTAGGAGTCTAGCAACTTACACTCCAATCAAAGATTCAAGAAGACAATGAAAGCACAATGTTTTAAATAACATTACTATCGGACAGTGTATTTTTTATTTCACCTTCCATGCAAGTTGATAGGAGCGGAGGGTTGCCGACTCCTATGGGACGAGCGGTCAGGTGGAGACTCCTAATGGCGCGTAGCGGCAGGAGGCTCACCGTTCGCCCCCTGGAAAGCGCGCAACATGGAGCGGAAATCGACTACTTTCTAAGAGCAGCATTGAAATAAAACATCATAGGAATGCAAAAAGCAGATCTTACATAGAAGATCTGCTTAAATATTTTCCATGACTTAGCTAAGCGATGGAGGAGTAGCAAGCTTTCTTACACTTGACTTCGTACGAACACCAGTCGGCGTTGAAATAGAATTAGACGACGTAAGCTCTTTTTGGATAACGATGCTAGAACCTAGCTGGCCGTGAACTTTAAAGCCCCAATGCTGAAATGTCTTTAGAGCATCTGTATTCTCTTCATCAACCGTACCAAATACATTGCGAATTCCTTGTTTCATAAGGTGACTCTCAAATACGGGAAGAAATGAGGTAGCGATGCCTTTTCCTTGATGTTTTGTATCTAACACGACATAGTCCACAAAGATTGTAGGTCCAATTCTGAAACGATAACATACAAAGCCGATGATCGTGTCATTGCTGTCACAGACAATCATAACCTCATTCGCCATGTTTATAATCATTTCAATCACGTTTTTACGGACTTGAAAATTACTTACTACCATATCTACTAAAAAAGGATCGTCCTTTCCAGGAACCCGTTTGCGAATATACAATGATATTCCCCCTTATATTACTTTACGAAGGGAAGATACAAAGAAATAAATAGAAGATGATTCACTTTTAGAAACACTTAGTTTACATCGAACATAACTATTATTTATTAAAAATCCCCCTTGCTTGTACTATATGTGCTTGTCCTTGAAAGGGTTTGGATATCCTCCTAATTTCATTGAAAAAGGCGCTATGTAACATAGAGTTCTAAAAATAGTTAAAAGCCGAGGAGAAATCCCCGGCTTTATTAGTTATGCTGCATGTTTCTTACCTTTTTTTCTTTTCTTAAATCCTAATAGGCTACCGATTAAGCTCACTATAGACCCCCCCTTTCTATAAGCGAACTGTTGAGAAAAAGAACAATGATTCTTGTTTTCTTCTCTACTCTATCTTACGCAAGCTTGTCTTAATGGTTTGGACAATTTTTAAAAATGGTTGCAAAAAAATCCAATTCACAATTGCAAGTCAAGTGACGAGAAAGCTCACAACTGTAGCATTGCTTGTAGACGAAGGATTAATCCGCACATCCCCTGGAAAGCGAGTCCCTGAAACGGAGATCAATTACTTCTCAGCACAAAAAAACCACTGAGGTAATGGAGGACCATCACATCAGTGGTTTTAAATTTTGATTAACGAATACCTTTCATCTTCTCTTGGATCTTAGGTGAGATGACAAAAAGGATAAGTGATAACACAATCGCAGCTCCACCGATCGTACCGAAGTACATCATTTCTGTTTCTGCAGAATAGAACTTAACGATTTGTGCGTTGATCGCTTGTGCAGCTGCACTTGCTAAGAACCATAAGCTCATTGTTTGTGCAGAGAACGCTGCTGGAGCAAGTTTCGTTGTTGCAGAAAGTCCTACTGGAGACAATAGAAGCTCACCGATAACAACGATAAAGTAACTAAGCACTAACCATAATGGACTTACTAGAGATCCTTCTCCACCAAAGTAAGCAGGAAGAAGAATAACTAAGAAAGATAATCCAGCAAATAACAAACCTAACGCAAATTTCTTAGGTACAGTCGGCTGACGGTTTCCAAGTTTCACCCAAATCCAAGCGAATACTGGAGCTAAAGTAATGATGAATAGCGGGTTAAGAGATTGGAACCAAGCTGGCGAAATCTCAAGTCCAGCAAATGTTAAATCTGTACGCTTGTCCGCATATGATGCAAGAATTGTTGAACCTTGCTCTTGAATCGCCCAGAACATAACAGCAGCGATAAATAGCGGAATATAAGCGATAACTCGTGAACGCTCTTCGGAAGTCGTTTTTGGGCTGCGGTACATAACCACAAAGTAGATGGTAGGGATCGCGATACCAAAAATACCGACTAACGTAATGAATACATCAAGTGTAAAAATACCTGCTGGAATCGTTATACCTAAGAATACAGCTAGTACAACAGCAGAAAGACCAACGATGATTGATACTTTCTTTTTCTCAGCTGGAGTTAATGGGTTAGGCACATACGTACCTGCAAGACCAAGATTCTTTTTCTTTGTTAGAGTAAATACGATCAGTCCTAATAACATACCAACTGCTGCGATCCCGAAACCTAAGTGGAAGCTCTTTTTAGCAACTTCCCCAACGATTAATGGAGAGATGAAAGCACCAAGGTTGATCCCCATGTAGAAGATACTGAATCCTGCATCACGGCGATTATCGCCAGGTGCATAGATATCACCTACAACACTGGATACATTAGGCTTTAGCATACCTGTACCAATAACGATAAAGACCATGGAAATAAACAGCATAGTCAGATCGCCAGGTAATACAGCTAGGACGATATGACCAATCATGATCAAAATACCACCATAGAATAACGCTCTAGATGTACCAAAAACTCTGTCTGCTAACCAACCACCGATTACACCGGACATATATACAAGTGAACCATAAATGGACATGATTGCGAGTGCAGTGGACTCTTCTATCCCTAGACCACCTTTTGAAACTTCATAGTACATGTAGTAAATTAGGATTGCACGCATTCCGTAGTAAGAAAAGCGCTCCCAAAACTCTGTGAAGAAAAGAGTGAATAATCCTTTAGGGTGTCCAAAGAATCCTTTTTGCGGGACACTATCCACAATTTTCTGTCTATTGATGTCTGACATATGACAACCTCCTCTTAGTACATTAAATATAATACTTTGAAATATTTATTATTGTCAAAAGTTTTCGGCTTATCTATTATTACAGGTTCTTATGCATACGTAAATGGAAATTACACCCTATATGGGCATAATGGCTTATATCTATGCATAAATCGGTTATAAAAGGTGTATAAAAGTAGTGCGAAAATTTACTTACGTATTATGCTCAAAAAAACAAAAAAATTGTAAGGTGCTGGGAAAGAGGTTCAACCATTGTGTACATAGTGAAATTTTTAGTACTATAGAAGAATAAGTTTACAGGTAGTGAAAAGAGGTCTTTTTACATGAACAAAAATTCCATTTATGGATTAACGATTGAACAACTTACAGAATGGCTAGGACAGCATGGCTATAAACCATATCGTGCTTCACAAGTATGGAACTATTTATATAGAGAACGGGTAACCGCTTTTACGGAAATGACGGACATTAAAGCAGACTGTATTGAATTATTAACCGAAAACTTTACGATTCAAACGCTTCGGGAGCACGTTAAGCAGGAAGCTTCTGATGGGACGGTTAAATTTCTGTTTAAATTGAATGATGGCAACTTAATTGAAACCGTACTGATGAGACATAAATACGGTTTATCTGTATGTGTAACCACTCAAGTTGGGTGTAACATCGGTTGCAGTTTCTGCGCAAGTGGTCTGTTAACGAAAACACGTGATCTATCGAGTGGGGAAATTGTAGAACAGATTATGAATGTGCAGCATCATTTAGACGCTGTAGGTGAAGGAGAAAAGGTAAGTCATATCGTTGTTATGGGAATTGGTGAGCCTTTCGATAACTTTGAGAACATGATTGATTTTCTTAAAATCATGATCGATCAAAAAGGTCTAGCGATCGGATCACGACACATTACTGTTTCTACAAGCGGTATCGTCAACAAAATGTACGAGTTTGCAGATGTGAATATCCCGGTAAATCTTGCTTTATCCCTTCACGCACCGAACAATGAACTGCGTACAAAAATTATGAAGATCAACCGAGCTTTCCCTGTCGAAAAGTTGATGGATGCGATCAACTATTATATCGAGAAAACAAATCGAAGAATTACGATTGAATATATTTTATTAAAAGATGTAAATGATCATGTTGAAGAAGCGGTAGAACTTGCAGCTCTTTTCCAAGATAAAAAGAAAAAAACATATATTAGCTTAATTCCATATAATCCAGTAGATGAGCATAGCCAGTATCAGCGAAGTGACCAAGAATCGGTTCTAGCGTTTTACGATACGCTCAAGAAGAACGGAATCAATTGTAAGATTCGTCAAGAGCATGGTACAGATATCGATGCAGCCTGCGGCCAGTTGAGAAGTAAACAGATTAAGAAGGATAAGAATCAATCGATTAAGTCTTAATGGAAAGCTGTTTACTCCTAAAAGTGCGTGGTGAATGGAAGTGGACAGTAAAAATGGCGAAGTCGACAGTAAATGTGTAAAAGTGGACAGTATTTCATCGAAAGTGGACAGTAAAACTCAAAAAGTGGACAGTATTTTCTAAAAAGCGGACAGTAAGCACACTTTGAGGGGTTTGCACGCTACCCATATGCTCCTATGTAGAGGTAGTTTTGTTGATGGTGACGGTAATCTGTCTGATTCGAAGATTAATCTGTCCAATTATATATTTCAAAAGCAGCATTGAATTCGAAAACAGCCTAATGAAAAGAGACCGGTTTTTCAACCGGTCTCTTTTTATTAAGTTGACAACTGTAAAACAATTACATATGATGATGGTAATTCAATGGAAGGGATGGTGTGTTTGTGAGCGTTGTCGTTCTTAACTAAAACAATTTGGATATCGGTCTACAAAAGAAAAAATGAAACGGCTTGTCCGGTTTATTTGCTATGTCTTTTGTTTGCCACCAATAGTTAAGAACAGCGGTCAGATACAAGCCATCATACTCAATCCCTTGATGCTGCGGACTCTTCTTATGAGCCGATTTTTTTATGCATTTTTTAAGGGTGAAGTCTATCTATGAGGCAGAAATGACAAGTTCATTTCTGTCTTTTTTTATTGGCACGTTCCTGGCCTCTGTTAAGAGGGGGGATAATAAACGATTCATTAATTCACTTGTTTTCGCCATAAAAAAATTTTGGAGGTAGTTCCATTGAATACACAAACCATAAACATGCTTGAATATAACAAAATTAAAGAACAACTTGCGTCTTTTGCATTAAATAGAGTAACAAAAGAACAGATAGAAAAACTTCAACCTTCTTCAAACCTTTCTGTGATTCAATCATGGATGCTTGATACGACAGAGGCAAAACACATTCTTGAGAAGAGTGCTAGTGTTCCAATCGCTAATTTAAACGGTTTGGAGCAAGTTCTAGAGATACAGAAGAAGGGATTGAATCTATCTCCCGAACAACTCACATTAATATTTGGACTTTTAGAAAACGTGAGCCGGATGCAGCGATTCATGAGAGACAAAACTTCTGTAGGACCCGGCGTCTCTTCTTATGCGTACTCTATGTTTGACCTAAGTGATTTAAAAGAGGAGATCTATCGGTGTATTCGTAACGGTGGAGTCGATGACCATGCTAGTAAAGCTTTGTTGAAAGTAAGAAAAAAGATCACTGTTGTCGAAGAAAGAATTAAATCCAAGCTTGATAACATGATGAAGTCCTCTATTTACCGTGATATGCTGCAAGATCAGATCGTTTCCATGAGAGATGGTCGTTATGTTATTCCGGTTAAGAGCAAATACAAGCGTAATATCGACGGTCAAATACTCGATAGTTCTTCAAGTGGCGCTACCGTGTATATTGAACCTCATGATATTCGTAAACTTCAAACCGAGATCAGTATGCTTAGAGCGGAAGAAGAGATTGAGATCTCTATGATTCTAGGCGTGCTAACAGGTATGGTTGCGAGTTATGAGAGGGAATTGCACATTACGATTGAAGCGATGATTCATTACGATTTTATCTTTGCAAAAGCGAAGTATAGCAGAACGCTAGATGCGAAATCAGTAGCGTTAAATCAAGAGAACAGAATAAACATTGTAAACGGCAAACATCCTCTAATCGGTGAAAAATGTGTACCACTGCATTTTAATCTTGGCAAAAACTATCAGTCACTCATCATCACTGGACCTAATACGGGTGGAAAGACGGTAGCTATCAAAACAGTTGGTTTATTAACTCTAATGGTTCAAACAGGGCTCCACGTACCTGTTGATGAAGGAAGTGAATTTGCCGTATTTAGAGACGTTTTTGTCGATATCGGAGACGGGCAAAGCATCGAACAATCTTTAAGTACGTTTTCTTCTCATATGACAACGATTATTTCCATTTTAAAAGATGCAGGACCACAGGATTTGGTCATTTTAGACGAACTAGGTGCGGGAACGGATCCTTCTGAAGGAATGGGGCTTGCCGTTGCTATTCTTGAAAGATTGTACAGCAAGGGAAGTATGATTTTAGCAACCACTCATTATAGTGAAATAAAAGAATTTGCTTCTGCTACACCTGGATTTGAAAACGGATCGATGGATTTTAACCTTGAGACGCTTCAACCAACGTATTCTTTAATTATAGGCAAAGCAGGGAAGAGTCAGGCTTTCTCGATCGCAAAGAAATTGGGGATGGACGATGAAATTATCCACCGTGCACAACTCATTACAGGAAAAGAAAGTTATCCACATGTGGATAAAGGTGATGAATCTGTGTTTTCCACAGAGGATTTCAGGAGAATAGATGAGTTACGTAATAAAGCTCAGTCGAAAGTAAAAAAACATCAGGAGAAACCAAGTGAAACGGGAGAGCAATTAGGGAAAGGTTTTCATATTGGTGATCGCGTGTTTGTTTCAAGTTTAAAGGCTGCAGGAATCGTTTATAAACTGGAGAACGACCATGGGGAACTAGGTGTTTTAGTCGGAGAAAGTAAACATATCATTCACAAAAAGCGCCTAAAACTTCAAATTGAGAGTAAAATGCTGTATCCAGACAATTATGATATGGACATTGTATTTGAATCAAAAGAAAATAGGAAAAAGAACAATTCCATGAATAAGCGACATATTGAAGGTCTTTCTATCGAGAGGGAAGATCACTAAGTGAGGGATCTAAATGAAGAACCTTGTCACGTGTAGGGTAGTAGGCGTTATGGAACTAACGGATAATTTTTTAAACGAATTCAATAGATATCAAGTAACAAAACAAGTATGGTTTGTTGAGGGTAAAGCATTCAAACTGAAGGATGATGATTTTATTGATGACTGGTCGCCTGAAAGGAAGATTCAGGTCATCGCAGAGTTAAGAAGATGTGTAAGCAGCGGGGGAGTGGTTGTGGCAGCATGGCTACAGAAGCAGTTAGTGGGCTTTGCGAATATTGAAAGTGAACGCTTTGGTTCCGAAGCGCAATATGTAGAGCTGCCATACCTACATGTCACAAATGAGATACGGGGTATGGGGATAGGGAAGAAGCTTTTTTCTCTTTGCTGCCAAGAAGCGAAGAGGTTAGGTGGTAAGAAACTCTATATTGCAGCGCATCCGTCTATTGAATCACAATCGTTTTATCGCGCTGTAGGGTGCTCTCCAGCAGAAGAAGTGAATGAGTGTATCTTCAAAAGAGAGCCATTAGACATTCAACTTGAAAAAGCGCTATAACAAAGGGAAAGAGACATCTAGGTACTGCTAGATGTCTCTTTTTCAATAACAATCTCATCAGTTACAGCTTTCTCGATGTCTGAAGCAATATCTATCGCCTTAATAATATGGTGATCGCAACGAATGCCTTTTAGCGTTACATCATTGGCCCGATGCGGTCCTCCGTATACTTTTACTGCAGGTCCAGAGGTTGTAAAATCTTTTACGACAACATCGTTCAGAATGACGTTGTGAGCACGATATTGAATGGCGATTAGCGGGTGTCCATCATAGTTATATGTCCGATCACCGAGTACCGTTAAACCATTGATAACAACATGGTTATATCCTGATACCACAAGGCTACGAGGTGTTGATTCTTTATAGAGCTCAGTATAAATAGGAGCGATGCTAAAGAGATTAGTTGCAGAGATATGATGAGCTGTTTTCGATTCAGGATCTATATCCTTATGATGGCCGATATGACGAAAGTTGTAGGATCGGTTATCATTTACGGATAAGTGACCATAGATGTGTACGTTTGAAGCGGCAGAAGCGTTATGATGTGCTTTAATCTCAACACCCCCAAAGCAGCGTGCTGTTGAGTTGTTTAGTAGCCAAACATTATGAGAACCGTCATCGATTTCAATGCCATTAGAGTTCGAAAATCCTTTCTTATGGGACCTTCCGCTTGGGTCACACATATGGGAATTCGAAATAAAGATATACTCACTGTGGTGTGTGGTAATACCATCATCCCCAAAGCCGTAGCCATTGAGATTGTCTAACCAGATGTATTTACTTCCTCCTCTTGAACGAGTACCGTCCCCGAGGTAAGTATATAGCGAAGAAGACACATCAAACCCGTGCAGCCCTGGATTAACAGCTTCTAGGTCAAACATCCATCCATAAGTGACGTTTGCGAAGGTCATACAGCTTGATCGATTGTTTCCTGCACTTGATTTTTCTTCAGGATTTAGCCGTTCAATGTTCCAATCCAGAGTCATTCCTTTTACGGCTATGTTTCGGTTACCTTTAAAGTGATTCTTGTTCGTGATCAGCCATTCTGATTTAGGACAATCATCATGCAGTTGTAGGGTCGTTTTCCCTTTTCCTTCCCCTAAAAGTATCGTCCACGAAGGCAATTTAATGCCTTTTGTTACGAATTTCCCCTCTGGAATTCGTACGATGACTCTTCCTTTACCGATTGCTTTTCTAAAAGCCTCCGTATTATCGGCTATTCCGTCTCCAATAGCTCCATAGTCAATTACGTTTACTTCCTCTTTTATATAACGATAAAGCATCTCGTACTGCCCATTTAGCTTTAAGATCCATCTTGGATAGATATTGTCTTGCTCGTCTTTTTCCCAATCCGTGGTATCAACGTCGTAATAGGGAGCTTTTTTTATTACCATGCTTTTTGTCGCGTATTTGATCCATTCAAGAGAATTTCTTTGCTGTGCACTATATTTTTTAGACGAATCTTTAAACAGATTCTCTGAAGTTTTTAAATCAATAGATTCTGTATGAGCATGTTTCTTTCTCATTTGTTTTATTAAGTTTTTGTTTGTAAGTGGATCATGTTGTTTATCTAATGAAAGCATCAAGACGATCACCTCAATTTTATAAGATAGATTATAAATCATGATTTCCCTATCTAAAATAATATAATCAACATGTAAGAGAAGTAGGGGAGAGACATTTTAAGGACCTATTTTTTGGATGCAAACATTTTTGTTTACAAGTTTACAAATACGTTTACGATTGTTTGCTTATTTGTTTGCAAGTTTGCAAAGTTGTTTACATGTTGATATACAAGGGTTTGTTTCATATTAAGTGGTTTGTTTGCAATGATGTTTACAAGTTTACAGAAAATGTTTGCGTGTTTACAAATGTATTAAAAAGAAAAATAGGCATTGTTTAATTTCAATTAACCCTCTAATCTATTTATATAGCAACAAAATATAGATTTGAAAAAAGAAAGGATGTACGCCCATGAGTAATTCTAGAATTGCTGCAGTTGATGTAGGTAACGATTCACTAAAAGGGATTTTCGGTACATTAGAACATGAATTAAACATCCCTAACGTAATTGCTAGAGATATTGAGGATCGTCCTGTTATCGGGATTGAGGAGTTAGACAGCAAAGATCCTTTAGAAGGCATACATATTAGAGTTCACTCCCCTGCCCTAAAAGAAAACAATGTTATTTATCGTGTGGGTCAGCTTGCTGCTAAGAGCGATAACTCTACTGAATTAGATCCAGGAAGCAGTAAATCAGAAGAAGATCAAACATTGATCATGCTTTTTGCTGCATTAGCTCTTGATGCTGTAAATGAAGATAATGCTAAAACATTTACGAAAAACAACAATGTGATTGATACAAGCTACATTTTAGGTACAGGACTTCCTCTACGCGAAGTGAAAGAAGGTAAGGACGCGGGTTACCGTTCAAAACTACTAGGATCAGTTCACCAAGTAGAGTTCTTAGTAACGCCTAAATATCAAGGGATTAAAGTAAACTTGAAGTTTGAAGAAGTAAAAGTTTATCCTGAAGGATTCGCAGCTTTTATTAACCTTGTTATGGATAACGACCTGAACATTATTAATAAAGATCTGATCGATAAACCAATCCTAATTCAAGATATTGGCGGTCTATCTACAGATATCGCAGTGATCAAGAATAGAAACGTTGATGATGACAAAGCTCAAGGCTTTAATCTTGGTGTTTCTGAAGCGCTAGAACAAATTAGAGAAGAAATACGCTCTAAGCATGGCGTGGAATTAGACAGCCGACGTGATGTAGTAGATATCATTACGAAAAAGACGAACCGAAACCACATCATGGTTCGCGGTAGCCGTACGAGTGTTCACGATATTACGGATCGCATTTTAGTAGACTTGGCGAAAAAGCAATACCGTCTTCTTCGCAACGTGTGGCAAAAGAATTCGCAAACTGAAATCTGCTATTTTGTAGGTGGAGGATCTGCGGTACTTAAAGATTATATTAAGACGTTAAACAATAACCTTGATGGCTACAACATCGACTTTTTTGAAGATGAAAAAGAAAGCATCTGGATGATGGCAAACGCTTATTATAAGCTGATCTCTGATCACTTAAAAAGAACTGCGCCAAAAGAGAAAAAGAGCGAGGATAAAGACAAAAAAGCCGTTAAAGCTTAAACAAGGGTGATGAAATGGACAAAAAAGCATCCAATGAGATTACAAGAGGAAAAACGATTGCTTTTCGTATCCCCTCTGACACCCCAGATCACGTCATCAAACAGCTTCAAAAGCTGAAAGAGACGGAGAGGCGCAATTTTTCGAGCAAGATTTCAGAGTATGTTCTTCAAGGTGTTGGACAAGACATCCAAAGAGATCGAGAAACGATTACGATACCGTTGCCGAAAAATTTAAGTAAGATGCAGCGTGATTGGTTGAAGCATGAACATTCAGAGGCCTTGTTAGGCAATATTTTGTATCAGCTCATATCCAATCCTGTAAGAACAGCATCGTTACTGGCGGCTTTAAACAGCAACGCAACTGATATAGACCAAGCCCTTTATCTGCAGGAAGATGTAGAGCGCGACGAGGATTCATTGGATCAGTATGAAAATCCAGTTGAGACCGAGCATTCAACCGATGACTTTGACGATGATGATCTTAGTCAATTTGATTGGGACAGCGCAAAGCGAGACGAGCCTGAAGAAAAAGAAGAATCAGTAAGCCCCGAACAAGAAATGGAAGATTTGCTTGGGGATTTCCTAGCACATATGAATAAGTAACTCGAAAACGCAGCTGAATTATCAGCTGCGTTTTTTTTGATAAAAGTGAGCTTTCATCTACGGGGTATGTGAGAGAAATTAAGATGCGTAATTTGTCGAGGATTGTAAACTTGCGGATAAAAGACTAAAACTTTTGGAGTGAGTGACTAATCTCGTGGATAAACAGCCGAAATTTCTGGATTGCGTTCCAAAACTTCTGGATTGAACGAGTTAAATACCCATATAGGTATATGTTACGACCAGTTTCGGTACACGAAACAGTAACTATTAAGGGCGTAGGACTTTTATAAAAATCAGTTTGCTTCCAACATAGGTAGGGAAAGGTCTCTCTATGATGTGAAAATACATAAAGAGAGGATTAGTTAAATGAGCGATCAGAACAAAGTGAACGGCAACAGCAAGAATGAACAGCTGGAACAGTATCGTGCAGATGACAAAGGCAAAAAGTTAACGACCAATCAAGGGTTAAAAGTTGCTGAAGACGAATTCTCACTAAAAGCGGGAGAACGTGGTCCAACCCTTATGGAAGATTTTCATTTTCGGGAAAAAATGACTCACTTTGATCATGAACGAATTCCTGAGCGTATCGTACATGCTCGTGGATTCGCAGCTCATGGAGAGTTTGAATTATATGATTCTTTAGGAGAATACACAAAAGCGGAATTCTTAAACGACACCTCTAAAAAAACACCAACGTTCGTGCGTTTTTCGACCGTAGCAGGTTCACGTGGATCTGCTGAAACAGTGCGTGACGCGCGCGGTTTTGCTACTAAGTTTTATACGGAAGAAGGAAACTACGATCTTGTTGGAAACAATATTCCGGTATTCTTTATTCAAGATGCGATCAAGTTCCCTGATCTGGTTCATGCGTTAAAACCAGAGCCTCATAACGAGATGCCGCAAGCAGCAAGCGCGCATGATACGTTTTGGGACTTTGTAGCCAACAACCAAGAGTCGGCACATATGGTGATGTGGGCGATGTCTGACCGAGCGATTCCACGTAGTTTTCGTATGATGGAAGGGTTCGGCGTTCATACGTTCAGACTTGTGAATGACGAAGGAAAAGCGCATTTTGTTAAATTTCACTGGAAGCCAGTCTTAGGAACACATTCACTCGTGTGGGATGAAGCACAAAAGATTTCAGGGAAAGATCCGGATTTCCACCGAAGAGATCTTTGGGAATCGATCGAAAATGGGGATTACCCTGAATATGAGCTAGGACTTCAAATCATTGCGGAAGAAGATGAATTTAACTTTGATTTTGATATTCTTGATCCGACGAAATTGTGGCCAGAAGAGGATGTGCCGGTAAAAATTGTCGGCAAGATGACGTTGAATCGTAACGTTGATAATGTGTTCGCAGAAACGGAGCAGGTTGCGTTCCATCCTGGACATGTTGTACCAGGAATCGACTTTTCTAACGATCCACTTTTACAAGGACGCTTGTTCTCCTATACAGATACACAACTATCTCGTCTTGGAGGACCAAACTTCCACGAACTTCCGATCAATCGACCGGTTTGTCCGTTTCATAACAATCAGCGTGACGGCATTTCAAGACATACGATCAATAGAGGACAAGTGAGCTATTATAAAAATTCACTTGCAGCGAACACGCCGTCACCTACTCCTGAAGCAGAAGGCGGATATGTTCATTATCAAGAAAAAGTAGATGGAAGAAAAATCAGAAGCAGAAGCGAGAGCTTTAAAGATCATTTCTCTCAAGCCACTCTCTTCTGGAACAGTATGAGCGAACCGGAAAAACAGCATCTTAAGAATGCTTTTAGCTTCGAGCTCGGTAAAGTGAAGAGTAAATCCGTCCAACAGCAAGTCGTAGATATGTTTGGAAACGTGAGCTTGGAGCTTGCGACTGCTTTTGCAGAAGCAATTGATGCAGTCCCTCCTCAAGGTGAAGACTCTTCCGTTACGAAGTCTTCACCAGCTCTCAGCCAGCTAAATACGGTTAAAAGCCCTAAAACAAGAAAAGTAGGGGTAATTGTTGGGTCTACTGTGAGTGGCGAAGTAGCAGAGATATTGAACTCGTTAAAAGACAGTGGTATTCAGGGTGAATGTATTAGTGATAAGTTAGGTAAACGCACAGCGGATGATGGATCAGAACTAGAGGTCATGCATACGTTCTTGACCGCAACGTCTGTCATCTTTGACGCGATTTACGTCGTAGGTGGAAGTGATGATGCTGCATTTAAGAAGAATGCTCTGCACTTTGTTAACGAAGCCTTTGCGCACTTCAAACCGATTGGTGGCACTCATGAAGGTCAGCAATGGCTGATTGAAGCAGAACTGACCGGACAGCCTGGTGTTGTTAGTGAAGATGGAAAAGATGATTTCGTAAGTAACTTTACGGAAGCCATTTCCGTACACCGCCATTGGAACCGTCAAGTTTAGGGATGAAAGAACAGTGAGCCTAAGTGTTCACTGTTCTTTTTTTTTGTCTTAGGAATGAAATGATGACAAAGATACAAACTACATATGAAAACGAACATAAAGGAGATTTCATATGTACAGAAAAATACTAACCATGATTATGGTGCTTGCTATAGTGTTTCCGGTTTTTGGTCCATCCTTAACAGCTGAAGCAAAAGCAAAACAAAGAGTGCAGGGACCGTGTTTTAACCAAAACGCGATCGATCTGTATTCGTTGCAAAGAAGACTGTGGAAAGATCATGTTTATTGGACAAGAAGCTATATTGTGAGTGCTACTGAAGGGGCCAAAGATCAAGACGCTGTGTTAAAGAGGCTATTGCAGAATCAAACCGATATTGGTAACTCAATCAAGCCCTATTATGGAGATAAAGCCGGGAACGAACTCGGAAAATTATTAACAGAGCATATTGTGATTGCAGGGCAGTTGGTGGATGCTGTTAAAAAAGGAGATTCGGCAAAAGCGGCGATCATCAATAAAAATTGGTACCGTAACGCAGATGATATAGCCAAAATTATGAGTAAGGCGAATCCGAACTGGTCAGAGCAACAAGTCAAAGATATGCTTTACACACATTTGAAGTATGTCACGGATGAAGTAGTTGCAAGGCTTAAAAAAGATTATGAAGGAGAGATTGTGATCTTTGATAAGAATAAGAACCATATGGTGATGTTTGCCGATGAAATAACGAATGGCATCATGAAGCAGTTTCCAGACTCATTTAGAACCTTATAAGAAAAAAGCCTCTCGAATGGGAGGCTTTTTTCGTTATTAATCCTTTTTTTCTTTTTTGGTTTTTTCTTTTTGATCAATGGTACCTTCGTTAAATGTATCGTTGATCTGATCGTGAACGGTTTCTAATTCCTTATCTGTTTTAGATTTGTTTTTCTTATCAAGTTCAAAGTTTTTCTCTGCGATGTCTTCTGATTGCTTTTGTTTCTCTGTTTTGTCGCTCATGAATGGATACCTCCTATTTTAGAAAAAGGGTCTATTTATCCTTTTCCCTCTCAGTTTTCCCTGAAACATGCTGAATTAAAATAAGCCTTATCCGATGGTGGATAAGGCTTTTGAAAAGGCTGTGCTTGAAAGTAGTTGATTTCCGCTCCAGGTTGCACGCTTTCCATGGGGCGAACGGTGAGCCTCCTGCCGCTTTGCGCCATTAGGAGTCTCCACCAGTCCACTCGTCCCATAGGAGTCGGCAACCTTCCGCTACAATCAACATGCAACAGATGAGAAAAAACATCTATAAGCCACTGACTTTTAGCAGTAACCTATTAAAAGAAATCCAGAAACGCTGCGGGCTTATTTGTAATGATTTCTTCAAATCGTTCTACGTCTTTTTGGTTTCCTTTGATTTTTCCGCATGTAAATAAAAACTGGGGCTTTTGTGAGCCTAGAAGTGCTGCTGCCAGGGTTTGTACATCCATAGCTAATGCTTCTGCTACTGTCTTTGATTCCCTCGTGATGCCATTTGCATCGATTGTGAACGTACCGTTGTTCCATTCTGCTTTTTCGTCTGTAATGGATAGTGTAAGTGAACCTTCTACCTTTTTAAACGGATATTGCTTTAGAAAGTTTTCTACATCCACAATACGTGCCATGAAGTATGGATAGTGCTCTTGGTGGATTCGTGGATTGTTTAATAAAAACGGAAGCTGATCATTGGATGGTGCGATGATTTTCACTTTGTCTACCATCGAATCGTGCTGACAGATAAAATTCCATAAAGCTCGACGTGCATCATCGCTTACATAAATAAACTCTTGAACATCCAGCAATTTATCTGCGACCTTGCAGCATAAGTATCCCTTAGGTTCCCCGTTTTCATCTTTATAGAGGATTCGGTTATAACCTTCTGTAAACACATGATAGTTCCACCAATAGTCTGAACGAACAAGCAGATGATTGTATGTACGGAACCAACCTTCGTAAACCGTATTCAGTAACTCATTTCCATCTTTCTCCGTTAACCTGGAAATGGTCCCAGGGACATCTTTATATCGCACGAGATCACTTTTATTGAGTGTATATTTGTTCACGGAGGCTGTTAGCTCCCATCCGAAACGGCGATAAAACTGAATGTTAAAAGGGTGAAGCAAGCTGATGCTTTGACCATTTTCCTTCATTCTTAAAAGTGCTTGTTGTAATAGACGAGTGACCGATCCTTTTCGGCGATGTTCTGGCCAAGTGGCTACACCTGCGATCCCACCCATCGAAAAACGCTGATTTTCAATAGAGATTTCTAAAGAATGAATGTGAAGCTTCGAGATAAGCTCTTTGTTCTCAAACTCTCCCCAGATCTCTTGTCTCTTCATCATTTCATATCGTTTTGGCAGATCTTCTTTCTTTACGATGTACTGAAAAGCATATTGAGAAAGCTGAATGGATTTTTCGAATTCTGATTCTAATAATACTCTGAGTTCCATTTTTAAACGACCTCCCTTTACTTCTCCATACTACAAGTTCGGCGAGAGAGTTGAAAAGTTTTTCACTAAAAAAGCATGCATAAACGCTTTAAATAAAAATGGTAGTATGAATAGAGAAGTGAAAAATAATGGATATTTATAAAAACTATCGAAATTATATTCATTTGGAGTTATAATTATAAATCGTTGTGCATATTCACAACGTTGAAGTGAGGATTAGCATGCACATTCATAAATATATTAGTTTAACGGGTTTTTGCTCTAGAAGAGAGACGAATCGGCTATTGAACAGTGGCCGGATTTCTATAAATGGAGAGATCGCTAATAAAGATAGTTTTGTACATGAGACAGATACTGTCCTTATTGATGGGAAAGTCATTCCTCAAAAAACGTCAGCGGTCTACCTCGCTTTTAATAAACCAGTGGGAGTCACGACCACATCTAATCCTGAGATTGCTGGAAACATTCTAGCGTATATCGATTTATCAGAGCGCGTATTCGCTGTTGGAAGGTTAGATAAAGCTTCTCAAGGTTTGATTTTATTAACGAATGACGGGGAGTTAGCCAATCGAATCTCGCAGGCCGATTATGGGCACGAGAAAGAATATGAAGTGACAGTCGATCAACCTGTTAGCGAGTTGTTTCTTGAAAAAATGGCTCAAGGCGTCTTCATTTTAGATTCAGTAACCAAACCTGCGAAAACAGAGCTCATAAGCAAGTATGTTTTCCGAATCACACTTACGCAAGGACTGAACCGGCAGATTCGGCGTATGTGTAAAACGCTCGGGTATGAAGTGGAGAAGCTAGAGCGTATACGCATTATGAATATACATCTTCATACATTGGATGTCGGAAAGTGGCGTTATTTAAGGGATGACGAGCTTATTGAACTCAAGAAAGGTTTAGAGATTTAGTAAAAAAGGAAAGAAAAACTAGTATTTTATAAGAATTCTAGCATTTCTTACAATATTGCGAAAATTGTAGAATACACATATACTTTGTAATGGAAAGTGTATGAAAGCGCTTTACATCGTAGAAAGAGAGGCATAACATCATGGGTTTACCAAAGCAACAAATGGATTATGAAATGAAGCGAACGAATTTCTCAAGTTTGATTAAATTTATTGTTCCGTCTTTGATCGGTATATTTTTATTCATGATTCCCATCTCGTATAATGGAGAAATTACCATTCCTGTAGCGATTTTAGCAGGTATGTTACAGGATGGAATCGGTGCGTACATTCCGAAAATCATGACGGCTATCATAGCGATTACGGTCGTAGGTTCTTTAGGAACATACTTTTTCAAACCGAAAGCTATTATCAATAAACCATTTTTAAACACTTTGTTTAATGTAAATATCGTATGGCAATTGATTCGTTTAATAGGGTTAGTTTTTGCTGTAATGACTCTGTTCAAGCTTGGGCCGGAAGCCGTATGGTCTGAAAATACAGGACAGCTTCTACTCTTTGATTTAATTCCTGTATTGTTTTCCGTATTCTTATTCGCCGGACTGTTCTTACCTTTGTTATTCAATTTCGGCTTATTAGAGCTTTGTGGAGCTCTACTCGTAAAAGTGATGCGACCTGTTTTTAAACTGCCTGGACGTTCGTCTATCGACTGTTTAGCATCATGGCTTGGTGATGGAACGATTGGCGTTCTTTTGACAAACAAGCAGTATGAAGAAGGTTATTATACGAAACGTGAAGCAGCTGTAATTGGTACAACGTTTTCTGTTGTATCCATAACGTTCGCGATTGTTGTTCTTGCTCAAGTCGATCTCGCTCACATGATCGTTCCGTATTATTTGACGGTTGTATTAGCTGGGCTCGTGTGTGCGATTATTATCCCGCGCATCCCGCCACTATCTAGAAAGCCTGATACGTATTATGAAGGCGCAAAAGAAAATGTAGCGGATGAAGTGATTCCAGAGGGTGACACACCTTTTAGATTTGGTCTTAAAAAGGCGGTTGAACGCGCTGATCAAAATAAAAAAGCGGCACCGTTAGTAAAAGAAGGCATTCAGAACGTTCTTGATATGTGGATGGGTGTAGTTCCAATCGTAATGGCGATCGGAACATCTGCACTGATGGTAGCAGAGTTCACACCTTTCTTCACATACCTAGGAGCACCTTTTGTACCGATCTTAGAGTTCCTGCAAGTACCATATGCATCAGATGCAGCGCAGACGATCGTAATCGGATTTGCAGATATGTTCCTTCCTTCTATCATCGGAGCAGGAATTGAGAGTGAACTGACTCGTTTCGTAATTGCGGCAATGTCAGTCATCCAATTGATCTATATGTCTGAAGTTGGCGGATTGCTGCTAGCTTCAAAGATTCCTGTTAACTTTAAAGAACTAGTTATTATCTTTTTCTTGCGTACATTCATCTCACTTCCGATTGTAGTGGGAATGGCACACCTTATGTTTTAAACAAAAGCTGTTCAGAGAGTCGTTTCTCTGAACAGCTTTTTTTAGATGCTATAAAAGTTCTTGTATATGTTTTTCAATGGTTTCGGGCTTGTCCGTTGGTGCGAAGCGTTTAACAACTTGTCCGTTTCGGTCTACTAAAAATTTAGTGAAGTTCCATTTGATCGCTTTAGATCCTAAAATTCCAGGAGCTTCTGCCGCTAAGTATTTAAATAGAGGATGCGCTCCATCACCGTTTACGTCTACTTTTGCGAACATCGGGAAGTTAACGCCATAGTTTAACTCGCAGAACTCCATGATCTCGTCACTTGAACCGGGTTCTTGAGCTCCGAATTGGTTACATGGAAAACCAAGAACAGATAATCCTTGCTCTTTATGGCTCTCATATATGGATTGAAGGCCTTTGTACTGAGGGGTAAAGCCACATTTACTAGCTGTATTTACAATTAAGAGCACATCGCCTTTGTAAGTGTCTAGGTTCGTTTTCTCGCCTTTGATCGTTTCAACTGAAAAATCGTATACAGACATTTTCTCAAGCTCCTTATTTACGTATTTTTTATTAGTGTACCTGTAAATGGAATGGCTTTCACTGAAAATGCTCGAAGTGGTAAAATAAGGAGCTAACTAGAAGGGGGAAGATAAAATGGACGCAGTGTTTCATGTGGAACATCAAGTTTTTAATTATCGTGTGGCTGCCGTTATGATTAAAGAAGGTCGAGTTCTCATGCATCGAGCGAAAGCAGAAACAAATTGGTCATTGCCTGGAGGACGGGTGAAACTTGGTGAAGATGCGCAGACAAGTTTGAAGCGTGAAATGAAAGAAGAACTGGATGTAAACGTGACTGTTGATGGTTTCTTATGGACAGTTGAAAACTTTTTTACATATGCAGAAAAAGAGATTCACGAAGTTGGATTATATTTTAAAATCACAGAAAATAAAGCGTTGCCGCTTCATAATGGAGAGGAATTTACTGTGTTAGAAGCAGATCGGCTTGTCTTTAAGTGGGTCCCGTTGGAAAAGTTAAATGAGTATGTGTTGTATCCCCAAGTGGTGAAGGAAAAGCTGAAGAAAGGTTCTTTTGAGCCGGATTATTTCTTAGTAGGTCAATCTCCTGTAGTGGATAACCGTTCTTAAAAAGAAAAGGTAAGTAGAGAGGTTAAAGTGTGTTTAACCTTACGCTGCTTACCTTTTTTTACTCCAATTATTAATCGGATTCTTCTTCACTGCTGTTATTGTTATAAGCTAATCCGCAAGAGCAGCGACTATCACCGAACAATAAATGATAAGCAGCCGGGAACTCTTGGTTGACTACCTGTACGCCACGTGCAAACTCTTTTACATCCGTTGGTACTCGGGAAAGTGCATCGGCTTTCTTTTGAGAATCGATATAAGCTCCAGGCGGGACAAACCGATTCTTTCGAATACGCACTCCGTTCGTCACTACTGCATTGTAGGAAATAAAGCTTCCTTTTTCGACTGTTGCGTTATATACAATCGCTTTAAAGCCTACGAATACCTTTTCTCCGATAAAACACGGCCCATGAACGAGAGCACCATGTGCGACAGAGACTTCATTGTCGATATATATGGAATACTTTCGGCCATCAACTTTGACGAACTGATTCGTTAATCCATGAAGAATGACGCCATCTTGAAGGTTCGTATCAGAGCCGATATAAAATGGTGTTCCTTCATCTGCGCGAATACTCACGAGTGGTGCAACATATACGTTCTCTTGGATTCTTACATCACCGATTACGCTAGTAAAAGGACTTAAAAATGAACTTTGATCAATGGTTGGTGAAATCTGAATTGGATTAAATGTCGTCTTCGGATTAGGGCTAACAAACGGTTGAAAGCCATCTCCGCAATCATTATGTTTCAAAACTACCCACCCCTTACAATTTATCTCTTCAGCCTATGCAGAAAAATAAGAAGTGGAAACCCGTCTGATCATTCATACTCGTCTCAAGGGATAGTAACGTGCAGGTAAATGTTAGTGTCCACCCCGCTTGTACAAAGTGGGGTGTTTGTATTTGTGTGGGGTCAGACCCCACTAAGCCTCGAGGCTTATCTAAAGATACAGCTACGGCCAGTTTTGAGAAAATGCTGAGGAAGGTAAGCTAAAGATACGAAAGGAGGAAGCCAATATGAAAAAATTAGGCTTGCTTGTAGTTGGAGGAATTGCAGCAATCGTTTTGATCGCAAATCTTGGCCCGATGGTAGGTCTTGGGATCGGTCTGGCTGTCATGTATTACGCATTTAAGAAGGCGATGGCTGCACATAGTGGAGGAAAGAAATTTTGGTGGGGTGCTCTATCGGTAGTAGGACTCTGTGTATCCGTTAGCAACCTTCCTGCCATATTAGGCGCTGTCGCGATCTATGTTCTTTACGTGGTCTATAAGAAATGGAACCAATCAGCGGTATTAGAGGAGAACGACAGTAATGACCCTTTCACCAATTTTGAAAGAGAATGGGCAAAACTTAAAAATAGCTAAAAACAAACGTTAAAAGGAGCGAATCATTATGAATTTATTTGAACGCATCAAAAACTCAATCTCAGCAGATGTACATGAGCTTTTAGATCAAAAAGAGGATAAGAATCCGTTATCCCTTCTGAACCAATATTTAAGACAGTGTGAGTTAGAAGTGAACAAAGCCCATAAGTTAGTAGAACGTCAACAGCTGTTAAGAGAGCAGTTCGTACGTGAGATGGAAGAGGCCGAGGCAAGAGCAGCTAAACGTGCTCATCAAGCTGAAATCGCTCAGCAAGCGAACGAACAAGAGCTGTATCAGTTCGCAGTCCAAGAAAAAGAACAGCATGCATTACGTGCAGCCCACTTAAAAGAGTCTACGCTTCAAGCAGAAAAGGACCTTGTAGAGCTTGAGCAAAAGTATGAGCAGATGAAACATAAGCTAAAAGATATGCAGATTAAACGTATGGAATTAATGGGGCGTGAGAATGTAGCACGTGCACACCAGAAGATGGACCGTGTGATCGATCCGTCTCATTCCATGAAAAAATCGGCTTTTCGTTTTGATGAGCTAGAACATTATATGGATCGTCTTGAACAGAAGGTAAACGCTGATTACCATGCGAGTTCGATGGAAGCGAAGCTGGCTAAACTTGAAAAAGATTGGAAAAAGGAAGAATCATCTACTACCGTTTGAGGCAGTATGTGATACGATAAAATAAGAGACAAGGCGCAAATTGCTGCGCCTTTTACCTCGTTTATGACAGAAAGTGAGTGAGTGCAGATGCTGAATCGGAAAAGAAGTGATTTCATAAGTTGGGGGCTTTTAATAGCGGTTGTCTTGGTGTTATTAGAAGCAACTCTAAACGGAGGAGGAATCTTATTTTCCCTCTTATTTAGTGCTGCACTCTTGTTTTTTGGAAAAAAACGAATGCCGAAGCGCTCCGGCAAGATCATGTTCTGGCTCGGTGTTTTTATCGCAGTCATGAACGTATTAAGCATGTTCACCTTTAAGCTCTTATTGGTCGCATTCGTCATCTATGTGATCTATGAATTTTATCAAACGAAACAAAACCCGGTTTTTGTTACACCTCAGTTTGTACCGAATGCTACTAGGTCACAAGATGATATATATAGAAAAGAAACGCTGTTAAAAAACATTCTGCTTGGCACACAACAAACACCAGAGCATGTGTATGAATGGAACGATATTAACATCCAATGTGGTCCTGGTGATACGATCATCGACTTGAATCAGACCATCTTACCGGATGGGGAATCGGTAATTCTGATCCGTGGTACGATCGGGAACATCACGATCTATGTTCCTTACGAGATGGAGGCAGCAGTCAGCCATTCTATGATTATGGGGAATTCAAGGATTTTTGACCGAAGTGAATCTAAGCTTTTCAACCAAACGCTTTTTTACCGAACAAAAGGGTATGGAGAGGCTGAGAAAAAAATAAAAATTGTTACAAGTATGTTTGCCGGCAGTCTGGAGGTGAAACGGGTATGAGTACTGTTTTACGTCATATGTTCTCCGGGATCGTAGCGGCATTTGCTGTAGCAATTCTTATAGGTACTATAGTTTACACGATTTTTCCGATCGACAACTGGGATTTTTTATTGCAAAAACACTTGCTTGATATCCCCGTTGCTTTCATCTTGCCTTTTTTAGTGTTCATAATGGGCGCTTTCTTTGGTTTAAATTCAGGCATCACGTCTCGCAAACAACTAAACTCCATCAATCGTACGTTGAAGTCCATTGAAGACGGTAGGCAAGTAGACATGAAAGAAGTCAGCAGTCTTGAGTTGCGAACGATTAAGAAGCGGATGGAAGGTATTCAGAAGCAACTAGGGGAAAAGATTCGTCAGTCTCAGAAGATGGCTACGGAAAAAGCGGTGGATCAAGAGAAACGGATTCAAGAGATTATTTCCCAAGAAAGAAATCGTTTGGCGAGGGAACTCCATGACTCTGTTTCGCAGCAGCTGTTTGCTGCAAGCATGATCATGTCTGCTGTAAATGAAACGCGAAGAGAAGAAGACTCACGTGAATCCAAACAGTTAAAGCTTGTAGAGGAAACGATTCATCAAACACAGCTTGAGATGAGAGCACTTCTTCTGCACCTTCGTCCTGCTGCATTAAACGGAAAATCATTGCAGAAGGGGATGGAAGAGCTTTTACAAGAGCTTCTGCAAAAGGTTCCAATCGAACTAAAATGGAAGATTGAAACGATTCCTCTTGCTAAAGGAGTCGAAGATCACCTGTTTCGTATTCTACAAGAATCGGTGTCGAACATTTTAAGGCATGCACAGGCAAATAAAGCGCAGATCTTGCTCGTCCAAAGAGATGATCTGATTATCCTTCGCATTGAAGATGATGGTGTGGGCTTTAAGATGGATCAAGAAAAAACAGGTTCCTATGGCCTGCAGAACATGCATGAACGGGCAGCGGAAATTGGCGGAACACTGAAGATTGTGAGTTTGCCAGGCGAAGGAACGCGGCTTGAAGTAAAAGTACCTATTTTAAAAGCGGGGGATGAAGGCAATGATCAAAGTATTATTAGTGGATGATCATGAGATGGTGCGTATCGGGGTTGCGGCTTACCTTTCTGCGCAGCCTGATATCGAGGTAACAGATGAAGCGGAGAACGGAAAAGTTGCGATAGAGAAGGCGCTAGCACTGAAACCGGATATCATCCTCATGGATCTTGTTATGGATGAGATGGATGGAATTGAAGCAACACGAGAGATCACGGGGGCATGGCCAGAAGCAAAGATCATCGTGGTTACGAGTTTTCTTGATGACGAGAAAGTATATCCAGCACTAGAGGCGGGTGCGTCGAGTTATATGTTAAAAACGTCAAAAGCGAGTGACATCGCTCAAGCTGTTCGCGATACGTATCATGGGAAGTCCGTTCTTGAACCGGAAGTAACGGGGAAGATGATGAGCAAGATGCGTAAAAAACAAACGCGCGAGCCACATGAAGAGCTGACTGCGCGCGAGATGGAGATTCTTCTGTTGATGACGAAAGGAAAGACGAATCAAGAAATTGCCGATGATCTGTTCATCGCTTTAAAAACGGTCAAAGTACATGTGAGTAATATTTTAAGTAAGCTGGATGTACAAGATCGTACGCAAGCTGTTATCTATGCCTTCAACCATTCACTCGTGTAACGCTTTATTCGCTTTATTCTGCCTGCACAGAGATATGCTGAAAGGTTTTGAAATCAAAGAGACCAAGATCTGTAAGCTTTATCTCTGGAATTACAGGAAGAGTTAAGAAGGATAGGGTCAGGAACGGATCAAAATCTCCGTGAAATCCGATTTCCTTTAACTTTTCTTTTAGATGAATGATTTGGTCGTTGACTTCTGTAAATGGTCGATCTGACATCAACCCCGAAATGGGAAGCGGTACAGACGCGAGCACTGCTCCGTTTTTCACGATTACATAGCCGCCTTGCATGTCACGGATTGCGTCAATCGCGACCAACATATCCTCATCATTCGTTCCGGAAACAACAAGATTATGTGAATCATGTGCAACCGTTGAAGCGATCGCGCCGTTTTGGATAAGTAGACCTTTTACGACGCCGAGTCCTATATTTTCAGTCTTATTGTGGCGTTCGATCACAGCCATTTTTAATAAATCGTTCGTGTGAGAAGGTGTGAACTTTCCGTTTTCTGCTGTTGCCGCTAATATCTTCTTTCTCGTTACTATTTGGTTCGGGATGATTTCGATCACATGCATGGGCTTACCATTCGTAATAGGAATCGCTAGCTTTTCGGAATCTATCGCCGTCATGTTTACCGACTGTGTTAAAGCGGCTGATGGCTGCGCACTTCTAGATTCTGCACCTTTGTACTTCCCGTCCTGAGCGACCAATTTTCCTCCTACAAAAACATTGGAAATGGCTACAGAATTTACATCATCAAGCAAGATAACGTCCGCTTTGTAACCGGGTGCCACTGCGCCTTTTTCTTTTAAGCCGTAACATTCGGCTGCGTTCAAGGTTGCGAGTTGAATCGCTTGTAAAGGATCCATACCTTCTTGAATAGCGAGCCTCACGTTATGATCTACGCTTCCTTCTGCTACCAAATCATCCAGGTGCTTATCGTCTGTACAGAATAGAAAGCGGCGAGCGTTTTTCGGCGTTACTGCTTTTATGAGCGCTTTTAAATTTTTTGCTACAGATCCCTCACGTATTAGCACATACATCCCTCGAGAGATCCGTTCCAGTGCTTCTTCCTTCGTCGTGCATTCGTGATCCGTAGTGATCAGTGAAGAGCGATAGACATTGATTCCATCAGCGTCTAGTCCTGCTGCATGACCGTCTATCTTGCCGTTTTTAGCCGCTGCTGAAACGATCTTTTGAAGCATATCCTCATCTCCTCTAAAAACAGCAGGAAAATCCATCACTTCCGCTAAACCGAGAACACGTGGATGAGTTAAAAAGGGCTCTAGGTCAGATGCTTTTAAGACAGACCCTGCATTCTCAAAAGGAGTAGCAGGAACAGATGAAGGTAACATCACTCTAACGTCTAGAGGAAGCCCTTCAGATTGATCCAGCATAAAAGAGATACCTTTAGCTCCTGAAACGTTACCGATCTCATGAGGGTCCGTTATTACGGTTGTAACGCCATGGGTGAGCAACACTTTGCTGAACTCTGCTGGTGTCACCATAGACGACTCGATGTGAACATGGCCGTCGATGAAGGCAGGGGAAATAAATTTACCTGATGCATCAATGGTTTCATGTCCTTCGTATTGCCCTATACCCGCAATATAGCCGTCAACGATCGCAATATCTCTTTCAATGATTTCAAGATTAAATACATCAATAATTTTTCCGTTCTTGATTACAACATCTGCTGGCATTCTTTTTGTACTAACATCAATTCGTTTTTTTAGAGCATCTATGTTCATGAAGAGAACTCCTTTAAAAAATCTATCAATTAGTATACGGATATCCAATGTATTCCATGTACAGAAAAAACGGTCCCGAGGAGGTGACCGCTTTTGTTTTATGCATTCAGAATGTCAATGACTCGTCCAACTTGACCGTCTTCAAGGCGTACCTTAATGCCGTGTGGATGAGTAGGTGAGTTTGTTAAGATATCTTTTACGATACCTTTTGTTTTTTTACCAGAACGCTGATCTGCTTTTAAAATCACGTTCACAGGAAGACCAGGGGTGATATTCGCTCGCTTACGATGCATTAAACACCTGTTCTCCGCGCTTGGTTGTTTGCTTTTTTGGTTTGTTGGTTCTTAAGCTGGTTGGCTACTTTCACTGGCCCCTTGCTGAATGTTCCCCCTGATTGCTGTGCTTTCTTTTCAGCTAATCGCTGTTTCGCGATTTCTTGAAAGCTTAATTTCTTTTTCTCCTCAGCCATCTTCGTCACCTCTATTTTTTCTTTTTAAAATCTGCTTCTTTTAAATAACCTTCTGCTTCTGCATATGTTTCGAATGCAGCTTCTAGTGCATCATCTTCATCAAAGATGAACCACATGCCATCTTCTCCTACGAGTCGAATCTCTTCGTGGCTGTGGCTGTACCAGTGTTCTTCTTTACGTTCTTCATCATCAGAACGATCTTTCTTCGGCTGCTGCCAGCCGTGTTTTTTTGATAAGAACTCCATGGAGTCTTGGATCAGAGCAATGAGTTCTTCTGCTTCGTAGTCTCGGATGTTTACATAGCCTTTATCGTTTTTTACGCTCTGTGGTAGGTGTCCACCATAAACGAAGCCGTTTCCGTTCGGGTGAAGGTGGTACACGACGATTTTTTTGTCTTGTACACTTTCTTCAAAGTGGAAGTTCAAGCGGCCAAGGGATACTTCGTGCATGTCGAGCTCTGGGAAGTTTTCTTCGATTAAAGCAATTTTATCTTCAAATGAAAGCATGTTTATACTCTCCGTTTCTTTGTTGTGATTGGTTGATTATATCACATTGAGTGGTGAAAACGAAAAGGTCTCAGGGGAAACTGTAAGGGGAAAAATGGTTATATGGATAAACAGGTTGTTTTGGAAGTAGTTGATCTCCGTTTCACGTGCTTCGCTTTCCGCGGGGCAGGCGGTGAGCCCCTTGCCGCTTTGCGCCCTAAGGGTCTCACCTGACCGCTTGTCCCGCAGGAGTCTCGCACCCTACACTCCAATCAACTTGCAAAGGTGTTAAAAAATTGAAGGACAATTTCCTTGCAACCACACATACCAAATATAAAGAAAAAGCTGACATGATTTCTTTCCTGTCAGCTTCATCTGTTTTATTTTGTTGTTGTTTCTTTTTGGATGGATTTTTCGAGTTCGAACCAGTAGTCTGCTAGTGTTTCCATGCCTTTGTCGAAGTTTTCGAGGTGGAAGTGCTCGTTTGGTGCATGGAAGTTTTCTGTTGATAGTCCGAAGCCCATTAATACGACGGGAATATTCAGCATTTGGTCGAACGTTGCTACGATTGGGATCGATCCGCCGCCACGTGTGAATGCTGTTGGTACACCGTACACTTTTTCATAAGAACGTGCAGCCGCTTGGATGGCTGGGTGATCGAACGGCGTTACGTATGGAGCTCCTTTATCGAAAAGGGTAACCTTCACATCAATGCCCGCAGGTTTATGCTTTTCAATGTGTGCTTTTACTTTTTCGATGATTTCATCTGGTTCTTGGTTCGGTACGAGTCGGCAGCTGATCTTGGCGTGTGCTTTTGCAGGGATTACGGTCTTGATCCCTTCCCCTTGGAAGCCTCCCCATACACCGTTTAACTCTAATGTTGGGCGGGCCCATGTACGTTCGATGTGAGAATAACCTTCTTCACCTGTGAGCTCTGTTACGCCAAGCTGATTCTTAAGCGCCTCTTCTGTTAGAGGAAGAGCGCGGAATGCTTCTCTTTCTTCTTCCGTCAATTCTTGTACATTATCATAGAAGCCATCTACTAAAATGCGTCCGTTTTCATCACGGAACGATTGAAGAAGCTCTGTGATCGCGTGCAGCGGGTTCTGAACAGCACCACCATATAGACCGGAATGGAGATCACTGTTTGGTCCCGTAACATCCACTTGCATCGCACACATGCCACGAAGGCCGTAGCAGATTGCTGGTTTTCCGCGATCTAGCATGCCTGTATCCGAAATAACGATAACGTCTGCTGCTAGCAAGTCTTTATTTTCCTCAATAAACTTTGGAAGACTTGGACTGCCGATCTCTTCTTCACCTTCAATACAGAACTTGAAGTTAAGAGGCAGTGTACCTTCTAATTTAAGGATGGCTTGTAAAACCTTTACGTGCATGAACGTTTGGCCTTTGTCATCTGAAGCTCCGCGCGCGTAAAGTTTGTTATCGCGAATGGTTGCTTCATAAGGAGGAGATTCCCATAGCTCGATCGGATCAACAGGCTGTACATCGTAATGGCCATAAACCAGTACGGTCGGTTTGCCTTCTGCCTTTAACCAGTCTCCATAAACAACAGGGTGTCCGTCTGTTTCATAGATCTTTACGTTTTCCATACCGGCATTTGTCAGGCTATCTGCGATCCATTCTGCACCTTTTCGAACGTCTTCTCTGTGCTCAGGCAGTGCACTCACACTTGGAACAGCGAGCCAGTCTGTTAACTCTTGCAAATGCGTGTCACGATTTTCTTTTAAGTAATTTACGATTTTATCTGTCATAGCAAAAATCCTCCTTATGTACGTTATGTTCTACTTCCTAGTTTAATGGAGTTCAGCTCGGAAATGAAATATTCTTTATCTTCTTTTTTCATAATCTGCTGAGAAGCTTGTAGCGCTAGAGCAAAATACTCTTCCATACTGGTTTCATCATTTTTTACTAGATATGCACGTGCAAGAGCTTCATACGCGAAAGCCAGATCAAAATCGGTTACGTTGTTCTCCAAACAGAGTTCGAGAGAGTGTTTCCCGTGAAAAAGCGCGGACTCGCTCATGTTTAGTAGCGCGTACACTCTTGAGAGCTGCCATTCTCCACGTGCGAAGTGGAGAGGTTCTCCGATTTGTCCCCAATGAAAGCGCGAGGCGTGAGCGGTGTGTATCATCTCTAGGTCATCTTCTTTTTTCCGATTCTCTTTTTCGATCAAGTCCCACGTTTTATTAAAATTGTCTACAGCTTGTTTGCGATGCCATTCTTTAGGAGTGAACTTCTCCATCCATTTCACACACCTTATGTATTTGTGGTTTACTAAAGGTAAAGCTATCGGTATGTGTATTCTGTATAAGTAGATATTTCCCTTTATAAAAGATAGAAAGAAGTGCATAGAGTATGGAGAAAAAAATAGGTTTTATCGGGTTTGGAAAGATGGCGCAAGCGATGGCAGGAGGTATGATCAGTTCAGGCTTGATCAGTCCTGATCAGATTATCGCGAGCATGCGAACGGAAAAGACACGCCTGTACGTCGAGAAACAATATGGTATTCACACGTTCTCTTCTAATAGTGACGTTGCAAAAGCGGCTGACGTGCTGTTTCTTGCGGTTGCGCCATATTCCTATTTTGAAGTGATTGAAGAGGTAAAGGAATTTGTAAAATCTGATGCGATCATCGTAACGATTGCAGCGGGAATTACAACAGAAGACGTTGAAGTTGCTTTCGGGAAGCAGGTAAAGGTGGTACGGACGATGCCAAACACACCATCACTTGTCGGAGCAGGTATGACGGCTGTTTCTGTTAATGATGAGATAACGGATGACGAACTACAGACTGTTGAGGAGTTGCTCGGCAGCTTCGGTAAAGTAGAGGTAATCGTAGAATCTCAGATGGATGCGATTCCTGCGATCAGCGGCTCTTCACCAGCTTACGTGTACATGATGATTGAGGCGATGGCAGACGGAGGCGTCGTTCAAGGCTTGTCCCGCGATCAATCCTATCGTTTAGCCGCACAAGCGGTTTTAGGAGCAGCGCAGATGGTGCTTGAAACAGGAAAACATCCAGGTGAGTTAAAAGATCAAGTAACGTCTCCAGGTGGAGCAACGATTGCCGCCGTCGCAACGCTTGAGCAAGAACGCTTTCGTGGTGCGGTGTTAGCAGCGATGGAAAGCTGTACAGAAAAAGTAAAGAAACTGGGGAAAAAGTAGATGGGTTTTAAAGAACTAGGGATTCATGATGAATTGATAGAGATTTTGCTTCAAAACGGAATCGGTGAACCAACACCGATTCAAAAAGAAACGATTCCTGTCATCTTAGAAGGTAAAGATGTCGTGGGACAAGCTCAAACGGGTACGGGAAAGACACTTGCTTTCGTGCTTCCTCTTCTGCAAAAAGTTGATGCTGAGCGTGATGCGATTCAAGGGTTGATCGTCGCACCAACACGTGAGCTTGCCATCCAGATCACAGCTGAAGTACGCAAACTTACAGAAGCTCTCGGTGAGATCAACGTGCTTGCTGTCTACGGTGGGCAGGACGTGATCGCGCAGATGCATAAGCTAGAGGGCAAGGTACATGTTGTTGTCGCAACACCTGGAAGGCTGCTCGATCATATTCGACGAGAGACAATCGATTTATCTCATGTTTCAACGTTCGTGCTTGATGAAGCGGATCAGATGCTGCATATCGGATTTTTAGATGATATAGAAGACATCATGTATGAGGTGCCTGAGGATCGTCAAACGTTACTTTTTTCCGCGACGATGCCTGATGAAGTGAAAAAGCTAGCTGAAACGTATACAAACGACCCTCAAGACATTCATGTGAAAACGAAGCAAATAACGTTAAAGGAAATTCGTCAGCGAATCGTGGAAACAACAGATCGAGGGAAGCAGAACGATCTCGTTCAAACGATCAGACTGCTGCGTCCGTATTTAGCGATTATTTTTTGCCGAACGAAAAGAAGAGCCAGCAAGTTGAACGAAGCGCTGCAAAATATGGGTTATAACTCTGATGAACTGCATGGCGATCTTTCTCAAGCGAAGCGAGAGGACGTGATGCGACGCTTTCGTGAAGGGGAGATCCAATACCTTGTAGCAACGGATGTGGCGGCACGCGGGCTTGATGTTGATGGAGTCACGCATGTTTTTAATTACGACATCGCGCTTGATGCAGAAAGCTATATTCATCGAATCGGAAGAACGGGACGTGCTGGAGGAAAAGGACTCGCGGTGACGTTTGTAGCGCAGAAAGACAGACGTTTGCTGCAGGTTATCGAACGAGAAACGAATCAAAAGTTAAACGTGTTAAAACTTGAATATATGTAAGATTATTTCTTTAAAAAGTGGGCTATCCTTCAGGATGGCTCCTTTTTTGTGGGTATATAATACCAACTATTATTACCAGGTAACAAAAACGGTTGCTTCATAAAACAAACCTTGTTACGATTATATTGTACGAGAATTCGAAAGAGTCAGATTAGAGGAGTTGAGCAAATGAAGGATCTACAATCGTTTGGCTGGTATGCAGCAAAGATCGCTCCAAAGCTGCCTAAAGAAGCCTTTAAGCCAGTGCCTTCAAGATTATGGGGTGGGCTTGTCTATCTATTGATCGCAATCGCCGGTATTTTAGTTATCGGGTTATTGAATAATCTTCACCCTTGGTTAGGCATTGGAATCGCCGTAATATTAGGAACGTGTTTCGCAGGCATGGGCTTCTTAGGCCATGAGATTCTGCACGGCACAGTTATTCGAAAGCCGTGGCTTCGTGACTTTTTAGGAGCAGTAGCTTTCTGGCCGTTAAGTGTTGGACCGAAGCTCTGGCGAAAGTGGCACAATACGACGCATCACGTTCATACACAGCACGACGGGAAAGACCCGGATGCGTGGCCAACGTTAGAGAACTTGTCTCACAAACCATTGCTTCAAAAAGTGTACAAGCTTCCGATGTGGATGCGTTCGATCGTAAGCTTTGCTTTCTTGTCTGTCTCGTTTACGCTTCACGGACTTTTCATGTTCAAACGATTTATTACGGAGTTCAAACCGAGCAAACGTCCTTCTGTGTGGATTCAGTTGTTATTGCCGTGGGCGATGTGGCTAGGCTTGCTGGCGTGGCTTGGACCGGTTAAATGGTTCTTTGCGGTATTGCTGCCGTTATTGATCGCCAACGCGATCGTAATGAGCTATATCTCAACTAACCACCGCTTGAACCCAATGACAGACGTGAACGATCCGTTAGCGAACAGCTTAACGGTTACAGTTCCAAAATGGATCGATGTGATTCATTTTAACTTCTCTTACCATACGGAGCATCATCTGTTCCCTGGTATGAGTCCAAAATATTACCCGCTCGTGAAAAAGCATATTAAAGAGATGTGGCCAGAGCGCTATCACGAGATGCCGCACTGGAAAGCACTTGTTGCACTATGGAAGACACCGCACGTGTACTTTAATCAGACTCAGTTTGTAGATCCAGCACCGGGTAACTTGTATCCTTCGCTTGGTTATGGGATGAATGAGACTGAAACTGTGGAAGAGAAGAAGCGGGAACGTAAATCAGTGAGCCGCACGTCGAAAAGCATCCATTAATTTGGGTGTTTTTTTGTTTGTTATGTGTGGTCCGAGCAGAAGGTGCAAGTGGACAGTATTTTTTCAGAAGTGGACAGTAAATTCAGGAAAGTGGACAGTATTTCTCAAAAAGTGGACAGTAAATTAAGTTAACTGGACAGTATTTACTCAAAACTGGACAGTAAATCTAACTTTCTACATCCAACAATGTCCGCAGGTCGTACTTTCTATCTTTAAATGTGCCGGTATACGGTAAGTTCATGGAAACGAGGAGCTTAGAAGCAATTGAGATTGAGTTAACTAATAGAAAATCCCTTGCTTGTTGATTATTGATAGTAGAATGATACAGCATACTGTAATCTTTTAACGCTTTTATGTGCGCTTTCTTGCTAGTGTGACCACATTTTGAGCATCTCCAAGATCCGTGCCCTTTTATCATCTCAAAACCCAAACACCCCTCACATTGCACCCCTTTTATAATCATCTCCTTACTAATCTTATAACGCTCCATTACATCGACATCCCGTGGGGTGTGTTCCTTGATTAATCGCCGGGTGATCTTATTCATTACATCTCCCGAAACTATGACATGTTGTTTATATTTCCGTTGAAGGTGCCGAATACGGTCTAGCAGTTGAACGCTATGAATCACTTTTTTCGATATGCGACTCGACATGTCGTTCGTCTTCAAGACAGATTGGGAATGAGTCATAACCACAAGAGTCTCGATTGGAACTGAGGGAAACTTATTTTTACTCAGCCAATGTTCAAGCTGGTATTTTTGGCGTTCAACTTGTGCGATAGGATCTTGGAAGGGTTCTTCTATACCGTTTTTGGTACGTAATAGTTGATTGAAGGTATGATCGAAGAAAAGGTTTCCGGAGATGTTCTTCACTTCAATAATAAGAATGTACGCGTGGTTAAGGATGAGCGTGTCGATTTGAAAAAAAGTAGATTCATGGGGAATTCGGAGGTCGTGCAGTACGTGGCATTCTTTCTTGTTCGGAAGCATGTTTAAAAAATAGTTGATAGAGTCTTCACCGCGAAAGCCGGCTGTCATCTTACTCAGTTCTATTTCAAGACTCTGTTTAACAAGAGCGTCCTCTAAACGGCTCATCAAGAGCTGGATTTTGTTCATATAAATGGGCTTCAATCTTACCTTTTTTATCATAGCATCACTCCTCACGTTAAAATTCTCCTTTCATCGCGAAAAGTCCTTTTAAAAAAGCTATAGGATTGATTAAAGGATTGGTAGAATGGAGGGAGAGTGATTTGCTGCTGAAGGAGAAGAAATGATGAAAAAAGAACTAAACTGTGATAGCTGTTTGATGCCGATCAAACAAAGAGACGAGTTGCGTACGGTGTGGGCCTTTTTTAAGTTGCGACCGTACCATAGATCGTGTTACGAAAATTCCTTAAGAGGGGCGGGGCTTGTAGGAACTCAGCCGATCAATGGATTTTCAGGAAATTTTACAGCGCTTGTTGCGTTTATTTTAGCGTGGTTACCTCTATTCACGAATATATCGCCTGTTTTAACGATTGTGGGTACGTTGATTGTACTTCTGCGACTGTATTCCTTTATTCGGTTTGAAAAAAGACTGCCACATTAAAAAAGCGTGCTCTCCTTAATCGGATAGCACGCTTTTGTTTGTTACGCTTTCACGCGATATACGCGCGCTTCATAAGATTGTAATGTCACGCTTGTTACATCGTCATGAGCTGCAACTTCTTTATTTGCTAATAACAGATCTTTAGCGTTCAACTTCAATTTCGTTTCGAACTTCGCTTCCGTCTTAGAAAGGTTCGTGATTACAACGATTTTTTCCTCTCCAAGTGTACGAGTGTACGCATAGATCTGCTCATCTTCTTCAAGGATCAGATCATACACACCGTACGTGAAGACTTCGTTCTTTTTCTTTAATGCAATCATTTTCTTATAAAAGCTTAAGATCGAATGCTCGTCTTGTTCTTGCTTCTCGACGTTGATTTCTGTGAAATTTGGATTTACTTTCATCCAAGGCGTACCCGTTGTGAATCCAGCGTTTTCATCACTGTTCCATTGCATCGGAGTACGGCTGTTGTCCCGAGAAGATGCCCAGATCACAGACATGATATCTTCGTGTGAAACGCCTTCTTCGCGCTTGATGCGGTAACGGTTTTTGTCAGCGACATCATCATAGTCTTCGATTGAGTCAAACTGTACGTTCGTCATACCAATCTCCTGACCTTGATAGATGAACGGTGTTCCTTGCATCAAGAAATACATCGCACCGAAGCTTGTTGCACTTTCATACCAAAACTCACCATCATTGCCCCAAGTGGAAACAACGCGAGGCTTGTCATGATTTTCGATGAATAGAGCGTTCCAGCCTTCTTTTTCAAGACCCTTCTGCCAGCGTGTTAACACTTTTTTCAGTTCAACGATATCTACTTCTGGATTTGTTTCCGCATCCCAAAGGCCGAGGTGTTCGAATTGGAAGATCATGTCCATCTTTCCATTTTCTTTTCCTACCCAAAGATCCGCTTCGTCAATCTTAACGCCGTTCGCTTCACCAACCGTCATGACATCATAGTTTGCATACGTGCGGTCTTTGAACTCTTGTAAAAACGTATGAATGCCTTTTTGGTTCATATGCATGTCGAAGGAAGACACGTACTTTTCGTTCTTCGGGTTCGGCATATCAGGGAAGCCATCGCGCTTTTTAATATGACTGATCGCATCGATACGGAAACCGTCGATTCCTTTATCTAACCACCAGTTAACTGTGTCATAAAGAGCTTCACGCACTTCAGGGTTCTCCCAGTTCACATCTGGTTGTTTAGTTGAGAAAACATGGAGGTAATATTGATCTGTTTTTTCGTCATATTGCCATGCAGATCCGGAGAAAATACTTTCCCAGTTGTTTGGCTCTTTGCCGTCTTTACCGTCTCTCCAAATGTACCAATCGCGCTTCGGATTTTCTTTAGATGAACGAGACTCGATGAACCATTGGTGCTCGTCACTCGTATGGTTAAGAACTAGGTCAATGATCAGCTTCATATCACGCTTATGAACTTCTTCCATAAGAAGATCAAAGTCTTCCATCGTTCCAAAGTCGTCCATGATATCTTGATAATCGGAAATGTCGTAACCATTATCGTCATTTGGCGATTTGTACATTGGGCAGATCCAGATCACGTCGATACCAAGGTCTTTAATATAATCTAAGCGTTGAATGATCCCTTTTAGATCGCCGATTCCGTCTCCATTAGAATCTTGGAAGCTGCGAGGGTAAATTTGATAGCCAACGGCTTCTTTCCACCAAACTTTTTCCATAATGTTACCTCCATGTTTTCTCTTTAACAACACGCCAGGGGATACCGCAAAACGGCTCCCCATGGTTTGTTTGATTTTTTATTTCTTTTATAGATTTTGATTCCATGCGGTGTTTTCTAGCACACTTCACTGACAAGTTGATAGTAGTGCAAGGTGCGAGACTCCTGGGGGATCAGCGGGACAGGTGAGACACCTAACAGTGCAAAGCGCTAGGTGGCTCACCGCACGCCCCCCGGAAAGCGAGCACCTGGAACGGAAATCAACCACATTCAAGAACAACAAAGATTATAACTTAACCGTCACAGCCACACCTGCATGATCGGAGACCACTGGTGTTTCTTTTCCGTTAAAACGAACAGATGATTGAACCACATCAACAGGCTTGCTGCTTAAGATATAATCGATTCTGCGGCCAGCCTCATTATCATCCCAGCCAGCAATTGATCCGATAATTGTTAGGCCGTCATCTTTCTCTGCAGCCAGTTCGTACGTATCGTAAAGCCCTTTTTCTTTTACGTAGTCAAAGCCTTCGCCACAAACGTTCGCATCGTTGTTTAAGTCACCCATGATAAAAGAAAGACCTTCTTCAGGAATGTACTGCATCAAACGATCGAACTGACCTTTAAAGGGTTCGATGTCATCTTCCCACCAGCCAAAGTGCCCGGAGAAGAATTGAATATCTTGTCCTTCATAAGAGATGGTTGCTTTTACGATTTTGCGTGTTTTCCAGTTGTGCATATCTTGTAGATCAGAAACAAAAAAGCTTTCATGAGAAGTAATCGGATGGCGGCTGATGATCGCCAATCCTTCTTCGTACGTCACATAGCCATAGTGGGCCATGTCCCATACAAAGTCATAATCTTCAACGCCAAGTTTCTTCAATAGCTCTAAAAGAACAAGGGCATAATTATCTTTTTTGATATTGTCTTTGACAAGAGAAGAGTCGATCGACTGCATGACCTCTTGAAGTGCGATAACATCATAACGCTCGCTCGCGATATCGCGAGCAAGCATCTCTAATTTTTCCATCTGGTTCTCTTCTTGCCAAGCATGAACGTTTAACGTTAATAGCTTCATGAATTACATCCCCAAACGATCTTGAATATCAGATTTTAATACGTCAGCTTTTGGTCCGTAAATCGCTTGAACACCTTTATCTTTGATGATCAGACCTAGTGCGCCGTTCTCTTTCCATTCTTTTTCCGTACCAACACCCGTTGTGTCTTTAACGGTTACACGAAGGCGAGTCATACAAGCGTCAACGTCTTCAATGTTGTCAGCTCCACCTAAAAGCGTGATGATCGCTGAAGCTTGAGAGTTGTCTGATCCTGCTGCTGCTTCGTTTTTAGCAGGTGCAGCATCAGCTTCTGTTGTTTCAATATAGTTACCTGCACGACCTGGAGTAGGCAGGTTGAACTTTTTGATCAATACATAGAAGATCGAGAAGTTTAATCCAAAGAATACGATACACGTTACTGCAAAGTTGATTAAGTCACGTGTTAATCCTGCTTTTACAAGCAATGGTGTACGAGTAAGAAGCTCGATAAAACCAAATGCGTGAACACGTACGTGGATAAGATCCGCTACTGCGAACGCAAGTCCAGTCGTGATCGCATACACTACATAAAGAAGTGGAGCAGCAAACATGAACATGAATTCGATCGGCTCAGTTACACCTGTTAAGAATACAGCTAGAGCTGCAGATAAGAACATAGACTTGTACTTTTTACGCTTGTCTTTATCAACGTTCATGTACATCGCAAGAGCGATCGCTACAAGAGATGCCGTTGAAAGAACAACTTGTCCCATTTTAAAACGAGCTGGTACTACATCATTTAAAAGTGCTTGATACGCTTTTGTATCTCCAGCAGCTAAGAAGTTGTTAAGGTCGTTGATCCAAGCCAACCATAGTGGATCTTGTCCAGCTACAGAAGATCCTGCTCCTGAACCAGTCATGATTTGATACGTTCCGCCGAGCTCCGTATAGTTGATCGGCACCGTTAACATGTGGTGAAGACCAAATGGTAACAATAGTCGCTCTAGTGTACCGAACACGAATGGAGCGATTACTGGAGCCGTATTACGAGATGTTGCAATCCATTTACCAAAGTCATTAAGTAGAGACTGGATAAACGGCCAAATTAAAGCTAGTAGTAAAGCTGTAACCACTGACCATAAAATAACAGCGAATGGTACAAAACGTTTTCCGTTAAAGAATGCTAATGCATTTGGAAGCTTGTTGTAGTTGTAGTACTTGTTGAACAATACAGCCCCTAGGAAACCGGAAATGATTCCGACGAACACTCCCATGTTTAGAGCAGGAGCACCTAGAATAGATGTGAAATAATCACCAACAACGAGTTCGCTGCCAAAAAGTGATTTTACTTTTGCGCCTTCTTCAAGCATCATCGCGCTGTTAACGCCGAAGATCGCTCCTGTGATACGGTTGATCAGAATGAACGCGATTACGGCTGCAAATGCACCACCCGCACGTTCCTTCGCCCAAGATCCACCGATTGCTACCGCAAATAAGATGTGCAGATTTGTAATGATCGCCCATCCGATGTCTTCCATAACACGAGCAATCGTTTGCACTAATGTCATGTCGCCACCGAACATAGCAATAACTTTACCTAGTGATATCATCAAACCGGCAGCTGGCATTACCGCTACTACTACAAGAAGCGCTTTACCTAGCTTTTGCCAGAAATCAAATGAAATGAGTTTTCCACGTTGTTTCAAAACGATTTCCTCCTTAAAGTATATATCTTTCGTTGTCTTTTTGAAATCGCATTCAGTAGATTGCGAAAAAAAGTTGAATCGCTTACATATTTGTATATGCATGTTGGTGCAATCGTTTGCATTAGTGATTGTAAAATAAAACGGTTTCATTTACAAGTCAAAATGATTAAAAAATATATAAAAGTTTTTCCAACAGGTCTTTTTAAGCTTATTTGCGCGGGGAAGCTGTTCAGAATGACGTCGTTTTATTAGTTAGCGGTGATGCTGATTAGGTTTCAGGTGAAAGATGCACCTTTTCAGGTGGATAAGAGCGTTTATAGGTGAAACGAGACACATCTCAGGTGGTTAGTCACGATTTACCGGTGGACGTGTAACAAATTATAAAAACACGTACCGTAAAAACAGAAAAAGCCAGCTCATGCATTGAGCTAGCTTAGTTCCTTGCCAATTGTTTTAAATTCTTTTTTACCGTGTCTATTTTTCGCATACCGATCATCGTTGACAAAATACCCGGTGTTTTTAAAACAAAAGATAACAGCTCATCTACATGTCCGTGTTGATGATCAGTAAGCTTACCACAATCTAATGGAGCACTTGTTGTAACATGAATTCCTAACTCTTCTGCAGCTTGAAGCAGTGTTCTCCATCTACCATACACTTGCTGGTTCAGATCGGTTGCAGCGATCTGATTCGAATGGTTTAACGGAGCTTGTATAAAACGCAGATGATGGGATTTTCCTGCAACAGAATGTGCCATATCCAACACTTTCTCAAGTGAGATGTAACCAGGTGAGTTAGGAGACTCTGCAAAAGCTGACCAGACCGCTAAGCCGTAATAACGAATCAAACCTCTTTCAACTTGTTGTTCATAGAACGAAAATAATTGTTGGAGCTTCTGATAAAAGATTTCTTCACCTAAAACGATTAATGAGACCTCAGGGTTATGAATGTAATGGACGTCGATGTAATCTACATGCATGTGTTTTAAACTTTGCTGGATAGCAAATTCATAAAAAGAAGGCTCCATCACGTGTCTGTGATGGTCGATGATCTGTAAATCAGAGCGCTGAAGAATTTCTTTTTCCACTAAAACTTCCTGCAGGTATTTGTCAGGACGAAGTTGAGCATCAATATCACCTGGTATGATTCCGGCTTTTGTAGACAAGAAAACGTTCTTTCTGTCGATCTGCTCATCCTTACGAACAAGTTTCGATAAAACACTTCCAACATCTCGCTCAGAGCGCATACCTCGATATTGAGTGCTGTATCAATAAAGTTGATGCCGTTTAACAGCGCATATTCTATAGATTGTTGATAGAGAAGTGAATCTTCATCATTCATTTCCCCTAGATGTGTGCCGATGGCTATTCTTGAAACCTCACTTAAATCCATGCATTCCCCCCTCACTCGTTATCCAAATTATAACATTATCTCTCGCTAATTTTTATTGAATCCTTCTTTATAAGAATAAAGAACCATGAATATTTACTCATTTGTATTTCTTTGTATTTTTCGTGGAGGTATCAACTGAAGTCTATTGAATACTAATTCTGGTGTAATAATTTTAAAAAGTAATTGTATTAATATTCATATTTAAGTATAATTATTTTGTTTTTGATAGAGGAAGGGGAGAAACAACATGTTAAAAAAACATTGGGTAGCAGGTGTCATGAGTTTGAGTTTACTGACATCAATGCCATTTGCTGTATCGGCAGAAGCACCACAAAAAAAGTGGACGAATGTTAATAGTTTCGAAGAGGCAGATGGAAGTCCATTTAACTCTGAGCAATATGATTTTGTGAAATATTCAAAGATTGGTTCAGTTTTAAAGAAGATTGAGAGAGAAAGTAAACGTGTAACACTTGAACAAACAGGGGTTTCATCTAAAGGATATCCGATGTACGTGGTCACGATCTCTAATACAGGGGATAAGGGCAAGTATGGACATTATAAGAAACTACGAAAGGAGATGTTCAGAAATCCTCAGAAAGCACAAGATTGGATCGCTGAAAATCCTGATTTTAAAGTACCCGTGATGATCAATGGATCCATCCACGGAACGGAATACATAGGGTCTGATGCTGTTCTTCAGCTGATCGATCGTTTTGCTAATGACAATGACGAAGAAACAAAAGCAATTCTAGACAGCAACATACTTATCTTTAATGTGGTGGCGAATCCGGATGGTCGTGTTGACGGGACTCGTTTTAACGGAAATGGAATCGATCTGAACCGTGACTTCATCACACTTTCGCAAGAGGAAACGAAACAAACCGTTGATCTGATCACAGAGTGGAATCCGATGGTCTTCTTAGATCTTCACGGCTATGTGAACAGTGATGATGGAAAACCTGGGTTGATCGAGCCATGTACACCACCTCATAACCCGAACTATGAATATGATCTGTTCTCTAAATGGGCATTAGATCAAGCGAAAGCGATGGAAGCAGAGATTGTTGGTAATAAGGCAAACTATGAAACAGATCTCTATAAAAATATGACAGGTACTTATATTCCTCAGCGTGATGACAGTGCGGGTTGGGATGATTATCCGCCGATCTTTACACCGATGTACGCAATGTACCACGGGGCATACGGCTACACGTTAGAAGCACCAACAAACAACTGGGATGGTGTGAGATGGGCGAACGATGCAGTCATGGGAGCTTTGAAGTTTGCTGTTCAGAACAAACAAGGAATGCTTACCGATCAAATTGAGATCTTTGAACGTGGCATCAACTTTGATCATCCGTATCACGAGGAAGGATTCTTCCCGAATGCGTATGTACTGCCCGTCGATGAAAAAGATCCAACAGTTACTGAAAAAGCGGTGAACCACCTCATTGAAAATGATATTTCTGTAGAAAAAGCCGTTAAACCTTTTTCAGTAAAAGGACAAACCTATCCGGCTGGCACGTATATCGTAAATATGAGCCAAGCGAAGGCTGGGCTCGCAAACACGATGCTGTGGGATGGTGAGGATATCACGAACGATACGCCTGCGATGTACGACATTTCAGCTTGGAGTCTTCCAGAATTATGGGGCTTTGAAGCGATTGAAGTAGATGAAAAAGTGAATGCGAAAACAAAGCCTGTTAAAGAGGCTGAATATGAAGGATCGATACAAGGGAAGGGGCCGTATGTAATTTCCAACAGCTCTGTCCAAGCGGTAAAGCTAGTGAACGATCTTATGAAAACAGGTGAGCGTGTTTATAAAGACGATGCAGGAAATTTCTATATCGAAAACCTATCATCGATAAATAAAAAACTGGTAAAAGAATCCGGAATCAAGCTGCAAACAGCAAAACTTCCAGCACAAAAAGAAAAGCTATCTACATTGAATGTAGCTGTATTAAAAGATGGTGGCATGAATAAAGCACAAAGTCATGCGGGTACGAAGCTCGCATTAGAACGACTCGGTTTCTCTGTTACAGAAGTGACACCGAAAGAAGTGGCAGAGAAAGGTCTATCTTCTTACGATGCGTTCCTGTATGCCGGAACGGATGCCTTGATTCAATACGAGAATGTAAGAGAAGCGAATAAGCCGTTCGTGATTGGCAGCAAGCAAGCTTATGACAATTTTAAAAATAACGTACAAACATTTATCAATAATGGCGGAAAATACATTTCGGTAGGCGCTGGTGGTGCTAAAGCTTCAAGTCAGCTTGGATTAACAACGATAAAAGTATATACGGGCGGCTCCAACAGCAACGGAATTGTCAATGTGAACTATGAAAAAGATGAAGTGACAGCTGGCTATAAAGAGGCAGATCTCGGATTTGTTTATCGACCAGTTTGGTTTACGGAGTTAGGAAACTCAAAAGCTATCGCCACGTTAGGAGAAGGTGACTTTTTTGTTGCGGGACACTGGAAAAATAATCAACAAGCAGCTGGCCAAGCCGTGATTGTGGAAGAAGCACAAAAAGACGTTACGTTGATCGGACTCGAAGCAGGATTCCGTGATCACACGGATTATCTGTTCCGCTTATTGTCCAACGCGCTATATCAGTAATAGAGCCTTTCTCGTTGACAACCAGATAAGCACTGCATTACTTTTATAGGGAAAGTTTACCCTGTTTAATAGGACCTGAAGAGCATTGAACTTGTTTCTTGCTCTTTGGTCTTTCTTTGTATTTAGTCAGAATGAAATTTTTGTTGGGGCTATTTTAGTCATCTTTGACAAATTGATTGTAGTGTAAGATGCGAGACTCCTGTGGGACAGGCGGGCAGGTGAGACACTTAAAAGTAAAACGTACGAATGTGGCTCACCGCCTGCCCCACGGAAAGCGAGCATCTGAAACGGAAATCAACAACTTACAAGAAACTACTCCAGAAAAATGCCCAAATAGAGCTGGAATGTTTTAAAGCGTTCAGACAGGTGTAAATTATAAAAGTAAAGCAAACTGAAAGGTGAGTGAAAAATTATGTTCAATAAACTATTTGGAAAAAAAGAAGTTAAAAAAGAAGAAACACTAATCGCTCCATTAACAGGAAAAATCGTAAACATTGAAGAGGTGCCAGATCCGACGTTCGCTCAGAAGATGATGGGCGATGGGATTGCGATAGAACCAACAGAAGGTGTTGTAGTCTCTCCAGTTGATGGAGAAATCGTTCAGTTCTTCCACACAAAGCATGCGATCGGCATTCAATCAGAAGCTGGCGCAGAAATCCTTATTCATGTTGGTCTTGAAACGGTTAGCATGAACGGTGAAGGTTTCGAGGGTCATGTGAACGTTGGAGATAAAGTAAAAGCGGGAGACAAGCTTTTAAGCTTTGACCTGGACTTGATTAAAGAAAAAGCGGCTAGCACGGTGACACCAATCGTGATCACAAACGGTGATGCGGTAGAATCTTTAGACAAGCGTGCAGCGTCTGAAGCGACAAAAGGTGAAACGTCATTATTGCAGGTTAAAATGAAATAAATCAGGAAATCAGGCTAACCATGCCTGATTTTTTTCCAATAAAAAGGGGGAGGCTACGATGAAAAAAGGCGTCATTTCTTTAGGAGAAGCACTTGTTGATTTTATTCCAACGGATGAAACGAACACAACATACCAGAAAAGTCCTGGTGGAGCACCTGCCAATGTAGCAGTTGGAGTTGCTCGATTAGGGTCAGCGTCTACTTTTTTAGGAAAAGTTGGGGACGATGTTCTAGGATCGTTCATGATCGATACTTTAAAGAGCTATGGCGTAAATGCGTTTCATGTGTACAAGACGGAAGAAGTGAGAACAGGCGCTGTCTTTGTAACGCTTGATCAGAACGGTGAGAGATCGTTCGACTTTTATATCAACCCGAGCGCAGACCGCTTCTTAGAAGAAAAGGATGTACAGCCTAGTCTCTTTAAAGAGCATAAGATTCTTCATTTTGGTTCGATCTCTTTAATCGGTGAGCCTTCTAAAAGCGCTACTGAAAAAGCGGTAAGACTCGCAAAAGAGAACGGCATGTGGGTTTCGTACGATCCGAACTTGCGGTTGTCGCTCTGGAAGACACCTGCACAAGCGCGTGAGACGATTCTCTCGATGCTGCAGCACGCTGACATTGTTAAGATCTCTGAAGAAGAGCTTGAATTTATCACAGGTTTAAAAAAGGTCGAAGAAGGCATTAAAGTGCTGCAAGAATATGATATTCCCTTACTGTTCATCACACTCGGCGATGACGGGAGTTACGTGGTCACGAAAGAGGGTGGAGAGTATATCCCGGCAAAGCGTGTCTCTTCGGTAGATACGACCGGAGCAGGAGACGCTTATGTTGCGGGAGTTCTGCATCAACTGAATGAATATGAGGGCTCACTTCATGACCTGACACTTGATGAAGCGAGCGATATGGCGTTGTTCGGAAGCGTTTCTGGAGCACTTGCAGTTTCTGTTAAAGGAGCAATGACCGCACTGCCTACTTTAGAGCAAATTGAAAAAGAGCTTGCACAAAATAAACAATAACTGCATATAATAGGAAAATCTTTTGACTAATGTTTTTGTTTTTTGGTAATATTATTTTATTATAAAAGATGATATGCAGCTGTGAAGGATGAATAGTAGCTAAATGTACACTCTTTTTAGCGAGCTGGGGATGGTGAGAGCCCGGTAAGAGACATTAGTGAAACGGCAATCCGGAGTTGCTTTTTGAAAAGAGGATTCGTTCTTTACATACGGATCAACTAGGGTGGAACCGCGGGAGATACAACTCTCGTCCCTGGGCATAGCGCCTTGGGACGGGAGTTTTTTATTTTTTTTAAAAAAAACGGCCGACCCATAAGGCAAAACCTAAATGGGAGGAATAACAATGACAAAAAACATGGAAACCATCACAAATCATGCGAAACACCGCGGTTTTGTATTTCCGGGATCTGAAATTTACGGAGGTCTTGCAAACACGTGGGATTACGGCCCGCTAGGTGTTGAGTTGAAAAACAACGTAAAAAAAGCTTGGTGGAAAAAGTTCGTCCAAGAATCACCTTACAACGTAGGTCTTGATGCAGCGATCCTGATGAACCCTCGTACGTGGGAAGCATCTGGCCACATCGGAAACTTCAACGATCCGATGATGGACTGTAAGAACTGTAAAGCGCGTCACCGTGCTGATAAATTGATTGAAGACGCTGCTGATCAAGATGGAAAAGAAATTATCGTAGACGGTCTTCCTTTCGAGAAGATGGAAGAGTTAGTGAAAGAATACAACATCGCTTGTCCTGAGTGCGGAAGCCATGACTTCACAAGCATCCGTCAGTTCAACTTAATGTTCAAAACACACCAAGGTGTGACGGAATCAAGTTCAAACGAAATCTACATGCGTCCAGAAACAGCGCAAGGAATCTTCGTTAACTTTAAAAATGTTCAACGTACGATGCGTAAAAAATTACCGTTCGGTATCGCGCAGATCGGTAAGAGCTTCCGTAACGAGATCACACCTGGTAACTTCACGTTCCGTACACGTGAGTTCGAACAGATGGAGCTTGAGTTCTTCTGTAAGCCAGGAAGTGAGATCGAATGGTTCAACTATTGGAAAGATACAGCTGAAAACTGGCTGAAATCATTGGGTATGGCGTCAGAAAACCTTCGTCTTCGCGACCATAACGAAGATGAGCTTTCTCACTACTCCAATGCAACAACTGACTTTGAATACAAGTTCCCGTTCGGTTGGGGAGAGCTTTGGGGTGTTGCATCTCGTACGGATTTCGATTTGAAGCGTCATATGGAATTCTCAGGTGAAGATTTCAACTATATCGATCAAGAAACAAACGAGCGTTATGTTCCTTATTGCATCGAGCCATCTCTAGGTGCTGACCGCGTAACGTTGGCGTTCTTGATTGATGCGTACGAAGATGAGCAGCTTGAAGATGGTACTTCAAGAACGGTTATGCACCTGCACCCTGCACTAGCTCCTTATAAAGCAGCGATCTTGCCACTATCTAAGAAGCTATCTGAAGAAGCAACAGAAGTGTTTAGCTCACTTGCGAAAGATTTCAATGTGGACTATGACGAAACAGGATCGATCGGTAAACGTTACCGTCGTCAAGATGAAGTTGGTACACCTTTCTGTATCACGTATGACTTTGATTCCAAAGAAGACGGCATGGTAACCGTACGTGACCGTGACACGATGGAACAAACGCGCGTGAAGATTGCAGATCTTAAAAGCTTTATTGAGGAAAAAGTTCAGTTTTAATTCTTTGAAAGAAGCAATGTTGCTTTTGGTTAAAACTCACAAAAGGCATCATTAGCAAGTTGATTGGAGTGCAAGGTGCGAGACTCCTAGGGGATCAGCGGGACAGGTGAGACACCTAACAGCGCAGAGCGCTAGGTGGCTCACCGCACGCCCCCCGGAAAGCGAGCACCTGAAACGGAAATCAACCTCTTTCAAGCTTTAAAATTTTAAGCACACATTTGCGTCTTGCGATGTGTGCTTCTGTTTTTTCGCAGGAGTTTATTCTACAATAGAGTATGAGAGATTAATTTATAGCCCTCGGGCTTTTATTGGAGGTATATACATGAACGAAGGACGTATTCAAAAGGTACAGAACTGGTTAAAGCAAGAAGGGCATACTTTCGCGTTCATTCACACGACAGCAAACGTGTTCTATCTATCAGGATTGTATTCGGATCCGCATGAACGTGTGTTGGGTGTAGCTGTACTTGCAGAAGGAGAGCCATTCATGATCTGTCCAGGCATGGAGCGTTCGCAAGCTAAAGACGCGGGCTGGACGTATGAGATTGTTGGATACAGCGATTCTGAAGATCCTTGGGCGAAGGTACAAGAAGCTTTAGCTACCCGTGGAGTAACTGCAGCATCAACGATTGCCGTTGAAAAAGAAACACTTCCATACGCACGTGGCGAAAAGCTACTTGGTATGTTTGATGGTGCGAACTTGGTCGGAGCTGAAGAGTTGATGAACGAGCTTCGTCTCATAAAAGAAGAAAGCGAGTTAAAGACGTTGCGTGAAGCAGCTAGACTTGCTGACTATGGGGTTGAAGTTGGAGTTGCAGCACTTCGTGAGGGTGTAACAGAGATGGAAGTACTTGCGAAAATCGAATACGAATTGAAGCAAAAAGGCATAAGTGCGATGTCGTTTTCTACAATGGTACTATTCGGTGAAAAAGCGGGACAGCCTCATGGTAAACCAGGCTTGAGAAAACTTCAGCACGGCGACTTTGTTTTATTCGATCTAGGAGTAGTCCTTGACGGTTATTGTTCGGACATCACGCGTACAGTAGCGTTTGGCGATCTGAATGAAAAGCGCCGCGAGATTTATGATACTGTGCTTCAGGCACAATTAAAGGCGTTAGCAGCTTCTAAGCCAGGAACACGTATCGGTGACCTTGACGTGATCGCGCGAAAACACATCACGGAAGCAGGATACGGAGATCACTTCCCGCATCGCATCGGACACGGCCTTGGAATCGATGTACATGAATTCCCGTCCGTGAGTGACAACAACGATGGCGTGCTTCGTGAAGGAATGACGTATACGATCGAGCCAGGCATCTATGTTGATGATGTCGGCGGTGTACGTATTGAAGATGACGTCTATGTAACGGCAGATGGGCACGAAACACTGACGAAATATCCAAAAGAGCTGCAGATTATTAAATAAAAGTAGATAAATAATGAAGGATGGCACTTGTGGGAGCCATCCTTTTCTTTTTTGTAGTCGAAGAAAGTAGCCAGATAGTCACTTTGGTAGGTGCTTAGAGGTGCAATCCACAAGTTTTGCCTTTGAATCCACGAAAAATGACGTTCAATCCACGAGTTTTGTTCCTCAATCCACATATTTGAGGATTATATCCACGAGTCTACAAACTTAGACAATTATCGACAAACGGTTACCCGTATTCTCTAAGTTTTTATCACTGAAATTCCAATCTGCTTATTTTTATGATCATCCCACACTCTTTGTATCTCAAACGTACCTTCCTCAAAGAATAACGGAAACCTCTCTTTAAACCAGTCTTGCATGGGAAGATCTAATGCATAACTTATAGGCACCCACAAAAGTTCTCCCTCTGGTGGATCTAACAAAAGTTCACCTTCAAAAGTATTCGTCCAATAGTTGAACACCATATATCTCACATTCTTTTGTGGGTTTACATACTCATCGATTCCTTTAAAAACTAAATTTGAGACATGTAATCCTGTTTCTTCTTTAACTTCACGACAAGCACCATCTACTAAGGTTTCAGGAAAATCCACTTTTCCGCCAGGAGCTAAAAAACCTGGAAAGCCAAGAATGTCTGGCCGCTTAATCAACAGCACTTTCTCTCCGTTCTGAACCATGCACATCGTATAAAGTCGGTGTTCAATAGATATCGTCACACATCATCCTCCACAAAATCATTTTACTTATTTTAACATATACTCTATAATAATGATTGATTAACCAATCATCCATAAAAAGGAGATTATTCAATTGCCTTTATCACATAAACAAATGAAAGCGATGGAACAAAAGCGTGAAAAGATTTTAGAGCAGGCGATCTTGTTATTTGCAGAGCAAGGGTATGAGAGCACCACCATTGCAAAAGTGGCAAAAGCCGCAGGTGTTAGTTTTGGAAGTGTATTTACGTACTTTGAAAATAAGGATCAGCTTTTTTATCATGCTGTAACAGAGCCTTTAGAAAAACAATACAGAGAAGCGATGTTAGATTTTAATCCAAATGCTGAAGATCTTTTGACTGAGATTAAAAGCATGATAGATAAACATATTACGATTTTTATCGAGATGCGTACATATCTGCAGCTGGTCGTGCAAGTGATCGGACAGCATACGAAGTTTCCTGAACCGTTTAAAGTTCTGGACGAATTTAGTCTGACGTTTATTTTAAAACTTCAAAAGATCATACGAAATGGTCAAAAAAGCGGAGTTCTAGAAGAATCTGATGAAGACTTAACAGCAACAGCATATCTCGGCTTTCTATTAGGAATTCGATTAACGTTTACAGACTATGCCGTATCTCGCGTAAGAGAAAAGTTTAAGATTCCAGCTTTCCAACTGTTATATCCGAAACGCTAAAAGGTGTTTCGGTTACTTTTTATCTTAACAACGATTGATTAATCAATCGTAAAAGGAGAGGGAAATATGAATTTCTTTTCGTTTCATCGCAACATCCAGCTAAGGTTAGTGCTCCAATTTATTACGACTTTTGCTTCTTCAGCCGTAATCCCATTTCTAGCTATCTTTTTTTCTAATCAGGTAGGGGCTTTTTCCACGGGTTTGATGTATATCGGAGTCATTCTATCCGGAATATTGGGAGCGTTATTGGGCGGGAAGCGTTCCGATCAATTCGGAAGAAAGAGAATTATCTTACTAAGTGAGAGCATGATTGGTCTCGGTTACTTGATTGCTGGAGCTCTCAATCTGATCTTTCCTCTTTCAGCATATATGAACTTTGTACTGTTCATCGTTATTCTCTTTTTTACAGGTATGGCTGGACCTGCGTATGGCGCAATCATTATTGATTCAAGTACGAAGGAAAACAGAAAGACCATTTATACGATATCCTATTGGCTTAGTAATTTAGCGGTTGCTGCAGGGGGAATAACAGGGGCTATCCTTTTTAAGACCTATCCATATGAATTATTCTTAGGAATCGCATTGGTTACATTTTTCACGTGGGTGGTGAGTTGGTTATGGCTTGAGGATGTGCGGTTGCCGAGCGCTGTGAATCAGGATAACAACGTATCTAAAAGCTTGCAGGGAAGCTATAAAGACATTTTTTTGAACCGGAAATTTATCCTATTTACGGTAGCAGGGTTGTTTCTTATCACTTTAGAAGAGAGTCTGACCACATATATCGGTGTAAAACTCGTAAGCGATATGAAGGACCCGGTTGCGTTACTGCCTTTTACATCACTAATTGAAGTAGATGGATTTCAGTTGATCGGTTTACTGAAAGCGGAGAACACCCTCTTAGTTGTCGTCTTGAGTCTAGTAATAGCCACTATATTTAAGCGTTTCAAAGACCGTTCTTTAATGCTTGGAGGAGGATTTGCATACGCTTTAGGTTTTGTGGTGATCAGCTATAGCACGAGTCCCATTGTTTTAATCATAGCTATGTTTATTGCGTCTGTTGGTGAACTGATTCATATCCTGCTAAACAAGCTTATGTTGCCTCGATCATACCGGATGATGCTAGAGGCTCCTACATGGCGATCTACGGACTATCGTTTCATGTGTCTGGAATGGTCGCCGCACTATTCGTCATGATGAGCGGAATCCTTTCAGCCAATACGATCACCTTGCTGTTTAGTTTGATGGGTCTTACTAGTTTGATCATTTATCACTTTCTATTTCGATCTGAAGAGTCTGCAGAGACGAAGGCTGTTAAAACTACAGCATAAAAAAGAAGCAGAACATTTTCTGCTTCTTTCAAAAAATATTTTAGTTAGGCAACACATAAAACATCATGAGAAAATGCATCACACTGCCGGCTAGAACAAATAAGTGCCAAACGGCGTGGTGGAACGGGAAGCTGCGCCATACATAAAAGATGCTGCCGAGCGTGTAGATGATTCCACCTGCCACTAAGAGCTGGATACCTGCTGGTGGCATGTTTGCTGAAATATCTTGAAAGGCAAATGTGATCAGCCATCCCATTGCTACATAACCTAATGTTGATAATACGACGAACTTTTTCGTAAAAAAGACTTTGAACACGACTCCAAATATCGCGAGTCCCCAAACGACTCCAAATAACGTCCAGCCAAGTGCTCCGCCTACAACGATTAGCACGATTGGGGTGTACGTTCCTGCAATAAAGAGATAGATGGCCGCGTGATCCATGATCTCAAATAAATCTTTAACCCGTCCTTTAGGAAAAGCGTGTACGAGGGTTGAAGCTGAATAAAGCGTCAGCATCGTTCCTCCGAATACGGCGAAGCTAACAATATGAACCGCTGTTCCTTTCCATACGGCAAACACGAGCAGAATGGAAGTAACCGCTACACTAAGAAGGACACCGAGTCCGTGTGTGATGGCATTTGCTATCTCTTCGCGTTTTGAAAATACATGTGTACTCATTTCGTTCACCTTCCTTTACGTTATGGTCAGTATATCAGAAAATGACATCCTTTAACCAATTAAAGAACATAAAAAAATGTAAATACATAGTTGCCTTTGAAAGTAGTTGATTTCCGCTCCAGGTTGCGCGCTTTCCATGGGGCGACCGGTGAGCCTCCTGCCACTTCGCGCCATTAGGAGTCTCCACCAGTCCGCTCGTCCCATAGGAGTCGGCAACCTTCCGCTACAATCAACTTGCATAGGGAGAGAAAATGAAAAGATCCTCAATATTTTTTAGGGTTAAAAGCAAGGACTCTGAAACGTATATCAATTCCTTTTAAGAAGTTTTCCTTCTTCGACTTTTGATTGTAGTGGAAGATGCGAGACTCCTGCGGGACAGGTAGGCAAGTGAGACACTTATACGTGAAACGTACGAATGTGGCTCACCGCCTGCCCCGCGGAAAGCGAGCATCTGTAACGGAAATCAACTCATTCAAAAATCTCTAAAAAGAAGGAATCTTTCTTAAGGGAGAGGAAATAGATAAGATTACAGACTTAATAGATAAAGAGAGGGTCACGATCATGGAGGTAACTCGTTATTCGTCTATAACAGCGTTTTATAGGGAAGTAGAAGAATTCTTATTGTGTCAGGAGGATCGGGCAGGGATCATGCTTGGCAACTGCCTGCGTTTCCAAGACAAAGTATGGGAGGGCGAGCAGCCTTTTTTAGCTACTGTTAAACAGAATGGAAGAATCATGCTATCAGCCATGCTTATTCCGCCTTATGCGTTATTACTTTTAGAAAAAGAGGAATCAGATGGTGTTGCAGCTGTGCCGCATTTGGTTCATTATTTGATCGATGAAGATTATTATGTACAAAAAGTAATGTCGCCGAAAGCTGTTGGAAAGGTGTTTGCACAAGAGTGGACGACCGCTCATCATCTAGAAGAGAAATTGCTGATGGATCTGCGTCTCTATACACTGCCTTCTGTTATACAGCCTGCAGCCCGAACCGGCCATTTAAGACAGGCAACAAAAGCTGACTTATCTTTCTTGCCTCACTGGATCGTAGAAATGACGGAAGAAACGAAGCAAATTATGACGATGACTGAAGCAAAAGAGTATGCAAAAGTCCGTGTGGAGAGCAAATTCCTTTTCATATGGGAAAAGGATGGCAAGCCGGTTTCAATGGCAGCTAAGACCCGACCGAATATTAAAGGTGTTTCGATCAATTTGGTTTATACACCTAAGAATCTTAGAGGTAAAGGATATGCGAGCGCTTGTGTTGCTGCACTAAGCGATTACCTGTTGAGTGAAGGATTTTCGTTCTGCACCCTTTATACGGATCTCTCAAATCCTACTTCAAATAAAATCTATCAAAATATCGGTTATGAGCCGGTATGCGATTATATTGAACTAAAATTTAACGAAAAAAGAACAGAGCGACCGGCTTAATTACCGGTAAGCTTTGTTCTGATTCTTCATCTCTATATAGTTCGTTATGTATGTTCGTGCACCGCCTAACGTGTCTTTAGGAAGCTGATCAGGTTTAAAATATTGAAAATCATGTGATTCATCGTGATCAATGGTCAGTTCGCCACTTACAGAATGAGCCGTATACACTGCGGTCACGGCATATAGTTCATCACCGTTTGCATTCTTTATATAATGATCTTGGCCCGAATAGACATGAAGCTGGGTCAAGCCCTCAACATCGAGTCCTGTTTCTTCTTTTACTTCACGAATCGCCGTTTCTTCAAAACTTTCACCAAGCTCCATCAGGCCACCAGGTAATCCCCATCCGCCATCGGTCCGATGTTGTAATAATATTTCATCCTTTTCATTCACAATAATAACAACAGAACCAGGTAAGATGAGTGGTGCGGTTCCTACATATTTCCGAAGATCTTCATAGTAAGCCATCAAATCGCTCCTTCCTAACCAACATTTTACAGAAATTATGTTAATAATTCATCTAAAAGTGGAACACTGATAAAAAGATCGAGGGGAGTTTTGGAATGGAAGCCTTCGCTAGACCACGTGTAGTTGTAAGTAAGTGTCTTGAATTTGAAGCATGCCGCTATAACGGTGATGTCATATATAATGATGTGATCAAAAAACTGATGGACTATGTAGATTTTGTTCCGGTATGTCCAGAAGTAGAAATCGGGCTAGGAACGCCACGAGAAACGATTCGTATAGTGAAAAAGGGTGAGGATCATTTTCTTCTTCAGCCATCAACGCAACGTGATGTCACGAACGAAATGCGTACATTTTCAGATGGTTATCTGGCTGGAATCATTGATACAGATGGGTTTATTCTGAAGACGCGTTCTCCTTCTTGTGGGTTAAAAGAAGTGAAGGTGTATGCCTCTACTGAAAAAGGTCCTGCGATTGGGCATTCGAGCGGGTTGTTTGGCGGCAGAGTTGCTGAACTATATTCACATTTAGCGATTGAAGAAGAAGGAAGGTTAAATAACTTTACGATTCGTGATCGTTTTTATACGAAGCTTTTTACGCTCGCTGCTTTTAGAAACATACTGCCGCAGGGGCTTCAAGCGATTAAAAGCTTTCATGAGAAAAATCAGTTTCTGTTTATGGCCTATAGCAACCCAACGTTAAAAGTGATGAACCGGATCTTGAAAAAAGAACAAGAAAATGGAGAAGAACGAACGATACAACTATATGCAAAAGCCATGAACAAGCTGTTTAATCGTACGGCAAGAAGCGATTCTAACCGGAAAGTGGCGTACGAGATATTCAAACGGTTTCAGCCGCATCTTTCAGTAAAAGAAATTGCCTTTTTTGAAGAGCTTCTTCAAAAGTACGCAAACAAAAAAGAACCCTTTTCTAGTGTGGCTACGATTTTGAAGTCGTACGCGATCCGTTTTGAAGACAGTGAGATTCTTGGTCAGACGTTCTTTGCACCGTACCCCGAGATTCTGCTTGAGATCTCAGACTCCGGTAAAGGAAGAGATTATTAACACGAGTGCATATAACAGTGGGATGGTTAGACAGGAAAGAATTGTACTTAACATAACACCCGCTGCAGCAAAAGAGGCGTCCTCTCCATAACGCTCTGCATACATCGAGATGGTAGGAGCAGAAGGCATGCCAGCTGTTAGAACGGCTACGACTACAAGTTCCAGTGGTAAGGAAAAGAAAATATAAGGAATTAATAGAATCGGAAACAGAAGAAGCTTGTAAAAACTCGCTAGCCATAAGTGTGATTTTTTAAAAAAACTAATTAAATGGTTAAAAGGCAATCCGCCTAGAAGAACACCGATCAATAACATAGAAAGCGGAACGGTAGGTTTTCCTAGCATTTCTAATGTGTTCGATAAAGCATGTGGAAGGGTACCTGGCAGAAGCAAAAGAATGAAGCCAATCAGTGTTGAAATAACGCCAGGGTTTAAAAAGACACTTCGCCACGGCAAAACTTTGGAATGACGAGCAAAGAGATAAATACCATACGTCCAAATCCACAGCAAATAAACAAAATTAAAGAATGTTGCAAAAAGCACTCCTGTTTTTCCGAATAATATAAAACAGACTGCGATGCCTAGAAAACCTTGATTCCCAAAAATCATGATTCCTTCTAAGGCATTTTTCTGTGTGTTTTTTATCGTTAGCCGCTTTACGGTCCACCAAGAAAAGAGTGAGGAAATCATTAATACGATTGCAGACATCATAGAAAGCAAACCGAACTGTTTAAGATTTTCAATGGAAAAGGAAACATCCATTCCGAAGATGATCAATGCAGGTAACGTTACATTTAATAAAAGTGCTGAAAGAGTACGTTCACTACCAGATGGTAAGATCTCTTTCTTTCGAAGGATATAACCGATAAGAGCAATGCTGTACAATAGGGTTAATTCTTGCATAAACGAAGCAAGTTTCATAGATCTTCATCCTCCTTACCTACAAGCATATGGAGGATGTGTAGAATAGGTGATACATACGATACACGCAAGGGGAGGACGATACATGCTGATGGCAAAAGGTGAGATTCTATTCAGGCAAGGAGAGGAAGGTCCATTATTTCGGTTAGATAGCGGCTTATTAAAGATTGTTCGTGTTCATGAAGATGGAAGCCAGGTTTTGTTGAATTTAATTATTCCAGGCGAAGTGATTCCGCATCATTCATTGACGAGTCCGAACGAGTATAACGGAACGGCTATAGCACTGTTACCGTGTGAGATCACGCGGATCGAACCGCAGCAATGGTATCGGTCACTTGAAAAAGACCCATCCAAGTATAAAGAAGTCGCATTATTGCTGGAATCGAAATTAAGAATGATGCAGCAGCGCATCAATCAGATGTCTACTTTGACGCCAGAAGGAAAGATTAGAAAGCTTCAAAACTGGTTCGCCAATTATTTTCCGGATATCCAGATTGAAAAAGTGCTGACTCAAGAAGAGATCGGGCAGTTTGTTGGTCTAAGACGAGAGACGGTCAACCGTGCACTCAAAAAGTTATGATGAAATGTCAAAGAATTTACATACATATGAACGTAAGATTTACGCTCCTTTAACAAATGATACCTGTATAAAAGTTAAAGGAGTGAGTGTGATGAAAAAGTTTATTCCTCTTGCACTGGCGTTTTCCGTTCTAACGAGTGGTGCGGTTACAGTGTCGGCTGCCAACCAAGAAAAGATCCAAGTGGAGGCACATAAGAGAGGTCAACACTTTAAGCAGATGAAAAATTTTGAGGAGCAGGTTCACAAAGCGAACGCTCTTAAGATCGAACGATTAGAGATCCAAAAAGAGATCGTTAAAAAGAAAGACCAGCTTTTCGACCTGCACGTAAAGGCTGGAGAAAAGAATGTAAAAGAAAAACGAAGCTCACATAAAGCCGGCTGGCAGGAGATGAATCAGATTCATCAGGAGTTAAGAACTCTGCAAAGCCAAGCACATGAAACGAAAAAAGCGATGCACGATGCTTTCCGAGCAAATAATGAGAAGCTTGCATTAGAGAAGATGAACCAGTGGTTGAGTCTCAATGAAAAGATCAATAACAAGCTTAATGAAAAATCAGCAAAGTTGGATGAAGTATTGGCTAAACATAAATAAATTACAAAAAGCATGGAAGTTTTGGACTTCTATGCTTTTTTATTGTTAGATGGTAATAAGAAAAATAACCATGGGGGGATTAGATGAAAGAGTTTGACAGAATGCTATCCGGTGAGTTTTATAACACTCGAGATCCTGAACTTTTACAAATGTCGTTCGATGCCAAAAAGCTTGTTGAGACCTTTAATTCGACAAGCGTGGATGAGACCGAAAGCAAAGTACAGATCTTAAAGAAATTATTAGGCAGCGTTGGAGAAGGGGTTTGGATTGAGAAACCCATTCAATGTGAATTCGGAAAAAATATATCGATAGGACGCAATACTTTCATTAATTTTAACAGTGTTTTGTTAGATAACAACAAGATTACGATTGGGGAAAACGTACTGATCGCACCTAATGTCCAAATCTACACGGCAACACACCCTATAAGCGTGATGGAAAGAATCAATAAGCATCCACAAGCAAATGAAGCGCCATATCGAACGAACACAAAGCCTGTGACAATCGGAAACAATGTTTGGATCGGTGGAAATTCCGTTATCTTACCGGGTGTTTCGATAGGTGAAAATACCGTAATCGGAGCGGGAAGTGTTGTCACAAAATCTATTCCAGCTAATTGTGTAGCTGTAGGTAACCCATGCAAAATAATCAAAGAGAATATCAATTAAATAAAAAAGTGTTGAAGCAACCCATAGCTTCAACACTTTTTATAATCATTTATTTTGATTTATGTCTTGGCGTATAATCTGGATAGTCTGTAATGATTCCATCAACACCTGCGTCTAAGAGCGGTTGAACTTCTTGTTGATTTCGAACCGTCCAAGCCATGATACCCATATGACGCTCATGTACCTCATCAACTACTGAAGAATTAACGAGCGTTCTGCTAGGGTTTACAAATTCAGCATATGTAGCAAATTCATCGAGTTTTGCTTCACTTAGATCTGTTGAACGAGAAGTCAGTACCCCGACTGGAACTTGAGGCAAAAGCTTGTCCATCTGTTGCATAGATTCAGACTCAAATGATTGAATGATAATCTTATCATGAGCAGGTAGATGCATGTTTCTTTCCTTTATGGCTGCTGCAACTTTTTCTTCAATGTTAGGATAGTAATAGGTTGCTTTCAATTCGATCAGTATACCCGTTTTTCCACGAAACTCATCAAGAACTTCTTCGAAAGTAGGAACTTTTTCTCCTTTAAATTCTTCCCCAAAGTAGCTTCCAGCATCAAGTTGACGGATCTCCTCTAGCGTATGGTCTTTCACATATCCCGTTCCGTTCGTTGTTCGGTCTAATGTAACGTCATGAATAACAACAAGCTCACCGTCTTTTGTTTCCTGTACGTCTATTTCAATATAGTCAGCTTTCATATCTACACCTTTGTGGAACGCCGCCATCGTGTTCTCTGGTGCATAGCCTGCTGCGCCGCGGTGTGCGACAGTTTGAACTTGTTCTGACGGGTCGTAAGCGAGTGTGGAAGTACTGTAGAATGAGCCAATAATCCCCATTGAAAGTAATGATGCAACAGCTTTCTTCTTCATGCTCAAATCATTCATCCCCTTATCATTGATTGATCGTGAACCTACTCGCCTCATGCAACAAGCAGGTTTCACAATCATTATGCTAACAAAGGAAAATGGTGAAAGAATGGTCAGAATCTCCCTAGTATTCTAAAGAAAATAAGGTCTATATGAGGGGAAATCTTAACAAATGGTTGTTCTGTAAATGTGGAGTGAAGGAGATTTCAGGTATGTTAAAATGAAAAAAACAAAAAAAGGGGAAAAGGCATGATAGTTGATGATATATATGGTTTTTTCGAAGTTGAACCTGTGTTGCAGGATTTAATATTGTCTAAACCGGTACAACGTTTAAAAGGCATTCATCAAGGCGGTGCTTCTTTTCTTGTAAACAAGGAATGGAACGTTTCGCGATATGAGCATTCGGTTGGCGTAATGCTATTGATCAGAAAATTAGGAGGGACACTTCAAGAGCAGATCGCTGGGCTCCTTCACGATGTTTCCCACACTGCATTTTCTCATGTGATAGATTTTGTACTGGATAATGAATCAGAAGACTTTCATGAAGAAATCTTTGAGGAAACCATTATGGACTCAGAAATTCCAAGTATATTGAAACATCATGGATTTTCCATTGAAGAGATCATGAAAGGTGATCATTCGTTATTAGAGCAACCATTACCGTTGTTGTGTGCGGACCGCATCGACTACACACTAAGAGATATGTATAGATACGGTTACCTTTCAAAGCTTGAGATTGGTCGTTTTATGGAGAAATTGTGTGTATCACGAGGATTAATTTGTATTAAAGGAACGGAACAGGCTGAATGGTTCGTTGAAGCGTATTACAAAGAGGTTTTAGATTTTTTCATGAATCCCCTGAACGTATACGGATATGATCGACTAACAAAATTGCTCAAAGAAGCTCTAGAGCTGGATGTTATTACACTATCAGATTTTAAGCTTACTGATGAAGAAGTCCTTCAAAAAGTCCGAACATCGAGCGAGTCTTCCTTAGCCGCTCGATATGAAGAGCTCATAAATCCAGTGAAGCTAGAAGAAAACGAGATTGAGTTTGAAATTCACTTAAAAGGAAAACCCCGGTTGATCGATCCAACGGTCATCATTGACAGAAAACCAATAACTGGTTCACATATATCCAATAAAATCAAAGAAATGAACGCGAAGGCAAAGAAGCGTGCTGAAAAGGGAAGCTACATAAAAGTCTTATAAAAGTGGCTGACATAGTTCTACAATCATAACAAAAAGGGTAAGTCCATCTCCTTATGCGAGTTGGTCTTACCCTTCACTCTTAATGCTCTTGAATTTCATCTCGGTATGTTGATTGGAATGCAAGGTGCGAGACTCCTGCGGGATAAGTGGGACAGGTGAGACTCTTAATAGCGCAGAGCGCTAAGAGGCTCACCGCACACCCCGCGGAAAGCGAGCATCCTGGAATGGAAATCAACTGCTCTTCAAGAGCAACAAAGTTTATTAAACGCCTGGTTTCTGAAGGTCTTCTTCCGGATGGTTGAAGCTTCTTGCAATATAGATAAACGGCGTGGAAGCCGCTGACACTACAAATTTAATCACATAGGTTGTAAAGAAAATCTGAATCCAAACATCCCATGAGAACACGCCAGCAAATGCAATCGTACAAAAGATAACCGTGTCGATCAGCTGACTCACCATCGTACTTCCGTTATTGCGAATCCAGAGTTGGTCAGGGCGTGAGAACTTTTTCTTCAGTTTCGCAAAAAGTTTAACGTCTAGGTACTGACTGATCAAGTAAGCAGCGAGACTTCCTATCACAAGGCGAGGCATAAAACCAAAGATGGCTTCAAGATGCGGCTGGAAGACGTCGCTTTCGTGCGGTTGGAACACGAGCACCATCTGCATGATAATCGTCGTCATAATGAGCGTGAAGAACCCGAACCAAACGGCTTTTTTCGCTTCTTTTTCCCCGTACTTCTCGTTGATTAGATCTGTTGCTAAATAGATCGTTCCATAGATCACATTACCGAGAGTCATTACAAGCCCGAACATCTCGATCGTTTTAACAACTTGCAGGTTAGCAAGAATGGTAGCTGCTGCGATCCAAGCAAACAACCCCATACGGCCAAACCACTTATAGCACGTTAAAAACAATATAAAATTAACCAGTGCAAAAGCTACACCAAAATAAAAATTAAACATAAAAATTCCTCCTAGTTTTGATAACGCGGGAGTTTGCGAACCGCGAAACACGAAACACTTTTAACACAACAGTTCCCCATTATAAGGCAGTTTTTGTAATTAATCAATAAACCATATAAATATATAGTACAAGAGTAGTTTACATTCTCTTTCTTTGTGCAATACATAGGGTAGATTGATTATTGATTACAGAATAAACGGAAATACTGCTAGTAATAGATAAAGCACACTAAGGAGCAGGTGTATGATAACTTTTGACAATGTTTCTAAAGAGTACCGTGATGGAACGTCTGCCGTTCGCGATTTGAATTTAACGATACAACCAGGAGAATTTTTTGTCGTGATTGGTCCGAGTGGTTGTGGGAAAACGACGATGCTTAAGATGATCAATCGGCTGATCAGTCTTACAAAAGGCACGATTTCCATCGATAACAAGAGAATCAGTGATTACAATATTGATGAACTACGTTGGAATATCGGGTATGTACTGCAGCAGATCGCTTTATTTCCTCATATGACGATTCTAGAGAATATCAGTATCGTTCCCGAGTTAAAAGGATGGGACAAAGAGAGAATTCGTAAGAGAGTGGACGAGCTTCTTGAGATGGTCGGTTTAGATCCGAAGACATATCGAGATCGCAAGCCTAAAGAACTCTCTGGTGGACAACAACAGCGGGTGGGTGTCGTGCGAGCGTTAGCTGCAGATCCTAACATAATTCTTATGGATGAACCTTTTAGTGCACTTGACCCGATCAGCAGGGAAAAGCTGCAGGAAGATCTTTTTAACCTGCAAAGAAACATCAAGAAAACCATTGTTTTCGTAACGCATGACATGAAGGAAGCGATCAAACTTGGAGATCGGATCTGTGTGATGAACGAAGGATCTATCGTACAAGTTGGAACACCAGAAGAGCTTCTCGAAAACCCAGCCGATGATTTTGTAAGAAATTTTGTAGGAACAGAGAGTGTGAGTTCTGTTGAAAATATGGATCTTCGAAAGCTTGTCATTCCATTGAAAGCGGATGAAATTGGATTGGATTATCAATTAGCATCCATTTCAGTGAAAACGAGTATAAAAGAGGCACTCGATATGCTAACCCGTGAAAATGAAGTTACGGTTGAAGATCACGGTGCGATCATAGGAACGCTAAACAGAAAGGCTGTTATTCAATATCTTGCAGATCAATTGCAGGAAAGAGGTAGCAGAGATGAATAGTTTCTTACAAGTATTTCAAGATCGAAAAGGTGAACTCGTAAGTGCACTTATTGAGCATATTCAGATTTCGTTTATCGCTCTCCTCTTTGCTGTGGTGATTACAATCCCTCTAGGTATCTATTTAACGAAAAAACCAAGATTGGCTGAACCGATCATCGGAGTGACCGCCGTGTTGCAGACCATTCCGTCACTTGCTCTTCTAGGACTCTTGATTCCACTGTTTGGGATTGGTAAGGTGCCAGCCATCATTGCACTTGTTGTTTATGCCCTGCTTCCGATTTTAAGAAACACGTATACCGGAATTAAAGAAGTCGACTCTTCGTTAATTGAAGCGGCGCGAGCGATGGGGATGAACAGCAGGAAAAGATTGATGAAAGTAGAACTTCCTTTAGCGATGCCCGTTATAATGGCGGGAATCAGAACGTCCATGGTCCTGATCATTGGAACAGCTACGCTCGCAGCATTGATCGGAGCGGGTGGACTTGGTGATATCATCTTGCTCGGTATTGATCGCAATAACACGATGTTGATCGTGCTTGGGGCAGTCCCTGCGGCATTGCTTGCGATCTTATTTGATTTTCTACTTAGGAGGTTTGAACATCTATCGTTTAAAAGAGCGTTAACAACCGTCAGTGCATTTTTGATAGCGGCTCTTTTAGTCATAATTGTTCCTTTTGCAATGAAAGGCGGACAAGAAGATATCGTGATCGGTGGTAAGCTAGGTTCTGAGCCTGAGATTTTGATCAACATGTACAAACTCTTAATTGAAAAAGAAACCGATTTAAATGTGGAGCTGAAGCCAGGACTCGGTAAGACTTCATTTGTCTTTAATGCATTGAAATCTGGAAGCATCGACATCTATCCGGAATTTACAGGAACTGCGATCGCAGAGTTTTTAAAAGAGAACGCAACAAGTACAGATAGCGAAAAAGTATATGAACAAGCTCGACGTGGGATGGAAAGTAAGTTTGATATGCAGCTGTTAAGCCCGATGAAATATAACAATACGTATGCGCTTGCTGTTCCTGAACAGTTGGCGAAAGAGTACAACTTAAAGACGATTTCAGATTTAAAAAGTGTCAGCCAAAGCTTAAATGCAGGCTTTACGCTCGAATTTTCGGATCGTGAAGATGGCTACAAAGGAATCCAGAAACTGTACGATATTCAGTTTGCGAATGTAAGAACGATGGAGCCGAAGTTAAGATATAACGCGGTGAAAAAGGAAGAGATCGATGTCGTAGATGCTTACTCTACAGACAGCGAACTGCGTCAATATAAACTTACCGTATTAGAGGACGACAAAAAGCTGTTTCCTCCATATCAGGGTGCACCTATGCTTCGTAAAGAAACCGTAGAGAAGTACCCAGAATTAAAGGATGCGTTGGATCAGCTGGCGGGAAAAATTACAGATGATGAAATGCGAGAGATGAATTATAAAGTGAATGTTGGAGGAGAGTCACCTAAGAAAGTAGCGGAAGATTTCTTGAAGAAGGAAGGACTTCTATAAGCTTCTACCGTAATTCATTATGATTCGACAAAAATTTCCCGGAAAATAAAACATCCATGCAGTGTTGCCTGCATGGATGTTTTTTTAGTCTATAAATCAACAGTCAGAGTTATAGGATCTGAGATAGATTTTTCCTGATCATCCACCACTTCACTTGATGTAATGGTTATTGTTTTTAGGTTTTCAATATTCGTTTTGTTTAGTATAAATCCTAAGCTGCCCATCTTTTCTTCTCCGGGTTTAATCTCTCCGTTTAGTTCCTCCAGGTAAAAATCTTCTTTCCACGTTACGGTTTCACCTTGATCAGTCTTAATATTAGCTACTGGGTTAAAATGAACACTTTCCTTACCTTTATTTGCAATTTTTACGTTTACACGAACGTAAGGAAATTCATCTTGTTTCGTATAGCCATGAAAAAAATCGATCAGATCTACAGATGGTGCATAGTGTAATACTTTCACTTCATCGATCGTAAGCGCAATTGAATCAGACTGCAGTTGTTTATTAACTTTTGCATATTTCTTTAACGTAATGACTCCATCTTGGTCTTCCACTTCTTTATTGATTTCCGTTAAGTTTGTATCATCTGAAGCTTGAGAGCTATCGGTATAGGTTTGTTTTTCTGGCTGATTTTCAGTTTTCGCTTTATTTGATTCATGTTGTTGATGGTTTTCATGGGTATCCTTTTTCTTATCCGATTCCGACGCGCAGCCCGTAACTAAAGAAGCTGACAGAATCAGCATGATCCAACCTTTGAAAGGCATGGATGCACCTCCTAAAAGATAAGCACCCCGTAAAGAAACGGGATGCTTTTTTTGTTAGATTGACCTAGATGTCCAAATTTTATTTTCCGAAAGAAGATTTACTTTTTTCTAAGATTGAAAAAATCTCTTTGGCTGTGTCGGTATTGTCGATCTTGCCAGAGAATTTCTCCATACCTGGCCCATATGCATAAACGTTAACATCTTCTCCCGTATGCCCATCAGTGGTCCAGCCTGTTCCTGTACGAAGATCAAAGATTTTTTCGATGGCGTTATCGATTTCTAAAACATCACCGCTTTTTTCTTTTGCATCCTTAACAGACTGAACTTCTTCAGGTGTTAATTCAAGATCGATATATTTCTTTAATGTTTCTTCTACAGGTGCACCTTTTGCGATTTGCTTCGCGATATAGTCAGGTGTTTTCTTTGCTGCTTTAATTGAAGCAGGATCCCATTTGTAATCTCCGTCACGACCCATTGTCATACCGCCTGTTGAGTGGTCAGCTGTTGTGATTACAAGTGTGTGCTTGTCTTTTTTAGCAAATTCGATTGCAGATTGGAAAGCTTGTTCAAAGTCTTCCATTTCACTCATTCCTGCAACTACATCATTGTCGTGACCAGCCCAGTCGATCTGGCTTCCTTCTACCATTAAAAAGAAACCTTTGTCATTCTTGTTCAAGCGGTCTAATGCAGAGTTCGTCATTTCTTTTAAAGAAGGCTGTTCTTGTGGGCGATCTATTTTTTTATCAAGCTCTTTTGGAGCGAACAATCCAAGAATCTGTTCATTGTCATCTTTAAGCATCTGATCTTTGTTCGTTACATAAGAGTAGCCGTCTTTCTTAAATTCATCTGTGATGTTGCGGTCTTTACGCTCAAAATAACTAGTACCGCCACCAAGTATAACGTCTACTTTATGCTTTCCATTCACCATGTCATCGTAATAATCATCAGCGATTTGGTTATAATTTTCACGTGACTCATCATGTGCACCGAAAGCTGCCGGTGTTGCATGGTTGATTTGAGATGTTGCCACTAATCCGGTGGACTTGCCATTTTGTTTCGCTTGTTCTAGAACGGTTTTTACATCTTGTTTTTCCATATCAACAGCAATAGCACCGTTATAGGTCTTGATTCCTGCAGACATTGATGTGGCAGCAGCAGCTGAATCTGTTACACTTTCCTTCTTATCATGTGAATAAGTGGATTGCATGCCCACTAAATAGTCATCGAATTTTGTTTCTTCCATCATCGGAGTTTTTGGATTATCTTTAAAAGCACGGTATGCAGTCGTGTAAGTTGGCCCCATACCATCACCGATTAAAAAGATCACGTTTCTGATCTCATTCTTTTTATGCTTCTCATCAGCAGATGCTTGATTTATAGCTAAACCACTAATGGCAAGTGTTCCTGCCATTGCAACTGAAAATACCTTTTTAGAAATAGTCATAATTGCCTCCTGTTTTTCCGAGTTGTCTTACAATGTGGAATTATACTCCGATAATATTTTGAAAAGGTTATGAGAATATTAAGATTGTGTAAACAACTGGGTAAAAAGTGCTATTTAGACTATTAATTGTGAGGTTATTATGTAGGGGACGATGTTCAGCTTGGCGAAAAATCGGATAAAAAAATTTATGTACGGATATAAATCTGTTATTTACGGAATTATTGCTGTTTACCTCGTATAAAAGTGCATTACCTCATAACAAAAGATTCACGTCTGTCGAAAACGTACATCATTAGGAATACATAAAAAAGAAGCTAGCGCTCAAATTTTTGAGGCTAGCTTCTATCATGTAATCGATTATACCGTTTGAACGGCTTTTTCTAATGCAACTTCAGCTGAAACATAGTCATAACCAAGGCCAGTTGCAACTGCTTCATAAGTTACGAAACCACCAGCCGTGTTAAGACCCGCTTTTAATGATGGATTTTGAGCGATTGCAGCTTGTGCACCTTTGTTAGCGATTTGTAGTGCATAAGGAACGGTTACGTTAGTTAGTGCGATCGTAGACGTACGAGGCACAGCACCAGGCATGTTTGCTACTGCATAGTGAACAACTCCGTGCTTGTCGTATGTTGGGTTGTCATGTGTTGTGATACGGTCAACCGTTTCAAAGATACCACCTTGGTCGATCGCTACGTCAACAACTACAGATCCTGGAGTCATGGACTTGATCATTTCTTCTGTTACCAATTTAGGTGCTTTTGCTCCTGGAATTAGTACAGCTCCGATTACTAGATCAGATTCAGCTACAGCTTGTGCAATGTTTAATGGATTAGACATTAATGTTTGAATGCTGTTTCCGAAAATATCGTCTAATTGACGAAGACGGTCTGGACTAAGGTCGATGATCGTAACGTCAGCGCCAAGTCCGATTGCAACTTTTGCTGCGTTTGTTCCTACAACTCCACCACCGATGATCGTCACTTTACCGCGACGTACTCCTGGTACACCTGCAAGAAGGATGCCTTTTCCGCCTTTTGGCTTCTCAAGGAACTGAGCACCGATCTGTGCAGACATACGTCCTGCCACTTCACTCATCGGCGTTAATAGTGGAAGCGTACGGTTGAATTCTACTGTTTCGTAAGCGATCGCTGTAACGCCGCTCTCTGTTAGTGCTTTTGCCAATGCTGGCTCTGCAGCTAAGTGTAAGTATGTGAAAAGAATAAGATCTGAACGGAAGTATTTGTACTCAGAAGCTAAAGGTTCTTTAACCTTCATGACCATTTCAGCTGCCCAAGCATCTTGTGCTTCTGCTACGATTTCAGCGCCTGCTGCCGCATAATCTTCGTTCGTAAATCCGCTGCCCACACCTGCATTGTTTTCTACAAGTACTGTGTGGCCTGCTGCTGTTAGTGTAATAACACCTGATGGCGTAATTGCTACGCGGTTTTCGTTATTCTTAATCTCTGCTGGAACTCCAATAATCATTTGTGAATCCTCCTATATAAGTAAACTCTTTGAGTGCGTTTTCATTTGTGATTTCAGTATAGTTCGGGGAAATGAGCTTTTCATTGTGGGGAATCTAGAAAATGAAAAAAAGCATTTGTGATAATTCACAAACGCTCTTGTTTGAATAACCGATTCATCTTGAAATCAAGATAGATCATGATTTTTTGATGAGGGCTTTTCATATCAATATTCGTAAGCTCGCTGATCCGTTTAAGACGATAAAGTAAAGTGTTCATATGAATGTGAAGCACTTCTGATGCTTTGTTCAGGTTTTCATCTAACGTCAGATACGTTTCTAACGTGTGATAAAGCTCTGTCTTGTGCTGAGCATCATAGGCTTGAAGCGTTCTGATCATTTCATTGCGATAGTTCTGTCTTTGTTGTTTTTCATAAATGGTATCTAAAAATTGGTAGATGCCAAGTTCATGATAGCCGTTCAAGGCCAACGTTTCTCCGCCAAGCTTTTCCTGAACAGCTAATACACTCGAAGCCTCTTTATAACTTTTTTCCACGTTTGAAAAAGAGGATACCAGACTGCCGTAAGCTGCTTTAATATCTGACACAGAAAATCGCTCTTTCATATGTGTGAAAAAGGATTCTACAAAAGACTTTGCAAGCTCCAAAGGTGGCTCTTTGCCAACAGGTGAGGCGAGGAGGAGCATTTGATTCGCGTCAGCCGCTGATAAGAGAACATTGATCTTCTGGTTGACTGCAGCGAGATATAAAATATCTTTTTCAATCGCTGGTGTTATCTCTTCTTCCAGTTGCAGAATAAAAACAGTTGCTGGAAGAACTGGCAAGATGTTGAGTTCGTGCAGTTTTTCTAAAATATGCTCTTCTTGAGGAAGGTTGCCCGTAAGCATCTTCCAAAATAGCTCTTGCCGGTTTTCTTCTTTCTTTTTTGTGCCGATCTGCATCTGGAGAAGTTGGCTTTTTGCTGAAGCAGCAGCAAGCTTTAACAATTGCATATCGTCTGTTGTTAGTTGTTTTTCTACTTCAAGAACCCAAATGTATCCGAGAACTTCATTGTTCTTTCGAATTGATATCGCGACCCGGTCGCCAAGCCCGACGTTTTGTATCGTGCCTACACGAACAGGGTCATCGCTTTCTTGCAGTCTAGGAATCACGCCGTCTTTCCACAAACTGTTCACTACTTTTTCTGGTACGCGCCGTCCGATGATGGTCGCGATACGCGCAGGGTCTGTTCCGTCTTCATGTGTACTGTAAGCAAGGAGTCGGTGATTCTGATCTTCTATCGTTACAGGGCACGACAAAACGTCGCTGATCTTGTCTGCTAAATTTTCAAGACTGCCGAAAGTTCCTTTAAAAGGATCAGATTGAAAGCTCTTCATAACATTTGTCTCCCGCCATTAGTTTCTCTGCTTACATTCTACCGAAAAAGGGAAGGTGATTACAGGAGAAAAGCAATAGATTGTAGAATTGGTATTACAGGAATGGAATGTAAATGAATGGGAGGCTTTTTGAATGAAATTTAGTGAATTTACATATGAAAGACCTGATGTTGCAAGCCTAAAAAGAGAATTTGAAGAAGCTGTACAGATTTTTAAAGACGCGAGTTCGGCGAATGAGCAGAATGAAGCGATGAAAAAAGTCGTAGCGCTTCGTAATAGTTTTGAATCAAAAGCAAGGCTAGCGAAGATTCGCCACACGATTAATACGGAAGATGTTTTTTATAAGGAAGAGCAAGCATTCATGGATGAAAATCTGCCAGTCTATCAAGGTATGGTTACGGCGTTTCATGAAGCGCTTGTTCAATCCCCTTTTAAAGACGAGCTTGAAAGTAAATGGGGCAGTCAGCTGTTCCGCTTGGCAGAATTAAAAGTGAAAACCTATTCTGAAGATGTATTAGAGGATCTTAAGCAAGAAAACAAATTGAGTTCAGAGTACGTAAAAGTGATGGCATCAGCAAAGATCGAGTTTGACGGAAAAGAGTTGAACCTAGCACAACTCTCTCCATACGTTCAATCGGCAGAGCGTGAAACACGAAAAGCGGCGAGCAAGGCTGCTAATGCTTTCTTGAGTTCCAACCAAGAAAAGTTTGACTCGATCTACGATGAGCTCGTAAAGCTACGAACGGGAATCGCTAAAAAGTTAGGATACTCTACGTTTACAGAATTGGCGTACGACCGAATGGGAAGAACGGATTATAACGCGGCGGATGTAAAAGTGTTTCGTGAGCAAGTTAAAGAAATCATCGTTCCGCTTTGTACAGAGTTAAAGAAGCGTCAGCAAAAGCGCATCGGACTCGATGAGTTTAAGTTTTACGATGAGTCGTTCAGCTTTACAACGGGCAATCCTAAGCCTCAAGGAGATGCTGAATGGATCGTTAATCAATCGAAACAGGTCTTTAGTGGCCTTTCACAAGAAACGGGGGCATTCTTCAACTATATGGCAGAAGATGAGCTCATGGATCTTGAAAGTAAAAGCGGTAAAGCGCCTGGCGGGTACTGCACGTATCTACAGGACTATACGGCACCATTTATCTTTACAAATTTCAATGGTTCAGATAACGATGTTCGCGTATTGCTGCATGAGATTGGTCATGCGTTCCAGATGTATACGAGCAGAGGATTCGAAGTGCCTGAATACCAGTTCCCTACACTGGAAGCTTGTGAGATTCACTCTATGAGTATGGAGTTCTTAACGTACCCATGGATGGATAAGTTGTTTGGTAAGGACACAGAAAAATATTTATACTCTCACTTAACGGGTGCTGTAGAGTTCATCCCGTATGGTGTTGCAGTTGATGAGTTTCAGCACTTTGTATACGACAACCCGGATGCGACGCCATCAGAACGCCGTTTAAAGTGGAGAGAGCTTGAAAAAACTTATTTACCACATCGTGATTATGATGGGCTAGAGTACTTAGAAAGCGGCGGTTTTTGGCATAGACAAGGTCACATTTTCCGCTCGCCTTTCTATTATATTGATTACACGCTCGCTCAAATCTGTGCACTTCAGTTTTGGAAGCGTGCTGGCGAGAATTCTGAGCGTGCATGGGAAGATTATTTCGCACTGTGTCAAAAGGGAGGAAGTCTACCTTTTACAAAGCTCGTTGAAGAAGCGGGTTTGATCTCTCCTTTTGAAAAAGGATGTGTAGCATCCGTTGTTGGCGAAGTAGAGAAGTTTATTGCTACAGTGGATGAGGAGCAATTTGCGAAAGCTTAATTCATATAAGTGATAGGATGAGGAGAACCGGCCGTGTGCCGGTTTTTTCTTTTTGGGGGCGACGGGCAGGAGTATAACTGCTGCAAAAAATGTCGAACAATGACATCTCGTGGATAAATCGCCAAAACTTGTGGATTCAGGCACGAAACTCGTGGATTCAACGCAAAATCTTTTGGATTGATGGCGCAAACTTCTGGATTGATCTTCATTCGCAACCATAAATACCCCAGGGTGTATGTCCAATAAGTTTCTTATTTTTTGAAGAATTATTGACACTTGTATGGGGAATGCTGTTTTCAGCTGCCTATATGTTTGTGAATAGGGTCTTGAGTGGTAAAATAATAAGGAATCTTAGAAGTTATAAAGACTTTTAGTGGAAAAGGAGTAATACCAAATGGCTGAAACGAAACAGCGTAACTATACACCGCTAATTATTGGATTATCCATCGCGATCAATGTACTTGTTGCGGTATTGTTCTTCCTGCCGGAGTATGAGGGAGAAATCGCATTTGATGTAACGTTGCTACCGCGTTTGAACGCGATCTTTAACAGCTTTACTTTCGTATTTTTGCTTGCTGCTCTTTATTTTGTTAAACAAAAGAACATCACGCTGCATAAGCGCTTTATCTTAGCGGCATTTACGAGTACAACCTTCTTTTTGCTGTCGTATGTAACGTATCACTATCTTACAGAGTCTACGTCTTATGGCGGTGAAGGCCCGCTTAAGTATGTGTATTTCTTTATTTTGATCACACACATCTTGCTTGCGATTGTTATCGTACCACTAGCGCTGATTACTGTTACAAGAGGCTTTAACATGCAAGTAGAGAAGCACCGTAAGATTGCACGTTGGACGATGCCACTATGGCTTTATGTAAGTTTGACAGGTGTTATTGTGTATTTGATGATCGCGCCGTATTATTCATAAAAAAACCAGGGGACTTTTGCTGAAGACGTAATACAGCAAAAGTCTTTTCTGTAACGAGAGGAAATGAGAGATGAGCTGGTTTTGGATCATACCTGTCGTGCTGAGCGGATTCGGAATTGCCGTTATTGTTTATGGGATCCGTTATCAAAAAGAAGTGGTCGAACACAAAAAGCGCTATGATGCGAACTACAAAGGTGGCCGTGTGTCAGAAACGTTTTTCGGTGCTCTTGTAGAGTTTATCTTTGTTGCATTTATAGATAAGCTAGTTGGCCGATTTCCAAAATGGCTGATCAAGTTTTTTATCTTCCTTATTGGAGTGGGCTTCTTAGGTCTTGGTGTCTATTTTTTTCAAGAGATGCCTCGAAGGCTTTAATACGCGATGCCTACTCGTGACTGTAAAAAGTCATTTTTACTTAATAGAGAAAACGCAAAATGAGCCGTGTCGCCAGTACTGATCTTAGAACCGTCGATCGGTAAAACGTCTTTTTCCGTTCGGTACTTACCGGTAGGCTCCCCATCTGGTAGGTATGTGGGACATACAATGGTCCAATCCAGTCCGCTTTCTTGCAGCTGAGTGAACGCTTTATGATGATCCTCTGCTGCTCTTGTTAATTTACGCTTTGATTCAGATGATTGATAGCGAAGTAAATGAGGCTCTGTGCGAATTTGTAAGATGCCTGCCGTACCAATCGTGATGATACGCGAGATGCCTTCCTTTTTCATCGCTTCAATTATAATAGGCATACCCTCGGAAAGAACATTAGCTCCGTCTGTTGAAAGAGCGCTAAAAACGACATCACAGCCCTTCATCGCCTCAGCCACGGATTCCTTATCTACTACATCTCCTTTTGTATAAGAGATCTGATTTAAAATGGTTTGTGAAAACTTATCTGGGTTACGAATCAATGCTTGAACAGCTATTTCGTTCTCTAACGCCATTTTAGTAAAATATTGTCCGACTCTTCCTGTCGCACCTAGTACGCATAGTTTCATAACATACCTCCTGATTGTTCTTTTCTTATCATAACATCTAATGCAAACCATAAAAAATCCCTTACCGAAAGCTCGGCAAGGGATTTCTTTTATTGAAGCGTGATCACATCCGTGTAACGACTGTCGAGCTTATCGCCTCTGGCCGCAAATGCGACAACACGGTATTTACCTGGTGTGACGGCCTGACCTGAGATCTTTCCGTCCCACTGAAAATCGTTATACTGTTTTGGAACATCTTCGTAGCTGCCGATCAGACCGATCTCTTTCGTCAGGTTGTTGTCGTATAGAAACAGATCAACTTTGTCGGCTTCAGCTGGGAAGTAAGCTGAAAAAGTGAATGCATTATTTCCTAATGCTGTAGCGCTGATGCTAGTGATTGAAGGGAAGTCAGGCTCTTGTACAAATAGAATCGTAGGCACAACTATTTCGTTGCTTCCGTCATTGATGGTAATCGTTCCTTCATGATAGCCAGCTGCCAACTTAGAAGCGTCCACTTGTACATTAAACTTAACGTCTTTTGAGCTGTTACCTTTGATCTTCAAATTCTTGCTTGTCGTTACTTTTACTCCTTCTAGATCTACGTCAAATGAATAATCCTTTGATTTGTTGCTTAAATTCTTAATCGTAAAGTGCTCGCCTCTAACTTCCTTGCCTTTCTTTTTGGAGAAAACGCCAAAAGAATGGCTGCCAGGAGATACAAGCGTCTCAGTTTCAATCGCTTCGACTACACGGATGCTTCCTGCCCCTTGCGTATTATGCGGGTATAGCTTTCCGTTAGCATCATATAGATCTTCCGATGTATTCATAAGAGCGGCTTTAATATCGTCAACACCCCAGTTCGGGTGAGCTTCTAATAAAAGAGCGGCAGCACCTGCAACATGTGGAGAGGCCATACTTGTTCCTTGCTTCGCACCGTATCCATGCGGATTTGCAGGGTCATGAGTCGGTACAGTGCTTACGATGTTTACGCCAGGTGCCGAAACATCAGGCTTGATCATCCACGTATCCATGACAGGACCTCTGGATGAGAAGTCAGCCATCAATTCACCGACCTGTTTATCAAACTTGGTGCCAAGTGTTACCGTTGTGTTTGGATTTGCACTCAATAAGCTTTTAAGTTGAACGCCGTCAGCGTTCGTTAGCTTGATCGTTGGTACTGCCATTCCAGGCACATCCACGATCTCGCCCGCAACGTTATTGTAGATGACCATGCCGATAGCGCCAGCGTTCTTTGCATTTGTTGCTTTGTCTACAAACGCATACGTGCCTCGTTGTGCTAAAACGAGCTTACCTGCAACGTCTTTCCCAACAAAGTCAGTTGTTCCTGCTAAGCCTACATCAACGATCGGTAATGTTTTTCCGTTAAGAGCTAAAACGGACTCATCAGACGGAAAGCCCATTACTTTTGCGGAAGAAAAACTAGCATTTCCTGCCTTTAAAGTTGCTGCATACACGTTGAACGGAAGCTGTGTAGCCCCTACAGAAATAGCTTCTCTTGACGTACCTGGTGAACCGACCGTCCAGTTGTTTGGTCCGCTGTTTCCATTAGACGTTACGGCCACAACACCGTCAGACATCGCTTGATCAAGCGCGATACTCGTTGCCCAGTCAGGGTTGTTTAATGAGTTTCCAAGAGACAAGTTCATAACGTCGGCGCCGTCTTCTACCGCTTTTTCAACGCCTGCAATTACGTTCTCAGTCGAGCCGCTCCCCCCAGGACCTAATACGCGGTACGCTAATAACGTAGCATCAGGCGCTACACCTTTAATGCCGCCATCTGCTGCAACTGTACCCGCTACATGCGTTCCATGCGTAGTTTCTGCTCCTCTAGGGTCACCTTTAGGCGTTTCTTGTGGATCGTTGTCATTATCAACAAAGTCATATCCTTTATAGTCACCGAATGCTTGATCCAAATCTGGGTGTGTATAGTCAACCCCTGTATCAATTACAGCAACCGTCACACCTTCGCCCGTATAGCCAGACTCCCAAGCTTGGTTGGCACCGATAAAAGGGGCTGAATTCATCATCTGAGGCGAAACATCGTCGAATGATTGGTCACCCATGTCATCACCTGTAGTGTGGTATTCAACATCAGGGTAAACCGCTTTTACACCCGGAGTTGATAGCAGGTTTGGAATCTCGTTCGCTGCGATCTCTAGGGAAAAACCAGAGAAAACATGATCGTATTCCTTTTTTACTTTATATGTTTTGGAGCGTGTGGAGATTTCTTTCACCACTGCTTCACGTTTTGATTTTAAATTGGATTTTGTTTGTTTTTGACCCTTCTTTTTTGCTTCTAGTACAGAAGGTTCTTTTAATTCCACCATTACTTTTGTAACATGAGAAGAGTTTAAATTGTACTTCCCATAAAGCGGTGCTAGTTCTGGCTCTGAATTGTTCGTAGATGGAGCAGCAGATACACCAGAAAAAGCAGAAAAAACAAACGTACATGCTAATGTGAAGCTAGATGTCTTGCGTAAAAAGCTTTTCATTCAAACGTACACCCCTTATTTTTAATATCAAGGTAATATTCTATAGGTGTGTTTTAATTCCTTGAGTACATGGTAAAAACAGATAATAGGTCCTTATATTGGAAAATAATGAGCTGGTCTTTTGACCTGAAAGGTTCATGAGCAAATCGTAACGATAATTCTATAGACCCATGATAAGATGGGAATATTGTTTTTTAAGAGAAGGCTGTTTTAGCGTAAATGGTGGTTCTTGAAAGTAGTTGATTTCCGTTGCATATGCTCCCTTTCCACGGGGCGAACGGTGAGCCTCCTGCCGCTACGCGCCATTAGGAGTCTCCACCTGTCTAGTTGCAGTGGCTAGCCCCTCGAGGTCAAAAGTTGAACGGTCAATAAGGCAAAGTGCGCCTTCATAGCCCATTCATCTTCTGCTGGTCGGGGCTGAACGAGCCACTTCCACTTTTCAGACTGACCGCTCGTCCCGTAGGAGTCTCGCATCTTCCACTTCAATCAATCGTCAATGAAGTGAATAAAAAAAGTTCAAAAGTAACATTCCATTAGAAAACATTATTAGAGAAAGAAGGTGAACGAATGGCTAAAGAGGAAGGGTATGGAACGATTCAGGAGAACCGGATTATTCCATTATGGAGTCTAACTGTATGGCTTGTAGTCATGAATACGACGATGTTTAACGTGGCATTACCGAGTGTTATCTCGGAATTTGACCTGAGTCCGACTGCAGGATCATGGATTGTTTCAGGCTATTCGATCGTATTTGCCTTATCGACGATCACATTCAGTAGATTATCAGATTTTATACCGATTGGAAGATTGTTATTTACAGGTGTCATCATCTTAGGAATTGCCTCTATCATCGGATATTTTTCAAATAGTTTTGAATTTGTATTGGTCAGTCGTATGGTTCAAGCGATGGGAGCGGGTGCGGTGCCAGGTCTAGGCATGGTGCTTGCAACGAGGTACATTCCGATATCGAGGCGAGGACGCGCCATGTCCTTGATCTCATCAGCGGCATCTCTTGGCTTCGGGTTAGGACCCGTAATCGGAGGCAGTATCACACAGTTATTAGGATGGAATTTTCTTTTCATCGTAACAGGTCTCGTGCTGCTGTTGCTGCCAGTATTTAAGGTCTACCTGCCTGTTGAACAAAAACGGGAAGGATCGTTCGACTTTGTGGGCGCATTATTAACAGGCGGTGGAGTAACTTCATTGTTACTCTATCTTTCTTCATTTTCTTGGTACTTGCTGGGATTGAGTGTACTATTCTTTGGCACACTCGTATTTTATTCAAAGAAGAAGGAAGATCCGTTTATTCGTGTGAGTTTGTTTAAGAATACTTTGTATGTGTCGCTCTTAATTATAGGACTGATCGCGTTCATGACCCATTTTGCGCTGTTGTTCGTGATGCCCGTCATGTTGTCGAACTTATTTGGAAAAGAACCAGCTACGATTGGGTTTGTTATTTTTCCAGGTGCTATGCTATCCGCGTTAGCAGCAATCTATGTGGGACGCTGGATTGATCGATTTGGGAATCTGCCTGTCATGCGCACGGGGCTTGTGGCACTGTTGTTGTCAGTCGTGCTGTTTTCTCTTTTTGCAACAAAGGCATTCTATCTCACGGCAATCTTCTACATGTTTACGAGCATTGGGTTCTCTAGCTTAACGTCAAGCTTGGCTAATGAAAACTCTAGAATCTTAAGCGAGGATGAAGTAGGATCTGGGATGGGTATGCTTCAGCTGGTGCAATTTTTTGGCGGAGCGCTCGGTGTAGCCGTTGCAGGACTCTTAATCGAGGGACAGCAAGGAATGGCGTTAGATGCTATTTATCGTAACGTGTTTATCGTGTATACCATTCTGGTTGTTATCGCCATTGTGATCTATCGAGTGAAGATAAAAAGAAATGTGAGCCTAGAACTTTAATAAGTTCTAGACTCACATTTTTTATTTTAGCATCTTGAAATCATAGGAATAGATAGACTTACCTTTGATCGATTGTAGGATCTCGTTTAAACCATTGATTTTAATATTTTCTATCTTCTTTCCTTCAGTTAAGGAATAGTGCTCGATGTAGTATTTTTCTTTTAGTTTTTCGTCATGTCTTAAGACGTAAAGATTGTCGTCTTTGTAAAAGAGCTCTTCGTTATGTCTCACTCCGTCTTTTCTAACGTTTTTCATGGTCAATGTTTTATTCACTTTCCCGGTTTTCGTTTCAAATTCAAATACCTCACCTAAGCCGTTTGCGTAATACAAGACGTCATTATATAAGTGAGCAGAGTTTTTTATATTGAATGGGTAGTGCGCTGTGATATTCTTTTCGTCTCTATAAGAAGAGAGGGTGAACTCATCTTGAGCATGCGTGTTTTTATCGATCCGATAAAGCACAATATCTGTATCTATCGTTTCCGTAACTTCTCCTAGCGTTTTTTGTCCAACAAAATAGTAAAACGTTTCGTCGCTTAGGATTGCAGACATAGTGCTAAAATTAGTTTCTTTTGAATGATTAATTTTTAGAATATCTTGAGTAGTTATATCATTCTTTGACAACTTTACTTTTCTGATATGAAACTCTTCCTTCAGATTATCTTGAGTTAACACAACGATTTCACTTTGATCTATTCCTGAAGCGGCAATGTAATGGGGAATGTTTTCTTTATGAAATCCTCTTTTGTTACCATAGAGGATGTTTGAATCATACCCGCCCTTAGCACCTACACCCGTATTGAAAACAGTAAAGTATAATTTTTCTTTCTCCAAGTATCCCGTTCTTTCACCCGTATACTGGGATTTATCCATGCCAAATTCTTTATATGTGTCTCCGACTAGCCGGATTTTATTTTTATCTACTAACAAAACTTCATTTTGACTCGTAGCTACACTGCCGAGTTCTAAGCCTTTCATCTTAAATGCATCCGCTTCACCTGAATCTTTGATGAATACAGCAAGGCTTACTCCTTTTCCATCCATATCTTGATCTGCTGTCGTTGAAAAATAGAGCACAGCTTTCTTATCTGTTAAAAAATTCGTTTGTTTGATTGCTTCATTCTCAATAGAAAGAGAAGCACTAAAGTTCTTGTCGAGGTACAGTTTATATACCAATCCACTGATTAAGATAATTAATAATAAAAAGAAGATTATTTTTTTCACTGTAAACTCCTTCTTATGAAAATAAGGCAATAAGTTCGTAGTTCTACGTCCTTATTGCCTTATTATTTTTTATATATTCCGGACAAGCTGAGTGCCTGGTGCATCTCTGACATCCCGTGGATATACACCTAACCCGCCATCTACATCTAGATCTAAGTTTCCATTTAATTTATAGGCAGACCAGACCAATTTGGAACAGTTCTTATCACCGATATGTGAAGTTGTTCGGTTGGTCACGAAGTTATAAGAATAGGCGTCAATGCCTACGCGGCTGAATGCCCAGTTTGCAGCATTATTACGGTTTGTAGAGCTTGTTGTAACGGATTTGACCTGTGCATCTCCTTGATCCACTTTTCGTAAAGTAGTGGAGATTGTCCGTACACCTGTTTCAGGAACAGATTCAACAATAACGTCGCTCGAATAGTACATGCCCACGTGTCCATGGTTCATGTAGGCGGTTTGAGATGCCGTGTAATAGAAATTACCTTTCGAACTAGGTCCAACGGATACAGTTCCTCCGCTGCTTCCCATCGTACCGATCGTGCCGTTTTCTTTTTTACTCTTTGATTGGTCGTGTTTTAATTCTTCGTAGATCTGTTGTAGTAGAGCATCCTCTGTATTACCTGTGTTCTTCGCGATCGATCGAACACTTGAAAGCAATTCAGCTGATGTTAAATCAGGCTGCATCCTTAAAATTTCTTTTTTATAGGAAATCTGATCTTGAGCAAAAGCACTTGGTACCGAAAAAGCTGCGAGACAGAATGTTAAAACACTAGTAACTAGATGTTTTTTCATCTTCCAAACCTCCTGCCGTAATACGGGACCCCTTTGTCGACATGTTCAATTTACCATTTATATACAGACGCGTAAATATGAAAACGAATAAACAGTAGGGTAGACTTATGAGGGAAATAAAGAATACACCTAAAGGACTGCGCGTGCTGCACATAAAAAGAGAAGAAACAGGTCAAAAGGTATTGAGGAACACTAGTAAGATTGGATGCATGGGAGGTTCGTGTAGATAACGAGATTTTGAAAAGATGAGAATGAATGATCATAAATGGAGCATTCTCTTAAGAGCTGTGGAGTAAATCGGCGAGGGAAATAAATTGTGTGGGGTCAGACCCCACATTAAAGTTTCTATGAAACTGCCGATACTTATTATGAATGACTAAACAGGCGAAACTTTAACAAAGTAACACAATTTCGGAGAAAGATGAGGGACGAATTCGTGGAAAGAAATAAAGAACTGATTGATTCATTATTGAAGCTTCAGGAGCTATTAGACACACTACCAGACACTGTAGAGGCTATACCCGCTTTCACACAATACATCCGCTCTTTTTTACGTATTAAACCAACCGGCAGAACATTACCTACTATTGAGATGATGACCATGATCAAGAGAAGAAAACCGAACTTATACCAACTTTTTAAAAAGCATTCGAACGATGACATGCTATCGATGTTAACAAACCTAGATATGGATTATGAGCTAGCTCAATTAAAGATCGAACGCATTCTTCAAGGAGAGGTCATCGCCTAAAAAGCGGTGTCTTTTTTATTTTCGTTATTCTTCGTTATAATGAGTGAAAGGAGTGAGGAAATTTGCAAAGTGTTGGATTTATCGGAACAGGTGTAATGGGAAAAAGCATGGCCGGTCACTTGATGAATGCAGGTTATCCAGTCCATGTTTATACAAGAACGAAAGCAAAAGCAGAAGACCTTCTTGAAAAAGGAGCTAAATGGGCAGACACACCAAAAGAAATCGCTCAAAACTGTGATGTGATCATCACGATGGTCGGCTATCCAAAAGATGTAGAAGAAGTCTATTTAGGTGCAGAAGGGTTAGTAGCTCACGCCAAAGAAGGTTCATATTTAATCGATATGACAACTTCTAGTCCGCAACTGGCGCAAAAAATTGAGAGAACGGCTGCTGAACGGAATATTGCAACGCTTGATGCACCCGTTTCTGGCGGTGATATCGGTGCCAGAGATGCCAAACTATCCATCATGGTAGGCGGTTCAGAGTCTGCATTCCACGATATGGAGCCAATCTTCTCTAAAATGGGTACGAACGTTGTTTATCAAGGAAAAGCTGGATCTGGTCAGCATACAAAAATGTGTAATCAGATTGCGATCGCCTCAGGTATGATGGGCGTTTGCGAAGCGATTCTTTACGCGGAAAAAGCAGGATTAGACCCAGAGAACGTGCTGAAAAGTATCGAATCGGGTGCTGCAGGAAGCTGGAACCTTAGCAATCTTGGGCCAAGAATTCTAAAAGGAGATTTTGCTCCTGGCTTTTACGTAAAACATTTTATAAAAGATATGAACATCGCATTGAAATCAGCGGAAGAGATGGGCTTACTGACACCAGGATTACAACTCGCGAAAAAGCTGTACGACGAGCTTGCTGAGATGGGTGAAGAGAATAGCGGGACACATGCTTTATATAAACGTTTAGCAAACCAAGGGTAATTCACCTTGGTTTCTTTTTTTTTGGTCTTTACAAAGCGTAATAATTACGATTAAATATAGGGTGCATTCCAAAAAAAAAAGATACTAGATTTATTCATTACAAAACGAGTAGAGAAATACATAGAACAAATGAAGTAGAGGAGCATTAGACGATGAAGGACCTCGCAACAAGAGATGTTATAAGAAAAGAAATGATAGGGCTTTTATTGCTGGCTATCTTTATTATTTCTTTTCTATTTATGGAAGAAATAAAAAATGATTCTGTATTTGATAACTTACCAAGTTCCATCATGCATGTGAACACGGTGTTTTTAAGTATTTTAATAGAAGCAGTTCCCTTTATCTTATTAGGAGTTTTCGTTTCTGCACTGATTCAAACCTTTGTAACAGAACAGCATATCCAGCGGTTGATTCCAAAGAATCCATTCTTAGGAATCGGTGTTGTTCTATTTATGGGAGTGATTTTCCCAGTCTGCGAGTGTGCGATCATACCTGTCGTAAGACGCTTGATCAAAAAAGGACTTCCGCTGCACCTTGGAACGGTTTTCTTATTAACCGTACCAATCGTAAACCCAGTCGTTATCCTATCCACTTTTTATGCCTTTCGTAACAATATGGCAGTCGTATATGGAAGAATTGGACTGGCACTTCTTGTGGCAATCATCATTGGATTGATCGTCTATTGGGTTTTTCGCAATAAAGATCAACTCAGATTACACGTAGAGCATGGCGCTCACGATCATTCACATGGTATTACGATGAGCCGTTGGAAACAAACGGTGTATCATGCATCTGATGAATTCTTTGATACAGGCAAGTTCCTCATTTTCGGTGCGTTTTTAGCAAGTATGTTCCAAGTGTTCATCAATCGTAATGACCTTTTGGCGCTAGGAGGCAATGAGTGGTCATCAACAGGTCTGATGATGGGACTTGCTTTCTTGTTATCTATTTGTTCAGAGGCGGATGCCTTTATCGCAGCATCATTTGGAAGTACGTTTACGGTAGGATCGATCATTGCGTTCTTGGTTTATGGACCGATGCTTGATGTGAAGAACATGCTTATGATGTTCGCTTATTTTAAGACGCGTTTTGTATTTGTATTAATGGGATTAATAACGCTAACTGTTTTTGCTGTAACGATGGTGTATCAATTTGTGGTATAGAAAGGGAGGGAAGAAACAATGAATAAAGAGAGTCGAGATTTTCATACGTATTTAAGAGGTATCATCTTAATCGGTTTCATGCTCCTGCTGATCGGATTAATCACAACAGGGAAGCTGAATTATTATGTAGCACCGAAAATGCATATCTTCGTCTATTTTGCGATCGTCATTTTAGGGATTTTAGGTGTGATGCAGTTCTTTAGACGATCGGATGAACAGCATGATGACGCATGTGGATGTGGTGTGGATCATACACCTAAGGGTAGGCCGCTCAAGCATTTCTTTATCTATGTGATCTTTGTGATTCCTCTTCTTACAGGGTTCATGATCCCTGAAAAAGCGATGGACAGCTCTGTTGCTGAGAAGCGTGGCATTCGTTACGGAACGGGACTTTATGCTAAACCAGCTCAGAAAACGGATGATGGTAAAGTAACGACTACACAAAATATTGATGTGGAAGCCTATTTAGATGATCCAGAAGGTTATATTAAAGAGATGGAAAAGAACGTTAAAGAAGAAAATCCGATCGAGACTTATGATGTTACGGCGTATTATAAAAAGTTCGGAAAAGAACAGTTGGCGAAGGATAAAGTGAAAGTAACATCTGATCACTATCTCGATACGATGACTGTTTTGGATATCTACCTGGATAAGTTCAAGGGAAAAGAAATTGAAACGACAGGATTTGTGTATCGTGAAAACGGGATGAGCGAGAATCAAGCTGTTATTGCACGCTTTTCCATGAACTGCTGTAGCGCGGATGCCGTGGTATATGGAACCATTATTGAAGGTGATGGCGTATCCAAACTTAAAGCGGATGAATGGTATACCGTTACAGGAATCATCGACGAAACAGAATTGAACAAAGTGCGCCTGCCATTAGTGCAGGTTGAGTCTCTAGAAAAAATTAAACCAATTAAAGATCCATACGTGTATCCGAGCCCTGAGAGTTTGGGAGCTTATTAACATACAAGGATAACGGAAAAGGACCCTTCAACAGGGTCCTTTTTTCTCAGATGTATGCATGTAAACTCAAAGTAAAATAGATTGGACAGATTATCTCTTCAATTGGACAGAATCAATTGGATAGATTAATACGTGAAATGGACAGATAATCTATTGGATTGGACAGATTATCCGGCCAATCCGCTAAATTACTCAGGAACAAGCCCTAGTACACATACGTTCCAACAACAAAGAGTTCGAACAATACCGTAAGTCCGATAAAATAAGAGACTTGTGCAAATAATCCCCAATCCTTATCTCTAGCAACCTGCATCACCCACAGTGCGATCGCGGAAACAATCATAGGAATGATGAATGAGCTTCCGGTAAAGGTAAGGTATTTTGGTGCTAGTGTATAGAATGTGTTGTTGAACAGAGACTGAATAACATAAAGCTGAGTAATTACAAAAAGTGCGATCGCAGTCCATTTTGCCCAAGGTTTTTCATCCTCAATAACGTCTATCCTTACAAAATAGAGGATGCCTAAGAACAATACAGATGGCACTACCCAAATGAATGCGTTTGTCATAGCGATGAACGATACAACGAAAGCCGTAAACGCGTCAAACGTGGCTGTATATAAATCTTGTTTCCCTATTTTTTTACTCGCACTCTTAATCTCTGAATCTTTGCTTGCTAAATAAAGTCTATAATCACTGACAGATTCTGCTTTTAACCAAGCAATCGTCTTTTCATCCACCTGTATCGGATAAACTGAAAAATCACTCGTTGTACTGATTCGGGCTGCTTCCCATTTATCGCCATTTAAGGTTGCTTTGTAAATGTTGCCCGCTTCCTTTTTAGTAGAAATCGGTCCTTTCGCTGCAAATAAAATGATAGGTTTGTTATTTTCTACGTTCAACTGCTGGTAGGAAGGATTCTCGATCTCATAACCAAGCTTTGAGCTGTATAGCTTAACATTGCTGAAATCAATTGCTGTAAGTTGATCCGTTGGTGCTGCACCGTAAAACGTTTTAAACGTCTTCGTTCCTTGTTTAGAAGAATAAAAGGTATACATAAAATGAACTTGATCATCTGCTTCAGCAAAGCGGAAGTTATAGATCTTATCTGTCGGTGTTTTGCTGTATCGCGTAATAGATTGAGCGCTATATTTTCCGTCAGCTTCTTTTAAATAAAAAGCTTCCATTTCTACTTTTTCACCAACAGTCAGGATAAATGATTGAGATGCTGGGTGACCTGATATTTCTGATAGCTTTTCTTTAGCTGTAAAGATAGATTGACTCTTTCCATCTTCAGGCATATAAACAAATACTTCATTACCTTTTGAATAAGCAAATCGATCTTTTGCATCAGCTAAAAGATCTACATCTTTATCTATGACTGTTTGTTTTCCATCTTCATACAGAATGAGCTCACCACGAGAGATAAAGGCAATCTGTTTCCCGTTTGTCCAATAGCTCGCTCTTTCATCGAGAGCAAGATTCTCTTTTTTTTCAGAGAGTAGATTTAGCTTTTCGTCTAAAGTTGTCACCTGTAAACCGTCTTTTTGATGAGTATAAGCATAATATTGGTCATCTCTTTTTATAACAGTTGGTTCAGCGCTAATGGATTGAGCGGGTGTGCTTATCGATCGGCTCCAATCAGGATCAGGAAGCTTTGTCTCTTGTCTTACGTTATTCCAGATCACTGCTGCGATCAAAATTATAACAACTGCAAAAGGAAGTAATAAAGCTCTGTAATTGGATTGATTTCTTTTCTTTTTAATTTTTGTTTTTACATTCGTATTCATGATGATAGATCCCCCTATTTTCTATAAAACGACAAAGTTATACTATTCGTTATATCAAACGTATTTCCTTGTAAAAAATTTCAAATCTTTCATAAAAAGATTTTGTTGGATAAAAATAATTTATTCTTAGTGGGTCTGTGTAAATTTTTGTAGAATAACAATCATTCCCCTGGAAATATTGTCGAATATCATCAACTAATTTTTAAAGTGAGGGTTAGAAACTGGTGGTATAATTTAGGTTATAAACAGTTAATAAAGAAGGTGGGGAGAAGGTATGAAACAATCCATTCATATTTATGTGACAAGCGATATTCACGGCTATGTTCTCCCGTTAACTTACGCTAATAATGAAAATGCAGATATAGGGTTGGCAAAAACTGCAGCACTAATAAAAGAAAACATATCTAACCACCTCAACACCTTCCTCATCGATAATGGAGACCTCATCCAAGGAACACCACTCACATACTATCACGCTAAAATAGATCAAAGTGACGTGAATCCGATGGTTCATGTTTTAAATGAACTGAACTATGATGCTGCAATAATAGGAAATCATGAGTTTAATTATGGTCTTCCCTATCTACATAAGACGATTGAAGAATCTAGATTCCCTTGGCTTTCAGCTAACATCGTGCACCAAGGAACAGAGAAACCAGCATTCGGAAAACCTTTTGTAATTAAAACATTAGAGTGTGGGATAAAAGTAGCGCTCTTAGGATTAACAACACAATATGTACCGAACTGGGAGAATCCCGAGCATATTAAAGGTCTTTCCTTTCTAGATGCGGTGGAGACGGCAAAAAAATGGGTTCCTTATCTACAATCGAAGTCAGATGTCATTATTGTTTCTTATCATGGTGGGTTTGAGAGAGATCTTAAAACTGGAGAACCAACAGAAACGCTCACGAAAGAGAATCAAGCGTATCAGCTCTGTATGGAGGTTGAAGGAATCGATGTGCTTTTAACAGGTCATCAGCATCGCTTGCTTGATGGTGAAGTGAACGGAGTCACTATCATTCAGGCTGGAACACAAGGAACTGAGCTTGGGTATGTAGAAGTAAAGCTCGATGGTGAGGGTGATTCATGGAAAGTGAAGGAAAAACGAGCGAAACTGCTTTCTGTGAGTGACTACGGACCTGATCAACAGGTACTGGGTCTTATTCAGCCTTATGAAAGTCAAACACAGAAATGGTTGGATCAACCTATAGGGCAAGTAGACGGAGATATGAAGATTACTGATCCGATGTTAACGAGGCTAAAGGATCATCCGTTTATTGAATTCATCAATAAAGTGCAGATGGATGCAGCGGGTGTAGATATTTCAAGTACCGCCCTGTTCGATGACCACTCAGAAGGGTTCTCAAAACATATAACGATGCGCGATATCGTTTCCAACTATGTGTACCCTAACACGTTAAAAGTGATTGAGCTAACAGGACAAGATATGAAGGATGCACTAGAACGGTCAGCTTCTTATTTTTCTGTAAATGAAGAGGGAAATCCGATCATAAATCCAGCATTTTCGATTCCTAAGCCTCAACATTACAACTACGATATGTGGGAAGGTATCGATTACACGATTGACCTGTCAAAGCCGATCGGACACCGAATCGTGAATTTGATGTATAAGGGAAAACCGATTGAAAAAGACTCCTTGTACGAGGTAGTGATGAACAATTATCGTGCGGGTGGAGGCGGTGATTATCACATGTTTAAAGGAAAACGCGTCGTGAAGGATATTTCGATCGATATGTCTGAACTGATGGCAAACTATATTCTGAAAAGAGGAACGATACAAGCAACGTGTGATCATAACTGGCGCGTAAAGGTTTCATCTTTCTTACAAAAATAAAAGAAGCAGGTGAAGCGTGTTGAATAAGTGGGGTTGGTTTATATTCGTAATCATAGCCGTTTTGCTAGCTGGGTGTTCGAGTGAAGAAAAAAGAACGCTGAACGATAAAGGTTTAACACTGCAAGATCATCCAAAAGGCGCTTATCCTCGTTATTACGATCCAGTATCTAAGAAAGAAACGTTAAAAGCCGTTCCGTTCTCATTGGAACTGCCTGATCAATTGCCGTTTAAAGTTGCTCTTTCAACCTATCAGATCTCCGATTGGGGTGAAAAACGAAATATCCTTGTAGACTCCGTTTTTTATCCGGAACAACAGGGGCAGAATGTTTATTTAGCTTATCGAGTATCAAACTTTCTCCCGAAGACGGAGAAATTAGAAACGCAAGATGAGGTTGAGCTTAGTGATGGCACGGATGCCTATTTTTCAGGTAGTGCAGATCTTCCTATCCTTGCTTGGAAAAAGGATGGCTTATTCTACAGGATGGAGTATTTGATGAAGGAATACACAGACAGAAAAGCGGAGAAAACGAAGCTGGTGGAAGCAGCAAGTTCTGTTTTTGAATAATTTTATATAAAATGTGGCCGTGGAGGGAGTGATCTCTTGCGGCTCAATCTTTGAAATTCAGTGGTTTACAAGAAAATATGATAATATGGTTCAAAGGAGGGGATAATCTTGCAAAAACTGGAGTTTGAATCAGCATGGGACAAGACTATAGCCCGCCAAGATAGAGAAGAGATAGAACGGGTCTTTTCTGAATTGCACTCAGAAGAACATGTGAGACAGCAGGCTGTGATCTTGAAAACAGCTTATAATCATAAGGAAGAATTTTTAGTGACAGTGCTTATAAATAATTATTCAACAGAGCCTTTTTCTTTAATCGGTAAAAAAGTGCTGTATACAGAAGAGGAACATACGATTAGTGAGATGGCTTCCCGTTATACGTTGGAAATTTCTCCTGATACAAGTATGCCATGGACGTTTATTTTTCCAGCAGCATCACTAAGAAAACAACCATCTCGAGAGTATGGGAAATTAATCATCAAGTAAAGTGGGGGAAACGTGTTGAGAACGATTATTTGGTTTATTTATTTTTGGGGAATTTTATTAAAATTGATCCCTTCATTAAACCGTGTGAAAAAGTTTTATAATGCCGGAAAGATAGAAGAGCGTGACCGATTGGTTGACGAGAAAGTAAAAGAGTGGTCAACTTCACTCGTTAAACTAAGTGGAACGCGTGTATCGGTGAGTGGTGAGGAAAACATCCCGAAAGATACAGCTGTTCTTTTTGTCAGTAATCATCAAGGTAACTTCGATATTCCGATTCTTCTAGGCTATATCCAGAAACCAAAAGCCTTTATCTCGAAGATCGAAGTAAAGAAGATGCCGTTTATCGGGACATGGATGGAGCAGTTGAACTGTTTATTCATGGACCGTAAGAATGTAAGGCAGTCTGTGCAAGCGATCAACGAGGGCGCTAAACTGTTGAAGAACGGAACCTCTCTTGTGATCTTTCCTGAAGGAACGAGAAGTAAAGGCGACGATATGTCGGAGTTTAAAGCCGGCAGTTTTAAACTAGCGACTAAATCTGGGGTGCCAATCATTCCCGTTACGATCAACGGTTCTTATAAAATTATGGAACAACAAAAGTTCTGGATCAAACCAGCTGATGTTCACCTTACCGTGCATCCACCGATCTATCCAGATCAACATCAAGATGCAAAAGAATTAGCAAGGTTGTCAGAGGAAATGATCAAGAACGGTGTAAAAAAAGCCGTTTCTTAAGAGCATCTTATTGAGGGAAGTGCGAATGTTGGCGAAAACAGCTTAACGAATAACCTGTACGAACAGCATGACTATTTGTTATTATTGGGTTAGAAGGTAATAATTTCTAGGAGGAATACCATGACAGGAACAATCACAGTCATTATGATATTCTCGATCCCCATTATTGCAATCGTACTAGGTCATTTCCAACAACAGACGAAACTTAAACATAAGATGCTACAAGATGAGATAGAACTGGAACGTTTAAAGCATGACAACTATGTAATCGAAACCCAAAAGATGAGGATTGAACTCGAACAGATGAAACTGCTCGATTCGCCGAATCAGAAGAAATCGGTATAATAAAGAGGATGACCCAAGAGCTAATTGCTTTTGGGTCATCCTTTTTTTATCTGTAGTTGATGAACTGCACGTCGATCGGCAGGTTTGCTTCTCTAACAAGTGCAATAATCTGTTGAAGATCGTCTCTGCTCTTTGCTGTTACACGAACTTGATCATCTTGAACTTGGCTTTTCACTTTTAGTCCAGAATTCTTGATCAACACATTGATTTTCTTAGCGTTATCTTTATCGATTCCGGTTACCAACTTAGCACGTTGGCGAACCGTTCCACCTGATGCTTGCTCAATTTTGCTGTAATCCAAGTTTTTAGTTGGCACGCCGCGTTTGATCAGCTTTGTGATCAAAACGTCTTTTAGCTGCTCTAACTTGTACTCATCATCCGAAACGAGTACGAGCTCTTCACTAGATTTGTCTAGTGTGATCTCACTTTTACTCCCCTTAAAGTCATAACGAGTTGTGATTTCTTTTGTTGCGATATTGATCGCATTGTCTACTTCTGAAAGATCTACCTGTGAAACGATATCAAATGAACTTTCTTTAGCCATTTTGTGAAACCTCCTGACGATTACTTCGTTTATATAGTTACAGTATAAATACATTGTGGTTATGTTTCCAGTTTGTACACATTCTTTTCCGTGGAAACGGGTACAAAATATAAGTTTTATGTTAAAATGAAGGCTGGAAAATTTACAGAATGTTTGAACCACTAGGAGGAGTACTTGTTGCTTCATTACAAAACGTACACACACGAAAAAAATCATCAATGGGTGATTTTTGTCCATGGAGCTGGGGGCAGTTCATCCATTTGGTATAAACAGCTAAGAGAATTTAAACAACATTTTAATATTTTGCTTGTTGACTTAAGAGGTCATGGCAAATCACAATCCGATAAATTTTTATTGAAAAAATATTCGTTTAAAGAGGTCAGCCTTGATGTGCTTGAGGTTATGGATCATCTAAAGATTCAAAAAGCCCACTTTGTAGGCATCTCTTTAGGCACGATTCTTATTCAAACGATCGCAGAGCTTTATCCTGATCGTGTGGCTTCTATGACTTTGGGCGGCGCGGTTACAAAAATGAATTTCCGCTCGCGGTTCTTGATTGCGATGGGTAACCTTTGTAAATCGTTCATCCCGTACATGTGGCTTTACAGCTTATTTGCATGGGTGATCATGCCGAAAAAGAGACATGAAGCTTCGCGTTCTTTGTTTATTGGAGAAGCGAAAAAGCTTTGTCAAAAAGAGTTCAAGAGATGGTTTAAGCTTACACTGAAGATCAACCCTTTCTTGCAAAGTCTGCGTAAAAAAGAGATTCCGATTCCAACGCTTTACATCATGGGTGAGGAAGATTATATGTTCTTACCACCGATTCAGGCGTTCATTGATAAGAAGAAGCATTCAAAGCTTTTGACTATCAAAGATTGCGGACATGTATGTAATGTAGATCAGCCAGAGCTCTTTAATAAGAATTCGATTGAGTTTATTCGCAACCAGATTGCTGCTGCACCGAATGCGTCATAAAAAATTGAAAGTGATTGATTTCCGTTTCAGGTGCTTCGCTTTCCGCGGGGCAGACGGTGAGCCACATTCGAACGTGTCTCATCTGTCCACCTTTAGAGGTTTCTTGCTCCTGCGTCTACAAGTTAATACTACGTAGTAAGCTTCCTCGTCGCATGCCTTGCAAGAAGTATCTCATGTAGTAGGCACGCACCTTACACTCCAATCAACTGTCAATGATGTTTTAAAGAACGCTTTAACTGCAAGAGTAACAAACATAAATCAAAATAAAACAAAAGAAACGACCCGTAAATGTGTGGGTCGTTTCTTTGCGTTTGGTTTAGTTTTTGTCAATGATTGATCGTGGTTCAAGGCCCTGGTTCCTCCTGCTGGAAGTGATGTAGTAACTCCACTTAAGGTATTTTAATTTCATTTATAGATCATTGATCTTCTTTTTCACTTTTTTCATCAAACTATTATTAATAGTGTTCACATGCTCCTCATTTTTGACCAAAATGCGATAAGCATCAATGATGGATAGAGTACGAACCAAAATGTAGACCCCGATGCCGATCAATGCGATAAATATCGGCTTGTAAGGAGTTAAAATGTCTACTTCCACCCATTCTTTTTTTATGATTAGAAAGAAGATGGCTCCTCCAACAATAGAGCAAATTCCCACCATCATTACCAAAGTATATTTACTTTTTATCTCTTCGTATCTCATTTTTAATTCTTTTAAAGAATGTTGGTCAAAAATCAGCATCTCTTTCTTAAGTAAGCTATATCGATCTTCTTTTATGATTCCGGCTGTAATGGTTCCAATCCCGAAAACCGCTATTAAAATCGTTAAAAGTGTAAAGATGATCGGCTCTTCTTTAAATAAGAAGTAAGGAATCGTTGAAAAGATTAAAAGGCTAAATCCAAGGGCAAGGTATTTCGAAACTTTGTTTTGATATAGGAGGTATCCTTCCGCCATCTCTTTGCTAACATAATAACCATTTTCATTTTCACCACTTCGTTCAACCGTATCTTTCAGTAAATAATCAATGGAAACTTCAAAAATGTTACCGAGCATCAATAGCTTTTCTGTTTCAGGAAAACCCTGACCGTTTTCCCATTTGCTGATCGCTTGTCTCGTTGTATTTAATTGTTCGGCCAGCGCTTCTTGTGAGAGGCCTTTTTTCTTTCTAAGCTTAAAAAGTTTTTCGCTGAATGTCATGAATGAGCTCCTTTCATTTACTAGTTTAATTGTAGTAAAACATTGTATGGTTTTCTATATTTTAGCAGGTGCACTCTGTCAACTTGAGGTTGCACGTATGTAATATCCGCTAAAATAGGTGTGAAGACATAAGAAAAACGACCAAGAAAGATTGGTCGTCAATAAGGTCTGGATAGCTTCTTATTTACTTCAATTACAAGAATTTCTTGTAGTGAAATCAACTACTTTTAAGATGAATGAAGCTAATTTTACAAACTTACAGCGCGTGCGATTGTGAATAGACGTGATGCGGGGTGGAAGCCTTTAGTGATTAAATCTTTGATGATCGTAGCGCCAAGCATACTATAGACAGTACCGTTACCACCAAAACCTAAACAATAGTACTCACCAAGACGGTTAGGATGTTCACCGATATAGGGCAGTCCGTCATGTGATTCTCCAAACGTCGCACACCAAGAATGTGAGATTTTTGGCGAGAGATCGGGAAAATGTTCTTTGATCTTTTGAAGAATTCGCTCACCGCGCTCTTCGATAAGCCCTTCATTTAATGGTGCTTCAGCTTTATCTTCATCAAGACCACCTGCAACGATTCGCCCATCTTTAGTCGTTCTCATGTAAAGATAAGGTCGTTTTGTTTCCCAGATCATCCATTCTTCGTACCACGTTTTAAGTGATGGGATTGGCTCTGTTACGATCGCGTATGAACGATTCAGATCTGCTCCTAATTGCTGAGCTAGAAAGTCATTCTCATAACCAGTCGCAAAAATTACATATCGCGCTGAAATGGTGCCTTTTTCAGATTCACAGGTAAAGCCGTGAACGGTTTTTGTTTTTCGAATAAGAGGTGTGTGTTCAAAGATTCTCACTCCTGAAGCCGCTGCATCCTTTAACAGGATCTGTACACATTTGTACGGATTCACATCTGCATCACCACTCGTAACGAGAGCAGCGGGTTTGGAAAAAGGAAAACGTGAAGAAATTTCTTGAGGTTCTAAATATTCCACGGGAAAATCGTACTTTTTTAATGCCTCGTATTCACGCTGGAGTTTTAACGTGTCTTCTGGAGAACTGGCATAATACAAGCTCTTTTGTTCACGAAATTCAGGGTCCTCGGAAAGTCCTGAAGTCATCTTCTTTAGATCTTCTAACGCCTGTAAACAAAGCTGATAAAAATAGACAGCATCCTGTTCACCTTGCTGCTCAATGAGTTCGTGCAGCATCTTATCGCTTGAGAATTGCAGAAGCCCTGTATTGGCTGAAGAGCTTCCTGCACCTGGTTGCCTCCGATCGATCAAAACAACATCTAGTTCTTTTTCTTGACCGAGTACATGGGCACAGAGGGCACCGGCCATGCCTCCACCAACAATTAGTACATCACACGATATATCTTCTTCTAGAACCGGGTACTGACCCGTGTTTGTATAGGTTTCAGGCCAATAGAGCTGACCGTTATGTAGATTCATAGTGACTCCTCCTCGTCTTCTTTTCATTCCCCCTATTTTCTTTAAAGAAACGCTTCAGGAGAAAATTTTTCAAATATATGGATTTTTTGTGAATGCTCTACGAGGATTATTTAGTAGGCTTGCGAATGCACAAAAAAAGAGTTGCTTGCCCGATTGGACAAGCAACTCTCTTCTATCCTTTATGGTAAAGTATTTACTTTATCTTCTTCTTTTACGAACAATAAGATTTTACCCATGTCGAGCTTCTTTTCATATTGATCCGCTTCTACATCAGATAACCCTAGTTCTGTCATCTTGTTGCGAAGCTCATCGCCTCTGGATTCAAATACATTGCTGATCGCCGTTCCGAGTCCTTCTTCTTTTAAACCGATTGTATTAACATCTGCTTCATGAGCGAGATCTTTTGTGTCATCCTTTTCGTGGGATAATACATATAAGTTGTCCTCGTGAATACCTCGGGCTTTCAAATCACTTGCAGCTGCAATCAATTCTTGTTGAGAGTTAAATTCATGTACGATAGGTTTTACCATTTACAATCCTCTCCTTTAAACGAAGTTATAGTGTGTATTCACGATTTCAATTACGATTAAACATCCTTTTTCAAATGCATACCGGGATAAAAGTACTAAATTAACCGCCGCAATCCAGCTGTGTAGGTATAAACTCCTTTTTTATTGAAATATATCGTTTTTACACCATTTTTACGAAATTCCTCTGTCATTTTACATTTCAAAATATATACTTTTAATTGTTGAGTTTTATTACAAAATGAGTGATAGGGGAGTTTGTTAGATGAAAAAGACATTATCAGCTTTAGCACTTGCTTTAGGATTAACACCAATCGGCGCAGGCGTACATGCAGAAGAGAACGCCATTCAAACACACAAGGGTCGTTACTTAGATGTTCAACTGCTTGGAGTAAATGACTTTCATGGACAGATCGATATTACACGTAACGTGGCAGGGGAACCTGTTGGACGAGCGGATTATCTAGCAAGCTACTTAAAACAAAGAGAAAGTGAGAATTCTAACACGCTTTTGGTACATGCTGGTGATATGGTAGGAGCGAGCTCTCCGACATCTGCATTGCTGCAGGATGAGCCGACAGTAGAAATCATGAATCAGATGGGCTTTGATGTAGGAACATTAGGAAACCATGAGTTTGATGAAGGCGTAGATGAGATGATGCGTTTGATCAATGGTGGAACGCATGATAAAACAGGATATTTTGAAGGAGCAGACTTTCCGTATGTGGCTGCTAATGTTATAGATAAAGAGACGAAGGAAAATATTCTGCCTTCTTATGTAATCAAGAAGGTTAAAGGAGTAAATATCGGCTTCATCGGGGTGGTTTTATCTGATACACCAGATATCGTCATTCCGAGCGGAACAGCAGGTGTTGAGTTTATAGACGAAGCGGAAGCAATCAACAAAGCAGCGAAGACTCTTAAGAAAAAAGGCGTAAAGTCTATCGTTGTTTTGGCGCATAACCCTGTTGAGCAATCAGCGACAGGTGAAGTATCGGGTGAACTCGTGGATATGGCAAACAAAGTAGATGATGAAGTAGACGTGATGTTTGGTGCACACAACCATAGAAACGTAAACGCTGTAGTAGATAACAAGTTAATTGTGCAAGCTTACTCTTACGGAACAGCCTTTGCTGATGTGGATCTGAAAATTGACCGCCGCACGAAGGATATCGTAAAAAGTAAAGCGGAAGTCGTGTCTGTTATGCAAAAAGGTGTAACACCGGACTCTAGCATTACAAAAATTATTAAACAAGCTGAAGACCAAGTAGCTCCGATCATCAATGAAGTCGTTGGTAAAACTGATCAACTTTTATCAGGTACAGGAGCCTATAACGGTGAGACCGAGTTAGGAAATGTGATCGCAGATTCAATGACAGAACAGACAGGTACTGATTTTGCGTTTATGAACCCAGGTGGTATTCGTGATGTGATCAATCACGGTGAAGTGACATGGGGAGAGCTTTTTAACGTTCAACCGTTTGGCAACGATCTGGTGACGATGACACTAACAGGAACGCAGATTAAAGAACTTTTTGAATCTCAATGGGCAACGGACAGAGAGAAGATGCTCCAGATCTCTGGTCTGAAAGCTACATTTGATCTCTCAAAGCCGGTCGGTGACCGAACTGTTTCAATGGTTAAGAAAGATGGAACACCGATTGTAGCAGAACAAGAGTATACGGTTACCGTAAACAATTTTATGGCTGGTGGCGGTGATGGTTATACCGTTTTATTAGAAGGTAAGAATCCAACAGTAAGCGTTACGGACCTAGAAGCGCTCGTGAACTATTTTAAAAACCGTGATACCGTATCCGCACAAATTGAAGGACGAATTACAAAAAAATAATAAAAAGGCAAAGCGTGTGTAAACATCCGCTTTGCCTTTTACATTTCTATTCTCCGCGTTCTACAAGGTCGAGTCTTCCTGTAGCAGGATCGATAACGAGACCATGTACTTTAATATCTTCAGGGAGCAACGGGTGATTTTTAACAAGTTGCACACTGTTTCTCACAGAATCCTCAACACTTTCAAACCCTTGAACCCATTTCTTTAAATCGAGTCCAGAATATTTTAACGTGTCAAACGTCGATTCTTCAATACCACGGTCTTTCATCTTGGCAAGTAGTCCATCTGCGTTTACATTGCTCATTCCACAATCATAGTGACCGATGATCATAACTTCTTCAGCTTTTAGTTCATAGATGGCCACAAGGATACTTCTCATAATAGAACCGAATGGATGGGAGATAACCGCTCCAGCCGATTTGATGACTTTTACATCACCGTTCTTAATATTCATCGCACTTGGCAACAATTCAGTCAGGCGCGTATCCATACAAGATACGATAACAAGTCCTTTATCAGGAAATTTAGTAGTTTGGAAAGGTTCATATTCTTTGTTTTCAACAAATTGGTGATTGAACGCTAAGATTTCATTAAGTACGGACATGATTCTCCTCCTTGTTTCTACAGAAAATAATTAATGAATAAAAAGATTTAGAAGTATACGTCTTTTTCTATCATATTAAGCTTAAACTCGCTAACATATTCACTTCTATATTCACTATTATACAAAAATGTGGGCCGAATCTGCTCTTTTTTGTACCTGAAGTGAATCTTTTGTTGATAGAAACTTTAAAACAAAAGCACATTGTGACAAACATTTTATAAAAAGGTACGTATAATCGCAATTAACACCACATACATTGGTAAGTCGAAGGGAGGATGAAACAAAGAAAAATACTTGCCAGTAAGTAGGGTTTAAATAGATCGGTACAAATCAATGAAAATTTGAAAGGGGTAGGGAAGATGGAAGTTATGACGTATGTGCTTTGGGTTCTGCTGTTAATGGGGTCGGTTATGAAGAACTACATGGTATCCGTTTCTATGCCGAAAACGGGACAAGTTATCGTGGCGAATGAATCAGGTGTGAACTTCTTTTCGTATGGTGACGTGAGTAACAAGAATGCATCGAAAGTTATGTCTGCAATTGCCGTGCCTTTCAATAATCAGAATTTCAGTTGGGTGGATACGTCATAGAGTACATATATGGAAGTTTGTTGTAGGTGTAGGAAAACTATTTTGGGGAGAAGGAGGTCTGCTGCAAAAATATAAATAGTGCTATTTTTCGCATTCACTATCATGCTCGCGGCAGGATCACCGTACGTGTGCTAGTGTATGAATAAACTTGAGCGGAATTTGGAGCAAAAGGCAGCTTGTTTGAGCTGTCTTTTTTGGCATACATTTTATTTATGTGAATGGGTTTGATAGAATAAGAAAAAAACAATTGTGGTGAAACCGATGAATATATCAGTAAGTCAGTTTGCAAAAAAAATAGAAAAGCATGTTGCAGAAATGAAAGTGTTAGATGAGAACTCGCCAAAACTGCGCGAACATGTATCAGCTATTCAAACATTATGTGAATTAATGCTAGAAGCCGATGACGATGATTCAGCTGTTGGCGTGAAAGGATGGGTCCCTTCTTATCCTGTTCAAAAACCAGCTAGCCTAGTGACTGCTCCTCCTCCTCCAAAAAAACATCAAAAGTCTATGATGGATTTTGATATGGACTATGAGGATGACGATCAAGAGGAGAAAGACGGCAACGGAGACTCTATTTTTGATTTTTAAATGTTAGTTTACTGAAAAACCTACTCTTTGAGTGGGTTTTTCTTTTTTCGGGCTGGTTTGAATGGGGGAGAGTACTTGTGGTGGGGTAGAAGGAGAGGCAATTCTGGAAATTCTGGAGATAATCCCGCAAGTTTGTACAATAATCCCGCGAGATGATATTTTCCCAAGGCTTTTCTCTGCAAGTTGATTGGAAAGCGAGCACCTGGAACGAAAATCAACGGCTTTCAACATTTCCGCAAAAAAAAAAAAAACAGCACCATTATCAGCGCTGTTAGATCGAAACATAAGTATTCTGGTGTTCCATTCGTGCATCTCTACGTTTGGCGATTTCAATTTTTTCGTTGATCTTTTTATTAGAAAAATAAATGGCAGTCACTGTTGCGATTAGACTTAGAGCAGCTAAACCAAGAATTGTATATATCATTGTGATAAGAAGTTCCATTTTATTGTTCCTCCTCTTATGTAATTTTTTCTGTCTTACTTTTTTTATTCCACTGTGTCAATTATTTAAACCTCTTTCTGAATGTCTTTTTTCCAAGATATTTGTCTTCGATTTTCACATCATATGCCTGTTGATTGGAGCGGAAGGTTGCTGACTCCTACGGGACGAGCGGTCAGTCCGAAAAGTGGAAGTGGCTCGTTCAGCCCCGACATGCAAAAGTTGAATGTGCTAGGAAGGCGTACTTTGCCTTCTTGACCGTTTAACTTTTGACCTCGAGGGGCTAGCCACTGCAACTAGAAAGGTGGAGACTCCTAAAGGCGCGAAGCGGCAGGAGGCTCACCGCACGCCCCGTGGAAAGCATGCAACCTGGAGAGGAAATTAACACTTTCAAAACCCAATTATAAATAGGTCCTTCGAATCAAAATAAAAATATGAGAAAGGAATGATGGTAAATATTCTCCGTTCGATTTATACTAAATTTACGAACATACGTTCTATTCTGTTCGATAAAAAATGAGGGGTGAATGGAAATGGTCGGAGCAAGTGAATGGTTAAACTTAGTTAATCTCCTCGGTAATGTGGGCTTTCCTATCGTCATTGCAGGCTACTTGCTTTTTCAGTTTGAGAGGCGTATTCAGAGCTTGGAAGGAATTATTCGAGAACTTCACTCTGAATTAGTAGAGAAAGAAGAGCTTGAGCGTAAGATCGATCAATACGTCCGATTGCTGGACAGCGAACGTCAACCGAAAAAACGTTAGCGTTCGCCTTTTTTATCATGGACAACCCGTCCGCCAAAATTTTTACAATCCTGTGGCAACCTTTGTATTGTCATTTTTCAATGGTAAGATAAAAGAAAAACAGGAGTGGAACAGGATGAAGCTTTTTCTTATATTAGGTGCGATCCACGCGATGCTTGCGGTTATGCTCGGAGCTTTCGGGGCACACGCACTCGAAGCTAAATTAAATGCAAGAAACATGCTAAATGTATACCAAACTGGTGTTCAATATCACATGTATCATGCATTGGCTTTGTTAGTTGTTGGTGTTTTGCTTGGTAAATTTCCTGCCTCAACGCTATTAACAGGTGCAGGTTGGTCGTTCTTTATCGGCATACTGCTTTTCTCAGGAAGTTTATATGCTCTCTCAACGACAGGAATGAAATTCTTTGGTCCTATTACACCGCTTGGCGGGTTAGCATTTATCGTTGGTTGGATTCTGCTCATCATCGCAGTTGTGAAAGCATAATAAAAGGCGCTCTCTTAAATAAAGAGGGCGCCATTTCTATAATTGCCTGAACCAGACAGGAATAATTTTTATCAACGAGGGCTGTACTGTGACATCTGACCGCCTTGCTGTTGCTGCTGTTGCGTACCATAAGGATAGCTATAGTTGATCTCTTCATCGAACGTTACATAGTTTACATACACCATTAATAGCAGATACCGTTTACCTGTTTGCGGATCACTTAGGATGATGTGATCACGGCCGGCAGCTTCAATGATTCCTTTAAACACCTTAGCGTTCCACTTTTCATTGTTCTCAAAAGTCATATAGACCGTAGCGACTTTCCCTTTGTTCATCCTTAAAATATTTTCAATGTAGGACTGCTCGAGCGGAAGCTGTCCAGGTGCACCGATATCTTGCAGAGGACCGCCACCCATTCCTGGTGCCTGCTGACTTTGGGCCATGTCTTGAGGAACCCCCATGCCTGCCATTCCACCCATGCCGCCACCCATCATACCCATTCCATTCTGAGCCCGATAATACTCTTGGCCGTACGGATTAAAGTTGTTCATCAACAAACCTCCCTAAAAGGTGTTAAACACATTTGGACAATCACTTTGTTTCGGCTGATAAAAACAGTGTGCCTTGAAGCTTCCCGAGTGAGGCTGATTGTACCAAGTCTTCGGACAAGCCCCTGACGGATCGAAAAACCATAACGCATTTCTAGCAGGGTGGAAGCGCTGACCGTTAATAACCCTCTTCGCCAATCTTCTTTCATTCTCTCTTGCACCTTGATAAAAATATCCTTTAATCGTCGCTTCAAATCCCCCAGGTCTTTGGAAGACCATCTGCTGCATCGTACGAATATTTTTAAAATCAAGGCAGTTGGAGCGAATTCGATTTACGCCGGTATTACCAACAAGGAGCATCCCTTGGTCACCTTCACCCTCAGCTTCCGCACGTATGAGACGTGCCAGCAAGTCAATATCCTTATTTGTAGCTTTAATGACTGCCAATTGCCTTCCCCCTCTATGTTGTTAATCTTGGTGTACAAGCAGGGAAACAGAACATTCGATATATGTGTATGAGCTGTTTTGGGAAACTAGACCAAAAATGGGATGGGAGTTTCATGTTTATGGGACATTTATGAGGGGGTGGTGATAAATTGATTCTAATCAGCAATGAAAGAATCAGTAGAGTGGAAGGTATGTTCTTGTGGAAAGGACATTATAGATTGATGTTTAAATGGGGGAACCTCTAGCAATTAATTTCACGGTAATCCATTTTTTATTCACGGTAAGTATGTATAATTTCACGGATAAAGTTAATAAATTCACGGATATAAAAATTTATCAAAGTTTCGACAAAAACAAAAAGATGACTCGCCATTGAACGAGTCATCTCAATCATTACACCTGCAAATAAGCGGGCACTGCTTCTTTTGTAAGGATGTTTCCAACGTAGAACGATCCGAACTCGCCGTAGCGTGCACTTACTTCGTCAAAGCGCATTTCGTATACAAGTTTTTTAAATTGAAGCATGTCGTTTGAGAAAAGCGTTACGCCCCATTCCCAATCATCTAGACCAACAGATCCAGTGATGATCTGCTTCACTTTTCCTGCATAGCCGCGGCCGATCATGCCGTGCGAGTACATCATCTTCTTGCGCTCTTCCATCGGCAACATGTACCAGTTGTCGTCACCATCACGGCGCTTGTCCATCGGATAGAAACATACATGTTTCCATTTTGGAAGCTCTGGGAAAAGACGAGCTTTGATCATTGGATCCATCTCGCCGCTCTCGTTTTGCGGATTATACGTACTTAGCTCGACAACAGAAACGTAAGAGTATTCTTTTACTGTATATTGCGCGAATGCTGTTTTGTTAAAGGCGTTTTCGATCTCGTTTAGTTCTTCCATCGTCGGACGAAGAAGCATCATCATAAAGTCAGCTTTTTGCCCCATGATGCTGTAAAGAGCATGACTGCCCACTTTATTTGCTTCTACGTTCTCCCACTTCTCAAGGAACGTTAAAAATTCATTGATTGCATATTCTCTCTGGTCACCGGAAAGCGTTTTCCAAGCGGCCCAGTCCATCGTACGGAAATCATGAAGGCAATACCAGCCTTCTAGTGTAATCGCTGCTTCACTCATCAATTATTCACTCCTTGCTAGATATAAACACGTCCCTACAAATATACCATAAGTAGGGACGAATCCAAAAAGGAGGAATTAGCTGTATTGGCGAAGCAACTGCTCGATCTTGCTCTTAACACTAGCAGGATTTCGAAGTTCAGTGCGTGACAGTGTGAGGCGAACCTTCGTTTCATCCATATCCATCGCTTCAGAAAGCATGCCGAACAATCCTTTACCTTTCTTATCGATCTCTAAGAACAGCTCGATGCTATCTGTTTGTGGAACCAGAATCACTTCTAGCTCATCCAGCTTTCCGGCATAAGCTCCTGATGTTGGCACATACTCAAACTCTTGTAAAAACGGAAGTCTGCGGCGCATATAACGCGGTGCAGATCCGCAGTATGCTTTTCGAAGGCGGAATCCAAGCTGTTCGATCGCATCAAAGATGGCAGACGTTTCGGCATCAGGCAGTACACGAATTTGGTCATTGTCTGTTGGGTCAACAGCCATCTGAATATCAAGTCCTGTTTTGATCCATACCGGCGTGTGGCCAAGTGTTAATGGAGCATCGTATGGAAGTTTAAGAGAGAACGGAATCTCTTGCTGACTGCCAGCTTTAACAACAAGTGAGCTTGTTACATTTGTCTTTTCAATCGCTGCAGTATCTCTCACTTTTTTGTCGTCCACTTCTCGATAGTATTCTGTCATGACATAAAGAGTGATGTGGTCGATGTTTTGATCGACTTTACCACCCTCGATTCTAATCTTTCCTGTAATGCTCTCACCAGGTGAGTACGTATCTTTATCTAAAATGGTGTCTACCTTCGCTGAACCAATTCCTACAGAAGCTAACATACGGTTTACAAAAGACATGTATAATTCCTCCTCAAAATTTTTCAAACAATTTTACGATAGTTGAACAAAAAAGATTCATAATCAAAAAATATATTTTATAGACGTAAAAAAATTCTAAATATAAGAACTTCTTTTATCAAGCGCTTACAACTGTATGGGTAGGTTTAAAAGGTGTGAAAAAAGGAGTACCCTAATAGTGAGTGCAAAAAATGTACAGTTTATATAGAAAAATAGGAGGCTAAATCATGAGTGATCTTTTTATAGATTTAAAGAGTAAAGTCCAGTCGGCTAACCCAACCATCGTTTTTCCTGAAGGAACGGATGAAAGAATTCTAGAGGCAGCAAGTCGTCTAGCATCTGAAAAAGTTCTTCAACCGATTTTAATAGGAAATCCTGCTGACGTAACAGCAAAAGCACAAGCTGGTGGATTCTCACTAGATGGAGTAGAAGTTTTAAATCCTGCTGAATATGGTGAATTCGATGCATTGGTTGATGCATTAGTGGAACGCCGTAAAGGAAAAACTACAGAAGAACAAGCGCGTAAGATTCTTTTGGATGAGAATTATTTCGGAACGATGCTTGTTTACACTGGGAAAGCACACGGACTTGTAAGTGGTGCAGCACATTCTACTGCTGACACAGTTCGTCCGGCTCTTCAGATCATCAAAACAAAAGAAGGCGTAAAGAAGACTTCTGGTGCGTTTATCATGGTTCGTGGCGATGAGAAGTATGTGTTCGCTGATTGCGCGATCAACATTTCACCTAACAGCCAAGATTTAGCTGAATCTGCTATGGTTTCTGCTGAAACGGCACGAGTTTTCGGTATCGACCCTAAAGTTGCGCTTCTTTCTTTCTCTACAAAAGGATCAGCGGTTTCGCCTGAGACGGAAAAAGTGGTAGAAGCGTTAGAAGTATTGAAGGGAATGAACCCAGACTTCCCATATGATGGAGAGCTTCAGTTCGATGCAGCATTCGTTCCATCTGTAGCAGCGAAAAAAGCTCCAGAGTCACCGATCAAAGGGGAAGCGAACGTATTTATCTTCCCAAGCCTTGAAACAGGAAACATCGGTTACAAGATGGTTCAACGTCTTGGTGGATTTGAAGCGATCGGACCGATTCTTCAAGGATTGAACATGCCTGTAAACGATCTTTCTCGCGGATGTAACGCTGAAGATGTGTACAAATTAGCGTTGATCACGGCGATGCAAGCTCTTTAGAATTTACTCTCGCTTGTGGAGGGGTTGATTTCCGCTTCAGGTTGCTCGCTTTCCACGGGGCAGGCGGTGAGCCACATTCGGACGTTTCACTTTTAAGTGTCTCACCTGCCCGCCTGTCCCGTAGGAGTCTCGCACCTTCCACTCCAATCAACTGTCAAAGGTGACAAGAATTTAAAAGCTATCTGTTAGAAAAGAACCTAAAGAAAAAAGTCAGCAGCCTGCTGGCTTTTTTCGTTTGCTACTGTGAAATAAAAAAAGACACCACCTACAGTGACAGTGCCTTCTCGTTTCGATCCCACATTCTTTTAATGTTTCCTGGAAGCAGTTCGCTTTCCTCCACTGTAAGCTGGCCGCTGTAGAATAGCTCGCTGTTTTTGTGAAGCACTTGCAATAAAGATGCGTGTAGATCTGCTACGGTTAACGGGTGTCCCAACAGCTCTGCTAAACTCGCCATAACATCCGGTTTGATCTCTGGATACTGGAACTTAGTCTCAGTCCCCGCTAACCCACGCTTATAAAACTCTCCGATTACGGATGCGCGCTCTGAACCGCTGCCGTCTACACATAAATAGATCTGTACCGCAACACCGCCGCGCATACGCCGTTGAGAGATTCCCGCAAACTTTTTGCCGCCGATACTGAGGTCATAACTTCCCGGGCAATAAGAGCCGACGATCTCATACGCTTCACACTTCGCATCATACGGAAGAAGCAGCTCTTCCACAAGTGCAGTCATCGTGTCGTACCCTTGATTGATGTCAATCGTCCCTTCTTTTTCAGGAAGAATAAGTGAGATGTTCAACACGCCGCTATCAAGCACAACAGCAAGTCCGCCAGAATTCCTCACAATTACGCGATAACCCAGAGACTCCAGAAAATCAATACCTTCCTTCAGGTGAGGAAGACGGGTATCTTGTATGCCGAGGACGATCGTATCGTGATGCACCCATGTTCGTGCTGTTGCGGGGGAATCACCACTTCCGATCGACGTGCAAAGTGTATCATCTGTCGCAAACGATTGCCGTGCATCAAATGACGGACCAAGTGTAGACTGGTCGATCAACCGCCAGACAGGTTGAGAGAGAAGATGATCGGTCATTACAATTTCTCCGCCACGATAATGAATGATTTTGGAATGCCGCGGTCGAGTTCATCTGGGTGTGGTTCTTCAACGAGCTGTTTAATCCAAAGGCCGGCAGATCCGATAGCTGTGATGATTTCACCAAGCGTCCATTGGCGGATCTGTACTTGGAACGGTGCGCGTTCTTCAGATGTCGCGTACTGAAGTTCAGGTATGAATTTTGAATAAGCAACGTCTGTTGTAACAAGCTCTTCACTAAAATAATCTCCTGAAACTTTATGCTTCCTAACCGCTTGGCTCTTTCCTTGAGATTCGATCAACTTTGTAGATACAGGGTGGAAGTCTTGTAGGATCAAAGTTCCTCCCTTTTTCAAAAGTTTTGAAACAACGCTGAAGTATTCGTTCAGATCGGCAAAATAATGCAGAATGCCGTTTTCCATGAATGCCATATCATAATTCTCTGTCATTTCGGATTTTGACAGATTTAAAATATCTTCTACCACGTACCGGACATCTACGTTAGCGGCTGAAGCCAGTTCACGTGCGTACGCTGCATTCGAATCTGAGATATCAATCACCGTCGTCTCTGCTCCAAGAAGGGAGAGTGCGACTGCTTTACTGCCGTGCGAACCTAAGAGGTTCACGATCTTTTTGCCTGAGACATCACCAACATATTGATCTAATGGCTGAAGTCTGCGTTTCGGATCTTTTAGAATACGAGAAACTGCTTTCTCAGGTGTGCCAAAGCGGTTGACCCAGGCTGTATAAGAGCTGTTACTCCAAGCTTGTCCGTTTCTAATTCTTCGATCTTGATCCATGATGGGTTCCTCCTGAAATCTATATAAAATCTATCATTTCCGTTATAAGCCTTATCTAGTATAACTCAAATGTGAACGGTAAGAAAATGGTGTGAATACCGATAAAAAGGGAGTGTGAATAGAAAAAAATAGTGGTTGTTTTCAAAGTTAAGAACACGATACAATAGGGTATATTCTAGTAGTCACAACACGATACTTATACAGAAAATACCTTCTTAGCTAGACAGACCAAGGAAGGGATTTTTCTTTTTTACGAGAATTCTTACCTATAAATGCAGGTGAAGGAGCAGGAAAAAAATCAATGGCTAAACTCTTAGGAAAGTTGCACGAAGAGAAAGTATTTAAAGACCCAGTGCATCGTTACATCCACGTGCGTGATGAGCTGATCTGGCGTCTGATCGGTACGCGCGAGTTTCAAAGACTGCGAAGAATTCGTCAGCTTGGAACGACATACTTAACATTTCATGGAGCAGAACATAGCCGTTTTAGCCATTCTCTTGGTGTTTATGAGATTACGAGGCGGATCATTGATATTTTTCAAGAAAAGAAAACGTGGGACCCAGAAAAGCGTCTGCTCGTTCTTTCCGCGGCCCTTCTACATGATGTAGGACACGGTCCATTCTCACATTCATTTGAAAAGGTGTTTGGTGTGGATCATGAAGAATTCAGTAGAGACATCATACTCGGAGATACAGAAGTTCATCGCGTGCTTTTGCAGATGGGAGAAGATTTTCCTGTGCAAGTAGCAGAAGTAATCGCGAAAACACATAGAGATAAATTAATCGTTAGTCTGATCTCGAGTCAGATTGATGCAGACAGAATGGATTACCTGTTACGAGACGCTTATTTTACAGGAGTGAGTTACGGTAATTTCGATATCGAGCGAATCCTGCGTGTGATGCGCCCGACTGAAGAAGGCGTCGTTATAAAATCTAGCGGCATGCATGCGGTAGAAGACTATATTATGAGTCGTTACCAAATGTACTGGCAAGTGTATTTTCATCCTGTTACGCGCAGTGCGGAAGTCATATTAAGTAAAATTTTGCACCGAGCGAAGGAACTGTATGAAACAGGATATACATTCAAAAGAGAGCTGTCTCATTTTAAAACGCTGTTCGAAGGTAATGTTTCGCTTCAAGATTACATATCGCTCGATGAGGGCGTAATCCACTATTATTTCCAAGGATGGATGGAAGAAGAGGACAAAATCTTGAGCGATTTATGCCATCGTTTCATCGACCGAAAACTGTTCAAGTATACGGAGATGGTCTCATTTACAGATGGTCATCTGCTGTCGAGTTACTTTACAGAAGCAGGCATCAATCCGAAATATTACTTAGTAGTCGATTCATCGTCAGATCTTCCATACGACTTTTACCGCCCAGGCGAAAAAGAAGAACGTCTGCCGATCAATCTATTAAAACCAAACGGCGATATCCGCGAGCTGTCCAGAGAATCAGACGTCGTAGAGGCGATCTCAGGCAAACGCCGAACAGATCACAAACTCTATTATCCCCTCGATCTAATCGAAGCGATTGAGGATAAAACGCTTAAAAGTAAAATTAAAGAGATTTTGAATAGATAGTGTGTTTAACAGTCGATTTGACTATCAGATTCACTTCAAGTTGTTGTTTGTTACTAAAAAGACATCACTGAAAAGTTGTTGGAGTGTAAGGTGGGAGACTCCTGGGGGATGAGCGGGACAGGTGAGACACCTAAGGGCGCATAGCGTCGAGGTGGCTCACCGCACGCCCCCCGGAAAGCGAGCACCTGAAACGGAAATCGACTACTTACAAACACAACATTGACTAGCCAGAAAAATAAATAGATAAAACGAAAAAGGATGTTAGGGGGAACGTACTGTGTTTGAGGATCATTTAAAGGTAGTCACCTTGATTCAAGAAGCCGGAGAAGTCGTCGGTCGGAAAAAGCTTCAAAAGATGGTGTACATCGCAAAAAAGCTAAACTTTCCTTTCCAAGAAAAATATCAATTTCATTTTTACGGCCCATATTCCGAAGAATTAACGCTTAAAATTGAAGAACTTTGCAACATGGGATACATACATGAGGTAAAAGAAAAGGTGAGCGGCTATTCGCAATACCGGTATGCCGTGAACGAAGAAGGTCAGCAACTTCTTTCCACATATGGTGCAGAGATTGAAAAACTAGGGAGTTGTGTTCGCTCCATGAACGAGCAGTCTTCTAGATTCTTAGAATTAGTCTCTACCGTGATGTATTTCGAGAAACTTGAGAAGGACGAGATCAAAGAAAAGGTACAGACGGTCAAGGCGAAACAAAAGTATACAGAAGAAGAGATGGATGAAGCTTTTACCTATATTGATTCGTTAAAAAGTCAAGTTCAATAAAAAATAAACCTGTTTAGTTAGCGTGGAATAGATGCTGATGAACAGGTTTTTTATTTACCATCTAAATTGTAAGGGATGGCCGTTATTGTAAAGACCATAAAAATAAATAAATGTGATAAAGATCGTAAATGGAACGATAATACCAAGCAGCGTCATAAAAAAGCCTTTTGCCACACTTTTTTCATAAAGGCGCGTTGCGTAATAGCCGATTCCGAGCCCTATAAACAAGAGCGATAAAATTAGAGCAACAAGCCAAAGTTTCATGCTAGCGCCTCCTCTATTAACAGCATATCCAGCACATTCTCCTTATAAACGACAGTTTAACTGAAACTTTTTAATAAGAGGTACGACTAACAGGGTAAAAGGAGGGCTTAGTGATGAAAAACATGAAGCTGATCGTAATGGCGTGTCTGCTCGTTCTCCTCGCCGCTTGCGGCTCTAAAGCAATGCCTGATGAGGAAAAAAAGAACGGAGCGCCTCAAGTTAAGAATGAGATACCAGCTGAAAAAGAAGTTGTACAAGCTGAACTCGCACTCCAAGAAAATAGAAAAGCAGCAAAATTAACGTTGAAAAACTCATCCGATAAAGAAGCTGGTACAGGAACCGCGTATGCACTTGAAAAATGGACAGACGGTAAATGGGAGAAAGTGAATAACAATCAAATGTTTACTGAGCAGATGATCATGGTGAAAGCTGGATCAAACTATGATCAATCCATTGATCTAAAAGAACAGGGTGCAGGCACGTATCGTGTATCGAAAGAATTCTTTGTCGATGAAAAGAAGGAAAAAGTAGCCGTTGTGTTTGAGACAGAATAAGAAAAGACCGGTCAGCCCATTATTGTGAGGGTCGGCCGGTCTTTTTGTGTTTTATTAATTTTTTGTCTTTTATACTTCGTTGCAAAGTTGATTGTAGCGCAAGGTTGCCGACTCCTATGGGACGAGCGGTCAGGTGGAGACAACTTAATGGTGCAAAGCGGCAAGTGGCTCACCGTTCGCCCCATGGAAAGCGAGCAACCTGGAGCGGAAATCAACTGCTTTACAAACAATTTTTTAATGAGGTAAAAACGCTAATTGATAGAAGAACAACACCGCAAACAAGTAAACCAAGAACGGAACTTCACGATATTTACCTTTTACAATCTTCAAAATCGGATACGAGATGAATCCTAATGCGATACCAGTTGCGATAGAAGACGTTAATGGCATCGTCAAAATTATCAAGAACGCCGGGAATGCTTCATCAAGTTCGTTCCAATTAATTTTACTTAAAGAACCAAGCATCAAACTTCCAACGATGATCAGTGTTGGCGCAGTGATTGCGGCTAAGCCTGAGATCGCACCAACGAGTGGAGAGAAGAACGCAGCGGCCACAAATAGGATCGCTACCACCACAGATGTTAGACCAGAACGTCCCCCTGCCGCTACGCCTGAAGATGATTCGATATAAGCACTCGTTGGGCTCGTACCAAACGCTGCACCAACTGTTGTCGCAACGGAATCAGCTAACAGTGCTTGACGTGCACGAGGCATCTTGTTGCCTTTCATCAGTCCAGCTTGTTCTGCTACACCTACCATCGTACCCGTAGTATCAAAGATCGTGACAAGCAAGAAGGAGAACACAACAGCATATAATCCATATTGAAACACGTCAGAAAAGGCTGTAATCGGATCACCAAAGATGAAAAGTTCTGATGGTAAGTTTGGTGTAGATACGAAACCTTCTTTAAATTCTAAATGCCCTGTAAAGTAGGCGATTGCACCCGTAATGATCATTCCGAAGAATAAAGCACCGTTCACGTTCAGTCCCATCAAGATCAACGTGATAGCAAGTCCACCAAGAGCAAGAAGCACCGTTGGTGAATGCATGTCACCTAACGTTACTAAGTTATCGGGGTGAGCCACAATAATTTTTGTAAGACGTAAACCGATGAACGCGATAAATAGTCCGATACCCGCTGTAATACCGTGCTTCAGGTTTGCAGGAATGGATTCGATCAATTTTTCACGAAACGGTGTTAACGATAGGATGACGAACAAAATACCTGCAACAAACACTGCCCCAAAAGCGATCCGATAATCGATATCAGGGTTGTTTCCTACAACAGAAAACGCGAAGTAGGCATTCAGCCCCATACCTGGAGCAATGGCAATCGGATAGTTGGCCATTAAAGCCATCCATAGTGTACCGACTACCGTGGCAATAATCGTTGCAATAAACACGGTGTCAAAAGGAACACCAGCAGAATGCAGGATAATTGGGTTGATTATGACAATGTAGACCATCGTAAGGAATGTAGTGATTCCTGCTAATATTTCTGTTTTGATGGTCGTACCAAGTTCTTTTAGTTTAAAAAATGAAGAAAGCATACGTTAGAACCTCCAAAATACGAACGATTTATAAGTACATGATATATAATATTCGTTTTTAGGTACAATTTCAACAATTATCTTCAAACTTTCCAACTGAGAGTTTTTCATGATTTGTGATACAATACGTGTTAACAACGAATGTTTAGAGGAGCTGGAAGCATGAAAGATTTTTTCAATTCCAATGATGCTGATAAAAAGAAAAAAGGGATGGGCTTTACCATCATAAGTGGTGACTCTACAGACGGTCATGGTGGATATGGTGTTGGTAGTTTAACACTTGATCACGTAACACCCGTAATCGTCGATGTAGAAGAGTCGATCGCTTATATCGATATGGGAGCGATGCACGCGAGAAGTGATGTGGAAAAGCGCATCAAGTTTACGCCAAATCGTGAAGATACACCGAATCCTCGTCTTTATTGGCTCGTTTGGGTTACGATCAATAGAAAAGCAGAAGGACCGTTTTACTTCGGGTTGACGGCATGTGAGATGCAAGTAGATGTTGAAGCACGAAGAGGCTATAAAAGTCTTCCAGAACACGTAAACCGTATGGATAAATCCATGAAGGGTAAAGTGATTGTTGAGGATATGGACGTGAACGCTCGTCGTGTGCTTGGCAACTTCCTTAAAGAACATGATGAAGCAATGTTTAACCGTTCAAGTGACGAAATCAAGTCATTAGTGGAATAAAAATGGCAAAGTTATGAACCTTTTTTGAACATTTTGCAAATAACTTGTGACAAGAAAGCACTTCCATTAATATAGTAGGTAGCATTGTACACACAATGTTTCTAGGACAATAAAGTGCCCGGGGCTCCTGTAGTAGAGCTCCGGGCATTTTATTGTCCTTTTTTTGAGTTTAGCGAATGATGCAAGATAGTCGGGATATGTCGAACTGTATCGACTCGTGGATATTTAGCAAAAACTTGTGGATTAAAGCCCGAAACTTGTGGATTAAAGCTCAAAACTTATGGATTCAGACCTAAAACTTTTGGATTGAATGCTTCGTGTAGCTGGCTGGCAACGTCTAGCAGCGAGCTGACAAGGTTAACGTCACATCACCAAGAAAAAATCCGGTTGAAGAACCCTTTTTCCTCTTTTTTTTGCTCTAACTTTTCTTTTATTTCAATTGAAGCACCGTGTTCATCACAATATTCTACGGGTTCTGTTCCTTTTTCATAATAGGAGATGCGAGTTATTGGACAGCTATCGGTTGCGAGCTTTCCGTTTTGTGGGTTGATCGTTACCGCTGTAACGCCTTCTGGTTGTTCAAACGATAGAATCTCTTTGTTCTTCAACGCACCTTCCATAAAATACGCCCAGATTCGTTTGGAGTATCCTGTATCGTTCACATCATGCAGCTCTTCGTTGTTATCGTAGCCGACCCAAACGCCTGTAACAAGTTGTGGAGAATATCCGACCATCCAACTGTCATTCGGCGTAGAACCTGATTTTCCAGCCATCGGACGCGTCAGATAGTGGTTGATACTTGAGCCTGTCACACTCGTATAGTCATTCAATTTTTCATCAAACGTACCGGCTAACAGATCGGTCATAACAAAAGCTTTGTTCTCGTCGATGACTTGTTTACTTTCATATTTATGTTCATACAGCACTTTGCCTTTAGAATCTGTAATCTTCGTGATGAAAACAGGATCTACCTTCTTACCACCATTTGCAAACACGCCGTATGCGTTCGTCAGTTCTAACACACCTACTGCTTTTGAGCCTAGTGCAAGTGAAGGGATGCTCGCGAGTTCACTTTTAATCCCGAATTTCTTAGCTGTTTTAACAAGCTTCTTCGGGCCGAGATAGAGATTCGTTTTTACAGCATAAATATTATCTGACAGCGCGAGCGCCTGAGCCATCGTAATAAAATCATTTGCATAGCGGTTCTTGAAGTTCTTCGGCTTATAATCGCCTACACCATCTCCCATCGCGAATGTTGTTCGTTCTGATTTAATAGGAGTAGACGCAGTGTATCCATGCTCAAGCGCCGTATAATATAGAAAAGGCTTAAATGTTGAACCTGGCGCACGCTTCGCTTGAAGGGCACGGTTAAACGAACTCTGCTCAAAATCTCTGCCGCCAACGAGCGCTTTCACATCTCCGCTTCGAGGATCCATAGCAACTAATGCTGTTTGGATCGAACTGTTATCGATGATGCGATTTTCAATCGTGTGTTCAGCAACTTCTTGCATTTTTGGATCAAGCGTCGTGTAGATTCGAAGGCCACCGAATTGTATCGAGTTCGTGTTCACGTTCAGTTCCTTTTTTAAAGCACGCATCACGGCATCCTGAAAGTAAGGAGCGACCGTTGCGACTTCTTCCTCTTCTTCTCTTACATAGGTTAACTGATCGGATGCTGCTTTTTGGACGGCTGACTTCTTAATCGTTCCATCTTCAGCCATCGCGTTTAAGATGATGCTTTGTCTTTTTTTCGCGTTCTCTTCATGAAGGATCGGAGAATAATAGCTCGGACCTTTTGGAATTCCCGCTAACATCGTTGCTTCACCTAGTGAGAGCTCTTCAGCATTTTTGCCGAAATAGTAGCGAGATGCGGATTGGATGCCATAAGAGCCGTGTCCGTAATAGATCGTGTTCAAATAACCTTCTAAAATCTCATCCTTTGAATAACTCATCTCAAGACGCAGGGTGTAGAAAGCTTCTTGAAACTTTCTTCGCCATGTTTTGTCATGTGTTAAAAAGAGATTACGGGCATACTGCTGCGTGATGGTACTGGCTCCTTGAACTTTTGCGCCAGCTTTTAGGTCAGCGAGCAATGCGCCCCCAATCCGCTTCATATCAAAACCGTTATGTTTATAAAAACTTTTATCTTCAATAGAGATCGTTGCATTGATCACATGTTTATCAATTTTTTTGAGTGGAACCCAATACCGGTTCTGACCGCCGTTGTTGATCTCACCCATTTTAGAACCGTCCGCTGCGTACATGATAGTCGTTTGCGGAACAAGCAGAGCGGGAGGGCCCATGAGTTTAGCGAGCAGCAAAAGCCCGACAAAGGATAATGCAAAGCATCCAGCAACGATAAGACCCCATTTTTTCATCCAGCGTATTTTCTGCTGTTTCGTAGCTTCTTTATAGATCTGCCAAAACTTCATAATCCGCCCTCCTTAAAAACTCTCATTTTGTTATCTAGTATGGTGAAAAAAGATGCTCCTTAAACGTGAAGTGAGAATGAAGTGCTATAATGGCTGTGAGAAAGAGGAGGTTCGAAACATGCTTATACAAAACATTCAATATATGACCGTTTCGGCAGATGGAAAATGGGTTGTTAACACGGGAGATATCCTTATAAAAAATAATAGGATTGATTCAATAGGAAACTTTGAATGCGATGAAACGGTTGAGAAGCTCGACGGAAAAGGGATGCTGGCGCTGCCGGGCTTAGTGAACGGACATCAGCATACACCGATGTCGCTGTTGCGTTGCTATAGTGATGATGTGACATTGATGACTTGGTTAAATAAAAAGATGCTTCCGCTTGAGATGAAGATGAATGATGAAGATCGTTATTGGGGCGCACTTCTTTCCATGGCGGAAATGATTAAGAGTGGCACAACTTCTTACGCAGATATGTACATAGGAATCGACACGATCGGAGAAGCGGCCGTTGAATCGGGTATTCGTTCCGTTATCGCACGAGGGCTTATCGCGATGGACTCGGATTATGAAGGTCGATTGAAGGAAGCGGCTGATGTTGTTGACCGCTGGCACGGACAAGGAGACGGTCGAATCACAACGATGATCGCTCCGCATTCACCATATATGTGTCCCCCTGATTTTTTGAGGGCGGCTGTAAATCTTTCAAAAGAAAAGAACGTTCCGCTTCATATTCATTTGGCAGAAACGAAAGACGAAGAGAAAATGATTCAAGAAAAGCATGGACTGAGACCGGTTGAATATTTAAAACAAGCAGGGGTGTTCGATCGCCAAGTACTTCTCGCGCACGGTGTTCATTTTAACGATGCAGATTATGAAACGCTGAAAACCATCCAGGGCGGTATCATTCACAATCCGGTAAGTAATGCGAAGCTCGGATGCGGGATCGGTGATGTAAAACGTTTAATGGATAGCGGTGTGAAGGTTGGTTTAGGAACGGATGGACCAGCGAGTGCCAGTTCTCTTGATCTTTTCTTAGAAATGAAAGCTGCTAGCTGGTTCCAAAAACTGAAGTACGAAGAAGCGGCGGTGCTCAGTGCGCATGATGTTTTATCGATGGCCACGCAGCATGGTGCTGACATCCTTGGAATCGGGGATGAGGTGGGGTCCTTAACGGTCGGTAAAAAGGCAGACCTTCTATTGATGGACATGAACAAGCTTCATCTAACGCCAAGTCATGAACCGGCTAATCTTCTTGTATATTCTGCAACGGGACAAGATGTGGATACGGTGATCATCGATGGCAAAATCGTTATGCGCGGCCGCGAGTTGAAGACGATTGATGAAGAAAAAGTGATAGCAAACGCTAAAGATCGAACGAAAGAGCTTCTAGGGCGATTATGATAAGTAGGGTGTCTCAAAATTGAGGCACTTTTTTTGTTGTGAAAATGATTGACATGAAAATTATAATCGTGATATTATAAAATATTTGATTAAAATCAACTCGTATGATACTCTTAGAAGGTTAGCAAATCTGGAGGTGGAGTATTTGTTTCAAATTGGCGATAACATTGTGTACCCAATGCATGGAGTTGGCGTAATTGAAGCCATTGAAGAAAAAGAATTCCCCGACGAAAAACAACAGTATTATGTGATAAAGATGTCAGTCAGCAACATGCAAGTTATGATTCCAGCATGTAAGATTATGACTTCTAAAATTCGTCCAGTTACAGAACTATTAGCACTAAAGCAGATCATGCACGATTTTCACAATGGAGAATCTGAAACATTACTAACGTGGAAAGAAAGATACAAAGTAAATTCAGATAAGCTAAAAACGGGGGAAATACGTGATGGTGCCGAAGTTGTACGTGATTTGATGCGTATGAAGAAAGAAAAAACACTGAATGCAAGCGAAAAAAAGATGTTGGAAAGTGCATATGGATTTTTACTCAGTGAACTGGAAGTAATCGAAGGAATCACTGAAACCCAAATCAAAAGTTTCTGTTAAGGTTTAATGGCATGGTATGAGGCTTGAAAAGAATCTCATTCATAGTCGTTTCAGAAACAACACACTTCTTAAACTTACTTAAAGTAACCTCTTTAATTTCTACAAGAGTTAATCCTTAATTTTGATTTTACTTTCCTCTATAACCTTATGAAGTTTTTCAAATCCAATTCTATTTAATAATCACATGATCGTAGTAATACTGATTCACACTGGCACGGACAAGGAGCCGTAAGGATGGAAGAGAGGTAGGGCTTCCATTGTTTTAGGTATACCTCAGTGACTATTTTTTAGAAGATTTACTTATCCACCTCCACTAGTACTGTTAATTGAATGTAAAATGGGAAAAGCAGCCGTGAGTGGGTAATCGCGGGTGCTTTTTGTTTTTTTTTTGACAAAAAAGTTCAGAAAATTATGTTAAAATAAATAAAATTGAATACCTACAAAAGGAGGCCGACACGTCATGATCATTAAATGGATCAAACTTCGTTAATGACAAGTGCAGGCCAAGACGACTCCGTTGAGTACTTATTGCTCTGCGCTATATTTTAGGCAAAAAAATAAAATCACGGAGGAAACAATGATGAAACAACAACTTTTACAATCAAATCAGGTAGATATAAATACAGAAAGCTTCGGTAACCCTAGTGATCCTGCTGTTCTGCTCATCATGGGGGCGATGTCTTCGCTTGATTGGTGGGATACAGAATTTTGTGAGCGTCTAGCAGCAGCGGGGAGATTTGTGATTCGGTATGATCACCGTGACCTAGGTCAATCCGTGGTCTATGAACCTGGCACGTCGAACTATACGATTGCTGACCTGGCTGATGATGCGTTTGGCATTCTAGATGCCTATTCCATAGAGAAAGTGAATATCATGGGAATGTCTCTTGGTGGAATGATCGGTCAGATTATGGCGATCAAGCATCCTGAACGTGTACGAAGCCTCACGATTCTTGCGTCCAGTGTCTTCGGTTCAGAGCAAGCTGAGCTGCCTCAGATGGATCAAGAGATTTTAGATTTCCATGGAAAAAGTGCATCTATTGATTGGAATAATCGAGAAGAGGCGATCGCTTATCTAGCAGACGGATGGGAAGTCCTTTCGGGATCTAAACCTTTTGAAAAGAAAAGAATGTACGCATTGGCAGAAAGAGAATACACACGCGCCAAACAGATTCAAAGCCGATTTAACTATATGTATCTAGGCGGCGGTGAAGATTATTTCGATCGGATGAATGAAATTAGAGTTCCTACGATTATTCTTCACGGAACAGAAGATCGGGCCCTTTCGTTCGAACGCGGTCAAGCGCTTGCGAGAGCGATTCCGCATGCTGAACTCGTCACGCTCGAAGGAACAGGCCATGAGCTGCATACAGAGGATTGGGATATCATTATAGATGCGATTGTAAGGAATAGTTCTATGGGTGAGTAAGGGTTTAAAGCCATGAGCGGGAAGGTTGCTCATGGTTTATTTATTTTTGAGTCGTGCATTTTGTAAGGGCTAGGGGTATAGAATTGGGTGATGGAGTATAATTTTGTCAACTCGTGGATAAATGGACAAAAATCGCGGGATTAAAGCTAAAACTCGCGGAATAAAATCAATAATTTCCGGGATTATAGCTCTAATTTATTGAATTAGAGTGGAAAATACCCCCGTTGGTATAAGTGTGTTAACACGAATTGTTCCTAATTTGGCCGGTTATATCATATTCCATCGAAAAAGAAATCGCCCGTGCACGAGACACGGACGAATGGGCGCCAGAAGGGACACACGAGTCGGTAAAGCAAGGCCGGATTTTCTGAGACGAAAAGCCGGTGCTTTTACACGTGTGACAGAGGCCTATTTATTTTTAGACGTAAGGACAGTAACGATAAGCGAGCTGAAAGCGACCGCGAACATCAACGCCTCAAAGATCGTCAGAGGCATCACCCCCCTTAACTGTAAGCTGCGGATACCCGCAAGATGTCCAGCTTCAGTTTAAAAAAGGGAATGCGCCGACCGTCTGTCCTTCTGAACGCTATCATCATTATACCACTTAAGTAGTCAGAATAGTCAGCCGAAAGAAACAGGGTAATTGACTCATTTTTCGTGGATATCGATTAGGAAAACAGAAATGTGGTATGGATAAGAAGTGGTTATTCGAAATTAGATGCGTTCTTACAAAAATTGAATTGGAATGTTAGGTCCCAGAATGCTATAATCATTTTGTTTGTAAAATCTCGAAACAACGATGCCTGGCATTTCAAAATATATAGTAGGAGTGAGACCAACATGAGTATTTGGTTTACTGAAAAACAAACGGAAAATTTCGGAATTACGATGAAAATTAACAAAACGTACGTATCTGAGCAAACAGAATTTCAAAAGCTAGATATGGTTGAAACTGAAGAGTTCGGAAACATGCTGATCCTTGATGGCATGGTTATGACAACGCAAAAAGACGAGTTCGTTTACCACGAGATGGTAGCACACGTACCTCTTTTTACACACCCTAACCCAAAAAACGTTCTAGTTGTAGGTGGAGGAGACGGTGGAGTAATCCGTGAAGTGTTAAAGCACCCATCTGTAGAAAAAGCAGTTCTTGTTGAGATCGATGGAAAAGTAATCGAATATTCTAAGCAATACTTGCCTGAAATCGCTGGGGACCTTGAGAACCCGCGCGTTGAAGTAAAAGTAGATGACGGATTCATGCACATCGCAACGAGCAATAACGAGTACGATGTAATTATGGTTGACTCAACTGAGCCGGTTGGACCAGCTGCTAAGCTTTTTGAAAAAGGTTTCTATGAAGGAATCTCTAAAGCTCTTAAAGAAGACGGAATCTTCGTTGCTCAAACGGACAACCCTTGGTTCACGCCTGAGTTGATCTCTCAAGTATTCAGTGATGTTAGTGAGATCTTCCCGATCACGCGTCTTTACACAGCGAACATACCAACTTACCCAAGCGGACTTTGGACGTTCACGATCGGATCTAAGAAACACGATCCTCTAGAAGTACCGGCTGATCGTTTCCACGATATCGAAACAAAGTATTGGACGCCACAACTTCACACAGCTGCGTTCGCGCTGCCGAAGTTTGTTAGTGATCTAATTAAAAAATAAGTTTGCATATACATTGTTGTTTGAATGAGGTTAATTTCCGCTACAGTGGCTCGCTTTCCGCGGGGCAGGCGGTGAGCCACTTGCCGCTATGCGCCATTAAGTGTCTCACCTGACCGCTTGTCCCGCAGGAGTCTCGCCCTTGCGCTACAATTAACTAGTCATTGAAGCAAAATAGGCAAAACAACAAGTATAGTTTTTATTAAAAATAATGAATTAAAATGAGGGCCGTCAAAGGTAAGTGTGAGCTTGCTTTTTAGGACGGTCCTGTATTTTACATAAGGAGTGTAAAATCATGCGTTTTGATGAAGCTTATTCTGGAAATGTGTTTATTTTAAGTAAGCCTGATTATAAGACGGCTGATGCTGTTCTTTACGGCATGCCGATGGATTGGACGGTTTCTTTCCGTCCGGGTAGCCGTTTTGGCCCTGCTCGTATTCGTGAGGCATCTCTTGGTCTTGAAGAGTACAGCCCATACATGGACAAGCATCTTGAAGAAGTGAACTATTTTGATGCAGGAGACATCCCGTTACCGTTTGGAAATCCTCAGCGTTCACTTGATATGATCGAAGAGTACGTTTCAACGTTACTCGCTGACAACAAGTTTCCGCTAGGAATGGGTGGAGAGCACCTTGTGACTTGGCCGGTATTCAAAGCGTTGAAGCAAAAATACGATGACTATGTTGTGATTCATATCGATGCACATGCTGATCTTCGTGAGCAGTATGAAGGAGAAGTTCTTTCTCACTCAACACCGATCCGTAAAGTATGTGATTTGATCGGCGCAGAAAACGTGTATTCGTTCGGAATCCGTTCTGGTATGCGTGAAGAGTTTGAATTCGCAAAAACAAGCGGCATGCACATGTACAAGTTTGATGTGGCTGAGCCGTTAAAAGAAGTACTTCCAACATTAAAGGGACGTAACGTGTACGTTACGATCGATATTGATGTGTTAGATCCATCTGCAGCTCCTGGAACAGGAACAGCTGAAGCTGGAGGAATCACGTCAAAAGAGCTTCTTGAAGCGATTCAGTTGATCGCAAAAGCGGACATCAACGTGATCGGAGCAGACTTAGTAGAAGTGGCTCCCGTTTATGACCACTCCGAGCAAACACCAATCGCAGCTAGCAAGTTTCTTCGTGAGATCTTGTTAGGCTGGGTAAAATAATATAAATGTAACCCCTGTTTGAAGGCTGTTGTTTGTAGCCGTTGAACAGGGGTTTTTTATTTGGTGTGCATGTTGAGGGAATGTCGAGCTGTGTCGAATCGCCTTTATTTTGTGAATTAGACTTAATTGGTATGAATTTAGACTTAATTTTTTCGAAATAGGCTTAATAGAACCATACTCCGACTTAATTACTCATCAAAACGACTTAATTGCCATCCGCCACCCTCATCACACAACATCTAGCAGACCCCAAGACATAAGAAAACCGGCCTCGAATCATCGAGACCGGTGAGCACCTAAGCTAATTCTTCAACTAATTTTTCTTTTTTGATCGATTTTGCAAACAAAATCGCTTCTACTACAAAATAAACCATTGATCCGATGCATACATACGTCCAGATTTCTTGAAGCTTGGCGTTTTGCCACAAATCAAGCAGCATGAATAGAGAAGGCAGCGTTAACGTCACCCATGACTGAACGAAAGCGACTCTTCCGATATAATTTTCGTACGGTTTTTTAAGTGCGGATGATAAGAAGAACAGAAACCATAGGAACGCCCACAACACCCACGTTAGAGCATTTACAATGTCATTTTCTTGAACGTAAAACACAAGTGCATAAACGATAGCCATCATCGTTACCCACAGCGAGTACCATCCGAGCCCGCTGGAATCGAATCCTTTTAAAATCGTTACTCCTAGATAAAGGTACGTGAATCCAAACAAGAAGACAGCGCCATTGTTGAACATCGACCAGTTTGATCCATTAGACGTAATAATGAGATAGATCGGCGTGATGACTTGAAGTAATCCGACTAATATATTAAAAAACGCGACACTTTTTTCCTCAGCTTTTCCAAGCAACATTAAGCTGTTTAAGAATAAAGCCCCACCTGAAAACAGCAATCCTATAGCACCCATTTTATTCCCTCATTACTTTTTATAAATTCGTTTTAGAGGTCAGACCTCTTACATTAATCAAATATAGTAAATTCTTAAGTGTAAAGCAATGGAAATCTTAAGAAAAATAGTAGGAAGGAACTGACTTAAACTGTTTTTAGCTAAATTTGTCGAATTTTGTTATATCATTAAGTCTTTTTTGCTATAGTTACAGTAGAGAATTAGATGGATAAAGGGGGGACAAGTGGAATGACAGCGATTTCAAAAGAGATGGAATATTTCCAAACATTTATCGATCAGCTTTCTGAAGCGGTAGTAGTTTTAAATAAGAATGAAGAAATAACGGCAGTGAATCAACACTATTTGAATCTGACAAATCAAGCTGACTTTGAAACACGAAAGTCAGTGGAAGAAGTCCTTTTACGTCATTCAGACGGTGAAGAAGGAACATTGCTTGCTGTGAATGGTTTTATTTCGGTAAAAGTGAGTGAAGGAACTTTGCCGTTTGGTGAGAGCTCTGTACGCTATTATATCTTGAAAGAATTGCCGGCTGTCGTTCATTCTTGTCAGGAACCTCTTATGAAAACGTTAATGAACATTGTTCCCGATTTTATTGGCATCAAAGACGGGGATGGGCGCTTTATATTTGCGAATGAATTTGTAGGTGAACTTTTTGAACTGCCTGGATTCGATTTTACAGGAAAGACCGATGCTGACTTAGCAGAGATCACGCCTGACTTTCGAGATGTATTTCAATATTGTATCGAAACGGATGAGCAAGTGTGGCAGGCAAGAGAAATTGTAAGGTGTGAAGAATTCGTGCCTGCACGAGACGGCAGTACGCGTTTTTTTGATGTATACAAAATTCCTGTGTTTCATCCAGACGGAACTCGCAAAAACTTGCTTGTATTTGGCCGGGAGGTAACGGAAAAGATCGAGTCCCGACAACTGCTAGAAGAGAGTGAAGCGAGATACAGACTGCTCGCTGAAAATGCGATGGATATGATCACGACACATAAAGCTGATGGATCGTTTACGTATATCTCACCTGCCTCGTATGCGTTATTAGGGAAAAGACCTGAAGAAATTTTAGGGGAAACCGGCTATGGGATGCTTCATCCCGATGACGAAGAAGTTTCTAGAAAAGCACACGAAGAGTTAATGGCTGGACCATGTACGAAAACCGTTCCTTTTCGATTACAGCATAAAGACGGCCATTATGTGTGGCTCGAAACATCGTGTAAAAGCATCACGGATGATACAGGGAAAGTCGTCGAGATCATTGGGGTAACGCGTGATATATCAGATCGAAAAAAATCAGAAGATATGCTGCGTCAGTCCGACAAACTTTCGATCGTTGGTCAGCTTGCGGCTTCGGTTGCGCATGAAATCCGAAATCCGTTGACATCACTAAAAGGATTTATTCAGTTTTTACAAGAAAGCCACGGGATTAATCCATCCAACTACTACAGCATCATGGACAAAGAATTGGACCGCATCGATCAGATTATGGGACAGCTATTATTGCTGGCAAAACCGCAAGTTCGAACGTTTAAGAAGACGTGTTTAAAAGAGATCATCGAGTTTGTGGAAGCCCTACTTCAGCCTGAAGCGATCGTACAAAACATTCAGATTCGTACGAAGATGCCTAAAGCTCTTCCCCATATTCATGCTGAAGAAAACGAGCTGAAACAAGTGTTGATCAACTTATTGAAAAATGCGATCGATTCGATGGTGGATGGCGGAGAGATCACGATTCAAGCACAGATGATAGACGGCCAGATTCATGTGACCGTAAAAGATCAAGGGTGTGGCATTCCGAGAAATCGAATCGAGAAAATGTGTGAACCTTTTTATACGACGAAAGAAAAAGGAACTGGGCTTGGTCTCATGATCAGCTCTAAAATCATGAAAGAACATAACGGTGAACTTCGGTTTACGAGCATAGAAGGCAAGGGTACGACTGCTAGTATGATTTTACCTGTGTAATGTAATGGGCTTGAGCGGATGATTGTTTTCAGCTCAAGTTTTTTTGTGGCAACTACATAAAAAAGAAGCTTTTCACTTCTTATCGAGTGAAAAACTCCCTAATCTATCGCCTTTTGTTACATGTTCTCAGGCTCAGCTACTTTAACAAGCTGTTTTCCAGTGTTCTCACCTGAAAAAAGTCCTAAGAACGCATCAATCGTATTTTCAAAACCGTCAACGATGTTTTCGCTATAAGAAATTTTGCCTTCTTTTACCCATTTCGCAAGTTCGATCGCGCCTTCTTCAAAATGAGCGGCATAATCGCTAACGATGAATCCTTTCATCAGCGCACTGTTGATCAGAATTTGACTCTGCATACGTGGACCAACGTCTGCTTTTTCAAGGTTATAAAGCGCGATCTGTCCGCAAACTGGAATGCGAGCGCCTTTGTTGATCAAAGCGAGCACGCTATCAGAGATCTCTCCTCCGACGTTATCAAAATAAACGTCAACGCCGTCCGGACAAGCCGCTTTTAACGCTTCATATACATTTTCTGTCTTGTAGTTGATCGCAGCATCAAAGCCTAGCTCGTCTTTTAAGTATGAGATCTTATCATCTGAACCTGCGATTCCGACAACACGAGCACCTTTGATCTTAGCGATTTGGCCAACAATCGTACCAACAGCTCCAGCTGCGCCGCTGACTACAACCGTTTCGCCTTCTTGTGGGTTACCGATATCTAATAAACCGAAGTATGCGGTTAAGCCAGTCATACCTAACACACCAAGGTTTGCAGTAAGTGGAGCTAGAGATGGGTCTAATTTACGTACTTCAGCATCACTTGCTACGTTGTATTTTTGCCACGCTAAGTTACCAATGACGAAGTCGCCTTCTTCTAGCTCACCTGAACGAGATTCAACAACTTGTCCGACGATTCCACCTGAGATTGGTTCGTTTAACTGAAATGGAGGCACGTAAGATTTTCGGTCGCTCATGCGTCCTCTCATATACGGATCTACGGAGAGATAGATCGTCTTTAAAAGTACCTGATTATTTTCAAGTGCAGGAGTAGAAGCTTCCTCGAAGCGGAAATCGCTTTTTTGAGGTGCGCCTTTTGGTCGATTCACGAGTAAAATTCTTTCGTTTTTCATATAAGATCCTCCTCATTTCTATTTCATCTTCTCGAGAGTATAATACGCCATTCACTACTATCATTCCAAATCATCCACTCATGAAAACGTGTTTTTAGGATAAATTTACCTAATAAGACTAACAATTTTTAAAAAGACACCCATAAGGTTGAAGGGAAGCAGTGAAATCTTTTATAATAGGTAAGTTAAAGAGGTACATCAAAAAAGGAAGTGTTGTTCGCATGGATCAAGATACGGAATTGTCTGTTGCGCTTTCGATAAGTTCAGAAGTACATTTCAGCGGTGAAGCAGAGAAACATTTCACCGAGACAGAAGGCAAGCTCTATAAAAGAGGGGACGTCACCTATCTTCAGTATAAAGAAGAGATAGAAGGTGCAGGTTCTGTCAATAATGTGATTAAGATCACGCACGCTGGTATTCTGATTATCCGCTCAGGCAGTGTATCTATGAAACAGAAATATTTAATCGGCCAGACGACAAAAGGCATGTACGACAGCCCGTATGGCCAGCTTTGGATGGAAACGACTACACATGAAATGAATTTCCGCTGGAATCAGCAAAAGCAGACGGGAGATCTGAGTCTTGCTTATGAGCTAGTTCTGCAGGGTGAACATACAGGAACACATCGAATCAAGATTAATTTTCAGGAGGCAAAAGCATGAATATCCTTGACCAAGTCAAGCAGCTGTTAAAAGAAGAGATCGAAGAAGCGGTTGTAAAAGCAGGACTCGCTAAAAAAGAAGAACTGCCAGCAGTCGTTCTTGAAGTACCAAAAGATAAAGCGAATGGTGACTTCGCGACAAACATGGCGATGCAACTAGCGCGTGTCGCGAAAAAAGCACCTCGCATGATCGCGGACGACCTTGTAGCGAACTTTGATAAAAGTAAAGCATCTATCGCAAAAGTTGAGATCGCAGGTCCTGGTTTCATTAACTTTTACATGGATAACTCTTATTTAACAGAGCTTGTACCGACTGTTCTAAAAGCAGGCAAGGATTACGGAAGAACTCAGCATGGCGGCGGTAAAAAGGTTCAAGTCGAGTTCGTATCTGCGAACCCAACAGGAACGCTTCACTTAGGACATGCACGTGGTGCAGCTGTTGGTGATACGATCTGTAATATCCTAGACTATGCAGGCTATAACGTTTCTCGTGAGTTCTACATCAACGATGCAGGAAACCAGATCAACAACTTAGCTACGTCGATCGAAGCTCGTTATTTCCAAGCCCTTGGCAAGGATAAAGAGATGCCTGAAGATGGTTACCACGGAGCGGATATCATCGAGTTTGGTAAAGATCTTGCCGAAGAGTACGGCGATTCTTGGTTAGATAAAGAAGAGAGCGAGCGTGTAAGCTTTTTCCGTGAATACGGTCTTACACGAGAGCTTGAGAAACTAAAAGCAGATCTTGCTGAATTCCGTGTGGATTTTGACGTTTGGTTCTCTGAGACTTCTCTCTATCAAAACGGAAAAATTGATGCAGCACTTGAAAAGTTAAAAGCAAAAGGTGTTGTGTATGAAGAAGAAGGTGCGACGTGGTTCCGTACGACAGATTATGATGATGACAAGAACCGTGTACTCATCAAGAATGACGGATCTTACACATACTTAACACCAGATATCGCGTATCATAACGACAAGTTTGAGCGTGGATTTGAGAAGTTGATCAACATCTGGGGAGCAGACCACCACGGTTACATCCCGCGTATGAAAGCGGCTATTCAAGCACTTGGTTATGATAAAGAACAACTCGATGTGATGATCATCCAGCTTGTTTCTCTTTTCCAAAACGGCGAAAAAGTGCGTATGAGTAAGCGTACGGGTAAAGCTGTAACGCTGCGTGAACTTATGGAAGAAGTGGGAATCGACGCGACTCGTTATTTCTTTGCGATGCGTTCAAACGATACTCACCTTGATTTTGATATGGACTTAGCGGTTTCAAAATCGAACGAAAACCCTGTGTTCTACGTACAATACGCACATGCACGTGTATGCAGTATGCTTCGCCAAGGGGAAGAGATGGGTCTTTCTTATGATGGAGACGTAGATCTTTCTCAAATTGATTCGGAAAAAGAGTTTGAGCTGTTGAAGAAAATTGGAGAGTTCCCTGCTGTGATCAATGAAGCAGCAGAAAAACTTTTGACGCACCGTGTTACGAATTATGTGTTCGAACTAGCTTCCGCTCTTCATAGCTTCTATAACGCAGAGCGTGTACTCGATCCAGAAAACAAAACAAAATCACAAGCGCGCTACGCATTGATGAAAGCTACTCAAGTTACAATTGAGAATGCATTGAACATCGTTGGTGTAGAAGCGCCTGAGCGTATGTAATATATAGGGAAAACCTGTCTTCGGACAGGTTTTTTTCTTTTTGGAAGAAGTTTGCGACCGATTCTAGGGTTTTATGCTCGATGCCAGGAATTTATGCTCGATGCCGGGGATATATGCTCGATGCCGGGGATTTATGCTCAATGCCAGGGATTTATGCTCAATGCCAGGGATTTATGCTCGATGCCAGAAATTTATGCTCGATGCCAGTGATTTATGCTCGATGCCAGGAATTTATGCTCGATGCCGAGAAATTATGCTCGATTCTCATTATTCACGAGCTCACCAAAACAAAAAAGGAATTTCAAAGCTTTTCTTGAATTCTATTGAAGCACATCAATGCTTAGGAGGTTCATAAAATGACATCATCCAACAAAAGCCCTTTTGTTATCGGACAGATTGAAGGGTATTCGAAAGAATTTTCTAACTTGATATCCATGATGGACTACACGAGGGAAACGACGATCTGGGATGTCCACGATCTATCCGTAGAAGAGCTTGATTACCGAATCAACGGAATCGGAAATTCAATCGGTATGCTGCTCGCCCATCTTGTGGCTGTAGAAAAAATTTATCAATTTATCACATTTGAGGGAAAAGATCTGCCAGAAGAGGAGATCGAGCGTTATGCAGAAACCTTGCAGCCTGCACTCGATCTAGGTGAGGCAGCGACGATTATCCATGGCAATACAGCAGAATTTTATCTAGAAGACTTAAAAAAGACTCGTGAAATTACCTTACAGCATTTTCAGAAGCTTGAAGATTCCTGGCTCTATGAAACAACACCATGGTGGGGGAATGAACTTGGTAACAATTACTTTAAATGGTTTCATGTATTTGAAGATGAACTGAGTCATCGCGGCCAGATTCGTATTATAAAAAAGCAGTATGAACTCGCGACAACGAAATCTTCTACGCAATCCTAACCGCAACGAAAAAAGGGATAATGTCGGGATAACATGCCATATTAATAAGAAATAGGTTTGGAAACTCATTTGAAAGAGGGGGGTACATATATGAAGTTGATCGTATTATCACTGATAACAGGCGCTCTTGTAGGCTTTGTTTTCGCCCTGTTAAAACTCCCGATTCCGGCACCACCCGCATTACCAGGAATCATGGGCATCATCGGTATCTATTTAGGCTATCAAGCTTACATCTGGGTGGCAGGTACTTTTCTAAAGTGAGGAAAAGATGGCATTAGCCGGGCTGACCTCTGAGTTGCAAATCTATTATGAAAAGCTAGGGACCGGTGCTCCGATTGTTTTTTTACATCCGCCCGGTATGAGTCATCTCGTGTTCAAGTATCAAAGAGAATTAGCAGCATATTACCAGACGATCTTTCCTGATTGTAGGGGGCACGGTCGTTCGTCTACTAAAGATCCAGAAAGCTTTACGATATGGGACTTGGCAGATGATGTCGCTTCTCTATTGGACCATTTATTATTAGAAGAAGCGTATATTTGCGGGTATTCAGCAGGTGGTTCGGTCGCACAGGCATTTGTTCAAAAATATCCGCATCGGACAAAGGGCCTTATTTTGAGTGGAGGCTTTTCTCAAGTTTCTACATTCGCACTGAAGAAACAGTTTCAAACAGGAATAAGGCTGGCAAAAAATGCACCAGCCCTACTTAATCAGATTCTCGTCAGCACACACTCGAATTCTCCGGAAGATCGAAAAGAAAAGTTGTCTTATCATAAGCAGACCGATCCTAAAACGTGTCAGCGATTCTACCAAGAAAGTCTTTCCTTCCAATGCACGGATCATCTAAAAGAGTGGCGCTTTCCGTTGTTGTTCATCTACGGGGAACAAGCGGAATATATGCATCCTTATAGAAGGATCTACGCAAGAAATGTTCATGCGAAAGCCAAGTTTGTTTTAATAAATAAAGCGCTGCATCAGCTTCCGATCAAGCATTATGCAAGCTTCAATGCAGAGATTAAAAAATTTATTCCATGCCTTACATAAGGATGGTTCCACCGCTCATCCTCTTAAAGCCGCGTACTTTCTCCAGTTCACTAACTAGCTGTAGAACAGCGCGGTCTTTTTGTTTCGCTTCAATCATTACATCCAGCTCATCGGTATAATTAGACATCAATTTAAAGAACGGCAGCACATAATCCAGACTTACAAAGTCATGGTGACTTCTGTACGCTTTCTCGTCTTTTGGTGAGGAAAGATGAACTTTTGGCGGTCGACCTGTATTCTCCCACGTTTTCACGAACCTCGGTAACAATTCCTCTAGCGAGCCATTGTCATCCGGATTGGCCATATAATGATGGTAATCAAACATAAGTGGAATGCCTTCATTTTCACAGACTTCTAGCGTCTCTTGGGTCGTGAATGTTTTATCGTCGTTCTCAAGCGTCATCCGCGCTTTAACGTCAGACGGGAGAAGTTTAATATTTTCATAAAAGCGTTCTAAAGCAGACGGCTTATCACCATAAGCCCCGCCAATATGAATATTGATATAGCTTCTGTCCTCGATACCCATGCCTTTTAGTAGATCAAAATGATATTGCATATCTTTCACCGCGTTTAACGTTACCTCTTTCCGAGGGCTCGTAAACAAGGTGTACTGGTTAGGATGCATGCTCGTTCTGATGTTGTGTTTTTTAACGAGCTTTTCGATCTCTTTGCATTCTTTCTTCGTGTGCTTTAGAAAATCCCAACCTGCTTCAGGGTGGGTAGCTAAAGGAACGATTGAAGAAGACATGCGGTGAAGAGGAAGTTCGTGCGCAATACAATAATGAAGAACGCGTAAAGTGCGCTCGAGATTGTTTTTCGTGATGGCAAGCAGCTGTGCTGTGCGTTCTTTTTCATCACGTTTTTGATACGTAGCATAAGTCATCGTTTTTGCAGGTGAGGCCTCATATAAGTTGAGAGCCGTTGATACAAATCCGAAAGATGTTAACATGTTTGCCCCCTGTTGTTTTGTATGTTTTTTGAATAATGATTGGTGCAGTAGAAAAGCATTTTGATTTGCTTCAAAGACAAGTTGATTGGAGTGTAAGGTTACCGACTCCTGCGGGACAAGCGGTCAGGTGAGACCCTTAAGGGCGCAAAGCGGCAAGGGGCTCACCGCCTGCCCCGCGGAAAGCGAGCAACCTGAAACGGAAATCAATCACTCTCATATTCTCCATAGCACTTCGATTACTTGTTTATAAAAAAGGCGATAGCGCAAAACCCACCATTTCTTTAAATCGAACTTTAACGGAACTCCGTGTCTTCTTTAAACGTGCTAGCGTCAATTTCTCAGAGCGTTCAAGATCTGAATCGAGCACCTGCTTCACAGCTTGTATCTCGGTTTTGTCTGTAAAGATGCAATTTAGCTCGTCGTTATAAAAAAAGCTGCGAAGATCGAAGTTTGCCGTACCTATATCACAGATTGAATCATCGAACATAACGATTTTGGAGTGATAGAATCCTTCATGAAACTGATAGATCTCAGCACCCGCTTTTAAGAGCGGTTTGACATAACGATAAGAAGCTTCTTGGACAAAAGGGTGGTCGGGGTTCATGGGAACGAGTATCTTCACATTGACACCACGATCTAGAGCTGACAAAAGCGCTCTGTTCATCTTTTTACCCGGAATAAAGTATGGTGAACCTATAAAAATGCTTTTTTTCGCTTGTTTTATTTTTTCATAAAAATAGTGATACCCAGCTTGTCCTTTTGAAGGAAGGAGCAACAGATCTTTTTCTTCTATTTCCTGAGTAAGAGATGAAACACTATGCGTCATCTTTTCATTTGTTGAACCGTTCCAATCATCACTAAATAGACGCTGCAATTCAATCACAGCATGACCTCTTAATTTTAAATGATAGTCGCGCCAGTCTCCAAACCGTGTGACTCTGCCAATATATTCATTTCCTACGTTATAGCCGCCTAAGTAACCAATCTGTGAGTCGATGATCGTGATTTTACGATGGTTTCGATGATTAACCCGGTATAAAAGGTACGGAAATTGAGGCTTGTTGCTGTATTCAAAATGGACACCAGCGTTTTTGAGACTGTTCACCGTCTTTTTTTTCAATCCATAACTGCCCATGTAATCCAGGAGCAATCTTATTTCTAAACCTTCCTTGGCTTTATTGATCAATTTTGCACATAGCTCTTGGCCGAGTTCGTCATCACGCCATATGTAGAACTGTATGTATATGGACTTCCTGGCTTCATCAATATCTTGAAACAGAGAATCGAAAAAATGAGACCCCGTCGTTAAAAGATGCAAGTTGCCTTTCGTAGTTACAGGAGGTTCTTCTTTTGCAGTCGTTTGTTTATGTCCTAAATAAAAGTCGATCCAAGCCAAAAATCCAATGACTATCAGTAATAAAACGAACCACATCTTCTTCTCCTCCTTTTGTAGCAAACTTTTTTATAGTATACCCTCACCATATAAAACCACTAAAAAAAATTTTTTAACGGATGTTGACTGAATGCTCATTCATTTATTTTTTTATGCTATAATGAAGTCAGAAAATTAATTTCATTTAGAATTATTAAAAGAGAAAGAATTAGGGAATAGGAGCATTGGAAGGAGAGAGAGCGATGGACGGCTTAATGGTAGCAAACTGGCTTGCATTTCTTTTTGTAACCGCTTACGCACTGTTTTTATTTTTTTATGTTGTAAAAACAAGGTTTGAATTTATCAAGCTCGGCAAAAAAGTAGAGTTTGATCATACGGTTCAAGAACGAATTAAAGCAGTCTTAGTGAATGTATTTGGTCAAAAGAAGCTTTTGAAAGATAAGAAGAGTGGAATTATCCATATCATGTTCTTTTATGGATTCCTTCTCGTTCAGTTCGGAGCGATCGATTTTATTTGGAAAGGACTCGCACCTGGATCGCATCTGCCTTTAGGTCCGCTTTATCCAGGATTCACGTTTTTCCAAGAAATCGTAACGACGATGATCATGATCGCAGTCGTTTGGGCTTTTTATAGAAGATATGTTGAAAAGCTTGTTCGACTGAAGCGTGGATTTAAATCTGGATTGGTTCTTCTGTTCATCGGTGGCTTGATGCTTTCCGTATTAGTTGGGAACGGTGCAGAGATTATCTGGCACGATCTACCGTACGAGTGGACGGCTCCTATCGCGTCCGTAATCGCCATGGCTCTTGGTTTCTTAGGGAAAACGGGTGCTGCAGTCGTATTCTTTATCTCATGGTGGATTCACTTATTATTCTTATTAACGTTCTTAGTGTATGTTCCTCAATCAAAGCATGCTCACTTGATCGCAGGTCCACTAAACGTTTGGCTTGGCCGCAAAGATAAAGTAGGAAAGCTTTCTTCGATCAATTTCGAAGACGAGACACAAGAAGTTTTCGGTGTGAATAAGATTGAAGACTTCAATCAAAAGCAGCTTGTTGATCTCTACGCTTGTGTAGAGTGTGGCCGTTGTACGAATGTTTGTCCGGCAACAGGTACTGGTAAGATGCTATCACCGATGGATATGATCGTTAAACTGCGTGACCATCTAACGGTAAAAGGAGCAGCAGTAACATCACGCACACCTTGGATGCCAGCGTTCGTTTTCTCGAACACAACAGGCAACCAGATCGCTTTCGAAGCGAGAGGGAAAGGCGCTGAGGAAACAGCTGCAACAACAGACGGATCATCTGCACTTGCTTATGATGTTGAGATGATCGGTGAAGTTATGACAGAAGAAGAGATCTGGGCATGTACAACTTGCCGTAACTGTGAGGATCAGTGTCCAGTTATGAACGAACACGTTGATAAGATCATCGACATGCGTCGTTATCTTGTTCTTACTGAAGGTAAGATGGATGCAGAAGCGCAGCGTGCGATCAAAAATATCGAGAAGCAAGGGAACCCTTGGGGAATCTCGAAAAAGGAACGCGAGAACTGGCGCGAGCTGAAAGAAGATATCGTCGTTCCGACTGTAAAAGAAAAAGAAAAAGCGGGTGAGGAGTTCGAGTACCTGTTCTGGGTAAGTTCGATGGGTGCTTATGACAACCGTTCACAAAAAATCGCACTTTCTTTAGCGAAGATCATGAACGAAGCAGGAATCACGTTTGCGATCTTAGGAAACAAAGAAAAGAACTCTGGTGATACGCCTCGTCGTCTTGGAAACGAGTTTTTATTCCAAGAGATGGCGAACGCGAACATCGAGTTATTCCAAAAGCATAATGTGAAGAAGATCATCACGATCGATCCACATGCGTATAACACGTTCAAAAACGAATACCCAGAGTTTGGGTTAGAAGCAGAAGTGTATCACCATACCGAGCTTTTAGCAGACTGGATCAAAGAAGGAAGAATTAAGCCGAAGTATGAAGTGAATGAAACAATCACGTATCACGATTCTTGTTACCTTGGCCGCTATAACGAAGTATATGAACCACCTCGTGATATCTTAAAAGCAATTCCAGGTGTGAAGGTCGTTGAGATGGACCGCAACCGTCAGAACGGAATGTGCTGTGGAGCGGGTGGCGGAATGATGTGGATGGAAGAAAAAGCAGGATCTCGTGTGAACGTTGCGCGTACAGAACAAGCTCTTGCTGTAAATCCAACCATGATCGGAAGCGGATGTCCGTATTGCTTAACGATGTTGAGTGACGGAACGAAAGCGAAAGAAGTAGAAGAGCAAGTACAAACCTTAGACGTTGTTGAAATTCTAGAAAAATCAATGTTTGGCTCACAGAAACAAGAGGTTCTTCAGTAGTATTTGAGCATCATGTAAATAAGCTGCCTGCAATTGAGCTGGCAGCTTCATGCTTGGAAGTTGGTCGACTGAGCGTTCGCTCGGCTCGTCTTTTTATAAAATTTGTAAGCGTTAACATAATTCTTGTAGCTCTATTATTTCAATCGGGAGGTTTTTCATATGACAAAATCAGTAATCGTCAGTGGTGTACGGACACCTGTAGGAAAATTTGGCGGTGGATTAAGTTCTCTTACAGCATCAGATCTAGGCGGAATCGCGATTAAAGAAGCGCTTCAACGAGCGAACGTTGCGCCAGAATCGGTGGATGAAGTCATTTTAGGGTGTGTTCTTCAAGGCGGCCAAGGGCAGATTCCTTCTCGCCAAGCGGCTGAAAAAGCAGGATTACCTTGGAAGACGAAAACAGAAACAATAAACAAAGTATGTGCTTCTGGACTTCGTGCGATCACGATGGCAGATCAGATCATCCGTGCGGGTGATGAAGAAGTCATCGTAGCTGGTGGGATGGAATCGATGAGCAACGCACCATACATTCTACCGAAAGCGCGCTGGGGGCTTCGTATGGGAGATAGCTCAGTGAAAGATCTCATGGTACATGATGGTCTAACGTGTACGTTTACAGGTGTTCACATGGGGATCTACGGAAATGACGTAGCGAAAGAGATGGAGATCTCACGTGAGCGTCAAGACGAGTGGGCGTACCGCAGTCATAGCCGTTCTGTAGAGTCCATTGAAAAGGGTATTTTTGCGGAAGAAATCGTTCCGGTAGAAGTGCCTCAGCGGAAAGGTGACCCGATTGTCGTGTCCCTTGATGAATCACCACGTAAAGATACGTCTATTGAATCTCTTGCAAAACTAAGACCTGTTTTTTCACAGGATGGAACAATTACAGCAGGAAACGCACCAGGCGTGAACGATGGTGCAGCAGCAGTAGTCGTGATGAGCGAAGAGCGTGCTGAAAAAGAAGGCAAAGAAGTGATGGCGACGATTCTTGGTCACACGGCACTTGCTGTGGAAGCGAAAGACTTTCCTAAAACGCCAGGCCTTGTCATCAATGAACTGTTAAAGAAAACAGGGAAATCATTAGAAGACATTGATCTTTTTGAAATAAATGAAGCATTCGCAGCAGTTGCGCTAGCAAGCTCTGAGCTTGCGGGACTAGATCTTGAAAAAGTGAACGTGAACGGTGGAGCAGTCGCGTTAGGTCACCCGATTGGGGCGAGCGGCACGCGCATCGTACTTACATTGATTCACGAGTTAAAAAGACGTGGAGGCGGACTTGGCATCGCTTCGATCTGTTCAGGCGGCGGGCAAGGTGACGCGATCTTAGTAGAAGTGAAGAAATAAGGAGGAGCAATATTCATGAGCATTCAAAACATTATGGTGATCGGCGCAGGACAAATGGGTTCAGGAATCGCGCAAGTTTGTGCGCAAGCAGGCTATTCCGTTGTTCTGCATGACATGCAAGAAGAGTTCGTTCAAAAAGGAATCGGCATTATTCAAAAAAACTTAAACCGCTCAGTGGAAAAAGGACGTCTGGATGAAAGTGAGAAAGAATCCATTCTGTCCCGCATCACAGCTTCTGTTTCTCTAGAGAACGCGTCAAATGCAGATCTTGTGATCGAAGCGGTCGTAGAAAACATGGACGTGAAGACACAGCTCTTTAAGATGCTTGACCAATACGCGCCAGCTCATACGATCTTAGCGTCGAACACATCTTCCCTTCCGATCACAGAGATCGCGGCTGCAACGAACCGACCTGAAAAAGTAATCGGCATGCATTTCATGAACCCGGTTCCTGTTATGAAACTCGTAGAGATCATCCGTGGACTTCAAACAGCAGATGACGTATACGAGACGATTGAGTCAGTATCTAAGAAGCTGCAAAAAGTACCCGTAGAAGTGAATGACTTCCCAGGTTTCATTTCCAACCGCATCCTCATGCCGATGATCAATGAAGCGATCTTCGCGGTGTATGAAGGTGTGGCAACCCCTGAAGCAGTCGATGAGATTATGAAACTCGGAATGAACCATCCTATGGGGCCGTTAACGCTAGCAGACTTTATCGGGCTCGACACGTGTCTCTACATCATGGAGACGCTGCATGAAGGATTCGGTGATGACAAGTACCGTCCGTGTCCGTTGTTAAGAAAGTACGTAAAAGCCGGCTGGCTCGGAAAGAAGTCAGGCAGAGGCTTCTACAACTACGGGGTCTGACCCCACACAAAGACAAAAATTCCATTTTTGTCTTTGTGGAAGAGACAGCTAACAGAGGATAGCAGACAGAGAAAAATAAAAAACAGACAGAGAAACAGTAAGCCAAGAAAGAACAATAGAGATAAACCCGGAGAGAGACTTCAAGAGTCGGCATTTCACTATAGGAATGGGGAGAAACCATGAACCTCGTATTTACAGAAGAACAAAAGATGATGCAAAAGATGGTACGGGATTTTGCGCAAAAAGAGATAGCACCGGCCATTGAGCATATGGAAGAGACAGAAGAATTTCCGCGTCATCTGATCACGAAGATGGCAGAGCTCGGACTGATGGGGATACCGATTCCAGAAGAGTACGGCGGAGCAGGGATGGATTTTACGTCCTACATCATCGCGATCAACGAGCTTTCAAAAGTGAGTGCGACGATTGGCGTTATTTTATCCGTTCATACGAGTGTCGGAACGAATCCGATTCTATATTTCGGGAATGAAGAACAAAAGAGAAAATACATTCCTAAGTTAGCGAGTGGAGAGTACCTTGGTGCGTTCGGACTAACAGAGCCTAGTTCGGGTTCTGATGCAGCAAGCTTAAAGACGAGAGCAGTTAAAAAGGGCGATCATTACATCTTGAACGGCTCTAAGATTTTCATTACAAACGCAGGCGAAGCAGACGTGTACATCGTTTTTGCTTCAACAGCACCTGATAAAGGAAGCTACGGAATCTCGGCTTTCATCGTAGATAAAGATACGCCAGGTTTTTCAGTAGGGAAGAAAGAGAAAAAAATGGGGTTGAACGGATCAAACACGTGCGAGATCGTTTTTGAAGATGCACGTGTACCTGCTGAAAATCTATTAGGTAAAGAAGGGGAAGGCTTTAAGATCGCGATGGGTAACCTCGATGTAGGCAGGATCGGAATTGCTGCTCAATCACTTGGCATCGCAGAGGCAGCTTTAGAATTTGCGACGAACTATGCAAAAGAAAGAAAACAGTTTGGCAAGCCGATCGGTGCAAATCAAGGGCTAGGCTTTAAGTTGGCGGACATGGCGACAGAGGTGGAAGCGGCAAAACTTTTAACTTATCGGGCAGCTGATCTGAAGACAAACAATCTATCATGCGGAAAAGAAGCTTCGATGGCAAAATTGTTTGCTTCAGAGACGGCGATGAAGTCAGCAATTGAAGCTGTACAAGTGTACGGAGGTTACGGCTACACGAAAGAGTATCCAGTAGAAAGATTGTTCCGTGACGCAAAGGTGTGTCAGATCTATGAAGGAACAAGTGAGATTCAACGTATGGTAGTAAGCAAACATTTACTAGGATAAGAGGGAGAGATAGAAATGCAATTTATGTTATCTGAAGAACATGAAATGATCCGCAAGATGGTGCGTGATTTTGCCAAAAATGAAGTAGAACCTACAGCAGCAGAACGTGACGAAGAGGAGCGTTTTGATCGAGCTATTTTTGATCAGATGGGTGAGCTTGGCCTTTGCGGAATTCCTTGGCCAGAAGAGTACGGCGGGATCGGTGGGGACTATTTAGGCTATGTGATCGCAGTGGAAGAGCTATCGCGTGTTTGTGCGTCAGTGGGTGTAACGCTTTCTGCTCACACCTCTCTTGCAGGATGGCCGATCTTTAAGTTTGGAAACGAAGAGCAAAAGCAAAAGTTCCTTCGTCCGATGGCAGAAGGTAAAAAAATCGGAGCTTATGGCTTAACTGAACCAGGATCAGGATCAGATGCAGGAAACATGAAAACAACAGCGAAAAAAGACGGCGATGACTATATCATCAACGGCTCAAAGATCTTCATCACAAACGCTGGAGACGCCGAAATCTATGTTGTGTTCGCTCGCACGGATATTGAAGCAGGATCAAGAGGAGTTTCTGCGTTCATCGTAGAAAAAGGCACACCAGGCTTTTCTTTTGGTAAAAAAGAAAAGAAACTCGGCATCCGTTCATCTCCAACACTAGAGATCATTTTCGAAGATTGCCGTGTGCCAGCTGAAAACCTTCTAGGTAAAGAAGGAGAAGGCTTTAAGATTGCGATGATGACTCTTGATGGCGGACGTAACGGAATCGCAGCTCAAGCAGTAGGAATTGCTCAAGGAGCACTCGATGCTTCTGTAAACTATGCAAAGAACCGCAAACAGTTTGGTAAGCCGATCGGTGTTAACCAAGGGATCGGGTTCAAACTTGCAGATATGGCAACAAAAGTGGAAGCGGCTCGCCTATTAACCTATCAAGCGGCTTGGAGAGAATCTGAAGGTCTTCCATATGGAAAAGAATCCGCAATGTCGAAGCTATTTGCTGGAGACATCGCAATGGAAGTTACAACAGACGCGGTTCAAGTGTTCGGCGGATACGGCTACACGAAAGAATATCCCGTAGAACGTTATATGCGTGACGCAAAAATTACGCAGATCTACGAAGGTACACAAGAAATACAGCGTCTCGTTATTTCTAAGATGCTTTTGAAAGATTAAGAGCGTGGAGTTTTGCGACACATTGGCTAGGGAAACTCCTTGCTAAGTCAGTTATCTATGGCCGAGGTGCTCTCAAGAAGACTCTAGGCTAATCATCCCTGAAGTTGCAGGTGATGTTCTTAACAGAGTGTTGCTAAGAAAGGTTTTATAACACCTTTGCAGTTGAATGGAGCGGAAGGATGCGAGACTCCTGCGGGACAGGCGGGCGGGTGAGACCCTTAAGGGCGCAAAGCGGCAAGGGGCTCACCGCCTGCCCCGCGGAAAGCGAGTATCCTGGAGCGGAAATCAACTACTTCCAAAATAGATTTTCAATACCACTTTTAGGAGGAAACCATGCATCCATTAGCACAGCGCATCCAGCAAAAAGAGGAACGTGCTCTCGCGAAAGCGATCACGCTTGCCGAGAACAACGGTGAAGACAAACTTGAGCTTTTAAAGAGCATCTATCCCCAGCAAAAAGGCGCTCATTGGATCGGCATCACCGGTTCACCTGGTGCTGGGAAAAGCTCGCTCGTCAATCGTCTTATCTCTTTTTTGCGTAAAAAGAAGATGACTGTTGCGGTTGTTGCCGTTGATCCGACGAGTCCGTTCAGCGGCGGCTCTATCCTCGGAGACCGCGTTCGGATGGCTGATCATTTTACCGATCCTGGTGTTTTTATTAGAAGCATGGGGACACGTGGAAGTCTTGGCGGACTCTCTCGTTCTACGAAAGAAACAGTAAGGCTGATGGATGCTTATGGGTTTGATGTGATTTTAATAGAGACGGTAGGAGTCGGACAGTCTGAGCTCGACATAATGAAGCTAGCAGATTCGGTTGCGGTTGTATTGAATCCAGGTAGCGGAGATGTTGTGCAAGTGTTTAAAGCGGGAATTATGGAGATCGCGGATCTGTTCGTCGTGAACAAAGCGGATATGTCAGGCGTTCCGAAGCTTCTTGCAGAGATTGAAGCGATGCTTGACCTTGTGAAGCATGACAGTCCGTACCGTCCGCCAGTCGTTCAGACGATTTCTACTGAAAATATAGGTTTACAAGAGTTATGGGAATCCCTTCTAACGCACCGTGAATATTTAGAGAAAAGCGGCGAAGGCAAGGAAAGAAAGCTTTCTAACCTGAAACGTGAGGTGATGGAAGTGGTTCAGCATGAAATCTATCAGCAAGTGTGGAAACAAGAACAGAAAAATGGGTTCTCCTGGCTGGCCGACTTAGAATCAGGTACCACAGACCCTTATACAGCTGCAGAAGAGATCTTATCAAAACGATTGCAGCCGGCTGACGGGAAACAGAAATGAGGGAGGCCAATTGGGTAGGAAAGAAGTGCCGTCGCTCGTAAAAGACGAAAAATTGATTCAGAGACGACGGGAAGAGATGGTGAAAGCGGCGGTCTCTCTATTTAAAGAGAATGGGTTCCACCGCACGACGACCCGTGAGATCGCAAAAGCTTCTGGCTTCAGCATCGGCACACTCTACGAATACATCCGGTCAAAAGAAGATATTCTTTATCTCGTTTGCGACAGCATCTATGACGGAGTGAAGCTGAGGCTACAGCAGGATATCAATGGGGAAGACAGTGGGATTCAAGGAGTCGAGCGTGCGATCGCGGCTTATTTTAAAGTGATGGACGATATGCAGGATGAAGTGCTCGTCATGTATCAAGAAGCGAAGTCGCTCTCTCATGAAGCTCTTCCTTATGTACTCAAAAAAGAGTTAGAGATGACTGCGATCTTTGAAGAACTGCTTTTTAAAGTAGTGAAGCAAGGTGAACTGCATTTAAGTGAAAACGAGATTCCGGCAGCGGCTCACAATATTGTGATCCTCGGACAGATGTGGACGTTCAGACGTTGGGCGCTGCAGAAGATCTATACATTAGAAGAGTATACACAGTTACAGCTTCAGCAATTGTTGTACGGCATTAAAGGAGCTTAAGAAAGGATGAATGAAATGACTCAGACTGATATTTACCGGCCAAAGAATCCGGTTCGATTTGTAACCGCTTCCAGTCTTTTTGATGGTCACGATGCGTCGATTAACATCATGCGAAGAATCATTCAGTCGAACGGCTGTGAGGTGATCCACCTCGGACACAACCGTTCTGTAGATGAAGTGGTGAGTGCAGCCATCCAAGAGGATGTTCAAGGGATCGCGATCTCTTCTTATCAAGGCGGACATGTTGAATATTTTAAATACATGATCGATCTATTAAAAGAACGCGGTGCAGGACATATCAAAGTCTTTGGCGGAGGCGGGGGCGTTATTATCCCACCTGAGATCAAGGAGCTGCATGCTTATGGTGTAACGCGCATCTTTTCACCGGAAGATGGAAGATTGCTAGGGCTTCAAGGCATGATTAATAAGATGGTAGAAGAGTGTGATTTTCCGACGGTTACCTCTTTAACGGATGAGATCGAAAAAGTAGTAGAAAAAGACGTTCGCTCTGTTTCGCGATTGATCACGTTAGCTGAAAACGTGAAGCAAGCGCCAGAAGAAATCGCGGCAACGGCTGAACAGACGTTAAACGAATTAAAAAGTTTACAAAAACAAGTACCGGTTCTAGGGATCACAGGAACAGGTGGAGCGGGGAAAAGTTCATTAACGGATGAGCTTGTTCGACGATTCTTAAACGAGTGTGAAGACAAGACGATCGCGATCATATCGATCGATCCGACAAAACAAAAAACAGGCGGGGCGCTTTTAGGTGACAGAATCCGTATGAACGCCATCTATCATCCGCGTGTGTACATGCGTTCACTTGCTACGCGTGGTTCACGTTCTGAGCTGTCTGATGCGATCAAGGATGCGATCGCAGTAACAAAAGCAGCAGGATTTGATTTGATCGTTGTTGAGACGAGCGGAATCGGTCAAGGTGACGCTGGCATCTCAGAGATCTCAGATGCTTCTCTATATGTCATGACAAGTGAGTTTGGTGCACCATCACAATTAGAGAAGATCGACATGATCGATTATGCAGATATTATCGCGATCAACAAGTTCGAGCGCAAAGGCTCTGAAGATGCGCTTCGTGATGTGAAGAAGCAATATCAGCGTTCTCGCAACTGGTTTGATAGAGACTTAGATGAAATGCCTGTTTACGGAACAATCGCGAGCCAGTTTAACGACGCGGGCACGAACGTCCTTTTTTATCACTTGATGAAAGTGATCGAAGAAAAGTCAGGTATGGATTGGGGCATCCAGCCAGCTCAAGACGCGATGACTGCGAAAAAGAACGTCATCATTCCAGGTGAACGCGCGCAATATTTAAACGAGATCGCACAAACCGTTCGTAAATATCATGAAACGGTGAACGAACAATCCAAGCTTGCTCGCAAGTCGTTCCAAATTCAAGGGACGCTTGAAACAATAAAAGAATACGACGCAGCAGGTAAAGAAGTTGAAACGTCGTTAAATAAGGCACTGGAAAAAGTTGAAGAGCAATTGTTGCCAACGACTTCAAAAATGCTAAAAGAATGGCCAGCGTTAAAAGAAATGTATAGCAAAAAAGAATTTGTAACAAAGATCCGTGATAAAGAGATCGTAACGGAACTGACGACAAAAAGTCTTTCTGGTCTTGATATTCCAAAGGTTGCTCTTCCAAAGTTCGAGGACTGGGGAGACATCGTAAAGTGGATCATGAAAGAAAACGTTCCAGGCTCGTTCCCATATACAGCAGGAGTGTTTCCTTTTAAACGTAAAGGTGAAGATCCGAAGCGCCAGTTCGCTGGAGAAGGAACACCTGAACGTACGAACCGCCGATTCCACTATCTATCAAAAGATGACGACGCGAAGCGCTTGAGTACAGCATTTGACTCGGTAACGCTTTACGGAGAAGACCCGGATCACCGACCGGACATATACGGAAAAGTCGGGGAGAGCGGTGTGAGCATCTGTACGCTAAACGACATGAAAAAGCTGTATGACGGCTTTGATCTGATCGCTCCTTCTACATCAGTTTCGATGACGATCAACGGTCCGGCACCGATCATTCTCGCGATGTTCATGAACACGGCGATTGACCAGCAAGTGAAGATTTTTGCGGATACGAACGGCAGACAGCCGAACGAAGCAGAGTACAGCGAGATTAAAGAGAAGACGCTTGCCTCTGTTCGTGGAACGGTTCAAGCAGACATCTTAAAAGAAGATCAAGGTCAGAACACGTGTATCTTCTCTACTGAATTCGCGCTTCGCATGATGGGTGATATTCAGCAGTACTTTATCGATCATCAAGTGCGTAACTATTATTCAGTTTCGATTTCTGGCTATCATATCGCAGAAGCTGGTGCGAACCCGATCACGCAGCTCGCGTTTACACTTGCGAACGGCTTTACGTACGTGGAATATTACTTGAGCCGTGGAATGGATATTAACGCATTCGCGCCAAACTTATCGTTCTTCTTCTCAAACGGACTTGATCCAGAATATAGCGTAATCGGTCGTGTCGCTCGCCGAATCTGGGCAACGGTTATGCGAGATAAATACAAAGCGAACGAGCGCAGCCAGAAGCTGAAGTACCACATTCAAACATCTGGACGTTCCCTTCACGCACAAGAGATCGACTTTAACGATATTCGTACGACGCTTCAAGCGTTGATGGCCCTTTATGATAACTGTAACTCGCTTCACACGAACTCATATGACGAAGCGATCACAACGCCAACAGAAGAATCTGTTCGCCGTGCGATGGCGATTCAGATGATCATTACAAAAGAGCTTGGTTTGGCTCGCAATGAGAACTCGCTTCAAGGCTCGTTCATCATTGAAGAATTAACCGATCTCGTAGAAGAGATGGTACTTCAAGAATTTGAGCGCATGAACACAAGAGGCGGCGTGCTGGGTGCGATGGAAACGCAGTATCAGCGCGGGAAGATTCAAGAAGAATCCATGTATTATGAAATGAAAAAACATGACGGTTCTCTCCCGATAATTGGAGTGAACACGTATCTGAACCCGAATCCACCGTCAGAAGAAGAATTCAACATGCAGCTCGCACGTGCAACAAAAGATGAAAAAGAGCAGCAGATCCAAAATCTGAACACGTTCCAAGAGTCAAGCAAAGACCAAGCGGGTGAAGCGCTTAAACGTCTAAAAAATGTTGCGCTATCCGGCGGAAACATTTTCGACGAGCTCATGCACACTGTAAAATTTGCAAGCCTCGGTCAAATCACGAGTGCGCTTTATGAAGTAGGCGGGAAGTATAGAAGAAACATGTAGTGTGAGAGAGGAGAGAGCCGCCAGTTTTAGCGGTTCTCTTTTCTTATAGAAAGTTTTGCGAGGGTTACTGCAGGACTCGCTTTCCGCAGGGTGTGCGGTGAGCCCATTCGCCGCTTTGCGTCATTGAATGGTCTCACCTGTCCCACTCATCCTGCAGGAGTCTCGTCCTTCCGCTTCAAATAACTATTCGAGGAAGTATTCTCAAAGGTCTCTCTTAGTACTGGTATTTAGAAAGGGTCTTTTAGAAAAGGTTTTTAAAGCTGGGGCCATTTGCTATTTGCAAGTTGATTGGAGCAGAAGGTTGCGAGACTCCTGCGGGACAGGTGGGCAGTTCGAAAAGTGGAAGTGGCTCGTTCAGCCCCGACAAGCAAAAGGTGAATGGGCCAGGAAGGCGCACTTTGCCTTCTTGACCATTTAACTTTTGACCTCGAGGGGCTAGCCACTGCAACTAGACAGGTGAGACACTTAAGAGTGAAACGTACGAATGTGGCTCACCGCCTGCCCCGCGGAAAGCGAGCAACCTGGAGCGGAAATCAACCACTTTCAAGAGCACCGAAGTATGACGTATGATCTTTTATAAAACCTTTTATGCAAAAAAGATAGATTACTACTGGCATATACGCATGGGATTTGTTTATAATGAAGAGTATGATTCTTCTAAAGAATGAGCACAATGTGTTGATATAAATGAGTGTGGAGAAGGAAAGGAAGTGCCGATGTGGCTATGTTGAACACGTACACGAAAGAACAAGTCGTTGAAATGTCAATGGTCGAAATCGCATTTGAAATTTTGCAAAATGCTAAGCAACCTGTTCAATTCTATGATCTAGTTAAACAGATCGCTGAAATCAAAGGTTTGTCTAAGACTGCTGTTGAAAACCGTATTGCGTATTTTTACACAGATATGAACATTGACGGCCGATTCGTTTCATTAGGCGATAATAAATGGGGATTAAAAACGTGGTACCCAGTTGAGAGCTCTGAAGAAGAACTAGGTGCAACGAACAAACCAACAAAACGTAAAAAAGCGTCTGAAGATGACTATGACTTCGAAGAGGACTTCGATGATGAAGACTTCGATGAGTTGGAAGTAGAAGATGAGTTCGTTGATGAAGACGATGATCTTTCTGACGACGATGATGACGATGATGATGATGACGAAGAATTAGAATTCGATGAAGACGATGAAGACTTCGACGAAGACGACGATGATGAAGATGCAGACGAGGAAGAAGAGCTGTAAGGCTCATTGTGAGTCGTTTAAAACCAGTGCCTTTGGCGCTGGTTTTTGTTTTTTAGAGGGAAAGTGGAAACTCGTGGATTACTGAGGTTGATCTACCATTTCACAGGCTGGTCACATGTATAAATGGATTCTCACAGATCATCTTGACATGTGCTCTAGACTCGGGTAATATTCTTTTTGGGCTATTCCTGTATCTTTTATTAAAAAGACTAATTTTATATGATATCAAAGCAAAAGTGCCCCCTAACCATAGGGGAAGTGTCTTTTGCTTTTTATTTTTTTACGGCTGAGACTGTGTAGACTTCACGCACATACCTCTCCCGATAGTAGAAAAAGCGTTAAACGCACATACTTATTTTAGAAAATTTAGGGGGATTGAAAACATGGCAAAATATATTTTTGTTACAGGCGGTGTTGTTTCTTCTTTAGGAAAAGGAATCACTGCAGCATCATTAGGCCGTTTATTAAAAAACCGCGGAGTGAAAGTGACGACGCAAAAATTCGATCCTTACATCAACGTGGATCCAGGGACGATGAGCCCTTATCAGCATGGTGAAGTTTTCGTAACGGATGATGGTGCAGAAACGGACTTAGACTTAGGTCACTACGAGCGTTTTATCGATATTAACTTAAATAAATACAGTTCAGTAACGACTGGGAAAATTTATTCTACTGTTCTTAGAAAAGAGCGTCGCGGTGAGTATCTTGGAGGAACCGTTCAAGTTATCCCGCATATCACGAACGAGATCAAAGAACGTGTTTTCCGTGCTGGACGTGAAACGAACGCAGATGTCGTAATCACAGAGATCGGCGGAACTGTTGGGGACATCGAGAGCTTGCCGTTCCTAGAAGCGATTCGTCAGATCAAGAGTGATGTAGGTTCTGAAAACGTAATGTATATCCACTGTACATTGATTCCTTACATCCGTGCAGCGGGTGAGCTGAAGACGAAGCCTACACAGCATAGTGTAAAAGAGCTTCGCAGCTTAGGTATTCAGCCAAACATCATCGTAGTTCGTACAGAGATGCCGGTTCCTCAAGAAATGAAAGATAAGATCGGTTTGTTCTGTGACATCGATCCGAAAGCGGTTATCGAAGCGAGAGATGCAGATACGCTTTACCAAGTGCCAATCGATCTTCAAGAGCAGAAGATGGATGAGCTTGTTTGCAAACACCTTAAGCTTGAGACACACGAGCCGGATATGGCAGAGTGGAAAGAATTGATCAACCGAGTGACGAACTTAAAAGGAAAAGCAAAAATTGCGTTAGTCGGAAAATATGTGTCTTTACAAGATGCGTATATTTCTGTTGTTGAGGCACTTCGTCATGCAGGTTATCACTTTGATACAGATATCGAGATCGACTGGATCAACTCTGAGAACGTGACGGCTGAAAACGTGAAAGAACTTCTTCAAGATGCAGATGGTATCCTAGTTCCTGGCGGATTCGGTGACAGAGGGGTAGAAGGTAAAATCCTGGCTACTCAATATGCGCGTGAGAACAAAGTTCCTTTCTTAGGAATCTGTCTAGGCATGCAGCTTGCTTCCGTAGAGTTTGCTCGTAACGTCTTAGGACTTGATGGTGCTCACTCTGCAGAACTTATGCCTGGTACACCGTTCCCGGTTATTGATCTGCTTCCTGAACAAAAGGACATCGAAGATCTAGGCGGTACACTTCGCCTTGGACTGTATCCGTGTAAAATTAAAGAAGATACAAAAGCGTTCGCTGCTTATAACGATGAAGTCGTTTACGAAAGACACCGTCACCGTTATGAGTTCAACAATGAGTATCGTGAACAAATGGAGAAAGCAGGGTTTATCTTCTCAGGAACATCTCCGGATGGACGTCTTGTTGAGATCATCGAGTTAGAAGATCACCCATGGTTTGTTGCGTCACAGTTCCACCCAGAATTCACATCACGACCAACACGTCCGCAAGCACTATTCCGTGACTTTATCGGTGCCGTAACACAATTGAAGAATTAATTATGTCCGGTAGCTTCCTATTCAGTGGGAGCTGCCGGTTTTTTATGTGGATGGGGTATTAGATACTTTCAATTTGTCGAAATAGATCGACTCGCCGATATATGCGCAAAACTCGCTGGAATAATGTAAAAACTTGCGGGATTAACTTCATAATTCGCTGGATTATTGCAGATATTTCTCGAATAAACAATGAAATTACCCAGGTGGGTATGCAGCTAAAATGGTTTTTTTACAGAAAGACCTATCAAATTCTTACTCACAAAAGAAAAAGCTTGGCACAAAGCCAAGCTTCCTCATTATTCTTCATCATATTCTTCCAAAATCTCTTCCGTCGTTAAAAATAGGGCGTAATACGCGAATAAAGCGGTCAATCCAGATGGAAAACCTAGTCTTGAACCATCATCAAGCGGTATCAATCCTCGAACAGCCTTCGTATCGATCACGATATCGGCTATATCATCAAGATTCACGTCCATATCGGCATCTTTTCGTCGCCCGCCGATCAAAATGACGTTACAATCCGTCGTTTTTCGAATCTCTGAACATAGTGCCACAGCTTTTTTGTCATCTAAAAAACGCGTTGCTACAACTACACTATCGACCGGAAGCAGATCAGACAACTCCACATCTGAAAAATTAGCCCCAGCGCGAAACTTATTCTCTCCAAATAGTGCCTCACTAACAACGGCTTCCATCTCATCAAAGCCTTTAAAATATACAGTTCCTTCAGAAAGTACGCTTTGAGCAAGCAGGCGTGAACTTTCTTCGATCGACTGCTCTTCTTTATCTGAAATGGATTTTAGCAATCCTGCAACTTGTGTTGAAAAAATTTTTAACATGAAAAGAACCCCTTACTTTTTTCAAATCATCGTGTTTTTATTTATTAATTTAGTATACTTAATTTAACATTACAAATCATCGGGAACAGCAGGAATTCGTATCCTCTGTCTCGAATGGTATAGGGACAAAATGGTTTTGTAAAGAAACTCTAGATGAGGTGAGCAATAATGAGCGGGAAAATTTTAATTGTAGACGATCAGTATGGCATCAGAATTCTTTTGAACGAAATCTTTCAAAAAGAAGGTTATAAGACGTATCAGGCAGCAAACGGTGTACAAGCTCTTTCGATTGTGGAGAAAGACCGCCCTGATCTTGTCATTTTAGATATGAAAATTCCTGGAATGGACGGCTTGGAGATCCTTCGTCGTGTAAAAAAACATGATGAGACAATTCAAGTGATCATCATGACCGCTTATGGTGAGCTGGACATGATTCACGAGGCTATGAAGCTGGGAGCTATCACTCATTTTGCAAAACCTTTTGATATTGATGAGATTCGTGCAGCTGTTAGGAAAGAACTTCCATTAAACACGCCACAATCATAAAAGTTTAAGAAATGCTGGTGTGTCGCCAATGATAGCGGTTACACCCGGAAAACGTTGATGTGTTGCGGTTTTCAGGCGATATTGGTATGCTATACTAGAATGAAATATGAGCATAATGAAATGTTTAGCAAGACGCCATGAAAGGTAAACTAAAGTGGCTTCTTTTTGCTGTGTATGCACATTTCAGCAAAGCAAATATACTATACAAAAATGTAGTTGGTCTGCTCGTGCCAATATCTAAGGAGGACATTACTATGCCTTTAGTTTCAATGAAAGAAATGCTTGAAAAAGCAAAAGCGGAAAATTATGCAGTTGGTCAATTCAACTTGAACAACCTTGAGTTCACTCAAGCGATCCTTAAAGCTGCACAAGAAGAGAAATCTCCAGTAATTCTTGGTGTTTCTGAAGGTGCTGCTCGTTACATGGGCGGATTCAAGCTTGTCGTTGCTATGGTTAAAGCTCTTATCGAAGAGTACAAAGTAACTGTACCTGTAGCGATCCACCTTGACCACGGTTCAAGCTACCAAAAGTGTGCTGAAGCGATTCATGCAGGTTTCACATCTGTAATGATCGACGGATCTCACCACCCATTAGAAGAGAATATCGCTCTTACTAAAAAAGTAGTTGAGCTTGCTCACTTCCACGGTGTTTCTGTTGAAGCAGAACTTGGCCGTATTGGTGGACAAGAAGATGATCTAGTTGTTGAAGATGCTGATGCAGCTTACGCGATCCCATCTGAGTGTGATCAACTTGTTCGTGAGACTGGTGTTGACTGCTTCGCGCCTGCACTAGGATCTGTTCACGGACCATACAAAGGTGAGCCGAACTTAGGATTCGACCGCATGAAAGAAGTTATGGAACTAACTGGTGTACCTCTTGTACTTCATGGTGGTACTGGTATCCCAACAAAAGATATCCAAAAAGCAATTTCTTTAGGAACTGCTAAAATCAACGTAAACACAGAAAACCAAATTGCTTCTCACAAAGCTGTTAAAGAATACATCGGATCTAACCCAGACAAATACGATCCACGTAGCTATTTAACTGCAGCTCGTGATGCGATCCAAGCTACTGTAGCTGGAAAAATGCGTGAGTTTGGTTCTTCTAACAAAGCTTAATATAACCTTTCTCATGAAACCGCCTATACATCATAGGCGGTTTCATTTACACTATAAGAGTGCAAAAAACACGATCCACGTATAGATATGCAATTTTAACTACGAAGTTTTGTAAGCGTAATCCTTCGTGTATGAAGACGAACATGTTATAAAAGAATATAAAAGATAGACCTACTTAAAAAAACAGGAGTGATATTTTTGAAATTCTTTATTGATACTGCAAACATTGACGATATTAAAGAAGCCTATGACCTGGGCATTTTATCTGGAGTAACAACAAACCCTTCTTTAGTCGCTAAAGAAAAAGGTGTTGATTTCCACGAAAGACTGAAGGAAATCACGAGCCTTGTGCCGGGTTCTGTTAGTGCTGAGGTGATCGGAACTTCTTATGAAGAAATGGTTTCAGAAGGTCGTGAACTAGCGAAGATTGCACCAAACATCACGGTAAAAGTTCCCATGACACTGGACGGATTAAAAGCAGTAAAAACGTTCTCTGATGAAAACATTAAAACAAACGTAACGCTTATTTTTAATGCAAACCAAGCACTTCTTGCAGCTCGTGCGGGTGCAACATATGTATCACCATTCTTAGGACGTTTAGACGATATCGGACAAGATGGTTTGGAGCTTATTTCACAAGTGGCACAAATTTTTGCGATTCATGAGATCCCAACAGAGATCATCGCAGCATCGATCCGCCACCCTGTTCACGTAACAGAAGCGGCACTACGAGGCGCGCACATCGCAACAATTCCACCAAACGTAATCAAAGGATTAGTAAAGCACCCACTAACAGATCAAGGAATCGAAAAATTCCTAGCTGACTGGGACGCTGCTAACAGAAAGTAATTGTAAACATGTAGCTTTTGGAAGTGGTTGATTTCCGTTACAGATGCTCGCTTTCCGCGGGGCAGGCGGGGAGCCACATTTGTACGTTTCACGTATAAGTGTCTCCCCTGCCTAGTTGCAGTGGCTAGACCCTCGAGGTCAAAAGTTAAATGGCTAAGAAGGCAAAGTGCGCCTTCAAATCCATTCACCTTTTGCTTGTCGGGTCTTAACGAGCCACTTCCACTTTTCTGACTGCCAGCCTGTCCCGCAGGAGTCTCGCATCTTACACTCCAATCAACGTTCATAGAAGGGGAGATTTGAAAGTACTATCTTTTAGGTCGTCCTGATTAAAAGTTCTTAAGCTTTAGATTCTTCATCTTCTTGTAAGTTGATTGGAGCGGAAGGTTGCCGACTCCTATGGGACGAGTGGACAGGTGGAGACTCCTAAAGGCGCAAAGCGGCAGGAGGCTCACCGTTCGCCCCATGGAAAGCGCGCAACCTGGAGCGGAAATCAACATGCCCACATGAAGCAACAAAGCAACGCACAAATTTTTATACATGAAAAGAATATATTGGTAAATAATAGAACTATCTAAACGGGTAACACAATCACAACTTTTGTGACTCTTACTGAAAGGAGTTTACCATGGAAAAACTGATGATTGAAGGGGGCTATCCTCTAGAAGGAACGGTCCATATAAGCGGAGCAAAAAATAGTGCGGTGGCGTTGATTCCCGCCACGATATTAGCAGAATCTACCGTTACCATTGAAGGTTTGCCTAACATATCAGACGTTCGTATACTACGTGATCTGTTAGAGGAAATCGGAGGGGAAGCTTACCTGGATGAGAATCAGACTCTAACGGTTAACCCTGAAAAAATGATTGCGATGCCACTGCCGAGCGGAAAAGTGAAAAAGCTGCGTGCTTCTTACTATTTGATGGGGGCAATGCTTGGTCGATTCAAAAAAGCGGTCATCGGATTGCCAGGAGGCTGTAATCTAGGACCACGTCCGATCGACCAGCACATCAAAGGCTTTGAAGCACTTGGAGCTAAAGTAACAAACGAGCAAGGTGCGATCTATCTTCGCGCGGACGAGCTCGTTGGTGCACGAATCTACTTGGACGTTGTGAGTGTTGGGGCGACCATCAACATCATGCTCGCAGCAGTAAGAGCAAAAGGTCAAACGATCATTGAAAACGCGGCAAAAGAACCTGAGATCATTGATGTGGCTACTCTTTTAACAAGCATGGGTGCGAAGATCAAAGGAGCAGGAACGGATGTTATTCGTATCGATGGTGTCGATGAGATGCATGGCTGCCGTCACTCGATCATTCCGGACCGCATTGAAGCGGGAACGTACATGATTCTAGCAGCATCAATGGGTCAGCAAGTATTGTTAGATAATGTGATTCCTCTACACTTAGAATCTCTCATCGCGAAATTGAGAGAGATGGGTGTATATATCGAAACAAAAGATGATCAAGTGCTCGTTTATCGTGGAAAAGATCCTCTGAAGAGCGTTGACATCAAAACGCTCGTCTATCCAGGATTTCCGACGGATCTTCAGCAGCCGTTCACTTCACTTTTAACAAGCTCAGAAGGAACGAGCATCGTCACAGATACGATCTACAGCGCACGTTTTAAACATATCGACGAACTTCGCCGTATGGGAGCGAATGTGAAAGTAGAAGGACGTTCTGCTATAATAAATGGGCCAGCGAAACTTGAAGGCGCAAAAGTGAAAGCTTCTGACCTTCGTGCTGGAGCGGCGTTAGTTGTAGCGGGTCTGATGGCTGAAGGAGTTACAGAGATCTCTGGACTTGAGCACATCGATCGCGGCTATGAATCTTTGGTTGATAAGTTAAAAGGACTTGGCGCTAAAGTTTGGCGTGAGAGCTTAGGTGCAGAAGAGATGGAAGAGCTTAAGAATTCATAAGTTAAAACGAGAAATCACCATCACCTGGTGATTTTTCTTCAGGATAATTATGTAAGCGGTTAAAGTATGGGGAGGGAACAAACATGGAGAGAAGTTTATCGATGGAGCTTGTTCGTGTAACAGAAGCGGCAGCTCTTGCATCAGCACGTTGGATGGGAAGAGGAAAGAAAGACGAAGCGGATGATGCAGCCACAACTGCGATGCGTAACGTTTTTGATACGGTTCCGATGAAAGGTACTGTTGTGATCGGTGAAGGCGAGATGGATGAAGCTCCTATGCTTTATATCGGAGAAAAACTAGGGACAGGCTACGGTCCTCGCGTAGATGTTGCAGTCGATCCGTTAGAAGGAACGAACATCGTAGCATCCGGAACGTGGAACGCATTGGCTGTTCTAGCGATCGCAGACCACGGAAACCTGCTTCACGCACCAGACATGTACATGGACAAGATCGCCGTTGGGCGTGAGAGTGTAGGGAAGATCGACATCAACGCACCTGTTATTGATAACTTACGAGCAGTAGCAGAAGCGAAAAATAAGAATATTGAAGACTTGGTAGCGGTTATCTTAGATCGACCTCGTCACGAACAGATCATCCAAGATATTCGTGAAGCGGGTGCGCGTATCAAGCTGATTTCAGATGGCGATGTAGCGGCAGCGATCAATACGGCGTTTGATGATACGGGTGTAGATATCTTATTCGGTTCTGGTGGAGCTCCTGAAGGTGTAATCGCAGCCGTTGCGTTAAAATGCCTTGGCGGAGAGCTTCAAGGAAAGCTTCTTCCTCAAAATGATGAAGAATTAGAACGCTGCAAACGCATGGGCATCGATGACGTGAATCGTGTATTGTACATGGACGACCTTGTAAAAGGCGACGATGCGATCTTTGCTGCAACAGGCGTTACAGACGGAGAGCTTTTAAAAGGAGTACGTTTTGACGGGTCGACGGGTACAACGCAATCCGTTGTTATGCGTGCGAAGTCAGGAACCGTACGATTTATCGATGGAAGACACAGCTTGAAGAAGAAACCAGATCTTGTGATCAAACCATAAATGAGAGGGAAGGCCGGACAAGTAGTCCGGTCTTTCCGTTACAATTACATGAATTAATCTTAGTTTCAGTTGCAAAAGCTCAGCATGTATTGTAAATTCTCGTTAGAAGTCATTTACTTCTGAGTTTCTGTTGCTTGATTAAAGACTCAATATGTGGTTAAAATAAGAAGTATGATTCATTAGGTTAATATTTTCTTCATACCCACTAATACCCTTTACTTTCAAAGGAACTCCTTCCATTAAAAAAACCAAAACCAAACCAACATAAAAAATCCCATTTCAATCATAAACAAAAAGATAGTTATTAATAGAAAAGCGTGGTGTCACTATGGGGATAGATTTAGCAACATTAGAGACAAAGAAATTAAAAGAGCTTTATGAGCTTGCCAAACAATATAATATTCAGTATTACGGTAAATTAACAAAGCGTGAATTGATGTTTTCTATTCTGAAAGCACAAGCAGAGCTTGATGGTTATTCCTTTATGGAAGGTGTATTAGAGATCATTCCGAACGAAGGATTCGGCTTCTTACGTCCGATCAACTATTCACCAAGTTCTCAAGATATCTACATCTCAGCTTCACAGATCCGTCGATTCGATCTAAGAAACGGAGATAAAGTATCTGGAAAAGTTCGTCCTCCAAAGGAAAACGAACGTTATTATGGGCTTTTACAAGTGAATGCGGTGAATGGTGAGGACCCTGAAACGGCAAAAGAACGCGTGCATTTCCCTGCACTGACGGCTCTTTATCCAGAAAAGAAGATGGTTATGGAGACAACGAGCAACAATATTTCAACGCGTATCATCGATATGATGGCGCCAGTTGGGTTTGGTCAGCGTGGTCTGATCGTCGCTCCGCCAAAAGCGGGTAAGACAAGCTTGCTGAAGGAAATCGCACACAGTGTGACAACGAACAACCCGCAAGCAGAGCTGATCGTCTTGTTGATCGATGAGCGTCCTGAGGAAGTAACCGATATCGAACGTTCTGTAAAAGGAGACGTTGTAAGTTCAACGTTTGATGAAGTACCAGAAAACCATATCAAAGTAGCAGAGCTCGTATTAGAGCGTGCGATGCGTCTAGTTGAGCACAAGAAGGATGTTGTCATCCTGCTCGATAGCATCACTCGTCTTGCTCGTGCATACAACCTTGTTATCCCGCCAAGCGGTCGTACATTATCTGGTGGTATCGATCCTGCTGCGTTCCACCGTCCGAAGCGTTTCTTCGGGGCTGCTCGTAATATCGAAGAAGGCGGAAGCTTAACGATTTTAGCAACGGCACTCGTAGATACGGGATCTCGTATGGATGATGTCATTTACGAGGAATTTAAAGGAACAGGAAACATGGAGCTTCACTTAGACCGCAAGCTGGCAGAGCGCCGTATTTTCCCTGCGATCGACATTCGCCGTTCTGGAACGAGAAAAGAAGAGATGCTTATCGCGAAAGATCATCTTGAGGCACTTTGGTCGATCCGTAAGACGATGGATGACTCGTTTGATTTCGTAGATAAGTTCATGAAACGTATGCGTAAAACAGAGAATAACGAAGAGTTTTTCGAGCTGTTTGAAAGTGAAAAAAAGGGAACGCCAAAGCGTGCTAAACCCGTAACAAACTAACGAAAAAGTATGGTTGCAAATGGGTTTTGTCCCTGTTATACTATTTTTATGTGTTTATAACTCTGTCTCCGCATAGGAAACAGGGCAGAAGGAGTGGAATTAGAATGAAACAAGGAATTCATCCGAATTATAAAAAGGTTATCTTTGTTGACGCTCAAAGCGGATTTAGCTTCCTTTCAGGATCAACTTTGTCTTCAAGCGAGACAATGAAGTGGGAAGACGGTAACGAATATCCAGTAATCAAAGTGGATGTTAGTTCTGACACTCACCCGTTCTACACAGGACGTCAGAAGTTCTCTGATGTTGGTGGACGTGTTGACCGCTTTAAGAAGAAATACAACCTTAAGTAATTTGTTGCAAGTAAAAGGGCAGGAGTCTTTCTTGCCCTTTTTTCTTTTGTATTTTATAGAAAACAAGAACTCGGTAACTGTTTTGATGGACCGGGTTTTTTATACGCCTTAAAAGGAGTCGAGCACTCCAGTACCGAACGTTTATGTATGGTAGAACATCATACATTTCGTACATACTAAAGGAAAGATTGTTGCGAAAGGGGGAGCAGGCCATGTATGTGATGAATCAAAATGGCTGGATCGAATTGATCTGCGGCAGCATGTTCTCTGGAAAATCAGAAGAACTTATTCGCCGCGTAAGAAGAGCGACGTATGCAAAGCAAAAAGTACAGGTGTTTAAGCCGCTGATCGATAACCGCTATAGCGAGGAATCGGTTGTGTCTCATAACGGAACAGCTGTTATGGCTGAACCAGTCGGACGTTCTGTGGAAATCTTAAAAAACGTATTGCCTGAAACCGAAGTCGTAGCGATCGACGAAGTGCAATTCTTTGATGAAGATATCATCCCAGTTGCTCAAGAATTAGCGGATCAAGGACTGCGCGTTATCGTTGCAGGGCTAGATCAAGACTTTAAAGGCGAGCCGTTCGGACCCGTTCCAAAAATGATGGCTCTTGCTGAACATGTGACAAAGCTTCAAGCGATCTGCATGGTTTGTGGATCACCTGCGAGCCGCACACAGCGTTTGATCGATGGCAGACCTGCTTCTTACGATGATCCAGTGATTCTAGTGGGAGCATCCGAGTCATATGAACCGCGCTGCCGCCATTGTCATGAAGTACCAGGAAAGAAAAGAAACCTCCTATCAAGCGCAGAGGGCTTAGAAGGTCGGTTGAAATAGTGTGATTTTATATTGTCCGGGAGCTTTGTGCTCTCGGGCTTTTTTTGATGTTGGTAGGACTGAGGTAGCGTGCAGGTGGAGTCGAAAAATGTCGCGGCGTGTCGACTCGTGGATAAATGGCCAAAACTTGTGGATTGAACGAAAGAATTTATGGATTGAAGGCTAAAACTTTTGGATTCAAGCTCCAAATTTGTGGATTCATCGCTACATTTGAAAATCATCCTCTTAGAAACGGCTACCAACTTAACATAATCACCTCCTGAACAGGAAATCCTAACAATATGGGAGGTGTTTATAGTGAAAAAGGCAATATATGCGCCGCTTTTCGCACTATTGGTAACAACAGCATGTTCACCTATGCAGTCTTATAAAGAAGAAGGGGCAAAAATAGAGCCTGCCGCTCATGAAGATAAACGGGATATTCGGGATAACCTGTTTGGTCATGGGATTATCAATTACCACCTAACCAAAAATGAACCAAGAACCAACTATAGCTATGACACGAACATGAATCCGAATGATTATCGAACGATGAACACTACGCGTTTTGATCTGTCCGATGATCAAGATATGATTCGTCAGGCTGTTATTGATTCATCTGGGATCAATCCACAGATGGTCACAATTAACGGAAATTATGCTCACATCCACGTGAATGTGCCGCATGATATGTCTAAAAAGGAACGTGCAGCTACGCATCGTAAAATCATGAACGCAGTAGAAAGAGCTGTTCCACGATATAACTTCTCACTAAAGATCGATCACTAAAGTGGGAAATAAAACGGGAAATGGGGTCAGACCCCATTTCCCATATTATTTCCCAAGTCTTCGAGCGGCCTGTTGGATGGGGTCCCATGACCCGTTATACGGAGGGGCGTATGCCAGATCCAAATCTGCCAATTCCTCTACATCCATCTCATGATAAAGGGCCGTTGCGAGCACGTCGATCCTTTTATCTACGCCTTCTTCACCGATGATTTGTGCACCAAGTAGCTTCTCTGTCTCTTTATGATACGTTAATTTTATTTCTAACTTCTTCGGATCAGGATAATAGCTGGCATGATTTCTTGATGTAATCTTGATCTCTGAAAAAGGAATGTTCAGCTGTTCTGCTTCTTTATTTGATAATCCTGTTTTTCCAAGTGTTAGATCCATGAACTGGATGATAGAGGTACCTACGATTCCTCTAAATGGTTTCTTCATACCAACCATGTTCAAACCGGCGATCCGCCCTTGTTTGTTCGCTGTCGTTCCTAGCGGAATGTGATCATTTAGTTTTTTAACTCGGTGATAATGGGTCGCGCAATCACCTGCCGCATACACACCATTCACACTCGTTTCCATCGTCTCATTTACAACGATCACTCCTTGCTCATTAAGTGCCACGTCCGTTTCTTTCAAAAATCCTGTGTTCGGTGACACACCGACAGACACGATCACAAGGTCAGTTGGATAATCTTTTTTAGCCGTTTTTACAAATTGAACGTGATCGTCGCCTTTAAAACCGAGCACTTCTTCTTCTAAACAAAGTTCGATGCCATGTTTTTCTGCTTCTTCATGTATGAGTGGAGCAAAATCATGATCAAAGATATTTCCTAACTGGTTGCTCCGCTGGATGATACGTACCTTTTTACCGAGTCGTAGTACGTTTTCGGCCATCTCAAGACCGATGTATCCTCCACCGATGATGGTTACGTTCTGAACATCTTTTAACCCGGCCATAAGGTCCTCAGCATCTGGAATCGTTTTGAGTGGGTAGATGCCCTTTAGATGCAATCCTGTCCATTGCTTCGGTATGATGGGGCTAACACCTGTTGCGACTAAGAGTTTATCGTACGGAACCTCAAAGGATTCCCCTGTTTTCGTATGTACACCGGAGACTGTTTTAGAGGTAGTATCTATAGCTTTTACTTCGTGAAACGTACGCGCATCCATGCCGTATTTTTCACGGAACGTCTCAATACTGCGAGCGATAAGTTCATCAGTAGAAGGGATGAGTCCGCCTACAACATAAGGAAGTCCACATTGTCCATAAGAATAGATACCGCCTTTTTCAAGAACCGTGATGTCAGCATCTTTTTCGTTTCGAACAATCTGCATCGCGGCACTCATGCCAGCCGCATCTCCACCAATAATGCAATATTTCATCTGATCAGCTCCTTACGTCTCTCTAACCATATAGTATTCCCATTGTTTCGAAAAAAGTAACGTTACCTGTATGATGCCACAACTCTCTTCATTTTGACCAACAAGAAGTACAGAGTTAAAACGAACTATGATAGTAGAAAGAGGTGGTGGACTGTGCTAGAGATCAAATCGAACGGAACGGACTGGAACGCACCGGTTCAGCCGATTCATACACTGATAAAAAAACTTGAACAAAAGCCATTGGATCCTGTCTATGAGGGCATGGGCAATTTTATTATTAAATATAAAAATGAAAATCAGACCGACAACCCGCGTTATATTGGCTGTACGCATTTTCTTGGACATTTTGCGACCATTCCTTATGTGTTTAACGTGATCACGAATGAAAAAGTGGTGATAGAGGAGCTGACAAAAGCGATTCGAATGAACCAAGAGCGTCTTGATTATGAGCAGTTGCGTCGCAATATCTTTTCCTATTAATTTCCTTTTGTCCTGTGCTATGCTTTTCATGAGGTGAGGGGAATGAAGGGGAATGTAGCATCTTTGAACATTAAGCTCCCAGAAGAAGTGGAGACACAAACTAAAACTTTTTTTACAGCCTACAATAAAACGCCGCAGCAGCAACCTGTTTTTTTACATATAACACACTTTGAAGGTGACGGAGTAGGGAATACGAAGCACCATGGTGGAACAGATAAAGCAGTCTGTGTGTATCCCTTTGAGCATTATGAAAAGTGGACGACGGAACTCGATTTAGAAGTTCCATTATCTATCCCGGCGTTCGGTGAAAACCTTACTGTTAAAGGTCTCTTGGAAGATGATGTCTGTATTGGTGACGTGTTTCAATTAGGTGAAGCAATCGTGCAGATCACACAGCCTCGTCAGCCTTGTCAAACATTAGCTTCTATCCTTTGCCGGCCAGATATGATCAAAAAGGTAGTAGATACGGGGCGAACCGGTTATTACCTTCGCGTTCTAAAAGAAGGGATAGTTACAGCGGGTGATGAGATGTTGCTGATCGAAAAGCACCCTGCACGTATTTCTGTAACAGAATCCAATCAGATCAAGTATGGATTTGTAATAGATGCTGAAAAAATTCAAAGATTGATCGAAGTAAAAGAATTGGCTGAATCGATGAGAGAGTCGCTGCAAAAACGGAAAATGTAAATATCGTCTCAAGTTTCATAAGGGCTCTCTTTTTAAGGAAAGAGCGGCCTTTTTTATTGATTTTATTCCTTTTTGCTTTTGACTGTAAGACCTGTAATAGTCTATAATTATAATGTTATGCATATAAAACAGAGGTGAAAAACCATGTTAGAACGTTTAGAGACGATCGAAGCAAGATACGACAAGTTAAATGAATTACTCAGTGATCCTGAGGTTATAAATGATACGAACAAGCTGCGCGATTATTCAAAAGAGCAATCTTCCCTTCAAGAAACGGTAGCGGTTTACCGTGAGTTTAAAGAAGCGAAAGAGCAATTAGATGAAGCTAAATTAATGCTCGAAGATAAGCTTGATGCTGAGATGACTGCGATGGTAAAAGAAGAGATCTCGGGTCTTAACCAACAGATTGAAGAGTTTACAGCTCAGTTGAAAATTCTATTGCTTCCAAAAGATCCGAACGATGACAAGAACGTTATCGTCGAGGTTCGTGGTGCAGCAGGTGGAGACGAGGCAGCACTTTTCGCGGGTGACCTTTACCGTATGTACACACGTTATGCAGAGATGCAAGGATGGAAGTCTGAAGTAATCGAAGCTTCATACACAGAGCTTGGCGGATACAAAGAGATCATCTTTATGATCAATGGTGCGGGTGCTTATTCGAAGCTTAAATATGAAAACGGCGCACACCGTGTTCAGCGTGTTCCTTCAACAGAATCAGGCGGACGTATCCATACGTCTACAGCGACGGTTGCTGTACTGCCAGAGGCTGAAGAGGTTGAAGTTGAGATTCATGAAAAAGACGTTCGTGTTGATACGTTTACATCATCAGGTCCTGGGGGGCAGTCGGTAAACACGACTCAATCAGCGGTTCGTTTAACACATGTTCCTACAGGTACGGTTGTATCGTGTCAGGATGAGAAGTCACAGATCAAGAACAAAGAAAAAGCGATGAAGGTTCTTCGTGCTCGTGTATATGATAAGATTCAACGAGAAATACAAAAAGAATATGATGAAACACGTAAGAGTGCGGTTGGTTCTGGAGACCGTTCAGAGCGTATTCGTACGTACAACTTCCCGCAAAACCGTGTTACCGATCACCGTATCGGTTTAACGATTCAAAAGCTTGATCAAATCCTTCTTGGTAAGATGGATGAGTTCGTTGAAGCATTGATTACAGAAGATCAAACAAGCAAGATGAAAGCTCAGGCGGACGCGTAAAATGAGTACAAAAGTTCATGAAGCCCTCGCGTGGGCTTCTTCTTTTTTAGCTGAACACGGACGTGAAAGCTTTGCGGCAGAGATTTTGATGAGGCATGTGTTAGGGGATGTGAACCGAACAGAAATGCTCATGCGCCTTCATGATGTGATGAGTGAAGAGAATGAGTCGCAACTCAGAGCGGCAGTCGCTCGCCACGCTGAAGGAGAGCCTGTTCAGTATATTACCGGAAAAGAAGAATTTTACGGTCGAACGTTTTCGGTAAACGAAGAAGTCTTAATCCCAAGACCGGAAACAGAAGAGTTGGTCGAGCACACACTAACGCTTATTTCAGAACATTTTAGTGACTATGAGACTGTTGCTGTTGCAGATATTGGAACAGGTAGCGGCGCCATTTCGATCTCATTAGCTCTAGAAAACAATCGACTGGACGTATTCACGGTTGATATTGCAGAGGAATCGATTGAGGTAGCGAAAGGAAACGCCGATCGACTTGGGGCAGAGGTTACATTCCTGCACGGTGACCTTTTACATCCTTTTATTAGTAGTGGGAAGAAACTTGATGTAGTAGTATCCAATCCGCCGTACATCCCAGATCATGAGATCGCGGTCCTTGAAACGATCGTAAAAGACCGTGAACCGATGAGAGCACTAAGCGGTGGGGAAGACGGCTATGTGTTCTATCGAAGATTCATGGAAGAACTGCCACTCGTTCTGAAAGAAAAAGCGATCGTAGGCTTTGAAGTAGGAGCAGGGCAGGGAGAGACGGTAGCGGGCATGCTTCGTGTCACGTTCCCTGGTGCGGATGTGTATGTGAAGGAAGACATCAGCGGCAAGGACCGCATGGTGTTCGCCATCCTCGGGAAATAAAGTGGGAAATGGGGTCTGACCCCGGGTCAGACCCCAAACAATTTACACACAATTCAAAAGGCCGACTGGGTACAAGCATGTAACGCTTTCAGCCAGTCGGCCTTTTCTAACTTCATTCATTCTACTATTATTTCTACTCTGTTCAACTATTCTTCTTTCACCATCAACTTAAGTGGTGCTGCAATCTTCTTTTCTACTTTCTTTCCTGCTAGAACGTCGGATGCTGCTTTCACTGCAAGTTCACCGATCAAGTCAGGTTGCTGTGCGACAGTTGCTGCGAGTTTTCCTTCATTTCCGCACGCCCCCCGGAAAGCGAGCATCTGTAGCGGAAATCAACCACTTTCAAAAACACCAGAGCAAAACAAATGTCGAATCAGACAGAACGAAAATTAGTAGTTTACTAGTATGAAAAAATCCCACCGTGTCCAAACTGTGGTTAGATACGACGGGGGAGGAAAAAACAATGAAAAAACGCAATCATTTCTTTATTCTAGTACTTATCTCTTTAGCGGTGATGTTCTTATTTTTTGAAACACAAACCAAGGTGGCGAACGCAACCATGAACGCCTCTGTTAAGATACCGGATGAATCGATCAGACTTCGCATTCTAGCAAACAGCAATACGGATGCCGACCAAAAGCTGAAGCGTGAGATCCGTGATGAAGTGAACGCTCAGATCACGACTTGGGTGGGTGAGCTATCTACGATTTCTGAAGCGCGTGAGATCATTCGTAAACAGTTGCCAACGATTGAAAAGATCGTTCAACATAAGTTGGATGAAGCCGGCCTTGAGAAGACGTTTTCTGTAGAGTTAAACAAAGTAGCTTTTCCTACTAAAATGTACGGCGACTACATCTATCCGGCAGGTCAGTATGAAGCGGTCCTGATCACCCTTGGTGAAGGGGAAGGGAAGAACTGGTGGTGTGTGCTCTTCCCGCCATTATGCTTCCTAGACTTTGAAAATGGCGATGCTGTAAAGGAAAACAAAGATGGCAAAGGCGATGTAGTAGATACGGCTTCTGCTGATCCAGGTGCAGACCAAGCAGATGAAGCTGAGGAAATCGAGACGAAATACTTTGTGGTAGAACTATTTGATAGCCTGTTCTCTTTTGTAGGATCCTTATTCTCTTAAAATGTGCATATTTTCCTCCCTATTTTCATAGATTATAGAAAATGAAGAAGGTAACCGAATGGTGGTTAGCCTTCTTTTTTTAAAATGATTTTCGTGATGAAATGGTGAAAAACAGCCGAACGAAGGCTGAAATTATATAGGAATAGGGGAGTTATGTGATGACGATAATCTTAAGGCAGGCTATGCAGCATGAAGCCAAAGATCTGCTACAGCTCGTCGGAAAAGCCGGACTACAGTCAGAAGGGATTAAAGACAGCATTGAAAATTATTTAGTCGTGGTAAACGACCAAGGTGAGACCATCGGTACAGTCGGTTTAGAGAGAATCGGAAACGATGGATTGCTCCGATCTTTCGTACTGAAGCAGAAATATTCGTCAGAGACGCTTCTTCTTAAACTCATCGATAAAATTTTGGTATACTCAAAAGATAAAGGAGTCGAAACCCTTTATTTACTTACGAAAGCTGTGCATATGTTCGAACAACTTTCTTTCAAAACGATTCCGAAAGATAAAGTGCCTCCACATATCGAGAGCGCGGATCATATAAAAAATAACGCAACATCAGGAGCAGAACTTTTAGCTTATGCACTAGATTAATAAGAAATTGTCAACAAGTTGTCCACAATTTGCGACAAATTGTGTATAACTCTGTGGATATAAAAGTTTTGTAATCGACCTTTTCAAAGAAGGTTGACCTGAGTAATAGAAAGGATTTATCTCATGAAATCATTCCAAACGGAACGCTGGGCTGTGGATAAAACAGAAAATACTCTAGAAAATCATCCACATATTATTCAGGCTTCCCTGTGGATAAATGAAAATGAAGTAGTCGCTATTCCAACAGAAACGGTTTATGGTTTGGCGGGGAACGCAAGAAGTGATGACGCGATCAAACGCATTTTTGAAGCGAAGGGAAGACCGAGTGATAACCCTCTGATCGTTCACATCTCAGATCTCTCACAATTAAAGGGGCTTGTTTCTTCTGTTTCAGATACAGCAAAAAAATTAATGACTGCGTTTTGGCCGGGCCCATTGACCATTGTGTTGCCAAAAGGTGAAAACGTCAGTGAAAGAGTTACTGCTGGGTTATCCACAGTTGCGGTAAGGATGCCAGACCATGAGATCGCTCTTGCAGTCATCTCTGCTTCGGGTGTCCCACTTGCTGCACCAAGTGCTAACCTTTCGGGAAAACCAAGCCCCACTTCAGCTCAGCACGTTTATGAAGATCTAAAAGGTAGAATTCCTGGCATTGTGGATGGTGGTTCAACCGGTGTTGGCGTTGAATCTACGGTTGTTGAGTGTACAGGTGACCTTGTCACGATTTTACGACCGGGCGGAATTACGTTAGAAGAGCTAGAAAAGGTAGCGGGTTCAGGGCAAGTTGTGGTAGATCCCGGATTGGAAAACGAAAAACAAGCGCCGAAATCCCCAGGTATGAAATATACACACTATGCACCTGATGCACCGTTCGTACTTGTGGATGGAAGCGTGGAATTCCTACAGAGACTTGTGGATCAAGAACGCGAAGCAGGAAAACGGATTGGAATTCTGACGACAGAAGAAAGAGCTGACGTTTATAAAGCGGATTGTGTGATTCCAGCGGGAAATCGTTCTAATCCTGAATCCGTAGCTCAGCATCTATACGAAGCGTTACGCGCGTTTAACGAAGCGGGTGTCGATCAAATTTTCGGAGAGGTTTTCCCGAAAACAGGGGTCGGTGTTGCGATCATGAACAGACTTGAAAAATCGGCCGGCGGGAATATCATAAAAGAATAGAATGATGCTCTGATTCAGCGTTTTTTGATTGGATCAGAGCTTTTTTGTTATTAAAGGGAGCTGCAGTGGCTGTTTGGTCTAGTTTGCACTGGGAATTTTAGTAGTGGAAATCGTAATGTTTAATAATTTCACGGTAATCCCTTTTAATTTCACGGTAATTCAAAATATATTCACGGATAGAGCCTATAATTTCACGGATAAAATTATTTAAACGATTTTCGACAAACAACCACACTAAGCGTCCACCTAAAAAACAAGCCTGCGTCTACTCAAGACACAGGCTTGTTTTTTTCGATCGGAAGCAGGATGGAGAAGGTTGTTCCTTGATCAATCTTGCTGTTGATTAGTATTTTACCGTGGTGGTTCTCTACGATCTTATAACAGATCATGAGCCCGAGGCCGGTACCTTTTTCTTTGGTGGTATAAAAAGGTTCACCCAAAGTTGGCAACCGTTCTTCTGATATTCCGCAGCCATGATCGATGAAAGAAGCAACCACATATCCGCCTTCTTTCTTTAGATGAATATGTACAGAGCCGCCGGTTGGCATCGCTTCGATCGCGTTTTTCAACATGTTCACGAACACTTGCTTGATCTGATTGTCCACACACCATATTTCTGGCAGATCTGGTTCACTCTCGAAATAAATCTGAACATTCGTTAGGATCGCCTGAGTATCAAGAATCGAGATGACGTGTCGCAACAGTTGGCGCAGGTCGGTCTGTACAAAGTTCATCGCTTGCGGCTTAGCGAGCAACATAAATTCTCCGACGATGCTGTTGATTCGATCAATCTCGGAGAGCATGATCTCGTAATAGTCTTCATTCTCTGAAGCTCTAGATTGTAGAAGCTGTAAAAATCCGCGGATTGAGGTGAGCGGGTTGCGAATCTCATGCGCTACACCTGCGGCAAGCTGTCCGAGAACAGAGAGCTTGTCAGATTTTCTTAGCATTTCTTCGGTCTTTTTTCGTTCGGTCAGATCACGAGCTACAACAACGAACGAATCAGGCTGATCTGAATCGTTGGCGATAGGAGTAGCGTTTGCTTCAAGGGTTACCCAATGGCCGTGTGCATGCTTGCATCTGACTTCAAACTTTACAGGTTTTTGAGTTTGAACCATCTCGTTCATCGCCATTCTGACTTTTGCTCGGTCATCTGAATGGAAGAATCCTTGAATCTTTTTCCCATCATAAAGAGACGGATCAAAGCCGAGAAGAAGACGGTTTGAAGGAGAGACGTATTTGACGTTTCCTTCAAGGTCAACGACACCTACTAAATCAGTCGTGTTCTCTGCGATGATACGGTACTTTTCTTCGCTTTCTTTTAACGCTTTTTCTTTTAGTTTTTTATCTGTGATATCTCTGGAGATCGCGGATAATGCCACGACTTCACCGTTCTCGCCATAGATCGGACTTAAGGAAAGGCTTACATTTAATCGTTTGCCAGACTTCGTTAATCGGATCGTCTCCACGCCTTTAACATATCCACCATGTTTGACGATCGTCATGAGCCTATCGGATTCAGCTACCTTATCCTCTGGAACAACGGGCAAGATGTGTGAAGTCATATTGGCGAGATCGTCTTCAGTCCATCCATATATGAATTCAAACGCCGGGTTCACTTTTACAGAAAAGTCTGTAAGGTGGACGACTGAGATCGCATCACTAGAATGATAGATCACAGATTCCAGCAGGTCCTTTGTTTCACGAAGTTCTTTTTCCGCCTCTCTTTTTGCGGTTACGTCTTTTGCGATTCCGAAAACACCGAGAACTTTATTGAGAACGATGATTGGAGTAAGGGTGAACATGATCTGGCGTGTTTCACCGTTCTTTTGCTTGATTCGGGTTTCGTACATTTTGGAATTTCCTTCTAATGCATCCTTAAACTGATCAACCGCGGCAGCTCTTCTGTCTGGCATCATGAACGGATTAAACGTCATGTTCAAAAGCTCTGTCTCGCTATAACCGCTCAAGGTTGCACACGCTTTATTGACAGTCGTAAATTTGCCTTCAAGATCGAGCGAAAACAAGGCATCGATGTTATGGTCCATCAATGACCGGAAGCGCTGTTCACTCTCAGCAAGCTGAGTTTCAACGGATACTCGTTCAGTGAGATCAACACAAAATCCATACACCTCAGAAACGGTACCATCTTTATCATAAATGGGGCCGATCGCAGCTAAAAAAGGAATACCGTTCAGTTCGGATTCGTACGTAAGACTTTCTCCTTTCAGCGCTCTTTCGTACATTTCTTTTTTAAAGTCTGCAATTTCTTTAGGAAAGATGTCTTCTATTCTCTTTTGAAGTACGTTTTCACGTTTAAGGCCAAACAAGTCAAACAGTTCACCTTCGCTCTCGGTCATAATGAGGTTTTCATTATGCTTCATACATCGAAAAGTCATGCTTTTTTGACGTGACAGGCCAGTCGGGAATGGCGACGTTCGCCACATGTCTTTTCCATTTGCCGTTATGGCCGATGCGTTATGGACCATGCTTGTTCCTCTCCTTTACATACAGATTCACTTCCTTTTATATACGATAAAAATCACATTATCCCTTCCTCTAAAGCGGTAAAGAGTTCCATTTTTTCATTCTTCCAACAGCTTGTATGGTTTTTAGTCTTTTTAAAAGTAGACATGCATAGTCTGAAAGTATGATGGTTTAAGGGAGTGGGAAGTATTTGGCAACCATGGGAGAATGGATGACACTGTTATTTATGTCAGTTGCGCTAGGTATGGACGCTTTTTCGATCGGCCTAGGGATGGGGATGTTATCGCTTCGCATAAGACAAATTATGAAAATAGGAATTACGATAGGAATCTTTCATATGCTCATGCCACTTGCAGGAATGACGCTCGGTAAACAGATCTCTGTTCATTTTGGCGGTATAGCAGCCATCATCGGTGGAATTCTGCTTGTCATACTGGGTGTAACGATGATTCGGTCTTCGTTTTCAAATGATGATGAACCGTTCGTACAGCCGATCGGTATTGGGCTCTTCGTCTTTGCGCTAAGCGCCTCGTTAGATAGTTTTTCAGTGGGATTATCACTAGGTATCTATGGAGCAAAAACGTGGCTTACGATTACGATGTTTGGTCTCATGAGCATGGTCTTAACGTGGGCTGGATTGATCATGGGAAAAAAAGTACAGAAGTGGCTCGGTTCCTATGGTGAAGCGTTAGGCGGATGCATCCTCCTTGCTTTTGGGGTGAAGATTCTGTTTCCGTTCTAAATGCTATCATTGCTGTTATTCTCTGGAGTGTTTCTCCCATTGAGAGGTTGATCGGAGTGGAAGGTTGCGAGACTCCTGCGGGACGAGTGGGACAGGTGAGACCCTTAGAGGCGCAAAGCGGCAAGGGGCTCACCGCCCGCCCCGCGGAAAGCGAAGCAACCTGGAACGGAGAGAAACAACTTACAAAACTACTTCGAATACGAAAAACAGGCATTTTTTTATTCACTAATCCGATGATATACTTACTAGTAAGAGCGTTAACCTATAGTAAAATAGGGAAAGATAGAATATGAGGTGAATTCACCATGAATGTTTTATTTATTTGTACAGGCAATACGTGTCGCAGTCCGATGGCTGAGGCCATTTTACGCAAAAAAGGAAAAGGGAAATTCAACGTTAAATCAGCTGGTGTATTTGCTGGAAACGGTGCCGTGATGAGTTCGAATGCGACACAAGCTCTTTCGGAAAGAAGTATTAAAGAAAGTCATCAGTCGCAAGGTGTGTCCGATTATTTGATCGAGTGGGCAGATCTTATCTTAACGATGACCGAGAGCCATAAACATGCGCTCGTCGGACGCTGGCCAGATGCGGTAAATAAGACGTATACATTAAAAGAGTATGTTCTCGACGACGATGAGCAGAAAAAGATTGAAGAGATCTATGAGCTCTATACAGAGATCGAGATGCTGAAGCTTCAGTATATGTCAAAGGACTCTGCAGATGAAGAAGTAAGACAGGCGTTTGAAAGAGAAGTAAGGCCCCTCGTTGAAAGAAGGATGAAGTTAGAGAGTGAAATCCCTTCTCTAGACATTACAGATCCGTTCGGTGGACCGCTTCATCTTTATCAAGAAACAAGAGACGAAATTGAAGTTCTTATTGAAAAATTAATGAAAAAAGACGATAGCAAGAAGTAGTAGGACAAAATGAGGTAAGGCTGTTCTAAATTGCCTAGCAGTCACATTGAACGGGTAATTGGAAGAGCATATAATGAAAAAAAGTATGAGAGAGCAGGTGCACACAACATGAAAGTAGCAATTGGATCAGATCACGCCGGAGTTGAATTAAGAAAAGAAATCATCAGCATGATTGAAGAGCTGGGTATGCAAGTGGAGGATGTTGGCTGTGAATGCGACACATCTGTAGACTATCCAGACTATGCGATTCCTGTAGCAGAAAAAGTAGCCAACGGTGAAGCTGATCGCGGAATTCTAATCTGCGGTACGGGCATTGGAATGAGCATTGCAGCGAACAAAGTTAAAGGAATCCGTTGTGCGCTTGTTCATGATCTATTCAGCGCTAAAGCTACAAGACAGCATAATGACAGCAATGTACTTGCAATGGGTGAACGTGTCATCGGGCCGGGTCTCGCACTTGAAATCGCAAAAGTATGGCTGACGACAGAATATGAAGGCGGACGTCACGGTCGCCGTGTAGATAAAATCTCTCAATATGAAGGCCAATAGCCTAAAGCTATAAACCCATAAAATGAAGGGAAGACCATCTCATGAGCGATGAGCTCCAACAAATTCAAGACCAAGTCCTGAATGTTTTGCAAGATCTGCAAAAGCATGCACAATTAAGACCGTCTCAATTATTAGTAGTAGGCGCAAGCACAAGCGAAGTAATTGGTGAACGAATTGGCACATCAGGCACGATGGATACAGCGGGTGCACTTTACCGAGGTATCGTAGCGTTTCAAGAGGAAACGGGCGTGGCACTTGCCGTGCAATGCTGTGAGCACTTGAACCGTGCGCTTGTTATCGAGCGCGAAGAAGCTGAACGACGAGGCTATGAAGAAGTGCGGGTCGTTCCAGCACGATCAGCTGGAGGTGCTTTGGCAACACACGCCTACCACCATATGAATGAACCCGTGATCGTTGAATATATAAAAGCCGACGCAGGCATCGACATCGGTGACACCTTTATTGGTATGCACTTGAAGCATGTGGCCGTACCGGTTCGCAGTGAAGTGAAAAAGGTCGGCGCCGCACACGTGACGTTGGCGAAGACACGTCCGAAGTTAATTGGCGGCGAACGTGCAGTTTATCCGAGTAAAGAAGACATACGTTGTTTCTAGATGTGGAAAGCCCTCCTGGTGAGGGCTTTTTTCTGTAGTGTTGTGATGTTTTGTGATGTGCGGGGCGATGAAGTGAGACTGTCGTAACGTGTCGAAGATTGTAGACTCGTGGATAAACTTCCAAAACTTTTGGATTCAAAGGCAAAACTCGTGGATAAACCACCCAAACTCGTGGATTCCAAGCTGAAACTCGTGGATTCACCGCCACTTTGTGTTGGATTACGGTTAACAAGCCCCTGTTAAGCGGCTTCTTGGCACTCGCTATGCTCTCTATCTCTCTAGTTATGTTCAATCTCGTAATGAATCCACTCTGAATTGATGTTTTTTCCACCCATCTTCTTATAAAGTGCTTGAGCCGATGTGTTATCGACCGCCGTTTGCCACGTCATGTACGCATAGCCTTCCTTTTTCGTGTATTCCAGCACATGCAGAAACAGCTCCTCCCCTAAACCGGCACCACGAAATTCCGCATCTACAAAAAGATCGTTTAATATGGCGATTTTCTGTAAACGAGTCGTGCTGAACGAAAAGTAGAGTGTTGCGAATCCAGCTAATCTGCCATTCTTTGTCTCAGCTACAAACTGAGTTCCTGCTTCCTCTGAAGAAAGCAGATGCTTGATATGATCCTCCAACTTTGATCCCTCAGGCGTTTTTCCTTTATAAAAATCAACAATGTAACGATGCATCAAACCCTTCAACTGATCTAAATCCTCCAAAACGACAGGGCGAATTCTAAAACTAGTCACGTTATCCATCTCCTCTAATCTGACTTCCCAAAAAAGGAACCATTCATTTTACATCTATATTAAGTGATTCTTTCTGGTCTGAATAGTATGATAAAAAAGGCGATGTAGAATGACGTGTTGTTTAGGAAGGGCATACTAGAGCTGCTTCCTTTTTTATGTGAAAGGAGAAAGAGATCTTGAGAAATTATGCGATCGGAATAGATATCGGGACAACGAGTACAAAGGTTGTTCTTTTTGATGAAAATGGAGCGGCTGTTGCTCATCATTCGAAAAATTATCCGTTGCTGTCGGAAGAGCCAGGGGCTGCCGAACAGAAGCCGGATGAAATTTATGAAGCAGTGAATGAATCATTAAGAGAAACGGTGCGAAAAAGTGGAGATCTAGCGGAAAGGATCGGTTTTATTTCTTTTAGCACTGCTATGCATTCATTAATTGCAGTGGATTCAGAAGGTAAGCCACTAACGAATAGCATCACATGGGCTGATATCCGAAGTGAGCCGTATGTAGCAGCTTATAAATCAGATTACGGTGAAACTGCGGTCGAACTTTATAAACGTACCGGTGTCCCGCTTCATCCGATGACACCACTTTTTAAATTGCAATGGTTAAAAAATGAACGTCCCGATATTTTTCAAAAAGCAGAAAAGTTTGTTGGAATTAAAGATTACATACTGTTCCGATGGTTCAATGAGTGGCAGACGGATCATGCGTCAGCTGCAGCAACTGGTCTTTGGAACATGCATACAAAAACGTGGGATAAAGAAGCATTGAAACTTGCAGGTATCTCACCAGGCAAACTTCCAATTCTTCAAAGCACCACCTATTATTGGGGAGAGCTGTCTGATGTTCTTGCAAAGAAATCAGGTCTTGCTTCTTCTGTAAAAGTCGTGATCGGTGCGACGGATGGTCCGTTGTCCAACCTAGGTGTTGGTGCGATATCACCTGGTGATGTGGCAGTAACGATAGGGACGAGCGGTGCGATTCGAACCACATCACCTACACCGATCCTCGATACAGAGGGTCGCACGTTCTGTTACCCGCTTACGGAGAATCATTGGGTTTCAGGGGGCCCGGTTAACAATGGAGGAATCGCGTTTCAATGGATTCATGATACTTTGCAAAAAGAGGATGATAGTGCGGCATATGAAAAGCTGTCTAAAGATGCCGAACAGATTCAGCCTGGTGCAGAGGGCTTAATCTTTCTGCCTTATCTAACTGGAGAACGAGCACCGTTATGGGATGCACAAGCAAAAGCATCATTTATCGGTCTGACGCTTCGTCATAATCACAATCATATGGTGCGGGCGGTGCTTGAGGGATCGATTCTTAACTTGTTTAGTGTTTACTCTCTCATTAAGAGCCAAGTGGGGAAAAGGGAAGTGAAGATCTTTGCAACAGGAGGCTTTACGAACTCGCCGCTTTGGAAACAGATCTTAGCAGATATTTTTCAGACGAAAGTGAGTATTCCTGAACATACGGAGAGTTCGTGCTTAGGTGCGGTCTTGCTCGGCCGATACGCGATAGGGGAAACAAAAATATTAGAAGAAGCACCCGTTGAGACGAAGCATTACCAAGAAATCATGCCTAATCCCGATTACGAAAACGTCTATAAAGATCTGTTTCAACTTTATCAGTCTCTATCAGACACGATGCAAACGCAATATAAGGCACTTCATGATTTTCAAAATAAGCATAAAAAAGAGAGCGGGGAATAATCCCGCTCTTTGTTTCTTATTCCATATATGTTGCGTTGATCAGCGGAAGGCCAGTCTTAGCATCCTTACCTGTCTTAACATTGCCGAATACTGTGACCTCAGAACCTTTTTCAAAACCGCTGCCCATCGTAAAGTTCATCACTCTAAATTTTGTTTCTCCAACTTGGAATTCAAAGCTTGAGCCCATTCCTTTTTCGTTATCTGTTAGCACTTTCCCCGTAGCTTTAATGATTTTTTCTTCGTATGCTTTTGGGTCTGCTTCAAGTGCTTTTGGATCTAACTGAACCGCTTTTTCTTCCATGTTCTTAATGATCTCAGCTTGTTGACCAGCCAAATCATCTGTTGTATTTTGATCTTCGTTATCTGTTTTTTCTACTTTTTCCTTAGCTTCAGGCTTAGCTTTTTCTTCGCTGCAGCCTGCCAAAGCTAGTACAAGTACAAGGAGACTCGCTCCAAACCACTTTTTCATCATGTTGATAACACCCCTTATAAATAGCTCTTTCTCTCTATTATGTATCATCATACCATGTTCATCCCTTTTAAATAAAATGAATTTTCACACTTGTGCATTTCCTCTTACAACTTACAGTCTTAACGTGTAAGATAGAGGGGTATGTTACAATCATAATCATTTTTCACATAAGGTAAGGGGGAAGCGAAATTGAACCATTTGAAAACAGCTGATCAAGAAGTCTACCAATCCATCATGGATGAATTGCACCGCCAGCGTACGAAAATCGAATTGATTGCTTCTGAAAACTTTGTAAGTCAAGCCGTAATGGAAGCACAAGGCTCTGTACTTACGAATAAATATGCAGAAGGCTACCCGTCCAAACGCTATTATGGCGGATGTGAACACGTGGATGTAGTTGAAAACCTAGCGAGAGACCGCGCGAAGGAAATCTTCGGTGCTGAACACGCTAACGTACAACCTCACTCAGGTGCACAAGCAAACATGGCTGTATACTTTACGATCCTCGAGCAAGGCGACACCGTATTGGGTATGAACCTTTCTCATGGCGGTCACTTAACACACGGAAGTGCCGTTAACTTTTCTGGCATTCAATATAACTTTGTGGAATATGGCGTAGATGCAGAGAAGAATGTTATCGATTATGAAGATGTTCGTCAAAAAGCACTAGAGCACCGTCCAAAGCTGATCGTAGCAGGAGCGAGCGCGTATCCGCGTGCAATCGATTTTGCTAAGTTCCGCGAGATCGCTGATGAAGTTGAAGCTTACCTAATGGTTGATATGGCCCACATTGCAGGTTTAGTTGCAGCAGGTCTTCACCAGAATCCAGTTCCTTATGCAGATTTTGTAACAACGACTACACATAAAACACTTCGCGGCCCTCGCGGCGGTATGATTCTTTGTAAAGAAGAGTTCGCGAAAAAAATTGATAAATCGATCTTCCCAGGCATCCAAGGTGGTCCTTTAATGCATGTTATCGCAGCAAAAGCGGTATCCTTTGGGGAAGTATTAACAGATGAGTTCAAAAGCTACGCAGAGCAGATCGTGAAGAACGCGAAACGCTTAGCAGAGTCTTTGAAAAAAGAAGGCATCACTCTTGTTTCTGATGGTACAGACAATCACTTGATTCTGATTAATGTGAGTGAACTTGCACTAACAGGAAAAGTGGCTGAAAAAGCATTGGATGATATCGGAATTACAGTTAATAAGAACACGATTCCGTTCGATAAAGAAAGCCCGTTCGTAACGAGCGGTATTCGTATTGGAACAGCTGCGGTAACGTCACGTGGTTTTGTTGAAGAAGATATGGACGAGATCGCTTCGATCATGGCGTCTGTGTTAAAAAACATCGAGGACGAATCGGTGTTGAAAAATGCTGAGACACGTGTTGAGAAGTTAGCCGGAAAGTATAAGTTGTACGAATAAAATAAAACGTTTAGAGCTCCTATAGTCAGCAGGCTAGAGGGGCTTTTTTGCACGGTTTTTACAATAAACAATTACACTTTTTCAAAGGTTCGACAAAAAAACAAAAACTTTTTTAAAAAAAGTGATCCAAATCAAAACTCTCTCCGTTAGCTAAGTGTAAAAAACAAAAAAAGGAGAGATTCCAAATGAAAATGAAAAAAGCACTCTTGGCAGTACCGTTAAGTGTTTCTCTATTAATCCCTACATTTACGGTGGCAGATGCACATGGCCACGAAAGTCACAGCAAAGGTCAAATGTCAGCAGAAGTGACAAACCCGGCAATCGATCTACGCGCTTCACTTGATACTCTTCTTTCTGAGCATGCATTCTTAGCAGTGGTTGCGATGCAAAAAGGAATTGACGGAAAAGAAGATTTCGAAGCAGCGGCTGGACAGTTGAACCAAAATACAGAAGCTCTGTCAAAAGCAGTTGGATCTGTTTATGGAGAAGAAGCTGGCAATCAATTTAAAGAAATTTGGAGCAGCCACATCGGCTATTTCGTAGATTATGTAACAGCAACTGCTGAAAACAACGAAGAAGGAAGAAAGCAAGCATTAGCGGAATTGGATAAGTACCGTGTAACGCAAGCGGATTTCCTTGATAAAGCAACAGAAGGTAGATTAAAAGCGGCTGATCTAGAAGAAGGATTAAAAGTACACATCGACCAGCTGATCTGGGCGTTTGAAAGCTACAGAACGGGCGACTACGACAAAGCGTATGACAACATTTCAGAAGCGATGCACCACATGTTCATGACAGGTAAAGGTTTGTCTTGGGCGATCACGGATCAGTTCCCTGACAAATTTGAAAATAAATCAGTAGATACACCTGCAGCTGATCTTCGTGCTGATTTGAACAGTGTGTTCTCGGCCCATGCAGCCTTGGCAGCATTAACGATGCAAAAAGGAATCGACGGTGCTAAAGACTTTGAAGCAGCGGCAGCTGAACTGAACGAAAATACAGATGACATCACAGCAGCTGTAGAATCCGTATATGGTGCAGAAGGTGCAGCACAATTTAAAGAAATCTGGAGCAGCCACATCGGTTACTTTGTTGACTATGTAACAGCTACAGCAGAAAAGAATGAAGAAGGTAAGAAGCAAGCGATCTCTGAACTCGATGAGTACCGTATGGAACAAGCTAAATTCTTAGATACGGCAACAGAAGGACGCCTAAAAGCGGCTGATTTAGAAGAAGGATTAAAAGTACACATCGACCAATTACTAGCGGCATTTAACAGTTATACAGGAAAAGATTACCCAGCCGCTTACAAGAACATCTCTGAAGCTTATGCGCACATGTTCGGAGTAGGACAATCCCTATCTGGTGCGATCGTTGATCAATTCCCAGATAAGTTTGCTGGCCAAAAGCCATCTGATATGCCGAAAACAGGTATGGGCGGAATGAGCCAAACATCAATTGACGCTATCCTTTGGAGCATGTTCGGCTTGATCTTGGCTTCAGCAACAACAGCGATGATTCTTCGTAGAAAAGCGACGAACCATTCTTAAGAGATTAAGTATAAGAGATAAGAGGTTAAGAGTGGAGGGCGAATCTGTCCTCCATCTTTTCTATCTATTGAAGATGGAAAGGAAGGTTTTTAATGAAAAAATTCATTTCTAGTATTTTGTTAAGTATGTTGATTGTAAGTGGCTGTTCAAATGCAGAAGAACAAGTTAAAAGTGAGAGCTCTAAAAAATCTGCGGAACCTGTGAAAAAACAAGAGCAACAGGAAGAAGTGGACTCCTCATCAACGGAACTAACACCGCCTGAAGGCTTAAAGTTAAAGGCAGATACAGAAGGGATCACACCTTCTACGATTGAAATTCCAGCATTAGAAATCAATACCGAAATCGAAAAAGTAGGTACGTTAAAAAATGGTCAGATGGGTGTTCCAAAAGGAATGGATACCGTTGGCTGGTTTGGTGATGGAGCAAAACCGGGATCACCAGGAAATGCTGTAATGGCAGGGCATGTTGACAGCAAGACGGGCCCCGCTGTGTTTTATAAGCTAGAAGACCTTGAAAAAGGCGATGAAGTGATCGTTAAGGATAAAGAGGGAAAAACGTTAACCTTTGAAGTAACAGGAAAAGAAAAATACGACAGAAAAAACGCGCCTGTTGATAAAATATTCGACTATTCGTATGGCAGCAAGCTGAACTTGATCACGTGTACCGGTAACTTTAATCGTGATGAAGGCACACATGAAGAGAGATTGGTTATTTATACAGAGTTGAAAGCGAAAGAATAGGGATAATTAACATTATGTGAAAGCATCCATTCGTGTGGAGTGGGTGTTTTTTGTTGCGCAGAAAAACTGAGTGGACAGTATTTTAACGGAAGTGGACAGTAAATTGTGAAAAGTGGACAGTATTATGATGGAAGTGGACAGTAAAATGCGAAAAGTCGACAGTATTTATGCCGAAGTGGACAGTAAACTTCAAATGGGTACTGCACCCGCGCCAACTTTTTCAGGATTTCACCTCTAAATTCAGGGAATAGTAGTAGAAGAGTTTATATGTAAAATTTGGAGTTAGAAAACTATCGTTTCTGTGCTGATTTTCCTTGAAGTAAAGGTCGTTTTTCTGTACAATGCTAGAGATGCTTTTTGAACGAAAATAAATGTTACATAAGGAGAGGTGCTTAAAACATGAGTGAGGTATATGTCCTTGATCATCCGTTAATTCAGCATAAATTAACATACATCCGTGATGAACGTACGGGTACGAAAGAATTTCGTGAACTTGTTGATGAAGTAGCTGGGCTTATGGCTTTTGAAATTACACGTGATCTTCCATTGCAAGAGGTAACGGTGAAAACGCCGGTTGCCGAAGCAACTATGAAAACGATCGCTGGGAAAAAGTTAGGGCTAGTACCGATCCTTCGTGCAGGACTTGGAATGGTAGACGGAATCCTTAAACTTATTCCAGCAGCAAAAGTTGGACACGTTGGACTTTACCGTGATCCTGAAACGCTAACGCCGATCGAATATTACGTGAAGCTTCCTTCTGACGTAGAAGAGCGTGATTTCATCGTAATCGATCCGATGCTTGCAACAGGTGGATCTGCAGCAGCAGCGATTGAATCGATCAAGAAACGCGGTGCAAAAAACATTAAGCTTATGTGTTTAGTGGCAGCTCCAGAAGGTGTTAAAGTGATCCAGGACGAGCACCCTGACGTTGATATTTTCTTAGCAGCACTTGATGAAAAATTAAACGACCATGGTTACATCGTTCCAGGTCTAGGCGACGCTGGAGACCGTTTGTTCGGAACAAAATAAGATGAAAAAGATAAAACTGACTCTTGCAGAGGTGAAATTGCCTGTGCGGGGTCAGTTTTTTTATTGAAAAACGTGTTTAGCGGTGGTGTGGACGAGTTTTCAGGTGGTCGAGGTGCGGTTACAGGTGAAAACAGGCTAATCTCAGGTGGTCAGCGATCATTTACGGGTGGAAACTAGATGTTTATCGGTGAACGTGTAAGAAAAATAAAAACACGTACCGTAAAAACAGCAAAAAAGCTGACAAATTTCCGTCGTCAGCCTTAACACGCCTATACATCAACGTTCATAACTCTTCCTGGTCCACTAACTAACCTAAAATCAATTTAACTCTTCAACCTTCATATCCACAAGTTCCTCATCGGTATGCATCACGCCAACTTTTACTAATCGTTTCTTTCCGTTTTCATCCACCGTGAAATCAAAGAAATCTGAGATAGTACCATCCGGGCTCACACGGCGTGTGTCATATTGATAATCACTCACATCACTGTTCGGATATTTCTTTTTCGTTTCGGCTAGAGCCATCTTCCCCCATTTTGCATAGTCTTTTTGTGTCACAGATGAATTTAAATCTTCTGACGGCGTCTGGTCATTATACTGAACATTCAATGGTTTTGTACGCTCGTTTTCCACATTATTTCTCATATCTGTAGATTCTTCTGTAGGCTTTTTGTCATTATTCATGCAGCCGCCAGCTACCAAAATTCCGGTCAACGCAAAGAAAATAAATATTTTTTGTTTCATGTCGAACAAGCTCCTTCCATATATTTAATGTAAGTATTTATCAAATAGGGTGTTTTATTCAGGAATATGGAAACTGCAGGCAAAAGTAGTAAACAAAGTGAATAATAAACCATTGAAACAAGCCACAAAATTTCCACAATTTATTTAATAAACCGTCCCGGAAGTCGTTGACATAGAAATGGCACTATTGTATTCTTACAAAGGGAATATGGTAAGGTTTACATTCTTGTGTTTACAAGGGTTTTCAAGAAAATTATTACCAAATTTCCAGAAGGAAGGAGTCCATACGATATGAGCAACGGGAAACGCCCTTATAAAGCGATGGCTTTAATGTCTGGCATTCTTTCTCAGCTTGTTGGATGTATCTTAGTTGGACTTTTTGGAGGGAAATGGCTGGACGAGAAAGTCGGCAATGAATTTCCAATCTTCCTTATCATCGGGTTGTTTCTAGGTCTTGGAACAGGTGTTTACGGGATGATCCGCTTAATATCGAAGTTTTCAGGGGACGGGCAATGATGAATGAGTACAAATCGGTGTTTTTCAAATACATAAAGTACACATTATATCTTCTCTCTCTTTTTTTCGTCGGTTATGCTGTCACTCCTTACAAAGCTATCTTTTTAGGACTAGCTCTAGGAACTGCTTTTAGCCTCTACAATCTTTGGAGCATGTATTCAAAGATTGACCGCATGGGCCAAGCAGTGATTCAGCAGAAAAGAGTGAAAACACTCGGTTCACTTTCTAGGCTCCTCTTTGCAGGGTTAGCGGTGCTCATCGCGATGAAATACCCGGAACATTTTCATTTATTAAGTGTGGTAGTGGGATTGATGTCAGTCTACATTATCATGTTAATAGATTCACTAACTCAAGTTACACGTACTCCAAAGGAAAAGAGGTGAACATAGGTGGAACATGGTGCAGTTACAAAAGATTTTCTAGGTTTGACGTTTAATATGTCAAACGTACTGATGATCACAGTTTCATCCGTTATTGTTTTCCTTATTGCGGTACTCGCTACTCGAACCCTGTCAATGCGACCAGGAGGAATGCAAAACTTCCTTGAATGGGTAGTCGATTTCGTAAAAGGAATCATCAACAGCACAATGGATTGGCATACGGGCGGACGCTTTTTAGCTTTAGGACTTACATTAATCATGTACATTTTCGTTGCCAACATGCTGGGATTACCTTTTGCAGTAGTAGTCGACCATAATCTATGGTGGAAATCCCCTACTGCAGACCCAACTATTACTTTGACTCTAGCAGTTATGGTAGTGGCGCTATCACACTATTACGGTGTGAGAATGAAAGGGGTCAAGGAATATGGAGCTGAATTCTTCAAGCCGATGAAGTTCTTGTTCCCATTAAAGATTATTGAAGAGTTTGCGAACACATTAACGCTTGGTCTTCGTCTTTACGGTAACATCTTTGCAGGTGAGATGCTTTTAGGTCTATTGGTAGGTTTGACTAAGATGGGTATTTTTGCTGGCGTACTTGGAATCTTCCCACTAATCGTGTGGCAAGGCTTCTCAGTATTCGTTGGTGCGATCCAAGCATTTATCTTCACGATGCTAACAATGGTTTACTTAGCACATAAAGTAAGTCACGATCACTAATCTTTAGGAAATATCAAGCTTCTATAAAAAGAAGCCCATTTTCATAAAAACTTTAAGGGAATTCAGAAGGGAGAAATTTTATCATGAATCTTATTGCAGCTGCAATCGCGGTAGGTCTAGCGGCACTTGGTGCTGGTATTGGTAACGGTTTAATCGTAGGACGTACAGTTGAGGGGATCGCTCGTCAACCAGAACTACGTGGTACTCTTCAAACAACAATGTTCATCGGGGTTGCATTAGTTGAGGCACTTCCAATCATCGGTGTGGTTATCGCGTTCATCGCGCTTGGTTCTTAATCCTTAAAACAACCACTGTTTATTACGATTTCTATAATGGCGAAGCAAGTTTCCCTAGAGGGACTACCCTTCGCCATTCCTTATGTATGATTGATTGAAGGGAGGAAATGGTGTGCAAAACTTAATTCTAGGTGCTGCTGCAGGTGAAGGCCTGAACACAGGTGATATCCTTTACCAATTAGTTGCATTTTTAATTCTACTAGTATTATTGCGTAAATTCGCATGGGGCCCGTTAATGGGAATCATGAAGGAGCGCCAATCACATATCAACAGCGAAATTGATGCGGCTGAAAAATCCCGTCAAGAAGCTAAGAGCTATCTTGAATCTCAAGTTGCTGAGTTGAAGAAAGCAAAAGAAGAAGCAAAGTCTATTATCGACAATGCTAAAAAGCAAGGCGAAGCACAAGGTGAAGCAATTATTAAAGCATCTCGTGATGAAGCTGAGCGTGTGAAAGAAGCTGCATTAGCTGAGATCGCTTCTGAAAAAGAAAAAGCGGTTGCTACACTTCGTCAAGAAGTTGCTGCTCTATCCGTTAAGATCGCTTCTAAAGTTATTGCAAAAGAACTTGATGAGAGCTCTCAGGAGAAGCTTATTAACGAATACCTTCAAGAGGTAGGCGAGTCTCGATGAGCAAAGATCAAGCAATCGTAGCAAAACGTTATGCATTAGCACTATTTGAAGTAGTTGGTGTTACGAAACTTGAAGATACAGTTTCAGAATTGCGTCTTGTAAAGAACGTACTGGAGATCAACAAAGATCTTCAAAAAGTTCTATCACATCCAAAAGTATCAAAAGATCAAAAGAAAGCTTTGATCAAAGAGAGCGTTGGAGCTGAACTTTCTACTGCTGTAATGAACACGATCTATCTGATGGTAGACCGCAACCGTTACACATACATCACAGAGATGGCAGCGCAGTTCATTGAATTAGCAAATGAAGCACAAGGCATTGCCGACGCAAATGTATATTCTGTACGTCCTTTATCAGACTCAGAGATACAGAAGTTGGAGCAAACGTTTGCTGCCCGAGTCGGCAAAAGAGCGTTGCGCATTAATAATATTGTAGATTCTTCTCTTGTTGGAGGAATTAAGATCCGCATTGGCAACCGTATTTTTGACGGAAGCATCAGCGGAAAGTTGAATCGAATGGAACGTCAATTAGCTTCTAACGGAAGCTGAGAGGATAGGGGTGAAATTCATGAGCATTAAAGCTGAAGAAATCAGTGCTTTAATTAAAAAACAGATTGAAAACTATCAATCTGAGATCGAAGTTAATGATGTGGGTACAGTTATCCAGGTCGGTGACGGTATTGCCCGTGCCCATGGATTAGATAACGTTATGGCTGGTGAGCTAGTTGAATTTTCTAACGGTGTAATGGGTATGGCCCAAAACCTTGAAGAAAACAACGTAGGTATCATCATTCTTGGGCCTTACCAAGAAATTCGTGAAGGTGACGAAGTAAAACGTACAGGACGTATCATGGAAGTTCCTGTAGGTGAAGAGCTTCTTGGCCGTGTAGTTAACCCTCTTGGACAGCCTATCGATGGCAAAGGTCCGATTGCTACTACAAAAACACGTCCTATCGAGCAAAAAGCTCCAGGCGTAATGGCTCGTAAATCGGTACATGAGCCGCTTCAAACAGGTATCAAAGCGATTGACGCACTTGTGCCAATCGGACGTGGACAACGTGAGCTTATCATCGGTGACCGTCAAACAGGTAAAACAGCTGTAGCGATCGATACGATCCTTAACCAAAAAGATCAAGATATGATCTGTATCTATGTAGCGATCGGTCAAAAAGAATCAACAGTTGCGGGCGTTGTAGAAACACTTCGTGCACACGGAGCGCTTGATTACACGATCGTTGTATCAGCATCAGCTTCTCAACCTGCACCAATGTTGTTCCTAGCTCCTTATGCTGGGGTATCTATGGCTGAAGAATTCATGTGGGCTGGCAAGCACGTATTGATCATCTATGATGATCTTTCTAAGCAAGCTGCTGCATACCGTGAGCTTTCCTTGCTACTTCGTCGTCCTCCAGGCCGCGAAGCTTATCCAGGGGACGTATTCTACCTTCACTCTCGCTTGTTAGAGCGTGCAGCGAAGTTGAATGACGAGCTAGGTGGCGGATCGATCACAGCGCTTCCGTTCATTGAAACGCAAGCATCTGACGTATCTGCTTATATTCCAACAAACGTTATCTCTATCACAGACGGACAGATCTTCTTACAATCTGACTTGTTCTTCTCCGGAGTTCGTCCGGCGATCAACGCAGGTATCTCCGTTTCTCGTGTAGGGGGAGCGGCTCAGATCAAAGCGATGAGTAAAGTATCTGGTACACTTCGTCTAGACCTTGCTTCATACCGTGAACTAGAAGCATTCGCTCAGTTCGGATCTGACCTTGATAAAGCAACTCAAGCAAAACTTAACCGTGGTGCACGTACAGTTGAAGTACTTAAGCAAGGACTTCACAAACCACTAAAAGTTGAGCACCAAGTTGCTATCCTTTATGCATTGACTCGTGGTTACATCGATGATGTAGCTGTTGAAGATGTAAACCGCTTTGAAGAAGCGCTTTACGCTCATATGGAAGCAAACTCTAAAGACGTTCTTGATGCAATCAAAACGACTGGTAAACTTCCTGAAGGTGACAGCCTAGACGAAGCGATCAAAGCATTCAAAAAGACATTCGCGTAAGAAGTTTTATAAATAAAAGACCCAAAAGCAGTGGTGCGGAAACGTTTCGCACCCTGCAACCAGCTTACTAAAAAGGTTTGTTTAAAATGAGGATTAACAGGGCGGAGGAGTTCGAGGCGACGCAGTTTCGAGGATCGGAGTTTAGTTAGCTAAATGAGAACCGGAGAAACAAGTCAACGAAGAAATCCGACAGGAATGTTAACCGGAATTTTAAACCTCCGCTATAAAGGTGGTGAAAATGAATGGCATTGAAAGATATAAAAGCTAGAATAGATTCTACTAAGAAGACGATGCAGATCACAAAAGCGATGGAGATGGTTTCAGCTGCAAAGCTAAACCGTGCTGAGCAAAATGCGAAATCTTTCGGCCCTTACGTGGACAAGATCCAAGAAGTGGTAGGAAGCATCGCATCTGGAAGCAACGCGAAACACTCTATGCTTTTAACACGACCAGTGAAAAAGACGGGTTACTTCGTCGTTACAGCTGACCGTGGATTAGCAGGGGCTTATAACTCGAATATTTTACGCCACGTTTACCGTACGATTCAAGAGCGTCACAAATCAGCAGATGAGTATGCATTGATCGTGATCGGTAAAGTTGGGGTGAACTTCTTCAAAAGCCGTAAGATGTCTATCTTGGACAGCATCACAGGCGTGGCAGACCAGCCATCCTTTGCTGAGATCAAGGCGATCGCATCAAAGGCAGTCGGTCTTTATGCGGACGGAACATTTGATGAGCTTTACATGTATTACAACCATTTTGTAAGTGCCATTCAGAGCGATCTGACGGAGAAGAAGCTTCTTCCGTTAACAGATATCGCTGCAACAAAATCAAAATCTTCCTATGAGTATGAACCATCAGAGGACGAGATCCTTGAAGTGCTTCTTCCTCAATATGCGGAGAGCTTGATTTATGGTGCTTTACTTGATGCGAAAGCAGCCGAGCATGCTTCTCGTATGACTGCGATGAGAAATGCAACGGATAACGCTAATGAACTGATCGGCCAATTGAACCTCTCGTACAACCGTGAGCGTCAAGCAGCTATCACTCAGGAAATTACGGAAATCGTCGGCGGTGTAGCAGCTCTAGAGTAGACTTTTTATAAGTGATTCTAGCAGCTATTTTGCAAAGTAAGATAGGAGGGAAACCGATGAATAAAGGCTATATTACTCAAATTCTTGGACCGGTCGTTGACGTTAAGTTCGAAGGCCAGCTTCCAGAATTGCTTAACGCTTTAACTGTTAGCGCTGAGGGTGTTGACTTAACACTAGAAGTAGCACTTCACCTTGGTGATAACATGGTTCGTACAATCGCAATGGATTCAACGGATGGTCTTGTTCGTGGAATGGAAATCGCTGACTCAGGTAAGCCGATCTCTGTACCAGTAGGTGAAGCAACACTTGGACGTGTATTTAACGTAACAGGTGATCACATTGACCTTGGTGAGGCAGTACCGGCAGATGTTCGCCGTGACCCGATCCACCGTTCAGCACCTTCTTTTGAAGAATTAACAACTAAAACGGAGATCCTTGAAACAGGGATCAAAGTAGTTGACCTTATCGCTCCATACGTAAAAGGTGGAAAAATCGGTCTTTTCGGTGGTGCGGGTGTAGGTAAAACGGTTCTTATCCAGGAGCTTATCAACAACATCGCACAAGAACACGGTGGTATCTCCGTATTCGCAGGTGTTGGTGAGCGTACTCGTGAAGGAAATGACCTTTTCCACGAGATGAGCGACTCTGGTGTTATCAAGAAAACGGCAATGGTATTCGGACAGATGAACGAGCCGCCTGGAGCACGTGCACGTATCGCTCTTTCTGGTTTGACAATGGCTGAATTCTTCCGTGATGAAGAAGGACAAGACGTTCTTTTCTTCGTAGATAACATCTTCCGTTTCACGCAAGCAGGTTCTGAAGTATCTGCCCTTCTTGGCCGTATGCCATCAGCGGTAGGTTACCAGCCAACTCTTGCAACGGAGATGGGTCAATTACAAGAGCGTATCACATCTACGAAAAAAGGTTCTGTAACATCTATCCAAGCGATCTATGTACCTGCCGATGACTATACGGATCCGGCTCCAGCTACAGCGTTCGCCCACTTAGATGCAACAACTAACCTTGAGCGTAAACTTACAGCTATGGGTATCTATCCAGCGGTAGATCCACTAGCTTCAACTTCACGTGCACTTTCTCCTGAGATCGTTGGAGAAGAGCATTATGAAGTAGCTCGTAAAGTACAGGCGACTTTACAGCGTTATAAAGAGCTTCAAGATATCATCGCAATTCTTGGTATGGACGAGCTTTCTGAAGACGACAAGCTAGTTGTACACCGTGCGCGTCGTATCCAGTTCTTCTTATCTCAAAACTTCCACGTTGCAGAACAATTTACAGGACAAAAAGGTTCATACGTTCCTGTTAAAGAAACAGTTCGTGGATTCAAAGAAATCCTTGAAGGAAAATACGATGATCTTCCGGAATCAGCGTTCCATCTCGTAGGCTCTATTGAGGATGCTATTGAAAAAGCAAAAACTTTGGCCTAATGCCTGAAAGGGGTAAGATTGGATGAAAACCATTCAAGTCAGCGTAGTAACCCCTGATGGTCCTGTGTTTGAAGGAAATGCGAAAATGGTCAGCGCGAAAGCAAAAAGTGGGGAGCTTGGAATTCTTCCAGGCCATATCCCTCTTGTAGCTCCTTTAACGATCAGCGCCGTGCGTGTTCACGACGTTGATGGGAAAACACAATATGTGGCCGTTAGCGGTGGATTTATTGAAGTGCGACCTGAAAAAGTCACGATCCTAGCAGAAGCTGCTGAGATCGCTGGCGACATCGAAGTAGATCGTGCACGCGCAGCAAAAGAGCGTGCCGAGCAACGTCTTGCAAGCAACAAACAAGACAACCTAGATGCAGCTCGTGCGGAGTTTGCGCTTAAACGCGCAATGAACCGTATCGACATAGCAACAAAGCGTTAATTTAAAAAGCCCTTCAGCTCTCTTTATAGAGAGTTGGAGGGCTTTTTTTGTGTTTGTAAGGGGTATGAGAGGAATAAAGGGAGTGCGAGCAATGTCGAGGATTGTAAACTCGTGGATAAAGTAGCAAAACTTATGGATTGAGGGCAAAAATTCGTGGATAAACAGGCAAAACTTCTGGATAAACAACCTAAACTTTTGGATTGCACTAATTTTAATACCCCATAAGGTATCTGAATTGTTCAGTTTTTGGAACCGAAACTGTACCTTTATTCTTTTTCAGAACTCACAAACCCCTCCGACTTGTCCAAAAACAAAGTCAAAGGGGTTCCATACGAGTACATCACGTTCAGTTTGAGAAGGTTGAACATAGGATGAATCGTTCTTTTATTTGGCTCTTTTCTAAAAGTCTCCCTATGCAAGTTGATTGAAGCATAAGGTTGCCGACTCCTATGGGACGAGCGGTCAGGTGGAGACTCCTAATGGCGCAAAGCGGCAGGAGGCTCACCGTTCGCCCCATGGAAAGCGCGCAACCTGGAGCGGAAATCAACTACTTCAGGATAGCTACATCGCATACGAGATTCGTTTTTATTTAGTTTCTTCCAAAAATCGGCCGAGCACATGAGACCCTACGTAACCATACTTGGTCGCCATTTTCACCAGTCATCGCGTTCGTTTCTGCTGCCTCTTCCATTTGAACGACTTCATCACCAAACGGGTTTTGAAATTCACCAACAGGAGAGATCACAGGTTTCTTTCTCTTTTTAAGCATGCTTTTCACCTCCTCAAGCAAAGGAAGTGTCCTAAGAAATATAGCTCTTTAAACAAGCTATATACTATTAAATGCTCGTCCGCCGGTAGTTGTATGTGTTATTATCACTTAATATGTAAAAAAGGCGATTTACCGGGGTTTGCAATAAATTACGAGAACTGGTGAATGATAAGAAGGTAAGGAGTGGGCACGATGAGCTTCCATGGACAAAAAGTTTTGCCGGCAGCGAGAAAGATGAAAGATTTTGAGAAGCTGCTAAACAGCAAATACACATATATCGTATGTTTGGATACACATATCAGTCAGTTGAAATTTATGATCGCGATGGCAAACGAACGAAAAAAGAAAGTTTTGGTTCATCTGGATCTGATTAACGGGCTGAAAGCGAATGAGTACGCAGTCGATTTTTTGGCTCAAGAAATGAAACCAGCAGGAATCATTTCAACGAGATCTAACTGCATCATGCGTGCAAAAAAGAAGAACATGATCGCCGTTCAGCGTTTGTTTTTATTAGATTCATTAGCACTTGAAACAAGTTATAAAGTCATCGAACGTGCTCAGCCAGACTATTTAGAGGTTTTGCCAGGCATCATGCCGGAAATAATAAAAGAAGTAAGTGAGCAAGCTGGAATTCCGGTAATTGCTGGTGGATTGATTCGTACAAAAGTAAATGTGATGGAAGCATTGGAGGCCGGTGCAGAAGCTGTGACGACTTCAAACCCTGAATTGTGGATTTAATGTTCTTGTGAAATAACGTTTGACAACGTTTTCATCCTTGTTATAATAGAGACAAGTTCATAAACGTGACGGAGAACATGGAGATCCACAGGGGTTACTTATAGCAAAACTATAGGTATCTTTTGCTGGGTCTTTTTTTGATGAAATCCGTTCACATGCTTGCACTTATAATTGATAGCGATTGCATAAAAGGAGGAAAAAGATATGTCAACATTTATGGCAGAACTGATAGGAACAATGATTCTAATCATATTTGGCGGGGGCGTTGTTGCAAACGTTTCCTTGAATAAATCAAAAGCCCAAGGTGGCGGCTGGATTGTTGTCGCACTTGCTTGGGGACTAGCCGTTGCGATGGCGGTATATGCAGTCGGAAGCTTTAGTGGTGCACATCTTAACCCTGCCGTTACACTCGGTCTTGCTTCAATCGGTGAATTTGCTTGGGCAGATGTACCAGCTTATATTCTTGCACAAATGATCGGCGGTATTTTAGGAGGAATGGTCGTCTACTTCCACTTCCTGCCGCACTGGAAAGCAACGGATGATCCAGCTGTAAAATTAGGAGTTTTCTCAACGGACCCTGCAATTCCACATACATTTTCGAATCTTTTATCAGAATTTATTGGAACTGCGGTTTTACTAGTAGGATTATTGTCAATCGGAGCGAATAAATTTTCAGATGGCTTGAATCCACTGATCGTCGGATTCCTAATCGTAGCGATTGGGTTATCACTTGGTGGACCTACTGGATATGCGATCAACCCGGCACGTGACCTTGGTCCAAGAATCGCACATTTCATCTTGCCGATTCCAGGTAAAGGCGGATCAAACTGGACGTACTCATGGATTCCGGTTGTAGGACCAGTGCTGGGTGGAGTTTTTGGAGCATTGTTCTACCAAGCAGTTTTTACAGGGAAAGTTACAACATTATTCTGGATATGGACAGTGGTATCAGTAGCGATTTTCGCCATAACATTCTTCTTAGGAAGTAAAGGCACACAAGCACTGCCTCACGGAGATCAAATAGAAAACTAAAACAATAACAACAAACCAATTTGGGAGGGTTTACGTATGGAAAAGAAATATATCATTGCACTCGATCAAGGAACAACAAGCTCAAGAGCAATTCTTTTTAACAAAGCAGGAGAAGTCGTTGAGATCTCACAAAAGGAATTCAAGCAGCACTTCCCGAAGCCAGGCTGGGTAGAACATGATGCACAAGAAATCTGGGGAACGATCTTAGCGGTAGTAGCAGAAGTTCTTTCAAAAACAGATACAGATCCAGGCGAGATCGCTTCGATTGGAATCACGAACCAGCGTGAAACAACGGTCGTTTGGGACAAGAACACGGGAAAACCTGTTCATAACGCGATCGTATGGCAGTCTCGTCAAACCGCTGAGATCTGTGATGAGCTGAAAGAAAAAGGCTTAAACGATAAATTCCGTGATAAAACTGGATTATTGATCGACGCTTACTTCTCCGGAACAAAAGTAAAATGGATCCTTGATAACGTTGAAGGTGCTCGTGAAAAAGCGGAAAACGGTGATTTGTTATTCGGTACGATCGACACGTGGCTGGTTTGGAAGCTAACAGGCGGAAGAGCGCACGTGACGGATTATTCCAACGCATCACGTACACTCATGTACAACATTTACGATCTAAAGTGGGATGACGAGCTTCTTGAAATCTTGGGCGTTCCGAAATCCATGCTTCCAGAAGTTAAATCGTCATCAGAAGTATACGGTGAAACGATCGATTATCATTTCTTCGGTAAAAACATTCCGATCGCAGGTATCGCGGGCGATCAGCAAGCGGCACTTTTCGGACAAGCTTGTTTCGAAAAAGGAATGGCGAAGAACACGTATGGAACAGGTTGTTTTATGCTTATGAACACAGGAGAAAAAGCCGTTAAGTCTGAGCATGGCCTATTAACGACCATCGCTTGGGGTGTGGACGGGAAAGTCGAATACGCACTTGAAGGAAGTATCTTTGTTGCAGGGTCAGCGATTCAATGGCTGCGCGACGGACTTCGTATGTTAAAAGATGCGGCAGACAGTGAAGATTATGCAGAGCGCGTTGCCTCTACTGATGGTGTATATGTGGTTCCTGCATTCGTTGGCCTCGGAACTCCTTACTGGGATTCAGAAGCACGCGGCGCGATCTTTGGACTCACACGCGGTACAGAAAAAGAACACTTCGTTCGTGCAACACTCGAGTCATTGGCATATCAGACAGCTGATGTGTTAACAGCGATGGAAGCAGACTCAGGCATCGAGTTGAAGAAGCTTCGTGTAGATGGCGGAGCGGTAAAGAACAACTTCTTGATGCAGTTCCAAAGCGATATCTTAAACGTTCCTGTTGAGCGTCCAGAAATCAATGAAACGACAGCGCTCGGTGCCGCTTATCTAGCAGGACTTGCTGTAGGATTCTGGGGCGATCGTCAAGAAATCGCAGATAAATGGAAAGTGGACAAAGACTTCGACGTAAACATGAAAGAAGAAGAGCGTAAAGAGCTTTATGATGGCTGGAAAAAAGCCGTTGAAGCAACGATCGCATACAAACCTAAAGCATAACCCTTTCAAAATCTTGAAAACTGAGTTATACTAAACACAAGTTGATATTGAACCGGTTGGAGATCAGGAGAGACCACAAAACCTCGTACAAACGATGCGGGGTTCTTGTGGTCTTTTTTGCGTGCATACGTGCCAATACACGGAAATGTTGAAAAATGTGTGTTGGGTTTGCCGATTCCGGGAAAACTACCCGTATCATATATGTCCAACGGTTCTGTACAGAAGGAGTGAAGAGAAAATGACAGCATCATTTTCAACATATAAAAGAGAAGAAATCATCACAGGTATGAAACAAGAGAAGCTAGACCTCCTTGTAATCGGAGGAGGCGTAACTGGAGCAGGTATTCTTTTAGATGCTCAGACGCGTGGTATGAAGGTAGGTCTTGTAGAGATGCAGGACTTTGCTGCTGGAACATCCAGCCGTTCTACAAAACTTGTTCACGGTGGACTTCGTTATTTGAAACAGTTCGAAGTGAAGCTCGTTGCAGAGGTTGGTAAGGAACGTGCAATCGTGTACGAAAACGCACCACACGTAACGACACCAGAATGGATGCTACTTCCGTTTTACAAAGGTGGTACGTTCGGAAAGTTCTCTACTTCCATCGGTCTAAAAGTGTACGATTTCTTAGCAGGGGTAAAACGCAAAGAACGCAGAAAGATGTTTTCAGCTGAAGAAACATTACGCCGAGAACCACTATTGAAAAAGGATAACTTGCTTGGTGGCGGATATTATGTTGAATACAAAACAGATGACGCGCGTCTGACGCTTGAGATTATGAAAGAAGCGGTAGCACGTGGAGCATCAGCTGTTAACTACGCGAAAGTAACGAGCTTTATCTATAACGGAAAAAGAGCAGTTGGTGTAAAAGTAGAAGACCAGCTGACTGGTGAAATTCATGAGATCTATGCGAAAAAGATCGTCAACGCAACAGGTCCATGGGTAGATGAGCTTCGTGAAGAAGACCGTTCAAAAACAGGAAAAGAGATTCACCATACAAAAGGTATCCACCTTGTTATTGATGGCTCTAAGTTCCCATTGAAGCAAGCGGTTTACTATGACACAGAAGATGGCCGTATGGTGTTCGCGATCCCACGTGCAGGTAAGACGTATGTTGGTACAACAGATACGGATTATAAGGGAGATCTTGCAAACCCTGGCATGACAGAAGAGGATCTTCAATATGTACTAAACACGATCCACTTCATGTTCCCAGACGTGAAGATCACGCGTGACGATGTTGAATCTTCATGGTCAGGACTGCGTCCGTTAATTCACGAACCGAAGAAAGGACCTTCAGAAATTTCTCGTAAAGATGAAGTGTTCCATTCTCCATCCGGATTGTTAACAATCGCTGGTGGTAAGCTGACAGGTTACCGTAAAATGGCTGAAAAAGTCGTAGATATCGTTCGTGATCAGCTTGGTGAAGAAGAAGGCACGAAATTTCCTAATTGCCGTACGCAACATATGGAATTATCCGGCGGTAAGTTGGGCGGAAGTCAAAACTTCGCAGACTTCCTTCGTACAAAAGTACAGGAAGGCTTAGCGTTAGGCTTAGATGAAGCAAAAGCTCGTGAGCTCGTTCAACGCTACGGCACGAACATCGACATCGTATATAGTTATATGAAAGAACGCGGTGCAGAAGCGAAGAACTACAACTTACCAGAAAGTCTGTATGCATCACTACTTTACGCATTAGAATATGAGATGACATCCACACCATCTGACTTCTTGATCCGTCGTACGTCTGCGTTATATTTCGACATCGATACGGTATATGAATGGAAAGAAAGTGTGATCAACTGCATGGCTGATAAATTGGGCTGGAACGAAGTACAAAAACGCGAGCATGCAGAAGATTTTGAAGAGCAATTGCGATTGTCTGTAGAGGCGATCTAATAAAAAGTATATAAGTATGGGCATAGAGGCATCCCGCTTTCGTTAGAGCGGGGTGTCTTTTTTTGATGTGCGGGGTATATGAGGGGTTAAATATGTCCGCTGGATGTCGAGGTTTGTCGACTCGTGGATAAACAGCCAAAACTTTTGGATTCATGCTTAAAACTCGTGGATTAGACGCTGATTTTTGTGGATTGAACGCTATAATTTCTTGATTGATTTGCAAAGGTACCCACCCAGGTATGCATAAAAAAAGTTTCGTTCACCGAAACTGCACCTATTTTAGCCAAAACAAAAGGATGATCCCACAGCATAACGGGAGCATCCTCAATTCTTAATAAATGATGAGCGTGATAAGTATTCTGAAGGGTATTTTTGAAGCAAATACTGCAAATACAGGTGAATTTCATAAGGCATTTCTTCATAATACGCTGCATCTGACTCTCTCAAGGTTTTCAGCAGTGAAAAAAAGTGCTCTTTATCCACTTCTTCTGCTGATTTTTTAAAATAACCCCAAACATGTTCTAACGTATTGCATAAAGCACGGCGCTCAAAAGGTTTTTCCTTCACCTCAGCGATCAACATCGTCACTTTTTCATAATCAGCATTAGATTGAGCATCTCTCATAAACCCTTGAACCTCTTTGTAAAAGTTATAACCCTTTGCCATCACGGTATACTTTTCACTTGCCCACAATTGTTCGGTCTCTTTTTTCAAAGTAGATCACATCCTTTAATAACAGCATTTCATTAAAGATAAATGTATAGAGCAAGTGCGATGATCGAAACGAGGATTACTACTGCATAGATGAGTGTAAGGCGCACAAGGTTCTGACGAGTTGAACTTCCGTATTTTTCGTCCTGCGTTTTAGAAATCATGATCGTACCGACTAATCCAGCGATCGAGATCACGACGATCAAAAAGTAAGCAATCCACCATATATCCATTACAAATCTCCCCTTTACACCTATCATACTGCTAACAGTGTATCGTCACATCCAAAAAAATTACAGGATTATGAACATTTCTATAGAAAAATAAGGGGTAGACCTTAATATAGTAGAAGTACCATATGTGAAGAAGCACATCGACACAAAATATGGAATTTGCTATAATTAAAGCGGTTACAGAATTTATAAAATTCTGAATATTAGGAGGTAGTCAGAATGGATTTTTATCATCTGTATCAAAACAATTACCTCATTGTGGCTGTATTTTTATTTTTAGGGGTTCTTTTGCCGGTGGTCGCATTGACTGCAGGCCGTTTGTTGCGCCCTTATAAACCATCAGCAGAAAAATACACCACCTACGAAAGCGGCATTGAGCCATTTCATCAAAGTTGGGTTCAGTACAATGTCCGCTATTATTTGTTTGCGCTCATGTTCGTTATTTTTGATGTTGAAACCGTATTTTTATACCCCTGGGCTGTTGCCTATGAAGAGCTTGGCGTTTTCGCTCTGATCGAGATGGGGATTTTTGTTGTTCTTTTAACGTTAGGTCTTGTATACGCTTGGAAAAAGAAGGTGCTGAAATGGACATAAAGTGGGAACTTACGGCTGAAGAACGCGCCGAACTAGACCGCAACGTATTCATGGTAACACTCGAACAAGTAAAAGCCTGGGCCAGAAGCAATTCACTATGGCCGTTAACCTTTGGACTCGCCTGTTGCGCGATTGAAATGATGGGTACAGGTTCGTCTCATTATGACTTAGACCGTTTCGGAAGCATATTCCGTACGTCACCTCGTCAATCTGATGTCATGATCGTTTCAGGAACTGTGACGAAAAAAATGGCGCCCGTATTAAAACGATTATACGAACAGATGCCAGAACCGAAGTGGGTCATCGCGATGGGTTCATGCGCTACAGCTGGCGGTCCTTATATCAAATCGTATGCCGTCGTAAAAGGCGTCGATCAAATCGTACCCGTGGATGTATACATACCTGGATGTCCACCTAACCCTGCTGCACTCATTTATGGCATCAACAAGCTTCAAGAAAAAATCCGTTATGAAGCGAAGACAGGCAAGAAGGTGATGAGCGAATGACAGATAAGCAAAATGATTCCAATGAAGGATTATCGATAGAAGAACAAAAGAAGAAAGCCGCCGCAGAGGCGAAAGCAAAAGCTCTTGAGCTCTCAAAACAGCGCCAGGCTGAAAAAGCGAAAGCTGCAGAAGGAACGGAGACGGCCGCCCCTGAGCCAGAGCTAACAAAAGAAGAACTGAAAAAGAAGGCTGTTGCTGAGGCGAAGGCGAAAGCGCTCGAGCTTGCAAAACAGCGTCAGGCTGAAAAAGCGAAAGCCGCAGAAACTTCAGAGCCGACAGCAACCGAGCCAGAGCTAACAAAAGAAGAGCTGAAGAAAAAAGCTGCCGCAGAAGCCAAGGCAAAAGCCCTTGAACTCGCAAAACAGCGCCAGGCTGAAAAAGCGAAAGCTGCAGAAGGAACGGAGCCGACAGCAGACGAGCCAGAATTAACAAAAGAAGAGCTGAAGAAAAAAGCGGCTGCAGAGGCGAAAGCAAAAGCGCTCGAGCTAGCAAAACAGCGTCAGGCTGAAAAAGCGAAAACGACAGAAATTCCACAAAGTAATGAGCCAACGGATGATCTTGCAAAACAAAAAGCACTCGCCGCGGCAAAAGCAAAAGCCGCCGCAGCCGCCAAGGCGAAGGCAGCAGCAGCTGCTAAAGCAAAACTAGCAAGAGAGGGTGGAGGCGACACAACATCCACCGAACCCGCCTCAGACGACGAAAAGGCGAAAGCTGCGGCAAAAGCAAAGGCCATCGCCACCGCTAAGGCAAAAGCCGCCGCCGCTGCTAAAGCGAAAGCTTCCCGTGAAACAGGATCAGATGCAACAACTGAGCCAGCAGGTGACGATGAAAAAGCGAAAGCGATCGCTGCTGCAAAGGCGAAAGCAGCTGCAGCCGCAAAAGCACGAGCTGCTGCAAACGCCAAAGGTGCAGCTACAGAACCTGCGACTGAAGAAAAGCCATCACCAAACCAACCTATCCTCGATACCTACAGAAAAGTCATCAAAGAACATCTAGGAGAAGATGTACTCGAAGATTCCTATATTAACAGACTGTCAAAAGACGTCCCTACCTTAGTTGCAAAACCTGATTCCTATTACAAAATTGCGGAGTTTTTAAAATATAACGATCAGCTTCGTTTTGATTATTTATCTGAAATGCACGGCACCGATTTTGAAACGCATTTTGAAGTCTATAACCATCTGTATTCGTACAATCATCGCCAATCGGTTGCTCTAAAAGTAAAAATAGATAGAAATAGCGCCACTACCCATTCCATTACCCCGTTATGGGAAGGAGCAAACTGGCCAGAGCGTGAAACGTATGATCTTTTAGGAATTCATTTTGAAGGTCATCCGAACTTAACGCGTATCATGCTGCCGGACGATTGGGTAGGACATCCGCTCAGAAAAGATTACGAACCACATGACGTGGAGGTGTAGAGACATTGATCAGAACAGAAGAGATGCTCCTCAACGTTGGGCCTCAGCATCCGAGTACACACGGTGTTTTTCGAATCGTACTCAAAATTGACGGTGAGACGATCATTGAAGCCACACCAGTGATCGGCTACCTTCACCGAGGCACAGAGAAATTAGCAGAAAATCTTCAATATACGCAGATTATTCCATACACAGACCGCATGGATTATTTAGCGGCCATGACGAACAATTATGTGATCTGTCACGCGGTCGAAACGATGATGAGTCTAGAGATACCAGAACGCGCGGAGTACTTGCGTGTAATCGTGATGGAGCTCGGCCGCATCGCAAGCCATCTCGTGTGGTTCGGTACATATTTATTAGATATCGGGGCGATGAGCCCATTTCTATACGCGTTTCGTGAACGTGAAGCGATCATCAATATGCTGAACGAGATATGCGGGGCTCGCCTGACGTTCAACTATATGCGTGTTGGCGGTGTGAAATGGGATGCGCCAGATGGCTGGATCGAGAAAGTGCGAGATTTTGTTCCGTATATGAGAGAAGAGCTTGCTGGCTATCACGACCTTGTGACGGGCAACGAAATCTTCTTGAACCGTGTAAAAGGAATCGGCTACTACACAAAAGAAGAAGCGCTGAACTTTTCATTAAGCGGCGCAAACTTAAGATGCACCGGTACGAATTGGGATCTTAGAAAAGATGAGCCGTATTCGATCTATGACCGTTTTGACTTTGATGTACCGGTCTTTCATACGGGCGATGCATGGGCGCGTTATCAGTGCCGCATGCAGGAGATCGAAGAATCACTCAAGATTGTAGAACAAGCGGTAGAACAGTTTCCAAAAGAAGGACCGGTCATGGCAAAAGTGCCAAGAATCATCAAACCGCCAAAGGGTGAAGCTTTTGTTCGTATCGAGTCGCCTCGCGGAGAGATCGGCTGCTACATCGCATCAGAAGGAAAGAAAGAACCGTACCGTTTGAAGTTTCGCAGGCCATCTTTTTACAACCTTCAGATTCTGCCAAAACTTTTAGTCGGTGAAAACATCTCCAACTTGATTACCATCTTAGGTGGGATTGATATCGTTCTCGGGGAGGTTGATGGCTGATGGAGGATCTTTTATACGCACAGCCTGGCTGGACACATGTTGCGATCTTCTTTGCGCTCGGTGCGGCGTTACTCGTAACTGTGCTCGGATTCGTAACCTACGCAATTCTAGCGGAAAGAAAAGTGCTCGGATTCATGCAGATGCGTACAGGACCGAACCGGGTTGGAGGAAGATTCGGTCTCCTTCAAACGGTAGCTGATGTTTTTAAACTTTTGATAAAAGAAGACACCATACCAAAACTAGCTGATCGTCCACTGTTCATATTGGCACCCGTCATCGCATTTGCTCCAGCGTTCATGGTGCTCGCGACGATTCCGTTCTCAGAGAACATGCAGTTTGCAGACCTTGGCGTCGGCCTTCTGTATTACGTAGCCGTTTCAGGTATCTCAACGATCGGCATCTTAATGGGTGGCTGGGCATCAAACAATAAGTACTCGTTACTCGGCGGCATGCGTGCTGCAGCACAGATGATTTCATACGAGATCCCGCTCGTCATCTCTGTAATCGGGGTGATTCTGTTCGCGGGCAGTCTGAACTTAAACGACATCGTAAGAGGCCAAGAAAACATTGCTTACATCTTTTTAACGCCGATCGGATTTTTCGTATTCTTGATCTCCTCGATCGCTGAGTTGAACCGTACACCATTCGACTTGCCTGAAGCAGAGTCAGAGCTCGTTGCGGGTTATCACGTTGAATACTCAGGTTTTCGATGGGCCTTCTTCATGCTCACAGAATATGTGTATCTGTTCGCGATGGCATCCTTAACAACCGTTCTTTTCTTAGGAGGCTGGAACCCGATTCCGTTCTTAGATTTTATTCCAGGGATGTTGTGGTTTGGCGTCAAATTCAGCATCGTCGTATTTTTCATGATCTGGATTCGCGGAACACTTCCACGACTCCGCGCCGATCAACTGATGGGTTTCGCATGGAAAGTCCTACTGCCTCTAGCACTGCTAAACATTTTTGTCAGTGCAGCAGTTAAGGAATTGTTTTTATAAAAGACAAATCACAAATCTGGTAGTAGTTGTGGGGGTTGGTTTCCATTCCAGGTGCTCGCTTTCCGCGGGGCAGGAGTCTCACACCTTCCACTACAACCAACAGTTCAAAGAAGGTAGAAAAGATTAAAAAGCAACAAGCATCTTGAAAAAAAGCTTTATAGAATGACCTTAGCCATCACTCTGAATTTCAAAAGCCAAGTTATTTAATCTTTGGAAGTATTACAAGCATACTTCCTCGAATAGTTGATTGGATCGCAAGGTGCGAGACTCCTGGGGGATCAGCGGGACAGGTGAGACTCCTAACAGCGCAGAGCGCTAGGAGGCTCACCGCACGCCCCCCGGAAAGCGAGCATCCTGGAGAGGAAATCAACACTTTCACAACACGACAAAGCGAAATCACTTAAAAAGGTTCTAGTCCGCAATAGAATGCTCTATCAATCGAAAGACCAACGCATAAGGAGCGTGATCTCAGGATGAAAGGTCTTGTAAAAGGTTTAAACTATACCGTCAAAAACCTAACAAAACAAAACGTCACCACAAGCTATCCCGACGTGCCGATCCAGATGCCTGACCGTTTCCGCGGCATCCAAAAGTTTTATCCCGAAAAATGCATCGTCTGTAACCAATGCGCGCAGATATGCCCGACCGACTGCATCCAGTTAACGGGTAAACCGCATCCCGATCCTGCGAAAAAAGGGAAGATCATCGACACGTACGACATCAATTTTGAAATCTGTATCCTATGTGATCTGTGTACAGAAGTCTGTCCGACCGAAGCGATCGTGATGACGAATCAGTTCGAGCTTGCTGAATACAGCCGTGATGAGCTTTTTAAAAACCTCGAGTGGCTCGATGAGAACGATGAGAATGTCAGAAAGGAGAACAAAGCATGACCGGTGAAATGATCGCGTTTTTCTTTCTCGCCTTAACAGCCATTGCCGGCGGCGTTCTTCTTATTAACCTCTCAAATGTCGTACACATGGTTGTTGCTCTTATTTTTACGTTCATTGCCATTGCAGGAATCTACATCACACTATCAGCAGAGTTCGTTGCCGTCGTGCAGGTGCTGATCTACTCAGGAGCTATCACGATCATCATGCTGTTTGGGATCATGCTCACGCGTCATCAGGAAAAAGAGAAACGTGCACCACGGTTAAAAGTCATCTTAACAGGACTTGCGATCGGACTTTTCTTCCTGATCATGTACGGTAAGATCAAAGACCTTGATTTTGGTCAGCAGAACGCAGAGCTTCACATCGATAATACGAAAAAGATCGGAATCGAGCTGTATTCGCATTATGTGATTCCGTTCGAGTTAACTTCCGTCCTCCTGCTTGTTGCTTTAATTGGTTCTATCATTCTGGCAAAGCGGGATGACGATGAAAAGGAGGCAAAAAAATGAGCTCTATCCCTTTAGCAGCTTACTTGTTGCTTGCCTTGATTCTTTTTTGCATCGGTTTGTTTGGAGCATTAACGAAACGGAATGCGGTCATCGTACTGATTTCGATCGAACTGATGCTGAATGCGGTAAATATCAATCTCGTCGCTTTTGCAAAATACTCAATCAACCCTGGATTAACAGGTCAGATCTTCTCGCTGTTTACGATTACGGTTGCCGCGGCAGAAGCGGCGGTCGGACTTGCGATTCTCATAGCGCTGTACCGCAACAGACAGACGGTAAACGTGGATGAGATGGATTCGATGAAGCGATAAGGAAGGAGATGGACGATTATGTTGCAGAATAGTTGGCTTATACCGTTGTTCCCGCTTTTATCCTTCGTTTTATTGCTGATTTTTAGAAAATCAAAAAGTGAGGGCACCGCATGGATTGGTGTACTTCTAACCGGGTTATCGCTCATTCTATCCATCGGGGTTTGGATCGCGGTGTGGCAAGGTGACGGGATTAAAGTAGAAGGCACTTGGTTTGAGATCGGTGAGCGGGCCATCACGATGGGATATGAAATCAATCCGCTTAATGCTCTTATGCTTGTGATCGTTTCACTCGTCAGTTTCCTTGTACATCTTTACTCAAAAGGTTACATGCATGGCGATGAACGGTTTCCTGTGTTCTTTGCTTACTTAGGATTGTTTTCCTTTGCGATGCTCGGACTCGTTCTATCTCCGAATCTATTACAGCTCTATATGTTCTGGGAGCTTGTTGGACTTGGTTCGTTCTTGTTAATCGGATTCTACTATTTTAAACCAGAAGCAAAAGCCGCAGCGAAAAAGGCATTTGTCATGACCCGGATAGGGGACGTTGGTCTTTTTATCGGAATGGTCTTGCTATTTTGGCAGGTTGGTAGTTTTGAGTATGACGAAATTTTTGCTTCTGTTCGAAATGGTGATATATCTTCTGGTATGCTCACTCTTACCGCACTATGTATTTTTGTGGGAGCGATCGGAAAATCAGGTCAGTTGCCTCTTCATACGTGGCTTCCGGACGCGATGGAAGGTCCAACACCGGTATCAGCGCTTATCCATGCAGCAACGATGGTCGCGGCAGGGGTGTACTTGGTCGCTGCGATGTATCCGCTCTTTCAAGCTTCAGAAACGGCACTAACGGTCGTTGCGATAGTAGGAGGAGTCACGGCAATCTTTGCCGCTTCGATCGGTCTCATGCAAAAAGACATCAAACGTGTCTTGGCGTATTCAACAGTCAGCCAGTTGGGTTACATGATGCTTGCACTTGGCGCATCCGGTTATGTGGCAGGGATCTTTCACTTAACAACGCACGCATTCTTTAAAGCGTTATTATTTTTAGCGGCAGGAAGCGTAATTCATGCTGTACATACACAAAACATTGAAGAGATGGGCGGACTTTGGAAAAAGCTTCGGCTTACAGGACCTCTCTTTTTAATCGGCGCTCTAGCCATCTCAGGAGTTCCGCTTCTATCCGGCTTCTTTTCAAAAGACGAAATTTTAGCCAGTACTTACGCAGATGGACGTTACGGATTGTTCTGGTTGGCAGTCGTTGCTGCCTTTATGACGGCGTTCTACATGTTCCGTCTATTTTTCCTTGTGTTTACAGGGAAACCGCGCGGCGATCAGAGTGGCGTACATGAATCACCTAGTGTTATGACTTTACCGATGTTGGTTTTAGGTGTGTTAGCGATTGTTGCCGGTTATCTGAACACAGCTTGGTTCGGCACATTTTTAACCGATTACTTAGCAGGAGGTCCTGTTGAACTGGCGCATGGTGATCACCACGGTCCAAGCTGGATTCCAATCGTGGCAACAGCAGCGTCTTTACTAGGCATCGGTCTAGCTTATCTGATCTATCAAAAAGGAACATTATCTCGCAATTGGATCACCCGCTCGTTACCAGGGCTCAGCAACGTGATCTACAACAAGTGGTACGTTGATGAAGGATATGACGCGACTTTCGTTAAAGGAACGAAGGGTTTGAGCAAACTTGGCGTCCTGTTTGATAAATATATCGTGGACGGACTCGTGGCAGCCGTTGTGAGTGGCGTTCAAGGGTTAAGTAAGGTAGGATCGAGTCTTCAAAACGGGCAGGTTCAAACGTATGGGACGTTCGCCATCTTTGGCATTGTGATTCTATTGCTGATCGTCGCATTAACAGGGGGGTACTTCACATGAACACATGGCTTCTATCGATCTTAATTCTGTCCCCGTTGTTAGGCGTTTTGGTTCTCTTATTTACTCCTTCCCAAGATGAGAAATCGATTAAATGGATCGGGATATTAGGTACATTATTTCCGCTAGGTACTGCACTCGTTACGTTGTCAGCTTTTAATATATCGGGCAAAGGTCTTCAGCTTGCTGAAAAATTTCAATGGGTTTCGTATGAAGTCTTTCAAACGAACGGTGATGTGACCTATCCGATCTTTTACGAAGTGGGCATTAACGGTTTATCAATGGTGCTTATCTTATTAACAACGGTAGTGAGCGTCCTTGCTGCCATTGCATCCTTTTCAATTAAAAAGGATTGGAAAAGTTACTTCATTTTGTTCTTTTTGCTCGAAATGGGCATGATTGGCGTATTCGCTGCACAAAATTTATTCTTGTTCTTCATTTTCTTTGAGATCACGCTCATTCCGATGTTCTTCCTCATCGGACGCTGGGGTTATCTTGAAAGAGAAAAAGCAGCTTACAGTTTTTTGATCTATAACGGGGTCGGTTCAGCCATTCTTCTGATCGCGTTCGTTGCGATGTTCATGAAAACGGGGACGATGAATTTTGAGCAGTTAGCTAATACATTCTCGCTTCCTCAATCTGAGCTGAACGAGATGAACATCACAAAGAATTTTAAGATGGGAATGCTGATCGCACTGCTTGTTGCGTTTGCAGTAAAGCTACCGGTAGCACCGCTTCACTCTTGGATGGTAAGGGTCCATGTTCAAGCTCCACCGCCGATCGTTATGCTTCACTCAGGGATTCTACTGAAAATTGGGGCATACGGCTTGATTGTTTTTGGGGCAGGACTGTTTCCGGATCAATTCAAGTCTCTTGCTTTTATCATCGGATTGTTCGGTGTGATCAACTTGCTATATGGAGCTTTCTTAGCACTCACACAACGTGATTTAAAACGCGTCTTAGCATATTCGTCTGTCTCGCATATGGGAATCGTTCTGATCGGGCTTGCTGGATTAAATGAAGAAGGTATGACGGGAGCGGTTTTCCAAGTCGTTTCGCACGGATTGATCTCGGCTCTGTTGTTCTTCTTAGTAGGTGTTCTCTACGAACGAGCGGGTTCATCACAGTTACAAGACTTTGGTGGAGTCGCCAAAAGGATGCCGATCTTTGCAGGTGTGATGCTCGCTGGGGGGCTCGCCTCATTAGGACTACCGGGAATGTCAGGTTTTATAAGTGAGTTCATGGCGTTTTTAGGATTGTTTGAAACGATGCCTGTGCTAGCAGCGGTAGGAACGCTAGGGCTGATCTTAACGGCAGTCTACGTGTTGCGCGCTGTTTTAGCGATCACGTTTGGTGCTGAAAAAGAACTAACGAATGCACATGATCTTTCATCAACAGAACGAATTCCGGCGTTTATCTTGCTTGCAGCGATTTTGTTCATCGGCATCTATCCTGCATGGTTAAGTGATATGCTCCGTCCAACATTAGATAGCATTCTGCTAGGGTTAGGGGGCTAAGTCATGGATCTAGATACTTTATTATCGTTTAGATGGAGCGTTATGCTACCTGAATTTATTATCTTAGGTGTTGCGACTCTTTTATCAGTTATCGACCTTTTTATGAAAAAAGAATCGAGCCGGAAGCCTTTGGCCTGGCTTGCTGGAGCAGGTATTCTAGCTGCCCTCATCGCCGTTTTTATGCAGCTTGATATAGAAGTAACATCGATTCTGTATGATACGTACAGACTTGATTCGTTTTCAAAAGCTTTCAAGATTCTGCTTTTGTTAGGAACGTTATTAGTGATCGTTCTTTCATCCAATTATAAGAAAGAAGATCTGGAAGAAAACCGGGGAGAATTTTATTACTTGCTTCTCGCAGCTTTGTTGGGGGCTATGATGATGGCTTCGAGCGCTGACTTGATCACGTTGTTTGTGGGCCTTGAACTTCTCTCACTTTCTTCCTATGTAATGGCTGGTCTAGAGCGGCGAAATAAACGAAGCAACGAATCAGCGTTTAAGTATATTGTATCTGGCGGAATTGCGACCGCTATCACCCTTTTTGGAATGAGTTACATTTTCGGGCTTACCGGAGAGACGAACTTGTTCAAGATCGCAGAGAACATGGGGAACCTTGAACTGTTAAAGCACAGCTTTCTCATCGTCTTCGCTTTCATCATCACGTTTGCTGGACTAACGTTTAAGATTGCGGCCGCTCCGCTTCACATGTGGGCACCAGATGTATATGAAGGGGCGCCTGTTCCGGTTACAGCATTCTTGAGTGTCGTGTCGAAAACAGCAGGCTTTGTGATCTTGCTGCGTGTGATCATCATCTGTTTTATCGCGGCTCCAGGGATCGATAAGGAACCGATCCTGCTGCAAGTTCAGCCGTATGTGATGGTATTAGCAGCGGCAACCATGATCATTGGTAACGTTACGGCGCTTCGACAACGAAATATAAAAAGAATGTTCGCCTATTCGTCTATCGCACAAGCGGGTTACATTTTAGTGCCGTTCGTTTCAAATTCGTCATTGTTGTTCGAACTCATCTGGTTCTATCTTTTAGCCTATTTGTTTATGAATATTGGCGCGTTTACGGTCATTCAACTATTAAGCAGTCAAGAAGGCTCAGCTGATGTCGGGATTTTCCGTGGTTTATTTCGAAGATCTCCGTGGCTTGCGGTTCCGATGACATTTTTCATACTCTCGCTAGCGGGTATTCCGATCACCGCAGGATTTATCGGGAAGTTTGGAATCTTTATGGGAGCGCTTGGACTCGATCCCGCACATTATTGGCTAGCCGCTGTTATGATGGCAACCACGCTCGTGTCGTACGTGTATTACTTTAACATCATTGCGATCATGTTTTTCCGGGACAGTGATGGAACGAAGGTTTCAATCCCAGGTGGAATGGCTGCCGTACTCGCATTCTGTACGGCATCGGTTATCATTCTAGGCATTATGCCAGATCTTGCACTCGATTTCTTTTACGGGAATTTTGATGTGAACGAATTCTTTATGCAGATTGAAACCGAAGTTCATACGCATGATCATTGATTGTTGAATATATGAAAGCTAGTTCATTGAGGTTTCCGCGAGAGGGAACCTTGATGAGCTTTTTTTATTGAAATCAGCTAACGTGAAATTGGCGAGAATAAAGTGAATATAAGGTGCGTTAACGCGGAATTATTGAAATTAACGTGAATATATCATGAATAATGTGAATATAATGGTTTTCGTTTTATTTGATAATATTTTTGTCGGATCCAGCTGGATAAAAAAAATGAGTCAAAACTACCGTAACTTCTGCGGTTTAGTTTCGTCTAATCATAGTGAAACGACTATAAACTGAGACTTACATTTAGTAGTCGTTACAAATTTTTGAACTTCTTAAAAGAAAAGGCTTTCACAACCCCTTACTAGGGAAAAAGTATCTATCTAAATTATTGAGAAAGACGTATGCTTAAGATGTCGAAATATGTAATAAGGAGGTCAGACTTTTTAAATGATTCCAATCGGACAACAAGCTTTGTTACATATCATCGTACATCTATTGTTTCTCGTGATCTCTTGGTGGGCACTGCAGGCCGTTCATTTTGATAAATGGATCAAAAAAGGGAAGGTCATGCAAGCTAGAGTGTTATACATACTTCTAGTGATCAGCTTAGCCAGCATCGCGAGCGATTTTTTTCTAAAGTATCTACAGTATTCCAAAAATCTTAGTCAGCTATTTGGATAAGTCCATATCTTTTACATAAGTAGTGAACTTGTCGGAATATGACTACAACTTCCACGGATATCCTCTGTTTCATTGGCAACAATGAGAAATAGAGAGGATGTGCTGGGGAATGAAAAAATGGACGATGACGATTACAGCGATTTTGCTATTAGTTATGATTACTTCTGGATATGCAAAAACAGATGAAAAAACAAATGAAGTTACACATATAATAGACGTTCTAAAAGACAGCGGAGCAACACCTGACAAATGGACTATGCATTTTCGTGGTCAAACAGGTTTTACATCTAAAGGACTAGGGTATGTAAAAAAAGCAGAAGAGCTTAAACGTAATTATCCTGAATTTAACTGGGCGGTAACGGAAGATCAAGCCGGGCATTATAAAATGACCGGACTATTTGAGCGTAATGATATTGGGGTTAGAGAGAAAATGACCGTCATTACATACCCCCAAAAAGATCAATCTGCATCGTATTTTATTTATGCGGTTGAAGGACTTGTAAATGCAAATCAAAATTGGAAAGAAATCCAGAACCTGATCGATAGTCGGGTTGAACAATCAATTGGAGGAAATCCCAAAATTTTCTCTTGTGTTACCGGTACATACGGTGATAAAATGATGGTTGATTTGTATTCGCAAGCAAATGAATTGGTACGCGCCTTTTCTGGTGATTCTGTCGAGGAACTAAAAGAAGAGACGTTTGTGTCGCTTTCTGCATATACTGAGCAGTGGGAACAAGCGATTTATACCGGTCATCAACATAAAATGAATCTTCAGGTGGCATTACGATCTGAAGGATTGGGCAGCGGAACAACTGTCACAATTGGCACACCAATAATTACGTCTGAATATTAATATACAAATTGGACGCGGAGGGGAATATCGTTGGAAAAAATCATTGTCCGTGGTGGTAGGCGGTTAGAAGGCTCTGTTCGAGTTGAAGGAGCTAAGAATGCCGTACTTCCTGTCATCGCAGCATCCATTTTAGCAAGTAAAGGCAAAAGCACAATTAAAGACGTGCCGAGTCTAGCTGATGTGTTTACGATTAACGAAGTATTACGTTATTTAAATATTGATGTAGCATTTGAAAACGGTGAAATTTCTGTTGATGCTACAAGCGAGTTGAAAACAGAAGCACCATTTGAGTATGTCCGCAAAATGAGAGCATCATTCCTAGTAATGGGACCATTGCTTGCTCGCGTTGGATTGTCTCGTATCGCACTTCCAGGAGGATGCGCGATTGGATCTCGTCCGATCGATCAGCATCTTAAAGGATTTGAAGCGATGGGTGCCACTGTAAAGATCGGGAACGGATTTATCGAAGCAAAAATTGATGGCCGCTTGCAAGGTGCAAAGATTTATTTAGACTTCCCAAGTGTAGGAGCTACTGAGAACATCATGATGGCTGCAACACTTGCTGAAGGTACCACTATCATCGAAAATGCTGCAAAAGAACCTGAGATCGTATGTCTAGCTAACTACTTGAACGCGATGGGTGCTACAGTAATCGGTGCAGGAACAGGCACGATCCGCATCGTTGGAGCGGAAGAGCTTGTTGGTGCTGAGCATACAGTTGTTCCAGACCGTATCGAAGCGGGTACGTATATGGTAGCAGCAGCTATTACACAAGGTGATGTTTTAGTTGAAAATGCTATCGCAGAACACCTACGTCCTTTAATCGCAAAAATGGAAGAGATGGGTGTACAGATTCAAGAAGAAGGTAACGGACTTCGTGTTCGTGGACCTCGTGAACTGAAACCTGTTGATATCAAAACAATGCCTCACCCAGGATTCCCGACTGATCTTCAGTCGCAAATGATGGCGCTATTGCTTCGTGCAAACGGAACAAGCGTAATCACGGAAACTGTATTCGAAAACCGTTTCATGCACGTGGAAGAATTCCGCCGCATGAATGGTGATATTAAAATCGAAGGCCGTTCTTCTGTGATCAACGGACCTGTAAATCTGCAAGGTGCTGAGGTTGCTTCAACTGACCTTCGCGCAGGTGCTGCTTTGGTACTTGCTGGGCTTGTCGCTGATGGTTACACGCGTGTAACTGAACTGAAGCACATCGACCGCGGATACGTTGATTTCACTGGGAAATTGGCTGCATTAGGTGCTGACATCGAGCGTGTAAACGAAGATGTGAAAACAACACCTGCCAAAGAGCAATCATTAAAAAGTAATTTAGCATAATATTATTTAGAGCGAACCCTTTCTCATCATGAGAAAGGGTTTTTTATTTTTCGTCTGCGTTCTAAGTTTTACGGTACGAGTTTGTATATTTGTTACACGTTCACCGGTAAAGAGGTAATAAGCACCTGAAAAGTGTGTCGTTTCACCTGTGCGTATCCTATTACCACCGATGATTCATAAATAACCACCTGGAAATGCCTAACTTCCACCTACAATCATGATTTTAGGACCAACTTCCGTTTAATTCAAAGCGTATTCGGGAAATCTAAACCATATACTTATACTTTTTTATTTTATGGAAGGGATGTCGAACTCATGCTTTGGACCATTATCGGAATATTAGTCGTACTTTGGTTATTAGGTGTTATCTTTAAAGTAGCTGGCGGAATCATTCATATCTTACTTGTCATCGCTTTGATCGTTTTTGTTTTAAATTTTATTAAAGGCCGCAAATCGAAATAGCTGTAAAAGCTGGCTTCTTGGAGCCAGCTTTTTTTAATGGTGAAATTTTGTCTTTTAAATCGAATGAACACAAAAAAACAGTTCCTAATACCTGTTTTTTGAATGAAATTTTTACTTTTAGTACATATTAATCAAAATTTTAAGAATAGTTTGAAAATAAAACGAAAGGTGCTATTATAAATCCACTGGCTTTAAAATTCATGAAGCAAAGGGGATTGGGAAGGGATGAAAAAGCAATTAACTCTATGGGGATTAGCACTAGGACTCGCAGTAAGTCCATTAGCAGCGGGACAAGCATCAGCAGAGGCACCAGTTAATGTTTTATCAACTAAAAAGATGAACAGTTTAACGGGTACACCGTCGTTCGTCTCTGGAAAACTGTCTGAGGCGTCTTCAAAATCAGCAAAAGAAGTGGTATTCAACTATCTTCAGAAAGAATCGAAAACATTCAAAGTAGGAACTCAAAAAGCAGAGGATTCATTCACGGTTAAGTCTGTTACAAAAGATGAGTTAGGCAGACAATTGGTGCGAATCCAACAAACTTATAAAGGTGTTCCTGTTTGGGGCTCCACGCAAGTAGCACATGTTAACGAAAAGGGAGAGCTCGTTGTATTCTCAGGAACAGTTACTCCTGATCTTAAAAGTAAACCTGGATTAGGCTTTGGTAAAAAAATTCCTGCTTCTAAAGCGGTAGCAGCTGCAGTGAAAGACTTGGGCTTTACACCAGAATATGAAGCAGATCCAACATCTGATCTCGTTGTGTATACAGAAGGAGATAAAGCGGCATATGCCTATTTAGTAAACCTTAACTTCTTAGCTCCTAAGCCGGGCAACTACAACTATTTTGTAGATGCTGTAACGGGCAAGATCCTAAACTCTTACAATGATTTAGATGAAGCTCACGGTGATACAAAAGCACCTCCAACAGGCGGCGGTTCATTAGTAGGGACAAACGCTGTTGGTTCCGGAACAGGAGTACTTGGTGACTCTAAAACGCTAAACACATTATTGTCTAGCGGAACATACTATCTACAAGATAATACGAGAGGTGGCGGTGTATTTACATACGATGCGAAGAACCGTCAGCAGCTTCCTGGCACTTTATGGGCAGACGCGGATAATAAGCTAAACGCGACATACGACAGAGCTGCTGTAGATGCTCACTATTATGCAGGCGCCACTTATGATTATTATAAATCAGTCTTCAACCGCAACTCTTATGATAATAAGGGGGCTGCTCTAAAATCAACGGTACACTACGGACGCAACTACAACAACGCGTTCTGGAACGGCCAGCAGATGGTTTACGGTGATGGAGACGGTACAACATTTGTTTCATTATCCGGTGGTCTTGATGTTGTAGCGCATGAATTAACGCATGCTGTAACAGACTTTTCATCTGATCTTGTTTATCAAAACGAATCAGGTGCTTTAAACGAATCGTTGTCTGATATCTTTGGTACATTAGTTGAGCACCACACGAACAACAATCCAGACTATGAGATCGGTGAAGATATCTACACGCCAAATAAAGCCGGTGATGCTCTTCGATCGATGAGTGATCCGACAAAGTACGGTGATCCTGACCACTATTCTGTTCGCTACACAGGTACAAGTGATAATGGTGGCGTCCACATCAACAGCGGTATCATCAACAAAGCGGCATATTTGCTGGCAGTCGGTGGAACGCATTATGGTGTAACGGTTCCGGCAATCGGCAACCAAAAAGTAGGGGCGATCTACTACCGAGCGAACACGGTGTACTTAACAGCTTCTTCAAACTTCAGCCAAGCAAGAGCGGCTCTCGTTCAATCTGCGTCTGACCTTTATGGAGCAACATCTCCAGAAGTAGCGGCAGTTAAAAAATCGTATGATGCGATTGGTGTAAACTAAAATTAACATGCAAAAACCCTGATCTCTGAGTTTGGAGATCGGGGTTTTTTATCGTTATCAAATAATTATTAGGAGAATTGGGAAGTTTAACCTGTAGTTATAAATTTACTCGGTCACCAATAAAGGAAGATGAAATATGGATTTGAAACATGTTTTATTTGAAGCAGAGGATTTAAGTATTATTGAACAAGTCTTTAGAACTTCCTTGCTCTATTTTTTGTTATTCGCGTCTGATAAAGCAATGGGTTTTAAGCAGAATGCTATTACAACTCCTTATAATTTCATCATGGCAGCTGGAATCAGTCATATTTCAGCTACTCGAATCGTAGTTCCTGATTCAAGACCGATCGATGCTTTTGCAATAATCATTGTTTATACCATTTTTATGCTGTGTTTTACTTACTTCGGGTACCTTAAGCTACCGTCGATTGTATCGCAAACACCTACTATTATCGTAAAAAACGGTAAAATCATAAAGGGAAATTTAAAGAAAACGAGGCTAACCCTTGATAATGTATTTTCCATTTTACGAGTGAAAGATGCTTTTAATCTTGAAAAAGTGAAGTTTCTAGTAGCAGAAACAACCGGTGATTTTAGTGTTGCTATCGACAATAAAGACCAACCCGTAACTAAATCTTCTTTGGGTATACCAACGACTTCAAATGAGCTGTCTCAGCTTTTAATCTATGAAGGGAAAGTGGATCAGCAGGTGCTAAAGAAAAACAACCTTGACCATGATTGGTTAAACGAGCAGTTACAAATACTTGATATTCAAGCGATAAATGATGTTTTCGTTGGGATTCTAACTCCTGAGAAAACACTTTACATAAACCGGCAGGAGGTTTAAGATGCCTCAAGTTTTTGGTGAATTAAAAGATATAACATTGATGGGGTATGTTATTCGAACAATCCTTGTAGGGGTTATAGTCTTCTTGGTTGGAAGGTTTGTAACGAAAAGGTCCTTTAGCCAAATGACGACCTTTGACTTTGCGTTGATCTGGATATTAGGAGCCCTTACTGTATCTCCCTTATTAGAAGGGGATGTGACTTTTACAAGGACGATCACCCCTATATTAACGCTTTTCTTCTGGCATACCGCACTCAGTATGATTTCTTTAAAGAGCAGGTCTTTTGCTCATTTTTTTAACGGAAAACCATTGCTGCTTATTGATGATGGGAAAATCGTCAGGAAACATTTAAGAAAACACTTTATGAATATTGATCTCTTGCTAGCTGAGCTTAGAATTAGAAAAGTTTTTGATATATCCGAAGTTAGGTACTGCATGTTGGAGCCGAACGGTCAGCTGAGCATTATGAAATACAGTGCATACGATCCAGTTACTGCGTCAGATATGAAAACCGCAGTTTCTCCAATTGACATTCCCTTAGTGGTGATAAATGATGGGAAACTTTTTGAAGAGAATCTTAAAACAGCAAACGTAGATTTGATTTGGCTAAAAGAAAACTTGAAGACACATCAAGTGGATTGCGTAGAGTCTGTTTACTTAGCAACTGTTGATCAAGGTAAAAAGCTGTATGTTTCAAAAAAATAAGGCTGGAATCATACGTATTTATGTTGAGGTTTTTTAAGATAAATTTTCGTTTATATATAAATGGATAAAAACAGCCAACTTTTAAAATGCTCTGCACCTCAATTTGTAGACACCGCTATCAATTGGTGGTGCAGTTTTTTCATAGCTAAGTTATAGACCATTCACCGCCATTTTACCAAGTGGTCCGTTCTCATCAATGATATTCTGTAGATCAAAAACAGAGATAGGAAACATGGGAAATCCATATACATAAGCGGTGATCTCGTAAAGCTGAAAATAGATCACGAGCGACTTATCAGCGATATAAAAATCTTGATCCGGCCGGATGCTTTTAAATGGTTCGAGTGTGTCAATCTGGCGTAATTTCAGCTGTTCGTGAATATGACGATTGATGACTTCCACATAATTGCTTCCCGGTTTAAACAGATCTTTTAACGTATACGTTTTCCCTGTAGAAAGATCCCACGTTTCCGATTTGATATACGTCATGCCATGGGCTGCCATGGGTGTATAAGCAAAATTTAAGAAACCGATGCTCAAGATGTTCTTTTCGTTCGTTTTCACAGCAAACTCTCCATACATGCCTGGACGAGCCTCGGGGTTCTGGTAATTCGCAAGCTGCTCGTTGATCTGAACGATCCCTCGATTTACTTGCTGCTGAATACGAGGGTTAATTTTGCCTTCGATCCGCGGGTAGTAAATCTTAATATTGCCAGGTGCATACGTGAGCGTACGAACCAAAACAGGAGGCTGAAAACTGTCCATGCTGTTCACCCTTTCAAGCATTTCATCTCTCTATTTTATGCGGCGGATGGCCTGTATCAGTCCCTGAAGTAAAACTTGTAAATGTAGAATGTAGTGAGGTGTATTCATTTGTAAAAATGCTAGTTTCGAGTTCTAAATGCCCCTCTTTTTGTATAAGTTGTATGGTAGATAACAATCTAGGAGGGCATTGGAACCGTGAATGTAAATATCAAGCCGCTGATTTGGATTCTAGCTATTTTTGTCGCTATCATCGTCCTTCTCCCGACGATACTCGTACTACCATTTTCCTCAGCACCTCCCGAGTGGAAAGAAGAGAAAGCTGCGCGTCCATCTGAGAGAGTGCTAGCTTTAGAAGTTCCTCATTCAGACATCGTCGTGCCTGTTTTCAGAAAATCGATGGATACGGTTCAGAACATCCCGTTAGAAGAGTATGTGGCTGGCGTGGTAGCCTCTGAAATGCCAGCGGACTTCGAGTTAGAGGCGCTAAAAGCACAAGCGTTAACTGCACGAACGTTTATTGTCAAAGCTCTACTAAACCGCGGCAAAGATGATAGTCTGCCAGAAGGAGCGGTCGTCTCAGACACGGTGATGCATCAAGTGTACAAAGGAAACGAAGAGTTAGAGACCCTTTGGGGGGATGACTTCAATCAAAAGATAGAGAAGATCATCAAGGCTGTCTCAGAGACTAAAGGACAGATCTTAACGTATGAAGGAGATCCGATTCAAGCGAGTTTCTTTTCCACAAGCAACGGGTTTACTGTCAATTCCGAGGATTATTGGAAGAACGAATATCCATATTTACGAAGTGTAGAAAGTCCATGGGATAAAAAAGAGTCTCCGAAATACACAGAGACCATCCAGCTGCCAGTCAGCACGGTAGAGCAGAAGCTAGGCGTTTCCTTAACGAAGGACGGTCAGATCGGGAAAGTAGTTGCCACAACGAGCGGAAAACGAATCGGCAAATGGGCGATCGGTAAAAAAGAGTTCACTGGAAAAGAAGTACGAGAGAAGCTTGAGCTGCGTTCGACGGATTTCGAGATGAAGAAAAAAGGAAAACAAGTTACCGTAACTACACGCGGCTATGGTCATGGAGTGGGGCTGAGCCAATACGGCGCGAACGGAATGGCAAAGGAAGGCAAGACGTATAAAGAGATCGTGAATCACTATTACAAGGGGATTGAGATTGCGGATTATAAACCGATTGCTGATAAGGGTCTCGCGTACCAGCCTCAGTGAATTGTGTCTAAATTGTAGGGGGTCTGACCCGGGTCAGACCCCCTCTTTATGTTTTGATTGAAACCGCTAGATGTCATCAGGCATTCAGCGGTTTTTTGTATTGTCGAAAGAAACTTTCAAAAAAGTTTTGCACTAAAGTATATATTTTCAGAATTCTGTTCAAACTTGTTGCTGAGGTGATGAAAAATGAAAGAAGAAGAAAAACAAAACAAAAAAACAGTACCGATGAAAGGTAAGAGTGCTATGAAAAAACGTTGGGTTTATCCTGCAGTATATTTAAGCTTTGCAGCAGTCATTCTAACTTCTGTTCTATGGTATCAAAACGATGCGAAGAATACGGAGAATAATAATACTCCAGATAGCGCATTAGAGGACAATGGAGCAGCAGTGCCTGTATCCCTTACAAAAGAAGTTTTCCAAATGCCCGTTTCTGACCCTGAAGCCATTGAAGTGGTAAAAGATTTCTTTAGCCCAGAAGCTCCAGCTCAAGAACAAGAAGCAGCTCTTGTATTCTATAACAATATCTACTACCAAAACCGCGGTATCGATCTAGCGACTGCTGACAACAAAGCATTCGACGTAACGGCAGCATTGAGCGGTAGCGTTGTAAAAGTTTCTAAAGATCCTGCACTAGGGTTCGTTGTTGAAGTAAAACACGACAAAGGTGTTGTCACGCACTACTCCTCTCTTGCTTCTGTATCTGTAAAGCAAGGTGACCAAGTGAAGCAAGGCGTAGTTTTAGGACAAGCTGGTGAGAACGCATACGATACAGATGCGAAGATCCACGCACACTTCGAAGTTCGTAAAGACGGAGAAGCAGTCGATCCAGTAATGGCTTGGGATCAATCTGTTGCACAATTAGCATCCGCTGTGGATGACTCTCGTAAAGAGATGAAAAAAGCAGAAGAGAAAAAAGCAGCAGAAGAGCAGAAGAAAGCTGAAGAGAAAAAGCCTGCTGAAGAAAAGAAGTCAGCACCAAAGTCTGAAGACAAAGGGTCTAAAGACTCTAAGGACACAAAAGATTCTAAAGGTACAAAAGATACGAAAGACACGAAGGATGGCAAAGATGCCAACCGTGAGCAAGAATCATCATCTCAATCAGCCGAAGATACGAATGCTCCTGCAGCAGACGACTCTGGCGCTAGCGAATAATTGCAAAAATAAGGCTGTCTCGGTTCAATCGAGGCAGTTTTTTTGTTTTTTTAGACAGATGTGACCACTTCTCGGTGAAAAACTCCTCTTTTCAGGTGGTCACGATTGCATCACCGGTGTAACGAGGCAGTTCTCAGGTGGTCACGAGCGTTTTACCGGTGAAAAAAGCAAGTTTAGCGGTGAACGCGTAATACATATAAAAACACGTACCGTAAAAATTATTTTCTTCTTCCTTATCACTTAAATAACTTAATTTTCCAACTGTTTATGCAGGTTTTTTCACAAATATGGACATTTCCCCTTGTCCCAGTTGAGATTTAGGCATATAACGAAAACTTGGTTAATAAGATGTTACAAAACCTACAATAATTCAATTGAGGGTGAGCGGTGAGAAATCGTACTATGGCTGCGGTGGAAAAAGGGGAATGGAAGCAATACTTATAAGCCGAAGATGACAACGAAACTTGTCACGTAGCTTGTTCATACAAGTCTCTATCGCATCTCTCACATCCATTTTAGGGAGGCGAGTGGTGTGCACGATTACATCAAAGAGCGAACCATCAAGATAGGACGGTATATCGTGGAGACAAGAAAAACAGTCCGCATGATCGCAAAAGAATTTGGGGTTTCCAAAAGCACGGTGCATAAAGACCTCACCGAGCGGCTGCCTGAAATTAATCCTGATCTTGCAAACAACGTAAAAGAGATCCTCGAATACCATAAGTCCATCCGCCACTTGAGAGGTGGAGAAGCGACTCGCGTAAAGTACAAAAAAGGCACAGAGGAAGTTGTTCAGTAAGTTTATGAGATGTAAGGATGTTAGATGAAACGATATTACATGATGTGCCGCATCGTTCCAATGCCAAATAATTAATTTTTGACAATATTTCACCTTGTTCGACAGACTTGTGATATAATGATAAATTGGATAGAACTTCGATTTTTTACTAAAAATGTCATTATATCGTATGGATGTTAACAGGGAGGATATAACATGTTTTCAAGGGACGTTGGAATTGACCTTGGTACCGCTAATGTACTGATTTATGTAAAAGGAAAAGGGATCGTACTCGATGAGCCATCTGTCGTTGCGATCGACACGAATACCGGAAAAGCACTCGCAGTAGGAGAAGAAGCCCGCCGAATGGTAGGCCGTACACCTGGAAACATCGTGGCGATCCGTCCGTTAAAAGACGGCGTTATCGCTGACTTTGAAGTAACTGAGCAGATGCTAAAACATTTTATTAATAAGATTAACGTAAAAGGCATGTTTGCCAAGCCTAGAATCTTGATCTGTACACCAACGAACATTACGTCTGTTGAACAAAAAGCGATCAGAGAAGCTGCGCAAAAGTGCGGAGCAAAACATATTTTCCTTGAAGAAGAGCCAAAAGTGGCTGCAATTGGGGCGGGGATGGATATCTTCCAGCCGAGCGGCAATATGGTTGTGGACATCGGTGGTGGCACAACGGACATTGCGGTCTTGAGCATGGGAGATATCGTTACGTCCTCTTCTATTAAGATGGCTGGGGACAAGTTCGATACTGAAATCCTTCAATATATTAAAAAAGAGTACAAGCTGTTGATCGGTGAACGTACAGCTGAAAACATTAAGTTGAACGTCGCTACCGTTTACGAGCGCGACGAGGAGCTCGAGATCCGTGGCCGAGACATGGTATCAGGACTTCCACGTACGATTACAGTAGGATCTAAAGAAATCCAACGCGCATTGATGGAGCCAGTAATGGTTATCGTTCAAGCGGCAAAGAGCGTTCTAGAAAAAACGCCGCCGGAATTATCCGCTGACATCATCGACCGTGGAATCATGCTAACAGGTGGTGGAGCACTTCTTCACGGAATCGACCAGCTGTTTGCAGATGAATTGAAAGTACCTGTATTGATCGCAGAAGAGCCGATGCGAGCAGTCGCTCAAGGAACAGGCTTGATGCTTGAACATATGGATAAAATCGCAAAACGAAAAGTATTTTAATGAAGCGAACGTCGCCCGTATTGGGTGGCGTTTTTTTTTGTGTATCGTGAAACGAACCGAGATTAAAAAATGGTAAAATTGGTAATAAAGTCAGGAAGAAAATTTGAATGTTGTTAAAGTGATATTTTGAGCCGGAGGTAGATCATGCCGCATAAAAAAGTAGTTTGGTTAGAGTTGTTTAACGATTTGATATTTGTCGCTGCGATTGCAAAGGTAACGCATATTTTGCTGCACCTGGAAGAAGGTGTGATTCCTTCAAGTTATCTATTAAAGTTTGTTTTAATCTTTGTACCAATTTGGTGGGCTTGGGTTGGGCAAACATTGTATATCAACCGGTACGGGGACGATAGTATGTTACAAAGGATGTTTATGGTTATACAGATGCTTTTCATTATTGTTATGACAGCGAGTTTATCCGTTGATTTTGATCCCTATTATCTGCCTTTTCTAACAGGGTATCTAGGAATTCGTTTTATAACGGCAATTCAGTATTTTATTTCTGCTTCTGAAGAATATGGAGAAAGAAAACTTGTGGCTAAGTTCTTAGGAAGAGGTTTCTTATTTGGAGCACTTATCTCATTATGCTCTCTTTTCTTTGACGGTGGAGTCAGATACTTGGTGTTGTACTTGGGGATAGCGATCGATACAATCATACCGCTTTTGGGTCACAAACACCTGAAGAAAGTGCCAATAAATACACCGCATCTTCTAGAGAGATTTGGTTTGTTAACCCTCATTTTATTAGGGGAGTTCATCGTAAGCATTATAGTCATTGTAAAGGTAAAAGACAGCATCTTTTCAGGAATAACAGCGCTAGTGGCATCATTTGTTCTCGTTATTGCTCTTTGGTGGCAGTACTTCGATAATTTAGAGAAAAAAATTGATAAAGAAAGCAGAACATCGGGTCAAATCATCATCTATGGCCACCTTGTCATTTTTATGGCGCTTAGTTTACTCGCTTCAACCATTCAGCTGTCTTACATTCATCCAGTTGATTCTACCTTCTTGGTCAACTTCTCATTTGGAGCAAGTCTTATTTATTTTGGAGGCACAAGTATCGTCTTTCATAAATACAGGTTTACTGAAGATCGTTTAGGCTTTAAGCATTTAATCTTATTCTTGGGCCTTCTCGGGATATTTTGGACAAGTAGCTTGCTTTTACCAGTAAGCGGGCTAATCGTACTGATTGAGATGGCCGTGTTTTTTATCGTTTACTCATTTTTAACCGTTAAATAGTAGATAGGCAGTTAGAGGAGCTGGGAGTTAATCGCCATTTCCTCTTTTTTTAGTATGGAAAGAGAATGGGTACAAATACCTCATTTAAAAAAGGAATCTCACAATTTTTGAAGAAAACTATTAATAATTGTAAAAAACTGTCGATAAAACGGAAGAGACATTTTGTGTCCAGATTACAAATACAGGAGGAATACTCCGTGTTAAGAGGCTTCTATAATGCTGCAGCTGGCATGCTAGCACAGCAGCGCAAACAAGAAATTTTAACGAACAACATGGCGAATGCGAATACGCCTGGATATAAAGCGGACAATGCGAGTCTGCGCACGTTCCCAACGATGCTGCTTCAGCATATGGGGGAGACTGAGATGAACGGTAAGAAGCTACCGAACAACTACCCAATCGGACCAGCGGCACTCTCAACAGGTGTATACGTGCAGGAAACGACGCCTAATTTCCTGCAAGGTGACATGCGCGAGACCGGGATCAAAACAGATCTGGCGCTTCTTCAAGGACAAGTTCCACTTGACCCAGAAACAGGAAAGCCGGGCGGACTCTTTTTCCGATTGAACGTAAACGGAGAAGAACGCTTTACGAGAAACGGCCATTTTTCAGTTGATGCAGAAGGTAGTCTTGTAACGCCGGAAGGGTATTATGTGCTTGGAACAGATGGCAACCCGATCACGGTGAGAAGCGATAATTTTACAGTGAACAAAGACGGTACGGTGCTTGATAACGGTGCAGTTGCGGGACAGATTGATGTTGCGTACATCACGAACCCTAACGATCTTGTAAAAGAAGGCACAGGGTTGTTCAGACTGGATGGAAACGGGAATGCGCCAAGTGCTCTTGGGAATCCAAACATCACGTACAACGTGCAACAAGGGTTTGTTGAACGGTCGAACGTGAACACGGAACAGACGATGACAGAGATGCTGACGGCTTACCGTGCGTTTGAAGCCAACCAAAAAGTACTTCAAGCTTACGACCGAACGATGGAAAAAGCATCGAATGAAATAGGCCGAATCGGCTAGGGGGATCTAACATGAACCAGTCTATGATTTCAGCAGCAGTAACGATGGGTCAGCTGCAGCACAAGCTCGATACCATCTCAAATAACATGGCGAACAGCACGACGAACGGCTATAAAAGACGTGAGGCTCAATTTTCGGATATTCTTTTTCAGCAGATCAATAGTGAAGCATTGAATCCGACAGAAGCGGGCCGTCTAACGCCGAACGGAATTCGACTTGGCAGCGGTGCGCGTGTTTCTTCAACTGCACTTAGTTTAGAAGCGGGCACGCTGCAGCAAACTGGACGACTTCTTGATGTAGCACTCACGCAGCCTAGCTATTATTTTCAGGTATCGGCAATAGATAACAACGGTAATGAATCGTTACAGTTCACGAGAGACGGCGCGTTCTATCTGTCACCGTCTGCTAACAACGCTAATGAAATGGAACTTGTTACATCAGAAGGCAATAAAGTAATGGGTGTAGATGGACCGATTACGATTCCGGCTGACCATAGCAAAATTACCATTGGACAAAACGGCCAAGTTTCGGTAACGTTAAATAATGGAGCGATTGTTGAATCAGGTCAGCTTGCGATTGTGAACATGGTGCGGCCGCAGTTGATGGTATCTGTTGGACAGAACTTGCAAGCGCCACAGGACATTCCGTTGAATCAACTGATAGAGGAAGTAAATGCTGGAGCAGGTAACTTCGTTCAGCAAGGTGCACTCGAATCCTCGAATGTAAACATCTCCACGGAGATGACGGAAATGATTCAAACACAGCGTTCTTATCAATTTAATGCGCGTTCTCTTACAATTGCTGACCAGATGATGGGGTTAGTAAACGGGCTTCGCTAAATGAGGTAGGTTTGTATGACGAATAAGATGCAAGAGTTGAATAAAAACGAAAAATCGAAAACACAACGTTACCAAGAGAAAGAAACGTCTTCTAAAGAAGAGAAGAAACAGTGGTACCAACGCCGAACGAAACGAAGCTTTCCAATCTGGCTGCGTCTTCTGCTTCTTGTCTGCGGAATCATCGTCTGTTTTGCTGTTGGTACGATGGTTGGCTATGGCGTAATCGGTGACGGTAAGCCGATGAACGTGTTTGAAAAAGAAACATGGACACACATCATCGACCTTGTAGAAAAAGATGCGTAAAGATATAATAAAAAAAACAATGACATGGCATGATAGTCATTGTTTTCTTTTGATGTAAAATTAGTACCAGGTAACAATACCAAGTATAATTAAAATAAATTAGAAGCCATAAGTGAAAGGTGATGTTTGTATATGTTAACGATCGAAGAAATCAAAGAAATCATTCCACACCGTTACCCGTTCTTGCTGATCGACCGCATCTTAGAAGTAGAAGAGGGAGAGCGCGCTGTTGGAATCAAGAACGTTACAGCAAACGAAGAATTCTTCAACGGCCACTTCCCAGAGTACCCGGTTATGCCAGGCGTATTAATCGTGGAAGCACTCGCACAAGTAGGTGCAGTCGCGATGCTGAAAAAAGAAGAAAACCGCGGACGTCTAGCATTTTTCGCAGGCATCGATAACTGCCGCTTCAAAAAGCAAGTCGTACCAGGCGATCAGCTTCGTCTTGAAGTTGAGATGACACGTGTGCGCGGTTCGATCGGTAAAGGAAAAGGAATCGCAACCGTTGATGGCCAAGTAGCCTGTGAAGTCGAGATCACCTTCGCACTAGGCAAATAGGGGTCTGACCCCACACAATTATTATAAAAGCTTGAAATGGAGCATTCCCTTAGGGTGTATGTCCTATTTCAAGCTTTCTTTTTATGCTATTTTTATTTTGAGCTTTCAAAATATGGCTGTGAAGGAGCATATATCATGATGAAGAATTATGAATATATCTTGTTTGACTTAGACGGTACTCTTTCTGATCCTAAAATAGGTATTACAAAATCTGTTCAATACGCCCTGAAAAGAATGGGTATCACAGAGAATAACCTTGATTACTTAGAATCTTTTATTGGACCGCCGCTTCAACAATCTTTCTTAGAATTTTACTCCTTTGACGAACCACAGATTCAAACTGCTATCACACACTATCGTGAAAGATTCATAGACAAAGGCATGTACGAGAATACACTTTACGAACATATACCGTCACTTCTTCAAGAATTGAGTGATAATGGCCACACATTAGTTATTGCAACTTCAAAACCAACTGTCTTTGCTGAAGAAATCTTAAAATACTTCAACATTCATCACCATTTTGATCTGATCGTTGGTAGCAATCTCGACGGAACAAGTACGAGCAAAACAGAGATCATCCAGCACATCCTTCACCATTACAGCGATCAACCAAAGGGATCATTTATCATGATTGGTGACAGAAAGCATGATATCATCGCATAACACGGGTATCGATTCAATAGGAGTTACATACGGTTATGGTTCAGTGGAAGAATTTACGGCTATAAAACCTACAAAAATTATTAACTCTGTTTCAGAAATTAAGGAATTCTTGTTGAAAGGCACAACTATTCAAAATCAGAGCTGAAAAATAGTTAAATATTTTGATGCAGTGTACTTGTGGAAACGGTACTTTACCTTTATGTTCGCACAAGACGATTGCTGTTTAATAATTACGAGGTAATTCCATTTATATCCGCAGATAAGCTCATTAATTTCGGGTTTAAGCCCAATATTTCCGTGTATAAATTTATTTATCCGATTTTCGACATATTACGACTATAATAAGTTGCCGAGATTGTTACACCAGACCGTATATACACCATCAACTATCACAAATACAAATCAAGCATCTTCATAAGAGCCGCTTTATCAGATCCTGCATACTGAGCCGCTTTATTCCGAATTGGATCGCCCGCATAGAAGCGCTCGTACAATTCGTGCCTTGAGCCTAACGAACTTCCTATTAAATCCCACGCCAATTTAAACAACTTTGTCTTCTCCACCGCATCAACGTTCTTACCTTTATAATACTTTTCCAACAGGTGACCGATTGGTCCATCAAAGTCGGCGATAATAGAAGGCGTTTGAATGAATCCTCCTGCTCCAATCAGCTGCAACAATTCAATCGCGCGCGGATAATAAGCGGTACCGAGATTTCTTGCTGTTTCAATAAAAGAAAAGTGAGGCAGAAAAATGCCTTGATCATTACACTTACCCGCCGATTCACTCGCAATGACAAGCCCTTTAATCGTTTCACTCTGCATAAGGAGTTCACCTAATTTTTCCTGTACGTGGAGATATTGATTGGCTCCGATACTTTCTGCAATGGCGTGCCCGATCGCAACAGTAAATTCCAACTTTACTTGAAGACGAACAATCGCTTGATGATAGGCAAGAGCGTTTGCGACAGGATCATTTTTAAACTGCCAAACCGCATCAGGATTTTCATACAATAATACTCTTTCCCAAGGAATCAGAACATCATCAAAAATCAGAACTGCGTCCATCTCATCAAAAGCAGAACTAAGCGGATAATCAGCACGCGCCACATTCCCAGAATCAAATCCCGCTCTGCAGATCATATGCAAGCCTTTGCTGTTTGCCGGAACGATAAGCGCACTAGCCAACGCCTTCTCCTTTTCACCCCACTTTGCGATAGGAAACACGATAAGATCGTTGGAATACGGAGCGGCAGTAGCAATCATCTTGCCTCCACTCACATAAACCCCTTCGCTTGTTTTTCTTGTGATACGGAGAAGTCCAAGTTCTTCGGCAAGAACCTCGCCACTCACACCCCGGTTAATCTGCGGATCACGCTGAACAACCGTTAGAAAAAGATTTTCGACTCCAGCTGTTTCATAATACGTTTTAATTTTTTCAGCAAAATGCTTATCAAAAGTGTCATATGCGAACCGGTTTCCGTACCATCCTGTTAAACGAGATCTAGCATAATCGGATAAACGGCTCATCACGCCTGAAGTCGCTCTGCTCCACGTCTCGAAAGCGATTCTTCTTTTTAGCAGATCATCCTGTGAATGAGGAACTAAAAAAGACGTGTGTATGCGCTGCTGTTGCTCTCTAACACGCTGCACTACGCTAATCTTATCCTGATGCTCAGCACGATCCATCATAGCGAATAAAGAGCTGATCGTAGATAATGTCCCAGCAAAATGAGGATCTGTCGTAACATCTGTCACACTGCCGTTCAGCCACACCGAACGAGAGTCTTTTAAGCTATGAATAAATGATTCACCATAGTTATTCATGCGGCTTGTACACCTGTCCTGTCCCTAGTGGAGGAGAATAGATATGAAGCGTCACCGTGGCTGAGAATGAAGGGTTGTACATGGCGTGTGTCGTATCTCCCTCCACTGAAAATAGCTCACCTTTTTGGTAAAATTCATTTCTCTCATACTTCACACCATCTTTTCCCTTCATATACAAAAGATTCAACACAGAACCGTCCACAACATAAATCCATCCTGAAGAGAACCCGTGATCATGTACGAGTGTTTTTGAAAAAGTAGGTAAAAAGACTAATAGCACCTCAACACGTTCATTCTTAAACAGAACATTCCTTCCGTATTCCAAATCCTGTGGAGTTGATAGATGCTTCTCTACATCTTGAAGAGTAGGAGAGAGCTGTAGCATGATGTCCTCAGCATTTGTTTTATCTATGTTTGAGAACGTGCGAAATACACGCTCAATTTTTTGTATAAAATCCAACTTCCATTTCCCCTTTACTGCCTTTGACGACATTGTTGATAAACGAAGTCGCCTTTATATAAGGTATGAGGTTTAAGGGACAAGCGTAACGGCAATGCATAATAAATGGACGGATCATGGAATAAATCGAACGGTTAACCATAGAGTGATAGAGATGGGAGGGGGAGGGTTTATGAAAATCTCGAGCAAAGGGGAGTATGCGCTTCGAGCGTTGATCGTGTTAGGTGCACAATACCCAAATCTCGTTCAAACAAAGGAAATTGCAAGAGAGACCCTTGTTCCTTCGAATTACTTGGAACAGATTCTGTTACTTTTAAAAAACTTAGGCTATGTGAAAAGCAAGAGAGGGGCAAGTGGGGGTTATACACTTAAAAGAGAACCTTCACAAATCTGTATTGGTGAAGTTGTTCGTGATATAGAAGGACCGCTAGCCCCGATGAGCTGTGTGAGCGTTACGGCGTATGAATATTGTCCGCTTGAAGATAAAGCTTGTCTGTTACAGCCGTTATGGCGCCTCGTTCGCGATGTTGTTGCCAATCTGCTTGATCACACTTCATTAGAGAACTTGCTAACAGGAAACCTTCCAACTCACTCTAAATAAAAAACCTGGAGCATCCTCCAGGTTTCCAGACTATTTCGCCCTCGCCACGATTCCGTTGTGTACTTTGATGTACCCATGGCGCATGATCTCCAGTCCATTTTCATGCAGATACAGTCCCATCTGCTCTAATGTCATCAGCTCGCGGTACGTATGGTTCATCACATCCGCCATGATCTCGTAATACAGCTTGGAACGCATTTGCGCACGAGGTGTTGTCATCACGATATAGCCGCTTGGTTTCAAGAATTTTCGATGCCACTCAACGACTTCGGCTTTCATAGAGTCAGGAAAATGCTCTAACAACCCGACGCTGAGCACGATATCGAACTCTTTGCCATATGGCAGATTGCGGATATCATCCACGACATACGAAATAGTGAAGTCGTCTTTATAATAAACTTTATCTCCACCTGTTCGTGAATTTTTCCCCAAAAACGGATAAGATTTAGGAAACTCTGCAAACCGTGCATCTCGACAGAACGGGTCATAATCCACCATCACCACTTCACCGTCAGGATACATCGCAGATAGCTGCATCGCCTCATATCCTTCAGCAGCACCCAAAAATAGAATGCGAGGCTTATCAACGTCCAGTCCCTCAAACAAAGCTCTCTTTCCGCGCGGATCCCAGATGCCATCCTGAATACGGTGCACATAATTCCAGAGGTGGATTCGCACATAATCACCGAGTGCCGTCTTTACTTCGCTAGGTTTGAAGCTTGTTAAACTTTTAAAAAAAGCACTCTTTTTATCACCAATCTCAGCGGGTACATCCTTAGAGAACCATTCGTGAAACGACTGGTTGAATATCGTCCAGGATATATGAACCGGAAGCATCTCACCGTGCGTCTGTTCCCACTCTGTTTTTTCTTTTGAAAAAGAAGTTACCTCATACGGTTTGCCAATATCTTTCCACGTCACAGTGGACCAATCGTTCACCGTATTTACTTTTACAAACTTTTCATATTCTTTCCTGTCTCGATACTGGCGCAAATCCATTCGGTATGACGGTCTCATTTCCGTTTGACCTAACGTTTTAGGCTGCTGAACCGCTGTTTCAAGCATGATTTACCCTCCTTAAAAAAGGATTTTTTATAGATATTCAAAGAAAGAATGTAAAATCCTCTAAAACCTAACATTTCGCTTCAACATGATAAAATAGAATAAAGAGAACAGGGAGGGAAATGGTTATGAAGATTATTTTTATCGGAGACAGCATCACAGCTTCAAATAAAAACACAGATCCAGATCGACTTGGGGATGGGTACGTTCGCATGATTAAAGATGTCTTACCAAAGGAAATAACGGTGATCAATAAAGGGGTGAACGGACATCGCGTAACAGACCTCGACTTTCGTTGGCAGCGAGATGTAATCGACTTAGAGCCTGATCTGCTATCCGTATCGATCGGAATCAACGATGTGTGGCGACAGCTCGACAGCCCTCAATTGGAGCAGGTGGATGTTTCTCGATTTGAAGAGGTGTACCGCGGTTTGTTATCTAAACTTTCACCAAAAACAAAACTTGTCCTTATGGAACCAACGATCATAAAAGAAAACACAAAGTCCCAAGGTAACCAGCTGTTGATCCCGTATGTGGAAGTTGTTCGTAATTTAGCAAAAGAATTCGATGCCGTGCTCGTACCCACACATGAAGTCTTTATCAATCACTTAACCAAAAAGCCAGATGTGTCCTTAACGACAGACGGTGTACATATGAGAAGAAAAGGGAACGAACTTATGGCAAAAACTTGGCTGGAAGCTGCAGAATCACTCGTCACTCAATAAACTAAAAACAGGAGTTACATAGATGACAAACACACGACTAACATTTTGTAATGAAATACATGAAGAAGCCTTACTCGCCTTTCATTTACCTCCTGAGCAAGAAAAATTCACGGCCATGCCGAATGAAGCTTTAAAGAAATGTGAAGAAGATCCTGGGCGTCATCCTGTGGTTATTGAAGCTAACGGTAGAACAGTTGGTTTTTTCGTTCTGCATAAGGGTGAAAACATTGGAGATTTTACTGCAAACCCGAACGCAATGGTGATTCGTGCATTATCCATCAATCACCCCGAACAAGGAAAAGGTTTCGCAAAAGATGCGATGTTACAGATGCCTCAGTTTGTTTCTGACCACTTTCCCGAAGTAAACGAGCTCATTTTAGCTGTAAACTTCAAAAACGATCTTGCAAAAAAGCTTTATGAAAAAGTAGGTTTTGTAGATCGTGGCCAGATCAAACCTGGTCCAGTTGGGCCGCAATATGTGCTGCATTATGATGTTTGATTATTAAGTTCATATAAAGCTGATTTTAGAATTGTAAAGTGTTGGTTATGACTTGGTAAATTGCGTCTTTTCGGGTTTTTTTCATGATATATTCTGAACAGGGACAGAGAAATCCCATACTCATGCAAAAATCATATTGAAAATCCGAAGGGAGCAATTGAACAATGAGCAAAACGTTTTTGGCTAAAATCGGAGCATCTCTTTTGGCAATATTTTTGATCACTGCATGTAGCAACGCGGAAGACACAAATACTGAAGAAGATACAAGCACAGAGCAATCTGAGACTCAAGACGAAGAGACAACGACAGATGAAGATAGTTCTACTGAACAAGAAACTTCAACAGATGAGGAATCAACGGAAGAGTCAGCTGAATAAGATAAAAGAAATGCCGGGCCTCTACCTTCCAGAGAGGACCCGGTTTTTATTTTGGGCTTTATGTGAGAGTTGATCTCCGTTCCAGGTTGCTCGCTTTCCACGGGGCAGGCGATGAGCCACATTCGAACGTTTCACGTTTAAGTGTCTCACCTGTCTAGTTGCAGTGGCTAGCCCCTCGAGGTCAAAAGTTAAATAGACCATGAAGGCAAAGAACGCCTTCCTTGTCCATTCACCTTTTGCTTGTCGGGACTTGACGAGCCACTTCCACTTTTCGGACTGCCCACCTGTCCCGCAGGAGGCTCGCATCTTCCACTCCAATCAACTGTCAAAGGAGACAAGGGTTTGAAAGCAACAACCATTCATCAAAGAAGAAAATTGGTTCTGAAAGCTTACCAGTCTAACTCTGCACAATCTTCTCCTAATAGTCCATTATCTGAAAAATATGAAAATATACCCATTTAAGATAGACTTTATCAGCCGAAGGACTCATTTCCAATACATAAAAAAATGGCATAATAAAAGGAATGAAAGCGTTATCTTAAAAGCATTTGTGCAAACGCTTTCGCTAATTTGCACACCATTAAAAGGGGGAAATGAAGTGAGGAAAATGAAATCTCGCAACAGAGTTTCTTGGTTATTACTTTTTACGCTTATTTTGCAAACGTTTGCATCTGCTTTACTTATACAACCATCTTCAACAAAAGCGGAGGAGCGCACCGTGACGCTTGTTGGAGATCTGCAATCTGAACTTGGCGGTTCTAGTGACTGGAACCCGGTAGACACCGCTACAAAAATGGAACTTCAACCGAACGGAAAGTACAAGCTTACTGGAAAACTTCCTGCCGGCACCTATGAATACAAGGTGGCGATCAATGGTTCATGGGACGAGAACTATGGAGTGGATGGGAAACAAGGTGGCGACAACTACAAGCTGAAGATCGACACGGAAAAAGAAGTGACATTCGTTTACGACGATACGACTCACAAACTAACGATTCCAGAACCACTTCCTGCTGAGAAAACACCGCGAATCGTAGGTGACATCCAGCCGGATATCGGAGCAGGTGGCGAGTGGACACCTGGTGAATCGACGGCTCTTTTACAAGATGAAGACGGTGACAACATCTACACATACACCGCACAAGTGCCAAAAGGAAAACACGAATTTAAGATCGTGCTCGGCAACAATTGGGATGCCCCGAATTATCCGACAGACAACATGAAGTTGAATGTACTGAAAGACGCAGAGATCACGTTTTTCTACAACCATGACACAAAAGAAGTGTACACGAACTATGACGCGGGTCTTCCGGATGGCAGCGTGAACGCAGGAAAGCTTCACCATGATACATGGAACGAAGCGTTTCGCGCGCCGTTTGGAGCGATTAAAGCTGGACAAGACGTAACACTCCGCCTGCAATCGAAAAAAGGCGATCTGACTAGTGCAAAGCTATATCTTCGTAACTATAACTCCGGTAATACAACGGTAAAAGATATGGTGAACGCTGGTTGGACAACAGTGAATGGCGAAGACATCGAGCTGTGGGAAGCTACGGTTACACCTGAAGAAAAAGGGGTGTACGGCTATAAATTCACCGCGCGTGATGGAGATGCGGTAAAAGAATACGGAGAAGATACGGGTGAAGGCGGTAAAGGAACAGCTGCAGATACAAACGCTGCTCTCTTCCAGATGACGGTATACGATCCGTCTTACAAAACACCTGACTGGATGAAAGAATCGGTTGTGTATCAGATTTTCCCGGACCGTTTTTATAACGGAAACAAAAAGAACGACAGAGCAAAAACAACGGCACGTGGCACTGAACCGATCGAGCACAGAGATTGGAATGAGCTTCCGGACAACCCTCGTCAAGCAGAAACAGAAGGATATGACGGAGATGAGATCTGGTCAAACGACTTCTTTGGCGGCGATATTTCTGGTATCCAGAAGAAATTAGACTATATCGAGTCACTTGGCGTTAATACACTCTACTTGAATCCAGTTGCACATGCGGCATCCAACCATAAGTATGATGCGACGGACTATAAAGCGATCGATCCGATGTTTGGATCACCAGAAGAATTTAAGGTTTTTACAAAAGAACTGAAAAAACGCAAGATGCATTTGATCCTTGATGGTGTATTCAACCATGTGGGGGACGATTCGATCTATTTTGACCGTTACGGCAAATACAAAACGGTCGGAGCGTACGAATATTGGGCAAGCATCTACGACCTGATGAGCTCAAAAGGTCTAACAGAAACAGAAGCAAAAAAACAAACAGAAGCGAAGTTCAAAAAAGAAGGACAAGAGTTTAGTCCGTACGGCTTCCATAACTGGTTTAACATCGAGAACGAAAAAGTGAATGGCGTTTATAAATACCAGGCGTGGTGGGGCTTTGACTCCCTTCCTGAGATTAAATCGATTCCTGGTGAAGCAGTAGACTATGATTCTGAGTTGAACAACAAGCCGTTCGCAGACTATATCATGTATGACAATGATTCTGCTGCAAAATCATGGCTAGATCGTGGCGCATCAGGCTGGCGATTGGACGTTGCGAACGAAGTAGATACAGAGTTTTGGAGAGAGTTCCGAAAAGAGTTGAAGGAGGGCAAGAAAGAAGATCCATTAATCCTTGGTGAGATCTGGGATGATGCGTCTGAATACTTCCTTGGTGATCTGTATGATTCGGTTATGAACTACCGTTTCCGCGGTGCGATGATCGATTACTTGAAAAACGGTAACGCAGAAGGTGCAGAGAACCAGATGAATGCCGTGTTTGAAGATTACCCACAAGAAGCGTTTTATGCGCTGATGAACTTGATGGGATCTCATGATACACCTCGTGCAGCGTTTATCCTTGGAAACGGAACAGATTCTTACGAGCGTGCTGAACTGGATCCAAAGTATGACCACGAGCTAGGCGTGAAGCGACTGAAGCTTGCGGCGATCTTACAGATGGGTTATGCAGGTGCACCGACTCTTTATTATGGAGATGAAGCCGGCGTTACGGGTTCTAAAGATCCGGATGACCGAAGAACATATCCATGGGGCTCTGAAGACAAAGATCTTGTAAAGCATTATCAAAACATCGGAAAAGTGCGTAGTGATTACCACGATCTCTTCAGTTATGGTGAGCTTTACCATCTATACGCTGAAAAAGATGTGCTAGCTTACGCACGTACAGATAAGAAAAATGCAGGTCTTGTGATCACAAACCGCGGCAACGAAGATAAGACCGTTGAACTGGACGTGAAGAAGCTGATCGTGAACAACGTAAAGCTAACAGATCAGCTGAACAAAAAATACAAAACAGCTGTAAAGGATGGAAAGCTAACAGTAACCGTTCCTGCGATGAGTGGTCGTATGCTCGTTTCGGATAAGCACCAGAATCTGAAAGCGCCAAAAGCGGTGAAAGATGTAAAAGCGTCAGAAAGCAGTCACTCTGTTTCGCTTTCATGGAAAGGTGACGCAAAACGTTACGCAATCTATCAGACCACAATCTCTGGTGCTTTTTATGAAAAAGTAGCAGAAACGAAAGGCAACTCAATCAAGATCGATAACTTGGACAACGGACGCAAGTATTATTTTGCAGTGGTTGCCATTGATAAAAACAACAACGAATCTCTAAAAACAGAATCAAAAGCTGCGATTCCGCATGTGGCGTTAAAGAACGGAAACTATAACATTTCAAATGTAACCGCGTTAAAGAATGGTGTGATTGACCTATCTAAGCCACAAACGGTTTCAGCAGATATCAAAATCACAGGTGAAACAGAGACCGATGCAGCAGAAGGATTACAGAGTGAGCTGCAAGTAAAAGAGCCAGGCAAGATGAACTGGACATCTCACAAAGGAACGTACATCGCTCAGAACGGAGAATTTAACACGTTTAGCGCAGATTTCTTACCTTTTAAAGAGGGAACGTATCAATATCGTTACGCGTTCTCAACCGATCTAGGCAGAACGTGGGTGACAAGTGAAACGAAGACGGTTACGTTCTCAAAAGGGGATGATACGACTGCTCCTGCAACATCTGTAACATTAGAAGAACCAGCGCAAGAATCAGGACAAGTGAATCTGAAATGGTCTGTAGCGGGCGGAAACGAGCCTTATCTGTTCACGATCGTTCGTGATGGAGAAGTCATTGACCAAGTTCTTGATACCAGTGCCACAACGTACAAAGATTTGAACGTAACGAACGGAAAAGTCTATACGTATGAAGTGCACATCTACGACAAAGCCGGTAACAGTGTGAAGTCGAACGCCGTTCAAGTTACACCAGATCTTGTGATGGTAAAAGTCACTATGAAAGTGAACGCACCAGCTTATACACCACAAGGCGTCGATATTACAATGCCTGGCAGCAAGAACGGCTGGAACACAGGTGCGTGGAAGATGACGCGAGGCGGTGCGGTAACGAACGATTATGAATATACGTTTGAAGCGCAAGAAGGCGAAGTGATTACCTACAAATACGCAAAGAACAGCTCTTGGGATCAAGAGGGACTTGCTGACCATACACCGAGTAATCCGAACGATGATGATGTAAGTTACTACGGATATGGTGCAACAGGAACAGACCTGAGCTTTGTTGTTACGAACCAAGGCGGCAATGCGATGGTCGTTCAAGATAAGATATTACGATGGATCGATATGCCGGTTGTCGTAACCTCTCATACGGATGGTCAGACCGTAACTTCTGACACGATCACACTAAAAGGAAATGCCATCAAAGAAGGTGTGATGACGATCAACGGTCAGCCGGTTACGATTAACGATGATATGACGTTCTCACACACGGTGAACTTAACTGCAGGAGAGAACAAGCTGAACATTCATATCGAACCATCAGAAGAGAATAAATCTACTATTTTTAAAAATGACGGTGGAGCGATTGGTAAGAACACGAAGGATATCGTGATGACGATTAATAAGAATTAGTTTGGTAGGGTGTCGCTTCTCTTGTGGAGCGGCATCTTTTTTGTAAAAAAAACGAGTAATTCCATCAGGAATACTCGTTTTTTAAAATATCTAATTCCGGTACTTCTCTATAATATTTTTTGTCACACTCTCTAAATCTTTATTACTTCTCTTCGCTTCAGCATACCTCTCATAATCCTCACCTGATACCTCTAACAAGAAGGTTTTCGGAAAAATGTAAGGTTTCCCTTTATCTTGTTCGTCTAGATTGTTCAACACTTCCAGCTCGTCTTCGTTCTCCTTGTTGCGTTCAGGATCGTATACAAACATCTTCCCATACTCTTCTTCTACACTTTTGTTCACGTTGATAAAATATTTCATTCACAAAACACCCCTGTTTTTTTGATTATGTAACTGTTATTCCCTAGACCCGTTGTCATCAGACATATAAAGGCACAAAAAGGGAAGATAACCTATAAAAATTGTACAAGCACGACTCGTCATATTTCGAACTTTGTCCCGATAAGATGTAGAGAGGGCCTGACAAGTGCAGGCTTATCAAGCGGAGAGGGAGTTGGAAGTAATGAAAACTGCGGGTTCTTGGTCTCATTCGTTAAAATTTCTTTTGTTCAGTGCAGTTGGTATTTTCATGTTCTTCATTCCGATCACAGTGAAAGGAAAGTCGTCGATCCCACTCGATCACCTTGTAACGTGGGTAAGGGATACGATGGGTGAAGCAGTGCCGCTTTATGCATTGCTCGTCATATTGCTCGGTGCTGTTTATCCGTTCTACACGAAAACGTGGAACAAAGACCGAGTCACAACTACGTTCTCTTTATTAAAAGTTGTAGGACTCGTTGCAGCTGTCCTGCTTTACTTTGAATGGGGTCCGAGCTGGTTGAGTGATCCGAACATGGGAACGTTCTTATTTGAGAAACTCGTGATTCCTGTTGGGTTGCTCGTTCCACTCGGAGCTGTCTTCCTAGCCTTTATTGTGGGATATGGTCTGATGGAATTCATAGGGGTGCTTGTGCAAAAAATCATGAGACCCATCTGGAAAACACCAGGCAGATCAGCAGTTGATGCCGTTGCTTCCTTTGTCGGCAGTTATTCGATTGGTCTACTCATCACGAACCGCGTGTTTAAAGAAGGAAAGTATACGGTAAAAGAAGCAGCGATCATTGCAACAGGGTTCTCTACCGTCTCCGCAACATTTATGATCGTTGTGGCGAACACGCTCGGTCTGATGGAGATGTGGAACACGTATTTCTGGACGACGCTTGTGGTCACATTCTTAGTAACGGCAATTACAGTGAGAATTCGTCCGTTAAGCAGGATGGATGATACGTATTCAGGTGGGGAAGGTCAGCCTGAAGAAGTGGTAACTGAGAAATACCTGCAAATGGCTTGGAGAAACGCGATGGATACATCTCAGAATGCCCCTGCATTTTTTACAAATATCTGGTCGAATTTAAAAGACGGTTTTCTGATGGCGATGAGTATACTGCCTTCGATTATGAGTGTCGGTTTGATCGCTCTTTTGTTAGCAGAATACACGCCTGTCTTTGACTGGTTGGGCTACGTTTTCTATCCGATCACATGGGCGCTGCAGCTTCCCGATGCTATGCTTGCTGCAAAAGCGGCTTCCATCGGTGTTGCTGAAATGTTCCTGCCCGCACTCTTAGTAGCTGAAGCGGCACTCGTCACGAAATTTGTAATTGGCGTCGTATCCGTAGCTTCCATTCTGTTTTTATCCGCAAGTATTCCGTGTGTACTCTCAACAGAAATCCCAATCAGTGTTCCTAAACTACTATTCATCTGGTTCCAGCGCACAGTTTTAGCTCTGATTTTAGCTACTCCAATCGCGTATTTGTTGTTATAGATGTAATTAAAGTACAAAAAGACACTGCTGAGCATTCGGCAGCGTCTTTTTTCGTGTGAAACTGACTTTAACTTGATAAGATGATTATCATTTTAACCGGATTACCTTTTGCTGCGCGTAAATCCAATCGAAGCGCGTGTAAATCCTTTCATCCTGCGCGGAAAATGGACTGTCTAGCGTGGAAAAAGAGTTTTACTGCGCGAACGTGTAATAAATAAAAGAACACGTACCGTAAAAACACAAAAAGTGCTTTTGGCAGTATTGCTACTTCTGGATTTTAAGCATCCTGGACTCCAATCAACCACCAGTGATTCAGATTCAAGAAATAACCTTTGAAAAAGATACGGTTAGGTCAGAAGAAACAAATAGTGAACGAAGTAAGCGATAAGCATACAGAGGTAAAGGGAACAGCATTTGCGGTTCGTCGGATGAACATCTTTGAAGGAAGTCAGCCCAACTTTTTAGAGATGCTTGATTTGAAGAAAAAAATACACGTTGTTACCGAACACAGCTGGCGCCAAAACAGCGGAAGAAGCAGTGCGCATCGCAAAACTCGCGAAAGCATCAGGATTATGTGATATGGTAAAAGTAGAAGTCATCGGATGCGACAAAACGCTGCTGCCGGATCCCGTTGAAACGTTAAAAGCAACAGAAGAGCTATTAAAAGAAGGATTCATCGTGCTTCCCTATACGTCAGATGATGTTGTTCTTGCTAGACGATTAGAAGAGCTGGGCTCACATGCGATCATGCCTGCCGCTTCTCCGATCGGTTCCGGGCAAGGAATCATCAACCCGCTTTATTTAAAATTCATTATCGAGCAGACGCAGGTGCCTGTGATTGTAGATGCAGGTATCGGCAGTGCGAGTGATGCGATGATCGCTATGGAGCTTGGAGCAGACGGTGTGTTGTTAAATACAGCCGTTGCGGGTGCGAAGGATCCTGTGAAGATGGCCCACGCGATGAAAATGGCTGTAGAAGCGGGAAAGCTAGGGTATGAAGCGGGAAGAATCCCAAGAAAAGAAACGGCAACAGCGAGCAGTCCTTTAGAAGGGTTGAGTGTGAAGTGAATGGACGTTATTCAAGGCAGGAATTATTTAGCCCGATCGGTATAGATGGGCAAGCAAAAATACGGACAAAAAGCGTGATGATCGTTGGTGCAGGCGCGCTTGGTGCAGGAAGTGCTGAAGCTCTTACGCGTGCTGGAGTGAAACGGATCGTTCTCGTTGATCGTGATTATGTGGATTGGACGAACCTTCAGCGTCAGCAGCTCTATTCTGAAGAAGATGCGAAGAGACAGCTGCCAAAAGTAGTCGCTGCTAAAAATAGATTGAACCAGATTAATTCCGAAGTGGAAATTCAGGCATATGTGATGGATATGGGAATCGAGGAAGCAGAAGAATTAATCTCTGGCATCGATCTGATCATGGATGCAACAGATAACTTTGAGACGCGTCTGTTGATTAACGATCTAGCTCACAAATATGAGATACCGTGGATTTACGGGGCGTGTGTTGGGAGCTATGGTATTTCTTACACGATTTTACCTGGAGACGGACCGTGTTTGAACTGTTTACTCGATAAAATTCCGGCGAACGGCCAAACATGCGATACAGCAGGAATTATCTCTCCAGCCGTTCAGATGGTCACCGCTTATCAAACAGCTGAGGCGTTAAAGATTTTAGTGGAGGATTATGCATCTATCAGGAAGAAGATCGTCACATTTGATACGTGGACGAATCAGCATGTTCAACTAGGGATGGAAAAAGCGAAGAAGGTAGACTGTCCATCTTGCGGAGCTAACCCAACGTATCCTTATCTAGAAAAAAGTGCTGCGTTAAAAACAGCTGTTCTTTGCGGCCGGGATACTGTTCAGATCCGTCCCGCTCACACGGTTGAAATAAATTTAACAGAGATGGAGAAGAGATTGCTGCCACATGGAGAAGTTCGCTGCAATCCGTACCTACTAGAGCTTCAGAGTGACAGTCATCGGCTTGTTCTTTTTAAAGATGGCCGTGCGCTTGTTCATGGCACGAAAAATATGGCAGAAGCAAAATCTCTGTATCATAGATATATTGGGTAAGATTTTTGTATAATCATTACTAGGAGGTGATTTGATCTATGGAGTTTTTTGATCTGATCTATCAGACAGATACGCTCGTTTTATCCATTAGTATCGCACTAACCTTTATTATTGCTAAACAGCTGTCAGTCGTTAATCAATCTCTTGTTCATCGATCAAATCACCATGTGAAAAAGGACAGGCTATGTTCCGAGATGATGATGACCGATTCTCACCTCGTTCAAAATTATTGTTTCATTCGAGATGAGATCGCGCGTACGATGTTTAGAAAAGAATCGCCTGATGATAAAGAAGGGCACGTTTACTCCTTGTTTGCTTAAAGTTTTCATAACAAGGAGGAACAACTTTGAAGAAATATATATCCATTTTTTCATTACTAGCTATTTTTCTTTTATCCGGCTGCAATAAAGCGCCGATTACCGCAGAGAGCCCGGGGATCTGGAACCATTTTTTCATCTACCCGTTTTCAAAGCTCATTCAATATGTGGCGTATCTGTTTAACGATAGCTATGGCATTGCGATCATTATCTTAACTGTGGTTATACGATTCCTGATCATGCCGTTGACGTTAAAACAAACGAAAAATCAGGAAAAGATGAAGGAGATTCAACCGGAGATCAAGCAGCTTCGTGAAAAACACACAGGCAAAGATCGAGAATCTCAACTGAAATTACAAAATGAATTGATGGCTGTTTATAAAAAACATGAGGTCAACCCGTTATCGATGGGGTGTCTGCCGCTATTGATCCAGATGCCGATCCTGTTTGCCTTTTATTATGCGATCATCAAAACGAAAGAGATCGCTCTGCACAACTTTCTTTGGTTTAACTTGGGAACAGCAGATCCCATACATTTGCTTCCGGTATTAGCAGCTTTAACCACGTTCATCCAATATAAAATGAGTACAACTGAGCTTGCTGCGTCTAATCCGCAAATAAAAATGATGGGTTACGTGATGCCGGTCATTATCCTATTTTCTGCATGGAAGCTAGCTGCTGTTCTGCCCCTTTATTGGATGGTAGGGAATGTGTTTTTGACGATTCAAAATGTAGTGCTGCAAAAACGGAAGAAGAAAGCAGCGTCTGCTAGCTTATAATAAAAAAAGGCTGTGTTCGTATTCCTTGTTGCTTTTGAAAGTAGTTGATTTCCGTTCCAGATGCTCGTTTCCCCGGGGCAGACGGTGAGCCACATTTGTACGTTTCCGTATAAGTGTCTCACCTGCCCGCCTGTCCCTAGCCTAGAGTCTCCCACCTTCCACTACAATCAAAAGTCAAAGAAGGAAAGCAACAATCTTTTGAAAACAGCCTAAGAAAACGACCAGATTTTTTAAAATCTCTGGTCGTTTTTTATGTTCGTCCGCTATGTTTAAGCCGCGTGTTTTTTGCGTAATCTCCTGTTCCGAATCTCTTCAACAGCACCAGATCCTAAGAGGACACCGGTGATAATGAGCAGGAATCCGAAAATGTGCTGAAACAAGATTTGTTCACCTAAAAAGAGGTAGGCGCCAACGAGAGCAAAGAATGGATTCAGGTTAATAAAGATTGAAGCTTCGGATGCTCCGATTTTACCGATCGCCTCATTATAGAGCATGTGGCCGACAGCTGTAGCGATACAAGCTGAAGCAAAATAGATCAGCCATAGCGAAACGGTCGAATTTTCAACAACACCTGCAAATCCTTGTGGCTCTTCGATCAATCCGATCACGATTAGGAACAGTGAACCGATCACCATCATATAGCCGGTCATGAGTCGAGGATCTAACGTGTGCGCCACGCGCTTGATAAGGATAAAGCTTACAGCTTGCGTGAGTACAGATAATAAAATGTATCCATCACCGAACGAGATCCCTGCTACCTGATTGTTGCCTTCAAGAACAATGAACGCAACGCCAGAGAACCCAAGCAGAAGTCCGATCGATTTCAAGAGAGTAAGTGGAGTTCCTAAAAACGAGATAGCGAGAATGGTCGTGAGAAGCGGTGACATGCCCATGATCAACCCGCCGTTCGTGGCAGTTGTTTCGGTTAAGCCGATTGAAAGAAAGTAATGATGCGCGACAACATTAAAGATTGATGCAAGAAAGACATACCAAAACTCTTTTTTTGTTAGCCACCGCACTTTTTTTATTATAGAGAGAAGCAGAAATACGGTTAAACCCGCTGTTAGAACACGAATTCCAGTGATGGTAACAGGCAAAAAGTTCGTAACCAAAATTTTCGTCGCGGTTACGTTTAAGCCCCATACCACCATCACCAGGAATAAAATCACATACGTCCGATACGCTTTCATTATGTCATCTTCTTTCTTCTGCTTTTTACTTCATAAAGTAAAGTATTTCAATGATTTTAATTTCCATTGTACAGCATTCAAAGTGGATTTACAGGAAAAAAGCTTACAAATTTTAGATTGAGGCAATATGACCATATCTACTTTAAAAGGTAGTCTGCTATAGTGGGAGAAAATAATTTTGAAGCTGCTGATTAGGTGGGGGCTGGCAGGCGACGTTTTATGGTCAGGTTTGTCGAATCGCCTTTATTTTTGATTTTAGACTTAATTGGTCGCTGTTTAGACTTAATGCGTGGCTGATTAAACTTAATCTACTATGAAAATGACCTTATTAAAGCTCAAAACGACTTAATCTCAAAAAAAGAGGTGATTCACACCGTGCAAAAAGTTAACCCGTATGTACTATTAGTGGTCGCGAACTTAATCTGGGGCGGGAATTTTGTGATCGGCCGTGCGATAACGAGCAGTTTACCGCCAGTAACCCTTTCTTTTATGCGATGGTGCACGGCATTTCTCCTTTTTCTTCCGTTTGCCGTACCCTTTTTACGAAAAGAATGGCAGGTGCTAAAAAAGCACTGGCAAGTTGTGCTCGTCTTATCGATCACTGGGATCACGGGCTTTAATACGCTTCTGTACATCGCCTTGAACTTTACGACGTCCATTAATGCATCCATCGTAAACACATCAACGCCGATTCTGCTTTTCCTATTGTCGTTCCTTTTTCTAAAAGAGAAGCTTAACTCGAAACAGATTGCAGGAGCTCTGCTTTCACTCATCGGACTGCTATTTATTATCTCAAAAGGCTCAATCTTAGTCTTACTCCAGCTGTCGTTTAATAAAGGTGATTTAATCGTGATCGGAGCTGTGATCTGCTGGAGCATCTATTCGCTTCTTATTCGAAGATATGCTGGAATTCTTCCTACATACAGCACGTTTATTGTAACGGCGTTTCTCGGTATCCTCATCTTGCTGCCATTTTCCGTACGTGAGATGCAGACGAAAGAAATTGTGTGGTCAATAGGTACTGTTGCAACCATTCTTTACACAGGGATCTTTGCATCGATCGTTGCGTTCATGTCTTGGAATACAGCGGTTGAGCGGGTGGGTCCGAGTAAAGCTGGAGTCTTTTTGAACCTGATCCCTGTGTTTGCTGCGATCTTTGCCGTTCTTTTTATCGACGAATCGCTCGCATGGTATCAAGGAGCTGGCGGTGTGCTCGTTATACTGGGTGTTTTTATCTCAACCGGCCTTACAAAAAGAGAAAAACATAAGCAATCACCAAATAGAAGCGTTAAAGTAATAAGTAAATAATTTACAAAATTAGCGAAACTTTTCTTTTGTTTCAGTCGTATTACAGTGTGAAAAGAGAGAGTTTTATGATAGGAGGAATTGGGGAGCGCATGACAACACATACGTTAGAACTTAAGAACTTAACGAAAAAGATCAAAGGCAAGACCATTGTGGATGATCTCTCATTTTCGGTAAGAGAAGGTGAGATTTTCGGTCTGCTTGGTCCGAACGGAGCGGGTAAGACGACAACAATAAGAATGATCGTAGGACTGATCTCTATCACGGATGGAGACGTTTTGATTAACGGAGATAACCTGCGTGGAAACTTTGAAAAAGCAATGGAACGCGTTGGGGCAATCGTTGAAAACCCGCAGCTGTACGATTATATGACAGGCTATAAAAACCTCATGCAATATGCGAGGATCATGCCCGATGTGACGAAGGAAAGAATTGACGAAGTGATTGAACTCGTTGACCTGAAGTACGCAATTCACGATAAGGTGAAAACATACTCGCTTGGTATGAGACAGCGACTGGGTGTAGCTCAGGCACTTTTACATAGACCGAACGTGTTAATTCTGGACGAACCGACAAACGGACTCGATCCACAAGGAATCTATGACCTTCGTAACTATTTACGCCTACTCGCGAACAACGGTACCTCTGTGATCGTTTCTTCTCATATGCTGGCTGAGATGCAGATGATGTGTGACCGTGTAGCGATTATTCAACATGGAAAGCTTGTGCGTATCGATGAGATTTTAAACCAAGAAGACGAAACTGAAGTTAAAGTTCACTTTCAAATTGAAGGAGACGTAGCACAGGCAAAACAAGTTCTTCTTAACTTAAATGAAGATCTGAACGTAACCGAGTCAGGTCAAGAACTGATCGTTCAAACAGCAGATGTTCGATTCATAGCTGAATTAAACAAACAACTGGTTCTTGCTGGCGTTCTCGTTGTTGGTATCCAACGCAAAACAAAAACGCTTGAAGAACGATTCTTAGAAATGACAAAGAAAGGGGGAGATCTGAATGAAGTGGCTGTCCCTGTTAACAAATGAGTGGATTAAAATCTTTAGCCGTACACGTACATGGATCTTCCTTGCCATCCCAATCGTTATCATTATCGGTATCGCTGTTTATGATAAAGTCACAACAGATGTTGAAGTGAACGAAAATTGGAAGCAAGAGCTGACACAAACGGTCAAAGATGACCAAAAAGCGTTAGATGATGCCAAAAAGAATGGTGACAACGCCATATACATTGATTCGCTTGAATCAGCCATCAAACAGAATAAGTATGCGATTGCTAACGACATCTCACCATATGAAACAACAGCATGGCAGTTTATGAAAGACATGGCATTCATCTCGTCACTTATCGGGTTATTTGTAATCGTTGTGGCTAGTGACATTGTTTCAAATGAGTTTGCAAAAGGGACGATTAAGATGCTTCTGATCCGTCCTTACAGCAGATGGAAGATTCTTTTATCCAAATTTGTTGCAACATTAGGCTTTGCGTTTGTTATGTGGCTCGTTGTGATTGTAGCTACATGGCTTGTAGGTGGTCTAGCCTATGGATTCGGAGGAATGGATCAATCCTACTTAATAACAGCAGATGATGGCCAAGTAAAAGAAAGACTAATCGTTGAATATGTATTTGCTAACATCGGTGTAGAATTTATTGAACTAACAACACTCGTGGCCATGTCGTTCATGATATCAACGCTATTTATGAGTAACTCGGTGGCAATTGGTGTTGCCATGTTTACGCTATTTGCAGGTAACATCATTGTTACTCTTCTTGCTAATAAAGATTGGGTGATCTACACGTTGTTCGCTAACATGGATTTGAGTGTATTGATTGATGGGCAAAACCAGCTCGTTAAGGATTTAACGCTACCGTTCTCCATTAGTGTGCTCGCTGTGTATACAGCAATCATGCTCGCGATTACGTTTACGGTCTTCCAAAAGCGTGATGTAAAAGCTTAAAGGTTGTAGGGATGACTCTCAGTTTTGTGAGTTGTCCCTTTTTTAATAGGTAAAAACTTATTTATAGGCCCTAAAAAGCAGTTTATAAGCCCTAAAACATTTTTTATAGTCCTTCCAATCTTTTTATAGTCCTTCAAAAAAATCTATAGTCCCTCAAAATTATATATAGGCCTTTCGACAATTCTACATGCAAATTAAAAGGACAGGGGCGTCTGCTCCTGTCCTTTATATATATCTCCTATCCAATTACTCTATCTCTACGCTTTTTGTGACTGAAATTGGTCTTCTTCAGTAGATCCTTTTAGAGCCGTTGTTGAAGCTGTACCACCTGAAACAAGCTGTGTTACTTCATCAAAATAGCCTGTTCCTACTTCACGTTGGTGGCGAGTTGCTGTATAGCCATCGATCTCACTATCAAACTCTCGTTGTTGCAGCTCAGAATAGGCACCCATTCCTCTCGCTTTATATCCTTTTGCTAGCTCGAACATGCTATGGTTCAGTGCGTGGAAACCAGCCAACGTGACGAACTGGAACTTATAGCCCATCGCGGCAAGCTGCTGCTGGAACGTTTCAATCGTTGCGTCATCCAGCTTCTTTTTCCAGTTGAAAGAAGGTGAACAGTTGTAAGCTAATAGTTTACCAGGGAACTGCTCATGAATGGCATCTGCAAAACGCTGCGCTTGTTCTAGATTTGGTTCACTCGTTTCACACCAGATTAGATCCGCATATGGAGCATACGCAAGACCACGTGCAATTGCTTGATCAAGCCCAGCATTCGTACGGTAAAAGCCTTCAGCTGTTCGCTCACCTGTAATAAACGCGCGATCCACTGGATCGATGTCACTCGTGATCAAGTCTGCAGCATCAGCATCTGTACGTGCGATCAATATTGTTGGCGTACCCATTACATCAGCAGCCAGACGAGCAGAAATTAAATTGCGTACAGCCGTCATCGTGGGCAAAAGCACTTTTCCACCTAGATGTCCGCATTTTTTCTCAGAAGATAACTGATCTTCAAAGTGAACTGCTGACGCTCCAGATTCAATCATGCCTTTCATCAGTTCAAACACGTTTAGTTGTCCGCCAAAACCAGCTTCTGCATCGGCAACGATCGGAAGGAAGTAATCGACTTCGTTTCCGCCTTCCATGTGCTGTATCTGATCAGCGCGCTGAAGAGCAGAGTTAATACGTTTTACCACGTGTGGCACAGAGTTTGCCGGATACAAACTTTGGTCAGGATACATGTTTCCAGAAAGATTGGCGTCTGCTGCGACCTGCCAACCGCTTAAGTATACGGCTTTCAGACCTGCCTTAGCTTGTTGAACAGCCTGATTACCCGTTAGTGCTCCTAAAGCGTTTACATATGTTTCGTTCTGAAGCAGATCCCAAAATTTTTCGGCACCCTTTTTAGCAAGTGTATGCTCGATATCGATGGATCCGCGTAAGCGAATAACCTCTTCTGCTGTATAAGGACGCTGAACACCTGACCAGCGCTCTTCGTTTTGCCACATATCCTGTAATTTCTCCACACGTGATTGATTCATTAATCTCTCTCCTTAAGGTTTATATTTTAGATTTTTATTGTTGAAAAGTGGGTAGCGTAAAGTTAACTCAAGTTGTTCTTGTGGGTGGTTAATCTCCGTTTTAGGTGCTCGCTTTCCGGGGGGCGTGCGGTGAACCACCTCGACGCTATGCGTCCTTAGGTGTTTCACCTGTCCCGCTGATCCCCCAGGAGTCTCGCGCCTTACACTCCGATTAACTATTCAGTGACGCCTTTTTAGAAAAAATCTGATAGCTAATGGAAATCAACAACCTCTTCCATAAGCAGCTAGAAATAAGACTTACAACACCTCATACCCACGATTGGTCAAGAAATCTTGAAACTCATCATCGCGGATCAGCTCATCAAACAGCGCGACAGCTTCCATAAAACGACCAGAATTGAATGACTCCTCATTCATTCCTTGTCTCAACTTTTGAACTTCCTGCAACTTTAGGTCCTCTACCAGCTCGAACGTCACTTTGCGGCCATCACTTAAAATACCTTTAGGATGTCGGATCCATTGCCATACTTGAGCTCGTGAGATTTCTGCCGTAGCTGCATCTTCCATGAGATGGTTGATCGGTGCAGCTCCTTTACCTCTCAGCCAAGAAGCGATGTATTGGATGCCGACGCTAATGTTGACGCGCAAACCTTCTTCTGTGATTTCGCCTTCTGGTACAGCCACTAAATCATCAGCCGTTACGACTACATCTTCACGTTTTCGATCGATCTGATTAGGTTTTGGCATGATTCGGTCGAACACGTCCATAGCAACAGGCACGAGTCCCGGATGGGCAACCCATGTTCCGTCATGACCGTCAGAAGCCTCGCGCTCTTTGTCAGCACGTACTTTTTCAAAAGCAGCAGCATTTGCAGCCTCATCGTTTTTAATTGGAATCTGTGCCGCCATTCCACCGATCGCAGGAGCATTTCGTTTATGACATGTCTTGATTGCCAAAAGAGAGTAGGATCTCATGAACGGAACAGTCATTGTAACGAGCGAACGGTCAGGAAGAATGACGTGTGGCTGATTACGGAACTTCTTAATATAGCTGAAAATATAATCCCACCTGCCACAGTTTACGCCTGCGGAATGTTCACGAAGTTCGTATAAAATTTCGTCCATCTCAAATGCGGCAACGATCGTCTCGATTAGTACAGTTGCTTTAATCGTGCCTCTTGGAATCCCTAGCTGTTCTTGTGCGTAAATAAACACATCGTTCCAAAGGCGAGCTTCTTTATGACTTTCCATTTTAGGAAGATAGAAATACGGTCCTGACCCTTTTTCGATCAGTGTCTTAGCGTTGTGATAAAAATAAAGTCCGAAATCTACTAAACTACCTGACATCGGTTCGTTGTCGACAACAATATGTTTTTCTTCAAGATGCCAGCCGCGTGGACGTACGATAAGCGTGGCAATCTGTTCGTTCAATGTATATGTTTTTCCGTTACCATTATCAAAAGAGATCGTACGGTTAACGGCATCCTTTAAGTTGATCTGACCATCGATCGTGTTTTCCCAAGTGGGAGAATTGGAATCTTCAAGATCTGCCATGAACAGCTTAGCTCCTGAGTTAAGCGCGTTGATCACCATCTTGCGGTCAACAGGACCTGTAATTTCTACTCGTCGGTCTTGAAGATCTTGGGGAAGCGGTGAGATGGTCCAATCACTGTTACGGATATGTTCGGTTTCCGGTAAAAAGGTGGGCATGATTCCAGCATCAATTTCACTTTGCCTCGCTTTACGTTGTTTCAGAAGTTCTTTTCGGGTGTTGTTAAAGTGAAGGTGCAATGATTTTAAGAAAAGAATGCTACCTGGTGTTAATATTTTTTCGTACGCTGGGGTAATGTCGCCTAACACTTGAAGATTAGTAGTTTCAATCGTCACTTATTACACAGTCCTTTCTGAACATGTTATTAAACAGATAGAGTTAAAATATTATTGTTATATAACAGAAGAGGTAAAAAAATTTACCTCTCGTGTTTTCCCATGCAGCGCTCGCACTCATAAAGATAAGATTCATGTTGTTCTTCGATTACACATCCACATTCTATACACGTTTTGTCCGGAATATTACGGTGAAGCTCCAAGTAGTTTTTCATTTTAAATTCCTCCTGTTTTGTTTTTGAATTGATTATAATGCATTGTATTATAACAGATTATATTTTGCAACACCTGTTTTATAACATTTTCGCATTTTTTATAAAATTGAGTCATCTGTCCCACTGTTTATCCTTGATATGACTGGGTTTGTAGGAATGTGTTAAAAATTAAAAAACTGTTGTAATACAGATCTGTATCGGTGTGATTATTTGAATTTTTAGACAATAAACCATACAATGAATGCATTCTATAAAGGCACCTTAACTTCCCAAAACGAAAGGTGATAAAAATGAATCAAACGATACACAATACACAACAGAAACTTCAGTACAATGCCCTTCATAACCCTTATCATTCAGATCGGATGAGCGTTTTTTCGAAAAAAGGGATGGTTGCGACGAGTCAGCCGCTCGCCGCACAAGCTGGGCTTGACATGTTAAAAAAGGGTGGGAATGCAGTTGATGCAGCTATTGCCACCGCAGCTTGCCTAACGGTCGTTGAGCCAACATCAAACGGAATCGGTGGTGATGCGTTCGCCCTCGTCTGGATGAATGGTGAACTGCATGGCTTGAACGCGAGTGGTCCTGCACCAAGAAGCATCTCGATCGAGGAAGTAAAGAAAGCGGGACATGATATCATGCCTAAGTTCGGCTGGCTGCCTGTTACGGTTCCAGGTGCGCCCGCTGCTTGGGCGGAATTGTCCAACCGATTTGGCAAGCTACCGTTTAAAGAAGTGCTGAAACCTGCGATCTCTTACGCAGAAGAAGGTTACCCTTTGACGCCTATTCTCGGTAAGTACTGGCGCAAAGCGTATGAAACGTACAAGCGTGAATTAAAAGGCGAGGAGTTCGAGAGTTGGTTCCAAACCTTTGCGCCAGATGGACGTGCACCAGAAGTAGGCGAGATTTGGCGCTCCCCTCACCATGCTAGTACATTACGAGATATCGCAGAAACGAAATCCGAATCTTTTTATAGAGGAGCACTCGCACAAAAAATAAACGAGGCGTCAGAAGCGCACGGTGGATTCCTCCGAAGTGAAGATCTCGCTACTTTTTATCCAGAGTGGGTGAACCCCATCAAAGTGAACTACAGAGGATACGACGTTTGGGAAATACCGCCGAACGGTCAAGGCATCGTTGCACTCATGGCACTCAACATGTTAAAAGGGTATGATTTTACCGAAAAAGAATCAGCGGAAACGTATCATAAACAGATCGAAGCCATCAAACTAGCCTTTATGGATGCGAAAAAATATGTAACAGACCCACTAAGGATGAATGTATCTGTTGAGGGATTATTGTCAGAGAGCTATGCTGCAAAACGAAGAGACCTGATCAGTAGTGAAGCTCTTCAGCCAGAACCCGGAACACCGCCAAGTGGTGGAACGGTATATTTAGCAACGGCAGATGAAGAAGGTAATATGGTCTCGTTCATTCAGAGCAACTACATGGGCTTTGGTTCTGGCGTGGTCGTTCCTGGAACAGGAATTGGACTACAGAATAGAGGACATGATTTTTCGCTAGATCCAAATCATGATAATGCGCTCGCTCCTGGTAAAAAGACGTATCATACGATCATTCCTGGCTTCTTAACGAAGAACGGAAAAGCGGTAGGTCCTTTCGGTGTGATGGGAGGCTATATGCAGCCTCAAGGTCATCTGCAGGTTGTGATGAACACGGTTGATTTTCATCTGAACCCGCAAGCGGCACTAGATGCGCCACGCTGGCAGTGGATGGAGAATAAGAAAGTTCTAGTTGAACGCTCACTGCCGCCGCATATTGTTGATGACTTAGCAAGAAGGGGTCATGACGTTCAAGTGGCTGCAGATTCAGGTAACTTTGGTCGAGGGCAGATTATATGGAGAGACCCAGAGACTGGTGTATTAGCAGGTGGAACGGAAGGAAGAACAGATGGCTCGATCGCTACATGGTAACAAACAAAACTCAACTAAGAATAAAGGACTGATCACATGACGTATCTCAACTTGTTTCTTGCCTTCTTTCGGTCGGGCATGCTGGGGTATGGGGGAGGTCCTTCTTCCATCCCTTTGGTTCATAAGGAAGTGGTCGGAAAATACAAATGGATGAACGATGAAGAATTTGGAGATGTGTTGGCGCTAGGAAACACACTGCCTGGGCCGATCGCGACAAAAATGGCCGGATACATTGGATATCGAGTGGCAGGCATGATGGGTCTTTTAGTTGCGCTATTAGCAACGATTCTGCCGACCATTATCCTCATGATTCTGCTCTTAACCTCACTCCGAGAATTTAAGGATCAGCCATGGGTACAAGGCATGACAAAAGGCGTCATTCCCGTTGTCGCTGTGATGCTCGCTGTCCTCACATGGCAGTTCTTTGATAGCTCCAAAAAAGGATTAGGCTTAAAACTGAGCCTTTTTCACATCTTTGCGGGCGTTATCCTTCTTCAATTTCTAGGTGTTCACCCTGGAATCATCATTGGTGCGTTATTGGCATACGCTCTTTTTGGACCATTGAAGGGAACGGATAAAAAGAAAGTAACCGTACAGGAAGGAGAGAAGACAGGATGACGTTTTGGCATATCTTTCTCGCCTTTTTTCTACCTGGAATTTTAGGATATGGCGGTGGCCCAGCGTCGATTCCTTTGATTGAAAACGAAGTCGTCGACCGCTATGAATGGCTTTCTGTTAATGAGTTTACTGAAGTTCTGGCGCTAGGTAACGCACTTCCTGGTCCGATCGCGACGAAGATGGCAGGCTACATCGGATTTCAAGAAGGAGGCTGGTTCGGGGCGTTTGTTGGTGTCTTCGCAACCGTTGCGCCTTCCCTTTTATTGATGGTCGCATTTTTAGGTCTTGTCTATAAATTTAAAGATTCACCACGCGTGAAGAACATGAGCACGTATGTAAAGCCGACGATTGCTGTGCTTCTTGGCATCATGGCGTATCAGTTTTTTGCCGAATCTTATATCAGTGTCGGTTGGATGCACACGCTGTTTCTAGCTGCTGTCAGTTTTTTATTGATGGAGAAATTAAAAGTGTCCCCGGTGTTTGTCATTATAGGCTCGCTTGGATATGGAGCTGTGTTTTTGGCTTAGGGGGAAGTGTAACTTTATGGAAATTTCGCTCGTGTTATGCACCCTTATGAAGTGCACCACATGAGCGAATATCCCTATCTCCATGTATTGTTTATGTTTTATTTCATACCACTAAGAACCCTGAATTTCCGTAATGCTTCTACCGCCTAAAAAAGCATGCCCCATCCTCTGTTTGCTAATGGTCTTAAAGCCGTATTTTTTGTACACGTTCTCAATGGTCTCGTTAATAGGGAACACCCAAAGGTTTTCTAATCCTTTTTTTGTAAACTCAGCTTGAATATACCGAATTAATTTACCGATCAAACCTCTGCCTCTAAATTCTTCAAGTGTTGCAACGCTCTCCATTCTTGCTTGGTTTTCTGTAATAAATATACAAGCTGTAGCACACGCTATTCCATCATAGCGGAGTATATAATGTTCAAAACTAGGATGGTTAAACTCAATTTCAAATGCCTTTTCCCTAACGGATCTGCCTCCGAATTCTTTAATGCTGCATTCTATGTTTAAGGCTTCGCTATAATTATCTTTTGTAACTAACTCAATAGAAATCTTTTTGTGCTGTTCTGTTTGTTGAACTCTTTGATCCCACAATTGAACTGGATTGACTAATTCTTCAAACTTGAAATGATTAATTGTTAATTGTTGTATTAAGTCTTTTTGATTTTCTAGGTTATATATATAAAATCTAGGTATGATGTTTCTTGTTTTATAGAATTTCACCACATCATCAATGACTGACTGAGGGTTATCAATAGTATCACTTATATGAGCATGATTTGCATCAAAATAAGTAGGCTGACTTGGATTGCAAAAAATGGACCCCCACGAAAATTCTGTTCGTTTTGTAAAGGTGTTAAGGTAAGCAAAATCAAGTAAAGTAACATCTTTCATATTCAAAATGAAACTCCTTTCATGCAACATCAAAATATGCTGCTGACAATAATGATTTAAGAGACAGGAACCACAAATAAAGATCTTCGTTATGTACATAGGAAGCAGAATGAAGAAAAGGATAAAGTAAACTTACTTGTTCTCCATACAAAGCGTTTTGCCTAATGAATCCTGTTAGTAGCATTACTAGTATAAACGTAAAATGATTAAACACGTGTCTTAGAACTATGACAAAGCTTCACAACCAAGAATCAAATGCTCCACACACTCTACAGAAAGCGAGCGCATGTGAGCAAAAATCAAGAGCAACATCGTATGAAAAACAACGTTTGTACAACCGCTCTTCACGCGTCTTTTTTTTGCCCTCGCTTTTATGGAGAGTCCTCCCAATTTCATACAACCGTATGGTAAGATAATAAAAAAAGATAAGCATGTTGGACAAGACAGATGCATACTTTCTAAGGGGAAACGGAGGACTTAACATGAGACCGATATGGCTTGGCATTGCGGCAGCCTTTTTCTTTGGCGTCACATTTATATTGAATCGTTCCATGGACTTATCAGGTGGAAGCTGGCATTGGAGTGCAGCCCTTCGCTTTTTTTACATGGTTCCGTTATTGTGGATCATCGTTTGGATGCGTGGCAACGTGCGTCCCGTTTTTCAAGAACTTAAGAAACGATTTGGCACGTGGTTTTTATGGAGTTCGGTAGGATTCGTACTCTTTTATGCACCGATTACATATGCAGCAGGTTTTGGAGAGGCTTGGTTAGTCGCGGCGACTTGGCAGATTACGATCGTTGCAGGTTCTCTTCTCGTGCCCTTCTTCTATGAAGGAGACAAAAGCAAAGGAGCAACACGTCAGAAGATACCTTTTAAAGGATTAGGTTTTTCGCTGATCATACTAGGAGGTGTCGCACTCGTTCAAGTGCAAGAAGCGAGCGGTGTGAACGGCTCCGCTTGGTTGAACGTTGTGCTGCCTGTTCTGATTGCGGCGATCGCTTATCCACTGGGCAACCGAAAAATGATGGTTGTAACAAATAAACGCCTCGATGCTTTTCAGCGAGCATTCGGCATGACCATCGCATCACTTCCATGGTGGATTGTCCTCGCCGGAATCGGATGGGTAGAGAGCGGACCTCCAACGAACGATCAGTTATGGCAGACGTTTTTAGTAGCCATATCATCAGGTGTTATCGCAACCGTGCTCTTTTTCCAAGCGACGGATCTTTGTGCGAACAATCCTGTAAAACTGGCAGGTGTAGAAGCGACGCAATCGGCTGAAATTATTTTTGTGTTGGCAGGAGAGATGTGGTTGTTATCGATCGCAAGTCCAACGTTCCTTTCTATGATGGGTGTTCTCATCATCATGCTCGGCATGTTTTTACACAGTTATTATGGAAAAACAGAAGTTGTGCAAAAAAAATCTATGAAACTTGCAAAATGATGAATAAAAAAATGTGAGCTGGGAATAGTAGTACTACCCCCCCTTTTTAAATAGTAATTTGGAACAGCCGTTGCCCGTAGCAGCGGTTGTTTTTTTGTGCGATAAAAACGTCAAATCCGTTAAACTATATACAGAGATTGTCGGATGTCATCTTCTTCCCCTTGTTATTCTTATTTTGAAAGGAGGCGTTAGTAATGGATTCGCTTAAGAGTATGAACGACGCGTTGCAATATATGGAGGATCATCTTCAATATGAGATCGACTTTGCGGAAGTAGCGAAACGAGCGTATTGTTCAGAGTATCATTTTAAACGCATGTTTTCCTTTTTGGCAGGAGTTCCACTTTCAGAATACGTTCGCCGCAGAAGGCTAACTCTTGCAGCTTTTGAATTGCAGAACAGCGACATAAAAGTAATTGATGTGGCAGTGAAATATGGCTACTCTTCACCAGATTCTTTTACAAAAGCCTTTCAGCAGATGCATGGTATAACACCTTCAGAAGCTCGTAAAAGTGGTCATTCACTCAAAGCTTTTCCGCGCATGTCCTTTCAATTATCAGTAAAAGGAGGAAGTGAGATGAACTATCGTATCGTTGAAAAAGAAGCCTTTTCTATTGTGGGTCTTAAAAAACGTGTTCCACTCGTTTTTGAAGGAGTAAATCCGGAAATCGCCGGGATGTGGCAAAGCCTCACACCAGAGATGATTAGTGAGCTAAAGAGCTTATCAAATATAGAGCCGAGTGGCATAATTAGCGCTTCAACGAACTTTTCCGAGAGAACTACTGAAAACAGTGAGCTTGATCATTATATTGGGGCAGCTACAACATGTGTTTGTCCCGAGAATCTGTCAGAACTAAAAGTGGAAGCATCCACTTGGGCAGTATTTGAAGCGGTCGGTCCGTTTCCAGAAACCCTGCAGAACGTGTGGGGACGCATCTATTCAGAATGGTTTCCATCATCGTCGTATGAACAAACAGAAGGACCAGAGATTCTTTGGAACGCGGATAAAGATACGACGTCACCTACATTTAGAAGTGAGATTTGGGTGCCTGTTAAGAAAAAATAAAGAAGTAGTGTAGGAAGTGTCGGCTAAGTGGCCGGTGCTTTTTTCATGGGGAAAAGAGTTCTAATATATTTTTTTAATAATACCTTGCATTATTAGGTATTATATTTTATATTGAATTTGGAGGTGGTTATTAATGGAAGTTAACAAAGAAGTTCTGAAAGGCCACATTGACACGTTGATTTTATCGTTAATGGTTAAAAGAGATATGTACGGTTATGAGCTGGCAAAGCTCGTTCGCGAAAAAAGCGAAGATCAGTTTGAACTAAAAGAAGGAACACTTTATTTATCATTAAAGCGTTTAGAAAAGAACAAATGGATTGAATCCTATTGGGGAGATGAGCACGGTCCAGGAGGAAGACGGAAGTATTATAGATTGACAGAGCAAGGTAAGGATGGATTTGAGCAAAAGCGAAAAGAATGGCAGTTTGTAAAACGAATCATTGATCAGTTCATTGAAGGAGGAAAATAGGTTGAAGCAGATCGATAAATACATTCAATCCATCTATAAAGATGTTGTAGGTTCAAGAAACGAAGTGGAAGAGCTAAAAAGAGAGATGCGATCTCACCTCATTGAAGCCGTTGAAGAATTGAAAGCAGAAGGAAAAACGGAAGAAGAAGCGATTCGTATGGCGATTAATAATTTTGGCGGAAGAAATCAAATGGTTAAAGGACTTTCTGAATTCTTTACGGTTCAGAAAAAGTTTACGAACTATATCCTAACGCTCTCAGTTCTCTTTCTCGTTCTAAGCGCGATCTTCTTCATCACATCCTATTCAAAAGCAAATGCTTATAAAGAAGAACTAGATCAGCTTCAAGTAGTGGAAGAGGAAAAGGAAATCATCATGAACGATGTGTTTGATGTACTAGATACATCAAATGAAGTAGGAGACAAAGAAAGATACGATTTGCTAGATGTCTTCAACAAGTATGATGATAAGTTGAATTTAGTTGCCGTGTTCTCTGCTAAGGATGTAGAAGATTGGTTGCAAGACAAAGATAACCAAGCTGTAAAGGAAGGACCTGACACTCATTATCCAATCGACTATGCAAATGCGAGCATCGTTATTGGCAACAATAAAGTAATAGAGGATAAGGATCAAATTGTACCGAGTGACTATGACATGGGAACGGTAATCATGGCGAATGACAACTGGGTCGTTCAGTACGAATACAGAACTTCTTATGAAAAAACGGTTGAAAAACATCTTCAGTATACCAACTATGGACCGAGCATCTGGAGTTTCTATCAAATTCCGATTCTGTTTGCTGCATTATTTATAGCATTTGGTGGAGTATGGCTGTTTTTGAATAGGCAGAATAAGAGATTGAGTACGGTAATGGAATAACGTGTATTAAAGCAGCATCTGCATAAACTAGCCGATGCTGCTCCTCCTTAAATATTCTTCACTTTTTCACTTCGATAACGCCACATAAACAATAGTGAACTAAGAACTAAAATGATAACGAAAGAAATAGGTGCGAGGTAAGGATTTGAATAAATTATAGTAAGGTTCTGAACAAGATATGTAGTACCTGAACCAAACAGCAAGAAGGCTAGCGGAACGTGCAGACCTACACTTGTCATATAATTGGGAGCGATGCTTGATATCCAAGCTCCTACCAATACCAATGCGATTCCTAACAGGTAGACACATATAACAGTAAGAACAATATATTGAAAAAAGGTTAGATCATACCATGAAACAAAGAAATTAAAAATAGAGTTGATCGGCAGTGGATAGAACATACTCGTGTCATTGCCTTTATACATGAAAAAGAAAAAAGCGAGCTGAGTAGTAATAACGATCATTGCGGCAGATATTCCTGTAACGAGCTTTTGAGAAAAAAGTTTGCGTCCCGTTTTTGATGTATACTGCAGAAGCTGTACGTGATTTCGCTTGTCGCGAATGTATAGTGGCATTAGGATAATCATGATGTTTAAGAAGATGAGAATGGCTACAAATTTTATTAAAGCATTGTAATTATCAAATACCATATCCGTAAATATCGCCTTTGTTGATCCATTTTCAACCAATTCATCCATGCGTGCATCTTGTTTTGGAGTTAGTTCATGCTCAATAAAACGTTCAGGATGCTCATATCTATCAATGATCCCATCACGTGCCTGAATCTCCCAAAAAATATCTACAGAGTCTTCAAAAAAGATTTTGCTGTGCAGGGCAGCTAGTTTTTCGTTTTCCAGATCCATGTTGCTAAATTCCTCATACGTATCAATGTCTGCCGCGACCATTTCTTTCTGTGACTTAAGATACTCTGTTGCTTCTGCTATTCGTTGTTCCTTAATCTCTTTAAAATCTTCAAATTCCTCATTATCCATAGATTTACCATAATCAACTAGCATCTTTTGCGTAGCTCGGAAATCATCTAATAGTGGTCTGCCGTTAGGAAAATACTTAAATTCAAACATGATAAACTGTTGATATACGATGAAGCTGACTAAAAGCAGCAGACAGATGATTTTTACCGAAAACAGCTTTCTTATCTCATTAAATAAGATTCTCATAAGTTCGCGTCCTATCTATATATTTTCTCTGGCAAAACGTTTGATCAACAGCCATGCTGTGAGCAGTAAAGCGATTAACCATCCTGTGACGGTAATGACTTCGTAAAATTTGAACGTCGTAAAAACGCCGCTTTCCATCCACCATTTCTTCACGTTCATTACAAGAATAAAAGGAGAGAAGTGCGCGTATAGAAGCATTGTGCTGTCCTTGGGAATGATGCTCGGAACATAAAGACCTGCCAAAAAGATAACACCAAAAAGCGTGAAAACGATGTAGCTGTTCCGTATCAGCATGGAGAGGCAAAACGTAATCAAAACAAATAGGATTTGGCAGATTACAACTAAACCACATGACATCAATAGATATTGGATAAACGTGACGTTCCACCAGCTTATAAAAGGTATTTTGTTTAATTCTATTAAGAACCCAGAACTAATGGGAACATTCCAAAGACTAGAATAGTCAAACACCATAAAATAAACGAATAGTGTTATAGCGAGTAGAACGACAGTTACAAGTGTTGATGTGAAGATGGACACAAGAAGTTTATCCCACATTAATCTTCTGCCGCGTTTTGTTGCATAAGCGACTAAGGATGTTTTATGTTCAAATTCATAGTTCACGATAAATGCAGTGAAGAGAACGATTAAGATCATCGCTTGAAAAAGCATAAACCCAAATAACGTTTTAAAAAGAAAAGAATGTGTACCAAACATCTTTCCATGAAAGAAAAGGTGAAGATGTTCTTTGTTTTGGATAAGCTCTTCTACACGTGGTTTTAATACCGTGTATTGCTCACGAACTTTTTCAGCAGCTGCACCTTTCAATCCGAAAAGCCTAATACCTTCTTCTGCATTTTCCATTACATTTAGTTCATTATATTTTGTCTCAATCTCTTGTATGGAGTTCACATACGTTTCTTTTATCGCGAGTTTGTTGATGTCTTGCAGCTCTTCTTTTGAATAAATGTTTGATTCAATCAAACTATAGTAGAGTTCGGGCTTATAAAATTCCACTGCGGTTTGATAGGTGTCTCCAGTTTTGCTCTGTGAGAGCTTATTCCAAGTATTTAAATCTTGCTCATAAGAGGTTTGCAGCTTTTGACGTCCCTCTTCATTCATTAACGTTCCCGTTTCATGTACGATTGGCTGAAGTGACCTCATATCATGACGCAGAGTTGATTGCTGATAGATGAGAAAACAGTTGAACAGAAGAAACAGTACAAACAATCCTAGAATAATAGGGGACGAGATAATTTTTTTAAATTCAAGCTGTTTGATCATCAGATAGTACTCCATCTTGATAGATATACAAAAAGACATCTTCTAAGTTTGGATGAACCGGTTTCCATTCTGCTTTAGCTGTATCTTCTGTTAAAAAACGCATGTACATGCTTCCGTTTTCTTGTTTTTCAGACAATGTAAGGTAAGTAGAACGAAACCGCTCCGTTTCATCATAAGCAACTTTAGTCTCGTAAACGAGGCCTTGAATGTTACCGCAAATGTTAGAAACGGTATCTTTGTATAACACTTCTTGATTTTTAATCATGATGATCTCGTTTGCGATCGATTCTACATCTGATACGATATGCGTGGATAAAATGACAATGCGATCTCGAGCGAGATTCGTAAGCAGATTACGAAAGCGAACTCGTTCTTTTGGATCTAAGCCAGCTGTAGGCTCATCTAGAATAAGAATTTTCGGATCATTCAACATGGCCTGAGCGATTCCGACACGCTGAATCATCCCTCCGGAAAACTTCTTCATCTTTTTGTTGGCCACATGATCCAGTGCTACGGTTTTAAGCAGTTCTTCAACGCGAGCTATCGCCGTTTTTCGGTGTATTCCTTTTAACGCTGCAAGGTAAAGGAGGTAAGAGGTAGGCGAATAATTTTTGTAATAGCCAAACTCCTGGGGAAGGTAACCAATCATCTCGCGGTATCTTTCATCCATCTTAATAATATCTTCTCCGTCATAACGAATGCTTCCACTCGTTGGGAACAACAGTGTCGTGAGCATTTTGATCAGTGTTGTCTTGCCCGCTCCGTTCGGCGCCAATAATCCATACACACCGTTATGAAACTCAAGGTTTATATTTTTCAGTGCATTGAACTGCCCGAAATTTTTTGTAACGTCTTCAACAATTAACATTTATTGAACTCCTTCTGCACCTCGAAATGCGATTAGTTTTTTTAACGTTTTTACATAGAGCACGATGCTGATGATGAGTACGATTCCGTACACATATGCCGGTACATGACTTAAAAACATACTGTACATGTTTTGACTTAAGAACGCCGGCAGAACATTCACGATCAGCCAGCTTGTCATCATGACATAAGTGGCGTACAGCCCTTTTGCATGGCGTAAAGCGTACAGGTAAAGAACCGAAAATATGCTTAACGAGCTGCATGATAACAGCAGTGCATCTAGAATGTGAATCGATTGAAACAGGAACGATAGTACGATGATCAATACGATATTCATAACCATCGTAAGCAGACTGAAAATCAACATACGAAAAGCGGCTAGCTGGAACACATGGTACTTACAGGTCATCTCTACTGAAAAGGTGTCTTTCGTTAAAGCGCGCACTAAAAATAGAGAGGATAGCGCAAAGAAACAAATAGGAGACAACGTAAAGATAAAAGAATACAAAGCTTGCGTGTCTATGGATGATTTTAGAGAAAATATGCCGTAGAGCATTACAGCTAGCGCCAAACCGATCGTGAACAGAATTTCAGTGGCATCTCGAAATAAATAGCGGAAGCCAAGCTGCTGATACATTTCATGAAGATAAGATAGAAACGATTTGGGTTTTGTTAGACCGACAGATACGATATACGAAATCTGTTTACCTCTTTCGGAATCCGTTGGATACTCGATGTGAAACTTTTCCTTCTCCATTTATTCAGCCTCCATTCGATGTTTTATTTTCTTTATTGCAGCATAATACTTTGTTTTAATAGATGACTCAGGCATATCTAGAGAACTGGCGATTTCGATAAACGTTTGCTCGCCGAACAATTTAAGCCTTAGTACCTGCTGATCAATAATAGAGAACTGGTTTATAAGCTGTGCCACCTTTTCTATATCTTCCCTCCATTCCAATTCGAGCGTGAAATCTGAAGGTGTGGCTATGTCTACACCTTCCATCGAGTCTGTGGAACGATCATATGTATAGTTTTTAGATCTGAAATAATCTACGAGTTTGTAGGTCGCGATTCGGTACAGCCACGTTTTGAAGGATGCTTTTTTCTCATCAAACTGCTGGATCGATTGAAGCATGCTAATAAAAATGTCTTGTGTCAGATCGAGTGATAGTTCTTTGTTCAGTGTTTGTTTATAAACATAGGCATAAATCGATTGATAGTAATGAGAGATCAGCTCGTTCGCTGCATGTTGATCGCCTCTTTTTTGAACAGAGCTGATCCATCTTTTCTGCTTCATCATGATTTTGTCTTCACTTCCAGACTAAAAAGGTTGTCTTGCTCATATATTCGTAAAGGAAAGATAAATAGTTTTACGTTTTATAAAAATATTTCCATTTTTATTATAGGTTCTTATAGGAGGTTAAAGGAGAATTATATAGTAATAGCAAATAATAGAAGAACTATAGAAGAGTAGCTCTGTTAATATAGCAATTTTTAATAGAAAGCTAGGTGAAGATATGTTTTATTTTGATCTGGATTACTTGGTGTATTTTGCCGTGGTCGTATTATTGTTATTTGTCGGAGTGGCGATTGCAGCTGTGAAGTCAAAAACAGCTTACGATGAGAAGGGGGAAGAGAAGATGTTTAGACATTTGTATATATATTTGGTGTTGTTTACGACGCTTTCGCTAACGATAGGAGGAAGTATTAGCATATTTATGAGCGTGGCTGATATCGTGAGCCCGGATACGTATCAAGCTAGTTTTGCAGAATACAAACTGGGTTTAGCGGAGACTGTATTTGATGAAAACGGAAAACCGTTGCCTAATAAGAAAACGGATGAAGAGATGCGGAAAGACTACGAGATGATGATTGAAAACGAAAAGTTGCAGGAGAGAAGGAATGAGATAAATAATATTTTCAAAAGTTCTGGGTTTATACTCATTCCATTTCCGGTCTTTCTGTATTTCAAGCGTCAGTTACGTAAAAAAGAAGCTTAATAGCAAACAAAAACGAGCGAAGTGTTCCGCTCGTTTTTTTGTGCTTTTAAGTGATGTTATTGTTCTACAATTTCTTTCAGCTTGCTCTGCCACTTGTCGTCGTCCAAAATGATCTGAAACGAGATGCGGCGATTTTTTTGTAAGGCGTCAGCAGAGTTTCCTTTTGCGATCGGCTTATATTCGCTGTATCCGGTTGCGGCAAGGTATTGAGCGTACTCTTTTTTTGCGAGTTTTGGGTTCGCTTTTCCAAGATAATCGACGACTGCAACCGCACGCTGAGTGGAGAGCGACCAGTTGTCGTATGGAACAGAATCGGTATGGCCTTCAATCAGAATGATGTACAGATATTGACTCATATCTTTTTCTTCGATGATCGCGGCGAGTGCGTCAGCGAGCGGGTCGAGCACTTGCTTTCCTTTTTCTGAAATATCGGCACTTCCCGTATCAAAAAGAATGTTTCCTTCTACAGAAATCGTGTTGTTCGGTCCACGGATGATCTTGTCTTTTCCCACGTTTTCTTCCAGCTGTTTTTGAATGAGATCAGAGATGTGCTTCTTCACTTCAGCCACCTGTCCGAGCTCACGCTTGATCTGAGCTTGATCATACGCGTTATAGATGCTCTGCACATAAGCAAGGATCGCGATAAAAATCATAACGAGCACCATCATGCTCATCATATCGGTAAAACTTGGCCAGAAGATTTCTTGCGTTTCTTGGTTATCGTCGTTGTAGTAGGATTTACGCGCTTTCATACCGATCACCGTCTCCTAAAATGTTGCGGCGAGACTTCTGGCATGCGTTCATCTTCTACGTATTCGGGTGCGCGAGGACTGCGGGTTTCATAGATCACTTGGTTGGATGATTGGTTCATCGCAGCTTGGTAGATGCGCTGCATGAGGTGATACATGTCAGAGAGCGTACGATTGTTGTCGGTGATGCTTCGCGTCAAGCCGTGGTGCAGGTTTTCGAGCGTTCGAGCGAGCTCGCGCATATCATCATCGCGGCTGTTTTGATTTTGTGAGTTGTTTAAGGCAGAAGCGAGCTGTCTGCTCTGACTGTCCATGATGTTTCTAACTCCATCGGTAAAATCACGCTTGATATGCTCCACCGCAGCGTAGAATCCTTTTTCGAGCTGACCGACGCTTGAAGCAAAGTCAGCTGCCGCACGGCCGTATTCTCCTTGTTTTTCGGCATAGCGGTAATGCCATTCGTCTTGCTTTTGTGCGAGACGGTTCTCGAGTGCATCATGCTGATTTTGGTAGTGCTGAAGCTGTTCCTGCATGCCGCGCAACATTGATTGCGCATGCTCTTCAGACCGACGCTGAGCTTCTTGCAGCATTTTATCAGAACGTTGAATGAGCTGTTCAAACTTTTGCTGACCTTGAGTGTGCCGGTCATTGCTTGTTTTTAGCTGCTGCTCGAAAGAAGAGATGTTCTTAGCGAGTGCGTTAATACTCGTGTCGACCGTTTTTTGAATGGTTCCGAGTTCTTTTGTCGTCTCGTTGAACCGCTGTCCGAACTGATCGAGCTGTGTAGCAGATGCCGCGAACCGTTCAGCGTGCTCGCGCTGTGCTTCAAATATGCCATTCACGTCTTCCATCGCTTTTTGAAGACCTGCTGTAAAATTGACCATCTGTGATGCGAACTCACCGAGTGTTTTATCAAATGACGACTCGACGCGTGAGGCAAGGCGATCAAGAAGGCGTTCGACCGAATCTTGTGGCTTGTCGTTGATCAGGTCGCTGTTGATGTTGTGATCCAGGTACACTTCACAATCGGCTAAAAGTTTGTTCTGCATGTAAGAAAGTGATGTTCCTTGCGAGAAGAAGCCTGACTGAATGGAATTGAGCAGAAGTGCGGCACCGATTCCGGCAATACTCGTATAAAAAGCGACACTCATCCCTTCAAATGGTGCGGTGAGGGAGGAGATGATCGAATTTAGCGTAAGGTTTGAGTCAGCAGGCTGTGTTCCGAGCGTCATGAGCGTATCTTGCATCGATAAAAGAGAGAGCGTAAGTCCGACAAACGTTCCAAGCACGCCGAAAATGATCGTGAAGGACGGAAGCTGGTTGAGTAGCTTCTGAATGTTTCCGACCGGCACTCGCAAGACACCCAGAAGTGGAATGCGTTCGTTGTATAGGTGTTTTTCGATTAGTGCTTGTGTGTTGAGCTGTGGAACTCCTGCTAGATGAAACTGTTTGTAATCGGCTGTAACACGTTGCAGCCAATGCGAATACGGCTGCTGCTCTTTATTGGTTTCGACCCCTTGAAGCTCTTTGTTCCATTTGCGAAAGTGATAAGCGGTCTGTGTATGACCTACAATCCCTATAAATACGAGAAACCCAATAATCCCGACGACGATTAAAGTAAGTTGATCCATCATGCCACCCCTTAGATGTCTTGTCTGACTGTCCTATATTGATAGATATGTCCCGGTGTTGGGAAATATTTTAGGAAATGGGGTCTGACCCCAAACAAATACAAAACCCCCTTAACTGTCCATTTAAGATGGACAGTTAAGGGGGAAACTTTTTGGGGTTAATTTTTACAAAGTAGAGAAATTAATCTCCATGCCACGTGTACCTTAATCTCTCTTGTAATTTTTTACACGATCGTTGTAAAACGCAGCATACGAAGTACTCATGTAGGGAGCGAGCCAGAAGAATCCGATTCCGAGAGATAAAACACAGAGAATGCCCCAGCCTAGAAAGCTTAGTTGTAGAACGAAAAACTTCCACTTATATCCGTCCATCAGCTGTCGGCTTTTCTTGATCGCAGCGTTGATGCCAATACCAGGATGATCTTTTAGAACAAAGTACGTTTGCGAATAACTGAACGCTTTGATGATTCCAGGGATCAATAGAAGAAGAGACCACAGAATCAAGTACACCATCATCACTAAGTAGGCGCCGAGTATTTTTACATACGTGCTGATCTCAGAAAACGCTTGAAATAGGCTTGAAACGTTAATTTTTTCACCTGTACGGATCACAGATAAAAAAGTCCACAAATATCCAATATATAATGGTAATAAAACGAGTGTAATGATGAACGTGCTGGCTGCCGGTCCGTCCATTTCGTCGCTAGGCTTGTTCAACCAAGCGCTCCAACCACCACTCAAATTCACTTCAATAATGAGTGGGATGAGGTAATAGATGCTCGAGAACAACAACGTGAATAACGCCGCAGTGCCCCATTGTCCTTTGAGCTGAAGACGAGCTTGCTGTTTGATTTCTTTATTTTTCATGATGTATCACCTTTCTGAAGTTGTCCTATGATTATACTACGGTTTAAAAGGCAGAAAGATGCGTTTTCATGAAAATTAATAGTAAACTAGAGGAAAGCGGATGTTAGAGGAGGTCTGAGAGTGAAAAATAATGAAGAAATAACTCCTGCAGTGCTTCTTTTTGATGGAGTATGTAATCTTTGTAATGGAAGCATTCAATTTATCCTGAAACACGAAAAAAATTCCGATTTAAAGTTCTCAGCTATTCAATCAGAAGCCGGGCAAAAATTGTTATCACAGTACAGCATAGACCCCGAACAAACAAACTCCGTTATTTTAATTAGTGACGGAGTGGTATATACAGAATCAGATGCCGTAGCAAAAGTTGCAGAGTTTCTAAAATTCCCATACAACCTAGGAAGTTACATGAAAGTGGTACCTCGCCCGATTCGCAATGCTACCTATAAAAAGGTCGCGAGTAATCGGTATAAATGGTTTGGGCAAAAAGAGAGTTGTATGATTCCAACACCTGACCTTCGAAATAGGTTTTTGCAATAGTTTTTACCAGCAAACTTCATAAGTCTGCAGATCTACTAATAGGATAGAACAAATGCCTAAAAAGGGGAACTGCACGATGGGACAAAAAGTTCTGTTCTTTGGTGACGCTGGAATCGACGATACGATTGCACTAGCTTATGCTTTTTTTAGCGATGAAATAGATATTGTTGGCGTTGTGGCAGACTATGGCAACGTATCAAGGGAACAAACGGTATCGAATGTGAAATTTATTGCTAAAACATTTAACTTTCCGGTAAATGTGAGAGTGATTGGTGGAGCAGAAGTTCCGATGACAGGGGAAAAACCAACGTTTTATCCAGACGTGCACGGGGTTTATGGATTGGGTCCGATCGATCCGGGTATATCGGAAGGATTCATAGAAAACTTTTTTGAAATCGTAAATTTGATCGAACAGTATCAAGATGAACTGATTATCGTGAATGCAGGCAGGCTGACCTCTCTGGCTACGATGTTTATTTTGTTTCAGTCGCTGATGAAAAAAGTAAAAGCGTACTATATTATGGGCGGAGCGTTCTGGGTGCCAGGAAATGTGACGCCAGTGTCTGAAGCGAATTTTTTTGGAGATCCGATCGCGGTTAGAATCGTATTAACGTACGCCAAAAACGTGACGATCATTCCGCTGAATGTTACCGATCGGGCTGTTGTCACTCCTGAAATGGTGAATTATATCGATTACAAGGGTAAGATGCCCATTTTAAAACCGATGCTCGATTTTTATTACAATTTTTACAAAAGCAGAAACCCAGATATTTTGGGAAGTCCTGTTCATGATGCGATTACATTGATGGCATCCATAAGAGAAGATATGTTCACGTATAAGTCGCTACCGGTACATATTGTGCTTCAAGACGGCAATACGGCGAGAGGACAGAGTATCGCGGATGTTCGACCGTATGCTCAGTTTGCAGATGGTAAAAAAAGGCACCGAATCGCGTTTGATTTCGATTATAGCTATTTCTTCCGAGATTTTATGAGTATCATGACAGGGGAGAAGTTTTCATAGCATGTTGATATGGAAGGCGAACTCTTGGAGCACCTGTTTTAGTAGAAGGATGTAGAAGATTAAAGCTTTCCTATAATAAAAAAACCGGAAGTCCCACAACGTGTTAGGACCCCGGTTTAACTTTTAATAGTAGTTTATGAGATTAAGCGCAATTTTTAATTTGATCCAGTTTGTTTAGTTTTTCATCTAATATCTGGCTAAGTTGAACAAGAAGCGGATCTGCAAGACTATTAACCTTTTTACTTACCTCATACATGGTCGTGCGAATGGCGTCTATCTCTGTAGTTAAGACAAGAGCATTGCTTCGGCTCATGGTCCATTCCCCCTCTAATATAATAACCACTTCTGCACCATTAATATCGGTAAATCTTGTAAATATTATATACCATATTTTGTGTCAAGTCTATTATTTTTTTACACATATAGGGGGACAGACCCCCTACAATTACACTTTTCCTCGTTTTGTACTACTCCAATAGACAAGTTCTGCTCTATTTCTGTAAAACTTTGTAGCTTTCTGTCGATATACTTTTTGCTGTCTAGTAAAAAGTAACTGCAGGAGGAAGAAATGATTAAAAAAAGTCTACAGAGGCAGATTCTAGTGCCTTTTATATTGCTCATTGTTATGACAGGAGTTGTAGTGAGCGGAGTTAGTTATATGTTCAGCAAGAAAACTACCATTGAAAATTCCTCAGAGAATACATCTGAACGTATGCTTGATCTAGATGAGACGCTCAATGGTTTTTTGAGAGATAACGCAAATTTTGTATCGGCCTATGCAGATTCCGCTACGATTAAGCTTCATGCAAAAGGAGATAGCCCGGACTATATTATTTCTAAGTTTGAAGACTATCATCTAGCAAATGAAGCGATCATGAACAGCTATTTCATTTCGGATGATAAGGAAGTGGTCATGTATCCGATTCCTGCATCACCGGTTGAGGACATGACGTTAACACCGTGGTATCAACAGGCAACGAAGAACCCTACTCAAGTGTTCTGGACAGATCCTTTCATCGATGAAGCGACCGATCGTCCGGTTGTAAAAGCTGTAAAAGCCGTTGAGTACAGCGGAAAAATCGTGGGTGTAACAGCGATTGATATCGCAGTAAATGATATCTTAACGCTGATGCAAAACGTGAAAATCGGGGACACCGGTTATGCTCTTCTCATCGATAATTCGGGGAATTATATGGTTCATCCTGATGCAAAAAAGCTGGGGAAAAGCGCTACAAAAGAATCTTTTTATAATGCTATTACTAAAAAAAGTGGAACGTTAACCACAAAGATCAATGGTGAAGAGAGAGTAGTCAGCTATACGAAAAATGATACAACCGGTTGGAAACTAGCTGGAACTGTCTCGCTTAGTGAGTTTGAGGAAAAGGCTTATGTGATTCTTCTACCAATCGGAATCGCCTTACTCATCACTCTTTTAGTGGCGGCCATTATTTCGGTGTTCGTTTCAAGAAGAATTACAGTACCCGTGAACCAACTAAAGAACGCAATGCATGAGATCAGGAATGGAAACCTACAGGCGAGCGTTTCTATACAAAGAAAAGACGAGATCGGTGAACTAGCTGCAAGCTTTGATGATATGTCTAACCAGATGCGAACGTTGATCAGAGAGATGGCTCAGATTACCGATCATGTGACGGACGCGTCTCAAACGGTCGTTGCGAGTGCAGAAGAAAATTCAGCATCTGCACAAGAAGTTTCAACAACGATGCAGCAGATCGCAGCAGGCTCTTCTCATCAAGCAGAGTTGATGGATCAGAACGCAAAGGCAGCCAATGTGCTGGCTGAGCGTATCGGTACCGTTCATGCACATGGCGAAAGAATTGAAAAAGCAACAAAACAAATGAATGAAGAATCGTTGAACGGTGTAAAAAAAGTGAGCGTGCTAAAAGAGAAGTCACTGATGACAACAGAAATGACAAAAGAGATGATTTCTTCTATTAAAAAGCTTGATGAAACATCTGGCAGCGTTCAACAGATCGTTCTAACGATCAGCGATATAGCCAATCAAACGAATTTACTAGCATTAAACGCGGCAATCGAGGCAGCGAGAGCTGGAGAGTCAGGAAGAGGCTTTGCGGTCGTTGCGGATGAAGTAAGAAAACTGGCAGAGCAGACCGAGCTTTCCTTAAAAGATATCAGCGCATTGATCACGGATATGCAGCAAGTAACGGAAAACACCGTCGGACAAGTTCAAGAAGCTGCCGCTCTCATTCTTTCACAAAGCGAAGCAGTTGAAGAGACAGAGCAAAGCTTTAGCGCGATCTCTACTGCAGTTAAAGGGAATGCAGCGGCATTAAAAGACGTGATTCAGTCTGTTGACGAAATGACGATGCAAAAGAATGTACTCCTTGAGAATGCGTCGCATATCTTGGCGATCACGCAAGAAACAGCGGCTGGAACAGAAGAGGTATCTGCATCAGCAGAACAGCAATCAGCATCAATGGAGCAGTTGAACCATCTAGCGGATCAGCTTGAGCAGTACGCTGAACAGATGCGCAACCACGTCCAGCGGTTCACATTTTAGGGGTCTGACCCCACACAATTACATTTGTGCCGTTTTTGTCTTTTCCAAAAAGACAAAAACGGCTTTTTTCTTTGTTAGTACTGACTTTTGAAAAAGGAAAGTGTGTAGTTATACATTTAGTTTAAAGGGTTTAAAGCTCAACAACAGGGGTGATCTTGCTTTCAACATAATCTCGGTACTGAGATTTCGAATGGTTAAACTGTTCAAGAAGGGTTGAGGTGTTTACGAAAGGACACACCGATGGGGTTACATAATAGCGGTAACTGCTCCACTGATATTCTAAAGGATACATGACCAGGTCGGCAGAAACAGGATTCAAATGAATGTAGCGACTAGTGTCTAATAAATGCGAACGATCTTCGATCAATTCTGCTCCATAACGTCCTTGAAACACATGACCAGTGAGCTCATATTTCTTGTTGAAATACATCGCGTACGTTTCATTTAATTCTTTCATGAAATCTCCAGGTGGGGACTTGCTGCACAATATTTGTAAGTGAGTGTGGTTGGTCATGAGGCAATACGAGAAGAGCTCGACTTCGTGCTTTTTAACACAGTGGCTAAGAATCTTTAAATAGCGGTGGAAATCCAAGTGGGAATAAAAAAGAGGTTCCCTGCGATTTCCGCGAGTAGTCACGTGATAAACAGCATCCGGATACCAAATGCGAGGGGATCTAGGAATGATTTTCACCTCCTTTCAATCGTATCTTTATTATAAGGGTTGAACCTGAATCTGGGAAATGGGGACTGACCCCAAAAAAATTATTTCCCCTGCTGTTTTCAAGTAAAACCCTAAAGCAGTTTTGAAATGCAAACGGTTCGAAACTTTTCTTTTCAGAAAGTCACCTTTTTCGCGAATAGCCCCTCTTAAAAAATGTCGAACTTCGTCTCTTCTTTAGAGTTTCTATCATATTTCCTCGGAAATTATTAAAAAAAGAGAATAGAGTATTCCTTTCTACATACAATAACCCCGTATTTTATAAATCGGAGGTATGTATGATGAATCAAGATTCAAATCAACAAAACATGAATCCTCAATCAGGGAACACCAATCCTGAATTTAACCATCTAAACATGCAGACTGGTCAAGTGTTAGCCCAGATGAACCATGGCGGACATGAGATGTTTGATGTTCATGAGATGTTAAGCGGCATTGTAGGAACTTTAAACTTATATACACTTTGTAAAGGGCATGTCCAGGACCCTGAGCTTAAAACGATGCTCAATCGTCATTATCAGCACATTACAAAAGAATATAACGCGTGTGTTCAAGCTTTTCAGACAGGAAAAGATCCAGCAATGCGTACAGAATCTTACAAGATGGCTCAAGATAATGATTTTGTATATGGCTTGAAGCCTGCTCAACCGGTTAAACCTATTCAAAGCGTTACAGAATTAAACGATCAATCTGTATCATCTCTAATTCTAGGAACATTAAAATCGAATGCTTCGCTAAGAGGAATGGCGACACTCGAAGTTACAAATCCAGTGCTTAGACGAGTATTAGCAGATGGGATTCCAAACTGGATCGAGATGGCCTATGAATTATCGATCTGGCAGAATAAGAACCATTATTATCAAGTACCTCAACTGAACCAACAAGATATGACGAGCATGCTCGGTGCATACGCTCCATCAACACAACCACCTCTTCAATAAAAATGACTTAAACGAGTACCTATAAAGGTGCTCGTTTTTACTTTTACACAGGTTAAAACAGGGATATCATGAGAAGAAATAGAAAATTTCATAAAGTTGAAAGGACTCGACAACAAGAAACGAATTTGCCATAGTTATGAGTGGACTTATATTTTGTACTGAAACTCCAGGGGGTTAAGGAAATGAAAAAGGGAACAGACTGGCGGTATCGAGTATCGAATAGAGAAGCTGTCATGGGTACCGTGCTTGCCATTTTGAACTTTATCTGGTGGTATGCGTTCGCTTACGGCCTAGGCGGACGTCCTATTAAAGAATACACATACATACTTGGATTTCCAGCATGGTTTTTTTATAGCTGTATGATGGGATTTGTTGTTTTCACCATTTTAGTTTGGATCATGGTGAAGTTTTTCTTCAAAGAGGTTCCGTTTGACCTTGATGAAACGAACGAGGATGGGGAGGGAGATGTCCGATGAATTGGGATGTGATTCTTCCTTTAGCTTTCTTTTTGATCTCCGTTTTTTTAGTAGGTATCTATACATCTCGGCACATTAAAAGCGGACCGTCGTTTTTACAAGATTACTTTTTAGCAGGCAGAGAACTCGGAGGTTTTGTGCTTGCGATGACAATGGTCGCAACATACGGAAGTGCGTCGAGTTTTATTGGTGGACCTGGTGCAGCCTATCAATTAGGTCTAGGTTGGGTGCTGCTCGCAATGGCGCAACTCGTTACTGGGTATTTCACACTTGCGGTACTTGGTAAAAAGTTTGCAATCGTTGCAAGAAAGATCAACGCCGTTACATTGATTGATTTTCTAAAAGCACGTTATGAGAGCAAGTGGGTCGTTATTCTATCAGCACTGAGTATTGTTGTTTTCCTATTCTCTGCAATGGCCGCTCAATGGGTGGGCGGTGGACGGTTGATCGAATCGTTTACCGGTGTTTCCTACACAACAGCACTTTTCATTTTCTCTGGCTCTGTGCTCGTGTACGTGATTGCAGGCGGTTTCCGAGCCGTTGTAATTACTGATGCGATACAAGGAGTTGTAATGGTAATCGGAACAGTCATCATATTGGCCGGTACGATTCTCGCGGGCGGTGGAATTGAAAACATCATGGGTGAATTAAGAGCGGAGAATCCGAACTTAATCACGCCTTATGGCTCGGATCAATCGCTAACACCTCTTTACGTATCATCGTTTTGGATATTAGTTGGTGTTGGAGTTGTAGGCTTGCCGCAAATTTCGGTAAGAGCGATGAGCTATCGAAATGCAAAGGCGATGCATCGAGCGATGATCATCGGAACGTTCGTTGTAGGTTTCATCATGCTGGGTATGCATCTAGCGGGTGTGTTCGGAAGAGTGGTGCTACCGGGAATAGAAGTCCCGGATAAAGTCATGCCGCTTTTAGCACTCGAAGTGTTGCCAGGGTGGTTAGCCGGTATCGTGTTGGCAGCGCCTTTAGCTGCTGTCATGTCAACGGTAGATTCGGTGCTCTTACTCGTAAGTTCTGCGATCATAAAAGATGTGTACATCAACTACATTAAACCAGATGCCGAGGAGCAATTTGTAAAAAAGTTGAGCTTTGGGATAACAGCGGTTGTCGGACTGAGCGTATTCGCTATGGCGATCAACCCGCCTGACTTACTTATTTGGCTGAATCTGTTCGCGTTCGGAGGATTAGAAGCAGCGTTCATATGGCCAATTGTGTTAGGGCTATATTGGAAAAGAGGAAACGCGAACGGAGCGATCGCCTCTTTAATCGTAGGGGTAGGATCTTATATGTTCTTGCATCTTAATTACCCTAATCTTTGGGGCATGCACACGGTAGTGCTTCCGATCGTGCTTTCCTTGATTGCTTACATTGTGGGGAGTTTCACAAAGGGTGTCAGACCCCATACAAATACATTCTAGAAGCCAATGTCCACGCACAGTGGACATTGGCTTCTTTCATTTATTTCTTTCATTCCATGTTTCTTTCCGCTACATCCTCATTACCTTTCTACAATAAAATACTGAAAAAACAATTTATAGTAATATCTTACTAATTACCCATTTACAGTGAATGTGACCGGTGTTAATTTTATATCAGAATATAATTAGATAAGTGTGGGGCTGTGAAGGTTATTCTGTATGTGGGCGCTTGGAATAACTGAAGCTAGTAGCGCAACCGACCGCTTTCTTTATTTGTTCTCTAGATAAAGGAAGGGGTATTTAACATGGAAATTTCACGTAAAGAAAAATTCAGCACGAAGAAAAAGACAGCTAAGAAATGGCCGAAAATTGTTTTAGCGACAACGTTTGCACTTGGTGTAGGTACGACATCTGCGTATGCGGCAAATCCGAATCTTGCAAACGACTTATATAATAAGATTATGGAATTTACGTATCAATTTGAGATCGAGAGTGAGTTAAACAAAGAGAAGAATGACTTGCTCAAAAATGTGAACGTAGCAGTAAAAGGAATCGTTGCGGATGCCAAGAAAGATTTGGATTCTAACAAAGAAAAGATCATTCAAGACAAGAAAAAAGAACTTGAAAATCACTATAAACAAGAATTAGCAGAGATTACGAAAAGAAAGAACGAAGCCGTTAATAAAAAAACAGAGAACATGAACACTGATGCAACACGTTCTTCTGAGCAAAAAAAGGCCGACATCTCTTCAGCCATTCAAAAAGAAATACAAGAGTCTGACATAAACAAAAAATAATAACTTTTACAAAGAGCGGAATCTTCATTCTCCGCTCTTTTCCTTTTTCTGATATCCTAGAATATAGAAAATCTATGAACGGAGATAACACTATGAAAAAACTATTCTTAACGCTCGGGATCCTCTTTGCTGTATATGCAACGGCCATGCTTATCCAAACGACTAACATGGATATGGGACTTGCGGTTTTTTTCTTGTTAGGTGCTCTTTTTCTTGTCCTTTTTTTCCGCTACAACTCAGCTATGAAACTATTTAACACGTACAAAAAAACGACGCTGACCGTATTAATCGTAACCATCCTTTTTGCAGCAACGCTAGAAACTCTTATTCTTACATCTGCTAACACAGACCCTGAGAAGGTTTCTTCCAAGATAGATTCGATCCTCGTACTTGGTGGAGGAACGAAGAATAATCGTCCGGGTGCCGTTCTAAAAGGTCGGCTAGATCAAGCGCTCACCTATGCAAAAAAACATCCAGATGTTACGTTCATTGTCAGCGGTGGTCTTGGATTTGGTAAAACGACGAGTGAAGGATCTATAATGAAAAACTATCTCGTCGAAAATGGGATTGAAGCAGATTCCATTCAGATTGAGGAAAAAGCAACGAGTACATACGAAAATCTTTTATATACCAAAAAGATGATTCAACCAGACGACCAGCTGCTCATTGTAACGAGTGATTTCCACCTTTTTCGAACAAAGATGATCGCTAAGCGGGTTGGTATTGAAGCAGAAGGGCTTGGCTCGCCGTTGAGAATTTCTTCTGTTCCACAAGCTCACGTTAGAGAATATATGGCGATCATTAAAAGTTATTTTACTGACAGATAGAGGAGGGCGGCTTTCATGAACAAAAATAAGTATCATTGTTGTGCGACGTGTATCAATTTCAAGCCTGAAAAAACGAATCAAGGGATGCGCTATCACTGCGTGCGTCTTGGATATGAGACGAAACCAGACTATCAGTTTAATTGTTGGGAGCCGAAACCACATGTGGTGGAGCTCATGAATAAGGAAAAATAATTTTTGGAACAAATTAACACAAATACCTTGCATTACAAGTTAGTGACACATATACTAATGGTATATCTTGTTATGCAAGACATTCTTTTTTATCTATAACCCTTGTAATACAAGATAGTGAAAATGAGGTGTAGCCACATGTCGAACACTCAGATGTTAAAAGGAATTCTCGACGGCTGTCTTTTAGCCATCATCAATGAAGGTGAAGTTTATGGCTATGAGTTAGCCGAAAAGCTGGAATCATACGGCTTTCAACAGACGAGTGAAGGAACGATCTATCCTTTGCTCATACGCATGCAAAAAGAGAAGCTCGTTACCACGACGTTGAAGAAATCAACGGCGGGACCAAGACGGAAATATTATTCGCTTACCCCTAAAGGTGAGGAAGAACTTCAAGCATTTATTGAAAGATGGAATCAACTAAGTCATTCGGTCGAGCACATTTTACAAAAGAGAGGAAGCGGAGAATGAATGCGCAAAAACATACGTTAACAGCTGAAAGTCAGGATTTCTTAGATAATCTTAGACTCTATTTATTTTCGAGTGGAAAAAAAGACGAAGAGGTAAAAGAGATCGTAGAAGAGTTGGAAGATCATCTGATCGAAGCGGAAAAGCGCGGAAAATCTGTCTCTCACATCATCGGCCATTCGCCAAAAGCATATATGGAGCAGCTTTCAAGTGAAATGTCATTTGATTTTAAATGGCTTTCTTACTTGCCGATCATCGTTCTCGGTGTTTTCGCCTATGTTTTGCTAGGCGATTCGATAAGAGGAGGCGTTCAGTACACGTTGCTTCAAGTGATCGGTTATCCGGCGGTTTGTATCATCCTTGTACTTTTCTATTTAAGAATGTTCAAATTCTTAGCGAGCACGAAACTTTCAAAAACAAAAACGATCATCACCACATTGATCTTAGGAATTTTACCGATTTTGTTCTTTTTAGGTCTTATGTTTGCAAACGATATGTATAAAACTTCCGTTGTTATAAAGCTTGGAGCGACAGGAAACATTATCGCGGCGCTCCTTGCTATCGCCATCTTTATAGGAATCGCTTTATGGAGTAAAACCTGGTTCACAATCGTCATTCCAGCCATGATTTTTCTACCAGAATTTTTAATCAGTCTCACTTCATTTGACAAAGAAACGAAAGCCATTTTAACAATAAGTGCATTGTTTGTAACGCTGATTATCTATAACGTGTATACGTTTAAAAAAGCGAAAAAAGAGAACCGAATCTAAATGATCGGTTCTTTCTTCTGAGTAAAATATGGTTACCAAACAACGTACTTGCACTGAAAAAGCTTACAATGTTACATTGTGTAAGGCTTTACACAGCAAATAAGTGGAAATACTGTTGATAGATAAGGTGATTGATTTTTAGTAAAAGATCACTGATAGAGAAAGGAAATTTGATATGAATCTCCAACTTCCGATTGAAATAAAAGAAAAGCTGCAGCAAGATGCAGCTAAACGATTAGAAAATCTACCAAATGAATATAAAGAATTAATTGGGGAGCAGGGATATACAGCGCCTGACGCAGCATTGATTGAGGATGCGGTAATCGCACTTGCTCTCGGAAAAAATGTATTGTTGAAAGGACCGACGGGTTCAGGAAAGACAAAGCTTGCAGAGCTTCTTTCAAACGTGTTCGGACAACCTTTGCATCAAGTCAACGCCTCGGTCGATCTTGATGCTGAAGCGCTTCTTGGTCATAAGACGTTAAGTTATAGCGAGGGTAAACAAGAGATCGAGTTCATTCCTGGGCCAGTTACAAGAGCTGCGGCAAACGGCCATTTTCTCTATATCGATGAGATCAACATCGCAAAACCAGAAACACTGCCGATTCTTAACGGAATGCTTGATTATCGCCGTACGATCGCCAACCCGTTCACAGGTGAAGTGGTAAAAGCACAGCCTGGTTTCAATGTTATAGCAGCGATCAACGAAGGGTACATCGGGACGGTACCTTTAAACGAGGCGTTAAAGAACCGTTTTGTTGTTATTGAAGTGCCTTACATCCAAGGTGATACGTTAAAAGAAATGCTCAAAAATCAATCTCAGCAAAAAGACGAAGAGGTACTATCCAAGTTTGTTCAGCTGTCGTCTGATCTGATCGGTCAAGCGAAAGCGGGTCATCTGTCTGAAGATGCAGCATCCATCCGTGCGTTGCTAGATGCGGCAGATCTCTCCGTTTACCTGCCGGCGAAGCGTGCCATTCAGCGCGCCATCGCAGATAAGCTTGAAGATGCGCGCGAACGCGCCCTCGTTGCCAACGTAGCCGCAACCCTGTTCGCGTAAGCTGGGAAATGGGGTCAGACCCCACACAATTTATTTCCCACGACGATTTTGGAGGTTTTCCCTAGATGAAATTCCTAGTATTTGCGGATACGAAGATCGATTCTTTTGTTCACATGCAACTGATCGATCTTTCCCGCTCACTCTCAAAAGTGGATAAAATGGACGTTTCGTTCTCGTACCATTCGTACCTCGAGCGAAGCAGCGGTATCACTCACGTTAGCCAGTTCTGGAACCCATACCCGCGCGATATTCAGCTGGAAGGCTGGAAATCGGATGTTTATTTGCGCAGCTATGGAACTCAGTTTCACACGGAAGACCACGTAATCTGGGACACTTTGAAGCAGCTAAAACCCCATCCTCACCGAGAATTTCTTAAACAAGTCCTTCTTTTTGCAGAAGACTATCGGTTAGAGCAGATCTGTGTGAACGACCGACCCGGGATGAAGCATGCTTTTAAGCTTCGAAAAGAAACGTTCCAGGTACACTACAACCGTGAGTACCGAAAACATATTCAACAAAAGCGTACGCTCGATGCGCTTTTTTGCCATATCATCCTTTTAGCGAACAAACGGTTTGTTGCCGTGCCACAAGAAACGCAGAAACTCTACCAAGAATTGCGTTCATATTTAACAAAACTTACAACAGCTAAATCGACTGAAGATATTGCAGCAGTCATTACCGAAATGGCTGCTATCACTCAAAAGCATACAAACTTAAACGATATGAAAACCGCATACCGCAGTTTCAGCGATCAGTCGCAGCAAGCGGATAAAACAGGCGATACCGATCAAAACTTTGACGACCTCACTCGTAACAACGAAACAAAAACGAACAAAACGATTACGAAAGATGAAGATTCAGATAAGGACAAAGACGATAAAGAAAAAGAGTCTCATTCCTCTTGGCATGATGAAACCTCTGATCCGCAGGATTCATTCTTACAGATGGACCTCGATCAAGGGACAAATACGGATCTGTTAGGAGAAGGTGCGAGGGAAGCGGAGGGCGGTGACGCGGTGTTCGGTTCGGTTCAAACGAGCGCTAAACGTACAGAAAACAACGACTTTAACACCCAAAACGAACATGAAGCCGAAACCGATAAGAACCAAAATGGTTCAGATTCTGCAAACCACTTCCCATACGGAGAGGTGAACAAGAATGTAACCGAGCATTTTGTTCCAGCGAAACCGGCAACACCCGACGAAATCGCGCAATACGACGAATACAATCAAGAGATCGCGCCATTCGTTTCACAGCTGAAACAAAACTTTTTAAAAACGATGGAGCACAAACGAACAGCACCAAGAGAAGATCTGCACTTTGGAAGGCTCGGGAAGAAGCTTACGAGACTTGTAACCGATAAGAACCCAAGACTTTTCCGGAAAAAACAAGAATCTCAACAAGAACTCGACACGACGTTCACGCTACTCGTTGATTGTTCAGCGTCCATGTTCAACAAGATGGAAGAGACGCAAAAAGGGATCGTGCTGTTTCATGAAACGTTAAAAGCTCTTCGGATTCCACATTCTGTCGTTGGGTTTTGGGAAGATGCAGCAGATGCTTCAACTAACGATCAGCCGAACTATTTTCATGAAGTGATCTCCTATCGCAACTCCCTGCATCAATCAGGAGCATCGATCATACAGCTCGAACCGCAAGAAGATAACCGTGATGGGTATTCGATCAGACGTATGGGTGAAGAGCTTGCAAAGCGACCAGAGCAGCAAAAGATTCTGCTCGTTTTCTCAGACGGAGAACCTGCGGCTTTTGATTATGAATCGCATGGAGTACTCGATACACACGAAGCGGTTACCCGAACACGAAAGCTTGGGATCGAAACGATCGGTATGTTCATTGCGAACGGAGAGATCACAGAGGAAGAAGAGAAGTTAATGCAAAACATCTATGGACCGCAAAACGTAGTCGTGCCAAGCGCTTCAGAGCTTGTGGACTATTTGATGCCTGTTCTGCGAAAACTGCTATTTAAATCCCTATAAAACGCCAAAACGCCTGGGGCAGCTAACCCCAAGGCGTTTTTTTTATGTATGTATCAATACTCCAACAGCTTCAGCCAAGCAAAGATTACTCCGACAAACCCCGTGTAGCTAAAGATCCGAACAGACCATTCTGGCAGTGCGTTTCGAAGCAGACTTGCGCACATACCAACCACAATAATAGCTGCGAGTAGGATATAAATGGATATAATATCGAACGGAATCCGAAAAGACAGCCAGTTTTCCATTGCTAAACCTCCCCTAATAGTAATAATATCGGTCAAAATGCATGGACTTTAAGAAATATGTTGTAGTAAATCTCAGTGGCACCAAAATTAGAATGAGCTATAAAAAAGGACAACGGGAACCCGAACTAGGGCAAACGCATATGGTATTGTAGAACCGGGTGTAAGGAGTGAATGGTTTGAACCAGCGTGTAGTAGATGTTGTTTTAGCAGAGGCACAAGCAGAATATTTAGCGAACAATAAAATTCCTGCAACTTTTTTGGCAGAACTCGACTTACTTGCAGCAACTCTAACAACTGCAGGTGATTTACTCGCAACGTTGAGCGCTGCGATCGCGCTTAAACAAATTTACATTGAGGAAGCACAAGCGCAAATAGACCAACAAAATCAAGAGACACAAATGAAAGACATTCAGGATCAGATTACGGATCTTAAAAACGAAGTCAAGATGTTGAGGGGAAAAAAATAATGATAACTTTTCCCCTCCGTTTTTTTCTACATCCTCAAATCAATCATACTCTTTTTTCTGCCATTCATCTTCAGGCATCTCAAATTCATCGCTAGAAAATCGTTCTTCTTTAAATGGATCGCCATACATATGAAAACCGTTCTGCTCCCAAAAGCCTGGCTGATCCTCTTCTAAGAACTCGAACTTACGAATCCACTTTGCACTTTTCCAAAAATAAAGATGCGGAACAATGAGGCGAAGCGGAAATCCGTGCTTTTCTGTTAAAGGCTTACCGTCAAACGAGTGCGCAAGAATAACATCATCGCGTAACAAATCTTGAAGAGGAACATTCGTCGTATAATCGTAATCCGCGTGGACCATCACATACTTTGCTTTAGGGTCCACATCAAAATGCTTTAAAAAGTCCGTAAATTTAACACCTTCAAACTGATTGTCGAACCGTGACCATCTCGTCACACAGTGAATATCACGAACTACTGTCGTTTGAGGCATCTTCATGATGTCTTCAAAGCTAAATTCGACACGTTTTCCTACGAGTCCTTCTACAGATAACGACCATTCTTTCATATCGTAAACGGGAACGTCCCCTTCATGAAGGATGGGGAACTTTTTTGTTTCAACCTGGCCAGGAGGCAGGCGATTCTCTAGTTTTTCATCGACTTGTGGGACACGCATCTTTTTAATGCGATCCGCTTTGTTAAGGTCCATACTTAACATCCTTTCTTTGCTGGTAAAAAAGTTAATACTGCTTTTCTAGATGCTTTTGGTTGCGGTTGATTTCCGCTCCAGGTTGCACGCGCTGGGCGGGACACCGCACCCAAACAAAAAACGCCCTCTTTTATAAAAAAAGAGGACGAATGGTTCTGTTCACATCCTCTTATCTTTCAGTCTGTCAAACTGTTAGATGTAGCACCGTACCTATTTAAAATAGGTGGTTGCCGGGCTTCATAGGGCTAATTCCCTCCGCCTGCTCGAAATAAGAGACCGATTAATCGGTTTAAAAACGATATTAAAAGTTACAACTATTATACAGTCAGGACATGAAAAATCAACTCAAAAGGAGATCAGTCACAAAAGACATCTCACGAGAAATGCCGAGATAAAGAACGACCACTCCAAAAAGCGCCGTGCTGATCAAGAAAAAGTACACGATCTTTTCTTCCGCTTCTTTTTCACTCTGCCTTTTTTCTGATTCCGTTGACTCACTCTTGCCAGAGCCTTGAGACGTTTTTTTCTTTTGCTTATCCTTACCAAACCCAAACATCGCTGACCCCTCCGCTTCCTACAAATGTTTCTGTTAACAGTTTTTCAATAATGAGCGGATTCTAAACAAAAAACCTCTAGAAGCCTAAAATATAAGGCTACTAGAGGTTTTAAAATGGTAATGACTATTGCTGAACGGCTTTTGCTGCATTCACACGTCCGTTTTGGAACAGCGTGCCAGTGCCTGTTACAGGATCTGCCGTATCCTCAAGTGCTGCTCGAATTTGTGAAGCGTTCTTACCTTGAGCGGCAAGAAGGCCTGCTACACCCGCAACAACCGGTGATGCCATGGACGTTCCTGAGAAACTCGCATACTGGTTGTTTGGTGTCGTCGAATAGATATCAACACCAGGTGCCGCGATATCTACCCACGTACCAAAGTTAGAGAAAGAGGCTTTTTTATCGTTTTGATCAGTAGCGGCAACCGCAATTGCGTTTGAATAATATGCCGGATAACTCGGAAGTAAAACGCCAGAGTTACCAGCAGCAGCAATTACAAGCGATCCTTTACTAGAGGCATAGTTCACAGCATCTTTAAGAGTTTGCGTACCAACAGATCCGCCAAGACTTAAGTTGATAACTTGTGCGCCTTGGTCAGCTGCGTAACGGATGCCTTGTGCAACATCATCCAGTGAACCACTGCCTTCTGCGTCTAATACGCGTACAGCTAGGATCGATGCTTTAGGAGCTAGCCCTGCGATACCAACACCGTTATTCGTGTTCGCAGCTGCAATTCCTGCAACGTGAGTACCATGTTCATTCTCATCGATCGGATCGTTGTCATCATCAACAAAGTCAGCACCCTTTATTACTTTTCCAGCTAGATCCGGGTGATTGTAGTCAACGCCTGTGTCAATCACGGCGATTTTTACAGATGACGAACTTTGCGTTGTGTCCCAAGCTTGCTCGGCACCAACTTTTTGAGGAGCGTATTGTTGCTTATATGCAGGGTCGTTCGGAACATAACTCGCATGGAACGTAGCGTTCGGCTCAGCGTATTCCACGGATTCTAAACTTTCATATTGTTTTACTGCATCTGCCACATTGTCATCGACTTTTACAACGGTAAAGTCTCTCGTCACATCCACAACTTTACCGCCAAACTTTGAAACACTATTTTCAACAGAGCTTGCTGCTGAAACAGAATCCTTAAAGTGTACGATAATTTCCTGTGATGCAGCTTCCTGTTTAGCTGAAGGTGTAAAAGAAGCTTCCTTCGCTGGCTCAGCAGCCGAAGCTGGAAGAGCCAAAGAGACGACTAGTGGTACAGATGCGGCAACTGCCACGAAACGCTTTAACATAAAAATCACTCCTCAGATGTATTTACCAAGCGAACTTGGCTTTGGTTGGTAAGGAATTCAACAGCATTCTACAAAACCCTTTAATGTTATCTGAAAATAATGATAACTTACTATAACGCTGTCGAACGTGAGACTTTATATCTATGATTAAAGCGTAACATGTAAAACTATTTTATTATCTTGAGATATGATTAAGATAGTAAACATTACATAACAAATCTGTAAATGAAACATAAAGACGCCATCTAAAACAGAATAATGTAAACTTTTGTAGAAGTCATGTAAGCTAAATTTGAATAGTAAAATTTGAGGAGGAGGAACAAAGGTGGCACGTTTACCAGAAGTAGATGTTGAAGGAACACCCTTTAAGAAAACTCTTGCAAACGCACCAAGCATTCTCGATGCTTTTCAGCAGATGGACAAAGCGCTGAACGACATACTCGAACCTGAAATTATGGAGTTGCTCCGCCTACGAGCGGCCTCAAACAACGGGTGCGACTACTGACAAAGCATGGATTACGGGACTCTGGATGAGTCTTCTAGACAAGCGGCCATGAAAAAAGAGAACAAAGCAGAATTATCAGCACGCGAAAAGTTAGCTCTCGAGCTCGCTGATCACATCATGGCGTATCACGGACAACTGCCAGATGAACTATACAACCGACTGAAGCAACATTTTTCAAAAGAAGAAATCATTGCGCTATTCTTCCAGATCGGTAGCAAAAACGGAGCGAACTGGTTCATAATCGCGATGGGGATAGTAAACGAATAGAAATATTAAACGTCCAGATCGACATTGAGATCTGGACGTTGTTTTATGTACCATTTCAACAATGACAATGAAATACGAAACTTTTTAAATGAAGAAAACGTATTGAGCAGGTAGAGGAGGCTGAAAAGAATATGTATGAAGGTCGACCACAACTTAACATTCCAAGAACATGGTTAGAAAACTTTTTAGATATTGCATCCATCGCCTTACTTATCATGGGAATCATGAGTTTGATCTCAGATTGGGCAGGGATTCCAGACACTGTACCTACCCATTTTAATGCAGCGGGTGATCCAGATGGCTGGGGGAGTAAGAGCAACCTCTGGATTTTAATCGTGATGGGAGTGGTAACGTGGTTACTGCTAACCGTGTTAGAAAAATATCCACACATCTACAACTACTTTAATCTAACGGAAGAAAACGTTGAGAGACAATACAAAAATGCGCGCATGATGATCAATGTGATGAAAAATGAAATCTTACTGTTTTTCGTATACATGACTTGGGCATGTTCGGAAGTGGCTAAAGGAGTCAGTGAAGGATTAAGTGTATGGGTACTTCCCGTTTTTATCGTGGGAATCACCGGTTCGATCGCATTTTTCATTGTGCGATCAATTAAATGGAAATAAAGAAGAGGACAAACTTCATTTTAGAAGTCGGTTCTCTTTTTTTGTGTTTTTCATGAGGACATATTTATGAGATGTATATTCCAAATGGATAAAATCGAACCATAATTCGGTAATGTAAATTAATTTCACGGATAAGCATCATAATTTCACGGTAAATCGTTCTAATTTCACGGATAAAATTTTTTATCGAAATTTCGACACATGACCACAATCTCTGTTACTAAAAAGAGCAACTCATTTCCATTAATGAGCTGCTCGCCAAATATCAATTACTGATCTTGATGGTTGCGTGCACGCGCTTCATCAGGACCTTCCATCTTCGTAGCACCAGAATATTTTAAGTCTTGGTCACGGTCAGATTCAACGCGTCCAGACTCGCGTAACTTCTTCTCCTGTCTATCTTTTCCCATAGTAAAACCCTCCAATCACAGTAGATTTTCATTAGTATGAGAACTAAAGGAAACTTTTATGTACAAGCTGTAGACTTCTAGGAATTGCCTACTCATACGTTTAGCTTTTAGAGAAAAGGGAATCCCCTTACTACGAAAAAAATTAATCGAGGAGGACTAAAAATGGTACAAAGTGTAAACACTACAAACGGATATGAAAACGGCATGTATCCTGAAGATGCTTACGGTACAGCGCAAAGAGAGCGAGTGGCAGACCCGCAAAAAAGCAAGCTCCTAACAGGGATCATAATTGGTGGTATCGTTGGTGGGGCACTTGCCTTGATTGATTATAATACGCGGTCAAAAGTGAAGAACACAGCAGTAGGGTTCAAGGATAGTTCTAGCAAGATGCTTACAGAGGTCAAACAGAATCCAGGTGAAGTGAAAGATCAGATGATCAGCCAGTTCAAAACGGCTAGCACCACCTTAAAAGATGCGATCAATGACGCGCAATCACTATACGAACGTCTTAATAAAGACGTATTCGGTAATATCAACACGCTAAAAGAAATCTCAAGTGATGTGCTTTCAACAGCAAAAGAAACAAAAGGCGAGCTTGGCAATATCGGTTCAAAATTAAAAGAAGCAGGGTCTGAACTTGCTGAGAATCCGATCGGAAAAGATAATCTACAAGATTATTCGTCCGGCACTTCACAAGAAACGACTTACACAAGGGAAAACGATTCAAACGTCGTCTCGGTAGGTGTGACTTCACAAAACAATCGAAAAAACTTATAAAAAAGCGAAAAAACAGCTCTCCGTGTTGTTGCAGAGAGCTGTTTTTGTTTTCAGTTTAACTATTAGCTTCTATTTTAATAAGTTCTAGCTATTTATGATCTGTCTAATATCATTTAAACGTACAACTTGCTTCGCATCCTCAAAATGCTCCGAATAGTTTTCTGTTACGGAAAAGTCTACAACAGCGGTGTTGGTCAACAATGAAGTAATTTCTCCTTTTAAGCCGTCGAACGTTTCAATAATATCACCGATTTTAAATTCCATACCTTTTCCTCCAACGCAATTAATGTTTGTACTATTTTACCATAATTGTGACACGTTTTCCTTTTATTTTTAAAAACTTCTATTTGTTAAGTATTATAGCGAAAGCATAGGGGCATTTCCATTAAAGCGCTTTTATGTAACGCTTCCAAAATCAGCTAATTCACATTAAAATTTTGATGGTTAACTGGTTATCCAAAGGTTATCCACATTAATACAAAATACTTCACCTCGTAAAGTAAAGCTATCCACTGATTTATCCACATTATCCACATTATCCACAGAAAGAAAATCCATCCTCTGATTAACGACATCAGAAGATGGATATTTACGGTCACTTTTTGTAAGTTTTTTTAAGAAGTTTGTTGTTATAGTTCGATCTCGCTCACTTCGCGATCAACAATACGTGCACCTTTTTTGCTCGTATAGTTTCCGCCTGAAGAAGTGAAAATGTTTTGTGCGATTACCGTGTCCATCGCTGCATGTACAGCTGCAGGATCAACCGGTTCGATCGGAGCATCCAGGCGGATGGTCACCGTTTTGTTCTCTTGGTTAAGAAACTGCAATTCAAGCACTTTGGCCATTGAAATCCCTCCTTTCTTCTATATTTTCCGCGCTCCTACTCTTAAGAGTGGATCGCGAAGGAATCGTTTCGCTTAATCATCACAAGCGGATACACTTGAAGTCCTGATAATGCGTTCGCTACCGCATAAAGCTGGTCAGGTGTCGAAGTGATCTTAACATTAGCGAAGTTCTTATACTTCACCACCGGCTTGTTGTCTGCATCCAAACCACCATCCAGCTCCAAACGCATTGCTGAGTCAATCAAAGCAGCTGTCGCCATGTGCCTCACCTCCTTTCACTTCATAAGTTCCAGAGAGAAGTGAAAAGGAGCCATGGTGCAGTAAACTTTTTATAAATGGCTAAGTTTGTACAGAAACCGACTTTGCATGGATCAAAATCATCAAAAAGAAAGATGGGGTGCTTTCTAACTAAAGATGTTGCCCTCAAGATTTTCAACAACATTGAAGTTGATTGGAGTGGAAGATGCGTGCCTACCACTTGAGAAACTTCTAAGTAAGGCATGCGACGAGGAAGCTCACCTCGGTAGCATATGCTTGTAGACGCAGGAGCAAGGAACTTTCTTAGAGTGGTCAGGTGAGACCCTTAACGGCGCAAAGAGGCAAGGGGCTCACCGCCTGCCCCGCGGAAAGCGAGCAACCTGGAACGGAAATCAACCACTTTCAAAACGACGAAGCTCAAACACAAGTGTTCTACCTACAACACTTATCCACAATTTTTAGAATTTCACTCGAAATCAACACCTGAATTCCTCAAAATCCCCCATTTCACACAAAAAAACTATCCATTTTCGCAATTCTGCACACAGATTGTGGATAACTATGTAAAAGTTAACAGGCAACTTTTGTCGTTCTGCACCATTTACCACACAACTTTTCAACAGTTGCATTTTGTTTTACAAAACTCCCCTAATTTATAGTGAAGATACCGCGGAATTCCCCGAATGTGCGCACATTCCAAAAAGAACGATTTTCATGAAAAACACACCGTTTGAAGAAGTTGCAACCATGTTCGAACCACTCATTAAATCCCAGATCAAACGCTACCATCTCACGAACCATTTTAACCAATACTATCAAGCTGGTTTACTCGGACTCTGGAAAGCTTATGAAACGTACAACCCGGAAAAAGGCCAGTTCTCATCCTTTGCCTTCATTCATGTTCGCGGACGTATTTTACAAGAGTTGCGAAACGAACTGAAGCGGCAAGAGGCGGAGGTGACGCATGACCCTCATGAATCGTTAACGTTTCAACACCTTTCCCATCAAGACCACATTCCCCATTTGGAAGACGAAACATTGAACCTCTATTTAATGCACCTTACCGAAAATCAGCAGCGTTGGGTCCTTCATCGTGTCTTCCATATGCAATCAGAAGCAGAGATTGCAAAAACGTTTGGGGTCACTATTTATGCAGTAAAGTCATGGAGAAAAGCGGCAATAAAGAAGCTTCGTACAGTTTTAGCTGCCAAATAAAATCAAACTTTCTTACTACGTGATTTGATGGATATAATTTTAAAATTAGGGTATAGTAGAAAACTGTGGGCGAAAAATTCCTTTTTTACCCATAAAAACCAATAGAGATATAAGCTGCTATTTTTTTAGAATAACAGTGTAATAAGTTGGTAGGACAAAGCTTATATATTTATTAAGAGGGGGAAAACTAAACGATGGAAACACAAGTGAATCAGAGTACTGGAAACAAGAAGCGACCGTTGATCATTGGGCTTGCGATTATCGCAGTGCTTGCCATTGGTGCGACTGCTTATGCAATGTTCGTTGATCTATCTCCGCGTGAATTGTATTTAAAATCCGAGATGAACACATTTAAAGCACTGAACGAATCTTTTGAAGACAGCTTTGGGGATGCGCTAGCACTTTCTGAAAAACAGATGGAAGAAGCGTATAAGTCTGAAGCAAGCATTGGGGTAGATGTTGACCCGGCGATGTTTGGAGCTGGTGGAATGGAAGCTGCGATGATCGGCTCAGTTCTACAAAACAGCGAATTCAAGGTAACCACACAGCATGATCCTAAGAAAGAAGAAGGATCTGTTGGAATGGCTTTAACAATGAACGACTCAGACTTAGTAAATGCTGAGTTTTATCAAAACAACAAACAAACGGCTGTAAACGTACCTGCAGCTTACGATAAGAACGTTTACTTCGAAAACAGCAAGTTCGGTGACGTGATGCGTAAGTTCGATCCAGCGTACCAAGGTATGGAAAAGCTTGAGAACTTCTTTAAAGCAGTGGATAGCGACATCAGTGAAGACGCTCGTGATGAAGCGTTCGAAGAGTTTGCAAAAGTGTACGCAGACAGCGTAAAAGATGAAAACGTAAAGCTAAAAGACGATGTTGATTTTAAGGGTGAGAAGCTTCGCGAGTTAACGGTTTCTCTTTCTGAAAAAGAAACAAAAGCAATGCTTGTAAACTTTGTTGAGAAGATCGAAAAAGACGATGAGATCCTAGATGCGATCGCTGAACAATCAGCATTGCAAGGCGGATTCCAGAGTGGCATGGTAGCACCAAACAGCAGCATGAGCAAGGCAGATGCGAAGAAAGAAATTAAGTCACTTCTTGCTGACGCGAAAAAAGGAATCAAAGATGACTTACAGATTCCAGGTGGAATGAAGCAAGTGGTTATCATCGATGGCGATGATAAAGTAGTAAGCCGTAACGTAACGATGAAGATTGGTGCGAACGGTGAAGAAGCGGTTCCGATGAACTACAAGTCTGAGAGCTGGACGAAGGGCGACGTAACGAACTCTTCTTGGGTTCTTAACGCAGGTCCTGAAGGCGAAACATTGCTTGTAGATGTGAAGATGGAAAGCGAACCAAAAGGGAAAGACGGCAAGAAACGCGACATTAAAGCGAAGTTTGAAATGACTGAGAACGGTACAACAGAAGGTATCGGGTTCCAAATTAAAGGTGAAGGCACAGATAAGAAGTCTAAATGGACGGCTAATCTTGTTCCTGCTGGCGATTCCGCAATGGAACTTCCAGACATGACACTTGAGATCGAGCACAAAGGTGACCAAAACCTTGATAAAGACTTTGCAAAGCACGATTACAAAGTAACATTAAAAGGTAACGACGCTACAATGGGCGATATCAACGTTGGATTAAACATCAAAACAAAAACAACGTTCGGTGATAAACTGAAATTCCCTGAGCTTTCAGAAGGAAAAGCAGTAAACGTTGCTGAGATGAGTGACGCTGAAATGATGACGATGATGTCAGAAATTCAACGCAACATCGAGCAATTTATCGGTGAAAATGCTCAATTGCTCCAATAGAATGATAATAAGAAGGACAGAGATAACTTAAGACAAAGTTGATCTTTGTCCTTTTTTTCTAACCATTAGGGCATGTGGGATACGTCCGTTTTGTCGAGGATTGTAGACTCGTGGATAAACGGCTGAAACTTTTAGATAAAGTGCTAAAACTTCTGGATAAACAGGCTAAACTCGTGGATAAATAGCCAAAACTTCTGGAATCAACCAGTCCAATGCCCCTACAGGTATGGGTTCTGAGACGTTTCGGTCATGAAACCCTTCAAATTTTTAAGCGAAAGGAACGACACTATGAGGCAAATGCTACTCATTGCCCATCTAACGGTAAAATGCTGGCTAAAGCAGCCTTTTCCTCTGATTGCTATGATGCTGTTTCCGATACTGTTACTTGGAATCACGTATCTCGGGCTAAAACCACTTCTTGAAGAAAAGCAGTGGGTAGAGCCTTTTGCTGTAGCGATCGTAGATGAAGATAACACGTTTGAAACCAAATTGCTCATGAAGCAGTATGAGAACTCAGAAGAACTAAAAAACGTATTAACCTTTGAAAAAACAGATGCAGAAAATGCGAGCGAAAAGTTGGCTAGCAACGAGATCGCGGGCATGGTAATCGTACCGGATGGATTTACTAAAGGAATTCGAGGCGGTAAAAATATCCCCGTAACCGTCATCGGTAACCCTGAACGGCCTTTTCAAGCAAAACTTCTTAAGCAAATGATGGTGTCAAACGCCAACTTGATCTCTTCTGCACAAAGTGGAGCGAACGCAGCTTTTCATTATTTGCGAAAAATGGACTTAAGTTCTGAAAAATTCCGGGCATACCGCGACACGGTTATCACGGACTTTACACTACAAGCATTGAACCGAAACAAGATCTACGAAACGGAAACCTTAAGTGCGTTCGGCGGAGTCACAACAATCGATTATTACAGCTTATCTGGTGTGCTGATTCTCCTGCTATTCGGTGGGTTGTTTGGAATGAGTCTAACCGCAAGAAGTGAACAAACCGCACTCCGCGAAAGACTAAGTCTACAAGGAGTAAGGTCTGGCGTATTCTTTTTTAGCAATGTTCTATCTGTTTTCCTTCTGCTCGTCATCCAAAGCGTTGTTTTGACTGCTCTATTCTATGCTCTAACAAAAACATGGAGCATCACAGCGACCTTCATACTTTTAGCATACTGCCTAAGCACTTCATCGCTTTTCGCGCTTTGTCAGGAACTATTTGTTCGTAACGCAGCAAAATGGGGAGCGGGAATCATCCTTGCGATGGGACTCGTTGCCACAAGCGGAAGCGTTCTGCCATTATCGTATCTTCCGGAAATGTGGCGCAGCGTAAGTATGCTTAACATCGTGCATCACGCACACAGCGGAGTGATTGAAACACTATTTGTGGGGAACGAAACCTGGATGTCTGTCCTATTGTTGCTTAGTTTTTCAATCACCATTTGGTTAGTGAGTTTGCTACTTATCACAATAAAGAAGAGGTTGCCATGGTCTGGACAATTGCCATTACACGTATAAAATTATTGCTTCAAAGTCCGTGGAGCTGGCTGGGACTTATTGTTCCGGTTCTCGTGCTGATTTTCTTAGACATGTCCGTGGAAAAAACAAGTGATGTCACCAAGATTCCCGTTGTAATCGTGGACGAAGATGAAACGGAATACTCAAAAGTGGTTATAGATCGAGTGAGTAAAAATCCAGCGGTCGCGGTAAGTGTTCTTAATGAAGAGGTTGCACGCAATCAGATCGAGACGCAAAAAGCCGCCATCGGTTTCTTTATTCCTGATGGGTTTATGGAAAGCATACAGAAAAATGATGAAGATGAGCTAGTTACGATGTGGTTTTCATCGGGTTCCATTTCTCATGGATTAGTGCGCGAGATTTTTGCAAGTGAAGTGAAGCGGTTATCGAGTAATTCGTACGGCGCCAATACGGTGTTAAAAACATACGGAAAAAGCGAGAAGCTAGATGCTAAGGAGCAAGCGACAGTCTGGAAAGATGCTTGGGCCTTTAGCGATAAGCATTGGGAACCGAAGCCACTTATGACAATTGACTATAAAGTAGGCGTAACGAGGGAATCTTCGGTAGAGGCGAATAACAGTGCAGCGTCAATTTATGTTCCAGGGATGCTCGTACTTCTCATGTTATTTAGTTTTTTATATAACAGCTGGCCGATTAAAGACCGTGATTCCGGTATGCGGTCCAGAGTACCATATGCGACTGGCCGATTCTCAGTATACTGGTTCGGAAACGCACTGGGCGTTTTACTTTTACAGTTATTCATCCTCATCCTATTGATCGGGTTTGGCTGGTGGAGAGAAGCGTTAACGTTGAACGTGGCCACAATATTGAGTTTGATCAGCTATGTTCTATTCCTAAATGCTTTATCTCTCTTGTTTGCCTATTTCGTGCACAGCAACCGCACATGGCAAGCGATCACACTCTTCGTTGTATTGTGCACATCGCTTCTAAGTGGAACCTTCTTCCCGAGCGATGAGCTATCAAGCTTTTTACAACGTGCTGCAGAGTGGACGCCCCAATATTGGATCGTATCAACTTTCAATCAAGAAACGCTTATGATTCCCTTTATATTTGCGGGTCTAAGTTTTATATTATTCGTACTTTCAACCTTAAAGGCAGGTGACAGCGCTTGATTGCAGCAGAGAATTTGAAAAAGAGGTTTGGTAGAAAAGAAGTACTAAAAGAAATGAACTTCTTTATTGAAAAAGGAGAAACCGTCGGCGTTGTTGGCCCGAACGGTGCAGGTAAATCAACACTTTTGAAAATTCTTGCAACCCTTATGAAAAGTTCTGGCGGGTCGGTTCAGATCGATGGGCTCGATGTAAGGAAAGAACAAAAGAAGATACGACGGAAAATCGGTTACGTACCGCAAGAAATTGCCGTCTATCATGAGCTGACAACTCGCGAAAACTTACGATTTTTTGCGAAGTTAGCGAGAGGATCGTCAGAAGAAAGATGGATGCAGCGCTGCGAGGAGTGGCGACTTGCTGAGCATCTTGATAAAAAGGTGAAGCATCTGTCCGGTGGTAACCAGAGAAAGCTAAACATCTTGATCGCGATGCTTCATGACCCGGATCTTCTGATTTTGGATGAACCGACCGTCGGAATTGATATATCCGCAAAACAAGAGATTGTGAACGATTTACGTCAGCTGGGTAGAGAAGGAAAGACGATTCTTTATTCCAGTCATGACGCGCAAGAGCTCGAAACATTATGTACTTCTTTTTTAATACTTAAAGAAGGAGAGCTACTGTTTTACGGGTCAAAACAAAAAGTGCGACAGTTCGGTTCGGTTGCACAATCGGAAAACTTTGCTGAAACGCTTGGAGAGATTGTTGGATGAAGTCTGCTGACGTTAGCAGGCTTCTTTTTTATCCTGAATATTCCATTGCCAGTACTAAAGTGATAGAATTTATGTGAAAACATTCACAAGGAGGTTAAGTTATGAATAAACACTTGTTGAGAAAATTGAAGTCAGCTCTTTTGGCGTCCTTTTTCTTTACCATCGTATTAGGTTTATATTTATCCTATGAGTCTGGTACCACTGAAGGTTCATTAGGTTTGATTATCTTTTATATATTTGCGCTAGTTGGTAACTTTTTGTATGGCATACCCGTATCTTTTCTGATAGATGTGTTAACGAATAAAATTAAAAGATTTCATTTCTTGTTGTCAGGCATTTTTTATATTTTCTTTGCTTTTATGTCCTATTTCATCATAAAAGAATTTTATTTCTTTGCGATTATTTGTGCTGCTCTTTTCTTCTTAGCTGAAGAATGGCAAAAGGTAAAAAAACAAAACTTTAATTGGAAACGAATGATAGTGAATAGTACCTTAATGATTGGAATAACTGTACTTGCATTGTATTCATCGCTTTACATCAAAGAGTTGATAGAAAAGAAAACAAACGAATATTACCTCATTCCAGCTGGTTATGAAGGTAAAGTGACTGTAGTATACGACATTAAAGATGAGCAACAACCAGACAAAGTGGGAGACTACAATATTATAAAAATAAATGATCAGGGTTATGGCCTAACAGCTTTACCAGAACCAGAAGGTACATTTAATAATAAATACTTTTATATAGATGATGAGGGACGTAAAGAAAAGATTAAGGAAAAGTGTATTCATATAGGCAGTTCAGGATCTATTTCCAATGATAATAGAGAATTTTTTTTTCATTCTTTTACGGTTATCAATTCTGAATGTACAGACCATTTTTCTACTTATGGTAGTCAATATTTAGAGGATCATAGCATTGGTGTTGAAGAAATTTTACAAAGAGAAGGATTTGGAGATTTTGGATATTAATGAATAACCTATACTCTAAAATTATTATTTTAGCACTATACTAAATTCGACATGATTTTACAAGGAGACCAAATTCCTATTTTCCGTAACGGAAGCGTAAAACACAAGTCCTATTATTTATTGTAGGATAATAATAGATTACTTGGAAAATCAAAGGAGTTTGGGATAAATAATGAAAAAATGGATAGTTACATCAGTTTTAGGTGCTAGTTTATTATTGTCGCCACTACAGGCGTTTGCAAATATAGGAGATCAAACACTTCGTCCAACAATGACGCATTCAGATGTGAAAACACTTCAAACAATATTGCGAGATAAAGGTTATTTTACATATAGTGGTTCAACAACGACTTATTTCGGATCATATACAAAGAGTGCAGTAATAAGCTTTCAGCGTGCAAAAGGTTTAACCGCTGATGGTATTGCTGGCCGCAGTACGTTTAACAAACTAGGAGTCTATAATGTTAATAACACGTATCTAGTAGACTATGCCAAACGTTTTCAAGGGACGCCGTACAAGTGGGGTGGAACAACTACCGCTGGGTTTGACTGTTCAGGGTACATCAACTATGTTTTCAAAAACTCACATAATATCGTTTTGCCGCGTACGGTAAAAGAAATGTGGAACCAAACTGGATATCGCGTATCCACTCAAGCTGTAGGAGATCTAGTGTTCTTCTCAACGACTGATTCCGGAGCTTCACACATGGGTATCTATGTTGGTAATGGAAAGTTCATTCACGCTGGATCTTCAACAGGAGTGACGATTTCAGATATGAATAACACATACTGGAAGCCGCGTTACTTAGGAACAAAACGTCTATAATTATTTATTTAATGAAGAAGAGGAATGACATCGCATATGTAGCGGTCATTCCTCTTTTTGTTAACTATTAGTAGACTAGTTCTTTCTTTGCGCTTCTCGTGTTGATCACATTTATTCGATTCTTTTCAGTAATGGACTGATCTGAATGGTAACTTAACTCTGAAAAGAAACAAAATTGAGTTGCAGGATAGGGTTGAGATAGTTTGGTTAAATCAAGTTCTATTGATCTGTAAACTTCTGCTATACAATTAAGGGCTACTTGTTCTAGACCTTTATCTAATAAATCTTTCATGTTTTCAAAGTCAGTCATTATAGAGATGGTCGTTCCCATGCGATAATATGTAAACTTAACGCCAACTTGATCGTTCATTTGAAAACCTCCGTGTTAAAAGTAAGTTAGTATAGTAAATTTTTTATCGGGTAGTAAGTCTGTGTTTATTCAGAGCTTTAATTACACTAATTAAAAATGTAGCGCTACCAGGTTTTTCACCATGAGTGAAAATTAACAGTCTCTTGTTCTTTATCGGCTATAGTCTAATAAATATTTAGGGATGTTTTATTAGGAAATGATTTTATGATTCAATGGGGAGTAAAAAAGAAAAGAAGTGCAAACGAGGGTTCGCACTTCTTTTCTAATTCTTATCCTAGAACAAGATTCTTGCCCAAGGATCGCAACAGCGATGATGTTGCTTTCTCTTAGCTTTTTTGTACTTCTTGCACTTCAACACTTCGTAGCTAGAAGAAGAAGATGAAGAAGATGATGATGAAGAAGAGGAAGAAGAGGAAGAGGATGATGAAGAAGATTCTTCACAAACCCATTCTACTTTCTTATAACACTTCTCAACTTTTTCATGCTTCTCGTGCTTTTCATGTTTGCAGTGGTCGTAGTTTCCACACTTGTTACACATTATTCGTTTCACCTCACAAATTGATACCGACTTCCCATTGGTTTCGGTTTCTGTATATCATATGTAGAGACAGACAAGTTGCTTAGACGAACGTTGAGATTTTAAGAAAATGGGGTCTGACCCCATACAAATACAAATTCCTTCATACTGTACATTCCAGAAGTACACTAGAACAACCAAATAAAATGTAAAAAGATCCACGCGGCAACTGCAGCGTGGATCTTTTTACTTCGTTGGTTCTTGTATAAGCATACCTTCCTTTGCAAAAGCAAAGTGAATGGCGTGCTTTAGGTTTCTGAAATATGTACTTTCTCCGAGAGAATATTGGTGTTTTGTAATTTCCATACTCAATTCAGGTGAGATTCCGACCAACAATGTTTCCATACCGAACAATCGGGCGGAAGAAACAAGCTTGTTCAACATCCCCACCATTTCCGTATCGATAGACTTGATTCCTGTTAGATCAAGGATCACAAATTTAGCGCGGTGCTGAGGAAGGGAAGTAAGAGTATGCTCTAACATATCGTTTGAACGTAGCTCATTGTATTTACCGATTAAAGGGATAACTACGATATGATCGGTTACTGGGATGATGGGAGAGGATATCTCTCGAATGAGATCAGTTAACTCTCTTGTCCGGTCTTCAACCATAGCTTCTAGCTTCATAATCTCATGCTGTTCTTCCCGATGAACGAGATCGCGAATGTTATCTTTTGGTGTTATATGTGACTCTGAGATTGCTAACTTTAGCGTATGAGGGTCGGATTCGTTTTCTAAGACCTTATACCACATGTTGGTTTGAAAGAGTCCGGTGAACACACCAGCCCAATGACCAGGTAAGAAGCGCCCCATGCGTTCGCTGTTCTGAGCTTTTTTAACTTTCGTTTCCCAACTGTTTGTAATCGTAATGATTGCTTCTTTTTTCTCTACATCAAGCTCTATGTATGTTTTACCCCAACCAGCTGATGCATAAATGTTAGGCAGTGATTCAGCGGAAATTTCAATATCTTTGATCGTTCTTATGTAAAAATCACTAACAATTAACCCTGTCCGATACCCAGCTGTTTCAAAAACGAGGTCTGCTGTTCCTTCTCCTGTAATCTCTTCAATGGATTCAAGGAACACCTTAAATGCTGAATCAATCCAAAACAACATTACATCTTCGCCTTCAAATTGAAATATACCTTTTGCTGTGTCCCAATGAAAAGAAGAACCATTCACATCTACACTTTTTTGAGAATCCATTAGTTCGTTTGGCGACTGCTTCATGTATAATCCTCCATAAACAAAAAATAGTAGACAACAAATTCCCTTACCCTAATTCAATCAACATTAAACATTTGTGTGGGGTCAGACTCCACACAAATACAAAACCCTCATTATGTCCAGCCCACGAAGACACAAAAAAATTCTCATCTAGACCATAAAACAAAGTAAAAACCACTTGATGAAATCAAGTGGTTAATTTTGTTTGTTTTTCCATTTGTTAAATTCAAGAAACTCTTTAAATTGCTCTTTGCTTACACCAGAACCCATGGCTTCTTTGACTAAATCTGCCCATTCTTGGTCTAAATTTTCGGTTTCAACCTCTGGCTTTATTAATAAATCTACAGAGATATTTAAAACATCTGCAATTTTTTCAAGAAGTTGAATTGAAGGATTTTGTTGTATACTCCGCTCTAATGCGCTAATATACGATTTTGCTACCCCTGCTTTATCAGCCAACGCTGTAATGGAGAGGCCTTTTTCGGTACGATATTTTTTTACTCGTTCACCAATCATCATTTGCAATCCCCATTTAAGAAATAATTTGCCTTTATTATATCTTTCTGTATGAGGTAAGTAAATAAATTCTGTGACTTGTTTACTATTTCAATGAATTAATTTCTTTGCAATTGATATTGTTCGAAAGCTAATTGGGGATTTTGTAAAAAACGAATAATTTCTTCTCTAGTAAAACCCTGATCTCTTGCTTCCTTAATTAATTCAATCCATTCGTGATCCAACTTTTCCACTAAGAATCCCTCCAGAAAGTAAGTGATGTCCAGGTAACCCGGCGATCATAGCTTATCAAGCCTTAGACCCGTGGCTTTGCGCCCACTTCTTTCGAAGATGTTTGCCCTTGTCTGAAGGATAATTAGGTCATATTCCCTAACTCAAATTGATTATATACAAGCTAAATAGAAAATGTTGTCAGAAAATGACTGTAACATAAATGTAATTTATGGAAATGGATAACGACCCCTATAAAATTATTTAGAGGAATGACGCGGGTCGTGTTGAAATTAATCTTAATTAAATACCAAAAATCTAATTTTTAATGCTGAAAGGATGAATAAATTGTCTACAAAATTGCCAATGAATTTGTCGAATCAACTCAGTTTACCAGTAATTAATGCACCAATGTTCCTTGTGTCGAGCCCTGATATGGTGATTGAAAGTTGTAAGAACGGAATAATAGGTACATTTCCATTATTGAATGCCAGAACCTCCGATCTGCTAGAAAATTGGATGAAGCATATTTTAAATGAGTTAGAAACGTTTAAACAAAATAATCCTGGGGCTAAAATAGCTCCGTGGGGCGTTAACTTAATCGTTCATCGAACAAATAAAAGATTCGATGAAGATATGAAGTTGATTAAAAAATATGAGCCCCCTGTAGTAATTACTTCTCTAGGTAATCCTAGTGATGTAGCTAAAATTGTACATGGTTACGGAGGACTTGTATTTTCTGACGTGATCTCCCTAGACCATGCTCGAAAGGCTGCGAAGACAGGCATAGACGGTTTAATTCTAGTTTGCAGCGGTGCAGGAGGACATGGTGGTACACTAAATCCTTTTGCTTTCTTAAAAGCTGTGAAGGAATTCTGGGATGGAATAACAATTCTTGCTGGATCAATCTCCTCAGGTGAAGAGATTCTCGCTGCTAAAATTCTTGGAGCTGACCTCGTGTATATGGGAACACGATTCATAGCTACCCAAGAATCATCAGCAAGTGATGAGTACCGCCAGATGTTGATAGAATCTACTTTAGAGGATCTTGTTTATACTGATGCAATTAGTGGAATAAAAGGAAATTATCTGTTACCATCTCTAAAAAAAGCAGGGTTTGATATAGAGAACCTGATGAAAAAAGATTCTATCGATCTTTCTTTCTCTGAATCAAAAGCAAAAGCATGGAAAGATATCTGGTCAGCTGGTCAAGGTGTAGGGAGTGTGAAGAAAATTTCTACTGTTAAGGAAGTAGTAGATAACTTAAAAACTGAATATCAACAAGCTTTACGTGCAAAGGAAGCTATTAGTATAATTCCGTAAATTAATAGTCCTTTAGAACTAAATCCCCCAAAACTACTGTGAATAAACATAGTTTAGGGGGATTTTAATTTTGTCTTTCTGAATTGGACAAATTTTAAAGTTTTGTAATTGTTAGGGGTCAGACCCGGGTCTGACCCCTAACAATTACAGATAATTCATCAAATAAAAGAGGACAAGGCAGAAGCAAGGGAGAAAGTAATAAGTAATATCTTTATATAAAGAAAACGTGTAAACTGTAAGGAATTACTTACAGTACAATTCATGTAGGAAAAGGTATTAATAATGGAGGTGTTACCATGAATTTATTCTCATCTATTACGGAAGAAAGTTTTAGCTATTTAATACATGATTATGGATTTTCTGAACCGACTGATACAGATGGGCGTTGGAAGACTACCTTCTTATACACGAATGAGCAACTTGCTATTGAGATTGAACTAAACTATCAAGAAATGGATACATTTATATTTATAAAAAAAATAGGTGGAGTGTCAGATATAGAATGCGATGTTACCCGTATTCAGTTAGAGGAATTTATTAATGTAGAACCTATTAAAAGCAATGGTGATCAGACAACAATTGAACAGTTTGAAAATGGGATATTGGACAAAGCAGTCTTATTAAAAACTCACCTAAATCATATTATAAACAAAAAGCAGGAATCTGCTTTTAATAGATGATAGAAATAGACACTTATAGTTAATGTTTTTCTTTGTGTGGGAAAACATGAGAAAATAATACAAATTGTATAGCGTCAGCACTGGAAAGCGCAACGGAATTCGTTGTGCTTTTTGTTTATTTCCTAATTTGAATTTAAAACATAGAAAGTTCTAGATAGAAATTGCAGTAGCCCAAAATTAATTAATGGCTGGATACACTTAGATGAATCTAGTCTGGGTCATTACATAAAATCTAAAAAGCTAGTTTTAAAAAGTAGGTTATTATTCAGGTAATCGGGTAAAAGAAGAGGCTGTTATTTGGGTAGCTTCTTCTTACTTCAAATTTACATAAATACAAAGCTTTATGACAACAGCTATGGTATTTTTATACATAAGGGGTGTTATTATGAAAAATATGCCAATATATGTAGAAATACCTATTAAAGCGAGTGTTGATGAGGTATGGGAAAAATCTCAAAATCCTGTCCTTCATGAACAATGGGATCTTCGTTTTTCTTCAATTACATATCTTCCAAAAAAGTCAGAGGATGAACCTCAATCCTTTCAGTATGAAACAAAAATTGGTTTCGGTATTAAAGTATCAGGTTGGGGAAAAAGTATAGGTACTCATAATAAAGGCGATGGATCTAAAGTATCTTCACTTCATTTTGGTACTCCACAAAAAATCTCGCCTATTTCAGAGGGGAAGGGATATTGGAAGTACACACCAAGCAACGAGGGTACAACCTTTTTAACTCAGTACGATTATGAAGTTCGTTACGGCACTTTTGGAAGAATAGCAGACTTGTTTTTTCGTCCACTTATCGGTTGGGCAACGGCGCTCAGTTTTGATGTGTTGAAGCGCTGGGTTGAAAAAGGTGAATTACCAAGAGTGCAATATCTTCGTTTTTTTAGTAATGTACTCATCACGTTACTCTTTTTCTTTATATGGTTTTACCAAGGTCTCGTTCCTAAAATCATCGCAAAACATCCTGAAGAGGTTGCGATGTTATCTTCTCTTAGTTCTATGGAAATGGATTTGGCGTTAAAGGCTGTTGGTGTTGTTGGAATTCTTGAAGTTTTATTCGGGCTTACTTGGTTATTCTACCGTAATAAGAGGCATCTTTACCTTTTACAAATTATTGTGTTCCCTACATTAACTTTAAGTGCCTTACTAGCTGATCCAGCAATCTCTTCTCATCCCTTTAACCCAGTTACCTTTAATAGCAGCCTTTGGATTTTATCGATTCTTGGGTTTGTATTAGCTAATGATGTGCCAACTGCAACAAGCTGCAAGCGTTCAAAGAAAGAGTGATAAAGTGACAATCTATCAAAACCTCCTAGGAGAGGATTTCAAGAGACTGCACCCTCAGTTACAATCAAGATATGCATTGCCTAAGAATAAACCTTTCTGTGCATCAGGAAAAATGACTTTAGTGCAATCAGGTACAGGATGGCTTTATCCTTTTTTAAAACTAGCTACCAAAAGGAAGTTTCTTTTTCCTGAAAGTGGAAATAATATTCCTTTTACTATTAGAAATACAAGTCGTTCTTTGTCTCATGAACTAGATGAAGTCTACTGGGAACGAACTTTTTATTTTGACCATGTTACCCGATATTTTAACGCATTCATGACAATAGATTCAGAAAGAAAAGTCGTAAAAGATTACTTAGGAGAACCAAGTTTGTTCTATTCTGATTTACATTTTAATGTTACGCCAGAAGGTCACCTTAATATTCGGTCAGGGGTGCAACGCCTGGTGATCGGTAAATTAGAGATTTCAATCCCAAGCTTTTTACGAGGAGTGGTTGAGGTAGAGGAAGGATATGATGATACGCGAGAAGTATTTACTATTCGGGTTCATATCCAAAATCGGATCGTTGGGAGACTGATGGCCTATGAAGGCGAATTTAAAGAAACATCTATTTAGTCCAATAACTTTAGGCGGAATCATCTTCTTTATCGCCAGTAGCATACTCACGATAAAGGAACCTTTTTATTTAATGTTAACAGCTGCACAACTTGTCTATGTTCCAGTATTGCTTCAACTATTTATTTATCCAAAAACGAAACATATGGCTGCAACATGGATCGTAATGTTTTCAATCTTTCTTTTACAGTTAGATATTAATGATAATTTACAAATTTTATTTGCATCTCTTTATTTACTTTTTACTTTGTCAGTGGCTCTCTATGGAGCTAAACGCTTCATCAACCGTGGATTTACAAACTGGGCGGAAATTTCGATTGATATTGGGATGATGTATTTATTTATAGGTGGACTTTGGTTTTTTGCTTTTATAGTAGGAATAGATACAGGTTTTAGTCCTTTGATTACATGGTTGACGGCTATACATTTTCATTACTCAGCTTTTATATTACCTATTTCTTTAGGGTTATTTGGGCGCTTGCATCAGTCTAAGTGGTATAGAATTTGTGTTCCAATTATATTAATAGGACCGATTCTTGTTGCAATTGGAATTACATTTTGGCCGCTTTTAGAAGTTATTTCAGTCTTGCTATATATCTTTGCTATATACACAGTAATCATTTTAACTTTTCAAACTCAGTTTTTAACTAGACTGCAAGGCATCTTTATTCGGCTATCTTTCGGTTCTTTAGGTATCACGATATTGTTTTCCTTGTTGTATGCTCTTAATAGTGCATTTGGGAAATGGGGTGTCAGCATTGATTTTATGCTCACATTTCATGGATTAATGAATAGTGTTCTGTTTGGAATGATAGGGATATTGGGTTGGATAGTAGCTCCTCCAAAAACGAATCGTGTTAAATGGGATTTTCCGGTCAGTCAAATTAGAGGTCATTTTAAAGGAGAGGGCAAGCTGAAAAAAGGTTTGGTTGATGACCTAGCTGAATATGTAGATATTAATAAAATTCCTTCTAGAATTGTTCATTTTTATGAACATACTGAACAATATCAATTGTATGCTAGGGTGAAATGGGCTACTTGGTTTAAACCATTTGCTGTCTGCTATAAATGTATTAGTATTCAAATGCAACAATTAAACTTACCTCTTTCAAGCAAAAAAGTTGAGATGACAGGAAGTATACAGGCGGTTGATCCAATACGTGATGGAAGGAATAATCCTCGGGTTTGGAGGCGAAATATTGGAGATCATTCGGTGTTCAAAGCTATATATTCCAATCATCAGACCGATAATAGAACGTTTATGAACATCTCACTTCCACTTCCTTCTTCAGCAATGATAGGAATTCTTCAACTTGATGAAAGAGATGGTGGTCTTCTTCTATCAAGCGAAGGAGAATCTGATTCAGGTATATACTTAGCGATTGGAGAATGTTTATTAAAATTACCACTTTCAGAGTACTTTTTAATAGAGGAAGCAGCAGATAATTCTCTTACAGCAACTCATAAAATGAAAATATTTGAGGTTCCTTTTTTAGAAATCGAGTATACAATGTCGTTAAAGCATTAATTGTTTTTTTGACGATTGCTTCTCAATTTTAACTATCCAACAATCGAGTGCTTTAATTAATTTAAGTCATCAGAAAACGACCAGAGAATTCAGGTCGTTTTTCATGTTATTTTATTTACTTACAATTAAATAATTCTAACGAATGATGACTTTCTCTCCAAAGAAACACCACTATCAAAATAGTTTTTTTTAGAAACTATAAATAACAAGAGCTAGGCCAATATAAACGACAACCAATAAGAATGCTAGTAAAACACCAAGTTTGCTTGTTCCACCGCGCTTATGAATTTCGTGAATTCTTTCTTTATCGCTCAATGAACGTTGATCAATGATGCTAATTTGTTTTTGTGCATGTTTTTTATATAGAAGATTACCCCCAACCCCTAGCCACCCTGACAAACCAGCACCCAAAGATCGGTTGATAACGGTTCCTTCAATTCCTGCTACAACAAAAAAGATATCGATGAAAAGAAAAGCGGCTAATACAAGGAAAATGGGTTTGTACATCTTCCGGTAACCAAGCCATAAAAGCGTTAAGAAAAAAGCAGCCCAATTAAAGCTATTATCCTTCTGCCATTTTTTAAAGTAATAATCCTTCTTTTTATCTCCAACAAATTCTACAAGTTTTGTTTTCTGTCTTTCATCCATAACTCCCTTCCTATCTAAATCCTGCATATTAGTTTGAGTAAACTCATTCAATCCATTCGCCTCCTTTTAGAAGTCACTTTCATTCTTCAGCACCTACAGAGGTAAATTCCATTTTTTGTTAATATTTAAACGCTAAGTTTTCTTGAAAAGCTGAAAAATAATCATACCGAACAAAAAAGGGCTAGAATAATTGATTTTACAAATGAGTTGGCGAATCTAAAAAGGCTTTCGTATAAAATGGGAAATCATTAATGAGTAGCTTCAAAATAATTACTTCTAATTCCCTGAACTTCATCAATAAATACAAAAAGCACAATAAAGGGTTCCAATTTTCTAAAAAATGTAGTAAAATAATTTGAAAATTAGGTTTCGTTTTATCGGAATTGGGGAAGGAGAGTATATTTGGGGTGAAACATATTACATCGGGTTTTGGATTTGCATTTGCATTTTTGTCGGCGCTTTTCGCATTGGGTCTCTATCAAACAGTGATGGTATGGGGGAATATTAATTTGTTCTTTGAACGAATTATGGGACTGACTTCAACTTCATTTATTTCTTCCATACTTCTATTCTGGTCAATCACGAGTGCTTTTTGGATTCTTAGTTTAAAAGTGTTAGATCTCGCGCACAAAACAGAATTGTACAACACGAAGAACGCAGTCTTCGGTATGTTGTTCTTATTCTTCGCCATTCCATTTGGCATTTGCGTACAAGTTTACCACGCACTTAACCTGAATGCTGGTGTAACTACAATTACAACTGCATTGTTTATTATGACGATTGTTTCTTTCATTATTGGATTTGTGTTTAAATTTAGAAGAACTGCACGATAATTAAAAAATACCGCAGACCTCAAGGTCTGCGGTATTTTTATTTATGTTCTTGAAACAAACCGAAATTTAATTCGTTCAAATGCTTTTCCATTTACAACTACTAATTTTTCATTAAAATCTTCAATATAACCAGAAGCAAGGGTCAAATTTTCCTTAATGCAAACAACATCTACTTTAACCATCAAATAACGGTGGTTATTAAAATCAAAATCATTAATAATAGAACTGCCGCTTGGAATAATATACATGACCGCTCTCCTTTATCATACAAACTACCTATATCATATACTGGAAAAAAATTACTGTAAAGATAATTTTAAGGCAGAAATAGCTATGTTATCTATACAATAAAAAAACCTTGACTCAATTGAGCCAAGGTCATTGTTAAAACATCTGAATTATTTGCCAATCCATACTACGCCTGAAGAATTATCTTTGGATTCACCTAAGATTAAAAACTTAAGACCGTACTTAGGCAAGTTCTTACCAGCGTCATCAATCACACCGTCTTCTTCACTACCATTGTAATCTGTTTTGTCGATATAGGACATAGAATCACTAAATCCAGGTGCACCTTTTTGGGATTTGTAATCAAAAATCCCGCGGCTTGGTGAATCAATATACCAACTAGGTGTTTGGTCATAGGAGAAAGCTGCATCCGCAATCTGATAACGTGTTGAATCTTCGACTGTAGGTTTTCCGTCTTTCTTACCAACAATAGCTTTCGGATGAGAATCTACTACGCCAATAAAGCCTTCTCCTGGATGTTCACCAACCCAGTTGTCTGTGTAGCTATCATCTCCATACCATACGAGCATTCCGGTATTGTATTTAACACCACGACTACTTTGCAATGCTTTATCAGAACCAGCTGTATTTCTCCATTCAATATAGTAATAATGGTTTGCATAAGAGATACCGTCTGTAGTTGTAAATCCATTTGTAGTAAATTGTGCTGCGCCTTCAGCATCATCTGAGAAAACAACTTGACTGTCGGCTGTTAGGACAGCATTATCAAGGGCAAAACCTTCTGGTGCAAATCCACCATCAGTCTCATAGTCAAAAATAAGTTGTATTTTTTGTCCAGCATATGCACTTAGATCATAGGATTTATCAACCCATTTGCCTTCAGTTGTATATTTCTCTTTTTCTGCATTTGTTGCAGTCCAACCAAGCCTGTCAATTTCGACCATTTTTCCATCTTCTTTTTTTACATAGACGGATAATTTATCATAATCTCCGCCATTTTCAATTTCATAGTTTGCTTTGTATGAGAATACAGCTGAAGTTTTTCCAGTAAGATCAAGAGTAGGAGATGTCATACTTGTATGAAGGTTATCTCCCTTTGTACTGTAGTAGTATTTGTTTCCAAACTCAGGTTGAATTTTACTTTTTACTGGCTTTTGAGGAAGGTTTACTTTTACAATACCAGCATTTTTAGACTTTGTTACAGATTGATCAATTTGAATAGTTTTACCGATTCTAGTCAGATTTTTTGAATCAATTTCTGTGATATTAGCCCAGTTTCCTCCCATAACTTTCTGGAAGTATTCTTTGTTTTGTGGGGAGAAACTTGTTGGTTCTGTTCCAGCGATTTTACCATTCCAACTTCCGCCACTCATGATGGACCATGAAGCCACGGGCTCACCGTCACCTGTATATTGTGTATCGTATTCGTCTGGTAGACCCAAGTCATGACCAAATTCGTGTGCGAATACGCCAACAGCACCATCTTCAGGTTCAACCGTATAATCCCAAGCTGCCATTTTACCACCCCAATATGGAACGGAAGCCGTAGTGCCTGGAACACTATAAGGGTTTGATCCTAAAACCCAGCGATGAGACCAGATTGCATCATTCCCTAATTTTCCACCGCCTGCTTCTTGACCAACACCCGCATGAATAACCATCAAGTGATCAACTAATCCGTCAGGCTCATTCATGTTTCCGTCACCATCTAGATCGTATATATCTAGTTCGTCAAAATCTGCTAAGTTAACTCCGCTTGCAGCAGCTGCATTTAGAGCATCTTTTACAAAGTCACGTGGTCCCTTTGGATTTAAGTTGTCGTGACCGCCTGCTGGATTATCATCGCCATATTCTTTTGCAGTTCCTGGAACAGTCAACCAATCGGTAACATATCCATCAACGGTGTAGCTTCCGCCTGATTGCTCTTCATAGTATTGTTTAAAGGTTTTCACTTTTGATTTATCAAATAACTCAAAGTCGCTGTCCCCAAAAAGCATTTTTTCATAATGTTCCCGACTAAAGTCTTTAGAGTACATATACCCTGGTTCTTGGGTAATGTTATTGTGCTTGAAATCGGAGAACTCAGCTAAAAGTACTAATACTTTATCTTCGCGTTTCTCACCTTTGTATTTGACAGGTTTTGCAGGGTCTACCTGTAATATGCCACTACTCTTACCGTTCTTAATTTCATGGCTCTTGTTTAGCTTTTTAGTTAATTTTTCTTTTTGATTAGATAAAAACTCTCGTGATCTATTTGAAACATCCTTTGTGGATTTACTCTTTTTTTCAACTGTAGCGGCATTACCTTTTTTACTTTTCAAATCTATATATTTTTTAACTGCTTTAGCTGTTTCCGCATGAGATGCGTTTTTAGAAATAATTCCTCGCTGTTTTAATGATTTTGCTAAACGATCTTGATCAACTAGGTGCATATCAATAGGTGATGATTCCAAGATAGTGCTTGTTTTTGAATAGGTTGTTTCGAATGGTGTTTCTTCATTTTTTGTTAAAGCAGTAGGTGCTAATAAACTCATAGAAAGACTCGTTAATAACAATGATGTCCCCAGTTTTTTACTCCATTTTCCCATTCGTACTCCTCCTGTTTTCCATTAAATTAGTAGAACATGTGTAACCTGGTAAATCATCTCCCTCTTTATGTAATGATGAAACTTTTTATAGAACGTTTTTGTTCTATATATAGAATAATACGAAAATTGATAATTATTGTAAAGTTAATTTTCGGTACAAAATACGCATGTTTTAGATTTAAAAATTCCACTCTTTATAGATCTTAATGTTCATTAAAAAGAACAAAAAGTTTTTTGAAAAATACAATAATGTAAGAAAATTGAAGAAAAAGAGCATTTATTAAGAGTTTAATACGTTGAAAAGAACAAATTTAAGTTTATTTGGAGTTTTTTAAACTAGGTAATCCGTTCTATAATAACTACATAATGTTCACTAAAAAGAACACCCTGACTCTAGCTGAAGGGGGTAACGAAAATTAGAATAAAACGAATTCGGAAGTTTAGAAAAAAGAATTGGGTTTATGTATTTAGCATGAAAACCGGAATAATCTTTTATTTTATTACTTTTACAATCATTTATTTAACTGGCAATACAGGGGCATTTTTTAACGATTACAAGACTACGAATTCGAGTATTGAAATTGGTACTTGGGAAGAGGATTGGGATAAAAGTTCTCTTAAATTTGTAGGTTCAAAGTGCGAGTGTTACACAATCTCTGCAACTATTAAAAATAGTGGCGATCGTGATATGAAAGGCCCAGTTACATATGAGGTATGGTTTGCAACAAAAGGTAACCCGAAATCAGGATCTAAGATTTATTCAGGACAGGTAAAAGCTTTAAAAAGCGGCGAGAGCTTGAAGTTAACTTATACAACCAATAAAAACGGAATCTATATGTTTAAAGCTCTTCAAAGACCTGGTCATCCGGGAAAAGGTGAGCTCTGGAGTGAGGGCATTACTGCTAAAAGTTGTGATCAGGTTGAAACTAAAAAAGCACCTGTGAAAGAAGAGAAGTCCAAAAGTGAAGAGACCAAGAAAAATGAACCGCCAGTAAATTCTACTGAACCAATCAATCAGACACCAAAAGCTCCTGTTAAAGGGGATAAGGAAGCTGAAGAATCTGTTCCTCCTGTTGATAGTGGACAAAACACACAGTCTGCACCAAACGAGATTGTTGCACCAACTAACACCATGGAAAAAGATGATAAAAAGGGTGATGTGAAGTGAATGTGATAAAGATTAAAAATTGGGTTAGTTCAATGATTACTTCTCTATTGTTTATTACTTTAATATTCACTGCATTTGTAGTGATCTCCTCAAAAGCCTCAGGAGGAGAGCCTAATATATTTGGTTATCAACTCAAAACAGTACTCTCTGGTTCTATGGAGCCGGGTATTCAAACAGGATCCATTATAGCAATTAAGCCTGGTGGAGAAGTGACGCGTTTTAAAAAAGGTGATGTAGTCACTTTCAAAGAGTCAGAAGGAATGTTAATTACCCATAGAATCCATGAAATAAAAGGTTCTGGTGATAGCTTGCATTATATTACGAAGGGCGACAACAACGATGCTACTGATCTAGAGCCGTTAATTCCAAAAAATATAGTGGGAGAATATAACGGGTTCACGATACCTTACATCGGTTATCTATTAAGCGCAGCACAATCAAAGATAGGTTCTGCATTACTATTAGTTCTTCCTGGGATTCTACTGCTCATCTACTCAGCAGTGACTATTCTGAAGGCTATTAAAGAAGTGGAGACAATAAAAAAATCTGCTTCAACAAGTAATTAATAAGATTGAAACTCCGAAGGGGATTTCCTCTCGGATTCAATATATAAAACGTACATACCCAAAAGGGTGAAAGGGAGGAAATGAAAATGAGTTTGAAAAAGAAATTAGGTCTTGGGGTAGCTTCAGCAGCGCTTGGTTTATCATTAGTGGGCGGGGGTACATATGCATATTTTAGTGATACAGAAGTAACAAACAATACTTTTGCAGCAGGAACTCTCGATCTTTCAGTTAATCCTTCCACAATCATTGATGTTAAAGATCTTAAACCAGGTGACACGATGCTTCGTTCTTTTGAGTTGAAAAACGGAGGAACATTAGATATTAAAAATGTCACGCTTCTAACGGACTATACAATAAAGGATTCAAAAGGAGACAATAAAGCTGAAGATTTAGGTAAGCATATTCGAGTGAACTTTTTGTTTAATGTTGATAAGTTAGATGCTCCAGTTTGGTCTACTACTTTAGCAGATCTAAAGGGTATGGACCCTAAAGTTGTAAAAAATAAATTTGACTTAATGTTCGGAGATGAGTGGGGGGCAAAAGGACTTGCTCCGGGATCAAGTGATTTACTTTTTGTACAATATGAATTTGTAGATAATGGTAAAGATCAGAATGCATTCCAAGGTGACTCTTTATCTCTAAAATGGACATTTGATGCAATGCAAAAAGCTGGTTCAGAAAGATAATCAATCGGTCTTAATAAATGGAGGTGGGGAATAATCTCCGCCTCTTTTCTTATAGTGCCTCGAAGAATGAAGATTGAGAGGTGAGTGAGTGCGATGAACCTACATTCAAATCGCTTTAAATTCTTAATTATGTACTGCTGTGTTTTGCTAACTGCAGTGGTTTTCGTACCTCTTGGACATACAGGTGCGAATAGTAGTTCCAAAGAGATAGAGATTAATACATTACCAAAAGATGTTATTTTCGCTATAAATAATTTTAAACCAGGCGATTGGGCAACGCGGGTTCTTGCTATACAGAACAATGGAAATCAGGATTTTTCTTATAGTCTGAAAGCACAAAAGAAATCAGGTTCTAATAAACTTTATAACCAATTTGTTGTAAAAGTTGAAGATCAATCAGAAATCATTTATCGGGGTTCTCTCAAAGAGTTTACTGGTTTAAAACCACGTTCTTTAAAAAGCGGTTTAGAAGAAAAACTGACTGTAACAGTAGAGTTTCCTTATGAATCTAGTAACGAATTTCAAGGATTCGAAACAGAAGTTGAACTTATTGTTTTTGCAGAAGGTACTGCTAAACCTCCAGCTACGGATGGAGAAGATAACAATCATCCAACAAAAGACAATGGAGGAGGTTCACCAGGAAAGAAACCAACAGCCAATGGCGCTGGATCGCTTCCGCAAACAGGTGAAGAAAACCCGCTAATTTTAATTTTATCAGGATTATTTATATCATTAGCTGGTTTTGGATTGTTGCTCTCTAAAAAATTCACGCTGTCAAATCTATTTAAAAGAGGGTAAAACATGAAATGGCTTGCATATATTTTAATTGTTGCTGGCATTTCTATTATGTTTTATCCAAAAGCTCATAGCATGTTCTACTCTTACCAAGAAAAACAGCTGCTGGATGACTGGAGTGCTTCAACTTCGATACCCAAAGATCAAATTCAACAAAGTTATCAGCAGCTTAACGATGTTTTTTCTAGAGAAAGAAAATCTATAGAAAACAAAGATGCAAAAACCTCTCAAACAAGTATGATTGGAAAACTTACGATTAACAAGATAAATTTAACCATCCCTATTATGGAAGGAGCATCTCAGCAGAATTTAAAAATTGCGGCAGGGCATCTAAAGGGAACCTCAGCCATAGGAGAAGCGGGGAATGCTGCGATTGCAGCACATAGAAGCTACACATACGGAAAACAATTTAATCGTTTGCCTGAGGTAGAGCCAGGTGATCTTATCCAAATTGAAACCACAAAAAAAATACTCACCTATCAAGTTACAAAAAAACTTCTCGTAGAGCCAAGCGATCTATCTGTTCTCAGAAATAATATGAACGAAAGTAACGTTACTTTAATAACTTGTCATCCAATGAAAAATCCTACACATCGCTACATCGTAAAGGCTGCTTTGTATAAAGAGGAGGTTTTATAGAAAAGGAAGCTGGTTAATGGTGAACAAAAATCTAGGACTAACAATTAAAAGACATCGACTAAAGAAGCGAATGAGTTTATCAAAGTTGGCTACATTAGCAGATGTTTCCAAGAGCTACTTAAGTAGTATAGAAAATTATGAAACAAACCCATCTGCACATATGGTTCAAAAAATCGCAACAGCATTGGAGGTACCAGTGGAGCATTTATTAAGTATACAAGTGGAGTCATTGGATCCGGAATGGATTGATCTCCTCTCTCAAGCTAGGGAGATTGGTTTAAATAAGGATGACATTCGAGATTTTTTTGCCTATGAGACATGGAAACAAAATCTGAAAAACAGAGGAGGACGGTAATGATTCGATTAATCAATGGATCCTATATCTGTCGTCTTAATCATCATGAATTGAAAATTATTTACAAAGGAAACAATGAATGTGAAATTTATTTAAGAGGTGAATTTCAAGGTAGAGCTAATTTTGACTATGTAAAAATGAAGTTAAACAGTATAGAAAAACGTTGGGACACAATGAATATAAAAAAATATCAATATAAGGAATTAACATCAGAGTTTGATGTTACGATCTAATAAGCCTTTACAGAAACGGTGTAGGCTTATTTTTTTTGCCTAAAGCTACTGCTTGAGTTAACCTAACTGTCAGTATGAAGATAAAGATAAGATTAAAACAGGATCGAATTACAAAAAGAAGTAGCGCAAAGCAATGGTATGGCAGTGTCTTCTTTAGTACTCGGTATTGTTGGCATTGCGTTAGGACTTGTACCTTTTTTAGGATGGTTTATGCTACCGGCTTGGATCTTAGCCATCATTTTTGGAGCGGTCGGTGTGAAGAAGGGTCAAAGCAAAGGCATGAGTTACACGGGACTTATTCTAGGAATCGGGGCTTTCGTTTATAAATTTGGTTTTTGGTTCTTACTGATTATTGGGGCTAGTTAAGGAAATGAAATATTAATACAAAAGCAAAAGAGAGCCTTCTTTTTTGCTTTTTTTATGTTCATTTAAAGGAGAAAAGGAGAATAAGATCATACAATTCAGAAGAAGGAAGGAAGGTATCCTATGGAAAGGTGACTCGGAGTTTTCCCTACAATTCCTGGTTAGCTAATTCAAAGTTCTCGTTTTTTATGCCAGTTTATTACTTCGAGTTTACTATTATTCTGTTGATTTAGTAAAAATAATGTCGTTTTTTGGTAGCTGAATATGGTATAATACAGCAGATTGTTTTATGTCTTTTACTATTTTAGGAAAAAGTGTATGGTTTGTTATACACAGAATAGGTGTGTTTTTTCATGAAAAAAATACTGATTATCACACAAAACTTCTATCCGGAGATTGGCAGTGCAGCTAATCGGATAACGAATGTTTACAATGAATTAAAAGGTAAGGGATATGACGTTACCATACTCACTACTGAACCAAGTTACCCAAACCGCAATTTATATAGAGATACTGATTTCTGGAATGATCAAGGTCAGTTAAATGATGTTGTTAGAATTCATACGAATACACGCAGATATACGAGCAGTATCTTCAATCGACTGCTTCTTTATTTGGAGGTTGCATTAAAGTTTATCGTAAAGATTAAGAAGATGGATACGAAATATGATTATGTATTTGTATCTACACCGCCTATATTCGTAGGATTAGCAGGGCTTTTTGCTAAGCATAAATTCAGTTCTAAACTGATATTAGATGTCAGAGATTTATGGCCAGAATCTTTGCTTGGAGTCGGCGTTTTTACAAACAAAATAGTCCTTAAGATGGCATTTGCTCTAGAGTCGCTTTTATACAAGAAAGCGAATCACATTATTGTAAATAGCGAAGGTTTTATTTCGTATATTGCAGCTAAGGGAATCAACGTAAAACGTATTCAGTTTATGCCGAATTCCTTAACAGAAGAAGAACTTAACACATCTCTTCTACAATCAACAAATGAAAAGGTTGAAGTTATTTATACAGGAAATATCGGTTTAGCGCAAGATATAAGTAAGTTAATTGCGGTGGCAGAGAAGTTGAAATCTCATACATATATTCGTTTCAAAGTATTCGGATATGGCTATAAGCGATCAGAACTCAAACAAGTGATAGAAGAGAAGGGTTTGCAGAACATCGTATTCCTCAAGGCGCTTAATAGAAAGAATGCGCTCAAAGAAGTAGCTTCATCACATATCGCATATGTAAGTCTTGTAGAAGAGACCGTCTTTAAAAAAGTGTTACCAGGAAAGATTATTGATTATATGTCGATGGGTAAACCAATCGTCGGAGATGTATCCGGGTATGCAAAAGAGGTTATTGAAAAAGCACAATGTGGGTTGACTTCAAAGGAAAGATCCGTTGAACTTCTAGCTCAGCAGATTGTGCAACTTGCTAACGATTCTGCACTACGTGAAGAGTATGGAAGAAATGGTCACCGCTTTGCATTTGAAAACTTAAGATGGAAGAAAAATATAAACGTACTTATTAATATGTTGGAGGAAAGAAATGAGTCAGAAAGTATGCATGTTCGTATGGAACCACTTCACAAATGATGCACGTGTGCTTCGAGAATGCACAGCATTATCTGAAGCGGGCTATGAAGTTGATCTCATTGCTATACACGATTGGAAGCAACCCAATATGGCGAAACGTGAAAAGAGGAATGAGAAGTTTAATCTGATCCGTGTAAACAACCGTTTAAAGATCTTAGGTGTGGCAAACCGAATAAAAAGAATCGCCATGCGTAATATCGCTACAAAAGCAGCATCCATTTTGTTTGCTGGCCTAGCTCTTTGGCAAGCGCCTTTCATAACGTTAATTTTATTAGCTTTATTTAGTATGCTTATTGTTAAGAAAATAAGACAAAATCTAGCCAGAAGCTACATAGCTTCTCAAATGATTTATCATGGTTTAAAGGGCAATTATTCTATTTATCATTCCAATGACTTAAATACACTTCCGCAAGGTGTACTCTGTTCTAAGATTTTAACCTTTAAAAGGAAGAAACTAATTTACGATTCACACGAGATCCAAACAAGTCGGACAGGGTATAACAGCAAATGGTACGGGATTGCTGAAAATTTTTATCTGAAATTTGTGGATGTAACGATTCATGAAAACCATACACGTGCCGCTTATCATGAAAAACTGTATGGCACGTATCCGGAAGTTCTTCATAACTATCCTTTCGTACAACGACCTGAACTAAACGATAGTGTGAATATGCATGAGCTTTTAGATTTACCAAAAGACGAACCGATCCTTCTCTACCAAGGCGGTATTCAAATCGGACGAGGCCTTGAAAAAATCGTTGAAGCGGTTCCGATGTTTAAGCGTGGAACGATGGTATTCATCGGTGATGGTAAACAAAAGCCATCTCTCCAAAAACGAGTTAAAGAGCTTGGTTTAGAAGACAAAATAAGATTCATAGATAAGATTCCGGTCGAACAATTGCTACATTACACACGAAATGCATACTTAGGTTTTCAAGTACTTAATAACATTTGTTATAACCATTATTCAGCATCATCTAACAAACTTTTTGAATATATGATGTGCGGAATTCCAGTAGTTGCGTGCAGTTTTCCAGAGATCAAGAAAGTGGTAGAAGGAAATCATACCGGGATTTGTATTGACTCTCATTCACCAGAATCCATTGCAGAAGGTGTGAACTTCTTATTGGACAATCCAGATGTTCACCAGCAGATGAAAGAGAACTGTTTTACGGCGAGGCATAAATATAATTGGGATGTTGAGAAGGAAAACTTCTTAAAGATATATAGAACTGTTTCATAATCATCTTTTATAAACAATTGGAGGCATTTTATGAAGAAGCCATTAGATAAAGTGACAGATGCATATTTTAATGAACTAGGAGATTCCTTTGGTGAAAGAATCAGGAATCGCATCCACTGGATATGTGAACATGCAAAAGGAGAGACGATTCTAGATATTGGATGCTCGCAAGGTATTACATCTATCATATTAGGTCGTGAAGGAAAGCGTGTTCTTGGAATGGATTTGCTTCAAGAATCTATTGATTACGCAAATAATATGTTAAAAGATGAAGAAGAGATTACTAAAAAATATGTTCAGTTTATATCTGCAAATTTTATGGACTATGACTTTGAAGAGAAATTTGATTGCATTATCATGGGAGAAGTTCTTGAGCATATTACAGATCCTCAACGTTTTGTTAAAAAGGCTTCACAGCTATTAAGTGAAAACGGAAAGATTATCATTACGGTACCATTCGGAATAAATGACTACTTTGATCACAAAAAAACATATTATCTTTTAGATCTTTTTAGGTTATTAGATAAGGGCATTGAAATTGAAGAAATTAATTTCCTTGGTAAATGGGTAGGGTTAGTACTTAGTAATTCATTAGAACAAGGAATTTCGATTGATGAAGGATTGCTTCATAAACTTGAAGATGCTTTCTATTCAATGGAAAGACAATATGTTAAAGATATAGCTTCAAAGAACAATTCTATAAAAAAGTTAAAAGAAAAACATAGCGAAGATACAAAAAATTTCAAAGCGAAAATAAATCAAAAAGACAGATTGATTGCCGATTATGAGAACCAGGTCTCGGAACTAAATGGAAAAATTTCTTCATTAAACGACCAAATAATCGAGTCTGGGCTAGAACGCAAAAACAACGAAAAACTTTCTAACTCCCTTATTGAACAAAAAGAACAATTGATATCTGAATTGACTGAAAAGGTTTCAATGTTAACTGAAAAAGATATACAAATTTCGAAGCTGAAAGTAGAAGTTAGTTCCCTGAAAAAGTTAGAGAATTCAACTCCTACATTACAACAAGATACAGAAAAAGAAGTGAATACTCTAAGAAAACTCCTAGAAGTAGCTAAACTTGATGTAATAAAAGTAAGAAAAGAAAAGGTTAGCATTCAAGAGAAATTACTCAATTCCTATAATAAAGAACAAACGTTACTTAACACTTATAAAAAACTGTTAAAAAACAATAAACAATTAGAAAGCAGATATAAAGCATTACGTTCATCCAAACTTGGAAAAATCACAGTATACTATTGGCAATGGCGACGTAAAAAGAAACTTGGAGGAAAGTAATTTGGACTTTAATTCGATAGAGCAAAGATTGCAGACACTTAAAAAGATCACAGACAGCTTGAATGATGATATAGCTTTAGAGAATAAACAGATAGAAAAAGATAAAGAAGCATTAAGAAAGATTAAAAAAGGGATATCTGTAACCAAATTAGACCTTACACCTTTAAAAAAAGAAACAGTTGTTAAGAAAAAGACACCTGCAAAACATAGTGATACCAATGAAGTTTTAGATGGTGAAGAACGCCTGGAGTATTTAAAATACCGAGATCAACATGCTGACAAGCAGTTCTTTAAGAAAGTAAAAGGCATGCTTGACCAAATACCAGAGAGCAACGGGAGTAAATACTATCCTAAATCAAACGTAAATATCGGCATCATTGCAGATGAATTTTTGTTTAATTCTTTTGATGGAACAGCTAACTTTACTTATATTACAAGAGAGAACTATAAGCAACATGGGGATAAGCTAGATGTCTTTCTAATTGTTTCTGCTTGGAAAGGCCTGAACATGGAATGGAAGGGTCTCGGTAATCCGAAAATTCGGAAGCACAGAGAAGATCTATTCAAAATAGTTGATTTTTATCGTTCAAAAGGAATTAAAATAGTCTTCTATTCAAAGGAAGATCCAGTTAACTATGATGTGTTTAAAGAACTTCCCACTAAATGTGACTACATTTTCACTACCGCAGCAGAAAAAGTAGACGACTATAAAAAACATTGTAAAAATGATAAGGTTGAAGTTTTAAGTTTTGGCGTTAATCCTTTGTATCATAACCCTGTAGGGATGAAGAAGTTTCCTAAGAGAAAAGAGGTACTCTTTGCAGGTTCATGGTATAACAAATATCCTCATAGACACGTTGATACAAGGATTTTATTTGATGGAGTCATTGAATCTGGCCTTGATTTAAAGATTATTGACCGTAACTTTGATTTGAAACTGGCTCAATACTTCTTTCCAAAAGAATATGCAAAATATACTTCACCAGCTGTTGAACATGCATACTTGCAAAAGCTCCACAAACTCTATGACTGGGGAATTAACCTTAACACGGTTAAAGACAGTTCCACTATGTTTGCCAATAGGGTGTATGAGCTTCAAGCACTTGGTAATATACTAATCTCTAATTATAGTAAGGCTGTAAACGATATTTTCCCAAATGTGTTTATGGTTCATGATAAAAACGAAGTAAAAGAAATTATTAACGGCTTTTCTGATGAAGAAGTTTACAAACATCAGATATATGGAGTAAGAAGAGTGATGTCTCGTGAAACAACACATCACCGTTTAGAACAGCTGCTAAAATCAATTGGAACTCCTTTTGAACAAGTTAAAAGAAAAGTTGCGGTTGTTGTGAAAGAGACTAACGATAAGGTTCTGAATATGTTTGATGCTCAAACATATTCAGATAAAGAATTGGTTTTAGAGAGCAGTCTAAATGAAGAAATTAAAAAACAATACGATATGATCGCATTCTTTGATGAGGATAAGGAATATGGAGAGTTTTACTTAGAAGACATGATTAATGGCTTTAAGTACACGAATTCCGATTATATTACAAAAGAAGCTTATTATAATGGTGAAGAGCTGCAAACAGGCATAGAGCATGATTATGTTACAACAATGCAGGATAAGTATAGAACTGTATTCTGGAGTCAATCATTCTCAGTTGATGAACTTAAGAAGATGAAAGGTTCTGTAGACTTGCCAAATGGATACAGTATTGACCACTTTGAATTTAATAACAAGAGAAAAACAGTTAAGAAGGAAACCATTGATTATAAATTATCCGTTATTGTTCCTACTTATAATAATGGTGAGCATCTTTTAAACAAATGTTTTAACAGCTTAAAACGCAGCTCGCTTTTCAATGAAATGGAGATTATCATAGTTGATGACGGATCATCAGATGAAATAACCCTGAAGATTATTAATCATATTGCAACTGAAAATCCAAATGTGAAAACATACTTTTATGAAAAAGGTGGTAGCGGGAGTGCTTCACGACCTCGTAATAAAGGGTTTGAACTTACAACGGCACCTTACGTAACGTATTTAGATCCTGATAATGAAGCCATTAATGACGGTTACTACAGAATGTATGAAGAAATACAGGGTACAGATTATGACTTCATCGTAGGAAATATGGTGAGAGTTGCAGATAATAACATGCACTTCAATTATTTCAAAACTGTAATACAATACAACAATAAGCAAGATGTTTTAGAAGGAAACATGAAGGAGTATTTGGCTAAGACTCAGTTCAAAGCCATGAGTATTCAAGCGTTAATTTTAAAACGAGAATTAATTGCTGACCACTCCTTACAAATGGTAGAGGGAGCCGTTGGACAAGATACGTTGTTCTTCCAGGAGCTGTTGCTTCATTCTAAGAAAGTAAAAGCAATAAATCTTGATATTCATGTTTATTACGCAGCTGTATCAGGTTCTGCCGTAAATAGCATATCAAAGAGGTTCTTTGAAAAGTACTTAATTTTAGAGAAGGCTAGATACAAAGCCTATAAAGAATATGGCATTCTGGAAGATTACTTAGATAAACGTTTTGAATATTATTTTAAGAATTGGTACCTAGATAAATTAAAGAAGGTACAAAGAGAAGAAGCGCAAAAATCTGTTGAAATTCTTACAGAAATTTTCAATATCTATAGAAAAAAAGCCATTTTAACTGAACCTGAAAATATTAAGTTCAGTAAGTTATCCGAAAATATGAATCATGATGAAATTATTAAAGAGTTTGTGGGATAAAGAGATGAGGGTATAAGCTTAAACTTATACCCTCATAAAAAAATGGGAGGACATTGAAACATGTTGATTGATGAGAAAATATTTAAAGGGGAAGTAGATGTAAGGTATCTTTTTAAAAGATCTTCTTCTGAAAATAGGAAATTAGTGATAGTTTTTTCAGCATTTCCTCCAATAAATACGAAGCCGAAATTTAACTATATAAATACTTTAGAGGGTCTTGATACCAACAAGTTATATATATTAGATGACTTTGGATGTAGAGCTAGTTATTATCTTTGTGAGGATAAAGACTACAAAATTGAAAATACTGTAATTAAATTAATCAATAAAATTGTTCAAGAAAACAATATTAACCATATAATCAGTAGTGGATCAAGTAAAGGGGGATATGCTGCACTTTACTATGGTATAAAATATGGATTTAATTCAATAATTGCGGCATCTCCTCAGTTTTTATTAGGGAATTATTTACTTAAAGAAACTAATACTACGAATGTTGCGAAATTCATATCAGGCAATATTCAGTCAGCAGATATGAAATTTTTAAATGAGATATTATTTAACACTATTAATAGTTCAGAGTATCGTCCGTCTATTTATATTCATGTTGGTGAGGGAGAAGATCATTATCAACTACATGTTAAACCATTACTAGAATGTTTAAATAGTAATTCAATCCCATATTATTTGGATTTAGGTAATTATAGTAACCATAGTGATGTAAGTAAGTTTTTTCCTACATATTTCAGAAAAATAGTATGTTCTAATTTAGGACTACCATATATTAATGAAGTATTATATAAGCAAGAAGAATGTCAGTTATATAAAAAGGTTAGATTTAAAATTGGAGCTTCGGATAATGCAATCAGTTATGCATGGTATGTGTATAAGGATAAGGATATAGTCTATAAGCGGAGCTATAGTAAAGAGAATTTTTTTGATTATCAATTCATACAAAAAGGAACTTACAAGTTTAAGGTATTTGCTATTAATTCGGAAAGAATTAAAACAACCTTAGTTTCAAAGAAAATAGAAGTGTAAAGTTAGAATTAGAAAAGCAGAGGATTTCTTTCCTCTGCTTTTTATGATTTATTTAATAATTTTAATATTTCCGCGTTTGCCATCTTTATAAACAATAGTATATAGATCGTATGTAGAATAACTCTTTACGGAGTAATCCTTAATACCTACAGAAGAATGAGTATTGATAACAAATTTGGAATCTTGATTCTTTAATGTATTAGTGAACTTTAGTTGTGAAATTGGAGATTTTTTATTGAAGCTATTAGATTGCCAACCACCAATAGGATTTGATGATCCTTTAATACTCTGAATAGTTTTTGCTTTTGTTAAGTGTTTAAATTCTAATTGCTTATTTTCGGTTGTACTTTTTAATATGAAAGTTTTGTTATCTGTGCTATGAATGAATACATCTTGTCCAATATTAAAGGTTTCAGTATACGTATGTGATTTGTTAGATTTCATTACATCGTGAATCATTATACTATTAATATTCTTCAAATATATGATTGTTCTCTTTATGTATACATCCTCATATAATGTATGGCTTCCTACTATATAACTATAATAACCAGCAGATTTATATTTTTCTATTTTAGATTTATTGATTTGATTTTTTGTTAGTGGGTAGGAATTGTTGTCAACCGTTATTGTATTATGGGCCAGAGAAGACCTAAAATACTGCCGATATGCATCTTTCTCATTGTAATTATACTTACCAGAATCAACAAAAAAATCAGTTTTACCATAGCTTAAAATAAATGATAAATCATCAGCGTGTTTGTGGACATTTGAATGGTATGCAGCGGTAAAAAGAAGATACATTGGATTATTTATATTCCAACCTTTCCGGAAAATAGCGACACCTGCGTCTTTATAGATAGAATCTTGATTTGGTATGTCGCCTTTTAATCCTTTTGAAAGTACATACCTAAGTTTAGAGCTTGTAATCTTATCTTCATTCAATGAACTAATATTATCAGGAGCTGAGTCCCCTAGTATGGGAAGTGTCCCATCCGGTTTTGCTAAATAGGCTACATAATCTTCCATCTTAACAAGGCTATCTTTTAACACTTTTTCATTTTTCCCAAACTGAGAAAGAAATTGATCAATTCCTTTGAATAAATTAAGAACAATTACATGGTAAGATGGGCTATGTTCTTTATGTACCCCACTCTCTGTAACATCATTTCTTACATGATCGGATAAACGATTCATAGCTTTTACGTACCAGTTAGAACTGTTTTTTGAATTTGGCAATAATAGTGCGAGTTCTAGTAACGAACGGTCTTGAAAGATACCATGATTATTTCCTTTTGAATAGTGTCTATCATCAGCTAGATAAGCACCATGTTTTTCGAGTAATGCTATTAATTTATCTTCAAACTCTTTATCATAAATTCCTGATTGTTTATAGTGTTTCCAAAAATACACAATATTCACAACTCTGTTTGCTGTGCTATGATCATCCCAAGCAAAGGTGCTTGCTTGTTTCTCAGGAGATGGGTTACTAAGCATCCAACTGTTAATGTACCACTTAGCTTTTTCTAGATATTTAATAGAAGGATTGAGTTCATACGCATTCATTAAATACCCGACCATATCAAGGCTATGGAAATAAAAGCACCAGGTCGAATCATTATATGGGTTTTCCTTCCAGGTTAAGGAGCCATTGAATTTGTGTGCGGGCCAAATACTGTTTACATAAAGTTCGTTGTTTAAAAGTTGGTTACCAATAATTATTGATTTGTTATTTGGTTGTATACGTTTGAAAATCATAATCTCATTATTATTGTTTTTAATTATTGTATTTGCTGTTGCTGATGAACTTATTACAAGATTTATAGTTAATAAGAGCATAAAAGCCAAAAAAAATATACGTCTTTTAGAGATATTGATTGTTTTAATTGTACACATTAGAAATCCTCCAGAATCCACCATTTTGTAAGTATATATTACCATATATACCACAAACATGTAATTTGTTTTTATACATAATATATGTTTGAATTTAAATAACGAAAGGAGAAAACTGCCACTCCTTTCGTTATCTATTTTACATATTCTTTATCAGCTTGTTGATATAGTATAATGTCTCTTCTAATTCTAGAGGGTTATGTCCTTTTTCATCATCGTAATAGAATTCAAATTGCACATTATGAAAATGCGTAATTTTGTTGAATTCTTTAAGTCCTTCTATGAAAGGTAATACATGATTTGTCATATCATGTTCGCATGCTACATTTTGGATATATGTTATTTTAGGTACATAATTGAATTTTTTAAAGAGAGATATAGCATTAAGTCTGTGGTTGTATTTTCTGTTAATTTCTTCTATTGTAAGTTCTGGATGAGAATGTTGAAAGAGTTTATTCACATGCGATTGATAGTAATTTGTTACAATCGTTTGCGGATTATTTACTAAAGCAGTTGATCCTTGAATGAATCCTGCTAAAACCATTGACATAAACCCTCCGCCTGAGCTTCCATAAAAAATAACTTGATTTGCATTAACAAGTATACGTTTCATTATTATTTGTAAGATTTCTGCTATTTCTTCTAAATAAAACCGATTTGTCGTTCCATGCCCCCATCCTAGACTCAAGGGTCCTAAGTATAAAGTGGGGTCATTATATAAAATCATGGATTCTTCAAATTTATTTATCCAAGTATGCCGCTGAAATACAGGTGGTTTCATTTTTTCTGGGTTATAAGCTCCTGATCCAAACACTAATAATTTTTTTGATGATTCTTTAATCCTAACCAAAAATTCAAATTTAACGCCTTCCTTCAGTACACGTAAGATAAAAGGCTCATAAGAAATTAAAATATCTTCTAAATCTTCAAAATTAACTGTAGTTTGAGGATATGTATTTATTAACAATTCCAGCATCCTTTCAATGTTAAACTCTTTATTAAATCAAGTTTTTAAAATAAGTATACAATAGTAATATTATTGAAAACATTAAAATTTACAATTAACACACAAAAATCTACAAATTATAACATTTTTTTGTAATAGAGTACTAGACTTTCAATCAGTTATCTGTTTTAATATTAAATGTTAGTTACAACATTTAACAAAAATCGAGCTAAATTATACAATATAATATACCGGCTAAATTATTTCAAGAAAGTTAATTGGAGGAAATTACTTAATGAAAATTTGTACAATGGGTCTTGGATATATTGGTTTACCAACTTCAGCCATGTTTGCAAAATATGGTGCAGAAGTAGTAGGTGTTGATTTATTTCCAGAAGTAGTAGATAAATTAAATCGTGGAGAAATTCACATTGAAGAGCCAGGTCTTGGAGAAGTTGTTAAAAGTGTAGTAGAAAGTGGTAATTTTAGAGCATCTTTAATTCCAGAAGAAGCTGATGCGTTCATTATTGCAGTTCCTACACCAAACTTAGATGACGAACATAAATCTTGTGATTTAACTTACGTTTTAACTGCAACTCAGTCGGTTCTACCATTAGTTAAAAAAGGAAATGTAATTATTGTAGAATCTACGATTGCTCCACGCAGTATGGATGACTACGTTAAGCCTTTAGTAGAAGAAGCTGGTTTTAAAGTAGGCGAGGATATTTTCCTTGTTCACTGCCCAGAGCGCGTACTTCCTGGGCAAATCATGCATGAATTAGTTCACAACAACCGTATTGTTGGTGGTGTAACTGAAGCATGCGCGCAAGCGGGTGCAGAAGTTTACAACCTTTTTGTAGAAGGTGAAATTATCAAGACGGATGCTAAGACCGCAGAAATGTCTAAGTTAATGGAAAATACATTCCGTGACGTAAACATTGCACTTGCAAATGAACTTGCTAAAGTGTGTAATTCTCTAGATATTAATGTTTTAGATGTTATAGAGATGGCTAATAAGCATCCACGTGTAAACTTACACTCACCAGGACCAGGAGTTGGTGGTCACTGTTTAGCAGTAGATCCATACTTTATTGTGGCAAAAGCACCTGAACTTGCAAATATCATTAAGTTATCTCGTGACACGAACGTATCTATGCCACAATACGTTGTTGAAAGCGTGAAGATGATGGTTAGTGATGTTCCAAATCCTCGAATTGCTGCCTTTGGAGTAACATATAAAGGTAATGTAGATGATATGCGAGAAAGTCCAGCAATGGATGTTATAAATTTATTAACTGCTGAGTTTAATGTTGCCATTCATGATCCTCATGTAGTTTCAGAATATCATGAGTTTGTAAGTGCAGAGGAAGCTGTAACAGGTGCTGATTTAGTACTAATTTTGACTGATCATGATGAATTCAAAACTTTAGATTATGATAAATTAGCTAGTTATATGCGTTCTCCTAAAGTTTTTGATACACGAAACTGTGTTCTAGGAAAGTTTGAAAAAGCTGAAATGATTAATTTTGGGAACCTTTATAAACAGAAAGAGGAAAAAGTGGCATTAGTATGAAATCAGCTTTAATTATTTTGAAGGAACATCTTCAAAATAAATATTTAATATCAAGGCTATCCTTATATGATTTGAAGAATACTTACTCTGCTACTATGCTAGGTAATATATGGGTTATTTTAAACCCTTTAATTCAAATCTTAGTATATTGGTTGGTTTTTGGTTTAGGAATTAGAGGTGGAGCGCCGGTTAACGGCGTTCCTTACTTTATTTGGTTAATAAGCGGAATTGTTCCTTGGTTTTTTATTAGCAAGGCTATAACTAATGGATCAAATTCAATTTATTCCAAATTAAACACTGTTTCAAAGATGAATTTTCCGTTAAGTATTGTTCCCACATATACAGTTACAGCACAGTTATATAACCATCTTATTCTTCTGTTGCTACTTATTTTAACGATAATTTCTTCAATAGGGCTTGTTTCGTTAAACCTGTTTTTAGTTATATATTTTACTGTAGCTGCAATTTTTTTACTTGTAGCTATAGCTTTAATTACATCTACGCTATCTACTTTAGTTCGTGATGTAAATATATTAATTCAGTCTATTGTACGAATGCTATTTTACTTAACACCAATACTTTGGGTTCCTAATCTTAATGAGTTACCATATTTTTTTAAAGTCATGTTCTATTTAAATCCCTTTTATTATGTAGTTAACGGTTATCGAGAACTTCTCTTATTTGGGGATACTGATACAATCATTAGCTACAATACATTATATTATTGGAATGTAGTACTTGTTCTTTTCTTTATTGGTGCTTTTTTACACGTGAAGTTCAGAAAACAATTTGTTGATAGTCTGTAAAGGTGATACACATGAATACAACAGTCAAATTTGACGGTGTAACTAAAAAATTTAAAAAGTATCATAAGTCATCAGAACGATTTAAGGACTTAGTCACCTGGAAAGAATCAGGTGACTATCATTATGCCCTTAGAGACGTTTCCTTTAGCGTACAAAAAGGTGAAATCGTAGGAGTAATAGGATTAAATGGTGCAGGAAAAAGCACACTTTCTAATTTAATCTCTGGTGTTACCATCCCTACACAAGGAAAAGTTCAAATAAAGGGACAAGCTTCATTAATTGCTATTTCTTCAGGACTTAATGTCCAACTAACCGGATTAGAGAATATTGAACTGAAAGGATTAATGCTTGGTTTAACTAAGGAACAGATCAAGAATATCGTACCTGATGTAATTGAATTTGCAGAGATAGGTGACTTTATTGACCAGCCTGTAAAAACATATTCCAGTGGAATGAAGGCTCGATTAGGTTTTGCAATTTCAATTAACATAGATCCCGATATATTAGTGATTGATGAAGCACTATCTGTTGGGGATTCTACGTTTACCAACAAATGTTTAAACAAGATAAATGAGTTTAAAGATAGCGGGAAAACTATCTTTTTTATCAGTCATTCTGCAAGTCAGATTAAGAAATTTTGTGATAAAGCATTGTGGCTGCATTATGGCACAGTAAAAGAGTACGGAGAAGTAAATGAAGTTGTAGGTAATTATGTTAAGTTTTTAAAGACTTATAATGCGCTCTCGACATCTGAACGTACAAAATATAAAAAAGAAGAACTTAATAAAATTGAAAAAGGCGAAGCCTCTGATAACAAACCAAGACTTCGAAGAAAGCAAAAAGAAAGAAAAAAGAAAGATGTCAAGCAGCTAGTTGGTATCGGATTTCTGTTATCTGCATTAGTATTGAATGCTTTCTTAACCGTTTCTCACCCTAATATCGATCAAGTAAAAGCAAAGGTTATGGAAAACTCTCTTTTCGATGGAAGTAAAAATACTGAAAAAACACAAGAAAAAAAGAAACCAAAACCTACTGAAGACAAGAAAAAACCAGTGGAACCTGAGATTGAGGTCGCTGTTATTAGTAAGGATTTCATCAACATTCGTAATGAAGCTAGCCTTGACAGTAAAATCGTTGGCCAGGGGATTTTTGGTGATGTGTATTCTATTAAACAATCGATTGAAGACCCAGGAGAAGACATGACGTGGTTACAGTTGGATATTACAGGTGAATCCGAATCTTGGGTAAGTTCTTCGGTTGCACAAACGCTTAAGAACAAAGATATTCCTACTCTTGAGGACTTCTCAACTTTTGAAACGTATTTAGAAGAGCGGAATTTACCTGTCAGTTATGAGGAAGTAACTTCACTATTCAACGGGTCTTTTGATCGTTCGAAAATTGTAGATGCTATTCAAAACGAAACAGAACTAGATAATAATGCAACGGTGATTACTACGTCTGATGCTATGTTGATCGTCAAATCGGATCAATTGGCTGAATTGGTGCTGACCAATGTTTACACAAATGCCGAACCATTCTTACAGTTGTTTAGCTCGATTAAAATAACAAAAGATGTAGAAGATCTATACTTTGCAAAAACAGACAATATGATGATCAAGATGAATGTTGATTCAAGGGATAATTCAGTAACATCATTTTCTTTTAGCAAACTGAATAAATAAACAAAAAGGGGTATTCAATTAGAATGGCTACAAAATTAAAAGTAATGACGATCTTTGGGACGAGGCCAGAAGCGATTAAGATGGCACCGCTTGTACTTGAACTAGAAAAACATGAAGAAGTAGAATCTATTGTTACGGTAACCGCTCAGCATCGTCAAATGTTGGATCAAGTTCTTGAGATTTTTGGAATCACACCTGATCATGATTTAAACATTATGAAAGATCGTCAGACGCTTATCGAAGTAACAAGCCGAGCACTAGAAGGTCTAGATCGTGTGATGAAAGAGGTGAAGCCGGACATCGTTTTAGTTCATGGTGATACGACAACGACATTCGTTGCGAGCTTAGCAGCTTTTTATAACCAAATTGCTGTAGGCCACGTTGAGGCTGGACTACGTACATGGAACAAATTCTCACCATATCCAGAAGAAATGAACCGTCAATTAACAGGAGTAATGGCAGATCTTCATTTTGCACCTACTGATATTGCAGCTCGAAATCTTCTAGATGAGAAAAAGTCTGGTGATCACATCTTCGTAACAGGGAATACAGCTATCGATGCTTTGAAAACAACTGTTGAAGAAGATTATCGCCATGAAGTTCTTGAGAAGTTAGGTGAAGATCGTCTTATCTTACTTACAGCTCATCGCCGTGAAAACCTTGGTGAACCGATGCGTAACATGTTCCGTGCTATCAAACGATTAGTGGAAGAGCATGATGACATTCAAGTTGTATACCCTGTACATTTAAATCCAGTTGTAAGAGAAACTGCGGATGAGATTTTAGCGAATGATCCTCGGATCCATTTGATTGAACCACTAGGCGTTGTTGATTTCCATAACTTTGCATCTCGCGCTCATATCATCTTGACTGACAGTGGCGGAGTACAAGAAGAAGCGCCTTCATTAGGAGTACCGGTATTGGTTCTTCGCGATACGACAGAACGTCCAGAAGGTATCCAAGCTGGTACATTGAAGTTAGCTGGAACGGAAGAAGAAGATATTTATTCTTTAGCTAAAGAATTGCTAACAGATGAAGATGAGTATACAAGAATGTCTCAAGCTTCTAATCCGTATGGTGATGGTGAAGCATCACGTCGTATTGTTGAAGCGATCCTTTATCATTTTGAGAAAAATAGCGAGCGTCCAGAAACTTTTTATGTGAATGTTTAATAGGTAGGAGCTAACTTCTAACAATGAAGTTAGCTCTTTTTTGTTATAATCGATAACTGATTGTAAATTTTTTATGACAAACTGGTTGTAAAATTCAGATAATTTTGTATAATGATAGTAATCGAATATGGACGGGAAGAGACCATGAGAAGAAACCCAATTTGTAATCCTTTCTTTTGAAAGGGTTTACATTGGTGTTTCTTCTCTTTTTTCTTTGCCGAAAAATCGATCATAAACTTATAGGGGGTTGAATGATGAAAAGGTCTTTTTCAATTTTTACTTCTGTATTTTTGATGATGAGTATACTCTTACTCACAGCATGTGCGGGTGATCAAGATTCTGGTGGAGGAGATGGAAAAGGGGAAATTACATTCTACTCTCCTGAGACTCCTGATATGACAAAGGAACTCGGACAAAAATTTGAAGAGCTTCATGATGGTTCTGTTAACGTTCAGTATGCAGGTACGAACGTACTCGTTAACCGTATGATGGCGGAAAAAGATAATCCTCAAGGCGATGTTTGGTATGGAGGGGGAGGGATCCTTCCGTTTGAAGCGGCTGTAGATAAAGGGATTATCGGAAAATACATTCCTGACTTTGCAAAAGATTGGGATACGGTGGAAGACGGAATTAAAGTGAAGCATGAAGATGGGAAGTATGTTGGTGTTGAAGTGTTTGTACTCGGTTTTGCTTATAACACGGACCTTGTAAAAGCGGAAGAAGCGCCAAAGACTTGGGATGACCTGCTTGATCCAAAATGGAAAGGGAAGATTCAGTTCTCCAATCCGGCAGCATCAGGGACAGCAACGCTTATGGTATTGAACCAAATGATGGAGCGCGGTGAGGCAGAAGGCTGGGACTACTTTAAGAAGCTAGTAGACCAAGCAAACTCCATGCCAGATTCAGGCTCTGCTCCAACAAAAGCAGTATCTATGGGTGAAGCGCACATTGGTGTAGGATTCGACTTCATGGCATACGAGCAGAAAGCAAAAGGAGAGAGTGTGGACTTTGTAGTACCGGATAAGACGCCGATCCTAGTTAACCCAGTGTCTATCGTTGAAGGCGGTCCGAATCCTGAAGGCGGAAAGAAGTTAATTGATTTCTTATTATCAAAAGAGGGTCAACAAATTCTAGCAAACTGGTACCATATCCCGATCAATCCAGATGTGGAATCCAAAACACCTCTTACACTTGAAAAAGTAAAATCTCATGCCGTAGATCTAGATATCAATTGGGTGAATGAGAACTATGACCGTGTAAGGAACGAGTGGAAAGAGAAATTTCAGTAATACACATTAGGGGTGGTCGAGAATGGGTTCAGTCAAAGTTTCAGAGCTAACAAAAGAGTTTTCAGGTGTTCATGCCTTAAAAAACGTAAACCTGGATATCCAAGAGGGCGAGTTCTTCGCTCTTCTTGGACCATCAGGTTGCGGCAAAACGACAACGATGCGCTGCATTGCAGGGTTTGAACAACCAACATCAGGAATTATTCAAATCGGAGAGACAAAAGTAAACCATATTCCTCCGAATAAAAGAAACTGTGGAATGGTCTTTCAGAGCTATGCGCTATTTCCACATATGAACGTGTTTGAAAACGTTGCATACAGCTTAAACATTAAACAACTCAACTCAAGCAATATGGCGGCTAAGCTTCCGATCTATTTACGGCTTCTTAACCGAAAATTAGGTAAGTATCCGAAGCCGATCGAACAAAAGGTAATGGAAATCCTCCAATACGTGGAACTTGATAAGCACGCGACTCGCCTCACAAGTGAACTGTCTGGCGGTCAGCAGCAGCGTGTGGCACTGGCTAGAGCACTTGTTATGGAACCGGCTGTTCTTTTAATGGATGAACCGTTGTCGAACCTTGATCAAAAGCTACGTCACTCGATGCGTAACACGATCCGCCGCATTCAACAGGATCTTGGGATCACAACCATTTTTGTTACACATGACCAGGAAGAAGCAATGAGTATGGCAGACAGAGTTGCGGTTATGGATAGCGGGGAAGTGAAGCAGATTGGTACGCCAATCGAGCTCTATAGCAGACCTTCCACACCGTTTATCGCAAATTTTGTCGGGACATCAAACGTCTTAAAGGGTACGGTTGTCGGTCAAGAAAATGGCTATTCGGTCGTAAAAGGCCATGGCTTTCTGATTAAGTCAACAAACCATGTCGAGCAAAAAGAAGTAAACGTGATCGTTCGTCCAGAAAATATTAAAGCGTTTAAACCTGGAACGATCAGTTCTGATGAGTTAACCAACATGATTGAAGGAACCGTTCTCGTTTCCACTTACCTTGGTTCCATCGTTCGGTACGACATAAAAGTAGAAGAATACCAACTAGTTGTGGATACAACGTTTGTTCCAGGCGAGGCAATCCTAACAGAAGGAGAGAAGGTGCAGCTAACCATCGATCCTGAGAGGGTGTTGTTAATATGAAGAACCGTCTCAGCTCTTTTAACGGACTCACCCTTGTAAAAGTGTTGATCTATCTTTTCTTTGGTGTTTTCTTGTTGCTTCCTCTTGTTTCTGTATTCTTAGTTAGTTTCACAGGTCAACCTATCAATCTGCTCGGTTCGATCACCAATTCAAACATCTTACAATCAACCATTGAAAAGTTCAGTTCAGCGTCATTTGATAACTACGAAAAGATTTTTACAAACAAAACGTATTTTTCAGCAGTTCAAAATAGCTTAGAGCTCGCCATTCTCGTCTCATTGATCGTCATCGTGATGTGTATACCGATCGCTTATGGTATAGCGCGTACGACGATGCCGTTCAAAAGGACCATCGCAGCACTATGTACGATACCTCTGATCGTTCCAACGTTTATTTCAGCTTATGCGATCATCATCATGTTTGGCCGCGCCGGCTGGGTGACGTATATCTACAATTCTCTTGGCGGGGAAGGGATGCTGCTCGATCCGTACTCGATGGCTGGAATTATACTCGTCCAAGTTTTCTTCTTTTTTCCGTACGCTCTTTGGCCGATGGTGGCAGCGTTTAAAGTGAGTGACATCTCGCTTGAGGAAGCGTCGCTGAACTTAGGTGCAAGAAATTGGTTCACGTTCATTTTTGTCACGTTTCCACTCGCGATTCCGGGTGTGATCTCAAGTGCACTCTTAATCTTTACCGTTTCGTTCTCAGATTTTGGGACGCCAATCATTCTTGCCCCTAAAGATCTGAACTTGCTTGTTGTTGAGGCATACCGTGAGATTGCAGGGTTTTTCAACTGGGGTGGGGCGGCGATTCTTACTGTCATCATGGTACTCGTCGCAGCGTTCTTCTTCTGGCTGCAGCACCTTTTTACAAAAGGAAAGAACTATGGATCTGTTTCAGGAAAACCGAAGCAACAGAAGCTAAATGATGCAAAAGGATTAACGCGCACGTTGTCTGTTTATTCTTTAGCGATTGTGATCATTCCCTTGCTTGCGATGTTATCGATCGTGCTCCAATCTCTTGCGACAACGTGGGGAAAGAATCCCCTTCCGAACGGTTACACGCTATCACACTATCAAACCATTTTTACAAGTTCGATGGGCAACATCCAGAACTCGATCGTCCTTGCGCTTGGCGCTTTAATCCTAAGTGTGATCATCGCGACATTCGTTTCGTATTTTGTTGTCAGACAGAACTCTTCTAAACTTGATTTTATGACGTCGATTCCACTCGTAGTTCCAGGTATCGCGTTTGGTATCGCACTCATCCAAACGTTTAACACAGCACCTCTTCACCTGACAGGAACGGCACTCTTATTGATTGTCGCTTATACGATCAGAAGACTTCCGTATATGGTTCGTTCGACGATGGGTACGATGCGTGCGATCAAGCAAGACATTGAAGAAGCAGCGGTTAACTTAGGGGCAACACCTTTAACAGCAGCGATTACAATCATAGGGCCATTGATGCTTCCAGGAATCGCCGCCGGATCCATTCTTGTTTTTATCACCGTTATTAAAGAAACGAGTATATCTATATTATTAGCGCCTGCAGACTGGGCACCGATGAGTCTAGCCATATTCCAGAACATTCTGCGCGGTGAATATTACACAGCAGCGGCGATGTCGGTCGTTCTTGTCATAATCGTATTAATTCTGCAAGCGATAGCAAACCGCATTTCAAAAAATCAACTATAAGATGGATGGTGGAGGAAGAACATTGACTAAAGGGTTTATTTTTGATTTGGATGGAACGGTTTATTTAGATGAAGTGATGATTGAGGGAGCGGCAGAGGCAATCGCCGCCCTCAAACAGCGGGGAGATAAGGTCGTATATTTAACGAACAAATCTATATCAACCCGCATGGATTATGTACAAAAACTTCGAAAGCTAGGTATTGAAGTAGAGTTGGATGAAGTGATTAACTCAAACTTCATTACTGCAAAATATTTAAAAGAAGCATTAGAGACTGGAGAAGCAGCACTTGTGATCGGTGAGCAGCCGCTCTTAGAAGAACTAGAAGACGAAGGCATCCCAATCACGTATGACGCAAAGCAAGCGAAATTCGTCGTACTCGGCTGGGATCGTCAGTTTAGCTATGAAAAAATCAATCTAGCTTTCCAAGCTTGGCTCAACAAAGCGACGATTATTGCGACGAATCCAGACCGAACCTGTCCCGTACTTGGTGGGGAGATTCCAGACTGTGGTGCCATGATCGGAGCTCTAGAAGGTGTGACCGGTCAGAGGATTGAGTCAATTACAGGAAAACCTTCCAAATGGATGGCTGAGTATGTCGTTTCGCAAGTTCTGAAACTAGATCCTTCTCAATGCTACATGGTCGGTGACCGGCTTGAGACCGATATCCGCATGGGAATTGAGAATGGATTGCAGTCTGTACTAGTGATGACAGGTGTGACAAATCAAGAAATGTTAACAAAATCTTTATACAAGCCGTCCTATGTTCTTGATAGTATTAAAGAGGTAGTAAATCTATAGATCGAATTTCCACATACGAGGGTCTCCTGACGACACAGCGAGCGCTCCAGCTTCAAGTGCTAACAGAATATCCTCTTTCTCTTGGATCAGTCCGCCAACAATGAGAGGAAGCTTGAGCTGGCGGGACAGCTGGTCAATCACTTTCGGCATCAATCCAGGCAACACTTCTACAGCATCTGGCTTACACGATTTGACCATCTCAATGCCTTTTTGTATGGCAGCACGATCGATTAAGAAGATTCGCTGAATCGTGATGAGTCCTTCTTCTTTCGCATATTTGATCATGTTGATTTTTGTAGTGATGATGCCGGTTGGTTTTAATACGTCCGCAATATATTTAACAGCACTTCTGGAATTGGACAAGCCCTCCATAAAGTCCAGATGAATGAAAATATACATACCTGCTTCACGAAGCTGATTAATATAATTTTCAACAGTTGAGATGTCCCCTGTTAAAAGAAAAGCGATGTTCGCTGAACTTTTAATCGCTTTATCAATATCTTTCTGATCTTTAATGGATGCGATAATCTGTGATTCTACCATATTAACAAGTTCCATATCCTTCCCACCCCGTATTCATTTTTTGAATATTTATACTATTTCTCTATGAAAAGTTTACCATATGTTAGAAGAAATGCACGGTACCGATGACTTATTTAAAGTTTTTAAAGGAGGTGAACTAGGTCTTTTTGCTCAGTGTTTCACAAACTATTATTTCAGGAGGGTGTTTAGTAACGTGAAAACTCATTCATTACGTCATTTAGTTGTAACGTCTGCCTTAGCACTAAGTCTTGTAGTTCCACAAGTAGCAAGTCCGGTAAAAGCGAATGACACGGTTATTGTAAACGAATCTTTTAATGGTATAAGTAACGGAGCGCTTCCGAATGGCTGGAAAGTGCTTGAAGGACAAGGAAAGGTGCAGGATGGGAAACTCGTATTGAGTTCACCGGCAACGAACAAACCTGCACGAGTGGTGGTTCCTCTTGCAGATGATAACAATGGAAACTACGTGTTTGAAGCGGACATGACTTTTGTATCAGCTGTAGAAAATACACGGTGGGCATCAATCATGTATCGTGTACAAAACGAGAACTATCCTTATTATCAGTTTGCAATAAGACGTGGTACGACCGCGCTTAATGGGATGGAGTTTGCAGAACGTACAGAGAAGAACGCATGGAATGTTACCGAAACCAACTTTTACAAAGAGGACTTCTCATATAACAAAAGTTATCATCTGAAAGTAATTGCTAGTAAAAATCGTGTGCAGCAGTTTGTGAATGGAGAACTTGTTGTCGATACTGCTGGAGCATCTAAATGGCAGAATGGTGATATTGGATTTCAAGCACAAGGTTCTACAGTACAATACGATAATGTTAAATTAACTTCATTTAGCGGTGAACTGCCACCGGTGCCGAGTTCAGGAGCCCTCCTCCCAGAAGAGGCACCAACAAACATGATTAACGCACCGACTTTAATTGAAGGACCTGGTGTTACTTCTTACAATGACCAGACCGCATCCGCCTTATTACAAGTGGAAAATAGAGATGGTAGTTTGTACAGTAACGGAAAACTGTTAAAAGACCAGTTAAATAAGCTTAAAGCGAAGAAGATTCCAGTTTTACATATTGAAGAGACTGGAATAGAAGAATCAGTAGTTGCAGCTTTAAACGAGACGTCCACAACCGATGTACAAATTGTTTCAAGCAACACAGAAATTATTAAAGCTATTAAAGAGATAAACCCAAAAATTCGCGGTGGACTTGTTTATGATAAAAGCGCACTAAACAAGCATGACTTGCAGCAGATCGTGGAAGACGTTCACGAGAGTGGTAGTAAGATGGTGATGATTCCGTTAAAGAATCTTACAGCGGATAACATCTATTACCTGCACAACCGGATGGTTTCGGTTTGGGGTGTTGGCGGTGACACGATGGCCGATACACACAAGATGTTACACCTTGGTGTGGATGGAATTGTAACGAACCAGCCTAGAAATGCGGTTACTGCGTTCAGCCAATATCCTGAAAGAACGATTATTCAGCGTCCGATTGTTGCTGCTCACCGCGGTGTTCCATCACTGGCACCAGAGAACACAATGGTTGGCTATCGCATGGCATACGATCTAGGTGCTGATCAGATTGAAACGGATGTGCAGATCACGAAGGATGGACATCTTGTCATTATGCACGATAACACAGTTGATCGAACGACGAACGGAACTGGAGCGGTTGATCAGTTAACGTTAGAGGAAATTCGTTCGCTCGATGCTGGAGTGAAGTATGATGAGAAGTTTGCAGGTGAAAAAGTACCGACGTTTAAAGAGTTTTTACAAGCATTTAAAGGCAAAGATGTCGTGCTTTTAGTTGAACTAAAAGACCATGGCATCGAGCAGCAAGTGATCGACGAGATTAAAAGTGAAGGCATGATGGATCAAGTTTCGATGCAGAGCTTTTATCTAGACAGCATGCAGCTGATGAATGAGATTGCGCCAGAGCTGCCGATTGGGTATCTTTTCTCTGCCTCTGTACCGGGAACATATGATGCAAAACTAAAGAACGCCAAGAAGATGGTTGACTATGGGACGAGCAATGATGTGACGCTGAATGCTAGCTATGGAACGGTATACGCAGAGTTCATCAAATACATGCGTCAGCGCGGACAGATGAGCATGCACTGGACGTTTAGAGCAGAGGCACCGTTTGTGGACAAGCTAAAGCAAGGTTTAATTGGGCCGATTACAGACTATACACAATGGTTAACTGCGTCACCGATTCAACTGGAAACTCCTTTAAAGAAGCTTAACCTGAATGTAGGAAAAGAACACACGGTAAATGCAAAAGCAAAGGTGAGTTATCGCGTGGATCAGCGCGAAAATATCGAGACTGAACTTTTCGTGGCTGATGATAACGATGTCGTGCGTGTTAATGGGAATACAGTTGAAGCTGTTGCGCCAGGTAAAGCACAAGTTTTCGTTAAACATACGTTTGAAATGTTAGGCGAAGAGTGGAATTTGGTCTCTGAGCCGATCGAAGTGACTGTGAAATAGAGTAAAAGTAAGGAGTTGGCCCTTTTATTATAAGGTGCTAGCTCTTTTTTATAGATTTTATATTGTAGGTGGAATTTAAGCACAACTGTGTGAAACACATGTAATCGTGAGAGAATGTGAAAATAAATATAAAAACATGTATCGGAAAAAAGATATTTCTAGATAGAATTCGCTTTTATAAGGGAGGCTCAGGTAATTTATTCACCTGAGCCGTAATACCTTACAAATGTACTTGTAACGGAAAATTTTTCATTCCCAAAGTCCATTTCATCTAGATTTATTTAAACAGTATTGATAAAAGCTACAGTTTATCAACCATTTACTACTTTACCACCATTAATATGAATCATCTGCCCAGATACATAAGAAGAATCTTCACTTGCTAGATACACATACGCTGGTGCGAGTTCTTCTGGCTGGCCAGGTCGGCCCATTGGTGTATCTTTACCGAACTGTTCTACTTTATCAGCCGTGAACGTAGAAGGGATAAGCGGTGTCCAGATCGGACCAGGCGCAACACCATTCACACGAATTCCTTTCTTAACAAGGTTATTCGACAACGAACGGGTAAATGACACAATAGCACCTTTCGTTGAAGCATAATCAATTAGTTCTGGATGACCTTGATATGCGGTAATCGAAGCTGTGTTAATAATCGTACTTCCTTGATTCAAATGTGGAAGGGCAGCTTTCGTTAAATGAAACATGCTGAAAATGTTTGTGCGGAATGTTTTCTCGAGTTGCTGAGCTGTAATGTCCTCAAAATTTTGTTGTGGATGCTGCTCGGCCGCATTGTTCACCAATACATCCAGTCCGCCGAACGATCCCACTACATCACGAACCGCTTGATCGCAAAACGATTCATCTCCAATGTCGCCTCGAATTAACAAGCACTTCACGCCTTCTTCTTCCACTTGCTTTTTTGTTTCTTCCGCATCTTGAGATTCTTCTAGATAAACAATCGCGACATTTGCTCCTTCTTTGGCATAAGCGATTGCTACTGCTTTACCAATTCCATTATCTCCACCAGTAATCAATGTTGATTTCCCTTTTAACTTTCCACTTCCTTTGTATGTAGGATTTTCTGATTGTGGTTTTGGAGTCATTTCAGATTCTACACCAGGTTGTTGGTTTTGATGCTGAGCGGGTTGTCCTGTTGGATGATTTTGATTAGACATTTTTGCAAGCACTCCTTTTAAATTTTATTCTACTAAAATTACCATTCCCAACTCACAACTGAATAAACATTCCCACTGTATTTTATACATTCTCTACGATTTTTTTTATAAGTAAAACAGTTGTTTCGTTATTTATAAAGAACTATCCCTTCATATCGTTAACAATGAAGGAGCTCAATCATATTGTGGGTTCGTGTACTAACTAACCTTAGACGCTTGTCGTAGATGTTAGGGTGGAGATGCCAAGTATGATTTTTCGAAGAATTGCATATGAATTGTAAAAAAGAAGTGAATATTCGATAAACAGGGAATGTAAAGGGTAGGGGGTACGATATAATAAGAAGAGCTAAGTGGAATTCGATAAAAAGGAGCTCACTATATGAAGGTTAAGAAGGCGATCATCCCTGCTGCAGGTTTGGGTACACGGTTCTTGCCAGCCACCAAAGCCATGCCGAAAGAAATGCTACCTATCGTGGACAAACCGACCATCCAATATATCGTTGAAGAAGCAGTACGCTCGGGTATAGAAGATATTATCATCGTAACGGGTAAGGGAAAAAGGGCGATTGAAGATCATTTTGACTATTCTTATGAGTTGGAACAAAACCTTTTTCAAAAAGGAAAACTGGGTCTTCTAGAAGAAGTACAGAAACCTTCTAAACTCGCAGATATTCATTATATTCGACAAAAAGAACCAAAGGGATTAGGTCATGCCATTTGGTGTGCACGAAAGTTCATCGGCAACGAACCGTTTGCGGTATTACTTGGTGATGATATTGTTCAATCGGATACGCCTTGTTTAGCACAGTTGATTCAGCAATATAACGTGCATAACTCATCCATTATTGGGGTTCAGCAAGTTCCAGAGAACCAAGTATCACGATATGGAATTGTTGATGGAAAACAATTAAACGATCGTTTATATGAAATTAGTCACCTTGTTGAAAAGCCGAAGCAACAAGAGTCACCTTCAAATGTTGCAATCATGGGCCGCTATATCCTTACGCCTCAAATATTTGACATATTGGAGAATCAACAACCTGGTACAGGAGGCGAGATTCAACTGACGGATGCGATCGCAACTCTCAATCAAAAAGAGAACGTATATGCGTATGATTTTGAAGGCACTCGATATGATGTTGGAGAAAAATTAGGTTTTATACAAACTACCCTTGATTTTGCTCTTCAACGAGATGATCTTAAATACGACTTATTAAATTACTTAACTGAAATCGTTCATGCCTCAAAAGCTGATGTACGTCCTAAATAAAAACAACCGTTTTACGCCTCTAGGGGCTGTAAAGCGGTTTTTTTATGTATAAAATGTTTAGTGCCGAAAAGAGGAGTGAGCATGCAGCGTATCAATCCAATCCTCGCTATAATTGGTTGGACGAATAATCCTACCACGGGCTCAGAAAGCTTCTCTCACTAGATTTCACAAAGCTGTTAATATAATTCAATTAAAAGTAACAAAACAAAAAAGCCTGCATATTTTGCAAGGCTTTTTACTATTTCCACTTTTTCATTCGGTCTTTTAAATAATCGCGAACTTCCTCAGCTTCAGCCCGATCTAGACTTTGGAAATCGCCATCATGTTTTACGATGAAAAAGCTGTCTTGTGGTTTTTTCTTTCCATATGTAAGTTCGTATCCGCTATCCACATTACAGACCATCTTAAAGGGTGAGCGATAGAATGGCTGCATATCGAGTGGACCATTTACAATGTTTTCAAATACTTTTAGATCATTATCAATTGAAATTATGGACGGACGCTTAGAGGGCTCAACCATAAGTACAGAAATGGTAGACAATGAAGTACCTCCTTTAGTAAATCATACTTTAATCATGGTATCATAAGCCTACAAAATTGGTAAGGGGTGTAAAATGGTGAGTTTTGTCGAAATGTTCCAAAAATACTTATTTTAGTAAGAAAGTATTAGAGTGGCATCCGCCTTATATTTAATCATGATTTAGCTATATGAAATACAATTCCATAAAAATATATGAAAGAACCAACTCTTTGCAAGAATTGGTTCTAAAGGCCTATTATTCTAAGTTTTCTTTCAATAGTGTTTGAATGCGCGCGCGCTCAGTATCATTGACAATGCCGTAATAAACGCCGTCGATCTTCTTTCCAGAGCTCTTAATCTCTGTTGACTCAATTTGATTTCTAGCATTTTTATAATTTTTCTGGATATTTTTCATCTCGTCAAAAGTCATGTTTGTTTTTACATTGTCTCCCAAAATAGAGAGAATGTTATCAAACTTTGTGATAGAAGTGACTCGTGCACCTTTATCAATAATGGATGTGATCACTTGTCGTTGGCGGTCATTACGGCCTAAGTCACCTTTAGGGTCTTCATATCTCATACGAGAATAAGACAATGCTTCTTTTCCGTTTAATTCTTGTACGCCAACTGGAAAGGAGTTTCCTTCGTATTCAAAAGCCCGCGGATTATTTACTTCTACTCCCCCAACCGCGTCTACAATATCACGGAAAGATTCCATATTTACTTTTACATAATAATCAATAGGAGAATCTAAGAATTTCTCAACGGTGTCTAATGCCATCTGTGTTCCACCGAAAGCATAAGCGTGGTTAATCTTATCTTCATAACCTCTACCGATTATCTCTGTTCGCGTATCACGTGGAATGCTAAACATAAACATTTTTTCTGTGTTTGGATTAACAGAAGCCACAATCATCGTGTCAGAACGTCCACTGTCACCTTTTCGTTCATCTACGCCTAATAGAAGGATAGATATAGGCTTAAGATCTTTACCTTGTATAACAGGTTTAGGGTTATCCATCTCAACTTTTTCTTGCATATCATTTACAGCATTTTTCGCGGAATCGTATAAATAGTAGCCATATCCACCTAAGCCTAAAGCGGTAATCCCGACTATTATCCCAATAATTAGCAATATTCTTTTCATCTTCTTCGCTACTTTCCTGTTAGATTCTATCTCTTATGAAGTATATCATGCGATAACTTACTTTGAATATTCTAATTTAACTATCAATTTTACTACAGTGACATTATGTTAGTATATTGTTAAAATAAGACCATTTTTTTCAAATTTTCATAAAAAAATACATATCTATACCGATATATGTGCTATAATACATCGAATTATTAAACTATAAATTTACATTTGGAGGTATATATGGAAGAAACCATTTCGTTAAAAGAAATTGCCGAAACCCTTAAGAAACGGCTTTCTTTAATCATCATTATTACTGCGGTTGCAGTAGCTTTAAGTGGAGTAATATCTTACTTTTTTTTAACTCCAATCTATCAGGCTTCAACACAGATCCTCGTAAATCAGAAAACTAGCGAACAACCTATATTAGACGCCAATCAGATTAAATCCAACATAGATATCATTAACACATATCGTGTCATTATCAAAAGTCCTACCATTCTTGATAAAGTCATACAAGAATTAAACTTAAATACAACAACGGAAGCACTAACAAATAAGATTACCGTTAATAGTGAACAAAACGCTCAAGTCTTTAATCTTATGGTTGAGGACGAAGATCCTGCGAAAGCGGTAAAGATAGCAAACGGTATAGCAAAGACATTTAGTACGGAGATCACTGAGATCATGAACGTGGATAACGTGAAGATTCTTTCTCCTTCTGTATTAAAAGATGATCCGTCCCCGATTAAACCAAAACCTTTATTAAATATTGCGATTGCATTAGTCGTTGGATTAATGGCCGGAGTTGGAATAGCGTTTCTCCTCGAGTATTTAGATAACACCATTAAAACTGAGGAAGACATTCAAAAAGTTCTGCAATTACCTGTACTGGGTGTCATTCCTAAAATTACGGTAGATGATGAAAAAGCACCGCTTTCTAAAAAAGCTTCAGCAAGAAATAGAATGGGGAGTGAAACCATTGGCTCGTAAACTACGAAAAACAATACAAGACTTAACACAAAGAAGTTTAATTAGTCATATAAACCCTAAGTCACCCATTTCAGAGCAATATCGTACGATTCGAACAAACATACAGTTTGCTTCTGTCGACAAAGAATTTAAAACACTGATGGTAACATCAGCCGGACCTGGAGAAGGAAAGTCTACAACAGCTGCTAACTTAGCCGTCGTTCTTGCACAACAAGGAAAACGTGTTCTATTGATAGATGGAGATCTTCGTAAACCGACTGTTCACTATACATTTAAAGTAAGTAATATCTATGGGGTAACAAATGTACTCGCGAGGCAAAAAAGCTTACATGAAACGGCCGTTATGACGAAAGTTCCGGATCTTGATGTATTACCAAGTGGTCCAGTTCCGCCAAATCCTTCTGAACTGCTTGCTTCTAAGTCTATGAATCAATTAATTGAAGAGGCGAGCGCGCTATATGATTATGTATTATTCGACACCCCGCCAGTGTTAGCTGTAACGGATGGACAAGTCTTATCGAATAAAGTGGATGGAGTTCTTCTTGTGATTTCAAGTGGGAAGACAGAAATTGAAGGAGCGGTTAAAGCGAAGGAAATGCTTGAACATGCACAAGCAAGATTGCTTGGAACAGTATTAAACGGAAAAGAGTTCAAAAAAGATAACTATTATTACTATTACGGCACAAAATAAATTAGTTTTTATAATTACCAAATATATACACAATTCGACAAAAAAACCCTATTGTAATATTTGGTAGCTATGTTAATATAGCGATAGGTTTCCAGAATTAAGCCGATAGAACTAGTAAGAAAGACTGCTAGTTCTATAGTCACGATAAAGGTGGAACTCATTTGATTGACATACATAGTCACATATTGCCGGGAATTGACGACGGGGCTCAAACGTTAGAAGAATCACTTGCAATGGCGAATGCTGCAGTAAAAGAAGGGATTACCCATCTGTATGCAACACCACATCATCGGAATGGAAGATACGAGAATGATAGGTGTTCGATTCTTCATGAAGTTGATATTTTAAATGGTGAATTAACAACGAGAAATATACCGCTTCAGATCATCGCCGGACAAGAGATTCGTATGAATAAAGAAATGATTTCGGATCTTGACCGTGGAATACTTATACCATTACATCAGAAGTTAAAATATTTACTTGTTGAACTTCCTTCGAGCAGTGTCCCATCATATGCCGCAGAAATACTTTTTGAACTAAGTCTCAGAAACTACCAACCCATTATTGTTCATCCAGAGCGTAATAGTGAAATGATAGAAAACCCAGATCTGTTATACGATTTAGTCGTCACCGGGGCACTAACTCAAGTTACAGCAAGTTCAGTTGTGGGGAACTTCGGAAAAAAGATTTCGCAATTTTCGAACGATTTAATTAAAGCAAATATGGTACATTTCATCGCGTCAGATGCGCACAATATAAATAGTCGGGGTTTTCATCTAAGCCGAGCTTATGAAATGATTCAAAAACAGCATGGGACAGACACCAGATATTATCTGCAAGAAAACGCAGAGCATGTGCTAAGAGGTGAAAGTATTTATGTACCGCAACCTTTGCATATACGAAAAAAGAAATTCCTAGGTATTTTTTAATCTGAAGGGGGACAACCACAAACAATGAAAAAAGTTAAAAAGGCCATCATACCGGCAGCAGGATTAGGGACCCGATTTCTGCCGGCAACAAAAGCCATGCCAAAAGAAATGCTGCCGATTGTAGATAAGCCAACGATTCAATACATCGTTGAAGAAGCCGTTGCATCGGGCATTGAAGACATCATCATTGTAACAGGTAAAGGGAAACGAGCGATCGAGGATCATTTTGACCATGCTTTCGAACTCGAACAGAACCTGTTTGAAAAGGGTAAATTAGAGCTGCTTGAGAAGGTCAAGCACACTTCAAATTTAGTCGATATCCATTATATTCGTCAGAAAGAACCAAAAGGTTTGGGTCATGCTGTAAATTGCGCAAAAAAATTTATTGGAGATGAGCCGTTCGCTGTACTACTAGGGGATGACATCGTCCAAGCAGACAAGCCATGTCTTAAACAATTAATTGAACGCTATGAAGAAACAACAGCATCTATCATCGGTGTACAGCAAGTACCTGAAGACCAGACACATCGCTATGGAATCATCGATCCGATAAGTTCTTTTAATAATCTGTACGGTGTAAAGAACTTTGTTGAGAAGCCAGTAAAAGGAACAGCTCCCTCTAACTTAGCGATTATGGGCCGTTATATCTTAACACCTGAGATCTTCACTTATTTAGAAGAGCAGGAAACGGGTGCTGGTGGAGAAATTCAGCTGACAGATGCAATCCAGAAGTTAAACAAATACCAAAGAGTGTTTGCTTATGACTTTGAGGGGCAGCGATATGATGTTGGTGAAAAACTTGGATTTATTACAACAACGCTTGAATTTGCTCTTAAGGATCAAGAGATAAGTAAGCAACTTGTACCAGAGTTAGAACGACTATTGGAGCAAATGAAGGTAAGTGGCTAACTACTTGAGTTAAAGAAATCAGAACATTGGTTAATAAAAATTTAATACCTAAGAAAAATATCTATTTTTCTTAGGTTTTTCTATGAACATTAAATAACAATGAAAAGAAGGGATTGTATTGAGCTATCAAAAGCGAGTGTCGATGTTGATTCTACTAGATTCGTTAATTGTGTTAACGGCTATTTATGTAGGGTATTACACGCTCCACCCTTATTTCAATATCTATACCTTTAATATGCTCGTCATTAGCTCTGTTACCTTGTTAGCCAGTCATCATCTATTTGCTTTTCGATATCGATTGTATCAAAAAGCTTGGGAATATGCGAGTGTAGGGGAAATGCTAGGAATCATGAGAGCTGTAACGCTATCTATAATAGTAGCTGCTGTTGTTCAGTTTTTCATAAACGGAAACGTGTATGTACGAGTACTCGGTATAACTTGGATGCTACATATCATTCTTATTGGTGGCTCTCGTTTCTCCTGGAGGATCTATAGAGATCTATTTTTCAACACAAATACAGATAAGAAACGGGCTTTAATCATAGGAGCTGGATCAGCAGGATCTATGTTAGTTCGTCAGTTAATAAAAAGTCGGGATACGGAACTGATGCCTGTTGGATTTGTAGATGACGATCCGAAAAAAAGGAATCTACAAATCTATGGAGTAACGGTATTCGGAAAAACAATAGACATACCAGAACTAGTAGAAAAACTTAATATCGAAAACATCATCATTGCTATTCCATCACTCAGCAAAAAAGAGATTCAAAAAATCTATCAAGAGTGTAGCAAAACAAATGCAAAAACACAAATTATGCCAATGATTGAAGACCTGGTATCAGGAAAAGTGTCGGTGAACCAATTCCGTGAAGTACAAGTTGAAGATCTCTTAGGTAGAGAGCCTGTTCAACTTGATATGGAGAGTATCTCTAAGAAGATCACAGGAAAAACCATACTCGTTACAGGTGCAGGCGGTTCAATTGGATCAGAAATCTGTCGACAAGTAAGCAAGTTCAAACCAAAAAAGCTTCTATTATTAGGACATGGTGAAAACTCCATCTATCAAATTGACATGGAATTACGAAACAGACACGGTAAAGATTTTGAAATTATTCCTATTATAGCTGATGTACAAGACCGTGACCGAATGTTTGAAGTAATGAGTGTCCATGCACCAGATGTGATTTATCATGCAGCAGCTCATAAGCATGTTCCGTTAATGGAGTATAACCCGAAAGAAGCGGTTAAGAACAATGTAATCGGAACAAAAAATGTGGCTGAAGCTGCAGATATGTTCGGAATAAAGACGTTTGTGCTTGTTTCAACGGATAAAGCCGTTAACCCTACGAATGTAATGGGATCAACAAAACGAATAGCAGAAATGGTTATTCAGCAATTAGATAAGACGAGCGAGACTAATTATGTAGCTGTCCGATTCGGAAATGTGTTAGGAAGCCGCGGATCCGTTATTCCATTGTTTAAAAAACAAATTGAATCCGGTGGACCTGTTACGGTTACTCATCCTGACATGACTCGCTACTTCATGACGATTCCAGAAGCTTCACGATTGGTTATGCAAGCGGGTGCGTTGGCTCGTGGTGGAGAAATCTTTGTGTTGGATATGGGAGAACCGGTTAAGATTGTAGATTTGGCTAAGAACCTTATTCATCTTTCGGGTTATACCACTGATGAGATTGGGATTAAGTTTGCGGGAATAAGACCTGGCGAGAAGATGTATGAAGAGCTTCTAGGTGAGAATGAGGTTCATAAGAAAGAGGTTTTTCCTAAGATTTTTATTGGGAAGACTGTAGAGTTTAATTATGAGAGGGTAGCTAATCTTATTGAGAATCATCAGTCGTTTGATGGTGGTTATTTGTCGGAGTATGTATTGGGATTGGCTAATAAGAAAGAGCGGCAGTTAGTAAAGAATGTTAATTAAAAATTTAAGAGGGTCTCTTTTTGTAAGGGGCCCGCTTGTATGTTTGTAAGTGGAGGAAGTGAATAACGGTAATTAGTTTTTAATTTTTATGGATTGAGGTTAAAAAAAAGTGATAAAAAAGGGCTATATAATAGGAAGAAACACGATTTGAAGTGCTCGGAAATAATTTGCATTGTAGTTCTGCATAATTAATGAAACAAATATTTAGTGGGTCAGTAGTTGATTGGAAAGAGAGTTTAATGGATTCCAGTTAAGTCCTAACAAACTAAATTAACAAAACTTTAATTAAGCGAGGAAAAATAAAATGATTAATACCGATTTAAGAAATATTCCATTCTCTCCACCAGATATTCAAGAAGAGGAAATTGAAGAAGTTATAAAAGCAATGAAGTCGGGTTGGATTACAACTGGACCAAGAACTAAAGAGCTTGAAAAAAGATTAGCTAATTACGTGGGTACAAACAAAGCTGTTTGCTTGAATTCAGCAACAGCAGCCATGGAGCTTACTCTTCGGATTTTAGGTATTGGTCCAGGCGATGAAGTCATTACTTCAGCATATACCTATACTGCATCTGCCTCAGTTATCGAGCATGTTGGTGCGAAAATAGTATTAGTTGACACGGCACCAGGTTCTTTTGAAATGGATTACTCTAAATTAGCAGATGCAATAACTGAAAAGACTAAAGTGATAATACCAGTAGATATCGCAGGAAAGATGTGTGACTACGATACTATGTTTGAAATACTAGAAAGTAAGAAAGTACTTTTCAAGCCGAATAATGAACTCCAGTCGTTATTTAATAGAGTAATTGTTATGACGGATGCTGCCCATGCTTTTGGAGCAGAGAGAAAAGGAATGAATTGTGGGCAAGTTGCTGATTTTACTTGCTTTTCTTTCCATGCTGTAAAGAATTTTACAACGGCTGAAGGTGGAGCGGTTGTCTGGCGAAATGATGGTGGGTTAGATGATGAGTGGCTCTATAAGCAATTTATGCTATATAGCCTACATGGTCAATCTAAAGATGCACTTGCTAAATCAAAAAAAGGTGCATGGGAATATGATATTGTCTTTCCAGCCTATAAGTGCAATATGACAGATATTATGGCCAGTATTGGTTTAGTACAGTTAGATAGATATGAAGCTTTGCTAGAAAGACGTAGAGAGATTATTGAAATGTATGATAGAGAACTTCGACCATTAGGTATTCATAGCTTGCAGCATTACGGTAAAGGTTTTACTTCTTCAGGTCATCTTTATTTAGTTAGATTACCTAAAATTAATGAGGAAGATAGAAATAGAGTTATTATTAAAATGGCTGAGGCTGGAGTTGCTTGTAACGTCCACTACAAGCCTCTGCCTATGTTTACGGCTTATAAGAACTTAGGATTTGATATTAAGGATTATCCTAATGCTTATAAGCAATATGTAAATGAAATTACGCTTCCTTTGCACACTTTGTTGAGTAATGAAGATGTAGAGTATGTGATCGGAAATTTAGAAAAAGTTTTAAATGAAGTTTAAGGTGGGTTAAGATGTATAAAAACTTTTTTAAAAGAGTATTTGATTTAAACTTAGCTTTAATAGCTCTACCATTTTGGTTTATTATTCTAGTGATTATAGGGCAAATTATTTACTTTCAAGATAAAGGACCCATCTTTTATAATGCTCCCCGTCTTGGTAAGAATGGAAAAGTATTTAAAATGTATAAGTTTCGTTCTATGAAAATGAATGCTCCTGATCTTAGGAATGAAGATGGGTCAACTTTTAATGCAGAAGATGACCCAAGATTAACTAAGATCGGGAAGTTTATCCGTAAAACAAGCTTAGATGAAACACCACAGCTGTTAAATATTATTAAGGGTGATATGAGTATTATTGGACCAAGGCCTGATTTACCAGAACACCGTGAACTATATGAGGGTAACGAGGAAAGAAAGTTAGAAATTAGACCCGGGGTTACAGGATACAATCAAGCTTACTTTCGAAATACTGTACCCTGGAAAGAAAGAATCCAAAATGATATTTATTATATTGATCATTTTTCTTGTTGTCTCGATATTAAAATTTTTTTTAAAACAGTTATTTCTGTTTTGAAACGAGAAGATGTTTATGTTGTGCAGTCTTCTGGTAATAAAATTATTTTAAGTTCTGAGTCAAATAAAAACTCTAATGGCGAAATGTAGAAAGGCATGGTTGGATGAAATATGTACTTTTTATTGGAAGTAGAGTAGGATTTGAAGCACTTAACTTATTAGTAATTGAAAATTGTGATATACATCATGTTTTTATTGAAAAGGAACATGAACATGAGTATGAGAAGTATTATCAAAGGTCAATTGAGAAATGCAAGGGATTAAGTATAAATTATAGCGTCAATTCCATACAAAGTGAAATTATAGATAACTTAACTCAAAGCCTAAACGATGGTCATTCAATAAATTATATTATGAGCTTTGGATATAGAAGAATAATCCCAGGAAGTGTTGTGAAGATGGCAAATATTGCTGCATTCGGTACCCATTTTTCTCCATTACCGAGGTACAGAGGATTTGCTCCATTAAATTGGGTTTTAATAAATGGTGAGACTGAGACAGCGGTAAATATCTTTTATCTAGATAAGGAAGTTGACAATGGTGATATTGTCGATAAAGAGAATGTTCCAATCAGCTATGATGACGATATTAATACTTTGTTTGAAAAGTGCATAGTAACTTTCCGAAAAGTGATGAGAAGGATAATACCTAAGTTAGAAAAAGGTAAATTTGATGCTCTTATTCAAGACAATGAGAAAGCAACATATACATGTGCTAGAAATCCTGAAGATGGGTTAATTAAGTGGGAATGGAATTCAACTAAAATTTATAATCTTACTAGGGCTTTAACATATCCTTTTCCAGGAGCATTTTCATTTATAGATGGAAGGAAAATATTTATATGGTCATGTGAGGAGTATGAAACTCCAAAATATGAAGGGCGTATAGCAGGCAAAGTAGTTAAAGTAGTTAAAGAAATTGGTGTAGTTGTCTTATGTGGTGAGGGAGCAGTTTTAATAAAGGACGTACAATTGGAAAATGGGGAAAGGCAAACTGCTGATAATCTTATCAAGAGTATTAGGGTGACCTTAGGATAACCTAATCCTACTTGGAGGAAAATAATGAAAAAAATACTTATCGTTTCAACTGTAAGTAGACAATTTTATTTGTTTGAGCAAGGTAATATAGAAGTTCTTAATTCACTAGGATATGAAGTTCATACTGCGGCTAATTTTAGTGATGCAAATGAAAGATTGGATGTATTAAATATTAAGAGGCATCATTTTGATATTGAAAGAAATCCATTTACGCTAAAAAACATAAAGGCATATAAGCAACTAAAAGGATTAATGAAATCTGAGAATTTTGATGCTGTACATTGCCATTCGCCTATGGGAGGAGTACTGGCTAGATTAGCAGCTGAATCCATAGGAATCTCACCAGTAATATATACTGCCCATGGATTTCATTTTTATAAAGGTGCTCCAATCATTAACTGGCTATTGTACTACCCTATTGAAAAAGTCTTATCACGATACACAGATGTATTAATAACAATTAATAAAGAAGATTACAAGAGTGCACAGAGGTTTAAAGCAAAGAATGTAATATACATTCCAGGAATAGGGATTGAATCTAATCGTTATAGTAATATATTTGTTGATAAGAAAAATAAACTTAAAGAGTTAGGAATAACCTCAGATGCTTATGTAATCCTTTCAGTGGGAGAACTTAATGAAAATAAAAATCACGAAGTTATTATCAAGGCATTAAGTAATATTAGATATAAAAATTTTATCTATTTAATTTGTGGTCAGGGTGACAGAGCGGATTATTTAATGAATTTAGCGAATTCCCTAGGGATTTCAAATAAAGTTAAATTACTAGGTTTTAGAAATGATGTTATTGATTTATATAAGGTAGCAGATATTTTTGCGTTCCCCTCATATAGAGAAGGACTTTCTGTCTCATTAATGGAAGCTATGTCAGCTGGATTACCAGTAGTATGTTCTTCAGTTAGAGGAAATACCGATTTAATCCAAGACGGCCAAGGAGGTTTTCTGAATAAACCAACAGATATTGAAGGTTTTGGAAATAGCTTAGACAAGTTAATAAACAATACTGAAATGCGTATTTTAATGGGAGAGAAAAATCTCCAAGAAATAGAAAAGTACGATAGTAATGTTGTAAAAGAGAAAATGAAAATGGTTTATGAAAATAAGAGAATTATGTGAGGAAATAAAGTGAAGAATATCTTTCTATTAATGAAGTACTATTTAGATCCGCAAACAAAGCCTTTTCCGAAATTTGATTATCAAATAAGTGCCTTGAGATCAATGGGATATAACGTTTATTTTTTAGGAATTGATGGTAATAAAATTTTATTATGCCATGAAGGAAAACAGGAAGTGATTTATAAAATGAACTTCTCTCAAATTCCTATTATTTCAACAATTCTTACTTACGATATTCTCTATAAAGCAACTAATAAGGTATTTCAAAAATATAATTTTGACCTTGCCTATATACGTTATATGCCAATGTCTTTTTCATATTCAAAGGCATTAGAGACAATAAAAGGAACCAATTGTAAAATAGTGATAGAAATTCCAACTTATCCTATTCATAAGGAATTAGAAACTGAAAAAAGAATTTTTAGAAAGTGGTATTTTAAAAAGTCTAATAATTTTTTTATTGAAAATTCCAGTAAGGTGGATTTGTTTGCAGTAATTGGTGATAATACAACATCTTTTGCGAAAAGACCAGCAATTAATATTGAAAATGGTATTGTACTTAAAAATATCCCATTAAGAAGGCCAAATAAAAGTTTTGAGGAAATTCATATTTTAGCACTTGCAAATATGGCCTGGTGGCATGGTTATGATAGATTAATTAAAGGTTTAAAGCAGTATAAAGATAATGGTGGCAAGAAAAAGGTAGTTTTACATTTTGTTGGCCCTGACGGTGATGGTTCATTGCAGAAATGGAGAAAATTGTCAAAAGAATATAAACTTGAAGAAAATGTGATCTTTGATGGGCCGAAATATGGTGAAGACTTAAATTGGTATTTTAATAATTGTCATGTAGCTATAGGTTCTATAGGTATGCATCGAAAAACATTTAGTTCGACCTCGGAACTTAAGGTAAGGGAGTACATGGCTAGAGGTCTTCCGTTTGTTTTGTCAGTAAATGATCAATCTATTGATGAATATTTGGGTTTTTATCTTAAAATCCCTAATAATGATACACCTGTTGATATTGAATTAATTATTAAATTTGTTTTTAATATAGAAAAAAAATACAATTTACATCGAAAAATGCGTGAATTTGCAAGTGAAAAAATGACATGGGAAAAACAATTCGAAAAGATATTCTTGCATTTAAAAAGTATAGAAAACACTAATCAAATATAAACTTTAGATATTCTATCTACTTAAAAAGGCTCTAACAAAATCAAAATCATGAAATCCTAAATATTGTGGTGAAACTCTAGATATGAAGAAAATACTGTTGTTATTTACAGATTCTTATCCTTTAAGTAAAAGCGGAGAGGCATTTTTGGAACCTGAAATACCATTTGCTATATCAAACTTTGATGAAATATATATATTTCCTTCTTCAAGAGGGAAAAAGAATATAGAAAAAAGATATATCTCTGGGTCTAATGTTGTTATAAATCAGGTGAAAAGAGAAAAAATATTTGTAGAACTAATAAAAAATATTAGCTATTTATTAGAACATAAAGGTTTTTGGCAAGATGTGAGGATGTTTATAAATAGAGGTTTGTTTTTCAAAATTAGCGCTTGGAGTAAGCTTATATATACAATATTGACTGAAGCAGCAATTGTAAGACATTTCAAAAAGCATACATTCAATTTTGATGGAGATACATTAATTTATATATATAGTTACTGGCTTTTTGGTACTTCAGGTGGAGCCATTGCTATAAAGAATGTGCTAAATAATAAAAAAAAGGTAGTCTTTTCACGAGGTCATGGTACAGATATAGTAGGATATAATTCACTTGACGGTTACTCCCCATTAAAAAAGTATTATATAGATGAATTAGATTATATTTACCCTATTTCAAATAAAGGAAAAGAAATATTAATAAGTCAGTATAAAAAATATAATACGGATACGGAAATAAAAAAAATAAGTAAAAAAATAACACCTTTTTACTTAGGAATTGAAGATATAGGAGAAATTAATAATTTTAGTAAAGGTGAGATTTTTACCATTATATCATGCTCTTCTGTAATACCTGTAAAGAGATTGCACCTTATAATTGAAGCATTGTCTCTAATAAAAACAATTAATATTAAGTGGATTCATCTAGGAGCTGGTTATCTTTTAGAAGATATGAAGAATCAATCTCAAGAAATTCTAGGTGATAATATACATTATGAATTTAAAGGAGCAATGTCAAGAAATGAGGTAATTGATTTTTATAAAAAAAATAATGTTCATTTGTTTATTAATGTATCGTCGAGTGAAGGGATACCAGTTTCTATAATGGAAGCATATACTTTTGGAATCCCTGCGATAGCAACGAATGTCGGTGGTACATCTGAAATCTGTCAGGATGGCAAAAATGGATTTTTACTTCGAAAAAACTTTAATATATCTGAATTGAGTAATTTAATATTAGAAGTTATTAGTTTAATAGAAAATAATTATGAAAAATATTTAGAATTAAGAGATTCTGCAAAGGAAAAAATGATCACCGATTTTTCGTTAAGAAATCACAGAAAATTTTATGAAAATATTCTAAAGAAAATATAAGGTGTTTCAAATGACAACTATTTACCTGGATAAAAATAGTTATTTTAAAAATTTAGATAATATAGGGAAGACTAGGTATTGTAAAAAAATTGGGTTTTCAACTTTACTATTTGGTATTTATACTACCTTAATACCACTTGATCAGGTAATGAATTTTAATGGTAGTGGAACAATCAATCGATATCTTGGAATTATGGTAATGATATCAATATTATTTGGTCTATTAATAAACAAAAAGAAATTTGTTTTAAAACGTGAATATATACCTGTTTTATTACTAGTTTTTGTTGGGTTATCCTCCTATTTTTGGTCAATAAATCAAAGCACAACACTAACTACAATTATAAGGTTTTTATCGCTGGTATCTTTTTATATTGTATGTACTAATAGGCTTTATACTAATATAGAGAAGGCATTTATAAAATTTTGCATAGTACTTGGTGGAGTTATCGTAGCTATATATTTAATAAATACGAGTGATACATTTAACAATCGGGTTTTTATTGTAACAAATAGTGGAGAAGCTGCGGATCCTAATAGTATTTCCTCGACGTTAGCTATTTGTATGATAGTATTGCTGGATTATTTACTCCGTACAAAAAAAAGAAAAATTATCCTTTTAGTGATAATTTCTATGTTAATAGTTTTATATGCAATGTTATTAACGGGATCCAGAGGTGGTATGATCGGGTTAATAATAGGAAGTTTAATATATTTGATACTAACTTTTCGGATTGTAGAAATATCAAAAAAGAGAGTGTTTATAGTCTGTTCTATTATATTTATATCTCTTTTTACTGTACTTGGATCAGGATTGTTAACAAAGCATATTAATGTAGAAGTAATAGAAAGAATGACATTAGCAAGTGCAGTAGAGACCGGCGGTACAGGACGTTTTAGCATTTGGCAAAACGCATTAATTCAAATTTATGAGAAACTATTTATTGGTTATGGTTTTGGTACGGGTCCGAATGTATTGGAACATTATTATGGGACTTATATTGGTATGCATAATGATAGTATTTCAATATTAATAGGAACTGGAGTTATTGGTTTTTTTCTTTTTTTACTATTTATAATAAAAAATATTAGAAAATGCTTTGTGAAAAAGGATGTTTTAACACTAACGTTGTTAATAATGGTGTTAATATCTGGTTTAACCTTAGATTATATTTTACACAAAAATTTTTGGAATGTAATGATTTATTCACAAATAGGATTAGGACTCGTTTCCTCGATACCAAACAGATCTGTGTAATATATTTTAATACCAGTACATTTTCTCAAAGATAACTGTCCAGTTATATAGAAGGGACAATTAATAAATTATTGTTTGGAGGTATTTAATAATGACATGGACGTTATCAATTAAAAATATTAATGAATCAAAATATATTGCCAGTGAAGATAATTCAAGTTTAAATTTTGAAGTGTTTACAAATTTTTCGCCAAGATTTATTAACGATAAAGTTTATTTAGACACGGACGAATATACAGCAGTATTGGATGGAGTGGTTTTAAACTCAAAAGATTTAATGCAAGAATATAAAAGTAGTACACTTTCAGAATATTTGATTGCTGCTTACCAAAAAAATGGTCAGTCGTTTATAAATGATCTACGAGGTTCATATAATGGATGCTTTTTTGATAAGAAAAAAAATATCTGGTTTATTTTTGTAAACCATTTTGGGGATCGGCCTTTATTTTACTATAAAAATAGAGATGAGTTGATTATATCTTCCGATTTTAAAGAGGTTTTAGATTGCTCAAGGCGTGTGGATGGAAAATATAAGTATAATGAAATGGCTGCTTATTCTATTTTAACTTACGGATTTATGATTGATGATTCAACACACATTGAAGGAATAAAACGTTTATTACCGGGAAGATATATTCAAATCAACAAAGGGAACTTTAATGTTGAGAAGTATTTTGAATTAAGTAATAAAGAGATACAAAGTATAAGTTTTACTGATGCTATCGAAGAATTAGATATTAAATTTCGAAAAGCAGTCAAGCGAATATTTGATAAAGATTTAGAATATGGTTATCAGTCTCATCTAGCAGATATGAGTGGTGGACTAGACGCTCGAATGGTTTCCTGGGTAGCGCATGAGATGGGTTATAGTAATATAACAAATATATGTTATTCACAGTCTCAAGCAAAAGAGTGGCGGGCTGCCTTAAATGTTTCGAATGCATTGGGAAATGACTTTATTTATATGCCACTTGATAAGTGTAACTTTATTTACGATATTGAAAAATTGGTTTCTTTAAACTATGGCTTGTCGTTTTATGCAGGTATAACTGGAGGTGAAAGGTTATTATCATATTTACATAATAATACTTTTGGACTTGAAATGACAGGACAATTAGGGGATGTAATAGTAGGTAGTTATACAACAGGAAAACCAAAGCATAGTCCCCCAAATTTTAAAGATAATAAGTATTCTAATTACTTAAATTATGAATTTAATAAGGAAATTTTTGATGAATATGATAATCATGAAATGTTTACTCTTTACAATAGAGGTTTTTTAGGCATTTTAAGTTCACATTTAATAAGGAATAAATATATAGACGCAGTATCACCTTTTCTTGATATAGATTTACTTATGTTCTGCTTGAGTTTGCCACTTGAATATCGTGTTAATCATAAATTATATCATGCATGGATTGTTCGTAAATATCCGATATGTGCAGAAATCCCAACATCAAATTACGAAGGACCTGTTAAGGAAAATATGGAATGGATTAATATGAGAAGAAAGTTAAAAAAAGGATCCATATTTTATTCGCGTAATATATTAAAAAAACTAGGTTTGAATGTAAAAGAGAGCCCTGCAACTATGAACCCTATGGATTATTGGTATAAAAATGATATAAAGGTAAGAGAATTCATTAATAATTATTTTGAAGAAAATAAGAAACGTATACTTCCAGCGTCGAAGTTATCTGTGGATATGGATAACCTATTTTACAATGGAAATACAATAGAAAAATTATTGATATTAACAGTTTTAGCCTCATATAAATTATTTGAAATAAATGGTGAATAATGATGAACAGTCTTAAAGGTGATATTATTAAGTTAATAAAAACTGGATTTTTTCACATATTCACCTCACAAGTAATTAACAAAATTTTACTCTTTAGCACCGTACTAATTTTAGTAAGGATTGTTTCGAAAACTGATTACGGTATATATTCTTACTCAAATAATATCGTTTCAATGTTTTTGTTATTAAATGGACTGGGAGCAGTATCTGGGCTTTTACAGTTTGGAAGTGAGAATAGAAAAAATCCCGATAAATTATTAGCTTATTCTCAGTTCGCTAGAAAAGTAGGAATTATGGCAAGTCTTTTTATATCTCTATTAATATCCTTATATGCCATATTCATAGATACTAATATTGAAGGAGTAACTACACTTCTATTATTAATGTCATTTCTTCCTTTGACACAATATTTATATTCTTATATCGAAATAGGGTTTCGGATAAGGTTACAAAATAAATTATTTTCAATGTTAAGCATTCTAAATAGTGTATTAGTCCTGATTTTTACACTGATTGGTGCAACTCTCTTTGGAATAACTGGAGTAGTTGTTTGTCAATATATAGGATTTTTTCTTTCAATTCTTTTTGCAATGTTTATAGCTAATAGAAAAGGACATTTAAAGAATACAACACTAAAATTAACTTATAAAGAAAAAAAACAGTTTGTTAAATTATCTTTTATTTCAAGCTTAAGTAATGCAATATCACAGATGCTTTATTTAATTGATGTTTTGATAATTGGTATTATTATTCAGAGTACATTAGTAATCGCTTCTTATAAAACTGCGACAGTAATACCTTTTGCAATTTTATTTATACCAATGGCCATTATTACTTATATTTACCCTTATTTTGCATCACACAATAACGATAGGGAATGGATTCGATCAAATTATTTAAAACTAATTAAAGGTTTAATATTATTAAACGGTATTATTTCAATCGGAATGTATATTGGAGCACCTTGGATAATAGGATTTTTATTTGGCGATGAGTATATGAGTGCGGTAGAGCCATTTCGAGTACTAGCGATAGGATACTTTATTGCTGCTACATTTCGAATCCCTTCTGGGAATGTTTTAGTTACCCTCAGAAGAGTTTCATTTAATTTTTATAATGCTCTGATATCAGGAATTTTCAATGTAATATTAAATGTTTTGCTAATTTCTAAATTTGGTTCAATTGGTGCTGCATATTCTACCGTTGGAGTATATATTATATCATCATTAATATCTACTATTTATTTATATAAAATATTGTACAAGGACAAAAAAATATTACCTGAGATTTAAACAATAATACCAAATCTTTAAAAGTTTGTAATAAAACTAGTTGCTTGGTAAAAAGGAGAAAAACAGAATCCCTAGTATGGTTTACTATGTTAAACCAATGCACAAACAAGAAGCATTTTCATACTTAGAATTTGCTGAAAGTGAATTTGAAGTAACTAATCGCTTGTGTGATACAATTCTTTCTTTACCAATGCATCCATATTTAACTGAGGAAGAAATTGATAAAGTATGTAATGTAATAAATAACTTTATCAAATAATAGGGAGTTTAATTAAATAATATTCTGTTCTGTTTAGTTTCATTTGAGGAGGACCACATGGCGTTAAAATATGCATTATTAATGGCAATTTGTACTGAAAGTGGTAAACATGCTGCAATTGCAGGCAGGGGCTAATTTTATTATAGAAAAGCTAATCGCTCTTTCACTAGAAGATCCGGATGAAACATTAAAAAGGCAATAGAGAAAAACGTAAAAGTAAGTGCACGTGACCAAAACTGATTTAACAAATCAATCAAAATTAGAGAAGCAGTAGATGATGAGAGATTCGGTCGCGTTCTAGATGGAACAGCTCATATTCGTTGGAATAGAGGAAAAGAACACTTTACTCAAGCACCTTGGCATGAAAATTGGGTGCAAGACGGTGGAGCATTAATGAACCAATGTATCCATAACATGGACCTATTGCGTTGGATAATGGGTGGAGAGGTTGAAGAAGTAGTGGTATGACTGATATCCTCAAACACGGTTTATTGAGGATGAAGACCTTGGAATGGCTTTAATCAAATTTTCGAATGGAAGCTATGGTATTGTTGAAGGAAAAACAAATATTTTCCCTACAAATTTAGAAAAAACCTCAGGGAAGCACGGGGACGTTCGTGCTTCCTTTTTGTTTTCTTTGGAGTTAATGACGAGTTAAAGTGGCTAATATTCGCTGTAATTAATTGACCAAAACTTGCTGGATATGCGTGTGGTTATTAATCTGTCTCCTGCAGAACAAAAGAGGAACGGTCCGTTGTTTGATCTCTCCATTGCACTTGGAGTGCTAAAAAGTGGAGAGTTTTTAAAGGACGACATATCCACCGATGCTGGTTTTATCGGCTATCTGTCTTTGGATGGAACGATCCTAGCAATGCAAGAAAATTGTAATTAGTTTTGTAATTCTTCTAAGTTTATTGGTAACAGGAGCTCCAAAGTCAGAAGCAACAAGTCCATGGAAAGCAAGTCCTTATGAAGCCTTATATTTTAGTCATCTCGTCTATGATGCGCCATTAGCAATATATAAGGGAAGCTGGGTAACTGCAACTTTAGTTTAAAAAAGTTTAGTCCTAAAATGAATAAAGATTGGGCTGAAATCACAGGGAAGGGGTATTACAAGTCATATAAGAATAAACTTTCTCAATATGGAAACGCGATTGGTGTGGGCAGATATCGGTTATACATGGCAGGATCTGAGAGTAAAACAGGTTTTTATGGTGCCATATTTAAAGATGTATATGCAAACAAATATATTGTAGCCTACGCAGGGACAAATGATTTTCGTGATGTAAAAAGCGATTTGCAGCTTACTACAAAAATATACTCTAAAGGAGTAGCGCAAAAGAAGTATGCTAGAATAGTAGCTTCATGGGTTCCAGCTAATTCACAGATTGTTTTTACTGGACACTCATTAGGAGGATATTTAGCTTCAGTTATGTCCATGGAAACAGGTAAACCAAGTATCGTATTTAACTCTCCAGGTTTTGGTCCTGCGTATGAGAGCAAAGCAAAAAGATCGAAAAATATCCAATTTATTACCCGCCATACCTTTAAGAAAGATCCAATAAGTCAATACGGTTATCAAAAAGGAATTAAACAGTATTATTATGGTAGTTCCGTATATCGTTCTCCATTCGAATATGGAATTCCTAAGTTCTCTATGCATACCTTAAAAAACTTTTATACCGTGTCATTAAATCAAAAATAGTACATATTATTTTAAGTTTAGATTACCCTTCAAAGTGGCTTTGAAGGGTTTTTAATTTACAAACTCCCATTTATGCTATGGATCTAATTCTACATTTCAAAAAATGAATGGTTCATTAAATAAATTAAAGCACTGGGACGGTTCTCGCGCTTATACTTAATGAGGGGAATAAATAATATTCTTAGGGGGATAAGGGAAGCACGAGGATGTTCTCAAGCTTACTTCTCAATAAATAATAAACAGGTTTACAGTTTTATTTTTCAACTTTAAGCTTGTTACTGTCTTTGTCTACGATGTACTGATTCTTTTCATACATCAGAAAAACGAAAAAAATCAAAGGGATTCAAAAAGGCAGATAGCGGGGTTTTGGAGATATCGGCTAGTCTTGTGTTAAGGCGTAGGGCAGGGAACGAGAGAACCATCCCTGTGCTTCCAAGATTCAAACTTATATATCGATTTACAGCAATTTAAATATTTTATAAGATTGGAGTATATTGCTGTTTAACGAGCAAGTTGCACTTCTTATGAAACTCTGACCTAATTTATGAAATGTAATGAAAAAAGATACTAAAGTATTAAAATGAGGCTTAGGACAATACCGATATACGCACACCATTTAAATATTCTTCAATAATTTTTCTATAAAAGGATTTGATAGTTTATGGTGTTACAGAATCTCAAAGTCATTAGAGATCAATTAAAGTCCAATTCTTGGACTGTAGATGCTTTCCTATTTACGTATAAACAACAAGATTTTGTTGTACTTGTAAAGTTGTATCCAGATACAAAAAGCAAGCAAGATCCGTATGCTATCGTCAGGCTGGAGTTCCTCAAGAGGCCCAAAATGGTGGAGAGCTATTCGACCTACGCAACTCTATACAAAATACATATCTCTGATTTGAAATTATTTAGAGCGTTTTTTGGTATTGAATACGGTGAAAATCTTGGCAATATACTAAAACAGTTTACAGACCACTTTGCAACATTTATTCCAGATCATATAAGTGCTAATAATAATCCAGTTTTGAAGGAAGCCGTCTTAACATCTTTGGATAGAACAGACCCTAATCCCGGTAGATATTGCATTGGAATCAGAAGGAACGGATATAAAAAAGATGGCAGTCCAGCCCAAAGAACCCCTGAAAATAACCAAAAAGCAGCATTACTAATACCCGAATTACACGGAAAAATAGACGATAATTCATTGAGTTTTCGTTTTTCCGAAGACCAAATCTTAGAAAAAACAATGGACGAAATTTATATGCAATGGTTAAAGCGATAGTGAAGCAAAGGAACGGTTGAGCCCAGTGAAAAAGTAGGCTTTTAGGGATGCATTACCAGATGAAGCAATACTAACAATCACTGAAAGAACACGGGATCACCCAAAGCATGTCCCGCAAGGGGAACTGTTTGGATAACGCAGCCATGGAAAGCTTTTATGCGTACTGGTATTGAAATCAGAATTGCTTTATTTAAACGAGTTTGAGAGCATGGAACATTTTAAGCGTGAACTGGAGTTTTATATCCAATATTATAATCACAAAAGGATTAAGGCAAAATTAAAAGGCATGAGCCCGGTTCAATACCGTACTCATGCCCTTACAGCTGTCTAATGAAATAATCGTGTCTAACTTATAGGGGTCACTTCAGATGTCAGCTCTTTTTGATTGTGTACTTTCTTTCTCCTAAAGGAATAAACAATTAAACAAATAATGGAAATCGCACTTATAACGACGCCTACTAATAAGCCTTGTGGGATAAAATAGAGTTCAATATTTTGTGTTCCAGCATTTACTTTGATACCTGAATAGGTATAGTGAGTAGGAATAATATCCGTTCTTTTTCCATCGACTTTTGCAATCCAACCTTTATTGTAGGGAATGGATAGAAAAAGTATACCGGATTTCTTCGATTTAAGAGTACCCGTAAAAGAGAGAGAATCCGTTTTTATATTTTTCATTGTATTTTGCTTTAAGGTTTGTACGTGTGCCTTATAATCAATCATTGGATCAAAAATAGCTTTTATATCTTTTATTACGTATTCACCTGGTAATAGGGTAAGAGTAATTGTCTTATTTTCTTCAGAGATTTCCCCAAATTTAAATAGAACTTCATTAACAGTATTTTCATAAGAGTATTGACTTAACACATACGAGCCATTTCTCATGTTTTTCACATAATTTATTTCTGAAGAGTCATCTTTTTTGGCTATCATTGTCATTCCCTCGTTGGGATTAAGAGGATCTATATTAGCATATACAGATAACTGACCTTTCCCTTTAATAGGCGTTGGAACCTTTATTTCAATTGCTTTCTCTGATTTGATTTTTGTATTGGGATTCGTTATGCGCTCACCGTTAACGGTGATATCTTGGTTATCACTAATCACATTGTCACTTATGGTAAGATTTCGTTTCATTGGAGCAGCGTCTATGATTGCATATTGCATCATGGCCTGTTCTCTTTCGTAAACAGGTAAAGACAAAAATTGAGCAGTAGACATGGATTGATCGTATACAAATCCCATAGGGAGAAAGTATTCATTCTTATATATTTTTAAATCTCTCTCTTCTTGATCTAATGTGTAACCAAAAAGTTTTGGCTCACTACCTGTTGATATAAAATATTTATTACTAAACAATGTGGTTAAGTATGTACTATTCCCGAATCCTCTCAATAAGTTAAATCCTCTTTGACCTGGTTGTGCAAGAGTATCCATTTCAAATTTTTGCTGTTTCCAAGGAATTAAAGAATGATAGGAATAGAAGCCTTTATAATCATAGGTTAATGAAGAATTAATGGCTGTTCCACCAGGAATGTTAGCCACTACTCGATGGAACTCATTATTTTCTTTTAATTGGTCAAAAGTAACTTTTAAAGTCTTGTTATCATATGAATTTTCATAAATATCTCGATTAAGTAGAGGTAAGATCGACCAAATTCCCTTATGATGTGTAACGTTGGTTGAATTAGGATTCTGTGCTTTAACAATTAAATCGGATACAAAACTATATCCGATTGCTGCACTATAACCTACACATAATAAACTCGTTATCATAAATACAACAGATTTAATCGTTTTTGATTGTAAGTAGAAAAATAATAATAACCCTATAAACCAAATGAGTGGAAGATAAACCAGCCATTCGTCGTAACGAGAATAAGGATGTTTAAATAGCCAAATGACTACTAAAGTTATACCGATAAATAAGGCAATCATATCAGTCAAACCGCGTTTCATTTGATTTAGCCCGTGGATAGCAATATAAATGGTCAACAAGTTGATAATAAAAAAGCCTCTCAGCTCCTCTGGGCGGCTGAATCCACCAATGAAGCTAGTTAGTACTGGGAATTGCATAATACACCATAATACACTGCATAAGATTATTAATGAATATGTTCTTTTAAATCGAATAATCAACAATGGAATGATAGCAAAGATCATATAATGCATGCCACCGGTAATTGAGATTCTATTTATCGTTTCACTAAAGGTAAGAATGGCTTCAAATTTAGGACCGGATCGGACTTGCGCGTTAGATTGTAAATAGCTTAAAACAGACGGAAGAAAAATGGGCATGGATAAGGCTAGACCTGCTAAATACACAAGGCTTAATTTGCTATGGAATATTACAAATGACTTCAATGATCTACTAATAGGATCTTGATAAAAAAAGCGGGTAATTGCATAGAGTAATAGACCGATTGTTAGAAGGAACATTAAGTAAAAATTACCGATGCTGGCAAGAAAAATAACTAAGATTAATAAACCTGGCTTTTTGTGCTGAAGATATCGTTCGTATCCAAGTAATAAAAAAGGAAAATATACAGCAGCATTGATAAAGAAATAGTGTGTATATAAATAATCAAAATGATACCCGGCAAATGGATAGATGAGTGCACCTAAAAATGCCCAATGCTCCTTAACCCCTGTTTTCTTCAATAATAAGTAAACACCAGAACTCATCAGTAATAGTTTCAGAATACTCATTGGGATGAAAAGAGCAGGAAACCATGCTTTCGGAAAGAGAAAGAATGGCCAGACGAAAATGTCACCCAACATATAATAACCGAAATCGTTCCAAAAGCTTCCACCCATACCATATTCCCATGACCAAAAAGGAAGCTCACCACGATGAATGAGATCATAATAGTGATTAAAAAAATGAACATATTGTTCTTTTGTATCTCCTAAAGCCGAAAAATAGTAAAAGTGGTTTAACGGAATTTTATATAAAATAAAAACAGAAATACTTAAAACGAAAATTAGTAATATAAAGTGCGTTTTATTATTCTTTACAAAGTTATTCATGTGATTCACCTAAATGAGAAGGTTCTTTTCTTTGGAAAATCATAAATTTACTGAGTAAGTAGTTTATGATTACGACAAGTATGTTTACAACTACTTTGGAAAATAGATCATTAATTTGCAGCATGGATACCATTACTATCATTAGACCGAGGTCTAAACCTAAACTTAATAGTCTAAAAACGATAAAGCTTCCTAATTCTTTTAAAATATTTCCTTGAGTTTTAAATACATAGATTTTATTGGTTATATAAGCAAAAAGAACAGCAACAATCCATGACACAACGGTGGCCGCCGTATAAAGAACGCCGAGAACATCTGTTAGTAATAGATAAGAGATAAAGTTTATTAGTGTAGTCAATACACCGAAAAACAAATAACTAATAACTTCTTGTTTCATGTCTTGCTCCTTGAGTCGTAGGGTTTTCCTTTTGATTGTTATATTCCTCTACAAAATATAAAGGTCTTTTTTTCGTTTCATTAAATATTCTGCCAAGGTATTCTCCGATAATGCCAATGGACAAAAGCTGAATACCACCTAAGAATAAAATAGCGGTCATAATAGATGGATAGCCAGAAACAGATTCTCCATAGAGTAGAGTCTTAGCAATAATCCAGATCATATAAAGAAAAGCAAATATAGAAATGGAAAACCCAAATAAAGCTGAGAATCGCAATGGTGCGGTTGTAAAAGAAGTGATACCCTCAATAGCTAGGTCAACTAATTTGATGTAATTCCATTTCGTTTCTCCTGCAGCTCTTGGATCTCGATCAAATAATATTTCCTTTTTGTTATAACCGATCCAGCTAAACATTCCTTTTGTATAACGTTGCGTCTCTCTCATTTGTTTGAGAGCCTCTACACATCTCCGATCCAGTAAGCGAAAATCACCTGTATTCTCCTGGATAGGGATTCGGGTTGTCTTCTTAAGAAGCTTATAAAATGCTTGAGCCGTCGATTTCTTTATCCAAGTCTCGCCGGATCTGCTTCTTCTCTTTGCAAAAACATCATCATATCCATCTTCCCAATAAGTGATCATTTCTGGAATAAGTTCTGGAGGGTCTTGAAGATCTGCGTCTAAAATGATAACCGCATCACCTTGAGCATAATCCAGCCCCGCAATCATAGCTGTTTCTTTTCCAAAATTTCTCGATAGATTCACATAAGAAATGCGTCTATCACCTTCTCTTAATCCACGAATGATAGGTAAGGTGTTATCCTTACTCCCGTCATTGACAAAAAGCACCTCAAATAGATAGTTTGGAATAGAATCAAAGACCGTAACTAATCTACGATAAAGAGAATATAAAACTTCTTCTTCATTATATGCAGGAATTAATATAGATATCTTTTTCATAGTTCCTCCTTGTTACTTGTAAAAGTTCCCTTGAATATATTAACAAATATTTTTATATATGGATATACTTTCATAATTTAATAGGTGATTACCATTCTATTTAGAAAATAGTATGGGTATAGGTGTGGTTATGATCCGCACAAATGCTAAAAGTAGTAAGTGTGCATATCATTATCCTTGATTTTGTTATTGTACATTTTAAAGACTGACCTGATCTTACAAGTCCAATGAGTGAGGAAGAGTAACTGATGCGAGGGTTTGATGATTGTCTATAGCAGAAAAAGATTATAAAAGCCTAGAGACATTCCTCTTGCTATCTTGTTATCTATAAACCTTAATTTACATATAAATGTAATTAATGGTAGTATTTAGTTAGTTTCTATTGTAAGGAGGCTGACAGATGAATCCAAGAGGGTATGCTCAATTTAAAGTGAAGGACAGCGGCACATTTAGAACCGATACGTATTTGCAGTATGGTGACGACAAGAAATCCATTGGAAGCTGCATATTACTTAACCCGGGATCTGCTGTACTCGAAAACGAGGTTACAAATGAAGTGAAATTGGATGACACTATGCGCCAGTTAAACCGCATACTTCAGGAAATCTATGAAGGGGAGACCATCAGCGGACGGTTTCACATCTACAACCTCTTTCCACTTCAGCAAAGCTCTTCTAGACTGGCAATCGATGAAATGGAAAACTTGTTTAATAGGGGTAAGCTCTCTTTAAATGAATGCCTTATAGGATCAGAGTCTCTTGCTGACCACCCATGGATTTTAATTGGATGGAGCGTAGCGGAAGGCGCAGGATGGAAGAACTTAGCTGACATTAGACGCCATTGGATGATTGCGATTGAGAAGTCTGGTGTTCCATACTTCGGTTTGAAAAAACGGGCCTTGACCTACTATCATCCATGTCCGCGTCTCCACGAAAAACGATTGCAAATTGTACAGACATACAAGGAATTATATAAAGAGAAATTAGGATAGGAGAAATCAGCATAACAGCATAGAAATAATTATAAAGCTTGTTTAATCAATAGATAAAGTTTGCACATGATAGGAGGATTTTTTATGGCAGAACCTTGGACTCTAGAGCAACAGGATTATTTAGTCAAAGCTATACCTCAATATCGAAGCACAATTAAAGGATATAAAGATGAGTTAAATAAAGCCAGGAAGTTAACAAGAAGCTTTGCTGAAGAGCTTTTGAAATCTACACCAAGTCTTCAGCATAGAAGTATAGGTTCAATTGAACAGCGTCTTCCCTATCTAGATAATTTGCTTGTCGGGGCTTTAGAGAAAGAAGCTTATGCAATTAAAGATCGACATCTGTACCAAACGCAGCGTAGAGAAGATTCTTCTGTAGATCCAAATCGCTGTAATGCCAGACACACTTATAATGGGTTTTTAAAGTAAGAAAAGTCACATCTTTTAATGTAAACTAAGAAGAAGTTCTTTTAGTATGATAATGGGTGCCCAGAGAAAGTAAAGATTTAAACACTTGTTTAATGATTTCTAAAGATAGAAGTCGCTAGCATATCAATACTAGTAACTTTCCTTTTTAATCTTTTCTGTTGTACTTCGTCTATGTGTTACAAAAATATTTTTGAAATCCCATACTACTTAAGTCCCCTATTTAAAAATAGTGGGCTATTTTTTTGTGAGAAAAATTGGGAAAATAACCTGATAAATCAAGTTTAATTATGTGTTTTTATCTAGACTTTCCCAATATTCACAAATGGAATTTATAGGTATAATTGTTCATATAAGCACTGTGATAGTTACTTTCTACTTATGCATGATACAAAAAGTTCACTCTAAAAATGCAGTGCCTCTTCAATTAAGGTATATATTTGAAAAAAAACATATTTTATCCAACGTATACTGAATGTATAGTACTATGAAGAGGGGTGCTTCATGAAACTTGGTGAGAAAGTAAAGTATTTTCGAAAGATGCGGAAATTATCACAGAAAGATTTAGCTGAGGGGATATGCTCTATTTCTTATCTTAGTAAGATAGAAAATTGCACAACTGAGCCTTCAGAAGAAATTGGTATCTTTTTAGGGAAACGTTTAGATATTGATTTGTATAACACATCATATTCAAAGCGAAAAGAGGAGTATAAGAGTCTATTTTACCATTTGTATAATAGAGATAAGTTTGAGTCAGAGATAGCATACCGGGAGTTATTAAACGCAAGAATAGATCACACGGAAGATTCTATACTTTTAAACATTTTTAAAAGTATGTATTTATTATTGATGTCTCAAAATACAAATGAAGCTACAAGATTAATAAACGAAGTATCTTATTTAAACGATGGTGCAAAAAGCGAAAAAAGCTTTTATTATTTTATCGTTAAAGGATTGCGAGATTATTACTTAAATGATTTTAAAGAGGCACTAAATTCTTTTAAAAAGGCTGAAGAAGTAATAGAGATTTTTCAATATCATAGTTGGGAGAAAGGGTACCTCTATTATTTAATATCCCTTACTGCTAATCGTTTATGGAAGAATTCCATGTGCTTAGATTATGCTAAATTAGCATTAAATATATTTGAAAAACGTTATGATTTTAAACGATGTGCAGATAGTAGAATTTTGTTGGGGATTGTTTATCAAAGATTTGAAAATTGGGTTGAATCACACAAGCATTTTAAAATGGCAGAATCCGTTGCAAATGCTTTTAATGATAATTTTTTAAAGGGGGCGATTTATCAAAATTTAGGTTATAACGAATCCAAAAAAGGTAATTCTGAAGGAGCGCTTAGTCTATACAATATAAGCTTAGAGTTAAAAAAAGATCAACCAGTTGAAACAAAGACTTCTACTCTTTTTACTTTGATTAGAGAGTATTTAAAGTTTGGTGAATTTAGTAAATGTCGAAAGCGAGTGTTAGACGGTTTAAGCCTTGTAAGAGAAAATCCCAATTTATATGAATATCAACTGCATTTTAATCATTATTTTAATATATTAGAATATGGAGCGTGTAGCGAAGTAACAACTACATATCTTGTTGAAAATGTAATCCCATATCTTGAGGGAAAAAATGAAAGTACTTATCAAGTAGAGTACCTACAACTTGTTGGTGAATATTTTGAACATGAAAAAAAATACAAGTTATCCAGTCAATATTATTTAAAAGCATTAAATATTTATAAAAAATATAACCAGGGGTGACAAAAGGTGAAAAAATTAATTTCCATCCTATGTTTGTCTACATTATTAGTAATTGGGATTTCTACAACAACTCAAGCAGTTAGTCACGAAGATCCACCACAACCATTTAGCCATGAAGACCCACCAAGGCCATAACATTATAAAATAAATGAGATCTGGGTTAATACCCGATCTCATTTATTTTTCATCTATTTTTAATAAATAAAAAGTGATCTCTTCTTTTTCTTGTTCACCAGTTTTTATTCCATAGGCTAAAAATCCATTTGTATAGACAGGTTTTGAGACTAAACTTGTATAGCCTGTTAAACTATAACTTTTATTTTCTTTCATATTTATTAAATATAATTCATTCATCGCATATCTAAAAACTAGTGAATGTTTACCAACAAAAATTGGAGTATCTGTGGTAAGTTTATTTCCAGTCTCAAAAACTGATTTGCTGGCAGGATTTAAGATCTCCTTATAGGTTAAATGGCCTTCACCGGTATACACAAAATATTTATTATTGCTGATAAAATCAAGAACCCCATTTTGGGTCAATAAATTTTGAATCGGTTCTCCATTTTTCTGTATATCAATAGTGAATTCTTTATTTCCATTTTTAAAAACTGATTTATAAAGTAAGATTTGTTCTTCGGTATTGATACCTTCTTGTAAGATATAGTACTCTCCCTTTCTTTCCTCACTTTCATTTAGCAAAGCTTCTGATAGTGTAGTCACTTCTCTCTTCTTATAATTGTAGTTCTTAACTTTAGAAATAACTTTTTCTCCTTGTATTTCGTATTCAATCCAATTAATTGATTGATATCCTAATTTCATTGTTGGAGTAGGTGTATCTTTGTAACTTCCTCCAGTAGCTATATTTGTTACTTTATTCTCTAAGAGATCTAGACCTTTAATTGACCATTCTACATTTGATAATTGCTTTGTATCATATTCTGTCCAGAATAAGAAACCTTCATTTCCAACTAAATTCCCAATTCCTTTAGATTTGTAAATCTCTTTACACTGATTGGTTAATGTAGAAAATTCATAAATGACATCGTTGTTTTCTCCGTAGCTTAAAAAGATTATCTTGTTTGCATCTGCGTATGCAGGTGCAACCAGACTGTCCATTTTACAAGAAGTATTATTTAACTTAAAGGACGTATTTGAAATTTCATTGAGATTCCAATCTTTAACTCTAGTTACTGATTTAATTGTATCTTTTTGTGTAGAACTCATTTCTTCTTTTACTAATGTATCTATACTTGTTGGCTTGTCTGCTTTTATTTCTGTATCTTGTTTTTGTGAAGATGGTAATGTATCTTCTTTATCATTACAACCTACACATAATATAAGGATTGCAATCATGTAGCAAAAACCGTATACAAGTCTTTTCATCTTATTAATTTTCCCTTCCTGCATTGTAATATAAGCCCGCCTAAAAATAGACGGGCTCTTTGTTCTACCAAAGGATTGCTTGACGGAAGTGATCCATATTAGCATCATATACGCCTTTATGAGGGTGCCATACATTGCCTAATGTAACTCCTCGGCTACCTTGATCGTATGGATCAGTTAAACGGATCTGTACGGGGCTATTTCTTGAATCCTCACCAGAGACATTTAAGATATGACCTGCAATATGAGTTGTATATTTAGGCATGTAAGATGGGTAAATCTCCAAATCTAATACAACTGGTGCAGGAACACTTTTTGATAAGCTGTAGTCAATTCGATCAGACCAAGTACTATAACTGTTGCCACTTGAGTATATATAGTTATTTTTCGACTGTTTAGAATTTAAATAATCATCAATTTTTGAGAAATCAGTACCTGCTGTTGTAGTTCCCAATCCTGAAGCATAGGTTGATTGTGAACTGGAACTACCATTCAAATAATGTAGCACTTGTTTTGTAGTAGCTGGTCCACACCAGTAACTTGTTTCCTGTTTAAATGAAGGTACAGAAATTGCTCTATATGTACCACCAGGAATGGCGAAGACACCTACTTTAGCAGATTTCGTCTCTTTCCATTGTTTAAAATCTTTCTCTTTTTCTTGTTCCATTCTCTTCTGACTAGAGCTCTTAATATCAGCTGTGAATTTAGAGTTATCCCCCGTACCGGCTGCGTCTACTGATAAACCATTCCCTGACATAAAAATAGCGCCAGCAACTAAAAATGATAAACTAACTTTTTTCAATTTTTCTCCTCCAAACCGTTTTTAGTTGAAAGTACTTTCATATTTATACTACCATTTATTACAAAATATGGTATTGGGAAAACAGGGCTTAAAAACTGGGATAACCGACTTGTCTAGTTCAACCTTTCCTTAATTAAGCAGTTCAAACTAATTTTCACTTTTTAGTTTGTTTATATTTTAATAGTAGAAACTCGTCAATTTTTTATGCAACTCTTAATTTTTTATGGGCTTTATGATCGTTATTTGTCTCTTTTCTTATAGTTGGGAAACGTTTAACTAATTGATAGGTTTTACAAGGTTATATCGCATTGTTTTCCCAATACAAAGGTAATCGTATATTTGGTAGTCTCATAATATGGAATTTACTAAATTTGTAAAAAGTGAATTGCCAGATAATAGATTTTAATGAGGTGAAAGTATGGGGGAAAGTACGACTGTTAAAGGAACTATTGAAACAACAGATGCAAGCGCAGTTTATTATCCAGTATCAGATATAAGAATGGATAAAGGAGAAGGGATTTATTTATACGATATTGATGGGAATGAATACATTGATTGTGCTTCAGCAACATTTAACTTAAGTCTAGGTTATAGTCATCCAGCTGTTGTAAAAGCAATGAAAGATCAAGCAGACAAATTGATTCATGTCACATCATCTTTCCAAACCGAACCAATTAACCAACTTGCCCGAAAGCTTGTTGATTTAGCTCCAAATAGAATAACCAAAGCACATTTAAAGGTATCCGGTGGATCAGTTGCGAATGAAGGAGCCATAAAAATGGCACAAAGAGCTACTGGCAAAAGAGATGTAATTTCTTTATTTAGAAGTCATCTTGGTCAAACAATGATGACTGCGAACCTTTCAGGGAATGCATTTAGAAAAGCTAACTTTCCACTAGCTATACCTGGCGGACTTCAAGTTCCAGACCCATACTGTTTCAGGTGCTTTTATGGACAAGATTCTTCTTCATGTAACATGATGTGTGTTTCAAGATTAGACGATTTTCTTGAGTTTGCAAGTAGTGGAAGTGTCGCAGCAATTTTAGTTGAGCCGATATCTGGTAATGGAGGGAATATTGTACCCCCACATGGATATTTTCAAAAACTAAGGGCATTCTGTGATACACATAACATTAAGCTCATTTTTGATGAAATTCAAACAGGTATAGGGCGAACGGGTTATATGTTTGCAGCCGAGTATTTTGAAGTTGAACCAGATGCAATTACAGTTGCTAAAGGTTTAGGGGGATCTGGGGCTCAAGTAGCTGGTATTTTAGCAAGTGATGAATTAAGTGGTTTATCTTCTAGTGATCATTCTTTTACATATGGCTCAAATATATTAGCAGCTTCTGCTGCTCTGACGACACTTGATATTATATCAAAGCCTGCTTTCCTAAAGAATGTTCAAGAAACTGGAGCTCACATACTTTCAAGATTGGAGAGAATGAAAGAGAAGTTTGCATTTGTTGGAGATGTACGTGGAGTAGGTTTAATGATTGGTATTGAAATTGTAGATGAGAAGGGAAAACCTGATACGATTTTAACTAACTGGTTAGCTGAAAAAGCTATGGAACATGGTCTTATCCTACGTACATCTAGATATGGATACGGTAACGTACTCAAGATTAGACCACCGTTAATTCTGACTCTAGAAGAAGCTGAAGTTATCTGTTATAAATTTGAGTCACTATTAGAAGAAGTAATGAGTGTATGAATACAATGAATATCAGAACAACAATTAAAGAGACAAATAACATCGTTCAGGATTTGGTGATTATTGGAGGAGGATTTCGAACTACCACTTTCTTGTCTTCTGATCCAAATTTATTGAAAGATAAAGTTATGATCATTGAACAAGAAACGAATATTGGTCCTGGCGCATTTAAAGACTATAACATTCTTACTTCATCCTCTGGAACTAGTATGTTAAAGTATCTCACATTCGAAGGACCATTTGAAAGATTGTTAATGAATCATAAAGTCACTGCTGTATCACAAAACATGAAACCCGTACGTGCTGAAAAACTGGCTTCAGCACTTATCGAAATAGGTTTAACAATAGAAGCAGAATTAGGTGACAATGCAATTCGGAGAAGTACAAGTGTTGAAAAGATTCAATTGGGAATCGGAAATAATCCCGTGAGTATCTACACGAATCAGGGTGATATTGTTAAAGCTAAACATGTTCTATTAGCAACAGGAAGATACGAGCGTATAAATGATGAGTTACTGAACTGGAATAAAAAACTAATGTTATCAAACACAGTAATTCGTCACAGCAAAAAAGAAATGTTGCAAAATAAATTACTTACAATAGGAGAACGTCCTATCGTTATAGCAGGAAGTTCACATAGTGCCATGTCAGTGCTGAGTTGTTTATTAGAAATAATGAAAAGATTGAAAGATAGAGATACAAGATATATAATCCCCCCAATTTATGTTTTACAGCGCAGTAAGGCATATTTAATGTATGACAATGAAGAAGAGGCGCGAAAAGAACAAATAATGGAGAGAGAAATGATTTATGATCCTTTGACTGATGTTTGCCCTGATACTGGCATTGTTTATCGCGATTCTGGGTTGCGTCACCAATCTAAGGAACTATATTGTAGTTTGTGGTCTGGGGAAATTAAGAATGTAAGCATTGTTAACATTAAAAAGTTAAGTGATGTCGCAAATTTATTAGATCAGGCTGGTCTTGTAATTCAAGCTTTAGGTTATTTTGGTAATGCTCCTGATATTTTCTTATGCGATAGGCTAATCCGACCTAGTAATTCTTTACAGAGAATTGAAGCCAATGAAGAGGGAGCTGCTATTATCAATAAGAAAGTGTTTGATAACCTTTCTGTGCTTCGATTAGAACCCACTCCACTGTTACAGAAGGATAATATGGCTTACGGTAGCAGTCTATATCATAAACTATCTTCACGAATTAAAAGAAAAATAAACGAAGCACAAGAGTTGGTGGGTAAATTATGACGACTAAAGAAAACATGCTCCAAACACTAAGTTCACTTATAAAAAGTAAGCAAAAAAAAGATCGCCCATTAATTGTTGGGATAACTGGTATTGATACATCAGGAAAAACTCAATTAACGGAAGACTTGTATAACTATTTTCAGAAATCAAAACAAGATACACAAATTGTTCACGTTGATGATTTTCATAATCCTAAATCTCTAAGATATAATTCAGCGTTATCAGAGGCTGATCAATACTATAGTCTGAGTATAAATATAAATAAGTTAGTAAATAAAGTTTTAAAACCAATTAAAGAGCAGGGTCAATTACACTGTACTTTAACGCATTTAGATTTGTTGACAGACAGAATGACTTTACAGAGAACCTATAATGTTACATCCAATACGATTGTTTTACTTGAAGGAATATTCTTATTAAGACCTGAGTTATACTCGTTTTTAGATTTATCTATATTTCTAGCTATAAGTGAGGATATTGCAATAGAACGGGCTAACATACGGGATGTTCCACTACAGGGAAAAGAAGTTATAGGTAAATATCATACAAAGTATCTTCCTGCTCAAAGGACTTATTTAAGTAAATATCGACCTGACCTATTAGCAGATGTAATCATTGATAACTCGAACTGGCACCAACCAGCCATTATTCATTGGTCGCAAAAAATGAAGGAGCCTATGTATGCTGAACAAACATATTAAAGGTGTTATTTTTGATCTTTGGAACACACTTGTACCCTTAGAGGATGATTTGAAAGAACATGCTTTCAATGAAACAGCTATTGCCTTACAACTTGATCCATTTACGCTAAAAAAGCCATGGACAGAAACGCGTATTCAAAGGGAGACATCAGATTTATATCAGTACCTTCATTGGTTAAAAGAGGATAGAGGATTTTTTTGGACAAATGAATTAATAGTCAAAGGTATGCAGGCACGAAAAAACATTCATGGGTCAGCTTTTAGGGTACCTGAGAAGGGAGCTGTTCAAGTACTCAAAGAATTAAAACAACTAGGTATTCGAATAGGAGTCGTTTCGAATTGCAGCAGTGATGTAAGAGATATGATATCAAGTTCAACGATTATGCCTTTTATAGATGTCTTAGCTCTTTCTGCAGAAATAGGTATTATGAAGCCTGAACCGCAAATTTATAAGTATGCGATGCGAGAGTTAGGATTACAAAGTGAAGAGTGTATTTACGTAGGTGATGGTCATGATAATGAATTGAAAGGCGCACAGTTAGCAGGTTTAGAGGCTATTCTCTTGGATAAAAACAATGGTGTAGCTTGGGAAGGAAAAGCAATCACAAAACTTTCAGACATAATAATGGAGGTAGAAAGACTTGCAATTTCAAATTAAACGGTCTTTTCAACTTAACTCCTTCAAAGACTTATCTTTAGAGTTTATTAAATCTCTTGATGATGTATGTGAGCATGAGCTTTTCCCATTATGTAAGGACAGGAGTTTTTATGTTAGCCGACCATGGTTACTCGCTATTGAAAGATTAAGAGGTGGGGATACTGGTTATATTGTTTGTCGAAATCAAACTGGTCAACTCTTAGGATTATTACCTATTTACTGGGGTAAACCGAGTTCAAGAGGACTATATGAACCATATAAACGGTTCTTAGAAAGATCAGGAGGTCACTTTCATCAAAAAGACTGGACTCCTACAGTTATTATTGGATCGCGAGCAGCATATACATGTGAATTTTTAATTAATCCTAATATTAATAATGAGGCTGAGGAAAGCCGTGTGTTAGAAAGTATGATTGAAGCCGCTAACATTTTTACAAAGAATCAAGGTGCGACATCAATATCCTGCTTATATATGAATGAAAAGGGCCGTAGACAGTTACATGATGTTATAGAAGATAAGAACAACTTTTTTATAGTTGGTGCAAATGCGGTTCTTGATATTGAGTTTAATAGCATAGAAGAATACCAGGATTATATAAAATGGAGACGAGGAATTCGCAGAGAAAGAAGTATTTTTGATGCAAAAGGTTACACAGTTGATTCATCCAAACTAGGTGATTCAATGCAAATCTTTGCGCAATTATTTGCGAATCATGAGAATAAATATGGCCACAACACTTCTGCAGAAAACGAGATTAAAGAGCTACAAATTCTTAAGGATACAGCTAATGACTTTAGCCATGTCATCTACTTAAAACGGGAAGATGTTGTAGTAGGATGTGTACTGCTTTTCTTATGGGGAAAGACAATTTATGCACGAACTGTTGGATTCGATTTTAATGTGGTTGGTGACGGTTATGAATATTTTAATTTAGCTTATTACGAAGTTATACGCTTTGCCATTCTAAACGGATACAAACATGTGGAATACGGGATGGGAACATATAGAGCTAAACTTAAGCGGGGAGCACGACTCGAACCTTTATGGGGATACATATGTTCAAATTCACAACCATCACCATTAAATAATTCTATATTTAAAGACTGGGATCATGAAAGATATCATGCAGTTAAGACGGCTAATATTTCAGAATTAGAAAGGATAGAATTCCCATGAAGTCAATTCTTGTAACAAATACAGGAGATAAAATACATTCTAAGGCACTAGCAGCACGTAAAGATATTCATGTGACCTTTATAACGGAAACAAGGTTCAAGGATATGTATGATTCTACAAGTGATGTTATTTGGGTTGATAACCTGAATGATCCTGCAAACTCGACTAAATCAGTACTAGACCAACGAAATTGTAATCATTATGACGCTGTAATCTCTTTATCGGAGAGAGCTGCTCCAACTGCTGCTTATTTGAGGGATTACCTAGGGTTGCAAGGTGCATCCTTCTATACAATTACAAATTGTACAAATAAGTTTGCCATGAAGCAGAGGTTTTTAAATAATGGGATAGCAGTTTCTAACTATTCTTTAGCAAATAATTTTAATGATGTTTTATTTTCTGCAAAAGAGATAGGCTACCCAATAATTATAAAGCCAGTAATTGGTGCAGGTGTTGACGCCACAATGGTATTTCAGAACGAGAATGATATTTATTCAAATAATGCAAAAGAATATTTTAACCGTTTAAATAGTCCAATAACAACCTCTGAAAAGGAATTTCCAGTTATTGTTGAAAAGTTTCAAAACGTTATTAATGAGTATCACTGTGATGGTTATGTAATTAATGGTGAAGTAGTGTTTGCTCAAGTTTCGCAATATTTATCACCTGTTATTGATTATGCGTCCAACGGTATTTACGGATCATTTTCACTTCATTCATCAGAGCCTGTATCCAATGAGATTGTAGCGATGCACAAAAAGGCTGTTAAAGCTGTAGGTATTGAGAATGGTGTAACACATTTTGAAGTTTTACATACACCTAATGGTTATATAGCAGGAGAAATAGCTTGTCGTCCAGGCGGGGGTGGAATTAGGAAGATGTTACAATTCCTACATGGCTTTGATTCATGGGATGCTCACCTCGCTGTTTCTATGGCAGAATCATACAATTGGAAAAATACTAACCGTACTAGTGAGAAACAGATTCTTGAACTAATGCTGCCAACGAAACGGGGTAAAGTGACAACAATTAGCAATGCAGAAGATTTCAACAGTATACCTGGTTTACTAGAGGTTGATATGAAGATTGAACCTGGAAACGTTGTGGATGGTTTACTTGATTCTTCGGCAATTAGTGGAAATTTATTTATTGAATATGAAGATCAAAGTGAAATCGAAGGCATACTTACAGAAGTAGAAAAATGTTTTGTATTAGAAGTTGAACCACTAAATATACACATGAAAAATTAATGAAAACGGGAGAATATTCCATGAATAAAAACGTATTAATTGTCCCGATGCAACCAACACCTAACGGAAGGATGCACATCGGACATGGTTCTGGCACTTATCTACGAGCAGATGTGATAGGAAGAGCATTGCGTGTTCAAGGGTATCAAGTAAAAATCATTACGGGTAGTGACGCTTTTGAAAATTGGATACTAGCAGAGTCAAAAGAAAGTGGAAGAACACCAGAAGAAACGTGTGAATTTTTTCACAGTGCTATCCAAGATGATTTGAAAAATCTCGATATTCACTTTGACTCTTGGATTAATCCTCGTTCAAAGGAGCATTTTAAAGGTTATTTAAAATTACATGAAGAGATTCTGGATGAACTTAAGAAATCAGGTCAAGCTAGGCTGGAGAATGAGAGAATCCCTTATTCTAAGGAGACTGGTGAGGCGTTAATGGGAACCTGGATATCAGGTAAATGCCCACAATGTAAGGAGGAGTGCGGAGGTTCTTCTTGTGTATATTGTGGCGCTCATTTTCAACCTGAAGAATTAATTGAGCCATGTTCACGATTGGATCATAGTACACTAGAATGGCGTACGGTTCAAAACTGGTTTGCACGACCCAAAGATATATCAGACATCCTCAGTAGAATAGAGGCCTCAGGAATAAAAGAACAATGGATGAGAGCTGTTAAAGATTATTTAACAATTAGAGCAGGGCGAATTAGGCTTTCGGGCCCGGGTACATGGGGAATTAAAAGTAGTTTAGTGCCAGAAGGATTTTTATTATCTAACCCGTACTACCTTTATAGCGTATATTGTGGTGAAGTATATAAAGAGTTGGTGGACTCTACACATCACGCTTTTCATCCAAATAGTAATGTGACAACGATAGGGGTCTTTGGTAGTGATAATTCAACTCCAGGTTTAATAGCACCACATGTACTTGCAGAGGGATCCAACGGACGTCTAAAACCGTTTGACCTTACCGTAGTTAACGGTATGCTTTTTTTAGAAGGTCAAAAGTGCTCAACTAGTAAAAAGCATGGTATATGGCTTTCAGAGATCCAAGAAGAAAAAACTGGCATTTCCTCAGATGAACTTAGATTTTTCTTATCAAATGCTCCTTTAGATAGAGGTTTATCTGATATAAGACTTGATGAGATGGTGAGAACTATTAATGAACTTAGGCGATGGCATACTCAAACTCTCATACCAGAACTTCTTAAGTTAAACAAAAAACAAACAATATCAGTGAGTTACACAAGTAAATTAGAAAAGGTGTTTATGCAACAAAAACTTTGGTTAACTCCACAACATTTAGACTTACAAGCTGCAGTAAAAATATTAAAAAGTTGGATGTTTAAAGAGTTGTATGAAACAGAAGAATGGGTATTGGGGTTGACATTATTAGGAGCACCTTTTATGCCGAAATTATCAAAACAACTATGGGGTCTACTTGGGCTAAAAGGAATACCTTTGGTTGAAGAAGTTAAAATGAATCAAGTGCATCAAGTAAACAGTCTAAACCCTGATTTATTACTTTTACGAGATGAACTATCTATTGAACAATTAAAACCGTATGTCCATCTTTCTGCGGTACACTCATGAAGTTTGTAAAAATACAATCCAAATTTGCTTTATTAGAATCCCGACAGTTACGATATTTGTTTATTGCACGTACAATTTCTATTTTGGGTGATATGTTAACACCTGTTGCATTGGCATTCGCTGTTCTGAGTTTCTCTAACTCAGCATCATCACTCGGAATTGTATTAGCAGCGAGGGCTTTACCAAGCATTTTATTAATGTTGTTCGGTGGGGTTGTTGGCGACCGTTATCCGCGTCGTACCATCATGATTATATCTAACATGGTTGGTTTTATGTCTCAAGGTTTAATTGGTGCACTCTTAATTATGGGTGAAGCAACTGTATGGAATGTAGCCTTATTATCTGCTATAAGAGGTGCCACCGGAAGCTTCTTCAACCCAGCATCTACAGGTGCAATAGCACAAGTTGCGCCTCCTGGGAAAAAACAAGAAGCTTTTGCACTGTTTGCAATTGCAGCAAATATAGCTGAAATTGCTGGACCTGTACTTGCAGGGATTACTTTGGTATTTATTGAGCCTGGTTGGTTAATTATTGCTGATGCCTTCACCTTTGTTATTAGTGCAATATTAATAGTCGCTTGCGGTTCATTAGGCAACCCTATAAAAATTATTAAACGTTCAGTTATCACCGAAATAAGTGAAGGCTTTCAATATGTAGTTAAACAGAGATGGTTATCTATAATAATTATAAGTTCTTGTATTTTTCAGTTCTTCTTATTATCAAGTCTTAACGTACTTGGACCTATAGTTGCAAACCAACATCTAGGTGGTGCTCCAGCTTGGGCGATGATTGCAACTGCATTGGGGCTAGGCAGCATTGCCGGAAGTTTCTTGGTCATGTTCTATAAACCAAAGCGGCCACTTCTTACAGGGTTTTGGGTATTGTTAATTGGATCTGGTCCTACGCTTTTACTTTTAGCAATTCCAGCACCTACAGAAATTATTATTGTTTCTGAATTTATTTCAGGGTTTGCGATCTCTTTCTTTAGTACCCTAGAAGCAACAACTATCGCAAAACTTGTTCCTAACAACTTATTATCTCGTGTAGACTCAATTAATCGATTCGGTTCTATGTCATTAAAGCCTTTGGGAATGGCCATAATCGGTCCAGTTTCAATGTTGATATCGGTGCAGAATACTCTAATTATAGCTGGTGTTATTACTCTACTTGCAGTAGCTTGGCCATTAACTTTGACTAGTATTCGAGAATTAGGTCTTGAAGATGAAGGTGAAGAAAACAAACAAGTTAGTATTTAATGACAATACTATTATTGATTATTTTTTGGTAAAAACTTATAACGGTAAAGTGTAAATGGAGTTTTATTTAGGAAAAGAAAAGTCTAAATAAACATTTTTGACACTAACTCAAAAAGGGCAAATCCCATCTTAATTTATTTATAGATGGGGTTTGCTTTTTTTTGTACGCTATCCACATTGTTTTCATACTTGTGGTAAAGAGTTTGGATATAGATGTTGGTATTTGAGTCTTGAGAGCTTTATCAAGATTGATGGGTGAAGTGAAAGCCATCCCTACTGTAATTCACTAAAATTATTTTACAGTAAATTACTATTTCATGAAACTCAATCTCCCCCTATATCGTCATACCATTATAACGACAAGGAGGTCGTGTGATTTGGAGAATGATAATTTGAGTGCAATGTACAGCAAGAACACACCTAATCGTGAGGATGCATTCAATCAGTTAATGGATATGTATGGTGAAGAGATAAAACGACTGATCTTTTCCTTTGTGAAGAATTGGCCACAAGCAGAAGATCTTACACAGGACGTATTTGTCACACTGTATACAAAACTGGAAACATTTCGTGGAGAATCCAACATACGAAGCTGGATCTATTCGATTGCTATAAATCGAACAAAAGATTATTTAAAAAGCTGGCATTTTCGGAAGATGCAAGTGACGGATAAATTTAAGAATGAATCCACGACTGAGAAGAATGCTGTTGAATTGCATGTTATCTCAAATTCGGAAGATCACCTTCTGTACAAATCTGTTTTGCAATTACCTTTAAAATACCGAGAAGTCATTCTCATTCACTATTATAAAGAGTTTACAATCCGAGAAACGAGCGAGTTCCTTTCATTGAAGGAAGCTACTGTTAAAACAAGACTCAGTCGTGCTAGGAAATTACTTCATGAACAATTCATTAAGCTTGGAGGTGAAAGATGATGGAAGAACGATTAAAAAAGCTTTCAACCAGTATGGATCCAGAAATTTCAAAAGTTCAGGTGTTTACAGACAAAGACAAACAACAGATTCTTACACGTATACGAAAATTATCAGTTCCACAAGTTCGGTCCAAAAGACCACGTACTCTTCTGCCAAGGTTACTAACAGCAGCTCTCTTTTCAGGCATCATCTTTTCAACTTATGTCTACTTTGACAAAGAACCTGTACCTCAAACACAACCGAATGTTCAAATCAAACAAGAGGAGCCCCCAGTCATTATTCAAAATGTCTCAGGTCTAGGCAGCTCGGTAGAATATTCGTCTAATTCGGAACAAAAAAAATTAAAGATCTCTTTACTTATTACGAATAAATCAGATAGCCCGATAAAGAATAAACTAAAATATCGAGTTACTTTTTTAAACAGTTCTTTAGTGAAAGCAACTGGAAGTGAATCTTTCATAATAGAACCTCCTATGCAATCTGCAATAGAATCAGGTGATACCATTTCGATAAGTAAGGAGATTATTCTTTCACAAGGAGTGGCAAAAGAAGAGCTAGAAAACGCGATAAAAATAGAAACCATAAGTGATAGCAAAGCCTTTCATTCCTTTGTCATTGATTCGATTGAGTATGAAGAAACTAAGCAGATTGAAAAAGATAAAGCAGAAGTACCACAGCAACAAAAAGAGGAGAAGAAAGAGGAACCTGTACCAGTGGTAGTATCAGAAGGGGAAGCCAAACAGATTTTAAATCGTAACTTAGCTGATATTAAACAAACACTAATTAACTCTGAAAAAAAGAACAATTGGAATAGCGAGAACCCCGCTACTTATGAAGTGGCAGGTCCAGACTTTAAACCGTATGTTACAGAAAGGTTCTCTAATCAAGTATTAAAAACGTTACTGCCTAAATACTTCTGTGGGTGTGATATTGGTTTTCTTCCACGAATTCATCAAGAGGTGCGATTTAAGGTGAATGGTATTACAGAGGACACGATTGAATTCTCTGGAATTGAGCCAGCATCAGATATGAATAATGTCGGATCACAATGGAGATTTAAGTTAGTAAAAGAAAATAATGAATGGAAGATGGATCAATGGGATGAGTTGACACTTCAACAGGCAAACCTTGAATTAACAAAAGAAGAAGCTGGTAAACTACTTTCTACGGAAACAAATACTGTAGGATTTCATAAAGAGATCCAAATAAACGGAACAAACGTGTACGTTTTTACAGTTAAAGATGAGAATGGCGAGAATATATTCGGCGTAGACACTAGGAATACATCGCTTGTCTATGATATTGAGTAAAAAATTAACGAAGCTGACTCAAAGGTACAGGAATGGAGCCTTTTGATGTTGGCTTTTTTTTTGTTATAGAGCGAAACAGTAAAGGACAAATATCCTTTATCATGTATGTCAATTCGTTTAAATGTTAACACTGATTAATAGGTTAATAATCTTACGTATAGTCAGGAGCACTTATATGGAAGAGGAAGGAAACTTTTTTGTGGGATTGGTGTGCGGAACAGTGTTAAGTGTACCACTTTGGATCTCTATACTTGGATGGGTGAAGTTAATCTTGTCTTAATTACGTTCCGTTCTAAGGGAGTGGCTGTATGAAGAAATATGGTGTTGGCATACTTGTTCTTATTTGGATCTGGTTTATTTATTATTTTACGGCGTCTGGATACTTCACCAGTGGACAAACAGGTGCTTTTATACAAGAAACTGGTTTGTTTAATCAGGACATTGAGTTAACAAATAGTCTGCTTAGGAAAGCCGCGCATCTTTTGTTATTTGGAAGCTTTGCAATCATTTTATATGTTTTACTGAAAAAATTCCTAGGAACACTTTTTTCATATATTTTAGCATGGGAACTTGCTAGTCTAGCCGGTATGCTGGATGAATTTCATCAACAGTTTGTCCCTGATCGAGGAAGTTCTATCCATGATATGATGCTTGATTCATTAGGAGCTTTTTTATTTTTGACTATTACTCTAGTGATTAACATGGGGCAAACAAGAAAGAAACGCATACCTAATGATCCAAAAGAACTAGTATAAAAACTATACCATATTACTATTTATATAAATGGTAGTAAAAACGATAATATTAAGGAAAAGTTTATTATTGGCGGTGTAGTTTTGTATAAACTTAAATTGAAGTACCACAGACTCTTGTTTAACTATAACGTCACACTCTATAAAGGCAGTAAAGACAAGGCATTGCAAAATAAATATTCCAAAAGAATAGACTACCATGAACAACAAATACAGATATTGTTTGAGAAAATAAAAGCGCGCTCATAAAAAGTGGCGTTTTTTTTATTTATTTTTAAATTCGATTGTATAAGTAATAAGTCATGCTTTACAATAGAAAGGTAAATAATAGGAGGTTCAACAGATGAAAAAGATCATGCCCATTTTACTTGCTTCAGGATTGATTCTTGGTGTTTCTTCACTTCCAACAGAAGCAGCTACACCAAAGGCAAAAACATATAAAAACTGTACTGAGCTTAACAAGGCGTATAAAGGCGGCGTAGCGAGAGCTAACAATGTTAAGAACAAAGGCGGTAAAACGAAGTACAAACCGTTTGTTTCAAAAGCGCTATATGATGCGAATAAAAAAAGCGATCGTGATAAAGATTTAATTGCTTGTGAGAGATAGTTTAAACGAAGCCCCTTTTTTAGGGGCTTTTTTATTTTACACCTATACTTATCTGCATTGTTAGAAAGGGGAAAGCTTTGAACAAAGTTATTTGAGAGTGATTTATGATATATAAGGTTCTTCTAATCTAGGTAAAGTAACTTCTATACGTAATGGTTTTTAGTCGCTTAAACTATTCAAACCACTAAGGTTAAAGGTTATATGAACTTAACTTATTAAATTAATATTAGTAAATTTGACACTGTCCCTTTGGAGTGAGTATCTGTACTATTTTACCAGAATATGATTATTATTGTAATTATATTACGAAAAATGGTGAAAAGAGGGATTTTATGATCAAGGGGAGTAAACAACATCATAAACAACGTTGTTGTTGATAACAATGACAACAATGATGAAGATGAAGATTACCTCAGAATGCTTCATTTTGTACTTGATCACTGAACAGCTGAAGTATCCCGTTAAGGTCCCCAGAATTAAAAGCAGCGAGATATGCTTCTATGGTTGAATTAGACTTCATGGTTTCTCTTTTCCTTTCTATGGTTGTTTAAACAAACATACAAGATAATTTTTCGCTGTGAAGTGAACATGCCTGGTGAATTTTGAATAAGCTACATTTTTTTACTCTAGTAATCTTAATTAGTGCTTAACTTACTGCATTGATTGAGCCATGTACTGGTGGCCATACAATTATCATTTTATAATATAGACCTTCACCATCTTCACTCACGGAGTCCTCTTGTGTGTGTTTCCCTAATCTCTATACACTAATAAGACGTAATAAGTTTGAGAAATTATACTCCTTTTCAAAAAGTTTTTAAGAGAAAATTTGTACTCATGCTGATATCAAGTTCTTCTTATGTACAAAACATGGTTATAAGTTCACTAAATATACCACTAAAAACGAGAAAAATTTTAAAGGCAAACAAGACCTTTATATGCTTCATATGTAATAAAGAGGGGGGTGGTCATTTATTGTCGAATAGTTTAATCAGCTCAAATTAATGAAAGCGACATTAAGGAGTATGAGGAATTATGATAATACGAAAAGCGATAGAGGATGACTTTGCTGAACTTGCGGTTCTTATGGGTGAACTAGGATACCCTACGTCTGATGAACAGATGGAAAAACGATTTAAAGAGATACATAATGATTTAAACTACCACACTATTGTCGTCGAAGAAGACGGTATTTTACTAGGTATGATCGGGATGTTTAAAGGTTTGGCTTATGAAAAAGACGAGAGGTATGTCAGGATTATCTCACTTGTCGTAAGAGAGGAGTTCCGTAACCAAAAGATAGGTAAACTGTTAGTCGATCATGCCCAACTGTGGGCAAAAGAGCAAGGCGTACTTAAACTTGCGGTGAACACTGGAAAACGTCGTGTGGATTCTCATCATTTTTATAAAGCAAGAGGTTTCGATGATACAGGAGCGGGCTTTTATAAAATCATTACTTAATAGGATGATTGAAATATGAAGAAAAGTCTAGCAAAAACATGCATATGAAATTACAGCCTCGTGATAAGAGAAATAATGTATATCAACGGGTGAATTTGTACAAAGAAAAAAATACATACAACTTACAGGAGAATATGAAAACATGAAAACAGAATATTTTATCGGTATTGTTCCACCTAAAGAGTATTTGAAGAGGATTGAACAATTCCAAGGAAAATGGTTTGACCGATTGGGTGTCGAACCTCACATCACGATAAAAGCACAGGGTGGTTTAACATCAGATAAGAATTGGATAGAAAACGTTCAGAATGTATGTAAAGATTTTTCATCGTTTCAACTTACATTAAGTGAGCCCCAGTATCTTGGTGAAAGTATCTTGTATTTGAGTGTTCAATCCAATGAGATTCATCACTTACATCAAACTTTAGTTGAAAGTATCGCACCTTCAGATGATTTGATCAAACAGTATTTTGAACTCGATAATTTTGTTCCACATTTAACCTTAGGGCACTTGACCTCTCAGTCAGAATTAAAGCATATGGAAACATGTGCAAAAACTGAATTGACCCCTTATCCTACTTTTGATGTGACTTTTATTAGGATCTATCAATCAAACTATGAAAAGCAAATCTATGAGAAGTATCAAGATATTCATTTAGCATAATTGATCTCTGCAGACTTTGGAATAGAGGTATTGAAGATTCGGCTCAAGCGAGTGAGGAAAGGACCATACTTGGTACCGTATGTTCCTTTTTTTAGTTAGTTTAAATAGTCATGCAATACAGAAGCTAACAGACCTACACCTCGCTGTATGTCTTCTACAGAGGGAGCTCCATATCCAATCATCACTTGATTCGTGGGTTTGCTCTCTTGATGCATAATAGAAATGGAATCTATCTTAACGCCATTCTTTTTCGCTAACTCTATAGCCGTTGCTTCGTTCAAACCCTCTGGTAGTTCTAAGATGATGTGGAGTCCCGCTGAATCCCCTTTGATCTTGTACTCTTCACCCAATTGATTCTTTATATTGGTGATTAAACATTCTCTCTTCATTCTATAAAGCGTTCTCATCTTAGCGATATGCGAGGTATAAAAGCCTTCACTCATGAATTGACCGAGAACTTGCTGGTCAATTGCTGAAACAGTAGGTTTTTGGTACATATTGAACTCTTCAAAGTCACCTTGAAGATGGGATGGTATGACGAGATAGCTCATCCGAAGTGAAGGTAATAAGGTTTTAGAGAACGTTCCAAAATAGATGGTTCGCTCCTTTATATCTAAGTGAGATAACGTTGGGATAGGAGATCCTTTGTACCGAAACTCAGAATCATAGTCATCTTCGATGATATACGCATCGTTCTTATCCGCCCATCGCAGCAACTCTGTTCTCCGACCGATACTCATCACGGTTCCTGTCGGGTACTGATGAGCGGGTGTCGTGTAAAGGAGTTTTATGTTTTGAGTCGGAACCGTGCAGCCTTCCTCATCTATAGGGATTCCGTAACTTTGTCCTTGTAATTGATCACATACTGCTTTAGCTCTGTAAAAACCGGGATCTTCTATACCGATTGCACTTCGATTAAAGAAGAGACACAGGTTCATAAACTGTTGCTGAAAGCCACTGAAAAGATAGATCTGTTCAGGCCGTTTTTAAAGTTTATATATTGTTTAGTCACATTTCTTTGGTTGAAGGTTGAGACAATGGGTTTTTTAAAGTGAAACTCTTCTTCAAGTTCTGAAACAAAACTTCCTCCACGTTCTACAGAATAGATATATCCTTCACTTTTTAATTGTTCGTATGCGATCTGTACGGTCATGATGCTTACGTTCAGTTGTTCTGCGAGTCTCCGCTTAGCGGGAAGTTGGGTATGAGCTGGTAACTTCTTTTCTAAGATGTGTTGCCGAATTTGTTCGTAAATCTCTTTCTGTTTTCTTCTGTTCTCTGTAAGAAGGATCTGAAGTTCCAACATTATCACTTCCTGGTATTAATAAAAGATTTGTTTTTGGTACTTTTTATCATACCAAAAAACAGGTTAACTATTGGTAAGGAGTGATGGATATGAGAATAGAAAATGAAATCGTACGATTGATCCCTATGAAGATGGAACATGTAGAAGGAATATATAAAGCGGCAGATGATGAACGAATATGGAAGCACATGTCTGTAAATTTAACGGATAAGAATGCTGTTGTTTTGTATGTAGAGGATGCGGTTAAGAGGCGACAGGATGAAACAGATGAAGCGTTTGTTATCGTTCATCAAGAAACGGGTGAAATCATAGGTGCGACTTGGTTTTTGGATATCTCCGTACCACATAAACGACTCGAGATCGGGTCAACGTGGATACATCCCGACTATTGGCGAAGTAACATCAATACGAACTGTAAATATTTGTTGTTACAGCATTGCTTTGAAGAACGATCTTTACAGAGGGTACAGATCAAAACGAGTCATCAGAATGTACGTTCACAAAAGGCGATAGAGAGAATAGGGGCAAAAAAAGAGGGGATCCTGCGTAACCATTTGATCCAAAGAGATGGATCCGTTCGGCATACGGTTCTCTATAGTGTCGTTTCTGAAGAATGGAGCACGATAAAAAAGCACTTTGAAGACAATCTGTTACAAAACTCAAGGAGGATAGGTTCATGAGTACACACCAAGTAATTGTCCGTGAATTAACAACAGAGAAAGAATGGATAGATGCGTTTCCTACCATGAACCAACTCAGAACCAACCTGAATTTGGATTCCTACCTAAATTTGTTACAGAAGATGAACAAACAAGGGTACCGTCTTTTCGCTCTATATGATGAAGAGATAGTAGCGCTTGCTGGGATTCAGATGAACATCAACTTTTATCACGAACGTTATGTGTTCATCCATGATCTTGTAACAGATTCATCAAAACGTTCAAAAGGCTATGGAGAGAAACTGCTTCAATACATTCATGATTGGGCGAGAGAACAGGGAGCTCAGTATGTATCACTAGAATCAGGGATACAGCGTAGAGAAGCGCATCGGTTTTATGAAGAGAAGATGCATTATGATAAATGGTGCTATTCGTTTAGGAGAAAACTATAAGATTACATAAATAGAAAATCCCATTCTGTATCATTAGGAATGGGATTGTTTTTTTACTCAAAGATATAATTCAGTACCTTTTGAACATAAGTCTCTAAAGGTTGAGAGGTGTCCACGACTAAACATTTGGTATCAAGCGGTTTTTTACTATTTTTTATCGTATATTGAAAAGCTTCTTCAGAAGAGATCTCTTCGATTTGGCTGATCATACGGTCACGACTTTTCAATCTACGATTAATTTCATTCCGATTATCCAGGTAACATTCCACATACTTGTACGTAACACCATACTTCTTTGTGAGAGAAGTGCCTTTTTCAATCATCTCTTCGTATAAGCACGGACTATCGAAAATGACAGATCTACCTTGTGATAACATGGAATCAATGAGGGACCAATCGATATGATAGCTCACCGCCCCTGCAGATCTTGCGTCGATCGATGCTTCAGCAATAGATTGCAACAAAGCCGTTTTTACAACATCGTGGTCGATGATAACGGCACCTGTCTCTTTTGCAATCTCACGCGCGAGTGTCGATTTACCTGAGCCTGGGAAACCAGACATTTGTACAAAAAACATATACATTCCTACCTATCTCTATAAAAATATGAAAACCGTCTTTCTATAGTTGACGTGGGTATTGTTGATGAATGATTTTTAATAAACGCTCCTTGTTGTCTGTTTGTACGTTCTCTGATAACCTTGCAGCTGCGATGATAGCTGCCCATTGAAAGATCTCGTCTTTAGAGGTGCCACTCTTCTCGCCATACAAGTGTAGGTATAATTCCGCTAGCTCTTCTGAATGTTGTGCGTACAACAGGTAAGACCGGTACACATCTGCCCGAATATCGCCACTTGTGGCATCGATCCAATCTAGAATATAGACAGTTTCATCCGACAAGATCAGATTTAAGAGATGAAAATCACCATGACAAAGATACGGTTCAAAGTCCATCGATTCTAATTGGTGGATCAGAGCTGTTTTTTGTACGTTCTCTAGAATTTCTGCTGATTGAATCTGCTTTTTCAGTTTATCTGTCATGAGTTCCAGTTTTGGCGAAGGAAAACTATGAACATTTCGTTGTACTTCAACAGAGAGATTCATGTAATGAGTGGCTAGGTCCAGATCCCTTTTTACGAGTTCTCCTAGTGTTTCTCCAGGGATCCTCTCCATCACAATAGCTTGTTTTCCCTCTATCTCTGTAACTTCTATTATTTTTGGGACAGGTAAGCCATATGAATAGGCATAGACCTGCTTTTGCGCTTCTAGGATAGACACCTCGTTTGAAAATTGCTCTTTATATACCTTGATTACCTTGTTTTCGTTTTCATAGATCGTAGCTGTGTTTCCTGTTGCGATCGGATACCCAAAATTCATATCTTTCACCATTCCTCATCCTAAAAACGTGATACCGTCCATTTCTACATTCTTCATATCTTTATTGAAATCACCAAGATCTAATCGTTTAAAAGGCCACATAAATAAATGATACACTATAAATACCAAAGTTTGGTAGAATCGGTAAAGAAGGGCTAAAAACATCTAGAAATTAACTGGAGGTCTAAACATGATTAAAGGGTTATATGAAGCACATCTGCCGGTGAGTAATATAGAACAATCGATAGAGTTCTATAGGGGTCTTGGTCTTGAACTGGATCATATCGTTGATGATAAGATCGCTTTTTTGTGGATCGTTAAAGATGAGAGTTGGTTGGGATTATGGGAGACAGATAAGGTGAATCTTGACTACCATCCTTCTATCCGACATATCGCCTTTCACGTATCGCTTGAAGGCTTGAAGAGTTCGGTGACGTGGTTGACTGAAAGAGGGTACACACCGAGGGCGGCATTTGGGTTTGAAGCGACGGAACCTTTCGTTATGGCACTTGAGCATCATGCACACGCTAAGATTCATTTTAATGATCCTGACGGTAACTCTTTAGAATTTATCTGTAAACTAGAAAACCCCAAGAAAATGACAAAACGCATGTATCTAAGTGAATGGGAGGAACTGAATAAATCAAACTCTTGAATTACAGAGATACGAAAGGTTCAGAAGTAAAGAGGGAGAACAAATCAAAGTTTCATGTTTAAACATTACTCGTTGATTTAATAAGCGAAAAGGAAACGGGTGGTTTTCAATGGAAGTAAAAACAGTCAAATCATTTTGAATGAAGGAGAAATATACATGAATGTATTAGGAAAGACCAACACACTAGATGAACCTGAGCTGAAGATTCTATTAACCGAACTGAAAAATGGGGATAAGGAATGGACTGAGGTTGATAAAGTACTTATCGTAAACTCTATGATTACATATATTGGTTCTATTGATTCTGAACTACGAGATCAGTTGATTTACACGTGTTTTTATCAAGTAATTCTAGAAAGTAACCAACTTGAACCTGAGATCTTGAAAGAGTTGTTAGACTGCAGCTTAACTTTATTGTTCAAAGGAATCGGAGAGAATGGAACGGATACTGTTTTTACTAGGGCTTTTACTTCTCTTTTAATCGCGCTTATCTTAGGCAGAGATAATCAAGATGACTTCTTACCAAAGAGCCAAGTATATGAAATAAAAGAAAAATTAATACAATATCTAAATGACGAGGAAGATGTAAGGGGATATGTGCCTAACAGAGGCTGGGCTCATAGTATTGCACATGTAGCGGATACGATGGATGAACTTATAAAAAGTCCTAAGATCAACCAAAGTGATTACCCAGAAATTTTAGAAGTGCTTTGGAATAAGATGTTTATTTCTAATAGTGTTTATGTTCATCAAGAAGACGAGAGAGTCATAACTCCTATATTAGAAATGTTGGATCGTGGACTAGAATTGAAGGTGATTGAAAACTTGTTAGATCAACTACCGCACAAGATGAAAGTCCAAAAAGAACAGCTTGAACCTGAAAAGTATTGGTTCTTAGTATGTAACCTGAAAAACTTCTTAAAAAGTCTATATCTTAAGTTGAATAAGAACACTAAACTAGAACCTCTTCAGGACCGAATTATACCGTGCATTGAAGCATTTTAAGGTACTTAACCCTTTAATAAATGCTTCATAAATAATATGGATACTTTGCAAATACACATAATCTTACTCAAGATTTAAGTATTATATGTAGTTGATTACTACTTCGTCTTAGAGAAACGGGCAATACTGCTCAACATTTTTAATAAAATTACCAATCCATTGTACTTTGTAAATCAACGCTTCTTTGGTTTGTTTAAGAGCATATATTGTCCAAACAGACAAAGAAAACATACGGTGTAGATAAAGAAGAAGCCTATCATAATATACAGAATAACGGGAAGAGAAATGATAGAAAGAACAAAAGAGCCCGTCTCTAAGAAGCGTAACCAAAAAGCGTTCTGTTTGAACTCTGTTACTACAAAGGTAAGAGAAGGAAGAAGCGGGAGGATGCTTAGAACTACCCATTTGTATCTCGTTGTTCGCCTGAAAATGAGAAACCCTAAAGTTAAGATTGATAAAATAAGAAGTACTGTATACATAAGATTAGGCTCCTATCGAAGATAATTCATTCTACCTATTAACAGTATCGGAATCTATTCTTTTTTGTACAGAGATAGGCTAAGTTTAAGTTATCTAAGAAAAAGTCGATATCAAGCTAAAAAGTAAAAGTGATTATGTCAATTGGTAACAACTTCTTGTGTATTGGGTTTCTGTTTTTTCCTTTAGGAATCTTCTATATCCTAGATGATTACAAGGATTTCAAGAAGTTAGACAAAGATAAAAAGTTTTAGATGGTAATCTTAGAATTACTTCCCCTGTATATAGGAGGAACGTCTCCTGTCTTCTGGATCTTAGGAATGTCCCTTCTTTTAATAGCGGGTGGTTTTATTCTCATATCTAATCTTCATCTTCAGTGACACTGTTGTGAAAGGGATGTTTTATTATCTACAACAAGCACCCTGTAAGAAACAGTGTTTCTTTACCTTTTTTTCATATGAGTATCCTTCGATCTCGATCAGATAGGTAACTAAAGATGAGGTAAACTGTCAGAAAAAAACTATCGAAGTTAGACCTGAATCATACAGAAGAGTACCCTCCCTAGATAGGAAGGGTACTTTTTTTAACTCGCTTTTTTGAGTTCTTCATACGGATTGATTTTTGATGCGATCTCTGCTGGGATAACAGAGGCTAAAGTGCCTACAAGAACAGGCACAGATAGAGTTGCTACAAAGATGTAAAACTGATCAATCGGAAATATGTGATACATGAGATAGATGGTGGTTAGTGTGATGACTAAACCGATCACACCTGCTAGAAGTCCTATGAACAATCCTTCTAAAACCACTAAGTACCGTACGGATTGATTGGACCACCCGACAGCTTTTAGTACGGCAATCTCTTGTTTACGGTCAGATATGTTCTGCCACATAATCTCACCTGTGGTTAGTATGGAAATGAGTAGACCGATAATAAGTGTTAGGTAGTGCGTTTTATCCACTTCCATTGCGACGAATTGACCAAGCCATGATGTATACAACACCCCATTCAACTGATAAGTGATGAAGATGAAGAAGGTTAATAAACCAACTGGCAGAGCAATTGAGAATATGGAGAGTAGGTTTCTTTTCCATTTACTGAAAATTTCTTTTACTACAAGCATCAGTCGGTTATTAACATGGATTTGGCTCTTAAAGATTTTAGAGTGTTCACCCGATTTAATGGCTTCATACGGTTTAATCTTTGCGATGGTATATGAAGACCATGCGGCTCCAGTCAAGTAGATAACAAAACTAAAGAATGAGATAGATAATATACTTAACACGTTAAACGGTTCTCCGTAGTTAACCGTAAAGAACGTTTCAACGACTATGGCGACAAGAGACACAAACGTTGCCATCATCACACTTTCTATAGTGACTATTCTTATAAGATCTTTAGTCTGCCATCCTAAGGAGAGCAGGATAGCAAATTCTTTTCTTCTCGCAAGTAACGAGACGTAACTGTTGGCTAGTACATAAACAATGGCTACGGCAACCATGGATAAAATAATTCCTGAATAGCCCATCGTTGTTTCTTTGAAGATCGTGATGGAAGCTCCTAAATGGATCCATGGCTGTTCGATCCACCCTAATACTTTAGAGTCATCGGTCACTTTTGTGATAACAGGCTGCGGAGATGATCCTCTTGTTATAGTCGCAACCAAACCGGTTTGACTCTCGATCTGTTTTCTGACATTCTGTAATTTTTCTTCAGATTTCTCACCAAGTGTTTCTACACCTTTCACCTTAATACGAATCGACGAAATAGCATCTTCACCATGTATCATTGCCGCTGCATCCATTGTGGTAAGGATGTTAGGTGGATTCGTCAGAAGACCCGCTGGGTTACCAGCTGTTGAAACCTCTTTGGATGGATTAACGGGTTTCCCGTTCTCGTCGAGTACCAAAGAAGCACGAGAAGGACGATACGTTTCTAAAGGAAGTTCGTTAAGCGGGTCCTTCGAAACCGTTATCTTGTTAGGATCGTAGAATCCTACATACTTGTAGTTTACGAAAGGATTCATCTTGAGCGGTCCGTCAGGTGTATTGAACTCTTGTTCGATTACATCAACGTCTCTAAATCCCTCACTTGGAAGTAATTCTTTTAAATTTGGATTGTTTTCTTCGATTACCATGTTCGATGGTTCAACTTGGAATCCACTGTTCCATCTTTCAGGAAACGGGCTGTCTACTTTGCTATATTTCAAGTTCCCTGATTGAAAGAGCAACATCGAACCCTCGGTTGCTTTTCCTTTTAATTCGGTATTGTTTGACCCCGCTAGTTGATCAAAGAAAAGATCTTCGATATCTTTAGACTCTATCTTTTTTGTGAGTGAAATCTCTTCCGTTTTAAGTGACTCTAAATACTTTTTACCGCCTTCTTGCGCTATTTTTTCTAGAGTTGTTTTTCGCTCTTCTTTTGATTGAAAAGGTACAGATAGTTTTTCAACGGTATATTTATGATAGCCTCTGTTAAAGGATTGTGTGTTAATGAGTACTGGTATATGAAAACCATTCGTTTCAGGTACTATACGAGCTGTATCTTCACTATTAAAATAACGACTTTGATCAGAGGTGAGGATCGAGTTGTTCAGACCGACCAATTTAGCTTCTTGTTCAGGGTCGATCGCCACGAGTAAGTTAAAGTCTTTAGGAGCGAGTTCACCTTGGTACTGACTATGAAGTCCATGAGCGGGGCTCAAGGGTTGTTCATTTCCACGAACGGTGTAAAAGCTCGTGTTGTAGCTTTTCTCTTTTGTTAAACCTGTGTCTGTTATGATTTCTTCTCTTACACGATAAATGCCAGGTTCTTTAAAATTTAACTTTTCTTCTAATACCACGCCTAGCATCGCATAACCAACGATAGAAATCGGAGCTGCGACTTCTATATTATCCATCTTTTTTATTTGTTCATATTGATTAGTTGTGATACCACCGTTAATGCCGTTCAAGTAGTTCGGTTCTAACAAGTTCTCTGATTCTGTTTCCATCGTACTTCCTTTAGGGCGAACCACAATATCATACGAAGATGACCATTTTTTCTGAAGGGTATCAACAATCGTTCCTTTGTTTGTCTCTGTGAGATTGAACATGAAACTTAATCCTGAACTGATCACCAAAGCACCAACAATTAGGAGGATAAAGCGTTCTTTATGTCTCATCCAGTGGTGAAGATAAACTTCAGCATATCATGTTACCTCGCTTATCTTCAGTGATCATTCCGTCCTTCATATAAATCACACGATCTGCTTTTTCGGCAAGGTTCATATCATGGGTCACAAAGATAACCCCGCATTTTTTTTCGATATTTAGTGATTGGATGATTTCAAAAATCATAGAGCCATTCTCAGAATCCAAGTTGCCTGTGGGTTCATCCGCTAGAATCCATTGGGGCTCATTCACCAGTGCTCGTGCGATCGCTACGCGCTGTTGTTGTCCACCAGAAAGTTGTGAGGGGAGAGCGTTCGCTTTGTCTTTAAGACCGACCATCTCTAATAGGGAAAGGGCTCGGTCTTTCTTGTTGTAGTTGGTTTTCTTTGTTAAAAGAGGTGCCATAACATTCTCTTCTACTGTCAATGAAGGGAGTAAGTGAAACTGTTGAAAAATAAAGCCAATCTGGGTGAAACGAAAGTCAGCAAGGTCTTTGTTGTTAAACGTATTCAATGCGTGATCGCCATAGAAAATCTCGCCAGAGCTTGGGAAGTCTAATGTTCCTAAGAGACTTAAGAGTGTAGATTTACCTGATCCGGACGAACCGACGATGGATATAAATTCTCCGGGATGGAAACTGATGTTAATATTCTCTAAAGCAAATGTTTGCACACCGTCTCCCGCAAATGTTTTACTTACACCTTTACATATGAATGATTGGTTCATAAAAAATCCCCCTTTTAAAGAAAATCACTTACCTTATTTTAACAATAAATTCCAAATTGGGGGGTAATTTTTTATATATCAACTTAAGCAGGAGAAAGGCTTACTTTATGGGGATTTATAGGTGGTTGTTCATATCTTTCTTCTTTCTTCTGTTGTTGTATTTTTGATTAGCATAAAGCCAAAGTCGTAATTCTATTTTGGAGAGTGATTCATGAAAAACAAGGTTCTTCCTACCTTTATCACTACTTGTGTGTTGATCCTTTTCCTGTCGATCAATATGATAAGTCTGTTTAAATCTTTGTTCTTTGTAGGGTTATATTTCTTTCTGTATTATGAAACGTTGATCGGAGAGAAACCGAGTTATATCATCTGGTTGTCTGCGTTGTTAAAGGGAATGGTTGTGATGGTGATCGGCTACTTCACGTTAGGAAAGAGTTGGGGGTTTAGGTTATTCATCTTTTATCCTATCCTCTTTATCTTTCTGTTGGGATTACCTTTACTTACCCTTTACAAACCAAATGAAGATCACAATGAGTTTAACAATCATTCGTAAGTTATCTTAAGCATTTAGGAATAGAGAATAGAGAATATAGATTAGAGAAGGAAAGATCCTTTTAGTCCGGCAGCAAGAACCACAAAACAAGTGGTTCTCGTCGCTTCGACACTAAACGAACCGATAACGACAGCTTGTAAAACAATCTGTACGTTCCTGTTCCGTTTACCTTCGGCCGTATCGAACGAGCCGGAGAAAGTAGAGTGATTTATAAGAAAAGAAAAGAACATGAGGAAAAGAGAATATAAAGATAAGAGAATTTAAAGATTAAAGAATAACATGGTAGGCAGCCAAAGCGGCTGCCTTTTTTCTTGCCCTTTGTCTTCCGAATCGTAAAAGAAGCCGTTCCACTACCCTTCTCTTTGGTAGGGCACCCGAACCTTCCCAACGAGAAGCGAAATGATCACGTCAAACGGTTCAAGGGGCAAAAAACTTTTAAGCTACGCTTAATCAAAAACTTTTTGTGCTAAAACCCTTGACCGTCTGTCATGGCTTCTTTTTCTCCCTCTCTCGAACAAAGGGGCAAAATCATTCCCTTTAGGGGAAGAGATTCGATTCGGAATACAAAAGGAGGAGAAGGGCGATGAAGAAAAGTGTATACGAGATGGTGACAGAGAGAATCATGGAAGAGCTAGAAAAAGGGGTAGTTCCATGGAGACGACCATGGGTGAATGGTGGCGCAGTGAACTGGAAGACGCAGAAACCTTATCGTGGGATCAACACGTTTTTACTTCCAGCTGGAGAGTACGCGACGTTTAAACAAATCACAGAAGCGGGAGGGAAGGTGAGGAAAGGGGCTAAATCTCATATGGTAGTGTTCTGGACGTGGCTAGAGAAGGAAGAGGATGACGAAAAAGAAGATAAAATTCCGTACCTCCGTTATTACAGGGTATTCAATGTTCTAACCCAAGTAGAGGGATTAGAGAGTAAAAGAAGCGATGAGACGTTTGATCATGATCCTATCCAAGAGGCAGAAAAAATCGTTAAAGGGTATAGGGATGCGCCAGACTATAGTTCTTATCGAGGTCGTGCGGTCTATATGCCACTGATTGATCGCATCAACTGTCCGCCACTACAAGATTTTACGATAAGAGAAGAGTATTACAGCACACTGTTTCATGAGATGGTCCACTCTACGGGGCATGAATGTCGGTTGAAACGAGAAGCAATTGTCTCTAAACACTTTGCGTTCGGTGATGAAAGCTATTCCAAAGAAGAGCTTGTGGCAGAGATGGGAGCGGCGATGTTATGCGGGGTAGCGGGTATCGATAACACAATCCCGAACTCTGCGAGTTATATCGAGAGCTGGTTACGCGTGTTAAAAGAAGATAGTCGCTTGGTCGTACAAGCTGCTGGACAAGCACAAAAAGCGGCCGATTATATTCTCGGTACAGAGGTAGAGGTAGTAAGAATCGCTCCTTAACAGGAGCTTTTTTTACACGCATGGAGAAAAAACGATGTTTTTTATTTAATAAAGCAGGCATCGAGCCTGCAAAAGGAGATAAGAGGTAAAGCTCTTAAAGAATTAGTAAAGCGAATAGATAAGTAAAGGTTTATTCATGATATACTTTTTATAGGATTAGTAGTTAGGTAAGCTGTCATATACTGAACTATAGACTTCTGGAGGTGTTTTTGTGGACCGTAAAATGGAGGAACAAGTTATATCTTTTCTAAGTGAAAAACTAGAAACTTATCTGATTGTTGTTTTCGGTTCCACGGCTAAAGGAACAGATCGAGTAGACAGTGATCTAGATATCGCATATTTGAGTGATCAAAAAATAGAGAAGTACAATCGATTTATGTTGTCTCAAGAGCTTGCTGCACTGATTAATAAGGACGTAGATCTTGTTGATTTGAATAACGTTTCTACGGTATTTGCGGCTCAAATCATTCAATCCGGTAAAACGATATTATGTAGAGATGATAAACGCAGGATGGAATTTGAGATGAAGACGTTAAAAATGTATGCTAAGTTGAACGAAGAACGAGAAATCGTGATGAAAAGAATTGAAGAGAGTGGATCGATCTATGAAAAATGATGTGATACTAAACAAGATTAGCATCATCGAACGATGCTTAAAGCGGATAAATGAAGAGTATGATAACAACCCACTAAATTTAGAAAACTTTACGAAACAAGATTCGATCATTTTGAATATCCAACGTGCTTGTGAAGCGGCGATTGATCTCGGCATGCATGTGGTGGCAGAAAAAAAACTAGGAATTCCACAAACGAGTCGAGAGACGTTTGATCTCCTACAGCAGAATGACATCATCACAATGGACCTATGTAAGGGACTAAAGGCAATGGTAGGGTTTCGCAACATTGCTGTTCATGACTATCAAGAAGTGAACCTTGAAATTGTACAAAAGATTATTGAGAAACATCTAATAGACTTTAAAACTTACACTGAACAAATTTTGGCATATAAGTAGAAATCCAGTTTTACCAATTTTGCTTACATACAAACTTAAAAAACGCATTGCTTTTGTAAAAAATAGCAGTGTGTTTTTCTATGGAATCGATTCAAATGTCTTCAACAAACGGTTCAGTAAAGAAAGGTATTATTTTCAGTTTATATCGAACAATAAGTTGAATTGGGTTATAATGACATTATGTATTGTATGAATAAGATCTGTGAGTCAAAGTAGCGAAATATGATGTATGTAAAATTAAGAAGAAAAAACATTTTTATATTTGTTGTAATTCTTAGAAAATGTATTCTTGTAATTTTCTTTAAAAGCGTAAAAGCTGAGAACTGAATAGAATTATAATATAGTTTTGTTAAAACTATATTTTTTACTTTTCATACAAATTGTAAAGCCAAGGAGCTTGTAAATGGAACAATATGAACTTTTAAAAAGAAAAATTGATTATTATGATCAGGGACATCTTTTAACATTTTATAACGAATTGAATGCAACTGAAAAGGAATCATTACTGGAGCAGATCAGTGGAATAAATTTTGAAGAAATAGAAAAAGCATATAAACAACTATCTAATCGTTCGTTTAAACAAAGATCTGAAATTACCCCGATAGAGTATGAATCAATTTCAAACCTTAGCGATTCGGAAAGAAAAATGTATGAAGAACGGGGTCTACAATTACTAAGAGAAAAGAAAGTAGCAGTTGTACTGTTAGCAGGAGGTCAGGGAACTAGACTTGGGCACGACGGACCAAAAGGCACAATAAGTTTTAGTGATTCAACTAAACAATCTCTTTTTGCCTTACAGGCTGAAAGACTGAGAAAAATAGAGAAAAAAACAGATTCTATAGTTCCTTGGTATATAATGACAAGTCCTATAAATGATAAAGAAACCAGGGATTATTTTAGAAATAACAATTACTTTAACTGTAACCCCAATCAAATCTTTTTCTTTAAACAAGATTTAATTCCCACAATAACTCCTAAAGGTAAATTAATTCTTGAGAGTAAGTCAAAAATTTCAATGGCTCCCAACGGAAACGGAGGAGTATTTACTTCAATGAAATCAAACGGAGTATTAAGGGAGTTAGCAGAAAAGGGAATTAAATGGGTGTTTTTCAATAACATTGATAATGCTCTTGTTCAAGTTGCTGATCCTTTGTTTATTGGTTTTGCGGATAAAAAGGGTTCAAGAGTTGCAAGTAAAGCAGTTAAAAAAAGAGAACCAGGTGAAAAAGTAGGCATCTTTTGTTTATCTGAGGGAAGGCCTTCTGTTATAGAATATTCAGAAATGAGTGAAGAGGAATGTGAGGATGAAAATTTTTTTAATTCTAATATTGGAATTCATCTTTTTTCTTTATCATTTCTTAAAGATACAGTAAATATCAATCTTCCTTATCATTTTGCACATAAAATTATTCCTACAATAAATGAAAATGGTAAAACAATTAAATCGAATGCCCCAAATGGGTATAAGCTAGAAAAATTTTATTTTGATATTTTTAAATATGCAGAGAGCATGTCTGTATTACAAGTACTAAGAGAAAAGGAGTTTGCACCTGTAAAAAATCGATCTGGGGAGGACAGCTTAGAAAGTGCTAGAAAGATGCTTTTTTGAATAATATATGTGGATTCGACAATTGATATGCCTAAACAAAAACTATTGTTCAAATGAATTAAAAAGTATAATACAAAAGAGGAAAGAACTGATTGGTTCTTTCCTCTTTTGCCAATTCAACAACATTTTTATATATAAAACTTAAGTGCTATTATGTCGAAAAGGATTACTGGATTAATTTTTATTTTTGGCTTTTTGAAAATACGAAGAAGCATCTTTATAAAAGCCATAGTTTGCTAATAATATAGCAATTTCATTATATATTTCATTTAAAAGTTCTGGGTTTTCATTTTCACATAATAGGTTTTCACTCTCTTCAAAGAGTTTTATCCCTCTTTCATATTTTTCTTCCAATATATTAATATAACCTCTCAAAAAGAAAAGAAGACCCATTTGTTTATTATTTAGCTGATATTTAGAGATTTTACTGATTCGGCTTTTTGCGGCCACTATTTCATGTTGAAATGCATGATTTTTTCCAATTTCAATTTCACCATCTACTAACAGAGTTTTTTCGTTAAGTTTAATATAAATATCTATAGCTTTACATAAATATTCATTAGAAGAAATATAATCTCCCATTTTTCTATATAAATATCCTAAATTTATAAATACACCTGCATAGAGTTTGTTGTTTTCCCCGAGATTAAAGTAAATTAAAGCTTTTTCGTATTGTTTAACAGACTTCGCAAGGTTATTAATATTCTTATAGCAAACCCCTAATGCCATATAAATTTCACCCATTTTATATAGGGTCTCTGTGTTTAAATTCAATTTTTCAGCTTCACTTAAATAATAAATAGCAGTCATGTATTCCTTAGCGTGAGCATGTAAGACTCCAAAATTAAATAATGTTTCAATTCTCAAATTAATATTTGCGGAATATTTTTGAGAGAAATATTGTGCTTTAGAAAAAAATGTTATTGCCTCATTAAATTCTCCTAACTTGAAATTAACTTTTCCTAGTAAATTATATATTTTAACTAGTTCTGCTTCATTATATAGCTTATAACTCTCAAGAGCTTTTAAAGAATATATTTTCGCATCAATATATTCTTTTTTTTCAAAAAAAATTGTCCCTTTTATCCACAGATATTTACTTAAAAGCTCTCTATCTAAACTATCAATTTCAAATGAAGATAGAGAAACCTCTAAAGCAATTGCTTTGTCAAAGTTCATTTCTACAATATACTTTTCTATTCTTTCAAGAATATTTACTAAATCATTAGAATTAGGATTGTACTGCTCTTTGGAATCCACAAGAGTTCCGATTGTGCAGTTAAGTCGCATTGCAATTTTTTCTAAGGTATCTAACGAAGGACTTACTTTACCTTTTTCAAGTTGGCTTATGAAGCTCCTGCTTACAATCCCTTCTGCAAGGTCATTTTGTGTCAGCCCAAGATTTTTTCTCATTTCTTTAGTTTTCAGTCCGATTTTGGTATTAATATCCATATGGCCTCCGGTGTCGATTTATAACATATTTTCCATAAATGTGTAAAAAAATATTGACATTAATCTTAAATAAATTCTAAAATATGTAAGTAAGTTATAGTTAATTATAAATGTTAGTATTAATTACTTTAAAGGGGAAAATATTATGTATAGGTTGTTAACACTTTTTTTATTGATTGGTTGTATTTTTGTTGGGAGTCTCAACATTGAAGCTAGAGAGTTTGTCGTTAGTGATGATGACATTTTACCATGGATAATTAAATCTTAACGTTTATTTTCGTAAAACATGAATATTTCAAATGAGAATCTAAAAAAATTTGTTTCAAACTGCTATAAAAAAGTAGGTATACCGAACAGAGATGCTGAGACAATAGCAGATCTACAAGTATTAACAGATTCAAGAGGAGTTAAATCTCACGGTACTAAACATTTATTAAGTTATATTAATAAGTTGTTAGATGGATCTATAAATACTAAACCAAATATTAAGATAGAATCAGAAACTTTAAGTATATGTACCATTGATGCAAATAATGGGCTGGGTCATGTAATAGGTACTTACGCTATGCAATTGGCTATAAAAAAAGCAAAGCATACAGGTATTGGAGTTATTGCTGTGCAAAATAGCAGTCATTATGGAGCAGCTGCTTGCTACTCCATGTTAGCTAGTAATGAGAACATGATTGGTTTTACAACTAGTCAAACTGGGAGTCCGAGTGTTGCTCCATTTGGTGGAATAGATCGTCTTTTAGACAATGCACCTATTTCCTTCGCAATACCTGCAAAAAAAGAACCGGCAATTGTGCTCGATATGGCGTGTGGCTCATCTTCGTGGGGAAGAATCAAAGAAATGGAAGAAAAAGGTATTAAGTTGAATGAAGGGCAAGCGCTTGATATAAACGGCCTTATTACAACAGATCCTGTAAATGCATTTACCCTGTTACCCTTTGGAGAAGCCAAAGGTTTTGGTTTAACAGTCGTAATGAGTATTTTGACTAGACTGCTGGGAAGGCACCAGGATAAGAGTAAAAATCAAAACAGAAGAGGACAACTCTTTATAGCTTTAAACATAGAAGTTTTCAGTGATTTAAATATATTTTTAAATTCTGTAGACGAATTTATACGTGATATTCGAAATTCGAATACTCAAACAGAAATAGAAAAGATTACATTGCCAGGTGAGCGAGCATTTAATCAACATCAGAAGTCACAGCAAATCGGAATTGAAATTGATTCAACACACTTACACACACTCTACCAAGTAGCAAATAAATTGTCTGTTGAATTTCCATGGGAATGACAATTTTTATTAGGAATCACTATCCTGTAAATAAAATTTAAGGAGGATATTTTATGAAACGAATTTCAGGTTTCCACCAGTTTGAAGAGATCGAGAGCAAGGCAAACAACCAACAATTTGACCATGTTGAGAGTGTTGCCAACAACTTTATAGAAAAAAATGACATTTTAAATTTTAGTGAACGTAACACCAGGATACTAATTATGGAAACTTATGATAAAGAATTAAGAAGCTATAAAAATTCTTATCTTGCATGTTTTTTAATGATAAATCTAGCTTCAAAAATCTTTGGGAAGAACGGGCTAGTTAAAGCTCTTGAATCTGTTGCGAAAGAAAGATTACTCCATGATAAATATAATAGAAGGATTCCGTTGTTAGAAATTCATAATCGTGTATTAAAACCATTAACTATTCAGTATCAATTAAATTCAGATGAACAAGATATATTATTTTTTGCCATTAAATTAAGTTATGAATATCCAGGGATCGTTGGTTCACCCTTAGAGCCATTATCCTTAAAGAAAAAATTACCAGAGGGGTTTCAGCCTTTTCTACCTATGGATCAAATTTTAGAAAGCCAACGTAACGCTGGGCCAGATGGTTTAAATACAAGTTATATGGTCTCACAGATGAAAGGTGGAATGTCTGTCGATTTTGGAATCGGGTGTCCACTGATGTGTGCTTATTGTTATCGACGTGAAGGTGATACGGTAGACAATTATTTAGGTAGTTGGAAACCTACAGGTTTTAAAGAGGCGGAAGAAGCAGTTGCACGATTACTCGCTCATCCTTGGTTTACGCCTCATATAACACCAATCGGTTTACATATGTCGACAACTGAAGCATTTTTACCACAGATATGGCCGCGGACAATTCAAGCATTGCGTATGCTGGACGATTTAGGCTTAACGAATCGAGTAAGTTGTATTACTAAATATTTCTTAAATGATGAGCAGATCAAAGAGTTAGAGTCGCTTAAGAATATAGATTTAGATATAAATTGTTGTTATTCTGAGATGCCAGAATCGATTGAGCCAGCGAGTCGTGCAAAGAGAAAAGACTTTTTAAAACGTATAATGAAGTCAGAAAAAATAAGGGCTATTGCATACTTCCGTCCTCTTGCTGAAGGATTAAACACGAGTGAAGAGAGCATTCGTTCCGTATGGAACGTTTATAAAGAAGCAGGAGTTAAAGTTGTTTCATTTGGTGGTTTGAAATTCTCGGATGATCATAAAAAATCTTTCATGGAATATGGACTACCATTACCACAGGGTTCATTTACAATCGGAAATAAAATGCTTTCTCGTGAAACAGAGGAACGTATTTTAAGGATTTTTGAAGATGTTTATGCTGATGTAGAGCCTCAAAAACGCCCATCTATTCTTAGAAGGTCGTCTTGTAGCAGAATTGTAGCCCGTGGTGGTTATTATGCTGATTATAATGCACATTGGGATTTACCTGAAAAAAACTGTACTCAGCGTTGTCCAATTCAACAGCACAACGTCTGCTTTAACGCAATTATGCCAACAGAAGATGAAGTAAATAATCTATTAGAAAGAATTGAACGTTCTGATTTAACTTATAAAATTACACCAGATGAAGTTATTCTATTTGGTGAAATTTCAATGTTTGAGAGAACTTTCTTAAAACAAAATTTACTTTTCCCAGTACTTACTCCAAAGCAATTCCTAAAAGTGTTAGTTAAAGATAATAGAGCTTTTATGGAAGATCAGCCAAATCTTAGTTTTGGTAATCAGGGAGCAGTATTTGTAAGAGCAAAGCATCCATTATTAAGAAAAAGTCCTTTTTTTGAAAGGGAAATTCCTTTAGAGTTACACCGACAAGCAGCTTTGCAGTTTGCTGCTAGTACCTCAGATTTAAAAATCATTAAGGGTCTTGTAGAATTAAAATATTTACCATTTTATAACCAAATTCTTGATGAATTAGAATCGCGACAAGATCTACCATTAAAAGCAATGGGATATGTATTAGGTGCTAAGTTATCAAAAGAGGAAATTTTGAAAGGTGTTGTTGATAATGAGCTTGCTACTACAACTTGAGTCTAAACTCTTACCAACTGTTACTGATTTAGAAAAAGATAGACTCCGCACAAATGTCATAGATCCCCTTATCGAGTTACTGTATATCGGTAATAACAAAAATCTGAGAATTTTTAATGATGATTTGTTACTTGCGGATCCAGAGACATTAAAAATACTTATTGATGATTTTTTAGAAAAAAAGTCATTCAGTGATGAGGAAATTAATGTTCTATCAAATATGAGTAGAACATTAAATAATAAGAACGGATTTGAAAGTATTACCGAGTCTATTGATGAAAAATTATTCAACATACAATATTCATATAAACGTCAACAAGTTACTTCTTTAGTTTCGGATATTACTAAGATACTTAAAAACCTTACTGGTAATTTAACTCATGTGATTGAATTATGGGAAAAGTCTCTTGACGAACTAATCAAAGAGAATATCAATAATGAAAATCCAAATATATATTTGGAATCTATCAAACTAAAACTGAGCCTATTGGAAAATAGCATAGATAATTTTTCCAATTCAGATGACATTTTGAGGGAATGCCTCGACTATTCTTCTGTTAATCAAGCTGTAAAGAAAAGCTGGAAAAAAATTATTAATGTAACACAACGATCTCAAAAAAATAAAAATCTAGATTTAAAATGGGATTCATTATGGGAGAAGTTAGATGAGGTAGGGTTGAAAAGTGGGGTACCTTTAGAAAAGAATCAAAAAGTATTAATTACTGCATACCATCTCATTTTTAATCACCTTAATGATTTCGCCGAAGCTAAAGAAATTATCTGGGATCCAAAGGTTCGTTGGGGATCATGTGAAAAAGGAAGAAAACTTTTACATTTTATCTCAGACAAACTTACTGGATATAAGGGGTTAAAACCCGTTATGGACTTTGATGACAAAACACTTATTAAATTCTGTAAAGCGATATCAAAGGCAAATAAACATAAATTTGTTAACAATCTACATCATCTTGGATTTATTACATCAATTAAGATGGCTAAATCTAAAATTGCAATGAATGAGGTAAATAGGCTTACTAAAATAGAAATTATTGTTCCAATGGGGAATGAAGGCAACCGCATATTAGATCCACTTGAAAATCCTATGGGACAAAACGCTTTAAGAACTAAACTTTTTCAAGTCGACTGGTTATTTGCTGATAATCCAGATATTGAGATTAAGATCACTTTTGTTGATGATGGTGACCCTACAGGTTCAGGAAAAGTGGCGGAGAGCATTCTGTCAAACGAGTTTAGTTGTAATTATAATTCTGATCAAACAGGCATGTACAGAATCTATTATTTACAAGAATGTATTAATAAAAATCTTAAATTTAATATAGAAAAGCAAAATCCGGTTCTTGTTGGTTTGAATGATGCAGAGAATGACAGCGTAAAGGGTGGTAGTACTATATGGGGGTTATATGAAGCTGCAAAAGCAGGAACAGATATAGTACTGTTTTCGGATTTCGATTTAACATATCCTCTTGAAGAAGCTGGTTTATTAATTTCAAAACTATTAAGCGAGAGAAATTTAGGAGTAACTATTGGTTCACGACGTTTAGATGATTCTTATGGTTATTATCTAGAGGAAGGACCTAATGTTACTGCTATGCTGTATGCAAAGGCTGTTAAAGAACTTCTAAATTTAAATTTTATTAATGATCCACAAGCTGGATTTAAAGCAGTCAAAGGTTCATTACTATTAGAGATATTACCGAATATGAGAGATAGAAGTTTAAGTTTTGATACTGAACTCCTTTTACTTTCATCTTTAGCAGGATTCAAAATTTCTGAAGTTGGAGTAAGTACCCTTCATAAATATGAGCAAGATAATATGGGTGTACAACGTAATTATGAGGAAATGTTAGAAACAGTAGAGTCTCAAGCTAAGTGGCACGGACAAAAATCACTTATTAAAAAGAAGTCAATTAAATTTATTAAAGAAAATGGCGGTTTTAACAAGGCAGTCTTTGTACTTGAAGAACAAAAGTTAAAGTCTTTAACAGGTAATAAAGAGATTGAGATAGTAGACATCAAACAATATTCCTAAATAAAAATGTACATATTCTATTAGTAATTGACAAAATTGATCGGTAATAGAATACCTATGCCTTGAAAGGTGTGACTGATTATAAAAGCTCAACATTCAGAAATTAATTTAATAGATTGGATGAAAATTTCTAGTCTTACAAAGGAAGAGGCTTTACATGACTATGAATTGTTTGTTCGAATGGGCTTAAATTTGGAAAGTGATTATCAAAAAAATACTGGATGTATTGATATGCACCTTCACACCAATCATGGTAAAGGGAAATACTCACCGACAGAAATTGTAAAAGCTTCACGTTTCTTAGGATTAGAAGTTATAGGTATTACTGATAGAAATAATATTAACGGTCTGTCCGAAGCAGTTAAAACTGGAGAAAGATATGGCATAAAAGTAATACCAGGAGTTGAGATATTAACACTATTTCAAAATCTACCTATTTGTCTTCTTGGTTATGGACAAAATCTTTTAACATCCAATTTTTCTTATGATTTAAACATTCTTACGAATAAAGAAGAAATTCAGTTAGAAAATGCAGTTGATTTAATTAAAAAGTATAACGGAGTTACAATTTTGGTTTGTTCAGATATTTCTGTTGAAAAAATAGAGCGAACTTTAATAAAAGGCATTGATGGACTTGAAGTGATTCATCCAAATTTAGATAAAACACAACAAGATATATTAAAGAAACTTTCAAGAAGATTTAATTTATTAATGTCTGGTGGTAGTGATTCTAAAGGACAAATTGAAAGTAAGAACATAAGAGTACCATATTCATTTTTTGTACGAACAATACTAGGAATTAAACAAGTGCCGATTCTAGAGGGAATTGATGATATATCTGAGCTTAGTTTAGAGGAAAAGATCGGTCTTATTATTAAGCCTGGATTTGAGTGGCCTTTATTAGATGTAGAAGATAAGCGGCTAATCCAAAACTTTGGAGTAGGGTTAAATAAGATTAATAAAGATAGGATCCAAAACTTAGAAGAGTTGGAATTTAAAATAAAGAAGATAGTGGAGCTAAGCTCAATACCACCTCTGTTGACCATAAACCAAGAGGGGGGACGGCTTAATACAATCGACATGTCAGGTTTTACCCTTTTTCCAGGGAATATGTCAATTGGAGCCACGAATAATAAGAAATTTGCCTATTTAACGGGTAGAGCTATTGGAAAGCAGCTGTTCAACCTAGGAATAACATGGAACTTTGCTCCAGTATGCGATGTACTTCATAACACTGTTAATCCTTCACTAGGGACTAGATGTTTTGGAAGTGAAGCTACTGAAGTAGCTGTACTAGCATCTGAGTTTATCCGTGGCATGCAAGAAGAAGGAGTAGCTGCTACCGCAAAGCATTTTCCAGGATTAGGGCCATCAAATAGTGATTCTCATGAAGAAATACCAAGTATCAAAAAACTTAATCGTGAAGATCTTCTACCTTTTGAAGCAGCTATAAACGCAAATGTAGCTGCTGTAATGGTAGCAAACTTAAAGATAATTGATGTTGACCCTGAATTTCCCGCTGTTATTTCGAAAAAAGTGATTGATATTTTAAGAGAAACCTTAAAGTTTAAGGGAGTAATTGTTACTGAGAACTTAAGTATTCCCGCTCTCATTAAGGAATTTAAGAATTTAGGTGAGGTAGCTGTTCGAGCATTTGAAGCTGGAGCAGACATTATAATGATTGACCCTGACTTCTCAAAAGAAAAATATGATCTAAGGGCTATGCAAAAAGGAAATAGCAACTCGGTCAATAAAAAGATAGAAGTTTATGAAGCATTATTAGAAAGTGTTCTTTCTGGTCGAATTTCAGAAGAAAGAATAAATGAGTCTATTAGAAGAATATGGAATATGCGTGAAAGATATGGTGTTAAACCATTAATACAAAGAAGTTCCATGATAGCAGAGAAAGAACATATTGAATTAGCTCAGATCGTCTCAGATGAAAGTCTTACTTTGATAAAAAATTCAAAAGATATATTAATTAAGCCCGATGATAAGATTCTCTTAATTAACCTTGTACCACAAAAGTTAACAAGAGCGGATAGTTCTTGGAAAATCACAAATAACATGTTTGTCATGTTTCAAGAACATTTTTCACATGTCAATTATATTGAGATTAAAGCAGATGATTGTGAAACAAAGTTACAATACCAGTCGGCAGATTACATAGTTGTCTCAACTTATAACTTGTCTCAGTCTAACAATGATGAAATCAACTATTTTTTACACATTATTAGTAAATTGAAGAAACATAGAAAGCAAATAGTCCATGTAGCTTTAGGAGATCCTCAGGACACTTTATTAGGAAAAGATGATATAGCACGCATTGTTATTTATAGCCCACATAAGGTTTCGATTAAGTCATTATGTGAGTTTTTATCTGGTAATTTAAAAGCAAAAGGTCAGGTTCCATTTACACTTGAGTAAGGAGATATATCAAATGGAGAAGGGAATTCTTATAGCATTTGAAGGTATTAGTGCTTGTGGGAAAAGTACTCAGATCAATTATATAAGTAAGTATTTAAATGACAATGAATACAAGTTTACTAAAACCAGTTGGAATAGTGATGAAGTAATCAGTCCGTTAATCGGTCAAGCGAAAAAAAATAAATTGTTTACTCCGATTACATGGTCAATACTCCACGCAACAGATTTTAGTCGAAGATATTTTGAGGAAATCCTGCCTGCATTAGAAGAAAATCGAGTAGTTTTAGCAGATCGATATTATCCAACTGCTTATACACGTGATACCTATCGAGGAATTCCAGCTAATTATGTCCAGAATCTGTACTCCTTTGCTAGGAAACCAGATATAATTTTTTTTCTTGATTTACCGCCTGAAAAATCTATAGAAAGGCGTCTTAAAAGACATCCTAATCTTTATTATTATAGTTCTGGAAATGATGTTAATCCTCTACTAGGCTTGCAACCTAGCTTCATGAAATATCAAAACAATTTATATTCGAATTATAGAGAATTAAAAGAAGTTTGTAATTTTTCTTGGATTGATGCTACGCAAGAACCAGACAAAATATATCAAGATATATTGCTAGAATTAGAGCCTTTACTTAGTAGGTGTGTAAAACAGGGGTGAAATAATGCTTATTGTAGTAGAAGGAATACATGGTTGTGGAAAATCGACTCTCATTAATTCATTAGTAAAAAAACTACAAATAGATGGTCGTGAAGTGGTTACAACTAGCTGGAATTCCTATGACCTAGTTCATCCAGCAATCTATTATTTAAGAAAGAATGGGTTGTTATATAATCCATATTTATATTTTATGATGCATTTATCAGACTTTTCATTTCGGCATGAACAAGAGATACTTCCAGCCCTCCAGTCAGGAAAAGTTGTCATCGCTGATCGTTATGTATATACAGGAATTGTACGCGGTCTTGTAAGAGGCTTACCTAGAAGTTTTGTTGAAGAAGCCTACCGTTTTGCAGCTAAGCCCGATTTAACAATATTGTTAGATTTATCAGCAGAAGAAAGTTTGAAAAGGACTTCACCAAGAGCAAATTCTACTTGGTATATAGGATTTGGTCAACCTCATGCTTCAGAGGATACTCTTGATAAAGATGAATATGCCTCTTATTTAAATGTTTCAAGAAACAAATACTTAGAATTTGCTAGAACAGACCTCATCATTAATGGAAATTTAACAGCCGATAAAATCGTTGAAAGAGTATATCAAGAGATGATAAAGGAAAAATTATATGCTAACCAAAATTAAGAAAGAGATATTATCTTTAAAAACAAAAGACCATTTAAAAGTCTTATTACAAACAGAAAATGAAATTTCTTCTAACGATAACCTTTTAAAGTTAGGACTAGATTCTAAGAGAGCTGCAAAACTAGTACATACCTTAGAACTTGAATATCTTATCTTGTTTACCGATGAGGAATTAGTGTTAAATAACTTTTCTACCATTCTTAATATTGTAAATATGTTAAATACTAAATTGGAAGCTGGGGAGATTTAAATGTCACAACTAGAAGTATATGGATCGCTTCCAGGTATAGGGGATAGGAACTATTTAAAAGCTGTTATTGAAATAGTTCAAACTTGTGAGAAATTTAATTTTACAGGTGCACTCATTCAGTACAACCATAAAGTACCAGATCCATGGGTTCTAACTTTAAAAATACTACAACATTCAACTAAATTTATTCCGTTAATAGCTATACAGCCTTACAGTATGCCTCCTTTTACACTGGCTAAGAGTATTGCGTCAGTAGCTTACTTATATAATAGAAGAGTTTATCTTAACATGATCTCTGGTTCTAATCCTAAAGAACTGCAAGAAGTGGGTGATGAAATTAATCACTCTGAAAGATACATTCGATTAAATGAATATATACATATTGTAAAAAAATTGTTGTCCCATCAAGACGTGTTTACTTATGAGGGAGATTATTACAACTATCGCAACTTACGTTATTTCGAACCGGGGATAAAAAAGAATATTTTACCTAAGTTCTTTATTGGTGGTTCTTCCGATAATGGGGGATCAAATGAAAATATCTCTTTAACTAATCCAGAGCCTATTGACATGTTTAAAAACTATTTTGTTCACAAATATAAAGAAAATAGAGAGCTAGGGATTAGAATTGGAATAATCACTAGAAAAACGGATATTGAAGCCTGGTCTGTAGCAAAGGATTATTTTCCAACGAATCGATTGGCTTATATAAGATGTAAGTTTAACCGAGAATCAGAATCTAGTTGGAAACAAAGATTAGCATTACTTACTGAGAATGAGGTGTATGATCAGACCTACTGGTTAGGTTCAGTTCTAAGTGGACGATCACATTCTCCTTTCTTAGTAGGCAATTATGAAAAAGTAGCAGAATATTTGTTTCGTTACATTCAATGTGGAGTTAAACATATCATATTAGCAAGTCCTCAAGAAGAATATGAGGAGAATGCAAATGTAATAAATATTGTAAAAGATTACATCAATAAGAGAGGTAGTAAGGAGGCTATAAACTTTGAAAGTTGAACTTGAACAAGAATTGAAATTACTCTTAGAAGCTAAAGATTTTATCATGTTAAAAAAAATGTTTAAGTTACACCAAGAATCTATAGAGCAAATAAATTACTACTTTGATACATTTGATTATGAATTAGGTTCTAAACATATTACTTTACGTATTCGTTTTGAAAAAAATCAATATTGTATATGTTTAAAACATAAGACTTCAAAAGACAGAGATTTAATATCCAAATCAAAAGAATACAATACCATAATTACAGAACAAACTTTTTTAACTATTAAAGATAATCCTCAATATATTCTAAATCATATTAATAATGAGGGTTTGAAATTATTGAGTTCACTATTTGACCGCAGTAAACAGCTTTTAATGCTTGGGAGTATAAAAAATTATCGTGAATTACGAGAAGGGCCATCCGGTCTTGTTTTAACTCTAGATCACTCTATATTTTTTAATGCTGTAAATAGTTATGAACTAGAAATTGAAAATATAAACCCTGAAGAAGCTAATCAGTTATTAATGATGTTATCAAAAATTGGAATTAAATATGTGAGTAATCAAAAGGGAAAGTATAAACGTTTTTTAGCATTATTAAAAGATAAAAATAGTTTAAAAGGGGTGTAGATATGTTAGAGAAAGTTGAAGAAATATTTAAACATCCAGAAATAATATTACAGCATATTCCGTGGGTAGATATTGAGAACTCAATGATTTATATTGGTGGATCTGTTATGGAGGGATTTGGAAACGCAACCTCTGACATAGATGTCTTTGTAATAAGTTCAGACGATCCTACTTCGGAAGATATAAATTTATCTAATGAAGAACAGCGATTTTTTGAAGGTATGTATTCATTAGTTCACAATATCATTCACGAAGGTATCCGTTATGATTTTACATATTGGAATTCAGATAAGGTAAATCATATCAAAAATTCAATTAACAATATTGATTTAAATACGGATTTTCAGATGGTTTTAAATAAGGGTGAAATAGATTTTTTGCATCGTTTAAAATATGCAAAATCAATAATTAACCACGCAGAATTTTCTGAATTTTTAAAAACTATAAATTTTGATAATCTTCGATATTATATCGCAGTAACAGAATCACAAGCTTTTGCAGGGACTCTTGAGGATTTACAGGGAGCATTCATTTCAAAAGATTATGGCACGGCATTTTTTCGAGCAAAAAGATTAGTAGAAATTACATTTACAGCTTTATTAGCATTGCATGGGGAAACTAATCCAAATGTAAAATGGCTTTATCGCAAATTACAGCGATTGAGTGAAACTACAGGTGATTTTAATTACTTCTCTAAATTTATGGAATTACAAAATTCTAATTTTGATCCTGCTACTGTAAAAATTTATATTCGTGAATGTGTGAAGTATTGCCAAGAAATTAACATCGGTATACAAGAACAACTAAAAACGAAGCAGGAAGTATAAAGGAGAGTTATATATATGACAGTCGTTAAAGATATTTTTGTTCAAATCAGGTCTATCAATGGAAAAACTTATGCAGTTAAACATAATGAGGTTTTTTTACTAGACGGTGTGGGTCTAGAAATATGGCAATTGTTAGATGGGCAAAATACGGTAATGCAAATTTCAGAGAAAATAGCAGAAAAATACAATAAAAGCGTCAATGACATTACAGAAGATGTAATAGAATTCATCAATGAATTACTTGAAGATAAGTTAATAGAGATAGAATAGGAAAGATAAATGAGTTGAGTGATGTCGAGGAAGGGTATTAATGGGAGATTTATACTTAAAGGAGGTGATTTTAATGACTTACAAAAAGCCTAAAGTAGTAAAAGTAAAAATGCCGGCTGCAATTATCCAGGGATAACATAAGAAAAAACTTAAATATAGTTCAAGAAAAAAATCCTAGATTTGCCCTTCCCCTACATCACTCAACTTTATCTACAAAAGGGTGTGACACTGTTAATGTATATTGAGCTTCTCATTTTTATTGGTGTATTTTTACTTTCGTTTTATCTTTCACAATTAATCAGAATAAAGATTCGTAATTCGTTAACAGCGGATTTTTCAAGGCACTTACTTTTTTTCTTACCTTTTCTTATTCCTTCAATAATTATAGGAGAGCCCTCATTCAGTCATCAGATTACAGACGAAATTTGGTTAGGATATGGAATAGCTATTTTAGCCTCCTTTGTCGGAATAATGTTACAATTTAAAGATTTTAATGTTTATTTAAGTAAAGATATATATTACATTATTCAGCCTATAAATCTACGACGTTTAATCATCTCATGCTGGACACTTATAGGAAGTGCATTTGTTGAAGAATTATTTTATCGTGATTTCCTTCCAGGTTTGGTCCCTTCATGGCCCGTAGCTGCTCAAATATTGATGTGTTCAATATTATTTACACTTGCTCACTTTTTACAGCCTAGTACAAAAAAAACGTTTACTATAAAAACATATATGATTATTTTTTCTCTAAGTTTATTCTGGGCTATATCAATTGAACTTACTGGATCTATTATTCCAGCCATCTTGGGACATTTAATATATAATTCTCCAAATCTTGTTATTACATGTCTTTGCTATTATTTACCCCGCAAATATAACAGCAACTATTCCATATGAATTTCATGAAAAGAGGAAAGTAAAACTATGTTTCTTACAATACAAGCGACGTTTAGAAGAAACTACTTAGTAATGAGACATTCATTACCATACACTTCAATAATCGGAAGTTTATTAAGTGGATTTTATATGATTTTATTTTCTTATTTAATTTATAAAATTATGTTTAATGGAAAGCTAGACGATAGTTTTATAAAGTATACCGGTTCAAGTGACTATATAACTTTCGCTGTTTTGGGTAGTACTGTGTATATACTTAGTATTTCAGTCCTACTAATAGTAAGCCGTTCCTTAATCTCAGAGTTAAGACAAGGAACCCTCGAAACCATTTTTTTGAGTCCAGCCTCAAGGCAAGGATATTTTTTAGGATGTATGTTACAGGGCTTAATGTTAGTTGGAATTGAATTTATTGGAATATTAGTTATGGGTTTTTTCTTTGGCTTAGATATTACTAATATAAACCCTATTTCAGCAAGTATTACCTTGGTGTTAATTATATTTTCTTTTTATTCACAGGCACTAGTTTTAGGAGCAATAATGGTATGGTTTAGGGATACATATATTACACAAAATACACTGATTACTTTAATGGGTTTAATTTCAGGTGTTTCTTTCCCAATTGAGTACCTTCCAGACTGGTTACAATATTTAAGTAAAATAATGCCACTTACCTTTGGACTTGTTGCCTTTCGCGAGACTATTATGTTAGGTGGAGAACTTGTAAGTAGTTTTGAGTCAATCTCATATCTAATTATGCTCACAACATGTTACTTCTTGATTGGTAAGTATCTATTGATTAAAGTTGAGAAAAACATATTAGAAAAGATTACCGAATAATTTTGGAGGATATAACATGATTAAAGTTGAACAGGTTTATAAAACTTATATAAATAAACATAGAAATTTTTTATTTTTTAGTGAAACAAGACAAACAGAGGCAGTTTGCGGAGTAGATCTCTATGTTAATCCTGGAGAAATTGTAGGTCTTTTAGGTATGAATGGTGCAGGTAAAACGACACTAATAAAAATGATGTCAACCCTACTCTCTCCTACATCTGGTACGATCACAATAGATGGTATGGATGTAGTTAAAGATGCATTAAAGGTCAAATCAATTGTTAACATGATAGCTGGTGGAGAAAGAATGTTATATTTTAGACTAACCGGCCGTCAAAATTTAGAGTATTTTGGAAATTTATACGGTTTAAGGGGAAGTTTATTAAAAGATAGAATTAACTACTTATTATCAAAAGTAGGACTAGAAAAAGCAGCTGATACACCTGTAGAAAGATATTCAAAGGGAATGAAACAAAGACTACAGATAGCAAGAGGTTTAATAAACGATCCCAAATACCTTTTCTTGGATGAACCTACATTAGGACTAGATGTAAGTGTAGCTAAAAGGTTACGTGAATTCGTTCAAGAACTTGTTCATCGAGAAGGAAAAGGTATAGTACTAACTAGCCATTATCTTGAGGAAATAGAAGAACTATGTGATCGCGTTTATATTGCAAATAATGGAAGAATCATTATGCATGATACTCCCAAAAATCTAGTTTTTAATATTACCCATGGAAATGTCTTAAATATAGTGGTTCCAGAAATTAACGATAAATTAAATAATAATTTAAGAACCCTTATTGAACTACATAATGCAAATATAGAAATATCGTCAAATGAAGAGGGGATTTTAATTTCAATTAAAAGTAAAAAAGATATTACAACAGAAGTCGTTCAAACTATCTATAATTCCAACGTTAATTTAATCTCACTTTATATAGAGAAACCAAAACTGGAAGATGCTATCTTGCAATTAGAAAATGGTGTAGCGTGATGAAGAATCTAATGACCATTTTTATGGCGGAATTTAAGAAAAGTCATTTTTTATATTTTCATACCAATATGATTTATTTTTCGCTTTTGGTTTGGCCAATAATATTATTCTTTTCGGCTTATTATTCTTTTAAACCCTTTGATACAAAAAGTGAAAATGTTTTGTCAGAGTATGTGAGCAATCAAGAAATTGGATCTTTTTTACTCATTGGATACCTGGGTTATATTTTTTATTTTAGTTTAATGCAATCTGCCTTTCAGATGGCACCGGAGCGAGCGCGTGGCACACTTGAACTGATATTCTTGTCGCCGGTATCTAGATTAGCTGTTATTTACGGACGTGCAATGGCTAATCTTCTAGAAGGAGTATGGTTATTTTTTGTATTTACTGTCTTAGGTTTATTTTTCTTTGGTGATATACAACCTCATAATTGGTGGGGTATTCCGTTATCTTTATTTTTATTGATTATATCTGCTGTTGTTTGGGGTGGCTTTTTAAATGCTATCTTTTTATTTTCAAGAGATGCTGGCTTTTTTTTCTTAATAATACAAGAACCTCTATTATTATTTTCTGGTGTAAGGATACCTATCCCGGTATTACCTATTTGGGGAAAATTTATTTCTTATTTATTTCCGTTATCATATGTTCTTTTAATTTATCGTGAAATTGTTATGCGAGGTGCATCATTATTTGAAGTTTCAACTATGATTTATAGTTTGCTTGTAGTAATAATAGTATTTATATTGCTAACTTCTTGGATTATTAGGAAAGCAGAAAAAAATTCTAAGATTAATGGTTCCATGGCTTTATACTAAATATAGAAAGAAATATTTTTAATATTTATTAGCTTAAAAAAACCATACACTGGTCTCTACTAAGGATCTGTGTGTGGTTTTTCCCCTTAAAACAAAAGCGATACTTAGGTAAGAAGTGGAGCATATCCCTATTGCTAGTGTTTGCTGTGATATGTTCAAGGTTTTTCTAAAATATTTTATTTCTCATTGGTTTCCATAAGTGATAATGCCTTTTGCCTGAATTATAACTTAAATTGAAAGTTTTGGTCGTTATTCTATTCCTTACTCTAAAAATTCATGTGAATTCACAAAGAATAGAATTACAAACTTCTAATTAATTTCATATACCGTACATAAAATATACCCATTATTTATCGATAGGCGTCCAATCTCATTTATTGATTATTTAAGCACCTTATTGGCTTAATTTTTTAACATACAAAATTTTTTTTGAGCTTATTAAATTAATATTAGTAAATTTGACACTGTCCATTTGGAGTGAGTATCTGTACTATTTTACCAGAATATGATTATTATTGTAATTATATTACAAAAATGGTGAAAAGAGGGATTTTATGATCAAGGGGAGTAAAATGAAGGTTAAGCCTTTAATCATTTGGTTAATGGTTGTAACACTAGTGTTGAGCTCTGTTCCATGGACAGAAGCACAACCAAAAGTATTTGCACACGGATCAGATAATCACGGGCAAGAAAAGCAAGAGAAAAAAAGCAAGAAAAACAAAAATGTGGAAAGACTTCATGAAATTAAAGAAAAACGTACAAGTCATTCAAAAACGTTTAAGAATAGTGACTTAACTGAAACGACCGAAATGTATTCTAGCCCAGTTTTCTATCAAGAAGAATCTAAAGGTAACTGGCTAGAGATTGATAATACAGTTTCAGAGAGCATTATTGACCAAACAGAGAAAGGAAAATATAAATACAAGAATAAAGCTAACAAATTTTCCTCATATTTTGCTAGTCATGCAAACAAAGAAATTTTTAAGATTAAGCAAAAGAATCACTGGCTTTCTTATTCAATAAGTGGTGCCTCCAATGTTGAAGCTAAAGCAAAGGATAATGAAATCGTTTATAAGAATATATTTAAGGATACGGATGCTAAATACCGAATTGGAAGAAAAGGTATAAAAGAAGATTTTATTCTTCATAGTAAACCAGATTTTAATACAATTACTTTTGACCTTAAAACTAATTTAGAAATTGAACAAAAAGATAATACTTTTGATTTTCTTGATAAGAAGACGAATGAAGTAATATGGTCTTTTGAACCTTTATTTATGAGGGATTCCAATGATATGGAATCATATAAAAGTACATTTGAATACGTTAAATCTCAGGGGAAAAATACACTTGTCCTTCATTTGGATGAAGACTTCCTTAATGATAAAGATACAAAATATCCTGTATATCTAGATCCAACAGTAACGGTTGGTGGGACATCTAGTACTACGACAGATGCATATGTAGGTGAATATTATAGCCATGTAAATTATGGATCAGACGTTGAGTTACGCACAGGATATGCACCAGGAGTTTATAGTCATCGTTCTTTTATAAAACCTGGTACAGCTATGCCAAACCTAAATGGTGGGCTTTTGACTGGAGCCACATTTAAAGCTTACAAGTATTACGAACCAGCTAGTGTAGATACAACGATTAATATCCATAAAGCAAATGCTTCTTGGGCTGAATCTACACTAAAATGGGAGAATCAACCAACTTTTGGGGGTACATATGCAAGTAATACCCTCTCTAAAGGTGAAGCGAATGGTTGGTATTCATGGAATGTTGCTAGTTTAGTAGATTATTGGTATACAAATCCAACAGCATATCATGGATTAGTAATGCAAGCTTCTAATGAGAACACAACAGGAAGCTACCGTAAATTTTATGCGAGTGACTACGGTACAGGGAGCTATTCCCCTCGCCTTGAAGTTAATTACTCGCCAAAACCAACAGTCCCAACTGGCTCAGCTACAGGTAACGGTGCAAACACCGGAAATGGTTATGTCGATTTGAATTGGACAAGTGTAGCAGGTGCTACAGGATACAAAGTGCTAATTTTTAATGGAAAAGCATACGAGGAAATTGATGTAGGAAATGTTACTGCATGGTCAACAAAAGGCAAAAAATTGTGGCCAACTGCTTCACAAATTGCAACAGGAACCTACACGCTAAGAAAAGACGGAACTGGAACAGAATTTTCTGATGATCCACGGCCAGTCTATCAAAACTCTGGAGGTACCTATCAGAGTAGTAAGAATTACTGGTTTAGAATAAAAGCTTATAACTCATTAGGTGAGACAGCACAGTCTGATGCATTTATGCCAACTATTATAGATCAGACGGCACCTACAAAACCAGGAACACCGACAATCGGCAATGAATTAAATACTCAATTCAGAATTAATTGGCAAGCATCAACTGATTCTTTATCAGGCGTACAAAAGTATCTGTTATATATGGGAACTACATCTGGTGGGACTAACATCTTAAACGGTGAACCGGTTACCTCAAATACTTACACATTTCCAACACCACTAGATCCAAGAGTAACATACTACTATTACGTAAAAGCAGTAGATAATAGCGGTAATAGCTCACCTGTTTCAGGAATTGGACAAGCTAAAGCAAGATTATTGCAAGATGCAAGTCTTCAAGCTGTCTCTATCCCTGACCCGATGGAAGCTGGTGGGGACTATAACGTTGAAATAACATTAAAAAATGAAGGAATTGAGACTTGGACGAGTGCACAGAACTTTATGTTGGGTTCAGTAAATGAAACTGATCCATTCTCCAAAATTTTGAGATTACCACTGGGCTCAACTGAGGTAATTAATAAGGATCAAAGTAAGACGTTTGCTTTGAAATTCAATGGGGGAGATAAAACAGGCCTCTTTAATACTAAGTGGCGAATGTTGAAAATAGGTACTGGTTGGTTCGGTGATACGCTTTCTAGAGATGTTCCAGTAGTCGATACTAAAGCGCCTACTGGCTCTATCGTTATTAATAATGGTCAAGAGATTACAAACTCACCTAATGTTACCTTGTCTTTAAATGCAACGGACAACACGTCCAGTGGATGGATGCAAAGGTTTAAGAATGAAACAGCTACTTACTCTACTTATGAGCCTTTTAACACGACTAAACAATGGACACTTTCTGAAGCAAATGGTGAAAAAACAGTAACAGCTATGTTCAAAGATGGATCAGGTAACGAGTCAGTCGAAGCTTCTGATTCTATTAAACTCGATACAAATTTTCCGACTGCAGTTATTAGTACACCAAAAGAACTAGATTACCTAAACGGTACTATTGAGATAAAAGGTACTACGAAAGATGAAGATTTAAGAGAATATTCTTTAGAATACGGAATAGGTGATGTTCCAACTAGTTGGTATTCCATATTAATTAGTGATCGAGTAATAGAAGATGGTTTGCTTGCTAATTGGGACACTAGCAGCCTTACAACCGGTAAATATACGATACGTTTAACCGTAACAGATGCTGCAGGGAACACGACCTATGAACAAAAGAAGGTTTGGATTGACCAATCAAATAATCAATTAGGATTAGAGGATTTTTGGGGTACAGAATCAACAGCCTCAGGTTTTGGCAGCAGCGATATTAATCTATCAAACGGTAATTTAATCTTAAATTATACGGATGCTTCGGTTGATGGGAGACAACTAGATCCTTCAATTGGTAGAACTTACAATAGCCAGGACATAAACCTTGGATTATTAGGACAAGGCTGGAGATTGAGCATTGAAACAGCGGTTAATGAAGAGGCTAATGGTGACGTTATTTATAGTGATAGTGATGGGTCTAAACACAGATTTATAAAGAATACTGACAATACTTATTCGGCACCAAAGGGTATATTTAAACGTTTAATTAAAAATACGGATGGTAAATTTGTTATAACAGATTTAGATCCAGCTAGCATTTCAGAAACTTATTCTGACACTGGTTCTATTTCATCCATTTCAGATAAGAATGGTAACAAAATAACATTTGTTTACACAGATGGAAAGCTTACAAGCATGAAGGACGATGTAAGCCGCGAAATTTTATTTAAATATGGAACAAATAATTTAATAGATGAAATCATTTTATATACAGGTAATAGAGTTAAATATGGTTTTAATGAAGAAAACCTACTAAACAAAGTGGAGTTTTTTGATAAGAATGGGGTAAGTTATCGTGTATTAACTTATCGATACAATAGTCTAAATAAATTAACTCATGCCGTTGATCCTAATGGCAATGCTGTTGTTTATTCTTACAATGGTAACCGTGTTATTAATGCCGCAAGTCAACATACATCACGAGAAGCGGCGACTGGAAAGAACCTTGCCCCTGTTACTTTAAATGAAAGTTTAATTTACGATTTAGCAGCAAAAAAAGTTATGTTACGGGTCTCTGGTGCAGCAGATTCTCAGGAAATTGATTATCTGTTCAATGATGCAGGAAATATTATAGAAACTGTAACAGATCCGAAAGGGTTAGCGATTCGAGAGAAATCGACTTACCAAGATAATTTATTAAAAGAGTCTATCGATGGTAAAGGGTACAAAACTTCATATACTTACGATACTTTAGGAAACCTGTTAGCCAAAACAGAACCAACCTTTACGGATGTAGAAGGTGGGACGGGAACACCTATTACAACCTATGAGTATAAAGCAGGAACAAACCTAGTTGTTAAAGAAACGGATGCATTAGGACGAAGTGTTACATATGATTATGACACTAAAGGCAACCGTACATTAATGATTGATAGTGAAGGATTTAAAACGACTTATGATTATGATCAGTACGGAAACCTGTTAAAAGAAACATCTGAACGAGGGGCACTTTATGGTTATCTACCAAACTTTAGTTTTGAAGAAGGAGATACTTCATTTAAAAACTGGAATTCTACAGGTACGGTAACATCGGATACTACAAACAAAAAAAGTGGAATCAAAAGTGCTAAGTTAACAGGAACATCAGCAGTGACGAGTGAATTTGTTCCGGTTAAAAAAGGAAAGCTTCCTGTGCGCGCCTTATACTGGATGAAAGGTGAAGGATTAACGGGTACTGGTATTAAAGGTACACTTTTATTCTATGATGAAAATAAAAGTAAAATCTCAGAAACTAGTTCTACACCAACGACTGGTTCAAATGATTGGAAGTTGTTTAACCTTTCAGCTTCAATTCCTGATAATGCAGCATTTATTAGTTTTCGTGTAGATTCAGCACTGACAGCTGGTAGTGCATTTGTTGATAGTGTTTGGGTTGAGGAAGCAAATATTATTGAACAATCTGAATACAGTACGGATGGATTATATTTAGTTACTTCAACAGATGCATATGGTAAAAAGATGAAGTACGAATATGATGCAGCTGGAAATAAGATTTCAGAAACCAATGAATTAAATCAGACTGCTCTATATAATTATGATGCAGATAGAAAAGTCATAGAAGAGATCGATAGAATAGGTAAAAAGACAGTAAATAAATATGATTTAAATGGAAACTTGTTGCAAGTAACCAATCCATTAAATCAAGTTACTGAATTTACGTATGATGAGAACAATCGTCAAACTCTTATTAAAAATCCTGAAGTAACAAAGACGTTTTATGTTGGTCAAACTCCTCAAACGCCAGAGAAGGTTGTTGTTACAGAAGTAGATGAGTACAATGAGTTCGGTCAGAAAGTAGCAGAGAAAGATGGGAATGGAAACGTATCAACATTCGTATATGATAAGGCCAATCGTTTAATTACGACTACCGATCCCCTTAAAAACAAAGCTGTATACGTTTATGACGCGAATGATAACAAGATAAAAGAAGAAGATTGGGCGTATGATGTTTCTACTAGTACTCCTCATATTAAAGGAACAACTCTATATAATTATGATGAGTTAAATAGAGAGATATCATTTACAGATTCATCTGGAAATCCAAATAGTATTGTAGAGAAAACTAAATATGATGCTGTTGACAATGAGATCAAGACAATTAGTGGGGTAGGAGTAACAACAGAGTTTCAATTTGATAAGAACAATGAAAGCATCTATACAAAGGAATCATCAACACCTGTTACAGAAACTTGGGCCTTGTATGATGGTAATGGAAATTTAGCTATTTCATTAGACAAGCAAGGGGCTAGCTATAATACACATGATGCTAACGGAAACTTGTTGGAAGTCATCGATGAAGAGGGAAAAAAGACGAGCTATTCTTACAACGCAGCTGGAGATAAAATAAAACAGGTTGATGCTACAGGAACAGAAACGACTTGGGAGTATGATGCTGAGGGACAGCTTACAAGTGAAGCGGTTAAGATAGTAAATCCCGACACGAATGAAGTTAAACATCAAATTACGGAATATCAATATGATGCATTCGGTCAAGTTACTAAAAGAACTCATAAAGAAAAGACTAATGAGAGTACCATAACATCAAAGGAAGTAAGTCTTGAGTACGATGAGTTAGGCAGACTTGTTAAAGAGTCGGGTAGTGCAGAGGGCAAATTAACAGAAACCCGTTTCTACTTCGATAATAATGGAAATACAACGCATACCTGGGTTTATGATGAAACTGTTGCTGTGCCAGAAACTTACGATCCTGATAAAGACGGTAAATACAACACAGAAACAATATCCACTTATGATGCTAATAATAGACTTTTACAAGAAAGTATTTCTCATACAGGGACTGTCACTACGCACTCTTTTGTTGATAAAGACAATAAAGAAATCTTAAAGAATGCGCTTGGGGATACTGAGGTCTTTTATAACAATAATGAAGACGTTAGTTCGATTAGAACACCTAATGGAGACACGTTTACGTATGAATATTTGGTAGATGATTCGATTTCCAAAATTAATGCTCCAGGTGTAAAAACAAGCTTAACGTACAATGGTGGTACTAAGGTTGCAACAATGAAGGGGATTAACGGAAGTGGTTCTTCTGTCGTTGACTTAGGATACACCTACACAGATACTGAGCAAATCGCACAGATTACTGATAAAGGGCAAGTTAAAAAGAAATACACGTATACTGCTAACGGTTACTTAGAAACTGTAGAAGCAAACGGTAAGAAGTATAAGTTTTCTTACGATGCCAATGGTAATATGATAAGAGTTGATAATCTAACTTCCGGTAAAGTTAAAGAAACATATACGTATGCTACTGGAAACCGTATTTCACAAAAGAAGGAATATAACGATACAACAGGTACACTAATTCGAACAATAAATTATACATTTAATGCAAATGGTGCACTTGCTAAAGCTCAAATTACAGAAGGCAGTCAGACCAATACGATTGATTACACATATAACAATGATGATCAGTTAATCAAAATTATTAAAAACATCAATGGAACGCAAACTAGCATTCTTTATGAGTATGATCAAGACGGTAATCGATTAGCTAAAACTGTAAATGGTGTTCACCAACATTACCATCGTGATACTAATGGTGAGATCTTTAAGGTTACAACAGAAACCGCCAATGGATCACAGACCATGTTTAATGTTTACAAAGATGCTGATGGTAATCTTTTAAGTTTCCGTTACAACGATAGTCTTTATTACTATCAGTTTAATGCTCGAGGCGATGTAATTGCGATTACAGATCCGGCAGGAACTGTGATAGCTACGTATGATTATGATGAATGGGGTAATATCACTTCCATTACAGGAAATCAAGAAGTGGCGAATGCAAATCCTTATCGCTTTGTTGGTAAGTATGGAGTAATTTATGATAAAGATGCAAATACGTATCTTATGGGCTGGCGTGATTATAATCCTTCGACAGGTCGTTTCATTGTCCCTGACGAATACGAAGGGGAAGAAGATGAGCCAACTTCTTTAAACCGATATTTGTATGCAGAGGGTGATCCGGTTAATAATATTGACCCAGATGGCCATCTTCCAAAATGGATGCAAAGAGGATGGAAGTCAACTAAGAAGTATTCCAAGAAAGCTTATAATTTTGCTGCTGGAGACGATATACGAAAACTTAGAAGTAAAAAGTCTAAGTGGTATCAAAAAGCTGGAGCCGGAGCAAGTCTCGCAAGTAACTTTATTCCTGGAGTAGGTGCAGCTAAATGGGGTGCTAAAGCAGGGATAAAGGCTTTGAAGTATGGGAAAAAGGCGAAAAAAATTAAGAAATTCCCGGCTTCCTCTATAAAGAAGACAAGGAAGCAAAAACTTAAGTCTAAGAAAACATATAAGAAGACATATAGCGCTAGAAGCTATACTGCTAAACGAACAAGCAAAAAACCAGGTGGATGTAATTGCTTCACTGTAAATACAAAAGTGAAAACAGACAATGGTGAAAAGGATATACAGGATGTTAAAATAGGTGATAAGGTTCTAGCCAAAGATGAAGATACTGGTAAGCAGGCTTATAAGGACGTAGAATGGTTATATGAAAGAAATGTTTCAGAAATTTATGAAATACATGTTGGCGAAGAAGTTCTTCAAACAACTGATGAACACCCATTTTGGATAATAGGTGAAGGATGGGTAGAGGCGAAGGACCTTAAAGCAGGTGATAAATTAGAGAATCAACAAGGTGACACTCTTATCATCTCAAAGGTTGTAGTTAAGAAGAAAAATACTACTGTTTATAACTTTAAGGTTAAAGATTACCATACGTACTTTGTATCGGATCTCAATATTTATACGCACAATTCATGTGTCTTCAAACCTAAGCAAGTAGATGGAAAAAAAGTCTTCCAAAGAAGTGATATTGATTGGGGGAAAAAAGACGCAAGAGGTAGAACCAATAGACAAAGAGCAAAAAAAGGATTGGCTCCTCTTGGAAGAGACGGTAAATCTATAAATCTTCATCACATTGGACAAAGAGATGACAGTTCCTTAGTCGAAGTAACCGCATCAATTCATTCAAAATATAAAAAAGTTTTGCATAAGTATAACGGAAAAAGTAGAATTAATAGAAAGAATTTTAATTCTTGGAGAAAAGATTACTGGAAGACTCGTGCTAAAGAGTGAGGAGGGGAAAAATGTCAAATATTCAAAAGGCGTTTAAAATAATTGAGAGAAATATTGATGAAGCAGATTTTGTAGGAGCAGTTCCTATAGAGGTAATTAACAATTGTCAAAGTGACCTGAACTTAAAGTTTCCTAAAAGCTATATTGAGTTTCTTTCTAATTATGGTTTAGGTGATATATTTGGTGAGGAAATTTATGGTTTAGGTGTAGAAGAGGTTGGAATTCCCCACGTTAAATGGATAACGCTTGAGTTGAGGAAGGATGTAAATTTACCTAATCATCTTGTTCCTATATATAATACTGGTTATGATAATGAGTATTATTGTTTAGACTGTTCAAAGATTAGTGATTCAGAAGATGATAACGCTCCAGTAATATCTTTTATTAGTGCGGATGAAAGCGAACAAGAATATGAATTAATAGAAAAAGATTTTGGAACATTTCTCTATAAACTTTTAAAAGAGGCAATGGAATAAAGTAAACTCTAATAAAAAGGCAATTCTCTTTTAGGCAATGTCAAAGCTTGTAGACAAAGTACCATGTCTACAAGCTTTTTTATTATAAAATTAAAACCCTTATTTTAGACAATTAATTTATATAATTATTTAAGGAGCAAAGGTATGGCTACGGCACCCATCATGACACCTGCTACTAGTGTTTATCTATGGGTTTTTTTAAAGGACTAGGAAGATAATGCTATTTAATTTTTTAAAATTAAGAGAAGAACTCATGTTGTCTAAGCATTTATCCAGTGAGTAAGCACTATTAGTAAGAAAATCAACGGAAAGTTTTTAAAAACAAATCTTTAGCTTCTATGTTTGTTTATCACGATTTTACCATCCTCGATATCCAAACAAACTTAAATTCCTCCCTCCAAACCACTGGGATGTAAAATAGCCTTCCTTGTTGTGATAACCTTTCTTTAGAAGCACTGACATAATATCACCTAAATTGTATTTTATTCATTTTATGAATATTAATTCAAAATCATTATTTTTTTAAATTTATACAACTTAAAATCTGACTATTCAAGATATTAAAGGAACGTTAGTTCGTAAATTATACTCACTTATAATAATCAAGATAAGGATGTATTACCTTAATTTTATATATAATTAGCACTGTAAATCAAGGTAGTAGGAACTTTATCTCTTGATTTTTGTCATGCACGAAGCAAATCGATGTATGATAAATATATGTAAACTCATAAATCGAATAAAGTTTAAGAATATAAAATCAATATCCTCATTCCACTAAAAAATGTTATTTGAAAAATTAACCTTAATTTAGCTGTGATTGAAAGACCATATTAATCGATACCAAATATATAAAGTAACAAAAGCGAAAAAATTGTAATTAGTTACAAAAAGTTCTATCTAAGATTATGGAAATATTGTAAGATATTGAAAGGTTATTTGTTATTCTATTTGTTACAAAGGGAGAGTTAAGTTGAACGGTTTTAAATTCATGCCAAAATGTATTAAAAAAGCCATCCGTTATATATATCAAGATGCGCCATATGATGATTTAATAGAAATTAGAGCTCTAGTCAATTCAGCTATAGAAAAAAGATTAAAAGAAGATAAGAAATAAAGTTTAATGAAAAACCTTTTCTCCTTGTGAGAAAAGGTATTTTTATTACCAATATTCTATCACTCTGTTATACTAATTTTGTAAATAAATGTATAAGTTGGTGGATTGTGAAAAAGTATTTAGTTAGTTTGCTAGTCGTTACACTTGTGTTAAGCTCAATTTTTATCTCAAAACAAAAAGAAGCATACGCGGCTGATCCAGTAGTATCTGTGTCTTTAAACATGTACATACAAAATGCTACCGCTCTATCCTTTTTGCCAAAGGGCACCTATAAGGTAACTGAAGGTGGAAAGACATTGGGATCAGGAAAGAAATACACAGTTAAAGTGGTAAAAGGAGAACTATACCTTTATAACGGAAGTATACTTGTTACAAAAGGAAGGACCCTTACTGTTAAGCCTAATGTGGTAGCAAGTACGCATCTTCTCACTCTATATGGGAAAAAGACACTATCGTACATGGGAACGATGAAATTTACTGTTGAGGGTTCTAAGTATATTCGTCCAATTAATAGCCTCCCTATAGAGGAATATATTAAGGGCGTTGTTCCTGGCGAAATGGATTCTAGCTATCATCTGCAAGCATTAAAATCGCAGGCAATCATTGCAAGATCTTATGTGATGTACAAGGTATCTGCTAAAAAAAATATTAACGATACACCAAGTTATCAACATTACACAGGATACAATAAAGAAAATAATAAAACGGATAAAGCAATCATGGAGACAAAAGGTAAAGTCTTAACCTATCAAGGGAAAGTGGTCGAGACTTTATATAATGCTTCAAATGGCGGCTATACTGAAACAAATCGAGGAGCTTGGCCAGGAGTAGGCGCTCCGAAACTACCATATTTCATTGCTAAGCCTGATTCGTATGATAGCAAAAAACTATGGACAAAAACGTTTTCTAGAAAACAAATCTCCTTAGCAGGGAAAAATGTAAAAAAGCCAGATTCTTGGTGGGGAAGCGTAGTTGAGAAGGATAAAGCATTATCGAATGTGTTAAAAGAAAAACTGACAGCTTCCAACCAAACGTCTAAAATTGTAGAGATTTCTTCGGTTGCACTTCCTAAAGAGCGAACAGAAGGCAAGCGGTTGTTACAGGTTGCTTTTTATGTCACGTATTTTATGAAAGATGCTTCAGGGATGGTCATCAAGAATACTAAAGGCGAGGCAAAATTGTACGGGAAAAAAGTCACCATTTCTGCAGATCAGTTTAAGAGTGCACTTGGCTTAACAAGCAAGTATGTCACGGGTTTAAGTAAAACATCGACACACTTTAAAGTATCCGGCCTTGGTAATGGACATGGGGTAGGATTGAGTCAGATCGGTGCTAACGCAAGAGCGAAGGGTGGTTTGGGTTATCGTGAAGTTCTGGCATTCTATTACCCAAACACAAGTTTAAAGAATGACAAAACTTCATCCATTCCTTCCGCTCTTCAAGTAACGGGAAAAGTAAATTATGAAGGTGTTAATATTCGTAAATCACCGACAACATCTTCAGCTTCATTGGGTAAGGGTAAACTAGGACAAGCTGTAACCGTTCTAGGCAAGACAAAAGAATGGTATAAAATTAAGATCGGATCGTTAACAGGATACATGCATGAAGATTATGTGACGGTGAACCAACAACTAGCTTATAAAAATGGCATTACACCAATTTCTTCGGGTAGAATTCAATACTTAGGAAGTAATCTTGTAATAGAAAAGAATACCGTATATGTACCGCTTGTGGGCTTATCAAAGCGGTATGCTATGACTTCAAAAGTATCAGGATCTACGATTTCTATTACATCTGGATCGCGCAAAGTAACTGCTTCCCTTGTTAGTAACACCGCTACGGTTAATGGTGTTAAAAAGACATTAAGTGTAAGACCAAAAATGATTTACAAAGCTGTATATGTGCCTGCATCATTTTTAAGTGAAACGGGATTAGCGTACTATTATGAAGAAAAAGCTGAAGGCGTACTATGGATTAATAGATAAATAGAGAAAGCTGACTCAAAAAAGGTAACTTTTTGTAGTCGGCTTTTTGTATATAAATTATTTGAAATAACAAAATAGTTCTTTTGTAATAGGAAAATAGTTCTCTTTAGTATTATAAAATTTGGAAATTAGCCGATGAAAGAAGAGGATAAATTTTTTTACATTATTTTTCATAAAGGGTGATTGTATATGAAAAGAATCGGCTTATTATTTATGGCGGCTATATTTTTATTGGGAAGCAGTTGGACTCATGATAAAGTAAATGCTGCCGGTCCTAAAAAAGAAGTTCTAAGTAACCAGGAAACAAAACGAGTTATCGTAAAGCTGAAAAAACCTGCGGAAAAAACAAACTTAAAAGGCATTGAAGTACTAACAAATCAGGAAAGTAAAAAAGAACCTATCGTTACTATAGAAGTACCAGAGGGTAAAAAAGTAGACTCGTATATTAAAGAGTTAGAAAAAAGAGATGATGTGGAATTCGCAGAACCAGATCATATTATTAAACTAGATCATACGCCAAACGATACTTACTTCGATTATCAATGGCATCATGAAACGATTCAAACTGAAAGTGCATGGGACAAGTCGAAGGGTAGCTCAAGTGTTGTCGTTGCTGTAATTGACAATGGAATAGATCTAAATCATTCGGATTTAAAGAATAGGATTGTATCTCCTTATGATACGGTTTATGATTCTTCGAGTACGTTAACGGCAGGCGATCATGGTACACACGTTGCTGGAATTATTGGAAGTTCAATTGACAATTATGTTGGTACGGCGGGTGTGGCTCCTAATTCAAAAATCATGCCTATTGATGTATTTACAGATGAAGGAGCCTACTCTTCGGATGTCATTGAAGGAATTTATTACGCAGTTAATAACGGGGCAGATGTTATTAATATGAGTTTGGGTAGCTATTATTACAATTATTCCTATGATTCTGCCATTCAATATGCGCATGAAAAAGGAGTAGTGATTGTAGCCGCAGCAGGAAACGATGGAACAAGTACAATGCATTACCCTGCTGCTTATGACAATGTAATTTCGGTAGGTTCCACAACTGAATCTGATTCACGGTCGTACTTCTCTAATTATGGTGACTGGGTCGATATCATGGCGCCAGGTTCGTACATCTATTCAACACTGCCTTATTCTTCATACGGTTACATGAGTGGCACATCAATGGCCTCACCGGTTGTTGCAGGTGTAGCAGCACTAATCTTAGCAAATGAGCCTAACCTTTCTAACTATGAAGTAGAACAGCGCTTGTATGATACAGCAGATGATTTAGGATCCTCTTATTATTATGGAAACGGCAGAGTGAATGCTAGAGGAGCACTGGGTATTGCGGACAAAATTACTTCACCGACTGTTTACTCTGTATATGATTATGATACATCTGTAACAGGATATACAAGTGGATATGACTATTACGACATTGAAGTAACAGATGGTAAAAAAGTGCTTGGAAAAGTCAATGATAATGGTTATTTTTCAGTAACCATACCTAAGCAAAAAGCGGGAACAAAGCTTTACGTAACAGCAAAGTCAAATGGCAATTCTAGCGATGCTGTAGAAATAACGGTTCAAGACGGTACAGCTCCGACAAATCCCAAGGTTAATGAGATTTCAGACCAGCATAAAGCCATCTCAGGAACAGCAGAAGCAGGGGTTACGGTTTATGCAATGATTGGTAACAGTACCTATTCCGCAACAGCAAATAGCAAAGGAGTCTTTTCAATTACCATCCCTCTTCAAAAAGCAGGGACAACTGTTTATGTATGGGCAAAGGATTCGTCTGGGTATTATAGCAATACGAGTACTTATACGGTAAAGGACAAATCTGGACCTGCAGCACCAGTTGTTAATAACCTTACTGAGAAAGCAAAAACGGTAACAGGGAAAACAGAAGCAGGAGCTAAAGTTTCTGTTAAGATTGGTACAAATACTTATACGGCAACTGCATTGAGTACAGGATCGTTCTCTGTAACTATTCCGTTACAGAAACCAGGTACAACAATTGAAGTTTGGGCAACAGACAAAGCTGGCAATAAAGGCATAATAAAAAAGGTTACAGTAAAAGACACAACACCACCACCAGCACCGTCAGTGGGCGAGATTTCTGATAAATCCACACAAGTGTCTGGTACGGCAGAAAAAGGTTCCACGGTTACAGTAAAATTCGGAATCAATACGTATATTACAGTAGCTGAAAACGGAAAATTTGCCGTTCCAATTTTCTTGCAAAAAGCAGGGACTGTCTTTGAAATATGGGCTGTAGATGTTTATGGAAATAAAAGTACACTTACAAAAGTAATCACAAAGGATAAAACAGCCCCTAAATCACCAGTAGTAAATGCAGTTACTAGTAAATCTACGAGTGTAACAGGAAAAAGTGAAGCAAACGCAACGATTATCGTAAAGATTGGGACCAAAAGTTATACAGCAAAAGCAGCAACAAACGGGGCTTTTTCAGTGAAAATCCCTGTTCAGAAAGCAAATGTACTCCTAACTGTAACTGCAACAGATGCTGCTAAAAATACAAGTACTGCAGCTAAGGTTGTTGTGAAGAAGTAATTTAGAAGAATAAATGTAGTTAAAAGTAGTAGGACTAAATAAAGACCTAGAGAAAGAGTTATCTCTAGGTCTTTATGGTTTTAAAATATATCTATGTAGATATCGCCACTGAATGATTAACATTATATTGAGTTAGTTCAGTTAGAATTTTCCTATTGACACGTTCAAAGTATTGAACAACGGCATGTGGATCGGTTTCAAAAAAATAGGTGTGTCCATTATAATGATAAGGTTCATAATACCAAATTCCCTTAGTGATTGCAGTGAATCTTTTATTTGAATCACCTGTTTCATCTTTTAACCAACTAGCAGCCTGTTCAATACTCAGTGCTTCCAAAACAAGCGTTTCTTCTTTGTAGATGTTTACAGGTATGTTTGTATTATCTTTTATAGTAGGCTTAATTCTTTTCATAGCACGCTCCTATATTTTATTATTAAACAGTTATATAAAAACACATGGTTATAATTTACTTATACAAATTTTAACATATGCAAGTACGCTGTTTACAATTAAATAGACTTATATATGTTGAATTTTAAGTATGACTGAAACTTTTTATACAAATTAACGTATAAGGAAATATAAGTCTTTTAACATAAAAAATGATAGAGGGATTTTCATGACAAAAAAGAAGATGGCAAGGGTTATCTTATGGGGAATATTATTATCATTGCCCTTATGGCTGCTTTCCATATTAGTCGTTGTTACCATTTGGATCATATTTTGACCCACAAGGTCGGTTGACGTCTGATTTTTAAGAATATAGATTTAATATAAGAATATATGACTTAATGAGCCTAACCACGAGGGTTAAGGCTTTTTTTGTTGTAGCTTAAAGGCAATTTGAGAACCTGAGCCAAATGGCTTGGGTGTTTATTTAGGATGAAAATTGGTTTAATATGGTAATGTGAGGTAAGTACGAAAGAAAATAGTATATATTTCCTAATTTTCACTATTGAGCTGCCACCCGGTGAGCTCATTTTTATGTGCTTTCTTTAAGAAGACATGGTGAGTAAATGCAACATCAATAGAATTTTTTGAACCTTTTATCGAATTCTAGACAATTACATATGATTGACCAACTATTAGGAGGACCTTCATGGAACCAAAAATAACACCAGAAGTTATAAATCGTTTAAAAAAAGGGGACCTTGCAGCTTTTGACGAGATGTATGGAGCTACTATTCATAAAGTTTATAGAACTGTTTATGTCCTTGCACCTAATAAACAAGAAGTTAACGAGATTGTGAATGAAATATATTTTCAAGTTTGGAAATCTATCTCAAATTATAACGATTCATCTCCATTTTTATTTTGGTTGAACGGTCTAGTGTTTCGCCAAGTTAAGAATTGGAAAATGAAAGCATGGAAGCGTGCGGAGTTACTTCGTAAGATTAAAAAGTTTAGTCTGAAAGAGTCTTTTATAGACAATGATATTTTTAAAAGTGAAAACCAAGATGAGATATTATCGCAGTTAAGTACCATGCCTTACAAATTAAAAGAAGTTTTGTTATTAGTTTATTATTATGACTATCCTCTTAAAGAGATTGCTAGTCTATTGCGTATTCCTATTGGAACAGTTAAATCTAGACATCATACAGCTATTAAGTATATACAAAGACAACGAGCATCAATAACAGGAGAGGTGGGAATTAATAATGCTAAATGAAGATAACAATTTACAAAAGAATTTAAATGACAACTTACAAAACCTCCATCCTCCATCATCCCTACATACCGAAATTAAGCAAAGAATAATAAGCGAAAAAAGCACAACAAAATCCTGGCAAAAACTAAAGATAAATATTGTACGTGTTAGCACGGTTTGTATAATTTTAATTTTATTATTTGGAAGTGGATTTGTTTCTCCACGCCTAGGAAATGTATTACAAAAGATTCCGGTTGTCGGGTATATCTATAAAGATTATCAATCTGACATAGGGCTTCAAAAAGCTGAAGAAGTAGGTTTAACAGAAGACTTTCAAAAAACGGTAACCTCAGAAGGGGTTGAGGTGACGTTTACAAAAATTTATTACGATGGAGTGAACCTATCAATCGGGTATAAAATAAAAAACAACACTTCACAGGAGTGGCCAGATCCTCCTGAAATGGGAGTTGGAGCTTCACACTTCTTAATTCTTAAAGGTCAACATGAATTCAAAATAAATGGATCAGAGATGATGGGCGGTATGAATGATACATTCGAAGAAGTAGGCTCAAATGAATATGAAGGAGTTTTACAGTTCCATCCAAATAAGTTTCCAAAAGAAGACAACTTTACTTTAGATTGTTTCTTTACAGAAATTCAAGGAGTAAAGGGAGAATGGAAGTTCAAAGTGCCTGTCACTAAAGAGAAAGTAAAAGAAACCGTACATTCTTTCGAACCTAACTATAAAGTAGATGGATTAGATGGGGAAATTATAGTGAGTAAAGTAGATTTTACTCCAACAGCCATTGGACTTGAGACTAAAATGATAAGAGAAATAACGGAAGAAAATAAAAATGATTACTTCTTATTTAGTATAGTTGAGGTAGGTGCAGATAACGGGGTAATAGCAGATGCTGAAAAGTTAAAGAACGGTAAAATACAGATAACAACTAAATCAAGTTTTCCTCCAATAAAAGAAGTACCAGAATTTATTACAATAAAAGCCTATAATCCATCTGATTCTTCAGAAAGTGTACAGTTTAAAGTACCGCTTAAAGAATAGAACTTTAACCTGAAATTTGGATCCGAAGAAAATTAAACGGGCTACCTACGCTAATAGAACTTTGTTTATTGGATAAACATCCAGCATCCATCAATATGTTGGGTGCTTTTTTTTATTCTGCATACTTATATATAAACAAATGTTTAAGTATGAGAGTAGTTGGATATTCATTATTACGAATGAAAGCTCATTAAATTTATTAGTTGTTGGTCTAGTCGTGTTTTTTTGCGGTTGAAGCGTTTTTGAACATCTATAAAAGAAGATCTGAAAAATCCCGCAACATATAAGAAAGGGAATAGATTTATGTTAAATATACTTATTTTTATAGCGTTCATTGCTACTCTAGGTTATAGCATTTATGCCAAAACAACTGCGGCACTCGTAATCTTTTTTGTTATCGCAGGTATTGGGATTGTATACAGGATCTATAGCGGAAGAAATAACAAAGCCAATATAAATAATTAGTGAAATCCCCGGAAACGGGGATTTTTTAAATCCACCTATTTCCAGGATGTTTACTTACATATTAAGAAGTAAAATTTTTACTAGGGAATTCATCCACATATTATCAATTACTTAATGTAAACTATTCACTATTAGTAAAGTACAGTTAAAATAATTTTAGTTAAAATTTTAGTAAAAACAATTGACTGGAAATTCTGTGTAGTTTACTATCTAATTGAAGGCGCTTTCATACTAGTGCTAAATAAGAGGAAAGTGAAAGGGGAAACGTTTTATGAAATTAACAAAGTTGTTAGCTTTAGTAGTTTCAGTTTTTCTGTTGCTGGCAGGATGTTCGAGTGGCTCATCTTCTGATTCTGAAAAGACGAAAGATGGGAAGATAAAAATTTCCTTTATAAATGGCTTCACTGGTGGTGATGGTGCGTATATGAAAAAAATCACTGAAGCCTTCAATGCTTCACAAGATAAATATGTGGTTACCGAGCTGCAGGAAAAAGACCACTACACAAAGTTCAAATCAGGTGATTATGATCTCGTTGTGGTTCATGGGAACAACCTTGAAACATACAAGCAAGACGGACTCATTCAAGATATCGGTCCTGTAATAAAGAAAGCGGGTATTAAAGAATCTGATTTTCACCAAGCAGGATTAGATATTGCAAAACTTGAAGGTGGAATGTATGCGGTTCCGCTAGATATTCACCCATTAACGATGTTCTACAATAAAGATTTAACAGCTGAAGCTCCAAAAACATACGAAGATTTAAAAGCGCTCAACACAAAGCTACAAGCAGAAAACAAAGATACTTACGCTCTAGGTGTTCCTTCAAGTGGATTGGTTGAATTCTACATGTTGATGATTGCAGCGCAAAATGGTGTTGAGTTAAAAGATGGTGAGAAATTAAACTTCGCACAAGAAAAATACGCAGATGCGTTGATGCAGTTTCACGATATGATCTGGAAGGATAAAGTTTCTCCTGCAAAACTTGGTCTTGACGGTGAGTTCCAAACGTTTATGAAGGAAGCGAAAGAAGGAAAAGCATACCAGACTGCTGTAGCTCTTACTGGACCTTGGTTCTATGGCGCAGCTAAAGAAAAGTATGGAGACAAATTAGGAGTGGCTCCGATTCCTCAGATCGGATCAGAACTTGCTTCTTACGGAAATGCACATACGATCGCTCTTTCTGCAAAAGTGGAAGATGATCAAGTAAAAGAAGGAATTGCCGAATACTTAAAATTCATGTTCACACCAGAAAATCTTCTGAATTGGGCAGAAGGTGGACAGGCTCCTGTACACTTAGCGACACTTGAAAAAATTGAAGCAGATCAAGAAAAGTACCAGATTGCCTACCAAAATTCAAAGCAATTTGAAAACTATGTAAACCCGCCGCAAGTCTACCAATTCGGAGAACAGATGCGTTATATGAACGAGTCTGTGTTCGGTAAACTTGTGACAACTGAGAACTTTACGAAAAAAGATCTGATGAAAGAACTTGAAAAAGCAAGTAAGACAGCAGAACAGATCGCAAAGACTGCTCCACAGAAATAAACATTTATCACATTTCTATAAGAAAATAATAAAGAGTGGTTGCCTTTAGTGGTAATTCCACTCTTTATTTACTAACAGATGAAGTGAAACATAGGAAAGAACAGGCGATTCTTTCGAATGGAGGACAATATGTATAAAGGAGCTTCCCATAAAATTTGGTCAGTGTTGATGGTATCTCCATTTGTTATATTCTTTTTACTCTTCTGGCTGCTTCCCCTTGCTTTTGGCGCGTGGATCAGTCTTCATAACTGGAATATCTCTTCAGGAAACTTAGGTTTTATCGGGATTGAAAACTACAAATCTATTCTTACTCCTGGAACACTATACTATGATCTTTTTATTAATGGTTTAAAAAACACGTTATATTTTGTTGTGATTAGTGTTCCGCCGCTTGTGTTAATCAGTCTCGCTCTGGCTCTAATCATTGATAATCTGCCAGAAAAGTTTAAGCCGGTGTACCGTACCATTTTCTTTATTTCCTATTCTATTTCTGTAACAGCTGTGTCTGCTATATTCTTGTGGCTGTTTAACGGAAATGGTGGATATGTAAACAATGTTCTAGAGTCTATCGGGATTATAAGTGAGCCGATCAATTGGTTAGGTGAGCAGCCGTATGCATGGGTTACAATCTTAATCGCGACGGTTTGGTGGACGATTGGTTTTAATATGATGCTCTTTATTAATGCGTTAGATGAAGTAGATGGTTCTCTGTATGAAGCAGCAGATTTAGATGGTGCAGGTGCGTTCTCTAAGTTCGTTTCTGTTACATGGCCGCAGATTCGAAATGTTGCTTTTTTTATTCTGATCATGACGGTGATAGCATCCTTTAACCTTTATGGACAAACAAGATTGATTACAGCAGGTGGACCTGAACAGTCGACGAATTCGCTTATCATGAATATCCAAACATCTGTTTTCAGTATGAACCAGCTGGGAATCGGGTCTGCCATGGCGATCATCATGGGCTTTATTATGATGTTGATCATCGGTTTTCAATACTGGATTTCGTATCGAAACAAAGAGTAAAGGAAGTGACGAAGATGAAAAGATCCACACGCAAAAGCCTTCCGATATTAATCGTGGCTACTATAATCGCCATTCTGTTTCTATTGCCTTTGATCTGGATGATATTTACTTCATTTAAGACGTTGAGTGAATCGATGGCGAGTTCTAGTATTCTTCCTTCTGCATGGACGCTTGAAAACTATGTTGGGATATTCTCATCTGTAACAGATGCACCGATCCTCAGGTGGTTGTTTAATACAGCGTTTATCACTGCAGCAGGTACAGTACTTGTTGTCTTTGTTGATATATTAGCGGCATACTCGCTCGCTCGATTGAATGTACCCGGGAAGAAAGTTATCTTAGGGATGGTGTTTGCGGCCCTTGCGATTCCTGGAATCGTTACGTTGTTTCCGGCGTTCTATATGTTTAAAACAGCAGGACTGTTAGACTCTTATGTTCCACTTATATTGCCGTATACGGCGAGTACGATGGGTGTCTTTCTCATCTATAACTTCTTGATCTCATTTCCAAAAGATCTTGAAGAAGCGGCATATATTGATGGAGCGTCGCAATGGCAAATTCTCTATCATGTTATTTTTCCTACGATCAAGCCAGTGGCGATGACACTTGGGGTTATTACGTTCTTGGGTATATATAACGACTTTCTATGGCCTTCACTCGTAACGAATTCTAACGATATGAAGACGATCACGCTCGGAATTGCGACTTTAATACAAGGAGCGAATTTCGTGAATCCAGCGAAAATGATGGCTTCGACGGTTATCGCTACAATCCCGGCTATCATTGTCTTTTTGATCGCGAACAAATATATCGTTAAAAGTGTTACGAATACAGGGATTAAGTAACGAGAGCCAATTTTATGCCATGGTTTATTAATAAATCCAAAACAAATATAATGAATGGGTGAGTATAATGGAGATAGGATTTCGGACGATAAAAAAAGTAAAAACAGATGAAATTCACATGAGAGATCCTTTCGTTTTCACTTGTTTAAAAGATAACAACTATTATTTATTTGGTACAACCTTTGCAGATGGCTGTGGAGACAAAGATCCCATCTTTGAAGTTTATCAAAGTGATAATCTCATTGATTGGGAAGGTCCTTATGTTGCGTTTCAGCCTCCAAAAGGATTTTGGGGTGTGAGGCATTATTGGGCACCAGAAGTATTTGAATGGAATGGGCGCTATTACATGTTCGCTTCTTTTAAAGGAGGAATTGGAGAGAATAGAGGTACGGGGATATTGGTTGCTGATCATCCTGCTGGACCTTATCTTCCACACAGTGATGGACCTGTTACGCCAGCTGATGCTGAATGTCTCGACGGAACGTATTATGAAGATGATGAAGGGCAAAAATGGATCATCTATTGCCATGAATGGACAGAGCTCTACGAGGGTCGGATCAAAGCTTTTCGCTTAAGCGAAGATTTGAAAGAGTCTTTTGGTGAACCGGTTGAAATTCTTAATGCTGCAAAGATGCCGTGGATTCGTCACTTTGGAGATCCTCGTATACAAAAAACAGGTTACTTAACAGATGCACCGTTCATGTATAAAACCGAAAACGGTGAACTCATCATGCTTTGGTCGAGCTATTCAGTTCCGGGTTATGGAGATGCTGGTCTTGGGGGTTATACGGTAGCGGTAGCCCGTTCAAGTGATGGTCGTGTAGAAGGAGAATGGACGCACGATCCACAGTTGCTGTTAGATCGTAATGCGGGTCATTCGAGTCTATTTCGTGATGTACACGGACAATTGTATCTCTGTACACATTATCCAGACACGCCACATGGAAGTGAGCGCCCCCTATTTATAAAAGTAGAAGAGAAGTTGAACGGAATTACGATTACGGATGAAGAAAAATAAATATTTAACGAAAATGAGATGAGGGTAAACGATGGCAACGATTAAAGATATCGCTGAACGTGTTGGGGTTTCCATTGCCACCGTATCAAGAGTACTAAATTATGATTCAAAGCTTTCTGTAGGTGATGAAACAAAACAGAAGATTTTTGAAGTGGCAGAAGAATTGTCGTATCGAAAAAAAACAGCAAGAAGAACGATGGCTTATAAAATCGCGATCATTCATTGGTATACAGAGAAACAAGAGTTGGATGATCTGTATTATATGTCGATTCGTTTAGGCATCGAGAATCGTTGTGAAGCACTTGGTATTCAAGTAGCAAAGATGTACAAAGGCAGTGTGCAGCAAGACGAAGAAATTCATGGCATTATCGCAATTGGTAAATATAATAAAAGACAAGCTGAAGAGCTGCGGCAACAGACGGAAAACATTGTTTTCGTAGACAGTTCACCTGATGATGATCAATATGATTCGGTTCTTAGTGATTTCTATAAAGCTACCGAAAATGTGTTACAACGGTTTATAGAAAAGGGGCATACGAACATAGGATACATCGGCGGCAGAGAAATTTACGAAGATCAAACAGAAGAAATTGAAGACCCTCGTCGGATCTGTTTTGAAAACTATCTAACGCCAAGAGGGTTGTACGATGAAACGAAAGTGTATATGGGTAAGTTCTCGGTGGAAGACGGTTATGCTTTAACAAAGCAAGCGATCGCTGATCATGGGGACAACCTTCCGACGGCTTTTTTTGCAGCCAATGATTCCATTGCCATAGGTTCATTAAGAGCACTTCACGAAGCGGGGATTTCGGTTCCGGATCAAGTGAATGTAATCGGAGTAAATGATATCAGTGTTTCTAAATACATCTATCCTCCTTTAAGTACGGTAAAAGTATTCACTGAAGTTATGGGTGAAACAGCAGTTGACCTGCTGGTCGAAAGGCTGTCTGATCGTCAGATTGCTAAAAAAGTAGTCATCGCCACAAAACTAGAAATACGAGGCTCTAGCACTTAAAAACACACAGCGTTTTGTGTGTTTTTTTTTCTTGGTTTCTTTCGGAATCTTGTATCGGCGGAAATTAGGCTTTCTCAGGTGGAAAACGCATGATTACAGGTGAAAAGTTATGCATCTCAGGTGGTCACAGTTCGTTTACCGGCGAACGCGTAATAAATATAAAAACACGTACCGTAAAAAAACAAAAAAATAACTGAACATATAAGACAAGACTCTAAAGCAATAATCTTTTAGAAAAGGGCTTTTCTCTTAAATAAAATACGGACTGCTGGTATTTAGCAGTCCGCAACCGTTAATCATTTTTTATCCATGTTAGGTCTTGTTTGCTTTTCCTCCCCTGGAACAAGTCCTTCAACCATCGGCCAGCCATCTTCCCATACGAGAGGATCAATCATTAGCGGACGTCTTGTGGCTCCGTTATCCAGTTTAGGTTTCTTTTTATCGATAGCATGATAGAGGATCCAGTCTTTACCCTTATTATCAGAAATGATGGCGTTATGACCAGGACCAACAAAACGTTTTCCTTTTGATAAAACAGGCGTTCCTTCTGAAGCGAGAATATCTACACCCTTCTTATCCAAAAAAGGTCCCTTGATGGATTCTGATCGCGCAACCGTTACTCGATACGTACTATCTTCTCCTTCACAACAAGAACCTAATGATCCAAAAAAGTAATAATAGTTGTTTCGCTTAATGATATAAGGCGCTTCATAAGCATTACCGGCAACATGAAAAGGTTCTCCCTTAGGTTTCTTGCCGTCCGCGGTTAATTCCACTCCATAAATACCATGGAAGCTACCCCAAAACAAATAAGGTACACCGTTGTCTACCATAAAGAAAGGATCAATAGAATTTTCCACACCGATCTCACTGCTCCGGATAACTTGTCCGTGATCTTGAAAAGGACCTTCAGGTGAATCGCTGGTAGCAACTCCGATTCCGGGATCGTAATCTCCCCAAGTGGACAAGGAATAATACAGGTAGTAGGTATCGTTATAGTACTGAATATCTGGTGCCCACAGACCTCCTTGTTTCCAAGTGGGACGGTCTTTGTCGCTAAATGCATCTGCGACGTGTTTCCAGTCCTTTAAATTAGTAGATTTAAGGATAGGTATGTATTTGCTTCCTTTTCCATCTCCCCAATCATCCTCTGTACCATAAGCGTAAAAACTTCCATCTTTTGCTTTAATAATGGAAGGATCTGCGAATACCGGTTCAAATACTGGATTTTGAAATTGAGCTTTGTTCTCATCAGGGCTTTCTGTGTTTGTGTTTGAACAGGCTGAAGTTAGAATCAGAGTGGCTGTAGTGATAGGAAGTAGTAGTTTTCTTAGCCTCAAACTTACCATCCTTTCTCATCTCACTTATTTGTAAAGCGCTTACAATTTATTCTAACGGATAGAAAGGGGGTATTCAATGATTTTAGTTAAATATTTAGTTAAAATTTTAGTAAAAACATTGACGCTGTTTTACCCTTCTACTACAATGAGTGTAAAGCGCTTTCAATTCACTTGGTAAATAACTCCTCAATTAAGAATCTAAATAGATCAACCCATTTAAAGGAGAGATGTATGATGCATCGCAAAGAATATCCACGACCTCAATTGGTGCGTAAAGAGTGGCAGAATTTGAACGGGACTTGGCAATTTAACTTTGATGACCAAAACGAAGGAACGAAGCAAAAATGGTACAAGGAAAACACAAAAACATTTGATAAAGAAATTAATGTACCGTTTGCTTATCAAACACAATTAAGTGGAATTGCAGATCCAACATTTCATGATGTTGTTTGGTATAAACGGGAGTTTTCAGTTCCTGAAAATTGGAGCGGACAAAGAGTAATTCTTCACTTCGGAGCCGTCGATTATCGTGCTTGGGTTTATATAAATGAGAAATTTGTAGGTTTTCATGAAGGTGGTAACACTAGTTTTTCCTTTGATATAACCGATCATTTGACAGAAGGTACTCAAACGATTGTGGTGAAAGTGGAAGACCCTTCTACAGATGAAACGATACCTCGTGGAAAACAGTATTGGATCGAGGAATCTGATGGTATTTGGTACACGCGTACAACAGGAATCTGGCAGACTGTTTGGTTAGAAGCTGTCCATTCCGTCCACCTATCTAAGCTTCGATTTACACCTGATGTGGATCGAGGGGAGATTGGGGTCGAATTTGAGCTAACTGAACAAGCAAACGATGTAGATGTTCAATTCGAGATCGTGTTTAAAGGAGAACGAATCGTTAAGGATATTGTCTCTACTCATGAAGCATTTAATAGAAGAACGTTTAATCTGTATAACCATAAAATCTTCCGAACAGGCTTTCATCATGACGGATGGAACTGGACACCAGAGAATCCAAATCTCTTTGATGTGAAGATTAAAGTGATACAAAATAACCACGTTATAGACGAGATTGAATCTTATTTTGGAATGAGAAAAGTGCATTCTGAAAATGGAATGATCTATTTGAACAACCGTCCTTATTATCAAAAGCTTGTACTTGATCAAGGGTACTGGCCAGAAGGATTATTAACGGCTCCTTCAGATCAAGATTTGATCAAAGATATAGAGTTATCCAAGGAATTAGGCTTTAATGGTTGCCGAAAGCATCAAAAAGTAGAAGATCCTCGTTTTCTATATTGGGCAGATCAGTTGGGTTTTCTTGTTTGGGGTGAATGTGCAGCATCTCCTTCATTCAGTGAAAATGCGGTTGCACGACTTACGAAAGAATGGATTGAAATCATTGAAAGGGATTATAACCATCCATCAGTAGTAGCGTGGGTTCCTCTCAATGAAAGTTGGGGAGTACCAAACATTCGTGATAACCACCAACAGCAACATCACTCCTTAGCCATGTATCATCTGATCCACTCTCTTGATTCAACAAGACTCGTTGTATCAAACGATGGATGGGAACTTACGAAAACGGATATTTGTGCCGTGCATAACTACAATCATGGAAATAAAGATGAAATTGCAAAATATGAAAAATATAAAGAAGACATTTCTACGGTTGACGGTATTCTCTCTTCTAAACCCGCACGTCGCTCTATTTATGCTAATGGTTTCAACTATGAAGGAGAACCGATCTTATTAACGGAGTTTGGTGGAATCGGCTTTAAAGTTGGAGAAGACTCAGGATGGGGTTACACCTCGGTGAACAATGCGGAAGAATTTATAGCAGATTATGACCGAATCATGCAGGCCGTTTACAGCTCCAAGGCTTTATTTGGGTACTGCTACACACAATTAACCGATGTCGAACAAGAAATCAATGGCTTATTAACGTACGATCGAAAACCAAAGTGCGAACTGAAACAAATTAAGAAGATCAATGATATGTGGCATCCAGGGGTTATCTAAGGGGATAGTAGACGGAATTGCTGAAGGCATTAAAGAACAGATAGGAAAGTCTTCATTCCCCGTCACTCAGATCTTACATGAGAGGAACGATACGATGAACTTACAGCAATTAACCCATACATTTAACTCTATATTCCCTGTAGATGGACATGGAGATGTAAGAATTTTCTTTTCGCCGGGAAGAATTAATTTAATTGGTGAACACACAGATTATAACGGTGGCCATGTTTTTCCGAGCGCTATTACATATGGTACATATGGTGTTGCTCGAAGACGAGATGACGGACTAGTCAAGTTATATTCTATGAACTTCCCTGAAGCAGGAGTTATTGAATTTTCATTAAATGAACTTGATTATCGAAAAGAGCATGGTTGGGCTAACTATGCAAAGGGGATGATTCGCTACTTGTCAGAGAACTATGGTTCGCTGCCAAGCGGGCTGAATATCGTCATCAACGGTAACATTCCTAACGGTGCAGGTTTATCTTCGTCCGCGTCACTAGAAATGCTGATTGGAGTCATGATCAGTGAAATATTTAATCTTCATCTTGACCGGTTAGAACTGATCAAACTCGGTAAAAGAGTTGAAAATGAATTTATTGGTGTTAACAGTGGAATTATGGATCAGTTCGCGGTGGGAATGGGAAAAGCAGACTACGGCATCTTACTGGACTGCAACACATTAAACTATGAATATGCTCCTCTACCTTTAAACGGATATCGCATCGTGATCATGAATACGAACAAACGTAGAGAGTTAGCTGATTCTAAGTACAATGAAAGAAGAAGTGAATGCGAAACGGCTTTAAGTCGTTTACAAACTGTAGTCGATATACAAGAACTAGGGGACCTTTCTGAAGAAGAATTTGAAGCGAACAAACAGATCATTCGTGATGATCGACTTATAAAGCGTGCTAAACATGCTGTTTATGAAAATCAACGAACGTTAAAAGCTCTTAAAGCGTTGCGTAGTGGAGAGCTGAAGGTTTTTGGGAAATTAATGAACGATTCACATCATAGTTTAAGAGACGATTATGAAGTTACAGGAAAAGAACTCGATACACTGGTAGAAGCTGCTTGGAAGCGTGAAGGTGTATTAGGTGCACGAATGACTGGTGCTGGATTCGGTGGTTGTGCAATAGCCATTATTGAATGCGATAGAGTAGATGAATTTGTTGCAAGAGTCGGACAAGAATATCAAGAGAAAATTGGCTATGATGCAGACTTTTATGTAGCGAGTATTGGTGATGGTGCTAAGGAGATTACGAGGGAGGTCGTCTAGATGAGTATTCTTGTTCTCGGTGGTGCAGGTTACATTGGTTCCCATGCCGTATATGCGTTAATTCAACAGAAGTATAAAGTGGTTGTTGTAGATAATCTTCAAACGGGTCATAAACAGTCGTTACATCCTGAAGCTGTTTTTTATGAAGGAGATATTCGGGATGGAGATTTTCTAAGATCTGTTTTTTCGAAAGAGGAAATTACAGGGGTTCTTCATTTTGCTGCTCATTCACTTGTTGGAGAATCCATGGAAAATCCTTTAGCCTATTTTGATAACAACGTATATGGAACTCAAAAGCTACTAGAAGTTATGGTTGAATTTGATGTGAAACACATTGTTTTTTCTTCTTCCGCAGCAACATATGGAGATAAGGATGTCATGCCGATTACAGAAGATATGGAAACAAATCCTTCAAGTACGTATGGCGATACCAAGTTGATCATGGAAAAGTTAATGAAATGGTGTGACACAGCTTACGGTATGAAATATGTTTCTCTTCGTTACTTTAATGTAGCGGGAGCACGTTCCACGGGTGAGATTGGAGAAGATCACAGTCCGGAAACACATTTAATCCCACTCGTACTTCAGGTTGCTCTTGGGAAAAGAGAATCCATCTCTATTTTCGGAGATGATTATCCCACAGAGGATGGGACTTGTATCCGAGATTATATTCATGTAGAAGATTTAATTGATGCTCATATCTTAGCTCTTCAGTATCTTCAAAATGGTGGCGAAAGTAATATTTTTAACCTTGGAAGCAATAAGGGGTATTCCGTTCAACAAATTATTGAGTCTGCAAGAAAAGTAACGGGACATCCTATTCCGGAAATAGTCACACCAAGAAGAGCAGGTGACCCAGCAAGTTTAATTGCTTCTTCAGACAAAGCCGTGGAAATTTTAGGCTGGGAGCCTAAGCGCACCGACATTAATAAAATTATTGAAGATGCATGGAAATGGCATCAATCACACCCTGAAGGATATAACCAGTAGGAGGTCATGCAATGGATATTTACTCGGTTATACAAAGTCTGATTCAAAAAGCGACCACCCGAAACCTTATTGACGAGCGTGATCAGATCTATGTTCGTAATCAATTGATCGCCCTTCTTAAAATAAATCATTGGGATGAAAGCCATGAAGCGATAGACGTAGAAATCCCCGATCTTTTAGAAGATATTATGGGATATGCTGTTGAAACAGGATTGATAAGAGATCTGTTGGACGAAAAAGAAATCTTTTCAAGTAAGTTAATGGATATTTTTATGCCGCGTCCATCGGATTTGAACCGAACTTTTTTTGAGATATATAAAGAGAATCCGAAGAAAGCGACGTCATTTTTTTATGAGTTAAGTAAAAACAGCAACTATATTCAAACAAAAAGGATTGCAAAAAATATTAGCTTTCAAGCAGAGACTACTTATGGTGAGCTTGATATTACTATTAATCTTTCAAAACCAGAAAAAGATCCCAAACAAATTGCTATGGAAAAAGAGATGAAGGTAACGGATTCAAATTATCCGAAATGTTTGCTTTGTATGGAGAATGAAGGGTATGAAGGAAGGATAGGATATCCTGCACGTTCAAACCATAGGTTGATTCCTATGCAATTGTCTGATGAACAATGGTTTCTGCAATACTCTCCTTATGTTTATTATAATGAGCACTGTATTTTGTTTTCTAGTGAGCATCGAGATATGAGGATTAGTCGTGAGACATTCTCAAGACTTCTATCTTTTGTAGAGCAATTTCCTCATTATTTTGCAGGGTCGAATGCAGATCTGCCTATCGTGGGAGGATCGATATTAAGTCATGATCATTATCAAGGTGGGAATTATGAGTTTGCTATGGCAAGAGCAGAAGAGGAATATTCGTTTTCTCTAGACGCCTTTCCGAATGTAAAAGCTGGTACGATTAAGTGGCCGATGTCTGTTATTCGATTAAGAGGAAAGAACAAAGAAGAACTTACTGATGCGGCTGAATTCATCTTAAACGAATGGATCTCTTATAGTGATCCGAGTGTAGACATCCTTTCACATACGGAAGATACAAGACATAACACGATTACTCCGATATCACGCTATAAGAACAATGAGTTTGAGCTTGATCTGGTGTTAAGAAATAATCGAGCGAATGATCAGCATCCGTTAGGCATCTTTCACCCACATGAAGATGTGCATCATATAAAGAAGGAAAACATAGGACTGATCGAAGTAATGGGACTTGCTGTTTTACCGGCTAGGTTAAAAAGGGAATTGGAAGATGTGAAGAATTATTTAATAGGAATTGATAATAAAGTAAGCGATCATCACGTAAAGTGGGCGAACGAGATTAGCGTTCGTTACGACAACGAGATTACATCAGAGTCTGTTGAAGAAATTTTACGTGCAGAAGTAGGACAAAAGTTTCTCCGCGTTCTTATGGATGCAGGTGTCTTTAAAAGGGATGCTGTCGGCCAAGAAGCTTTTCGGAATTTTATTCATACGTTAAACCCATAAATTAACTTTAGATACGGCATTCGTCACTGATTTGGCGAATGCCAATTTCTTTAAAAAGGAGAAGTGGCTATGAAGATTATTCAGAGGGAATTTGGAAGTATTCATGATGGAGTGATAACATCTACTACTCTTGTAAACGATCACGGAATGGAAGTGACAAGCATCAATTACGGTTGTATCATCACAAACATCATGGTTCCTGATCAGAATGGACAAATGGAAAATGTAGTGCTTGGCTTTGACACAATAGAAAATTATGAAAAGCATTCGCCATATTTTGGAGCGGTCATTGGTAGAGTGGCTGGCAGAATAAAAGGCGGAACGTTTGAGTTAGATGGAGCCAAATATCAGCTAGAAAAGAACAATATGGGAAATGCCTTACACGGAGGCAACAAGGGATATGATAAAAAAGTTTGGCATGTTGATGTAAACAGCGACGATGAGGAGAGTAGCGTAGTTTACAAATACATCAGCCTTGATGGAGAAGAAGGATATCCAGGAAATGTAGAAATTAAAGTGACATATTGCTTATCAAACGCAAATGAATTAACGATCTCCTACGAAGCAGTTTCTGACAAGAAAACACTTCTGAATGTAACCAATCATTCTTATTTTAATTTATCTGGAGATTTAAAGAGAGATATTTTAAATCATGCGTTAAAAGTAAAGAGTGATTCTTTTTTGGAACTCGATGACGAGCTTATTCCCACAGGAGAGGTACTTTCGGTAGCAAATACTTCTTTTGATTTTAGAGAAAGTAGAGTGATTCAAGACGGGGTAAATTCTTCTCATGATCAGAATATTTTAGCGGGTAATGGATACGATCATCCATTTTTGTTGTCTGAAAATCATAATCAAGAAATAGTATTAAGTGATGAAGAAAGTGGAAGGATCCTCACCATTGAAACAGATCAACCTGCTGTCGTTTTATATACGGGGAATAAGTTAAACAATGATTTTGAAATCAGAAGCGTACAGTCTCGAAAATATCTAGGTCTTTGCTTAGAAACGCAGGGTCTTCCAGATAGTATTCACCATCCACATTTTCCGTCTAATATTCTTGAAAAAGGTGAAGTGTTTCGTTCCCAGACTATATATAAGTTTGGTTTGCTTTAGAACCCTACTCGTAGGGAGCTTGGGTGAATTCTCAAGCTTTTTTTACTGCAGTGATTGGGAGAATCTCTGCTCTTACCACATTATTAATGACAGCTTATAATAGTAGTAAAACCTTATAAAGTTAGGATAAGTATGACATGAAAAGAATAGTAAATTGGTTTATTGAACCATACATCATCATAACCCGTGAGTGGAAACTTCTCTCTGCACGTAATAAAGAACCTATATTAGCTTCTGAAATAAGACGAATAAAGGAGCTGCAATTCTTTAACATCATGCTAGCGACTGTGTACACCTTTTTTTTCTATATGTTTGTAAGTGACTTGGTCATGCTGATACGGGGAAACTGGATTGCATTGCTGGGTGTGGTATTTGGTTTTCTGATGATGGTTCTGCTAAAGAGAATACAAGTCTTACGTTATCTTAAGCGGCGTGAGGCTTATATTAAAAATGACGAGACACTTATCGAAAAATAGGGGTCACCACCACAAAAAAAGAAGCTGACTCTTTTATAGAGCCAGCTTGTTTTCTGTCTTACTTTTTCGCTACATCTACAATACGACCTTCCACTTTTGGAGCGACCGTCTTCAATTTCGCTACATAATCACGTAAGTTTTCCCAGTCTGATAGTCCAAGATCTGTTACGCGGCCTTGCTCATATGCGGTTTTGAATACTGTGTATCCATCCCCACCTTTTGCTGTGAAGGCATTTGTTGCAATTACATATTCTTTTGCTGTATCAATTGCTGTATAAGAATCATCAGCGTTTTTTACTTCCATCGTAAGTACACGGCTGCCAGCAGCTTTTGTGCTGTCATACGTAAACTTCATACCAGAAACGTGTAAGAATCCGCCGCTTTCTTTCGGAGATTGGCTCACACTGTGCTCTAAAGCTGTCTTGATCTCAGCACCTGTTAACTTCATCGTTGCTAACGTGTTACCGAACGGAAGTGTTGTTAAAACATCACCGTATGTGATCGGACCAGCATCGATTGGGGCACGAATTCCACCACCGTTTTGAAGGGCGAACGACACATTTGGATTGACTTCTTTTGCTTTGTTTAACATGCCATCTGTGATGAGGTTACCTAGTTCAGTTTCATTGCTTCGTACACTTGGTCCGCCGTTGTCAGAACGAGGATTCTCAAGTGCTTTTGCCGTTTCGCCACCAGTTGGTGTGTTCTTTAGTTCAGCAATTTTGCTAGAGTACTTTTGTAAGAGTTTCGCAGCTTCTGGATCGTCCGTTTTTGTTTTTACTTCAATTAATTTACCAGATTGATTGATGACTTGACCTTTTCGGTTGAACTCCACGTCCAATGTTCCTAGGAAATCACCATATTGGTAGGCTTGTACGATAACCGTGGAATCTTTCACTTTGCCTTTTTCATCTTCTTTAATCACAACAGGAGCGTTTAACTGTGTATGACTGTGTCCGCCAACGATAACATCAATTCCATCAACATGTTTCGCTAGTGTTAAGTCATTATCATATTCAGGGTTATCATCATAGCCAAGGTGAGTGATCGCTACAATCTTGTTAACACCGCGGCGTTCTAAATCTTTAACTGCTTTTTGTGCAGACTCGATATAGTTTTTAAATTGAACGTTCTCAGGACTTGCGATGTCTGCAGTTTCTTCTGTCGTTAAGCCAATAAATCCAACTTTTTCATGGTTAACACGTTTGATAACAGCTGGATAGATGTTGCTGTCTTTCGCTTTAAGCGGGATTCTTTTGTTCGTAAGGGCTTTCATATTCATGTCTTTTGAAAAATCGACATTCGAACTAACAAAAGGAAAATCTGCATTCTTTACAAAATCAGCAAGCGCTTCGTGACCTTCAGGACTAGCACCAAGGTCAAATTCATGATTACCAAATGTCATAAGGTCGTAGCCTACTAGGTTCATAAATTCAAGATCAGCTTGTCCCTTAAACTCGTTAAAGTAAAGAGTACCTGAGAATACGTCACCAGCATCTAAAAGTAGGGCATCTGGCTTTTCTGCGCGAACCTCTTTAATGGCTGTTACGCGTTTAGCCACTGTATCTAGGTGAGCATGCGTATCGTTTGTATGCATGAGCGATAGGTTAAACGTACGATCCTTAAACTTATGTTTCTTACCTTGAACTAGGTCGTCAGCTAAAGCTGGTGCTGCGATTTGGGAAGAAATTAACCCAACAGCAAGAGAAGAAGCAAGCAATTTTTTAAACTTTTGATTTAAAACCATACTATCACAATCCCTTCAAATTAGTCACACTATTATTAATTTAGCATGTAATAATGCAAATTAAAGTCGAAATCTGTCGAATGTAGTTTGAATTTAAAAGTTTAATATGCCCTTAATATTTTTAATAGTTCAGTATGTGTTAATAGAGTACGTTTTGTCTGCTGTTTAATGATTTGATAGGTATTTAAAAACAAGGTCTGATGACAAACTTCCAATGTGGTCCTGTTTTTGGGGAATCTACATACTTATCTGAAGGTGTCGTCTGTTTAGTGAATGATTCAAGATCGGCGAGGTTTACTGTGACTTACAAAGCTCATTAAACTATTTGGTACATGTAAATCATGTTAAGAATACACATTGTTATTGTAAATAACAGTATTAGTCAACCATTTTTTAGTATGATGATTAAATATTTGATTGTGTTTGAACGTATAACTTTATGAGGTAAATAATATGAAGTTTGTTTACAAGAATCTAAAGAAATATCATTTCGAAATAAGTATAGCATTGAGTTTTACCTTGCCACCTATAGGTCTGATGTGTCTAGTGTTTATAGGGTGGTACTCTTTACATCGAGTATGGAAAGAAGCACGATTCATACACTTTACACCTGGCCTCTTTTTATTAGGATGTCTGTTTCTTTCAACTATAGGCTCTTCCTTCTATATGAAAGACTACTCGTATTTCTTAGTAACAGTTCTCATTCTTGCATATATGGGAATTTATATAAAAATGACTACAGACGGGGTACAAAGGTCATTTACATCATTTAAGTGGTTAACAATTGGGGGAGGATTTTACTTTTATTGTTTGTATCCATTTCAGCAAATTCTGATGACACATCCCATCGCAAGCCTTCTGATGGGTACATCGCTTATAGGTTACCCTCAAATTCAGGAATATGAAAGACTAATGGGAGCGGCGTATAATCCTAATTTCTCTGTCGCATTACTGTTGTTCGGATTATCCTTACTTCTCGCTGAAATTCTTAAATGTATAAGAAAGCATCAATTGATTTTTTTGGGAATGTTGATAGCATGCGTTGCTCTCTTTTTACATGCCATACTTCTAACTGGTTCAAGAGGAGGATTTTGTGTTTCTATCATTATAGTCATTCTTTTCGTATTTAGGTGGAACAAGTTATTTGCTGTCTTACTCATAAATATTTTAGCGTTACATCATGAATTAATTGTAGCCTTTATGCCAAGGTATAACGAACTGATAAAATCTGCTGATCTAAGACAAGAAATCTGGAGAAATTCGTTCAATCTCTGGCAAAATCATTCCTTATTTGGAATTTCACCAATTGGATTTTATCAAGAATATTTCTATCATTATCACGAAAAAGTACCACATGCACATAACGTCATTATTAGTATGTTTGCAGAGTACGGGGCACTTGGAGGAATTGCTTTTTTAATCGTTATGTTCATCAATGGATATAAGGTTCTATGGCTATATCTTTCCAAAAAAACAGACAAGAAATATCTGGATGTCTTTCTTCTATCTTTGCCTGCGATATTCTTAACAGGAATTGTTGATCATGTTTTGTATTCACCACAGGTCGCCTTTATAGCTATAATCTTGCTTGCTTCATGGGAAAAATACACAGCGAGACTTTATCTAATCAATCCTTCTATTTGGATTTTCACGCGAAAATGGATGTGGTGGAATACTTGGAAAGCCTCAAAGACTCCAAAAAACTAAACCCCTTCATAACACGAAGGGGTTTAGTTTCACTTTTTTTCTAGCTTCACATCATGTTTTTTTGCCAACTTTTCCACATCATTCTTATAGTCTCTCCTCATTTTACGAGCAGTGTTTAGTTTTTCATTTGCCACATTAATCATTGTGCTGTCTTGGTTTTCGATGGCGGACACCATCAGTAAGAATGCACTTGCTTGTATATTCGCTGCCTCAATAAAATTCTCATGTAATTTTCGCAGTTCTTCCGTATCAATTTCCACTGCTTCAAGTTCTTTAATAAACACGTTGTATGAAGGTATGATCTCCACCTTCAGCGCATCATAGAGCGTTTGGTCATCGGTATAATTGGAACCTGTCACATTTTCATATACTCCTATAATAGATGATTCTTCTTTACCGATAGTAGGCATTTCCTTGTTTACATAGTTCAGTAAATCGTCCTGAACAGGATCACCTCATCCCGATAATATACATATCAGAAAGAGAACGCCTGCAAACACGTATTTTTTCATTACCCACCTCCCTCAATCACTGTATTCATCGCGAAAATTGTCCTATTCCCTACTTTTGGATTTAAGAAGAGGACACTATGCCTACTTCCTTCATGCATTGAAATGTTCTTTAGAAATAGTAAAAATGATACATTTTCTACCAATTTGTTCTTTTGACTTAAGAGTAAATTAGCCATTAAGTGTATGATCAGAGAGTTGTGTTTTTGAGTGAAATACATATTTTTACATATAATTAGGTTTCACATCTGTCGAAAAATGGTAAATAAGAAAATGTGAAGAAATTGGAAGATATATAAATAAAAGGAGTGGTCGGTTTGTTAAAAGCTAAGTCTAAATCTAAGTTCGTTGTTGTAGCAGGACTATCTGCTGTCCTCATGCTAAGTGGATGTGGCGATAGCGAGAAAGCATCAGGAGATAAAGAAGAAAAAGAAGTGAAGGTTGAAGAGAAAGCAAAAGCTGCTGACGAACCTAAAAAAGAAGAGAAACAAGAAGAAAAAAAGGAAGAGCCAGCAAGCAGTGATTCGGGCGAAGTGTTGAACCCATACATAGAAGAAGATACAGGTGGAAAAGCTGAAGTCCTATATACAAATAGCAACCCTGGCTTCGTGAATGAAGGTAGCGGCTTTAAAGTAACGATCGATGAGTACCAGCTTGTAAAAGTGACGGGCATGAACGAGTCAACAGCTGCACGTTTTGATGATTCACCAAACGGATATATCCTAACGGCACGCATGTCGGTGGATAATCAATCTGGAAAAGATGTTTATTTTAACGGAACAACGAACATTCGTTTAACTGATAATCTTACGTACATTCCGTCAAACACAAGAAATTTTATTGAAGAAGGAAAAGGATTGCGTCCGAAAACATATACTGAGGGCATCGACGGCAATACCAACATGTATAAAGCGGGTGAAAAGACTTCTGGTCTGATTACGTTCATGATTACAGAAGCGGATTACCAAACGATGACGAGTGTAAAACCAAAGTTCGTTATTGAAGCAAGCGCTGCACCAAACAAAGACTTCAGCGGCATGCAAGATTTCATGCAAGAAAAGATCTTTGATTTTGCATATAGCGGGGAACAAGCGAAAGCATCCGCAAGTGAGCAAAAGTTCTATCCAGACTTGATGTCAGCTAACAACCTAGCGGATAAGAAGATGATTTTCGAGAAAACAGGCATCGGACAAAAGCAAACAGTCGGTGACATGGAAGTGACGTTAGAAGGCGTTCAGTACACAGAAGTCATCCCAACAGCGGGTAACGAATCGCGCTTTGAAGATGCAGAGTTGGTTGCATTAACAGTTAAAACGATGATCAAAAACAATGGTAAAAAAGAGATCGACATCTATAACGTACCTGGAAAAGTAACCATCGATAAAGACCGCGGATCAGCATTAAGCAATGCATTCGCAGAGCCACGCGATCCGAAGAGTGTGAAGCCAGGCGAAGAGAAAGAAAAGTACACGGTATTCTTGTTCCGTAAAGACGAATTCCAATTGTTTAAGTCGTTTGATTTAGAGGTTGGACCGTTCTTTGGAGACGGAAAGTACCTGTTTGGCGAGAAAAAAGCGAAGTTTACGTTGCCGAGATAACAATTTATATAGAAGGAAAGCACTCCTGGTTGTAGAGGGGTGCTTTTTAATTGTGATTGATTAAAAACCTAGGAAGTAGCTAGATAATGTGGATAAGGTGACGATCAGCCAAAAAAACTTTCTCCGTTTTGGGCGTGGCATTTTCACTTCTAGCAGTTTTTCCATGACCTCAAATATAATCCATACGGAAATGATGTTTCCGATGAATGTTAATAATAGATTTATTGCAGTTTCCATTTGTATTCCTCTTTTATTATTTTCTATATATATCGGGTGATTTCAGATTAAGTTAAAATATTCCATATTTTAAGAAGGAAGCGTATGCTCTTAACAGAATAGAGAGTTGTATTTGATTATTCGTGGAAAGAAGGTAATGTTCTGAAGAATTTATTGTGCTTTTTACTTCTGTTGGTTATTAGTAGTTGTACTTATGAAAGTGAAGATCCAAAAGTTCAAGGAGCAAGACAGATCGCTAAGTTAGATGAAGAAGGAAAAAAAAAGTATTACATGAGGGTGAAAAACTTTTAGAAAGAGATACCGATTTTATTATTGATGCATCTACAGCTAGAATATGTGTTTTTGAACGAACTGAGTCCGAAGTAGATAAAAGTGAAGCGATACCGTTAAAAATCCAGGGGAAATTTAAAGGCTCTTTTGATAATGAGAAAGATTATTATGGATCTCGATTGCCAGTCGGTACAGTAATACACTTTACACAGGAAGATTATCAAGAATATGCTTATCTAGAAGAAGTGAACGGATCTTATAAAATTTATCCTTGTGAATATTATAATGATGAGAAATAATTTCGCGGATTTTTTATTAATCTCTCGTGAATAAAAATACTCGTTAGTGGACACTGTTCGACTTGTGGATAGTAGTGTTAAACATGCTATTATGAAATAGTCTAGAATTCTTATACTTATTTAAACCGTATTCAGGAGGAATCATGCTACAAAAATTCGGTTTTTCACAATACGAAAGTCAGGTGTTCGAGGTTCTTGCGTCAAGCGAGGAGCCGATGGATGCGACGAATATCGTTAAATACTCGGGTGTCCCGAAATCCAAGATATATGAAGTGCTATCGCGCATGATCGAAAAAGGCATGGTGTTAGATTCGGTCTCAGAGAAGAAGAAGTTGTATACCGCGCTGCCGCTATCGATCGTAATCGAGAAGCTGACGACAGAATTTCAGGAAAACGTGGAGCAACTTAAAAATAATACGTCGAAGCGAACGTTTTACGATGAACACGTTTGGAGTCTGAAAGTGGATTCGTCAATTCGAGCGCAAACGAAGCAGCTTTTGGATACAGCGGAGAGATCAATCCGGGTTTCATGCTGGCAAGAAGATATTCAAGAGATCCTTCCAATTCTGCAAGAAAAGGAAAAGCAGGGCGTGGATGTGGAAGTGCTTGTGGTGGGAGAGTTGGAGTCGACGCTGTCTCATGTGCACACGTTGATTCCTGCGCAAGAGCATCACTCGCTTGAGCGTTTTCGTCTTGTTGTCGTCGATGAAACAGAAGTGATTTTTGCAGGGATGGAAAGTCAGAGCTGGCAAGCATTGAAGACCAAATCTCGACCATTCATTAAAGTTTTCATTGAATTCTTTTATCACGATGTGGCGTTGGCTAAAATTACGGAGAAACATTCAGAACTGATGATGAATGATGAAGAGATTAAGAGTGTATTGATGAAGTTGAGGTACTAAAAATCAATGGATATCTTGAGCCAAATAAAAGCCACATCCCCTAAGTTAGAATGTGTCTAACAAGGGGTGTGGCTATTTATTTCGTATTTTTTCCTATTAAGAATGGATAAATTTATTTGATAACAGTGATAGAATCTACATTTATTTCCGTAGAAGTTTTCCGGGCCATAGGATCTGTTTGGCCAGTCCATTCAATCGTTAATACATGTTTTCCTGCAGGTAATCCTTTTTTATCAAAGATATTTTCTTTGTATTTGGGATTAGGGGCGTACAAACTATGCGTTGTTGATTTACCATCTAAGGTTACTTTTACAATTCCTTGTTTGTAATTTTTAATAGCTTTGTAAGAGACTCCTGTACCATTAAAAACAATTTTTACAGCGGAGCCAGTGTGGTTAGTAATTGTGTATGAACTTGAAGACGCACTTCCATCTGATATATTTTTCCAAGTTCCATTATATCCAAAATATTGACTTTTGTTCTCGTATGTCCCAGCCCCAATGCCTTCTGTAACAGCAAGAGTATATTTTCCAGTTCCTTTATACGAATAGGCATTTAAATAATATGTGCCAGTCTTAGGCGCTGTAAAAGTAATTGTTTCATTGGATGAGTTTGCAATTTCTGAGCTTGCAACTATACCGTTGCTCGAGTTTACAGTCTTTGCCGTGTCATTATACAAATATAGATCAAAGTCAGTACCCGCATCACCTTTAAGTGTTGTCTTTAACTTTTCTCCCTTTAATAGTTTGATAGAATACACATCATTCTTGTCCTTAATAGAATCAAGTGTGGATTGAATACTTGATTCTTTCCATGCAATACCAGGAATTTCAGAATCAGCCTCAAAATTTACGGCTTTCCCTGCGTTCACGAGTCCCCCTGTACTTACTTTTCCTGTTAAAGAAGAAAGCTTTGTTGTCGTGCGCATAATAGCATCCTTTATTTGCCCAGGACTATAAGAAGGGTTTACGCTTTTTACTAATGCTGCTACTCCTGTAACGTGGGGGGTAGCCATAGACGTTCCATCAAGATATTCGTAAGCGGTAGAATAATCTTTTTCTATAATAGGAAAGGTACTGAGTATACCTTCTCCTGGAGCAGCAACATCTACACTTCTAGCACCAAAATTAGAAAAAGATGATAGATTTCCTTTGTTGTTAATTGCGGCTACAGAAAGAATATTAGGAAGATCATAAGCTGCTGGATACATTGGAGAGGAGTCAGTGTCCATACCGTCATTTCCTGCTGCAGCAATAAAAAGAGTCCCTGAATTCTTAATAGCATCTTTTAAAGCTTGTCCGTTCTCCTCTCCACCCCATGAGTTATTTAGAATCTTAATTCCTTTTGCTTTTGCATATTCTATAGCAAGAATAGCATCTGATTCAGAACCCCCCCAAGGACCAAGGAACTTAAGAGGCATAATTTTTATGTTTGGAGCGACCCCAATCACACCGATATTATTCGCTTTTGCTGCTATTGTCCCAGCAACATGGGTACCGTGAAAATCTTCTTCTCCTCGAATGAATAAATTATTATTCTTATCATAAAAATTCCATCCATTTATATCATCTATATATCCGTTTTTATCATTATCGATCCCATCATTAGGTACTTCTCCAGGATTTACCCAAATTTTATCTTTTAGGTCAGGATGATTAATATCAATTCCAGAATCTATCACCCCAATTACAAGTGAGGAGTCTCCTTTTGTTTTAGCCCAAGCTGCTTCCACATTCATATCAATCCCTTTTTTACCAACTTGATCCAATATTTCTTGTCCAGTATTCTTCAGCCCCCATAAATTTTTATACAGAGGGTCTTTAACTGTGGTTGGTTGATACAGATAGTTTGGCTCGGCATATTCAATATTTGGAGATGCATTCAATTCTTGTAATACATCAATCATTTTTTTATTTTTAGAGAACTTTAGGACATGTGTTCCTTGATTATTTAACACTTTTAAATTCGATAAACCTAAAGTGGTGTTCATAGATCCAGATCCAAGCTTTTTGATTGATGTATTATTTTTAAATTTTACAATTACTTCATTTGCTTTGTAATTCTTTGATTTGGTGTTATAAAATTTAGTTAAGATTTCCTTTTTTTTAACTCCACTGTCTTCAATTTTTACAATCTGTTCTTGCAAGTTTCCTGATACCTTTTTTTCAGTTTTATACACGTTCTCGGAAGTCGTGGCAAATGTTGTTGATGTGCAAAACAATAATCCTAAAGCACCACATATACTTATCATTTTCTTTGGAACACTCATTTTCTTAATTCCCCCAATTTTTTAAACTAGAGTACAAATTCGATATGAAATTAACGAAAACCTCTCGCGTCCCATTTTTTGGATAAAATTATTATTCGACAAAAAACGTCAAGTTCGTTTGATTCTATTAAAATAAAAAGCCATCTAATTCCCATAAATGAATTAGATGGCTAATTGTTACTATTGCATTTTTTTGCTTATCTACTTTTTACTATTCTTGAGTACTCACAACTTCCAAAGCCATCTCGATCATATCGTTGAACGTTGTTTGGCGCTCTTCCGATGTTGTTTCTTCACCTGTGAAGATGTGGTCACTTACTGTTAGGATCGATAGTGCGTTCACACCGTATTTCGCTGCGATCGTGTAAAGGGCTGTTGTTTCCATTTCAACCGCTAACACACCGTTATCCGCAAGCTTTTTCACGATATCCATGCTGTCTCGGTAGAACAGATCCGCTGTTAACACGTTACCTGCTTTGATCTTTAAGCCTTTTGCTGTTCCAGCTTCATACGCTTTTCTTAAAAGATCGAAGTTTGCACAAGGTGCGAAGTCGATGTTAGGAAACGCCAAGTGGTTCATGCGAGAATCAGTTGATGCTGTCATCGCAAGGATTACGTCACGTACTTTCACGTCTTGTTGTATCGCGCCACACGTACCAACGCGGATCAAATTTTTCACGCCATATTCACGGATTAACTCGTTTGTGTAGATCCCGATCGATGGAATCCCCATGCCTGTCCCTTGAACAGATACGCGTTTTCCTTTGTATGTTCCTGTGAATCCAAGCATGCCGCGAACTTCGTTATAGCATGTTACGTCTTCTAAAAATGTTTCTGCAATATATTTTGCACGAAGCGGATCCCCTGGTAATAGGATGCTTTCTGCGATTTCACCTTGTTTTGCGCCGATATGAATACTCATTTGTTCACCATTACATCGTTACGATTGTAATGGTTTCACCTCCTCAGGAATTGATAACTTACCAAAAATTTCTCTACCTTCATCATGCCATAGTTTTCGCAACCTAGCTAATAGTATGTGCAGATTCTCGGGAGCGGCGTGCTTTTTTTGTCATAGAAAGCACAGCGGTTCCAAGTGCTAAGATGATCAGCAGTCCGCCGACCGTTGCGTTGTTCTCGACTGATGCGTTCTCAATCACGATTCCGCCGATCATGGACCCGAACGCGATCCCGAAATGAAGCGCCGAGTTGTTCAGACTCTGCTGAATATCGGACGTTTCAGGTGATGACTCGATCAGATAGCTCTGCATCGCCGGCGTGATTGCCCAGCTAAGCATGCTCCAAATGACCATAACCACTAAAAATAGCGGAAAAGCAAAAGTTGTATATGGAATCATAAAGATTGAGACCGCAAAAACAATAATAACGCCAATAATCGTAGGTTTTGTGCCGAATTTGTCAGCAAGCATACCACCGATTCCGCCGCCAAAGACCGCGGCTACACCGAATATTAAGTATACGATGCTGACCCATGTTCCGTTAAGTCCAAGCGTCATTTTTAAAAACGGAGTCAGGTATCCGTATAGCGTTAGGTGACCAGCTAAGAACAGGAATGATGTGATCTGAGCAAACAAGATTCGTCTGTTTTTTAATGTACGTAGCTGTTCTCTGATCGGAATAGCCGGTTTTGGAGCCAACGTATTCATGAAGAAATGCACCCCGAGTATGGAAAGAACGGTAAGTGCTGTGATCAAGATGAACGGTGCGCGCCATCCGAACGCATTTCCAAGCATTAAACCGACCGGAATGCCGAGTACGAGCGAAGCGCTGATTCCCATGAACACAACACCGATCGCGCGCGCTCGGTATTTTTCTTCCACGATGTTAGATGCCATCGTCACACAAAGTACAACGAGTAACGAACCACTAACCGCAGATAAAATTCGTGCGATGAGCAGCATCGAATACGTCTGACTCACAATCACGAGTGCGTTACCTATTAGAAACACAAATAAAGAGATGATCGTTAGTCGTTTTCTCTCGATATGAGCTGTCATCGTAAGCAGGATAGGTGCCGCGATAGCGAACACGAGTGAGAAGATCGTGATCAGAAAGCCCGCCTTACCGAGACTAACGCCAAGATCGTCAGCGATCAGGTCAAGGATGCCGCCAATTATTAACTCGACCATCCCAACCACAAACGAAACAATCGTTAACAAATAGACACGTTTGTTCATATTTATCTACCTTCTTCTAAGTTGAATAATAAAAGTTACCCCTTTAATGGTAACTTATTTTGAGTGTGGTGGCAATACCGAGAATGATGTTAAAAATAGGGTTTGGGTGGGGGGGAGAGTTGGAGTGGACAGTAAAAGTACCGAAGTGGACAGTAAATTTATAAAAGTGGACAGTATTTCATCGAAAGTGGACAGTAAAATGCAAAAAGTGGACAGTATTTTCATGAAAGTCGATAGTAAGGCCTTGTAGAGGTACGGGTGCACCCCGAAATTGCGTCTACATCCGGGCTGATCATATGGTTGGCGACTGCAATCTGTCGGATTCAATGATTAATCTGTCTGTTTGTCCACGTAATCTGTCCAAACTCCAACATAATCTGTCCAATTCAAAATATCTTGCGAAGAATCTCTTACAGCTCATCCCACACCACCCCAAATCCTCACAAAACCACCCACCACCACGAACAACTTAAACATCCAAACCTCGTTTTGATTGCACAATAAAAGGAAAAACTTCATGTAAAGGAGGTCGCGCGTGAAAAGTATACATAGTCGTTTGTTGCTCATGCTGCTAGGTTTTATTATCGTGCCGTATTTTTTAACGATATTTATTATTTATGCTTATACGAAGAACAGTGTTGAGAAATATGAACTGAACAACAGCCAGATGCAGCTGGAGAAGAATGCGGAAGACCTCCAACAATATTTTGATGACATGGTGAACCTCCCGTACATCTTGTATCGAAATCCGGATCTGTTTCGAATTTTTACGGAGGGATTTGAAGACTCGATCTACTTTGATCAGGATTCTGTCGAGAAGAGTATTGAGACATTTTACTTAACGAGAAATGAGATTCGCCAGCTCCGGTTTTATTTAAATGAAGGAAAAGAGTCGTTTACCGTATATAACGCGACTGTTAGTACACGAAAATCACAGCCGGATCTACTGAACCAAGAACACATTAAACAATTGTTTAAATCCAATAAAAATTATGTGATCGAGCTGCCACATGTGATAAAAAACTACAACAATGCTGCGATTATTCCAGAGTCAGATCGGACGAAGGTGTTAAGCATTCATCATAAAATAAAGGAAGTGCCGTCTGACAAGTTTCTTGGAATCATGACGATGGACATTAGTTTAGGTGAGTATTCAAAAATCGTGAGTAACTTAGCGGGAGAAAATGGGTCATCAGCTTATCTGATCAATGACCAAAATGAAATCATGTATGCGACGGATGCTTCATTAATAGGTAAGCGGGTTCCATCCGACTTACAAAATCGAATCGAAAAAGGTACAACAGATAAAGAAATATCGCTAACAAAGACATTAGATGGACCGATTGAAGGCTGGAAATTAGTGAAAAAGACGCCGAGTGACGTACTGTTCCGCGATGTTCGGAAAACGGCGACTATCAATATCATCGTCGGCCTTGGTGTTGGCCTTTTAGGTCTACTCATGATCAGTTTCATCTCATATAAAATTTCTCGGCCGATTCGGGAACTGAGTGAGAAGGTGCGCGGGATCGAAGGGGGACATATCGAGATTCCTTTTGAGAACGATCGTCAAGATGAGATCGGACACTTGGAACGACATATTAAAGACATGACGGATCGGATCAATCTTCATATTAATCGTGAATATAAGTTGGAAATTGAGAATCGGAGAAATCAGTTTCGTGCGTTGAAGTCACAAGTGAATCCACACTTTTTGTTCAATGCTCTGCAATCGATCGGAGCGGTGGCGCTTCGTTCCAAGTCTCCGCAAGTGTATGGACTGATTACATCGCTGTCTAAGATGATGCGTTATTCCATGCAAGCGAATCAGTGGGTGACCGTGCAGAATGAAGTGGACTATATGAAGGCCTACCTCAATCTGCAACAGGCCCGATTCGGAAAAGAGCTTCATTATGAGCTGAATTTCAGTGACGAGGTACTTGAGAATAGGATTCCAAGTATGATTTTACAACCGCTTGTCGAAAATTTTTTCAAGCATGTGTATGAAGAGGGCTATTACGAAGCGCAACTGACGGTTTCGGGTGAGTTAAAAGGAGATTCTCTCTATCTTGTTGTTGAAAATAGTGATGGTCCTGAAATCACACAAAGCGAATTAGATCGTTTACGAGAAAACATTTATCGATCGCCAGCGGAAGGTACCCCTGTAAACGAACATATTGGGCTGAAGAATATATATCAGCGACTGATTCTAAACTATGGCAAGCGAGCTGATTTCCTAGTGGATCAGCCGAATGGACAAGGTTTTTCGGTAACGATTGTCATTCCAAAAGATTCTAGGGATGAGCCCAGAGTTTAGTGACAGAAAGTAGGTAAACAAATGAAGGTGTTGATAGCTGACGATGAGTTCAATGTCCGCGATGTGATTCGGTATATCGGGAAATGGGATGAACACGGGATAACGGAGATCTTGGAAGCAGCGAACGGAAACGAAGCGAAGAAGGTTATTGAAAAAGAGCAGCCGGAGATTATTTTTACAGATATTAAGATGCCGGGAATGAGTGGCTTAGAGCTGATCGAGTGGTTGGATTCTATCTCGTATGAAGGCAAGGTTATCTTGATTACAGGTTATGACGATTATCAGTTTATGAGAAAAGCCATTCAGCATAATAGCTTCGATTATCTATTAAAACCGGTCGAGGATGAGGCGTTTAACAACGTGCTGAAAAAAGCAGTTGCCGCTTATGATGAGGAAAGAAAGTCTCGTGTGTACCAAGAGGACGCGGTCAAGATTCGATGGAGTCAAACGGTTTTAGCGGCTTGTCTCGGTGAGCCAGCAGACCTCGAACTTATCGCCTCGAACCTGCCACCATCGGAAAGATATGATTTTACATTGTTATCGTTCTATCAAATGCATCAGCCTGCGCCTTTTATCGAAAAACTTGCTGATGAGTTGGTGGATCAGAAAATCGGGAACGCTGTAATGCTCCCGGGTGATAGTAACCAAAGTGTGCTCATCACCTTGCCGGAAGAGTGGTTTTTGGTAGAAGAGCGTTTGAGCCGTGAGCTTGATATTCCGGTGCGCCTCGTAAAGGGCGAGCTGCAGTCACTTCAAGAGATTCACGAAAAATATAACGATCTTCAAAGTGAGCTTGAAAATCAAAACTACCGATCGATCCAGCGGTTGGACGAACTTGAAGCGAAACAGCGCATGAACGATATTATTTCGTATGTTGAAACATACTACATGGAAGATGTGAGTTTAGAAAGACTAGCGAACCGGTTCTTTTTTAGTCGGGAGCATATCTCTCGCAAGTTCAAACAAGAAACAGGCATGACGTTATCGAAATATATAACAAAATTAAGGATTGACCAGGCGAAACGTTGGTTGAAGGAAAGTGATGAAAGCATCTTTTCGATATCAACGATGCTCGGCTATCAAGATGAAAAATACTTTTCTAAGCTTTTTAAAAAAGAAGTAGGGATAACACCGTTTGAGTTTCGAAATGGTGAAAAATCGTAAGCAGAGATTTTAAATAGAAAGGGGTGATTCCAGAAAACATGAAAAAGCATTATGTAACCATTGGTATGATAGCGATTCTTCTTGCAGGCTGTCAGAAAGAAAGTGATTCAAAGCCCCCAAAAGAAGCAAAGATAGAGAAAAAGGTTGTACTTGATATCCGAAACCCGAAAGTAGAGATCGCCTCTGAATTTGAAGAGCTCGCGAAAGTCTATGAAAAAGAAAATCCTGAGATTGATATACGGATTCGTACGGTCGGAGGAGCGGCAGATGATTATTCTGACTTAAAAGCAGAACTGGCTTCAGGTAAGGGGCCGGACATTTTTACAAACACGGGGTATGGAAATGCTGAGACGTGGCGGCCGTATTTAGAGGACCTATCAAAAGAGCAATGGGTCCAGGAAGCGTATCCAGGTACGCTTGACGCGATCAAGATGGACGGCAACGTGTACGGAATGCCTATGAATTTAGAAGGCTATGGCTTTATTTACAATAAGCAGCTGTTTCAACGTGCTGGTGTAGAACAAGTACCAAAGACATTACCAGAGTTAAAAAATGCAGCGGTAAAATTAGAGCGAAAAGGAATCACCCCGTTCGCAACCGGCTATTACGAGGACTGGAAGCTTGGTGTCCACCTATTAAATGTGGCTTTTGCGAGACAGAAAGATCCTGATGCTTTTATAAAAAAGTTGAATGCAGGTGAAGTGCAAATTCCGGATAATCCACTGTTTCAGGACGTGATTGATCTATTGGATGTTACGCTGAAATACGGAAATGCTGATCCGTTAACGACGGATTACAACATGGAAGTGGACCTATTCGCAAAAGGAAAAACCGCGATGATTCTGCAAGGAAACTGGATTCAACCGATGATCGATGAACGAGCTCCTGATCTGGATGTTGCTTTCATGCCGATACCGATCAATGATGAACCAACCGATCAGCTTGTTGTGAGCGTGCCGAACTATTGGGTCGTGAACAAACAGGCAGATTCTTCAGATAAAAAAGAAGCGAAGCGTTTTTTAAACTGGATGGTGAATTCGGAAAAAGGACAAACGTTCATTACGGAGCGTTTTAAGTTCATCCCGGTTTTTAAAAACATTAAAACGGAAAAGCTAGGTCCGCTTGCAAAAGAGACGATAGCGGCATACGAAAAAGGCGACACGTTGGATGCCAACTGGAACGGCTTTCCCGCAGGGGTGAAAGAAGAGTTCGGATCTGCCATGCAGATGTATGTTGGTAAACAATTGACACGTAATCAGCTGTTGCGCGAATTTCAGCTTTCTTGGGACAGAGCACGAAAAGCACAAAAATGATGAGACTCCTTGATAAGGGGTCTTTTTTGATGTGAAAGTGGTGGATCTCCCTTGTAGGGAACTTGCGGTGAGCCACCTCGGTGTTTAGTAATTAATATTCTTACCTGTCTTGCATCTTACACAGTAACAACTTATCAATCTAATGACGCTTTCCACCAACAACATTTACGAGATATCAATTTAAGACGAAATCCTCATCAATCCATGCCATATCTACATGCCGCAACCTCCCCTATACTTGTACTTGCAAGTCACAACAGGTTGGAACTGCTAGAAAAGGACCAACGAAAATCACATAGGAGGAATACGTATGAACTATCGTAATATGGCGAAAAAAGTAGCTGTCGTATCACTCAGTACTGCGATTTTATTAGGAGGCGGGTCGACTACATTTGCGTCAGGACAAACCCCTTCAGATTTTAAAGAAACGTACGGAACTTCACAGATCACGCGCTACGACATGAAACAAATGATCAATCAGCATAAGGATCCAAAATATACGGTGCCCAAATTTGATGCATCAACGATTAAGAACGTTGAGTCCGCTAAAAAAGTGGATGAGAACGGTAAGAAGATCGACATGGACGTGTGGGATACGTGGCCACTTCAAAACGCTGACGGAACGGTGGCTGAATATAAAGGCTATCACATCGTTTTCGGTCTAGCGGGTGACCCGAAGAACCCAAACGACACGTTCATCTACATGTTTTATAAAAAAGCAGATGACCAATCAATCGATGCTTGGAAAAATGCTGGACGTGTTTTCGAGGACGATGACAAGTTCAAAGCAAACGATAAATACTTAGAGCGTCAATCTGAAGAGTGGTCAGGATCTGCAACGTTCACTTCTGATGGCGAAGTTCGTTTGTTCTACACAAACCGTGAAGCATTCAAGCCAGATCAAGATCGTTTTGGTAAACAAACATTAACAACTGCACAAGTAAACCTTTCTCAACCTGATAGCAAAACGCTTAAGGTCGACGGTGTAGAAGATTACAAGTCTATCTTTGAAGGCGGAGACAGCAAAATGTACCAAACGGTTGACAAAGCGTTCGGTGGCGGGGACTACAACGACAACCATACGTTCAGAGATCCTCACTATATTGAAGAAGATGGACGCAAATATTTAGTGTTTGAAGCCAACACAGGTACTGAAACAGGTTACCAAGGAGAAAAATCTCTTTATAACCAAGCATACTACGGAAAGAGCAATGCTTTCTTCCAAGCTGAAAAGAAGAAGCTGTTAGCGAGCGATAAGAAAGAAACAGCTGAAAAGGCAAACGGTGCGATCGGAATCATCGAGATCAACGACGATTATTCTGTGAAGAAAGTGATGAAGCCACTTATCGTATCCAACACGGTAACAGATGAGATCGAGCGACCAAACATCTTTAAGAAAGATGGGAAATGGTACCTCTTCACGAGCAGTCGTGGTTCTAAAATGACAATCGATGGCATTGATGACAGAGACATCTACATGCTTGGATATTCTGCGAACTCTCTAGACGGCCCGTTCAAGCCGTTGAACAAAACGGGTATTGTGCTGCACCAAGACCAAGATCCGAAAGACATCACTTGGACGTATGCACACTACGCGATCCCACAAGAAAATAGCGACAATGTCGTTGTAACAAGCTACATGACAAACAGAGGCTTTTTCGAAGATCGTAAATCAACATTTGCACCAAGCTTCGAGATGAACATCAAAGGCCCACACACATCTGTTGTGAAAAATAGCATCCTTGAACAAGGACAATTAACGAAGTAAAAAAGATTTTTCTATCATTCAATTTTCGACCTACCCTACAAATCAACCAAAAAGGAAATGCCAGAGATGGCATTTCTTTTTATTTAGGGATTACTAGGAGGTTAGCGTATGTATAAGAATGACAAATGGCCATTATTATTTATTTTTTGTTTACTGTTGGCAGGCATATTACTCGTGAATCATTTAGTGAAGGAATCTAGTAAGCCGGTTCCGAAAAAGGAGAACGATCCATCGTACCGGGCAGATTATCATTTTACAACGCCTGATAAGTGGAAGAACGATCCTCAGAAGCCGGTCTATTATAAAGGGAAATATCATTACTACTATCTGTATAACAAAAATTATCCAGATGGAAATGGAACAGAGTGGCGCCATGCAACGTCAGAAGACCTTGTGAACTGGAGGGATCAAGGCGTGGCGATTCCGAAATTTACGAACGATAACGGAGATGTATGGTCAGGTTCTGTAGTAATCGATAAAGAAAATACCGCTGGGTTCGGGAAGAATGCGTTTATCGCTATTCTGACACAGCCTTCAAAAGACGGAGGAAAACAGAAGCAGTTTCTCTGGTACAGTACGGATGAAGGAAAGACGTTTAAGCCTCATGGCGAGGACCCCGTTTTAGATAACCCGGGAACGAAGGATTTTAGAGACCCTAAAGTCGTCTGGGATGATGAGCGTAAAAAATGGATCATGCTGATGGCAGAAGGGACGAAAATCGGATTTTATGAGTCGGATGATCTGAAAAACTGGAGATTTACGAGCGATTTTCAAATGAAGGATATCGGATTGATCGAATGTCCTGATCTCTTTTTGATGCGTGGTGAAGATGGAACGTTGAAATGGGTGCTCGGTGTGAGCGCGAACGGTCTCGCGTCTGGAAAACCGAACACGTACGCGTATTGGACGGGCGATTTTAACGGAGAATTCTTTGCCGTTGATCATGAAGATCCCGAGTGGCTGGATCACGGCTTTGATTGGTATGGCGGCGTAACGTTTGATGAAGGAGAGAAGAGTGATCCTGATGCGAAAAGATATGCGCTCGCTTGGATGAACAATTGGAGCTATCCGCATGAAACGCCGACGAGGAAAGAAGATTTTAACGGTATGGATTCTGTGGTGCGTGAACTTCAGTTGAAACATGATGCTAACGCGGATCGATATTATTTAGCGTCACAACCGGTTGCAGCGTTAGAGAACTTAACAAGTTATAGGGATTTCTTCCAGCAGATTAAAGTGGATGGAGAAAAAACGCTCGATGTATCTGGAGATTCGTACGTGTTAGAAACAGATATCAGTTGGGAAGACAGCCAGAATATTGGTTTGAGACTTCGAGAGTCCGAAGACAAGAATCGTCATATTGATGTTGGGATTCATAGTGAAGGGCAGTTTTCTTATGTGAATCGATCCGCTGCTAATCAACCGGATAAAAGCGGACAATATGTAGAGAGCAAAGCGCCATTTTCTTCTGGAAAGCAAAACGTTCACTTGAAAATCCTCGTGGATAAGACAAGTGTGGAAGTGTTTGTAGATGATGGACGAGTCGCGCACTCTAGCTTAGTGTATCCGGAGCATCATGATCAGGGAATCACACTGTTTTCTGAAGGTGGAGAAGCTATATTTGAGAATTTACAGGTAAAACATATAGATTGAGTGTGATTTTCGTGTGAAAGAGGTTTCGGTAGATTATGTTTGTGCGGGTTGTAGGTGGTTATGTGTGATTTTCAGGTGGTCGAGGGGTGTTTATCGGTGGTGTGAGCATCGTTTCAGGTGGTCAGCAGCCATTTACAGGTGGTCACACACCATTTACCGGTGAACGTGTAACAAATATAAAAACACGTACCGTAAAACCACCCACAACACAAAAGTAAAGCAACTTCCTAGGCGAAGTTGCTTTTTTAATATAACTAAAAGTTCAGCAACACACCTTTTCGGAAGTAAATGTAAGATTTATAATAAAATCACAGACAGAAAAAAGGGGACAAGAGGATTATGACAGACATTCTATGGACGATCTATCTAGGGATTATAGGTGCTTTTGCCATCGGCTATTTCATCAAAGGCGGTTACAAGACCCACTCTGCGAAACTAGATTTTGTTATTTCAATCATTACGTGGATCGGCTTGTTCGGGTATGTTACGAGCAATGAGCTCTTCACGCCACTTCTATGGAAATTTGTTTTCATAGGCGGACTGATCTGGGATCTAGCGTATGGACTTAAAAAGTTTAATGAAGACGCGAACGAGATTCCTAGAGCCGCTCGACCAGCGATATTCGGCATTACGGCACTAATTATGATCGGTCCTCTCTATTACGGGCTGTTTCAATACGCGTTTTAAAAAAGAGAGGAGTGATCATCGCGATCACTCCTCCTTTTTTAATTATTTAACCTTTACCAAGGCCAACCTTGTGAACCACGGTTGACGTTTTATTGTTATCTGTTTCAGAGGTAGTCGTAAACATAAGCTCGGTTGGTTTCGGACCACTCTTCGCATCCGGAATCTTCACATAAACAGGAATGTATATGGATTGATTCAGCAGATGATTTTGTGGTTTGTACGGGCAAAGAACCCTTGTATTCAAACCTCCTCATGTTTTCTTTATTTAGGTTTTTTAGCTTTATTCGTGGGAATACTACCCTTTGAAATGAGGTGTGGTATTCATTGAGTAAAAACATAGAGAAATTGCTGGAAAAATTGATTGAACAAAATGAACAAAACAATTCGAAATTACCCGAACGTGCTTTAGAGGAAGCAACGAGCGAACGGACTGTGTTCGGTCAAGAAATTGGCATGACCGAATCATTGGAAACCAACACAAAAATCCTTAAACATATGGTAAACGGAGCACCTTTAAACATTGTAAATTATATAATTGGCAGAGAGGCAAAGACCAATGTCAAAGTGTTTAATATTGAGGGGAAAGTAGATACAATTACGTTGAAGCGTGTCATGAATAAAGTCTCAAATTTAGATGTGGACTATATGTTTAATGCAGAAGTGATAGCGGATGAATTAAAGGTTAAAGGTTCGGGATTATTTCCTATGACGAAGTTTACAGAACGATTTGAAACGATCGCTTCGGATCTCATGCAAGGTAAAGTAGTGGTTATAGCGGACCACACCCCTTACGCATTAGTTACGCCATTACTATTTTGGGAATTGTTTCAGACGGAAAACGAGTATACGACTAGTTACGGTTCCTTTGTAAATCGTTTGATGAGAATGTTTGGGTTTTTGGTAACCGTATTTTTACCTAGTATCTATGTAGCCGTGGAAAGGTTTCATTCTGGGGGTATTGAATCAGAGGTCATCAAAGGGTGGTTTCACGGCAAAGAGGTACTGGGTGCGTTTTGGGAAATGGCATTTATCTTATTTATTCTAAGGATAACGTTCGATGTTTCTTTGCATATCTATAAAAGTTTAACGATTATGATCACCGTATTAGCCACGTTGGTAGTCGGTGAACACGCGTTAACCATCCATTTGATTAGCCCTGCTGGATTAGTAGTTGCGGGATTAAATCAGTTGTGTGTGTTCTTAGTCCTTGTAAAAGGCATCGTTCCGCTCTCAACGACTCTTCGGTGGTTGATGTTAATCGTTGCTTACTTCTTTGGTTTTAGTGGATTAATCGTAGCTTTTACATTATTTTTTTTATGGGCAACCTATTTAAAACCTTATGGAATTCCCTATTTAACACCTATTTTACCTTTCCGACCATGGGAATTGAAAGACGTATTATGGCGTGGGAACCTTAAAACAATTATTAACAGCAAGCATTCTTTTAGGGAATAAAAATACTTCAACCAAACGGGAGCATTTCTTCAGAAGGAGAAGTGCTCTTTTAATTTATGTATAGAAATCCGTCATGTATTGAACAAGCCCTCCATATAGTAGTAATAATCATCATACTAGTGGCTTCTTATGTGAGGAATGCCTGTGATTAGAGGAGGGGTCGAATGCTTCATATTGTGGCTTGCATCAAGCAGGTTCCGGATACGAAGATCATCAAGATGAACCCGAAGACGAATACGATGGACCGCGCGAGTGCGCCTGCGATACTAAATCCATATGACGCACATGCGGTGGAAGAAGCGGTGCGTTTGAAAAAGAGATATGGAGGAACGGTTTCAGTTTTGACGATGGGTCCGCCGCCAGCGGTTAAGGCAATCAAGAAATGTATTGAAATCGGGGCAGATGAAGGTTACATGATCTCGGACCGAGCGTTTGCCGGTGCGGACACACTTGCGACGAGCTATGCGCTCACGAAAGCAATAGAGAAAATCTCGCAAATTAAGCCGGTGGATCTGATCATCTGCGGAAAGATGACGATCGATGGTGATACGGGACAAGTTGGACCAGGAATCGCACGCCGGTTAGACATGCCTCCTCTCACTTCTGTCAACAAGATAAAAGAGATCAACGTAGAAGAAGGGTATGCGATCGTTCACCGAAAGCTGGAGGATGGATATGAAGTGATCCAATCGACGATGCCGTGCTTGATGTCGGTGGAAAAAGAAATCAACGAAGTACCTTATTCTTCGATGACGAACATGCTGAAAGCAGCTCGCTATCAGCCAGTGATCTGGGCAGTTGCTGATCTAGAGGATGTGGAGAGAACACAGCTCGGACTAAAAGGCTCGCCGACGATCGTTTCAAAAGTGTGGGCACCGACAAAACCGAGTGGTGGTGAGATGTTAGAAGGGGATGCAGCAGTGCAAACAGAAAAACTGCTGAATCTTTTGTTAGAGAAAAAAGAACTTTTTGCGGTGAAGGGAGGGTCTGCCGTTGAGCTTTGAGGAGTATTCAGGCATTTGGGTTTTTATTGAGGTAAAAGACGGTGAGGTCGTACTGGTTTCGCTCGAGTTGTTAGGAGCGGGTAAGGAACTTGCAGACAAACGTGGCACCGAACTTGCTGGTGTGTTAATCGGAGAAAACGTCACACATCTCGCTGCTTCGCTTTTTGAATACGGAGCGGACACGGTTTATGTGTATGATGACACCATTTTTAAAAACTACCGAACCGAGTCATATATGAAAGCACTGTTAGAATGCTGTCAAAAGTATAAGCCTGAAGTGATTTTATATGGTGCAACCTCAACCGGAAAAGACTTGGCGAGCGCGGTTGCGACGGACCTTCCAACAGGACTCACCGCAGACTCTACGATTTTAGATATAGAAGAAGACACAGGATTGCTGCTTGCGAGCCGACCAGCGTTTGGCGGTAACATCATGGCAACGATTCTCTGTAAAAAGTATCGACCACAGATGGCGACAGTCCGCCCAAAAGTAATGAAGGCACTCACGCCTGAACCTGGCCGAAAAGGACAGTTAATAGAAGAAACAGCTTCTATAAAAGAAGAAGACATTCGAACGAAGGTGCTCGAGATCGTTCAGTTTACGACACAGAAGGTTCGAATCGATGAAGCGGATATTGTTGTTGCGGGCGGTAAAGGGCTGGGCAGTGAGAAGGGATTTCAGGTTGTTCATGATCTCGCTGAAACGCTTGGGGGAGCAGTTGGGGCGAGCCGTGATGTTGTTGAAGCAGGGTGGGTCGAGCACCATCACCAAGTGGGGCAGACAGGGTTAACGGTTACGCCAAAAATCTATTTTGCAATCGGCATTTCAGGAGCCATCCAGCACATCGTTGGGATGCAGAATTCAGGACTGATCATCGCCATTAACAACGATCCTGAGGCACCAATTTTTCAATCGAGTCACTACGGAATTGTAGGAGATGCGTTTGAAATCGTACCGCTTCTGATCCAACAGTTTAAACAAGCGTTTAACCAGGAGGTGGTGGATCATGTCTGAAAAGTTTGATGTAATCGTTGTTGGTGCAGGTCCTGCAGGCATTTCCTGTGCGTATGAACTAGCCAAAGCCGGCGTGAACGTATTACTCATCGAACGCGGAGAGTACCCGGGCTCAAAGAACGTGATGGGCGGTGTTCTTTATCGCAAAATGATGGAAGACGTGATCCCAGAGTTCTGGAAAGAAGCGCCACTCGAGCGACCGATTGTAGAGCAACGATTCATGATGATGGACAAAGAATCTGCTGTAACCGTCGGATACAAGGGGATGGAATGGGGACAGGAGCCGTACAACAACTTTACGGTGCTGCGGGCAAAGTTTGATCAATGGTTTGCGGGGAAAGCCGTTGAGCAGGGAGCTCTTTTGGTGAACGAAACCGTTGTTCTTGAGTGTATCGTGGAAAACGGAAAAGTAGTGGGAGTACGAACAGATCGGCCGGACGGTGACTTGTACGCAGACGTTGTCGTGTTGGCAGATGGCGTGAATTCGTTGTTAGCCAAGTCACTCGGCTTCCACAAAGAGTTCAGGCCGGATGAAGTGGCCCTCGCCACAATGGAAATTATCAAGCTCGACAAAAAGACGATTGAGGACCGATTTAATCTAGAAGAGAACCAAGGGACAACGATCGAGCTTTTTGGTGACGCCACAAAAGGAATTCTAGGGACCGGATTCCTCTATACGAACAAAGACACGCTGAGCTTAGGCGTCGGCTCACTTCTATCTGGCTTAATCAAGCATAAGATAAAACCATATGAGCTCTTGGAATATGTGAAGAATCATCCAATGATTCGTCCTTACATTGCAGGCGGAGAGCCGGTCGAATATTTGGCGCACATGATTCCGGAAGGTGGCTACAAATCGATGCCAAAAGTAGCGGGCAACGGGGTGCTCGTTGTTGGTGATGCCGCACAGCTCGTGAACGCCATCCACCGAGAAGGCTCAAACCTTGCGATGAAATCCGGTCAGTTTGCGGCTGAAGCGGTGCTCCTTGCGAAGGAACGTGACGACTATTCGGAAGCAACACTCAATCATTATAAAACGCGTTTGATGAGCAGTTTTGTCGGTCAGGATATGAAAAAATACAAAGATTCAACGCATCACTTCGATAAGTTTCCACAGTATTTTGATAAGTACATTCCGATGGTGAACAAGGCGGCGAGCCAGATGTTTACGGTCGATGGCTCATCGAAGTGGGAGAAACAAAAGAAAATTTGGCGTGATGTAGGAACGGCTGGAGAGAAATTTAAACTAGCTCGTGACGCGTACCGGGCGTGGAAGGTGATGAAGTAAATGAGCGAAAAAAAGTGTCAAAGCATCGAAGAAAAACAGTATCTCGTTCGTTTTAACGCAGACACGAAATCACATCTCACGGTTATGGATGCCGATGTTTGTCTGAACCACTGTCCTGATAAAATCTGCACGATATTCTGTCCAGCAGAAGTGTATAAGTGGGAAGAAATCAGGATGCACGTCGGATACGAGGGCTGTCACGAGTGCGGAAGCTGCCGAATCGGATGCCCGCATCAAAATATTAAGTGGGAATATCCAAAAGGTGGGCATGGGATTGTGTTTCGTTTGGGGTAATGGGCTGGAAAAAAGTAAGGACGACCAGGAATTAGACCGGGTTGTCCTTTTTTTGTGAATGAAATGACGGTGATTCTTTTTGTAGCAACGTGAGAACTATGACGATTAAGCGAGGGACTAAGCTAATAAGAAAAGGCTAGCCAAAAAACATGTTAAACTCCTCCTATTACTCTTCTTGGTTAAGGTTTTGACCAGAAGATATGCATGCCTAAATAAAAGAGTGCAACCAAGCTTAGGAATCCTATAACTAGAGTTGTAGCAATACGTTTTGATAATCCTTTTTCTGCGTAAAAAGCTAAGAACAAAGATAGGACGATAAACGTAATAAAAATAGAAAACATGTTATCACCGATAAATTGGCTATATGCAGCCAGAATGATTGGAGATCCCGCAATTAATAAAGAAAGAATTGAAAGTATACCAGCATTTCTTTTTAACACCATAAAAGCACTCCTTAGGATCATTTTCAGCTTTTATTCCTAACTTCTATTATTATACATAATTTCCCTTTTTCGTATGGGTGAATTTAAAAACGCAATAACTTTAAAGTTTTTTACGACAGCAACTGTTTTAAAGTTGGTGTTTACGGTACGTGTTTTATATCTGTTACACTTTCGCTCAATCCTGCAGTCGTTTCACTCCAACTTGATGCTGTTTCACGCAGAAACGTCAGGGTTTCACTCCAACTACCATCTGTTTCGCTCAGAAGTGTCACCTTTGAGCAGAACTTCTTTACAGCTCGCTACAAAAGTTAATGTCTTTAAATAAATGGCTTAAGGTAATCTATCAAATTAAACACCTGTTTAAAAATATTATGATTACCCTCTCTTAATACGACAAATATTTTACCGATATAGAATATGTAAAGTATTTTGGATTCATACACAAGGAGAGTTTCTATAAATGGACGCCGTTTCAAGTACATATCACATTCCGCTTGTTTCTCTATCAATCATTATTGCAATAATTGCTTCTTATGCTGCGCTCGACCTAGGGATTCAAGTACAAAAAACAAGATCATACGCACGTTACATTTGGATGATCTCTGGGGCTTTTGCGATGGGGATGGGCATTTGGGCGATGCATTTCGTGGCCATGCTTGCTTTTCATTTATCCATCAAAGTTACATATGATGTGACGCTCGTAATCGTTTCAATCATTCCAGCAATAATTTCATCAGGAATTGCTCTCTATATCATCAGCCGCCCTGTTATGGGGAAGAAGCAAGTGTTGTTAGGAGCTCTTTTCATGGCGACGGGTATAGTTTCTATGCATTACACGGGCATGGAAGCGATGAAGATGAATGCTGAAATACAGTACGATCCATTTTTATGGACGCTCTCGGCGGTCATTGCCTTTGTCGCATCAGTTGTAGCACTGTACCTACTATCCTTTGTCAGCCAAAACTATAAAACAAGTAAAATATGGCTTGTGAAGTTAGGAAGTGCGGTGCTCATGGGTATCGCCATTTCAGGAATGCACTATACGGGAATGTCGGCAGCCACTTATAAAGCACATCAACATCACGCTGATCTAACGGCAACGCCATTTAACAGTACTCTTTTAGCTTATGCGATTGGTATTGTAATCCTTATCCTGTTAGGAATGGTGTTCATCAGCACGTTCATCGATCGCAGGTTTGAATATCAATCGATCCTATCAGAAAGAAAGTTTCGTTCAGTCATTGAAAGTGCTAACGATTCTATTATTCTGTCAGATCGCACAGGAACCATTATCTCGTGGAATAAAGGAGCAGAGCTGATCTTTGGTTTTTCTGAAAAAGAGGCGTTAGGCAAAAACCTGCAGATCATTATACCGGACAAATTTAAAAAGGCTCATAAACAAGGGATGGAACGCTATCTTTTATCAGGAGAACCAAAAGTAATCGGCAACACGGTTGAGTTAGAAGGACTTCGAAAGGATGGAAGTAAGTTTCCGATCGAATTGTCCCTCGCAGCTTGGCAGGAAGATGATCATGTTTACTTTAGCAGCATTATTCGTGACATTACGGAGCGAAAAAGAAACGAGAAGAAAATTAATCAAATGGTTTATCGTGATCCTTTGACAGGTCTGCCGAATCGCCTGCTGTTAAACGACCGTCTTTCTCAAGCACTCGAATTGGCAAATGAGAACAAACAGACGATCGGCATCATGTTCATTGACCTCGATCGATTCAAGTACATCAACGATACGTTAGGACATGCGGTTGGCGATCAGCTTTTAATAGAAATTGCAAAGCGTATCCAAGCGTGTGTAGGGAAGAACGATACAGTCTGCCGCCAGGGTGGGGATGAGTTTATTGTACTTATACCAAATACAACGGCAGATGAAGTCTCTAAAATCGCACAGCAAATCGTAGATCTTTTTAGCAGCTCTGTAATGGTTAACGAGCAAGAGCTCTTTGTTACTCCATCAATCGGCATCGCGATGTACCCGGGAGATGGCCGTGATATAGAAACGTTAATAAAAAATGCGGACACTGCGATGTATCGTGTAAAGGAACAAGGGAAGAACAACTTTCAATTTTATACGCCAGAGATGAATGAGGCCGTTACTAAGAAAATGAAGCTGGAGATCGGCTTACGAAAGGCACTGGAACGTAACGAGTTTAAGATTGTATACCAGCCTCAAATTGATGTGGAAACAGGCGGAATCATCGGAGTTGAAGCTCTTTTACGCTGGCATCATCCAGAATGGGGAACGATCTCACCGGCTGAATTTATTCCGATTGCCGAAGAAACCGGACTGATTCTACAGATTGGAGAATGGGTGCTTCAAGGGGCTTGTCGTCAAAATAAAGAATGGCAGAACGCAGGATATGCACCGTTACGGATGGCGGTTAACATTTCCTCACGTCAGTTTCAACAGAGTGATCTCGTTGAGCGGGTGAGAAGAATCTTGAGAGAAACAGAGCTTGAACCCCAATATTTAGAGCTTGAGCTGACAGAAAGTATCATTCAAGATTCGAAATATGCTGTAGCGAAAATGCAGCAGCTGAAAGAGATGGGTATTCTCTTATCAATTGATGATTTTGGAACAGGCTATTCGTCGTTAAGCTATCTGAAGACATTCCCGATACATACGCTAAAAATTGATCAAAGCTTTACGCGTAATATCTATTCGGATTCTAAAGATGCGTCGCTTGTAGAAACGATAATCGCGATGGCTCATAATTTGGATCTGAAGGTAATAGCAGAAGGGGTAGAAACGGAAGAACAGCTAGAGTTTCTGCAACAAAAGCAATGTAACGAGGCACAGGGGTACTTCTTCAGCCGACCGATTTCAGCGGAAGATTTGGCGGTAATTCTTCAGGAGCGATCGGTAAGTGAAGTGAGCTGAATAACAAAATAAGAATGATGAAAACCCCAACTCAAAAATTGAGACGGGGTTTTAAATTCCTTCTAGATACACAAGTACACTTATTATATATAAGTAACACCTAAGTCATACATCTTTCTCATGGCTGTCATAGCGGAACTATAGTACATGCTAGCCTGTTTATATTTTTGGTGATCCTCAAAGTATTTTCCGAGTATCGGGTAATACTCTGCTAAAAAGATCCACTCATTTCTTTTTCTAAAATAAGGAATCATATCTTTTATCATAAATTGAACGGTTTCCTCATTAAGTTCCCCATGAGTAAACAGATCTTTGTAATAAAGGAAGTGCAGTTCATATCCTCTGAAAATGGGGTTATCTTTCAACTGATCCATCCAAGTGCTCAATAACTCTAAGCCTTTTTCAGGTTGGTTGGTTTTTTCATAACTTTTAATAAGTGCATAGATTGTCATGATTTTAGCGATAAAAGGTTCACCTTCTTTTGCTTGTAAACTTCGTGCAAACAGTTCGATCGCCTTTTCCGTTTCACCTTTATGATTAGCAATACTGCCTAAATTATGGTAGACAATCCCTTTAATTACTTCATCACCAAACGAATTAGCGATGGTTTCGGCTAGAAGTAATTGTTTAATAGATTCCTCAAAATTCTTAATCCTCGTTTGAACAATGGCAAGTATAATCCTACAATCTGCACACCTTTTAAAGAAATACGTTTTTTCGAATATAGTCAGAGCCTTTTGTGTGTATTCTAAGGCGATAATGCTTTTAAATAGCTGATTCGCTGTAAGACCAATCATATAGAGTAAGTAGCCTCTTTCCCATTCGTGAAAGCGATGTTCCTCTAATAATTTTTCAGCTTTTAAAGCATAGCTATGCGAGTCTTCAAATTCTTCCATAAAAAAACTGAGCTGTGATCTAGCTAATAGATAGTAAAATGCCTTTTCCCCTTTGATCACATCGTCAATATAAGCAACTTCATCTAACATCTCAGGAACTCCACTTGTTTCCTGGGTAGTCATCATAATGTACATGCTCTTAAATATTTTATTCAAAATATCCTCTTCAACAGATTGTGAAGGTATATCAATTAAGTGATCATATTTTTGCTTTGCAGTTGGATAATCTCTCATATATAAAGAATAGAAAAGATCTACATAGTTTTGCATGATGCTTTTTTCATTTTTAGTATGTAACCTGATATTCAACCGTTCTGCTAAATGCTGCTGTATTTCTTCTGAAGGTTCAGTGACTCCATTTTCAATCTTACTTAAATAAGGTACAGAACATATCCCGGTAGCGAGTTCTTGCTGGGATAAGTTTTTGACTCTTCGGAAATATCGAATCTTCTCCCCTAGGTTCATATTTGTTACCCCGCCTTTGTACACGTAATAGATTTACATTTATTAGGTATAAGCTCACGATAAAATATTTCTCTTCTATTAATATACCTGAACTTTAACTAGAAGAGGAAACTAGTCTTAAATTATCGTGATTTAACCTCTAAATCCCTTCATGTTTCCCAATTTTTTTAACAGATTTTTTAGGTATAATTAACTATAGAAACTAACGACTAGGGTGAAAGCTATGACTATTGAAAGAGGCGACCTTGTAACCTATCATGATGAATTACACAAAGTGTTACATGTGTATTCTTCGGACTTTCTTGAGATTCGAAAAGTGAATGAACCTTACGTACCTCGTGTGATTTTGGTTCATAAATCAGAAGTTACTGTTCAACTATAATTTACGATTACCTATAGAGAAAAAAAGACTCAGGAGTAAGGTGACGAACTCAAGGGTCTTTTTTTGTTGACTAAATAAAGTATCAGAATTTTTAAAAAGGAATTATAATAATAGTACTAATTATGAAGGAGGAAGTTAACATGAGAAAAACGACTACTCAAACTGTCCAAACATATAAGGGTGGAACACATTTTTAGCATATAGAAGGTGTGTCCCCTTATGTGTGCCTCGAAAAAAACACAAAGGGGTAAATCATGCATTTTCCAATCAAACGTTTTTTCTCCTATTACAAACCGTATTTGCCGTTGTTTTTAACAGTACTAACTACTGCTTTTATCGTTTCTGGGATCACACTCATCCTTCCGTTGCTTGTTCGGTATATAACGAAAGATGTTCTAGAAGGGGACTTGTCTGTTGCCCTTCATAAGGTGTACTGGATCGGGGGAATCATGATCGTATTAGTAGCCGTGCAGAATCTTGGAACGTACTTTGTCGACTATAAAGGTCATGAGGTCGGAGCTCGAATGGAAAGTGATATTCGCAGCGAGTTGTTTCAGCATCTGCAAAAACTTTCTTTTAGTTTTTACGATAAAGAAAAGACAGGACAACTCATGTCTAGGGTAACGAACGACTTATTTCTACTAGCCGAACTTTATCACCACGGTCCAGAAGATTATGTTAAATATTTCGTAAGGTTTGTAGGAGCATTTGTGATTCTGGTTTTTATTAATGTTCCTCTAACACTTGCCGTGTTTTTGTTTCTGCCGGTCATCGGTTTTCTTTCGCTCTATTTTAATAAGAAAGAGAACGAAGCTTTGCGGCGAAATAAGGAGCGGATCGCAGATATCAACGCACAGCTTGAAGATACACTTTCGGGGATTAGAGTCGTAAAGTCCTTTGCGAACGAGCAGGTGGAGATCCAAAAGTTTAATAGAGAAAATCTTCGTTTCTTAGAGAGCAGAAGGAATACGTATAAAGTTGAAGCAACCTTTTATAACAGCATACAAATCTTAATTCAGCTCATCACGATAACGGTTGTTGTGTTCGGCAGTGCCAGTATCGTCAATCAAACGTTAGATTTAGCAGATCTGATCACGTTTTTGTTATATGTCGGTTATATGGTAGAGCCTATTCAGCGTCTAACTCATATGAGCACACAGTTTCAAGAAGGGATAACGGGCTTTCAGCGTTTTATGGAGATCATGAATCTGAAGCCAGACATCGAAAGTCGACCAAATGCGATAAAGCTATCCATGGTAAAAGGGAAAATTGCTTTTAAGAGTGTGAGCTTTCGATACGAATCGCATTTAGACCCAGTGTTTTCAAATCTTTCTCTTCATATAAAGCCTGGAGAGTACGTTGCGCTAGTGGGACCATCTGGTGCGGGAAAGACAACACTATTCTCGCTCATCCCTCGCTTTTATGAAGTGACAGAAGGGGAAGTGCAGCTTGATGGTGTGGACATACGGAAGCTTGATTTAAATGATCTGAGAAATCAAATCGGTGTTGTTCAGCAAGATGTTTATTTGTTTTCGGGAACAGTGATGGAGAATATTCGCTATGGAAATAACGAAGCGACAGATGAAGAAGTGGTGATAGCGGCAAAACAGGCAAATGCACATGATTTTATTATGAGCTTGCCAAACGGATATCACGCTGACATCGGCCAACGAGGAGTTAAGCTTTCTGGCGGTCAGAAGCAACGGCTTAGTATCGCTCGCGTATTTTTGAAAAATCCGTCTGTCCTGATTCTGGATGAAGCGACGAGTGCGCTGGATAATGAATCAGAAGCAGTAATCAAGGAATCACTTGAGTCACTGGCAAAAGGGCGCACAACGATTGTGATCGCTCACCGTCTTTCAACGATTCGCAATGCTGAACGAATTATTGTTTTAACGAACGAAGGCATGGTGGAGGAAGGTACGCATTACGAATTGCTAAGTCGCAATGGAGCGTATGCGCAGCTTTACAATAAGCAGTTTGAAGTACAATATTAGATGTTTTCAAAAAAAGCCTCTCCAACAAAACGGGGAGGCTTGTAAAAAAGATTGATGTATCATATGCATTTGCCGTACGCTTTTATTTAGAAGAATTGAATAAATAATATTAGTGAAAGTGTAACCACGATAACAGTGAGTAGGACCCATAGATAGATCTTTAGAATTTCTTCAGAATTACCTTTTCCTTTTTTTACTCTGAAAAGTAACCACATATCAATGGATGCGAATATTAAAGCACATAAACCCCCTGTATATGTATATAATTCCCAGAAACCAAAGATTAGTCTCCCTATTAATAGACCCGTTACTCCATGTAAAACTATGTACATAGGAACGCTGATGCTGTAGTTCATGCCGACCTTACAGATGATATATTCAATAATTGCTGATGTTATTAGACCCATACATACGATGACTCCCGCAGCTATAAATGCGGCAAAAATCGGAAACATGATGATCTCTAACCCACTTTCACCAACTTCACGTTCAAACACCGACAGAGCTGTCAGAATTAGTGAAAAAAGTAAGCTCGTTATTATGGTAGAGAAGATCTTGCGTTTTCCAAAAGCTTCTTCCATTCTTACATACTCCTTTTTTTCTATAGAATACGACCTAACGACAAAACTAAGACGAATAAAGGGGATACGGATAGAAGCAGAGCGATGCTGTTTCTTTTAATCATTCTACTTGAAAAATAATAGATGAAGCTTCCAACTGTTAATAAAGGTGCGATTAAGATCATAAAGAATAAATCACCGTAAATTAGTAAACTAAAAAATATACTAATTGTGATAGATAAAAGCAATAATAGAGATAGATTATATGAGTGTTTCTTTTTAGGAACAATATAAAGTGCAGCTTCGCCTAGAAAACATATGAAATAAACGAAAAAGATGAAATAAGGGATAAGAAAAGGAAGACCCTCATTTTCTCGGCTAAATCCTGTGCTGAGGTAGAAGTAAAACATGGTGAATAAAAACGTGGTGCCAGCACCTATGTAGAAGTGACTTTTCTTAAGTGTTTTAAGCATATGTCTCAACTTCCTTCTAAAGATTCTCTATCCTTATAGTACCATTATATAGTATGTCAAAATCTTGTTTAAGGGTATTTGAAAAGAACGTAACGTTTTTTAAGGAGTGGTAAGATGTTTGGTTCTCCGCAAATGGTTTCAGTTATTTTTTATGGTGCTGCCCCTATGCACTCGCAGTATCATAACCGCGCTGCACTTCAAGCGGCAATTGCGGATGTAGATAGCTTGGGGAGTGGGTCAAGGAATTAATACAGCAGGCGTTTCGAGTGGTGTTTCAAAAGGCGCATCAGACGATGAATTAGCGCATTTTAAGATTATCGGTAATAAAGTAGCGGGTGGTAGAGGACTTGAAACGATGCTGGCGATCAACAAAACGAATGGGTACTGGGGTTTCGGTGGAATGGCGAACCCTGATAAAGAATTTCATTTTAAAACAAAGCGTGGCTGTAAAGGTGAAGTGAAGTTTGAATCACATACGGATAACTTGGAAATTAGCTTGAGCACCCCGAACAAAATGCGGAAGTGGACAATCCGTGATGATAACGGCAGTTTAAACCTTACAGATCTAAACGGAACTTCTAATGTAGTGACCTTTACGGAAACTGGAGAAGTGATAGCAAAAGACCGTATTAATATAAATGTATCAAGCTTACCAGAGAATCCAACTGCAGGCCGTATGGTATTTTATAACGGAGAGCTAAAGCTTTACACGGGTTGTGAATGGAGAACGATATAAGAAAAAGGAGCTGCTTATAGCTCCTTTTCGTATTTAAATCACCAAGAACTTTCCTCAATATATAGTTCATAATCGATTGAATCTTCTTCGTTAAGTTTTTTACCGTTAATATAGACTTGATTCCATTCATACATGTACTAGTCAAAGTAAACATAAAAGATGATTCTCACATCTTCTTTCTCGGTATAATCGTAACCTGTGAATTCTACAACATGGTGACGACCATCTTCCTTAATATAGTCCCACTATGGATCGTCCATGTAAGCTTCTAATGTATCTGCCTCTTCGCTGATTCGTACGACATCCTTTATGTTCGTTTCTGTTGGTATGAAAGATAAACCGAAATCCATCGCAAAGAAAAGTGCGAATAAAAGGGCATGGAAACCAAGCATAATACCAACGTGTGTTCCGCCTTTTGTTTGTATATAGGAGTCTTCCACGGTTTCATGTAAGGCTCTGGCTTGTTTCAAAACATGGTTTGTATGATTATTTCCGAATGACCCGACGATTATGGATATGATTCCGTAAAAGGGAAGATCAAGCCATGCAGGAAGATCTGTAAAATAAATAGGTACCGTCCATAGCAATTGAAGACCAGCAATGATAAAGAATGGTTTATACATTTTGCGATACGCGAGCCAAAAGGTCGCAAAGAAGAAAGCAACCCAGTTCCATGTGTTTTTCTTTCCGGGATCTTCAACCGATCTCCATTTCAAATCTTAATACGCTATGTTTTTCTGAACAACTTTATGCTGCTCTTCAAATGAGGTAAGTTCCTCTTGGTGTGCTTGGTTCATCGTGATTCTCCTCTAAAATAATCTAGGCGGAACAGAGCAAGTTAACAACCTATCATTTCCCATATGTTACGTTTTCCTTTACTTTACAACAGGTCTTTCAATCCCGTTCAGAAAATCTTGTAGCATCTCAAGGTGATCCGTAAATAGGTTTTGTGGAAGCTTGTCTATAGGGAAAAACTTATTATCCATTGATTCCGAATTAGAAGAAATAAGATCCCCCGAAAAATCATGACAAGTAAACACATGCATTACCATGGATACTTGATCTCCGTTTGAAAAGGTTTTATCAAGACGTTGTCCAGAATAAATGCCAAACAGCTCAAGTTTACCAAGTGTCAGTCCTGTTTCTTCAAAAACTTCTCGTCTTGCTGTATCCTGAACCGTTTCTCCGAACTCCATAAAGCCACCTGGTAGACCCCATTGGCCGTTGTCACTACGTTTATTAAGCAGTAATTCATCCTCTTTATTGATAACGAAAGCTCCGGCGACCACCGTAATGATTTTTGAGTGGCCAACCATGGCTCTCATGTATTTTATGTAATCCATCAGCATCCCCATCTCTTTATTTCCTTATTTTTCTACTATACCTTCATTTTGTAAGTTCGTCTTCACTTATTTGTGTTAAAAGACATAATAAAAATGAACTGGTTTATCATCCACTTCATTGGTTCGTTTCTTATATAGTTTGCTTTCTATGTACACTGTTTCACAATCTGTAGCAAAAAGAAAAGCGAGGGTGAATCACGTTATGCTTCTCTTTGTAGGGCGGGCTTTTCAATCGTGTTTAGCATATCTTCACGGGCTTTTTGACTTAACTCGTTAGAATATTCGATAGCCTCATAAATGGATGTAAAGTGCTGCGACGCGTAGTATGGCGACTTGTAGCAATGTATCATTTTTGTTTGTGAAGGATAGATGAGCACTTTCCAGTGGTAAACATTGCGTTGCTTTTCACTGCCTTCCATCGCGATGAGCCAATGTGTGGAACTCTCAAGGGCAACGTCATCTTCCTGGGCTTTATTCTTTAGAGCGGCGCGATCATTTTCACCGATTAAAATAGGTACCTTTTCATAAAACTCCCTAAGGTTTGGGTAGTTGTTCATACCATCTCTCCTCTCAAACATGATTTGTCCATTTCACAAAGTTCATGTTTCGCTTATTGAGACATTATATGAAGGGAGAGGGGAAAAGATGATAGTTTTATAAAAAATACGCACACAGGCCAAGAACACCTATACCCAAAGGAAATAAAGTGAGCAGCATCATAATAATTTTCGTGATAATAAAGGAGTTTTCCGCTATTTTTGTAAAAAGAGCAAAGTCCGAATCCCACAACCATTTCCTATTGTCTTCACGAAACCAAGCGTATTTTTCAAGCTCCTTTTGATGTTCTTGTTCTGTATATTTAAATAAAACCCAATAGAAAAAAGCGGTGCTAGGAATAAAAAATAACAAACCAAATATGAGGGCATCCATGTTCATTCATCCTTTTTGTTCAATAATAAAACCAGATACTGAAGTTTCAGCATCTGGAATGAAATAAGTGCATTTATTAGAAGCGTCTTCTTTTGTTCCGACGAGGTCGTCGCGGTCGTCGAATTTTGATTTCCTTTACCTTAACAAAACGAACCCCAATAAATAAGAAGTACGTTGCTAGTGCGACATAAAAGAAGATCGGTACGCTTTCAAATCGGTTCTTCGCAAGCAAGTAGAACATATAGAACAAAAATAACGAGATAATCGTACCGTATCGCGGCATTGGAATATCCTTGAAGCTTGGAATCTTAATCGTGCTTACCATCAAGAGGCCGAGTCCGTAAAAGAGAAGAACAAATATCCAAAGTGGAATCCATTTTACAAAAAAGACTAAGAATACAACGATTCCACCAGCTAGCGGGATTGGGATTCCTTTAAAATATTTCATCGATTCTTCGGCAGCCGTAATGTTAAAACGCGCTAGACGGTAGGCGCCGAATAACGGAAACAACCCTGCAAATAGAAAACCCCACATTCCGAGATGAGCAAAGTAGGTATTCGCAACAAAATAGGCAGGTGCAACCCCAAAGGATACAACATCCGCAAGTGAATCAAGTTCCTTTCCAAGGTTTCCTGATACCCCTAAGATGCGAGCTGCTCTTCCGTCGACTGCATCCAGCATCATCGCGATAAAAATGAGGATGGCTGCGTTTCGAATATCACCGTTTGAAACGTAACCGATGGAAAGAAACCCACAGAATAAATTTCCTAAAGTTAATAAGTTTGGAATATGCTTTTTCATTGTCCACGTCCTTAAAAAATACTCTTCTCTATATAATAGATGATTTTATTGGAAAAAGTTATGTTTTTTTGGTTAAGTGAGTAGTTTAACATATTTTTTAGAAGATATACGAGCTTGGTTTTTTCTTAGCTATGTAATTTGTAATAAATCAATAATCAAACATTCATCGTTTTACAGAAGCTGATGGAGGTTATAAAATTTTTATAACGAAATGATTAGATGAACAAGTTGAACCGAAAAGTAGGTGGATGTTAATGAAGATTGTCATCGCTCCTGATTCATTCAAAGAGAGTATGACAGCGGCTGAGGTCTGTAGAGCAGTTGAAGCTGGTTTCAGAAAAACGTTTCCTAACGCTGAGTATGTGCACGTGCCTGTTGGAGATGGCGGTGAAGGAACGGTTACATCGGTTGTTGACGCAACAGGAGGCGAGAGGGTGGAACTCCAGGTCACAGGTCCGCTCGGTGAAAAAGCAAATGCGTTTTACGGCGTAACAGGCGATGGGAAGACGGCAGTGATCGAGATGGCTGCCGCTTCCGGTCTGCATCTTGTTCAGAGAGAGAAGCGGAATCCTTGTGTGACAACAACACGTGGAACAGGTGAACTGATTCTAGATGCATTGGATCGCGGTGTAGAGCGAATCGTGCTCGGTCTTGGTGGCTCTGCAACAAACGACGGTGGTGCTGGCATGGCGTCTGCACTGGGTGTGAAGTTTTTGAATGTGAACGATGAGGAATTGCCAGCTGGTGGTGAAGCCCTTCGTGAACTTTTGACGATTGATGTGTCAGGGCTAGATGCTAGACTACAGTCAGTGAAAGTGGATGTGGCATGTGATGTGACCAACCCGTTAACAGGACCACACGGGGCATCAGCAGTTTTTGGACCGCAAAAAGGTGCGACGCCTGAGATGGTTGGCATTTTAGATGAAAGTTTAAAACGATACGCTGAAGTGGTAGAGCGAAATCTTGGTGTTGCTGTGGATGAGTTGCCAGGTGCTGGTGCTGCTGGAGGCCTTGGTGCTGGAGTTGTAGCGTTTTTAGATGGAAAGCTGCAGAGCGGAATTGATCTTGTGCTTGATGTAATCCATTTTGAAGATGCGGTTCATGACGCAGATCTCGTGATTGTTGGAGAAGGCCGGATCGATTCTCAAACCATTCATGGGAAAGCGCCAGTTGGTGTAGGGAAACGAGCGAAGGCTGTTGTGGATGGTGTACCCGTTGTTGCGATTGCTGGCAGCATCGGTCCTGATTATGAAGCGGTGTACGATCACGGAATTGATGCTGTGTTTAGCGTAATGAACGGTGTGGTGACGTTGGAGGAAGCATTGCTGTATGGAGCTGTAAATGTGGAAAAAACAGCGGAAAATATCGCGCGTTTGATACATTTGAAAATAAATTAGCTCCTTGTTCTCAAGGGGCTTTCCGTTTTTTAGGATTTGAGAATTTTGAAATAATCTAGAAATGAACAATCGAGGACCTTTTCTGAAGTAATTTAAACGACATGAAGTTAATGCTTTTGTTTTTGCATGACTTTTAATAACCCAACCACATCATCATTTTGACTAACTTCGATCCGACTGACAGTGGCTTTAACATCTTTTACATCTGTTTCTAATGTATCAAGTCTAGTTAGAATCTGTTGCTGACCAATTTCTAAGATTGTCACTTTATTATCTAGGTTACTCACATTGTTATCTAGATTACTTACTTTGTTATCTAGATTACTTACTTTGTTGTTTAGATTACTCACTTTATTATCTAGATTACTGACCTTCATATCTAGACTGCTCACCTTATGATCTATATCAGAAACCTTGTTATCGATGCTGAGTAATTTTACTAAGATTTCATTCAGTACTTTTTCCAATTTTCTCACCTCCTTCTTTAGTCTTCCTAAACATTTTACAATATATAAAACTTGTCGTACAGTTGGTGTAAATTAAACAACTGATTAAAAAGTGGGAGGTATTTTCATGAGTATTATTGATATTAACTGCGATATGGGCGAGAGTTTTGGCGCTTACAAACTTGGAACAGACGAAGAGATTTTAAAATACATAACGTCAGCAAACATCGCATGCGGTTTTCATGCGGGAGATCCTGCTACGATGAGAAAAACAGTTAAACTTGCTCTTGAATACGGCGTTGGAATTGGTGTTCATCCGGGGTTGCCTGATCTAGCAGGGTTTGGCCGTCGAAACATGGACATCTCCCCTCAAGAAGCGTATGAGATGGTCGTTTATCAGATTGGTTCGTTATGGGGATTCGTGAAGGCTGAAGGTGGAACCGTTCAACACGTGAAACCACATGGTGCACTTTATAACATGGCAGCGGTAAATCGTGAGCTTTCTGAAGCCATCGCCGAAGCGGTTTACAAAGTGGATCCTGAGCTTATCTTGTTCGGACTTGCGGGGAGTGAACTCGTTAAAGCGGGTGAACGGATAGGCTTGCGCACTGCATCTGAAGTTTTTGCCGATCGTACGTATCAGCAGGATCGCACACTAACTTCCCGCAAGTTGCCTCATGCGGTGATTACGGATGATGATGCGGCTGTCGCACAAGTGATTCGTATGGCAAAAGAGGGAAAAGTGATGACGCAGCAAGATGTGGACGTTGATATTAAAGCAGATACGGTGTGTATCCACGGTGACGGAGCTCATGCGCTAAGTTTTGCGAAGAAAATCAGACAAACGTTAGAGAACTCAGGGATCTCTGTTCGTAAAATCGGAGAAAGTATTTAAATTGGACGGAAGTTGGCTCAAAGGGATGTCTCTTTGGGCTCTTTTTTGTGTTTGTGGATGGGGTTCAGGTGGTGTGTCCACTATTCATACTATCTTCAGGTAAATGTACAGTTACGGTTAGCGGTGAAAAAGGATGGTTCACAGGTGGAAACGATCACTTTACCGGTGAAAACCGCCACTTTACCGGTGAACGTGTAACAAATAAAAAAACACGTACCGTAAAACCCCTCTCTATGTCATAATAAGCCTGGAAACTTCTACTAAAGAAAGGAATCACCACATCTATGATCTGGATTCTCTACCTCATACTATTCGTCCTATCATTCACACTCTCAGTACTTGGTGCACCAACGTGGATGTTCATCCTGCTCCTCATTCTATTCGTAGCAGCTTCATTTCTAACACTTCTCTATCCATTAATGTGGCAAAAAGATGCTGAAAAAGTAAAGAGGTACTTACTTAAATCAAAGCAACCGTACCATCGCTTTTTACACGCGTTTTTATATGAAGAAGAGAGTGAGGCAGAGGCAAGGCTCACAAAAATTAGACAAGATCAGGCAAGAAAATACGCAGAAATTATGCTTTTTACACAACAAGAAAGATGGAACGACGCAAAACCACTTCTCAAAAACATGAAAAAGAGTGATCTTACCCTCTATTATTCTGCAATCGTGGCGATGGAAGAAGGCAGATTGGCAAATTACGAGAAACATAAAACCCAGCTAAAAGACCCTCATTATGTGACGTGGTTAACGGTTGAAGAACTTCGACGAAACGGCAACAAAAACGAAGCGCTCACTATCCTTGAAAAACAAATCAGTACCTTAGGTGGACTAAAACTACTATCTGCACTTCACTATAAAAATAAACTGCAACACTCAAACTAAACGACAAAAACTAGATCTCCGTACAAAAGATCTAGTTTTTTCTTTTTCCAGCACATTCCACGGTCTTTCCAGCTACCTTATTCTCACAAATAACAGTATAATGAGGCATAAAAACATTTTTTGTAAAAAGGCAGGAATATAGGGGATGAATAATTTTAGATTCGGGATTCGCCAGAAGATTATTACTGGCTATATTGTGATCATTATCTGTTTAATTGCTGCTATTCTTGCGGTAACGAATCAGTTGGACACAATGAAGGGTGAGAGGAATTTTATTATCCAGCATGATTTTGCAGTTCGAGATCTTACGAGTCAGATTGAAAAGGATCTCTTGAAAATGGAAACCAATAAGCGTGCGTATATCATTACGGGTGATGAAAGTTATCTTCAGCTCTATAATGAAGCGAGCTCTCAATGGTCAAAAGACTACAACACGCTGAACCAGCTGTTATCGGACAATCCGAGTCAGCAAAAGAGAATTGCTGAAATCAATGAAAACATTCAAAATTGGGTTGCTGTTGCGGGTGATCCACCGATTCAAATGAAACAGCAGAATGACACGGCGGGTATTGCTGATTTTTTCAAACAAGATCCAGGAAAATCACAGACTGAAAAAGTTCTACAGCAGTTCGATTCTTTTCGGGATACAGAGAAGAGTCTTACACAAAAACGAGCAGAAAACTTGAACGTCCAGAATCGATACTTAGAGATCGGTCTTTTTAGTTTGCTTGCGTTCGTTATTCTCGTTTCAATGGCTCTTGCGTGGGTCATTTCTGGATCGATCATCAAGACGATAAAAGAAGTTGTTGGTACGATTCGCGCCATGACTACGGGCGGGAATTTGAGTAGCCGCATTCATGTGAGATCGAACGATGAGATTCGAGATTTAGGAGAAGCGACGAACGAACTGTTGAGTTCTTTTGAGGAACGTGATTGGCTGCAGCGAAGTGTAACAGATGTTGTCAGTAAGAACCAAGGCGTGTCATCACTTGAAACGTTAGCGGAGATTTTCCTTTCTGCTACCGCACGGATCACGGAATCGTCATACGGTGCTTTTTATATTAAAGAAGGCAAAGACGAAAACGTTCGTTTTGTAAAAAAGGGAGCTTTCGCCGATACGGCTGCAGATGTTGGACGAGCTAGCTTTAAGCTAGGCCAAGGTCTTATCGGACAATGTGCATTAGAAAAACGAGTTCAAGTGATCGACAGAATCGAAGGAGAATACTCGCTCATCTCTTCTGGACTTGGAGAAACTAAACCGAACAGCATCTTGATCGCGCCGATCGTACACGAAGATGAGATTGTAGCGGTTATTGAGCTAGCGAGTCTGAGTTCATACAGCAAACAGCACATCTCATTTATTGAAAAGGTACTTGAAACATTTGGCCTCACGATCAACCGAGTGATCGATCGAATGGAGATTGCAAGACTTCTATCGGAATCACAAGCGATGACTGAAGAACTGCAGGCACAATCCGAAGAGTTGCAAACGCAGTCTGAAGAATTGCAGATGCAATCGGAAGAGCTCCAGATGATCAACGAGCAGCTTGAATCACGTTCACAAGATGCCGAGGAGAAATCAAAGGCACTTGAGATCGCGAAAAAAGAGCTTGAAGATAAAGCGAAGCAGCTTGAAACAGGCTCAAAATACAAATCAGAGTTTTTGGCGAACATGTCTCATGAATTGAGAACACCGCTTAACAGCATTTTAATCCTTTCGGAGATGCTTGCCGAAAATGGAAACCAATCACTTTCTGATGAAGAGTTAGAGTTTGCTAAAGTGATTCATTCATCCGGACAGGATCTTCTGAATTTGATCAACGATATTTTAGACTTATCGAAGGTAGAAGCAGGGAAACTGGAAATCATGCTTAGTGAAGTGAACTTGAGTGAGTTCCCGAATAATTTGGAGAGAAACTTTACTCATATCGCGGATCAGAAGAATCTCAACTTTACGATCAATATGGCTCCAGATGTTCCAACCCTTCTACAAACAGACGAAAAACGTTTTCAGCAGATCATTAAAAACCTGCTTTCTAACGCGTTTAAGTTTACGGAAAAAGGTTCAGTATCTGTTAGTGTGAAAAAAGTACAAACAGATGTAATCTACAATGGTGTTGATTATTGGTTAGAAGTGGCGATTAAAGACACGGGAATCGGCATACCAAAAGAGAAGCACGAGCTCATTTTCCAAGCTTTCCAGCAAGGTGATGGTGCAACGATTCGTAAGTTTGGCGGAACAGGCCTTGGCTTATCCATCAGCAGCGAGTTTGCGAAGCTTTTAGGTGGAAGATTACAGCTGCAAAGTGAAGAAGGAAAAGGAAGTACGTTCAAACTTCTGATTCCAAGTATTTCTGACGAAAGTGTTTCTGCTCAAACGTTCCTTGGCGCATCAGCTGAAGTTGCGACTGCCCTAGAACAAGCGAGCCACTCGGTAGCTGTTGCAGAACCACCGATCACGGCTAAAATCGTGCCGGCAGAGCCTGAAGCTGAACAACCGTCAATCACTGTTGACGAAGAGAACGTATTTTATGGTAAAACGGTGTTGATCACAGATGACGATAACCGAAATATTTTTGCGTTAAAAACAGCTCTTGAACAAAAGGGAATGAACATTCTGATCGCGAATAACGGAATGGAATGTCTAGACATTTTGGATGCGAACAAAAAGATTGATTTGATCTTGATGGATATCATGATGCCTGAGATGGATGGCTATGAAACGATGCAACGCATACGCGGAACAGGTGAGCACACAGACTTGCCGATCATTGCGCTAACGGCTAAAGCGATGAAGAACGATCGTGAAAAGTGTCTGGAAGCAGGAGCGTCTGATTATATCAGCAAGCCGCTCAAGCTCGAACAGCTCTTTTCTGTGATGCATGTTTGGATGACAAAGTGAGGACCGACCACTGATGAAGGATTTCTTATGGAACAACGATGACAACCAGGAAAATAACATAACGGAAACGCTTGAGATGGAGCTGTTATTAGAAGGGTTGTACCGCATATCTGGATTTGATTTTCGCAAGTATATGCGGTCTTCCATCCATAGACGTGTTCACAATCGCATGCAGCTTGAACAGATTTCAACGATTACAGGCGTTTTGGAAAAAGTACTGCACGAACCTGCGTTTATGACAACGCTGCTCAACGACTTTTCGATCAACGTAACGGAGATGTTTCGGAATCCCGAGTTCTTTTCTGCGTTTCGTCAAAAGGTGATTCCCGAATTGAGAGAACTGCCGGAGATTCGCATCTGGCATGCTGGATGTGCGACAGGTGAAGAAGTATACTCGATGGCGATTTTGATGGAAGAAGAAGGCTTAAGTCATAAGACGAAATTTTATGCGACTGACATGAACGAACCGGTGCTAAACAAGGCGCGATCTGGCATTCTACCGCTGAGTAAGATGAGGACGTACACGAAGAACTATATGGCGGCTGGAGGGACTCAAGCCTTTTCTGAGTACTATACGACAGACGGCCACTTTGCGTATTTAAAGCCTTCATTATTAAAACAAATCAGCTTTTTGCAGCATAACCTTGTGACGGATCATTCGTTTAATGAATTTCACGTCATTCTTTGCCGAAATGTCTTGATCTACTTTACGGCTGCTCTTCAGAATCAAGTGCATGAGCTGTTCTACGATAGTCTCAGCCCGAATGGTTTTCTCGGTCTAGGTGATAAAGAATCTATCCAATTTGCAGACTGTGCGGATAAATATACGGACTTTGCGGAACAGGTAAAGATCTATCAAAAAAATAAAAGCAGGAAGAAGGGGTGAACAGCCTCTTCTATCCTGCTTTTTTATTTGGCTTGAATCATCATGATACACATGTCATCGCTCTGATCTTTTTGTTGTTCTTCTGGAATCACAAGATGAATCGGCGAGCGGATGTTGCTCCACTTCTCAGAAGCTACGTATTTCAGCTTCTCCAGCATCAATTCTTCGTCATCACCAGCTTCTAACACACCATCCGTAAAGAGCAGCATCTGAATGTTGTCTTCGTAATGGATAACAGACTTCTTCACTTCGATCTGTTCAAAGAAACCGACGGCATAACAACTGCGTTCGATCGGTTGAAGGGTGTTGTCAACGAGCGCATAGCCTTCTGGGTGCCCAGCATTCACGTATTCTACTGTCTTTTTCTCGGTATCAATCAAAAGGTAGATGCCTGTGAAATAGTAGTTGTAGTCGTTTTTGGGGTTATGTAGAAGCGCCATATAACGGTTCAACTCTTTGATGACGAGTTCCGGATCTCTAAGTTCTTTAATGCTGTCTCTCATAACCGACGAGATGAACATGCATACAAGAGAAGAGGAGATCCCATGTCCCATCATATCGAGCAAGATGATGCCATAACGATGGTCATCGAACTTGTGCCAATAATACATATCGCCCGCGAGCTTAAAGGAAGGCAGGTGAGACACGTTTATCGTAATGTTTTCTTCTTTAATCGGCGGATTCAACAAGCCTTTTTGAACTTGCATCGCAAGATCGAGCTCGTTTTGGATCTTCTGTTCTTGTTCGGCGTGCCAATCTTTCTCGTATTTTAATCGAAGTGCTACACGGATTCTGGCAAGAAGTTCTACTTTATTGATCGGCTTCGTCACATAGTCCATTCCGCCGCAATCTAGCGCCTCTGCTAATTTCGTAGAGTCTTCCAGCGCCGTTATGAAGATGATCGGAATGTCTTTGAATCGCTCGTCTTTTTGAACGCGCTGGCAAGCCTCAATCCCATCAATCTCCGGCATCATGATATCAAGGAGAATCAAGTCGATCGACTTTTTGTTCAGCTCTTTTTCATTTTCTTCGAGGTGATCGAAAAGCTGTTGAGCAGATGAAAGAGAGGTGCATTCGTCGTATCCTGCATTCTTTAATATTTTTTCTATTACAAATAAATTTACTGTATTATCATCAACGATCAGAATGGACATTCAAACTTCTTCCCCTTATATGTACCATTTATTGTGTGTTTTTCTAGGATCATTCAATTCTATAACTCTAGTATACAAGTAAATGGGGAATGGGACTATTTTTTAGATTATTTAGAGTGGATAGGGCGTCGGGACTCCAAAGATTCCTGCTACGACGAGTCTCACCTGTTGATATCGTGGTGAGGCTTTTTTTGTATTGGAAGGGAGTTTTTACGGTACGTGTTTTTATAATCTGTTACGTGTTTACCGGTAAAGTGGCCGTTTTCACCTGTAAACGTGGTCTATCCACCGCTAAACGCTCAATTTACACCTGTAAATGAACAGTGACCACCGTAAAACCGCTCATGACCACCGCTAATCCTTCCAAAACCAGCTTCGTAACCAAAAAAAGAACCTACAACAAGTAGATTCTTCACTATCAAATACTATTTAAGTACAGGATCAACTTCAGAGGTTGCGTGAACTGGCAGTGTAATCATAAATGAAGTGCCTTCGTTCAGTTTGCTGTCAACCACGATCGAGCCTCCATGGTTTTGGATGATTTTAAAACAAACCATGAGCCCGAGCCCCGTTCCGTTAAACTTCGTCGTGTAGAACGGCTCGCCAATTCTTTTTTGTTGCTCTTCTGTCATGCCGAGTCCGTTATCTTTTACCGATAGAACGACGTGTCCATCAACAGAAGTGGCGGCGAGCGAGATCTCTCCACCATCAGGGAGGGCTTCCATCGCGTTCTTGATCATGTTGATGATCACTTGTGTCAGCTGATTCTTCTCACCATAAACGAGTGGCATGTTCGCTTTCTCGAATGAAATGATTACATTGCGCAGATTCGCTTCTGGCTGCATCAGATCGATGACGTTCTGGATGCTATCTACGATATTGAACCAGCTAAAATAAACAGCGTGTGGCTTCGCGAGGACCATCAGTTCACTTACGATAAAATTAATGCGATTAATCTCAGTCAGAATGATGTCTTTAAAGAATGTGTTCTTCTCGTGATCAGATTCGTTAATGAGCTGAACGAGCCCTGCGATGGAGGTGAGTGGGTTGCGAATCTCATGAGCAATTCCTGCTGCTAAATCACCAATCAGCGAAACCTTTTCAGATTTCAGCAGAATCTCCTCTGTTTTCTTTTTCTCGGTTACATCATATTGGATCGAGATGTGTTGATACGCTACACCTTCTGGATCTAGAAAAGGAACGATCGTCGTATCCACCCAATAGAGTGAGCCGTCTTTTGCTTTGTTGCAGATCTCGCCGTTCCAAACACGACCGGCTTTGATCTCTTTTTTAATATGATTTAGGAAGCTATCTGTATGAACGCCTGAATAGAAGATCTTGCCGTGATCTTGTCCGATCAACTCTTCGCGGGTATATTGCGTCAACTCACAAAAGTGATCGTTCACTTGAATGATGCGATCGTCTTTGTCTGTGACGGAGAAGATCGTTCCTTCAAAGAGAGCAGTTCGAATGTTATTTAACTCTAGGATGGAGACATCTAGATCTCGGTTTGTATGTTGAAGCGCTTTTTTCGTATTATGCATGAACGTTGTATAGTGTGCGACGATAGCACGTGTGGCTGTATCAATCAAGGAGTTCAGGCGGCTTGACGCAGAAATGGCAAGATTAGCGTTTGTGTTATTGAATTTAAACGCTTCCTCTAATAGCTGTGAGACGACAACGCGAGACTCTAAGATAAAATGAAGGGCATGATCGAGAGGGATCTCCATCTCAGAAGAGCGCTGGCCGAATGCGTTAGCCCATTTCTTAATCTTCTCTTCAGCGGTTTGAACATTTTCTGATAGCCCTTCACCTAAATAATGAAAAAGGATTTCCATCCAGTGGGACACTTTGGTTTTGTAGATTAAAAAATCAGCTTCTAAGTTCTCGATCGGCGTGAGTTTGTCTACAAGTTGTTTGCTGTTTTCTTTTATCTTCGTTCCTAGATTCCTACAACTTTCCATGGGGATAGCCTCCTCGAACAGTTTCCAAATGCATCTGTTGAAACCTTCGACATTTCGACAAACATCCCTTCTATGGGAAGAAAAGGAATGATAAAACTTTTTTTGAGTAACGCTTTGTATGCCATTGATAGTTATTGATTTCCGTTTCAGATGCTAAGCTTTCCGGGGGGCGTGCGGTGAGAAAGATGTGCTCCTGCGTCTGCTAGAATAATTAATCGTAGCAGGTTTCCTAGTCGCATGCCTGTTAGATGTATCTCAGGTCGTTGGCACGCTGATCCCCCAGGAGTCTCGCATCTTACACTCCAATCAACTTTTCATTGATGTTTAAAAGCAACAATCTTTAATAGAAGTAACTAGGAATTTATGATAAATAGTGGGTAGTACAAAAAAAGACACCCGATCTTCTATGATCAAGTGTCGTCATCTTTAAATAGCTTCTAAAATACTCTCCATGTAGGTTTGGGTAAACACCTGAAAGCATAGATCGAGCATTTGATTGATCTCTTGAATGATAAAAATTACATCTTTTACGCTAAATTCCTCTTGTTCCGCCAGGCGTTCAATCACATGAATAATTTCTTTGCGAATAAAAGGAGAAGATTGCATGGAAACATCCAGTGACTGTCCGTATTCAAGCGCATAGCGAGCAGTTTGAATCGCCCATACTTTTAATCCGTCCTCTCTTGCTGACGGTGAAAGCATTAGTGAGCTGCCGGTAAGTTGGACTAATTTCATAATATAATCGGTTGACGATTGGTGATCAAAGAGCTGTTTATCTTTTATCGGATATTTCTTAAACCGTAGTGTGAGTATGTGCTCAGCCAACGCTGGTGCCTCATCGATGAGTACTTTGGCTAATGTGTGCTGGATCTGATTCAAGATGGTGACCTCCTATTTTAAAAGATATAAGTATCGAAATGTTAAGAAGTGAAGCATTATCTTTAGTATTACTTAATCAGATAGGGTTGTCACGAACAATCGAGCTAAATAATACCAAATTTACAAAGAGACAGCTGTGATCAGCTGCCCTCTGTTTCTATTTGTTTTTCTTTTATAAAGAATGAGATCACTAGGCCGATTAACGACAGTACGGACACAACAATAAAGGCCATGTTCGCGCCATACATATCGGGATGTGAAATTTCAGGTCGCGCTGCTGCGGTTTCGGCGGTTGTTGTCATGACCGTGACTAAAATGGCTGTACCGACGGAGGCTGCAATCATTTTCATCGTGTTATCCATCGCTGCGCCATGTGGAATCAAGCGCTGCGGAAGGCGGTTGAGCCCAGCCGTTGCAACGGGCATCATAACCATCGCAAGCCCAAACATCCTAACCCCATACATTACGGTTAAAAACGTGAAAGAAGTGGTCGGACTTAATGTGGCGAAAGCAAACGAAGATCCGGTAATAATCGTCAATCCGATAATTGCAAGCCAGCGCGCACCGAACTTATCAAAAAGTCTTCCGGTAATGGGTGACAAGAGGCCTGTGATGAGGGCGCCTGGTAAGAGCGCAAGCCCCGCTTCAAACGCGGTAAAGTCTCTCATGTTTTGCATGAATAGCGGTATGATCGTCTCCGCTCCAATCAGCCCTAAGAACGTGATCATTCCGATGATGATCGTAAGCGGGAAGGTGGAGTTCGCGAACACTCTAAACTCGAGCATTGGGTGTGCTAACCGCAGTTGACGTGTGATGAATAAAACTAGCGCGATAACACCGATCGCGAGCCAGAGCAATGTGCTAGGCGCTGTCCAACCTAGATTTCCTGCACACGTAAATCCATAAAGTAATCCTCCAAAACCGAACGAAGACAAAATGATGGAGGTTACATCCACTTTTGTCTTTGATGTTTCCGTAACATTTTTTAACGCAAAAAAAGCTACGAAAATATCAATGATCGCGATCGGCAAGATGATGAAAAAGAGTACGCGCCAAGAGTAGTGTGATGTTACCCAGCCTGAAAGAGCAGGGCCAATGGCCGGTGCAAACGAGATGACGAGTCCGACTAGTCCCATCGCTGACCCACGTTTGTTCACGGGAAAAATCATGAGAAACACGGTCTGCATAAGAGGCAGCATCACCCCAGCTCCACTCGATTGAATCACCCTTCCGAGCAATAGTGTCTCAAAGTTTGGTGCTAGTCCTGCAACGAGTGTTCCAACAGCGAACACGCTCATGGCGGAAATGAAAAGTTGCCGTGTTGTGAAGCGTTCGAGCAGGAAGGCGCTGACCGGAATCATGATCCCATTGACGAGCATGAACACGGTCGTCAGCCATTGAGCACTGTTCGCTGTGATGTTCATCTCCTTCATGATCGGAGGAATCGCGGTGATCATGAGTGTTTGATTCAAGATCGCAATAAACGTTCCAGCGAGCAACAAGGCAACGATCGTCGATTGTTTAACATTTTGTGTCGTTTCCATAACCGTTCATTCCCATCTAACAATTAATGATGAGTACAGCTTACAGGATTTTTAATGGAAATGACATTAAGATGCTTCTATATTTATGAGTGCATCGAAGGAAACAGTAAGTTGAGTTTCGGTAAGTGCGGTAACCTTACGACCCATAGAAGTTGAGGAAGACCAATAGGACATGCACGAAGACCCATGGGAGTATTGGGATGAAACATTGAAGGTTTTTAGCCTCATTAATATCTTAGATATGATAGCTTCCATACACGCTCACTCACAAAAGAAGATTTTTTTCACAAAAAAGTGATCTGATTTGACTACTTTTAACGTATATATTATATTACTGTATTTATGGACTGGCTTTAACTAAAGAGGTGTTGCAACATGAATATCGTTAAAGTGTTAAAACAACTAGGTGACCGATTTCTCAAACTGAGGGTATACGATTTATCGGCACAGATGGCCTATTATTTTTTAATGTCGGTCTTTCCATTTTTGCTCGTTATCTATTCATTGCTGACATATTTACCACTGAAAGAAGAAAATATACTAGAGCTAGTCCAGCCGTATGCGCCTGAGAGCACATACAATCTAATCGATAAGACATTATCCTATACGGTTATGAGACAAGAAGGAAACCTATTATCGTTCAGTTTGATCGTCACATTGTGGCTTTCATCAATGGGTTTTCAAAGTATGAAGCGTATCATGAACGATGCGTACCAAGTACGAAATGACGAGAACATGCTAAAACAGATTTTAGAAAGTTTATTGTTAACCGTCGGATTCATGCTCGCTGTCCTGTTCTCGGTATTTGTACCGTTGTTTGAAAAAATCCTGCGGGTGTATTTGGAAGGCATCTTTTCGAACCTTGCTTTTCAAAAGCTATGGATCATCGTGCAGTGGGGAATAGGAACCGTGTTTTTGCTGTTATTTTTTATCATGCTCTATTCCTTTGCTCCGAGCATCAAGCTTGGATTTAAAAAAGTACTTCCAGGTGCATTTTTTGCGACGATCGGCTGGCAGCTCGTTTCAATGGGCTTTGCTACGTACGTGAGTGGAAGCAACTATTCTGCGCTCTACGGGCAAGTAGCAGGTCTTGTCGTATTGATGTTATGGTTCTACCTTTCTGCGATGATCATCATCCTTGGTGGGTTGCTGAATACCGTGGTGCATCCAAGTAAATAAATAATGAAGGCTGACCTTTTGGAGGGTCAGTCTTTTTTCTTCTCCTTTAAACAACTCTATCCATATACTATAATGGTAACCATCTAGCAGTTTTTAATGAAGTAGGTGAATGACATGAATAAAACGATCAAGGATATAGCGAAACTCGCTGGCGTTGCGAAAAGTACCGTTTCACGCTATCTGAACGGCGGCAATGTTAGTGAAACAACGAAAGCGAAAATTCGAAAAGTCATTGAAGAGACCAATTATGAGCCGAACTCATTCGCTCAGAGCTTAAAAGCGAAGAAAACTAATTTTATTGGTGTGATTGCTCCTACATTAGATTCGTATGTAACGTCTACTGTCTTAATGGCGATTGATGAAGAACTAAGAAAGCGTGAATATACGACGCTGATCATCAGCACGAGCAAGCATGTAGATCGAGAAATTGAAAGCTTGATCAACCTTTCACGTCAAAAAGTGGACGGTATCATCCTTATTTCTACGGGTATTACTGATAAGCATTACGAAACCATCCAGGCGATTTCTATTCCGGTACTCGTTGTAGCGCAGGAAGTGGATGCGTTTAACTGCATCATAAACGACGATTATCAAGCTGGTTTTGCAATGGGACAATACATGGCAACTCAAGGGCATCGATCGATTGTCTATCTGGGCGTAACCGAAAGTGATGTAGCAGTTGGACAGAAGCGTAAGCAAGGGGTTTTGGATGGACTTGCACAAGCAGGAATTACAGACGTTCAAACATATGTCTCACAGTTCGATTTACATAACGCTTCTGAAGTCACAAAAAAAGTACTTGAAACTTCAGCACCCACAGCTATCATATGTGCCACAGATACGATCGCATTTGGAGCGATGAAGACCATCTCGAAGCTCGGAAAAAAAGTGCCAGATGATTATTCGCTGGCTGGTTTTGGAGGATATAACATTTCGGAAGTCATCCATCCAACACTAACAACGATTCGTTTTAAAAATGAGCAAACGGGTATCCAAGCGGCTAGAACGATCATCAGTATGACAGAAGGCGAAGAAGTTCAGAAACTACAGGTCTCCGGATTTCACTTCATTGAAGGGGAAAGTGTGAAGAAAATATAAGCTGATAACGTTTTCAGAAAAGGGTTGCAAAATGTTATCAGCTATTTTATTATAGGTTTGTGGAACCGGTTCCCATTAGTTTCTACACAATAATGGGAACAACGGAATTTTTTTATCACAAATTGGAACCGGTTCCGGATACGTGTTTAGGGGAGGAACAAAATGATGGCTGATTCTACTATAAAATCAAAATACCTGCCTACCGTTAAGGAAATGATCAGATTAATAGGCGAAAAAGAAAATATTCAAGGCGCAGCTCATTGTGCGACAAGACTGCGACTTGTACTCAAAGATAACTCGCTGGCTGACACGAAAGCTATCGGTGAACTTGATCATGTGAAAGGATCGTTTGTAGCTGGCGATCAGCTGCAAATCATTATTGGAGCAGGAACGGTCAATGACGTGTATGCCGTATTTACGGAGGAAGCTGGCATTTCTGGAATGTCACTTGGCGATGTAAAAGAACAATCCGCTCAAAAACAAAATGCATTCCAAAGAGGAATTAAAGCATTGTCTGATGTGTTCGTCGAAATTATTCCTGGCTTGCTTGCGGCTGCACTCTTAATGGGTGTTACAGGACTGTTAAGCCAAAAAGGAATCTTTGGTCCGAAATCAGTTGTAGAGATGTATCCGGCCATTGAAGGGTTCAACCGTTTCATCTCGATCATGTCTACTGGTATTTTTACGATCTTACCGCTACTCGTTGTTTATTCAGCAACAAAACGGTTCGGTGGGAATCCCGTACTTGGTCTTGTGCTTGGCGCGATCATGCTTCACCCGGATCTTGCTAATGCTTATGCCGTTGGAAACGGGACGGTTAAACCAGAAGTAATCAGCTTATTTGGTTTAAAAGTGTCTCTTGTTGCTTTCCAAGGCGGTATAATCATCGCCCTGATGATGGGATTTGTTATTGCGAAGCTGGATAAATTCTTTAGCCGAAAAGTACCTGATATGATCAAACTTTTCTTGGCACCGTTCTTAACGATTGTGGTATCAGGGTTTCTATTGTTTTCAGCAGTCGGCCCGTTAGGCCGCTTGCTGTCAGATGGAATTACAAACGGTCTGATGTGGTCTGTTGATCATCTTGGTATTGTAGGATTCATGTTGTTTGCAGGTGTTCAGCAGATCATCGTAATCACAGGTCTTCATCACGTGATTGGAGCTGTAGAGGCTCAATTGATCGCGGATACAGGTTCAAATTTCATAATGCCATTAATGTCTGTTGCCTTGATGGGGCAGGGTGGAGCTGTTCTCGGTTACACGCTAGCGATGTGGAAAAGTGAAAAAGCAAGACAGATCGGTGTTTCTGCATTCGGTTCAACGTTGTTTGGGATCTCAGAGCCAGCTCTGTTCGGAGTAAACGTTAAATACAAGTTTCCTCTGATCATGGGAAGTATCGGTGGCGCGATCGGCGGAGCTTACGTCTACTTATCAGGCATTAAAGCTCTTGGTTTTGGTGCTACCGCTATACCTGGATTTGCGATCATCGCTGCAAAAGATAGTGGTCATCTTCACTATGTAGCGGCAAACCTGTTGGCGCTCGCAGTCGGAGCGATTTTAACGATCATTTATTTAAAAGTAAGAAAACCAAACATGGACTAATCTCAAGGATGAGAGGGAGAAATTCCTCTCATCGCTATTTTTAAGCAGGAGAGGACTCATTATGGCAAAATATATGGAACCAAAATATAGAACGATCTTGGAAGCACAAGAAAATGAATTGGAGAATTTGAAAGGGATGTCGGCTACTTCCGCATGGAAGCCAGCTTTTCATATACATCCTCAGTTCGGATTGATTAACGACCCGAACGGTCTTGCGTACTTTAACGGTGAGTTTCATGTGTTTTACCAGTGGTATCCGTTCGATGCTATGCACGGCATGAAGCACTGGGCGTATGTGAAATCAAGCGATCTCGTGAACTGGGAAAGACAGCCCGTCGCACTTGTTCCAATAGAGGACTACGAATCACATGGGGCGTATTCAGGAGCGTCCCTTGAAGTGGATGGAAAGCTGTACATGTATTACACAGGCAACATCAAATATAGTGCAGAAGAGAGATCGGCTAACCAGTGCCTGGCGATCATGGAGAAAGACGGCACGATTACGAAATATGCTAACAACCCTGTGATCGAAGGAGTTCCAGAAGGGTATACGGGACATGTTCGGGATCCGAAGGTCTTTGAAAAAGACGGACGCTATTACATGTTATTAGGTGCTCAGCGCACGGACCAGACAGGTGCACTCATTGTCTATGAATCTGAAAATGCAGTGGATTGGCGCTTTAAAGGTGAACTGAAGCTAGCTTTAGATCTACCGAATTCTGTCTATATGCTAGAGTGCCCGGATTATTTCGAAGTTAGCGGGAAAGATGTACTCATTGTCTCTCCGCAAGGCTTAGATGCTGATGGGCACAACTATCATAATCTATATAATGTGATCTCTGTTATCGGAAAGTTAGATATTGATAGACTTACTTTTGATGTAGAAACACATCACGAACTGGATAAAGGTTTTGACTTTTACGCACCACAATCGTTCGCAGGAAAAAATAACGAACGTCTTCTATTCGCATGGGCTGGAATGGGAGAGGTCGAGTACCCGACAGACAAGGAAAAATGGGCGCATTGCCTTTCAATCCCACGTGAACTCGAGGTTGTGGATGGTAAGCTTCGTCAAAAACCAGCTGATGAGTTAAAACAGTTAAGGGTACGATCTGAATCCTCTGAGATGGAGATTGTGGAGGGAGCAGTTGAGATACAGAATGCGTTAGATCAATACGAGTTGGAGCTTGATTTTAGCGATATAGAAGCGAACCAGTTTGGCGTAGAATTGTTTGCATCAGAAACGGAAGGTCTAGTCCTAGCATTTGACCGAGAAAAACAAACCGTCTCTGTGAACCGTGAGAAATTTGATGCAGCATTTGGCGGCGATTTCGGATATGTGCGAAGTTCAGAGCTTGCAAATGGTGATTCAGTTAAGATTCGCGTGTTTGTTGATCACAGCATAGCAGAGATTTTTATCAATGATGGCGAAGTTGTGTTTACGACAAGAGTGTTCCCTAAAAAAGAATCAAAAGGAATCAAAGTGTTTAGTGATGATTCATTGAGTGGTAGCTATACGAAGCACGAGCTATCTCAAGGAATCACGGTTTAAGGTAAGGGTGGGAGTATGTCAAAACTATTTTCAATCGGCGAAGTACTAATTGATTTTATTCCAGAACAAAAAGGCGTGGCCTTAAAAGATGTCGTTTCGTTCGAACGTGCTCCCGGAGGGGCTCCGGCCAATGTTGCCGCTGCGGTTGCAAAATTTGGACATGAGGCATCGATGATCACGAAACTTGGACATGATGCGTTTGGTGATTTTCTTATCGAACAGCTGAGAAATGCAGGAGTAGAGACAGATAAGATCTCTCGCACGAAAGAAGCGAATACAGGGCTTGCGTTTGTTTCGTTAAAAGAAAACGGTGAGCGCGATTTCTCCTTTTACCGAAAACCTTCTGCTGATCTGCTTTTAAGTAAAGAAGAGATCGATGAGAAGTGGTTTAGTGAAGGAGACATCCTTCATTTCTGCTCCGTGGACCTTGTGGAAAGTCCGATGAAAGAGGCACATCGGACAGCTGTTCAGTTTATGAAGAAAAAAGGTGGACTCGTGAGCTTTGATCCGAACGTAAGACTGCCGCTATGGGAGAGTCCGGCAGATTGCCGGAATGCGATTCATGAGTTTTTACCGCACGCACATATCGTGAAAGTGTCTGATGAGGAGCTGGAATTCATCACAGGTATCCATGATGTGGATGAAGCCATTCAATCAATGTTTGTAGGTGATGTGCAAGCCGTAGTGTATACGAAGGGTGCAGCAGGAGCTGACCTATACGTAAGAGATACAAAGTTTGAATCATCAGGGTACAAGGTTGAAGTTCAGGATACAACGGGTGCAGGTGATGCGTTTATCGGCGGATTTTTGTTTAAACTGCTAGAGGCTGCAGCTACACGTGAGAATTTAGTAAACGTACTCCAAGAGTACCATAAAGATATTTTGCAGTTTGCGAATGCAAGCGGTGCATTAACGGCAAGTGGGAAAGGTGCGATCTCAGCACTGCCGAATAAGACACAAGTACTGGAACTTGTGGATAGGGATTAAGCAAGGCGAGAGGCGGTCTTTAAAAGTAGATATACTTTTGACCGCCTTTTTTGATGTGAAGAGTGGTGAATTTTACGGTACGCGTTCTTATATTTGTTACACGTTCACCGCTAATGTGTTTGTTTCCACCTGTAAACGCAACGTATTCACCGGTAACGTTGCTCCGAGCACCGATGATCGCTACCTTTTCACCGATAAAACGCTCGTCACCACCGCTAAGAACAAAATTCGTACCCAAATAGTCATCCTCACACCTAAAAAAGCTCTCTAAAAAAGAAAAAAGAATCTACGGAAGTAGATTCTCTCCTCATTTAACAATATCAACTCACAAAACCCCATACTTTTCATCTCGAACATCGGTAATGAACATGTGTCCGGGAGCGTGTGTGATCATGATCTCTGGTTTCACATGCATCGCGACAGCTTGAGGTGTTACCCCACATGCCCAAAACACAGGAACTTCACCGTCATGAAGCTGAACAGGGTCACCGAAATCTGGTTGATAGAGATCAGCCACACCGATTGCTTCGGGATTTCCTATATGAACCGGAGCTCCGTGAACAGAAGGGAAGCGGCTTGTTACTTGAACCGCTCGAACGACATCTTTTTCAGGAACCGGGCGCATACTCACGACCATCGGACCTTCAAATCGGCCGGCCTTTACACATTCGATGTTTGTTTTAAACATCGGAACGTTGCATCCCCGCTCGATGTGGCGAACAGGAATTCCGTTGTTCATCAATGCATGCTCAAACGTAAAGCTGCAACCAAGCAGGAAGCCGACCATGTCCTCACTCCATAGTGATGTAATATCGGTACACTCTTCAACAAGTTCACCGTGACGATAGACGTTATACTTCGGTATGTCCACGCGCAGATCGGCACCAGGCGCAACTAAGGCAGGAACGGCTGAACCTGGCTCCGTTACATCAAGCACCGGACAAGGTTTCGGATTTCGCTGACAAAATAAAAGGAACTCAAACGCCAAATCTTTCGGCAACACGACAAGATTTCCTTGTGTAAATCCGTTTGCGAGTCCACTTGTTGGCTTTCTCCACTCACCACGTCGTATCAGATCACGGGCTTCAACTGGAGTTAAACGGTCTAGTGCGTTCATAAGAAGCTCCCCTTTTTATAAGTAGTTAAGCGAAAAGTTTCGGAACTTCTGTGTACATCGTGTAAACACTCATCGCGGCCATGATCAGAACGATCACGACGCCAAAGATTGTCATCCACATCGGATGCTTGTAATCTCCAACGATCTTAGGCTTGTATGCTGCAATCAACATTACGCCGAGTGAGATTGGGAGAATGAGACCGTTTAAAGCACCTACGAGAATCAAAATGGCAACAGGTTTTCCAACGAGTGCGAAGACCACGGTCGAAATGGCGATGAAACCGATGATGATCCATTTGTGGTATTTTTCCAATGTTGCACTGAATGTACGGATGAATGAAACGGACGTATACGCTGCACCAACAACAGATGTGATGGCAGCGGCCCACATAACGACACCGAACATTTTGTAGCCAATGTTTCCGGCAGCTAACTGGAAAACAGAAGCTGGTGGGTTCTTCGGATCAAGCGCAAGACCTTGAGATACGATTCCAAGTGCGGCTAAGAATAAAAAAATACGCATGATGGATGCGATCCCGATTGCGGAGATAGAACCTTTTGTTACTTCTCCTAAGCTTTCTTTTCCTTTAATTCCTGCATCAAGCAACCTGTGTGCTCCAGCAAACGTGATATATCCACCGACCGTTCCACCGACCAGTGTGACGATCGCTAAAATATCAATCGTGTCGGGTGCGAACGTCTTTACGACTGCTTCTCCAACAGGAGGTTGCGCTGTGAACATGACATAGACGGTTAAAGCGATCATGACAAAACCGGCGACTTGTGTGAAACGGTCCATCGCTTTTCCAGCTTCACGCACAACGAATACTAAGATGGCCACGATCCCACTGAGTATAGCTCCCGTTGTAGGGGAAACGCCGAACAGAACATTTAGACCAAGTCCAGCACCGGCTATATTTCCGATGTTAAACGCGAGCCCTCCTATAACAATCAATATCGCTAGGAATACACCTAAGCCTGGAAGGACGGCATTAGCGATATCTTGTGCTCTTTTTTCAGAGACAGCGATAATTCGCCATACGTTCATCTGCGCGCCAATATCAATAATGATCGATGTTAAAATAACAAAACCAAAACTCGCTGCGAGAATGGACGTAAAGTGAGTAGTCTGGGTTAAAAATCCTGGGCCGATCGCAGATGTTGCCATCAAGAACGCGGCGCCTAAAAGAATACTAGCTTTTGACTCTTTTTTCATAACTTACCTCCTAAATTACTTCGATTCTTGTCGGATCTTAAGTGCGATTCCTTGTTTTAACTGGTGCAATTTCTTTTCACGGTCTAAATAGAGTTGTTGAGCCACTTCGTGTGAAACTTCGACGAACTGTACTTTGTCTCCAGGCTTCAGCTGCGCCATGATTGAGAGATCAACTGTAGCGATCTGCCCGATCTTTGGATATCCCCCGGTAGTTTGGCGGTCCGCAAGAAGTACGATCGGATTGCCTTCTGACGGAACTTGAATCGTGCCAAAGCTCACAGCTTCAGAAAGCATTTCTTGTTTCTCTTGAAGTTCAAGCTGGGGTCCTTTTAAGCGGTAACCCATCCGGTCCGATTGTGATGTCACTTCAAAGTGCTCGGTAAAAAGCTTCATCTGGCTTTCTGTTGTGAACCAGTCATATTGCCTCCCTTTCATAACACGGACTTGCGGTTTGGAAGCAGAAGACGCGATAAAATCTGAAGAGATCGTCCACTGCATCTCCACAAACTTTTTCTCTCCACGTTGGGCGTCTAAAACTTTAGTTATTTTTTCGGAAAGTTCACTTGGTTTTCCGATAGAAAGCTCATCGTCATTCTGAATGGCTTTCCCATTGTGTCCGCCGATTCCAGCTCGTAAGTATGTAGATTTACTGTTCATAACTACTGGCACATCAAAACCGCCAGCTACAGCGAGGTAAGCGCGGCATCCCGTTTTACAGCCGCCGAATTTTAGCTTGCTGCCAGCCGACACGAGCACGGAGCGCCACAACTTTACAGGTTTTCCGTCAATGGAAGGAGACAAGTTTCCTCCGCAGATCGCGATTAGCGTATCTTCATGAAACACCATATCAGGTCCGAGCAGCGTAAGCTCTAATGTCGCTTCATTCTCATCATTTCCAACTAAAGAATTTGCTATCCGATGTGCTGTCGTGTCCATGACACCACTCGTGATCACACCATATTTTTGTGATCCGTAACGGCCAAGATCTTGAACACTCGTTAGGAGGCCTGGTTTTGTGATTTTAATCATTTTGCGTCCTCCTCATATTTTTGAAACTCTTCTTCTGAGATCGGTACAAATTTGATCTGGTCACCCGCTTGAAGAAGGGAAGGTGTTTCTCCTTCTGGGGTAAAGAGCTTTTCTGGTGTTTTGCCGATCAGCTGCCATCCGCCTGGCGTTTCGATCGGATATACGCCTGTTTGTTTGCCGGCAATCCCAACGGAACCAGCAGGAATCTTCAGTCTCGGATTACTTCGTCTCGGTGCTGCGATTCTTTCACTCATGCCACCGATATACGGAAAGCCAGGAGCGAATCCGATCATATAAACGGTGTATTCACCATTCGAATGGATATCAATCACTTCGTCAACCGTAAGTCCGTTGTGATTCGCGACTTCCTCTAAATCTGGACCAAACTCACCGCCATAACAGACGGGAATCTCCACCACACGAGGTTCAGCGTTATCATCCACTTCTAACTCATCTAAAAGCGGTTCCAAAAATTTGCATACTTCATCATAAGGAAGAGAGGTTGTTTCAATCTTCAACGGATCATAAAAAACAGCAACCGTCGTAAATCCAGGTACGGTCTCAATCACCCAGTCAAACGCATGCTCTTCAAAGAAAGAGGAGATTTTTTTGACTTTTTGCTGGATCTCAGGGCTCATATCTTGTCCGAGTTCAATGATTAAGCTGTTATCGCCTAAAGGCTCAATGGTATATTTCATCGTCAGATCTCCTGTCTTTTTATGTAAAATTAATCAGAATATTTGTATATTTATAAAGGTCTAGTATATAGCAATTCTTTCTCTAAAATCAAAGGGTTATTGAAAAATCCAATAATTAATTGTAGTGTAAAAAATTACAAATTAAATAGTTGTCTTTTTTATAACTTATCCCTATAATACAAGTAATAGTTTGTTCTTTATAAAGAACTTAATTGTTCGTTATATTTCATTTTCCTATAAAAGAAATCGTGCTTTTTCTAGTTTCTCTATATTGAACATTTTAACACTACCTATTCGGAGGGATTGTTATGCAGGAGAAAATGAACATTATAGATACGATAAATGTATTAAAACGTAGAAAAACAATCATTTCAGTAACTACATTAACTTTGTTTTTGTTCTCCTGTTTAGTCATCGTTTACTTCATGTCTCCTAGTTATCAATATTCAAGAGAAGTTCTCGTTGGAGGATTGCAACAAGATAATACAGTTAATGGTAACTTGCAGCTTATTAACTCTTATAAGGATGTGATTAAGAGTCAGATCGTGATGGAAACGTTAAAGAAAGAATTAAATTTAAACCGATCTAGTACTGATATCCGCAATCAAATTTCTGTTCTTAATAATGAAAACTCTCAAATAGTAAGTATAGTAGTGAATGATCAGGATGCTCGTTTAGCCCGTGATATTGCGTTGACTGTGACGGCTGTTTCAAAAGAAAAAATGAAGAGGTTTACAGAAGAGGATAATATACAAGTCCTTAATGAAACTGGCATTGAAGAAAGTGCAAGCATTCAATTCATGCCTACAGTTCTTGGTGTTGTACTCTCCCTCATCATTTCCATTTTAGCTGGTGCATGCCTTGCCATAATTATTGATAGTTTGGATGACAAGTTGAATCATCCTAAAGAAGTTGAAGACATCTTCAATGTACCCCTTCTCGGAATTATTCAATCTCGTTTAGAAGTAGAAGAAAAGAGAAAGACTGATATTTTCATAAGAAGGGAGTCACTTGAGTTTTATGGAAAACAAGAATCGATCTTATGATCTGAATCAAACGTACTCAATCATTAGAAATAACATAGAGATGGGAATGCAGGAGAAATGGAAGACACTTATGATTACTTCTCCAACCTTAATAAAGGGTCAACACATGATAGCAATCAATATTGCGAGTTTACTTTCAAAAGAAGGAAAGAAAGTTTTATTGCTAACTAATACACAAAACAATAGCTTTTCAAAAATTAAACAGTTAGTTGACCAAAAACAATCAGACTATGATCATATTCTTTTCTTTTCAACTAATTATTTAAACAATGTGGACATGCAGCGGTTAACAGCTACCTGTGATGGAGTTGTGCTTGTCTTACAAGAAAAAGTTACAAAGAAAGAAGATATGAAAAAAGTAAAAATGCTTCTTCAAAAAAGTAATACCGATTTAATTGGAATTATCTATCGAAAAGCGCCTAAAATGCGTTTAAACCGTTTTTTTGGAAAGGGGCGTAAAGCTGTTGAGAGTTGAGCACATACGAGTACATGTTCAACAAGTAGAACAAAAGAACCTTTCATCATTTACAAAAGCATTTGAATGGAGTAAAAGGATACTAGATATTCTGATATCTTTAACAGCACTTATCATAATGTGGCCATTACTTATCGTCGCGTGTATCGCGATTAAAATGGAGACTCCTGGTTCTCCTTTATATCTTCAGGATAGATTAGGACTTGATGGTAGGCCAATTCGAATTATTAAGCTTCGTTCCATGTATATGGATGCCGAGAAATACGGGGAAATGTGGGCTTTAAAGAACGACCCTCGTATTACAAAGATTGGATCATTCCTACGAAAAACAAGAATAGATGAAGTACCCCAGCTCTTCAATATTTTAAGAGGAGAGATGTCTCTAGTTGGTCCTCGTCCAGAGAGGAAATTCTTTTATAATCAGTTTGAAGAGCAGCTTCCTTATTTCATAAAACGAACAACTGTAAAGCCCGGTCTAACAGGATGGGCACAAGTGAATGGTGGTTACGATCTTACCCCTGAACAAAAACTTGCATTCGATCTTCACTACATTCAACATGCATCTCTCTGGTTTGATCTCAAAATCCTTTTCCGTACGATTAAAGTCCTCATTACTGGTGATGGTGCAAGATGAGGTCAATCGTATCAAACGTTATTCACCTTTTGTATAGCACGGTTCTTTCTAGAATATTGTTCGCTGCAGCACTGATCGTTCTTGCTCAATATTTAAATGCACGGGAATATGGGATGTTTAGTGTGGCTTTAGCGTTCTCTATGGTAATGGGTTTTTTTACGGATGCAGGAGTAAGTAACACAGTTATTCGAGAAAGCTCCAAGACGAGTGCAAACATTGTTAAACTTTTATCCTCTTATATAAAGCTTAGATTGATATTACTTTTCGGGACATTGTTCGTATCTGTTATTTTTATTGAACTTTTTTACGAAAAAGAAGGTTTGAAAGAAGTTTTTTATTACATGCTCGTTCCTGTAATTACTGGGCTTGCTCTACAAAACATTAGTATCACTTATTTTCAAATGGTCGAAAAGATGCATAACGTAGGTTTGATCAGAATCTGGTCTTCAGTAGCATGTGTTGTATTTGTGGTGATAGGTATGTTGTTAAAACTACCTGTAACGATCATCGCGTTATTGTTTGGATTTTCTTACGTTTTAGGTGGACTGTATAGTTTATTAATTTTATTTAAACACACTCGTGTTCATTTAAGAGAGGCGTTTGAGAAGAAAATATTGTTTCAGTTGTCCCCTTTTATCGTTAGTGGCCTTCTTATGATGTTATTGCCACAGCTAGGTCCTCTCGTATTAGAGAAAACGTTGTTACTACACTATGTGGGTTTGTTTGCAATTGCATATAGAATTCCCTCAGCTCTCTATCAAGTGCCAGGCGTTGTTGCAGGTGCTTTTTACCCTGTCCTTTTTAGATATTGGAATTCGGGCGACAGGGAAAAGCATCTAAATCTTAACATTACACAGCTGAAAGTGATGGGGTTAATAGGTATCATCATCACGATTCCTTTGTTTCATATGTCCACTGAAGTGATTCGGCTATTATTTGGAAAAGAGTGGTTGAGTGCGTCAGAGCCACTGCGAATTGTTTCTATTGTTCTTTTTTTACAGAGTCTTAGCTTTGCCCTTGCAGATGGATTGACAACGAAGGGGCTTCAAACTAGGAGAACATGTATTCAGTTAGTAGCCGTTCTTTTAGCAATTGTGGTGTATTATTCTTTGAGTTTACGATTTGGCCTGTATGGTGCTGCTTACTCTGTTGTTTTTATTGAGTGCTTTGCAGTTATTTGTTTCTGGTTGGCAAATCCAAGCTGGTTTTTGATCGGAAAAAGAGTGTTGTTGCCCTATCTTGTTACTGGAGTCGTTTCTCTGTATGTAACCTCCAGTTTTATTGATCAGTCTATTTTCTCCGCTGTACTAAATTTATTTATCATATTGTTCTTACCTTTACTGGATGGAGAGCTGAGAAGTGTTATTCTGAATCGATATAAAATAAGTCAGACTCAGCAAGTTTTACAATACAAGATAAAGGAGAAAAGGCTATGAGAGAAAAGATATGTATCCATTTTTCTTTTCTTCTTTTATTTCTCTACGTTTTTCGCTTTCATCTTTTTGGCAACAAAGAACAGCTGTATATCGTTCTTTTTGTCTCCATAGTAAGTCTGTTGGCATTTTCAATTTTTTTTTCAGATATAAAAAAGCAATATATCTTTGTCACCCCTTATAATTATGGCTTTCTCATCCTCTTAATCTATATGACTGGATCTCTTTTTTACTTGAAATACACATTTATGATGTTTTCAGGTGTTAGTCTCATTCTTGTATACGTTGTTATATTAATTTTGGTGGAATATATAGCTCATCAAAATTTATTTTGGCGCATGTACAGAAGTTACTCATTCGGTGTTCTATTTACATGTCTGTTCGTTTCCATTCTGCATAATCTAGTATCTATTGAAATAATAGAAAATCGGTTTGGATGGTTTGAATATCAAGGAGAGGTTATTTCTGACCCTAATTATTTTGCTGTTTTCATAGGTTTATCACTGTTCTATTTTTGCTTTACTCACAAAATAAGAAGTATTGCGCAGAACATCGTGATTCTATTGCTCTTAAGTTATTTCTTTCTTAATACTTTATCAAGAGGTGTGGTGTTAGCATTTCTTATCACGTCGCTACTAACCTACCTTTTAAAAGAAAAAAATAAACCGAGAATTTTATTCTATTCTTTGGCAGGGATGCTTTGTGTGCCAATCATTTACTTAATCTACAGCAAATTTGGTAGTGAGAACGCTACAGGTTTAAACTATCAATCGTTTAATCGTTTTTTCTTAAGAGATTCTAGTGACAGGTTAGATGTTTGGAGCGCAATCTATAACGGTTTTTCTAATAGTGATCGTTTTACACTTTTTTTTGGAAATGGTTTTCAGAGCGGTAGTTCAATCGGAGCAAAATATTATTTAGGATTGGAACCAACACTAACGCAACTTACTTTTAAAAACCCCCACAACATGTTTTTGCAATTTCTAGTCGAACTCGGCATTGTCGGAACACTTATTTTATCTTTGATATTTTTTTTCTTCTTTATAAGAACCTTCCTTCAAATTCAAAAAGGAAACTATGTACCACTCAGCCTTTTAATATTTTTCGTCATTGTGAATACGAGTTTAAATGTAATGGGTTTTAGAGAGTTGTTTTTCATCTATGGTATCTTGCTGCTCAGTTCAATCCGTTTAACAAAAGGTTTAGATCGCACGGAAAGAGAGGTAGTTTTATGAAATTTTCATTAATTATGGCAACGGTAGGAAGAGAAAATGAAGTTATTGCTTTCCTAAAGAGTTTAAAGCAGCAGAGTTATAAGGATTTTGAGCTAATTATCGTTGACCAAAACGACACTGATTTCCTCAGACCGATTGTTGAAGTTTACAAGGAAGCTTTTTGTATCAAACACATTAGATATTCCAAAAAAGGACTCTCTTTAGCGCGAAACCGAGGACTGCAGGAAGCGGAAGGACAGATTATTGCTTTTCCGGATGATGATTGTCTGTATTCAAACGGTTTACTTTTGAATGTTTGCCGTTTTTTTGAGAAAGAAACAAAAGTTGATGCCATTTCTGTCGCGTGGCATGACGCAATCAGCGGAAATCGAATTAAAAATTTTGGTAAAAGAGAAGGAGTTATCAATCGACTTAACATATGGACGCAAGTTAGTTCCATCACGCTTTTCATCAAACATCATGTCTTTCATCATATTAAAGGATTTGATGAAACACTTGGTGTCGGTCCACATTCTAAATGGAAAGGTGCTGAAGATAAAGATTTCCCGCTTAGACTTTTAGATGCAGGTTTTACTATGCACTATGTACCTCATATTATCGTCTATCACCCGGCCCCGGTCCTATTGACTAAGGACCTGACTCAACAGCAAAAAAAAGAATTGATTCGCAAGACATTTATTTATTCTGCGGCCGCTGGATACGTTATGAAGAATCACCAATATTCTCTGATTATTAAATTAGGAACAATAGCAATTGGGATAGCTAAAACTGTACTTAGTATACTACAGTTCAAACCATTTCTTGTAAGAATTAGAATTGCATCTATAATAGGAAGATTGCATGGCTTCTTGAATTAAATTTTGGTGGAATGGAGTGGAAGGTAAGATGAACTATTCTGTTTTAATGTCTGTGTATGCAAGGGAAAAACCTAAATATTTGCAAGAGGCAATCGAGAGTGTCCTACATCAAACTTTAGCTCCTAGTGAATTCATTATTATAAAAGATGGACCATTAACGAAAGAACTAAATAGGGTTCTTGAATCATATACGGCAAGTTATCCTGAACTGGTTAAAGTCATCTCACTCAGAGAAAATATGGGGTTAGGAGAAGCGTTACGGATTGGTGTCAAACACTGTAAGTACGAGGTCATAGGACGCATGGATTCAGATGACATCTGCCATCAGGATCGTTTTAAGAAGCAAATTTCTTATTTGATGGAACATCCTGATGTTGATGTAATTGGTTCTTGGATTCAAGAATTTGATGAGAATGGTGATCAGTCCACCTATATTAGAAAAGTTCCCAGCTCTGCAGATAGAATTAAAATTTACAGCAAAAAAAGGAATCCGTTAAACCATATGACCGTTGTATTTCGTAAGCAAAGTATTCTCAGAGTAGGAAGTTATCAGTCATTTTTATGGAATGAAGATTATTATTTATGGGTGCGGCTACTAAATCGGGGATTCAAACTTGAAAATTTGGAAGAAGTCTTAGTTTTTGCACGGGCCGGAGAAACTATGTTCCAAAGAAGAGGTGGAATTAAATATGTGTTAAATGAAGTGAAATTACAGCGAGAATTTTATAATATGAAATTCATTTCGAATTCTGAATTTATAACTAATGTGGTAACACGAACATTAGTAAGGGTAGTTCCAAATGCTTTGAGAAGTTTTATCTATAGGAAATTCCTTAGAACAGCAGGATGAAACAGTAATTAAAGACACCTATAGTAGGTTTTTAACCTACTATAGGTGTCTTTTTGTTTTTGTGAGTAAGACCTAAACAGCTCATTTTAATTGAAAGTTTTAATGAAAATACATTTCATTGTGATAAAAACCTGTGTTTACTTAGTTTAAAGAGAAAAACTTATTTAATAGTTAAAAGAGGGTCATAATTTTTAGAAAATTATATTGTAACCGTTTACAAGTTGGATTATAATATTGAAAAGTGAAACGTTTCTATTGGTAAAATGAGGATTTTAGGTATCACATAACAATCAAAACGTTTATATTTACCTAAATTCCTATTTTTTTGAATAATATCGAAACGTTTCGAATTACTGTACCAAACGCATCACCCACTTGATTCAAACTTATTTTTACTCCAGTACCCCGGTTACTCCGGATGAAGAGGTGATTTATGAAAAGCATAGCTATAAAAGATGAAAAAGTGATCGTGGACGGTCAGGAGGTCTTCTTGTTCGGTGGAGAACTTCACTACTTTCGAATTCCTAAGCAAGACTGGCGCGAGCGCATCCAGCAAGTTAAAGAAGCGGGAGCGAACATGATCAGCACGTACGTGCCGTGGATTTTTCACGAGTATGAGGAAGGTGTTACGGATCTTATCGGAACCTCTCGGCCAGAACGTGATCTACAAACATTTCTGCAGCTCGTAAAAGAAGAGGGGATGTACTGTCTAGTCCGTCCGGGTCCATATGTGATGGCAGAGATCGTGGATCATGGGGTTCCAACGTGGTTCATCAATAACTACCCGGAGGCGGTAGCGAAAACGAACGTTGGCGATATTCATCCAACACGAGTCGTGAGTTACAGTCACCCAACCTTTTTAGAAAAGACGGAACTTTGGTATGAAAAGGTTTGTGCCGTTATTAAGCCGTTTCTCGTAACAAATGGTGGTCCAGTCATTCTTTTTCAGCTCGATAACGAAGTAGGAATGTTCCACTGGGTGACGAACCAACCCGATTTCAACACTTCAACACTACAAGAGTTCGAACAACATCTGAGAACAAACTATACGGAGCAATCGTTTCAAGAAACGTTCCGCATTCCGTTTAGCGAGATTCGGTCGTTCGCGGAAAACATGACGAAAAAGCCTGAAGCGATCTACGCCCACGCTCTACGAAACGAATTTGGACTCTTTTTAAGACAGCATTACAAGCGTTTCATCGAGCATCTGAAACAGTCAGCAGAAGAGAAAGGCATCGATGTTCCGTTCGTCGTGAACATTCATGGCTTTCATGGAATCGATATCTTAAAGCGCGGAACGATGTACCCGATCGGCATTTCGCAGCTGCTCGAGACCGCTAAAATCGAAAACACACTCATGGCGGGTGATTATTACATCGGTAACATCGAGTATGACAGCTATGTGGATATCGTTTTAGCGAACGCCTTTACAAAAGCGATCCAATGGAAAGAGCAGCCGCTTTTCTCAGCAGAGTTCCAAGGCGGAAGCATTCACGACAAGCCAAAGCTCCAACCGACAACGTTTGATCTGACGACGCGGTTATGTATCGCGGACGGGATGAACGGCGTGAACTATTACATGTTCGGTGCGGGTGAGAACTATGAAAACATCGGTTTGTTCGGCAGACGTCACGATTGGCAGGCGCCACTTACAAAGTCAGGTCAGAAGAATCCGCATTATCCGGTGATTCAGCATATCGGAAAGATGCTACAAACCTTTGAAAACTCACTTCTGCAAACGAAGCCAGTCGTTGATACGCATCTCGGTTTTTATCCGGATTATTACATGACGGAGTTTCATGATGAGCATACGAAACACATGGTCGACCACATTCAGCGTGATCGTGAAACCTTTATGGCGAACGGTATCGCGAAGGCGCTTCGCGTGAACAACATCATCTATGATGCGATCAACGTGCAGGATGATGCCGAAATCAATCCGAATGAAATCCCTTCTCTATGGATGTTTACCACAGAGTGGATGAATGAAAACATTCAGCAAAAACTCGTCACGTATCTAGAGAACGGTGGAAAGCTGATCCTGTTCCCGACGATTCCGACAAAAACGCTGAAAAACGTACCATGTACAATCCTAAAAGACTACATCAACGTAACGGTAAAAGAAACAAAGCACCGCGTGTTCGGTCAGATTGATCAGGCAGACAACGTGTTGATTGACCGAGCTGAAATCTATGAAACAACAGATGGCGATTTCGCACATATCGAGGACAAGCCGGACCATGTAATCGCGTTTGAAAAACAGCTTGGAAAAGGTCAGCTCTATATGTTTGGAATCGGTATGGATCACGGCTTTCACTATCAAAACGACATCATCGTCGAGCTTGCCAAACGAGCTGGGATCGAGAGTCGTTTCACACTAGAAGAAGAGCTTGATATTACCGTTCGATCTTCACCAGAAAAAGGAGACTTCTTCTTCCTTCAAAACTTTGATGAATTTAAGAAGTCAACGACGATCACGTATGACGGAACCACCCTTTTCGGTGGAAAAGAAATCTCAATACCGATGCGTAGCGGCCTCATGCTACCAGTTAACGTACTGTTACATGAAGAACTGTTCATCGAATACGGAACGGGTGAAATCTACGAAACCTTACACCAACAAGACGAGATCTCACTCACTATAAAAATGGTTCAAAAAGAAGAAGAATTCGTCTTCCGTTCCTCTTCCTGGAAACCTGTAGACACGAAAGAGGTTTCAATAGAGGAAGTCCAAGAGCACACATTCAAAGTGCTGATTCAATCAACAGAAGAAACAGCATCCATTCGGTTTCAACCAGCGTTCGCAAACGCTATTCAAATATAAGTAAGGCTATCTTCTAGTTGCTGCTAAAGTAATTTTTTCATTCTCATCTCTGAATAAGTTGATTGAAGTGTAGGGTGAGAGACTCCTGCGGAACAAGCGGTCAGGTGAGACCCTTAAAGGCGCAAAGCGGCAAGGGGCTCACCGCCTGCCCCGCGGAAAGCGAAGCACCCGAAACGGAAATCAACACTTTCAAAAGCAACATAGCAAAATAGCCCAAAAAATTAACGGGAGTTGATAGGTAATGAAGAAAGTATTATCACTTTTCATGATCATCGCACTGCTATTTTCAGTAGCAGCTTGTAGCTCAGATGAAAAAGCAAGCTCTGATGAAAAGAAAGAAAACGTAACGATCTCATATGCAAGCTGGTCACTTGGTACAGAAAAAGAACAAAACCTTGAGCGCCTGATGATCAAAGCGTTCGAGAAAAAGTATCCGAACATCAAAGTGAAGATCGACGAGTCGATTAATCCAACAGACTGGAACGGAACACTCGCTGCTGCAGCAAGTGCGGGCAAGATGCCAGACGTTTTTGCTCTTCCGCAAATTCCATCGTCACTATCAAACGACTGGTTGATGGACATCACGAAAATGACGGAAAAAGATAAAGATTTTGCTAACATTCCAGAAGCGGTTCGTGAATCAGCAACTTACAACGATAAAGTGTATGCGGTTCCATTCGCACAGCATTTCTTAGGCTACCTAGTAAACAAAGATCTGTTTAACGAAGCGAACCTGGATTACCCTGAGTTTGGTTTTTCACTAGAAGAGTACACGAAATCCATTAAAGAAGTAACGAACATCAACAAAGGTGTAGCCGGAACGAACCATGCGTTCTCTGTAACAGACTGGTATCCGGCTGCGGCAAACCCAGACATGGGCTGGTACACGGTTAAAGACGGACAATATTCTCTTGATTCAAAAGAATTCATCGCAGGAGCTAATCTTGCAAAAGAAATCACAACAAACAACTACGCGTACGAGTCACTTCCAGATGACTTGAAAGCGAATTTTAAAGGCGAGAACCCAGAAGAAGTTTGGATGAACGGACAAGTTGCTGTGAAATGGGACGGTACTTGGGGAGTTCCTGCTCTTGTTGAAAAAGGAACATTCGACTTTGATTTCATCGGTCTTCCAGGTGGAAGAACGGGTGTAACGAACGACTTTGTTGGAATCTCTAAAACAAGTAAACATGCAAAAGAAGCATTCCTTTTCTCTAAGTGGATGTCATTCGGTAAAGAAGGTTTCATGAAGCGTATGGAAATCGCTGAAAAAGAAGGAAAAGCACTAAACACACTACCTGTTAACGCAGATCCTGAAATTTTAGACGAGTACTTTGCGATCAATGAAGTACCTGGAATCAAAACAGCTTATGACAACTTAGACAACGCCATCGTTGAGCCGGTTAAAACGGTACCTGGCTATGTTGATGCACGTTGGGAAGCACCAACTGGCGTGAAGGTTGGAGAAGAAGCGAACGCGAAAGTGGCTGTGATTTTAGATAACGTAATCAAAGGAAATCTGAAGATTGAAGACTACGCAAAACAGCTTGATCAATTAGCAGACCAAAAGAGCAAAGAAGCAAGTGAGGCTTTAAAAGATAAATAGAAAGCCTGAAGTTTAAGGGGAGGTTGATAGTATGAAGTTTAAAAGATTTCTTTGGTTAGGTTTAGCGCTGTGTCTCATTTTTCCACAAACCTATGCATCAGCTGAAGGCAACAGTCAGGATAATAAGCCTGCCGAACAAGTCGTGGAGGAAAACTATCATACCGCCCTTAACAGTTGGGAGAAGAAAGGGACAGGGGACGCTTCAGAGTTTGAAGCGTCTGTCTCACCTTCTGATTTTAAGATTAAAGACAAAAAGAACCTTTTGTCAGAATCAGGGAGTAAGGGCTATAACGATCGTGTTTTCTATTGGCATAACCGACAGTCCGTTTCTTATGAAGTGAATGTGGAGGAAGCGGGACTTTATGAGCTAGCGTTTGATTATTATCCACTGAGCAACGAGGTTGTTCCAATAGAGGGCGCCATTCAGGTAAACGGTAACTATCCTTTTTATGAAAGCCGCAGAATCGTGTTTCCGGCCGACTGGAAAAACGAGAAAAACACCTTTGAGAAAGATCGGTTTGATAACGACATGATTCCAAAGCAGAAGCGGATCGAGCGTTGGAACACGTTAACAGCAGAAGATGCGAGTCAGCTTCAATCTGAGCCGCTTCGTTACGAACTGAAAAAAGGAAGTAATACGATCCAGCTTACGAACCTATCAGGTGAGATGTTGCTAGGAAAAGCATACGTGAAATCACCTAGCAAACTACCAAGCTATAAAGATTACGTAAAGAAACATGAAAACGCAAAATTGGCTGAAACAATGATCACGCATGAAGCCGAGAAGGACTATGAAAAGAACAGCTCGTACATACGTCCTTTTGCAGCAGATGATTCTTCAGCGGTACCGAGCTCTCCAAAGAATCTTCTATTAAACACGCTAGGCTCTGAATCGTGGAAAGACTCCGGACAGACGGTGAACTGGAACGTAAACGTGAAGAAAGATGGCTTTTATAAGCTGACATTTAAAGTGTTGCAGAACAAAGAGACAGGTGGTCCGGTTTTTCGAAAACTGTTGATCGATGGAAAAGTTCCGTTTCAAGAAGCTTCACCGGTTACATTCCCATTCAATAAAAGCTGGGATAACGTGACGTTAGAAGATGAAGATGGAAAAGCATATCTGTTTTATCTATCAAAAGGGAAGCATCAGATCGGTCTAGAAGCGGATGCTGCGCCTGTTGAGCCTGTTCTTCATACGACGAACAAAGTGATGCGCGAGATGGAAGAGCTGACGCTTGAGATACGAAAGCTTACAGGGAATCAGACAGATACGTCTCGTGGCTGGAAGATCGGCGAGTACATTCCAGGCATCGATAAAAAACTGACTGGCTGGGCGGATGAGCTAGAGCAAGAACTGAAGTACCTTAGAAAACTTGATGAAACAAAAGAAGATTCAAAAGATATGGTTTCGCTTGAGATGGCGGTACAAAAGCTAAGAGCACTTAGCAAAAAGCCGGACCAGATTCCAAGCCGACTAACAGAGCTGTCAGAAGGATCGTCTTCCGCGGCACAATTGCTCGGAAACATGCTCGTAACGCTGCCCGAACAGCCGTTAACAGTGGATCGCTTCTACGTGCATGGTGATGAAAAAGATGTGCCAGATGCAGAAGCTGGTTTTTGGGAAAAGCTGATTGACTCAATCCAACGCTTCTTCTTATCGTTCTTCTCTGAAAATTATTCAGCGAGTGAAGCGGAAGAAGATACGTTAGAGGTTTGGGTAAACCGACCTCGTCAATATGTTGAACTTCTACAAAATCTATCTGATCAAAACTTTACGCCAGAGACAGGAATTAAAGTAAAGTTCTCGATCATGCCAGAAGAGCAGAAGCTGATACTCGCGAGTGCGTCGAACAAACAGCCAGACATTGCGCTTGGTATCTCTTCATGGTTGCCGTACGAGTTATCTATCCGTGGTGCGGCCGTTGATCTGCATCAGTTCGATGACTTTGAAAAATTCAGCAAGCAGTTCTCACCAGGAGCTTTTCTACCGCTTATGATCGATGATTCGGTCTATGCGATGCCAGAGACGCAAGATTTCTTTGTTCAGTTTTACCGAAAAGATATCCTGCAAGCACTCGGTCTTCCGGTTCCAGATACGTGGGATGACGTGAAGAGCATCTTGCCAGAGCTTCAGCGTTTTGGGATGAACTATTATACGCATATCGCTGGTGCAACAGGCTTTAAGCCGTTCCAAGCAACCGCTCCGTTCGTGTATCAGTTTGATGGAGATCTGTACGGAAAAGATGGAATGAAGACGGCGATCGGAACAGAAGAATCACTAAAAGGTATACAGTTCATGGCAGAGCTAAACACGATCTACAGCATGCCGTTACAAGTGCCAAACTTTTATAATCATTTCCGATATTCAACACTACCGATCGGGACGGCTAACTTTACCACATATACACAGCTTACAGCAGCCGCTCCAGAGATCGCAGGATGGTGGGATATTGCACCGCATCCTGGTGTGAAAAAGGAAGACGGAACGGTGGAGCGTTGGGCAACAGGTTCTGGCCAGTCTGCCATGATCTTCAAAGGGACGAAGAGCAAGGAAGATTCGTGGGAGCTTTTAAAATGGTGGCTGTCAGAAGATACGCAGACCGAGTTCGCGACCAATCTTCAGATGCTGTACGGACCAGAATACATGTGGAACACGTCCAACCTAGAAGCGTTCAAGAACCTTCCGTGGCCAGAACAGCATAAGAAAACAATCCTGAAGCAATGGGAGTATCTATACGAAGTACCGAAAAATCCAGGTTCGTACATGATCGAGCGTGAGCTTTCGAACATCTGGAACCGCATCGTGTTCGACGGTGTGAACCCGAGATCCGCAGTTGACGATTCAGTCGTTGCGATCGACCGGGAGATCAAGCGAAAGATGGAAGAGTTCGGTTATGTGAGGGACGGCAAGATGGTCAAGCCGTATCCGATTCCTACGATAGAACAAGTGAAAAGTTGGGCAGGCGATGAGAATGAAAAAGAAACCAAATAAACGAGATTATTCACCGTGGATGTTCCTTGCTCCGTATATCATCTTTTTTACAACGTTTATCATCATACCTGTTGCAGCGGCAATCCTATTGTCATTCACGTATTTTAACGCGATCGAAACACCGACGTTCATCGGTTTGAGCAACTATGTCGGTCTGATCACACAGGATGAAGTGTTCATGCAGAAGATCCTGCCGAACACGTTAACGTTCGCACTGATCGTGGGCCCTGGCGGGTATATCTTATCGTTCATACTCGCTTGGGCGCTCGCTCAAGTACCAAAGCGTATGCGAACGGTGCTTGCACTAATCATCTACTCGCCATCCATGACAGCAGGTGTTGCGATGGCGGTTGTTTGGACGATCATCTTCTCTGGAGATGAAACAGGTTATCTCAATAGCTTGCTTCTTACGATGGGTGTGCTGTTAGAGCCCATCCAATGGCTGCAGTCACCTGAGTACCTCATGAAGATCATGATCTTTGTAACACTTTGGGGCTCTATGGGTGTTGGATTCCTCGCGATGTTATCAGGTGTTCTGAACATTAACACCGAGATCTATGAAGCTGGATACATCGACGGCATCAACAACCGTTTTCAAGAGATCATCTATATTACGATTCCGTCCATGAAGCCGCAGATGTTGTTCGGCGCGGTCATGGCAGTCGTTGGAACGTTTCAAGCTGGTGCGATCGGGGTGGCGCTTTCTGGTGCTAACCCGACACCGCAATATGCGGGTCAGCTTATGGTCAACCACTTAGAAGATTATGGTTTTATCCGTTATGAGATGGGTTATGCGGCAGCGATCTCGGTCGTGCTGCTCATCGTTGTATATCTGTTCTCGAAAGTAGCCTGGAGGCTGTTTGGAGAGAAAGACTAGCGAAAAAGGAGTGATCAACATGTCAGCCTTTCAAGGGACAAGAATGAACCCGTCAAAGTTTCATAAAAGTCAGCTGAAATTTCTTGCGTTTTTAATTCCACTGGCTATCTTTATGGCTTTGCCGATCGTCTATATATTCTTTCATGCGTTCAAACCGATCGACGAACTGTTCGCGTATCCACCGCGCTTTTTTGTAGAAAACCCAACATTGCAGAACTTTGTAGACCTTTTTACAAAGACGAACGATACCGGTGTTCCGATGTCGCGCTTTTTGTTCAACTCTGTTGTGATTACGCTGATCGTTGTTGTGCTGACCGTCATCATCAGCACGATGGCAGGCTACGCGCTATCTAAGAAAAATTTTAGAATGAAAAAAGCGATCTTTGAGATCAACACGTTAGCGCTCATGTTCGTACCAGCAGCGGTTATGATTCCGCGTTACCTGTTGATCGATGAACTCGGCTTGATCAATACGTTTTTGGTTCATATCCTACCGCTACTCGCGATGCCGATCGGTCTGTTTCTTGTCAAACAGTTTATCGATCAGATACCCGATGAACTGCTCGAAGCAGCGAGGCTTGATGGAGCATCTGATTTTCAGATCTTCGTACGGATCATCATACCGCTCGTCAAACCTGCGATCGCTACCATCGCGATTCTATCGTTCCAGCTCGTATGGAACAGTGTTGAGAGCTCGTCACTCTATGTGAACGACGAAGGACTGAAGACATTCTCGTTCTACATGTCGACGTTAACTTCAACGGTTGAAGGAAACAACGTAGCAGGACAAGGACTCGCAGCAGCAGCTTCCTTGATCATGTTCGTACCAAACTTAATCATCTTTATAATTCTGCAGAGCCAGGTGATGAACACGATGGCCCACTCAGGAATCAAGTAAGAAAGTAGGAGGGGGGAGAAATGAAGTGCTTTGCCCAATTTGTAGCATTCTTGGTATTCCTGCTTGTTCCGATCTCATCTATCGCTTCTGCATCTGTCCCTTATCAGACAGAAACATTATCAGCAGACGGTCAGACGATCGAAACACAGACTGCCTACACACCGGTCGGTACCTTATTGCCGGACGTTGAGATCACGAACCCGGAAGATATTTTCTCTGATACAAAAGGAAACTTATATATCGCGGATTCTGGTGCTAAGAAGATTATCGTCGCCGATAAGAACGGTAAATTTGTCCGTGAGATCGGAAAAGGTGTTCTTAAATCACCAACTGGCGTTTATGTGGACGAAAACGAAAAGATCTTTGTAGCGGATTATGAAGAAGAGAAGGTATTCCGCTTTTCGCAAGACGGCAAGGTCGAGGAGCAATACGAAAAGCCGGATTCACCGCTTTTTGGTAAAAGCTCTTCTTTTAAACCGCAAAAAGTAGCGGTCGACCGTCGCGGCAGCATCTATGTAATCAGTGAAGGGTCAACGAACGGAATCATTCAGCTTAGTAAAGATGGCGGATTCCTCGGCTATTACGGCGTAAACAGCACAGAAGGATCGTTCGGCACGTTTTTGCAGAAGCTTCTCACATCAGAGAGCAAAAAAGCAAATATGTTCATGAAGACACCTCCTGCGCCAGACAACATCGCGCTTGATGATCAAGGTCTCGTCTATTCTGTAACAGAAGGAACGACGAACGAAGTGATCAAAAAGCTGAATGTTGCCGGAAAGAACATGCTGTTTGGTGACATCTCTGATGAGAAGTCACTGCAAGATATCGCGGTGGATCACGACGGAAACATGTTCGTCGTATCAAGCACCGGTGAGATCTATGAATATGACAGCTTCGGAAATTTGTTATTCATCTTCGGTGGAAAAGACGACGGAACGAACCGTCTCGGGTTGTTCAAACAGCCTACAGGCATCACGATCGATCCTGACGGCAGGCTGTACGTTACAGACAAAGAACGCGGCATGATTCAAGTCTTTGAATCTACTGCTTTTTCGAAGCAAGTACATGAAGGAATCGCGCTTTTTAAAGAAGGCCGTTATGTAGAGAGCCAGAAGTATTGGGAAGAAGTGCTGGAGATGAACTCTTCGTTCGGTCTCGCGCATTCTGCCATGGGCTCTGCTTACTACAAACAACAAGACTATGATAAGGCGCTAGAAGAGTATCAGTTTGCAAACGACGTGTACGGTTATTCAGACTCGTTCTGGGAAGTGCGACATGCGTGGATGCAAGAGAACCTGGAAACCGTGTTGTTCGCGTTCATCTTCTTCGGAATTTTGTACTATATCGTAAAAGTGATCGACAAAAAGAAAGGCATTTTGAATCAGCCGCGCAGAAGTCTCGGCGCGATTAAGAAACAGAGATTGATAGGAGAACTGCTCTTTCTGTTCAAGTTCTTCCGTCATCCGATCGACAGTTTTTATTATTTGAAAAAGAAACAATACGCATCGATCCTGTCAGCGACGATTCTATATGTAATCTTAATCGTCGAGTATATTTACAGCCGCTTCTATACCGGATTTATCTTTAAAACGGTGAGCAGCGATGCGAACTTAGTCGGCGAGCTTCTCTTATTGCTCGTACCGCTCGCACTGTTCATTGTGGTGAACTATCTCGTTAGTACGATCAACGATGGTGAAGGAAGGTTCAAGGACATCTATATCGGAACGATCTATTCACTCGCTCCGTTCCTTGTGTTCAGTCCGATCCTGACCCTATTGTCGAACGTGCTAACTTATAATGAATCATTTGTTTATGTGTTCTCGATCCGCATCATCTACGCATGGTGTCTGATTATCCTTTTCATCATGCTAAAAGAGATCCATAACTATACGTTCTCAGACACGATCCGAAACATCTTCGTTACGCTGTTCGGAATGGTGATCATGCTTCTTGTAGTGTTCATCGTGTTCGTGTTGATCGATCAAGTGTACGATTTTGTTTATTCCATCATAAAGGAGGCTGTTCTTCGTGTATAAAAAGATAAGTATCGCGCTTCTTACCTTGCTCGTACCGATCTCTGTATTCGCCGCGCAAGATGATAAGAAAAGTACGGAACAGCCTCCCGTACCAACAGAAAAGAGTCAAAACGTGATGAAGTATACGTCTTCATCGTTTACGAAGCCTGAGAAAGCAGATGGTGCTACGATCAAGCAGAAAAATTCATTCCAAGGCTTTGAAAAAGCAGCTGAGAACGAAAATCTTGCTCTTTATGTGAACGAAGAAACGCTCGCGATCAAGATCGAGAACAAGAAAACAAAATACGTTTGGAACTCAGGGCTCGATAATCCTGATCAGTACCGACTGAACAAAACGTGGGAACAGATGGCTCAATCTGCGATCACCGTTGATTATATGGATCGTCGCGGAAAGGTGAAAACCGAGAGCATCACGACGAACGATTCTAGACCTCGTGTGAAGATGAACGATAAAGGCTTCACGGCCTCTCTTTACATGAACCAGTCGAAGTTAGAATTTGAACTGAACGTGGAACTTCAAGAAAACGACCTTGTTGTTTCAATTCCTGAGAATGAAATTAAAGAAAACAAATACACGAAGCTCATCTCGATGCGCGTTTATCCGTTTTTAGGTGCGGTTAACAAGAGTGACATCAACGGGTACATGTTCATCCCAGACGGATCAGGAGCATTGATTCGTTATGAAAAGAACGGAACAAAAGCCGATGCGCCGTTTACGGGATCCATTTACGGTAATGATGAAGCCTTTTTGAAAACGAAAGTGAAGAAGGAAGAAGAAGAAAAAGTAACACCGGTTGAAGAGATCAAGATGCCGGTATTCGGAACGGTTCACGGTGTGAAGCAGAACGGATTTCTTGCCGTGATCGAAGAAGGCTACACACATGGGGACATTTTAGCGTATCCGTCTGGTGTTTCAACCGACTTTAACTGGATCTCTTCTGAATTTCATTTTAGAAAAGAATATTACCAGCCGACGAGTAAGAACATGAAGGGTCTGAACGTGTATCAAAAAACGAAAAATCCTTTCGGTGTAAAGCTGAGATACATGTTCTTACAAGAAGATGACGCTGATTATGTAGGGATGGCTAAAGCGTATCAGAATCATCTTTCTGAAACAAAACAGCTTGAAAAGCAAGACGACCAAACCGGCGTCAGACTTGAATTTCTAGGTGGCGAAGTGAAGGAAGGTCTATTGTGGGACTCTGTTCTGCCGATGACGAAGGTGACAGACATTCCAGGTATGACATCTGAACTCAAAAAAGACATTGATGATCTTTTCGTCGTCTATAAAGGCTGGTCAGAAGGCGGTCTAACGGGCACGTTGCCTCAGAAGTTTCCGTTTGAAAGTGAACTTGGAAGCAGTGACGACGTAAAGCACACGATCGACAGTCTTAAAAAAGATAACATTCCGCTTTATTTTTATAGCGATTACACAAAAGCATACGACGGAGCATCCGGCTATTCCGGTAGCAAAGACGTAGCGAAGAAAATCAGTGCTGAGACGATCTCACACAGTGAAGATAAGAAGACATTGTATTATCTATCGCCAGAAAAATCTCTTGCGATTGCAAAAGAAGATGCCAAGGAATTTAAAGAACAAGGCATTTCAAACGTAGCGATCGATACGAGCGGATACACGCTGTTCTCTGACTTTAGCGGGAAAAAATCGAGCGAGCGAAACCAGACGATCAAAACGTATCAAAAGCTGTTCGGCACACTCAACAAAGAAGTAGGGAACGTTGCTCTTTATGAGCCGAACACATATCTATGGAATCAGACCGACCGCTATCTCGACATTCCGATGAACGCGTCCAACTATGTGTTTGAAACAGACACGGTGCCGTTTCTGCAGATCGTATTAAAAGGCTACATGCCATACTACGCACCGTTCTCGAACTTTCAGTCAGATTCGGAAGATCAGATGCTGCGCATGATCGAGTACGGAGCCTATCCATCGTATCTTTTAACGAAGGAAGCGTCACACCTTCTTGCTAAAACAGCATCCAGTGACGTTTACACATCGGAATATTCGATCTGGAAAGACAAGATTTTGTATCAATACGAAAACATCAAGAAAAGTCTCGGTGATGTAGAAGGCGAAGAGATCATCAGCCGCAATGTGCCTCAAACAGGCATTGTAGAAGTAGGGTATTCGAACGGAAAAGTGATTGTCGTCAACTATACGAATGCGACTTATAAAAGTAACAGCATTGAAGTGAAACCTAAGGATTTTGCGGTAACTGAAGGAGGAGAAAGCGATGAAACGACTAGGCAATAACAGAAATCTTACAGGATTGCTGTTTGTTTCACCATGGATCATCGGCTTTCTCGTCTTTACGGCGTTTCCGCTTCTTTACTCGCTCTTTTTAAGCTTTCAGGAAGTAAAGATTACGACGGATGGCATCAAAACGAACTTTGTGAGCTTTGGAAACTATGAATACGCGTTTTCGGTCGATGGAACGTTCGTAGACCGCGTCCTAAAATACCTAGAAGAGATGGTCATCTCGGTTCCGATCATCATCGTCTTTTCATTGATCATCGCTCTATTGTTAAACCAAAGAATCAAGTTCCGCGGATTGTTCCGTACGATCTTCTTCCTGCCCGTTATCATCGCGAGCGGACCGGTGATCAAGGAGCTGATCGATCAAGGAATCACGACCATTCCTTCTATTGAACAATACGCGATCTATCAGGCGTTAAATGATAACCCGGATGGCTTCTTTAACGGGATCTTACTGTATTTAATAAAAAACCTGATCGTAATCCTGTGGTATTCAGGCGTACAGATCTTAATTTTCTTAGCTGCACTTCAAAAGATGGACAAGCAGATCTTTGAAGCGGCGAAGATCGACGGTGCGAGCAACTGGGAGTTCTTTTGGAAGATCACTCTGCCAAGTCTAAAGCCGATGATCATCGTTAACTTGATCTACACGATCGTAACGTATTCAGTCTTCTCACTGAATCCGATCATCGAACATATTCAGAAGAACATGTTTAAAGTAGACACAGGCTATGGCTATGCGTCAGCGCTATCTTGGATCTACTTCCTGATCATAGCCGCAGCGCTAGCAATTGCGGTTGGTGTGATGACGGTAAAAAGAAAGAAAAAATACACCTAAGAGGATGTGATCAATGTGCAAACCAAAACACAGCAAGTGAACAAGTATTACTTAAAAACAAAACGCATGTTTTTGGGCATGCAGGGGACAGATGGTCTTCTTTACAAGCTCTTGATCTACGGACTCTTGGTGGGAATCGGTTTCGTGTATCTCTATCCGCTTCTCTACATGGGTGTGTACAGCTTTAAAAGTTTGGATGATCTGTTGAACCCGCTCGTGAACTGGATTCCAACACAGTTTTATACCGGAAACTATGAGCAGGCGAACAAAGTACTAAACTTTTTCTCAACCCTGATGGAAACATTGTATGTGACGGTTCTCCCTGCATTGGCGCAAACTGCCGTTGCAGCAGTAGTCGGATACGGACTCGCTCGATTTGAGTTTCGCGGTAAAAAGATCATGTTCGTTCTTGTGCTCGCAACGTTCATCATCCCGCCGCAGGTGACGCTCATTCCAAGATACATCTTCTTTAATGAGCTGAATATCCTCGGCAGTTTGAGTGCGTTCTTGCTTCCGGCAACGTTCGGACAAGGTTTGAACAGCGCGATCTTCATCCTGATCTTTTATCAGTTTTTTAGAGCCGTGCCAAAAGCTTTGGAAGAAGCAGCTCAGCTAGATGGAGCAGGTCATTTTCGAATCTTTTTCACGATCGCCTTACCGATGGCATTGCCTGCGATCATCATCTCATTTTTGTTCTCGTTCGTTTGGTATTGGAACGAAACGTATCTCGCGGCGATTTATTTTGGAGATGCGTTAACCACATTACCGCTGCAGCTGCAAAAGTTCGTTGCCACGTATCAGCAGATGTTCCCAGCTGAGATGGGAGTGTCGGGCGGTAACCAGTTGAACGAAGGAATCAAGATGGCAGGAACCGTCCTGTCGATTCTGCCATTATTGATCGTGTACTTTATCACGCAGCGCTGGTTCGTTGAAGGTGTGGACCGTTCGGGGATTACTGGGGAGTAAAGATCGGTGTGGGTAGTTGATTTCCGTTTCAGGTGCTCGCTTTCCGCGGGGCAGGCGGTGAGCCACATTCGTACGTTTCACTTTTAAGTGTCTCACCTGCCCACCTGTCCCGCATGAGTCTCGCACCCTGCACTACAATTAACTTTTCAATGAGGCCCAACCGAACCTTTATACAAATCCACGCTCTTTAATAGAAAAATTCAAGATTAAAGATAGAGAGGGAAATAACGATGGATACACAAAAACTATTAGACCTTGAAGCAAAAGGATGCTTTGATTTCTTTTGGAACGAAGCAAACACGGATAAAAACAGCCCGGGATACGGGTTGATCCTGGATCAGTCGGCGAATAAAAAAGTAGCAAGTATCGCATCAAACGGGTTCGGTTTAACGGCGATCATCATCGGAATCGAGCGCGGTTGGATCACGAAAGAAGAAGGCTACGAGCGCACGAAAGGGACGCTTGAAACTTTCTTAAACAACGTGGAACACGCGAGCGGCTTCTTTTACCACTTCTTAAACATAGAGACGGCGAAGAAAAACGAAGAGTGGTATGACTGCGCGTCGATCATCGATACGGGAATCTTCCTATGTGGTGCCGTAACATCTGCTGAATACTTTGGCGGAGAGATCGCAGAGCTTTTCGAAAAAATTTACGCGCGCATCGACTGGAACGTGTATTATGATGAGCCGGTTAACCAGTTCTACATGGGTTACAACCCGGAAACGGGCGGCTTCCACTATTGGGATATGTACGCGGAGCAGATGATGACGTACGTGCTTGGGGTGGCGTCTCCTACACATCCGGTTCCTGCAAAAATTTATGACGGCTTCGAGCGCAGAAAAGGGACGTACAAAGATTACGAGTACATCCATGCACCAGGAAACGCGATGTTTGTTCACCAATATTCGCATGCGTTCATCGATTTTAGAAATATCGTCGACGGAGACGGAATCAACTGGTACGAGAACTCGGTAAAAGCATCCCTTGCGAACCGTGCGTTCTGTAAAGAAAAATCGAGTGAGTTCAAGACCTATCACGAAAATGCATGGGGCTTAACGGCTTGTGCAAGCCCGACCGGCTACCGCGTTCCAGGAGCTCCTCCTTATTACGAAGGGTGTGAGCCTGAACTAGAAGGTACGGTCGCACCGACGGGAGCAGCGGGATCGATCGTGTTCACACCAGAAGAGTCGATCGCAGCGATGAAGTATTTTTACGAAGAGCATCCTCAGCTTTGGGGTGAATATGGTTTCCAAGATTCTTATAACCTAGACGTAACGCCAGCTTGGTATTCAGACCATGTCATCGGAATCGACAAGGGGATCACGCTTCTTATGATCGAAAACTATCAATCTAGTCTCGTGTGGGATCTGTTCATGAAAAATAAATATGTGAAACAAGGTGCTGACCTGTTAGGTTGGAAAAAGACAGAAGGAAGTCCGGCAAAATGATTGAGATCAAGAACAAACAGATCATCATCGACGGTAAGCCCGTTCTGATCACGTGCGGAGAGATTCATTACTACCGTCTTGATAAAAGCGATTGGCAAGACCGACTGGATAAGCTAAAAGAAACGGGTTGTAACGCCGTGGCCACTTATGTGCCATGGCTTTGGCATGAGCCGGTGGAAGGGCAGTTTGATTTTACAGGTAAAACGCGTCCTGAAACAGACCTTGGCGGTTTCATCGACCTTTGTACAGAAAACGGCTTTTATTTCTTCGTTCGTCCGGGACCATTCATTATGGCCGAGATGAAAAACGAAGGACTGCCTTATTGGGTGTACGAGAAGCATCCAGAGATCATTCCGGTTGGTTGGGACGAGAGCGAACCAACGACACCAACCGTCGATTATCTTGCGCCAGGTTTTTTACAAGAAGTTCGTAAGTATTATGAAAAAGTGATGGAAGTGGTTACACCGCGCATCTATTCGAACGGTGGAAAGATCATCGCGTTTCAGCTTGATAACGAGATCGGCATGCTCTCTTGGGTAAGCAACACACCAGATCTGACGGAAAACGTGCTGAACGATTTATCAAATTGGTTGAGTGAACGATACGGAGATAACGTTTCTGACCGCTATCCGTTCTCGTTGGATGAAAGTGCAGAGCGTAATACCGCATTCCGTTCTCCAAAAGAAGAGTATGCCGCTCAACTGTTAAAAGATCTTGGCTATTACATGCGTTATCGTTTCGCCAAATATATAGCGATTTTAAGAGAGTACGCAGAAGAGTTCGGCGTGAAAGACATTCCGTTCGTCGTTAACATCCACGGAACGGGTGGAGGACGAGGATTCACGTATCCGATCGGAATCAGTCAGCTGTATGAAACGTATAACCAAGGACCTGGATATATCTCGGGTTCTGATATTTATTTTGGCGATCTTGACATGAAAACGTTCCAGGACCTCTACATCATCAACGGTCTGATGGAAGCCGTTCATAACGAGGATCAGCCGTTAACGTCTGTCGAGTTCAACTGTGGTGACGGAAACTTTGGCGAGACACTAGGCGAGCGCTATGATCCATCAGCAGCGGATTTTAAATTTAGAATGTGTCTTGCTCAAGGAAACCGACTCATCAACTATTATCTGTTTGCTGGCGGAAAAAATGCGAGACTCGATACGCTTGTTGACGATGGAAACGACCGAATTGCCTCAACTGGTGAACGCCACGGTTTCGCAGCACCAATTGGGCCAGAAGGTGATTATAACTATACGTTTCCCCGCATGTCACGCGTGAATCAAAGTGTGATGGCGGTGAGTGATAAGCTCGCGCGTATGAACGAAGAACGAGATGAAGTATCGTTCGCGTTCATCCCGGATTATTACATGACCGAATATCGTTATCCGAAGAGTGAAGTGATGCGTGAGATTCTCTCAAACATCGAGGCGAACCGCGGTGCCGGCGCTTGGGAAATCATGGGCCGTGCGATGTTGCTTAACGGTTATCGTTTTACAGCGGTTGATGTACAGAACAAACCCCTGGATGTGACGAAAACGCCTGTACTCGCGTTGCCGTCCGCACGCTATATGGACAGTGCGATTCAGGAGAAACTCGTAAACTATTTGAACACGGGCGGAAAGATTCTTCTGTACGGTGAAGTTCCTCTTTTTGATATGGAAGGGAAGGACTGTACGCTTTTAGCAGAAGCACTTGGTGTTACGTATAAAGGAATAAGCCGTGATGGTCACGGAAACTACCTTTCTATCTATGGAGACAACTGGGCTTCAGCTCAGCCGGAGATTCGTTCAGGCTTCGTTCAGCGTTTTGAAGTTGGACCTAATGTAACGCCGATTTTTAGAGTGTACGGATCGGATGATGTGTGTGGGTTTGAGTCTAAAGTGGGGAATGGAAGCGCGATCGTGATCGCCAGCTTCTATCGCTGCGATCTACCTTTCTTTAAAAACGCTCTCGAACGACTAGGAAGTCGCGCGAAACTAACGCATGATTGTCCACATCACGGCATCTTTATGACATCGACTGTTGACGCAGAAGGTGAGCGTTTCCTTCATCTGTTGAACCTAGACGGATTCGATAAAGAATTCACGGTTTATGAAGATGGCGTAGCGTTGTTAGGCGGAAGAAAGCTATTGTTGCAGAGCAAAGACGGTGTGATGCTGCCTATGAATCTAGCTGTAGGTAATGTGAAAATTGCTTACGCGACAGCAGAAATTACCGGTGTGGATGCAGAATATATCGATTTCCGCCTAACGCAGGTCGAAGATGTGATCGCGTTTGAACGTGGAACGAAGATTTTACCGAGTGCTGATTATGTGATTGAAGAAAATGAGGAGTTCACAATCGTTCGCAGTAAAAAACATGCAAAAGTGGATGATGCGTTGCGGGTTTTGGTTGGATAATAAGGTGAGACTGCTCTTTCGGAGCGGTCTTTTTTATTTTTAGATAGTTAAATATTAGCTTTTGTATTTGGCTGTAATGTAGATCATAAAGGCAGAAATAGACACAAAAAGGGTGTTTAATTGAACATTATTCATTTTTTAGTATGCGGAATACCAGTGATATTGGTCGCTTGAGCGAAAAGGAAGGCCGTTGGAGCGAAACGCACTGTTGTTTGAGCGAAAACAAAGGTTTACTGAGCGAAACGAAGGGGCAATTGAGTGAAAAGAGCCCACGTCTGCGTGAACGCGTAATAAATATAAAAACACGTACCGTAAAACACAAAAAAAGGACTACTCAACCCCAAGAGCAGTCCTCACTTACTATATTACTTAACCAACCTAAACGGAACACTTACCACATCATGGCTGTTTTTCCCGATAAACATCGTAAACTTACCTGCATCACTCTTGAACTCTAGGTTCTCATGGTGATAGCGTAGCATTTCTTCTGTGATCTCGAACGTTACTTCCTCAGACGCTCCTGGTTCAAGAACAATCTTTCTATATCCTTTTAACTCTTTCACTGGACGAACAACATCACCCGCAATATCGCGGATATACAGCTGAACTAGCTCTTCACCAGCAACATCGCCTGTATTCGTAACCGTTACAGAAGCTGTAATCGACTCATCCTCCGTCAACACATCACTAGACAACTTCACATCGTCATACGTGAACTCTGTATAGCTCAACCCGAAACCGAACGGGAATAGAGGCTCGTTCGGAATGTCCAGATAATGAGACAGATAGCGCTCTTTATTTTCAGGAGTAGGCTGTGGACGACCTGTGTTGAAGTGGTTGTAATACACAGGAACCTGACCAACTGAATACGGGAACGACATCGATAAACGACCAGACGGATTCACATCTCCGAATAAAAGATCAGCAATCGCAGCACCCGCTTCAGTACCCGGATACCAAGCTTCTAATACTGCATCCACTTGATCTACCACACCATGCAGGTCGAGTGGACGACCGTTAAAGAGTACGGTGACAATCGGCTTACCTAACTTTTTCATTTCCTGAATCAATTGAAGTTGAGCCTCAGGGAGACGAATGTCAGCACGGCATCCCGCTTCACCACTCATGTATGAAGCTTCTCCAAGTGCGAGCACGATCACATCCGCATCATTCGCAACACGAACCGCTTTTTCCAACTGCTCAGTTGTTACAGACTCAACCTCACAACCATCCGCAACCGTTAAAAGAGAAGGATCAGCCAGTTTATCCAACAGACCTGTGTCTACTTTTACCACGTCATCAAACGCACCTTGCCACGACCAAGGTCCCATCAGATCGCCATTTGTCGCGAATGGTCCGATCAGTGCTATCTTTTGCGTCGGTTGAAGGGGAAGAATCCCACCTTCATTTTTTAAAAGTACACACGATTTCGCAGCCAGTTCACGTGCTACATCACGGTGCTCCTCACACAAAATCACTTCTTCGGCACGCTTCTCATCAGCACCACGGTACGGGTCTTCAAAAAGTCCGAGCTTCTGCTTCAACGTTAATATACGTTCTACCGATTCATCTACAAGAGATTCAGATAGTTTGCCGCTTTCCACAAGCTCTTTCAAATGGTCGACGTAGCACGTTGTCATCATCTCGATATCAACTCCAGCTGTTAGCGCTTTATACGCCGCTTCTGCTTCATCTTCAGCCACACCGTGCGGAAGCTGCTCTTTTACAGCACCCCAGTCCGAGATAATTACACCGTCAAAGCCCCACTCGTCACGAAGAAGGTCACGCATCAGCTTCTTGTTCGCCGTTGCCGGAATCCCGTCGACTGTATTGAACGCGGTCATCACCATTTCACAGCCCTCATCAAGCGCTGCTTTATAAGCTGGCAGGTAAGACTCGCGAAGCTGACGTTCAGACATGTTCACCGTATTGTAATCGCGTCCGCCTTCAGGAGCACCATATGCGGCAAAGTGCTTCACGCAAGCTGCCACGCGGTCTTTGTCGTTTGTTAAATCCGTTCCTTGAAAACCACGAACGAATGCACGAGCAAACTCGCTGTTCAGAAAGCCATCTTCACCCGTAGATTCCATAACACGGCCCCAGCGCGGATCACGAACAAGATCGACCATAGGCGCGAATGTCACGTGAACACCTGAAACAGATGCTTCTTTCGCTGCGATCTCTGCACTTTTTTCAGCAAGATTCATATCCCACGAACAACCGATCGCTAGAGGTACCGGAAAGATCGTCTTAAAACCATGCACGATATCAGCCATCATCAATAAAGGAATGCCATGACGGTTTTCTTTTAAATGTGCGTCTTGAATGTTGCGCGTTTCACGAGCTCCTGATCCACCGAGAACAGATCCTGTATTGCAAATCACGTCATCCGTGATCCCCATCTCCTGCATAGGACCCGTGATGAAGCCTTGATCAGATGAACCTTTAAAGAAAGGAGTAGCAAGCTGAACCAACTGACTGATCTTTTCTTCTAATGTCATGTCTTGAATGATATGTTGCACGTTTTGCTTAAGCATAAAGAAAACCTCCTGGATATCGTTTATTGTGTATGGTCTGACGTAATCGAAACGTTTCGATAAACCTGATAATAAAAATTATAAGCGCTTTCATTTTGAGAGTCAATGAAAAATCGAAACGATTCACTAGATTTGTGTAATCGTATTTCTTTTAAACATATATAGACAATTCATTAGGAAATAAAGTTATGCTTTAGATTGTAGTGATTCTTCCAAATGATTACTTTCTCAACAAATTTTTTGATAAGTGATAGATTTCCCCTATTCATTTCGTAATACATAGTAGGTACCAATAATAAGCAGGAGGGGTGTACGATTGAGAGTTACAGAAGAAAATGTTGTACAACAATTAATAGATAAAAATGAAAATGCGATCTCTTTCATGATCCAGCAGTACGGTGGTCTTCTCACAGCAATCATCAAACGATATGTGAATAAGCAGCAACAAGATTATGAAGAATGCCTTGACGATGTTTTACTGTCCGTTTGGAACAATATTCATCAATTTGATCCTACGAAAAATACGTTCAAACAATGGATCGCAGCTGTAGCGAAATATAAAGCAATCGATTATGGGAGAAGACAGATCTCTCTACAAAAACAACAGTTCTCAGTGCCCGGTTTTACCGAGTCCAACTTACTGTCACAAAAGTCACGCGAAGAAATTCTCGTTGATGAGTTGCTTCAGCAGTTACCTCCCGGTGAACGGCGGATTTTTGAAAAGTACTATTTAGAAGGAAACACGTCAAGTGAGATCGCTCATGAATATAACGAGAGAGAATCCTGGGTGTACAACAAGTTATCCCGGGGACGTAAAAAACTAAAAGGGTTTTTGTTTCAAAATAATGAAGCATGAGGAGTGAAGATATGACGATCTATCGCGAATTAAACGAAATGGATATAGATTTGAAACAATATGAAGAGCAAGACCTTTCTCATTTTGAAAAAAAGCAATGGGAAAAGCGAGTACTAAAGAAAGTAAAAAAACAAAAGCCATCGCAGGTAAAGAAGTATATGGGTGTAACAGCGGCCATGCTCATAGCGACGGGATTATCACTAAGTACAGGCATCGTATCTATAGCTAATATGCCATTTGTAGGTGAAACAATTGAAAAATATTTGAATCAAAACGAGAATCTCGATTTTTCTTCCTATAAAACAGCGATCGGACAAACCGCTGAAAACGAGAAGGGGAAGTTGACGTTGAACGAAGTGATGATTGATGGCGGACGTTTACTTTTAAGCTCGACCTACGAACCAGCAGACGGAATCGACTTTCATCATAAGATGCACCCTATGCCTAAAGTGAAGATGAATGGAAAAGATTTAACGTCAAGTACTGGCGGGCAGTCGATTGAACTAAACAATTCTATGTTTACGGTTTACAACGAAGTTCAATTAAAAGAAATACCGATGGGGGAGAAGATTCAGTTTCATATTGAATACGATCGCTTAGATCTAGAATTGAAGATGAACCAGCCGTGGGTGTTTGATATTGAAGTCCCAACTGAAAAGTTAGCAGCGGATAGCAAAACGATTACGCTTTATCAAAACATACAACTCGAGAACGGACGCTCTATAAAACTCGAAAAAATGATCGTGACTCCAATCTCCACCGTGCTGTATTATGACTGGCCAGGCGAAGAGAACCACATTGCTTTTAAAATTGTAAGTCAATCTGGAAAGGAAATCTTGCCAGGCACGGTTTCTGTGGCACCGGAAGAATCGTATAACCGATTTAGCGCAATCAATCTGGAATCGGAAAAATATTATGTCGTCCCTTTTGAGCACTCAGAAAATCCTGGTGCAGATCAGCCAGGCAAATTACCAGAACGATCGATTCCGATTAATTAAACGAAAAAACACTTGGTGACAATTCCAAGTGTTTTTTCTCTGCTATGATTTCTATTTAACCAGATTACTCAATTTCTCATTGCGTGTTTCTCGTTCACTTTCGTCCACGAGGTCATACTTTTTCAAAAGATGAAACACTTCATTTAAGTAGGTCTGATCACTATCATCAGATAAAGAGTCGCCAACCTCTATCACAAGTTCACGCGGCATAAAAGCGGATTGTTCGGCTAGCTTTTGCTTCACATCTTCTAACGTGTGGTCGATCGTGCATTTGCCCATCATAATCAGTCTCCTTCTGTCTTCTGTTAAAAAAATCGTATCATAAGTCTTTGATAAAGTGGAAGAATAGTGTCTCAGCTAGGATTCATGTTACGCTATTAAGGATATAAATAGTGGAGGTGTTAAACATGCGTTTAAAAGGTAAAAAAGTGCTCAGTCTCGTGCATCACGATTTTGAGGATTTGGAATTGTGGTATCCGATTTTGCGCTTGCGTGAAGAAGGGGCGATCGTTGAACTTGTTGGAGAGAAAGCAGGGGAGACGTACATCGGAAAATACGGTGTTCCGGCTGAGGCTGATTATGCGTTTGGTGATGTGAATGCTGGAGGTTACGATGCAATCTTAGTTCCGGGCGGTTGGGCACCGGACAAGCTGCGCCGTTTTCCAGAAGTGATTGAGATGGTCCAGCATATGGAGAAGAACAAAAAGCCGATCGGCCAGATCTGTCATGCGGGATGGGTTCTCGTATCTGCGAAGATTTTAGACGGTAAAAAAGTGACAAGTACACCTGGAATTAAGGATGACATGGAAAACGCAGGAGCAAAATGGATCGATGAACCTGTCGTAGTTGACGGTCACCTCGTATCCAGCCGCCGTCCGCCAGATCTGCCGGATTATATGCGTGAGTTTGTTGCGGTTTTGGAGAAAAAGTAGGTTTTTTTATTTCATGAGGCACCCGATTCTTCGCGAATCGGGTGTTTTTTTGTGGGAGGTAGCATGTTCAGGTGATTAAGAACGGTTTACAGGTGAAACATGTTCGTCTACAGGTGCTCGTACATCATTCACAGGTGAAAAATAGTGCATAACAGGTGAAAACGGGCCATTTATCAGCGAACGTGTAAGAAATATAAAAACACGTACCGTAAGCTTTATTTGTTAACAGCAGAAAACGATTACGATTTTTGATAAAATAAGTGTAAAGGAGGTGAGCAGAATGAGCGACAGACTATTATTAGAACAAATTTTAGAACTGACTAAACAAAACCAGCAAGGCATTTTAGAACTAAAAGATGATGTGGCAGACTTGAAAGTTAGAGTAACAAACATCGAGAAAACAATGGTTCGCAAAAATGACTTAAAATACTACGAGTTTAAAATTGCTGAACATGACCGCGAAATCTTTCAACTTAAGGAAAATTAGAATCAAGCCTCTAGAAAGAAACTCACCCTTTTACCCCACTTATCCGGGTACACAATTTCATGTAAATACAAAGAACCCGGCGTAATTGACGTCCGGGTTTTTACGTAGCTTAACCAACTTTAATCCCAATAACATAATGTAACCGAGTTCCCAAGATCCACTCATCTCTATACACTACTAACAGAAGTTCCTTCAGCATTGGAGTGAGAATACATGCCATCCAAAGACAATTTTATCAAACAAGAAGGCACGGAGTTCCCCGGTAAAACGTACGTGGAACACTTACTACGCCCCGTATTCAACGACCAAAGAGACTATCTTTTTAAACATATGTTTAACATTCACCGAGCACATGTTGTGATGCTTGCCGAGCAGAGTATTTTAGAAAAAAGTGAAGCTGCAAAAATACTCCGAGGAGTCGAAACGATAGCAAAGATCGACCCGCAAACTCTAACCTACGATCCACGATTCGAAGACTTATTTTTCATGATCGAACACAAAATGAGTGAAGAAATTGGACCGGATCTTGCGGGCAGTATGCATATGGCACGAAGCCGGAACGACATGGGAATCGCCATGTACCGACTTGTGCTCCGAGTACACATCCTCACACTGATAGAAAGTGCACTCTCACTCGCCACAGCACTTCTAGAAAAAATTGACGAACACGCGGAAACCGTCATGACTGCACACACTCATACCCAACCCGCACAGCCGACAACGCTCGGACACTACTTAACTGCTGTGCTAGACATCCTGTTACGAGATATCGAACGTCTGCAATCCGCATATAAAACAGTGAACTGTTCACCGATGGGAGCAGCAGCACTCTCCACGACAAGTTTTCCGATCGACCGCCATCGAGTTTGTGAACTTCTCGGTTTCTCCAAACTTATTGAGAACTCGTATGACGCTGTTGCAGGTGCTGATTATTTGATAGAAACAGCGACTGCCGTTTTAACGTTGATGACGAACAGCGGTCGTTGGGTTGGAAATTTTCTTCAGCTCGTTACCCGTGAACACGACATCATCAAAGTGGCAGATCCTTACGTGCAAATCAGCTCGATCATGCCGCAAAAACGAAATCCGGTTTCCATCGAACACTCTCGGGCACTCGCCAGTTCAACAGCAGGAGAAGCACTCGCGGCAATCCACATGATCCACAACACACCGTTTGGCGATATCGTGGATACCGAGGATGACCTTCAGCCACATTTATATAGAAGTTACGAAAAAGCGAACCGAGTGATGCATCTCATGCATGCGGTCATCCGAACGATGGAAGTGAACAAAGAGTTAGCACTCGCTCGTGCGAAAACATCATGTATCACGATTACAGAGCTGGCGGACTTTTTAGCGAAAGAAAAGGGAGTGCCGTTTCGAACAGCACACAAATTAGCGAGCGCCGTCGCGCAAAAGTGCTCATCGGAAAAGCTGGAACTTAACGAACTACCTCTTGAAACGGTTCAACGAATTTTGACGACTCAGCATGAACACCTATCTCTCACCCAAAAAGAATGGGAAGACATCATCTGCCCCCTCCAATTCGTGAAAAGGCGCAGCATTCAAGGCGGGCCGAATCCGGATGAGGTGAGGAAAATGCTCACAAATAGAATGCAAATGGTTCTAGAGATTGTTAGTAATTTAAAAAAGGAGCATCAAAGGCTAAATTTATCAGAACAAAATTTGATAAATCAACTAGAGAAATTTAGATAGAAACCTACAATCTTCAACAATTTTCTTGTATTAGAAAATTTTACCCTATATTATAGTTATAGTATATATAAGGGGTTGGGACGGATGAAGAAACGCCGTTTTTTAATGGTGTTTGTCATGATTGCATGCGTGGTTAGTGTAGTTGGCGGACATTTTTTTTACAATAACAAATTAGAAAAAAATGCATATGCAGCAAAAAGAGAAATAGGGATCACTGAAAAGAGGACTGCGTCAAAAAAAGTCTCATCAGAAGAAACTCCATTATTAAAAGAGAATCTTTTTGCAAATGCACCTGAGGGAATAGCAGAACTATACAAAGAAAAGGAAAAGATGGGGAACCCTCTTAAGTTTCACCTTGTTGGTTCAACGAATACATCTTCCGATCAAGGAACGTGGGCACAACTATTTACAACTGAAATGACAAACACATATAAAGAAAAAGTAAACCTGCATACGACTAGTACAGGAGATATGACAAGTCTAGAACTTCAAGATGACTCAATCTATGAAGAGATACAAACCAGAAAGTCAGACGTTATTATTATAGAACCACCACTATTAAATGATAACGATGGAATAAGTATGAGAGATACGTTGTTTGTGCTGTCAAATATGATCGAAGGAATAAAGACCTCAAATCCTGAAGCCATTATTCTTATTCAGTCTTCAAACCCTATTAGCAAACCAGCTAAATATGCGGATCAAGTTCTTGAATTAGAGAACTTTGCGAAAGAAGAAAGTATTACTTATCTCAATATTTGGAGCAGTTGGCCAAGTGTAGACTCAGAAGAAATAAAGGATTACTACGATAGCACAACATTACAGCCAAATGAAAAGGGCCATAAGCTTTGGGCTGACTTTATGATAAAAGCATTTCAATAACACAGGACTCCGTATATTCGGAGTCTTTTTTGCAGCCTTTCATATGGTATAGTAATTCCAAGTAATCATTCAAACAGGTGGTTTAACATGAAAAGAATTTTATTATACTGGCTCCCCGTCTTTCTCTGGATGGGAATCATTTTTTATGCCAGCTCTCAACCCTATGAAAAACAAGATCTGAGACCAACAATCTCAGCTAATTTAGATTTAACTATCATTGAGACTCTGTTCTCCTCAGTGAAACTCCATTATGCTGGCGATGAGATCAGTATTGAAGCACTGGGAGCTGCTCATTTTCTTGAATTTTTTATAAGAAAAGCAGCACACTTTTCCACCTATTTTGTATTAGGGTTTTTAATGTACCGTGCTTTAAATTATTATTTGTTAAACAAACGTTTAACGTGGTTGATCTCCTGGATCATGACCATTTTATATGCCATCTCAGATGAGGTTCATCAAAGCTTTACTCCCAATCGATCGCCGCATTTAGAGGATGTCATGATTGATGCGACAGGCGGTTTTATCGGTATCTTATTAGCCTCAATGATTTATAAAAAATTCCGTACGAAAAGAATTTAGTTTAGTGCTACAATAAAAGAAAAAAGAACGCAGGTGATAACATGCAAATGCCAATGACGATGCAATCGAATCTAGTGACGACTGGAAAAGAAAAACGAGTTGAAGGTAATGTCTTTGAGATTTCTTTAGAAGGCTATAAGCTGTTTATTTTAGATCATCCTGTACCGGTACAGAAAAAAGAAAACAGCTCTCCAGTAGGAAGAGCTGTGATAAAAGAAGTGACGTGGAAAGCAGAATCCACATTTCTTCTCTATGAACTTATCGATCTACATGGCGTAAATTAATGAGAAGGAACTCAGGGTTGAGTTCCTTCTTTTAGTTTTTATATGTAATCGCCTGAGAACCCATCTGCTTCCACGCCTCTTCAAAATCATTAAGCTTTAATTTTCGATTTTTCTCCTTGTTCAACGGATCATTCACATATACGTGTTCACGATCATAGCCCGTAATGACCACCGAATGTTCTTTCCACGTAATTTTTACTTTCCCTGATGGTGTATTCCATGTTCGAAATTCACTCTCTGGTAATGCACGAAATTCTGAATTAATGATTACCCAAACAGGTTTGCCATTCTTAATCTTTCCAAGGACTTCATTAAAGTTGCTTCCACTGAAATCTACTATTCTACCAGGCAAGTATCTCTCCGCAAGATCTGTCACAGGGCCATGATATACGCCATACCCCATCTTATCAAACGTATAAATATTCCCAACAAATCCGTCGTTTGGGTTGCCATAATAATAGGTTCCATTCTCATTTTTATATGGCGTGTCCACTTTTTTTATCTTTTCTGCCAGTTCTATTTTCTCAACGTCTACTCCTGCATGTTGCAAAAGCATTGCCAGTGAAGTTACTTCGCAGCCTCGATCTAGTTCGGGCTTTTGTTGGATTAAAGGGACATCCTCGATCAAAATACCGTCATTTTTTTTTGTAATTCCACGTGTAGTATTAAATTCATACCTTGATTTATCCTCATTTTGTTTTTGGTAGTGCACATATCCCAAAAAGCTTGTGAATGCGATCAAAGCAAATAATATAATTAAAAGTCTTTTCACTATATACTCCTCGTATTTAAATTACTCTATATATTATCAAAATATTAAGTGCTTTAGCAAAAATTTGACAATCTAATACTCTTATCTATCAATATAATGCATATTTATTCTGAAACTTAGAAGGAAATTGTCGATAAAAGAAGAAGTGAGTTTTAAAGATATTAGTAAAAGGAGGAAGAAATGGAAAATAAAAAGGTACTAAAACGTTTTATTATGACTTCTACTTTTGCTGGAGCATTCTTAGCAGCACCAGTAATAGGGGAAGCAGCACTTGGTGATCAAACACTTAAACAAGGTAATAGTCATACCGATGTAAAAGAGTTGCAGTCTATCTTAAAAAGTAAGGGGTATTTTCATTATCAAGAAACGACCACTTATTTTGGACCAATTACAAAAAAGGCAGTAATGGACTTTCAAAAAGCTAATGGTCTCGTTGTGGATGGAATTGTTGGAAAGAAAACATACGATAAGTTGTTGCAAAAAACTCATCAAGAAGAAGCACCGTCAGTAAAAAAACCGACAGTGCAAAAACCGACAGTGCAAAAACCGACAGTGCAAAAACCTAAAGTGTCAAAACCGCCGGTATCCAGTACTAAGCCCGCATCAAGTTCAAAAACTAGTAAAGTTTTAAAGCTTAATACAACTGGACCTGAAGTAAAAAAACTTCAAACTGATCTTAAAACTTTAGGATTCTTCACCTTTTATAAAACGACTGATTTCTATGGAACAATAACAACTGAAGCCGTTCGGAAGTTTCAAATTAATCAAAAATTAAAGGCGACGGGGACTGCAGACCAGGTAACACTTAATCAAATTCAAAAGCTAATAGCAGGAAAGAAAAAACCAGTGTCACAACCTAAACCAATTGTTACAAAACCTACATCACCTTCCAAAGAAACGGTTTTAATGAAATTTGGAAGTACAGGTACTCAAGTAATGCAACTTCAAACACGCCTGAAGAAACTGGGGTATTTTAAATACCATATGATTACAGATTATTATGGAACAGTTACAGAGGATAGTGTTGAGAGGTTCCAAAAAGCTAACAGTTTGCCGGTCACTGGTGAAATTACAAGCTCAGTATTAAATAAAATAACTGAGGTTGAGAAAAAAAAGGGACAAAAACCAAGCAATTCACGTAATCAAACCACTATTAATATTATTGCAAATGCTTCAGAGTATATGGGTGTACCTTATGTTTGGGGTGGAACTACACCAAAAGGATTCGACTGCAGTGGATTTATCCAATATGTTTATGCACAAGAAGGTATTCAGCTACCGAGAACTGTAGCGCAAATGTGGAACGCGACTTCTTTGGTCAGTAAACCAGTAGTAGGAGATCTAGTTTATTTTGAAACATACACCTCTGGGCCATCACATTTAGGTATTTACATAGGCAACAACCAATTTGTACATGCTGGATCAAGTACAGGTGTGACGGTCAGTGATATGAACTTATCCTATTGGAAATCCCGTTATTTAGGAGCGAAACGAGTAAATTACTAAAATAGTAATAAAAAAAAGCTGCTGTCTAGGTTTAATATGGCCTTGCATAGCAGCTTTTAATATTATATATGTGTTTTATCAGCAAACTATCAGGTGATTATCAGTCATATATTGTAAACTATTTTGTTATAATATATGAGTGTTAAAGTATATGAAAATACTAGTTGAGAAGGAGATGTGTTTTGAAGAATTATTATAAACTTATCCTGTTAATGGTCTTGTCCATTGGGCTTTTATCAGCTTGCTCAGAGCCTCCAAAGCCAGAGAATACATTAGAAAAATATGTTGGGTACTGGGAAAAACAAGATTTTAAGAATATGTATAAACTATTAGATACTAAATCGCAAGAAGCCATTTCTGAGAAAGATTTTGTTGAACGCTATGAATCTATATATAGTGGAATAGAAGTTAGTAAGTTAGATATAAAAATGAAAAAAAAGAAAAAAGACGATAAAGATAATAGTGAGAGTGTTAATCTTCCTTATACACTTAAAATGGAAACAATGGGTGGCCCGATAACATTTACTCAAAATATAAAATTAAACCTCGAGGAGAAAAAGGATACTGAAAAGTGGGGCATCCAATGGAATACGTCTCATATCTTTCCTGACATGAAAAAAGGTGATCGTATTTCTGCATCTTCCATATCTCCTAAAAGAGGACAGATTTTAGATAGCGAAGGCAAACCTCTTGCTGTAAATGGTGTGGCAGCAGAAATTGTTATTGTCCCTGAAAAACTGCCTCAAGATAAGGCGAAAACGCTGGAACCATTATCTAAAATACTTGGGATGACAACAGAAGAGATACAAAAACAGTTAGATCAGCCATGGGTAAAACAAGACCAAGCAGTTCCGATTAAAAAAATTTCGGTCGATGATCCTAAATTAAAAGATACTATTGCTCTAGAAGGCGTAGATTACCAAAAGAAATCAACTCGTCTTTATCCTTTAAAAGAAGCTGCGGCACATCTTACAGGTTATATTGCGCCTGTTTCAGCTGAGGATATGGAAAAGTTACAGGGAAAAGGCTATTCAGCACAAGATTGGATTGGTAAGGCAGGCCTTGAACAAGTTTATGAAGAACAATTGCGTGGCAAGAGTGGCGGCATTATAAAAATTATGGATAGTAAAGGTGAAGAAAAATCTATACTTGCACAAACTGAAGTTGAAAATGGAAAAGATGTAAAAACAACGATTAATAGCAAGGTTCAGCTATCCATCTATAATCAGATTAAAGCTGACGTTGGAACATCATCGGCTATCCATCCAAAAACAGGTGATGTACTAGCATTAGTGAATAGTCCATCATATGACCCTAATCAATTTACGTTGGGATTAACCAAGGCATTAAGACAAAAATGGGCAGATGATCCAAAGCAACCCATGTTGAACCGATTCAAATATGTTTATGCACCTGGTTCAACGCTTAAGCCTTTAACAGCTGCTATCGGACTTGAAAAGGGAACACTGGATCCTAATGCAGAAATGAAAGTGTCAGGTAAAACGTGGCAAAAAGATAAAGAAGCATGGGGTAATTATAAAGTAACAAGGGTAACGGATGTTCCTAGTGTAAATCTGGAAAAAGCACTCATCTACTCAGATAATATTTACTTTGCTCAAGCTGCGCTAAATCTAGGTGAAGACAAGTTTACGGAAGGATTGAAGAAATTTGGATTTGGTGAAGAGGTGCCTGTTTCATTCCCGTTCACTGCATCTTCTATTGGAAAAAACGGAATGAGTGAAGGGCAGCTCGCTGACAGTGGCTTCGGTCAGGGGCAGATTCAAATGAGTGCGCTACATGTAGCCATGTCTTACACACCTTTCTTAAATGAAGGAAACTTGCTGGCGCCACGATTGGATCAAGCGAAAGAGACCACTGTGTGGAAAGAAAAAGTAATATCAGCAGAAACAGCGAAATTAATAAGTGGTGATCTTGTTCAGGTTGTGGTCAATAAAAATGGAACAGCTCATAAAGATGCCTTTATGAAGAACTTGCCACTTGCAGGAAAAACGGGTACGGCTGAACTGAAATCCGCTGGAGAAGACAAGGGGAAAGAATTAGGCTGGTTTGTTGGCTATAATACACAAAATCCGTCCCTTCTTGTTTCCATGATGATTGAAGATGTTGAAAATCGAAATGGCAGTCATTACGTAACACCTAAAGTAAAGAATGTTTTTAGAGAAATATTTGAATAATAAATTAAAGCTGATTCAAAAGGTTCACGTCCTTTTTGATATCAGCTTTTTTTAATACCCATTGATCCAAAAGGTAATCTAATTAGCAGGGAATAACGACATGATTTAGCATAATATTACAAAAATTACACAGATGCTGTCAGATATGTAACGAACATGTAATAAACCAACCAGTCGACTTATGCTACCATAGACATAGGACGATGGGGTCAAGCAAAAGGTAGAAACATACAATACATACTTGTTTTTAACTACATAAATTGAACTAGTCTACTAGTATAACTTGAACCCAATTGGTTATATCTAGCCTAATCAATTGGAGGGTATTTTTATGAAAAAGAAACTTTTATCTATAGTAGTTGCTGCAGGTGTAATTTTATCTGGTGGAGAGTTTGCTCAAGCTTCAGTTGGAGATAACATTATTAAGACTGGTAATAAATATCTAGGAACACCTTATAAATATGGTTCAACGTTTGGAAATACACGAACATTTGATTGTTCATCTTTCACTTCATATGTTTTTGCACAAAATGGAATAACAATTCCTCGAACAAGTGTTGGACAAGCATCTGCTGGAGTTGCCGTATCAAAAGCTAATCTGCAAAAAGGCGATCTTATTTTCTATGATACTGATTTTGATGGTAGAGTTAATCACGCTGGAATCTATGCTGGTAATGGAAAAATGTTAAATGCACAATCCAATGGAGTTGCTTATACTGATGCATTTTCCAAGTATTATTGGGGAGCAAGGTACGTTAAAGGAAGACGAGTTATAAATCAGAAAGCTACGTCTAGTGCGGCAAAAAAACCTGTTGCTTCTAAACCAGCTATTAGTTCATCTAAAACAAAAACACATAAAGTTCAAAAAGGTGACACCCTTTGGGGCTTAAGCAAGAAATATAAAACGAGTGTTGCAGCAATCCAAAAGTTAAACAAACTAAAATCTACATCAATTAAAGTAGGGCAAGTATTGAAGGTACGCTAAGAAAGATACGAAGATAATTTTTAAGTTACATACTAACTAAGAAAAAGCATATTCTATTAAAGCAACCTATTAAAACAGGTTGCTTTTTTTGTTGCATAAAAACATGGAATTAAGTGGTAATAAGTGGTTTTTCAAGTATAATAAAATTATATTTTATAATCTTGGGGGCCATTATGAACAAAAAAAAACTATTAAGTTGTTTGGTTTTCACTTCACTTTGCTTTTCTTCTACCCATGTATCTGCCGCAAGTGAGTCAAGATCACATGAAAGAACAGCGTATACTATTCAAAAAATGTTTCAAGATAGAAACTACGTAAATACTGAGCTCATTGTCAAGTTTTCAAAAAAACTACATAAGAATGACAAGAGAAATTTTAAAAATCTCTTTAATCTAATAAATATTAAACCCATTGGAGAAGACTTCTATGTTATTTCTTTTTCCAACCAGACTAATTTACCTAAACTGGTTCAAAAACTTTACGATAACAAAATTGTAGAATTTGTAGAACCCAATTATAAAATACAAAAAGAATATATACCTTCTGATCCTTTGTATAAAAAACAATGGTTTCATTCCAAAATTAATACCCCTTCAGCATGGGATACTACAAAAGGTTCTAGCGATATAGTTGTAGCAGTAATAGACGGTGGTGTAGATGGCAGGCATCCAGAACTTAAAGGGAAGTTGTACAAGCCTTATGATGCTGTCGATGGTGATTCTACCTATTTTCCAGATGATCATGGAACACATGTTGCAGGCATTATAGCCGCATCACTAAATACTGTAGGAGTAACAGGAATAGCTCCAAATGTGAAAGTTATGCCTATAAATGTGTTTTATGGAGATTCAACAACTGCTGAAGAAATTTCATCCGCCTTATATTATGCTGCAGACAAGGGAGCGGATGTTATTAACATGAGCTTAGGAAGTTATTATTATAGCAAAGTTATAAACGATGCGGTTGCATACGCAAGATCTAAGGGAGCAATAGTTGTTGCTGCTGCTGGTAATGATCATGTAAACGAAAAAACATATCCAGCTGCTTATAAAGGTGTATTTGGAATTAGTGCTACCAACCATGCAGACCGTGCTTCTTATTTTTCCAACTACGGAAGCTTTGTTGATTTCGCCGCTCCAGGAGAGGATATTTATTCTACAATTGCCTACGGAAAATATGGTTATATGAGTGGAACTTCAATGGCATCCCCTGTCGTAACCGGTACCATTGCTTTAATGCTTTCAAAGAATCCATTTATAAATGAAACTCAGGTCGATACTATTTTGAAAAAATCCACTGTAGATCTTTATCAATCTGGAAGAGATAATCTTTCGGGATTTGGGAGAATTGATGCTTCATTGGCAGTGAAAAATACTCCAGAAGCACTTTCTGTCGCATCTTTATCATCAAAAGAATTAATAATAAATGGACTAAATACTATTTCAACGTCTTATAAAGCTTATACAGGTTCATTAGTCTCCATAGTTGTAAAAGATGCAAAAGGGAATATTGTAAAAACCATTTACAAAAATGCTAAAAGCAGTGGTAAACAGGTAAACATAAAATGGGACGGAAAGATAGATAATGGCAGTTATGCAGATAGTGGAGCTTACAAAATAATAGCTTCGGCAGTGAAAGGTTCTTCTTCTAGGTCAAAAGAGCTTTCTGTGAACGTTAAGAATAAATTAAAGCCATCAATAGCTGTTGGGAAAACGACAATTCATTATTCTCCTAAAGTTTCTAAGGCAGGTATTGTACATGTAAAACTTAACAAAACACAATTAGTTACTGCAAAAATCTTTGATTCAAAAGGTGGACATGTGAAGAATATTATAACTAACAAAATTATAATAGGTGGTAGTCAGACGATAGGTTGGAGTGGTAAAAATAGTTCTGGAAAGCAAGCACCTGATGGAAATTATCTGATGAGGTTAGATAGTATAGATTCTGATAATCAAAGAGCAGATCGAAAGACAGTTGAGATAATAGTTGATAGCAAGCCTCCACTAATAAAAATTAATTCGATAACGCCCTCTGTTTACAAAACAGGTAAAAGTATGACAGTTGTAAGTAATTTCTCAATCAATGAAACTTCAAACGTAACGATTTATGTTGTTAACAACAATGGTCAAAAAATAAGAACTTTGGCTAACAAGAAGTCTCTAAAACTAGGAACACATAGTCAAAGTTGGGATGGTAAGGCTGAAAACAAGACCTTCGCAAATGCGGGGAAATACAGGTTTATTATCGAAAGTATTGATGTTGCGGGTAACAAATCCTTAATTCAAAGTAGTTGGTTTTCCTTGAAATAATAATAAATTTTTGACACTTCTTTTCTCAATGAAAAGGGGTGTTTTTTATCAACTCGAGTATAAAAAATTATCAATTTATTGGAAAAAATTTATATACAAATGTAATTTTTTACCCTATGATTAAGTTATTGTCAAATAAATAAAAGGGTGGGTTTTAGTTGAAGAAATACTTTGCTTTTTTGTCTGTTTTTGCTCTATTATTTTCGCTATTTCCAAACGTTTCATTTGCAGCAGTTGATGAAAAAGAGCTAACTGAATTTTTGGAGGAAGTTAGTAGTGAGCGAGGAATTGAGTTTTCGAAAGTAGATCTTGAAGACTATGTAATGGAATATTTTGAAGAGGATCTTGCATTCTTTGAAAATGTTACAGAATTAAGAGATTCTCTAGGTGCCGTTATTAAATCAGACTATAGTAACCTTGAAACGATATATGAAGATTATGAGTTAGACCAAGAATCCTTATTTTCATTATTAGAGGAAAATGGAGAGAGTATTGATAACTACATATTTGTAGATGATTTATATTTTGATGTAAGCTTCTTTCTAGACGTTGAAGAGATGCCTGAAATGCCTGAAATTGGCGATATGTTTGCTGAATTTGATCTGACAGAAGATGAACTTAATGCTATGATGGAACATTTAGTAGCACTTGAGGACAAACTTTCTGATCCTGCAATGGAAGAGCGTCTAATGGATTTAGCTGATCGAATGATGGCTTTTGAAGACTTTGAAAGTGTTGATGATCTAACAGATGCACAAATTTCAGAGTTTCTATCTATTTCACAAGAATTATTAAATATTTTTGAGCTTCAACCTAAGTTTTTTCTAACGAATGGGACAGATACTCAACCTCTTTCATTAAAAGAATTACTGTATTTAAAAGATATGAAAAAGGGCTATAAACTAAAAATCGAGTTCTATGATTTGAAGGGTAAGTTCATATTAGATATGTTATTTACTGCTGAAATGATTGGTGCAAAGATTATACAAGAAACAGGTAAGGATATTAAAGAAGTACCAAAAGTAGTTGAGAAGATTGAAAAAGTTAAAAGTTCACCAAAACATAAAACAGTTAAAGGGGCAAAGCTCCCAAAGACTGCATCTGACTATGGAACTAATATGATGTTAGGTTTAGGAATCGCACTAGTTGGTGGTTTTATGTTTAGACGTTTAAAAATCCAATAAGATGAAAAAAAACAAAAGAATCATATTTTTAACAATTTCTATTTTCTTTATCTTTTTCGGTTTATGGTTTTCTTCAACAAATGCATACAAATTTGCTAAAGGTTATTTACTTTTTAAGGTGGGACAAGAAGAGAGGCAGATGACTTTTACTAAATTAGAAACAAAAGCAGTAGCTACCAAAAAAGGACCATCAAAAACCGAATTATATATCAATCGTCCCAAGGTGGGAGAAAACATCGGGAATTTATACATCCCGAAGTTGAAAGCAGACCTACCCATTTTTCATGGAACGAATGAGGATGAACTTGAAAAAGGTGTAGGTCACTTTGCTGATAGCGTCTTACCAGGAGAGCAAGATAATTCTGTACTTTCTGGGCATCGGGACACTGTATTTCGTAAGTTGGGTGAAGTGAAAAAAGGTGATCTGCTTGTCGTAACAACGGTCGCTGGAGAATTTACTTATAAAGTAAAACAAGTCAGAATCGTCGATAAGGATGATCGTACGGTAATTGTTCCTAAACCTCGGCCAACTTTAACTGTAAGCACATGTTATCCTTTTAATTTTGTTGGAGCCGCGCCAGAAAGATATGTTCTTGTAGCTTTTCTGGTAGAATCAAACATTAATTCATAATAAAAAACGGATGGCCCAACGAGCCATCCGTTTTTTATAGTTCTAGATGTTTTTTTAGCATAGAGCTAATCCGAGTTCTTTCCTCTTCGTTCACATTAAAGTAATAAACTCCACTTATTTTTCCACCTTGACCACTAATTTCAATAGATTGTACGCTTTTTCTTGCACCCTTGTAATTAGCTTGTATGTCTTTCATATCATCAAAGGACATATTTGTTGCAATGTTATCGCCAAGGACATCTAATATATTGCCTAGTTTAGTAATAGAAGATACTTGTGCACCTTCATTAATAATTCCGTTTACTACTTGGCGCTGCCTTTCATTACGGCCAAAATCTCCTCTAGGATCAGCTTTTCTCATTCTAGAGTATGCTAGAGCTTCATCACCAGTAAGATTTAGAGTGCCTTTTGGAAAAGAATAGCCTTGGTAATTGAAAGCTAATCTTTGGTTATTTACACTAACACCACCTAAAGCATCTACGATTTGTTTGAAACTTTCCATATTTACTTTCATATAATAGTCGATGGGAATATCCAGAAAGTTTTCAACCGTTTGTATCGTCATATTCGTACCGCCGAACGCATAGGCATGGTTAATTTTATCTTCCTTGCCTCTACCGATAATTTCTGTCCTTGTATCACGAGGGATACTAGTCATATAAGTAGAATTATCATTTGGATTTACAGTCACAACCATTAATGTATCAGAACGGCCACGATCACCTTCACGTTCATCGACACCCAAAACTAAGATAGACAAAGGGTTTGTAGAAAGATCTAATTTTTTTTCTCGTTTTTTTGATCCTGACCATTCACTTTTTTCATGCATCTTATGTGCAGCTTCTTTTACTGAGTGATAAACATAATAGGTGTAGCCTGCACCTGCGAGTAATATTATACTAAGAAAAATTAGTAAGCCTTTAAGAAAGGGTTTTCTTTTCTTTTTTTTTGTTTCCGATCTTAATCCCATAACATTTTCTCCTTTATACGATTTACATATATCGTAAAGTTTTTACAATGTTTTACTTTTGTGTCGTCACTTATTATATAAGACTGTACGATGGATTTCAATCCAAAATTGTGTGTATTTACTAGTTTTATAGTTGGACAAAAAGAAGAAAGTCTATGCGCTTAACATAGACTTTCTTCAAAAAAACTATTTTGCTTTCGAGCGATTTATGTTTCTATCTTGACCAAATACTCTATTATATACGTAGAGTAGGGGTCTATATTTATGATGAACCAAACCGATTAGTTCTGCTATTAGTTCCAACATGAGCAACAGACCGAAAGTTATAGCTAACGAGCCCCAAAGTGTTGTCGTTGAAAATAGGACTGCTGAAATACTAAAAATTATGCTTAATACATAGATAACAATAACAGTTATTTTATGTGACAAGCCTAACCGAAGTAATTGATGGTGAAGATGCCCTTTGTCAGCAGCAGAGATTGGCTGTCCGTTTGCAAGTCTTCTTAGTATTGCAAAAGTTGTATCAAAGATAGGAACACCGAGAATAATAATGGGAACGACGAAACTGAATAACGTAACACTTTTATACAAACCGAGCAACGATAGTATCGCGATACAATACCCTAAAAATAATGCACCAGTGTCTCCCATGAATATTTTAGCTGGATTGAAGTTGTAAAACAAAAATCCAACCGTTGAACATAAGACAATCATTGAAATGGTTAAGATCATAATATTACCATTTAAACCCGCCATAATTGCGATGGTAGCTATGACAATTGCAGAAACTCCAGCTGCCAGGCCATCAAGACCATCAATTAAATTTATTGCATTTGTAATGGCTAAAATCCAAAGTATAGTAATGGGATAAGTTAGTAAATCTAAATCAAAATGTCCTATAAAAGGAATTGTAATAAAATCAATTGTTAAACCTGTATGGGCCACTATAAAAGCTGCGATAAACTGACCTAATAGTTTATATTTAGGAGATAGAGAATAGAGGTCATCAATGATACCTACAATAATTATAATAATCCCAGCAAGCGTAATTCCTTTAATCGATTGATTATGAAGTCCAGCCGCAAAATAACCTGCCATAACTCCTAGAAAAATGGCTAATCCACCAAGTCTAGGCATGAGCTTTTTGTGTACTTTTCGTGCATCAGGCTGATCTGTAGCTCCTATTAAAATAGCTAACTTTATTACGAATGGTGTGATGAATAAAACTACTAAAAAAGAGAGAATTGCTGCCAAAAATATTTGAAAATTCATAAATACCTCATTTACTTTTTTAATATTTTAAAAAGAGCGAGTAGGTAGTTAAATATATTTCTCTTCCCATAATTATAAGTTGGTAATCAGTGGATATCAATCTTTAATTCAATTAAAAAGGTGTATTTTTATCAAAATTCGACAGCAGTATTCACCAACCATTGAAGATAATTAAAATCTTGTAAAATAGTAATCATAAAAGTAGAATCATTGATCCGAGATAGAGTATCGCATCAAGTTTAGTTATAATTGAGTATTTTTAAAATATGTACCAAATAAAGTACGCTATCTAATAAGATAAGCCTGTTAGAATGAAAAACCTTACTGCACAAAGGGTTTATCTAATATAAATGTGCTTATGTATCCCTAATCTGTTAAAATAAATAAAAAGTATCATTGGAGGTTTAATCATGGCAATACTCGTTACAGGTGGAGCAGGCTACATTGGAAGTCATACAGTTGTTGAACTTGTCCAATCTGGCTTTGAGGTTGTAATAGTTGATAACTTTATGAATAGCAATACTGAAGTCATTAATCGAATCAGTGAAATTACAGGTAAAGAAATTAAATTTTATAATATTGATTTATTGGATAAACAAGGTCTGAGTAAAGTGTTTTCTGATAATCGAATAGAAGCCGTTATACATTTTGCAGGATTAAAAGCAGTAGGGGAATCTGTTGAGAAACCGCTCTATTATTATCACAATAACATTACAGGATCCCTTATTTTAAGTGAAGTAATGAAAGAGTTTGGGGTTAAGAAGATGGTCTTTAGTTCATCTGCCACTGTATATGGTACAGCTGAGACGGTACCACTTAAAGAAGATACGCCTCTTGGTGCTACAAATCCATATGGTTGGTCAAAATTAATGCTAGAACAAATATTTAGCGACTTATATACTTCGGATAATGAATGGAGTGTTGCTTTACTTCGTTATTTTAATCCAGTTGGTGCTCACGAAACAGGATTGATCGGAGAAAATCCAAGTGGAATTCCCAATAACTTAACACCTTATATTACACAAGTGGCAGTAGGTAAACTTGATAAGTTACGAGTGTTTGGTAACGATTATAATACAAAAGACGGTACTGGTGTACGTGATTATATCCACGTAGTGGACTTAGCAAAAGGACATCTTAAAGCGCTAGATAAAGTATTAACGAATAATATAGTTGATGCATATAACCTAGGAACGGGTGAAGGATACAGTGTTCTTGACATTGTAAAGACTTTCGAAAAAGTTACGGGTGTAACTATACCTTATGAGGTAACGGACCGTCGCCCGGGAGATATAGGAGTAAGTTATGCTGATCCGGACAAAGCAAGACAAGAATTAGGATGGGTAGCTGAACATAGTCTTGAAGATATGCTGCGCGATTCTTGGAATTGGCAGCAAAAAAATAAAAATGGATATGAGTGATGGGGAGATCAGCCAATATTTGGCTGATTTTTTACTTTTGTTAACTAACAAAATAGATTAACATCATATAGTAGTTATATTTAGGAGGTAAAGAATTGCAAAACAAATTAAAACAAATAATAGGGAAACCTGCTGTAATATATTCAGTTATACTATTTTTAAAGTTAATGATAATCAGACACATATTATTTGGAGAAATAAATGTATTAAGTTCTTTAGCAACGGATATGCCGTTTATTTTGTTATTTATAATGTTTGCGGTACTATTGCCAAACACTAGATTGTTTAATTTATTTTTAGTTAACTTATTTTACAGCATTGTATTTTTTATACTCATTGTATATGTAAAGTATTATCAAATACTTCCCACATACTATGACCTATTTCAAATCAATCAAGTAGGAACAATAAAATCTGATATTTACGATTTAATAAATCCACGTTATTACCTTGTATTTATTGATGTCATTATCGTATATGTAATATTAAAGTTTTATCAAAAAAGAACTCGCAACAATGGAACCTTGACTTCAGGCCTAGTAATAATTTGTATAATCTGTATATCCGCTCAATTTTACTTTAACAAGAATAAACAAATTACAGATGTACTTGCATTGGCAAATAATAAGGGTATCTTTCAATATGAATTAATGCAGTATTATCAAGATAAAGCACTACCAGCACTTGCTGATAAGGAAAATTTATCCAATGAAAAGATTTATGCCCTCAAAGGACTTAAATCTCTAAATCAGAAGGACATTAAATATTTTAATATTGCATCAGGTAAAAATGTAATCATTATTCAGTTAGAATCTTTTCAGAACTTTTTAATTGATCTTAAAGTAGATGATAAAGAAGTTACACCTACCTTAAACTCATTAGTAAAAGATAGTTTTTATTTTAGCAACACTTACCAACAAATAGGAGCAGGGAATACATCTGATGCAGAATTTTTAATTAATACGTCGCTTTATCCTGCTGGGAATAAACCATCTTCTAAGATTTATGAAGATAAAATTATCCCAAGTTTACCAAGAGTATTGAGTAAACATGGGTATTATACAGCTACTTTTCATGCAGATAATGTTGAATATTGGAATCGAATAAAGTTATATCCTTCTTTAGGTTTTGATAAGTATTATGAGGAGTCTTTTTTTGGAGATAAAGAAGTTATAGGTTTTGGACCTTCAGATGAGGTTCTTTATGAAGAAACTTTAAAAGAATTATCTGATCTTACAGCAAAATACAATAAAATATATGCTCATGTATTAAGCATGACTAGTCATACCCCATTTGAACTCCCTGAAGAAAAACAAAGAATACAATTACCTCAGCAATTTAATCATACCAAGATAGGCAATTACCTTAAATCTACTAACTATGCTGATTACGCATTAGGCAAATTTATTAATGGTCTTAAAGAACGCGATTTATGGCAAAATTCAATAGTAGTTATCTACGGTGATCACTCTGGGTATCATCCAAAGCCAGAAGAAGTGAAAGATAAGAAATTAATGGAAAATATCCTTGGCCATCCTTATGGTTTAGCAGACCGTTTTAATATTCCACTGTTGATTCATCTGCCAGGAGATTATAAAGGCAAAGTATCTAACTTAGCTGGCCAAATTGATATAATGCCTACGGTTACAAATCTATTAGGTGTTAATATAAATAACCAGATTCATTTTGGACATGATCTCTTAAACTATGAAAATAATATACTCGGAATGAGGTACTATTTACCTGCAGGTTCGTATTTTGATAAAGAATTCCTTTTTGTAAATCGTGAAGAAAAAGGAAGAGGTGAAGTTTATAACTTACAAACAAAAGAATTGATTGTAAAAAATGAACCTTTTTATGTAGAGAATAGTAAAGCGTTTAAAAAAAAGGATACGATCCTAAAACTACTAAATCTTTCTGATTATTATTTAAATAACTTACCTGAAAAGGATGATAAGTCTTTCTAAAATACCTGGATCGGAAAACCATTTACTAATAATCGTAAATTAAATAAATTTTAACCCTTATGTATTCCTACATAAGGGTTTTTTAGTTCTATATTCATATTTTGTAGAAATTTATAATATTTTAGCAAAATATTCAATAAAAAGGATATAATTACTTAGAATGTTTATCTGAATGAGGGGGAACTATGAAGAAAAAAATTAGTATTCTTATTTTTGCATTGGCACTTTTATTTTCAAGTAATGATGTAGCCGGTGCCAGTAGTGCAGTAACAGTAGAACGTGTTAGTGGTCAAGATCGTTTTGAAGTAGCTGTAAATGTTTCAAAGAAAGGTTGGGGCTCTGGAAGTTCAACAATACTATTAGTAAACTATCAAGCTTTTGCGGACGCACTTTCTGCATCTCCGTTAGCTTATAAACTTAATGCGCCTATTTTATTAACAAATCCTGATCGATTAAATACTAAAACTGAAGAAGAGATTAAAAGGTTAAATGCTTCAAAGGTTATTATTATTGGGGGAACAGGCAGTATTAATCAAAATGTTGTGTCGAGAGTAACTAGTCTTGGTAAGACTGTAGAAAGAATCGGCGGAAAAGACCGTTATGAAGTGGCATATAAAGTATCTCGCAAATTAAGTCCTGCCGGAAAAGTAGTCATTTCTAATGGTACTACATTTGCAGATGCACTTAGTATTTCTCCTTATGCTTCTAAACATGAGTATCCTATTCTTTTAACAGCTAAAGATAGATTACCTTATTCTACACAAAAAGCTATTCAAGAAAAGAATCCTACGCAAACAATTATTGTTGGTGGAACAGGCAGCATTTCAAGTGCAGTTGAAAGTCAATTGACTAGTCCGCTTAGATTAGGTGGAAAAGACCGTTATGAAGTAGCAGTGAATATTGCGAAGAGATTTAGTCCTACATCAACAAAAGCGGCTATATCAAATGGAACCACTTTTGCAGATGCTTTAACAGGATCCGTACTAGCTGCGAAACAGAACATGCCTTTGTTGTTAACACAATCGAGTTCTATTCCGGTTGTAACAAAATCTTATATTGATCAAAGTGAGATTACTAGATTTACGATTTTTGGAGGGACGGGATCAGTAAGTAATACTGTCGTCTCACAATTAAAAGGTGCTCTTCCTTTAACAGGTAAAAGAATTGTACTTGATGCAGGGCATGGTGGATCAGATCCTGGTGCTGTAAATGGCACTATCTATGAAAAAAATTTAAATATGAGTTTTACAAAGATGTTAGCGGGTCATCTGAAAGGTATGGGAGCTGAGATCATATATACTCGGGATCCATCAAACGATCAATTTATTTCTCTTGAAGATCGAGCGACTTTTGCTAATGGAAAAAGTGCACATTTATTTATTAGCATTCATCATGATTCGTCAGTTGATAAAACTGCAACAGGTCAAAGTATTCATTACAGCAGTTATCGACCTGGTATTGAGACAAAAGATGCTTATGTGGTTTTTGCAGGAAAGAGTTATCCTTTTGTTAAGGAAGATACACAAAAAAAATTATTTTACTATCGAGATGGCAGTACAGTCAAAAGCATGAGTTATCAAGGAGATATCATTGCTTACGATACGGTTTCACCATCTCCTGCTGCTGTAGAAAGTAAAAATCTTGCACCTGTAGCATCGACTGCTATTAAGTACAGCGGTATTGGTGCAGGGTACATTAAGGATCACAACTTATATGTAACACGATGGACAACCATGCCTTCTATCCTGATTGAGCTAGGGTACATGTCTAACACAAACGAGATCTCTTTATTGAAACAGTCTAGTGTACAAAATAGCAGAAGTTTATCTTTAGCGAAAGCAATTGAAAATTTCTATAAATAAGGCTGTTTTCGTAAACGTTGTTGTTCTTGAAAGTGGTTGAATTCCGTAGAGACAAAAAAAGAGCTTCCCTTAATGATTTAAGGAAGCTCTTTTTGTTTACTTGATAAAACTTGAAAGCTGCTGTTCTGTCGTTGTCGCGATTGAACCAGTACCACCAAGAATATATATTAAGTCTGTTTCACCTTGTTTTTGTTTTAAATAATTTATGATATTATTTTCTACTTTAGTTGAAGTTGTTAATAAGATTGGTGCTCCTGTGAACGATGCAAGTGGGCTTCCGGAGAGAGCATCTGCAAAAACGTCTCCTCTTGCCACTACCAAAGAGCTTAGATCCATTCCATAGTTTTCAATTCCATAATTCGCAGTATTGATTGACACTTGATAACGGTTTAAACCGCCGATTCGATCAACAAAGGCATCACTGCGTAATTGTTTAATCTTCGTTTTAACAGAGTCAGAAACAGTAGCTGGTCCACCTACAATAATGAAGTTATTAATGTCTGGATTATCTTTAATGAACGCTTGAATAGAATCTGGTACTGTACTTGTTCTGACTAATAAAATTGGCATACCTGCATAGCCTGCCATACTAGATGCAGATAGTGCGTCTGGGAAATTTAAGCCGCTTGCAATAATAGCTGTATCGGTGTATTCAGCCAACTGTTTTGCCACACTTGCAGAAACTTCAAAACGGTCTTTTCCTGCGATTCTTTGGATAGTTTGTACTCCTAAAGATCGCAATTGGTTTTCGACTTTTGTTGAAACAGAACCAGTACCTCCCAAAATTATAGCTTTTTCAGGGCTACGCCGGATTATTTCATCAAGTGTCTTATTTGGCAACGCATGGGTACCAGTTAATAAAATTGGTGAGTCTTCTAATGCAGCCAAAGGTCCACCGGATAATGCATCAGTGTATAAATCACCGCGTGTAATAATAATTGTATCAGAATAAACTCCTTGATCTTCAACTTCTTTGCTTATTCCAGCAGAAACTTCAAAACGGTCTTTTCCTCCTATTCGCTTTATTCCGGGTGATATCACATTATACAACGACAATACAGCATTGTTTGAATCTGTATTTAAAGCACTAAATGTTAATGAATTATAACCCGCCTTTAAGGATACAGCTGTATTAAAAGATTTCCCAAGACTAATTGGCTCTTCATTGTTTAAATAAAAAGCCAACTCATTAGCATCTGTTGTGCCTGTAACATCAATATGTGTATTTCCTTTTGCAAGCCTAAGACTTTGAGAACTAGGATTAGAAATGGTTAGAGAAGGTAATAAAACGGATGGCTGTTCTTTATAAATACCATAAAATTCATATTCATACCCCTGTGAAAGTTCGCTGTCACCTTGAATTATAAAGATATATTCGCCATGAGGAAGGTTAAAAGGCTGATCGTATTCGAACTCAATTTCTTCTTGGGTACTCATGTTGGTTAAAGTTACATTGATATCCTCTTCACTGTGAAATTTTGAGATTTTGAACTGTCCACCTGCTGATTCAAAATAATACTCATGAATAGAATGCATATCTATCCTTTGTTTATAGGTTACAGTGGTTTGAACTGCAGATTGCGCAAGGTGATTGTTTTGGTGAAATTCACGTTTGTTTGTGGAAAAAGGATTATTTTCAGACGTATTTGCACTTACCCCAGTTGTGAACAATAAAGAAGCTGCTAACGATACAGAAAAAGCGCTGGCTGTTATTCTTTTCAATCGATCTTTCCCCTTTAGTTAAGCTATACCATTTGGCATGCAAATTAATAATATATGATTTTTAAAATTTAACACAATAGGAATAACTTACCATTAATGTTTTTAAAATTGTACTAAACAAACAACATAAGATTACGATGATAGATTATGAGAAACAATTCTACATAATGTTAGGAAATTATAATGGAGAATGCTGATTTTTAACTTAAGGAGAATCAGTAAGTTCATAAAAACTCAGATGAATAATTGTATATATTTGTTAAGTACGCATAATCCTTAAAAAGTAAAATATGCTAAAATAATGAAAAAGGAACGAAGAGGAGATAGCATGAAAAAACATATCTTATTATTTTTGGTTTTGTTTTGTATTTTATTATGGGGGGATAACAGAAAAGTAGATGCTGCATACTTAAAAAAAGAACGTTTATCCGGTAAAGATCGTTTCGAAGTTGCTGTCAATGTTTCTAAAAAAGGCTGGTCATCTTCAGATACAGTATTTCTTACAAATTACATGGCTTTTGCTGATGCATTAGCAGCTTCGCCATTAGCTTTTAAAAACAATGCCCCTATTTTATTATCCAGGTCTGAGAGATTAACGGACACAACTAGAAATGAAATTGTTCGATTAGGTGTTAAACATGTCGTAATCATAGGTGGAACAGGCAGTATTTATCCTGCAGTTGCTTCTGAATTGAAAGCTATGAATATCTCTACTCGGAGAATTGAAGGTCAAGATCGCTTTGAAGTAGCTTATAATATTTCAAAAGAATTAGATCAGAAAGGCAAAGCAATAGTTACATATGGTCTAAACTTTTCAGATGCATTGGCTATAGCTCCATACGCAGCCAAAAATGGCTATCCCATATTATTAACTCATAAAGATCAATTGAATGAATCTACAAAAAAAGCATTAGCTGAAAAGAATATTAAGCAAACTTATGTTATTGGAGGGGAAGGCAGCGTTTCTAAAGCTGTTTATAATCAACTTCCACAGCCTTCTCGTATTGGTGGGAAGAACCGATACGAAGTTGCAGCGAACATTATTAGACAGCTAGAACTATCAACGGAAAAAGTTTATATGGCAACTGGCCAGTCATTTGCTGATGCTCTTACTGGTTCTGTTCTTGCAGCAAAAGAATCTTCACCGCTATTGCTTACCTATCCCAAATCTATTCCCTCAGAGACTATCAATATCATGGGGGATAAGAATATTACCAATTTGACTATCCTAGGTGGACACGCATCTGTATATGATCAATCTTTTACAGTTTTTCATAATTGGGAGATAACAAAATCAGGAGGTAATCGCCTTCAAGGATATACATCAAAAACGTCTGTAAAACCAGGAGAGCTTCAAACTTTTTATCTAAAAAGTAATAAGCCTTTTGAGTTGCAAATATTTAGAATGGGTCATTATGATGGTGAAGGTGGAACACTAGTTAGAAGTATGAAAGGTTTCAATGCTCATATTCAACCTAGGTCTTTTAATACTGAAAACATGGATGCTGGATGGAGGCCAACAACATCATTTACTATTCCTAAAGAGTGGAAGAGTGGATTTTATTTAGCGAAGATTACTAACTTGGATAATGAACAATCCTATATGCCTTTTGTAGTTTCGAATCCTAATCCTTTTGCAAATGTGGATGCGGCAGTTCTAATTTCAACAAATACTTACCAAGCCTACAACAATTGGGGCGGGAAAAGTATGTATGGATATAACAGCGCAAATAAAGTTCCAGCAATTAAACTTTCCTTTAATAGACCTTATACGGCTGGGAACGGAGCAGGAGAGTTTTTTGCTTTTGAATATAATTTAGTTAGATGGCTTGAAAAACAAAACTATAATTTGACGTATTTAACAGATGATGACGTTCATAAAGGGGCATTAAATACCCTGAACGCAAAGTCCCTCATCATAGCGGGTCATGATGAGTATTGGTCAAAAGAGATGAGAGATAGTATTGAGGAACAAACTAACTCTAAAATGAATATAGGGTTATTTAGTGCTAATGTAGGTTATTGGCAAATTCGTATGGAAAAGAACAATCGTGTAATGGTTGGTTATAAAGCTAGAGCATTTGAGGATCCCTATCAAAAAATTGATCCTTCTAAAGTAACAACAACATTTAGATCATCACCCGTGAACCGTCCAGAAAATCAAGTTTTTGGAATGATGTATCATGGTATTCCAGAAAAAACTATGCCCTTAGTTATTACAAATGCAACACATTGGCTTTATAAAGACACCGGGCTGAAAAATGGTGAGAAAATATCTGGGGTTGTTGGTGGAGAGATTGACCGCTATGACAAAGAAATTCCAAATGTGGAGGTAATCGCTGCCTCACCAGTTAAGTTATATGGTAAAGAATCAGTGTCACATGTAATTTGGTACCAAAAACCACAAGGTGGAAAAGTATTTGCAACGGGCACCTTTTATTGGAATTGGTTCCTGGATCCGTATGGAAAAAAAGATTATGCGAATTTTAATCAAAAAATAGAACAAATTACTATAAATGCCATGAATGAGCTTTTAAAATAGTAAGAAATCCTTTATCTTAATTTGTTTTTTACAGCGTTTAAAATAATTGCCTTTTCTTAAATGTTATTAAAAATTTGTTGCTATTATAATGTTGAAATCTTTTCGAATAACAGTAGATAACTCAGCATTATTTCAAAAGCAATAAACTTTAAAAAAAGTGGATCTACACTTAAATAATGTTTAAGAGGAGGCTCTATTTTTATTTGATCCGATATCATTAAAGATACATTTAAATAAGCAGGCTATTGAATTAATGTTATCATTTGTTTAACATTGCTCTTACCCTCAGCATTTTAAAACTCCACTTGTCCTCATGTACTTTTATGTTGAATCTCATGTAAAAAATTATGGCTACTGAAATAGAGATGTATAAATAAAGAAAACATTTCAAAGACTTAATGAAGCTAAATCTTTAATTATTGGGGGAAGTATAATGCCGATTAGCCAAAAGTGCATGTTTATGTCTGTGAGATCACACCGTATTTAGTCAGGAGATTAAATCTTACACTAACTTGATAAAATCAACTTTAAATTTTACAAACTTCCCTAAAGTATACGTTCCATTCAACGAAATATTATAAATTATATTAATCTTAATGATATAGTGGGTAAAGATTAGTATATTTGATAAACACAATAGTGAATAAGGTGAATTTAATGAAGAAAAAGAATCTACTTTTAATTACAAATCGTTATCCGTATCTACCTGGTGAAGAATTTTTGCATACAGAGTTTCCATATTTAAAGAATGAATTTAACCATATTTATATAGTCACTACAAACGCTCTAATAAAAGAAGAGAACAAAAGAAATCTTGAACCTTTAGTCAAAGTTTTTCATGCTTTCGAACAGAGACATAGCAAAACTTATTTGTTAAATCAGCTGTTTAAAAGTAAGGAAGGTTTAGAATGGGTAAGTAAAGGATTCGGAAAGGTTTTTGCAAATCCAAAAAAATGGTTGAAGCTTTTGAATTGGGTTTCAATCGCCGTTCAAGTTAAAAAAACTTTGGAAATGGTTGTTGAAAAGGAAAATATATCCATTGATAATACAGTAATTTACTCCTATTGGCAAAGTCCTGGAGCGCTAGCCGGTGTAATGCTAAAAAAACAATATGGTTATAAGACAGTGAGTCGAGCTCATGGTGGAGATGTTTATGCTGAACGTCATAACCCCGCATATCTTCCATTACAAGCTGAAGTAATAGAAGGATTAGATCAGTTGTATTTAATATCAGAGGATGGAAAGGACTATTTGTCCAAAAAATATCCAAACGTAAAAGAGCACTTAAGTGTTCGTAAATTAGGTACAAGAGATCCTGAAATTTTAAGTGAACATTCTACAGATGAAGTATTTCGTATTGTTTCCTGTTCTTACGTTGTTCCAGTTAAAAGGTTAGAATTATTAATAGAAGCGTTAAAGCTTTGTAAGCAAAAAATTGAATGGAAGCATATAGGCGACGGACCACTTTTCGAACAGATAAAGCTTCTAGCTAAAGAACTTCCTCCACATGTTTCTGTCAATTTTCTTGGAAACAAAAAAAATCATGAGATTTACGAATACTATGCAGCTAATAAAGTAGATGCGTTCATTAATGTCAGTTCGACTGAGGGAATACCCGTATCTATAATGGAAGTATTTAGTTTTGGAATTCCTGCCCTTGCAACGGATGTAGGAGGGACTAGAGAACTAGTAAATCCTAATACAGGAAGGTTATTGCCTAAAAATATTGATGCTAAAGAGTTAGCAACAGTAATAGACGAGATTGCTCAAATGAGTAAAGGCGAAAGAAGAGAATTAGGAAAAAACGCGCTAAAAATATGGCAAGAATATTACAATGCAGAAGTAAACTTTACATCGTTTGCTAGAGAGCTTTCAGAGTAAAAAGGAATGATAGAGAATGACACAATCAAAACATAGTTTTATTAAAAACAGTATCTTTACCTTTACAAGACAGGTCACTAATATTGTAGTCGGATTTTTGTTGATTATTGTACTGGCAAGATTTTTAGGCCCAACTGGCCAGGGGCAGTACGCCTTAATTACACTAGTTCCCACCGTTATAATGATATTCTTAACACTTGGCATTAACACCTCTACTATTTATTATGTCAGCAGGGATGAGGTTAAACTTCAGACGGTGTATAATAACAACATTATTACAGGAATTGTATTAAGTTTTACGGGAGTAGTACTCGGTGGAATTTTTGTATTATTGTTTAAAGATAAATTTTTTGCTGACATTCCTTATTATTTGTTATTTCTGGGTTTGTTCTCGCTTCCTCCTTTGTTCTTAAGGGAATATTTCCAAACTGTATTTCAAGGATTGCAAGATTTTAAAAAATACAATTCTGCAATGGTTATTCATCAGACTGCCATTCTAGGATTTGTAATCTTATTAGTAATAATTTTTAACGTAGGGTTGACGGGTGCTATTTCTGCATTTCTTTTAGGAAGTTTATTTAGTTTTCTTTATATGAATTACCAGCTTCGAAAAGAATATCACCTAAGATTATCTTTAAAGGATTTTTCGACTGAATATCTTAAATCATCCATAAAGTATGGGATAAAAGCTAATATTAGCAACGCCGCTAGTTTTTTGAATTACAGGGCAGTTATTTTTATTTTAGGGTATTATTTAGTGGATGATGACGTCGGAAGATATGTTGCTGCCATGAATATAGGTGAAAGGCTCTCAATATTTGCGGTTTCGATTTCGAGCGTATTGTATCCAAAGATTGCATCAACAGCAGATGAAGGCGGAAGGAATCGAATAACAAGCATTGTTAGCAGAAATATCATGGCAGTCACTGTTTTAGTTGCGCTGATTGGGATCCCCGTAGCGCCTTTAGTCATATATTTGCTTGGATCGGACTTCTCTGATAGTGTATTGCTACTTCAAATCATCCTTCCAGGTATAGCTCTATTGGCGGTTGAGAAGGTTCTTTCCAACGATATTGCCGGTCGGGGTAAGCCAGAACTAAATATGTATCTGTCTATATTTAATGTTATTTTCAACATCATTATCAATATTATTTTAATTCCAAAATACGGAGTAATAGGAGCTGCATACGCAACGACTATTACCTATACAGTGAGCTTTTTAGTGAAGATTATGATTTTCAAATATGTAAGCGGCCAAGCCTATTCGAACTTTTTGATTTTGAAAAGGTCAGACTTTAATTTTTATATGACCACATTTAGGAAAATCAAAGGAAAATTGAGAAGATCATAAATGTCGATTTAAATGAAAAAAATAGGGAATAATTATGGAGGATACTGAGAAAAGTTTCCTCTTTTCTTTTATAGTCGAAAAGAAAGTAACTAATACGAAACGTGTATGTGTGAAAAGAGTAACAATAAAAGTTGCTATTCTTAAACAATTGTTTAAAATATACATTGTGACAGTAAAACACAGGTTAATAGAAGGAGTATGTTTCCATGACAAAATTCGCTATTGTAGGCTGTGGCCACATTGCTAAAAAGCATGCTGAAGCAATTGATAAAGCAGAAGGTGCTGAGTTAATCGCAGTGTGTGACACTATTCCAGAAAATATGGAATACTACATTGAAAAATATGGAGTAGAGGGCTATCAGAGCTTAACGACTCTTTTAGAACAAGATGATTTAGATGTTATCAATATTTGTACACCAAGCGGTTATCACGCAAATATAGCTATAGCAGCGGCAAATGCAAAAAAACATGTGGTTGTTGAAAAGCCAATCGCCTTAACAATTGAAGATACAGAAGCCATTATTGAAGCATGTAAGAGTAATAATGTGAAGCTTTCTGTCGTGCATCCTAATAGATTCAGACCAGCTATTATGGAACTTAATAAGGTATTAACTGAAGGAAAGACAGGAACAGTTAGTCACGCAAATGCAACTGTTAGATGGAACAGAAATCAAGAATATTATGATCAAGCTCCATGGAGAGGAACGAAATCTCTAGACGGTGGAGTATTAATGAACCAAGCTATACACAATTTAGACCTTTTACTTTGGACAATGGGCGATGTAGAAGAAGTTTATAGTATGGCTGCTACACGTTTACGAAACATTGAAGCAGAAGACGTATCTACAGGACTTGTTCGTTTCAAAAACGGTGCCTTAGGTGTAATTGAAGCTGCAACAACTATTTATCCTTCAAATTTTGAAGAATCACTTGCTATTTTCGGAGAAAAGGCAACAATAAAAATTGGTGGTAAAACAGCTAACTACATTCAACATTGGGATGTTGAAGGTATGGATGATGAATCAGTTAATCAAATCATCGAACAAGTAAAAGCAGATCCATTTGGTAAACCGGGTCACCAATGTATCATTGAAGATATGGTGCAAGCTATTAAAGAAGACCGTGAGCCTATTGTAACTGGTGAAGATGGGAAAAAAGCTCTTCAACTCGTATTGGCTCTATACAAATCAGCTGATACACAAAAAGCTGTTAAAATCTCAGATGTAAGTGAAAGAGAGGACAATTAAATGACTCAAGAACTTAATTTCAGTTCTTCATCTCAAGAACTGTTATCAAAATTAGAAGGTAAGAACGCTACAATTGGTGTTGTTGGATTAGGGTATGTAGGTTTACCATTAGCTGTTGAAAAAGCAAAAGCAGGATTCAATGTTATTGGTTTCGATGTACAAGAAAAAAGAACGCAACTAGTAAATGATGGAATCAATTATATCGGTGATGTTGTTGATGAAGAGTTAGCTGAGCTAACATCTTCAAAAAAACTAATTGCAACTACGGATTATTCAAAGATTGCTGAAGTAGATGCAGTGGCTATTTGTGTTCCAACACCATTAGATAAATATCAGCAACCCGATACTTCTTATGTTGAAAGTTCAGCCACTGATATTGCTAAATACTTGCACAAAGGTATGCTAATCGTACTGGAAAGCACAACTTATCCTGGAACAACTGAAGAAGTTCTACAGCCGATTTTAGAAAAAAGTGGACTGAAAGCTGGAGTCGATTTTCATTTAGCGTATTCTCCTGAACGCGTTGATCCAGGTAACAAGCACTTTAATACAAAGAACACACCTAAAGTAGTTGGTGGATTAACGGGTGAGTGTACAGCAATCGCTGCATCGATGTACCGTTCTGTTCTCGAAGGTGATGTTCATGAAGTTTCAAGCCCTCGTGTAGCTGAGATGGAAAAGATTCTTGAAAATACTTTCCGTAATATCAACATTGGCTTAGCAAACGAAATGGCCATCCTATGTGAAAAAATGGGGATTAACGTTTGGGAAGTAATTGATGCTGCAGCTACTAAGCCATATGGTTTCATGGCGTTCTATCCTGGTCCGGGATTAGGCGGACACTGTATTCCAATCGATCCATTCTACTTAACATGGAAAGCTAGAGAGTATAACTATCACACTCGCTTGATTGAAACTGCTGGAGAAATCAACAATGCTATGCCAGATTTCGTATTAGAAAGAGTAATGAAAATTCTAAACGAAGATAAGAAAGCATTAAATGGAGCACGTGTTGTTTTACTTGGAGTAGCTTATAAGAAGGACATTGATGATATGCGTGAATCACCAGTTCTTCCTATTCTTGAAAAATTAGAACTGGCTGGTGCTGATTGGGTTGTGGTCGATCCACATGTTAAAGAATTTAAGCTTAATGGTAAAATGTATCCAACAGCTGAGATGAGTCAGGAACTATTATCAGGAGCTGATTTAGTAATGCTTACGACAGATCACACTGATTTCGATTATAAAATGATTGCGAAAAACAGCCCTGTTGTTTTTGATACGCGCAATGCCTTTAAAGAACTTCAAACTGAAGTTAAAAAATATCACTTACTATAAGTTGAAAGAATGCCAGACCAACTCCGGTCTGGCCTTTCCATGATACTAGTTGAAAGTAGGGTAAAAATGAAAGTCTCCCACTTGACATCGGTCCATCCTTCCGAAGATATAAGGATATTTATAAAAGAGTGTAGATCTTTAGCCGCAGCAGGATATGATGTTTCATTGATAACCGCTAATACAGGATCTTATGAGGTTGATGGAGTTAAAATCATAGGTTTAGATGTAAAAGCATCTAGTCGTGTATCAAGAATGATAAATGCGACAAGAGCGGTTTATAAAAAAGCACTTGAGATAGATTCCGATGTATATCATTTTCATGATCCTGAACTTCTTTGGGTTGGACTTATGCTAAAGAAAAAAGGAAAAAAGGTAATCTATGATGTACATGAGGATGTTCCAGAACAAGTTTTATCTAAACAATGGATTCCTAGTCCTTTGCGAAAAGTAGTTTCTTTCTTCGTTACAAAAATAGAAAGTTATTGTTCAAGGCGCTTTGATGCAGTAGTAACCGCTACTCCTCATATTTCTAATCGCTTTAAAACATATAATAAAAATACAGTTACTATTCACAATTTCCCAATCTTAAATGAGTTGTTAAATAACATTCAAGAAGTTAAAAATGTAACCTTTAATAATTTTATTTATGTAGGTGGTTTAACCGGGCTACGAGGCACAAAAGAAATGGTTCAAGCTATAGGTGTATTGAACAAAGAAAAGGAAAGTAAGCTAGTACTTGGCGGATCATTTAGTCCTCCTGCTTTGCAAGAAGAGGTACAAATAGAAGAAGGTTGGAAACACACAGACTTCAAAGGGTATTTAACAAGAGCGGAAGTAAAAAAGGAATTAGCAGAAGCTACTGGCGGATTAGTTTTAATCCATCCAGAACCTAGATACGTCGTTTCCTACCCTATCAAGCTTTTTGAATACATGTCTGCAGGCATTCCTGCTATTGCCTCTAACTTCCCATTGTGGAAGGGAATTGTCGAAAAGAACAACTGTGGAATCTGTGTAGATCCATTAAATCCTGAAGACATTGCTAGTGCAATGAAATGGCTGATTGAAAACCCTGAAGAAGCAAAACAAATGGGTGAAAATGGAAGAAAAGCAGTGATTGAGAAGTATAATTGGGAACACGAGAGTAAAGAGCTTGTTTCATTATACAGCCGATTGAAGAGTTGAATTGAGGTGGTATTTTGAAAATCTGGATACTAAATGCTGTGGCTTTAAAACCCAATGAATCTGGTATTACAAGACACTATGATCTGGCTCAAGGAATGAAGAAAAAAGGACATGATATTCGTATCTTTGCCAGCAGTTTTCTAGTCTATCATTTTAAATGGCGCGATCCTAACAGAAAAAACTACTCTGAGAATGTAAACGGAGTTTGGTTTGAGTGGTTATGGAATTTACCTTATAAGGGCAATGGTGTTAAACGTGTGTTTAACATGATCAGCTATTTTATTATGGTCCTGTTTAGAGGTTTATTTTCAAAAGAAAACCCTGATGTTGTTGTAGGATCTTCTGTTCACTTATTTGCTTGTCTTGCTGGCTACTTTTTAGCAAGATGGAAAAAAGCTGCTTACATCGTTGAGCTTCGTGATCTTTGGCCGAGAACACTTATAGATTTTGGTGCTATGTCAGAGAAACACCCTGCAGCTATCATGTTTGGCGCTATTGAAAAGTTTGTCTACAAGAAGGCGGATCGAATTATTGTTACGCTTCCTGGTGCTGTAGATTACATTGAAAGTTTTGGTGTGAAAAGAGAAAACATTTACGTTATATCAAATGGAATTGACTTAGAAAGACGATATGAGATAGATTATGGAACTCCAATTAAATCAGAACTAGAACAAATAAGAAAGAAACATAAAAAAATCGCGATGTATGTGGGTGCTCATGGAATGGCAAATGCGCTCCATTCTATAGTGGATACGGCAAAAGAAATGGATCCAGAGCAAGTAGCTTTTGTTTTTGTAGGTGATGGACCTGAAAAGGAAATCCTTCGGAAAGCTTCTGAAGGTTATAACCATATTTATTTCTTTGAACCAGTAGCAAAAAAAGAAGTAATGGCTACATTAGCTGAAGCTGATGTATTAATTGTCTCAATGCTTAATACAAAGTTGTATCGTTTTGGAATTAGTTTAAATAAGTTAAATGATTATTTACTATCGGGCAAACCTATTTTGTTTGCCGGTAATGTATATAATAATATAGTTGAAATGGCTAATGCAGGTGTTACAGTAGAACCAGAAAATAAAGAGGCTATGAAAAATGGTTTGGACAACCTCCTCTCACTTACAAATGAAGAGAGAGAAGAGATAAAAGAAAGCAGTTTTAAATATGTATCAGCCCACCATGACATCGAGAAATTAGCCGATAAATTTATTGAAGCTTGTCAAACTAATAAGGAAGAGGGTAATAAACATGAAAGTACCTATGCTTGATTTAACACAACAATATCAAACTTTAAAACCACAAATTCAGGAAGCCATTGAAGATGTAATGTCCAATGGGCGTTTCATCCTTGGTCAAGATGTTAAGAAGTTAGAAGAAGATGTTGCGAAATACAGCAATGTTGGTCATGGAATAGGAGTAGCTAACGGATCTGACGCTATTCACATCGCATTAACTGCGTGTGGTGTAGGACCTGGAGACGAAGTAATCGTACCTTCTTTTACCTTTTTTGCAACAGCTGGTGCAGTAGCTCGTGCTGGCGCAACACCTGTTTTTGTTGATTGTGATGAAAAGACATTCAATATAGACCCAGTGAAAATCAAGGAAGCTATTACAGAGAAAACAAAAGCGATTGTACCTGTACATTTATATGGACAAATGGCAGACATGGATCCAATTTCTGAAATTGCAAAAGAGCATAATTTAGCTGTTATTGAGGATGCTGCTCAAGCGATCGGTTCTAAATATAAAGGTAAGTCTGTAGGAGAACTAGGTACTGCAGCAACTTACAGCTTCTTCCCGACTAAAAACCTTGGTGCTTATGGTGACGGTGGTATGGTTGTAACTAATAATGAAGAATTAGCCGAAAAGATGCGTGTTATCCGCGTACATGGCAGTAAACCAAAATACTATCATCATGTTCTTGGTTATAACAGCCGTCTTGATGAACTACAAGCTGCAATTTTAAATGTTAAGTTCCCTCACTTGGATGAGTGGAGCAATATGAGAAGAGAGAACGCACAAAATTACACAGAGTTATTAAATGAGAAACTCCCTAATGAGGTAGTTACACCATTTATTGCAGACTATTCACATCATATTTTCCACCAATATACGATTCGTGTTCAAAAACGTGATGAGTTACAAGCTTTCCTAAAAGACAATGGTGTGGCTTCAATGATTTATTATCCACAACCGTTGCATATGCAACCTGTATTTAAAGAGCTTGGTTATAAAGAGGGAGATCTACCAGTTACTGAAAAAGCAGCAAAAGAAGCTCTATCTTTACCGATGTTCCCTGAATTAAAGCTTGAGCAACAAAAATATGTTGTGGACAAAATCGCTGAGTTCTATAGCAAAAATTAATTCTTTTAATGGTGTTCATCCGCTACGGGTGAACACTGTTTTACATACTTAAGAAAGAAGGTGTCTTATATGACAGTTCAAAAAGGTCAAAATGTTGTAATTGGGGAAAACGTAACTTTTGGTGAAAATGTTGTTATTGGGAATAATGTTGTCATTTATGAAGGAGTTACAATCGGAAATCACTGCATTATTCAGGATAATGCTGTTATTGGTAAGCAGCCAACACGGGCTAAAAACTCTATCCTTCCAGAGGTTAAGAAACTGCCTCCAACTATAATTGGTTCTGGGGTTACCATCAGCACGTCAGCTATTATTTATGCTAATGCCGAATTAGCTGATGATGTATTTGTTGCAGACTTGGCTACGGTTCGTGAAAGAGTAACAATTGGTGAAAAGACGATTGTAGGCCGCGGAGTTTCTGTTGAAAACGATTGTAAAGTTGGAATAAAGTGTAAGCTTGAAACAAATTGTTATATTACGGCATACTCGGAGCTGGGTGATTATGTGTTTATCGCTCCATATGTTGTTACTACAAATGATAATTACATGGCAAGATCCAAAGAGCGTTATGACAAATTTAAAGGTGTAACGATTAAAAACGGAGGTCGTGTAGGAGCGAATTCAACTATTCTTCCAGGTAAAGTTATTCATGAAGATGGGGCTGTAGCTGCAGGCAGTGTTGTTACAAAAGACGTTGAAAAACAAAAAATTGTTGTAGGTAGTCCTGCAAGAGTTTTGAGAGAAGTACCTGAGGATCAGTTATTAAAAAATAATATTTAGTTTTAAAGACCAGAGTGTTTCTAAACATCTGGTCTTTTTTTCCCTAAAGTACTATTAATTTTTTTCCGTATTTTACGATAATATACATGTCGATTAATCTTGTCAGATTAAGGCACATATTGTCGTAAAGGAGGATCGGTTAAAGATTATTAAATTACTTGGGGAGAGATATAACGTGTTGAGACTATTTTTGCCGTTTATTGCGGCTTTTACATTATTTTTATTGGTACCTGAACAAGCTTCGGCATCATCTACCAGACTTTCAGGAAGCGATCGGTTTGAAGTTGCAGTTAACGTTTCTAAGAAGGGGTGGACGAGTGGAACATCCAACGTCGTTTTAGCCAATTATAATGCTTTTGCAGACGCTTTGTCGGCAGGACCGCTAGCATACAAGTTAAATGCACCCGTTCTATTAACACATCCAAAAGTACTCACAGATGTAACAAAACAAGAAATAATTAGACTTAAAAATAAAAAGGTTACCATTATTGGAGGTACAGGAAGCGTATCTTCCTCTGTGGAGAAACAACTAAAGAATATGGGATTATCAGTTGAGAGGATTAACGGTAAGGATCGTTATGAAGTTTCTTATAACGTATCTAAGAAACTCTCTAATAAAGGGAAAGCAATTATAGCTTATGGCTTAAACTTCCCCGATGCTCTTGCTATTTCACCATATGCCTCTAAGAACGAATATCCCATTCTTTTGACGAATCAGAATGCGATACCCAATTTTACAAAGAGAGCAATTAAGGAAAAAGGCGTACAGCAGACGATAATATCTGGAGGAGAAGGGAGTGTTAGTGCATTAGTTGCTCAACAGCTTCCAAAACCAACTCGAATTGGGGGAGCAGATCGCTATGAAGTCGCTGCAAACGTTATTAGAGAATTAAATTTAAGTACATATAACACCTTTTTAACTACTGGTACTACATTTGCTGATGCCTTAACGGGTTCAGTTCTAGCTGCTAAACATAATGCGCCAGTGATTTTAACTCGACCAACTTCATTGCCTGATACTACTAAAGCTCTTATCCAAGACAAAGTGATAAAGCAGGGGACAATATTGGGTGGGGAAGCATCAGTATCTAATCACATTACATCCCTATTTGGTAAGAGTATTGTACTGGATCCAGGGCATGGGGGAACAGACCCAGGTGCAATAGGAAATGGCCTGAAAGAAAAAGACGTAGTTCTAGATGTAGGTTTAAAATCAAAAGAATTATTGAAAAATAGTGGAGCTAGAATTGTAATGACAAGATCAACGGATACTTTTATTACGTTAACGAATCGAGCAAACATGGGTAACAACTCAAGAGCTGATTCTTTTATAAGTATTCATGCAAATTCATACCCTGGCACTAAGCCAAACGGAAGTGAAACATATTGGAATGATGTTTATAATTCTTCGGAGAGTAAGGCCCTAGCAACCGAAATACAAAAACTACTTATCCAAAAGCTACAAACGGATGATAGAAAAGTTAAAGAAGCTGATTTTTATGTGATTAAATACGTGAAGATACCAAGTGTTTTAGTAGAATTAGGTTTTATATCCAATCCTCAAGACGCGCAAAAACTGGCATCACCAACATACAGAAGACTTGCTGCAGAAGCAATCGCACAGGGTACTATTAACTTCTATAAATAATAATAACTGAAGATGATGAAAATCATCTTCTTTTGTTTATTATGAAAATATTATGACTAAACTGTGAACAGTCATTATTTGATAACCATTATGTTATAATGAGTGGGTCAATTTTACGAAGAAAGAGGTTTGGTATGTCTTTCATTCGAGAGAATAAAAATTACTTAGTTCTACTTTTAGTCATGTTAGGTTTAGGAATTTTTATGATAGATCAACTAGATGTATCTATAAAAATAATGACAGTTGGCGTAATGTTCTATACGTTCTTCTTGTTAGGAATCATCTCTATTAAACCATTAATGATACAAAATAAATGGTGGGAAAATATATTTTATATATTCATACTAAGTGCTTTTTTTGGTCCAGCACTTTTAAATTATAATATTGGACCATTTAGCCTTTTTCCGTTTAGAATACTATTTCCTTTGATTGTTTTAATCATGCTTTATTTGTATTTTAAAGACTTGGTTTTCACTTGGAATCAACTTTATACAAAGAAAGTTTTATTACTATTTGTATTTTGGTTAACGTATGCCCTTACTTCATTAATATGGGTTAAAAGTTTAAGCCAAGGTGTAATGGATCTCATTTTTTTACTGATGGGTATAGGAATTATTGTATTTATGGTTTCTTTTGCAAACAAACAGAAGAAGATCAATACCATATACAGTATTTGGATGGTTTCGTTTTTGTTGATTTTAGGAATGGGTGTGATTAATCATTTTTTTCATATTCATTTACCAATTTCAAGGATTTCAACCGCAAATCCTATATATAGCTATATTCCCACTTCGGTATTTGTGAATGAAAATGATTTTGCGAGCTTTATTTCACTAAGTATTTTCTTTGTTTTAAGTGCAATTTTGTATTATAGAAGCAAGTTCATAAAATTTATAGGTTTAATGCTTATCCTAATTTCAATTTACATGCTTGATATTACATCATCTAGGGCAAACATATTAGCAGTCTTTATCGGTTTAGGTTTTTGGTTTGTTTTTTTAACAGAAACTAAATCGAAAATAAAGCTTATTTTCTGGGGAGCTCTAGGATCAGGTATTACTTCACTTCTCTTTTTTGAGAAAGTGAATGCTATCTTTAATGCAATATATCAACTTGTGTTAAGTCTTATAGTAACTTCTGGGTCTGATGAAACTTCAACAGATATAAGATTAAATTTGTTGAAAAATTCTTTTATTTTTTTAGAAAATACGTTAGGTTTTGGTGTAGGAACAGGAAATTCGGAATTTTTTATGAAAAATTATGGAGTGTATCCAACGGGGAATATTGTGAATGTGCACAATTGGTGGGTAGAGATTCTTGTTAATTATGGAGTGGTAATATTTACCCTTTATTGTTTGATCTATCTATATCTAGTAAAAGAACTGTTTATTATTAATAAGGATATTTCAGAACAATCTCAGTTAAAATTAGTCTCGGTTTCACTTCTTTTGGCAATGGTTGTCTTTCCTTTATCGAGTGTTAGTCCAAGCTCGCAAATTGCCTTAAACTATTTTTGGGTTTTATATGGTTTTGTAATAGCGTTCATTAATTATTACAGAGTGAATAATCAGGAGGAACTAAAATGAGCTTGTTAGAAAATGAAAGTATTAAAAGAATCCTAATTAGGTTTAAAAAGTTATTCTTTGTATTGTTATTGCTGCCTATCATCTTTGCGGGGCTAGGGTATTTTCTTGGAATGAACGAGGAAGCGACATACACTGCAAAAGCGGAGATAAGGCTAGGTGAGTTTATAGCTTCATCACAATTTACCAATGTAGGAGAAGTACAGGATCTTCTGAAAAATGAAAACTATCTTAGCAATTTAAACGTAACGGATGATCCAATAGAACTTGCAAGTAAAACCAATCCGATAATAAAACCTAGAAAAGTGATTGAACTTTCTTATTCATCTGATAGTAAGAAAGAAAGTGAAAAGGTACTTCAAAAGTTAGTTAATGCGTTTTTAAAGGATAGTAATGATGTGGTTAATGATAAAAATGATATTAGTTATATGGAATGGAAGGATATTTTAGAAGGGCAGATTAAAGAGTTGGAAGATTCTAATGATGCGAATAAAACAGCAGAAATATCTGACAGAAAAGAAGATCTTGAGAAGCTTAGACCTACACAAATCGAAAAAGACGTATATGTAGAAGAAACAAATAATAATCCATTGAGAAAAGCAATTTTAGGATTCTTAGTTGGTCTTATGTTTAGTATTTCTATCCTTCTTTTTCCAGAAGTTATTCGAAAATAAACGGTAAACAAAACAAAAGCTGATGTTTAAGTTTCACAATCTTGTGAAACTCTAGACATCAGCTTTTTTTACTATTTTATCGTTGAACCATGATAATAGAATTCTAGTATTTGTTTATAGTTTTGTCCTGCGATTGCTCTCCCTTGAGCACCATGCTGACTAAGGCCAACACCGTGACCATAACCACTTCCATTAATCTTGATTGCCCCATCTTTATCAGTTACTGAAGAAATCATAGCTTCTTTAATAGCATTGTATCCAAACATGGATCTAAGTTGGCTCATCGTAACGTCTTGTTCAAAGACATAAGGTTTGACTAAAGGTTTTGGTGTACTATCATCCATTTGAATTTTGCCATTTTCACTCAAGAAATATTCAATTTTTATCTTAGCTTTTAAATTTCTGCCACTACTATTGGTTTCAGGATATACATGTAGAAGCGGAATATGGTGAATTCTTAAGTCAACATTACCATTATTATGGACGTTTGCTTTTAACCAATTCTTCACATTGTTTAGATTAGGGAGATTATTTGTGTTAGGACCTTTTGTTTCCTTAATACTCCACCACCAGTGACCAGGATTTGTTAAATCAAGCTCACTTGTATTAATCTGCTCTTTATAGAAAGATAAATTCCAAGTGTATTTATCATACGGATCTGCTTTTGATATTAAGAATGATCTTCCACCACCAGATGGCCAAACGTCAACACTCGATGCAGTTTGACCGCCATTAGATGAAGTAAAAGGGGCAGTATCGATCAGTGTATTATTTACATATATCATCTCACCATTAGTGTCTACAACTGCCTTTGTTGAATTAGAGTGCCACTGATAGCCACCATATACTTGAAAGGAAGTAGTATCATTAATATCCGTTCGATTCTGATATTTATTAGCGTAAGTTCTAGCTGCAATAGCTTGCGCCTTTAGTGCTTCTTGGTGCCATAAAGCTGGCATTTCCATTGGTACAACGCCTTTTAAATAATCTTCAAAAGGAATATTAAGATTTATTGGTTGAATGGTTCCTGTTTCATTTTTAAATTGCATCTCGCCTATGTAGGGAATATTGTTGATTTTAATAATAGATTTACCATACGCATCCGGTGTTAATAGAAAAGATTGTGTACCAAAATCTTTTACTAGATGTGACCCTTCATATAAAGATAAGGACGAACCAGCGCTTTTAATGCTATAATTCACCCCTGCTTTTAAAGGTAAAAAGTTCGGTAATGAGTTTTCTAGGTTCTCAGAAATAGAGGCATCTCCGCCTAAAACGGTGAACATTGAAATATATTTATCACTAATTACCTCTTGAATTGTCGGAGGCAATGCGGTTGGTCTTGTTAATAATATTGGTGCATTTTCTTTTGCTGCTAAAACAGAACCTGTAAGAGCATCTGCAGACTTTACCCCGTTAGCTACAAACGCTGCTTCAGCCTCAAGTTTCAATTGTTTAATAATATTCGTAGCAACTTCATAACGATCTGCGCCACCTATTCTTACAGGGCTAGGTAGTAGTTTAGCAACATTGGTCCCAACACTGCCCTCACCACCAATAATGATAGTGCTAGTTGTTTGGTTTGCTTTTAAAGCTGCAGAAGTTTGGGTAGGAAGCTGGTCTTTTCTTGTTAATAAGATAGGGAGACCTCTTCTTGATGCGTAAGGCGCTATGGATAATGCATCTGCAAAAGATATTCCGCTTGATACAATTGCTTTCCCTTTAACGCCTACCTCACTGGCTATTTTTTGAGACACTTCATAACGATCCGAACCACTGATTCTTCTTAAACTAATATCCAACTTCATACTAGTAATCTCGTTTTCTACTTGAGAAGCAATACTTCCGCTACCACCAATAATAATGATATTTTTAGGTTTTAATCTTGTTATTTCTTGCTTTGTAAAAGATGTTAATTTGTCTTTTCGACTTAGTAAAATAGGTGCATTCAATTTATAAGCTAAAGGTGCTGCTGATAATGCGTCTGCAAAAGCATCATAATTAGCAATCAACACCGTGTCAGCGCCACTTGCCCATCCTTTCTTAGATACATTGCTAGCTACCTCAAAACGGTCAATGCCACTGATTCGAGTATTATCATTATATTGATTTACACGATAAGACCCTTCAATTGATACGTTAAGACTCGTAGGATTTCCGATATAATTTTGTAGTTTAACTGAAATGCCACCTGCATGAACATTATTTAAAGGCAATAATGTTGAACATATGACGGACAAACCTAAAATACTGCTTGCAACTTTTTTCAAACTCAACTTACATTCCCCTTCCCCATTGCTTGAAAATTAGGAATCTATGTCATATAAAAGGTTATATTTACAGAGATTCCATTAAATATAAATTATAGCAGAAAATTAACAAAATGAGATAAATTTCTACATTTTTTTACAATATAGGAAAAGAATTTTAGACATATTAATATTGTGTTAAGATTAATAATTATCATTGAACATTTTCGAGGTTAACCTTATAATGTCTCAGAGAGCATAAATATAAGTTTAGAGTATGTGTTTTTCTGGGTAAAAGAGAGAGAATTTAAATATTCAGAAGAGTGATAAACAAAGAGGGGATAAAATGAATCTTCAATTAGTTCTAACTTTTCTTATTCCATTCGTTACAGTTTTAATTGTGACACCTTTTGTCATAAAGTTTGCTTTTAAAATTGGCGCTGTTGATAGCCCGAATAAACGAAAAGTTCATCAAAAGATCATGCCAAGACTTGGTGGTCTTGCAATTTTTATCGGAGTAGTAACAGGTTATTATTTCAGTGACTTACAGAATGCGCCATTAACTGGTATTACAATAGGTGCGTTAATCATTATTATTACTGGGATTTTAGATGATAAGTATCAATTAAAAGCTAAGTACAAGCTTCTAGGGCAAATTACTGCTGCATTAATTGTCGCTAAAACAGGTCTTCTAATTGATTTGCTTAACATCCCATTTATCGGAGAGTTTGATTTAACATTTCCAATAGCGTTTCCTTTAACTGTTCTATGGATTATTGCCATTACGAATGCAATAAATTTAATTGATGGATTAGATGGTTTAGCTGCTGGAGTATCATCGATAGTCATTGCAACAATTGCAATTATGGCTGGAATCAACGGAAATGTTATGATTCTTACATTATCTCTAGTTGTATTAGGTTCTACTGTAGGATTCTTATTTTATAATTTTCACCCAGCGAAAATCTTTATGGGGGACACAGGATCCTTGTTCTTAGGATACTCTATAGCCATTATTTCTTTACTTGGTGTCTATAAAAGTGTTACTTTGTTCAGTTTTGTTGTTCCACTAATTATTTTAGGTGTTCCTGTTTTTGACACAACGTTTGCGATAATCCGTAGGCTAGTAAATAAGAAACCTATATCGGCACCGGATAAAGGGCATTTACATCATCGATTATTATCAATAGGTTTAACTCATCGGAAAACGGTAATAACCATTTACTTACTAAGTATATTGTTTAGTGTATCTGCAGCTGTTTTCTCTACTACTACTTTGTGGGGAGCAATATTAATAACTTTTGGTCTCCTTTTACTTCTTGAGTTAATTGCTGAATTGATCGGTTTGGTGCATTATAAGTATCGTCCACTGCTATTTGTTTACGGAAAAGTTACAGGCGACCCGAAATTTATTAATAAAAGTTCAAATTCAGTCAATAAAAACTAAATTAGATTGTAAGGCAGTTGTTCCCTCTAAGGAATAACTGTCTTTTTTATTATTATTATTATTGGTAAATATTCTAATATTTATTATTCGTATTTCTGGAAAACATAAGAGTGATAAATAATTGGAGAGATAACTATGGATAAAATAAATTTGTTGGCTTTTATAGGTTCTTTTATCAGTGTCGTAATTGTTACTCCCTTCGTCATTAAGTTTGCATTAAAAATCGGTGCAGTTGATCAACCGAACAAAAGAAAAGTTCATATAAAACCAATGCCAAGAATCGGTGGGTTAGCCATTTTTATAGGCGTCGTAATAGGTTATTTTATAAGTGGTGTCTACTTCATACCCATTACCGCTATTTCAATAGGCGGTGTTGTTATTCTTTTGTTAGGTATTATTGATGACCTAATAACATTAAGTGCTAAAGTCAAATTAATCTTTCAAATAGTAGCAGCTTTAATTGTTATTTCAAGCGGTTTACTAATAGAAGTAATTCATTTTCCGTTATTAGGTACTTATCAAATTGGATTATTATCATACCCATTAACGCTATTGTGGATTGTTGGTATTACCAATTCAATTAACCTTATCGACGGATTAGACGGATTAGCTACAGGAGTATCATCCATTATTTTAATAACGATTGGATCATTGGCTTTTATTCATGGGAAAGCATTAATTCTTACATTCTGTGTTATATTATTGGCCAGTTTATTGGGTTTCCTCATTTACAACTTTTACCCAGCTAAAATTTTTTTAGGTGACATGGGAGCCCTTTTTATTGGCTACTCCATTTCTGTTATTTCATTGTTAGGACTTTATAAAAGCGTAACTTTATTTAGCATGTTTGTGCCGTTACTATTGCTGGGTGTTCCTTTATTTGATACATTATTTGCGATAATACGCAGAACGATAAACCAAACTGGAATCATGTCTCCAGATAAAAATCATTTGCATCATAGACTAATGAGTAAAGGTTTAAGTCATAAAAATGCGGTTTTATTTATTTATGGTATGGGTGTTATTTTTAGTATAATTGCTATTACTTCAGCTTATACACCATTATGGGGGACAATCATTATTCTACTAATAATGATAATTCTCTTAGTATTATTAGCAGAACTCGTTGGTTTGGTTAACGAAAATTTCAACCCATTTATGAGCTTAATCCGTACAATAAAGAACAAAGAAAAAAAAACAGAGCCGTAAGCCGACTCTGTTTATAAATCCTCAGTATTTTTAATTTTAAATCTTTTTCCTAGTAGTTGTTTTCTCCTGAAGATGTTTCTCCAATTTCAAGTACTCTTTTTAATTCAGTTGAAATTTCTTCAATGGAGTCATCATAAGGGACATAATAGTATATGTTGTCGATATATTGATCTTCACCCTTAAGGTTCAAACGCTCAATGTTACCTTGCGTTAATTCTTTGTAGAAATTTCTAAACGCAAACATCTCTTTTAAAGTTATATTTGTTTGCACGTTATCACCTAGTGTTTCGACGATGTTACCCGCCTTTGCAAATGATTTAATGGATAATGCTTCATCTGCAATGGCTTGAATAACCTGTTGCTGTCTTTCTTGTCTTCCAAAATCACCACGTTTATCTTGTTTTCTCATTTGAGCGTACGTTAATGCTTCAATCCCATTCATTTTCATAGGGCCTTTTTGATAATAGATAGTTTTACTTTCAATGGATACTTGACTGAATTTAAAAGGAACATCTACCGTAATTCCTCCAACTTCGTCAACGATTTCTTGAAAACCAGTAAAGTTTGTACGAACATAATAATCAATTGGCACATCTAACAACTCTTCGACTGCTTCAATAGTAGCTTCTTCTTTTTGCCCCTTTTTTCCATATGCATAGGAATGTCCAATTTTATCTTTTCGTCCAATTACCGGCAAGTATGTTCTTGTATCTCGAGGGATACTGAGCATAACCGTTTCTTTCGTTTTTGGATTAACAGACAACAAGATTAGCGCATCTGAATGACCAGGAGAACCTTTATAGCTCTCGACACCCATCATTAATATATTTACAGGGTCTTCACCTAGTTCTACTTTTGTTTTGCGTAAATCGGATTTTTCTCGTTCAAGTTCTGAATAACTATCATCTGCAGCTGTTTTAACTTTATATGCTAAGAAACCACCGTAACCAATTGCTCCGATGCCTAGAAAAATCGTTAATATAAGAACGAGCTTCAAAAATTTCCGAAAAGGCTTTTTCTTTCTTCGGCGCCTTCTCATACGCTGAGAAGAATTTTTATTATCCATCAATATTATCTCCTTTAATTTGACACATACATTGAATCTTCTTCATTTTACACAATATTAATACTCATAACAAATCACGATTTTGTGACTAATAGTATGTTCGGCTCTTCAAGATAATTGTTGGGTATATATTAGGATTTCACATCTTTTTCCAAATACTCCTGCTCACCAAAAATAACCTCACTTTGAGCGTTCGAAAGGTCGATGATCCATTCTTTAAACGTTTCTTTTTCTTTTATCGGTACATACATCTGAATCTCTACTTTTTCCATGTAGTTCATCTCTTTAATGGGGTAAATAGAATTGCGTAGTTCGTTCTCCATTTTTCCGAGAAGGGTGTAATCAACGGTGATGTGAACGATCTGTTGAAGCTGACGTTCTACAACGCCAATATAATTGAGGCCTTCTGAAACAGACTTGCCGTATGCCCGGATGAGTCCTCCAGCACCTAATTTAATCCCACCGAAGTAACGTGTGACAACAGCAACTGTATCTTTCAATTCCCGTTTTTTTAGCACTTCTAACATCGGAATACCCGCTGTACCACTCGGTTCTCCGTCATCGTTTGCTTTTTGAATATTGTCTGTTTCTCCGATCAAGTAGGCGGAACAGTTATGTGTAGCGCTGCTATGTTCTTTTTTAATTTTTTGAATAAATCCTTGCGCTTCTTCTTCAGTCGTAGCCCGTGCAATATGAGCGATAAAACGTGATTTTTCAATCACGATCTCATGCTGTCCTTCGTTTTTTACGGTTAGATAATTAGCAAGCATATATGTGAAGACTCCTTTAAGTAGTGAATATTAAGAATTTGATGTCAAATTTGTCGAATAATCTTCATGTTTCAAGTGTATCGTGTTATCCTTCATTATAAGGTGATTATAAAAACCATTCAAATTCTTAAAAAATTTTAGCAAGAAAAGTCATAAAATTCCACATCCTGGCGAATGTAGTATATTAGAAGGATTAATGTCTTCGCGGTTTTATTCGTCTAAGTGGGTAGTAAGTCCTATATATAAATTAGGCAAGATGGTTCTAGAACTTCCGGGTACACTTCTTTATCGTTTTAATTGGGGGAAATTTACATGACTGCAGCTAAGTTAACGATAGATCCACATATGTTGGACGGAATACTAAATCAGACCATCGAAACGGTTACGGAAAGTCAATCGCAAATCTTTGAGATTAGTGAGCATTCTCGCCAAGAGTTTCAGCAGCTGCGCCGTGAGCTTGAGTTAGTGAAGCAACAGGTCATTGAAGTCATTCATAAATCTGATCGTACTGAGGAATACGCAAAGCTAGCACGAACTCGACTCGCAGAAGTGAGCAAGCATTTTCAAAAGTATAGCGAATCTGATATTCGAGATGCGTATGAGAATGCCAATAAGTATCAGATTGAACTGTCCATCATCCGGCAAACGGAGAAGCAGCTTCGAGAAAAAAGAGATGAGCTAGAGCGGAGAATCGGTGCATTGAACGAAACCGTTCAAAAAGCGGAGTCTCTGGCAGGTCAGATTTCAGTTGTACTAAATTATCTAAACGGTGATTTAAGAAAAATTAATGAACTCGTTCAAAACGCTCAGCAAAAGCAAGAGTTTGGACTTCAAATCATAGAAGCCCAAGAAGAAGAGCGTAAACGAGTTTCGCGTGAAATTCATGACGGGCCAGCTCAATTGATGGCAAATGTGCTTATTCGCTCAGAATTATTAGAGAAAATCTTTGTAGAAAAAGGAACTGAGGCTGCCCGTGTTGAAATAAAAGATTTACGGGTTATGGTTCGAAACTCCTTAAAAGAGGTACGTAGAATCATTTATGATCTGCGCCCGATGGCTCTCGATGATCTTGGTATCGTTCCGACTTTAAACAAGTATTTACGAAATGTTAAAGAAAGTACAGGTATAGAGGTTGAACTACATGCGCTTGGTCAATCCCGACGGTTTCCGAATAAGATGGAGATTGCGATATTCCGTCTGATTCAAGAGTCGGTTAGCAATGCCGTTAAGCACTCTGAAGCAAATCTTATTGAAGTTAAACTTGAGTTTACTCAAAAATTTATTTCGTTATATATCCGAGATGATGGCAAAGGATTCGATATGGCACAGCCAGCAAAATCAAATTCCTTTGGTATGATGGGGATGAGAGAGCGGGTCGAACTGCTCGAAGGAACTTTAAAAGTGAAATCCCGCATAAAATACGGTACAAGTGTCTACATTCAAATTCCCATTCAAGACTAGGAGGGTTCACACATGAATAATGTTAATGTGTACGAAAATAACGCCTCAGCACCTGAGAAAACAAAAATAGCGATTATCGATGACCACCGTTTGTTCCGCGAAGGAGTAAAACGTATTCTAGATATGGAAGACCAATTTTCTGTTGTTGCTGAAGGTGACGATGGCTCTGAAGCGGAAAATATCGTCCGCGACCATAACCCAGATGTGGTGTTGATGGATATTAACATGCCAAACATCAATGGTGTTGAAGCAACACGTCGTTTGGTGGAGAAGTCTCCAGATACTAAAGTTATTATTCTTTCAATCCACGATGATGAGACGTATGTGTCACATGCGGTTCAAACAGGTGCATCTGGTTACCTTCTAAAAGAGATGGATGCTGATTCGTTAATTGAAGCGGTTCGCGTGGTAGCGGACGGTGGAGCTTATCTTCATCCGAAGATTACGTATAATCTTCTGAACGAGTTCCGTCGTTTATCGACTACGAATAATAAACAGCAAAACAAAGCTGGTTTTGTTGAGGTAGAGTACCGTAAGCCACTTCATATTTTAACGCGTCGTGAGTGTGAGGTTCTTCAGTTGTTGGCGGATGGACGCAGCAACCGTACGATTGGGGAAGAGCTTTATATTAGTGAGAAGACGGTTAAGAACCATGTGAGTAATATTCTTCAGAAGATGAATGTGAATGACCGTACGCAGGCTGTTGTTGAGGCGATCAAGAATGGTTGGGTAAAGGTGCGTTGATTTATTTAGGAGAAAAGACCTTCGATTGTGAAGGTCTTTTTGTTTTGTCTTTTTGATGCGTGTGGGTTGGTGCGGGGATATATATTTGAATCATTGTGGGTGGTAATAGGGTTTTCAAGGATGCCAAATGTGGTTGATTTCCGCTCCAGGTTGCTCGCTTTCCGCGGGGCACGCGGTGAGCCACATTCGTACGTTTCACGTATAAGTGTCTCACCTGCCCACCTGTCCCGCAGGAGTCTCGCACCTTGCGCTTCAATCAACTTTCAGAGAGGAATTAAAATAAAATCCTTCTCGTTCATTTACTTCGAGTTAAAGAAAAACCAAATCAACTCAAGCTCATTTCGAAGATCTTTTCTTCTGACGGAACGCTTATTGGGAATTCTAGTGAGACTTTTGTTCCGTGGCCTTCTTTTGATTCGATTCTCATCTTGCCACCGTGGTTCTGGACGATTTGGTAGCAGATTAAGAGGCCGAGTCCAGGATTGCCTTCTTTTGTTGTATAGAACGGCTGTCCGAGCTTTGATAGGAGGTGCTCGGGGATGCCAGGTCCATCATCTTGAATGGCGATGGTGATGTTTTCTTTCGTTTGTTTAAGTTGAAGCGAGATGTTCCCCCAAGAAGGTGTCGCTTCTAACGCATTTTTTACGATATTTAATATGAGTTGCGCCATTAAATTTTCTTCGCATTTTATAGTCACAGGTTGCTCTGGTAGGTCAAGGTGAAGCGAAATGGTTTCAAATTGTGTTTCTTCTTCGATAAATCTAAGTGAACGTTTGATGACCTCGGTTAAATCGTGATCACTTTTTAGGATCATATGCGGGCGAGCTAGTATCATTAGCTGGCTGATGATAAAGTTTATTCGATCTGTTTCTCGTAACATGATGCCTAAAAAATGATGAGTTTCTTCTGTCGTGTTTTGTGATTGAAACAATTGCGCGAACCCTTTTATAGAAGTTAGAGGGTTACGGATCTCATGAGCAAGACCAGCAGCTAGTTCTCCGACATAGGCGAGTGTATTTGCTCTTTGTTTGAAATTCTGTGCTTCGTTAATTGCAGTCATATCTTTTGCGATTCCGATCACGGCGGTCATATCACTTCTTATTGAATAAGGGATGCTCGTAATATCGAGCTCTATTTCGTGCCCTTCTTTATGAATGATGGTTAGTGGATGTTTGATAGTTTCGCCTTCAATCACTCTATTTAAGTAATCCAAGGAATTAGAGATTTCATTTTCTTTTAAAAGGTTCGTATATGGCATAGCATGAAGTTCTTCTAAAGAATAGCCTGAAATATCGACTAGAGAAGAATTCACTTTAATAAAATTTAGATCTGGGCCGATCACAAAAACACCTTCAGGATTTAATTCAAAAAGTGAATTATAACGGTGCTCTGATTCAAGCAGTTGAAATTGATGCTCTACGAGTCTTTTTTGGTTTCGTTGTTCTAGAATGTATAGAATTAATACGACGGTTGTCGCGCCAAATACAAGTAAAGTAGCCGTCATGTTGATGTTATTGATCGGAAAACTGCTATGCCAACCGAAAGTAGGGGTTCCAGCGATTAAGCCCATCTCACCGATATAGTGCATAAAACTAACACCTAGTGTGAATGAAAGGCTAGCAGAAACTTTTCTTGCTGAAAAATCTCTTAAAGTGAGTAGGTAAAAACCAAGTAAGGAAAAAAGAAAAGCGGAAGAAATGGAAAGAATGATATATAAGAGATTAGGTTCCATCGGCATATGCATGTGCATGGACAACAATCCGATCACATGAACGGACACTAAACCGATGCTAAATAAACTAACAGGTACGAAAAGTTTATTCTGATGTCTTTGAGAGGTAAAATGTAAGAACGATACATATGAGAAGAAAATACCTGCAACAAGTGCTGCGGTAACGATTATAAATTTATAGTCTACACGAACAGGACTTTGGATGGATAACATCCCCATATAATGAGTTGCCCATACTGCGATGCCCATTGTAACAGAACCTATCAGTAAGAATAGTTGCTGCGATTTTTGCTCTTCTGTACGCCGTATCGCCCAATCGAGTGAGATTAAAGCAAACAGAAAGCAAACGAATAGAGAGAGTATAACGATATATAGATTATGATCCAATGGTCCTAGCCCTCCTTTAAAACATGTCTCACATTCTAATTTCTTCCATATCCGACAAATTCCTTCTTCGTTCGAAAAAAACTTTTCAAAAGATTAATAATTCGCGTGCTTAATAATGAACACCGGTGTAGAAAACGATTTGGAGGTGATTTTACTTGGTAAAAAAATACGTATTAGCAATTGATGTAGGAGGCACATCTATAGAGTGTGGACTGTTTGACTGGAGCGGAAACCTTCTTTCGACAAGTACGTTAAATACAATGGAAGTACTGCAAGGTGATGTAGCAGAAGCTATAGCAGAAGAATTGAGAAGAAAAATGGATGAGAAGAGGATATTGTTAGAAGAAGTCTACGGATTAGGACTTGGAGTGCCAGGAATTGTTGATGTGAAAAATGGTGTTGTGATGAAAGCTCCGAGCTTAAAGTGGAATCACTATCCTTTAAGAAAGAAGCTTCAGAGCTTATTAGGTATACCCGTTTATATAGGTAATGACGTGAACACCGGCTTGTTAGGTGAAGTTGAAGCAGGCGGTCTGCAAAATGTACAGCATGCTATTTATATGATGATCGGGACGAGTATTGGTGTTGGTCTTCTCTTAAATGGTGAATTATATGAAGGTCAACAATTTTCAGCGGGAGAAGTAGGGTACATGATAACGGATCAATCAGTTCTTCATGACGGGTTGAACCCAGCTCGTCCAGGGTATGGCTTTCTTAGTTCAAAAGCTGGGGGATTCGGGATGGCTTACGAATATAAGAAGAAAACAGGGAACCACGTTTCAGCCCAGGAGTTATTTTCTTTAGTGGATAAAGGGGATGACATGGCGAAAAAGGTAGTGGATGAAGCTGTTGATCAACTTACTTCTGCACTAATTAACATGACAGTTATTTTAAATCCTGAAGTAATTCTACTGGGTGGTGGAGTGGGAAGAGCACTATCTCCATATCTTCAGAAAATAGATGGGAATCTCGAAAAACATGTCCCTTACAAACCGAAATTAAGAATTTCCTCTATGCAAAATCACTCCGTATTGTACGGTGCTTTCTCGTTATGCCGAAAAACTGGTGAAAAGCACATAAAGGATAGTTGAAGAAAAAAGAGAATACTTAGTGTAAGTAAATTTGAATTTAGTGAATTACTTTTTCTGATGGTGTACACTGTTAGAGGAGAAAAAAACAAGATTTTTGGCATAAGAGAGGACTAAAATTATGAGCAAGGTAGCCGTCATTACAGACAGTACTTCCTACATACCCGAACATATCCGCAACGAAAAAAATATTGTAATGATTTCGCTCAACGTGGTTTTTGATAAAGAAACATACAAAGAAGAAGCTGAAATAAAAGCAGACGATTTTTACGACATGGTTGGTAAAGAAGGAGCCCTTCCTAAAACGTCGCAGCCTGCAATTGGTGAGCTTGTAGAATTATTAGAAGAGCTTTCTCAAAACTATGATGAAGCCGTAATGATTACATTATCGAGCGGAATCAGTGGAACCTATCAAAGTGCAGTGGCAGCAGGCGAGATGGTCGAAGGAATCAAGCTTCATGTGTTTGATTCTGAGATCAGCTGTTCACCTCAAGCGTTTTATGTGTTGAAAGCTGCTGAGCTAGCCAATGAAGGTTCGAACGGTTATGACATTATGAATCACCTGTTGCAGATGAAGAACAACGGAATCCCAGCTTACTTTATGGTTGATGATTTGAACCATCTGCATCGTGGTGGTCGTTTGAACACAGCTCAACTTTTTGTAGGGAATCTGCTACAAATCAAACCGATTTTACACTTTGAAGACAAAAAGATCGTTCCGTTTGAAAAAGTACGTACGAAGAAAAAAGCGTTAAAACGTATTTTCGATATCATGGATGAAAACGTAAAGCCGGATGACAAAGTGAAAATTAGTGTAATTCATGCTAAGCGAGAAGATGAAGCAGTAGAAATCGCAGATGAGCTACGGGAAAAGTTTGCGAACGCAGACGTATGGATTAGCTATTTTGGCCCTGTAATCGGCACTCACTTAGGTGAAGGTTCACTCGGCATTACGTGGATAAAAGAATAATCATTGGAGAGATGTAAATGAAATCTCTAACACAGGGGGAGACAACACGATGAGGTTTGTCTCCCTTTTTTTAAACAACCGTTTAACCATTGCCCCTGAAATGCTTGTTTCCCCTGTGAAAGCTGTCCCTTTTAGTGAACTTCCAACTGTAGAACAACCTCCTTTAAATCCAACTTTTCAGTATGATGAGAAACTTCAACAAACCCTCTATGGTAAGTCTCTTTTATTTGATGAGCTTCTCTTTACAATTGAGCAAATTCAACAGCATTATGAAAATGGTTATGTGAAATATTCACCTGGGATCAGTAAAACTTCTAACGGTTATTTATGTAGTCGATGCAGAAATGAGAAGAGTCGTTTGTTTGCGGCGTTTTCTTGTTTTCGCTGTAAGAGTGATAATTGTGCGTACTGTAGGAACTGCATCATGATGGGGAGAGTGAGTCAGTGTACTCCGTTAGTGTCGTGGAATGGACCTAAAGTGAAGTGGTCCCATGAAAATAATCTGCACTGGAATGGTGAGTTGTCGAGTGGACAGCAATTAGCATCTAAAGAATTTGTGAAGCGAATCGGAAGTGAAGGTGAACTTTTAATTTGGGCTGTTTGTGGGGCGGGAAAGACTGAAGTACTGTTCAAGGGCATTGAAAAAGCATTGAACTTGGGACTTCGTGTTTGTATAGCAACGCCACGAACGGATGTTGTACTAGAGTTAGCCCCTCGTTTAAAAGCGGTTTTTCCAAACACGATAGTCGCGGGTTATTATGGCGGCACAGAAGAACGTGAAACACCAGCACAGCTCGTCATCTCAACCACACATCAGCTGTACCGATTTAAACAAGCGTTTAACATCATGATCATCGATGAAGTTGATGCTTTTCCGTATTCCTACGATAAAACCCTTCAGCATGCAGTATCTCGTGCCGTTACACCAAAACACTTTCTTCTCTATTTATCTGCGACTCCTTCTAAAGCAATGAAAAAAGCGACAAGAAAAAGAACATTACCATGCGTGAAAATCCCAAACCGGTTTCATGGATTTCCATTACCTGTTCCAGGTATGGTTTGGGGCGGTGAGTGGAAGAAGAGGTTAGAAAGAGGAAAGCTCCCTGCTCCTTTTCTTAATTGGTTGAAAGCTCAAGCAAAAAGTGGACGGCGAGCGATGATATTTGTATCTTCAGTATCCGTTTTAGAAAAGCTGACAGAACTAATAAAAAAGATCGTCGATGTACCCGTTGAAAGTGTTCATGCAGAAGATCCAATGCGGAAAGAAAAAGTGACTCAGTTTAGGAATGAAGACATTCAATTATTAGTGACTACAACCATCTTAGAACGCGGAGTGACCGTTCCTTTTTTAGATGTAGCAGTGTTTGGCGCGGATCACGACGTATTCACAGAAAGTGCTCTCGTTCAAATTGCAGGACGGGCGGGAAGAAGTAAGGATGATCATAATGGTGAGGTCCTTCTCTTTCATTACGGTAAATCGCTCAGCATGATACAAGCGATCAATCATACTAAGAACATGAACAAGGAGGCTGGACTTTGAGTTATTGCCTATATTGCCATGAATCTTATACTGAAGCTTGGTCATGGGAAGCGCTGATTGGCTTAAAGCAATCACTATTATTGTGCCATGACTGTGAAGGAAAGTTAGTGAGGATAAAGGGTGAGATTTGTAGAATATGTAGTCGTGACTTTTCAATATTTCCCGAGCAATATCGACAGGGTGATTGTTGCTTTGACTGTATTCGGTGGAAAGAAGATGAAACAAGGACCGGAGTTCTACAGCAAAATCGGTCACTTTATGTCTATAACGACTATATGAAAGAACTAATAGCTAAGCTGAAATATCGTGGAGATGTTGAAATTGTTAAAGCATTTTATCCGGTGCTGAGTTCTACATTTAAAATGATTTCCCGTGATGCAATCCTTGTTCCCATTCCATTGAGTGATGAGAGGCATTATGAAAGAGGATTTAACCAAGCTGAGCTAATAGCAAAAGGAATTAAAAAGCCAGTAGAACACTTATTAAAGAGAAAAACACATGAAGAGAAACAGAGTAAGAAAACACGTGAAGAACGTTTATCTCAAAAAGAGAATCCGTTTGAAGTAATAGGTTCTTTAAAAGTGAAAGATCAGAAAGTCATTCTAGTTGATGATGTATACACAACAGGAAGCACATTACGTTATGCGGCGAAAGTCCTTATTGAAGCTGGAGTTAAAGAAGTTTCATCTATAACCCTAGCACGATAAATAAAACGAATGACCTGTTAAAACTCGCTCACTCAAATCCGATATATACAGAAGATAGAAGTGTTAAGGAGCGGGAAGCGATATGGACAATTTGATGAACTGTCCGCAGTGCGGCAAACTTTTTGTGAAGTACATACGTGAACAATGTGATGTGTGCTTTCGAGAAGAAGAACAGGATTATGATTATGTATACCGATATATTAGAAAAAGCGAAAATCGCAAAGCGACAATCGTCGAAGTAAGTGAAGCAACCAAGGTCTCAGAAAGTAAAATCATCTATTTCATACACCAAGGAAGAATTCGTGTGAAAGGATATCCAAACTTTACGTATCCATGTGATGGATGCCATGCGCCAATCAACGATGGCCGTTTATGCGAAGAGTGTAAAGCTCGTATCAAATCAGAGCTCTCGATTGAAGACTTAATTAGAAGAAAACAAGAAGAAGCATTACCTTCTTACCATACTGATGACAATTAACCTAATTTCTTTTCATCACTTAAAGAATTTTATAATTTAGCCGATACATTAAATAAGATTAAAGTCTCTAAATGAGGTGACTAAAAATGCGAATCAATCATTTCAACTCTATTCAAAATAACCCATACACAAAACAGGTGCCCCATATGAAGGATAATCATGTTAAGGCTGCATACAAAAAAGATGATATTCAAATTTCTGATGAAGCAAAGAAACTCTTATCTTCCTCGAAATTTGAACAAGACCGGATGAATAAAGTGAATGAAATCAAACAACAAGTGGATAGCGGAACATATCAAATCAACGTTTTTAAAACAGCAGCTTCCATTATTCATTATTACAAGCAAGTATAAGGAGGATCTCATGGAAACGGCACAGATGACATCACTTCTTGAACGTTTACTTCAATCTCACATAGATCTTCTAACTCTCGGAGAACGCAAAACAGAAGTACTTAAATCAGGAGATATGAAGTCACTAGATGTTTTGTTAAAAGAAGAAGATCTTCAAGTGAAGAAACTACAACAGATTGAAAAGGAAAGACTTGTTAAGTTCGCAAATGTCACGTTAGGTGATGTTTTAGAACAAGTAGAAGAACCGGAAAAAGAACGATTGTTGAATCTGCAAAACCGATTAATCGATATCTATAATGCTTTAAAGAATAGAAATCAGCTTAATCAAGGGTTGCTTGAACAATCACTTCAGTACGTGAATATATCACTTAGTATGATGCAGCCACAAAGTGAACCTGTGACGTATAACCAGACGAAAAAAAATCCTTATCACAATAACGCAGCATCACTTTTTGATTCAAAAGCTTAAACCTACGGAGGAATTACAATGCGCTCAACCTTTCATGGATTAGAAACAGCCCGTCGAGGAATGTTTACACAGCAAACCGCTCTTCAAACGACAGGTCACAATATAGCAAATGCGAATACTCCTGGGTATAGCCGTCAAAGAGTGAACTTTGTTCAAACTGAAGCCTATCCAGCTGCGAGTATGAACCGTCCACAAATTCCAGGACAGATGGGTACGGGTGTAGCGGCGGGATCGATACAGCGTGTTCGCGAAGGATTTTTAGATACTCAATTTCGAGGAGAGAATAACAAGCTGGGCTATTGGAGTGCGAGAAGTGAAGCGTTAGAGAAGATGGAAGATATCATGAATGAACCATCTGACAACGGTCTAGCAAAGACCCTTGACCGCTTTTGGCAATCACTTCATGACTTATCTGCAAGTCCTGAAGATTCGGGAGCACGTTCCGTGGTGCGCCAGCGGGGGTTAGCAGTAGCAGAAACTTTTAATTATCTATCAAACTCACTAACTGCCATACAAGGTGATATAAAAGCACAGACTGACATTGCCACCAAAGAAATTAATGCACTTTTAGATGATATTAATAGTATTAACAAACAAATTAGTGAAGTAGAGCCACATGGATATTTGCCAAATACCCTTTACGATGAGAGAGATAAATTGGTTGATGAGTTATCCACTCTTGTAAACATAGAGGTGACTACAAAACCAAGTGGCGGAAAATCAGATCCTCAAGCAGCTGGATTATACGATATAAAAATGAAAGACCAGAACGGAAAAGAATATACGTTAGTAGATTCAAAAACAGCAAAAGTAAACCATTTAACGATTAATTATGATGATGCTGGTAACAAACTAGCAGACACCATAACGGTAGAAGGAACACCAACAAGTATTAATATTGTAGATTTTACTAATGGAAAATTAAAAGGAATGATAGAGTCGTACGGATACAACGATAATGGTGTTGTAAAAGGAGTCTATCCTGATATGCTATCAAAACTCGATCAAATGGCTTATCATTTCGCTACCAAGTTTAATGAAGTTCATTCTAGCGGATGGAGTTTAAATAGCATTCAAGATCATGAAAAAACTCCTATGACTCAACCATATGCTTATGATTTCTTTGATTTTAATACTGTAACACCACTTGATAAAGATAATGTAACAGGAGCTGCGAAATCACTTGTACTTAGCAAAGATATGGATGAATTGAACCACATTGCGGCTGCCACAAATCCTTTTAGCGGAGATGGAAGCAATGCCCTTTTGCTAGCTGATGTGAAGAATAAGAATCTTGATTTTCCAGGAAGTACTGCTTCACTCCAAAGCTATTATGAAGGTGCCATAGGGAAAATGGCAGTTGATGCGGAGCAAGCCGAGCGTCTAACAAGCAATTCTTCTGTGTTAACGGATTCCGTTCAACAACGCCGTTTGTCTGTAAGTGGTGTCTCTCTAGATGAAGAAATGACGAACATGATTCAGTTTCAACATGCATATAACGCGTCTGCACGAAACATTACAGTTATTGACGAGATACTCGATAAAATTATTAACGGCTTGGGTGTCGGCGGAAGGTAGGTGCAACTAAATGCGCGTAACGCAATCGATGTTATCTAATAACATGCTTCGCCATATAAGTAAAAGCTACGAAAGTATGGCCAAAACACAAGAACAGCTAACAACAGGTAAGAAGATCAGTCGTCCATCGGATGATCCAGTCGTTGCAATGAAGGGCATGACATACCGAACAAACTTAACAGAAGTTGAGCAATATAAGCGTAACTTATCTGAAGCGTATAACTGGATGGAGAATTCAGATGCTGCTCTTGATAAAGCAACAAGTGTGATGCAGCGAATTCGTGAACTGACGGTTCAGGCAAGCAACGGAACGTATGAAGAGTCACAAAAAGGCATGATTGGAAAAGAGATTGAGCAATTAAAAGAACATCTCGTTTCCATCGCCAACACACAGGTTGCTGGAAAGTACATTTTTAATGGAAATGATACAACGAAAAAGCCAGTTGATCTAAGCAAAACACCTTCTGTTTCCGTAAATGAGAATAAGGTTAATCTGGAGCTGTCTCAAGGCATTGAAGTAGCAATTAATATAAACCCTAAAAATGTATTTACTTACACAGCTGGCTCACCGGAAAGCGGTTTGTTTGGGGATATTAATGAGTTAAAGAAAGCCCTTGAAGGTACTTCTGGAAATGAGATTAATGGATTTTTAGATAAGTTAGATTCACACATCAATAAATTAGTTGCGGAACGCTCTGAACTAGGGGCAAGATACAATCGTGTCGAACTAATCGATGCTCGACTTGGAGAGCAAGAAGTCATAGCAAATCGTATACTTTCTGATAATGAAGATGCGGATATCGAGAGAGTGATTACAGACTTGAAAATGCAAGAAAGTTTACACCGTGCAGCATTAGGGGTAGGTTCTCGCATCATGCAACCGACACTTATGGACTTTTTACGATAAATCTAAAAGAGCTATCCTTGTGATAGCTCTTTTCTTGCAATAAAACCTTTTGGAGGGATTACTAATGAATGTTCCTCAACTTAGACTAGAGTCAACGAATGCTAGAATAGGGCTACACACTCAGCAGCCGGTTCAAGAAATCCAACAAGCTCCCGCTGATTTGCAAATCCAACAGCAAAAAGCGGAACTAGAAGTGAATCGAACACCAAGTCAGTTAACCATCGATCAAACAGAAGCTTGGGCTGATATGGATTTAAAACACATTTCACGCAGAATTGAAGAATTTGCACAAAGGGGTTACGAAGACTGGCTATCTGGTCTAGCTAGGATGTCTCAAGAAGGCGATGACTTGATGAGGGTAGAAAACGGCGGCAACCCAATTGCGGAACATGCAAAAATGAATAGTGAAAGTCCGATGTATGAGTTTAATATAGGCTTTATTCCAAGAGCAAACAGTGTGAAAATCAATTATCAACCAAGTAAAATTCAATTGAATTGGCAGACTCACAAACCAGAGATTGATGTTACGATTAATAGACCTCAGCATCAGTACACTCCTGGTAAGGTAAACGTTAGTATGGAACAAATGCCTTCTTTAACAATCAACTGGACGACATAAGAATTAAAAAGTAAAGGATGATTGCGATGATACTTCATACGAAATTCGAAGAAATATTAGAGATATCCGAGAAAGATATTTTAAATTTTGAACAAGGTTTACCGGGTTTTGAAGACGAAAAACAATTTGTTCTTCTGCCAATGGAGGGGACTCCATTTTCAACTCTGCAATCGGTGTCCACTAAAGAACTAGCTTTTTTTACAACAAATCCTTTTTTATTCTTTAAGGATTATGATTTTGAATTAATAGAATCGGTACAAAAACAATTAAAGATAAAAGAAGAATCTGATGTGTTGGTTCAGGTCATCTTGACGATTCAAGAACCATTAGAAAAATCAACAGGCAATCTTCAAGCACCTGTAGTGATTAATGTAAAGGAAAACTTAGCAAAACAAGTAGTACTAACTGATAATAAATACCGAACAAGACATGAACTATTAGAAGCTAGCATTATTGGACAGGAGGGTTAAGAAATGCTTGTATTAACCCGGAAGTTACAAGAAGCTATTAAAATTGGTGAAGACATTGAATTAACTGTGTTATCCATAGATGGTGATCAGGTGAAGTTAGGAATTTCTGCGCCTAAACAAATAGAGATTCATCGAAAGGAAATCTTTCTATCTATCCAGCAAGAGAACAGTAAAGCAGCAAGCACCTCTCTAAACACTTTCCAGACATTAAAAAAGTTGAAAAACTCATAAAATCCATTAAAGATGTTTCTAATTACTCCGATATAACGAATGTAGGAACAAGTAGTACTTTTAACGGCCGTAAAAGTACGAATGTTTCAATAAAGAATCCAACCACAAGGATGTGGGCGGAACACATTCAAGGAGGAAATAGAAATGAGAATTAATCACAATATCGCGGCTCTTAATACGTACCGTCAGCTTAACAACGCAGCTGTAGGACAATCTAAATCAATGGAAAAACTATCATCAGGTCTAAGAATTAACCGTGCTGGTGATGATGCTGCAGGTCTAGCAATCTCTGAAAAAATGCGTGGTCAAATCCGTGGATTAGATCAAGCGTCCCGTAATGCACAGGATGGAATTTCTTTAATTCAAACAGCTGAAGGTGCATTAAACGAAACACATGATATTCTTCAACGTATGCGTGAACTCGCAGTTCAATCAGCTAACGATACAAATACTGGAACTGACCGTGGAGAAATCCAAAAAGAACTTAACCAGTTAACTTCAGAAATTAACCGAATTGGTAATACAACAGAATTCAATACACAAAAACTATTAGACGGTACAAAAACAGGAGCTACTTCTGCTCTAAACTTCCAAATTGGTGCTAATGGATTACAAGGTATGACAGTAGATATTACTGATATGCGTTCACGTGCACTAGCAGTTGCATCAACAAATGCTTCAGCGATTGCGACAACAATTAAGGTTAATGGTACTGCACAAACTATTACTTACACTGCATCAACTCAAGTTGTAACTAACGGAACAAATAATACTGGGATTCAACGTGCTTTGGATGTTTCTACAAACAAAAATGCTACAATTGCAATCGAAGTTATTAATAAATCTATTGAAAAAGTGTCAGCGGAACGTTCTAAGTTGGGTGCATACCAAAACCGTTTAGAACATACAATCAATAACTTAGGTACTTCTTCTGAAAACTTAACAGCAGCTGAATCTCGTGTTCGTGATGTTGATATGGCGAAAGAGATGATGAACCAAACTAAGAATTCAATACTATCTCAGGCTGCTCAAGCTATGTTGGCTCAAGCTAACCAACAGCCTCAAGGAGTTTTACAACTTCTTCGTTAATAAGTTAAAGAAGAATAGAAAACAGCCGGCTATCGTCGGCTTTTTCTTGTATATTAGAAGTAATTTAGTAATTAAGGAGCATGGGCATGGAGACAGATGAACTGATTAAAATTGTAAAAGAATTGCTGGACAATTTAATAATTCGTATTGAACAAATCAATTCTATGTTTATAAACGGTGAGAATAAAGAAGTAAAAGGACGACTTATCTATTTATTGGATGATTTAGATACACTAGTCCAAGGTTTCTCAAAATTAGAAACGATAATAGATAATAGTGAACTAAACTATATTTTAAATAGTTTGGCGGAGAACATAGAGAATAAAGAAGAATACCTGGTCAATGATATTTTAACATATGAGTTATCACCAATTTTACAACATTGGAGAGGTATTATCTAACATGGAGAAAATTAAGTTAAGTATTTGCATGATGGTGAAAAACGAAGAAGAGAATTTGAAAAGATGTTTAGAGAGTATTCAGAAAACCATTGAGCTTACAAACGTAGAACTTATTATATTAGATACTGGTTCTGATGACAACACGATTTCAATTGCAAAATCATATACTGAAAGTGTTTATTTTGAAAAATGGAATAATTCCTTTTCTGATATGCGAAATAAATCTATTTCATACGCTAAGGGAGAATGGCTTTTTATTTTAGATGCCGACGAGGAAATTTGTGAAGAAGAAGCAATCATTAATATGATTACAACCAATGACATAGATAACTATAATTCAGTACAAGTAACCTTAAGAAATATAACTACAAACAACCCTAATAACTATTCACAAATACCTACAATGAGATTTTTTAGAAATTCAAAGAAATTTAAATATACTGGTACAGTTCATAATCAACCATACATTGAATATCCGATTTATACCAACCAAGAAATTATAATTAATCATTACGGGTACAACAGCCAGGATCGTGAGTTAATGGAAAGGAAGTTTCTTAGAACAAAATCACTGTTAGTAAATGAATTGAAAAATGATCCAAATAATATTTATTACAGATTTCAACTAGCGCAAACGTATAATATGCATTTTGATTATAAAAATGCATATATAGAGATAAAATACGCTTATTCTTTGTTGGATTCTACTGAACTGAAGAAGACGAATTCTTATATTTATCAGGTTTATGTTAATGCTTGTTTAAGTCTCGGCAAATATACTGAGGCTATAGAAGTTTCAGAGGAAGGATATTCTATCGTAGAAGATTTTATAGATCTTTATTATGTTGCTGCTACTACAAAAATGAAAATGGGTATTGAAGCAAAAGTAAAAAGTGAAGTAAATCAGTATCTTTCTCTTTTTAACAATATAAAAAATTGTTCTATTTCTGCTAATCCAAGTATAGAACTTTTTCGAGTAACACCTGACCACAAAAATGACTTGCTATATAAATTTTCGAAATTATTATTAGATAATAAACAAGAAATTTGTATAAATTATATTGATATGATTACAGATCAAATAATGAAAAAATCTTTACTTATAAAGTATTTTATGACCTTTAATAAGGTAAATCTATTAATAGAGCAGTTAAATTCCGTACAAAATGATGAAAACGATGACTATTTATTAGAAGTTGAACAAGAGATTCTTAAAATGAGTATTTTAGAAAGACAGAATATATACTATTTACTTAGCAAAAGTAAAACATTCTATGGATTGTTTAACAGTTTCCGCACAAAGGATAAAAATGAAAAAAATCAATATCTTAAAGAGATAGAGAATAACATAGAGAAAATAATAAAAACCCCTTTCTATTGGGAAATATTTGATTATATTACAGATACAGATATGAATAAATTATTTAATTTATTGAAAAAAGCAGAAAGTCTAGAAATAAAGGAAATCACGAGGTTTCTTTTAAATTCAAGTCAAAAGTCTAATAAATTAATTGTTAATTACCTAGAAGAAAAAAAGCTTCGTGAAAATGATCTTCAAGGAAATCGTGTTTATTATTGTATGACGGCAGCAATTCTTCTAGAAGTAAATAAATTAGTTGATGTGAGTAAGTATAATGATCTTTTTAATAGATATATAGATGCTGGGAAAAACTATGTTCATTTAATTTTCAACCCGAATTTGCTAGGGTTAACTTATAAAACATTAGATGACTCAGAATTGAAATTGTTTATGATATTTTCACGAATTAGGCAATTTGAGTTTTCAAATAATACACTTCCTGTCATTAAACTATATAAAGAGGCCGTGCAAATTTGTCCTTTCTATTCTAAATTTATTAAAAATGTTATAGAAGAGTTTGAAAGACAAATTCTAGTCTCTTAAAATTCGAATAAATAATTAATCTAACAATTTAGAGATTCAATGAGGATTAATATGACTGACAAAAACATTATTGAAGCCAGAGTAAATGTCTTAGATATAATTGATGAAATGAAGAGAATTTTAGATAAAGGTATTTTTCATATAGAGACTTTTAATACTTTGGTGGATTGTATTATATTAATCTCTGAAAAAATACATTTCATTAACATAAACATTAATATGTTAGATACAACAGCCAATAAAATGTTAGAAATTGTAGAGATTATTTCAAAACCGAATACAAACTTTTTTTACAATGAAATTTCCACTAGATACAAAGAATTAATTGAAATTTTTGAAAATTTATACCGTGAGATTGAATCAAAATTAATTATAAAAATATTAATTTTCGATTCTAGAAATGTTTCATCTTATATTTCAAATTTATTTAACAGAAATGTGAAAATTGTAGCGCATATAAAAGGTGATAGATGTAACAAAGCTAAACTTTATATTAAAGAAAAGGCTTTTGATCTTATATTAATTATTAATAATAATAGTAAAAAAATTAATGAAGAATTCAGTATGATGGGTGTTCCCAAAGACAAAATATTTGATTTTTTTCAATATGTAAGAATTTATATTGATGAATATAATAATTATCACAATGAAAATTATTATCATGCTATGCTTTCAACTCGAATGAAAAAAATCAAAAAGCGTAATCACTTCCAAGGTGTATTATCAGGGTTATCATATGCTTTACGTGGCTTTGTTGAGAAAGAATCTAAAAAAAACACCCTTAAATTAGCATTCCCCTCCCAAGATTTATTTTATGACTATAAGATTATGAAAGAATTACTAGAGTCTGGTGTTGAGGTAGAACATTGGTTAATGGGTCTTGCTTATTATTCTTTCGATTGGGATTTATCTTTAACTAAACAAGAATCAAATAGAATAGAAAGTATCTACTATCCAATATTTAATGACTCACATAACTTGCAAATAGGTGAGAAGTATCCAATTTATAAAGGGATAGATAATGTGTTGAACAAAATAAACCCTTTGTTTACTACCTTATTTAAAGAAGATGCATTTAATTGTTATATTGAGGATGTCTTAGGGGTAGATTTAACACCAGATTTTAATGAGGATTTATGGGAATCGGGAACTTATCTTAATACTAATATTAGTAAAATCAAGGAAAGTGATAGATATAAACTAGGTAAAGAAAGAGCTGAATTTCATAACAAACTTTTCTATCCTGCAACTACTATAGAGAACAAAAAAATATTTAAAGATATGTTAGAGCTACTTAAAAAATATCAGGTAAAACCTGTATTAATTGTCTTCCCAACTACTCCATATTATTATCATCATGTTAGTAATGATACTAAAAAAAGGTTTTACAACATTATTGATGAATTTTCTGTCCAATATGATTTTCAAATGATCGATATGTTTAAATCAGAACAATTTAATATGGATGATTTTGTGGACTGGGATCACTTGAATAAAAAGGGTGCTTATAAGATGACTAGTATTCTAAATGAAGTTATAAATTGGTGATGTTTTACAAAAGATACAGTACTCTTAATAAGTAATCTACTTAATGCGTTTATTTCTAAATGAATTATGCTATTTATTGATAACATCTAACTCCCGAGTTACACTTTTGGCATCTTTTCGTTTTGTAAATGGCGATAAATACAACTTAACGAAGATTTTAGAACAATCCGTTCAACCACACTTAGGCAGCAAACTTGATATGAAATTATAAAAGACCTCACTTCAGAGGTCTTTTTCTTTGTCGCTTTTTGCAACACATTTCTAGTAAACTTTCTCTCTACTTATGGGTATACTTCTTTTAGAGAGAGGAGTGAGTAGGGATGGATCGCGTGTTTCGTATACAAAAACATCTATTGGTCTGTTTGAGTCTAGGGCTTTTAAATGCGGCAGATGCTCTGTTCACTCATCAGTTGCTCCAAAAGGGTGGAAGAGAACTTAATCCGTTAATGCGCAGTCTGTATGAATATGATCCTGTTATCTTCTTACTCGTAAAATTCTTTTTTACCTATCTCATTATTGCCATTGGGTTTGTGCCTCTTAAGAGAAGAGTGCAAATACTGTTAAACCTTGCTTTACTTGTTTATTTTATCGTCATTTCCTGGCATGTCATCATTAATGTGTGGCTTGTGAAATAATAAAACCTCCCGAATGGGGAGGTTGCATCATTAAGGCTATTAAGGCTGCATCATTGAAGTTGTCGATCTATCTGTGAAACAGATAAGTCTCTAACAGTCGGCAAACCTTCTGGCGGATTTTTAATTAACTCTGGATTATAAACAATCTTTAGACGTGACCTAGAAGGTGACATCTGTGTTTGTCCTGAATCAAAAAGGTAAGGTTGGCTGCTTCCTCTTTTTACTTGCCCTTTTGTTGCATTCAAGACAACCTTTCTCCCAAAAACCCCACCCTGAATTTCTACATTTGATCCCACACCGTAAATCTCCATTTGTTCTTCTGAATAAAAGAACCCTCTAATGATGTTTGCTGTATCTCCATAAACGTTGTTGTTCGCAATCAAAATAGAGTCTTTGCCAAACAGAACAAGTGACTTTTCGATGTTATTGTTCTGGATACCTTGCAATCGAGAGTAGCGGATCGTCGTCTTGCCTGTTACATAAACCGTAGAGTTGAATTTGATATGAGAGCCCCAGATGGTTAGGTCTCCATCTACAAAAATGGGCCCGTCAATTTCAAATTGTTCATAGTCGTTATAGTTGTAATGGCTCGTACTCTTATCGCCGATTACAACGTTCCCTCCAAAATAAGCACCTTGTTTAAACGTTAGTTTACTCCAGCCATCTTTACCGTTTTTAATGGTGATATCTCTATTCTCAGCATACGTTCTAGAACTGAAGCGATTGAAGACAAAGCTTCCATTAAATTTTATATCGTTTTTTGAATCTACATGTACATTTGAAGAGGCATACTGGTCCCTAATGTGATCTTTATGTGGATTATTGTTGAAATTTCCGTCTTTCACGTTTGTAACAGGAAAAGAGTTACCGAGTTCAGCAAAGTAATATTTGTTCCGCTGTCCTTCAATATCAATCGGGGCAAATCCCGGGTTCCTTGTATCCACAATCGGGACATATTCTTTGTTTATCTCTGTAAAAGAGGTGAAGGCATTTCTTACATTCTCTTTGTTTACTCTTTGGTAAGGACTTTTGTTCTCAAAAACCTTTTCTTTAATATGGTCGCTATATTTTAAATCCGACGTCATCTTATAAAGACTGCCTGGAAGAATCAAGTGCGCTTTCTTACCGTTTTCCCCTTCAACACTCGGTAAATCAGAAGAAATCCAGTCGTTGTCTGTTCCTACGATCCCTTTGTCTTTTGTAATTAAGTTTCGTTCTACATAAAGGTCTCCTTTAATGGCGACGCCGCCATGCAGGAACATGTTGCCATCATCCTCACGTGCGGTACAGCCGTCTTTTCCTTTACACGGGTTATATGCACCAATGGCATAGTTTAAGGCTTCTGGTACTTGTTTGGCCCCGAGGTGGATGGTTGAGATCAACGTTTTCGTTTTGCCGTTGACCGTTGCTTGGCTATGTAGTGTCATCGTCTGGCTTAAGTCGTCCGGGTCGGATGTTACTTTTTTCACGTTATAGATCTTTACTTTTAATGTACCGTCAGCGTCATCAGAGAGCGTAGCAGTTGTTAAAAATGGGGCGTTCGCATGATCTACTTTGTAATCTTTAATAATGATATTTAGGGAATCGTTAAAGTCTTTTGCAGGCAATCCAGCTAATGGCTGTGTTTTTGTTTCAAGGAGCGTGGACAAGTAATCGATGCCTTTTTCAGCAAGCTCGACGGATTGAATCTGTGTTTCACGTGCACCCGTTTTTTTGACACCGTTGAAGGTAGTGGAAACCAAGGAAAGCCCAGCTACCGTGAAAATTACGATCATCAATAGGACGATAATGAGTGTGTTTCCTTTTTCAGATAAAAGCTTTCTCATTCCTACTCCTCCAATAGTCCGAACTGACTTTGTAGTGTTAGCGTTTTGGCTCGTTCATTTTTGTTGCTTTTAACATGTAACGTAATCTTGACGCTTTTTCCAACTTTTACGATAGTGGAATCTTTAAAGTTGTAGTCATTCGTACTGATGGACTGCCCGTTGATGACGGGAACGTGATTGACGAATCCAACTGTATTGGTAGTGTTCTTGCCTATTTCATAGACTAAAAGACTTTGAGAACCCGTTGAAGCGTCTTTTACTTTGGAAACCGGTGCTGTATAGAGTGCATCTATGATTTGGGACATGACAAGGTCGGCTTCGTCACGAATCAGTGTTTCGTTATAAATTTTTTTTTCGGTATTTAGGCCACTAAGCAAAACAAAATAAATAACGGTACCGATAATAGAAAAAAGGATGAGGGAGAGGAGGGATTCAACCAAGGTTAGCCCTTTTTGATTTCGGATATTACTTAACATTTTTCACATACCCCTCTACTGATGTCCTTTGTACTTTTTGGTTGCTCGTATATTGAATGGTTACTTTTACAGGAAAAAGGTTGATAGAGGATTCTTTTCCCTTTTGTGGTTTAACAGTAATTTTGGTTTCGTATGTATTGTTGTTGATGAGCGTTTCATAGACATCTCTACAACTCGATGAGGTACATGCGCTCTTTTCGTACGTTTTAGGAACGGCTTTCATCTCATAGGCACCATAATCGTTCTGTAAACGCTCAAGCGTCATTCTTGCCAGGTTCGTTGCGACCAGCTTGTTATTGTTTCCGGTAGAGATTTGATTCGCTTGGTTAAAAAACTGCGAAATACCGATCACTGAAACAGAAAGGATGGTAAGTGAAATAAGCACTTCAATAAGAGAGAAACCTTTTTCTGATAACATCACATCTGCCTCCTTGTGAGTACCGGTACAAAAGTACTATGAAAACCTCATTTTTCTCTTTTATTATACAATATTTTTTAGAAAAGTTTGATATTTTTGGGTGTTTTTTAGTAAATTTGTAGTATTATAGGTTTAATTAGCTAATGTTGGAATTGGGGAGAAGCTATTGATACCATTTGTTCTTTTATTCACGTTTACATTGATTGCAGGTACGGTGTTGTATTTTTATCCGCCAAACATCCCATTAAAGTTAAAGATGACGCTGCTAGGGCTTGCGTTCTTACTCGCTTTAGGCGGCTTATTTGTATTAGATAACTTGTCTTATGGACTAGCCCTTGCTGCCATTATGGCGATTGCATTTGTTGCTTCTTATGTGGCAGAAAAAAGATTGAACTTGATGCCAGCAACGGCTGGACAAACGGAGATCGTTCTATCTTTCACAGAAGAAGAGCCTTTACGTGAGAGGCAGGCAGAGGATTTAGAACATAAAACAGAAGTTCTGGAACCAGAAAGTGCTGAAACGGTAGATGAACTTAAAGAAATAAAAGAATTTCAAGAAATAAATGAACTTCCAGAAGTAAAAGAAATGACGAAACAAGAAGTTTTGATCGATAAGCCATACGAGGAACATGATTCTGTTATACAAGCGTTTGAGAGTCTTGATGTTATCGATCTCTTAGACTTAGATTTAGATAAAATTGTCCTTGAAGACAATCGAAACGTTGAACTAGAAATTGCAGAATCTGTTGTAGAACCTCCAATGGAAGTAGATGTGATCAATGGACTTGCTGAATTGACGGATGATGAGTTTGCTTTCCTGACTGAAACAAGAGAAGAAGATGTAACGGATTTAAACGTTGAAACCGATATAGAAGATGTGGACATTTTTTTGCAACGTTCTGCTCTTTTGGAAGAACTTGATGAGGAAGAATGGATTGAAAAGCTACCATTAGATGAAGAACCAGATGAAGAACCGATTGCTACCAAAGAAATCGTAGAAGAGAATGCAGAAGTTATTCTAAACAACGATGAAGAAGTTGTTGAGAAAGCTTTTGTTAGAGACTTAGACATTGATTTAACAAACGAAATGGTTATGGAAGCAAAAGAACGACCAGACACAGAACAAGACCACTTCGTAGAGAAATCCACCATCTTAGAAGAAATCCTCTTAGATGAACAAAATCTTGCAGATCAAAATCCAGAACACTTTGAATCAATCGTTGAAGAAATCGACATAGCCGAACGGGCTGAAGAAAAGGAAGAAGACGGTTACGCGCCTGAATCTACTCAAGAAGAACAGGTGGAAGATCAGGCTGCTGTTGTGTTTGAGACAAAAAATGAAACTGAGAGTGAAGTTTCATTTAAAGAAGAAGCAGAGATTGAACGTCCCGTTCCAGATATGAATGTCGAAGTACAGGATATGTTGTTAAGTACTTTGAATGGATATCAAGAGCAAGGAGACGACGAGTCTTATCAAGTGATGCTTCACACGATATGGAACCAAACGTTATCGGACAAAGATTGTTATCTGTTTGGCAAGCTTTTGCTAGATTCTTATGCGGCAGTAGATGAACGATTGAGAGTGAGTGATTTGTTAGACGCGATGGAGGGTCGTTTGCACTCGTACCCTGTTATTGCAGAAGAGCTAAAAAGGTACCGAGATACTTTTCTTGTAAAACAATAACTTTATAACAACATATTATTTAAACATAAAAGGACTGGGTGAATGTTATGAAAAAGAGTAATCAGTTTGTTGGACTACCAATCATTAGTATTGCAGATGGAGCGGAAGTGGGTCATGTTAAGTCGTTAGTCGTTAACCCAAAAGAAGGAATGGTTGATTTTCTTACGGTTGAACATGCTGATTGGCAGATCAGTGTTCGTGCCGTTCCCTTTAAAAAGATCGTTGGTGTAGGGGAGTTTGCTGTCATGATTGAAGACAGCACATCGATTTTTGATTTAACGGAGATTCCGATTGCTAACGAACTTGTCCAGAAAAAGATCAACGTCGTTGGCGCAAAGTTAATTGATCGTAAGGGTCAACTGATTGGTGAAGCAACGGAGTTTTTTATTAACGAAGATACAGGAGCCATTCTTGGTCTTGAACTTTCGTTACGTTCTAAACAAGTGATCTTGTCTTCAGAACAGCTCATTACCTATGGCCGTGATCTGATCGTCATTAAAGAGGAAGCACAACTAAATTTCTTAGATAAAGCGGAAATGTTGTTAGGCAATTTGAATGAAGTTGCCGCTACCGTTGAACAACCAGAAGAAACACAAGAACTGTCTGAGTTCCAAGAAAAACAATTAACTTTGCTTACAGGAAGAACGACAACAAAAGATATTTTCGAGAGAAACGGCAATCTGTTATTTCCGAACGGTACGACTTTAAAGAAAGAGGATGTTAGGAAAGCTCAAGAAAAAGGACCTGCTGTGCTAGCTGAACTTTCCATGAACGTTGTGGGATAAAGACAAAGCGATGGCTAAAAGAGAATTCAATCCGAAAAATTTTCTTGCAATCTTTGCATCCCTTAGCCTTGCAGCTCTATTTTTATTCTTTCTTAGTCACTTAGGGACAAAGGTATACTCTCAATTTTTTGAAGAGGACAAGTATAGCGAGGGAGTTATGCTCGCTTCTATACCATTAGAAGGTGTTGTTAAGTCAGATGCCATAAGCTTAGTCAACGATCAAATCTCAAAGTGGCAGAGTGAACATCCTGTCTATCTCATTTACAACGATAAAAAAGTAGAACTATCACCCGAAGCGTGGCAGTTTCAAAACGAAGAAAGCCTTAAAAGCATAACGGGTACTTCATCTCCAATGGTGGTTAATCTGAACGAAGAAGCGGTTACAGCATCTTTTGAGCAGCTAGACGTTTCGGGACTTCAAGAACTTTTAGACGAGGAAATGTTGTATGCCCATTTAAAGAAAATGGGTTCCACCCTTCAAACAACAAATCTTGAAGTTCCGGTGAATGAGTTTTTAACAACGTTCGGTCAAGCCGAAGAAATCGTAAGTGAAAGCACCATCAAACTACCAAATGAGAATGTACTTTTGGAAGAGTATGTGGAAGGTCTTGAGGAATACGAGATCAAACCTGGAGAGGTGTTTTCCCTCATCGGAGCCATTGAAAGTGTGAGTTTGACACCACAAGATTCGATTGACTTAAACGTGCTAGCGAGCGGCATTTATACAGCGATACAAAAAACAAATTTTACGATCATCGAACGCCATACATCACGAGAACTTCCGCATTACGCCTCTCTTGGATATGAGGCCTTTGTTAAACCTGAAGATATGGATTTGGCTTTCAAAAATCCGAATGCCTCTACTTACAAATTGAACTTTGTATTAGAAGGAAGTCAATTAACGACTTCCATTGTTGGAGTCCCTCTTCCTTTCACGTACACGGTTAAGGTTGATAAGAAAGTATATGAGCCGAAGACGATTATACATTTTACAGATCAACTCGCTTCTATTTTCAGTTCTGTGACGGTGAACAGTGGAAGTGAAGGCTACTTGACAACCGTGTATCGAAAGTCGTTTGGTTCAGGAGGAGAAGAAGTGGCTTCTGAGAAGTTAGCGGAAGACTTTTATCCCCCTAAGCATCGGATAGAAGAAAGAGGCTACCCGATCGAGGAAGAGGAAACGAGTGAAACAACGCCAGAACCGGAATACCCTGTCGTTCCATATCCATACCCGTTTCCCTACCCATATCCGTGGAACCCAGATCCAGCTAATCCGAATCCGTACGTACCTGTGTTACCGGGTATTCCTGGAACAGATCCGAGTGATAAACCGATTCCACAGATGCCGCTTCCTGGAACAGGAAAAGGAAAAGAAAAAGAAACAACCACCGAACCTGAAAAAGAGAGCTATGGTGATGTGCAATGATCGTTCCTAAAAAACGACTTGGTGATCTGTTAGTTGAATCTGGATTGATTTCTGATGAAGTTCTTCAGCAAACGTTAAAAGAACAACGCGGCAACCAAAAGCTTGGAGACGCGCTGATTGAAAAAGGACTTCTAACCGAACAACAGCTAATTGAGGTATTGGAATTCCAACTGGGTATCCCGCACATCAGTTTGTACCGATATCCGATTGACGAACAGGCAGTAGCGATCGTTCCAAGAGAGTTTGCGCGCAGGCATTTTTTGATGCCGGTGAAAAAAGAAGGGGACAAGCTGTTCGTTGCTATGGCAGATCCAATGGATTTTACCGTCATTGATGACCTGCGATTGACGACGGGTTTTCAAATTGAACGCGCCATTTCAGCGAAAGACGATATCATTCGCGCTCATAACAAATTTTACGATATCGATGATTCCATGGAAGAGTTTTTGGACCTGATTCCGCAAGGTGCTTCTCTAAAAGATGACAGCCGAATGACAGAAGAAGACTCGCCGATCGTCAAGCTTGTGAACCAGATCATTCAGCAAGGCGTTCAACAAAAAGCGAGTGATATTCACTTTGATCCGCACGAAACCAAGCTCGTTGTGCGGTACCGCATCGACGGCATGCTGAAGACCGAGCGCAGTCTGCCTAAGCATATGCAGAATATGCTGACGGCTCGGATTAAAATTATGGCGAACTTGAACATAACAGAAAGCCGGTTGCCACAGGATGGCCGAATTAAGATGACGCTCGATATGCATCCTGTAGATCTTCGTGTATCTACATTGCCAGCCATTTATGGTGAAAAGATCGTTCTGCGTATTCTGGATCTCGGCAGTTCACTGAACCACTTAGAGAATCTAGGGTTTAACAAACTCAACATGCAGCGGTTTTCCAATCTCATCAAACAGCCAAATGGCATTATATTAATCACGGGGCCGACAGGATCAGGAAAATCTTCCACTTTATACGCAGCGCTAAACAAGCTGAACACAGAGGAAGTGAATCTGGTTACGATTGAAGATCCTGTTGAGTATCAGCTTGCTGGCATTAACCAGATTCAAGTGAATGCCAATGTCGGCCTAACATTTGCGAGTGGATTGCGGTCCATCTTGCGGCAAGATCCAGACATCGTCATGATCGGGGAGATTCGTGATACGGAAACGGCCGAGATTGCGGTGCGTGCTTCTTTAACCGGTCACTTGGTGTTAAGTACGCTTCATACGAACGACTCGATCGGTACGATTGCTCGTTTGACAGATATGGGAGTAGAGCCATTTCTTGTGGCAGCTTCTCTTTCTGGTGTTGTCGCTCAGCGCTTGGTGCGAAGAGTATGCCGTGATTGTAAACTAACGTTTAAAGCGACTGAACGCGAAAAAGAGATCTTCGCTAAACGTGGTATTAAGATCGAAGCGGTGTCGCGCGGTAAGGGCTGCGGCATGTGCAACAGTACAGGCTATAAAGGACGCCTTGCGCTTCATGAGGTGTTAGTGATTGATGAACACATCCGCCAGTTGATCATGAACAACCGACCGATCGTTGAACTTAGAGAGTATGCGATGAAAAACGGTACGATCTTTTTGATTGATGATGGCTTTTTAAAAGTAAAACAAGGCTTAACGACGACTGAAGAAGTCTTGCGTGTAGCTATCAACGAGTAGGTGCAGTCATGAAAGAGAAATTGGAACAATGGCTCCGAGCAGCCTTTCAATTAAAAGCATCCGATGTTCACCTGTCCGTTGGCATGCCTCCAGTTTTTCGGATTAACGGAGGGCTGAAACGTTACGGAAGTGAATCGTTGAAACCGGAAGATACCTTGCAAATCTCACAAATCGTCATTGAAGAGAAGTATTATCCAGAGTTTGAAGAAGTGGGAGAGATTGATATCTCTTATGGTATTCAAGGGTTGTCGCGATTCCGGGTGAACGCCTATCGTCAACGCTCTTGTGTAAGCTTAGCGTTTCGAATCATTCCAACTTCCATTCCTAGCATGGAAGATTTGGCGCTCCCCGAAAGTGTGAGAAAGATGGCGGGGAGACACCAAGGACTCGTGTTAGTTACAGGACCTACGGGAAGCGGAAAGTCCACGACTCTTGCCTCGATGATCGATTTTATGAACCGGAGTATGAGCCGACACATAATTACGTTAGAGGATCCGATTGAGTACTTGCACAAGCATCGAACGTGCGTGATTGACCAGCGGGAAATTGGTTTTGATACCAACAACTTCGCAAACGGTCTACGCGCCGCACTCCGCCAGGACCCTGATGTGATTTTACTAGGGGAAATGCGAGATCTGGAAACCATTGCGACCGCCATCACAGCAGCGGAAACGGGTCACCTTGTTTTAGGCACACTACATACGACAAATGCATCGTCAACGATTGATCGAATTGTCGATGTGTTTCCGCCAGAACAACAAGGTCAGATTCGTATTCAGTTAGCTTCTGTGTTAGTCGGGGTAATGTCGCAAAGGCTGCTTCCGACTTTGGATGGAAAAGGACGTAAGGCAATTACCGAAGTGTTAGTGAACACGCCTGCCGTTGCAAACCTGATCCGCAATGGGAAGATTCACCAGATTCATAGTGTGATGCAGACAAGCAAGAACGCTGGGATGCATACGTTCGAAATGTCGGCTCAGGAAGTTCTTGAACGCAATGAAGTTTCAAGAGAGTTCGTGGAGCCATATCTCCTGGAGAAGGGAGGCTAAGATGGCACAGTTTAGTTATGTGGGTCGTGACAAAAGTGGGAGAAAGCGAACAGGATCCGTACTGGGACTCTCAAAACGTGAAGCGGTTCTAAAGTTAAAAGAAAAAGGAATTGCCGTCACAGAAGTGCAAGAGATGAAACAGACGCTGTTTAACAAGGAAATTTCGTTAGGCAGTCCTGTAAAGTCGCAGCAATTTGTCATCTTTCTAAGACAGTTTGCGACCTTGCTAAGAGCCGGTGTATCTGTCGTAGATTCCACGAGCATTTTATCTGCTCAAACCGAAAGTAAAGCGTTGCAAAAGGTGTTAGCAGATGTGGAAGAGGAGCTCCGGCAAGGAAATCCTTTATCTAGTGCAATGAGCCGGCACCGAAATGTTTTCCCTCCGATGGTCATCAACATGGTGTCCGCGGGGGAAGCGGGTGGTAGTTTGGACGATACGCTCGACCAGCTCTCTACTTATTTTGAAAAACAGCATTATACGAAACAAAAAATCATTTCAGCTATGATGTATCCGATGATTGTCGGAGTAGTGGCGGTGTTTGTTGTCATCTTCCTGCTTGCAAAGGTTGTACCAACGTTTGCGGCGATGCTGCAAGACGCAGGTGGAGAGCTGCCGGCGATCACACTTTTCGTCCTAGCAGCCAGTCACTTTGTACAGAAGTTTTGGTGGCTTTTAATCACAATCTTTGTACTACTCTATCTAGCACTCTTGATTATTCGCAAAAATAAATCCAGCCGGTATTACTTTGATTTCGCGATTTTAAAAGTACCAGTATTCGGCAAGCTGCTTCAAAAATCAGCTTTGGCACGTATGACGCGTACATTGAGTTCACTGTTCTCTAGCTCCGTTCCAATTTTACAGTCTCTTTCGATTGTGGAGAAGGTAGTAGAAAACGAGGTCGTGGCAAAAGTGATACGTGAATCTAGGAGTTCACTAGAGACGGGACAACGGTTAACAGAACCGATGAAAAAGCACTGGATTTTCCCACCGCTTGTGACTCAGATGATTTCAATAGGTGAAGAAACAGGGTCACTGGATGAAATGCTTGCGAAGGTGGCAGACTTTTACGAAAAAGAAGTAGAAACAGGGACTGATCGATTGAAGGCGATGATTGAGCCGTTGATGATTGTTTTTTTGGCTTCAGTTGTAGGGACGATAGTAGTTTCTGTTATGGTGCCGATGTTTGAAATCTATAAAACGATTGGCTAAAAGTATCAATAAAATACAATATAAAGGGGAGTTAAGAAATCATGTTAAACAAGCTATTAAAAAAGTATGCGAAGAATGAAGAAGGTTTAACGCTGATTGAATTGCTAGTAGTAATCGTGATATTGGGAATTATTGCTGCGATTGCTGTTGTTAGTATTGGTGGGATTATTGGAAATACAAAAGATAAAGCAAAGGTTACGGAAGCGGTACAAATAATAAATGCAGCTAAGTTAAAGCATTCTGCTGAAGGTAAGTATTCTGGTACTACCGGTTGGGTTAGCTCAGCTACTGTTAATCCCTTTAAAGGTTATTTAAGCGACTATAAGGATGCTGTTTGGACTGTTACGGTTGATGCTGATGGAAAATATTATATTACAGGTCATGACTCAGCTTCAGTAATACTAAGTACGAATACCGATGCTACAGTTGTCCCTGAATCTAATTTAACTAATTATTTAGACGGAGAATAAATACACATACTTAATGGAATCACTCTTAAATGGTGATTCCTTCATTCTTATCTATATCATTTAATCATTTCATAATAGCAATTGTGAAATGGTTAAAGGAATTGTAGTTTCTAAATATAATTTCTACTTTAGTAAAAAACTTATGCATAGGGGATGTACTATGAAAATTGGTCTGGGTCTCTTCAACAAAAAAAGAATTAACCTAATACTCCAAGACCACGTCATCCGCTTTCTAGACTACCGCCAACCCGAAGACCTAGACGTGAAAAGCTCTGGAGAACGCTACCTGCCTGAAGGACTCATTCAAGATGGCACCATCACTGACCGTGACACCCTTCTCACTATTCTAGAAGAGTGTGTAGAGGAGTGGGGGATTAGGGGACGTGAAGTGCAATTTCTAATCCCAGACAGCAAACTCGTCATTCGTAAACACCAGATTCCTTCCAATCATAAAGATGAAGAAATCAAAGGATATCTTTACATGGAGCTAGGGAATACCATTCATTTACCATTCGAAGATCCTGTCTTTGATTTCGTTTTGCTCGAGACGGATGGGGAAAAGCGTGAAATTCTACTTTTTGCAGCCTCTGAAAAGATGGTTCACGACTATTCGTCGTTGCTAACAGATGCGAAGTTAAAACCCGTTGTGGCGGATGCATCATGTGTTGCCTTGTACCGACTTATTTTTATGAAGGATCTTGTTTCTGAAACCGATCATACCCTTTGTTTGCAGTTTGATATTCCTGCTGTGCAATTAAGTATTTTTCACCATCATAAGCCGTATTTTTTTAATCATTTGAAGATGGAGACCGATTATAAAAGTTGGAATTTTAAACAACATTCTACTGGGGTGCAAAAGATTGTTTGGCAAGGTGACTCGGGCTACGTGCACGGATTGATTGAGGATAAACTCGTTGAGATTGAGCGAATCGTTAACTATTATAAATTCACGATCAATCATGGGGAACGGGGCGTTACGAAAGTCATTCTCTCTGGGGAGCTTCCCGAGTTAAGGTACATACAAGAAAGACTTGCTTCTAAATTAGACGTGCCCGTACTCACCATCGATCAGTCTGATCAGCATCTGCCATCACAGTTTGACGTTGTTTTAGGACTTGGCTTAAAAGAGGTGCAGCTATGTTAGTCGACATCAACCTGTTGCCCGTTAAGGAACAGAAATCGCTTAAGACTACCATTCTATTCATTGTTGCCATCACTATGCTGTTAGGTTCTAGCACTTGGCTTGGCCTGGATTATTACGTAAGTCGTGGTGAACTAAAAGAGAAAGAAAGATTGTTAGAACAAGAAAAGCTGTTGGTGCAAACCCAAATCAAGAACCAAGAGCAATCAGGTCCTGTTGTACAGTCCGCCCCTCTCGCTGAGAAGATCGACTACATACGGGGTAAGAAAATAGCGGCTACTGACCTTCTTCAACATCTTGTCGCACTTCTCCCAGAACGTGGTTTTTTTATGAAATACGAGTATAAGGATAAGAAGACGATTCTCGTGGAAGCGCAGTTTGATACGTTGGCTGAAACGTCGCATTATTTATATGAACTTACCAACTCGTCCTATTTAGCTACAGCCACGATTGAAAAGATGGAAACGACAAACTTTGAGGAAATTAACGAAGGGGAAGATATGACAGCCATGAAGAATTATCTGCCTCGTTATCGCAGCTTGTACAAGATTGAATTTGAGCGAGATAAAATTTTAGAGTTAAAAGGTGAAGAGAATGGCGGAGAATAAGCGGGTTCTAACATACATCACTCTTGGCGTCATTGTTCTGTTTTTCGTTGGAGGCGTCTATGGTTATTTCGGCGTACTTTCTCCTCTTCATCAGCAAATTGAGTCCGTTGATGCTGAAACCAAACAGCAAATAGACTTTTTGGATAAAGCTACAGCCCCTCCGGCAGTTACAGCACAAACGAGTGAAAATACGTTCGCCTTACAAGAAGAAGTTCCGGTAAAACCACTGATTGATCAACTGATGCTGCAATTTGAAAAAGCAGAAGTGTTATCAGATAGCTTGATTTTAACAATGGACTTTAGTGATGGAGAAGCATCAGAAGACGAAGAAGAAGTGGCACCTGAAGAAGAATCGACTGAGGAAGCTGCATCTGAAGAATCCCCAACTGGTGAATCTTCAGAAAATGAAAGCACTGAACAAGAAACTTCCACTGAAACTTCTGAAACAGCCGCAGAAACGGTTTCAAACGAGGATGACGATGTTGAGCCAAGTGAAGCTACAACACCGCCTGTACCTGAGGTTCTACCTGAGGGTGTCAAAAAAATCACAGCTGAAATGTCTGTTGTCTCAAAAAATTATGAGAGCATTCAAACGTTTATTCAAACAATTGAAGAGTTAAAGCGTGTGATTGTTGTGGAGGCGATTACGTTTTCTGGTATGGATGAACTGGAGATGGCTTCAGCTGATGCTGTCAAAGATCAGCTCAAATACGAAATTACGATATCCGCTTATTACCTACCGGAGCTGACGGATTATCTAAAAGACCTTCCAAAAGGAGAGTTTCCAGCTCCAAACGGAAAAGAAAATCCACTCATTAAAAAAGATTAACATGAAAAAGCCAATCACCCTCAGCTTGGGATGATTGGCTTCAGCTTTTTAGTCAATATGTTTAATCAAAAAATCTGCATATTCTTTCGCACCTGTATGAGTTAAATGCACACCATCTCTACCAATATACTCTGGATGTGACTCACTCTTCGTAAACCAATCCACCACTTTAACATTGTCATAATCTGGAGCGACTTTTTTAATCGTCTCATTCACTTCCCGCTGCCAAGGCTTAGGAACACGCGTCGTAATCATATAAATATCTCGATCACCGATTAATTCAATCATGTTATGCATTCTCTTTTCAGATAGTGGTCCGTTCGCTCCGAGCTCAATGACAACAATTTCTCCTAAACTGCCTGAACTTTTCTTTTGCTGAACGATATCTTCTGCTTCTCTAAACTGGCGTCCGATCTTCGCGTCCACTTTCGCATTCGGGAATACTTCTTCTATGTGAGGCGTCACATCAATCATAACTGAATCGCCAATGACTGAGAGTGAGCGTGTATCTTGAACAGGTTGTTTCTCTTCATCTCTTCCTTCATCGTTTGATGGTGATTCTACTGAAGGCTCTTCTACCGGTTTTTCATCCTTATTAGCCCCATCAGGCTTCGGTTCGGGTCTCACCGAATTCTCTGTTGGTGGGTCTTCATTACCAACTTTGTCTTGTATAGCAGAGATTACTTTACCTTTACTTAATGCTACTGAAGTTGTCGTGAAGCCGATCGCAGATACGCACATGAAAAGACCTAGAATACAAGCTGTTAACACAAACTTTCCGATAAACGACCGCTCGCGTTTCCATTCTCCACGTTTTACTACTCGACAGAATCTCGATAACGCACCTTTACGGATCGGGTTCTCGATGTATTTCCAAGATAGGTTTGCTAAAACGAGGATAAGTACAATCTGTAATGTCGTTCTCACTAAGATTGGCGATTCCGCTCCCCATTGAGGGCTCGTTAGAACAATAATCGGGAAGTGCCATAAATAGATGCCGTACGAACGAACGCCGACCCAGCGTAACGGTTTAAAGCTCAACCACGTGTTGAGTCTGCTGGATGGGTGGACCATGACGGCTACTACCAATAGAGCAGCTACAGATATCGCGACCATTCCACCTTGGTAGAGGAAGTCTTGATATTGGTCTGTGCTTCCGAACATGTAAAAGATAAAAGCGAGAGCGGAAAGTCCGACAAAGTCTAGTTTCCAACGAATCTCGGATGGTAGCTTGCTAGAAAGTTTTCGGCTCGGCCAGATGACAGCAAGGCTTGCTCCTAGTAAAAGGGAGAACACACGCGTATCTGTCCCGTAATAGATGCGGCTCGGATCTGCGCCTGGTTCGTACATGAGTGTCATCAGTGCTGCTGAAAGAAGAGCACCAGCTAGCATCATAGAAAACAGGGAGCCTTCACGAACTTTCATTTTTAATAGAACGATAATGACCAAAGGCCATAAGATATAAAATTGTTCTTCCACCGCTAACGACCAAAAGTGGGTTAGTAGGGAAGGGGGTCCAAAACTCTCAAAATACGAAAGATCTTGGAATATATACCACCAGTTGCTTACATAAAGAATAGCTGCAACGGTATCTTCTTCAAGTTTTTCAAGCATGGATGGCTCGAACAAGGTTACGTATGTGACGACGACGAGAAGCATCGTAAACATGGCTGGCAATAACCTTCGGGCTCGGCGGATCCAGAAGTTTTTAAAGTTAATAGAATTTGTTGTGACATATTCAGTAATTAATAGATCGGTTATTAGATATCCTGATAAAACAAAAAAGACAGTAACCCCTAGTAGACCGCCTGCCGCCCATTCAAAATTCAGATGATAGGCGATAACTGCAAGTACGGCGATGGCTCTGAGTCCATCAAGGCCGGTGATGTATCTGTTCTTATGTAGAGGTTGTTCCATGGCTTTCGTGTGCTTAACGTTTGAGTTAGGCTGTTGGCTGCGTTTTCGTTGTTGCTTCGATTGTCGGTGTTTCATTACTGCCAGAATCCTCTCGTTTTCAATTTTTCATTTATTAGAGTATGTATTGCTGTATGTAAATGCCGCAGACATTATAGGTCATTTTTCTACATTTACTATCTTCCTAAGCAACTATTTTACAATAAATAAATAGAAGATTGAGTAGTTTCATCGAATTGTAATAATTTTTTTTCTCTATTTCAACCAATATCGCTCCTTAACAATTGTTTGAAGAATCCGATATAAATTTTAGAGAAAATAAAAGGGGCGATGAAGGTGGAACTGCAATCGATTAGTTCTCCTGTATTTCAAAAATCTGAGCCTGTGCTTAAAAGCCAAAACCAACCAGAACAACCGACTCAAGCCGAAGCTTCAGTACAGAGTAAACCAGCGAAAGAATCACTAGAAAAAGTGATTGATGCGATGAACGATATGTTAAAGCCAACACACACTTCTTCAAAATTTGTGCTTCACGAAAAGTTGAACGATTATTACGTTCAGGTCGTGGATGAAGTGACACAAGAGGTGCTCAAGGAGATTCCAAATAAAAAGTTCCTTGATATGTATGCCGATATGATTGACTTTATGGGTATTTTTGTAGATAAAAAAATTTAGGGACGGTGATGAACCGTGAGTATGAGAATTGGCGGATTAGCCAGCGGAATGGACATCGATACGATTGTTGGCGACTTAATGAAAGCAGAGCGCATCCCACTCGATAAACTAGCACAAAAGAAAACAACGCTAGAGTGGCAGCGTGATGATTATCGTTCGATGAATAAGTTGCTGACAGATCTTGATCGTTTTGTTCTAGACGGAATCGCTCTTCAAGGGACGTTTAATAAGAAGACTGTTACAAGTACGAATCCAAATGCGGTAACTGCAACTGCCGCGGGAAGTGCTTCTAATATTACGTCTAAAATTAAGGTTACAGATCTAGCATCTGCAAGGACTTGGGTATCTGCACCAATTTTAGATACTGGAGTTAAGGCCAAAGGTACCGAGCTATTAAAAGATGTAAATGCAGTATTTGGAACAACACCTATTGAGCTAAAACTTAAAGTTCAAAAACCAGGGAACGCAACACTAGAAGCGGAGAAAACAATATCAATCGATCCAACAAAGGACACATTAGATTCTGTGGCAAAGAAATTTTCTGAAGCTGGACTTGAAATGTCTGCATTCTATGATGAATCTACAGGGCAATTTGCGATTTCAAATAACTTAACAGGTGAAGGTTCGAATCTTTCTCTTGAAAGTGCTGATACAGTAACGTTCTTTTCTAATCTTGGTTTTTCCGTTGATGGGAAAAATCTTGGTGCGGCAAACTCTGACAATGGAGAAAACGCTAAATTCGATCTTAATGGAATTACTGGGATAGAACGTACATCCAACAACTTCACCATCAGCGGTGTTACTTATTCATTAAAAGCAGTAGGAGAATCCACCATCAGTTCAGCGACAGATACTGAAGGTGTAATCACTTCCATTAAAGATTTTGTAAAGAAATACAACGAAACGATTGAAGCGATCAATAAAAAGACTGCTGAAACGAAGTACCGTGATTTTCCTCCTCTAACGGATGCACAGCGCAAAGACTTATCTGAAAAAGAAGCAGAACTGTGGGATGAGAAGGCGAAGAGCGGGATGCTGCGTGGAGATTCTATCCTTTCGAGTGGATTGAACACGATGCGTTCGGTTTTATACGCTTCTGTTAATACAGGAGACACGAAATATGATCAGCTCTCTGAGATCGGAATTACCACTTCCCGTAACTACCTAGACAAAGGGAAACTGGAGATCGATGACAAGAAACTAAGAGAAGCATTGGCTGCAAATCCTGAAGCTGTGATGAAAATGTTCACTGGCGATAGCACAAATAATGTGGAAGGCATTGCAAAAAAACTGCGTGCCTCGATCGACCAGACTGTTGACAAAATCGAACTAAAAGCAGGGAACGCACTTCGTACAAATGCTCAGTTCACGCTAGGAAAAGAGTTAACGGATGTAGACAAGCGTATCTCAGCTTTTGAAGATCGACTGAAGCAGGTGGAGGATCGCTATTGGCGTCAGTTCTCAGCAATGGAAACAGCCATTCAACGTTCGAATCAGCAATCAGCATACTTAATGCAGCAGTTTGGCGGCGGACAGTAATTTTAAACCAAAAAGGAGTGTTACCTTTACATGTCCATACTTAACGCAAATAAGGCGTATCAAAATAACTCAGTCCAAACAGCGTCTCCCGGCGAGTTGACGCTCATGCTCTATAACGGATGTTTAAAATTTATCGGTCTCGCGCGAACAGGGATCGAGCTTAAGAATACAGAACAAAAGAATACGAACCTATTAAAAGCACAAAAGATCATTCAAGAGTTGATGGTCACACTGAACATGGATCTTGAAGTATCAAAGTCACTGATGACCATGTATGATTACATCAATCGTCGTCTGATTGAAGCAAACATTCATAATGACGTGAAGATTCTAGATGAAGTAGAAGATTATGTGCTAGATTTCCGCAACACGTGGAAAGAAGTGATTCAGATTAACCGCCGCATGCAGCATGGCGAGACAGGGCGCGTGTAATGCCAGCAGTAAAAATACTGCTTGAGATTACGAAGAATCTGTATGATCATGTGAGCGCAGGTTTGCCAAAAGAAGAGCGCGAAACCTATATTGATCGTTTAAATGAATTACTTAATCAGCGTCAAGCGACAATCAGAAACTTACCTGCCACGTATTCCGAAGACGAACAGCGTATGGGGCGTTTGATCGTAAAGATGAATGAGACGATTGATCCTCTCTTAACGCGGCAGTTTGAAGAGATTAAGCACAATCTTTCAACGATGAAGAAAAAGAAAGAAAAAAACACCCACTATGCGAACCCGTATCAGTCAGTTTCAGTGGATGGGATGTATTTTGATAAAAAGAATTAACAAAAGGCACTTGCTGTGGATCAGCGGAGTGCCTTTTTATGTGGAACTCACTATATCACAAATGCCTCAAAAACCTCTCCGGACTCTCCAAAAAGTTTTTCGTAATCTGCACATGTTCCAGTTCTTCGTATGGCGTTGGAGCGGGTGGCAGGGAATCGAGACTGATAATTTCTGCACCAGGATAGGCCATTAAGATAGGTGAATGAGTTGCGATTATAAATTGTGCGTTCTGTTGCTCCATCTCTTTTAACAATGATATAAAACTTAACTGTTTCATAGGGGATAGCGGAACTTCAGGCTCGTCGAGAATATACAAGCCGTCTGGGCGAAAACGTGATTGAAAAAAATCTAGAAAACGTTCTCCGTGTGACCGAAACTCAAGACCATCCTTATAAAGCTCTTTGAGTTCAGCGAGCGTTCGATTGTGTGGTAGGGAAGCAAGGCTCTTGGCATATGCAGACTTGTCTTTGTACTCCACTTCGATGTTTGCTAATTCTTGAAGTGCCGTTTCCTTCATTTCCGCCGCACGCCTTACAAAGCTTACAAAGTCTTCTGCATTTAGAAAGAATCCTTTTTTCGTTTTCACACTCCACGTCAATTTGAATTGTTTGGCTAATTTTTTGATGGCGGTGTTCTCTTTTTCTGAACGATTGATCTGAACAGAACCTGCTTGATCTGCGATTGCCTCGAGCAGCGTTGATTTCCCTGTTCCATTTTCACCTACTAAGATGGTGACAGGTTTTTGAAAGTGAAGAGAATCAAAGGATTGAAGAAGCGGAAGCTGAAAAGGATATCCTTCTTGTTTTTTTTCTTTTCTGTATAAAATTGATTTTAGAATCACGAAAAAGCACCTCTTTCTCAAACGGTTCTTACTTCAAATTCTACCATTTGGATTAGAGATGCTTCTATAGAGAATGGTTATTCTTTACTTGTAACTTTATCGTGAAACTTCCCTGTATACACGGACTGTGGACGGTAAATCGTGTTGTCTTCAGCTTGCTCCAAAATGTGCGCTGTCCATCCGACCATTCGGCTTGCTGTAAAGGTAGGGGTGAATAAAGCAGGATCTAGTTCGATCGCCTTCATAATAGCTGCGGCGTAAAATTCAACGTTCGTATATAACGCTCTGCCCGGTTTGTATTCCTCAAGCAACGCGACAGCCGTTGTTTCTACTTCCAGCGCGAGATCTAACCACTCATCTTCACCGACCAACTCTAACAGTTTCGCTTTTAGTGCTACAGCTCGCGGATCGTGTGTTTTATAAACACGGTGACCGAATCCCATGAGCTTTTCTCCGTTCTCCAATTTACCTCGTATCACTTGTTCAGCATTTCCAACTTTTCTAATTTCGTCTAGCAAGTCAATGACTGCTGAAGGTGCTCCGCCATGAAGAGGTCCTTTCATCGTTCCGATTGCAGCAGTTGCAGCTGAAACCATATCCGATTCGGTCGATGCTGTTACCCGAGCCGAAAAAGTGGAGGCGTTCATTCCGTGCTCGAGCGTTAGAATCATGTAGGTTTCGAGCGCCAGTGTATGAGCTTTGGTGGGAATCTCACCAGTTAACATAAATAGATAGTTTTCAACATGGTTTAACTCGGTAGATGGCTCAACAAAAGGCTTACCATCCATACGACGTGACCGATAGCAAATGATGGTCGGAACAAGACTCGTTAATCGAATAGCTTGTGAAGTGGTTGGCTTCCATCCATAACTCGAGACACCTTCAGAAGAAATAGCGGTTCGGATCACACTCATCAAATCCATGTCTTCAGGCAGGTGATCTAAGATTCTTTTTATATGAAGAGGAAGCTCACGATTTTTTATCAGTTCGTTTTTGAGATTTTGTAATTGTTCATCGTTAGGAAGTTTACCGAACCAAAGAAGGTGGGCAATTTCTTCAAACGAATAACGTGAAGTGAGTTCACCGATCTCGTAACCTCTATAAATAAGTTTGCCCTCTGTACCATCGATGTGGCAGATCGCCGTTTCCGCTGCAACGATTCCTTTAAGACCTTTTTGCAACATGGTTTTCACTCCTTCCATTATTTAGTATCATTGTATAGAATGAAATTGATTTATGATATTAATTGTTTTTAATTGGTTTAATAAGAAAAGTTAATTAGGAGGTTGAAGAAAGATGGAGTTCTCATGGCTACAAACATTTATCACTGCGGCAGAATGCGAAAATTTTAGAAGAACATCTGAAATTCTTCATGTTTCTCAACCCTCTGTTTCTGTACATATAAAAATGCTGGAATCGGAATTAGGGATGTCACTATTTTTACGTGATGGTAGAAGAGTGAAGCTAACAGCGGAAGGAAGAAGGTACCTGCAACATGCGAGAAAACTGATGGAAGTGTATGAAAATGGACTACAGGACCTTAATGCGTTTCAACAAGGCTACGATACGAAGCTTTGTATCGGAATCTCACCGCTTATTGCGGATACGATTCTCCCATCTGTTTTGAAACGTTATGTAAAAGCCAATCCTGATGTTGAGATTTCAATAAAAATTATTGATTCAGAAGATATTGAAGAAGCGGTTTTAAACGAGGATGTAGACCTTGGGCTTTCTTGCTTAGGCAGTACACACTCTGAGATTACGAGTCAGATGCTTTATCAAGACAAAATTGTTTTAGTGGCACCGCACGATGGATTGGATTTTGAAGCAGCACCACCATTAGATGAAAAAGAAGTGCTGCTCTCAAATTATCTACTAACCCATAACCACCCAGGATATTGGGATGATCTCTGCAGACGTGTGAAATCTCGTTATCCCCGCGTTCGGATGATGAAGGTGTCCCAAATTCACATAACAAAACGCTTTATTGCAGAAGGGTTAGGAATCTCGTTCTTACCTTTATCAACCGTAAGAAGAGAGCTGTTAGAAGGACGATTGCTAGAGGTGGACTGTTATTCAGTGGACATTCCGGATGCACATACCTATGCACTAACGAAGTACAATCATGGGAAACAAAAAGAGTTTTTAACTTATTTGTCTGGTTATCGGTTTTAGTTACCTTTTTCTATTTAATACGGCTATCTCTTTATCCCATAAACAATACAAACAACGCCTAACATGATCCAGATCAAGCTGCCGAATGACAATTTCGTTGATAATCCATAGATTCCAAGCGTCATCGTTGAGAAAAAGATGATCGGACCGATGATGGAAAGCATGGAATTGATAACAAGAGCTCGTTCTACCGTATTGAAATGCAGCATGAATAGCGCTGCGGTAATCTCAAGGGTACCGGATAAAATACGAATGGCCGCCATAGCTAGTACGACTTTTTCAATCATTTGCAGCAACGTCCATTGCCTCCTTTTAAACAACTGTTTAATGTTCCTACGCTGTATAGTGCATTATATGTGGCCAAGCTTGGATTAGAAGTGTAAAAACGGTGTTACTATTTCACTTCTGTCGCTTGCTGTGTAACGAAGTAGAAATAAATGGCGCAATAGTTTGTGTAAAACTTGTGTAGATGTTGCAGTTATAAACAAGACCCCAAAAGAGTTAACTCTTTTGGGGTCTTACTATTACGCTACTTTTTGTTGGAAAGCTTTAATGTTAGATTTCTTTCTTTTTACATTTCCGATTACAAATGAGCCGAATGGCAACATTGATACTATTTTAATAATTGCCATGGAAGCCACTAAAGATATGAAAAATAGAGCAATTACTCTGGAAAATGTACTGTCAAAGTATTGAGCAATGTCATTTCCAAAATAACGTTGAATCTGCCAATGAATTAGATAAATACCAAATGAATAATTACTGATGATATTAATAATTTTAAAGTTTTTTATAAGTTGTCCCCAAGCTATTACAGCTGCACTGATAGTGATTGATAGAGACAATAAGTCTATTCTTCGTGAACCAACGCTTGTGTATCCTGCTTTGAAAAAGATAAATACACCAAACAATGAAATTATTACACCAACTAAGGTGAACCATTTGTGTTTATAAAGAAGTGATGATACTTTTTTATAATGTTTCCCGATAACATAGGCAATTGTAAAATACCCAAACCATGCTGTGAATGGGATTTTGAAAATACCCATATTGTCTTGTACGAAAGCAAAATTCCCGTCAAGAATTTCAAAATGGAAAATCATTGAAAGAATACTTACTGGAATCAATACATTTATGGGAATTTTATACTTAGTTACAAAATAATGTAGGACATAAAATTGAAAGATGATTAAAATAAAATACCCCTCAAATTGTCCTAAGAAAATGTTGTTTAGAATCATTTGTTTTAAATCAATTGTTCCAGGACTTAGTTTGTAACTAACTAATGCGTCAATTATCGCAAAAGAAACGTATGGAGCAAATATCCATTTTAATCGTTTTGTCCAAAATTTTTCTGGCAACTGATCTGGGTATCGATTAGCTAAAATAATTTCAGATAATACGATAAATGTAGGAGTTGCATAACATAGTATGGTTCTTAACAATTGGTAGTATTCTGTTTCTGGGAATCCTGTGGCTAATCCTATTTGAGATGTGCTATGCAAAAAAACAATTGATAAGCAGGCAATCACTCGCAATAAGTTCCATTCTTTTATCATAAAAAACCCCTCATTACATGTTGATTTATACTAGTTGATATTAGATGTTGATTTAATCACATCAGCAAATGTAACAGAATGGGAATTAAGTAAGAACCTAATATTGATTTTTGTAATGGTATTGTTATCGGAAATCAACCGTCTTGTAATAGATTATGAATATTATGGAGCGGGAGGATATTTCTACATAATAAGGCTAACGTTATAGAGAAATACAAACTCACAATCCTAATGTATTTATTGATCATCTTACGTATATTTATGCAATATAAAGCAATGAGATTTTTCGACAAAACTTCTTATTTTTCGCTAATCTTAAGCCTTTGACAACTTTTTTGGGTATATGTCATACTATAAAGTGTATAGAAGATCTATACAAAGATTCGCATGATGAAGGGATTGTGAAAGGCATGTTAGGAAAAGTAAAATGGTTTAACGCAGAAAAAGGTTTTGGATTTATCGAGCGCGAAGACGGAGACGATGTGTTCGTACACTTCTCTGCAATCAACACTGAAGGATTCAAAAGCCTTGACGAAGGTCAGCAAGTCGAGTTTGATATTGTAGATGGAGCTCGTGGGCCTCAAGCGGCTAACGTAACTAAACTATAATTCAAGGCACTATGACCATACTTTTAATCCCGTCTGTTACCGCAGGCGGGTTTTTATTTCTAGAAAATATTTCATATTATGAATGATTCGTTTGCAACATTACGCAATCACTGTTATGATGGGTATAGATTATTTTTGTTCGGCGTAAAAGATTGTATGAGTTTCGACTTTTCTTCTTTAACAATACTTTGGGCAAGAGTAGCAATATATCGTGTGGTAACGCACTAGGAGGCAACAAACATGGAACAAGGTACAGTAAAATGGTTTAACGCAGAAAAAGGTTTCGGATTCATCGAGCGCGAAAACGGAGACGATGTATTCGTACATTTCTCAGCTATCCAATCTGATGGTTTCAAATCTTTAGACGAAGGTCAAAAAGTAACTTTCGAAGTTGAGCAAGGTGCTCGTGGCGCTCAAGCTGCTAACGTTCAAAAAGCATAAGCTTCGTTATACAAAAACAGGTTCTCTTTAGAGCCTGTTTTTTTGTTTGTCTAAAAAAATACATAACATAAAAAAACCCCCACTCAGGGATCGAGTAGGGTGATGGAACAGGTTTTGTAAAATGTTTTAAAGCTTCAAAGGTTAATTCCTAGTATAACACATAGTTTGAAACTAAAAGAATGTAAGTGATATTTATTTTTCCTCTAATTTTAGATTTGTAAATATTAGAAAAAGATAATCGTCCCGAATAAATGGTTGATTCGAGAGAGTTTTTTGCCTGGTTGTATAAGCTTTTTAGCAAATGTAAAGAATTTGTCGACAGTGTAAAAAAATTGTCAAAATATTTTAAATGTTACGGAGGAATTCTTTTGGGGTATATCGAAATATATATACATCACCGAAAGGAGGAGTTAAGTTATGCATTTTAACATTCGTGGAGAAAACATCGAGGTGACTGAAGCCATTAGGGCTTATGTTGAGAAAAAGGTGACGAAACTCACAAAGTACTTTAACGAAACTCCGAACTCTGATGTACACGTAAATCTAAAGGTGTACAACAATGAACAATCCATTGAGGTAACGATACCGATGAAGGGCCTACTGCTTCGTGCAGAGGAACGTCATTTGGATTTATACGCTGCGATTGATTTGGTGGTAGAAAAATTAGAGCGTCAAATTCGAAAACACAAAACTAAAGTAAACCGTAAATTTAGAAATGCTGAAGGCACAAAGCACATGTTTGCTAACGGTACAGAAGGCGTATCAACGGCACTGTTAGAGGAAGAGGACGATTTCGAGATCGTACGTGAAAAGCGATTCGATCTGAAACCAATGGATACGGAGGAAGCTATCCTTCAAATGGGATTACTCGGCCATAACTTCTTCGTTTATAACAATGCTGAAACTGGTGAGATGAACGTCGTGTACAGACGTAAAGATGGCAAATATGGCCTGATAGCAGGAACAAACTAATATACAAAACTAGACTACACACCCCATGACACTTTTGGGGTGTGTTTTAAGTTTGGGAAGTATAGTTGCCGATAAATTCAAGATCTCGTCGATATAACCGGAAACTCGCCGATAAAATGGAAATCTTGCCGATATAATCGGAAACTCGCCGATAAAAGCAAATTCTCGCCGATATATCTTAATTGAAGGAGCTCATAATCATGAAAAACGATATCCTTATAAAACAACTCGCAGCTTTTCGTCACAACACATTAAGCGCTGTGGAAGGACTTACTGAGGAGGAAGCGGATTTTGTTCCTGAAGGATTTAACAACAACATCCGCTGGAACTTGGGGCATATTTTTTTGGATCAGTACGATTGGCTGTATCATAAAATCCGTGAAGATCATCCGGCCCCGATTCATTATCGAGAATTATTCGGTTATGGAACGAAGCCAGAGAATTGGCAGCGAACACCTCCAACGCTTCAAGAACTTCGTCACCGGTTGATGGAGCAAGTTCAAGTGATTCAGGAGCAGTTTGGTCATCGGCTACATCAAGAATTAGACGAAACAACTGAACTCGGGATGAACACCTTTGCGGAGGTGCTGCCACGAACGTTTTATCACGAAGGTCTTCATTTAGGTACGATCCTTGCTATACATAAAGCACTTCACCTTCAAAGACAATCATAAGCAAAATGAGGAAAAGTGCAACTTCAGGTCTGCACTTTTTCGGTCCGCACACCCCGGGGAAAGCGATAAGCCTGGAGTGGAAATCAACTACTTTCAAACCTGCTCGTACAGCTTTATTGTAAGTGCAACGCAAAAACTGGATGATATTTCAAACTTTTTTTAACTAAAAAATATTTTTCGTGTTTTTCTGCGTTTTGTTTCTTGGAATCTGTTTTAACAGCAGGATTTTGAAGTAGGTAAGGGGAACTAGTGAGTAACAAGAAAACGCTTACACTAATGACTATGTTTACTATTTAAGGAGGAGAAGTAGTTATGATGAATGTGCCTTTTCGAGTTACAAGTATGCTAGAGCATGCGGAGCGGTATTTTGCGAAAAAGGAAGTAACGAGCCGTACGATGTCCGGAATACGGAAGTTCAGTTACCGGGAGATCGGTGAGCGGACACGCAGGCTTTCGAGCGCGCTAAAACGCCTTGGTGTTCAAAAAGGTGAGCGGGTTGGAACACTTGCATGGAATCACCATCGTCATCTAGAAGCTTATTTCGCCATTCCGGGTGTTGAAGCTGTTCTTCACACCATCAATATCCGACTTTCCCCTCAGCATATTGCATACATTATCAATCACGCCGATGACCAGATTTTATTCGTCGATCAGGACATTCTACCTCTTGTTGAAGCTCTTAAAGATCATATTCCAAATGTTAAAGCGTATATATTGATGACCGATGAAGACGAGCTGCCGCAATCGCCGCTTCAGCCTCTCTATCATTATGAAAAACTTTTAGAAACAGGTGACCCGGCTTATGAATTTCCGCAGGATATCGATGAGAACGATCCGGTCGGGATGTGCTATACATCTGCCACGACAGGAAATCCAAAAGGCGTAACGTACACGCATCGCTCGACCGTACTACATTCGATGTCACTAGGACTTGCTGATGGCGGTTCTGTATCAGAAAGTGATGTTCTTATGCCAGTTGTGCCGATGTTCCACGTAAATGCGTGGGGACTTCCGTATGCAGCGACCTGGTTTGGATCAAGCCAAGTCATGCCTGGACCGCGATTCACGCCACAGCTTTTAGCGGAACTGATTGAGATGGAAAAAGTAACTTTTGCTGCAGGTGTACCAACGATCTGGATGGGGCTTCTTCAAGAACTCGAACAGAATAGTTATGATACTTCTAGTCTTCGAGCGGTTATTTGCGGAGGATCTGCTGCACCAAAAGGGATGATAAAAACGTTTGAAGAAAAACATAATATTCCGTTCATGCATGCTTATGGTATGACGGAAACGAGTCCACTTGTAATCGCAACGCGACTGAAAACCTATCAAGCAGATATGGACGATGAAGCGAAATTTGATTATAAAGCAAAACAAGGTTATGTCGTGCAAGGCGTAGAGATGAAAGTAATCGGTGCGAACGGGGAAGTGAAGTGGGACGGCCACGAGATGGGCGAGCTGTTGCTGCGTTCGAACTGGATAGCGGATGAATATTACAACGATGATCGGACGGAAGGTACGTTCAACGATGGATGGCTTCATACCGGAGATGTTGTTACGGTAGATGAAGAAGGATTCGTGAAGATCGTCGACCGGACGAAGGATCTCATCAAGAGCGGCGGTGAGTGGATATCGTCCGTTGATTTAGAGAATGCCATCATGGCGTTTCCGGATGTTTTCGAAGCATCTGTTATCGCCGTCCCTCACCCAGAATGGCAGGAACGGCCACTTGCATGTGTCGTGTTGAAACCTGAGGCAAAAGGAAAAGTTCCAAAAGAAGATATTGTGGAGTTTTTGAGGCCGCAGTTTGCGAAGTGGTGGATTCCAGACGATATCGTGTTCATGGATGAGATCCCGAAAACGTCAGTTGGTAAGTTTTTAAAGCGAACATTGCGTGATCAGTTGAAAGATCATTATATGACGACTGCGAAATCGTAAAAATGTAAGCAGAGAACTTCTCAAAAGTTGAGAAGTTCTTTTTTTGTGCGAAGGGGAAGAGAATGATCGCCTATAAATTAGTGAGCTGAAGGAGAAAGTACGTATCTGATGGACACAAAGATAGTTATGTCTGCCTCAAAAACACATCATAGAATATATTCACGTATTCACGGTAATTTGCAATATATTCACGTATAACAGCGATAATTTCACGGATAAAATGATTTATCGAAAGTTCGACAAATTTACACTCAAAACTTCATTCGCAAACAAAAAAACACCACCCTCCACAAAACCACGAGAACAGTGCCCAATCTTCCTTATTCTTTTACTTCTTCCTTAATCCATTTACCTGTTTCCGTCACGTCCCAATAATCGCTAGCTTTATAATCGTTCAACGATATATCGAGATCGTGAAAGATGCGGTGAACACCTTTTAATGGCTCTACACTCTCAGAACTCATACTTTTCTCAATCTTGCTAAGCGCAGTCTCGATGTCTACCTTTAGTGGACCTGCAACATAAGGTAGAATTTTATTACGTATATCGCTTTCAATATCTTTTAATACCGGTGTATGTGTGTCTATGTTATATTTCGACCATTTATCATAGCCGAGCTCACCGTTCCAAAATTCATGAATTACATTGATTCGCCTTTGTATTTCGGTCTTTGGAACTTCTATGGTTGGCTTAAAAAGAGCAGTACCGCTTGATTTTTCGGCTTCTGACAATTCCTCATCAGTCGGTGTGTCCACACTCGCTACAGAATTCGGACCAAACAGTGAATAATATCCCCATGTGCCAAGGCCCCCGATGATGAAGAAGCTGAGAACGAGGGTGAGCATGATCGTTTTGCTTTTTTCACTTCTACGCTTTTTCTCTTGAAGCTGCATCTCTTGACCTTGCCTAGCGTTGTTCGTCCTGTCTAGATCTGTGTTTTCCATTCAGAACCTCCTTCATCCATCTTTATATTATTTTACCAAAATTTAGGTCCGCAGTCTCTATGGAAGTGTCAAATTTTTCACATATATAGGAAGTATCTTTACGATGAATGCTACAATTCCGATGAAAAGATTTGGGATTTCTTGTGGCTCGTTTCACAAACTGGTAGAATAGAAGTGGTATATAATTTTCGAGAACAGGGAGCGTTATTCGGATGATTAGCATTTTGAAAAAGATTTTTCCAAGTTCCAATGACCGAACGTTGAATAGATACGAGAGAATTGCGGAAAAAGTGGAAACGTTAGCTGAAGAGTTTAAGGCTTTAAATGATGAGGCTTTGGCGAACAAAACGGCTGAGTTTAAGAGCCGTATCGAAAAAGGGGAATCTCTGGATGACCTTCTCCCTGAAGCGTTTGCGACTGTGCGTGAAGCATCAGCTCGTGTATTAAACATGCGTCATTATCCTGTACAGATTATGGGTGCGGTTGCGCTTCATGAAGGTAACATTGCAGAGATGAAAACCGGTGAAGGTAAAACGTTAGTAGCGACAATGCCGGTTTATTTGAACGCACTTGATGGAAAAGGAACTCACGTTGTTACAGTCAATGAATACTTGGCTCGTCGTGACTCTGAGATCATGGCGCCGCTATACAATTTCTTAGGTTTAAGTGTTGGATTGAACGTCTCTGATCTTTCAAAAGAAGAGAAGCGTGAGGCGTACGCAGCAGATATCACATATGGAACGAACAACGAGTTCGGCTTCGATTATTTGCGTGACAACATGGTGGTGTATAAAGAACAGATGGTTCAGCGCCGTAACTATGCGATCGTCGATGAGGTTGACTCGATTTTAATTGACGAAGCGCGTACACCGCTCATCATTTCAGGTTCTGCACAAAAATCAACACAGCTTTATCAGATGGCGAACATGTTTGTCCGTCAGCTGAAGAAAGAAACCGATTATACAGTAGATGAAAAGACGAAGAACGTTCAGCTTTCTGAAGAGGGTATCAACAGAGCGGAGCAGATGTTCTCGATCGATAACTTATACGATTATCAGCACGTAACATTGAATCACCATATTAACCAAGCGTTAAAAGCAAACATCATCATGCAGCGTGATGTGGATTATGTTGTTCAAGACGGCGAGATCGTGATCGTTGACCCGTTCACAGGACGTTTGATGGCTGGTCGTCGCTACAGCGATGGTCTTCACCAAGCGATTGAAGCGAAAGAAGGTTTGGAGATTCAGCGTGAGAGCATGACACTTGCTACGATCACGTTCCAAAACTACTTCCGTATGTACAACAAGCTTGCTGGTATGACGGGTACAGCGAAAACGGAAGAAGAGGAATTCCGTAACATCTACAACATGGATGTTATCTGTATTCCGACGAACCGTCCAATCGCGCGTGATGACAGATCGGATCTTATCTATAAAACGATGCAAGGCAAGTTCAAAGCAATTGCAGCTGAGATTGAAGAACGTCATAAAACAGGACAGCCGATCCTTGTAGGTACGGTTGCCGTTGAAACATCTGAACTTCTTTCACAGCTTTTAACGAAGCGTAAGATCAAGCATAACGTACTAAACGCGAAAAACCATGAGCGTGAAGCAGAGATCATCGAAAATGCGGGTCAGCTTGGCATGGTTACGATCGCAACGAACATGGCTGGTCGTGGTACGGATATCAAGCTTGGTGAAGGCGTTCGTGAAGTTGGTGGACTGCACATCCTTGGTACAGAGCGTCATGAATCACGCCGTATCGATAACCAGTTGCGTGGTCGTGCGGGTCGTCAAGGAGATCCAGGTTCGTCCCGCTTCTACATCTCGATGGAAGATGAGTTGATGCGTCGATTCGGTTCTGATAACTTGATGACGATGATGGAGCGTCTTGGCATGGATGAAGAGACGCCGATCGAGTCTAAAATGGTAACAAAAGCTGTTGAATCTGCACAAAAACGTGTAGAGGGATCGAACTTTGATGCTCGTAAACAGCTTTTACAATATGACGATGTTATGCGTCAACAGCGTGAGATCATCTATGCACAGCGTCAAGAAGTGCTTGATGCTGAGAACTTAAGTGATATCGTTCTTCGCATGATCGATTCTACACTTGAGCGAATCGTTACGGTTCATACACCGGAAGCGGAAGTTCAAGAAGAATGGAACACGAAAGAGATTGCAGACTATGTGAATGCTGTGATGTTTACAGAGCCGACGTTTACGGAAAAAGATCTTTTCGGTCTAGATCGTGAAGAGATCATTGAGAAGATTCAAGCGAAAGTACACGCGGCGTTTGCTGAAAAAGAAACACAGCTTCCTGCTGAACAAATCGCTGAGTTTGAAAAAGCAGTAATCTTACGTTCGGTTGACAGCAAGTGGATGGATCACATCGACCAAATGGAACAGCTTCGTCAAGGTATCCACCTACGTGCTTACGGACAGAACGATCCGTTGCGTGAATACCAGTTTGAAGGCTTCGAGATGTTTGAAGCGATGGTTGCAGCGATCGAAGAGGAAGTTACAACTTACATCTTAAAATCTCAGATCGAGCAAAACATGCAGCGTGAACAAGTGGCAGAAGGTAAAGCCGTTGTTCCGAGCGATAAACAAGATACCGCAAAAAAGAAGAAGCCGGTTCGTAAAGCACAAGACATCAAGCGAAATGATCCTTGTCCTTGCGGAAGCGGAAAGAAATACAAGCAATGTCACGGAGCTGAACAAGAATAGGAAGTTGCGTGAGAGAAGAGAGTCTTTTAATAGGCTCTCTTTGCGCTTGTAATCAGGTGTGAAAAAAGGGTTAATTTTAACAGCGTTCGCATATTTTAAAGATGGAACAATTATAAGATGAGGTGCAAAGACTATGGATTTAGTAGAAGTAAAACAGGAATTAAACGTTATTGAAAAACGTATCAACGACTTTAGGGGGTCTCTTTGACCTCGATACAAAGAAAGCGCGTATCGCAGAACTAGATGAAGAGATGAGTGCACCTACGTTTTGGGATGATCAAAACGCAGCACAAGTCGTGATTAATGAAGCGAACGGATTAAAAGAGCAAGTGAACGAGTTTGAAGAGCTTGCTTCCGCTTATGAAGATCTTGAGATCGCGCATGAGCTTGTAAAAGAAGAAGCAGATGAGGATCTTCAAAAAGAGCTTGTAAAAGATCTGAAATCTCTAATCACAAAGCTGAATGATTTTGAGCTTCAGCTTTTATTGAACGAACCGTATGATAAAAATAACGCAATCCTTGAACTTCACCCAGGTGCGGGTGGTACAGAGTCTCAAGACTGGGCGTCCATGCTGCTTCGTATGTACACGCGTTATGCAGAGCGTCAAGGGTATAAAGTAGAAACGCTTGATTACTTACCAGGTGATGAAGCTGGGGTTAAATCCGTAACGCTTAGCATCAAAGGACATAATGCGTATGGCTACTTGAAGGCTGAAAAAGGGGTTCACCGCCTCGTACGTATTTCACCGTTCGATTCATCCGGCCGTCGTCATACGTCATTCGTTTCGTGTGAAGTGATGCCAGAGATTACAGATGATACGGAGATCGAGATCCGTACAGAGGATCTTAAGATCGATACGTATCGTGCGTCTGGAGCAGGTGGGCAGCACGTTAACACGACTGACTCTGCGGTTCGTATGACACATATTCCAACGAACACAGTAGTTTCATGTCAAACGGAGCGTTCGCAGATCAAGAACCGTGAGCGTGCGATGAAGATGATGATGGCGAAATTGGTGCAGCGTCGTTTGGAAGAGCAGCAGGCACAGCTGAATGAAATTCGTGGTGAGCAGAAGGAGATTGGGTGGGGAAGTCAGATTCGCTCTTATGTTTTCCATCCTTATAGTCTTGTGAAGGACCACCGGACGAATACTGAGGTTGGTAATGTGCAGTCTGTGATGGATGGTGAGATCACGCCGTTTATTGATTCTTATTTGCGTTCTAAGTTGTAAAAAAACCTTTTAGTTTGGATGATGATTTGAGGTTTTTGAGAGAGGTTGATCTGCGCTCCAGGTGCTTCGCTTTCCACGGGGCAGGCGGTGAGCCACATTCGTACGTTTCACGTATAAGTGTCTCACCTGCCGGCCTGTCCCGCAGGAGTCTCGCACCTTCCGCTCCAATCAACTTGTCGAGGGTGTTAAAAACCAACAACTTTCTAGTACTAAGAGATTACAAGTGAATTTCAATTACAAACCATCAAATACAAACTACAAAAAATGAAATAAAAACAAAAAACAAAACTTCCGAGCTATTTGCTTCCGGAAGTTTTTTTATCGTATGTGTGTGAGATCTCCCTCTTGTACAAGCTCGATCTTTCTATGTTGTCCGTCTGTTACGATCTCCACGTTTCCGTTGTCATAAATCCAAACGACTTGATATTCTTTGCCGTTATACATGACGAAACTCCCCACTTCTATCTGCATCGCTTCACTCCTAATAAAGCTCTCTAGTTAATTATACCTATTTAAGTTGGAATGTATATTGGGAAAAAACATGGACATTTGTCTTCTTAAGTATAAAGGATAGTACCCTATTTTCCCAACTTATATTTTCTATAACAGAAATCTTCATCTTATAAAAGGTTTGATGAGCTAATAATCAAATCCTTTTTGTATCATATTCCTACCGTCAGGGTTGATCATTTTATGTCGGCGAACGTTGGAACTTTATAAAAAAACTAAAAATTCTTAAACATTTGTTTAAATTCTCTACATAGTGGCTTAATATTTCGACCGTATTCTTATAGATGCAACATTAATTATTTGGGTCTAGGGGGAAATGACATGGAAAAAAAGCCATTGGATAGAAGAACCTTTTTAACGTATTTGGGTACAGGCGCAACAGCACTTGCTGCAGCTACGACAGGGTTAGGTGCTTTATCAGAAACTGCTAATGCACAATCAGACAGCTTGATGCGCATGAAGCCTCGCAAAAAAGGATTTAAGTTCCACCCGATCGCACCAACGGACAAAGACGATCTTGTCCTTCCAAAAGGATATCAATATGAAGTGATTGCATCTTATGGTGATGTAATTAATAAAAAAGGTGACACGTTTGGATTTAATAATGACTTTACGATGTACTTTCCGATCGACAAATCGAGTGAACATGGCTTGCTTTGGGTAAACCACGAATATACAAATCCTTTATATGTTGAAGGAGAAAAAGTGAACGGTAAATACACACCGGCGCAAATTGAAAAGATGCTCTACAACCAAGGCGGTTCGATTATCGAAGTGAAAGTGAAGAACGGCAAGTGGATGATGGAGACGAATTCAGAGTACGCTCGACGTGTAACAGGATTAACACCATTCGCCCTAACAGGACCAGCGAAAGGGACAGCAGCTGTAAATAGTGCAACTTCTGCACAAGGAACATTTGCGAACTGTTCAGGTGGACGTACACCATGGAACACGGTGTTATCTTGCGAAGAAAACTACGAAGATACGTCAAAAGCCGCTAATCTCGATCAAACACATTATGGCTGGGTAGTAGAAGTTGATCCATTTGATCCAAACTTTAAAGTGAGAAAGCACACGGCTCTTGGACGCTTCAACCATGAAAATGCAAGCGTTGGAATTGCAAACGACGGGCGTGTCGTTGTCTATATGGGAGATGACAAAAAGGATGCTTGTGTGTACAAGTTTGTAAGTAAAGGCAAGTACGCTGCAGCTAAAGGCAAAGACAACAGCAAGCTTTTAGAAGAGGGAACACTTTATGCAGCAGATCTTGCTAACGGCAAATGGCTACCATTAACGATCGATGCGGTTCGTGAAAAAGCAGCAGGAAAAGCTGACCTATTAGAAAAGTTTAAAACACAAGGCGATGTAGTAGTTAACGCACACGATGCGGCAATCCTTCTAGGTGCGACACCAACAGATCGCCCGGAAGATGTGGAGATTTCACCACTTGACGGTACGGTGTTCATCGCACACACGAACAACGACAAACATGGTAACATTCATGGCCACATCACACGCTTTTTTGAAAAAGATGAAGATCATGGCGCAGAGAGCTTTGAATTTGAGATCTTTGCAGCAGGCGGTCGTCAAAGCGGATTCAGTGCACCTGACAATCTAACGTTTGATTCAAACGCAAACCTATGGACAGTGACGGATATTTCATCAAGCAAGCTGAATTCTGGTGCGTGGACAAGCTTTGGTAACAATGGCATGTTCATGATCCCTACGATCGGCCGTGTTAAAGGAGAAGCGTTCCAGTTTGCATCTGCTCCAAAAGAAGCAGAGTTAACAGGACCATCTTTCACGCCGAATGAAAAAACGTTATTCCTAAGTGTTCAGCACCCAGGTGAGGAAACGAAAGATAAAGCAAATCCAACAAGCACGTGGCCGCAAGTACGCGGAGGCAACACGCCGCGTCCATCTGTTGTAGCAATTACTGGTTTCAAGTTCTAATTTTTTTTGAGACAGAAAGTAACAAATGATCACCAAAATTTGAGGAGGCGATCTACATGGGTTTCACAAACATCGGAGTACCCGGATTAATCTTGATCTTAATCATTGCGCTTATCATTTTCGGGCCATCTAAACTGCCAGAGATCGGACGAGCATTCGGAAGCACGCTTCGCGAGTTCAAGAACTCAGCGAAAGACCTCATGTCTTCTGATGAAAAAGAAGAAAAGCCGCAGTCAAAATAAAGAAAAGTGGAAGATGCGGGCGCGGTTAGAGTCCGCATCTTTTTGTTCATGATGGGCTAGATTTAAAACTCGTGGGTTGAACTCCAATACACATGAACCTAAAGTCCAAACAAGACACATCAAACAAAAATGAACCACTAAGGATAGAAAGGAGGCTGTTTTATGATGAAAGCTGAAGAAATGTACTTTGTGGAACACCTTGGTGAGCTTAGAAAACGCATTATTATTACACTTGCCGTATTCATAACCGTTCTTTCTGTTTCCTTTTTCTACGTTCAGCCGATCTATGACTGGCTGATCCGTGATTTGGATCAGCAGCTTGCTGTTCTTGGACCAAGCGAGATTTTATGGGTGTATTTTATGATATCCGGTGTCATCGCGATTGCGTTCACGATTCCGGTTGCGGCTCATCAAACGTGGATGTTTATCAAACCAGCACTGAGTAAGAGAGAGCAGAAGGTGACACTGTCCTATATTCCAGCACTCTTTTTCTTGTTTTTACTAGGTTTATCATTCGGTTATTTTATCGTCTACCCGATGGTTTTAAATTTCCTGTTAGGATTATCTGAAGGGCATTTCCAAACGTTCTTCACTTCAGAAAAATACTTTAAGTTCATGATGAATCTAACGCTTCCGTTTGGCTTTTTGTTTGAAATTCCATTGGTGGTTATGTTCTTAACATCGCTCGGAATCTTAAATCCACAAGTGCTAACAAAAGCTAGAAAAGTCTCGTACTTCGGACTTGTTGTTGTTGCCGTCTTGATCACACCGCCAGACTTAGTGTCGGATTTTCTAGTCGTTATTCCACTACTTGTCCTTTATGAGATCAGCATCATGCTGTCACGCGTGGTCTATAAAAAGAAACTCGTAAAAGAACAGCTCGCCATGGAAGAAGAAAATAAGGTCGTGCAAATGAGACGTCCTTCTTAAAAGACGAAAAGGAAGCCCGCTGCGGCTTCCTTTCTTTATGTATTTTTTAAACAAAATGATTCGTACGACGGTTCTTGTCTGCTATGAATTTCGCGTATTCATTAGCCCGTTTAACATCTCCGTTTTGATGATAGAAATCAAACAGGATAATCTCATAGTGTTCAGCAGGCAAGACATAACCTAGTTTTTTTAGATGCGGATACAGTTCTGTTTCGAGGTAATGATAATATTCGTCGTATTGCTTTTTCAATCGATAGATATGCATCTGAAAGAAGTGAACAAACGTAGTGCTTCCGTTCTCATGCGCTGTTTTTATTCCTTTTTCTGCGAGTTGAAGAAGCTTTGTAATCGGTTCTTTTCCTAAAAGAGTGGCAGCATTCACATATCCTTCAAGTGAGCCTAAGTAGTTGGAAGTGTTAGGATCTTTTAGCTGCATCGATTCTTTGTAGTACTGACATGCATTTTCAAAATGGCCATGGAGAAGGGAGTGATAGCCAAAGTTGTGAAGAAGTAGCGCTTTTTGTTTTTCCAAGCCAAAGTTCTCGCACATCTCGATCAGTTCTATATATTTTTCGTTCTGTGGCCCGCTCGTTGGCTCTTGTTCGATTTGAATCAACATGAGCATTTCTGTTTCAATCACTCTGGCATAGCAGTGCGACCTTTCGAAAAAGCGAAGCGCTTTGCTAGCGTAATAGTATGACAGGACGCGGGAATTGGTAGAGTGATACGCGACAGCCATATGATAATAGTATTCTGGGTTGTTGTAATAAGTAGAGTCTACCTGTTTTAAGAGATCGATAGCCTCGTAATAATCATGCTTCATCTGAAGTCCATAGATTCCTTTAATATGCAGAAGCATACTCTTTTCACGAGGTGAGAGTTCGGTCCATCTTTCCATCTCTTGAAGAAGGGTTTCTGCCTTATTTCTTTGTTCGGTGAGTATGTAATAGCGTGTTAATAAAAGGGTGTGGGTGCGATGAAAATCTGGGATCTGCAACAAAGCGATCTGTTCGAGTTGCTTTTTAATGTTCTCTGTTTTGACGTCCAGTTTCATGATGATTGCTTCTTCCCATTTTTTTAAGAGAAGTTCCACACTTCTGTACAAATTCATCTCATTTTGAATATCGATCTGTAATCGATTCGCTAAAAACTGGATCGTTTCATTGGAAACCTCAGTCAATCCTCGTTCGATCTTACTCACATGTGTACCTGAACATATACCGTCTCCAAGCTCTTTTTGTGTCATATTTCTGAGCTCACGATAGAATTTTATGATTTTTCCTTCAAGCATGAGATGCCCCCCTATCTCTATTAAGAAATTCTCTCCTTTTTCTATTCTACTAAAGAAAACCCCAATTCAGTTGAACGTTTTTTAAGGCTATTTCCCTATTTCACACCTCATTTTTTTAAAAAATCCTATTAAGTTTTGTGTTGATATAGGTAGCAAGTCATGTGTGAAACCCCGATAGCGACAAGGCAATCCTGCATTTACAATTACATATGAATCTACTAAAAATTCAAAAAATAGAAAAGAGGTGCTGACCGCAGTTTGTTTTACTAGAAAAATTTAACATCCAAGATATTCATTAATTAGACCGCTTCAATAGGTGATAAAAAATGATTTGAAAACCACAAAGAAAGCAGGGAAATGATGAAAACAATATCTTTTATAAAAAAATCTACGGCACTTACCTTAGCTGCGGGATTATTGCTATCTCCAAACACAACAATGTTTACGCCAAAAACAAGTGCTGCACCTTTTAAAGCTGAGGATATACTGACTTCGCTTACCGCTAAACAAAGAGAAGCTTTAAAGCAGCTTGAACTTACAGATGTCTTCGGCCTTCAAGGCTTTAAAAAAGAAGATCTACAGAGTGAAAAAGAAATCTCCGTAATCGTTCAATTTCAGTCAAAGCCCGGACAAGCAGCTGTATTAGATGCACAGTTGAAAGGCAAAAAGATCACACGACAGCAAGCAGACATCAAAGTAGATCAAGAACATGCTCAATTTAAGAAAGATGTGGAGAAGCTCATTCCTTCGGTCGGACCTATGACCAAAAAATCAACACACAGAATTACTTCCACATACAAAACCGTATATAACGGTGTGGCGATGAAGCTTCCTGCGAATCAGGTAGAAACGCTTTTACAATCAGAAGCCGTTAAGGCCGTTTACAAAGATGTAACGTTTAAAGTCGACCCGATTGCGATGGGAGAAGAGAAAGCCTTAAACAGCAACAGTGCGGGAACATCTGTAGAGAGCATTCCTTACTTGAAAATTGATCAGCTACATAATGAGGGAATAACTGGTGAAGGTGTTAAAGTGGGAATCTTAGACACTGGAATCGACTATAATCACCCTGACTTAAAAGATGTGTATAAGGGCGGTTATGATTTTGTCGATAATGACAGCGATCCGATGGAAACGACGTATAAAAACTGGCAAGACTCTAAAAAACCTGAGTTTAACGGCAACGCCTATTACACGTCGCATGGTACACATGTTGCCGGAACGATCGCTGGTCAAGGCAAGAACCCGAATGTATCCGTTCAAGGTGTAGCCCCAGATGCCGATATCTATGCATATCGTGTACTAGGGCCATATGGGACGGGCTCTTCTGAAGGCATCATTTCGGGGATCGAGAAAGCTGTAAAAGACGGAATGGATGTGATCAATCTTTCATTAGGTGCCGGTATCAACGATCCATATTATCCGACGAGTACAGCGATCAACTATGCGGTTCTTAATGACGTGACAGCTGTCGTATCTGCAGGAAACTCTGGTCCTAACGCATACACACTAGGTTCTCCTGGTGCTGCAGCATTAGCTCTTACGATTGGAGCGAGCGATGTACCGATGACGGTTGCTTCTTTTACAGGATCAGTGGGCAGTGAGAGTGGCATTCAACTAACAGGACTAGCACGGCATTACGCTGATCATTTAAACGAACTACAAGGTAAATCATATGATCTTGTTGATGTGGGGTTAGGAAAGGCGGCTGATTACACAGGTAGAGATGTAAAAGGGAAGATCGCTCTTATCTCTCGTGGTGAGACGACACTGAACGAAAAAGTAACAATCGCGAAACAAAATGGTGCTGTTGCAGTACTTCTATATAACAATGTCGATGGAGTGATCGAAGCAAATTTAGGTGAGTCGACAACATTTATCCCATCGTTTTCGTTAACAAAAGCAGCGGGTGAGAAGATTAAGTCTCAGATCTCTGTAGGTAAATCGAATTTTACGTTCGGCAAATATACTGAGGTTCAAACAGAAGGTGATCGGTTAGCGGCTTTCAGTTCAAGAGGTCCTGCAAGACAAACGTACGATATGAAACCTGAAGTTACTGCACCTGGGGTTGCCGTTCTTTCTACCGTACCGTCTTATATGGTGAACCCAACCCATCAAGAAAATTATGATTATGCGTATTCTCGATATTCAGGTACATCGATGGCCGCTCCGCATACAGCTGGTATCGCAGCTCTCATGCTCGATGCTAATCCTAACTTAGAGCCTGAAGATGTAAAAACGATTTTAATGAACACTGCCGATCCTCTTAACGGAGATTACTCGGTATTTGAAGTAGGTGCAGGTCGTGTAGATCCTTATCAAGCGGTTTACAGTGGGACAAGTTTTCAAGTAAACGATGAAACGTTAATTCCTAGTTCTACGAATCTCGTAAAGATTAAAGAGCGTACAGGCGGCATTGCATATGGTAGTCATTATGCTGGTAAAAATCTCTCACTGAAAAAGTCCATTACAATTGAAAACCATGACAACGTAAAGAAAACGTTCAAAGTTGAAGTGAAAGAAACAAAAGGTTCACCAAGCCTGAAGGAAAATGGCATTCAAATCAACATTCCAGAGGAAATTAAGATCGCTGGTGAAGATTTTAAAAAGGTGTCAGCGGGTATCGACATTCCGAAAAAGGCCAAAGAGGGAATTTATGAAGGGTATATCACACTAACAAACCATGCAAAGTCAGCCGAGCAATACCGAATTCCATTCAGTGTTCGTATTACAGAAGAAGGTTATAACAAGTTAGAGCTTGCAACACCCGCAATTGCTCCAAACTATTTGAACCAAGGTGGGTTCTTTGGGTATCGCGCTATCTACACGGGTATGGAATTTAACTTTAAAGCACCAATGGAGAAAATGGAAGTGGTTCTTCAAGACGGAAAGACAGGCAAAGATCTAGGGTTTATCGGAACACTGAATTTAAGTGGACGTAACGAGAACCAATCGTATTACGTGTTAAACGCATTTAGTGGCATGTACTACAAATTCACAGGTGATGAAACAGAGCCGATCGATTCTGAGGTCTCTTATGCACCAGCAGGTCACTATAAACTTAAATTCATTTCTACCACAGCTACTGGGAAAGAAATTATTGAAAATCGCCACGTTTTCATTGATATTGAAGCACCAACATTTGAAAGCTCGCTTGACGGAGAATCACCGTTTTTAGAATACAAACCAGGTCAAGCAACCTATCCATTCGATATTAAAATTAACGATCCACTTGTAGACAAGATGAAAGAAGTTGGCCTTAACGTAGATCAATCTTCAAACAAGATGATCTACTATTGGAACTCCGCTTTTCCGTCATCTGCAATCAAAATGGACAAAGAAGGAAAGTTCGTTGAAGAGATTGCGATGAATGAAAAAGTTAAGGCACTCAATTTCCGTATGGACGGTTTTGATTTAGCCGGAAATCAAGCGATGCAGAAAAATTATTATTTTGTTAAAGAAGGTACGGCCGTTTCCTACACAAAGAGTAAAGAAGGTGTGTTGAAAACAGGAGATACAGTAAAAGCAACCCTTTCGTTAGACAACTTAACGAATCTTACAAAAGCAGAATGGAACTTGAATAGCAGCAGTTATGGAGCGGTCTCACTAGTTGATGCTAAACTAAGTGACTCCTTTAAAGATAAAGGCTCTATTGATGTAAAAGATGGCGTCATAACGGTTCAGTTTAATGAAGAAAGCGGTGTTTTAGATCATGCTGACCTCGTTGACGTAACGCTAAAAGTAAGTGATGCCTATTACGCGACTCGAGCAGGTGTGCTTCCGGATGTAAAAGTAACGGATAACAATACTATCACAACAACAGTCCTTCAAGCTCCTTTTGCTTGGTTAGTGAAGCCACAATTCTCTACAGCCAATGGTTACATCACACCACAAGGGTTCAAAAACGATGAAGGAACCGTTACAGAAAAACGTGATTGGACGAAAGTAGGTGGCTCTTTACAGATTATCGATGCACAAGGGAACGCCCATGATCCATCAGCCCGCATTGCGGACAACGGTCAATACAAGTACGACAAGCTGCCTCTGCAAAAAGAAGCATTCACAGTTGAAATGAAAGTCCCTGGACACTTTTTGACGAAAGGGAAAGTCTATATCGGGTTTGAACACAATGGTGAACTTTACGGTCAAAGCCGATTTATTACCGCACTTGATGTAAAAGCGGGGGACGTGAACCAGGATAACGTGATCGACATTTATGATGCGATGGAGATTCAAAACGCGTGGGGAACAGCGAAGCGTGATGCAGATATTAACTTCGACGGAAAGGTGGATGCAAAAGATATGAAATATGTACAAACCAATTATCTGCTGCAAAATCAGCATGTGGATGATACACCGTCACCTAGAAAGAAATACAAAGGAAAAACACTAGAAACCATCCTAGTAGAACTAGGCATCCAGCAATAACTGATAGTGGAACAACCTTTAAGGAGAAACGTCTTCCTTAGAGGTTGTTTTTTTAACGAGGTTATCAAGATGGTAGATGCGGGATTTTCGATTACCTGTGAAGGGGAGGTTTAGCGATTTTAGGATGTGATAACCTTGACTGGTTGAAGGTAAGTTGAGGAATTCTTTACAGTCCTTGTTGGTAATCGTCATGGAAATTAGCAGAGCATAATCCAATAATGCTGATTCGTGAGCATTTTTATAAACTTTTCTGCATGTAAAACAATACCAACTTCTTTGGTGACGTTTTAAAAACTGTACATCACATTCAGGGCAGAATACACCCTTCAACAGAGAATCAGGATCAATATAAAATTTGCGGCAAACATCCGGATCTTCAGGTAGGTGCTGCTTTAGAAGATGCTTAATAATTCTTTTTATTTCCTTTATTGAGAGTATTGTTCCTGGGTGTTTGTTGCTTAGCACTTCAATTTTAGGAACTAGACCTGAGCTTTTGATTACTTTTGAGCGAGCTTCTTTATAGGCTGGAGAGAATTCTGTTATCGTTGATGAATTGGTCATAACCACGAGGGATTCAATTGGGACCGATGGACATTTGAGATCATTTAAAATAGACATCAAGTGATAAGACTGTCGTTTCACTTGCTCAACCGGATTATCAAACGCTTCTCGTTGATTATTAAGTGAACGAATCATTGAATCATATGGACTCTCAAAATATAAGTGTCCTGCGATATTTTTACATTCAATAATAAGAAGGAAGTTCGGAGTGATTATAAGGGTGTCGATTTGAAAAAAGTAATCTTTATGTAAGATTCTAATTCCGTGTAGAAAGCGGAGGTTGTTGGATGTCAAATATCGATAATAATAGTCCAAAGACTGTTCGCCTCGATAGCCAGATAAACATTTTCTAAGTGCATTGCGAATTTCTTCTCTTTTTTCATCTAATAGAGGTAATCTCTTTAGAAGTGACTCTAATTTTTTTATAATAATAGGTCGAGAACGATGTTTTATAATCAAAATGGACCTCCTAAGCTACTTTTTTCTACTATGAAGGTTTTTTGAGAGGTGAACAAAAGGTGAAATAGCTATTTTCAGTGTATTTTAACTCAATGAATTTATGATGACACGCACGATATTCACGATAATTGAATTATATTTACGTTAATTTCGATAATTTCACGTTAAATCAGTAATATTCACATTAATTGAGTTAATATCACGTTAGTCGATTTTTCGACACTAATCAACGTTTCTCATAATTTACGACACACCAAAAAACTACCTCAACCAACTCGAACGTCATCCCCCACACTTCACCCCATCACCGCGGCACTAAGGTCTCATTTACAAGGGTATACTGTGATTGGTATACTTTTTCTCGGTTTAAAGAAATTCCTTATGAAAGTTTGAGGGTTAAGACAGCAATGATGATGGCTATGCGAAAACGTCGTGGGATCCTTCACCCGACTGTTGAACTCATTTTAGAATATGTATATGTTGTGATTGGATCAGGACTAGTGGCACTCGCATTCTCGGTATTCTTGTTACCGAACCAGATCGCTTCTGGCGGTGTGAGCGGTATATCGACGATCCTATACGGACTCTTTCAATGGAAACCTTCTATTGTACAGTGGAGTTTAAATATTCCGCTCTTCTTTGCGGGATTATTTTTCCTCGGCAGACGATTCGGTGCAAAAACGCTCGTAGGAACCGTTGTGCTTCCTTTCTTCGTTTTTATTTTTGAAGGATGGGGAGCAGCTACAGAAGATCCATTGCTTGGCGCGATTTTTGGTGGACTTGGAATTGGGGCTGGTCTTGGGATCGTGTTCCGTGGAAAAGCGTCTACGGGTGGCGTTGATCTGCTCGCACAGATCGTCCATAAATATACGGGTGCCTCACTCGGATCGATCATCCTTCTTATAGATGGAACAATTGTTACGTCGTCTGCACTATTTTTTGGGATCGAACAAGCTCTGTATGCACTTATTGCAATGTTTATTACGGCAAAAACGATTGATGTGGTTCAGATCGGGCTAGGGACGACTAAGATGGCGTTGATCATTTCAGATAAAGAAGATGAGCTTCGTCAAGGGATTCTGACTCACATTTATAGAGGGGTTACGAAAATCAATGCGTTCGGTGGTTATACACAAGATGAACGACCGATGTTGATGGTCGTAGTCGCTCAATATGAAGTAACAAAATTGAAACAATACGTAAAAGGTGTAGATCCAGATGCTTTTGTAATCGTTGTAAATGCGAATGAAGTGTTGGGAGAAGGCTTTAAACGCGGATAATTACTTAAAACTGTAACCAGTTGGGACTCGTCTCGACTGGTTTTCTTTTGTTTTCAAGTACCATTCACACATAGGTGCCCATTTTACTAGAATTAAAGAACTATCTTATGAAAAAACCCCTACAATACCAGGCCAAAAGACCCGAAAATTCTTAGCGATGGTCGGTTTTATAGTGCTTGTGTCGAAAAGTCTCCCTGCAGGTTTTTAATGATATATGAAGGATTACAGCGAATTGTGTCGTATTTTATGTCTTACGTAAATCAGAAAACATGACCATGGTCCCTTGTTTGAGGGAAGATGAAACACAACTGTAATAAAATTGTCAGTACGAGATGTTATAATAGTTATTGCGGAAAAAAAATGACATATATCGCGTTTTTGTCGAAAGACCTTTATATAGAACTTGTTGATTGATCAGGGAAATATTTTTTGGGGTAGTAAGGAAGTGATTTTGTTTGATAGAAATGGTTGATGTTTGGAAAACGTATCCGAACGGTGTTATGGCACTTAACGGAATTGACGTCTACATAGAAAAAGGTGAATTTGTTTATGTAGTCGGACCAAGTGGAGCAGGTAAATCCACGTTTATAAAATGTATGTATCGTGAAGAGAAACCGACACAAGGTTCAATTATTATTAATGGAACAAACCTTGCAAAAATGAAAGAAAGACAGATTCCTAAAGTACGAAGAAAGATTGGGGTTATCTTTCAAGACTTTAAACTGTTGCCGCGTTTAACGGTATACGAAAATGTAGCTTTTGCACTTGAAGTTATTGAAGAATCGCCAAAAGTGATCAGAGAACGTGTTATGGAAGTTCTTGATCTTGTAAAACTAAAAAACAAAGCGCGCATGTTCCCTGATGAGTTATCAGGTGGAGAGCAACAGCGTGTATCCATTGCACGTTCAATCGTAAACCATCCACCAGTTGTGATTGCGGATGAACCGACAGGTAACCTTGACCCAGAAACAGCGTGGGAGATCATGGATATCTTTAAAGAGATTAACACTCGTGGAACGACAGTTGTTATGGCAACTCACAATAAAGAAATTGTAAATACGATCACAAAGCGCGTAATCGCCATCGAAGGCGGCCGAATTGTACGTGATGAGGCGAAGGGGGATTACGGCTATGAAGATTAGAACTTTAAAGCGACATTTTGTAGAAGCATTCAAGAGCATGGGAAGAAACGGCTGGATGTCCTTTGCTTCCATCTCTGCTGTAACGGTAACCTTGCTATTAGTAAGCGTGTTCTTGGCAATCCTCTTGAACATTAACTATATTGCAAGTCAGATTGAAGACGATGTACAGATCAGAGCGTACATCGAACGAACAGAAAAGCCTGAAAGTTACGATGGTTATAAACAAGAGCTCGAAAAGCTTGGTAAGGTAAAAGAGGTAGAGTATCAATCTAAAGAAGAAGGTCTTGATGAACTGATCGAAAGTTTAGGAGATGAAGGGAAAGCCTTCTCATCACTTAAGAATGAAAATCCACTGCGAGATGCGTTCATCATCTATACAGAAAAGCCACAAGATACGGCTGCTGTAGCAAAAGAAGTTGAGAAATTTAAATTTGTAAACAAAGTTGAGTACGGAAAAGGGACCGTCGAGAAACTCTTTAAAGTAACAGATGTTGCCCGCAACGTTGGGATCGTCCTCGTATTAGGACTTGTATTCACAGCGATGTTCCTCATCTCAAATACTATAAAATTAACAATCGTAACACGAAGACGCGAGATTGAAATTATGAAACTCGTTGGTGCGACGAATGGATTTATCCGCTGGCCGTTCTTCATTGAAGGATTTGCATTAGGTGTCGCGGGTGCTGTACTTCCGATCGTTGTTATCACAGTAGGCTATCAAGCGATTTTCGATATCGTTAATCAAAAATTAGGAACAGTATTCATTGAGCTATTGCCAGTAACACCACTTATCCCGCAGCTAGCGCTGTTGATGATTCTGATTGGTGGAGTGATCGGCGTTTGGGGAAGCTTAACGTCTGTTCGTAAGTTCTTGAAGATTTAAGTAAAGATAGCAGAAATAAAGAGATCCAAGAAAAACGAAACAATTAATTGGGGTTAGGGAGGAAAACGAATGAAAAGGAAAGTGGTTGGTACAGTGCTTTCACTAAGCTTAGCACTGGGCGCCTTTACTAGGTATCACTCTGAATCCGTCGTTCACGCGGAATCTTTATCAAGCATCAAGAAAAAACAACAAGAAAATGCAAAGAAAGCGGAGGCTGCAAAAGCTAAGCTGGACAAGAACAAAAGCAGCCAGGAAGCGATTGAGGCTGAAGTAGCAAGGATTGATAAGCTTTCTTCTGAAACAGATCTGAAAGTACAAGCGAAACAAACAGATATTACAGAAACAAAAGAAGAGATCGACGTATTAAAGGGCGAGATCGCTGTTGTTCAAAAGCGAATCGATAAGCGAGATGCTCTATTAAAAGAACGTGTTAACTCTATGTATGAATCTGGCGGAGCTGTTTCTTACTTAGAAGTTGTTCTTGGTTCAAAAGATTTTGGTGATTTTCTTGACCGCGTTCTAGCATTGAACATGATTGCAGAACAAGATCGTCAGCTTTTAGAAGAACAAAAGAAAGATAAAGAGCTTCTAGAGAAAAAGATGGCAGACGTTGAGAAAAAACTAGTTAACCTACAAAACGCAATGAAAGAATTACAAGCGTTGCAACAGCAATTAAAAGCGCAAATGGATGAGAAAACTCGTCTGATGGCTTCTCTTAAAAAAGAAGAAGACTCCTTGCATGCTGAAGCACATAAGATCGAAAACGAAGGTGCCCTTCTAAAATCTCAAGAAGATGCGTTCCGTGCTGAACAAGCTCGTGCAGCTGCACGTGAAAAAGCTGCTCGTGAATCATCGTCTTCAGGTGGATCAGCTCCTTCAATGGGACCTGTTTCAGGTAACGGTATGATCATCAAACCTGCCGCTGGAAGAATTTCTTCTGGATTTGGTAACAGAAGTAGTGGTATGCATGAAGGAATCGACATCGCTCAAGGTGGAACCGTTCCGATCTATGCAGCTGCAGATGGAACAGTTATTCGTTCTGAGTACTCATCTTCATACGGAAACGTTGTATACATCTCTCACTCGATCGGTGGGCAGCAATGGACAACGGTTTACGCTCACATGAGCAGCCGCGCTGTATCAGGCGGATCTGTTTCAAAAGGGCAGTTCCTAGGCAACATGGGGAACACTGGACATTCATTTGGTCAGCATTTACACTTTGAACTTCACAAAGGACCTTGGAATGCAGGAAAAACAAATGCTGTAAATCCTGCGGCTTACTGGTAAAATAAACACATAAAGTAAACAAGCTATTCATATAGTGAAGTAGGAGACAGGCTGTTGCCTAAAGACTCTTACAATGGAAGGCATCGCACTTTGCAGGGTGTGATGCCTTTTCCTGCAAAAACGAGGTGAGCAGAATGAACGTAAATAAAAAAATGTTGGCCCTGCTGATTGTTCTTTCCTTGCTTGTTGGTGCCGGTGGCATGTATGGTTCGATGGCACTGTTTGGAAACGATTCGAAGTATGTACAGAACGGTGAAGTAAACGATCTTCCGAAGACCGCAACGAAAGTCGACAACGACGAAGAGTTTGCGAAGCTTCAGAAGACGTATGAGATCATCTCTTCTCGTTATGTAGAAGATGTTGATCGTGACAAACTCCTTGAAGGTGCCATTCAAGGAATGGTCAAAACGTTAAAAGATCCATATTCCGTTTATATGGATGAAGAAACGGCAAGTCAGTTTACACAGTCACTCGATTCTTCTTTTGAAGGAATCGGTGCAGAAGTAAGTATGGTAGACGGTAAAGTAACGATCGTCGCACCGTTCAAAGATTCACCTGCCGAAAAAGCAGGATTAAAGCCAAACGATCAGATCATCACGATCGACGGTAAAAGCGTTGAAGGCCTAGATCTGTATAAAGCCGTGTTAAAAATCCGTGGCGAAAAAGGATCTGTCGTGACTCTTGGTGTAAAACGCACAGGCGTAAACGATGTAATGCCAGTCAAAGTAACTCGTGATGAGATTCCGATTGAGACTGTTTACTCTGATATTGAAGAAGTAAAAGGGAAAAAGATCGGTGTACTTGAAATCACATCTTTCTCAGAAAAAACGGGATCTGATTTTAAGAAACAGTTGACTGAGTTAGAAAAAGAAAAGATTGATGGTCTTGTTATTGACGTTCGTGGTAATCCAGGAGGCTATCTAGAAGCGGTTGATAGCATTCTTCGTCAGATCATTCCTGAAAAGAAACCATTCGTTCAGATCGAAGACCGTAAAGGCAACAAAGAACGTTATGTTTCGAAGTTAAAAGAAAAGAAAGATTATCCGATCATCGGTTTGATCGACAAAGGTAGTGCGTCAGCGTCCGAAATTTTAGCTGCTGCCTTAAAAGAAGCAGGAAACTATGACCTTGTTGGTGAGAAATCGTTCGGTAAAGGTACGGTTCAGCAATCGATTGATCTTGGGGATGGATCGAACATCAAGCTTACATTGTTTAAGTGGCTGACACCTGATGGAAACTGGATTCACAAAAAAGGGGTAAAGCCTACTTTTGAAGTGAAGCAGCCAGACTACTTCTACACAAACCCTATTACGGTTGAGAAGAAAGCATTAGAGTTTGATATGAACAATGAGCAAGTAAAGAACGCTCAAGTGATGTTGAACGGTTTAGGGTTCCAAACGGGTAGAGAAGATGGCTATTTTGATGAAAAGACGCAAGCTGCGGTAACCGCGTTCCAGCGTGCGAACAACTTGCCAGCAACAGGGAAAGTCGATACGAAGACAGCTGGTAAGATGGAGGCAAAAGTGATCGATTCCATCCGTGATGATAAGAACGATGTTCAACGTAAAACGGCGATTGAATTGCTTGCAAAATAAGGGATTATGGCAGGAAAAAACAACTGAAACACGAATACTATCCGTAGAGGAAATTATTCTCTACGGATTTTTTTGGTGAAGCTTCGATGTCTTTGAAAGAGGTTGATTTGCGCTTCAGGTTGCTCGCTTTCCGCGGGGCAGGCGGTGAGCCACATTCGTACGCTTCACGTATAAGTGTCTCACCTGCCGGCCTGTCCCGCAGGAGTCTCGCACCTTGCGCTCCAATCAACTATTCAGGGAAGTCTTAACAAAAACAAATAAAATCCTTGAAGAATTTCCATGGCGGGTATTAAAAAAATGAAAATCAAACGATTAGAAAGATAAAATCCTTTGTCATGTTTAAAGGGGTAGACAATATGCAGTCATTGAATGTTGGAGATGTTCTTTATCAGCTGGTTTTGTTTTTGGTGCTGATCGCCATTATCGTTGGAGTGGGGTTATTAGTGAAGCGAGCTGTGAGTACGGATAGAAGGTTGAAACGTATTGAAGAAAAAGTGGATGAATTGAAAGTTGAGAAAGGAAGAGACCGCACATGACAGACACCTTTGTGAAAGAATTACTTCAGGGCATGCTGCTGCTTTTTTCACACCCGCTTTTTTACGTTTTTATTCTTGTAGCTTTTTTAATTGGATTAAAACGTGTGAAACGAGAGAGAAAAGAGTTTAAAGTACGCGTGCATCCTGTTATTGATAATTTAATATTTTCATTGCTGCCAGGTATTCTGATCGGACTCATCGGTTCTGTAATCTTTGTGGCAGCTGGTATTACATTGCCGCTTGGAATGATTGCTTTAATCGGAGTCGTCTATCTGGCATTAGGATTAACGTTTAAAACAAGGTTTATGAACCCGGCTTATGCTGTAAGTTTATCGGCAGTTGTCGGGCTATTGCTCCCTAAGTTTCAACTTGGTATTTCTTTTGTAGATCGATGGATTGTAGATGTTCAGAAAACGCCGCTTGATTCATTAGCGGTCATTATTGGTGTTCTTTTGATACAAGAAGGAATTTTGGTTATCTGGAAAGGTGCAGATCGCACGTCCCCTCGACTGTTCAAAGGTAAAAGAGGACATTATATTGGGGCACATGAAGCTACGAGATTTTGGATTGTTCCTCAGTTCTTAGTACTTCCTGTAGGCTCCATTCCTGTACTAGACTGGTGGCCGCTGTTCCCAATGGGCGCGGTAGGATTTTCATTCTTCCTCGTGCCGTTTGCCATTGGATATCGTCAGCTGGTCACACATACGCTTCCAGAAGAAGCGATTAAACACCTTGGTAGACAAGTAATACTACTAGGGTTTATCGTAACAGGCATTGCAGCAGTCGGTCATTTTTATAATTTACCGCTATTAATTGCGATAGCCATTGCTGCGGGGCTTGCTGGTCGCGAACTCATCACCCTCGTAACAAGTCAACGTGATGATTCAAGACCCTCGCACTTTGTGCCAAGAGATCAGGGAGTTATGATTCTTTCAGTCGTGCCAGGAACACCTGCTGCAAAGATGGGATTAAAGATCGGCGAAGTCATTGTGAAAGTAAACGGAGTAACACTTTCTCAAGAAACAAGTTTGTACCAAGCCCTTCAAATCAACGCTGCATACTGCAAACTTGAAGTTCTTAACCTGAATGGTGAGATTAGATTCGTTCAAGGATCACTCTATCAAAATGAGCACCATCAACTAGGTGTACTTCTCGTCCATGATGTAGTGGATCGGAATGCTGCTGTTGGGGATTAATGTGATTTTTCATAATTAACCGGAATCGCATAATTTATATTTAAAAGGCTCATTTAACGTGAGTCTTTTTTTATTTCTGTTATTCAACAAACGGTCCAGATTGTGGAAGAAGTAGATTGTACAAATTGTATAAATTTGAAATAATTGGTGTAAATCAAAATATATAAATGAATGAGGGTAAAAGATGAATTACACAGTTATTCAAGAGTTTAACGAAGACCTTATATTAGAGGTTTATGAATTATTTAAAAACGAGTGGTGGACTCAAAACAGAGATCCATCATCAATTAAGGAACTAATATCTAATAGCGGGGTAAGTATAGGTATATTAAGTAACGAAACTAACGAATTGATTGGCTTTGCTCGTGTTATTACAGATACTCTTTATAGAGCTTTTATATTTGATGTGATTACAAAAAAATCATATAGAGATAATGGGATAGGAACTTTACTAATCAACGAAATTTTAGAACACCCTAAGGTAGCTAATGTTGAAAGGGTAGAGCTGTATTGTCCTGACAGATTAGTATCTTACTACGAAAAATTTAGTTTTTCCACTGAGGTCAATGGCTCTAAACTAATGAGGTTAAACAAAATTATTATTTAATGAAGAGTTTTGAACAAAATTGTTTTTGTTTTTAATTATAAACAACAAACGTAGCAGGATTGCTGAATAAGAGATGGAGGTGTTAGTTATGAATGGAATATCTTTTGCAATCTCACAAATTACAATTGCTTATAACCAAGAGGACGAGATGGTTAATTTTTACAATCAACTTTTAAACGCCGAATTGAGTCCTTTTAAGGTGGGGGACTTTCGATTTTATAAAGGAAAGATTGGGGAAATTGGTTTATTATTTTGTCCGAATGAAATGCTGGGTATAAAAGCTGAAAAAAATAATATCCAATTTACTGTACAAGTATCAAACTTGGAAGAAATACTTTCTAAAGTTTCTCAGTGTGGTGGTAAACATATTCAGGGAATTAATAGAGAGGAGAGTCGATCCTCAGTAGGAATATCAGATCCAGATGGTAATTCCATAGAATTGCTGGAGATATAAGGACCAGACAAAAGAATAAAACGACGTGAATAGCATGGAACTTCTCGTGCTTTAGTTAATCAATTTTTGTTCAAGAATAGGGTGCGTTGATCCAAGAAGGATTAGCGCTTTTTTTATGGAACTTATTGAACTACCGAGCAGGATTGTGAAAGAAGGAAAATCTTACTTATTCTAAATGAGGAGTAGATAATTATGAAACATATAACGGCATCTATATACATTTCATTCGGTTTTTTGTTTTATTTCTTGTCATTCACCAACGGGTTTATTGGACCTGATATTATGGAATTTATAATTTTTCTGTTGATATTTGTAGGTTCTATGTACTTATTTGTGGACCTTAGACAACTAATTAAAAAGAAGAATTAATAGAAGCTTTCTCAATAGAAGTATTAAACACTAAGTTAAATAGATAAAAACGTTTTGGATTTTATTTGTTTTTCTATTCAACTATCGGGTGCATTTCTTCAAGAAGGGGAAGTGCTCTTTTTTATTGAATTTTAAAGGTAAGATTGATTTTCATGGATAGGTGAATTCTGAGGTGTGAATAGAATAACCTTTGTGTTTTATAGACAATAAATAACTTCGGGGTGAAACAATTGGTAATAAAACAAGAAGAAATCAAAGTAGTTATTGGAGCAGGCGAGTACAATAATAATCTAGGTTGGATACATACTCAGCAAGATGAACTTAATTTAATTGATATGGATACCTGGAATAAAAAATTTGATGAAAATTCTTTAACAGCTATTCTCGCCGAACACGTTTGGGGGCACCTTTCCTATGAAGAAGGGATTGGTGCAGCACAACTATGTTATAAGTTTTTAAAACCAAAAGGTTATATTCGTTGTGCAGTTCCTGATGGATATTTTCGAGACAAGGATTACCAAAACATAATAAAAGTAGGTGGACCTGGACCAATAGACCATCCTGCTTCAAGTCATAAAATAGTTTATAATTATAAAACTTTAACGAAAATATTTGAAGCTGCTGGGTATAAAGTAACTTTACTTGAATACTGTGATGAGGACGGTCAATTTCACTTTAATGAATGGGATGGTCAGGATGGTGTTATTTTTCGCTCCAAGAAGTTTGATCCTAGAAATCAAGGAGATAAACTAGCCTTTCCATCATTAATATTAGATGCAATAAAGTATTGAGTCGTACACTCAGAGCGTTTTATTTTTTAAATTACTATACCTATTGGAAAGTCTTCCTGTACTAGTTATTCCACAATCGGGTACAATGGCTGGACATCAATAAGATGGTTCTTCGCATTTCTCTTACTCATAAACCGTGCAGGATTGCGAAAGAACAAGTAGTAATAAATACAAGGGAGGTAATTATGAAACTCAAAAGTATTGTAATTGCTTTTTCTGTTTGTTTAAATCTTTTTTTAGGAATTGTTATTTAGAAAGGAGTAACTAAAAGAGAACCTGTTGATGTAGGATTGTCGTTCAAGGAAGCTGTTAGAGTTGAAAATTACGAACTCGCTAAAACTCTTATGGCTGAAGGGCGAAAGGAACAAATCTCAGATGAAGGTTTAAAAAAAGTAAAACAATTAATGAGTGCCGGTACAACTTATAAAACTTATCAGTTGCTAGAATTTGATAATAACGAAATGGTTTTACTTAACTTAACTCCTAACGATAAATATGAAATTCAGGATGTTGTAATTGTTCCTGAAGAGCTGAAATCTATGTTTAAATAACTGTTAACTTACTTGTTACTTATTCCACAATCAGGTGCTTATCTGTAAATAAGAAAGCTTTTTTGCTATTATGCTTGTGTTAAGGGGAATGTTGAGAAATAATTGGTATTATTCTTTGTGAAGGAAGATAAAAAATGGACTTAATCACAGGTAAAGTAATAATCATATCTATTTTTCTTTTAATAATAACGGTCATTGAAACCTTAGCTTATTCAACCCGAATATCTGGAGCTAGAGTAAAGCTCATAGCTACAGCGTTATCATTGTTCAGTACAATGGTTATTGTATCGAGATTTTCTACGATGATCCAACAACCTTTAACCGCAAAACTTATTGCGGAGGCACCAAATTCAAATAAATTATCCTTTATTGAAGGACAATATCGCGTACTAATTGGTGTAACGTCCGTAGGTGTTATCGTTGGTATACTGTTATTTCCGACATTCATCACCATCTTTTCAAGAGCTATTGTTCAGCTTTCAAATGAAAGAGGTTCAATAATTAAACTACTAGTTAAGAATTTAAATTTATGCGGATTTAAAAAACTTATAAAGTGTATTAGAATTCCGAAGATTTCATATCTAAACGGAATTACAATGAGTACCATTCCTAAACGTTTATTTGTTATAAATGTTGTAATCTCTGCGGTTTTTACAATAGGCGTACTTTCTTCTATTTATGCTTCAATGTTGGTACCAAAAGATTATGCACAAGCAGCATTAATGTCATCTGGCATTATTAACGGTATTGCAACGATCCTTTTAACATTATTCATTGATCCAAAAGCTTCAGTTCTAGCTGACAGAGTGGTTAAGAAAGAAAGCAAGTATATTTTTCTGAAAAGTTACTCGTTAACGATGATAAGCTCAAAACTTGTAGGTACATTCATGGCACAACTTATCTTTATCCCGGCTGCATATTATGTTGCGTGGTTTGCAAAATGGATATAAAAAGTTTATTCAACAATCGGGTGCGTTGATCTAAGAAGGATTAACGCCTTTTTTTATGGAACTTATTAAACAAACGTAGCAGGGTTGTTGAATAAGGAAGATGCGATTAGAGTTAAGAATTTATCCTTATTAAGTAGTAATAAATATTACAGGGGAATTATTTTGAAGCGTATTATTCTCTTCGTTATTTTGGTGATAATGATTATTCTTAGTGCAAACTTGACTTCTGTTGGAGCTTAAATTTATTTCAAAAACCAGTGTGATTGTTACAAATAGTGAAGCATACAATCAAAATAACAATTAAAGCCTATTGAACTGAATATTTCAAGATTTTATTTTAAAAAACTGTTAGCATTATGAATCCCTAAGCTAGAGGAGAGTGCCGTTATGAATAAAAAATTGTTTAACATTGGTTGGTTATTGTATGTGATTCTTATGGTATTGTCGAATTATCTGCTACCAGTTAAAAATATATTTGCTGCGATAATGGTGCTAACAATTGTCTTCGGAGCTTTTAATATATATCTTTGGTATAACCGTGCTACGAAAAATATGAATACATAATCTTTTTGAATGTAGGATGAATACTCTAATTATTTCTTTCTGTACTTAATCAACAATCGGGTGCAATAGTTGAAGGTTCAGAAAACTGATTGTGCCCTTTTTAATACAGTAATCATTTAGTAGCTTTATATAACGAAAAGTACAAAGCATAATAAAGTATAGTTTGAGCTTTTATGAAGGGGTGTAAAATTGAAAAAAGGTCTATTCATAATTATAGGAATGGTTTTATTATTTGGATTGGCTTTAGCAGTAATTGAATATAATAACAAAAGTGCATTCAGTACTTCACCTTAAGAAGTAATTTATCATAGTGATGAGATCAGCGTTGGTATTAAAAAAATTTATAAAACTATATATGTTGATCATGGACATAAAGCTTATGTCTTTTTTCAAGGAGATAAAAATATACCTACCCTTTATATTTCGGAATTCAAGCTTAAATCATATGGTTGGAAGAATACTAACACAAACCAAATTCCTATTAAACAAGGACTTAACGGAGAAATGATTGTTGGCGGGGGTAAAGATGGTGAATACTACGGAATAGTAAGTTCTGAAGTTGATCAAGTAATCTTGGGTAGGCGAAAAGCAGAACTTATATCGCTTGATGCTGAGAAGGTGTGGTTCTTTTATAAACCAACAAAAGAAGAAGTGCAGAGTGAACCTAAATTTTATAATCTTGAAGGGAAGGAACTTTAATTTTCTTAATGTATGTTGTTTCTTTTCAGCTAAAGGGGACGTTATTTGATATAGATGCTGTTAGCTATATTAGTAAGCTTAATACCAGTTTTCATTAAATGAGTTACTACACAATCTGGTGCTTTTTTTAATATGAACCTCCTTTTTCGATGAATGGGAGGCAACAAATTTAAATTATTATACTATCACAGCTTATAAGAGTCGTTCTTCCTTTGAGCTAATTTACTTTAAATGAACCAGATAGAGTTTTATAATTCATAATTTCTGGATTTATTCAAAACGATGCGTTTTTTTATTTTAAATTCCACAGAGTAATAAATAATCATTGTTGTAATACTGTTGAGAAGTATAAACCAGTTAGAACTCCTGTATATGTTCATAAGGTAAGAAAAAAAGACACTTCCTATTACACCTAAGAAGATATAAAGTGTAAATCTTGATTTTTTACTCGGCCTTATATATTTATCAATCAGTAGAACACATGGAAAAATGTAAAAGAAAAATACACAGATCAGGAGAAATAAAGTGTAAAAGTATGTAGTTAGTAAAATTAAAGACGATATGCTCTCAAATTCAAGTATAGACATAAACATAGTTACAAAGATAGAACTAAGAAAAATCGTAATGAAAATTGCACCTAGTATACTCAATATAAAATACCTCTCTATTTTTATGTGATATTTAACATGGCAATACAAAGTTTATGTTATCTTCTAGCCTAGTTGATAAGAATAAGGTTTCTTGCTTGCTATTAACGAAATATAAGGAAAAAATAGGAAAAATAATTAATCTAGTCCTTAAACATCTTTTCAATATTATTTAGCTCAATCTTTTCTTCTTCGTTTCGAAAATCCTCAAAATTATATTCACCATTTATCCGTAACAGTCCATTCTTTAATAATGACAACAATCTCTGTGCTTCTTTAACCATCTTTGGTTTGATGGTATTAAGTATATTTCGTTTACAATCAAATTCCTTGTTATTCCACTTTTCTTTTTGTTTTAGTTTTGGAAGATCATCAATTCCGCTCATGTAAGTTAATCCTAAAAATCGAAGAAACGAATATCCCCTGCAATAATCATCGTATAATTCCTCTAGTACCTCTACCAAGTCTCGATTTTCTTTAATAATATGTTCTAATAGTGAAACGATACGCATATGTTCAAAATCACCAAATGGAATTTTCATCTTGATGAGTTTTTCTAGGTCATGTTTAATAAACCTACTTCTATAATTTAAATCAAGTAAGTTGAAGTAAAAGTCATTACCATAAACATTTTCAATTTCTGGTGTTACATAAAGCCACTCTTCGAATTCCGAGATGCTTATCAGTGCCCTATAAACATTATAAAATTGTTTTTGCATATCTTCTTTGTTCACTGTTTCCAAGATCTCCTTTAGCTTGAGGAAAGTACATGTAATACCCATGACATATTTAAGGCATAATTTTTAACGATAAACACTTCTTATAATTGTAAGAGTAAGAAAACGATCTAAAATGCTTTTCTTTTCAATGTTTTGAGCTGGAAAAAGTTATTCTGGATGAGTGAATATATATACTCTTCCATGTCAATGACCGTTAGATAATCAATTGTATATTACATTTATTGGTAGTACAATCAATTATGAAAATATAAAAAAAAAGGATTATTCATGGTTAGAGATCTTATATTGCGTAAAGGTTTTGTTTCTGCACTATCAACGCTCATTTTTTCTTTTATTATGATATTGCCTGAACTTCCAGCTATTATTTCCACTTTCGATTTAGGACTCATTGATTTTGTAAGAGGCATACTCTTTTATTGTATTTTTGCAGGAGGGATTATTTTTACATATGGTAATCTAGTTTCTGTTTTATTAGAGACTATGTTTTTTAAAAATTTAAGTAATAGAAAGAAGTCACATTACTACCTTTATATTTTATTACACGGAATAGGCGGTGTCCTCTTTGGCCTTTTAATTGGAAATGGATCAGCTGCCTTAGTAGTAGGTGGTTTTGCTGCTATCTTATATGGTTTATTAGATGTTTGGACCATTTTGAAATTAAAGAAAGAAGATATAGCTAGTTATTGATGAAAGTAAAATTTACAAAAATCACCTGATCAAAGTATCATAGATTGTAAAAGGGTATAGGTATAAATATGGGGAAGTCATTAAGTAGGAAATTCTTAACTGCATTTTATTCGAGTTTTATTTTAGCCATGATATTGGGAGTGGGAACTGCCTGGAATGGAGGCAATCCTGGTATTAGCTATTTAATATGGGGTTCTGTAATCTTTTTTTATGCTGCACTTTTTATGTTCACTTACGGAATTATTGTTTCAAGTTTACTTGAATATCTGTTTAATAGACTGGTCATTCAAAAGAATCTCAAATTAACTTTGTATATAATACTACATGGAGTTTTTGGATCACTTGTAGGACTAGTATCAGATAATCTATCAAGTTTTTTAATAGGAGCAATCGCAGCGCTAATATATTCTTGTATCGACGTCTGGATATTAAACATAAAAAAGCAGGAAAAAAACACAAAAAAACTATTATATGTTTCTACCGGATGCATGGTACTTATCGCAGTAATTCTTGGTTTATATGGAAGCATGTTTAACCCGTTCTCATTTATTAGCGCGCAATTTTGGATTGATGCTGTTTGGTGGAGCGATTTTTGGAGTGTTACTCTATATTGCTACTGAAGTCAGAAAAAGAAATACTTGAAAGCCAACATAGGAGGAATCTCATGAGCACAATCGTATATATGGTAAGGCATGGTGACTCACCAAAGGAAGGCAATGAGCGGACGAGAGGATTAACGGAGAAAGGGTATGAAGATGCTCGGCGTGTTACGGAACTCTTAAGAGATAAGAAGATCGATGTTGTTGCCTCTAGCCCTTACCTCCGTTCTATTTTAACAGTTGAAAAGGTAGCTTTACATATAAAGAAAGAAGTATTGGTTATGGAGGATTTAAGGGAAAGAGTTTTTTCTTCAAGTTCAAATAGATTAGAAGATAATGAGCTCGGCCCTCTATTAGAAAGATCATTTGTAGACTTTAATTTCTCTCTTGAGGGTGGGGAATCAAATGCTGCTTGTCAAAAGAGGGCAGTACAAGTATTAAGGGAACTCTTACATACGTATAAAGATAAAAATATGGTGATCGGAACTCATGGTGCCGTTATGACCTTAATGATGAATTACTTCAATCCTTCATATGGTCTAGAGTTTCTATACAGCACAACAAAACCTGATATTTATAGACTGGAATTCAATGACGAGGAACTAATAAGCGTTGATAGAATATGGGGAAAAGCTTTAATGAAATCTATTTGATAGTGGGGGACTATTGAAATGACCTATCATATACGAGTAAGAGTGGGTGCGCTCATTATTGAAAATGATGAAATCTTATTAACGGAGTTTGATGATCCTTATCGGGGAGTTTTTTATGATTTCCCAGCTGGTGGAGCGGAACCTCATGAATCTTTGACTGAAGCGGTAAAAAGGGAAGCAAGGGAAGAAGCTAATATTGATGTGGAGGTAGGTCCGTTAGCTTTTGTTTATGAGTATGCTCCGCATCTTAACGAAAATAAGTATGGCCAAACACACACGCTAGTTATGATGTTTGACTGTACATTGAAAAGTGGATCTACACCTAAATTACCGGAAAAGCCTGATCCGAATCAGACCGCTGTTAAGTGGATTTCGCTATCAGAGCTTGAGAATCTAGAGCTTTATGCGAACATTGGTAAACAAATTAAAGAGTATGCGAGCAAAAAGCGAAATATTGATTTACTGGAAGAACACAAACTTCTGGATAAGTCATCTAATCTTAAACTTACGGAGACTTTCTAATAAGGAAAGTCTTTTTATATGGAACTTTAATAATTTAAGTGGTGGATTAAACATTTGGATTAAAAAAAGCCATAAAATTAATTTATAAATAAAAAATAATTAATATTTTTATAAAAAATATTCACATTATCAATTTAAAGGTATATAATCTGATTAATTGATGAGAAAGGAGAATGAGATGGCTCACCCATTACTTACAAATTGTCCGGTTTGTTCACAAACGTTAAAGATTACTAAACTTCACTGCTCGCATTGTCACACGACAATCGAGAACGAATTTGAACTATCTAAATTTGTTTCTCTAACGAAAGAACAGCTTCATTTTGTGGAAGTCTTTCTTGTATGCAGAGGCAATATTAAAGAGGTAGAAAAAGAGCTAGGGATCTCGTATCCAACGGTTCGAGGCAAGCTGAACGACATTGCATCTTCATTAGGTTATGAATCTAAAAAGAAGAATGAGGTAGACGAGAAAAAGATTGTTACGATGCTTGAACGTGGAGAGATTACGCCTGATGAAGCAATCAAAATGCTAAAAGATGAATAGGAGGATCAGAAATGAAAAGTGAGATTGAGAAAGTCTTAACGATGGTTCAAGAAGGCAAGATCGGTACAGATAAAGGCTCAGAATTAATTCATGTCTTACAGGAAAAAGAACAGAGTCCAACAATTAGACCGTCAAGCCATACATCTTCTAACTACAGTGACAAAACATTAAGAATTCGTGTTGTATCTGAGAGTGACAACGTGAATGTAAACCTCCCGATCAAGTTAGTTAAGGTTGTCCTAGCAGCTGGCCATAACATTGCTTTAAAGATTCCCCAATCTGAACAGTATGTAAAGGATATTGATATTAATTTAATCCTTGAAGCGATTGAAAACGAACTGGATGGACAAATTGTTGATGTGAAATCAGCAAACGGGGATACCGTTTCAATTACGATTGAGTAGAGGTTGCTAATATGTTACATGTAAATGTCAAAACAAAAGAGGCAACATTCTCAATACCTGTCCCTTATGTTCTTTTGAATATCGGCATATCCCTTATTACTTCTAAAATATTCATTTGCCATGCAAACAAATGGTCGAAACCTCATCTAGAAAAGAAAAACATAAACATTTCTTTCCCTTCCATAGATCAATCAGAACTGAAACCTATTATTAAAGAGTTAAAAAAGCACAAAGGATTAGAGCTCGTGAATGTAAAAGCACAGGATGGAACTGAAGTGATTGTGAGATTATGAAATGGCTAAAAACAGTTGAAAGGCTTCTCGTTTTATAAAAGTATTCATAATCAGATAATTAGGTACAAAAATGAGTGCATTTCCGTCCTGGAAGGAGCGCTCATTTTTTATGGTGCAAGTTGGTTGCTGATAAAAGAGGAATATCTAAACCAGTCGAGAAGAGAAAAGGGGAGTGTATGATGAAATTCATCTCACTAGTTGACCCTGAATTCCAACACAAAAAGGAAGTGGAATAGATGAATGCAGAAGATGTGATGCATGAACTTGAAGCTCTTGGCAAGGAACGAACCAAGAAAATCTATCTCTCCAATGGCGCCAAAGAACCGGTGTTTGGTGTAGCTACTGGAGCTATGAAGCCGATAGCTAAAAAGATTAAAAGAAATCAACCATTGGCTGAAGAGCTTTACGCTACAGGGAATTACGATGCGATGTACTTTGCAGGAATCATCGCAGATCCGACAAGCATGACCGAAGATGATTTTGAGCGTTGGATGGATGGTGCTTATTTTTATATGTTATCGGATTATGTGGTAGCAGTCACTCTAGCTGAAACTGGAATTGCACAACAGGTAGCGGACAAATGGATCAGGAGTGGTGAAGAACTTAGAATGTCAGCGGGTTGGAGTTGTTACTGCTGGTTATTAGGTAATCGACCAGACAGCGAATTTTCTACAACGAAGTTAGAAAAAATGCTGGAGGTAGTAAAAGACACTATTCATGGTTCCCCTGCACGAACAAAGGCTTCGATGAATAATTTTGTTTATACAGTGGGTGTCTCATACATCCCATTACATGAACAAGCAGTTGAGACGGCAAAGGCTATAGGACCGGTAGAAATGAATCAGGACGAGAAAAAAACGAAGTATCTACTCGCTGCTGAAAATATTCAAAAAGCGGTAGATCGAGGACAAGTTGGTTTCAAGCGGAAATATGTGAGGTGTTAGATTTTTACTACTAAAAAGGGACAGCGAGGATTGAATCGTGAGAAGCTTGGGGGAGAGCCACTGGAGATTAGTCAAACATATATTTTTATTTATTTACTAAATTCTCCCCGGCATACTTTTAAGAGCTATGAACAAATAAATCCATAGCTCTCCCGTTTATTCTAAACAACCAAACCATCGCTCATTTTAACAACATGGTCCACATAAGAAAGCATCTCTTCGTCATGAGTGACCATAAGAGTCGTAATGTTGAGCGTTTTCGTTAAGTCACGTAGGAGTGACATGATTTCTTTAGATCTCTTTGAATCCAAACTAGCGGTTGGTTCATCGGCAAATAGAACTTGGGGTTTATGAATAATCGCGCGTGCGATGGCGACGCGTTGTTTCTCACCACCAGATAATGAAGCGGGATAAGCCTGTTTCCGATGAGATAGTCCAACTCGTTCTAATAAATAATGGATTTCTTGTTGTCGATTTTCTTTCGGCATTTTCACTTCAGATACGTCCAGCATGAGGTCCAATTGCTCCTCAACGGTTAGAAAAGGGACAAGGTGGGCAAATTGGAAAACAAAACCGAACTTCTTCGCTCTTATGCTGCGCATTTCCTCTGATGTCATAGAAGTTAAGTTATGTCCATCAAATAAGATTTTGCCATCTGATGCGGGCTGCAACCCTGCAGCGATCGTTAGCAGGGTACTCTTACCTGAACCAGATGAGCCGACTAATGCTGTGATTTCACCTTTCTTAAGCGTAAGGTTTACTCCTTTTAAAACCTCTTCTTTCACTTCACCATTACTAAATGTTTTTCTTAATTCTCCAATCGTAAAGATATCCATATTAAACCTCTCCTTGTTGTATGGCATGTAAAGGTTCAACTTTTTTCATTTGTAACCCAGATAGTGTAGCTCCAATAAACCCGATCACGATGAAGACGATCGACAATAGTAATGTGGTTTCGTTCGTTAACAGATAAGGCATATCTTCAGGTGCAATTTTTTTGAATAGTTGGCTACAACCAATAGAAAGAGCCAGGGATAGGCTAGTGATGTATAGCATTTGTGTCCACATCATCTTAAACAGATCGCTCGTTTTGACTCCGATTGCTTTTAAGATGCCGTATAGTCCGATTTTCTGGACGTTCATCATATAGAAGAAGATGGCGAACAGCATTCCGCTGATCACGATCAGAAACCATACGATCATATTCAAAGACATTTGTTCGGCACTGTAACTTGGAATCGTGTTAAGAAAATCATTATTTGAAAAAGATTGCAGCTCTTTGAAATTTTGTGTTTCATCTGCACGTGGTATGAAAAGAAGCTGCATCTCTTCAGAACGATACATTTTCTTGTAATCTTCAATATTCACGTAAGCAACAGGAGCGTGACTGAACTTTTTATGGTCAACAAAACGCTTAACTACAAGCGGTTTATCAAATGGTTTATAAGCTAAGGTGTCACCAACGTCAATCCCTTCTTTCTCTAAAGAGCGGTCCAGAACGATTTCTCCGGGAGCCACGGATTCGAATAATTTTGAATCGGTAGAAGCTACGAAAGCAACACTCCGTTGTTTGTCACTCTCATCGTTTAAAAAGCCCATCTGAATAGAGAAGGCAACCGTGTCTTTTTGTTTGCTTATCACTTGTTCTTGAACGCTATTATCGATTCTAGAAAGGTTGTAATTTTCTTCAGCGTCACGATTTATATAGAACTGCCCGTTCGGTAAATCTTTAATCAAAGCAGCATTATCCTGTGATAATCCATTGGCCAACCCAGAAATGATAAACGTCAATAAACTAACAAGAAAGATGATGGAACCTAATATAAAAAACTTCATTTTATTCTTTTTGATCTCTTTCCATGCGATGCTCATAACATCTCTCCTCCAATCTTTTTACACCCTAAGTTTAGAATCCTTATATGAACGGAGAATGAATAACACGTTACAAATTGTGGGGAGAAGGGAAGAAGGGCATATAAAAAAGGCATCACCAATGAATCTTCATTGAGAATGCCTGATATATTTAATCGATAGGAAGTTCAACGGTAACAGTAGTTCCTTCGTTTTTCTTACTTTTTACAACCGTTTTTCCATCATGCAGTTTTACGATTGTAGCGACGATCGATAGACCAAGTCCTGTACCCTCAACTGTTTTCGATCGAGCCACATCTGCCCGATAAAAACGGTCAAAAATTCTTTCCACTTCTTTCTCGTTCATGCCTATCCCCGTATCTTTAAAGATGATGAAAATCGATTTTTCTCGTGTTTCAACAGCTATCTCAATACTTCCATCAGGGTTATTATATTTAATGGCATTGGTTAAAAGGTTATCCCATACGGCATTCAATAGTGAAGGATCGCCGAAATACTCGGTATCAGGTAAGGAATAGCAAAGCATGATTCCTTTTTCATTTATTAACCATTGATAATTTCGAATGAGTTCTTTAATCTGTTGTGACAGATTGAACGTTTTTTTCTGTAGGATATCTTCGTTCCGATCTAGTGATGCAAGAAGTAATAATTGCTTCGTTAAGTTTGAGAGTCTACTGATTTCACCATTTATAACAGAGATGTATTGTTCACGATCCCTTGAATGCAGTTCTTCTTTTCCTAACAGGTTGGTATATCCTTTTATATTAGACAGTGGAGACTGGATATCATGAGAAATATTGGAGATGAATTCTTTTCGCATCTCATCTGACTGTTCGAGTTTTCGAGCCATCTGCTGAAAACTTTGAGAGAGTTCACCAAGTTCATCGCGACGTTTCGTATCGAGCTCAACAGAATAGCTGCCATGTGAGAGTGACTTGGTAGCAGAGGTCAATTTAGAGATAGGTTTTACTAAATATTTTGTACTTATGATTACCATCAAAATACTGAGGACAATCATCAAGCCAAAAAGCCAGCCAAATAGAACATGCATCTCATTAAAAAGGAGTTTAATATCAGGTCGAATAAACAGAGCATACTTTTTCCCCTGATGTGTTAGAGGAACACCAATCGAATTACTTAGTTCGTTTGCAAAAAATCCCGTTACAAACGTTTGCTTTGGAAAATGAAGCATCCCATGATAGATATCACCATTTAGTACAGATTGTTTTGTTGTAGAAGAAAGTTCATTGTTACGAAATTTTGCACCGAAGAACGTTTCGTTTCCGGATCTCTCAACAAGGTAGATCTGATACCCGACCGTAGATAGGTTTCCTAAGTAATCGTTCAGGTTGATCGTAGGGTGTTTTTCCACAAAATAAGCCATCTCAAGCGCAATATCTGTATTTTTTTGATCATTAGCTGGTTTTAATTTTTGCTGATAGTATGTATTGGAAGCGATAAAGGCTAAAACGCCGCTTAAAAGCATGATCCCTATCGTTATCACGACAAATTTAGTGTACAGCGACTTCATTTTTTTAACTCCAATAAATAACCCACTCCACGGACGGTTTTGATTTGAAAGTCATCAGTCAGGTTCGAAAACCGTTCTCTTAACCTTTTTACATGTACATCTACCGTGCGTTCGTCACCTTCATAATCGATACCCCAGATATGTTGGATGAGTTGATCCCGTGTGAAAGCCTGCATAGGATTCGAGATGAAAAAATATAGCAGTTCAAATTCTTTCAGTGGTAGTAGAATCGTTCGATCGTTAATATGAACTTCATAGCTTTTTTTGTTTACGGTTGTATGGCCTATACGGATGACGGATTCATCATCTTGGTTTTTATCGTAACGTCTTAATAGAGCTTTCATTCGAAAGAGCAATTCTTTTGCTTCGAATGGTTTTATTAGGTAATCATCTGTTCCTGATAGATAGCCTTGTTCTTTGTCTTCAATTTGGTTTTTGGAGGTTAGTAAGATAACAGGGATGTCGTATTTTTCTCTTATTTCTTGTGTTAGGGCAAACCCGTCCATATAAGGCATCATCACATCAACTACAGCGAGATCAAACCTTTTAAGGCGTAAGATGTTCAAAGCTTCTATCCCATCTTTTGCTTGAGAGACTTGATATCCTGCTTCTTTTAGTTGATAGTGCAGAAGCTCGAGTATATTTTTATCGTCATCAACAATTAGAATATGTGTCACGAATAAATCCTCCTAAAGAAGAATGAAGTTCTGCCTCATTTTTCACTTTCAAAAATGCTCTGGTATCAGCAACATTAGTCTATCCGAACTGGGTGAGATTCACAAATTTTTGTTTAAGTTCAACGACCCAACTTCAACAAAAAAAGCTAACCAAAATGCTAGCTTTTTTGTGGCTTTAATTGATTGGGTTAGCCGATTCTCTTCTTGTTTTTCTTGCTTTTAGCACGTTTTTTAGAAGATAAAACCCCGTTTAAGATACTAATGAAACTCACGATGAATTCCCCCCATATAGAACTTCCGAAAAGAGAATATTCGGTGTATCCTCTCTTCTCCATTATCTTATGCAGACTTGTCTAAAGTGTTTGGACAAACCGTATCAAATCACTTTTGAAACAGAAAATACACATGCACCTAATGAAACATTGAAAAAAATTTTATAAGGTTATGAATAAGATTGTAAGTTAGTGGGATTCTAAGATTAGAAAAGAAAGGGAGGTGAATAGAATGGCTAAAAACAACAGCAACCAATTATCAGTACCTGGAGCTCAAGGAGCTCTTGATCAAATGAAGTATGAGATCGCTTCTGAGTTCGGTGTAAACCTTGGACCAGACACTACGTCACGTGCAAACGGATCTGTAGGTGGAGAAATCACTAAGCGTCTTGTAGCACAAGCTTTAGGCGGACAACGCTACTAATATTCAAATCTTTTGCTATGGCTATCTGTTTGTGCAGATAGCTTTTTTTATTTTATCGAATGAGTGATGAATCAAATGTTAAACAACCGTTTAAACTATCTCTGTTGGAGGTGAAATGTTTAGATGAATGAAGATAAACCGACTCATTTTGATGGAAGTCTTTTAAACCATGAAGTTTTCAATGATGATACTTTGCAAGAGCCGTTTCTTTTAACGGATGAAGCGAGGGCAAACATTGCTGGTAATCCTTATGATCATTCGTAAAGAAATGTTTAAGCATAGATTGCAGCACACTGAATGTAGTTGATTTCCGCTCCAGGTTGCTCGCTTTCCATGGGGCGACCGGTGAGCCCCTTGCCACATTGCGCCATTAAGGGTCTCACCTGACCGCTCGTCCCATAGGAGTCAGCAACCTTCCGCTCCAATCAACTTGCTAAGAAGTGAAAGGAAAATATCCAAATGCAACAATCATTAAGAAGAAATCAACAAACAGAAAGGCAGTGTAAGATTACATGACAAAAGTATTATATATCACAGCACATCCTCATGATGATAAAGGTTCATACAGCATGGCTGTAGGTAAAGCGTTTATGGATGAATACAAGAAAGTTAACCCGGATGATGAATGGATTCACGTGGATCTGTATAAAGAGAACATTCCTCACATCGACCTTGATGTATTTAGTGGATGGGGAAAACTGCAATCTGGTAAAGGATTTGAGGAGCTGTCTTCTGAAGAAAAATCGAAAGTAGGAAGACTATCAGAGCTTTGTGAGCAGTTTGTTTCTGCAGATAAATATATATTCGTAACGCCAATGTGGAATTTTTCGTTCCCGCCTGTTATGAAAGCGTACGTCGATTCAGTTGCTGTGGCAGGAAAAACGTTTAAGTATACGGACCAGGGACCCGTTGGCCTTTTAACGAACAAGAAAGCCTTACATATCCAGGCTAGCGGTGGCATTTATTCAGAAGGACCTGCAGCAGCAATGGAGATGGGTCACCGTTATTTAAGCGTGATCATGCAATTTTTTGGAGTTCCATCGTTCGAGGGATTGTTTGTAGAAGGACACGCGGCGATGCCAGATAAAGCGAATGAGATCAAAGAAAAGGCGATTGCGCGTGCTAAAGATTCTGCACATACGTTTTAGATAGCTCTTCGTAAAAAGAATGCTTATCCTTGTGCTATGATAATAAGAAAAGTGCTGATCTCACGGGTCAGCCTTTTTCCGTTGTTGTTAACAGAAAGAAGGATAAGACATGTTAGAACTACTAAGCATCATTCTTCCGGTATTTGCGATCTTTAGTATCGGATTTATCGGTCAAAAAACGATAGGCTTTGAAACACAAACACTTTCCACGATGGCATTGTATCTGATGTCTCCTTTTCTTGTATTTCGAACGTTTTATGAAACTACTTTTACGAAAACGTATGGATATATGCTCATCTATACGCTCATTCTATGTTTTACGTTGATCGGTCTTGTATATGTGATCAGTTATTTTAAAAGATACAATGTTAGGGAAACCTGCGGTGTTATTTTAGCTTCTGCTTTCATGAATAATGGGAACTATGGGACTCCAGTCGCGCTTTTCGCGTTTGGGGCAGCAGGGTTAGATTATGCGGTTGTTCTAATGGTTATCCAGCAGTTAGTTATGTGTACAGTAGGAGTCTATTATGCAGCAAAAGGCAGTCCGGAAAACGACGGGATTTCTTCAGCGTTAAGAGCAGTGCGACGGATGCCGATCGTATACGGAGCGATAGCGGGTATAGTCTTTCAACAGTTACACATACCGATAAAAGGTTCTGTGTCAGAAGCTCTTGACCTTGTGGCGAACTCTGCGATACCGACCATCATGATCATACTCGGTATGCAGCTCGCGAAGATATCATTGCGCCACGTACAAGTGGAGAAATTAACGTATTCTCTAGTACTAAAATTAGCGGTGTCACCACTGATCGCATTTTGTATCACGCTAATTCTTCCGGTAGATGATAGGCTCGCAGCGATCATGATTCTGATGGCGGCGATGCCTTCTGCAGCAAACACGACGATGTATGCGTTACAGTTTGGAACAGAGCCTGATTTCGTATCAAGTGCAACGTTAGTGAGCACACTTTTTTCACTGTTCACACTGCCCATCTTGCTCGCGATTTTAATGTAAAAAAACTCACAAAAATTTAGTGAGTTTTTTTGCTTTACATGCTATTGCTTATCTAACCACTTGATCATCTCATCAGCAATCAAATCTTGCTGTACTTTAGCAGAGATGTCTGCTTGATTATCACCTTTTTGCTCTCCATACATGCCAAATTGAGCATGGTTTCCACCTTTGATCTCGAATAGAACAGTCTTACGTGACAACAAGCTTTTCGTTTCATCAATCTTATCTTTAGTCGTTAGCCCATCTTTTTCTGCATAAATAGATAGAATGGATGTGTCTTTATTTGAAAAGTCATCTCCATTTGCAGGATAAGAGGCGAGCAGGATAACACCTTTAATCAGATCGGGATTTTCATGTGCGAATGTAGCAGCACTTACTCCTCCTAAAGAGTGTCCGCCAATAAACCATTTTTTAATGGATGCATTTTGTTTGATCCATTCTTCAGCTTTATTCGTTTCAAGCATGGCGAGGTTTAGATTGAACTTTGGAATTCCGACGGTGTAGCCGGCTTCTGATAAACGTTTCCCGAGATAACTGTAAGCTGTTGGCTCTACTTTTGCACCTGGATACAAGACAATGCCTACTTCTTTATCGATTCCACTTGGCTTAAACGTCAACCAGTCTCCGTCTTGATTTACTTTCCCAACACTTTTCAACAGTTCTTTTGTCGGTTCGTAAGTCTGTTGTGTCCAAACAAAAAATCCAATGAAGCCACAAATTAATAAGATGGAAATACTCAGTAGAACTCTCTTAATTAACCGTTTCATATTAAACACCTTTCAATTGGCGGTCTTGATGGATCTTTGTTGCAACAAGTGTGCACATCAAAAATAATTCAAACCCATTCGTAATTGCCGCACTTTCCACTGGAATTGGCACCGCACTTCCGACTGTCATTACAACCGTTCCTATCAGCATCCATTTCCATCCTGTTCTTTTCCACAGAACGGCTCCTGCTGTAATTAAAGCAATGGATACGAACAGGACCATTAGAGGAGGACCTGTTGAAGTGTCTGCAGAAACATATCGAAGCAATCCATGCTCTCTTTCTGGCACTATTTTCATGCCATATGTCTCCGTTATGATTTCCATAATGACAAGGGCAATCGTATAGAGAAGAGCTCCTATGTATACAACTTTCCACTTTGCGAACGCAAATCCAGCTCTTTTTAAAACATTCCATGAAAATAGAACGAGCGTGGGTGTGAAGAACGCATGGAACCAAAATCGCAAATGGCTCAAGTTCTCTAAGAGTGGTCCTTCTCCTATGAATTTTCCTATGGCGATCAATCCGTTATCATAAACAAGTCCGAACAAGACAAGATAGAGTAGGGAAGAAACATCGCATCTGTTACCGAAGTTTATACATAGGATAAGGAGTACGAGATAGGCTGCTGTATAAACAAAATAAAGTATTGTATCCAAATAGTATTTCCTCCTTATTAGAGTCTACTCTAACCATTTCCTTATCAATTGTTAATATTTATGATATGGCAATACATCAAAACGCATTAAGAACAGGTTAGCAGTCTTTAACTATTTCTAAATTTACAGAAAAACAAAGAACAACTATCATAAATGCATATCCAATTATTTGGAAGTAGTTTGTAGATAGAAAGGAAAATCATTCATGGAAGTTGATCTGAGTATATTATTGCAAGAAATAAAAGTCTGTCGTCAAGAAATGTACGATCTTAAACCACGCTCAAATGATTTTTCAGACGCTGATCTCCTCAAACAGAGTCAGAAGCTGGACAAACTAATCTATCTTTATCAAAAAAGAATAATGGAGGATCCTTCTATTAAATAAGGGATTACAATTATTGATCTAATAGAAACTTTACTTTTTCTTTGAATTCTTTTGCTTCTGCAGATAAGCCTTTTGTTAAAGGATACAATGTCCAGAAGTCTTGATAGATCAAATCAGGCTGCTTGAAAGGGATAATGGCTAGATTACCGTTTTTAACATCTGCATTGTTTTTGAAGGTGAAATTGAATACAAAAGAAAAGGCATGTCCATCCAAGATTGCAGAACGCATGACTTCAATATTATTGGATGAGAATAAGATCTGTTCGTTCTTTACGTATTTATCATTGAAGGTTATACCGCCTTTAGAATTGTAAATCACCAGTTTTTCATCGCTTAACTCATCTGGCGTAATAAAGTCTTTGTAATACAGCGAGGATTTCTTGCCTGCACAAATGCATACATGTCCTGTATACAATCGTTCATAGTCCATACCTTTTTCATGTTGAAGGTTGGATACTTCATAATCTGTAAAAGGACTTAAACCAATATCGATATGTCCGTTCTTCATTTCCTCTAATATATGATCTTGATCGATCTCCCGAATCATTACGTTCGTTTCAGGAAATTGCTCATGAAATAACAAGAAGGCATCGTACACGATATACATTAGTGCTGGTGCACACCCCACCTTTAAAACGTGTTTTTTTGCATGCTGTTTATCAGCTAACTCTTCATGAAGCTCCTGCATCTTTTTAAGAATCTCGTAGGCTTTTGATACAATGAATTTTCCATCAGTAGTGGGAATTGTACCTTGTCTAGACCTAGTAAAAATAGTAACGCCAAACTCTTTTTCCAGTTGTGTAATAGATTGTGATATCGCTGAAGGAGATAGGTGAAGTTTGTCTGCCGCCTTCGTGATCGAGCTTTCTTTGGCCACTTCTACAATATATTTCATTTGTTCTAAGTTCATCTCGATCTCCTTTATTTAAGCTGTATTTAACTAATTTAATTTAATTTAATTTTAACTTAAAGTTGGCTTGATTAAAATAGTGTCTGAAAGGAACAATTTCTCTCAGCATAAGTTTTTAAATAAAAGGAGTTCTAAATAACTTGAGAATTAAATTATTTACTTTGATAAGTAAAATAATGTTTTAAACTATCTCATTCGGGTATCCAAAGAGTGTTGTCCATATCTTGCCAAAATCAGTGAAACAGCATGTAATTCAATAGAAAGGGTAGATGCAGTATGAACCTTTCAAAAGGTGAATTGAATGGACACACTTTTTTAGCAAAACTTATTACTCAATATGCCCACATCCATAAAAAATCAATTGGTCCCGCTGCTGAGCGGTATATCGAACAGCTCGGTCTACGTACAGGCGAATGGATAGAGAGATTCTATGAGGATGATTCATTGGACTGGACGATTGATCAATATGTTCATTTAATCGTGGATTTAAAAAATTCCATCGGCGGGCATTTTGAGATTGTCAGTGTATACCCTGACCATGTAATAGTTCGTGCAAAAGAGTGTCCTTTCGGAGAATTTGTTAAGGATGCACCGCACTTATGCAAAATGACATCCAGTGTATTTGGAGGAATAGCAGCACGAAAATTTGGTTATGGAAAAGTTTCGCTGCGTCAAAGAATTGCTCTAGGAAGCCCAACCTGTGAAGTAGCCGTATACTTTCAGCCTGATGAGCGAGAACAAGGTGATATTTATCAAGATATTCCAGTTACACCTGAAAACGGCGACCCTTTTTCTTGGGAAGAAGAGACAATCAGTATGCTTAATAATGAGTTACAAAAATGTGATGACATGGTAGAGTCACTTCTACGAGAATTAGAAGAACTAAAACGTGGAAACTCCTAAAAACGATTAAAACAGACCCTGGATCAGAGTCTGTTCTTTTTGTTGGTTTTTTCCAATTTGCCATATCCGAAGTCAGCTAATGCTTGAAGCAGATTGCCTTTTAACGTAATTTCATCAAAATTTAAATTCAAGCTCACTGAAGTTTGTGCGATCTCAGGACTTAAGCCTGTTAGTGTTGTTCTAACCCCTAATAGCTTCAGAGTTGAGACCAGTTGGAAAAGACGGTGAGCTACCATCGTATCTATATAACTCACACCGGATAGATCGATAACTAAGGAAGTAATTTCATGATCTAAGCACTGCTGCAGGGTAGCTTCGAGTAGGAGTTTTGCACGGTTCGTATCAATATCACCGACGACGGGCAGAACGGCGACTCCAGGAAAGAGAGGCACAACAGGAACAGATAGTTCTTGAAGAGAGAGATGGAACTGTTCACTCATCTCGCGGTAACTTTTCACATAAGACTTACTGAACGCTTGAACCGCATAATCGATCATTGGATTGATCGTTGCGGAAATATGCAATACGGAATCCAAAGACATGGATTGCAGTGAGCCTTCTTCTTTTATAAAATCCCATATCACTTCTCGATAGAAAGATGTACTCTCAAGTGTTGTATCTAGCGGCTGGCCAGAATGAACTGCGAGCATGCCAATATGTTCTCCCCATTCAAAAATCGTTTTCTTTGAATCTAAAACCTTACCAGATACAGCATCACCGATTAAACGAATGAACGAAATGGATTGTTGAAGTTCCTCGTACTCATTCATTGGAGCGTTTTGTTGAAGTGAAACATAAACGTTGCTATTTTGTATGTTAGTTATGATCTTCTCTGCAATTTGAGGTGCGTTTTCAGCAATTCGTGTACCGATTTCAATCTGATCTTGTTTCTGCTTCAAGTGAAGATCCATTTTGAACTCCTAATTATTTAAGACGTTAAATGTATTTTAACAAAAATAATTAACACATGTTTGAATTTACTGAAAATTTTTTTAAACTAAGAAATATTATGGTGAAGTAAAAATCGAGGTTATAAAAAAAACAGGCCTCCTATAAAAGAGTCCTGTTTATCTATTGGGTTATTATGCTTTACGTACGTTAGTAGCTTGAGGTCCGCGTTGTCCTTGTTCAACTTCGAACGTTACGTCTTGACCTTCGTCTAAAGATTTGAAACCGTCAGCTTGGATAGCTGAGAAGTGTACGAATACATCGTCTCCACCTTCGCGCTCGATGAATCCGAAACCTTTTTCTGCGTTAAACCATTTAACCTTACCTTGTTCCATTTTTGTTGCCTCCTGTCGTGCCAATCCGCACAATAATACTATCTCTGCTCAAAAATATCAAGATAATAGGTTACCTGTACAATCGAACAAAAATAATTCTTATTTATCGTAACATTTTACTAACCAATAAACAAGTGCAACAAGAAAAAGGAATTGATTAAATATTCGGTATCATCATAAAACGCCGTGAGAACAGGGATTGAAACATTACAGTGAAATAAATTTGGTAATAATGGTCTATTTAAACGTTCAAGTAGTGATTAGGAACTAATCTCTTTCTTTTTAAAGAAGTACCATTTAGTAAGTGGTTCTGGTTTAAACTTCCTTTTATTCGTGGTACATTGATAAAAATACTAAACAAATGATGTGATGATATGAATGAAAGTAATGGAATCACTGATCGCTTGCATCGTCCGCTGCAAGACTTGCGGATTTCGGTAACCGATCAATGTAATTTTAGGTGTACGTATTGTATGCCAAAAGAAATTTTCGGACCAGATTACCCATTCTTAACACCAACCGAGCTATTATCGTTCGATGAGATTGTACGTATTGCCTCACAGTTTGCAAAAGCCGGTGTAGAAAAAATTCGAATTACAGGTGGTGAACCTTTACTTAGAAAGAATCTTCCTGATTTGTTGAAGCGCCTTCGAGCGATAGAAGGAATCAAAGATATTGCACTAACGACAAACGGCGTGCTTCTTCCAAAGATGGCTGTTTCTCTAAAGCAAGCAGGAATGGACAGAGTAACCGTGAGTTTAGATACACTTGATAACGATTTATTCGGCTACATTAACGGACGAGGTGTGGGAGTATCACCTGTTTTAAGAGGAATAGAAGCTGCATATGAAGCGGGTCTTTCTGTCAAAATAAATATGATGGTTAAAAAGGGGATCAATGACAAAGAGATCCTTCCGATGGCGCGTTATTTTAAGAATACGCCATATGTTTTGCGTTTCATTGAATATATGGATGTCGGAACCTCAAACGGTTGGAACTGGGATGAAGTGGTTTCAAAGAATGAGATAGTAAAGATGATTGATGCAGAGATCCCGTTAAAACCGATTGATCGAAAATATTATGGTGAAGTGGCAAAACGGTATCAATATGCAGATGGTCAAGGGGAAATCGGAATTATTTCTTCTATTACTGATACATTTTGTTCAAGTTGTACAAGAGCGAGATTGTCCGCCGATGGAAAAGTATATACGTGCCTTTTTACGGGGCGAGGTACTGATCTAAAAGAATTTGTACGATCTGGTGCTTCTGACGAGGACGTTTTTAATCGTATTGTTCAAATATGGCGAAACCGATCGGATCGGTATTCAGACGAAAGAAAAGAACAAGGAACAAGTGAAAGAAAAAAAATAGAAATGTCCTATATCGGAGGCTGAGACAATCAGCCTCTTTTTTCTTTTGTTCTTTTTAGTTAGTTGAAGTTTGTTAATAACTAATCTATAATTACTTACATAAAGTAATTAAATAATCTGTAACGTTGATCATATTCATTATTAAATAGGAAAGAAGGAAGAAAGATGAAGCCTATTCATAAAGAAACTCATATCGGAAGCGTAACTTTAAAAGTTAGGAATTTGGAGAACCTTGTTTCCTTTTATACCGAAACGATTGGTCTGCAAATTTTATCAAAGCAAGGAACTAGAGTGGAGTTAACAGCAGACGGAAAAACACCTCTCATCGTATTAGAAGGTAATCAGGAGCTTCATCAGAGACCAATGAAAAGCGCAGGTCTTTATCACTTGGCATTACTTGTGCCAACTAGAAAAGACCTTGCAAATGTCCTCTATCACTTTATTGAAACAAAAACGCAACTATTAGGAGCATCCAATCATAAGTTTAGTGAAGCGATCTATCTACAAGATCCTGAGAACAATGGAATTGAAATCTACAGAGATGTTGACCGCCAAGATTGGGTACGAGATGAAAGAGGAAAATTACCAGCTGTCAGCGAACCATTAGATGTAGAAAGTCTTCTAGCAGAAAGAGATCATAAGACTTGGAGTCACCTGCCAGAAAACACTATCATGGGCCATGTGCATCTGAATGTATTAAATATAGATAAAGCTGAACATTTCTATATGAACGTATTAGGCTTTGAAGAACAAACAAGGATGGGGAATCACGCCTTATTCATCTCTGCTGGAGGATATCATCATCATATCGCCGTTAATATTTGGAACGGACCTGATGCTGAATTAAATCGAGGCGATGTTACAGGACTTCTTCATTATGAGATCATCGTTCCATCGAAGTTGGAGGTCAAAAAAGTTTTAAGTGCTCTAGAACATGAGCAAGTTCCATATCATATAGAATCTGAAAATATACGGTTAAAAGACCCTGCAGGTAACGGAGTCTTGATTAAAGCCCGAACAGTCTAACGTTTACAAACTCTCAAATTCAGGAATATTAGAGGTAAGAAAAAGGGCAAAGAGGGGGGTTATATGAGTAGAAGAACATTGGTGAAGATCACAGTAATTTTGTCAATTGTCATGTTTATATTTGCTCTGAACCATTTTATCTTTAAAATTACCCCCATTTCTTTGCGTGATTGGGTATTATCCTTTGGAATGGTCGCTCCCATTATCTATATCATCGTAAATGTAATTCGTCCCTTTACATTATTTCCAATCTCTGTTCTTTCATTAGCAGGCGGGTTGGCATTCGGCGTAGTATGGGGTACGGTATATACCGTATTTTCAGCGACGATTGGTGCCATTTTATCCTTCTACATCGCCAAACACCTTGGTACGAGATGGATCAAACAAAAAACAGATTCACCCTCTAGAATTGAGAAATGGCAAAACCAGCTGAAGGAAAAAGGATTCGTTTATATTTTTTTATTGAGAATCATTCCAGTATTGAATTTTGATGTTGTAAGTTATGTAGCTGGGATTTCTAAGCTGAAACTTCGGTCATACATTTTAGCTACAATGCTTGGGGTCTTACCAGGAACGCTCGCATACAACTTGTTAGGTGATAGCTTTATTAAAGGAAATGGAACAATCATCGCCGTTGCGATCGGCTTAGCCTTATTTGCAGCATGTATACCGATTTTAATGAAAAACAAACAGATGATTACCAGTCAGATTCACCAGCATAAAGAAGATAATGCATAGCCTTACTCCTAAATGGGAGTGGGCTTTTTTTGTTTGGAGCTTTTGTAATAACAGTCATGTTTTCTTAATATATGAGCACAATACTTGTTCCTTATTAATAATTATTATAAATTAGTATTGACTTCAAAATAGAAGTAAGTATAATAAGATTATGAACAAAGCATGATAATGATTTTCATTATCATTTAAATAAAAGGAGTGGATTTTGAAATGGCAGAACGTATGGTAGGCAAACAAGCACCTCGCTTTGAGATGGAAGCGATCATGCCTAATAAAGAGACGAAAAAAATAAGTTTAGAAAAGAACATTGAAGATGGAAAATGGACCGTTCTTTTCTTCTATCCCATGGATTTTACTTTCGTATGTCCGACTGAAATTACTGCGTTATCAGATCGATATAGTGAATTTGAAGATTTAGATGCGGAAGTTATTGGGGTGTCAACGGACACCGTTCATACGCACTTGGCATGGATCAATACGAGTCGTGAAGATAACGGACTTGGTGAATTAAACTATCCTCTAGCGGCTGACACGAATCACCGTGTATCACGTGATTATGGAGTACTGATCGAAGAAGAAGGCGTTGCACTTCGTGGCATGTTCATCATCAATCCGGAAGGTGAGATGATGTACCAAGTTGTCTTCCATAACAATATCGGCCGTGATGCTGACGAAACACTGCGTGTGCTCCAAGCTCTACAAACAGGTGGACTTTGCCCAGCAAATTGGAAGCCAGGACAAAAGACACTTTAATTAAGAGGATTCTCTAAGACGAGTTGCTTGGAAGATCTTAAAAGAAATTACCTCATTGAATAGTTGATTGGAGTGTAAGGAGCGAGACTCCTGGGGGATCAGCGGGAAAGGAGAGACTCTTAACAGCGCAGAGCGCTAAGAGGCTCACCGCACGCCCCCCGGAAAGCGAGCTCCAGTAACGGAAATCAACCACTTTCAAAACTACTATTGTGAAATCAAAAATCTTTTAAATTCTGGAGGGAATAATAGATGAAATTACGTGAACAAATGCCTGAACTTGATGGTGCTACAACTTGGTTGAATGAAGAAGTAACAAAAGAAGAATTGGTTGGGGAAAAAGCAACCTTGATTCACTTCTGGTCCGTAAGCTGCGGATTGTGTAAGGAAGCGATGCCGGATGTGAACGAGCTTCGTGATGAATATGAAGATGATCTAAACGTAGTGGCTGTTCATATGCCTCGCTCAGAAAATGATCTAGACATGAGTGTTATCGAACAGATGGCGATTGGGCATGATATTACACAGCCGATTTATGTAGACAGCGAGCATAAATTAACGGATGCTTTTGAAAATAAATATGTACCTGCGTATTATGTGTTTGATAAAGAAGGAAAGCTTCGTCACTTCCAAGCTGGAGGAAGCGGAATGGACATGCTTCGCAAGCGCTTGCACCGTGTATTGAACGAAGAAACAAAATAAGGAGATGATAGAATGAATACCATTCAAGAAGTATTAAACCGCCAAGTAGCGAACTGGAATGTATTGTTTGTAAAACTTCATAACTATCACTGGTATGTAAAAGGACCTCACTTTTTCACCCTACATGAGAAGTTTGAAGAGCTATACAACGAAGCCGCGACGAACATTGATGAATTGGCTGAGCGACTGCTCGTTCTAAAAGGAACACCGGTTGCAACGATGAAAGAATATTTAGAGTTGGCTACAGTTGAAGAGGCAAAGAGTAATGAATCAGCCGAAGTTATGGTTCAAAACGTCATAAACGATTTTGAACTTCTGATTGATGAAATAAAAGAGGGAATGGAAGTAACTGAGCGTGAAGGTGATGAGGTAACGCACGATATGTTGTTGTCCGTTCGTGAAAGCCTTGCTAAACATAATTGGATGCTACGTGCGTTCGTGAGCTAATGCTAGAAAGAGTGACTTCAGTCGCTCTTTTTTTATGCCTAAATAATATATCTAAAAATTATAATTATTCTGCAATTTTAAGGTAGCTTATGCTAAAATTTAAGAATGCACTAAATTATTCCAAAAGGAGGACGAACATGAAAAAGGGGATTGCGTTATTTTTCGTACTGATTCTTGCCTTTTCACTAGCAGCATGTGGTCAGAAGATTGATACTCCGTCAGAAAAGAAAGAAACAGGTGACAAGAGTGCTTCTTTAAATCTTGATCAAATCAGTATTGTAACAGGTGGGACAGGCGGTACATATTATCCACTAGGTGGAGAGATGGCGAAGATTGTCAAAGACGAGTTAGATGTTGAAGCAAACTCTCAGGCTTCAGGTGCTTCAGTAGAGAACATGCAGCTGCTTCAAGATGGTGATGCTGATGTAGCGTTTACACAAACAGATATCGCTAGCTACGCAGTTGAAGGAAAAGAAATGTTCAAAGAAAAAGTTGATCAAGTAACGGGGATCGGTACATTATATCCTGAAACGATTCAAATCGTAACTCTAAAAGAAAGCGGAATTAAGAGTGTTGAAGATCTGAAAGGTAAAAAAGTTTCAGTTGGAGCGCCGGGTAGTGGAACGTTCGCCAATGCTGAACAAATTTTAAAGATTCATGGCATGACAATGGATGACATTGATGCCCAACATCTATCGTTCGATGAGTCTACGGAAGGTATTCAAGATAAGAATATCCAAGCAGCATTTATCACAGCAGGAACGCCTACGGGTGCTGTTGATGCACTATCAGCTACGAATCCGGTAACGATCGTACCGATTGCAGATGACAAGATTAAAGAGCTGATCGAAGCTCATCCGTATTACATTGAAGATACCGTTAAGAGTGGGACTTACAAGATTGAAGCAGACGTGAAAACGGTAGCCGTTCTTTCGATGCTAACTGTTCGTAAAGATATGGAAGACGATGCAGTGTACGCAATCACAAAAGCAATCTTTGAAAACACGGATAAGATTAGTCATGCAAAAGGAGAGTTAATCTCAGCAGAGAATGCAGTAGAAGGAATGGGAATTGATTTCCACCCTGGTGCTAAAAAGTATTTTGAAGAAAAAGGAATCTTAAAATAAGAGGTGTCGAGCATGGACTAAAAGATTATTCTTTAGTCCATGTATTCTTATGAAGAAAATTTTTGTAAGCTTCTTGGGTTTAGTGATCTTAATCATGTTTTCAATGGTGCCATTCTTCACATCCGTAGTGATTGAAGACGGAAAGACAGGGAAACCGTTAGCTTTTTTTGATGCAAAAGAAGATAGTGAATTCAGTATCGAATACATACACTCGATCCATAAAACACCGGTTCGTGAAATCTATCACGTTCATCATGAGGAAATCCTTCAGACTGAGATGAGGTTTCAGGAATTTGGAGTAGGCATGCCATCTGGTGCAGCTGAGGGTGAAGTGTTTGCGCAAAAAGGTGAGAACTATATTTTATCCAACATGAAAAGAACGTTTCCTTCATTAGATATTCGAATCGGACAAATTATAGCCAATCATACACTTCTTCTGAATGGGAATAAATATCCCTTCTCAGCATTCAGTGAAAAAGGGTCCTGGGTTTCAATAAAAGTAGAAAAACTGAACGTATGGCAAAGGTTGATAGGAGGGAAAAAACTTGGATAAGAACAAGCATAACGAGCGTGAACATATATCAGATCAAGCTGTACAGGAACTGATGGAAAAGTACGATCCAGAAGCAGGCTTTCGAAAATTAAAAGGTGCTCTTTATTGGATCACACTCATCGGTTTGATCTCGTTTTCGTTATTTCAGCTCTATACAGCTATTTTTGGCGTATTGCCAGCACAGTTGCAAAGAACGATTCATCTAGGTTTTGCGCTAACGTTAATCTTTTTGCTCTTCCCGGCTTCTAAAAAGAAAAAAGAAGGTAAACCACTTTTTCAAGTCGCTTGGTATGACATGGTTTTGGCTGTTCTATCGATAGCCGTTGGATCTTATTGGTATCTATTCATGGATGACCTTGTTATGAGGGTAGGAAGGTTAACGACTCAAGATTTCTTAATAGGCGTGCTCGCGATCCTACTCGTTTTAGAAGCAACAAGAAGGGTGGTTGGGCTGCCCATCACGATTATTGCAGGTCTATTCTTGCTTTACGCATATATGGGACCTTATATGCCGGGCTTCTTAGAGCACAAAGGGTTGACGATCGAACGGATCGTAAGGACGATGTTCTTTACAACAGAAGGTATTTTAGGAACACCGCTTGCGGTTTCATCCACATATATCTTTTTGTTTCTTTTATTTGGAGCCTTTCTCGTTAAAACGGGAGTGGGCGAATATTTTAATGATCTATCCATCGTCATCGCAGGAAGACGAGTAGGCGGACCTGCTAAGGTAGCCATTTTCTCGAGTGCTCTTCAAGGAACGATCAGTGGAAGTTCGGTGGCTAACGTTGTGACTTCTGGGGCTTTTACGATTCCGATGATGAAACGATTGGGTTATGATAAAAACTTTGCAGGAGCCGTAGAGGCAGCTTCTTCAACTGGTGGTCAGATCATGCCTCCTGTAATGGGTGCTGCAGCGTTTTTAATGGTTGAATTTATCGGCGGTGGTATTACCTATTGGGATATTGCTAAAGCTGCTGCCATTCCTGCCATTCTTTATTTTGCAGGAATCTGGATCATGACGCATTTTGAAGCAAAGCGCATCGGTCTTAGAGGGTTATCGCGTGAAGAGATGCCTGAAACGAAAAGAGTTATCAAGCAAGTGTATTTGTTGATTCCGATCGTTGTGGTTATTGTTCTTTTAATGAATGGCGTTAGTGTTACAAAATCAGCATTATGGTCCATAGTGAGTGCGATTGCGGTAGGCATGTTCAATAAGAATACGCGTATGGGGCCGAAGCTCTTTTTTGAAGCATTAGCCGATGGGGCAAGAACAGCACTCGGTGTTGCAGCAGCTACAGCAGCAGCAGGTATGATCGTCGGAGTTGTAACGGTAACAGGTGTAGGTCTTAAGATGGCGAATGGTTTGCTAGAGTTATCAGGTGGATATCTCATTCCGACCTTATTCTTAACGATGATTGCATCCCTTGTACTTGGAATGGGGTCGCCGACCACTGCGAACTATGTGATCACATCAACGATCGCTGCACCAGCTATTTTATTGTTTGGTGTTCCTGATCTTTCCGCTCACATGTTTGTCTTTTATTTTGGAATCATCGCGGATATTACACCTCCTGTAGCGCTTGCAGCGTTTGCCGCTGCTGGGGTTTCAGGCGGTGAACCGATACGAACCGGGATACTATCATCAAAACTGGCCATTGCGGCATTCATTATTCCGTACATTTTCGTCATATCACCACAGCTCATGTTGATTGATACCACTTGGGTAGAAGCCATTTGGGTAATCTCTACGGCATTTGTCGGAATGATCGCGATCGGTGCAGGGATGATCGGCTATTGGATGCGACCTCTTTCTTGGTTAGAAAGAATCGCAGCCGTTGCGATCGGATTCTTGCTGATCTATCCAGAAGGCATGTTCAGTGCGATCGGTCTTGCAGCGTTCGCTCTTATGCTTGGAAGTCAGTATTGGCTTATGAAAAAAGACAATACACAAGCTCCATCATCACCAGCGGTTTAAAAGGGGAAAGCTCAAAGGTATCTGTCTTTGAGCTTTTTTATGTGGGCAAAGTTTAAAATTTTCAATGTGGGTAAAAGATTGTAAGGTTATACATCTACTATTTATGATACAATCAGTAAGTATGCATTTTTGTAGAATACGGATTTGAATATATGTATGTAAGCTGATAGAGATAGGTTGGTCAGTTATATATAAAAAGGAGAGATATCCAAATGATTACGGTAACTAACGTTGGTCTTCGCTACGGCGACCGCAAGCTGTTTGAAGACGTTAATATAAAGTTTACACCAGGAAACTGCTATGGTTTGATCGGTGCGAACGGTGCGGGTAAATCTACATTCTTAAAAATTCTTTCTGGTGAGATCGAAGCACAAACAGGTGACGTTCACATGACGCCAGGCGAACGTCTAGCTGTATTGAAGCAGAACCACTTTGAGTATGAAGATCAAGAGGTTATGCAAACGGTTATCATGGGTCACGCACGTCTTTATGAAGTAATGCAAGAGAAAGACGCGATCTATATGAAAGCTGACTTCTCAGACGAAGACGGAATTCGTGCAGCTGAACTTGAAGGTGAGTTTGCTGAACTAAACGGTTGGGAAGCAGAATCTGAGGCAGCGATCCTTCTTAAAGGTCTTGGCATTAAAGAAGATCTTCACACGAAGAAACTAGCTGAACTAACTGGTTCTGAAAAAGTAAAAGTTTTGCTTGCTCAAGCTCTTTTCGGTAAGCCAGATGTTCTACTTCTGGATGAGCCGACGAACAACTTAGACCTTCAAGCAATTCAATGGCTAGAAGATTTCTTGATCAATTTTGAAAACACCGTTATCGTTGTATCCCATGACCGTCACTTCTTAAACAAAGTATGTACGCACATGGCTGACCTTGATTTTGGAAAGATCCAGATCTATGTGGGTAACTATGATTTCTGGTATGAGTCTTCTCAATTAGCGCTTCGTATGGCACAAGATCAAAATAAGAAAAAAGAAGAAAAGATTAAAGAACTTCAAGCTTTCGTTGCTCGATTTAGTGCGAACGCATCTAAATCAAAACAAGCTACTTCACGTAAGAAGTTATTAGATAAAATCTCTCTAGATGATATCCGACCTTCTTCTCGTAAATATCCGTATGTGAACTTTGGCATCAACCGTGAGATCGGAAATGACCTTCTTCGTGTTGACGGCCTAACGAAAACGATCGACGGCGTAAAAGTACTTGATAACGTGAGCTTTATCATGAACAAAGACGACAAGATTGCTTTTGTAGGTAAAGAAGAGATCGCTATCACTACTCTATTTAAAATTTTAATGGGTGAGATGGAAGCGGACAGCGGAACGTACAAATGGGGTGTAACAACATCTCAAGCTTACTTCCCACGCGATAACTCGAAGTACTTTGATGGCAGCGAGCAGACTCTTGTGGATTGGCTTCGTCAATATTCTCCTGAAGATCAAACAGAGAGCTTCCTTCGTGGATTCTTAGGTCGTATGCTATTCTCAGGTGAAGAAGTAATGAAGAAACCTTCTGTATTATCTGGGGGAGAGAAAGTTCGTTGTATGCTTTCTAAGATGATGCTCAGCGGATCAAACGTATTGATTATGGATGACCCTACGAACCACTTGGATCTAGAGTCGATCACAGCGTTGAACAACGGATTAATCAGCTACAAAGGTTCATTGATGTTCACATCACATGACCATCAGTTCGTTGAAACGATCGCGAACCGTATCATCGAGATCACGCCTAAAGGAATTCTTGATAAGCAAATGTCTTATGATGAGTACTTGGCAAATGACGAGTTGAAGAAGCAACGTCAATTGATGTATCAATAAATAACAATAAAGGAGTGTTAAGTCTGATTGTAGATTTAGCACTCTTTTTTTTGTAGGAAGCTTTTTCAATCTTTTAAAGTGAGGCGAAGAGATGGAACTCTTTACTGAGAATGTAATCACAATCATTAAAAATATACCGAGCGGCTACGTCATGTCTTACGGACAGATTGCTAGGATAGCAGGAAATCCAAGAAGTGCTCGTCAAGTCGTTCGTATCCTTCACTCTATGAGTAAGAAACATGATCTACCTTGGCATCGTGTAATCAATGCAAAAGGAGAGATTGGCATTCAAGATGAGGAATTATTTCATACACAAAAGTCGCGATTAGAAAATGAAGGTGTCCAATTTAAAGGGAAAAATAGAGTGGACATCGAAGCTTACAGATATTCGCCAGAATGCGAGGATATTATCTAATTACCATGTACAGGGAGAAATGCATGATGTTAATGAAACAGATTCCCGTGATAAAGAAAGCCGAGTTAAGGCATAAAGAAACCATCCAGAATCTTATGCAGTTTTATTTTTATGATTTCTCAGAGTTTATTGACCTTCAAGTGAGCGATAATGGAGTTTTTGGTCCGTATGCTTATCTAGATAACTATTGGCAAGAAAGTCGGCGTTTTCCTTATCTGATCGAAAAAGAAGGCAAACTAGCAGGGTTTGTATTAGTAAGTGAAATACAGGAGGAAAACGATCAATATTGGTCGATCTCTGAATTTTTTATCATGAAAAAGTTCAGGCTTGGAGGTTTAGGGAAACTTGCTGCTCATCAAATATTTGAAAAACATAAAGGGAATTGGCAAGTATCTCAAATAAAACCGAACAAACCTGCTCAAGTGTTTTGGAGAAAAGTGATAGGTGAATACAGTGGGGAGCAGTACAAAGAGCGGAACGAAGAGGGACGAGTCATCCAATCGTTCTGCAATAAAATAATAAAGAAATGACGTGCGATTCTATCATAAGGAATCGCTTTTTTTATTGCGTTAAAACGATAGAAAGTTTGACTTTTTTTTAATAGGGCAAAATAGGATAGGAACTACTAACATCTTAAGTAGTTTCAAATAACTGTTTTTTTACTTCTGAGGGGATGTACACATGTTTAGATTGAACCTGTTAGATAATTATTTAAAAAAATATACAAAAATGTCCGAGAGAGAACTATCACATACGGTGCAATCGAATATGTGGTTTACTCCTGTGCTTTACGTCATTTTTTCTATACTATTAGTAGTTGCTACTTTAACAACTGACTTAAAATATGATTTAGGAAATCAAATGCGTCTTTTTTTTGCGGTTGATTATGAACTTACACGAAATTTAGTAGGAACTCTTACCGCTGCCACGCTCACTCTTACCACCTTTACCTTTAACTTGATTCTTGTTGTGTTTACAACCTTTTCTGGACAGTTTTCTCCTCGTATGCTGAAGAACTTTATAGCTAGTAAATCAACTCAGCGTGTTCTAGGGATATTTACATCAAGTTTCATCTATATGTTGTTGAGTTTTTTATTTTTGAATAAAAGAATGGCTGAATACTATTTCGCTGTTCCTTTTGTGGCAGCGATCATTGCAGCGTTTGCGATGGGAACGTTTATCTTTTTTATTAATCATGCTGTCGCTTGGCTTCAAGTGAACCAGATGACGTATGATATGAAAAATGAGGCGTTATCGATCGTGAAGAACACGCTTGAGGATGAAGTAGATCCTTATAAGGTGAACGATTTAACGACGGTGAACAGTGATATCTGTGATGAGAGCGGTTATACGATCGCGGCTAAAAAGTCTGGGTTTATTCAACTCGTCGATTTCATCTCGATCATGAAAGAAGCCGAGCGTGATGATATTGTCATACGATGCGAGTACACCATCGGTAGTTATGTTTACGCCACAACACCATTCCTATCTTATTGGAAAAAAGGGGACAATCAAATAGATGAACAAAAATATCTGTCACTCATCAAGATTGGGAGAAGGCAAACAGAAGTACAAGATATCGAATTTAGTATCAATAAACTAGTAGAAGTTGCAATCCGTTCCCTTGGAAATAACGATCCAAAAACGGCAACGAACTCAATCTATCAACTCGGAGAGGTTCTAACATCTATTTCAAGGTGCTCCGTATTTTCAAAGTATTTAGTAGACAATGAAAACAATCTGCGGGTTGTTTTACAAGAAAGAGATTTCAGTCATTACTTATATAATGCATTTGGGTACATCCGACACTATGCGAAAGACAATGTATTGGTTTGTACAGAAATTTTGAAAGTTTTAGATTTGATGGCAAAATCTTTGAATAAGCGTGATTATAATGCCGTCTGGGAGTTTGGGGTACTAACCGCAAGTGGGTTGGAGAATCATTTCTTATTCGCTCTAGACTATCAACAGTTTCACCGTGCGTTGCAAAATCTTTCTGTGACAACCAAACATGAAGAAGAATATGAAGAGTTCTTGCTGAAAAGTAAACACCCTTAAACGATGAAAAGCCCGGTATAATTACCGAGCTTTTTTATATAGAGCGCAATACTTTTTGAACGTCCGTAGTGGAATGAAAGGGCTCGTCAAGTTGGAGCATTTTCCGAAGAACGTATTTGAAGGAACGTGAGATGTCTAATTCCTCTTCCCAGCTTAACTCTTTTTTTGATTGAGGCACGTAAGAAGAGTAGAGTAGAAAGAGTGCAAAATGGCCAAGAGCAAACAGATCGCTTTCTACTTGAACAGCACGCATCCGAATTTTCTCAGGATGATCATGGGGATCTTCAATCTCTTTGGTTTTGTCTGATAAATAACAAGCAAGTCCAAAATCAATCACGATTAGTTCTTTATCACGTTGAATGATATTTGGAATGCGAAGATCTCGATGTATGATCCCTTTCTCATGAAAGCATTCCGTAATTTTTAACAGATCCAGCAAGATCGCGATGGTTTCTTTTTCGTTATACTTTTGATTGTCGCGAAAAATGAGATCTTCAAACGTGTCTCCCTTAATCCACTCCATCGCGATAAAATGACCTTGTTCGTTTTGAAAGGTATTCAATAGCTTCGGAACAGGATGTTGTTGGAGTGCTCCTAAAATCCGAGATTCTCTTTGGAAAGAAAGAAGACCTGATGTGGTCTTTGATTTCGTGTTCCGAAGCTGTTTTAGTACGATGATCTCATCTGTTTGTCGATCGAGTGCTAAGTACGTAATGCCGTAACTACCCATTCCAAGAACTTCTTGAATTTGATATCGCTCATGAATGTGGTGGCCAGCTTTAAAAGGTCTGTCCCATATCGCTCTTTGCAGACCTTTCCAAAGTTCAGTTATCATGTTATTTGAATCTTAACGTAGATTAGGAGCTAAAGAAGCTGCTTCTCTTTTTCTTCTTATAATGCTTGTGCCCATATCCACCATAATGCTTTTTGCCAAAATCACTGCTGCTGTATTTCTTATAGCTTTTCTTATATTTGTAACCAGAGCTGCTGTACCTTTTATGGCTGCTGTGTCCTAATAGTGATTTTAATAATTTCTTTAACATGAAAAATCATCTCCTTTGAAGATACTTGTAAATCATATTCGTCCCCATCAAGCAACATCCTACTGTACGTACTTTTAAACAGAAAGTTTCAAAGAGAAGGGGTCTGACCCCAAACAATTTATTTCCCTCAACAATTTCCTTGTTTTTGTCTAGGGAGTTTTGTTAAATTTAGAGAGGTATATTAGAACGTTTACAAAAATGATGGTTTTTTGAGGTGTTCAAGGAGAGGGGTTCTTCGTTTCATGTTGGAGTATAGTGTCGCAGCTTTATTGCCTTTGTGTTTGCAGCTGCTTTTTAATAGAGTATTGTTTACTAAATACTTACCTTTAGGGATTACGATTGTTATTATGATTTTTGCTTTTGATGGTTTGAATCAACCATTGCCTCTCCAAATCGTGGCCGTAATATCTACGATTGTTGGTTTTTTATTGGGACTTAAAATTTATAACAAACAAAAACGAAAAGTAAGATGAAAAAAGACGTCACCTTTACGAGGTAGACGTCTTTCTTTTTGTATGCGTGATCGTTTCTTTTAAGAAAAGCACAAGCATGGTTAACACATATAGTGTAATAATTCCTAGACCTGCTTTATCAAAGTGAACAAGCTTAAGAATGACTGAGCTTAAAATTGTGATGTATAGGGCACCTAAATATTTTTGAATCTGTTCACTGGAATAGATCGTTGTAAGTTTGGCTCCTAGTTGAGTGCCTACAAGTGCGCCTAATATAAGAAGAAGGCCAAGTTTATAATCGATCTGAACACTGGATGCGTATGTTAGAAATCCAGCACTTACAATGAAGAACACACTGACCAAGCTCGTTCCAACCGCTTTTCTAGAAGGAAACTTCATTAATGAAATGAGCATTGGAACCATCACGAATCCCCCGCCAACTCCTAATGTCGTAGAAATGAATCCTCCTGTGAATCCAATAAAGACGGCTTTCGGCCAAGAAAATTGAATCTCAGTCGTGCTTTGCGCTGTTTTCTTGCGTTTTGATTGCTTATAAAGCAGGGAAAGAGCAAAGTAGGCAAGAAGAACAATATAAAATATAGGAATAATCGTATCGTCGTAACCCATTTTTTCTGACCAAACGACTAGTGGGTGAGCAACCTGTGTTGCTCCAATTCCGACAATTCCTAGAACAGCAGCGGGTTTCCATAGAATGTTCTTAAATCTCAGATGTGCAGCAACTCCTGAAACACTTGTCCCGATTGAATACATGAGACTTGTTCCGATCGCTGAAAGAGGCGGAATGCCGAAAAGAATAAGAACGGGTGTCAGGATAAAGCCACCACCAATTCCAAAAATGCCGGAAAAGATACCGATGCATAAACCTAGCAGTATATAAAAAAACTCCATATTAAAACTCCTTTAATGGGACACAACTTCTAATGCTAGCGGGAAATGGGGTCAGACCCCATACAATTTATTTCCCAACTTGCGCCTACTTATGAGTATACCACTTTACTTTCTTTCCAGAAACTTCTGCGAATATTTGTTCGTAATTATTAGGTTTTTGGATAGGGCCTGTGCTATAATTTGAGTAACCAGAATTTAGGAACGGAGGTTCGGTTTTGTGAGTCAAGATCAATTGTTCGAAATCAAATCAAACTATCAGCCACAAGGGGATCAGCCCGCAGCGATCCAACATCTTGTGAACAATATAAACGCAGGAAAAAAGAGTATGACCCTGCTTGGTGCGACCGGAACAGGGAAGACGTTTACGGTATCCAACGTTATTCAGGAAGTAAACAAACCGACGCTTGTTATTGCTCATAACAAAACATTAGCCGGACAGCTTTACAGTGAGTTAAAGGAATTTTTCCCGAACAACGCAGTTGAATATTTTGTTTCGTATTACGATTATTATCAACCAGAAGCATACATCGCACATTCTGATACGTACATCGAAAAAGATGCAAGCATTAATGATGAGATCGATAAACTTCGTCACTCTGCTACATCATCACTTTTTGAACGAAAAGACGTTATTATCGTAGCCAGTGTTTCGTGTATCTATGGTCTAGGTTCACCTGAGGAATATAAAGACATGGTGATCTCCTTAAGAGAAGGAATGGAGAAAGACCGTGACCAGCTTTTACGTGATCTTGTAGATGTTCAATACAACCGAAATGATATTAACTTTACTCGTGGTACGTTCCGAGTTAGAGGAGATGTTGTGGAAATCTTCCCAGCCTCACGAGACGAACATTGTCTTCGTGTGGAGTTTTTTGGTGATGAGATCGACCGCATTACTGAAGTGGACGCACTCACAGGTGAAATTCTTGGGGAACGTAAACATGTTGCTATTTTCCCTGCTTCCCACTTCGTAACACGTGAAGAAAAGATGAAAGTAGCGATCAAGCGCATTGAAGCCGAACTGGAAGATCGCCTAAAAGAATTGAATGAAGCTGGAAAACTATTAGAAGCACAGCGTCTTGAACAGAGAACAAGATATGACTTAGAGATGATGGCTGAAATGGGGTTCTGTTCAGGGATTGAGAACTATTCTGTTCACTTGACTCTAAGACCATTGGGATCGACGCCTTACACACTTTTAGACTATTTTCCGGATGATTCTTTAATTGTCATTGATGAGTCCCATGTTACTCTGCCGCAGATTCGTGGAATGTTTAATGGAGACCAAGCGAGAAAAGGCGTCCTTGTCGATCACGGATTCCGATTACCTTCCGCAAAAGACAACCGTCCGTTAACGTTTGAGGAATTTGAGCGGTACACAAAGTTTCAGCATATCTACGTATCCGCAACACCAGGTCCGTATGAGCTCGAGCACGCACCTGATCCAGTTGAGCAGATTATTCGTCCAACCGGTCTTCTTGATCCTACACTAGAAGTCCGTCCGATCAAAGGTCAGATTGATGACTTATTAGGTGAGATTAACGAAAGAATCGAGAAAAACGAACGAGTTCTTGTTACAACGTTAACAAAAAAGATGTCTGAGGACCTAACCGATTATTTTGTAGAGCTCGGCATAAAAGTTCGTTATCTGCATTCAGAAATTAAGACGTTAGAACGGATTCAGATCATACGTGATCTACGCCTTGGTGTGTTTGATGTACTTGTCGGCATTAACTTGCTGCGAGAAGGGTTAGACATTCCTGAAGTCTCTCTCGTAGCTATCTTAGACGCAGATAAAGAAGGCTTCTTACGTTCAGAGCGCTCGTTGATCCAAACGATTGGTCGTGCTGCTCGTAACTCAAACGGACACGTTATTATGTATGGAGATAAGATTACGAAATCCATGCAGATTGCGATTGATGAGACGCAGCGCAGACGTCAGAAACAGATAGAGCACAATGAAAAGCATGGAATCACGCCTACTACGATTAAAAAAGAAGTGCGTGATGTGATTCGTGCAACACAAGCTGCTGAAGATACAGAAACGTATACGAGTTCAAAAGCTCCTAAGCAAAAGATGAGCAAGAAAGATCGCGAAGCGTTTATCGAACGTATGGAAAAAGAGATGAAGGATGCAGCAAAGAACCTTCAGTTCGAGCGTGCAGCAGAGCTTCGTGACCTCATACTTGAGTTAAAAGCGGAAGGATGATTGCAGTTGGCTACCAACCAAAACATAATTGTAAAGGGTGCTAGAGCCCATAATTTAAAGAATATAGATATTACGATCCCGCGTGATAAGCTGGTTGTTTTAACCGGCTTATCTGGTTCGGGTAAATCTTCACTTGCATTTGATACGATCTATGCAGAAGGTCAGCGCCGGTACGTTGAATCTCTTTCTGCTTATGCCCGTCAGTTTCTCGGACAGATGGATAAGCCGGATGTGGATTCGATCGAGGGTCTGTCACCTGCTATTTCAATCGATCAAAAAACAACAAGCCGTAACCCTCGTTCAACAGTAGGTACGGTTACGGAAATCTATGACTACCTACGTCTTCTATTCGCACGTATCGGTCGACCGGTATGTCCTGTTCATAACGTGGAGATCACTTCCCAAACGATTGAACAAATGGTCGACCGAATTTTAGAATATCCGGAGCGTACAAAACTTCAAATTTTAGCACCAGTTGTTTCCGGTCGAAAAGGGGAACATGTTAAAGCACTTGAAGATATTAAAAAGCAAGGGTATGTTCGTGTTCGTATTGACGGAGAGATGCGTGAGATCTCTGAGGAAATTAAGCTTGAGAAAAATAAGAAACATACCATTGAAATCGTGATCGACCGTATCGTCGTAAAAGAAGGAATCGCTACTCGTCTAGCTGACTCTCTTGAAGCAGCTCTCAACCTCGGTGGAGGAAGTGTTGTTGTCGATGTGATGGAAGAAGAAGAACTTTTATTCTCACAAAACCATGCCTGCCCGCATTGTGGATTTTCAATTGGTGAACTAGAGCCACGTTTGTTTTCATTTAACAGTCCATTTGGGGCATGCTCTTCTTGTGATGGTTTAGGAGTAAAACTTGAAGTGGATCCAGAGCTTGTTATTCCAGACTGGAGTCGTACTTTACGAGACAACGCTATCGCACCTTGGGAACCGATCAGTTCTCAATATTATCCACAGCTTTTAGAAAGCATCTGTAACCACTTTGGTATCGATATGGATGTACCGGTTGAATCTCTTCCAAAAGACCAAATGGATAAAATTTTAAATGGAAGTAAGGAGTACCTTACTTTCACGTACAAAAATGATTTCGGTCAGGTACGTAAGAACGAGATTCAGTTTGAAGGTGTTTTAGGTAACATTCAACGCCGATACCGTGAGACGAGTTCAGATTATATTCGAGAGCAGATGGAAGGATATATGGCGCAAAAGCCATGTCCGACCTGTAAAGGACATCGTCTCAAAAAAGAAGCTCTTTCTGTTTTAATCAACGGAAAGCATATTGGTGAAACGACTTCTCTTTCTATTACAGAAGCAAAGGAATTTTTTGATAACCTAGATTTAACCAATAAAGAGCGTGCGATCGCGAAGCTCATTCTTCGCGAGATCGTGGATCGTTCAGGCTTCTTGATCAATGTTGGGCTAGACTATCTAACGCTAAGCCGAGCTGCTGGTACGCTATCCGGTGGTGAAGCACAGCGTATCCGCCTAGCGACCCAAGTAGGGTCACGTTTGATGGGTGTACTTTATATTCTTGATGAGCCATCTATCGGTCTTCATCAGAGAGACAATGACCGACTGATTCGAACACTCGAAGAAATGCGTTCCCTCGGGAATACGTTGATCGTCGTTGAGCATGACGAAGATACGATGCTAGCAGCAGACTATGTTATCGATATCGGTCCTGGTGCAGGTGCTCACGGAGGTGTGATCACATCACAAGGTACACCACAAGAGATCATGGAAGACCCAGCATCATTGACTGGACAGTATCTGTCTGGTAAAAAGTTTATTCCTCTTCCGAAAGAAAGACGTAAGCCGGATGGAAGATATATTGAAGTGAAAGGTGCAACAGAAAACAACTTAAAGAATGTTTCTGCTAAAATTCCGTTAGGGTTGTTTACTGGAGTGACAGGTGTGTCTGGTTCAGGTAAGAGTACCCTTGTCAATGAGATTCTGCACAAGGCACTTGCACAAAAGCTGCACCGTGCAAAGGACAAGCCTGGTGCGCATAAATCAATTAAGGGTCTAGAACATATTGATAAAGTCATTGATATCGACCAATCTCCAATCGGTCGAACACCTCGATCAAATCCTGCAACATATACGGGAGTATTTGATGATATTCGTGATGTGTTTGCATCAACGAATGAAGCGAAAGTACGTGGATATAAAAAAGGACGTTTCTCTTTCAACGTAAAAGGTGGACGTTGTGAAGCATGTCGCGGGGATGGCATCATTAAAATTGAAATGCATTTCTTGCCAGATGTATATGTACCATGTGAAGTTTGTCATGGTAAACGCTATAACAGAGAAACGCTAGAAGTGAAGTATAAAGGGAAAAACATCGCAGACATCTTAGACATGACGGTTGAAGATTCTGTTGAGTTCTTTGCGAATATCCCTAAGATCAACCGTAAGCTGCAGACTATTCTGGATGTAGGCCTTGGATATATTAAGCTAGGGCAATCGGCTACAACTCTTTCTGGAGGAGAAGCACAGCGTGTGAAGCTTGCGTCTCAGCTTCATAAGCGTTCTACAGGGAAAACCATCTATATTTTAGATGAGCCAACAACAGGTCTTCACGTAGATGATATATCTCGATTGCTAGTTGTTCTCCAAAGACTTGTAGATAATGGAGACTCTGTGCTAGTCATTGAGCATAATCTTGACGTAATTAAACAATGTGATCATCTAGTCGACCTTGGACCTGAAGGTGGGGACAAGGGCGGTATGATCGTTGGTGCGGGTACGCCAGAAGAACTGGCTGAAATTGAAGCATCTCACACTGGACGTTATCTTGCTCCGATCTTAAAGCGAGATAAGAAACGTATGACAGGGAAGATCAAGGAAAAAGAAACTGTTAAATAAAAAGGTGATAAAAAAAGGACGGTGAACTACCGTCCTTTTTTTATTGATCTTGCTTAGAGAGTAAGGTGTTCATTCCTTTTATCCAGCCATGTTGGTAGGCTCTGATTACAGCTGTCGTGCGATCTTTTACATCTAATTTCCTTAAGAGAGAAGCGACATGATTCTTAATCGTATTCTCACTTAGAAAAATGGACTGAGAAATTTCCCTGTTACTCATTCCAATGGAAAGCAATTCAAGAACCTCCCATTCACGTTCGGTAAGAAGATCATTCGGTCTTGAAAAAGAGAGTGGTCTCTTAAGAAGTATATATTCTTCCCATATCAAGAATGAGATCGCTTGTGGCATATATTTTTGGCCACAAAATATTAGAGTAATCGCATGCATCATGAGACTTGGGTCCATGTTTTTTAGAAGAACACCGTGAATGTTGAATGTTAAGCACTCAAGAAGCAAAGGAGCTTGTTGATCGATGCTTGGAACAAAAAGAACCACTCTAACATCTTGTTTAATAAAATGCTGAATAATCTCAACTACATTGAAATGCTTTATCCCCAAATCGACAAAGACAATATCAATGTTTTTAGCCAATTTATAGAGTGGATTATACTTATGACTTTCTATAGACGTGATGAAGATTTCATCCAATTCGTTTAAAAGCATATGTTGCAAAGAATCTTTAAAAATAATATCATCATCAATTAATAAAATGTGAATCATGTAGCACCTCACTAAGTATATATATTGCGAAATAAAAAGTAGATTGATTATAGATACTTTGATGGGCTCGGCAAATCTTGTTCACTACCTTATTCAACTTCTTTTGCTAAAGGTGAGTAATATTGAATGAGTGTTTCTACTTCTTTAGGGGGAAGAGGTTTGCTAAAATAATAGCCTTGAATTTCATCACAGCCTTCAGATTCTAAAAAACCGAGTTGTTCTTTGTTTTCGACTCCCTCTGCTAAAACAGAAAGATTCATGCTATGTCCCATGGTAATTATCGCTCGGATAATAGATTCATTAATAATCGATTTCTCGTGTAAAAAGGTTTGATCAATCTTCAAACGCTTAATGGGAAATTGACTCAAGTACTTCAGAGAAGAATATCCTGTTCCAAAATCGTCTAAAGCAATGCTTATACCCATTTCTTTAAATCGATTTAAAACTTTAAGGATATAACCTTCTTTCACAATGGCAATGCTCTCTGTAATTTCCAGTTCTAAGAATTGAGGATCAAGCTGGGTTCTGTTTAAGATGTTACTCACTATCTTCGGAAAGTCACTATGAAGTAGTTGAGCAATTGAAATATTTACCGAGCATCGAAGAGGGGGGAAATCAGCATCTTGCCAACGTTTATTTTGTTTGCAAGCTTCCTCGAGCACCCATTCTCCAACTGAAAAGATAATTCCTAATTTTTCAGCTAATGGAATAAAGTCGGAAGGTGAAATAAGCCCTAAGTGCGGATGGTTCCATCGTATTAAAGCTTCTATTCCAATTAGCTGTTTTGTCTTTATAGACCACTGAGGTTGATACACTAATGAAAACTCTTTACGTTTTAAGGCATGCCTTAATTCATTTTCAAAAGTGAGCTGATGCCCCGTAAACTTGTTCAACATGCCATTGTAGATTTTATAATTGTTTTTCCCTTCTTCTTTTACTCGGCACATTGCAATATCTGCAGTCTTTATTAGTCCGAGTACATTATGACCAGCGAAAGGGTACACACTCACGCCTATACTTACACTGACAAAGAGTTCGTTGTTATCGATGTAAAAGGGAAGCTTAAAAAGCCCCATTATCTCTTTGCAAAAGATTGTTATGTCTTGTTCATTTCGAGCATCTTCTATAAAGATCAAGAATTCATCACCGTTCATTCTTGATAAAGCTTTGGAGTTACTTCCTAACGACTGTAGTCTAACAGCTACCTCTTTTAACAGAGCATCTCCATTTAAAATGCCTAGCGTATCGTTGACTATTTTAAAACGATCTAGTCCTATCTTAACAACAGCCAATTTCTTACGACTTCTTTCGGCATTTATTAAGGCGAAGGTAAGCTCCTTTTTGAATGATTTAAGATTTGGTAATAGAGTTAATTCATCATAAAAAGTCATCTTATTCAGTTTTGTTTCTAACTTTTTTATTTGAAGATACAGTTCTTGCATTTGAGTATGGATCGTTGATTCTATAACGGGTTTTGGTTCAGCAAGTTGAACAGTGTTTTTCTTGCTCTTCATATAGCACCTCAATTCACTGTTTTTTCAAGAGCGTTTTCCAAATTCAATGCTTGAAATATCGTGAGCCTGTTTCTTCCTTCTTTTTTTGAAGTATAAAGTGCGTGATCGGCTTCAAAGATAAGCTGTTCAAGCGATTTTTCGTCTTGGATGGATGCTAGACTTGCACCAACGGAAATCGTAAGTTTCCCTTGTGGTTGGCTTTCTTCACCTAAAAAGATAAAATCTTCCACTTTGTTAATTAAGGCCGAGAGATGAGAAATTACTTCATCAGGATCAGGATTAGGGATGCAGATAATAAATTCTTCTCCACCATACCTGGCAATAAAATCAGATCTTCTTTTATGTTCTAGAAACAGCGTAGATATTTCTCTTAACGTTCGATCACCCATCAGATGCCCGTTCGTATCGTTATAAGTCTTAAAGTGATCGATGTCCATCATCACAATACATACAGGTATCTTATCTTGAAAATAAGAGTTTACATGCTTCCGGAAGTAAGAAATGTTTGGTAAGCCTGTTAAGAAATCATGAGTTGACTGGTATTCCAGAGTTTTTCTAAAGTTCAATGTAAAGTGTGCATTATTTATGATGTATACCATGGCTAAGATGGCAAAATAACAAAAGAGAGTCTGATAGAAATTCACTAATGATAAAGTTTTAGGTGTAAACGGTGATGCAACATACATAATGATTTCTCCAGTCAGCTGAAAAAATAGAAAGACTAAAGAAACTCTTTTGAAAGATAATCGTGAATCATAAGGGGTAATTCCATGTAGATAATGAAATAGAGCGCCGATGAAACTCACATAAAGAATAGAGCCAATTCCAAGCCAAACATTTGGTTCACCCATGAAATATCTTGCTATAGAAACGATTAGACTAGAGAACAAAGCGCCATACCAGCCACTTATATAGGCAAAAATAAGTAAAGGAGCAGCACGGAGATCAATGAGAACTCCATCCAACTGGTAAGATTCGGTCATGATAATAATCGCCATCATGCTATAAAGAATAGAAAAATAGAAGTTCTTTTTGTGTCTTAAATCATGATTAATAAATTCTCCAAGTTTTGTAATAACAAAAAGGAAGGTAATAATTAGGGTTAAATTATGGATATAAGTTGTAATTAAGTAGTTGGTTAGCATCTTAAACTTCCTTTTAGTGAAAATGATCAATACATATAAATGTTTTTTAAACAGATACAGTAAGGTTTAGCCAGAAAATCCACACCATGTTCTTTAGTTTGAGCGGTACAAACTAGCTGCTCTTGAAGACCAAATAGTAGATTTCCCACCTAATCCAACAACCTGAGAAAAGAGGCTATACCTTAAACTGGCTAGTAGCTTCTTGTAGTTCTTCCGCCATTGTTGATAAAGAGTTGGCAGATGAAGCGATTTCTTCCATGGATGCGAGTTGTTCCTCTGTTGCAGCGGAAACATTTTGAGCGCCAGATGCAGATGATACAGCAAGCTGAGAAACAAAATCGATTGATTTCACAACTTGCTCTGTACCAACGGCCACTTGTTCGGATGCAGCTGAGATCTCATTTACTTGTTGCGAGACCTCTTCAATGGAAGATAAGATTCTTCTGAAGGATTCTCCTGAAGACTGAGCAAGTGAGATTCCAAGTACCAGCTCTTTGTTTCCAAGTTCCATCGATTTCACAGCTTCCTTTGTATCCGCTTGAATGGAGTGGATCAACTGGCTGATTTGATTAGCAGAAGCTGCAGATTGCTCTGCTAATTTTCTAACCTCATCGGCAACTACTGCAAATCCTCTGCCATGTTCTCCGGCTCTTGCCGCTTCAATTGCAGCGTTTAAGGCAAGAAGGTTTGTTTGAGACGAAATGTTTGTTATCACATCCACGATCTGATCAATTTCTAAAGATCTTACTCCTAAACTCTGGATGGCCTTTCCGGTTTGTTGAAGGGATTGATCGATGGTTTCCATTTGTTTTACCATGTTATCCATCGATTGATTGCCTTCGTAAGCCAATTGAAGCGAGTCTTGTGAAGTGGTCGATACGTTCGTTGCACTAGCAGCGATTTGTTGAATGCCAGCACTCATCTCACTGATGACGAGTGAGCTTTCTCCCACATTCTTAACTTGGTTATCAGATCCACTAGCCATCTCTTGAATGCTTCCAGCAATTTGTTGTGTGGCTTCACTATTCTGTTCAGCACTTGCTAACAGTTGTTCTGAACTTGCTGCGACCGTCTGAGAACTGCCTTTGATCTGGGAGATGAGAAGAACTAAATTATTCTTCATATGCTCGAATGAACGAGCTAGCTCACCAATCTCATCTCTATTTTTAATGGAAAGATTTTTACCCGTTAAATCTCCGTTTGAAATCAATCCTGCTTGTTGGGAAAGTAGGAGAAGTGGTTTTGAAATTAAATGAGATATAAAGAGCGCCACTATAAAACCAAGAAGTACCGCAATGACAGAAAACAAAGTAACAAACCTAGCACCGTCTTTAAACAGATCAACAGAAGTATCAGCGGCTAATGTCGCACCTTTTTCGTTGATTTCAATCAATGATCTAAGATGGTCATCAGCTGAAGTCCATCCTGTATGCATTTCTAACTGAAGTTTGTTCGCGAGTTCGATGTTATTTTCACCTTTGGCTTTTAATACTGCTGGAATACCTTCTATGTAAGCGTCTATGTCTGCTACAAAGGCGTCATAAACCTTCTGCTCTTTGTTGCTATCTATAAGGGGTGCATACTTTCCGCTTCTTTCGTTCATTTCAAGGACAGTTTCATCTATTCTACCTGTTAGACGTTCAATTTCAGATTTTTCATCAGTGAGGATAAGTTTAAGAAGTATCCGTTGAATATCTGAAATATTTCCATTCATTCCTCCAAGGTATACAAGACTCGGTGTCCAAACATTGTTTATTTCTTCTGCCTTTTTTCCCATTCCATCCATTTTAATGAATGCTACAACACTGATTGCTACCAAGAGACTCAGAATAATTAAAAAGCTGCTGATCAGTTTAGCGCGAATGTTGAATTTCATGTTCTTCACTCCCTAATGAATGATTTATTGTTTCAGGTTTTAAAGCAGAAGCTTCTGAAATCAACAGCTGATCTACATCGAGTAATGTAAGTAATCTGTTTTCAAGTTTGGATATGCCTGTAAGGTAGGAAGGGATATTTTGATCAGTGACGGTGTTTGTTTGAATAGAATCGTGGGGAATATCGAGTACGTCAGTTGCTTCATCGACTACTAATGCAAATGGCTTATCTTCGTATTTGACTACAATGTACCTTTGCGATGAATATTCATGAGGATTTGATTCTGCTTCTGAAAATAAGAGGGTGCTTAGATTAATAACCGGAGTGATTGTGCCACGTAGGTTAATAACACCTAAAACGTGCTTTGGCATAGCTGGAACGACGGTAACTCGCTGTGTTTTCTCAATCGATAATACTTGTTTTACATAAAATGCGAATTCCTCACTGCCGATCTTAAACGCAACAGCTTTAAACTCATCGAAAGCATCTTTCAAATCCATCACCCTTTTCTTAAATTTGCAGTAGAAAGTCAAAGATTTCCCATCAGACTTTTATACTACAAATTAAATATCGTCTAATTAAAACATTTATGAATTAAATATATAGGAAAGGTAGGATTTAACTAACTGAAATAGGGCTTTTATACTATATTAAGGTAAAGGAAGAAAGCAAAAAAAAATACACCTTCTCATTTTAAGAAAAAGTGCATCCGAATTACTCGTTTTATTTATATTTTTCCTCTGAAGAAGAAGAATTTTTTGTGGCTTTCTTATCCTTTTCTTCACGCTTTTCTTGTTTAAGATCTTCCATCGGAATAGAATCTACATTTTGTTCGCTTTCAAATTTATCAAGCAGACTTTGTTGATCGGTCTTGTATTGTTCAGGATTGTCCATTTTGCTTTGTTGCTTCTCTTTCTCTTCAGCCATAATAAATCACTCCTGTCTTAGTTATGTATCCATTCCTTTTTTACGTGTTTATTAAACTAATTCTCCTCAAAACGACATTTTTCGTATAAAATAGATAGGTGTTTTTATTTCCATATCTTAGAAAGAATTTTATAGAGTACATAGTTGATCACCATAACGATGAATGAGCCGAATAGGCCAGCAAGAATTCGGTCACTTACAGTTAGTTCTATAGCATCTTCAGTCATAACGCCGAATATAATGCTAGTGATCATCAGTATAGCTAATACTATAAAAAGAATTTTTAACGTTTGAATCTGTTTCAATGGTGGTTGCTCCCTTGGGTGTTATTGTCATTATGATACGGAATTTTAGAAGTTATGTCGAATCGCTATAGAGAAAAAGGAAGTTTGTTCAAAGGGGTCGAAGTAAAAAAGGCACGTGCCTTTTGCTTGTCCCTTTTCGTTATTGGTTTTATTAAAGCAGGAGGTCTTGTTTGATGAAGGAAGGCTCGAAAAAAACTATTTCTGCACTATGTTATTTTAGTCTATTTTTTGCACCGTTTTTATTTCCGATCGCTGTGTATCTTATCGCAGATGAGCCTGAAGTGATGGAGCACGCAAAAAGATCGTTCTTATCCCATCTATTGCCTATTATCGCTGTTCCATTAGGGATTATTATCATTTTTGAAACGCAATATAATTTAGTCGCTATTATTATCAGTGCACTCATTTTTGGAACACTGGCATTAATTGTGATGATCTGGAATATTGTTAAAGGGATAAAGGTAATTGTCTCATAATCTTTTTTGTACAAGTAATACCGGAAAGTCTCAGACATCTTAGAATCAGCCGACGCCGGTGACGGAACCCCAAAAAGGAGGCGTCAATGTATGGAAGAACGCAAAATGATTTTAAACATGTTGAACGAAGGTAAGATCTCTGTTGAGGAAGCGGAGAAACTTTTGTATGCCCTGAACGACAAGAAAAAGTTACAGCTAAGCCCGATTGGTTCTCTCAATCTCAAAAAGAAGGCAGTCAACGGCGCGACAGCTGTCAAATTGCCGACATCCGGTTATAAAGTAGCGAAGTTTTTTGACCGAGTAGTGAAACGCATCAAAACGGTCGATTTTGACTTAAACTTTGGACCTTCTGAACCTGTTCACTATGTCTTTCAAGATAGCCATGTGATGTTTCAAGCGATGGACGTTGAAGTATACAACGGATCCGTAACGGTCATTCCGTGGGATCGAAAAGATGTGCAAGTCGAGTGCGATGCACATGTTTATAAAGTACCAGAAGGATCTTCGGCAAAAACTAAATTTAGAAATGAAACGTTTTATGATTGTGACGCAACTAAGATGCGCTTCTATTCTAGAAACAAGCATCAAAAAGTGAACGCCGTGATTTCCATTCCAAGAGAAGCGTATGATGAGATCAAGATCACAACGTTTAATGGTCCTGTTAAAATAAGCGATTCCCATGCAAAAACACTGACAGTAAAAACAACTGTCGGAGCGATTGCGATGAACCACTGTACAGGCGAATACGTAAAAGCTTCCGCTGCTAACGGTTCATTAACCCTAAACGATTGTCAGTTTAAAGATGTGGAAGCAGAAACGATGAACGGACCTGTACGTCTTTCTGTAGATGCTTCACAAGTCCGTTCAGAAACGATAAACGGTTCAATCTATTGCCGTTTTGCATCAGCTGTAGAAGGGTATGCATCTTTTAAGACGGTGACGGGAAAAATAGAAACAGAATTCCCAGAAACACTAGAGCTTGATGCCGTTCTTAAAACGATCGTCGGTGGATTCGTTTGTGACTTTGAGTCTGTCGATGTGCGAGAGGAAAAGAAAGAAGTGACTCGGAAGTTTCTTTCTTTTATTGCGAATGGAGGTAAGAGCTGGCCGTCTTTTAAATTGGAGGCGGAAGCGAAAACAGGCTCTGTTGTAGTGTTAAAAGCGAAATAGAGGTGACTTACATCATGAAAAAACTTAAGAGATCGAACGATGCGAAAATTTCCGGCGTTTGCGGTGGAATTGCTGAGTATATAAATGTGGATCCAACAGTTGTAAGACTAGGAACCGTAGCGCTTGCTCTATTTACAGCGGTTTTTCCAGTTGGTTTAGCTTACATTATCGCACTAGCTGTCATGCCAGAGGATGGCGTATAAAATGATGAGTTGGTTAGCCTCTTTATTGATTAACACCATTGCGCTAATGGTAGTAGCCGGCTATTTTGATGGGTTTCATATTGAAAACATCAGTGCTGCTCTATTAGCCAGCGTTTTGTTATCACTGTTTAATGTTTTTCTTAAGCCGATTCTAATCTTACTGACTCTGCCCGTAACTATTTTTTCATTAGGCCTATTTCTTATCGTCATTAATGCCGCACTATTATCTTTAACAGCGGAATTGATGGGCAACTCCTTTAATATTGATGGATTCGGTATGGCTCTACTTGCTGCAGTTATTATTTCCCTTTTGAATATGTTCCTGACAAACTTTGTTTTGGAACCTATAAAGAAAAGGCGGAAAAGAAAATAGCTTTCGAACATCTCTAAAAAATTAGAGGTGTTTTTTTGTTTTGTACGTAACAAAAGATAATCTGAACAAACGTTTGGAGTAGAAAGCATTGCTTTTAATTTAAAAATAAGAACAAATACCTATCATAATGTCAGGTTGTGTAGTAAATTGGTCCAATTTCAAATATTAGGCGATATGGTACATTTTAGTAGCGTTAAATATCTGAATATTCATATTAGTTAATCAGGAGGGGACGTAATGGGGAAAGGGAAAAAAGTTTGGGGTAAAACGCTACTAGCAACAAGTTTATCAATTGGACTAGCATCATCTTCTTTATTTGCAGGTTCAGTAGATGCAAAGGCACAAACTGCTTTAGATGAGGTTTTGAAGGGGAAACACAGTCATTCTCATTCTAGTTTAGATCTAGCGATTGTGAATGAAGATAAATTACTAGAATCACTTATTAAACGTGGGGTGATTTCGAAGGATGCTTCTGCAAAACAGAAGGAAGCAGCACTTCACAATTATTTAGAAGTAAAAGGTAAGAATGAAGAAGCAAAAGGGAATGATCCGCTGGCTGCTAAGGCAAAAGCTTCTGCAGCCGAAAAAGAGCAGAAATTTAAAGAGTTTAACAGCGGTCTATTAAAAGGCAAAGGAAATAAATACGGGCACCTTAAAGGGAATCCCGCACCTGTAGATGAAACAGCATACAATGGTGATGTTAGAAAAGACAAGGTACTCGTACTTGCAGTAGAGTATTCTGACTTTGCGCACAACAATATTAAGCCTGGGGAATCCGATAACTATTATCCTGATTATCCTCTATCACACTATGAAGATATGATTTTTGGTGACAATGGGGTTAAAGGACCGAACGGAGAAAAGCTTGTTTCTATGAAGCAATTCTATGAACAGCAATCAGGCGGCACATATTCTGTTCAAGGACAAGCTTATGGATGGCTAAAAGTACCTGGTACAGCAGCGTTTTATGGTGCTGATCGTGCATCAGGCGGTCATGATAACGTAACACCTGGAGGGTCTAAAAAACTAGTAGCAGATACTTATGCAGCAGCTAAAGCGGCAGGAGTACCGCTTCAAGATTATGATTTAGAAGATCCGCATGATTTAGATGGGGATGGTAATGTACGTGAACCGGATGGCTTAGTTGATCACTTGATGATCATTCATGCTGGTATGGGGCAAGAAGCTGGTGGGGGTTCACTTGGAGACAATGCGATCTGGTCTCATCGTTCAGCAAATTTTGTTGACCCAGATGGTCGAGGTAAAGGCCTTCCTGGTTTCTATGACTACACGATGATGCCAGAAGATGGAGCTACAGGGGTTTTCGCTCACGAATATGGCCATGACCTTGGTTATCCAGATGAGTATGACACGGTTTACTCGGGAACTGGTGAAGCGGTTGCTTATTGGTCTATCATGGCGAGTGGTTCTTGGGCAGGGAAAATTCCAGGTACAGAACCGACTGGATTCTCTCCACTTGCTAAGTCTTTCTTACAGTCAACATTAGGGGGGAATTGGACAACCCCAACAGCTGTTAACTGGGAAGATGTTTCTTCAAAAGGAACACAATTTTTACTTGATCAGGCAAACTCACCAAATGGAAAGAATGAACAAGCGATTAAAGTAAATCTTCCACAAAAGAAATCACCTGTAAACGCTCCTGCTTCAGGATCTTATGAATATTGGGGTGGACAAGCAGACGAATTGGATACAAATATGGTAGCTGATGTGGATTTAACAGGGAAGAACTCTGCTACACTAACATTTGATGCATGGTACGATATTGAAGAGCAATGGGATTTTGCTTTTGTACAAGTTTCAACGGATAATGGTGCGACATGGAAGTCAATCGGTAACGACAATACTCGTTCAGATGTAGTGCCGGAGGGGTATCCAACCATTCTTAACTCAATGCCAGGATTCACAGGGAACTCAAATGGATGGGAGTCACAATCATTTGATCTTTCTCCATATAAAGGACAAAAGATTAAGTTAAAATTACGTTCTGCTACTGACTGGGGAACTAGCCAAGCAGGATTCTACGCTGATAACATCAAAGTTGTTGCAGATGGAACAACTATTCTTGAAGATGGTGCAGAATCAGCAAGTAAGTTTGATTTAAAAGGATTTACTAAATCAGATGGTAACAAATATAGTGACCATTACTATCTATTAGAGTGGAGAAACCATAAAGGTGTAGATATGGGTCTTAAAAATATCAAACGCGGCAGTTCGCTCATGAGCTACGACGGCGGCTTAGTTGTTTGGTATGTTGATCCATCTTACACAGACAACTGGACTGGTGTTCACCCAGGTGAAGGTTTTGTAGGTGTAGTAGATGCACACGTGGATACGAATTTAACATGGAGCACTGGCGTACAAGCAAGTACTCGTTTCCATGTTGCGGATGCAGCATTTGGATTAGATAAAACATCTGGTTTAAATATTGACTATCCAGGCGTACAAACTTTGACTTTACCAAGTCAACCAGGAGTATCTTTATTTGACGATAGCAAGTCTTTCGAGAATCTATTAATGCCTGATGCTGGACGTAAATTAGGAAACTACGGTCTTAAAATACGTGTAAACGGACAAGCAAAAGATAAATCCGTTGGAGCTGTAGTAATCTACAAATAATATTCAATACCTCCTGCCTAAAGCGGGAGGTGTTTTATTGTATCCATATTTTAAATAAAATGTTAAAATAAAGATAATCTGTTTGAAAGAAAGGACATCAAGTGACCTGTATGCCAACATTTAACCTGTAATGGAAAACAATTTAGATCGCTTCTCAACCGTTAAGAAACAGCATGTTTCTGACCACGGGAGAAGTCTGTCTACAACCCATTACAGAGGAAATACAGCGAACTGCAGTCCGTTATTTCGGGTAACATTGCGTTCAAAGCTCTCCTTGTATGAGGGGAGCTTTTTTTACGTTCTGCAAAAAATCAAATAGAAGTTGTATTTCTTCACTATTTATTTTAGAGGTGAAGAAAAATGCAGATTCAACAATATGCTTTAGCACTCAATCAACAAATGAGTGCAGACACGGTAAAAAAACGGTGCAAAATGTGTGGGAAAGTTACGACATTTACAGATACGACCATTCAGAGACACAACGCAAACGGAAAGAACATCTATCAGTTTGCGATCTATAAATGTCCGAAAAACCATTCATGGAACAAAAAGCTCAACATCTATAAATCGTTCACAGAGCATGTCGATCCCCTATCGATCGTTCCTACATCCTTTATAGAGATAGAGCCCGGTAAGAAGATTACTTCCTTGAAGAGAGGGGATTCTTCATGCGAAATTAAGATAACATCGGTCAACGGAAGTTTTCGGATTGATCGCACACTTGCCGATCACCTTGAAGGGTGGAGTAGATCAGAAATCGCTCAAAACATAAAAACTGGCAAGATTCTGTTAAACGATTGTTTAACAAAACCAAGTCAAAAGCTCTCCGTTCATGATAAAATTTTTATAGATGTAAAATAAGAACAATAAACAGTTCAGCCGTTTGCTTCGAATTCGATCAAACGGCATTTTTCATTAAAAGGAGCTGAAGATTTTGCAATCGGATAGACTGAAATTCAGACCGTATACAAATGAGGATTTTTCATTTTTTGCCTCACTATGGGCAGATCCTGATGTCGTTCAATTCATCGGGAAAGGGGTAACGCGTTCAGAAGAAGAAGCTCGAAAAAGCTTTGATGATTGGCTTCTCCCAGGATATCGTGAGGGCAGAGGATTGTTTCTTATCGAGCATAGGGAAAGTATGCTTCCGGTCGGTCACGCTGGTATCGTGCAGCAAACAATCGATGGAAAAAAAGAGTTTGAGATCGGGTATTGGCTAGCGAAGGAATATTGGGGTAACGGCTACGCAACAGAGGCAGCGATTCACTTCAAAAATTACGCTGTTCAGGAACTTGGAATCACGCGCCTGATCTGTCTGATTCAGCGAAATAATAAAAAGTCTGTCTCTGTGGCATCCAGAATGGGTATGACCCTCCAAAAAGAAGGAACGTTTAATACGATACCAGTAAACGTTTACAGTTGGGAGAAAATGCAGAAATAAGCCTATAGTACTCTTTGGTTAATCCGTGGTTGAAGTGATACAATAGAATCATTGAAAAATGTCGAGGAGGACCCAATGGCTAAGGTACATATTCATGAACTCATAAAAAAATTTCATCTAGAGCTTGTTAGTGGTGAAGAAGGGATTCACCGCACGATTCGAACGAGCGACATCTCCCGGCCAGGTCTAGAGATGGCTGGTTATTTTACCTTTTATCCAGGTGAGCGACTACAGCTTCTTGGAAAAACAGAGCTTTCGTTTATTTCAGAGCTCGATCCGGAAACTCGCATGGAGCGTTTAACCGCGCTTTGTACGGATGAGACACCGGGAATCATCGTTTCTAGAGACATTGAAGTTCCTAAAGAGCTTCTTAAAGCTTCTCATAAAAGTGGAGTACCGATCATGCGTTCACCGGTTACGACAACACGTCTATCAAGTCGTATCACCAATTATTTAGAGAGCCGATTGGCGCCAACGACTGCTAAACATGGTGTTTTAGTAGATATATATGGAATCGGTGTTCTGATCACGGGTAACTCAGGTGTTGGAAAAAGTGAAACGGCTCTCGAACTCGTAAAACGAGGGCATCGGTTAGTAGCTGACGATTCGGTTGAGATCAGGCAGGAAGACGAAGATACGCTCATCGGCAGTGCACCAGAACTCATACAGCATCTGCTTGAGATTCGTGGTCTTGGTATCATTAACGTGATGACGTTGTTCGGCGCTGGCGCGATTCGCAACTATAAAAAAATCTCGATCGTTATGAATCTGGAAGCTTGGGATTCTAAAAAAGTATATGACCGATTAGGATTGGAAGAAGAGACAACAAAAATCATTGATACGGAGATACCGATCTTAACGATTCCTGTTCGTCCTGGACGAAACTTAGCGGTCATTATTGAAGTGGCAGCGATGAACTTCCGTTTGAAGAGAATGGGCATGAATGCCGCACAACAATTCTCAGACCGTTTGACTGATGTAATTGAAGCTGGAGATGAAGAAGACCTATAAGAATGTGAAGGAAGTGTAGACTGTGGAAGAAACGATTCAACCTCTAAATCGTGTAGCACTCGAATTAGGGCCGCTCACGATCTATTGGTACGGACTTATTATCGGGTTTGGTGCGATGCTTGGTCTTTGGCTCGCTGTAAGAGAATCAGACAGACGTGGGCTTGCTAAGGACACGTTCGTTGATGTAGTCATGATTGCAGTGCCTGTGGCTATTTTATGTGCAAGGCTTTATTATGTAGCGTTTGAATGGGATTTTTATAAAGACCATCCAGGAAAGATTCTTGCTGTATGGGAAGGCGGAATCGCGATTCATGGTGCACTGATCGGTTCGTTCTTAACGGCACTCGTTTTTTCAAGAGTAAAGAAGATCTCATTCTGGAAATTGGTTGATATCGCAGCTCCTAGCATATTGCTCGGTCAGGCGATCGGACGCTGGGGAAACTTCATGAACCAGGAAGCTCATGGTGGGGAAGTAACGCGAAACTTTTTAGAATCACTCATGCTTCCAGACTTTATCATTAATCAGATGTATATCGATGGCACTTATTATCATCCAACCTTTCTCTATGAATCACTATGGAGTTTCATTGGTGTTATCGTCTTGCTTTATCTACGACGTGTTAACCTTCACAGAGGTGAAATGTTCCTAACCTATATCATCTGGTATTCGATCGGACGTTTCTTTATAGAAGGACTTCGTACAGATAGCTTGATCGTTTGGGGAACCTCACTCCGAATTGCACAAGTGGTGAGCTTGGTCTGGATCGCAGCAGCTGTAATCATCTGGATCTATAGAAGAAAAGCAGGATTGGCGAAACAACGGTATCTAGAAAACTAAGGGAGGCGAATGAAGAGTGGAAACGTTAAAAAAAGGCACGCTTGCAGGCTTGAAAACCACTTGGACGCTCGGGAAGATTATTTTTCCTGTCACTTTACTCATCACACTGTTGAGTCACACACCGGTGTTAGATTGGTTGATCTCTGTTGTAGCACCAGCGATGAAATGGATTGGACTCCCGGGTGAAGCGGCCATTCCGCTCGTTCTCGGTAATTTTCTAAATCTATATGCCGGAATCGGGGGTATTCTGACCCTCGATTCCTTAACCTTACAAGACGTATTCATTCTCGCTGTTATGCTTTCGTTTTCTCACAACCTATTTATTGAGTCTGGTGTTGCAGCGAGTGTAGGTATCAAATTGTGGGTAATTCTACTCGTGCGAATCGGCTTGGCGCTATTCTCTGCTTTTATAATCAACCTTTTATGGGATGGTGGTACAGAAAAAGCGCAATACGGTTTTATCTCAAAGCCTGAAGCTGCTCCAAACGGTTGGGGAGAGATCATTCTCACCGCTCTTGAAAAAGCTTCACTCGGTATTCTGCAACTCGCATTTATCGTGATACCACTCATGATCATCATGCAATTTATGAAGGATAAAGGCTGGCTGAACAAGTTTTCGAGTTGGATGGCACCAGCTATGAAACTTCTTGGGATGAAAGAGAACACGTCCATGACGATGGCCGCAGGACTTACGATCGGTCTCGCATATGGAGCAGGTGTGATGATGCAGGCGGCGAAAGAGGATGGCGTATCAAAGAAAGATTTGTACCTTGCTTTTATCTTTCTCGTAAGCTGCCATGCTGTTGTTGAGGATACGCTTGTTTTTGTACCATTAGGCATTCCGGTTCTGCCGCTGTTGATCATTCGAGTTGTGACGGCGATTGTTCTTACCGTATTAGTAGCTTACGTATGGAACAAGATGGAACGGAAAAATCGTTTAACAAGAAAGGAACGACAACATGAAACGCAACACCATACTATTTGATCTTGACGGAACTTTAATCAATACGAACGAACTGATCATCGCTTCTTTTCTTTACACATTGGATAAGCACTTTCCAGAACAATACAATCGTGAGAGTGTCTTACCGTTTATGGGGATGCCGCTCGTTGAGACGATGGAGCAGTTCGATAAAGAAAAAGTATCAGAATTGGTTCAAACCTACCGTGAACATAACATTTCACATCATGATGAATTGGTGACAGAGTTTGAAGGAGTTTTTGAAACGGTAGAAGAATTGTATAAAAAGGGCTACAAACTGGGCATCGTAACTACAAAAATGAGAAATACAGTCGAGATGGGCTTACGTCTTGTAGGTCTTGATCAATTTTTTCAAACCGTTGTTACGCTGGATGATGTGAAAAACGCGAAGCCAGATCCAGAGCCTGTTCAAAAAGCACTCGACTTACTAGGTTCAACACCAGAAGAAGCGATCATGGTAGGCGACAGCAAGTACGATATTCTTGCTGGACAGAACGCTGGCACACAAACAGCTGGTGTAGCATGGACCATCCGAGGAAACGATTATTTGCAACAGTTTAATCCAGACTTCATGTTAAATGAAATGACGGATTTGCTGGATGTTTTAGGAGAGAGATAATTGCGAAATACTGAGCGTTATCCGGTTAAAGGAAGAAACTCGTTGTACCAAGTGTATGACACTGTTCCGTTCTGGAAAGTGGTTAAAAATTTCATAGCGATACAAGTGGGTAGGTACACGCCGTTTCTACCAATGAAAAATTGGCTATACCGTACTTTTCTAAAGATGAAGGTCGGAGAAGGAACGGCATTCGCGTTGATGGTCATGCCGGACATCATGTATCCTGAACGAATTTCAGTAGGGAAGAACTGTGTGATCGGCTATAATACAACGATATTAGCTCATGAATATTTAATAAAAGAATACCGTTTGGGTGACGTGATCGTGGGCGACGAAGTGATGATCGGTGCGAACTCTACGATCCTCCCAGGCGTTACGATCGGTGACGGTGCGATCGTATCAGCTGGAACACTCGTCCATAAAAATGTCCCCGAAGGATCTTTCGTCGGTGGGAATCCGATGCAGGTCATCTACACGAAAGAAGAACGCTCTAAGAGGGAAATGGAAAGCTAGAAATTTGTCGTAAGTTCCCCTCTTGGGTTTTCTTGTTTTTCGTCGTATACTTAAAACAGGCAAAAAAGCGAAAGCTGGAGGCGCATACTATGAGAAGGAAATCATTCTCGATCGTATTTATGAAAAACACGTTTAAAATTGGACACCTCGTTGAAGACAACTGTCAGTCTCAGCATGCACCGAAAGCATCTCATCCTCAAAATAAGGCCGAACAGTTGGCTGCCCGCGATACCTACCGTTTCCGGACTGCTGTGTCAAAAATGAAAGGTCATGGTCTTGTAAAGCATTATGAACTTCAAAGCAAACGTGCAAAGCTGGTTTTCTATGGCGACTATTCTACCTACAAACGTAACGTACCTCATATTGCGTTTACACGCGAACATTTTCAACACTACTTTGGAACAGAAGATTTAATCTGTGAATTTCTCCTTGATACTTCTATTTATTTATTTAAAGAACTCCATTTTTTAGAAGAGATCCAATTGGATATCCCGAGTCATGGCAAGATGTATACCGTTGAATTAACAAGACAGGAACTCGATGACTATATGAAGTGTGATCTGGCCGAAATGAAAGATGGTCATCACCATCGTTTCTTCTATATCTACCGAGACGAAGAGCTGGATCTATTTACGAATCAATTTGTAAAGGTCAAACGTTTAAGACGAAAAAAATTATAAAGTAGTTAAAACTGGCGCCCAATCGTCTTAAGAATGGGTACCAGTTTTTTTGTTGTGTAGGGAGTGGGAGATAGCGTGAATGAAGGCTAGCAGCTAATGAAACATAGCGAAATTTGTCGAGGATTGCAGACTCGTGGATAAACAGCTAAAACTCGTGGATTGAGCACCAAAACTTCTGGATTGAGCACCAAAACTTCTGGATTGAATGCAGAAACTTCTGGATTCAGCACCAAAATTTCTGGATTGAATGCAGAAACTTCTGGATTCAGCACCAAAATTTCTGGATTGATAAGCCCTTATGAGCCATGCCACTTTGTTTTGGTAGCTAATAAACTCCAATACTAGAAGTCTTTCCAAAAAAAATCTATTCCTTTTGTCGAAAAATGTCTTTATAATAAAAATGTTCCTTTTTTAAATTTTGAAAATATTGAAAGCGTTTTTACAACAAGAAAAGGCAGGAGGAAAACTGAATATGGAATATGGAGTTATTTTTTCAATTAGTGTGTACATGATCGGAATGGTGCTGATCGGGCTTTATGCGTACCGAAAGACCGATAACCTTACCGATTACATGCTTGGCGGAAGAAATCTTGGACCAGCGGTTACTGCACTAAGTGCGGGTGCATCAGATATGAGCGGATGGCTGTTGATGGGACTTCCGGGTGCAATGTACGTATCTGGTTTAAGTGCTGGATGGATTGTGATTGGACTGTGTGCAGGAGCGTATCTAAACTGGCTATTTGTAGCACCACGACTACGAACGTATACGGAAGTAGCGAACAACTCCATTACGATTCCAGATTATTTTGAGAACCGATTCAAAGATACCTCTCGCATACTTCGTATAACGTCTGCGTTAGTTATCGTGATTTTCTTTACGTTCTACTCATCATCCGGTATGGTTGCGGGCGGACAATTGTTCGAGACAGCCTTTGGTCTGAATTATATGTGGGGAATCTTGCTTACAGCTGGAGTAGTTATTATTTATACATTATTCGGCGGTTTTTTAGCGGTAAGCTATACAGATTTCGTACAAGGTGCGATTATGTTTGTTGCTTTAATTCTTGTACCATTCGTTGCGATTCTAAAAGTTGGTGGATGGGATGCTTCGTTTAACGAAATCGAAAGCATCAGTCCGACTTTGCTTGATGCCTTTACGGGGACAAGCTTGATCGGTATCATCTCCTTATTAGCATGGGGATTAGGATACTTCGGCCAGCCGCATATTATCGTTCGTTTTATGGCGATCTCATCTGTAAAAGAAATGAAGAGCGCAAGACGAATCGGAATGGGATGGATGGTTTTCTCGATCGTTGGAGCAATGTTCACAGGTCTTGTTGGGATTGCTTACTTCAACCAAGCAGGTGCTCCGCTAGGGGAATCAAAAGCTGAAACGGTATTTATCTTATTATCTGAAGTATTGTTCCATCCAATTATTACGGGCTTCTTGCTTGCTGCGATCTTAGCGGCAGTTATGAGTACAATCTCATCTCAGTTGCTGGTAACATCTAGTGCTTTGACAGAAGATTTTTACAAAGCATTCGTAAAACGATCAGCTTCCGATAAAGAGCTGGTGTTAGTAGGGCGTTTGGCAGTTTTAGCTGTAGCCGTTATTGCATTTGTGATGGCTCTTAATCCAAGTGAAACGATCCTAAATCTTGTAGGTTATGCATGGGCTGGATTTGGTGCAGCTTTCGGTCCAGTTGTCTTGTTGAGTCTATATTGGAAGCGAATGACGAAATGGTCAGCTTTTGCAGGTATCGTAGTCGGGGCTGTTACGGTTATCGTTTGGGAACTCATTCCAGCCATGGCTGATGTGTATGAGATCATTCCTGGATTCATCGCATGTACACTAACGATCGTAGTCGTTAGCTTGATGACAAAAGAACCAAGTGCAAGTATCCAAGAAGAATTTGAAGAAACGAAAAGATTAGTAAGTTAATAGTGTGGATATGGACCTGACCAAATAGCGGATTTAATTGCTGATTTGGTCAGTTTTTTCTTAGAATAAAGTTACTGATAGGGGAGGACTGTAGTATGGAATTCATGATTCTTGAAGGAATGCCAGAGGAGGATCTATTGAAGCGTATCCTTCAGCTACATGAAATAATCTTTGGTGCATCAAATGACGATCTCCTTTTTAATATGAAATTGAAGAATAAACTAACGATCGTTACAGCTATTCATCATTCAAAGGTAGTTGGTTATAAAATAGGCTATGAAATCGATCATAACACTTATTATAGTTGGCTAGGCGGAGTCGACCCCGTTTATAGGGGGCAAGGAGTAGCTTCGAAGTTAATGAAACAACAGCATGAGTATCTGAAAATGAAAGGGTATTCTGTTGTTCGAACCAAAACGATGAATAAGTGGCGCCACATGTTGCTGTTAAATATTAAAAATGGGTTTGATGTGAAGGAAACGTATATGAATAAAAATGGGTTGCATAAAATTGTACTCGAAAAAAAGTTATGTGATTAAACAATTGTTTAAAAAGAATTCACTCTTAATAGCTGCGCCTGCATATGATGGTCTAAGCGGGGTGACGGATATGAGGATAAAAGATAGAGTGAAACTTTGGTTCTTAGGATCGCTTTATCCGAAAAATTCATTACAACCGATTGATAGCACAGAGCAGTTTGTTCGTGAACTAAATAATGGATGCCCGGTAATCTTTACGTTAAGAGATGTTTACGGATTGATTCTATTTGATAAAGAAGAACAGCTCGGAACACTGTATATAAAAGATGTGTTCGGAATCACGGAAGACTATAGAAACTATTACTCAATACTTGAGTTGATCTCGTTCTACAGTGAGCATGTTAAGGAAGGAATATTATTCTATACAGAGAATAATTAAAGAATCATATTCTGTTGAACACCTCAATACTTGAGGTGTTGTTTTATTACCTCTTTAGAAAGTGAGTCATCATTATATGCCTACAATTATACATCGAGAATTTGTACATGCTTCTGCAGAAGTCTGCTTTGATCTTTCGCGAAACGTAGATATACATACTGAAACGACCTCTCATACAAGAGAAAGAGCGGTAGGTGGAGTAACGTCAGGTTATATGGAAAAAGGCGATCATGTAACGTGGGAGGCCATTCATCTTGGCGTAAAACAAAGGCTGACTGCAAAGATTATTGAGATGGAGAGGCCGCATATGTTTGTAGATGTGATGGTGAAAGGTGCTTTCCATTCATTCGTACATACCCATACTTTCGAACCGAAGAAGAACGGTACCATTATGGTGGATCATTTTCATTATAAATCTCCGTTTGGCGTGATTGGAAGGTTAGCAGATTGGTTGTTCCTAGAAAAGTACATGACGAATTTTTTAGTAGGACGGGCGAGAGCGCTAAAAGAGATCGCAGAAAATAGACACCACACATTAAGATAGAAAGCGGTGATCAGTGATGAAGATAGGAATGGTACGTCATTTCAAAGTCAAACGAGGCTATCCGACTGAAAAATGGATCACGCCTTCTGAATTTGATCAGTGGCTGAAAGAATACGAAGCTTCTGATGTAGAAGAAACAGACGTTGACCTAGGTGGAATCAATTGGAACACCTGCTATTCGAGCACCGTTCGTCGTGCAGAATATACAGCAGGGAAGATTTATAGAGGGGATTTGATCAGAACGGATGATCTTCGTGAGATTCCTGTTTATCCGTTTTTTAAAAGAGACATTAAGATCCCCATGATTTTATATCCTCTTTGCATCCGAACAGCATGGTTCTTTAACCACAAGTCTCAGCTAGAGCGTAGGACTGATGTTGAGATGCGTGTTTCGAAGATCGTTGACCGCATACTTGAAGAAAATAAAGAAAATGCACTAGTCGTAAGTCATGGTGGACTCATGATGTTTATGCGAAAAGAACTGATTAAAAGAGGTTTCAAAGGACCAAGGTTAGGGCGACCCGAAAACGCAAAGCTTTATTTGTTTGAGAAGAGGTAATGGCTGTCGAGGAGTGTCGAAAATCGGATAAATTATTTTATCCGTGAAATTATGGATGCTATCCGTGAATATAATGGTCATTACCGTGAATAAAAAAGAGATTACCATGAAATTGTGCACTTTTACATCTATGTATCGAAAGAAAACTGGCTGATACCCCACACGAAAAGGGAATGTAGCCAGTTTTCTTTCGTAATACCTTCATTTATTGAGCATTCTTATAAAATTCTTCCATCATATCGTAGCTCATCGGACCGATATGTTTTTGTTCAATGATTCCTTTTTTATTAATAATAAAAGTAGTCGGAATCGTGACCGTTTTGTACGTATTTCCGACTTTACCGTCTGGATCTAATAAGACCGGAAAGTTCAACTTGTATGATTGCGCAAACTTTTTTACTTCTTTTTCAGAGTCGCTGTCTGTTAAGTTCACAGCGAAGATTTCTACTTTCTTAGAAGAGTGGTCTCTATAGAAACGAACCATTTCAGGCATTTCTGCACGACAAGGTGGACACCATGTAGCCCAAAGGTTAACGAAAACGACCTTTCCTTTGAGATCTGATAGCTTTACGGTTTCGCCTTCAATCGTTTTTAATTCAAAGTTCGGTGCACGGTCACCTTTTTTGATTCCGTAGGATGCTGCCTCTACGGCTTCTTTATTCGTTTTTTGCCCACCGAGCGGGGAATTTGTTAGCACGGAAAAGAAGAGTGCAGTGACTAACATAGACAGAACGGTTTTTCTGATCTCAAACGAACCCTTCGTATATAAGTAAATGGAGAGAATCAAAAAGAACAAGGAGGTCAACCCGTCAGCTAAAAGTGTAGTTGACGCAAAATGAGCACCATAATAAGCAGCGAAGTATAACGTTAACCCTAATATACCAATATAAAATAACCTGCTTTTATCAAGCTCACGTTTACTCGCAGCCCCAAGAATGTAGAGAATGGAGCCGATGATTCCTAGAACAATTCCTGTTTCTCCTCCATTAAAATACAAGATACTTGTGGGGTGCTTGATGATCAGCAGGGGATGCAAAACAGCATAACTGAACTTCCAAACCAATAGAAAAATTCCCACAGCATTACTCAATACGTCTAACAGTTGCTTTTTGTCAGGTTCTTTTCTTATTTTCACAAACAATATGCCATACGCAATCAATGCTGATCCCAAAATGGCTAGCCAAACCATCTTTACAGGAAAAGATCCGATCGTTAAATAATCCGTCATCATAACCCCCACCTTAAACTTGTCCTCTATTCTAAACTTTATCAGAGTTTAGTCTTTTTTATTCCAAATTTACTTGTTTCATATAAAAAACCAGTGAAGGATTACTCCCTGCACTGGTCCTATACTACATTTCTTTTTTACATACTTCTTCTTTGGCTTTTGAATTTTTTTACTTCTTTGACTGGTGATTGTAATGAAAGGTGCGTGCCTACCACTTGAAATACATCTCGTAAGGCATGCGACGAGGAAGCTTACTCCGGTAGCCTTAACTTTTAGACGCAGGAGCAAGGATCCTCTAGTGTCGAGCAGTCCAAGAAGTTAATGTGGCTCACCGCCTGCCCCGCGGAAAGCGAGCAACCTGGAATGGAAATCAACTGCTTTCAAAAGCAACAATGAATACGAAACAGCCTTTATAAAAGATAAAACCCGACTCCCATGATCAAGTAAGCGGCAAGGAGAGTGAGCCCTTCAAACCAGTTCGTATCGCCATCACTTGTTAACGAAATCGTTAAGAATACAGCGAGGACCATCGCTACAAGCTCAGGAAGCGTAAAGACAAGTGCCATCGATTTTTCAAAGAATAACGAAACCAACACGAGTAGTGGAGCGACAAACATTGCGATCTGAAGTGTTGAGCCGATGGCAATCTCTACAGCAACATTCATTTTGTTCTTATATGCCATGATGATCGCTGAAGCATGTTCAGCTGCGTTCCCGACGATTGCAACGATGATGATTCCGATGAACACTTCACTCCAGCCGAGCGTTCTTCCTACTTCTTCAAACGTATGAACGAGCTTTTCAGAAACATAAGCAACGGCAAGAGTAGCAAGAGCAAGGACGATTAGAGCTTTCCACTTACTCCATTCTGCTGTTTCATCCCCATGAGCCACATCATGTTCTGATTGATAGACACCGCGGTGAGTAACGAGCTTGAACAAAAGTGCTGCTACATAAAGAATAATCATGATTACTGAAACCCATACACTTAAGGTGAGTGAATCGGCGTCGTTCAGTTTATAAGAAAACACCTCAGGGAAAACAAAAGCGACTACAACAGCAAAAATGAGTAGCCCCGCGTTATGGCGTGCATCATATATGTTGAATTTTTGCTGTTTATACTTTAAACCGCCGATAAAAAACGATAAGCCTCCGACTAGTAAAAGATTACCGAGTACAGAACCAGTCAAAGACGCTAATACTACACTTATCAAACCTGCTTTTAATGCAAAGATTGAAATGATGAGCTCGACCGCATTACCGAAAGTAGCGTTAAGTAAGCCGCCGATTCTTGGACCAGCAATGATCGCTAAGCTTTCCGTGGCGCGTCCCATGTAACCGGCTAGTGCGATAATCGTTGCACAATAGATTACAAAAAGTAAGACAGCTGGCCAATGCATGAGGCTGCCGATAACAGATAGTGGTACACCAATGATGATAGCAATAAAAAATATGCGATTAAACAAGACGCATTCCATCCTTTCCTATGTATTTATTTCTACATACTATTCCCTGAAATCTGTTTTCTTAACTCCTAAAAGGAAACATGGTTTTTGTGTGAATTGGTTGACAGTTTCGACAAGGACGTGTAGACTTACAACTAAATCTTTATCATGGTAGTATATTAGCGAACTAAAGTGTTCGGGTGGAATGGTTTGTTTCTGCACTAAGCACTTATTTCATAAAAACAATACTTAATCTATTCATTTCACAAATAAAGGATGAAGGATCATGTCAAAACCGTTTGTGTTTGAAAAACCAGCAGGTATGCGGGATACACTTCCTGCCTTTTATCAAAAAAATGAAGACATCAAAAATAAAATCAAACAAGAGATGGAGTCTTGGGGTTATCAATTCATTCAGACTCCTACTTTGGAATATCACGATACGGTAGGGGAAGCCTCCGCAATTTTAGATCAACAATTGTTCAAACTGCTTGATATGGAAGGAAAAACATTGGTGCTCCGACCGGATATGACAGCCCCGATTGCAAGGGTCGTGTCATCAAGCATGAAGCATGTAGCTTATCCGCTTCGCCTCGCATACAGTTCTCCCGTTTTCAGAGCGCAACAGCGAGAAGGGGGAAGACCAGCAGAATTTGAACAAGTCGGTATCGAATTGATCGGTGAAGGAACGGCAAGTGCTGAAGCTGAAGCACTTGCACTCATGTCTGAAGTATTCAAAAAGAACGAAATTGCTGGATTTACCGTGGCGGTTGGACATATTGGATTTGTGCAAGAACTTCTTTCTGACATTTTAGGAAATGATGATCGAGCAGGAGAACTGTTGCGTTATTTAAACGAGAAAAATTATGTGGGTTACACATCACATGTGAAAAAGCTACCTCTTTCTTCTATTGATACAAAACGGTTATTAAAACTGTTGGACTTAAGAGGTGGGATCGAAGTACTTGATGAAGCTTCTTCATTAAACCCGAACAGAAGAGGCCAGCAGACTTTACAAGAATTAGAAGATCTGTACCACCTCTTAGAAGATTATGATGCAGCACAAAATATTGTCTTTGATTTTACGCTGTTCAGTCACATGAGTTATTACACCGGCATCGTGTTTGAGGGTTACGGAGCAGGAATCGGGGCACCAATCGCAAGCGGAGGACGCTATGATGATCTGCTCAGTCGTTTTGATCGGAAAGCTCCAGCTATTGGTTTTGCGATTCGGATGGACTATTTTGTAGAAGCGCTAGGAAAGAAAAGTGATGATACGAGGAGACAATGCATTCTATACACAGATGAACGAAGAAAAGAGGCGCTAAAGCTGGCGAGAGATAAGCGCAGTGAAGGCAAGCGTGTTGTGATGCAGAATCTATCAGGAGTTAAAAATGTAGATGAATTTAGCAAACGATTTGATGATGTGCATTATTTAATCGGAACACAGCAAGGAGAGGACTTTTCATGAGTACGGTGTTAACGATGGCGATGCCTAAAGGGAGAATATTTGAAGAAGCAGTCGATCTTCTGAGACAAGCTGGATATCCGCTTCCCCCCGAATTCGATGAATCGAGAAAATTAATCATTGATGCACCAGAAGCAGGCCTTCGGTTCATTTTAGCAAAGCCGATGGATGTTCCTACTTATGTAGAGCATGGTGTAGCTGATATCGGAATCGCTGGGAAAGATGTGATGCTTGAGGAAGAGCGTGATGTTTATGAAGTGCTCGACCTAAAGATCTCAGAATGTTATCTCGCAGTTGCAGGACTTCCGAACGGACATGATCAAAGAGTTGCACCGAAGATCGCTTCAAAGTATCCGAATGTGGCTTCTCATTATTTTAGAGAACAGGGTCAGCAAGTAGAAGTAATCAAATTAAACGGATCGATCGAACTTGCTCCACTCATCGGTTTAGCAGATCGCATTGTAGATATCGTTTCAACAGGTCGGACGTTGAAAGAAAACGGTCTTGTTGAACTTGAGAAGATAGCTGATATAACGTCGAGGTTGATCGTAAATCCGGCTAGCTATAGATTGCATGCTGTACGCATTAATGATCTTGTTGAGCGACTTCGAACACTGGTTGAAAGCAAGGAGGAAGTTCAATGAAAATAGTACCCGTCTCTGAACTTGAAAACTTAGAGAGAAGCGTTGAACAAAACACAGAAAAACAAAGAAAAGCGGTTCTCGATATCTTACAAAATGTAAAAACAAAGGGTGACGAAGCCCTTTTTCAATATACTGAAACTTTTGATGGTGTTTCTCTCTCTTCTCTTGAAGTAACAAAGAATGAAATAGATGAAGCAATCTCATCTCTTGATTCTAAGATGGTAGAAATCATTTTAGAAGCAGCAGAAAACATTCGTGAATATCACGAAAAGCAACGCCGGCAGTCATGGTTCTTCACACGTGAAGATGGAACACTTTTAGGTCAAAAAGTAACACCGCTTGATTCTGTAGGTGTTTATGTACCCGGTGGAACAGCCGCCTATCCATCTTCTGTGTTGATGGGCGTTATTCCAGCTGTTGTTGCTGGAGTAGAGGAAATCATACTCGTGTCACCACCGGGAAAAGACGGAAAACTCCCATCTGCTGTGTTGGCTGCAGCTTCCATTGCCGGAGTTAAACGGATGTTTAAAATCGGTGGCGCACAAGCGATCGGAGCTCTAGCATATGGAACAAAATCGGTTCCGAAAACGGATAAGATCGTTGGGCCGGGTAACATTTATGTTGCACTAGCAAAACGGGAAGTTTTTGGGGTATGTGATATTGATATGATCGCAGGGCCGAGCGAAATTGCAGTTCTTGCCGATGAAACCGCAAACGCTCGTTACATTGCGGCAGACCTTTTATCACAAGCAGAACACGATCCCCGATCGGCAGCAGTATTGGTTACGACTTCAAACGTGTTAGCTAAGGAAGTTTCTGTGGAAGTAGAGTCACAATTAGCTGAACTCCCAAGGAAAGAGATCGCGATGGAAGCAATCAGAGATTATGGAGTCATCTATATCGTGAATTCACTTGAAGAGGGTGCAGAAGTGATCAACCAGATCGCACCCGAGCACCTTGAGATCATGACGAAAGATCCGATGAGTCTTCTCGGTAAAATAAAACACGCGGGTGCTATATTTTTAGGTGAATATAGCTCAGAACCTGTAGGAGATTATTTTGCAGGAAGCAATCATGTTCTTCCGACAAGTGGAACAGCGCGCTTTTCAAGTCCGCTTAACGTAGATGATTTTACAAAAAAATCAAGTGTGATTCGATATAGTGAACAAGCACTAAAAGAAAACGGACAGAAGATATCAGCTTTTGCTCGCCTAGAAGGACTTGAAGCACATGCGAGAGCGATTGATGTTCGACTGGAGGACAAGTAGATGGATAATCAAGTGCGACAACATACGATCGAAAGAAATACGAAAGAGACTCAGATCAGCTTAGCTCTTAATATTGATGGAGAAGGACAAGCTGATATTCAAACGCCTGTCCCATTTCTAAACCACATGCTAGACGCGATCGCACGTCACGGACATTTTGATCTTACTGTAAACGCTGCTGGAGATGTGGAGATTGATGACCATCATACAACAGAAGACGTTGGCATCTGCCTTGGTCAAGCCATTCAGGGAGCTCTTGGTGACAAGCGAGGAATTAAGAGATACGGCAATGCGTTTGTACCAATGGATGAAACGCTCGCTCAAGTTGTGATCGATCTGTCGAATCGTCCTCACCTTGAATTTCGTGCAGAATTTCCAAGTCAAAAAGTAGGAACGTTTGATACAGAACTCGTCCATGAATTCTTCTGGAAGCTCGCGTTGGAGGCTAGAATGAACCTTCATGTGATCGTTCACTATGGCTCGAACACACATCACATCATCGAAGCCATATTTAAAGCTTTTACAAAAGCGTTAGACGAAGCCACACAGATCGACCCTCGTGTAAAAGGAGTGCCTTCTACGAAAGGAATGTTATAAAATGATCGGAATCATTGACTACGGAATGGGCAATCTGCACTCTGTCTGTTCTGCACTAAAAAGAATCAATCAGCCTTACATTCTTTCAGGAAATGTAGAAGAACTTCGGAAAACGGATGGGCTTTTGTTACCGGGAGTCGGTTCTTTTAAAGATGCGATGACGGAGCTTGAGAAGACGGGTCTTGCGGATTTTATAAAAAAAGAAGCTAAGAGTGGAAAGCCTTTGATGGGAATCTGTTTAGGCATGCAACTGCTCTTCGAAGGAAGCAGTGAGAACGGCTTAACAAAAGGGCTTGGTTTACTCCCAGGGAGAGTAGAGCGTTTTACAGGCAAAACGAGTGACGGCCGTTCCTATAAAGTGCCACATATGGGGTGGAACCATTTAAACTTTTTGCAGAGCGATCAGCCGTTATTAAAAGATATAGACGAAGGGTATGTTTATTTCGTCCATTCCTTTGTTGTACAAACTGAAAATCGAGAGGTACTGGCCGCGGTCGCTCATTATGAGGACGTTGAAGTTCCAGCTGTAGTTGGAAGCGGCAGAATCATGGGGACGCAGTTTCACCCTGAAAAAAGTTCAGAGACGGGCATGAGCATGCTGCAAAACTTTTGCCGTTTTGTTGAGGAGGGAAAACAGAGATGAATGAATTTGTATTATACCCAGCGATTGACATGCGCAATGGTAAATGCGTTAGGTTGATGCAAGGTGATTATGAACAAGAAACAATCTATGGAGATTCTCCTTTTGATATGGCAAAACAGTTTGCAGATCAAGGTGCAGAATGGATTCACATGGTAGATCTTGATGGCGCGAAAGACGGAAAGAAGATTAATCACGAGCACGTATTGCGTGTTGCAAAAGAACTCCCTGCAAAGGTCCAAATCGGTGGAGGTATTCGTTCGATGGAAGACGTTTCGTATTACTTAGACGCTGGAGTTGATCGAGTGATTTTAGGTAGTGCGGCGGTTTCAAATCCTGAATTTGTTAGAGAAGCGTTGCGGGAATACGGTGGATCGAGGATAGCGATCGGTTTAGATGCACGTGATGGATTTGTAGCAACTGAAGGATGGTTAGAAACGTCTCACATCAAAGCAGTTGATCTAGCGAAAAGATTAGTAGAGGAAGGTGCTGAAACGTTTATTTTCACTGACATCTCAAAAGACGGTATGCTGCAGGGACCTAACGTTGAAGCGATCGGAGAATTAGCGAGCATCACTGGAAAAGAAGTGATCGCATCAGGTGGTGTGAGTTCACTTGATGATCTTGTTCGTTTGAAAGCTGATGAACGGAAAATCGCAGGTGCAATTATAGGAAAAGCTCTATATACGAATCAATTCACGTTGCCTGAAGCGTTAGGAAGTGTGAAATAATGCTTACGAAAAGAATCATTCCTTGTTTAGACGTTAAGGAAGGCAGAGTAGTCAAAGGCATTCAGTTTCTTAACTTAGTCGATGCTGGTGACCCTGTTGAACTAGCGAGATTTTATGATGAAGAAGGAGCAGATGAGCTCGTTTTTCTTGATATATCAGCTAGTCATGAAGGACGGGATACGATGGTCGAAGTCGTTGAACGAGTTGCAGCAGAACTTGCGATTCCATTCACTGTCGGTGGTGGTATCAATAAACTTCAAGATATGAAACGTGTGTTACGGGCAGGGGCTGACAAAGTTTCAGTGAATACAGCTGCGGTATTGAGACCAGAACTTATCACAGAAGGATCAGATTATTTTGGTGCCCAATGCATCGTTGTCGCGATCGATGCTAAGTATGACGAAGAGTTAGAATCATGGCGCGTATATACGCATGGAGGTCGCAAACCCACTCAATGGGAAGTCACGGAGTGGGCGCGAGAGGCAGTAAATCGTGGTGCTGGAGAAATTCTGTTGACCAGCATGGATAAAGATGGAGAAAAGTCTGGATTCAATTTAGAATTAACGAAAGCAGTGAGTGAGGCAGTAACCGTTCCAGTTATCGCGTCAGGCGGAGCTGGGTCTTCCGAGCATTTTAACGATGCGTTTACAATTGGTAAAGCAGATGCTGCACTAGCTGCAAGTATCTTTCATTATAAAGAAACATCGATTGCAGAGGTAAAAGCAGAATTGCGAAAGTTAGGGGTGTCTGTTCGATGAATTTAGAAAAACTGAAATTTGATGAAAAAGGACTGATTCCTGCCGTAGTCCAGGATGTTCAATCAAAAGAAGTATTAACGGTCGCATATATGAATCGAGAATCAATTGAAAAAACGATCGAAATTGGCGAAACGGTATTCTTTTCAAGATCACGACAAGCTTTATGGCACAAAGGTGAAACTTCCGGAAATACACAAAAAGTTAGAAGCATTCGCTATGATTGTGATCAAGACGCTTTGGTCGTGCTTGTGGAGCCCCAAGGTCCAGCTTGTCACACAGGCGCATATAGTTGTTTTTCAGAAACGCTATATGAGAAGGATGTACGAGTGGATGCGCCAAACCCTGATCGATATAGAATTTTAACAGAACTTCAAGAGATTATCGCAAAACGAGAGCATGAGATGCCAGAAGGTGCTTACACAACCTATCTTTTTGAACATGGAGTCGATAAGATTCTGAAGAAAGTTGGAGAAGAAGCAGGAGAAGTGATCATCGCTGCAAAAAATCGTGATGCGGAAGAACTGAAATGGGAAGTTTCTGATCTTTTTTATCATGTTTTGGTTCTGTTACAGGAGCAGAAGGTGCCTTTAGACGAAATTTTGGCCACATTAAAGGAAAGACATACGAAAAAGGACAACTGAGGTGAATATCTCGGTTGTCTTTGTGTGTTTTTCTTTCGTTAAAGGGATTTATGATCGATTCCAGAGATTTATGATCGATTCCAGAGATTTATGATCGATTCCAGAGATTTATGAGCGATTCCAGACTTTTATGATCGATAGCAGAGATTTATGATTGGTTTCAGACTTTCAGAATCGATTCTTGAAATTTCTAATCGATTGCTAAATTCACTTCCCATAGAGAACCCACTCACTTTCCGCATACCTACTGCATCCATGCCTAAAATTCATTTTTTGTCGAAAGTTTCCTGCACATTATTTACAGTCTAAGGGGTGTTAGTCACTATTGCCTGTGTTATAATTTTTTGGTTGAAAACTTTGTAAACGGAACGATATAGAAGTATATAAGTTTACATAAGTAGATGGAGGAACCAAATATGCATAAACAAAAACGGGCCAGTGCAGCTAGCGGCCGTGTTCTTCCCTTTATCCAGGATGGGGATTACTTTTTTGAAAAAGGAATAAAAGCCTATAACAGGCGTGATCTATATACAGCAAAAAAAATGTTTGAACGGGCCGTTACTTTCCAGCCGGAAGAGCCCTCTTTTTTATGTCAGCTTGCTTCTACGCTCGCTGAGATCGGGGAATATGAAGAATCTAATAAGTACTTGCTGAACGCTTTAGAACAGTCTGGCTCTGATCTTTCAGAATGTCATTTCTTTCTTGCGAATAATTTTGCGCACTTAGGCATGTATGGTGATGCCGAAGAACATGCTCGTTTATATATGGCGATTGATCCTAACGGTGAATTTGTGGAAGATACACAAGAACTGTTAGATCTTATCTCACTCGAAACAGGAAGCAAGACTTCTAGCTTGCCCCTTTCAACCGAAGAAGAGCTGATTAAGCTTCATGATGAAGCGAGGCAGTCGATCGAACGAGGAGATCTACCACTTGCGCAACAACAGTTAAGAGAGATCATTTCGAATCATCCTAAGTTTTGGGCGGCGTATAATAACTTAGCACTCACTCATTTTTATAAGAGCGAGTTTGATGAAGCGATGGATGTTCTTCAAGATGTGCTAGATAAGAATCCAGGTAATTTAAACGCACTTTGCAACCTTGCTATTTTTCTGTTCCATTTAGGGATGGATGAACCTGGTGGTAAGCTTTTGGAACGCTTAAAAACGGTGCATCCAATGCATCCTGAACATCGTTATAAACTAGGAAATACGTTTGGTTTATTAGAAGAGCATTTGTATGCGAATAAATGGCTACAGTCTCTTCGAAAATCGTCATTTGTATACGATCCTGTGACCACACATATGTTAGCGGTGTCGTACTATGCACTCGGACAAAAGGACCTTTCTCTTAAAACTTGGAAAAAGGTAATCGATCTTGATCCTGAAGGTCATGTTGCTCCTTTTTATATGGAAAAGGCGCAGAATGATGAACTGACAATAACAGGCGGGGACTATCAATACCGCATTCCGACTAACAATCAGAACAAACCGAAAAAAGATCGCCAAGTGAAGGCGATGGAACATATTCAGCAAGTTCGTAAAGGACTGGAAAAAAACAAAATTACGCATTTATTTCTTCTTAGAGGGAATAAAAATGAAGAGGCTTATGAGACGCTTCGTGATTTTTGTCTTAGAAAAGAAGAGTCGTTACTTGTAAAAGAGATCGCGGCAACGATCATGCTCGAACATCAGCCAGAACGAGCTGTGAAACTTGTTCATGATGATACTTCTGTAGAAGTGACTACAGCATCTGAGATTATCAGTATGGCAATGGATGTTCTTCTTTCTGTAAAAGAGATGGGTTCTACGCTTGATGAACATGTTTTATTTTACTGGGCAGAAGCTATTAAGTTTGCAGAAACGACTGGCGAGCGAATCTTTGATAACCAAAAAGCCATTGCTGCGGCAATCGATCACTTAGCTCGTAAGCAAAAAGGGCGTTCTACTCAAAAAGGAGTTGCTGAGCAATACGAGATCACCGTTTCTGTATTGTCTTTGCGCATAAAAAAACTAATTAGTTGGGTGAACCGCAACGTTTGAGCAGAATGATGGACTTTACTCCTATGTGCGAATAGGATAGAGATATAGTAAATAAGAATTTCCTTATATAAGGAGTGGGCATGAATGACTGAAGAAAGAATTTATGATGTAGCTATTCTTGGTGCAGGACCAGCTGGTATGACTGCAGCGGTTTATACATCACGCGCGAACTTGGATACGATCATGATCGAAAGAGGTATCCCGGGCGGACAGATGGCTAATACGGAAGATGTAGAAAACTATCCTGGTTTTGATCACATTCTTGGACCAGAACTTTCTAACAAAATGTTTGAGCACGCAAAAAAATTCGGTGCTGAATATGCTTATGGAGATGTAAAAGAAATCGTCGATGGCGAAGAGTACAAGACGATTCATGCAGGAAGCAAAACGTACAAAGCGCGTTCAATCATCATCTCAACAGGTGCTGAATATAAGAAACTAGGCATTCCAGGTGAAAAAGAATTCTCTGGACGCGGCGTTTCTTATTGTGCGGTATGTGATGGTGCATTCTTTAAGAACCGCGAATTAGTCGTTGTCGGCGGCGGTGACTCTGCTGTTGAAGAGGGTGTTTACCTGACTCGTTTCGCTTCTAAAGTAACGATCGTTCATAGACGTGACAAACTTCGTGCACAAAAGATCCTTCAACAACGTGCGTTTGATAACGATAAGATCGATTTTATCTGGAATCATTCAGTTAAAGAGATTCACGGTGAAAACAACAAAGTGAACAAAGTGACGTTAGTTCATTCTGAAACAGGTGAAGAACAAGATTTCTCAGCAGATGGTGTGTTCATCTATATCGGAATGCTGCCACTTAACGCTGCGTTTAAAAATCTTGGCATCACGAATGAAAACGGGTATGTAGAAACGAACGAACAGATGGAAACTAGAATTCCTGGTATCTTTGCAGCAGGAGATATTCGTGAAAAAACACTTCGTCAAATCGTTACAGCTACAGGTGATGGAAGTATCGCTGCACAAGCGGCTCAACACTACGTGGAAACTTTAACGGAGAAGTTAAAAAACGTAACTTCCAATTAATGTGATTGTAACAGTGATGAAATAATTGTGGGGTATATTAAAAATAAGAAATTGACCCCCTTTTTATAAAGGCAAGACTTTGACACGGAGCTATGCTTCGTGTCCTTTTTTTATGGGTTAATTTATGCGAAGAAGTGGTTGATTTCCGCTCCAGGTGTTACGCTGTCCGCGGGGCAGGCGGTGAGCCACATTTGTTCGTTTCACTCTTAAGTGTCTCACCTGCCCGCCTGTCCCGCAGGAGTCTCACACCTTGCGCTCCAATCAACTTTGCCAAAGAAGAAGAAATGCCTGAAAGCTAGCTTTTAGTTTAAGGATTTCGATTTAAACAAGCGATCAAAGTGAACGGAGTACTTTGCTCAGAAGCTCCTCAGTTAAATGTCGCAAAGGTCTTAGCCCGTAATGAAATAATTGCTTTAATTTAATAGATTCTTTTTTCACATAATAAGAAAAGCAAAATACCATAAATTAGAATGCTAAAATACGTCAAACCCTTGAGGCATCTGTATTGTGAGGGGTTACATAATTTAGTATACTAACAAGTAGGACATAGCCCTGAGGTGAAAACAAGTGCAAAGAGTAACAAACTGTGTGTTAATAAGAGATAATCAAGTGCTTTTACTTCAAAAGCCTAGACGGGGCTGGTGGGTAGCACCGGGCGGAAAGATGGAGTCTACCGAGTCTATCCGTGATTCTGTTATTCGAGAGTACCGTGAAGAAACGGGAATCTATCTGAAGAATCCGCAGCTTAAAGGTGTGTTTAATTTTATCATCAAAGAAGGCGACAAAATCGTTTCTGAGTGGATGATGTTTACCTTTTTTGCAACAGACTCTGAAGGTGTTGCACTAGATGAATGTGAAGAAGGGATTCTGTCATGGAAGCCGGTTGAAGAAGTACGTGAGCTTCCGATGGCGCCAGGAGATCACCACATTCTTGACTATATGACAAGTGGCAGCAACATGATTTTTGGCACATTCACATATACACCTGATTTCGAACTGCTTTCATACCGTTTAGACCCTGCATAAGTTTAGACGGGTCGCATAAAAATGGAACATAGCTAACTGGGGGGAAATGGCATGGAAAGACATGATGTACAAATGGTGATTATTACAGGAATGTCAGGGGCCGGGAAGACGGTAGCCATGCAGAGCTTTGAAGATCTAGGCTTTTTCTGTGTTGATAATCTACCACCTGCACTACTCCCTAAATTTGTAGAATTAATGCAAGAATCTGCCGGCAAACTCAACAAGGTGGCACTTGTGATGGACCTTCGTGGGAGAGAGTTTTTCGATCAGTTGTTCTCAACGCTAGATCAACTTGCCATCTCATCCGACGTTCAGCCGCAGATTTTATATTTAGATTGTAAAGATGCAACTCTTGTACGCAGATACAAAGAAACGCGACGTTCTCATCCTTTAGCGAAGAGCGGGAATCCCCTTCAAGGCATCACACAAGAGCGGGAGATGCTCGAAGAATTAAAAGGTAGAGCGCAGCAAGTATTAGATACATCTGACTTAAAGCCTCTTCAGTTACGTGAACGTATCATTCAGCGCTTTTCCGCAAATGCCGCTCATCCGTTCACGATCAACGTGATGTCGTTTGGATTTAAGTATGGAATGCCGATCGACGCTGACTTAGTGTTCGACGTTCGCTTCCTGCCGAATCCGCATTACATCGAACATATGAGACCGCGAACAGGGCTTGAGGCAGATATTTCTGAGTATGTATTAAAATGGCCAGAAACGAACATGTTTTTAGAAAAGCTGCTCGATCTGCTTCAGTTCATGATTCCTCAATATAAAAGAGAAGGCAAGAGTCAGCTGATCATCGGGATTGGATGTACAGGCGGAAAACATCGTTCTGTAGCTCTAGCTGAATACATCGGAAATGCACTTTCCAAAGAATATGTGACATTCAGCTCTCACAGAGATATGGGAAAGGATAAAGTTTAAATGAATAAGCAGCCGAAAGTGGTAGTGCTTGGCGGAGGAACAGGACTCTCTGTTCTTCTTCGCGGTTTGAAGCGCTATCCAGTTGATATCACTGCTATCGTTACGGTTGCAGATGACGGCGGCAGCTCTGGAAGGTTGAGGAGGGATTATGATATGCCTCCTCCTGGTGATGTGCGAAACGTGATCGCCGCGCTTTCTGAAGTGGAACCGCTTGTGGAAAAAATGTTTCAACATAGGTTTAAAGTGGGCGACGGAATTACGGGTCATTCGCTTGGAAACCTGCTTCTTGCGGCCATGCATGATATTACCGGAGATTTTTTAACAGGTATTCGGGAACTTAGCCGCGTTTTAAACGTAAGAGGACAGGTACTGCCTGCAGCGAAAAACAGTATAATTTTATGTGCCGAATTAGAAGATGGTACGATTGTTCAGGGGGAATCTAAGATCCCGCTGTCGAATAAGAAAATCAAACGCGTCTTTTTATCTGATGAAAAGATCGAGCCACTTCGTGAAAGCGTGAAAGCGATTCAAGAAGCAGATCTGATCGTGATCGGACCAGGCAGTTTATATACGAGTATCCTGCCGAATCTTCTAGTGAACGGAATCTCTAATAGCATCCGCGAGGCAACGGCTCCTAGAGTTTATGTATGTAATGTGATGACGCAGCCAGGTGAGACTACAGGCTACACGGCTGGTGATCATATTCAGGCATTGATCGATCATGTGGGGCACAATTTTATTGATGTTGTGATTGCGAACAACGAAAAGATTCCACCAGAATATTTGGATCTATACTTGGAAGAAGGCGCATCACAAGTTCAGTATGATGAGGAACGGTTAAAGTCGTTCGGCATCGGTTTGTTGTGCGACAACATTATTCAATACGGAACGCTTGTCAGACATGATGCACAGCGTGTTTCTGATTTATTGTTAGGACTTATAGAAAAATAGAATAGAGATTGAAATGGATGGAAGAGAGGTGGTGATGCAGGTGTCTTTTGCTGCAGATACAAAAAAAGAATTAACGCAGCTCGAACTGAAAGATTGCTGTAAAAAAGCAGAGTTAGCTGCCTTGATTCGAATGAATGGTTCCATCTCTTTCAGCAACAGAAAATTGATTCTCGATATCCCAACTGAAAATGCTGCTATTGCAAGAAGAATCTATACGTTGATCAAACGTGTATATCCTTATCACGTAGAGCTATTAGTACGAAAAAAGATGCGCTTGAAAAAGAATAATGTCTACATTGTACGTGTTTCAGAAGAATCAAGAGCATTGTTGGAAGATTTGAAGATTATTGACGGAGCTTTTACGTTTACCCGCAACATTGCAGAGGAATTTAATAAGAAAAGCTGCTGCCGCCGTGCATACATGAGAGGGGCTTTCTTAGCAGGGGGTTCAGTAAACCACCCAGAGACAAGCTATCATCTAGAAATTTTCTCGATGTATGAAGAGCATACGGTTGCATTAGCTGAACTGATGAATACGTTTGAACTTAAAGCAAAAGTTCTAGAACGAAAAAAAGGTTATATTATCTATTTAAAAGATGGCGAAAAGATTTCAGAGTTTCTTACTCTAATCGGTGCTCATCATGCTGTATTGTTCTTTGAGGACATCAGGATCTTAAAAGATATGCGTAACTCAGTAAACCGACTGGTGAACTGTGAGACAGCGAACCTGAACAAAACCGTAGGTGCTGCCATGAGACAAGTCGAGAACATCAAATTTATCGACGAACAGGTAGGACTTGAAACACTCCCAGATAAGCTGCGTGAGATCGCGCAACTAAGAGTCACCCATCAAGAAATTACTTTGAAAGAGCTAGGTGAGATGGTATCTTCCGGCCCTGTAAGTAAATCAGGTGTTAACCACCGATTACGCAAGATTGACGAGATCGCAACGAAAATTAGAAACGGTCAACCCATCCATTGATGTTTCATAGAGAGATAAGGTTAGAGGAGGTAAGGTAGAATGGTTGAAAAGAAAGTAACCGTGCAGTTGAAGAGCGGACTGCAAGCACGCCCAGCAGCATTGTTCGTCCAAGAAGCAAACCGTTACACATCTAATGTATTTGTCGAGAAGGAAGGCAAGAAAGTGAACGCGAAGAGCATCATGGGAATCATGAGCTTAGCTGTAGGATCTGGCAGTGAGCTTGTACTCGCTGTTGATGGCCCTGATGAGAATGAAGCTGTCGAAGCCCTAGCAGCTTTTGTTTCCAAAGCAGAATAGTAGGGGTCTGACCCCAGACAATTACAAACCGCTATTTTGTCCTTATGGAAAGGACAAAATAGCGGTTTTTTCAATTTACCAGGGTTGGCCACCATCGATCTCTCTATATACTGTATTAGAGGAAAAAGGGAGGCGATTCTTTTGCATCACACAAGTTTCATGCATGACTGGTCGTTTGCCGCAGGATTAACAATTGTAAATATCCTTTTGACACTCTACTTGATTAAACCTCGAAGAAGCACAGCGCGTTTGATCTTTTGGGTTCTCATGTTAATTTTTATTTTTCTATATCCTTTGGCATTGGCAGGATTTTCGCTGCTAGGTCCAACTAGTTCTGGATTGTTTCTTGGCCTCGCTTTTATGATTACGATCATATACAGCCTTATCTTATTTTTTAGCGTTTGCTGGGTGTGGGTGATTCGACATTCTTTCTATCGTTAAATATCGCTATAAAAACTACATCAAATCGCTCATTTTAAACAGAGATCTCTCCGCAATTGAGAGTTGACAACATAGGGGGAACCCTATATATTAATCACTAATCAGGAGAATAGTTAGAGTTGAGATGAGTGGAGAAAAGAGAGCATAGTTTGAGCTGAGTTGAGAGTATTTTAATCCTCCGATTAAACCTCTTTCTTAGTTTATTTATGATGCAAACATCAGCCTCCGCTGTAAAAAGCGAGAGGTTTTTTATTTTTTGAAAGAGGTGAATGAATATGTTTATGCCAAATGTAGAGGAAGTCATTTCTCTATCAAAAGAAAATTTCAATGTGATTCCAATTGGGTTTACCTACCTATCTGACCATGAAACGTGCATCTCTCAGTTTGAGAGAGTTCGTCATGAAGAACATGCTTTTCTGCTTGAAAGTGTTGAAGGTGGAGAGCGTTGGGCGAGGTATTCGTATATTGGCAGACGGCCATTCTTGGTGGTGTCATCATCAGGAAAGACAGTAGATATCACGTTTATGAATAATATGAAAAGTATACAAAAGCAAGGTTCTCCCTTAGATATGGTGAAAGACTATGTATCACGATATAAATCTCCTAAACACTCTTCACTTCCTCCGTTCACTGGAGGAGCTGTTGGCTTTTTCGGTTATGACCTGATTCATACGTTCGAAAATGTGCCAAGACCCAAAACTCCATCTGAACAAGAAAACGAAATGGAATTTTTGTTCACAGACGAGATCATCGTATTCGATCATCTCAAACAAAAAACAACGATTGTGTGTAACCTACACGTTTCTTCTGATGACAGTAAAAAAACCTTACAGGAAAAATATGAACAGGTGTGCGATAGAATTCGTAGAACCTATGAAGAGCTTCAACAGCCAGTAAGAACGAAAGCTGTTTCTACAGATTTTCCACTAAACGATATAAGAAAAAATGAAGTCCGTTCTTCACATACGAAAGAAGAGTTTTGTTCAATGGTGAAGAAGGCGAAGGAATATATCAAAACGGGCGATGTTTTTCAGGTCGTATTATCCCAACGATTCGAACAAGAAACCGAAGCGGATCCCTTCGATGTGTATCGACTTTTACGGTCGATGAACCCTTCGCCGTATATGTATTATTACAAATCGAAGGATGCCTATATCGTTGGAGCATCTCCAGAGCTTCTTGTTAAAGTGGATGATGGATGTGTGGAGAACAGACCGATCGCGGGAACCCGTCCAAGAGGAAAGACGCTTCAAGAGGATTTGGCTTTTGAACAGGACTTACTTGCTGATGAAAAAGAACGAGCGGAGCACGTCATGCTGGTGGATCTCGGGAGAAATGATGTAGGAAGAGTCAGTGAATATGGATCTGTAGAACTAGATTCATATATGGAGATCGAGCGATATTCACATGTTATGCATATGGTTTCACACGTAAAAGGCAAACTTCAAAAAGATAAAGACTTCTTCGATGCGCTCAGGTCTTGCATGCCAGCGGGAACCGTTTCAGGTGCACCAAAGGTCAGAGCCATGCAGATTATTTCTGAACTCGAACAACAATCAAGAGGCGTATACGGAGGTGCGATCGGGTACTTAGGATTTAACGGACAGATGGATTCCTGCATCGCAATCCGAACGATTGTGTTTCAGGATGGAAAAGCCTTTGTACAAGCAGGTGCAGGGGTCGTTGCGGATTCTGTTCCTGAGCGAGAATACGAAGAAACGGTAAACAAAGCAAAAGCGATGCTAAAAGCAATCGAGGGGGGGACAGACCCCAGACAAATACAAACCCCGGTTTTGTCTATTCGGTGAAGACACATACAACTCACATGAGCGACCCAGGGCCCAGAAAGCTGACATCCTCTGAGCAGATTGCTATTATCAAAAGCTGAAAATGGATATACTGTCCTTTATATTCTTTTAAATGACCAACTTAAAGGGGCGAGTATAGATGAAAGCTTTGATGCTTGAAGATAAAAACATGTGGCGTGAGATGAAGGTTCAGGAAACAGATAAACCAACTCCTGGACCAGGAGAAGTATTGATTCGTATCAAGGCTGCTGGTCTAAATCCTGTAGACTACAAGACTGCTACAAATGGAAACCCAGCCTGGAATTATCCTCACATCCTTGGTGTTGATGCAGCGGGGATTGTTGAAGCAACAGGTGAAGGAGCTGCTGAGTTCCAGCAGGGAGATCGTGTTTTCTTTCATGGGAATTTCATGAAAAATGGTGGATTTGCTGAGTATGCTGTGACTACGGCTCATTCATTAGCTCGAATTCCTGATGAGCTTTCGTTTGAAGAAGCTGCGGCTCTTCCTTGTGCAGGAATGACAGCATACCAAGCACTGTTCCGAAAGATGAATCTTCAAAAAGGTGAAACGATTTTGATTCATGGTGGAGCTGGTGGTGTTGGCGGATTTGCTATCCAGTTAGCGAAACAAGTCGGAGCTACCATCATTACAACGTGTTCGCTTGAGAATGAGGAATATGTAAAAAGTCTTGGAGCCGACCACGTGATTTTTTATAAAACAGAAGACGTTCATGCTCGTATTATGGAACTTACTGACGAAGTTGGAGTCGATGCTGTGCTTGACACGGTTAGCCGCGTGAATGCTACGGAGTCTTTAAAAAGTATCGCATTTAACGGACGTATTGCTTTTATCGCAGGAAACCCAGATTATTCCGCTGTAAAACCTTTCAGTCAGGCTCTCTCTTTTCATGAGATCGCGTTAGGTGCTGCTCATTTTTCAAATTCAATAAAAGCTCTAAAAGATTTAGCAACGATGAATGAGGAATTAGCAAAGCTGGTGGTTGACGGAAAGATTTCGGCTATGATTTCTGAGAAGATCTCTCTAGAAGAAATACCAGCCGGACTTGAGAAACTTTCAGAACGACATGTAAAAGGGAAAATTGTTGCTGTCATATAGACGCAAAAAAAAAATGGACTGCTTATGCCGCAGTCCATTTTTTTAATTACATTCTTATTTTTTAAGATCTGTACTATCTACAGATGTGATTAGTTTATCAACCAATCCGTATTTAACCGCATCTTCTGCAAGTAAGAAGTTATCACGGTCTGTATCGCGCTCGATGACTTCAAGCGGTTGACCTGTTTTTTCAGAAAGGATCTTGTTCAGTTGTTCACGCATCTGGATGATACGACGAGCGTGAATTTCGATGTCACTCGCTTGACCACGTGTTCCGCCAAGAGGTTGGTGAATCATAACTTCTGAGTTAGGAAGCACATAACGCTTTCCTTTTTCCCCTGCAGCTAGCAAGAAAGCACCCATAGATGCTGCCATACCGATACAGATTGTGGAAACGTGTGGCTTGATGAAGTTCATCGTGTCATAGATCGCCATACCAGCTGTGATGGAACCACCTGGGCTGTTTATGTATAACGAGATGTCTTTATCAGGATCTTCAGCAGCTAAGAATAGAAGTTGTGCTACGATTGAGTTTGAAACATTATCGTCGATCGCACTACCAAGCATGATAATACGGTCCTTTAATAGACGGGAGTAGATATCGTAAGCGCGCTCCCCACGGTTCGTTTGTTCAATTACTGTTGGAATTAAGTTCATGGAAATCCTCCTTCTCCTTTTTCAAGTTAAACTGTACTGTCATCATACAAAAAAGGTCAAACAAGGTCAAACAATATGCTGTATGTAATTCATTTCGCCAGCAATGCTCAATATCCTTCTTACACCTTATGTATGGGCTATCATCATAATGCCCGCTAGAAGCAGGATTTTAAACCTCTCCATTAGAAAACATTACCCTTAATACATAAAAATAAGCACTATTTATCGTTTTTAATTTCAATATAAGCAGTTTCTAGGTTGCGTATGCGACGGACGATCTCACTGTTTTTGTTAAGGTTATCGTTGATCAATGTACCGACGATCGAACGGTAGTAGGCATTCATCGCATGTGTTTTCGTAAAAACATCTTTGTTGCGTTCTATGTATTGCTGAAAGTTCTCTTTAAAATATGGTACTGAAAATGCTTCACTCACTTGTTGTTCCTCCTTCATTCGTAAAACCATTCATGAAAGGTTCATGTTCTTTATCTATCATAGCCTATCAAATGTCTATACAAAAGTATTATAAAATTTCTATCCCTTGTTTTGACAATTGGATTTTAGCATGTTATAGTTAATTCAACCATTTACGTTGTGAATATCTTTTGGATTTAAAGCGGTCGTACTTTTTGAATAAGAAGTGGAACACGTAAAATCCACTTTTGAATTATTCAAATGAGTGCGCATTTTTTTATGCCTTTTTATTTACATAGTAAGTCGGTTAAAAGAGTTAAAACGCTTACATAGCGTTTGTAAGGAGGAAACACCCATGCAAAATGGTAAAGTAAAATGGTTCAACGCTGAGAAAGGTTTCGGCTTCATCGAAGTTGAAGGCGGAAACGACGTATTCGTTCACTTTTCTGCGATTCAATCAGAAGGCTTCAAGTCTCTTGAAGAAGGACAAGAAGTATCTTTTGAAATCGTTGATGGCGAGCGTGGACCACAAGCTGCTAACGTAACAAAACTTTAATAGTAAAGTTTAAAATGCCAGACTGCCTTCGGGCGGTGCTGGCATTTTTTTGTATGCTTTAAAAGAAACGAAATCCATGATGAAGTAGAGGAGCTCCCTGTCTTCCTCACAAATACAAATTCGAGGGATTTGTATTTGTATGGGGTCAGACCCCAAATTTTGTAGGATGTACAGCGCTTACATCTGTAGTATGATGAAGGAATAGGGGGGATTAGAATGGAAATGGGTTTGTTTCAACAACAGAGCATGAGCCTTGTCATGACAACTGAATTGCGTCAGGCCATCGCCATTTTACAAGTTCCCAGTTATGAACTGACGTCATATCTTCAAGAGCAAGCGTTAGAAAACCCACTCATTGAAATTGCTGAACCTAAGGGCATGTTCACAACATTAAAGAAAAACGTACGGAAAAATGGGGTCAACGGCAGATCATTGAATCAACAGCCGCTCGAGCATCTAATCATAGAAAAAGAAACTCTTTTTGATTATCTTTATAAACAATCGATCCTTCTGCCGATTCAAGAACAGGATCAAAAACTTTTTCAATACTTGTTGTTAAGTGTAGACGAGAGCGGGTATCTTACCGTCTCTGCTGAGGAAACAGCAAAAAGGTTTCACACAACAGTTGAAAAATGTGAGGAACTGATCGCGCTTCTTCAAACGTTAGAACCTGTGGGAATTGGAGCGCGAGATCTGAGGGAATGTCTGTTGCTTCAGCTTCAGGACCAGCATCTTGACCACACTTTAAGCTACATAATCGTAGATCAGTATCTCGACCAGCTTGCAGAGCGTAAGATGAAATGGCTTGCCACTCAACTCAATGTAACTCCTCAAGAAGTAGAAGAGGCAGCTGATTTACTTCAAACCCTTGATCCTCGACCTGGGGCAGCGTATGCTCCGGCTAGCGATCAGGCGTATTTATATCCAGATGTTTCTGTAACCGAAGAGAACGGAGAATTTCACATCGCGGTTAATGAGCAGTATTCACCCATATTAAAGCTGAACGAAAGCTATGGAACACTTTTAAACGGAAGAAACGCAACATCAAAGTTTTTAGATGATTCGTTCCAAAAGTTTAATTGGTTAAAAAAGGCGCTAGAACAAAGAAAAGAAACGTTGCTTAACATAACGAAAGAGATCGTGAGAGTACAAGAGAAATATTTTGTAACTTTCAATCGATCGGATTTGATACCACTCACCTTAAAAGAAGTGGCAGATGAAATAGGTGTACACGAATCAACAGTCAGTCGAGCTGTAAAAAACAAAGTGCTTCAAACATCAAAAGGCGCGGTTGAACTTAAATCCTTTTTTACCGCTAAGATCTTTACACAAGATGGAGGAAGCGTTTCTGCAACTTCCGCTAAATCGGAGATCAAAAAACTTGTGGAGAACGAAGATAAATCTAAACCTTTATCCGACCAGATTCTCGCCTCTCTTTTAGAAAAAAACAGCGGTCTTACGATTTCCAGAAGGACGGTTGCCAAATATCGAGAGGAATTAAACATCCCATCATCTTCAAAACGGAAACGATATTCCTCTTAAAAAAGGCCTTTTCCTCACGGAGAAGTCCTTTTTGTTAGATGCTATGCTTTTTACGACTGATTCTGCTACAACGAGATACATCGTAATTGATAATAGAAAGCATTTTCTAATAACTTGTTGATAAACTTCTTTTATTCTTCGTTGACTGTTGATTAGAGTGGAAGGTTGCCGACTCCTACGGGACGAGCGGTCAGGTGGAGACTCCTAATGGCGCAAAGCGGCAGGAGGCTCACCGTTCGCCCCGTGGAAAGCGAGCAACCTGGAGCGGAAATTAACAGCTTGCAAATACAATTCGAAAATACGAAAACCCCCTAATAAAAAGCGAAGGAGCACTAAAAATGGGTGAAAAAAAAGTCATTCTATATACGAAAACGCATTGTCCACTTTGTAATGAGGCGCATAAACTATTACAGAAGCTGCAACAGGAGATTTTGTTTGCCATAGAGTCGATCGACATCTATCAAGATGACCTCCTTCTTGAAAAATACGGTTTGATGATTCCGGTGGTCGAAGTTGACGGAAAAGAAGTCGACTATGGAATTTTATCCGAAAGTGTAGTGAAGAAAGCGCTTACTAATTTTTAATAAGTAAAAGTTGTTGAAATGTAGGGAGACTATTTGATAATATAAGCTTGCCAGAGAGAAATTCGACACTTTTATGACAAAAAGTGAAAGGCTGGCATGTTTTAAAAGATCACTTTCAGGGTAATCTACAATAGGTAATATTGGGACTTGGGTTAAACCAAGTTATTTTCTTAAGCTAATGGGACAAAAAATGACTAACCGGGACATAATAAGTCCAACCGGTTTATCATTAAACACACTCAAATGCTTAATCGTTCATCTCATCGAATCAGGAGAATGTGCAATGAAAAAACTTATAGAGATACAGAAGAAGTTGCTGCCAGATCTTCTAGAAACGATGCGAAAGCGATACAACGTATTAAATGTTGTGAGAATCCATGAACCTATTGGAAGAAGAAGTTTAGCATCAACCTTGAACCTGACAGAACGCGTATTGCGCTCAGAAGTTTCGTTTTTAAAAGATCAAGGACTTCTAAACATCCAGACTGCTGGCATGTCACTAACAACAGAGGGGCATGATATTTTAGTAGAGCTATCTGAGATGATGAAAGAATTGTCTGGTTTGCATGTTTTAGAATCGAAACTTAAGGATATGTTAAATCTGTCTGAAGTCATCGTAGTACCGGGTGACAGTGATCAAGATGTTTGGGTAAAAAATGATATGGGTAAAGCAGCAGCAGACCGATTGAAGCGTCAGCTGTCAGCAAAAAACATCATTGCTGTAACGGGTGGAACAACACTCGCTTCAGTAGCAGAGATGATGACACCTATACAAAAGGGACAACAGTTATTGTTCGTTCCTGCCCGAGGCGGACTTGGTGAAAAAGTTGAGAACCAAGCGAATACCATTTGTTCCACGATGGCTCAAAAAGCGAACGGGGAATACAGGTTGCTTCATCTGCCAGATCAGTTGAGTAAAGAAACGTATCTTTCTTTGATGGCTGAGCCTGGTGTTAAAGAAGTCATGGAGCTCATACACTCCGCTGGTATAGTGCTTCACGGGATTGGCGATGCTAAAACAATGGCAGTACGTCGAAACTCTAACCCATCCGTTCTACAAAAGCTGGAGGAAGAAAAAGCGGTGGCTGAAGCATTCGGCTATTACTTTGATCAGCAGGGTGAAGTGGTTCATCGCGTACGCACGATTGGCTTGCAGTTAGATGAGCTGCAGAATAGTGATTTCATCATGGCGGTAGCAGGCGGGTCTTCTAAATCCGATGCGATCGCAGCATTCATGAAACACGGTCCGAAAAAGGTTTTAATCACGGACGAAGGAGCAGCCCGACAGTTGTTAGGACGCTCGTAAGTTCATTCCATTCGTTATTAAGGGGATTTCCCTTTATATAAAAAATAAATTCTCTCTTAAATCAAGGAGGTCATTTTACATGGCAACAAAAATTGGTATTAATGGTTTCGGTCGTATTGGCCGTAATGTATTCCGCGCAGCATTCAACAACCCTGAGGTAGAAGTTGTAGCTGTAAACGACTTAACAGATGCTGACACTCTTGCTTTCCTATTAAAGCATGACACAGTACACGGCAAGTTCGCTGGTTCTGTTGAAGTTAAGGAAAATGCACTTATTGTAGATGGCAAAGAAATCAAAGTTTTAGCTGAGCGCGATCCAGCACAACTTGGCTGGGGAGATCTTGGTGTAGAAGTAGTTGTTGAATCAACTGGACGTTTCACAAAGCGTGCAGACGCTGCTAAACACTTAGAAGCTGGCGCTAAAAAAGTAATCATTTCTGCTCCTGCTTCTGATGAGGATATCACTGTTGTTCTTGGTGTTAACGAAGACAAGTACGATGCAGCTAGCCACGATGTAATCTCTAACGCATCTTGTACGACTAACTGTCTTGCACCTTTCGCAAAAGTTCTTCACGAAAAATTCGGCGTGAAGCGCGGTATGATGACAACTGTTCACTCATACACAAACGATCAACAAATTCTTGATCTTCCACATAAAGATCTTCGTCGTGCTCGTGCGGCAGCTGAGAACATCATTCCAACATCAACGGGTGCTGCTAAAGCAGTTTCTCTAGTGCTTCCTGAACTTAAAGGTAAGCTTAACGGTATGGCAATGCGTGTTCCAACTCCAAACGTATCTCTAGTTGACTTAGTTGTTGAACTTGACAAAGAAGTTACTGTTGACGAAGTAAACGCAGCACTTAAAGCTGAAGCTGAAGGTAACCTTAAAGGAATCCTTGGCTACTCTGAAGAGCCGCTTGTATCTACTGACTACAATGGCGACACTCACTCTTCTACAATCGATGCTCTTTCTACGATGGTTATGGAAGGAAACATGGTTAAAGTTGTATCTTGGTACGATAACGAAACTGGATACTCTAGCCGCGTTGTAGATTTAATTGACTATATCGCTAAAAAAGGACTTTAATAGATAGAGAAGAACAATAAGGAGGGGGAGAAGTCGTTTCAAACAGGCTTCTACTCCTCTTTCCCATGTAAAACCTGGGGATTCTTTTAATCTTTTTACTAGTCAGGAGGCTGCATGTACTTATGAACAAAAAAAGTGTTCGTGACATCGATTTAAAAGGCAAAGTGGTATTTTGCCGTGTTGATTTTAACGTACCTATGAAAGATGGAAACATTACGGATGAAACGCGTATCAACGCTGCTCTTCCTACCATCAAATACTTAACAGAGCAAGGCGCTAAAGTTCTTTTAGCAAGTCACTTAGGACGTCCAAAAGGACAAGTTGTTGAAGAACTTCGTCTAACTCCAGTAGCAGAACGTTTAAGCGAGCTTCTTGGGAAAGAAGTTGTAAAAACGGATGAAGCTTACGGAGAAGAAGTTGAAAAAGCAGTCGCTAACCTAGAAGAAGGCGGCGTAATCTTACTTGAGAACGTTCGTTTTTACCCAGGTGAAGAGAAAAACGATCCTGAATTAGCGCAAAAGTTTGCTGCACTCGCAGATGTGTACGTAAACGATGCTTTCGGAGCAGCTCACAGAGCGCATGCTTCAACTGAAGGAATCGCAAAGCATCTTCCTGCTGTATCCGGTTTGTTGATGGAAAAAGAACTTGAAGTACTAGGAAAAGCTCTTTCGAATCCAGATCGTCCATTCACTGCTATCATCGGTGGTGCAAAAGTTAAAGATAAGATTGACGTTATCGACAATCTTTTAGACAAGGTGGATAACCTGATTATTGGTGGAGGCCTTGGTTATACGTTTATTAAGGCACTTGGCCATGATGTAGGGAAATCTCTATTAGAAGAAGATAAGATTGAAACAGCTCGTGGTTTCATGGAAAAAGCAAAAGAAAAAGGCGTGAACTTCCTGATTGCTGAGGATGTTTTAGTAGCCGACGACTTCTCGAACGACGCTAACACGAAAGTAGTAGCGATTGATTCCATCCCATCTGACTGGGAAGGTCTTGATATTGGAACAAAAACGATCGAAAAGTACGTAAAGGTTATTAAAGAATCGAAGCTTGTAATATGGAACGGACCGATGGGTGTATTTGAGATCGATGCATTCGCAAACGGTACTCGTTCAGTAGCAAATGCACTTGCAGAAGCAACTGACACGTATAGCGTTATCGGTGGTGGAGATTCTGCTGCAGCGGTTGAGAAGTTTGGTCTTGCTGATAAAATGAGCCACATCTCAACAGGCGGCGGTGCTTCCCTTGAGTTCATGGAAGGTAAAGAACTTCCTGGAGTTATAGCACTAAACGATCGTTAAAAAGCGAGAAGAGGTAATGTGTTACCTCTTTGACTAGTTGATTGGAGTGGAAGGTGCGAGACTCCTGCGGGACAGGTGGGCAGGTGAGACACTTAGTGGCGCAAAGTGGCAAGTGGCTCACCGCCTGCCCCGCGGAAAGCGAAGTACCTGGAACGGAAATCAACAGCTTGCAAATGCTTCATGAAAAAGAATTTTACTCTTTAAGAGGTGAAAAGAATGCGTAAACCTATTATTGCAGGTAACTGGAAAATGAATAAAACATTGTCAGAAGCACGCAGTTTTGTAGAAGAAGTGAAAGGTCTTGTACCTTCAGCTGAAACTGTTGACTCTGTAATCTGTGCTCCTGCTCTGTTCCTTGACAGCTTAGCAGACGAGTCAGAAGGTACACCGCTTGCGATTGGTGCACAAAACATGCACTTTGAAGAGAGTGGTGCGTTCACAGGTGAAATCAGCCCTGTTATGCTAAAAGATCTAAACGTTCAATATGTTATTCTTGGACATTCTGAGCGTCGTGAACTTTTTGGTGAGACAGATGAGCTTGTTAACCAAAAGACACATGCTGCATTCAAACATGGTCTGACTCCGATCGTTTGTGTGGGTGAAACGCTTGAACAGCGTGAAGCAGATAAAACGAAGGACGTTGTAAAAGAACAGACTGAAAAAGGTTTATCTGGTTTAACAGATGAGCAGATGAAACAAACGGTTATCGCATACGAGCCAGTTTGGGCGATTGGAACAGGCAAAACAGCTTCTTCTGAAGATGCGAACGAAGTATGTGCTTACATCCGCAGTGTTGTAGCAGATCAATTCTCTCAAGATGTTGCAGATGCTGTTCGTATTCAATACGGCGGCAGTGTTAAGCCTGACAACATTAAAGAATTAATGGGCATGTCTGACATTGATGGCGCTTTGGTTGGCGGAGCTAGCCTTGAGCCAAAATCTTACCTTCAGCTTCTGGAGGGCGTTAGCCGATGAGTAAAAAACCAGTAGCTTTAATCATCTTAGACGGCTTTGCTTGCCGTAATGAAGACAAAGGTAATGCTGTTGCACAAGCGAAAAAGCCCAACTTTGACCGCTACTGGGAAACGTATCCGCACGCTCAACTAACAGCTAGTGGGGAAGCCGTTGGACTCCCTGAAGGTCAGATGGGTAATTCAGAAGTGGGTCACTTAAACATTGGTGCAGGACGTATTGTCTACCAAAGTTTGACTCGCGTGAATCTATCGATCAAAGAAGGAGATTTTTACGAAAATCAAACGTTTATTGATGCGATGGACCATGTGAAAAAGACCGGTAAAGCACTTCATATCTTTGGATTGCTTTCTGATGGAGGAATTCACAGCCACATCGAACACATTCTTTCACTATTAGAACTAGCTAAAAAGCAGAACGTGGAAAAGGTATATCTGCACGGATTCTTGGACGGGCGAGATGTACCACCACAATCTGCAAAGGGCTATATTCAAAGAACAGTCGATAAGATCAATGAACTCGGTGTTGGTGAGATTGCAACTCTATCTGGCCGCTACTATTCCATGGACCGTGACAAGCGTTGGGACCGAGTTGAAAAATCATACCGCGCTATGGTTTATGGTGAGGGACCAGATTACAAAGATCCGTTTGAAGTGGTAGAAGATTCTTACAGCAACGGCGTTCATGATGAATTCGTTCTTCCGTCTGTTTTGAAAAAAGAAAACGGAGAACCTGTTGCGACGATTCAAGATGGAGATGCAGTCATCTTCTGTAACTTCCGTCCTGACCGTGCGATCCAAATTTCACAAGTGTTTACGAACGAAGATTTCCGTGGGTTCGACCGCGGAGAAGCTTTCCCGAAAAATCTTCACTTCGTATGCTTAACACACTTTAGTGAAACGGTTGATGGGGATGTAGCGTTCAAACCTACAAACCTAGACAACACATTGGGTGAAGTTTTATCACAACAAAACTTTAAACAGCTTCGTATTGCTGAAACTGAAAAGTATCCACACGTAACGTTCTTCTTCAGTGGAGGACGTGAAGCAGAGTTTCCTGGTGAAACGCGTATCTTAATCGACTCGCCTAAAGTTGCAACATATGACTTAAAGCCTGAGATGAGTGCTTATGAAGTTACGGAGGCGCTTGTTGGTGAGATTGAAGCAGATAAGCACGATGCGATCATCTTAAACTTTGCCAACCCTGACATGGTAGGTCACTCAGGCATGCTTGAGCCTACGATCAAAGCGGTTGAAACAGTGGATGAGTGTTTAGGAAAAGTGGTCGATGCGATTCTTGCAAAAGGTGGAGCGGCGATCATTACAGCTGACCATGGTAATGCTGATGAAGTGATTACGATGGAAGGCAATCCGATGACGGCTCATACAACAAATCCTGTTCCTGTAATTGTTACACAAGAAGGATTAGAACTGCGTCAAGACGGAATCTTGGCCGATCTTGCACCAACGGTTCTAACACTTTTAGGTGGAGAACAACCAAAAGAAATGACAGGTAAATCGTTAATTAAATAAGTTTGTTTTACGGAATATGTACAGAGACTCTTGTACATCATGCCGAAAATGACTTATTCTCAAATTACATTTTCTTTTAAAAGGAGAGACAATTATGTCAGCTATTATTGAAATTTATGCGCGCGAAGTTCTAGACTCTCGCGGTAACCCAACAGTTGAAGTAGAAGTTTACACGGAATCAGGTGCATTCGGACGCGCGATCGTTCCATCTGGTGCATCTACTGGTGAATACGAAGCAGTTGAGCTTCGTGATGGTGACAAAGAGCGTTACCTTGGAAAAGGTGTTATGAACGCTGTAAACAACGTAAACGAAAACATCGCTCCAGAACTTATCGGTTTCGACGTTCTTGACCAAGTTGGAATCGACCAAACGTTGATTGAGCTTGATGGTACTGAAAACAAAGGCAAACTAGGCGCTAACGCTATCCTTGGTGTTTCTATGGCTGTTGCACACGCTGCTGCTGATTTCCTAAACGTACCTCTTTACATGTACCTTGGAGGATTCAACTCTAAAACTCTTCCAGTTCCAATGATGAACATCTTAAACGGTGGAGAGCATGCGGATAACAACGTTGACATTCAAGAATTCATGGTTATGCCTGTGGGTGCTGAGAGCTTCCCTGAAGCACTTCGCATGGGTACTGAAATCTTCCACAGCTTAAAAGCAGTTCTTAAAGAAAAAGGATTGAACACTGCTGTAGGTGACGAAGGTGGATTCGCTCCAAACCTTGGTTCAAACGAAGAAGCTCTTCAAACAATCATGGAAGCGATCGAAAAAGCTGGTTACAAGCCAGGTGAAGAAGTTCGCCTTGCAATGGACGTTGCTGCTTCTGAATTGTTCAACAAAGAAGACGGAAAATACCACCTTTCTGGTGAAGGTGTTGTTAAGACTTCTGAAGAGATGGTTGCTTTCTACGAAGATCTTGCTAGCAAATATCCGATCGTTTCAATCGAAGACGGTCTTGACGAGAACGACTGGGATGGCTTCAAGCTATTAACAGAGCGTATCGGTGACCGCGTACAGCTTGTTGGTGACGACTTGTTCGTAACAAACACGACTAAGCTTTCTGAAGGTATCGAAAAAGGAATCGGTAACTCCATCCTTATCAAAGTTAACCAAATCGGTACGTTGACTGAAACATTCGACGCGATCGAAATGGCTAAACGTGCAGGTTACACTGCAGTAATCTCTCACCGTTCAGGTGAATCAGAAGACAGCACAATCGCTGACATCGCTGTAGCGACGAACGCTGGACAAATCAAAACAGGTGCTCCTTCTCGTACGGACCGTGTTGCGAAGTACAACCAACTTCTTCGCATCGAAGACGAGCTAGGCAACCTTGCTGTATACCCAGGAATGAACGCATTCTACAACCTTAAAAAATAATTGGGGTCTGACCCCACACAAAGACAAATTCGCCATTTTGTCTTTGTGAAAAAGACAAGCCCCCGGATCATGCGCCTAAAAGCGCTGATCCGGGGGCTGTCTTCATTTTAATCGGGTTAAGCTAACTCTGCTGCTTATCGAGAGCGATTGTTAGAATGAAGGATAGTAACAATGAGCATTGAGAAACTGATCATGAGCGACATCGTTTCAAAAACAGTCATCTTTGATCCCTCCAATCTTGTTACCTTTAAGATTCGTAAAAGCAGGGTTGTCCTATACCTAAAAAGAGAAAGATAGGTAATAAGGCTTGTCTTTTTTGCTTAAAAGTTATCAGGATTAATTACATATAATGTTTTCATGGGGTTGTGAGCGATTAAAAAGTTTTATGATCGATTCCAGGATTTTGTGAGCGATTCAAAAGTTTTATGAGCGATTCTAGGATTTTGTGAGCGATTCGAGAGTTTTATGAGCGATTCGAGAGTTCTAAGAGCTATTCTAGAATTTTGTGAGCGATTCGAAAGTATTATGAGCGATTCCAAGACTATGAGTGATTCGAGAACTTCACGACCTTCTCAGAATCTCAATGTCACTGCAATCTCAAGAGCGTTCCAAGTTTTTAACTCACTAAATATCTACCCCAGCTCTTACGAATTTCTCACAAAACCTCATAATCCTTCTATTTTTAATGAAAATCATTTAAAATGCATATAACAAGTACTTGCTTGATGTACGGGGGAATTTTTGATGAATGATAGTTTATACATACGCATTGAAGCTGGGGATCCTTATGACACAGGGAGCCTTATGCCATTGAAACCTGAAGGAGAAGCACTCGTCTTCGGACGCTCTTCTCAAACGAACGAAACAGATGTGTCATTTATTAGCCCTTATGTATCTAGAAAGCATGCAGAGATTTACATGCAAGACGGGCAAACTTTTATTCGAGATCTAGACTCAAAGCACGGAACGGCGCTCAATAATCAGTTGCTCGAGCCACATATGCCAAAACAGCTGCAATCTGGAGATGTGATCAGCTTGGCGAAGGGAGTTATCCTTTTAACCTACCTGAACACTCAAGAAGATCAATCGGACCTTACGATGGAATTCACTTCACCCATACAACCTGCAGAAACACAGATCACGAGTGGGTTGCACATCATTCCTGAACGACGCCAGATCTCGATTGATGGCGAGCCATTATTTCTGTCAGGAAAACATACAGACCTACTTGTCTTTTTGTATCGTAAAAAGAATCAGGCTGTCAGCAGTGACGAAATAAAGATTCAAATATGGCCAGAGAGAATGGTCGCTGGTTCGAACGACATCCCTGACGTTGGAAACGATGAGATCAATGCACTTGTCTACCGTCTCAGAAAGAAGCTTGGTCCATACGGAGATTCGATCGTTACCGTTCCTCGTTATGGATACATGCTGCAGATTAACTAAATAAGAATTCCAAGAGCCTGTTAGAACACAATCGTTCTAACAGCTTTTTTTATTATAAAAAACACAATCTAATTATCTGAAACTTATCATTTTCGTATGAGGAAAGAGTCATGATAAATCCATTTTAGACTAGACAAAAAGAGAGTAAATTAAACAAAAGGAAAAAACTCCTTTTTAACTTAGTTGTTTCTTTCAAATAGGTGTGGTGAAGAAGTAATGAGGGTAGAGGAAACTAGACGGGATCGAAGAGGAAGATCATTTCGGTTTCGATTAATCCGAGCATTTATCATTCTATTATTTACGATTCTATATATTCGAACCTATGACCTACAGATTACAAATGGTGAAAAAGCTCGTTTGAAATCTGAGACTTATGAAGATGTTGTGATCAAAAAATCCATTTTCAATGATAACTACTACTCGTCAAAAAAAGACACACCACTAGAAACAGACATAAAACATAACAAGTAACAGTAAAATGAAAATGGGGGATGTCCCCATTATTACGAAGAGGGGATGTTTATGATGCAACCACTTAAACAAGAATCTTCGGATGGTGCAGAAAACAAACTGGAAAAATTGAATCCGATCAGCTTTATTGGAAAAGTGAAAGAAACCAATGGCCAAGTATTTACCATCTCTCATAAAAAAACATTGATGAAAGTAAAACTGGACGCTCAAACAGAGCTGCTCGATGGTGATAAGACGCTAGACATCGCACCAGACGAAGCCGTGCAGCCAGGAGCTACCGTGCAAGTAGTAGGGATGTTGAACAAAAGACTGAATGTCATTAGAGCGGTTCGCCTCTATATTTTTCATAAAGAATTTGATATCAACTATTCAGGAACAAATTAATGAAGGTTCTGAAAAAAGCTTTGCCTCGTCCCTTCAAGTTATGGTACATTTAGGGTAATGTAACGTGGAACGGTGGAGGTGTAACATACATGCTAACAGCAGCAAAAATCCTTCTTATTTTAGTATCAGTCGCATTAATCGTTGTCGTTGTTCTTCAATCAGGTCGTTCGGCAGGATTATCAGGTGCGATTACAGGTGGAGCTGAACAGCTTTTTGGAAAACAAAAAGCACGTGGAATCGACGCATTGCTAAGTAAGTTAACGATCATTCTTGCAGTGTTGTTCTTCATTCTAACGATATCAGTAGCATACTTTATTCCGATGAACTAAAGAACCGTCAAAAACAACAAGTGGTGAATGCCGCTTGTTGTTTTTTTTAGTCTATAGAAACGCCGCATAACCTTTATGAGAGTGGAATGTGATATGATTTGTTACGAGGATAAAAGGGTAACCTATAGACAAAAAAGGTGGTAGCATGATCGGTTGTCTTTGTTTGCATGGGTTCACAGGAGGACCTTATGAGATCGAGCCAATTACAGAATATCTTGAGCAACATACAGATTGGTTGTTATCTGTGCCCACATATCCTGGTCACGGAACTGAGCTCTCATTAAGAGGTAGAACACATACAGAATGGCTTCAAGAAGCTGAAAGTGCCTATTTGGAGCTACGTGAAAAAGTTGAACAGATCTATATTGTCGGCTTCTCAATGGGCGGCATGATCGCGGGTTATCTTGCTTCCAAATATGGGTGCGACAAATTGATTCTGTTGAACGCAAGCGCCTACTATCTTAACCCCGCACAGATGATTAAAGATGTTGCCAATATGATGGTCTCTGGGCTTAACGGTCAACTAAGAGATCATGAATTATATAAAAGGTATCGAAAAAAGTTCCTTGATACACCTTTCAGTGCGACGAGAGAATTTCAGAAGCTTGTAAGGTTGATCAAACCTGAATTTTCACAAGTCTCAGCGCCAACTTTGATCGTTCAAGGGGAATGTGACGGACTTGTTCCGAGAAGAAGTGCAGAATATTTGTACAAAGCAATAGCAGCATCTAACAAACGTCTTTGTTATTTTAAAGAATCAAAGCACATGATCTGTCATGATGTAGAGAAAGAAGAACTAATTCAAGAAGTTTATCAATTTTTAACGAATGAATAGGAGAGAGACAACATGAAAATCGCAGCACCAAAACCGTTTTTCTTTGAAGGAGGAAAGCGGGCAGTCTTAATGCTACACGGGTTCACGGGCAGTTCAGCCGATGTACGAATGATGGGGAGATTTCTGCAAAAGAAAGGCTATACATGTCACGCTCCTCAGTATAAAGGACATGCCGTTCCTCCTGAAGAATTAGTACACACAGGACCCAAAGACTGGTGGGAAGATGTGATTGGCGGCTACAATCATCTAAAAGAAAAAGGCTACGACGAGATTGCCGTGTGTGGTCTTTCGTTAGGTGGAGTGTTCTCATTAAAACTGGCCACAGAACATCCTGTAAAAGCTGTAATTCCAATGTGCGCACCCATGTCCATCAAGAGTGAAGAAGTGATGTATAAAGGGGTTTGTGCGTACGCTGAAGAATATAAAAAGCGTGAACAGAAAACACCAGAACAGATAGAGCAAGAGATGGAAGAATTCAAAAAAACACCGATGAATACGTTAAAAGCTCTTCAAGATCTTATTCAAAGTGTAAGAAAATCAGTAGATCTCGTATACGCACCTACGTTTGTTGTGCAGGCTAGAAATGATGAAATGATTAACACGGATTCTGCAAATATTATTTATAATGAAGTAGAAAGTGAAACGAAAGATTTAAAGTGGTATGAAAACTCATCACATGTAATTACATTAGACAAGGAAAAAGAAAAGCTGCATGAAGATGTATATGCTTTCTTAGAAGACCTAGATTGGTCAGAATAGAACCTTTTTTCCTTAAAAAGGAGGTCAGTTTTTGGATAAACTGCAAATACTCCAGCTCATGAAAGAATCGGAAAAACCGATGACAGTCACAGAGATTGAAGAAGCTCTTCAACTTCCTGACGCTGAAGCTTTCAAGAAACTGGTTTTAACACTTAACGAATTAGAAGATGAAGGATCTGTCGTCCGAACACGTACGAACCGTTATGGATTGCCTGAAAAGATGAGCCTAATTAAAGGCCGCGTTCAAGGGCATGCAAAAGGCTTTGCGTTCCTTATCCCGGAAGACTCTGAACAAAAAGATGTGTATATCTCACAATCTGATATGAATGGTGCGATGAGTGGCGACACGGTCCTCGTACGCTTAAATCAAACCTCTTCAGGATCACGCCCAGAGGGTACGATCATTCGTATTTTAGAACGAGGCGTAACAGAGGTCGTTGGAACGTTCCAAGAAAGCCGTAAATTCGGTTTTGTTGTTGCTGATGATAAACGGATCCCGAATGACATCTTTATTCCTGCAGACGGCGTTAACGGCGCTGTAGAAGGACATAAGGTTCTAGTGAAAATCACAAAATACCCTGAGGGCAGAAACAGTGCCGAAGGAGAGATCATTCACATCATCGGACACAAGAATGATCCAGGTGTAGATATCATCTCTGTTATCTTTAAACATGGACTGCCAAGAGAGTTTCCGGTTGAGGCACTTGAGCAAGCTCATAATACGCCAGATGAGATCGATCCAAAAGATATTGAAGGACGTCGCGATCTTCGTAACGAAACCATCGTAACGATTGATGGAGCGGACGCGAAAGACTTGGATGATGCGGTTCATGTGATCAAGCTTCCGAATGGCCATTATAAGCTTGGCGTACATATCGCAGATGTGACACACTATGTAACCGAAGATTCTCCCATTGATAAAGAAGCGCAAGAGCGTGGTACGAGTGTGTACTTAGTCGATCGTGTCATCCCGATGATTCCACATCGTCTATCAAACGGGATCTGTTCCTTGAACCCGAAAGTAGACCGCTTGACGATCTCTTGTGAGATGGAGATCAACCATGATGGTGAAGTCATCAAACACGAAATCTTCCCAAGTGTAATCAAAACAACAGAACGAATGACGTATACAGATGTTCGTAAAATTTTGCAGGATGAAGACGAAGCGGTTAACAAGAAATACGAGTCACTCATCCCTTTCTTTCAATTAATGGGAGAGCTTGCGGAAATTCTACGCAAAAAACGCTTTGCACGTGGTGCGATTGATTTTGATTTCTCAGAAGCAAAAGTACTTGTTGACGAGAACAGCGATCCACAAGATGTTGTTCTACGTGAACGTTCTGTTGCTGAAAAATTGATCGAAGAATTTATGCTATGTGCCAACGAAACTGTTGCTCAACATTTTCATGAGCTCGAGCTTCCGTTCATGTACCGAATCCATGAAGATCCGGATGAAGGCAAATTAGAGCGTTTCTTAGAGTTTATCGGTATGTTTGGATATGCGTTAAAAGGAACCGCGAGCGACATTCACCCCCGCAGCCTTCAACAGCTTTTGGAGACGGTAAAAGGCGAGCCAGAGGAAATGGTGATTAGCAAAATCATGCTTCGGTCCATGAAGCAAGCGAAGTACGATCATATGTCACTTGGTCACTACGGATTAGCGACAGAATTCTATACGCATTTCACGTCACCGATCCGTCGTTACCCAGACTTAATCGTGCATCGCCTCATCCGTACGTATCTGTTTAAAAAAGACACAGGACCAAAAACTGTCAGTCATTGGAAAGCAGAACTTCCTGGAATTGCTAAGCATTCATCAGCGATGGAACGCCGTGCTGTTGATGCAGAACGTGAGACGGATGAACTGAAAAAATCACAGTTCATGCTCGATAAGATCGGGGAAGAGTTTGATGGCGTGATAAGCTCTGTTACAAACTTTGGATTGTTCGTTGAACTTCCAAATACGATTGAAGGTCTCGTACATGTTAGCTACCTAACAGACGACTACTACCGATTTGATGAGAAATTTATGGCGATGATCGGAGAGCGAACAGGCAACGTGTTCCGAATCGGTGATGAGATTTCCATTCGTGTTGCGAACGTGAATGTAGATGAGCGCGCGATCGATTTTGAAATCGTCGGAATGAAAGGAACACCTCGTAAACGTTTCAAAGATCGTCAAAAAGTCATCGATATTGGAGATACACCAAAACGCGGACGAGGAAGAAGAAGCAAGAACCGCACGAGTGAATCAGAGCGTTCAAGCGGCCCTCAGGATTCAAAGAAAGGGAAGAAGAAACCTTTCTACAAACCAGTAGCTAAGAAAAAAGGCAAGAAAAAGAAGAAATAAGGAGCATGTTCAGTCAAGGTTCACCTTCGGTGGTGAACCTTGACGTTATTTGACCATATTGCTATAATTAAACTTCACTTGCTGTGGGGAGGATTGAGTTTTACATGCCAAAAGGAGAAGGGAAAGTCGTCGCACAGAATAAGAAAGCGCGGCACGATTACCACGTCGAAGAAACATTTGAAGCAGGAATTGTCCTTCAGGGCACGGAGATCAAATCCATTCGCGCAGGCAGGGCAAATTTAAAGGATTCTTTCGCACGTGTGCAAAATGGCGAGTTGTTTCTACACAACATGCACATCAGCACATACGAGCAAGGAAACCGGTACAACCATGATCCACTTCGTACGCGCAAGCTGCTTTTACACCGCAAAGAGATCAACAAGCTATTAGGTGCAACAAAAGAACAAGGATATTCCATCGTTCCTTTGAAAATGTATTTGAAGAATGGTTTTGCGAAGCTTTTGATCGGACTGGCAAAAGGTAAAAAGCATTACGACAAGCGTGACGATCTGAAGAAAAAGGATGCAAAGCGAGAGATCGAACGTGCATTCCGAGATCGCCAAAAAGCTTAATTGGTTCCTTTTACAGGATGTTACAATTGAGACGATGAAGCAAAAATGTTATACTGAGTACACAAGTGAATAGAAGCGATTGAGCTTTTATCTCTTTCCGAGGTTCGGCGGAATTAATTTTCTGCTTACCATTTTATAATGGGGACGTTACGGATTCGACAGGGGTAGTTTGAGCTTAAGTTGCGAGTCGAGGGGGTCGGCCTCGTTAAAACGCCACAGCCAATAACTGGCAAACAAAACAACAACTTAGCTTTAGCTGCGTAATAGCACTTTAGCTGTTCCTCCCTCCATCGCCCATGTGGTAGGGTAAGGGACTCACTCTTAGTGGGCTACGCTGGTTGTCCTCCGCCTGAGGACGAAGGAAGAGAATAATCAGGCTAGCGGTCCAGGCGCCTGTCGGCTGGCAGACGGATCCGCGAAACGCGAATAAACCGACTACACTCGTAGAAGCTTAAGTGCCAATATCTTTGGACGTGGGTTCGATTAATAATTAGTCGCCTTATGTGGTAACACATAAGTGATAATTCGGCTTTATCGGTGAAACCTAACCAACGTTTATCGTTGCAAGGCAATGCCGAGCGGTATGTGGAGCAATCCAACAGCCGTGTATCGACTTATAGGCTGCCATTCTTGGTAGTACTAGGATACGAAATTCTGCTTGGACTCAAGTAAATTTATATTTCGTATAATACGCCGAAGGACCTGATTCTTCAGGTTCAAGATATAGTCAGTGCCATGACGAAAGCATGGAATAACATGTCCCACCGTCTCCACCATACATAGGTGGATAACAGGACTCACCATCAGGGTGAGTCCTTTTTTGTATGCTAAATTTGGGCAAATGTCGATATAATTTGATTTTCGCCGATATATTTGAATTCTTGCCGATATAATGCAAAAGTTGCCGATAAAATACTTATTCTTGCCGATATATTAAAAAAGTTGTCGATATCTAATTTCTTTAAAGGATTTTGCTACCAGACAAAAGAACTAAAGAACTATTAATAATATAAATACGAAAGGAGTACAATTTTGATCGTTAAAAAACGAATAAAGCCGTTGAAGTTATTTAAGTTTGAGGCACTATTTAGACGACTTGATCTTGATCATCCCAAAAGACAAATTGCTTCTGAAACATATGCAAAAAGTTTGGCTGGATATCGTGGTGAGCGTTCATTAGATTTTCCGCTAAGTTTTTTACCCGAACAGAAGTACCATGTACTCCATGACCTTCGTCTTTATGATGGTTCACATTACTTCCAGATTGATTGCCTTCTGTTATCCTCAAATCTCATAATTATCATCGAAGTGAAGAACATAACTGGAACACTTATTTTTGACTCAACATTTAACCAGTTGATCAGGATCAATGATAATAAGGATGAACGAGCGTTCAGCAGTCCAATCATTCAAGTAAATAGACATGTAGAGCAACTTCAAAAGTGGCTTAAGCTTCAAAAGTTCCCCGCGATGCCTATAGAGCCGCTTGTAATCATAGGAAATGATAAATCCGTAATTAAGTCCACTGAAAAAGGTAAATCACAAACCCTCTCCCAATTCGTATTACCCTACTATGTTTTGCCTGATAAAATAAAAGAACTTGAGGTCAGGCACACAACTTATCTCCTTACAAAGGAATCTCAACATACTCTTTCTAAACAACTCCAAATACAACATCATCCACTAAAGTTCAATATTCTTCAGCATTTTCAAATCTCAGAAAGTGATTTGATAAAAGGTATACAGTGTACGAACTGTAAATTTTATAGCATGCACAGAACGTTTGGAACATGGGCTTGTGATAGATGTATGACGACTTCCAAGAAGGCTCATATGCAAGCCTTACGTGACTATTACTTGTTAATAGGAACCACTATAAATAATCGGCAAATGAATGATTTCCTCCAAATCTGTTCACCTCATATAACGAAACACCTTTTAAATTCATTATGTTCTATAACAATTGGAACTAATAAAGGCAGAAAATATGTCCTATCCTTCGCTTTTGAATAATTTTATTTTCCTTCTAAAAAAGAACGTATTCAAACCGTATATTTTCCCCATCCTATAAAATAGGAAGGTGAGAAATATGGACTTATTAAAAGAGTTAACAGAAACAAATGGTGCTCCTGGTTTTGAAAAAGCGATTCGAGAGATTATGAAACGCGAGATCAGCAAAACAGGTGCCGCATTAATGAACGACCATATTGGTAGTGTATTCGGTGAAAAACATGGATCTACGAATGACGGTCCTAAAATACTTCTTGCAGGTCACATGGACGAAGTCGGATTTATGGTCAGTGAGATTACAGAACAAGGTTATTTGCGCTTCGTTCCATTAGGAGGCTGGTGGTCACAAGTTCTCCTCGCACAACGCGTACATGTACAGACGAAAAGTAAAACGTTCACCGGTGTCGTGGGCTCTAAGGCACCTCATATCTTAACGCCAGATGAACGAAACCGTGTTTATCCGATGAAAGAGATGTTTATAGATATTGGTGCAAAAGATAAAGACCAAGTGAAGGAATGGGGGATCAGAGTAGGAGATCCGATCCTTCCAATATGCCCATTTGAACTGATGCCTGACGGTGATACGATTCTTGCCAAGGCACTCGATAATCGTGCTGGCTGTTATACGGCACTTCAGGTTCTAGAGCAGTTACAAAACATCAATCATCCAAACACCGTCTATTGTGGCGCGACTGTTCAAGAAGAAGTAGGACTCAGGGGAGCGATTACGGCACCTGCGATCATGGAGCCAGATGTGGCAATCGCACTCGATGTAGGCGTTGCAGAAGATGGTCCTGGTGGGAATGCGAACAAAGCGAAGCTCGGAAAAGGGCCGCTGATTACATTCCTTGACTCGTCCATGATCCCGCATACCGGTTTTCGCGACTTAATCATCGAGGTTGCAGAGAAACATAACATACCGTATCAAGTAGACGTGATGCTTGGCGGAGGAACAGATGCAGGTAAGTTCCACCTTTTCAAAAAAGGAATTCCAAGCCTTGTTGTTGGAGTTGCGGCCCGGTACATCCACAGTCATACATCCATGATCAGTAAAAGCGACTTAGAAAATAGCACAAAGCTTCTTATAGAATTGGTGAAAGTTTTGGATAAAGAAAAACTTCATTCGCTCCTGGATTACTAAACACTACTTAAAACCTCGTTGGATTTCATTCCAACGGGGTTTCTCACTTTTTCGCAATATGTTACAGTGTTATAAAAAGTTTTACATCATTCTTTGCTAATCATCGAAAAACGTCTATTATATAGAGATGAGAGTATAAGTTGTTAAAGGAGATCAGTTATTTTTATGGACATCCTATTGTTGTTAAAAGCCCTTATTCTAGGGTTAGTAGAAGGTTTGACGGAGTTTGCTCCTGTTTCATCTACGGGACATATGATTCTTGTTGATGACATGTGGTTAAAATCACAAGACTTTTTAGGGAAATATCCAGCGAATACTTTTAAAGTTGTGATCCAGCTTGGTTCGATCTTAGCGGTAGTTGTTGTTTTCAGACAACGATTCATCGATATGCTGGGACTTAGCCGAAACAAAGCAACAAATGAAATTACGGGGAGCCGTTTAAAATTAACTCAAGTCATCGTAGGTCTTTTACCGGCAGGTGTTCTTGGCTTGTTGTTCGAAGATTATATTGATGAGTACCTTTTCACGACGAACACGGTTCTTATTGGACTGGCGATTGGTGCGTTCCTTATGATTTTTGCCGATCGATTTGCTGCTAAAAATCAAAATCCTGTTATTGATACAGTAGATAAGATTACGTACAAGCAAGCTTTCTCTATCGGATTGATTCAGTGTTTATCCCTGTGGCCAGGATTTTCACGTTCTGGTGCTACGATTTCAGGTGGTGTCCTTCTAGGGCTTAGTCACCGTGCTGCAGCTGATTTTACATTCATTATGGCTGTTCCGATCATGGCAGGTGCGAGTGGTATCTCCCTATTAAAGAACTTAGAGTATTTTAGTATGGATGCTATGCCGTTCTTTATTGTTGGATTTATCAGTGCGTTTGTATTCGCTATGTTATCGATCCGCTTCTTCTTAAACATTATCGAAAAAGTTAAGCTAACGCCATTTGCGATCTATCGCTTAGTGCTAGTAGCTGTTATCTTTTTTGTGATCATGTAAAGTAAATTTAACCCTGAACGTTCGGCAGAATTAAATGCCAATGAGTTCAGGGTTTTCTTTATGCTTATAGCATTTAGCAGGATGATAGTCCCGTTGTTAAATGAAAAAAGTACGCAATTTTTCACATTTTAAATTTGGAATATTTAGTCTATTTACCACTTCCTTCTTAAGCTTGACTCCTTTAATGTAGGAACTATTAAGATGGAGGTGGCTATAGGGATATGAACAAATTTGCATCAAAAATTTTATTGAGTACACTTGCGCTTTCCATAGCAGGTGGAGGAATTGCTTTAGCTTGTGAGAATGGGCAAAAAAGCTACATTGAAGCTGGTGAATCTACGTTTGGTGGAATTCCAAAAGTAGAAGGATCAAAGAATTTTGAGCACCTTAAAGAGGTGGCAGCTGTTCCACTAAAAGATTTAAAAGGAAAACCTGCTACAACTGCAGATGTATATGCGTACAAAGGATATGCATATCTTGGTACACACCGTGGTCAGATGACAAATGAGGGAGTAAGGATTTTTGATATGAAGGATCCTGCAAATCCTAAAGAAGTTGCCGTTCTTGCGAATGATATTCCTGGCACATGGCAGGAAAAAGTAATCGTTCAATCTGTAAGTACTCCTTCATTTAAAGGTGATTTAGCTGCTGTAAGCGTTCAGCGCGTAGATAAAGAGCGGTATGGTTACGAGGGGGAAACCTCTGAAAATGGTGGAGTTGTGCTTTACGATGTCACAAATCCGAAAGAGCCAAAAAAGCTAGGATTTTGGAAAACGCCTTCTAATCTTCCTACCGGGACGCATGAACATTGGTTGACAGAACAGAACAACAAAGTCTTACTTTTAGCTACTAATTATCAAGCTCATCGCTATAAAGACAAAGGGGTTGACGTTCATGACTTTTCAATCGTTGATGTGACTAACCCAAGTAAACCGAAAGAACTTTCAAACTGGGATCCAACTGAAGTAGGCGGTAGTTTTAATGGTGACTATCAATTTGAAGATGAGACAGGTGCTCAGCGTACGGCATTTTTACATAGTGTCATCACGGATGAGACAGGTAAATATGCATATCTCTCTTATTGGGATCTTGGTACGATTATCTTAAATATTGAAGATCCTGCAAATCCTAAATTTGTAGGGAGAACAAAATTTGAACGTGATGTTCAAGGAGCTGCACATTCAGCTGCACTAGCTCATGGCGGAAATATCTTGATTGAAACGAGAGAAGTTTTTAATCCGGATCCTCATGACCCAGGATTTGAAAGAGGCTGGGGATATGTTCGTGTATACGATATAAAGGATAAGAGCAATCCTGTTCTATTAAGTACGTTTAGAACGTTAAACTCTATGGTGCAGATTAAAGCAGGAGAGCGCAAACCTGGAACATATACGGTTCATGATCCAAAAGTAAGAGGAAATACACTCTATCTTTCTCATTATTCTGATGGTATCCGTATGGTCGACCTTACGGATCCAGCAAATCCAGTTGAAGTAGGTTCATACGTGTCAGATAAGGCTAACGTATGGGGTGTTTTCGTAGATCGAAACTATATTTTAGCATCCGATATGGGACAAGGATTAAAAGTTTTGCAGAAGAAAGCGGATTCGAATTTAAATAAGATGAACTTACAATCTTTTCTAATTAGATAAGATAAGACCACAAAACAACCCCCACTAAATACTGATTTAGTGGGGGTTGTACTATTTTTTAATATTGCTCCATTCTGCTATACCAATCGTCGTATTCACGCTCAGCTTCTTCACGTTTCCTGCCATGTCTTTCTTGAATCTTTCCTATCATCTTTTCACGGTCACCTTGTGCTTGATCGTAATCATCATCTGTCAGGTTGCCCCATTGTTTCTTCGCTTCACCCTTAAGCTGCTTCCATTTGCCTTCCATTGTATCGTTTTTCATATTGAATCATCCTCCTTTAATATTTGTTGGAATATGAATCTTCATAACGATGTGCGTTTGTGGAACGGTACGTACGGAATGTATCATTAGCTTGTCTATGTCGGCTTATTTCATTCGCATCAACGAGAACGAGAATGTCCCCAGCTTCAACAGATTGTTCGTATTCTTTCGCTTCATTTTCAGGTATTCCTAATCCTACAAGAGCACCAACAATTCCGCCGGCGCCAGCTCCTACCGCGGCTCCACCGAGTGCTGCAGCAATCGGTCCTGCGGCTACAATGGGTCCGATTCCTGGAATAGCGAGTGCACCTGCACCTAGTAATAATCCACCGAGTCCACCAAGAATGCCACCTGTAGCCATTCCCGTAGCAGCCCCTTCAGGAGCTTTTGAACCGGTTTCTTCCTGAATGTGTTTTACTTCTTTTTTGTCTTTTGCGATCACTGAGATTTCGTCGTCACTATAACCTTGGTTTCTCAGTTCTTTTATTGCATCGATCGCATCATCTTCTGAACGGAAAACGCCAACCACTTTACCATGAGTATCCATCGATTTCCTCCTTTTTGTAGAAGATTAGTACGTAGTTTGTGTTCCCACTGGCTAGGGAGATAAAACATGAACTTGCAGGTTCGACAAAAGTATACACGAAAAAGACAACGTGTATTTGGAAGTAATTAACATGAAAACACGTATTGTACTTGTTTACAATTTATGGTTTGATGTCTATATAAAGGAAAAATGATTACTCAATGTAAATGGGGATTGAAATGGATATTTTTATTGGCAGACAACCGATCTTAGATAAAGAAGAGAACGTTGTTGCTTATGAACTTTTATATAGAAACAGTGAGAATAATAGGTATGATGGTTTGGATCATGATAGTGCCACGATCGATGTGATGGTGAACAGTTTTGCTGGAATCGGAATTAAAGAAGTCGGGGAACGAAAGAAATGTTTTATAAACTTTACGGAGAATCTGCTGTTAGATAGAATTCCTACATATATATCTCCTCAATATATTGTTGTTGAGATCTTAGAGGATGTTCGTTTAACGGACGAAGTGCTTGAGGTTTGTAAAGAATTGAAGAATAAAGGTTATATCATCGCTCTGGATGATGTTTCCGTAAACCGGAACTTAGAAAGAGTACTGCCTTACATCGATATCATTAAAGTAGATTATTTATTAATGGACGTAAAAGAGATGAAGGTCATGATTGACACCTACCGCGAACAGATTACATTTTTAGCAGAAAAGATAGAAACGCGGGAGCAGTTTGAAGAAGCCAAGGAGCTTGGATTTGAGTATTTTCAAGGATATTTCTTCAGCAGACCTGTTATATTGCAAGGAAAAGACATCGCTCCTCTTCCGACGAACTACCTTCTGCTTCTAGAAAAATTGAATGATTCAGATCCAGACATTCAAGAGATCAGCAATTTGATTCAACGAGATCTTTCACTTTCGTATAAACTCTTGAAAGTGATGAACTCTGGTACTTACTTTTTTAAAAGTAAGATTACAACGATCAAACAAGCTGTCGTCTTAGTCGGACTATACGAGATAAAGAAGCTCGTCATGATTCTGATGATGTCTAGCTTGAATAGAGATGATCATCAGTTAGAGATTGTCAAGATGAGTCTTACTCGCGCCTTCTTTTTTGAACGCATCGCAAAATTCGTTGGTGTATCCAAAAACCATCTTTACATGTTTGGGATGTTTTCTCTGATCGACACGTTGCTGAGTAAAGATATGAAAGATGTAATCGCTGATCTTCCGATAACGAATGAACTAGCTGAGGCTCTTCTAGGCAACAAGGAACCCTATAATCTCGCATTAAAAATTGTACAAGGCTTAGAGAGAGGCTCATGGCTGGAAATTCAGTCGATATGTGGTCCGATTCAGCTGACGGAAGCTGAACTCTATACGCATTACCGAGCAAGTACATTATCTGCTGATCAGTTTGTAAAAACAGATGCAGAAATCAAAGTCTAGCTTTATAGATGACAAGAACCTCATGTGGGGTTCTTTTTTTGATAATCCTCAACAAAGTAAAGAATGAGACTTTAGCGTAAAATACAAACATGTAAAGAAGGAGGTAGGCGATGAAATTAAGCATACTTGATCAATCCCCAATCTCATCCGGTAACAGTGCGCAGGATGCTCTTCAAGCTTCTATGCAACTGGCAAGAGAGGGAGAAAAGCTCGGATATACCCGTTATTGGATCGCAGAACATCATAACTTCAGCGGCTTATCTTGTTCAGCACCAGAAGTGATGCTGAGCTATATTGGGGCAAACACAAAAAAGATTCGACTCGGCGCAGGTGCTGTGCTTTTACCGCATTATAAACCTTACAGAGTTGCGGAAACCTATAACATGCTTGCTACACTTTTTCCAGATAGAATTGATCTTGGTATCGGTCGTGCTCCTGGAGGATCTGCAGAAGTGTCGATCGCTCTTTCGGACAATTATCTGGAGAATGTTCGAAAAGTTCCAGAGTCAATACAACAACTGCTTCATTTTCTGCGTAACGACTTTCCTACTGACGATATGTTTTCTAAGATTCAGGCTGCTCCAGTTCCTGAAATCTCGCCCGTTCCATGGATTCTTGGAACCAGCCAAAAAAGTGCTGATTTAGCTTCAAAATATGGAACAGCCTATGCATTCGGTCATTTTATGAGTGAAAAATTAGGACCTGAGATTGTAGCTTCTTATCAAAAAACGTTTCAATCGAATCCCTCATTACAAACAGCGAAAACGATTGTTGCTGTGTCTGTGATCTGTGCAGAGACAACAGAACGCGCAGAGGAGCTCGCATTATCAGGCATTCTTTGGAGAAAACAGAATGCTTCTGGTGAAGGAAATGGTGTTCCGTCCATAGAAGAAGCTCACCAGTGTTTTTCAATAGAAGAGAGAGAACAACTCTTAACGGAAGCTAAAAGAAAAATGATTATTGGCAACCCACAAGAGGTAATGAAAGAACTATATAGACTTCAAGAAACGTATAAAGCTGATGAAATAATGATTGTGACGATCACTCACTCTTATGAAGCCCGATTGAAGTCATATGAGTTAGTAGCCAATCAGGTATTCTCAACATAAGGAAGTAAGCAGTTTTTTTTATTAAAGAAAGCAAACTTGTTATACTAGTAACGAATTATTAAAATATAGTAGCTAATTTTTTGTTGCTTTAAATAAGGAGGACGTTACGATGTCCAATAAAAAAAGTCTAAGTGATATAAAATGGTCAGTCCTTGACCTTGCACCTGTCGTTGAGGGCGGAACGGTAACTGAATCATTTCAGAACACGTTAGATCTTGCTCAGCATGCTGAAAAATGGGGATACAACCGTTATTGGCTGGCTGAGCATCATAACATGCCTGGAATCGCGAGCTCTGCCACTTCGGTCGTGATCGGACATGTGGCGGGTGGTACGTCTAAAATTCGGGTTGGCTCTGGTGGGATCATGCTTCCGAATCACGCACCTCTCGTGATTGCTGAACAATTTGGTACGCTTGATGCCCTGTATCCAGGAAGAATTGACCTCGGACTCGGCCGAGCACCAGGAACGGACCAGGTAACAGCACAAGCACTTCGCCGTGATCTCGGCAACATGGGTGATGATTTTCCGTATCAGCTAGATGAGCTGCGAACGTATCTTGATCCAGAACGAGCAGAATCGCCTATGAAAGTAAGAGCGGTTCCTGGAGAAGGTCAAGATATTCCAATCTGGCTTTTAGGTTCAAGCGGCTTTAGTGCACGATTGGCAGGTAGAGAAGGACTTCCGTTTGCATTCGCGAGTCATTTTTCGCCAGACAACACGATTCCTGCTCTAGAGTTATACCGTAATACGTTCACCCCATCAGAAGTACTTGAGCAACCATATGCGATGGTGGGAGCAAACGTGGTTGTAGCAGATACAGATGAGGAAGCAGCACAAATCGCTACTTCTCTTCAGCAGCAGTTCGTTAACTTAGTGCGTGGAAACCCAACGAAGTTGAAGCCACCGGTTGCGAGCATGGACGGCATCTGGAGTCCGTATGAAAAAGCGGCACTCGATCAGCAGTTACGTACATCCTTTATCGGCAGTCCAGAAACGGTCAAAGCAAAGCTTCAAGCGTTCTTGGACGAAACACAGGCAGATGAGATCATCGTGAATGGCCAGATCTACGATCATGCTGCAAGATTACGTTCATTTGAATTGTTATCTGAAATCGTAAAATAGAATGAATGACGGTTAGCGTACTCCTGAGGGGAGTGCGCTTTTTTGTTGGGGTATTTGAGCTACCGAGCTTGTCGAAGTTTGTAGACTCGCAGATAACTTTTGGATTGAGATGCAAAACTCGTGGATAAAACCGCAAAATTTTTGGATTCTAGGGCAAATCTTGTGGATAAAATTATAAAAAATTTTGGATTGAGTCCTTCAAATACCTCTTTAAGTATACTTTGCTCGTTGCAAAAGCTATTGCGTAGGAATGTGGCTCAGCCTCATTGCTCACTTTCTAATAAAAAGAACATTTGTTTGTATTTTTTGAAGGGTTTATGCACTCCGTTAACGAAATTAGTACCTTAAAAAACAAACTGGAGGTATGAAGGATGGAAAAATCGCTACAGCTTCACCAATTCAACACGTGGGCTAATGAAAGGGTATTTGAGAAACTAAAAGAACTTCCAACCGAAATGTATAGGAAAGAGGTAGAAAGTGTTTTTCCTACGATCGCTAATGTTCTGGTTCACATGTATCAAGTCGATTATGTATGGCTAAAGGTACTAAAAGGGGAAACATTTGAAGCTATTTTTAACTCCGTTAAACAGCTACACGAAGAATTGAATGCTGCAGATCTACAAAATATGCAGAAGAAGTTCGAAGCTATGTCTAATGACTACGAGAATTTCATCAAAGGAAAAGAAGATTTATCCGCTGATATCACTGTTCATCATCCACATTTCGGAACACTACATTCAACATATGCAGATCTCGTTCAGCACATCGTGAATCATGGCACGTATCACCGAGGTCATCTATCGGCGATCGTCAATCAGCTGGGCTATAAAGGTGCATCGATCGATTATATTTTTTATCTTTATTCACTACAAGAAAAAAAGCAAACCTCATAAGAATGATGATGAAGGCATATCTAAAGAGATATGTCTTTTTTGTTACGTTTAAACAGATCTCTGTAAAAGTTATAGAAGAGTAATTGACAAGCTACTTGTCCACCATGTAATCTAAATCTGGAAATAGATAGTTCAATGATTGAACAGTTAAAAAAATGAACCAATAGGAGGTTAGTATGCCACAACTATCCATTAAAGAACTCGTTGATCGTTATATCGATCTCACATTTGCTGTTCATAAAAAAGGGGAATCCCTTGTAAAAGAACAGCTACAGAGTGAGCTCTCAAATGATCAATTTTATACATTGAAGTACATCTACAAGACAGAGAACTGCACATCAACCGAACTAGCGAAAGTATTTGATGTGAAGAAAAGTGCCATTACAGCTGTGATCACAAAATTGTGGGATCAAGACTTGATCGAGAGAACGAGAGATCAAAACGATCGCCGCGTCGTTTACCTTACATTAACGGAAACGGGACTTGAATTATATAAAAAAACCGAAGAGAGAATCTATAACTTAGTAGAGTCCATCATTACTCAGTTTGAAGAGCAGGAGATCAAACAGTTTATTGACACGTACGAAAAGGTCAACAACATCTTAACAGCACTTCAAGAAAAACAATAAGCGGGGGGAGAAATCGTGCGGTTTATTTTAAAACAAAAATGGCTGGTGCTTATTGCATGGATTGCTATAGTTGCCGTTCTTATGTTCTCGGCACCTAATATGGCAGAGCTCGTACGAGAAAAAGGACAAGTCGATGTGCCAGATGGCTATTCATCGTCATTAGCTTCAGATATTATGAGCGATGTTCAGGAACAAGAAGGCGGTGGAGATGAGTCTTCGGTAGCACTGGTCTTTACAGATGAAAAAGGACTAAGTGCTGCAGATAAAAAAGAAGTTGAGCGTGCGATCCGTCAACTTGAAAAGAATAAAGAAGAGCTAGGAATCACGGAGATTCTGACTCACTTTAATGAAAAAAGTCTTGAGAAGCAGTTAGTCTCTGAAGATGGGAACTCTATCTTAACGTCTATAAAAGTAGCTTGGAATGATCGAGAGCCAAGTGAAGTGAATGAAGCTCTATATAAAACGATCGAAGACAACAAAGTTGATCACTATTATACAAGCAATTGGATGATCAACGAAGATCTTGTAAAGAGTTCTGAAGAGGGTCTTAAGAAAACAGAAGGCATTACGGTTGTTTTCATTCTAGGTGTCTTGCTTTTAGTATTCAGATCTGTTGTTGCGCCACTCATTCCATTGCTAACCGTTGGTGTGACGTACCTTGCTTCACAATCCATCGTGGCGATGTTAGTCGATTCGTTCGACTTTCCGATCTCCAATTACACGCAGATCTTTCTAGTCGCTGTATTGTTCGGAATTGGAACCGATTATTGTATTCTTTTATTAAGTCGATATAAAGAAGAATTGACGCTCACAGAAAGTAAAATAGAAGCGATCATCGCGACATATCGTCAGGCGGGGCGTACCGTTTTCTTTAGCGGTTTGGCGGTCATGATCGGATTCGCTGCAATCGGGTTTTCTCAGTTTATTCTTTATCAATCAGCAGCGGCTGTTGCGGTTGGGGTAGGTATTCTTTTAGTTGCTCTGTTCACGATCGTTCCTTTCTTCATGATGGTCTTAGGTCAGAAAATCTTTTGGCCATCTAAGAAAAAGGCGGAGCATGGCGAAAGCAAGCTGTGGGCAATTGCAGGAAACTTTTCATTAAAGCGTCCGTTGTTGTCACTCATACTCGTTGCGATCATTTGCGTACCGTTTCTTGTAACGTATGATGGCAAACTATCATTCAACTCATTAGAAGAAATCTCGGGAGATGTTTCTTCGATCCAAGCGTTTAATGTGATTGAAAAAAGCTTTGGAGCGGGAGAGTCGATGCCAACAAACATCGTTATAAAAAATGATGAACAGATGGACTCGACTTCATATATGGAGCTTGCTGAAAAGATTAGCCAAGAACTTGAAAAAGTTAACCATGTTGATGCAGTAAGATCTGTTTCCAGACCTACAGGGGAACCGGTTGAAGATTTCTTTGTCTATAAGCAGGCAGAAAACTTAGGCGATGGCCTTGGCGATGGAAAAGAAGGGATCAATAAAATCAGCAGTGGGTTAATGGAAGCGAGTGGAGAGTTATCAAAATCTGAGCCTCAGCTGACTAGTGCGACTGATGGTATTCAGCAGCTTATCGACGGTACGAGTGCTACTCAATCTGGTTTGACCGAGATTCAAAAGAATTTGGTGAAAATAGAAGATGGAATTCGAAAAGGAACGATGGGAGCAGCTGATGCACAAAAGGGATTGCAACAGATAAAAGCTAAACAACAAGAGCTGCTTTCTGGTTATCAAAAGATTCAGCAGGGTTATGAACAAGCGGGATTTAATCTATCAACGATCCAATCAAACTACGTAAAACTAGGGCAAGGATTAGGAAGCTTAAATACCGCTTTAGCATCAATTACAGATCAAGACTTTCAAGCGTTGGAAAATCGTTATGAGATTGCAGATGACGATGCTGAGTATCAGAAGATCAAGAACACAGTGAAAGCTACTCAAAACCAACTGCCTGTTATCAAAGGTCAACTAGACCAATTAAACGGTGGATTGAATCAAGTTTCATCAGGTGTTCAACAAGCCAATGGTAAATTCAAAGAGATAAACGGCTACCAACAAGGTATAATCGGCGGGCTTCAGCAAGTGATCGATGGAACAGATCAACTTCAGTCAGGTCTAGGTCAACTTGCTGACGGCCAAGGTCAGATCGTTGATAATGTACCTAAGCTAACAAACGGCTTAAACGGTATCAATAATGGCCAACAGGAACTGTTAAAAGGATTTGAAGATCTTGGTGGTCAGTTCAGTCAGTTAACGTCTGGTCTGGATCAGAGTGCTGATGGTTTGAATCAAGTGTCTGATGGTCTCGGTTCTGCTCAAAATTATTTGAACAACCTAGCCGAAACAAAGGATAAAAGTGCTTTTTATATGCCGGAAGAAGTCCTTCAAAGTAAGGATTTTGAACAGGCACTGGATGCGTATCTATCAAAAGATCGTAAAACGATGACGATGGATGTTGTGTTTGGGATCAATCCTTATTCAAACGAGTCTATTGATGAAGTAGACGAGATAAAAGATGCGATCAATCGAGTAACGAAAGGAACGGAGTTAGAGAACGCGAAAGTGGCCGTTGGGGGAATCACGAGTTCAAATGCTGACTTGCAGACGGTTTCTAGTAATGATTTTTCAAGAACTGTTCTACTCATGTTAGTAGGAATCTCAATTATTCTTGTATTTTTGTTCCGTTCTCTGATCATGCCAGTTTACTTAATCGGTTCACTCATTTTAACGTACTACACGTCAATGGGGATCAATGAATTCATCTATGTAAATCTATTAGGCTACACAGGAATCAGCTGGGCTGTTCCGTTTTTTGGATTCGTAATCCTCGTCGCGTTAGGCGTTGATTACAGCATCTTCTTAATGGACCGATTTAATGAGTACAAAGATCTTACAGTTGCAGATGCGATGCTTCTTGCTATGAAAAAAATGGGGACGGTTATCATTTCGGCCGTTATCATATTAGGTGGAACGTTTGCTGCGATGATGCCTTCGGGAATGCTTTCCCTATTGCAGATCGCGTCCATCATCTTAGTAGGGTTGCTTCTATACGCATTTGTCGTATTACCATTACTCATCCCGGTTCTTGTTAAAAACTTTGGAGAAGCAAACTGGTGGCCGTATAAACGAAGCTAAGCAATAAAAAAAGATGGTTTTAAAGTGCTGTAAGTATAGACACTTTAAACCATCTTTTTTTTCTATAGAATGTGGGTACTTTGAAAGTATTTGATTTCCGTTACAGATGCTCGCTTTCCGCGGGGCAGGCGGTGAGCCACATTCGTACGTTCCACGTATAAGTGTCTCACCTGCCCACTTGTCCCGCAGGAGTCTCGCACCTTACACTACAATCAAAAGTCAAAGAAGGAAATAAAAAGACTTAATAGCAATAATCTTTTAGAGAACATCCAATTAAAAGATTTAAACGAGTAAATTAATAAGTAAACAATCTCTTATTTGCTTTGGATGACTACAATCATTCAGAAGCCTTACTTTCTTTTTGAATCTTTTGCTTCAATTCCTCGATGTATTTCTTTTTTGCTTTTTCATCCCCTAGATTGCTAGGGTTCTTTTGTTGTAAATATTTTTGTAGGGCCTTGTTAATTTCTTCTGTTGTGGCATCCTCAGGTATTTCGCCTTTCTCTTTAAGCATCTGTATAATTTTTTCATCATTCGCAATCATGGTTGTCACCTCGTTCTCCTTTGCAGTATTCAAGTTAGAGGTATCTTTTGTGTCGGATTCTGCCTTTTCTTCGGATTCTCCCTTTTTCCCAGAATGATTATCGTGTTCTTGAGTGCTGCAGCTCACAAGGAACATCAATGTAAAAACCGTTAAAAATACGCGTACAAACTTTGGCATCTCATACCCTCCTTATTAACAGTTTACCCTAGGAAAATAAAACCCAACTGCAAGTATACAGTTGGGTTTTATAACAAATGTTTATTTCTTGCGAGAGATCTTGATCTTCGCTACAGAATTATCTTTACTCTTGCCTTCAACAGAGAACTTTAGACCGTATTGTGGAACGTTGCGTCCAGCGTCTAGAAGACCAGGATTTGAGAAGTCCTCTTTATCGTTGAATACGGAGTTCGGATGGATCGCGTTATCCGTAAGCGATGTTCCATTGATTTCTTTGTAATCTAGGAACATTGGCTTCCCTTTATCTGTGTTAAACGCAGCATCATGGATCAAGTAGCGAGTTGAAGCCACTTTTCCATCACTCCATTTCAGCGTTTCTTGGTTTGCATCGACTACGCCTAAGAATCCATCTCCAGGGTGGATGCCTGTCCAGTTTTCTGAATAGCTGTTATCCACGTACCATACAAGAAGTCCGCCATCATAAGACATTAAGCTTTTACCACGTGCGATGTGAGCAAGACCTTTATCAACACCTTGGTGATTTCTCCATTCTAATAAGTAGTAGTGATCAGAATAGAATTTACCTTGGTTCTTTGTGAAGCCTTCTTGCTTAAATGTAGATGTTCCTTCAGCATCATCAAACAATACTTCAGTTCCATCAACGTTTACAGAAATGTCATCTACAAAGAATCCAGGCATTGTTGCAGCGACATCCGTCCAATAGTTGAATTTTAGGTCGATCTTTTTACCAGCATAAGCAGATAGATTAAATGCTCCGTTCACCCATTCACCATTCGTGCTTCCTGTAATCCCATGGCCAGGGTTTTGCCCGTTTGGATTCGCGTCCGTAGTCAGGTTTCCTTTAACAGTAACCCAATCCGCTGCTCCTTCTTCTTTCACTTTAATAGAAGCATAATCCCAATCTGTTTCAATGTCATACCACGTTTTGAAGTTTAGTGTAGCGGTTGAAGCTTTTGAGAGATCAAGAGATGTAACCAATGAGTTATCTAAGTCATCTCCACTACCACTGAAATATTGATATTCACCGCTATACGGCTTGTTAACGACTGTTTCTTTTTGTGGAAGATCAACGCGAACGGCATCGTTGTTCGTGCCTTTCGTGTTAGCCTGATCGAGAAGAACGTCGATTCCTTTACGATCGATTTCTTCGTAAACGAACGTTTCTCCACTTAACCAGTTACCACCGATATACGATTGTAAGAACTCTTTAGACCAAGCACTGAATCCAGTTGGCTCTGTACCAGGAACTTTACCAGCCCAGCTTCCGCTAGACATGATCGACCAGTATGCAACAGGCTCACCTTCACCAGAATATTGTGTATCGTACTCATCTGGAAGTTCAAGATCATGGCCATATTCATGTGCGAATACGCCAGCTGCTCCATCAGCAGGTTGGACCGTATAATCGTAAGCTCCCATCATGCCGTTCCAATAATCAACTTCAGACTCTGAGCCTGCGATTGGGAAAGGTGAGCCAAGGTTCCAACGGTGGCTCCAGATCGCGTCACCAGCAAGTGCACCTCCGCCAGCTTCCTCACCAACGCTTGAGTGAACGATCATAAGGTGGTCTACTAAACCATCTGCTTCACGTGTATTGCCATCTTCATCTAGATCGTAGCGATCTTCTTGGTCATAGTCTCCTAGATTAATGTTAGGATCTTTTGCCGCCGCTTCTAGTGCTTCTTTTACGAGAGAACGAGCGTCTTTGTCATTACCGTCTGGAGTAGGGACGTTACCTCCATAATAAGCAGCTGGATGTTTCGCTTTATACCATCCTCCAACACTACCTGTTACAGAATAACTTCCACCAGATTGCTGTTCATAATATTGCTTCATGGAGATCAATTTTTCTCCATTCGGCCCTTCATATCCTTTGTTTCCAAATACTAAGTCCTCATAGTGTTTCTTTGTATATTCATCATAGAACATGTCTGTTTCTTCTTTTGTTATGTTCGAAGCAGGGTAGTCTGGAAACTCTACTAAAAGAACAAGAACGTTATCCACGCGCTTTTGTCCTTTCCACTTTTCTTCTTTCACGTTCTTAATCTTATCTTCTTTTCTACCGTCTTTTTTAAGTCCTTCTTTTTTGTGCTTACTTCTAATTTCTTTACGCTTTTCACTATGTTCGTCTTCTAATGCACCTTCAGAGAATTTTGAAGCGTTCTCTTGTTTTTTGTGCAAGTATTGCTGTAATTTTTTCTGTGCATCTGCTTCAGATGCGTTTTTACTGATTTCGCCCTTTTTCTTCAACATTTCGATCAACTTCTCATCATTAGCGATTCCTAAATCAAAAGGACCGCCACCATGTTTATGACCTTTATGATCGTCTTGTTGTTGTGTTGCTACATCAGATGATACGTTTGCAGGTGCCGCGCTAACACTTGAAAAAGCAGAACAACTTAACATCGTAGCGAGTGCAGCAGATACCCATTTCCCTTTTTTCACCAAGATTCCCCCTAAATCATAGTAGTTTCCGAAAACCGACATATATTGTCGGATAATTCCGCGTATTCAAAATGTTACCACGATACTTCAACCACTAGAATAGGATATAACTCCCGTGTTTCAGATTTAGAATAGGGAGTATTTACTATTTAAAGAACTATTTTCAAACACTTTTCATGTAAAAATAATAGAGAAAAATGGTATAGGTCAATTGTTTTTATATAGTTCTTTAGACATGGAAAAAAACAGCCCTCATAGAAGAGCTGTTTTTGATCTTTTTATCCCGAGTTCAAAGCTTTCTTTTAATCAACGTTAATAAATGTTTTACTTTAAATGTTTATTTCCTCTTTCTTAGGGTAATTAAAGGGGTGGACCATCAAAGAATTGTGGCAGAAAGATTTTTAGAAATGAAAGGTTGGTCATTTACTTTGTCTATTCATCTAAATTCAGCACTTAAAAATAAATCAGTTAAAAACTTTGAAGAAGCCACGGCAAACATTCTTCATTTTATGAGCAAACTTATCAACATTAATACGTTGTTTATCGCCAAGAATGACAAACAAGTAAATGAAATCAAAAAAGCAGTCAATAAAAATACGGTATTGATTCAAGAAGGTACAACAATGCCTTTTCAAGAAACGTTCTGTAAAGTGAGTGTAGAAAAGGGAAATGACATTCTTCTTATAGAAGATATTACGCAAAATGAACGGACGAAAGATCTAAATGTAACTGCAAATCTTGGTGGGGGTAGCTTTATTGCGATCCCGATCTATTATGAAGATGGTGAAAATTACGGAACTATCTGTGGGCTGGATACAGATCGGTTCGAATTTACAGATCAGCATGTCGAGCTTTTTCAGACGATGTCTTCGTTGTTGACTTACGTATTAGAGCTTGATAAGGCGAATAAAGAGATCAAAGAAATTTCAGTACCAATCGTTCCTTTAACAAAAGGCGTTGCGATTCTCCCAATTATTGGCCATATTAATGAATATCGAGCAGAGCTCATCATTCAAAGCACACTGGAGAGCAGCATGTATTTAGAACTGGAACACATGATAATCGATCTTTCTGGAGTGAGCAGAATCAATAACTCTGTTAGCGAATATTTGTTAAACATCGTGAAGTTGCTAAGGTTAATAGGAGTCACTCCCATTCTTACTGGATTCAGACCAGATCTTGCATTAACAACTCTTCATGTCGACGTTGACTTTAAAGGTATCTTGATCACAAATAATGTAGAGAGCGCACTTACTCAAATCGGATTTAGTCTCAATAAAAATGAAAATAGTCATTCAAGATCACAGAACGTAATGTGATCTTTTCTTTTTATGATTTTTTAATTACATTTCAATATGGTGATCAAATAAGAGCTCGAAAGAAAACAGTAGTCATAATATTCGTTTTTTTATATAATTGTAAATAATATAAACTTATCAGTCGTTTTTATGTATTTACCAATCGGAGGGGAAAGTATGAAGTCGTTTGAAGAGAAGTTGGATCAATACGCTGAATTAGTGATAAAGGTTGGATTAAGTTTAAAAGAAGGACAAAGGTTGCTTATCAGTTCGCCGATAGAAACAGCAGAATTTACTCGGAAGGTAACGAAGCATGCCTATGAGAACGGTTGTAAACGAGTGATGGTGGATTGGAGCGATACCCAAACTAGCCGTATTCACCTAACGCTTGCAGCAGAAGAGGTTCTTCAAAATGATCTGCCGTCTTGGGAGATTGATAAATACAATAGCCTTGTGGAAAATCATGATTGTTTCTTAATGATTACAGGCAATGATCCAAACGCTTATAAAGGGGTTCCTTCTGAAAGGATGATGTTCGTTCAAAAAAACAGGGGTGAGAAACTACAAGCCTTCTCAGCAGGTCAATTAAGAGGAGATATGCACTGGGCGATCGCAGGTGCACCAACGGTTGGCTGGGCTAAGAGCGTATTCCCAGACAAAAATGATGAAGAAGCGGTAGAAGCATTATGGGAAGCGATCTTCAAAACCGTTCGCGTTGATCAGAACGACCCTGTAGCAGCATGGGACGAACATGTAAAGACTTTGACAGAGAAAGTGAACTACTTAAACGAACAGAAGTTCAAAACGCTTCATTATAAATCTGAGGGTACTGATCTAAGCATAGACCTTCATCCGGATCACACGTGGATTGGTGGAGGTCATCATTCTACGTTCGGAACGTATTATATCCCGAACTTGCCAACAGAAGAAGTATTCACAACACCAAGAAAATATGGTGTGAACGGTAAAGTTTCAAGTTCAAAGCCACTTTCAGCGATGGGTAACATCATTGATAACTTTAGTTTAACGTTCAAAGATGGAAAAGTGGTTGATTTCACAGCCGAGGAAGGGTACGATACGTTGAAACAACTACTAAGCATCGATGATGGAATGGGATATTTAGGTGAAGTTGCATTAGTTCCTCACGATTCGCCGATCTCAAACTCAGGCATCACTTTTAATAACACGTTGTATGATGAAAATGCTTCGTGCCATCTAGCGATCGGAACATCGATTACGATGTCAGTAAAGGATGCAGGAAATCTTTCACCCGAACAGATGGAAGAGAAAGAGATCAACTTTAGCCGCGGTCATACGGATTTTATGATCGGGTCTGCAGATCTTGAAATTGAAGCTGAATATGAAGATGGCAAACGTATTCCGTTATTTGTTAAAGGAAACTGGGCGATATAAAGGTATAAAGACTCCACACTGATGGAGTCTTTTTTTTGAGCTGTTAGTTCATAGTTGCTAATGTAAGTAGTCGATCTCCGTTTCAGGTGTTTCGCTTTCCGGGGGGCGTGCGGTGAGCCACCTCGGCGCTTTGCACCCTTAGGTGTCTCACCTGTCACACTGATCCCCCAGGAGTCTCACACCTTACACTACAATCTACTTGTCAATGATGCCACTTTAATGACAGGTCAAAATAAGATCTCCTCATACCTATTTTGAAACTTACAAAACTAATAATAATGAATGTACGAGCTATCTATTTCTAAAAAAGAGAATAGGACAAACCTCTTCATGGAAAAATAACGAAAATGAAGGAGGTTTGTTTATGAAAAAGATAGTCGCTTTTTTAGCGGCGTTTACGATTGTACTTAGCGGATGCGGCAACTCTAACAACATGAAAGAAAGCGAAGCTGCGCCAAAGAACATGAGTAACGAAACGCGAAATAGCCCAAGGTTAGAACAGATTAACTCACCACAGAAAAAACAGGTGGACATCTCTAAAGCTGAAACGAATCATGGCAAAACCAAGATTGAAACGCTAGGGTTTTTAGAGCCGATCGAGGCGAAACAGTCCATAAGAGATGTTCAAGAATCAGTAAACGATTTAACATACGTAGCGTTTTTTAGTTATCAAGTCAATAAAGACGGATCCCTGAAGCCGATCAAAGATTATGCAGCGCTTCAAGAAGTGAAGAAATCTAAAGCCATGCCGATGATGGTTTTAACAAACTTTATCGATGGAAACTTTTCACCAGAGATCGCTCATAACATCTTCACAGATAAAACAGCTTCAAAAACACTGATCGGAAGTGTTATTAGTACGATGAAGCAAAAAGGATATAAAGCCCTTAATATCGATTTCGAACATATCAGAGAGAAAGATCGAGAGCTGTATAACGGCTTTTTAGAAACGATCATCCCACAAGTTCAAAAAGAAGGATTTAAAGTTTCAACAGCATTAGCACCAAAAACAAGTGATGAACAAAAAGGACCATGGCATGGAGCGCATGACTATAAACGACATGGAGAACTAGCAGACTTTGTTGTACTCATGACTTATGAGTGGGGATGGTCTGGTGGACCTCCAATGGCTGTTGCTCCAGTTCCTCAAGTAGAAAAAGTGGTTAAGTATGCAACATCTGTTATTCCGCCAGAAAAAATTGTGATGGGTGCACCGTTATACGGATATGATTGGACACTTCCTTATAAAAAAGGTAATAAATTCGCCAAACGCGTGGCTCCAGCAGAAGCCCATGACTTGGCATTAAAAGAAGATGCAACTGTAAAATACGATAACGAGTCCCAAGCACCGTTTTTTAATTACAAAGATGATAACGGCAAAGAGCATGTTGTCTGGTTTGAGAACGAACAAAGTGCAGAAGCGAAAAACCAACTCGTGAAAAAGTATAAATTAAGAGGTCTTGCTTATTGGGTACTTGGAGAACCGTTCCCTGAAAACTGGACGTTACTTAGAGACCAATTTAAGATTGTGCATAAATAAGAAAAAAAGGATTGAGCATTTTCGGTGCTTAATCCTTTTTTACGTTTACCATTCTTTTCTTTTTCAAGTCTATAGAATCAAGGATCATAAAGCGGCAGACAAACATTTTTCAACAACTACTCCTCTACGATCAGGAAAGACCGTCTCAAAGTGGTACTGAGGAAACAACGTAGAAAGTTGTTCTGTGATACCAGCAGCTTTTTGGTGAGGAGTGAAGCAGACGATGGACGGTCCAGAACCGCTTATAGCAGCACCATAAGCACCGAGCTCGATCGCTTTTTCTTTGAGTTCAGTATATAGAGGTACCCATTTTGAACGAAACGGCTCGTGAAAAAGATCGCGATTCATCATATCCGCTGCTTTCTTCCAATCATTCTTCATTAAAGCGGCTACAAGAACATTGCTAATCGCACTGCCTTCAACCGCTTTGTTGAACGGAAGAAGATTTGGCAGGGAACCTCTTGATTGTTTTGTATGAAGAACTCCATCTGGAATGGCGACGATCATCTCAACTGCCACATCAGGAACATGGACCGTTTCGACCACTTGTCCATTGTAAAAACTGATTGTGAGTCCTCCAAAGATGGCAGGAATCACATTATCAGGATGTTCTTCTAGTGAACTTGCAAGAAGTGATTTGGATTCTCTAGAAAGTTCAAGGTCTAAAAGGATGTTTGCCAGTTCAATGCCTGCAACGATTGCTGATGCAGAACTTCCCATTCCTTTTGATGTTGGAAAGGTACTAACCACATCTAACTGACACGGAGGCAGTTTTTTTTGAAATGAATCTGCCGTGAAATGTGCAGCCTGCATGATTAAGTTGTTTTCATCTTTATTGAATGCCTGAAGCTCTTCTCCGTGAAATGTTGTTTTTCGTGGAGCGAACGGCTGAACGTGAACGGTTAAGTATCTATTTAGAGCAAGGCCGACAGAATCAAAGCCTGGGCCAAGATTGGCTGTACTTGCTGGAACATGGATGGAAAAAGGTTCTGCTTTCATTTAAACAACACATCCTTTTAGCTGTTGACGTAATAGATCAAAATCATTCGGAATCACGATTGGTTCTTGTTTCACTGTTTTTAGTGCGATATCAGGATCTTTAAGACCATTACCTGTTAGGATGGCCACAACGGAAGCGCCGTTTGGAAGTACTCCTTGTTTATGTTGTTTATACAATCCAGCAATTGTACTGCATGAAGCAGGTTCAGCAAAAACACCTTCTTTGGAAGCGAGCATCTGATACGCTTCTAAGATTTCTTCATCTGTGACAGAATCAATGACTCCACCTGATTCTTCTAATGCAGATGAAGCTAACTTCCAGCTGGCAGGATTCCCGATTCGAATGGCCGTTGCAATCGTTTCAGGATTCTTCACAACAGATCCATTTACGATTGGAGCTGCACCTGCAGCTTGAAATCCATGAATGCGAGGGAGACCGGAGGATTTAACGGCATCATACTCTTTGAACCCTTTCCAATAAGCACTGATGTTACCGGCATTTCCGACTGGTATAGCTAAAATGTCAGGTGCTCCTTCAAGCGCATCAACTAATTCGAAAGCCGCTGTTTTCTGTCCTTCCAGACGATATGGATTTACAGAGTTAACGAGAGTGAAGTCTTCTTCTTCACTCATTTTCTGTACCATCTGAAGTGCTTCATCAAAATTTCCTTCTATGGCAAAGATCTCTGCTCCATACATTTTTGCTTGAGCCAGTTTTCCTTGAGCGATCTTACCATCAGGAATAACAACGATACATCGAAGGCAAGCTCTTGCGCCGTACGCGGCAGCTGCGGCAGAGGTATTTCCAGTAGAAGCACAGATGATGGCTCTACTGCCTTCTTCTTTTGCTTTAGCCACAGCCATGACCATCCCTCTGTCTTTAAAAGAGCCTGTAGGATTCGCTCCTTCGTACTTTGCATAGAGGTTGATGCCCCATTCCTTTGAAAGATGTGTAAGTGGAATAAGTGGAGTATGCCCTTCGTTCAAGGAAAGAAGGGGAGTAGACTCAGTGACAGGCAGATATTCTTTATATTGTTGTAAAAGTCCTTTCCAAAGCATATTAAGCTCCCTCCACACGATAGTGACTTTTGATTTCTTGTACGACTTCAGAGTCCCGAAGCAGGTTGTAGACGTGATTGTCTTGCTGTTTGTTCGTTCCGTGGGTTACGATTACAATTTCTGCAACTCCTTTATGATCTACAGGGCTTTGAATTAATTTTTCAAGTGAGATGTCATGCAATGCAAACAGAGAAGTGATTGAAGAGAAAGCACCTGCCTCATCTTTCACGTACAACCGGTAAAAGAATTTTCCGTCGATCTCGTTCGGTTGTTTTAATTGTTTATCAAACTGGGGAGCAACTACGCTTTTCCCGTTCACTCCAAGTCGCATGTTTTTAACAACAGCAACTAAATCTGAAACAACGGACGTAGCAGTCGGTAACTGTCCTGCTCCTGGTCCAAAGAACATCGTTTCTCCCACAGACTCACCGTATACATAGACTGCATTGTATTCATTGTGAACACTTGCTAATGGATGTGAGTCTGGGAGGAGAGTAGGCTCAACACTAATCTCTACTTTTCCGTTATCCTTCTTTGCGTTTCCGATCAATTTCAGCGTATAACCGAACTGACGCGCGTATTCAAGATCCTCTTGTGTAACCTTGGATATACCTGACACAGTTACGTCATCTAAGTGGATGTGCATGGAAAATCCGAGGGTTGAGAGAATGGCCATCTTCCTCGCTGCATCGATTCCCTCTACATCTGATGTGGGGTCCGCTTCTGCGTATCCAAGATCTTGAGCTTCTTTTAATACTTCCTCATAGTTGCGCTGTTGTTTATCCATTTTTGTAAGAATGTAGTTTGTTGTTCCGTTTACGATTCCCATCATCTTCGTAATTTTGTCTGAAGCTAACCCATCTACAAGTGATCGAATGATAGGAATGCCTCCTGCAACACTTGCTTCATAAAAGAGATCACATTCATTTTCATGTGCCACTTGTAAGAGTTCTGCACCGTATAGGGCCATCAGATCTTTGTTTGCTGTGATCACATGCTTTTTATTTTGAAGAGCAAGTGTGATATATTCTCGTGCTAATTCAATACCGCCCATCACTTCTATAACAACCTGTATATTTGGATTTTGAATAACATCTTCGGGATGCTGCGTTAACCATTCATTGTTAATGGAGACAAGACGTTCTTTCTCGACATTCTGTACGAGTATTTTCTCGATAAAAACAGGGCATCCCACTCGGTGCTGCAATTCTTCTCGATTTCCTTCAATCATTCTAACAACACCACTGCCGACCGTTCCTAATCCCAAAAGTCCTACTGAAACGTGAGTAACCATTTAATATCCGCCCCTTTGTTTATATGGAAAATACATATGTTTGTTTGATATGGACATTTTACATGGAGTTGAAGCATCATACAACAGGGTTTTTTGTAAAGATTTAGATAGCGCTTACATATCTGGGGGGACTCTAGTCATTTTAATAGTGTAATAGTGAAAATTCCGATATGATGAGAACAGGACTTTACAAAGAGGAGCACTTCTCATGACTTATGTGTTAGAGCGTCCGATCAAGGACACACTGAATTGCTTAGAAGAAAATATCTTTTTTATAGATGAAAAATTTCACATCTGTTGGATGAATAATAGCAGTAAGAATTTACTTCAAATGATGAGTGAATTTATAAATATTGGTTCTCCGGAAGACATGATCGGTCAGCCTATTAAAAGTCTTCATACAAACATTATCAAAGAAGAGGCGTTGACTGAAGGTCAGTTTCCTATTGATAGACAAATTGTTCTTTTTGATAGATGTGTTGCAAGATTAATTGTAACGGAGCTGCTTGTTGAAAATCAGAAAAGAGGCTATCTAATAACGTGGAAAGACATAACAGAGCGCGAACAGGAAAGAGAAAGAACAAAAGAAATTCTGAATGAGCTAGCAACGCCTATCCTTCAAACCGTTGCAGAACATACGCTTTTAGTTCCGCTGATTGGTGAACTTACACTAGAAAGACTTGAAACGTTGACTGCAAAACTATTGAAAGAATGTCTAAACAATGGAGCCGATTACGTAATCTTAGACTTTTCAGGTGTAACGACCATTACAGATTCTGAGCTTGGTATCGAGATTCAAAACCTAACAGATGCGATAAAATTAATGGGAGCCGATGTATTGTATTGCGGATTTCCTAAGGAAATGGTCAAAGATATGGTTGCTCTTGGTGTGCATACCAATCAACTCTCTTTTGTCTCTTTTAGAAATGCGATTCGTTATGTTGTCAGAGAACAAGAGAAATAAAAGAAACAGCCGTATTTAATGCGGCTGCTTTGTCTTTTTAATATTTTTAATCGCCTCTTTATAGGAGAGCGGACTTAACTCCTCTGAATGAACGAACTCCCACACCCAATCAGGATCCGTGTATGCATACTCTCTTAATGCCCATCCAATTCCTTTTCGTATAAAGAAATCTTGATCGTACTTTGTATCTTTAATGATCTGTGCAAGAAGTTCTTTATCGGTCTTGTCTTTATATCCGAGTTGAAACAGAATTGCCGATCGCATTAGCCAGATATTCTTGGATTGAATCCAACGTTCCGTAACATGTTCGATCTCTTCTGGAAACTTCATCAAATAATAACCCGCGATTTGTTTAGCAATATAATCAACCGTATCCCACCAGCTTTTATTCACGATGGTATACTCGATCCATTCAATATCCTCTTTTGTCATCTGCTTCTTTAATTTATCCACTATTGTAAACGTCGCATACTGCATCTCTCGTTCCGGTCTAGACCAAGCTTCGTTGATAAATGACGATAATTCTTCTTTTGAAGGCAATCCATTTTCTTTTAAGAATTCCTTCATGCTTTGTTTCAAAATGGGAGAACGAATCCCGAAAAATTCGAACTGATCACGCATATACTTTTTCATTGGCTCTGCATCTTCTTTATTAGCTTTGTTGTTTAAATACTGCCACAATTTTTCTGCATACATTGGATTTCACTCCTTTTAACAAAATTATACAAAATATTGTTAACTAACTGAAACTTTTTTCTGAAACGCTCGTAAATATCTATATAAAACCAATATTGGAAATTAATCGTTGTCGACAAAATTTTACAATCTTTTTTGTTTCACTTTGTTAAGGTTATATCAAATTCGACAAAAAGGACGTGGTCAATTCTTATTTTGAAGTAAAAGTATATGAAGACAGGAGAGAAGACTATGGAACTATTCGGATATCCGTTGTCTACGATCTATTTAGGAAGTTTTATTGTTTTTGGATGCATTACTTTCGTATACATCTTATTTGGTGACATGCTTGATGCAGCTGTAGACTTTTTGCATCCATCGCTCATCTTATCCTTTTTTACAATCGGGACGGCTTCGGGCTATTTATTAGAGATCATGACGGGTATAAACAGTTGGTTCATCATGGTGTTCAGTGGTTTACTTTCGTTGTTGCTCGTTACTCTATTAAACGTTTTCGTCTTGATGCCGATCCGGTCTTCAGAAGAATCTTTAGCTTATCGAGATGAAGATCTTAAAGGGAGAGTGGGCACCGTACTTACTTCGGTTCCGACAGATGGGTTTGGGGAGATCTTAATTGAAGGAATCAGCGGAAGGATTTCAAAATCAGCGATTAGCATGGATAACAAACCAATCTCTCAAGGAGAAAAAGTGTTGATCATTGATATCCAAAAAGGTGTCGTATCCGTCATGCGTTATGAGCAAGTGGAACAAACATATATTCATTAATCTGGAGGGGTTATTATGAGTTTTTCACCATTATTTATTGTGATAGGGGTTGCCGTTTTCTTAGTCGTTGCTCTTATTAGTGTTTTTATCACAAAGTATAGAACGGCGAGCCCAGATGAAGCATTAATCGTTACAGGAAGCTTCTTAGGAAGCAAGAACGTAAATATTGATGAAGCGGGAAATCGTATCAAGATCGTTCGTGGAGGCGGTACGTTTGTACTTCCTGTTTTCCAACAAGCAAAGCCACTTAGTTTGTTAACGAGTAAGTTAGACGTGCAAACACCAGAGGTATATACAGAGCAAGGTGTTCCAGTTATGGCTGACGGAACAGCAATCATCAAAGTAGGAAGCTCAATCGGTGAGATCGCGACTGCAGCTGAACAATTCCTAGGTAAGTTGAAAGAAGATCGTGAGAATGAAGCACGTGAAGTTCTTGAAGGACATTTACGTTCCATTTTAGGATCTATGACGGTAGAAGAGATCTATAAGAATCGTGAAAAATTTTCACAGGAAGTGCAACGTGTAGCTTCTCAAGATCTAGCTAAAATGGGATTGATCATCGTATCGTTTACGATCAAAGATCTACGTGATAAGAACGGATACCTTGATTCTCTTGGTAAGCCTCGAATCGCACAGATTAAGCGTGATGCTGATATGGCGATGGCAGAAGCTGAAAAAGAAACGCGTATTAAACGTGCTGAAGCAGATAAAGAAGCGAAGCAGTCTGAGTTAGGCCGCGCGACAGAAGTAGCGGAAGCTGAAAAGATGAATCAGTTGAAAGTAGCTGAGTTCCGTCGTGAACAAGATGTTGCCAAAGCCCGTGCAGACCAGGCTTACCACTTAGAAGAAGCGATCGCAAAACAGCAAGTAACCGAACAACAAATGCAGATTAAAATCATCGAGCGTCAAAAGCAGATCGAACTTGAAGAAAAAGAGATCCTGCGTCGTGAAAAGCAGTACGACTCAGAAGTTAAGAAAAAAGCTGACGCAGATCGTTATGCGGTTGAACAGTCAGCCGAAGCAGATAAGCGTAAGCAAGTGGCTGAAGCGGATGCTCATAAATACCGTGTTGAAGCTATGGCAAAAGCCGAAGCTGAGAAAGTGCGCTTAGACGGACTTTCAAGAGCAGAAGCGGAACGTGCAAAAGGGGAATCCGAAGCAGATGTTATCCGTCTGAAAGGTCTTGCTGAAGCCGAAGCGAAACAAAAGATCGCTGAAGCGTTTGAGTTATACGGTCAGGCTGCGATGATGGATATGATGATTAAGATGCTTCCTGAATACGCGAAGCAAGTGGCAGCACCACTTTCTAACATCGATAAAATTACAGTCGTGGATACAGGCGGCAGTGAGAATGGTGGAGCAAACCGTATCACAGGTTATGCGACAAACTTAATGTCATCCCTTCAAGAATCTTTAAAAGCATCTTCAGGCATTGATGTTAAAGAACTGCTAGAAAATTTCTCTGGCAAAGGGAATGTTCGCAACAGCATCGACGATCTTCGCATCGAATTTGCTAAAAAAGAACCTAATGCAGTAGCAACAAAGGAAAAAGCAGAAGTAAAGACTTCAAAGGGCGAATAAATAAAGAAAAGCTTACTCTGAGTGGGGCGGATAGCCCTATGAGAGTAAGCTTTTTTGTAAATGTGGTTGATTGAAAGCTCGTTCATCGGCATGAAATGCATGCTGAACGAGCGCCATACGAAAAATAAAACTAGGTAAGTAATTACTCCTTAGTCATCCTTGCTTCTACAGCTTCCAGCTTACCTGTCATCGTGGATTTTTTATCACGGCGGTCATCGATGCGAATGTTTGTGGCTACGCGCTGAATGCCATTTGAAAAAGGAACCTCGTGAAGTTGCTGAATAACATCAAAGAGATCTGGAAGCTCTCCTTCGATCAATGTACTCATCGGAGTAAGCTGGTAATTTACCTTATCTTTGTTTTGCTGAAGAACTTTTTGTATTTCTGCTACATATTCGCTAACGCTTGGAGTTTCAGTACCGATTGGAATGATCGTAATATCTACAATTGCCATAAATAGAACACCTCAACTTTTTTCTTTATTGTAGCAAAACCAAACATAATGACAAACAAAAGGACGGTACATATGGAAATTCAGAATGCGAAGAAACACCATCTTCATAAAATTATAGAACTAGATAAAAAAATGATAGGAAGTGATCATAGAAAAGAAGAGATCCATCAGGCGATAAAAGAGGAAAGATGTTTGATTCTGTATGAAGAAGAAGAAGTCGCTGCATTTCTTATCTACCACACTCATTTCTTTGATTGCTGTTTTATATCCCTCATCATGGTTGACCCGGCTCATCAAAGAAAGGGATTGGCGAGTAGTTTGTTAACGCACATGAGTAAGATCTCACCCACAAACAAACTATTCTCTTCGACAAATGAATCTAATGAATCTATGAAAAAGGTATTCATTAAGAACCATTTTAAGAAGAGTGGTTTCGTTAATAACTTAGACGAAGGAGATCCAGAGATAATTTATTTTAAAAAATTGTTGAATGCTTAATAAATGCTTTACGAAAATGGGCTATCGAAAAAACCTCGCGCAAGAAAGGACGAAAACAAGATGGTGGAACTGAAGAGGATAGATCACGCGATCGATGAACTTTTTACATATAGAAAAATTGGAACAGACCCAGCGTTCAGTAGATTTATTCCGATGGTGTACGATCCCATACATTTTAATTGGCGGCATGAGTTTGAACCTGAATTTACGAAGTTGTTTAACGGACTCATGCTTAGAGGTGATGAAGAGGTCAAACGTATATTTCTAGCTGTTTTTCCTACAGACGAAGTACTTGAAAGATTTATTTCTGAAAGTAATCCTGGAGATCTACTATTTATGCATCACCCCATTGTCATGGAATGCGGAGATCCAAAAGGCAATTGGGGTAGAGGGTTTATGCCGATACCTCCTCTTTTTATAAAGCAGATGAAGAAAAAGCGTTTATCGGTGTTTACACTTCATGTACCACTCGATTATTCACGCAAGATCAGCACGAGTGATGCTTGGGGAAAAGCATTGGGCGCAAAAGTGGTTGGAGAACTATTGAAGGATGATAACGGAGCTTGCGGGATTCTTTGTCAGATAGCTCCTACTTCTACAGAAGAATTAATTGTTGGATCAACTGAATTATTTGATATTCCCTATGCAGATGTGCAAGGTGTAATCCATAAAAACATAACGAAGATTGCGATTGTAGCAGGATGTGGTGATAAAGTAGAGACGATGATAGAAGCGGAGAAGATGGGGGCAGAAGCCTATTTGACTGGTGAGGTGCACTGTCACATCGATAATGAATACGGCAAAAAGAAGTATGAACACATGAAATGCTATATTGCACAGACTTCAATGAGTTTAATCGGTGTATCACATGCTGCTTCCGAATATTTAGTACATGCCACACAGTTGAAAAATTGGTTCGAGGTAAATTTTCAATTGCCGGTAACGCTATTACCTCAAAGTAAATGGTGGGTATGATAACGAATTAAAGAGAGGAGGAAGAAGATATGAACATCCGACGGGCCAACCTAACAGATGCAGCAGAAATTGCGAAAGTTCACGTGGAAAGCTGGCAGCAATCTTATAAAGGCATAGTAGAGGATGACTATCTATCACAGATGTCGGTTAAGGAAAGAGAACAGAGATGGAAAGAATGGTTGATGCAAGAATCACATATTGTGCTCGTTTTGGAAGATCAACAAAAGCAACTTTGTGGATTTATATCTGGAGGTTCAATCAGATCACACCATCCATTTGATAGTGAGATCTATGCTTTTTACTTGTTAAAAGCCGTGCAACAAAAAGGGCATGGAACAAGAATGCTAAAAAGATTCGCTGAAGAACTCCTATCTATAGGTAAGAAAAGTATGATCGTGTGGGTGTTAAAAGATAATCCATCTAAACAAGCATATATTTCATTAGGTGGGAAAAAGATAGAGGAAGAAAAGATCACGGTAGGAAAGCAGCAATTGATTGAAGAATGCTTAGCATGGAATGATATAACGTTTATACTTACTACGAGTAAGAATCACACGACCTAAATACATAGTAAAAATCACCATGCTATATACTTAAATGTATTTTTCTCTTTCCAAATCACCCCATTTATCGTTACAATGGTAGAAGGTGTAAAAAAAGAAGTTGGTGACGTCATGGAATTTGACCTATTTAATATCATTCATCAATATAGCTACTTTGGTATTTTTTTATTATTGGCACTAGGGATTATCGGGTTGCCTATTCCGGATGAGATCCTTTTAGCGACGGTAGGATACTTCATTTTTGCTGGAGATCTTCCCGCTTTACCAGCTGTATTGAGTGCATTTTTAGGAGCAATTACAGGTATAACCGGTAGCTATTATTTCGGTAACATCTGTGGTAAACCTCTATTAAAAAAGTTAGGTCCGAAATTTGGAATTTCTGAAGAGAAAATAGATAAAACACAGAATTTCTTTTTAAAGTATGGAAAATCAGCGTTGTTCTTTGGATATTTTATGCCAGGAATCAGACATCTGACTGCTTACTTTGCTGGAATGTACTCTTTGAATTGGAGACAATTTGCGCTTTACGCTTATAGTGGCGCTCTATTCTGGTGTTCGTTTTTTATCGTGATTGGTTATCAGCTGGCAGGTCGATGGGCTTTAGTCATGGAAGTGATTCATAAAGTTGGTCTTTTTGCCTTTACAATCGTTATCCTTTGTATTGTTGCGTGGCTTATCTTTAAGCCAAAAAACAAAGGATCCTATTCGAATGGATGGTTTAAATAATAATGTCTTCCAATACTGGAAGGCTTTTTTTATGTCTTTTAACAACGTTCTTTTCTAAAAGATTGTTGCTTTGAACTCCTTGTCACCTTTGAATATTGATTGGAGTGGAAGATGCGAGACTCCTACGGGACAGGCGGGCAGCTGAGACACTTAAGAGTGAAACGTACGAATGTGGCTCAGCGTCTGCCCCGTGGAAAGCGAGCAGCCTGGAACGGAAATCAACACTTCCAAAAGCAACAAAGCTTACGAAAACAGCTTTTAATAAAAATCATTGCTATGTATATTTTCTCTTCAACAAACAAATTTTATTAGATGACAGTCAAAAATTTTTAAAGGAGTGTCATTTAATGAAAAAGACTATTCTCGTTACTTCAATGGCCGTAATGCTATCATCTTTCCTAGGTGCTTGCGGAATGAACAACAACGATAAGGACATGGGAAAAGAAGCGCGTAACAACATGACGGAAGTGAATTACGACAATCGTGCTGATCGCAATATGAATAACATGAACAACAACATGGATATGGGTATGAATAATCAATACGATGAAAACACACGTATGGACGTAGCAGATAAAGCGGCTAACAAAGTAACAGACCTTAAAGAGGTAGAAGATGCGACTGTTATCGTTACAGAGAACAACGCATATGTAGCGGCAAAGCTTAAGGGTGGAGAAAGCATGAAGCTTTCAAGAGAAACAGAAAAGAAGATCGGGGATACGGTTCGAAAAACAGATCCTGACATCAATGATGTATTTGTATCAACAAATCCTGATTTCATCGATCGTATGAACGGATATGCAGACGAGATCAACAAAGGAAATCCTGTATCAGGTTTCGTAAAAGAGTTTAACGATACGATTAAGCGTGTGTTTCCAACAAACCGTTAAATCATGTTGTATAAGGACTGAGTTGTCTCAGTCCTTTCTTTACGAAAACATTTGTTAGAAAATTCATTATATCTGAATATTGACTCCAATCTCATATCATGTTACAAATACATATGGATAAAAAATATTTCGACAAAATTCGATAAAACCTAAAATAAAATTAATTTGTATAGATGACCACGGAGGAGGAAATTAAATATGCAGAAGCGAACGCTCTCGGTGGGCTTGATGTTATTTGCTTTGTTTTTTGGAGCTGGAAATTTAATCTTTCCGCCAGCATTGGGTCAGTCAGCAGGTGAGATGGTCTGGCAATCCATGGTTGGCTTTTTTATAACAGGTGTTGGATTACCTTTATTAGGGGTAATCGCGCTAGCACGAACAGGTGGTGGACTACAGACGTTAACAGAGCGAGTGAATCCATTGTTCGGTTCTGTTTTCGCGACCATCCTTTATTTAGCTATCGGGCCATTCTTCGGAATTCCGAGAACAGGAACCGTTTCTTATGAGATGGCTGTTGTTCCTTTCTTACCAGAAAGCATGAACAATGGTTTAACTCTTTTCTTGTTTACGGTTGTATTCTTTACCGTAACCTACTGGCTGTCGTTAAATCCATCAAAACTGGTAGACCGAATCGGAAATATCTTAACGCCATTATTATTGCTGATTATCGTATCCCTTTTAGTTAAAGCGGTCATAACACCGGTTGGAAAATTAGGAACAGCATCTCCTGATTATGCTAGTAATCCACTAATTAAAGGATTTATGGATGGTTATTTGACGATGGATACACTTGGCGCACTTGCGTTTGGTATCGTAGTCATCACAGCAGTGAAACGGCCAGAAATGAAAAAAGAACAAGTGACTAAGATGGTTATTAAAGCGGGGTTGATCGCAGCTACTTGTTTAGCCGCTGTTTATGGGATCTTAGCCTATTTAGGAGCAACAAGTCAGGCACTTGGGCAGACGGATAACGGCGGTCAGATTCTTACAAATGTTGTAGCAGAACTATTTGGTCCGTTTGGAAACGTACTACTTGGACTAGCTGTCGCGCTAGCTTGTTTAACAACTTCTGTAGGTCTTGTCACCGCATGTGGTGAGTTTGCAAAAAAAATGTTTCCAAATGTTTCGTATAAAACGGTTGTACTTATTATGAGTGTGTTCAGTGCAGGTGTTGCAAACTTAGGATTAACACAACTCATCTCTGTTTCTGTACCTGTTTTAACAGCGATCTATCCGATTGCGATCGTTTTGATTCTGCTTTCCTTCTTACATGATTTGTTCTCTGGAAGAAAAGAAGTATATATCGGTGGAATCGTTGCAACTGCTCTGGTCTCAATAGCAGATGGATTGAAAGCTTTTGGAATTAAACTTGGTGCAATCGAACAGATTTATTCATATATTCCTCTATTTGCAGATGGAATCGGGTGGCTGATCCCAGCGATCATTGGATCAGTTGTAGGTTTTATCATTGCTGTAATAAGAGGTAGAATCGTTATCTTCTCTACAAATTAAGCAAAAACGAATGCCTTAGGATCAGAATCCTAAGGCATTTTTTATTTAAATTATACCAACGCTGGTGTTTTTTCTTTTATTTTCGCTGCAACGTTTTGAGCGATCCAAACGCCACATGCACTTGCTTGGGCTAGACCACGCGTAATCCCAGCACCATCTCCACCCACATAGAGTCCGTTGATCTCTGACTCAAACTTGTCATCGAGTTTTGGACGAGCAGAATAAAACTTAGCTTCTACACCATAGAACAATGTGTGTTCAGATGCGATCCCTGGTGTTACTTTATCCAAAGCCTCAGTCATCTCAATCAAACTTTTCATCGTGTTATATGGAAGCACAAGCCCAAGGTCACCTGGAACCGCTTCTTTTAACGTTGGACGAAGGAAGCCTTCTTTTATACGCTTATCTGTAGAGCGACGCCCTTTTAAGATATCTCCATATTTCTGAACGACTAGCCCACCCATAGACAGCTGGTTGGCAAGTTTAGAGACTTCATGAGCGTACTCAGTTGGCTGATCGAATGGTTCAGCAAACTGATGTGATACGAGCAGTGCAAAGTTTGTGTTCTCACTGCCTAGCTTTGGATCTTTATAAGCGTGTCCGTTCGCAAGCATGATGCCAGAGTGGTTCTCCACGACTACATGTCCAGAAGGGTTAGAACAGAACGTTCTTACTTTTGTGCCCACAGATGTATTAAAGACAAATTTCCCTTCATAAAGGTGCTTATTGATCTCTTCCATCACCAAGTTGGACGTTTCCACGCGAACGCCAATATCGACTTGGTTAGCTGTCATTTTAATACGGCGTTTCTTAAGGATCTTAGTTAGCCATGTTGACCCATCCCGCCCAGGAACAATAACAACTTTCTCGGATGTAAGAGAGGTTCCGTCTTTTAAAAGAATCCCTTTTGCTACATATCCTTCAGTCGTTCGTTCTGTAATGAGATCTTCAACCTCCGCTTTATATTTCATCTCGATGCGCGTTTTTAAATATTCGTATATGCTTTTTAGTATTTCAAGGTTTTGTTCTGTACCAAGATGGCGAACTTGAGCTCGTAACAGCTTTAAACCAGCGGCATAACCGCGCTTTTCAATATCTTTAACTTCAGGGGTGAGAGGATCCGTGATCGAATCTGTAGCACCATGCTCTAAGTTGATATCATCTACATATTTAATAAGTTCGACCACTTGTTCTTCAGAAAGATAATCAGTCATCCATCCTCCGAATTCGCTCGTAATATTGAACTTTCCATCCGAATAAGCTCCTGCTCCACCAAAGCCGTTTGTGATCGAGCAAGCAGGTAAACAACCCGCAAATTCTTTTCTACCTGCTGCAGGTGGACATTTTTGAACTTTCTTCTCTAAAATTGGACACGAACGTGCATAGATGTCATGTCCTTTATCTATTAACAATATTTTTGCATCTGGAAGCTGTCTCGTTAGTTCGTAGCTCGTAAAGATCCCTGCAGGACCTGCGCCAACAACAATTACATCATAATGGGTATTCATAATAATCCCCCTTGAAATACTTGGTAGTTTTTCTTGAATTGTTTTTTCCCTTGGTAAATATAACAATTATTAAAGTGGATTTCAACTGAAATACGAACAATTTATTTAAAAAATATATTTTTATTCGTGTTTTATCAACGTGAAGGGGATAAGTGAATGCTATTTTTACGGTGTGGGGTATTAAAGATTCTTTTCCCACCTATAATCCCTGAAATTTTAGTGTTATTACCGCGAGTCTTTACGTTAATTCCGCGAGATTGATCATATAACCGCGAGTCGACATGTATCGACAATGTCTAATCGCGCTATACCCCTTTGATCCTCACAACTCTCTAAACAAAAAAACCTAAAGAAAAAGCTTCTTTAGGTTCTAGAATCTGATTTTTATGATTTTCCAGCTGTCTGTCATTGATTTTCGTTCCATTAAAAAGGTTAGGGTATCCGTTTGTAAACCGCTATCATCGTATTTTTTTACTCGTGCTCTTATTTCCGTTCGAACAACAGGTGGATACCTGGTGCTTGGAGATCTAATATCATACTGCATACTCGTGATCCCTTTGAACAGCTTTGTAATGGTTGGATCTTTTAACAGCGCCTTGTTAAGGACAGGCATGGCTATTTTGATGTCTTGCTGTTTCATACCGACTAAAAACATAGACACGGCTTGTTTTGCGCTTGCTCCAGCTGCGTATTTCGTAAGTTGTCCTCCAGCTTTTAAGATCATAAATTGATGGGAAGGATCTATATTGCGAGAACGGTGTGTTGAACTACCTAAAAAGTGTATGCAAAAATGGCCAGGAAATCCGTTCTCTAATGCTCCTGCTCCGTGAGGCATTCCGTGCATGCTGCCAGCAAGCATCCTGCCATTTACGGGAATTAGTATAGCGCGGCGGTTCCAGCTCCATTTGTCGTTATAGAGGTGCTTTAGAACAGCAGTATCGTCTCTAGTCAACGGCTGTACATCGGCATGCTTATTACCCGCTCTTCTTTGTACTTGAAAATAAAAGCCTGTCTCTAAATCCACAACTTTAAAAGTAGCACCTTTAGGAAGGAGTTTGTTTACTTTCTCCCACTCCAAAACCTCCCCCTTTTTTACGATTGGGAAATAGGTTAGGGGTTCTTTTGCTTCAGTGGTGAGGGGAAAGAAGAAGCTTAAACAAGCCGTTAATAGAACTCCAATCCTGATCTTATTCCACATAGTCTGTCCTCAATTCCATATGTTTTTCTCTTCCTTAATATGGATTGTTTTAGCCGTTTTATCCTTCAAAAATAAGGAAGTGAATAAAAAGCAATGAATGCTTCGTCTAAAAAGAAAAGGGGGAGCTTTATGAGGATTATAAAAAAATTGTTCATGCAGCTGTTTTTAACGATTATTTCAATCATATTGATCAGCGGACTACCAGAGTTAATCATGAACAAGAACGTATCCATGTATTTTCAAAAAATCAAAGTTGTTCTATTTGATGTGATTCATTTAAATGAGATGACTTATATGAACCAGGGTAAGCAGAGATTGTTTTTAGATGATATCTGGTCGCCATATCTGTATTCATTAACCATTCTTTTTGGAGCATTAGCTATTGCCTTTTGTATGGCACAGCTCCTTACTTGGTGCACGTTAATAATGCCGATGTTCATAAGAAGAGCAGTGAAGAACATTCTTACTTTTTTAGAATCATTACCAGATCTTCTTGTTTTTGCACTCGTACAGATGGCAATTGTTCTTATTTTTAAAAAAACAGGAATTCTCGTCTCAAATGTGGCTTCATTAGGGGCTGAGGACAGAATTTATATAGTACCGATCGTGTGCTTAATGATTTTGCCTTTTGTTTATTTTTATAAGATGATGATTCTTCTTTCAGAAGAGGAGCTTGGAAAATCATATGTCGAAATGAGTTTAGCGAAGGGCATGAGAAGAATATATGTACTTATCGTCCACGTGACGAGGAATACAAGTGAAGGAATCTTTCACTTTTCAAAGTCTGTTCTTTGGTTTATGATCTCAAACCTTCTCCTTGTGGAGGTGATCTTTAATATCCATGGAATTACCCATTATATGTACAGTGATTTTAGACCAGAGATGTTAGCAGCTTGCTTAATTTTGCTCGTTATTCCTTTTTTCCTTTTATATGCTCTTTTCGAATGGACCATCATCCGGTTATCGAGAAGAGGTGAGCTGATTTGATTCGCAGCAGTAAGTTTTGGGTCGGTCTAACCATCTTGAGCGTATTCATCTTTTCTAGCTTTGGATTCGCATTGTTTTATGATAGTGACGTTCGTCAAGTTCAGCTGCTTTATGATGATGACAAAAACTTGATAGGAGGCGCACCTTTTGAGCCATCTCTCATGTTTCCACTAGGTACAGACCCCTTAGGTTATGATATCAGCCAAAAAGTATTGCAAGGAGCAAAATTCACTCTACTCGCAGTTATTGCGATCGGTGTGTTTCGTGTCCTGTTTAGTTTTATCGTGGCGATTCCATTTGCTTTCTATTTACCAGAGAAGATCCGTAAAGGGTTAGATCAGCTACTTAGTTCTTTTTATTTTATTCCACTCACGATTATCGCTGTGTTCATTTTAAGCCCCATAATACGTGAGCAGTTGAGTGCTGAAGGAGAAGAGTTCTTTCTCTATACGTTTACGGAACGGATTGGTCTGGAAGTTATTATTTTAACGTTGCTCGTAGTGCCATTACTCGGTTCGATGATCGGGAACATGATGGCATCTGTATTAAAAGAAGAGTTTATAGAAGGAGCACGACTATTAGGGGCTAGTAGGTGGCGTGTTTTCACTAAACATGTTATTCCTCATATGTTGCCCAAGCTTGTCATTGTATGGTGTCAGCAATGCGTTCAAGTACTGATTATTTTTACTCACCTCGGTTACTTTAAGTTGTTCTTTGGAGGAACAGATATTGATTTTAATCCGATGATGGCCGATCCACCTAAATCATTGTCAAACGAGTGGTCAGGTCTTGTTGGGAATTATTATATTCAGATTCATGCCAATCCTTATATCGCACTCGGTCCAATCATTATGTTCGGTATCGCTATATATGCTTTTCAGCTTATAGGAGAAGGTTTTCAGGATCACCTACAAACCAGACATTATAAAAAAGAGAAACGTGATCGCATGTCAGGAACACAGAATCCCGTGAATGAACAGAGAATGTCCTTTGATTTCGTGCATAAAAGAGGTGCTTAAAAAAACACCACTTTTCTCTTCTCGCCATACTATGTAATATCCTGTGCAGACAGGGGGGAGAGAAATGATTTTTGTTAATGGATATCCGGTAGAAACGGCTCAAATCTCTGGTTTCAAATCGCTTACACCTACACAGAAACAAGTAGGCGAAAAGCTTCAAAAATCCAGAGAATCGTTTTATTACACAAGTCCACATCAGTTTTTATTTGAAGTGGTCATGCGTACAAATATTGTAGCTGCTGCAAACGGTATGCGAGATAGCGGAGCAGGATTTGCAACGTTCGTGAATTCACGCTGCAATCCACAATATTGGAGAAGAACAGCTTATGGCGGTTTTTTGCTTCGATCAGATGTCCGTCCTTCTGACGCCATCTCAGATATTTTTATCAATGGAAAAAGGTACGGGTTCGAATGTACAACAGCTATAATGATCATGATGTACAAAGCGATTCTTGAAACAATTGGAGCGGGTATGTTTGATCAATTGTTTAACGGGTTGCTTCTCTACAGTACGGAACATGATGAGGATCTACAGATTATCGCTGTACCATCTGGGGATTCGTTGCCTGGAGATGTAAGATATGTTAAAAATCCAGAACATCACCCGAATACGCCTCAATGGCAAGGTGAAAACTTAATCGATCTTGGAAACGGACAATTTTTTGGTCATGGCATCGGAACAGGAACAATTGGAGAGGTTATCGATGTGCTTAATCAAAAAAGAATGCCTGGCGCAACGGTTTCCGCCTTTTTAACAGCGGAGATCATAAGGCCGAACTATCGACTTATGTCGGAATACACACGTCATCCAATTCGAAGACTGCTTGGTGGAGTCATATAAAGTTCGTTAATTCTATTGAGAGGGTGTAAGAGGTTGATCTCCGTTTCACGCGCTCGCTGTCCGGGGGGCGTGCGGTGAGCCACCTCATGCCTTCTTAGAATGCATTTTTGCTCCTGCGTCTACTAGCAATGCTACCGAAGTAAGCTTCCTCGTCGCATGCCTTGCGAGATGCTTATTCAAGCAGAAGGCACGCTAATCCCCCAGAAGTCTCCCACCTTACACTACAATGAACTTAGCAATGATGGCTTTAAAATAGTACACCTAAGCAACACCTTTTAGTATTGAGACATACAAAAAGACGCAGAGAGCTAAAATCTCTGCGTCTTTTGTATTGTATTTATAAATTATTGAAGGTATGGTCTTGGATCGACTGCATTTGATTTTGAGCCGTTCCATGGGCCTTTGTGTAATTCAAAGTGCAAATGCTGTCCTCTAGAAGCCCCTGTGTTACCTTGGTAGCCTAAGAATGTCCCTTGAGAGACAGACTGACCTTGGCTAACAGCAGGTGTAGATCTCATGTGTGCATATAGCGTTGTGTACAATTGCCCGTTAATAAAATGCGTTATATAAACAACGTTACCATAAGAACTAGAATAGTACGCTCTTGTAACCGTTCCAGAAGCTGCTGCTACGATTGGAACAGTGCTTCCACCTTGAGCGATATCCATTCCATAATGCATGCCCGCGCTTCTGTTACCAAAACCAGAAGTGATGATTCCTTGTGACGGCATGATAAAGTCACGACTTACTGGCGCTGGAGCAGGTGTTGGTGCCGGCGGTGGTGTTGGTGAAGGTGAAGAACTAGAGCCACTTCCAGAGTTGGATTTGTTCTTTTCTCTAGCTGCTGCTTCTGCACGAGCTTTTTCTGCAGCGGCAGCAGCAGCTGCTCTAGCTTCTGCTTCTCTCTTCTTACGCTCTTCTTCTTCACGCTTCGCACGTTCCATTTCAGCTTTAATGGCTGCTTCTTGTGCGGAAAGAAGTTCGTTTGTTTCATCTAACTGCATAATGTGATCATGAAGATGTTCTTCTTCCGTCTCTAGTTGAGCGAGAAGCGCATCCTTTTGTTTTTTCTGGTCCGTTAGCTTTTGGTTTAATCCTTCAAGTTCAGTCAAATCTGTATTTAGAGACAAGAGTTCACTTTCAACTTGTCCCTTTTTCTTTTCAACAGACTCTTTATCTTGTTTGTGCTCTTCTAAGATGGCTTTATCTTGTTCAGCAATCACGTTTAGTGCAAACACGCGATCAAGGAAATCACCGAAATCTTTAGAACCTAATACCACATCTAAATAATTTACCGCACCTCCGCTTTCGTACATGGAAGTTACGCGTTCTTTTAGAAGTGCATCACGTTCTTTGATTCTCTTTTTAAGAACATCAATTTCTTTTTTTAGTTTTTCAATAGAAGCTTTTGTTTCTTGAATGGTTTCTTTTTTGTTTCCAATATCGTTAAGAGTCTTGTTAATTGAACTCTCTAATTTTTGAATCTGATCCAATGTGTGGTCTTGTTGATTTTGATTTTTCTTTAGTTCACCCTGCTTTTCCGTTTGTTCAGAGCGATTCTTTTCTTTTTTCTCTTTTATCGAAGACAGAGTTTCTGCCGATACCGTATATGTACTGAATACTAGACTGAGAGACAGTGTAGCCATAACTAGCTTACGTTTCAAGATGGGTACTCCTCCTTGTAAGTGCAAATGTTGCCAATTTCTTTTCTGAAGTGATTATACCATTGATTAATCATCAGTTATCGCGAAATAATATTACATTTATATTTCAAAATATTACACTTTGAAACATAATTCGACTCTTAGGCTGTAGAGATTTGTCTGTATTAGGAAATAAAAAGGTAATATCAGCGCGTTTAACGAATGAAAGAGTAGGTACATAGAATGGGATTTCATTACAAAAATGAAGACAACTTAAGGTTAATAGACGAATAGATTTTGTAACGCAAGAGATAAAAAGTGAGTAAAACTATCACGATCATTCGTCAAAAGCATAGGAAACTGTTAAAGGAGGGGGAAGGACTTGAAGATCAATCGGGAATTTCATAATGAAGGCATAGATTCACACTCTCTGAGTCAGGAAGAATGGGTCGTACAGATCATGGATGTTTACCAAGACAAAGTGATAAGACTAGCTTATACATACGTTAAAGATCGAAAATTGGCTGAAGACTTAGCACAAGAAGTATTTGTGAAATGTTACATACATAAAGACAATTTTAGAAATGATTCCTCTGTTAAAACCTGGGTATATGCCATCACAGTAAACTTGTGTAAAGATTATTTAAGAAGCGGATGGAAGAAATACATTCACGTGATAGACCGATTTGGGAAATCGAAAGCATCCTCTGTTTTAACACCAGAACTTTCGATCGTTCAAAAAAGTGAACATGAAGCGTTAGCAGAACATGTATTAAAGCTTCCTCTTAAATATCGGGAAGTGATTCTTCTTTTCTATTATAAAGAATTAACCGTATGCGAGATCAGTGAAATCTTAAACAAGAAAGAAACGACGATCAGAACACTGCTTCAACGAGGAAGAGAAATGTTGCGAAGAAAAATGGAGAAGAGTAGGTGAGACCATGGAAGATCCGTTCAAGCAGCTGCCTGAAATATTGAACAACGGCCGTATGAGAACACTAACGTTTAAAGAGGAACAAAGACAGAAAGTCCTTCAGAGAACAAGGGATCTCCACAAGCCTCCTGCACCAAAAAGCATGTGGTATCACTGGTTTCATCAAAGTTTAAGTCTAGCTCTTGGCATAGCGTTCATCTTTATTTTTATTCAATTTGCAGAGAGCATGCCTTTTTCGCTTCAAGAGAAAAAAGAAGCTCAATCTATAGGTAAAATTCCTTATGCTAATCAAGCGATCTTAACAAAAGCTCGACATGATATGCGAAACCATCACAACATTTCAGGTGTAGTAGCCTCACAAAAAAAAGATACCCTTACTGTTTTTATTACGTTTCCCAAAGATCTAACACAAGAGAAACAGATATTCCTTGCTGAATCCTATTTAAAAGAAGTATCACACCTCACGTTGAACGAGCCATACGAAGTGCAAAAGAATTTGGGGGAGTTATGGAACTATGTTAATGTAAAAGTCTACACAACGCTAGAATCTGAAGACGACATGTTAAGACAACTGATGCACATTGAACAGAACTTCGAGTGGTTGGGTTCTATTAATAAGCATGACGGAATATTGAAATGGGAACGTATATCTGGATATAATTAAACAATAAGTTAAAGGTTTTCATGAGAACAGCTAGAAAATAGATAGGAAACAAGCAAAAGCGGTGAAAAGAATGAAAAAAACACATATTAATTTTTTTACAGAAGTAGGAGCTCAAAAGCCTAATAGTATAAGAAATAAAGAAACACCTTGTCCGTTTTGTCGTATCGATGAGTTAGAGGAAGTCTTGGATAAACAAGATTCAATCATTCTAGTGAAAAATAAATATACCGTTCTTGACGGGGCCTTCCAAACTGTCTTGATTGAAACAGATGAATGTGAAGGTGAACTCTCAAACTATTCAAAAGAGCATCTTTATAAAGTCCTTCGTTTTGGTCTTAAACATTGGGGGAACATGTTAAACAGCGGTAAATACACGTCGGTGATGTTCTTTAAGAACCACGGTCCTTTATCAGGTGGAACGATCCGTCATCCTCATATGCAGATCATTGGATTAGATGAAGTAGATTGTCTTCATGACTTTTCCGAAAATCAGTTCAAAGGACTGACGATCCTAGATAAAGAAGGGGTCCGTTTTACCGTATCGACTGAACCAAGAGTTGGATTCTATGAACTGAATGTCATATGGGATAAAGACGCAGAACTTTCTTTATACGCGGACTGTATTCAAGCTGGAACTCATTTTTTGCTGAATCATTTCCATAGAAGTTGTACAAGTTATAATCTTTTCTTTTATAGGCATAACGACAGAACATTTTGCAAGATCATGCCTCGTTTTGTGACTTCACCACTTTATATGGGGTATGGTGTACAGCAAGTAGCGAACAATATAGAGGGTATTGCCAAAAGCATTAAAGATATATACTTTAAAGCATAAGAAAACCAGATCTCCTCAGATCTGGTTTTTTGCTTGATCAAATAACGTTTCCATCGCAAATATGATTAATGGGTGCGTTTCATCCATAACTTTGTTGATCTCGAGCCGCTCTGTCCATTGATGTGCATCCTTACCGAGTGGACCAATGTTAATGACCGGAATATCGAGTTCTCTCATATCATCAAACGGAATATGATAGCGAGATCCAAGCAATGGGAAGTTGCTTGTGAAAGATGACAAATCACGAGAATCTCCATGAAATCCAATATAACTCAAGTCCGATAAGCCACTAAAATAGTGGACATTAACGAGTTCGCTGTTGAACGTATTTTTCGCATGATTGACTACCTCATCAGAAGTGGCTTTAATGAGCGGGTGATCGCTTGAACATACAGCTGGATAAAAAGGCGGTGTGTAGAACAAGACGATCATCGGAGAGATGTCTCTGCAAAGACTTGCTAACTCAAATACATATTGTATCGTCAGCTCTCTCTCATCTGCGTTCGGATTGTTTGTCTGAAGCATGTTCTCTCTGCGATCAAGCTCTTCTTGTCCATATTTCGTTACGGCATGTTCATAGAGTTCATTAAAAGTCAGTACTTTAATTTTTTCTTTTTTCGGAGTGAAAGGTACGATCTTAGAGACATTTTTGCTTCTTTCAAAGAGACGGTCTTCTAATCGAAGTGCTGCGCTTTTTGCACTACTTATTAACATATCTGTAATATCGGATAGCGATCGATTAAACAACATAAGATTAAACAGCGTTACAGCTGCGTGTGGTATTTGCACAGAATAGTGATCCTTTAAATCTTTTTGGATCAAGTTGGTTGGTACAGGAGTAGCCTCCTCACGAAACTTCTCTACATAATCGACGTTCCATTCTAGTTCTCTTGTAATCTCAGCAGCCATCACATTACCGTTCATACCTGCAAGTGGCTCACCTACGTGAGTCTCTTTGCCATAACATAGAAAACCAGGCAGAATCTTTCCTGTTGACCCAGTATACATGTAAGAAGATGTATCTCCGGGGTATTTTGTGAAGCTTGGTTCTCCGTTAAAACATGTGATGTATTTGATATCATACTCCTCTTGAAGCTGCCGTAAGACACTGACACCCGCAAGCATCCCTTCAGAATGAACTTCTTCATCCGGAACAGAAATCATGAGTACGTTTCCTTTAAAATGACCGGTTGTCGCTTTTTCAATCATGGACATATGAAGGGCAACGCCAGCTTTCATATCCATGATGCCCCGACCGAATAGCCATTCTCCCCTATTCAGATCATCCTGAACAAAAGTATGAAGCAGTTCTTTATTTTCGATGATCTTTGCAGTCAGTTCTTCTGGCCGAAAAGCAAGATGTTTCCATTCACCGAAATCTTCAACTGAAACAACATCAAAATGGCTCAGCAGAATAATAGTTTCTTTGATCGAAGGATCATTCTGTACAAATGCAGTGATTAATTTTCTACCATCTGGAAGAGGATGATGGCGAACGTAATCAGGATGTTTCGTGAAATAATCCAATGATGAAAGTGTATGGTGGAGGTGTTCAGCCATAAACAATTCTCCATCGTGATGGGTAATGCTAGGGATTGAAACTAAATCTTTTAATAACCTCTTGTATCCTTCTTTAGTTTGCCACTTTAACATATGTGTACCTCCTAGATGTATGTATTTGTTACCTATACTCTTCTTTCCCTGTAAATCCTTCTTTAAAAAGTTTTTTGGAATGTATTGACAGTTAGATAAAAGAAATGGTATATGTGTATTATATCAAATAGTACACTTAGTTCATGGAGGGGTTCAACATGATTTCTGTAAGGGATTTATCATATGCGTTTAAAATTGGTAAGAAAGAAAAAGAGAATGTCATACCGGTTTTGCATCATGTCGATCTACATGTAGCAGAAGGTGAAATTGTAGCAATCATAGGAAGAAGTGGATCAGGAAAGTCGACTCTATTAAACTTAATCTCTGGTTATATTAAATCGCAAACAGGAGATATCGTGATTAATGGGAAACAGGTAAGCAAACTATCTGAATCAAAATGGGCTGAATTTCGATTAGAGCATCTAGGTTTTATTTTTCAAAGCTTTCAGCTGATTCCTAGCATGACTGCCTACGAAAATGTAGAGCTTCCATTGGTACTTAAAGGCGTTAGCGAAAAAGATAGAAAAGACCAAACTTTAAGAATGTTAAAGAGGGTCGGACTTGACCAGTATCAGAGTCATTATCCTGGTGAACTTTCAGGAGGTCAGCAGCAACGCGTAAGTATTGCTCGTGCACTAATCCTGAATCCTCCTCTTATCTTGGCAGATGAACCAACCGGAAGTCTTGATTCTGAGAATGAGAGAGAACTATTAAACTTTATTAAAGAATTGAATGAAAAAGATGGAATTACGTTTTTAATCATCACGCATGATCATGAAGTAGCTTCGATCGCTCATCGAAAAGTGGAGATCAGAGACGGTTACTTAAGAGAAGGGAGCATGCTTTATGAAGTTCAAAGATAAACATCGATTTGTAAAAAGTAATATGAAAAGAAACAAGACTCGTGTATGGATGACGATCCTCGCATCTACGATGGGATGTGCTTTTTTGATCATGCTCGCTTCTGTAGGTTTTGCGATACATAAGACAGCCATAGATGATGTGATGAGCTATCGGTTGATGAACGAGATCGAAATTCAGAAAGAAAACGGTCCTTTAGTTGAGAAAGACGTGAAAAATCTTGAGAAGATTAAAAATGTTAAAGCGGTTAGTCGAAAGAAATATGTACCTGCGAGCGAAATGTCACTAGGAGAATACACCGTATATGCTGAAGTAAACAGCGCAAATATACCTTCTGAGAGAAAAGCGGGTTTGCAGCTTGAAAAAGGAAGAATGCCCAAGAGTAAAAATGAGGTTATTATCGGACACCATTTTGCTCAAGAATTAAGAAAAGAGATGCCTGAAAACTTTACAGAAGGAATGAGTGAGGAAGAGGCACAAAAGAAGATGAAGGAATTAGCTTATGATAGAGATTTGTTAAATCAAACATTAACTTATCATATGAAGGTAGATCAGCCAGAGAGTAAAACAGATGCAGAAATAAAAACGGTACAAGTAAAAGTGGTGGGGATCAAGGAGAAACCAAAAAAAGAATGGATGATCGACAGTTCGGTGTTGATTACGGATGATCTTCGTGATGAAATTATGCCTCTATTGAGTGAGATGGATCCTGAACTTAAGAACAACGACGATTCTTATAGTTCTGTCAAAGTATACACATCTTCAGCTGAAGATGTTAAAGCTGTATCTGAAAAGATTAAAGATAAAGGGTACCTCACTTATTCTGTTGTAAGTGAACTAAAAGAGCTAAATATCTATTTCACACTGTTTAAAGCAGGTCTTATTTTTATCGGTGGTATTGCTGTGCTCATTGCTTCTATCGGAATATTTAATACGATGACGATGGCTGTTACGGAACGTTCTCAAGATATCGGTATCATGAAAGCGATAGGCGCTACGCCAAAAACCATCAAACGCATCTTCCTTTTAGAGAGTGGATACATCGGATTATGGGGAGTTGGTTTAGGCACACTATTAGCCTATCTCATCAGCTATGGAGTCAATTTTGCGCTTCCTATCATCGTTGAACAGTTTATGAACGAAAAGCCACCTGAAGATTTTATTTTATCTTACATTCCGTGGAGTCTGACTGCAATCGCCGTAACGATCTGTATGAGTGTAACTTTACTTTCTGGTTGGCGTCCAGCAGCCAAAGCTACCACAGTTGATGTATTAAAAGCGTTAAGAAGAGATGTTTAGAAAAGAGCACCAGCCGATATGACAATTCGGCTGGTGTATTCTTTTTGTTTAAGCCACTGCTTTAAAGGATAAGTTCTGCTCGAGATCGAAAAGAATATAACAGAGGAGTGAATGAACATATGAAACAAAACAACAGGAAACAGATTATTGCTATGGGTGGCGGTGGCTTTTCCATGGAGCCAGAAAATAAGAGATTAGATCGCTACATTCTGAAGCAAAGTAAAGCTGATCGACCTCGCATTTGTTTTATTCCTACAGCAAGTGGAGATTCAGATGGTTATATCGAACGATACTATACAGCGTTTCAATCCGAAGAGTGTGAACCTACACATCTTTCTTTATTTTCACCACCCGAACATTTGCAGACATTTGTAGAGCAACAAGATATTTTTTACGTGGGTGGGGGCAATACAAAAAACCTTCTAGCGTTATGGAGGGAATGGAAACTAGATGTTCTTTTAAAGAAAGCCTATGAAGATGGAAAGATTTTAGCGGGACTTAGCGCGGGATCTCTCTGCTGGTTTGAAGAAGGCGTAACCGATTCGTTCGGCCCATTAGCTAAACTTGATTGTTTAGGTTTCATCAAAGGAAGTCATTGTCCACATTATGATGGAGAAAAAGAGCGAAGACCTGCTTATCACAAATTAATTACAAATGGACTCAAAACGGGGTATGCTGCAGACGATGGTGCAGCACTTCACTTTGTGAATGGGGAATTACATAACGTTGTAAGTTCAAGAGAACATGCGAAAGCTTATTTTGTAGAATATGATGGAGAGAACGTGAACGAACAGGAGCTTGAAACACTTTTTTTAAAATGAAGGTTTAAAGTTCTGATGATTGGGCGGAAAATGTACTATTCGTTAATCATCAGGAGGTAAATGCTTTGAAGAAATTAGGAATGGTTTTGTTTTACATGGTGCTCTTACTCCTACTCGCATCATGTGGAAACAAAAATAAAGAAGACGAACATAAAAATCATGATATGGAAGAGTCCAAAGCAGAAGCGCCATCTCAAGCTGCATCTAGTAAGGTAAAAGGCGGATCTTATATCGTTAACCTTGTTAATGCAAAGGGAGATAAAGCGGGAGAAGCAACGTTAACTCAAACGGGAGATGGCGTTAAGGTGGAAGTGAACGCGACTGGGGTAAAACCTGGTGAACACGGCATCCATTTTCATGAAACAGCAAAGTGTACACCACCGGACTTCAAGTCAGCAGGATCACACTTTAATCCTACCGAAAAGAAGCATGGATTTCTGAATCCGAAAGGACCACACGTGGGAGACATACAAAATGTGAAGGCGGATAAAAGTGGAGTCGTAAAAGACGAAGTAGTATCTAATCTCGTGACACTTTCTGAAGGCAGTGACAACTCGCTTTTTGCTAACGGTGGAACATCACTTGTTATTCATGACAAGGCGGATGACTATAAAACAGATCCTTCAGGAAATTCAGGAGATCGTGTATTGTGTGGAGTTATTAAAAAGTAAGGCTATTAAAAACAAAGGTGGTCCCTTATCAGTTAGGATAAGGGACCACCTTTTCATTTAACTTCCTGTACTCGTAAATGCCTTGAGCCCTCTATTCCAAAACCAGTATGCAATGATGCAAGAGAAGATGGCTACAACTGGTGTTAAGAGAGCCAATCTTTCAAATCCTGAACCTTTGATAAAATAGGCTGCAGGATAAAATGCAGTAAACCCATACGGAACAATCCACGTTAGGAAGTGACGAATCCCTTTATGATAGATTGTTAAAGGATACCGAGCAAAATCACTTAAATTAAAGATCGTCCAAACAATTGGTAGACTGTCGACCATCCAAAACGATAACGTCGCAAAGAAGAGATTGATCGCCACAAAAATGAAACCTGATGCGATAATCATAACAACCAGTATAAAAAATTCAAGGATTCCCCATGAGATGCCTAAGTGTGGCATAGCTGTACCGATGACGATAATCCCGATGAACAACTGGCCAAAACCATCTTGCTGCAAACGGTCGGCAATAAAATGAAAAAGCGGATTGATCGGTCTGATCAAGAGACGATCAAACTTACCGGGTCGAATATACTGCCAACCAAGTGTCCACAGATTATCAAAGAAAATATGATGAATGGAGCGGCCAGTAGCAGCAATTCCGTAAATAAATAAAATTTCATAAAAGGTCCAACCGTTCAAAGCATGGATATGATCGAAAACAATTTTTACGAAGAAGATTCCTGCAAACTGCTGAAGCATGACAGAAAGGACGCCGAGTAAAAAATCCATTCGGTACTCCAACATAACTTTTAAGTTTTGTTTGCAAAATAAATAATATAACTTTGTATACCTTGATAGCATGCGTGCCACCTCCTAACCTCCAAAAATAGTAACTTTTTTTATCGCGATCGACCATAATATCCTTAATAGGACAAAAAGTGAAACTACCCAAAAAATTTGTGATCCGAGCGCAAGCCAAGCTTCTGTACCTGTCAGTATGCCGGTGTAGATGGCAACTGGTACATAGACCATCGCTTGGAACGGCAGGAAAAGGCTGATCGTTTGAAACCACTCGGGAAATAAGATGAGTGGAACGAGCGCGCCGGAAAAAAAGGAGATAACGGCTTCTTTCATAACTTGAAGACCCCAAAGATTTATGGTCCAAAAGGCGAGGATCGCAATCAATAGATCAAAAAAAGTACCAATCCAAATACCCATGAATGCACTAAATAAGAATAAAAGACCGCTCTGCCAAGTACTTGGCAATGTGATATCCATAAAAATAAATGCAAGAATGCTAAGTGGCAGAGCACCGCGTACGAAATGAATCACTTTATCACCTAGATCCATAGCAACCAAGCGAGTAATCAAGTTGTATGGCCTCATCAGTTCAATGGCAACATTTCCGTCTTTGATCGTATGTGCCAGTTCCTGTCCTACGCCTGATACAAACATCTGTAGAAACATTGCAATGATAATATACGTAATCATGCCTTCAAAAGGAAGTCCTTCTATTTCCGTTCGGCTGCTGTATACGGCTTTCCAAAAGAAATAGATGACAAGCATCCGTAGCAGAATAGAAAAAGTATTAGCCCAGAACCATGCTGAATAGGCAGCATGTACTTGCATCTGCACTCTAGCAAACTCAATGTATTTCCTCATGCTGAACCTCCTTCTTCATGCCTCTTCCGTAAATCTCTTCTACAATTGTTTCAATCTTTGCATCGGCGATGGTTAGATCAGCAACAGAATAATGATTCATCATCGTATGGATGACTTCTGCACCAGAGATATTTTTATTGCTGAACGAAAGAGATACAAGATGAGGATCTTCATCGCTTCTTGGAAGAACCTCTGTTACCTCACTGATTGTCTCTGGCAACACAAAAGAATCAGCAGCATCTTCTAGTTCAAAATGAATTACGCGCTTATCACCGAACTGCGATTTGATATCTTGGATAGACCCATCATAGATCACACTTCCATCATCGATGATGATGATTCGCTGACAGATCTCTTCGATGTCCTGCATGTCATGAGTGGTGAGAAGCACAGTTGTGCCGTATCTAGCGTTCATCTGCTTGATGAAAGCACGAATTCGAACCTTAACCGCTACATCCAATCCGATTGTAGGTTCATCCAAATAGACTACTTTTGGTCGGTGTAAAAATGCAGCAGCAAGTTCACAGCGCATCTTTTGTCCTAATGAAAGCTGTCTTACAGGAATACCGAGCAACGGCTCTAAATGAAGTACATCAACGAACTCTTTTAAAGTCTCTTCATACTGCGCTTGAGGAATCTCGTATATGTGTTTAAGAAGTTCATAGCTTTCTCTTACAGGAATATCCCAAAATAGTTGTGTACGCTGACCGAAAACGGCTCCGATATGACTCGCATTTTGTTGCCTGTTCTCATAAGGAATGATGCCGTTTACCTTAACTTCACCTGAAGTTGGGGTGAGTATGCCGGTTAACATCTTAATCGTTGTCGATTTGCCAGCACCGTTCGCTCCAATATATCCAACCATCTCTCCTGCTTTAATATGCATGTTAATCTTCTTAACAGCTTTTTTTGTTTCAAATTTTCTATGAAACAATGATTTTATAGCTCCTCTTAATCCAGGATCTCGCTTTGCGATCTTATAATGTTTTTCTAAATTTTTTACAACAATCATGTTCGTTCTCCTTAAAAATGGACACAAAAAAACCACAGACCAATACCTGCGGATATGTGTGCATATGTAATTTTTGCTCACCAAAAAAACGCGTCAGGTTATGAAGGGATATGAAGTTAGTTTGATTGAATGATAGAAATCCACATGTTATCCTTCTCCTTTTTGAAAACGGTTGCACTAAGTATACCTAAAAGTAAGTCAAATGTAAAATATATCCTTGTTTTCGGATAGAAAGCTCTAGTTTAACGAAATCAAGCTTTGGGAAAGTAGAGCTAATGTAGACGTTTTTATGAAAGGCTCTTTTTTATACTATTGTTGCTTTTGATTTTCTATTAAAGATCATCATTGACAAGTTGATTGTAGTGTAAGGTGGGAGACTCCTGGGGGATTAGTGTGACAGGTGAGACACCTTCAGGCGCAAAGCGTCAAGGTGGCTCACCGCACGCCCCCCGGAAAGCGAGCACCTGGAACGGAAATCAACCACTATCGAAGAGCATCAGTGAATAGAAAAACAGCCTTATTAAATGAGAAAAAGGAGGACAAACATGTACGATTACAATGGAGTTACAGATTCTTGGATGGCTTATTTAGGTAGATTGCCAGATTTGCTTCTTGCTATTTTAGTTTTATTAATTGGTTGGCTAATTGCCTCATTGGTTGCAAAAGCAGTTAAAAAAGCATTACACAAAACGGATTTTGACAACAAAGTTGCGAGGTGGATGAAGCCTGATACCCATGAAGATCAAGTGCAACAAACGCGCACCAGCAAATATTCTTCTGAAGAAGTGATCAGTAAGGTTGTATTTTGGATCCTTATGGCAGTAGCCATTGTCATGTTCTTGAACATGCTTAGTCTTCCGTATGTCGCACAACCGATCTCCAATGCATTAGGTGTGATTGCGGCAGCGATTCCTAATTTACTAAAAGCTGCACTAATCGCGGCAGTAGCTTGGTTGATCGCCTCTGGTTTATCAATACTAGTCAGAAAGTTAGGCCAGAATACCCGATTTGAAAGGTTATTACACCGTTGGAAGCTGACTCGTGATCCTCGTCAATCTGACAAGGCTGTTTTCTCAGCATCAAAAGCTGTATTTTACCTCACATTGTTATTGTTCCTGCCAGCAGTATTATCTGCATTAGGCATTGATGCCATTTCAGAACCATTGGAAGGCATGCTAACAGGTCTCTTCGCATTCTTACCAAAACTGCTCGGAGCGGCAATCATTCTTTTTGTAGGGTGGTTGGTTGCTAAAATCGTTAAAGAAATCATTGTGAACTTCTTACAGAGCATTGGTACAGATCGTTTAGCTTCAAAACTAGGTGCCGAACGTGCACTGGAAAAGACTTCTCTTTCTCAAATCATCGGAACCATCGTATATGTATTTATCTTAATTCCAGTTGTTATTTCAGCTTTAGAAACACTGGATATCAATGGTATTTCTGGACCAGCAATCGGTATGTTAGGTCAGATCATGGACATGATTCCAAATATCATTGTTGCTATCCTTTTAGTAGCAGTTGGATTATGGCTTGGAAAATGGGTGAAACAAGCTGTTACCTCTTTATTAGAACGAGTGGGATTCAATGGCATCTTTCATAAGATGGGGCTTGGATCACTTCAAAAAACCAATCAGACATTTACGATTTCTGAAATGATTGGATATGCGGCTCAAGTCGTTGTGGTGCTGCTGTTTACGATTGAGGCGCTTCAGCTAGTTAAACTAGAGAGCTTAGTCAATATTTTATCAGTTGTACTAGCGTATATCCCGATGGTGTTAACAGCTGTGTTAATACTAGGAATCGGTTTCTATGCAGGAGACCTTGTGAAACGTGTTGTTCAGAGTATGATCAAACAGCAAACAGAAGGGAAGCTGCTTGGCAATATCGCGAAGTATACGATTATCACACTTGCTTTCTTTATGGCTCTTGATCAGCTCGGAGTAGCGAAAACAATCGTAAACGCTGCATTCATCCTCATTTTAGGTGGATTTACGATTGCGTTTGGTCTAGCCTTTGGACTTGGTGGTCGCGAAGCGGCTGGACGTACTCTTAATAAGTGGAGCAGAAAGATGGAAGAGACAACGATTCAAAGTCCAGACCCAGCACAATGGAAAGACAAGACGAGTTTAAAAGATTTCCGTACAGACTCATCTAAGCCGGAAAGCAATCTTATCGATGTGGATATAAATAAACCCCATACAATCGCGAAAGATCGTCAATTTGATCACTTAAACACACCAAGTGATGAATTTGGTATAAACAATAAACCAAAACGAAATGAGTAAATAAACTAGAATGAAATCGGCTCATAGAGGTGAAACTATCCCTTTATGAGTCGTTTTTAATCTGTTTTGCAGTTGTACTTTTAAGACATTGCTTATTAGATAGGATTATAAATGAGGAAAGGAGTTAAACACGATGCTACTTGCCGCCTTTTGGGGAGGAATAGCGGGTTCTGCTGTACTTTTAGGATGTTTTTCAGCGCTAGCTTTTCGTATTCCTAAAAAATGGACAGCTTGGATCATGGCTTTTGGAACAGGAATATTAATAGGTGCCGTTTCTTTTGAACTTTTGATCGAGGCAGTAGAGCAGAGTGATTTAATCGTAACTTCTGCCGGCTTTATTTTGGGAGCAGCGATCTTTACGGGCATTAATAGTCTTCTTGCCAAAAAGGGTGGTCATGAAAGGAAGAAGTCAGGCGATAAGAAAACCAAAGGCGTAGGCATGGCTATTTTCCTTGGAACATTGTTAGATGCCATTCCAGAATCTGTTTTGATTGGTGCAAGCTTGATCGATCATAGCAAAGTAAGCTGGCTCCTTGTCGTGGCTATTTTCTTAAGTAACTTTCCTGAAGGGCTTTCAAGTTCAATAGGATTGTTAAGAGAAGGTTTTTCTCGTCGAAAAATTCTTGGGATGTGGCTTTCTGTTTTTGCTATATCTGCACTAGCCGCTTTTCTTGGGTATCTCTTGTTAGAGAATGCTTCTGTAGCTTCACTATCGTTGATCGGTGCTTTTGCAGGAGGTGCCATCATGGCGATGGTAGCGTCAACCATGCTTCCAGAAGCACATGAAGATGCGGGAGTAGCGGTAGGTTTTATAACTTCCCTAGGACTTTTATGTTCGATGCTTCTAACTCATTTATCATGAATGGAAGGACAAAATTGAAAAAAGCTGCCAAAAGTAAAAACTTTTGAACAGCTTCATTTATGATTAAAGCTTGAACCAGCCTCTAGATTCTAAATCGTCAGAGTTTCTCTTCTTGTGTTTCTTTTTCTTCCAATGATCGTGTGTTGAGGAAGACTCTTTACACCAGCTAGAAGATGAAGATGAAGATGATGATGAAGATGATGATTCTTTTTTGCACACCAGTACAGAAGAACTGGAAGAAGATGAAGAAGATGAAGATGATGATGATGATTCAGGTTTGCACCATACTACAGATGAACTAGAGCTCGAACTTGAGCTTGAACTTGAACTTGAACTTGAAGAAGATTCTGGCTTACATTCTTCTTTTTTCTTGCAGCAAGGCTTTTCTTTTCTACAGCATAAGATTCTACAATTGCTGCTTTCGTCGTCACCAATTTCGCCTGCTTGCGTAATAAAGTTGATAGAGCCGATCGCGATGATTACGAGTTCGTCGTCTTCTACGACTTGAATGGATGTACGGTTAACACGAGTTAGAACGCCTTCAACTTCGCCATCATCGTCACTTCCGTCATTCACTCTTACTTTACAATTGATTAGTTTTCGTAAGATGCTTTGGAACGTATCATTACAAACTTTCTTACGGTCCTTGTTGCAACAGTTTCTGTCTGTTGCTACTGAAACGGATCTTACATTATTTAAAGGAAAGTAAAGAACCTCTCTGTCATCTGTCTTGATTGCTATAAAGTCTCTTCCAACACAGACTAATTTGCCGGATTCTTCTACATCTTCCCCTGCTCTGACTGTTACATGCTTACATAATAAATTGGCAAGCTCTCGAGGTGAGAGTTTGTTTTTACAATTCAAAATATTGCCTCCTGGTAATGGTATTGACTATTTCTTGTCCATGCATTATATGTAACAAGTTTCGAAAGTGCATATGACACTTGTCTATATATAGAAGTTTTAAAACTTATTTTTTTCGTTTTACGAGTTTTGGTGATTATAGGAAGGGTTTTTTAAAAAAAATCAGTAAAATTTCACCCAAATTCAAATTTTTGTATATAATGATTGGAAAGAAGAAAAGAGGAGGGATTGTAATGAAGGGAACTCGATATAAAAGTACTCATTTCCTTACAATCCATCTTATTCGAAAGGACAGATGACATATTTATTGTCGTTTGTTCTTTTTTTGTATCCCGTTTTCTCTATGTGTATGAAGAAGGAGGAAAAGCAGATGCGTTACAAAAGAGTACTGATTAAATTAAGTGGTGGGGCACTTGCAGGGCAACAAGGATCAGGTTTTGATCATCTTTCTTTAAACCATATTGCAAAAGAAGTATTATCTGTTCTTGAAAAAGGGATTGAAGTGGCCATCGTTGTGGGTGGAGGGAATATTTTCAGAGGAAATTTAGCAGAGTATTGGGGCATTGAAAGAGTAGAAGCTGATCAGATCGGAACGCTTGGAACGGTCATCAATAGCTTGATGCTTAGAGGGGTTTTGAAGAGTAAAATAGACCAAGAAGTAAGAGTGATGAGTTCTGTTCCCATCAGTGCCGTAGCGGAACCATATATTCGCTTAAGAGCGGTACATCATTTGAACAAAGGATATGTCGTCATTTTTGCTGGAGGTAATGGTCAACCCTATGTTACTACTGACTATCCAGCGGTTCAAAGAGCGCTAGAGATGAACTGTGATGCGATTCTATGCGCAAAGCAAGGTGTGGATGGTGTGTATGATAGTGATCCTAATCGTTTCAAACAAGCAAGAAAATATGCAACTTTGCATTATGACGAAGCGATCAGAAATAATTTAAAAGTGATGGATCAATCTGCTCTTATTTTAGCTCGTGATCATGGATTGCCGATTCACCTCTTTGATTTTAACCAAGAAGGATCGTTTCTTAAGATCTGTAATGGTGAAGATGTAGGGACGTTCATCAGTCACAATATAGAAACAGCTCTCGTATAAATACGTTTTTAAAGGCTGTTTTTAGAGTATTCACTGGTGCTTGAAAGTAGTTGATTTCCGTTTCAGATGCTCGCTTTCCACGGGGCGCACGGTGTTCGAAGAAGTATGTGTGCTCCTGCGTCTACAAGAAAATCCTACCGAAGCGAGCTTCCTCGTCGCATGCCTTACGAGAAGAATTTGCAGAGTGGCTGGCACGCTACGCGCCGTTAGGAGTCTCCACCTGTCTAGATGCAGTGGCTAGCCCCTCGAGGTCAAAAGTTAAACGGTCAAGAAGGCAAAGTACGCCTTCATACCCATTCAACTTTTGCTAGACGGGGCTGAACGAGCCACTTTCACTTTTCAGACTGACCGCTCGTCCCGTAGGAGTCTTGCATCTTTCACTCGAATCAACTTATCAAGAAGTTTAAAATAAAAACCACCACAACTAGTAGTTCTATGCCCAAGACAAATGTTCACTGGCCTGATTCTACTAGAGTACCTTCCTGCTTCGTCTAAAAGTAACGTTATAAAATTTCTGTTGTATGATTGCAAAAAAGCTTCTAGTGTGGTAGGTACTTTAATCAAATTTCATACATGATTATTAAAAAGTATTCCGGTCATGGATTGGGATGCTTTTTTGTATATTTCTATACACCTCATCTCATATTAAGAAGTAGAAAAGAGGTGTGAGACGTCATGATGAAATGGTTAAAAAAGAAGCCGAAAGAGCAGAGTCATACGATCGATCTATCGGATAATACGTATAGCGATATTAGAGAGCTAGTAGATAATGCGAAGGAGTCTGCTGATTTTATCCATTATCCTCAAAAGACGGTACATCATCATATTTATATTTCTTATTATAAAGCGATGATTGATGGAGAACTGCTCCACCGAGACCTGCTTCCGTATTTAATCCATAGCAAAGATTTTAGACACATCAAAGATTTAAAAGATATCTTACCGATTGAGAGCGTTACGATTACTAATGATATAAAAGAGATTCAAAATAAGCTGTTACGAGGCTTTATCGTGGTTCAACTCGGTGAATACGACGAAGAATGTGCCGTGATTCGGGCAGAAAACTTTGCTACAAACCGACCCGTATCTGTTTCTGAAATTGAGTTTTCTGTTATTGGACCGAAAGAAGCCTTCATTGAGAATTTAGACAGCAATCTATATTTAATTCGAAGACGATTGCCAGTTCCTGAACTTCGATTTAAAGAAGTAGTAATCGGAAAATTTTCTAAAACACGTGTTATTATCGCTTATTTAGAAGGTGTTGCTGAAAAAGAGAACTTAAACACCGTCATGCAACGAATAAAGGATATTGAGCTAGAAGTCATTCCGGATAGTTCCTACTTAGAGCAGATTATATCGGATAATACGAAATCGGTGTTTCCTCAGCTCGTCACAACCGAACGACCAGACAGGGTTGTAGCCATGTTGAATTATGGTCAAATTGCGATTCTCTCAGAAGGTTCACCTCAGGCTCTACTGGGGCCAACGGGCATCTCGGAATATTTTGCATCACCAGAAGATTATTATTTATCATGGCTCTTGGGATCATTGTTCCGATTCATCCGATTTATTTCTGTTATTTTTTCAACTTTTGCAACACCGCTTTATGTAGCCGTACTAACTTACCACTATCAGATGATCCCTAAAGATCTATTAGCACCTTTAATCTCGTCACGCGTGAACATTCCATTTCCGCCTATATTAGAAGTTCTGTTTTTAGAATTGACGATTGAGCTGTTGCGGGAAGCAGGTGCACGTCTTCCTACGAAAGTTGGTCAAACACTCGGGATTGTAGGAGGTATCGTAATCGGACAGGCTTCTGTTGAAGCGGGATTAACGAGTAATATTCTTTTGATCATTGTTTCTTTATCTGCTCTAGCATCGTTTACGACACCCATCTATAAAATGGCGAATACGATTCGGATCCTCCGTTTCCCATTCATCTTTTTTGCAGCACTTTGGGGCGGGGTGGGGATTGTAATCGCAATGTCATTTATCCTAGTCCATCTTCTCCGTCTAGAATCATTAGGCAGACCATATTTACAGCCAATCTATCCGCCTCGTTTGTTAGATATGACGGATACGATTTTTCGACTGCCCTATAACAGACTATTGAAGCGTCCGATCTCATTAGGAACTACGCTGCCATCTAAAGATAAAGTGAAAGAAATGAGAAAGAAAAAGGACATTGACGAATGAAAAATAATTATAGGGTTTGTATTCTTTTTCTAATCTTTATTCTCGCAGGATGTGTACCAAAAGAGATCATTGATGAAGTCCAGCTCATACATGCCATCGGTTTTGATAAAAAGCCGGATGAAAATACTCAAGGTACGATTACGTATCCGGTGTTTAATATGGATGGAAATGTTAGGGTTGAAACTTTATCAGCCGTATCTCACACGAGTCGATTTATCCGGTCCAAACTGAATACACAGTCTCCTAAGACCCTGACGACAGGTCAGCTTCGTGTGGTATTGTTCAATGATCGATTTGCTGAAAAAGGGATTCTAGAGATCGTAAATTCCCTATACCGAGATCCTAACGTAGGAAATCGTCTTTTTCTGACTGTTGTAGATGGGAATACGAAGGAACTGTTAACAAAGAAATATACCGCATCTGCTCTCCCATCCATGTATTTGGCCGATCTACTCGATCAGAATATTAAGAGTGAGAATCTGCCAAAAACAAATCTGCACGTGTTTCTATACAGCTATTATGGAGAAGGGATGGACCCTTTCTTACCGATCGTAAAAACACATAAAAAATCGATTCAGCTTGAGGGAGTCGCTTTGTTTAAAAGAGATAAGTATGTTGGTAAGCTAAATCATAGACAATCTTTTGCTTTTAAAGTGCTTCTTGACGGCTCTAAATCAGGTAACTATGAGGTAGAAATCAAGAAAGATAAGAGAAAGGGCCATGCTGTAATTCGAAATATTAAAGGAACGACAACCTACGATATAAAAAAGGTGAACGGAGTTCCTCAGTTTAATGTGAAAATGAAGATACTCGGAGAGATTCATGAGTATCCGCATTGGTTGAACCTAGAGCAGCCGGAAAACATCGCTCTTATTAAAAAAACGCTAAGAAAACAATTACAAGATGAAGCACAGGGGATCGTGAAGAAGTTTCAAGAATTACAAGTAGATCCTCTTGGACTAGGTGATCAAGTGAGAAGGAGAGAAAAAGGTTGGGATTATAAAGTATTTCAAAAACAATATCCTTCAATAAAAATACATTTAACAACTGAAGTAGATGTAGTTGAAACAGGAGTTATTGAATAGTGTAAATAAACAGCGTTCCGTAGTTTGGGTCGCTGTTTTTTTGTATTTCTGCGGACAAAAAAAGAAAACCATCGCGAATGTTTATATGGTTATTCCTTTATAGGGATAACGATTTAAAGGGGGCAATTGATTTGAAAACAACAGATGAGAAAATTAAAATTCGTAATCATTGGTTCAAAATTATTCTAATCAGTCTAATATCGCTAGTATTCTTGTACAAATTAGTGATTACAGAATTTACGTTTCATTTTTCAGACTTGCTCGCATTTCTTGTAGCTATTTTTGCCATCGGGATTTGCAGTATGTTTTATGTGAAAGTAAATGAAGCACTCATGGCTTTTGTTTCGGCTGGAAAGTCTGTTATGCCAATGGCTAATAAAAGTAAGTTAGAGCCAGAAACACAAGAACAAAGAGTAGAAGAAGTTTACATACAAGATGAAAACGATGAAGTTACATTAACAGAATCTGAAGAAGAAGAGCTTGTACGAGAATTGTTATCTCAAGAAGAGCAGATTAAACGTATGAAACAAGTTCAGAATGAAGTGAAAAACCGCTTAGTAACGGAAGACCTTCATGAAGAAGATAAGAAAGATTACATAGATTATTTGCTGCAAAAAGAAAAAGAGATCATGTTAGCAAAACAAGAGATTATCCGAATTACAACATTATTAGAACCTTTAGAAGGACAAGTACAAGAAGATATAGAAGAGTTCGAACAAGAATATGTTGAAGAAGAATACATAGATGAAGAAACGGCTCAAACTGGAAACGCGAAAGATATCGTCCAGTTGTTAGGCAAAGAGTTTGTATTAAATGCGAGTTTAGAGCAATTTAATCACAAGATGAGAGAAATTCAGCACTCTATCACGATTGAAACAGCGAATCAATTAAAAGAAGAAGGACTCATTGATCCGTATTTTAACGTTACTCGTAAAGGGTTGAAAGAGTTTAGACGTGCCGCAAGGAAATTTAGCTATGGTGATGGAGTAAAATTCTTATCCAAAGTCGTGCAAAGAGGAAACCGATAATAATATGAGAAAGCTAACAGAGGCGAGAAAGACGCTGTTCTGTTAGTTTTTTTTATTTAAGATTTCATTTTATTGTCATTCTTAAACTTTTATTACTTTCCAAATCACTGATACAATAAAGCTTAGATCGTTATGAAGGAGCTTATTTCATGTTTATTGTCGCTAAAGCCATGTTATATGTTTGTTTTACCTTGTTAATGGGTGCGTTTATCTTATATTCAGTTCCACGAGAAAGCCGTCCGAGTATTTTTATTTCGAAAAAGTTTATCTTACTTTTAATAGCTTTCACCCCATTGTTTGGAATTGGGGAGCTTATTAGACTTACCATGCATCTTGGAGAAGATTTCGGATATTGGATGACGTTCCAGAATATCGTTTTTAGTTTTGAAGTAGGAAAGGGTTGGCTTTTCTTAACCGGAATTTCTGTTCTTTTGTTCTTTATGGTTTTATTTAATGATATAAAAGAAGATCGATTCTTTGCCGGATTAGCCGTCTTTTTGACAACGGGCATGGGAATCTCCGTCGGTTATGCGAGTCATGCAGCAAGCCTAGAATCGTTAGGATTCTTAGCTCACTCGTTGCATTTTATAGCTGTGATCACGTGGTCGGGGGTACTTCTCGTAAGTGGGTATTTTAGCAAAGGCGAAGGGCCAAGTCTGTCATTCTATAAATGGTTCACACCTTTAGCTGTGGGCTGCTTAGTCACTGTAATTGGTGCGGGCTTGTGGTTAATGAACTATATCGTCCCTCAATATGTGAACAGTTATTTGTTAGACTATGGACAAGCACTGTTGATCAAACACATTCTTTTGTTGATTATCGTGCTCTATAGCCTGATCAACGGAATATGGCTTAAAAAGAGGTTAAAAGAGGGTACGACTGGATTAGCACTTAACAAATGGATAAAAGCCGAAGGAATCTTCTTGTTTTTAGCTTTTGTAACAACAGCGGTGATGACACAGCAAACACCACCACATGATGTAGCGGATACATTAAAGATGGAAGAACCTTCTAGACTGTTTACTCTATTCTCGGGAATCGTTCCTGGGGATAATCCTATGCTTTCCTTTGACTTCTCAGTGATGAGTCTTGTTTGGCTAGCGGGTGCTGTCGTACTTGTCTTATCTGTTGTTGCCACGGTTAAGCAAAACAAAAGTATAGTACTTGCAATAGTCGCTTCTATCCTAGCAGCGAGCGCTACTTATCTAGCCATCATATCTTCTGTATCACTTTAAAATCTAAATAATCTAGGGGGTAGTTAACCGTGGATGATCAATTAAAACTTCAGCTAGATGGTTTAATAGAAAAATTTGCTGAACTTCTTCTAGGAAACTCAGATCCAAAGCATGTAGAGATGGTAAAAACGTACGCTCTTTATTCGTTCATCGCTAAGAGTATGCCGCCATTAGTAAAGCATTGGAACGAAGAGTATCCAGATGCTAAGGAAGCAATGAAAAACCTTGTTCATGAGATAAAAGAATTGAATGAAAAGCACCGAAACGAACAGAAATAAATAAGATATAACCATGAGGCAGTCATAAAGACTGTCTTTTTTATCGTAATCACCTCCTTTTCTGCTACTTTCGGTGATAGGAAGGTGATTAAAGGTGGTGAGAAGACGTATTCAGGTGAAACAGGACGTGTTAGCCGTGAAACTAGCTCTAGTATAGGTGAAACTAGGTCATTTACCGGTGAACGTGTAAGAAATATAATAACACGTACCGTAAAAATCAGTTTAACTGTCTCAGTAAAACATGATTTAAAACTTTTTCTCATGAAAAATATTTTTAATATTGCAAAATCGACAATATTCGCAAAAAAAATGATATATTTAAAGCGGTTACATCATAGAGAGAATTTAACCAATCTTATTTTATATTTTGAGGGTATTAGGGGGTAATTGGATTGGAACAACTTATGCGCAATTTTTTCTTATTTCTTGCTAAAAATAAATCGTTAACCAACCTTGCTAAAAGATACGGTCTACGTTTCGGGGCAGGTCGTTTTGTGGCAGGTGCAACACTTGAAAGTTCCATTACGGCTATCAAACGTTTAAATGAAAAGGGAATGCCAGTTACGATTGATCATCTTGGTGAGTTTGTCGATAATGAACGCGAAGCCGCCGAAATGACGCAGCATTGTATAGATGCGATTAAAGCCATCAGTAAAGAGAAGTTGGATTCGCAGCTATCTTTAAAAATGACTTCCATGGGACTAGACATTAGTGATGAACTTGTTTTGAGCAACATGAGAAAGATTATGGATGCAGCAACCAAACATAATGTTTTCATCACGATCGATATGGAAGACTATTCACGTTGTGAAAAAACGCTAGAAATCTTTAAGATGCTAAAAAGTGAATACGATAACATTTCAACGGTTATCCAAGCTTATTTGTACCGCTCATTAGAAGATGTTCAAACATTAGATGAATATCATCCGAACCTGCGATTAGTGAAAGGTGCTTATAAAGAACCGCAAACTGTCGCATATCCGGAAAAGAGCGATGTAGATAATAACTTTAAAAAGCTGATCGAAACTCATCTTTTGAACGGGAACTATACAGCGATTGCAACACACGATGATGAGATCATTCAATATACAAAAGATCTAGTTGAAAAACACAAAATTCCTTATGATCAATTCGAGTTCCAGATGTTGTATGGCATTCGTGTAGAGCGTCAGGATCAACTGATGCAAGAAGGCTACAAAATGCGAATTTATGTACCGTACGGAAACGACTGGTACGGGTATTTCATGAGACGTCTTGCTGAACGGCCGGCAAACGTTGTGTTCGTACTAAAAGGTGTATTCGGAAAATAAATAGTATGCAAGAGGAGTCTGTGTTAAACACAGACTCCTCTTTTATTTAAAGATCGAAAATCAACTACTTTCAATAGCAACAATGAATACGAAAACAGCCTTTTAAAACGAAGAACTTTATCGATAATCCTTTAAATAAACCATAGGCATCACACCTGCATAAGATGGAAAGGAAAGTTTACAAAAGAAAAAACCCTCAACTATTGCTAAAATTCAGAATATATTTTATATTGGATGTAGGGTAATTAATTTTTTTATGGATAAAAAATGAATGAGCATTCATTCAATAAAGGAGGAAGACCATCTTGTCTCGTGAAATCCGAAAAGCTGCCGTACTGGGTTCTGGTGTAATGGGATCAGGCATAGCCGCTCACCTAGCAAACGTCGGAATACCAACATTACTATTGGATATTGTACCGCCTTCTTTAAGTGAAGAGGAAAAAGCAAAAGGGATTACGGAAGATCACCCTGCATTCCGCAACAAATTCACTCTATCTGCCACGCAAAAATTATTAAAACAAAAACCTGCTCCACTTGCGGTTAAAGAAAATCTCGAATTAATTTCGATCGGTAACCTTACCGATGATCTTGAGAAATTAAAAGATGTAGACTGGATCATTGAGGTAGTTGTTGAACGCCTAGATGTGAAACAAAAACTTTTTGAAAAAGTAGATCAATATAGAAAACCTGGAAGTATCATCACTTCAAATACATCAGGAATCTCGATTTCGGCTATGGCTGAAGGACGGTCTGAAGATTTTAAAGCCAATTTCTTAGGAACACATTTTTTCAATCCGCCACGATACTTAAAGCTTCTTGAAATCATTCCGACAGAAGATACGCAACCAGAAGTTGTTCAATTCATGCGTAGCTTTGGTGAGAACGTACTTGGAAAAGGAGTAGTTGAAGCGAAAGATACACCTAACTTTATCGCGAACCGTATCGGAACATATGGATTGATGATCACGATGCAAGAGATGATGAAACAAGGATATAGTGTAGGTGAAGTTGATTCGGTTACAGGACCTTTGATTGGTCGTCCTAAATCTGCAACGTTTAGAACGCTTGATGTTGTTGGGTTAGATACGTTCCTTCATGTTGCGAAAAATGTGTATGAGCAAGTTGACGGGAAAGAAAAAGAAGTGTTTGAGATTCCTGACTTCTTGAATGAGATGGTAGACAAGGGCTGGACGGGAAGCAAGACAGGTCAAGGCTTCTATCTGAAACAAAAAAGCAAAGCAGGTAGTGAAATCTTGGAGCTAGATCCTGCTACGTTAGAATATAAACCACGTTCCAAAATGAAGACAGCAACACTAGAAGCTGCAAAACAAATGAAAACAACTAACCAAAAAGTGAAAGCGCTTTTATATAGTGATGATCGTGCAGGTAAACTTCTATGGGACATCATTAAACCGGTTCTATTATATTCTGCAGAAAAGTGTTATGAAATCGCTGATGATCTTGTAGCGATCGACCAAGCGATGAAATGGGGATTCGGATGGGAGCATGGTCCGTTTGAAATTTGGGATGCGATCGGCTTACCACAATCAGTAGAACGAATGAAAGCTGAAGGAGAGACAGTTCCTGGCTGGGTAGAAGAACTTCTTCACTCTGAAAAGAATTCGTTCTATACAAAAACGAATGGTGATCGCTCTTACTACCACCACGGAAGCTATCTTCCTGTGGAAGAGAATAAAAAAGTTGTTCATTTAAGCCGTTTAAAAGAAAAAGGCAATGTGATCACAAAGAATGGTGGAGCAACATTAATTGATCTTGGTGATGATGTTGCGGGCCTTGAGTTCAATTCTCCGAATAATGCGATCGGACCTGAAATCATTATGATGCTTCATCAGGCGATCGACGAAGTAGAAAAGAACTACAAAGGGTTAGTCATCGGAAACCAGGGCAAGAACTTCTGCGTTGGTGCCAACTTGATGCTTATCCTTATGGAAGCACAAGACGACAATTTCTTTGAACTCGATATGATGGTTCGTCAATTCCAACAAGCGATGGCAAGAGTTCGCTATAGTGCAAAACCTGTAGTAGCAGCTAACTTCGGTATGACACTCGGCGGGGGAGTTGAAGTATCGCTTCCTGCAGCAAGACTTCAAATGTCATCTGAAACGTATATGGGACTTGTTGAAACGGGAGTCGGCTTGATTCCTGGTGGAGGCGGAAACAAAGAACTTTATCTTCGCTTATTAGAGCAACTGCCAGAAGGGGCGAAGGGAGATCTGCAAAAAGTAGCGAACCAAGCATTTGAAACGATTGCGATGGCGAAAGTGTCTACTTCTGCTCAAGAAGCACGTAAGTTAGGATTCTTACGAAAAGAAGATAGTATCTCTGTAAACGGCGATCATCTCTTACATGATGCGAAGACACAAGTGCTTGCGTTAGAAAGCCTTGGCTATACACCGCCTGTTAGAAAGAAGATTCCAGTGGTTGGTGAAGCAGGATATGCAACGCTTGCTTTAGGAGCACAGACGATGCACTTCAGCCAATACATTTCAGAGCACGATCTAAAGATCGCAAAGAAACTAGCCTTTGTTTTAGCTGGAGGAAGAGTGCCAGAGGGAACATTGGTAGACGAACAATACTTACTAGATTTGGAGAGAGAAGCATTCCTAAGTCTAGCTGGAGAACCGAAGAGCCAGGCAAGAATGCAGCACATGCTTGTTAAAGGCAAGCCGCTAAGAAACTAAGGGGGGAAGAACTCAATGTTAAAAGAGGCAGTAATAGTAGCAGGTGCTAGAACAGCGGTTGGTAAAGCGAAAAAAGGATCTTTTGCACATATGAGACCAGACGAACTAGCAGCGGTAACCATTAAAGAAACGTTGAAACGTGCAGGTGATTATAACGGAGAGATTGATGATTTGATCATCGGATGTGCTGTTCCTGAAGCAGAACAAGGGATGAATATGGCTCGTCTGATCGGTGCTAGAGCTGGATTGCCTGAAACTGTACCAGCCATTACGATCAACCGTTTTTGTTCATCTGGGTTGCAAAGTATCGCGTATGGTGCAGAAAAAATCATGCTTGGTGCAGCGGAAGCCATTCTTGCAGGTGGAGCTGAATCTATGAGTCTTGTTCCTGTAGTAGGTCATGTTGTAAAGCCTAACCCTTACTTAGTTGAAACGGTGCCGCAATATTACATGGGTATGGGTCATACAGCAGAAGAAGTAGCGAGACGCTTCGGCATCTCAAGACAAGATCAAGACGAATTTGCTGTAAGAAGTCATCAAAAAGCAGCAGCAGCGATTAAAGAAGGCAAGTTTAACGACGAAATCGTTCCTGTACATGTGATGAAACGGTGGTTAGATGAACAGTCGAAGCTAGTGGAAAAAGAGATTGCTGTATCCATCGATGAAGGAGTTCGTCCGGGAACAACCGTTGATGTACTGGGTAAGCTTCGTCCGGCATTCACACCAACGGGTTCTGTAACAGCAGGGAACTCCTCACAAACAAGTGATGGCGCTGCAACGGTTCTTGTTATGAACAGGGAAAAAGCAGAAGCAGAAGGTTTAACACCATTGTTGAAATTCCGTTCTTTTGCAGTAGCTGGGGTAGCTCCAGACATTATGGGAGTAGGTCCTGTAGCAGCTATTCCGAAAGCATTAAAAATGGCAGGATTAGAAATTTCGGACATCGGCTTGTTCGAGTTGAATGAGGCATTTGCTTCCCAAAGCGTTCAAGTCATTCGTGAACTGAACCTTCCAGAAGATAAGGTAAACGTAAATGGTGGTGCGATTGCACTGGGCCACCCGCTAGGATGTTCTGGAACAAAGTTAACATTAACTCTCTTACACGAGATGAAGCGTCGTAATGAACAGTTCGGAGTAGTAACGATGTGTATCGGTGGTGGAATGGGAGCAGCAGGCGTATTTGAACTAGTAGGATAACGAGGAGGAGAAAACATGTCGAATACAGCAGAAAAACAAATTATTGGTGGAAGTTTTTTAATAGAAGACATTCCAGCAGCAGATATTTATACACCTGAGGATTTTTCAGAAGAACATTTAATGATTGCAAAAACAACGGAAGATTTTGTTGTGAAAGAAGTTGTACCTCAACTTGAAAAGATGGAAGATCACGATTTTACCGTTTCCAGAAAGTTATTAACAAAAGCGGGAGAACTGGGACTTTTAGGAGCAGATGTACCTGAAGGATATGGCGGCTTAGGTCTTGATAAGATTTCCTCTTCACTCATTACTGAAAAGTTCGCACGCGGACGCGGTTTCTCGATCAGTTATGGAGCTCACGTAGGAATCGGCTCACTTCCTATCGTTCTTTTTGGAAACGAAGAACAAAAGAAAAAATACTTACCTGAACTCGCAACAGGTGAAAAAATCGCAGCTTATGCTTTAACTGAGCCGGGTTCTGGATCTGATGCACTTGGTGCAAGAACAACAGCAAAGCTTAACGCTGAAGGTACTCACTATGTATTAAACGGTGAGAAGCAGTGGATCACAAACTCTGCATTCGCTGACGTTTTCGTAGTATATGCAAAAATCGATGGCGAACAGTTTACAGCGTTCATCGTTGAAAGAGATTATAAAGGCGTTTCCACAGGACCAGAAGAGAAGAAGATGGGAATCAAGAGCTCTTCAACAAGAACTCTAATCCTAGAAGATGTAGAAGTTCCTAAGGAAAACCTATTATGGGAAGCAGGAAAAGGGCATTTGATCGCCTTTAACATTCTGAACATCGGCCGTTACAAGCTGGCATTAGGATGTGTAGGAGCAGCGAAACGTGCTTTTGAAGTATCTGTAAAATACGCGAACGAGCGTCAGCAGTTCAAGCGTAAGATCAGTTCTTTTAGCCTCATTCAAGAAAAGCTTGCGAACATGGCTGTTCAAACGTATGCAGCTGAAAGTTCTGTGTATCGAACAGTAGGTCTTTTTGAAAACCGTTTAGGCGCGCTATCTGAAGAAAAGCAAAAAGATGGTCGTGAATTAGCAAAAGCGATCGCAGAGTATGCGATCGAATGTTCACTGAACAAAGTGTCAGCTTCAGAAGTTTTGGACTATGTAGTAGACGAAGGCGTTCAGATCCATGGTGGATACGGCTTCATGTCTGAATATGAGATCGAAGGTGCATACCGCGATTCTCGTATCAACCGAATCTTTGAGGGAACGAACGAGATCAACCGTTTGTTAGTACCAGGAACGCTTGTGAAAAAAGCGATGAAAAACGAACTGCCACTTATTCAAAAAGCAACTCAGCTTCAACAAGAGCTTATGATGTTAATGCCTGTTGAAGTAGGTACTGAAAGTTTAGATCAAGAAAAATATCTTGTGTCTATGGCAAAGAAGATTTTCTTGATGACTGCTGGATTAACCGTTCAAAAGTTTGGACCTAAGTTAGAGCAAGAGCAAGAAGTATTATCAAACTTAGCCGATATCATTAGTGAAGTGTACAACATGGAATCTGTTCTCTTACGTACAGAAAAAGCAATCGAAAGATCTGGAGCTGAAAAGGCAAAACAAAAACTGCTATACACAGAAGTGTATTGCCAAGAAGCGTTCAACCGCATTGAAGCTCATGCAAAAGAGTCCATCATTGCTGTTGAAGAAGGCGACATGCTCCGCATGATGTTGTCCGCGTTAAAGAAACTGACGCGCCACACACCTATTAACGTGATTAAGAAGAAGCGTGAACTAGCGGTTCAGCTTCTTGAAGAAGAACGCTATATCGTTTAATTGATTTGAATTTACGCTAACCTTCAAAATATCTTATCTTTCCCTCCTGCATTTGTAGGAGGGCCTTTTTTGTTTGGTTTTTAAGTGGTTCGGAAGTAAAAATCGTGAAAAAAGAAACTAACACATCGATTTTTGATCGCAGACATCGAAAAATACCTTTATAAGGTGCAGTTTCATGTGCGAAAACGGATTTAGGATGATACCTAAAGGGGTATGTAGGGGTATTCCGAAAATTGAATCCATAAATAAACACCTTCAATCCACAAATTTAAGCAGTTTATCCACGAATTTCGGCTCCCACTCCAAAAGTTTTGGCAGTTTATCCGCGAGTCTACAATCTTCGACAATTGCCAACTCTGATTATACCCTCTGTCCATAAAAAGGGAGTAACCGAAAACGGGATCTCGTTTTCAACATCTAATAAAACAAATTAACAACGTGCAGAATTTCTTGTTTTATTGGTAACACTAGTTTGTGGTACTATGAGAAGGGGTGATATAATGCTACTGAAAGTGTATGAATATCCAAAATGCTCAACTTGCCAAAAAGCAAAAAAATGGCTAAAAGAAAACGACGTAGCCTTTGAACCTATACATATCGTGGAAAACCCGCCTTCTGCTGATGAACTGAAGAAACTGATCGACCTGAGTGGTTTAGAGATCAAGAAATTCTTTAATACGAGCGGAATGAAGTATCGTGAGTTGGGTATGAAAGAGAAGATGAATACAGCTTCTGAAGAAGAGCTGCTTGAAATCTTAGCAAGTGATGGAATGCTAATTAAAAGGCCGATCGCAACAGACGGCAAAGAGGTTACAGTGGGATTTAAAGAAGAGCAGTACGAAAACACTTGGAGTAAATAACATTGTTACTGACTATGATAAACCATTTATTGTAGTTATTATAAAACCAAGAAAAGCTGGAGGGATTACACATGGAATTTCCAAAAGAATTACGCTATTCAGAAGAGCACGAGTGGACAAAAACAGAAGAAGGCAATAAAGTTCGTATCGGTATCACAGCATTTGCACAAGACGAACTAGGAGATATCGTATTCGTTGAACTTCCTGAAGTTGGGGACGAACTTACTGCGGACGAGCCTTTCGGAAGCGTAGAATCTGTTAAGACTGTTTCTGAATTATATGCGCCTGTCTCTGGAAAAGTTGTAGAAGTAAATGCAGACCTTGATGATAGCCCTGAACTTGTTAACGAGTCTCCATATGAAAAAGCTTGGATGGTTGTTGTAGAACTTTCAGATGCTTCTGAGGTTGAAAAGTTAATGACTGCTGAACAGTACGAAGAATTAATCAAAGAAGATTAATGAAATCAATCTCTTCAGGAAAGAATAGACATACTGCTATTCTTTTTTGGAGGGATTTTTTTATGAACCAAGATAGACGAGATGTTACATCACGAGTTTTTGGAAAAATGAAAGGCGGATCGATGTCTCTTTACTTAGATAAGGATGAGATTGGTCAGATTCGCTTTACAAATCAGGGAAACATGTATGAGATGGCTGAGGGTTTTGAATTTGATGCTGATAAGATTTATAAACGTGAAAAGCCTGTAGAATTACCAAATCCATCAAAATATGTGGATGAATGTGATAAAGGTTGGTGCTAATTTCAGCACTCAGAGGATGATGTCAACGTGTTACCTTGGCAGTCATCCTCTTTTTCCATTTAATTTAGTTTGTTTCGTTCAGCACTACCGCCTTTTGATCCGATCTTCTGATAGAAACTTTTATCTTGTTTTTGGGAAGTAGCGGTACCACCTTTTTTTCCGATTTCCTGATAAAACGTTTTATTGTGTGTGTTAGAGGTAGAGCTGCCGCCTTTTCTTCCGATTTCCTGGAAAAAAGTCGTGCTATGCTTTTTTGATGTGGAGGTACCGCCTTTTTTTCCAATCTGTTGATAGAATTCTTTTCCGCGTGATTTGGATGTTTTCTCTCCACCTAATCTGCCTGCATCAGCTCGGCTCATTTTTGGTTCTGTTTTTGCCATGTGATGACTCCTCCAATATTCGTTTTATGACACCTAAATTCCCTTAAGTAACAGGTTGTCAAACGCGATTGAGAAGAATTAGTACAAAACGCATACATCAAATACAAATAGGTAGGAAAATAGGAAAAAGGGGTATAGTAATAAAGAACATCTCTTGCAGGATTTTAATAAAATAAAGCAAATATATAATCTAAGCGATGCATTCATTTTATAGTCTTCAAAGTATAGGAGAGATGAGTAATGAATGAAATCAAAAACAAAGTAATTATTGTCGAAGGTAAATCAGATAAGGATAAGTTAGCCGCAATCCTGGATGAACCGGTTGAAATTATTTGTACGAATGGAACGTTAGGTTTGGATAAATTAGAAGAGCTGGCATTAGCCATTGAAGATCGAGATGTTTATATTCTGGTCGATGCTGATGATGCAGGTCATAAACTAAGAAAGCAACTGCAACGTGAATTACCGAATGCGGAGCATTTATATATTAATAAGATGTACAGAGAAGTTGCAAAAACACCTCTGATGTACCTTGCAAAGGTATTGGTAGGTGCACATTTTAATATTCAAAAGAATTGTTTAGGCTAGGCTATGAAAAAAAATTGGTACAGTCTTCTAACTGCCTTTTGCTTGATTAGTGGTTGTAGTCCTTTAAATAAAGATGAAGGAAGTCCGTCTTCCAAAGATGTTGTGAGCACAAAGTTAAATATCCCTTGGCAAATAAACAGTACCCCAAAACAAATGTGGATCAGTGAACGAACTGGGGGGCTTGTTTTATTAGGGCCAAATCAAAAAAAGACCTCTTATTCCCCTATATTTTCAGAAGCTTTGGCTGATGGCGGGGAAGGAGGTTTTCTTGGCTTTCTTTTAGATCGAGATTTCGAAACCAATAAAATAGCTTATGGCTATTATACGTATGAAAAATCAGGTGGTTTAGTAAATCGAGTGGTTGAGATGCGCTTTGAGAATGATGAATGGAAAGAAAGCAGAATCCTTCTTGATGATATTCCGGGTGGATACACACATAACGGTGGAAGAATGGAATGGGGACCAGATCAAAAGTTGTACATAACAACGGGGGATACCGGAGAAGAAGATCTCTCTCAAAGCTTAGAAAGCCTGGCTGGGAAAATTCTAAGAATAAATAAGGATGGTTCTTTTCCAGAAGATAATCCTTTCTACCCTTCTCCAATCTATTCATATGGTCATCGTAATCCACAAGGAATGACATGGGATGATAAAGGTACCATGTTTGCTGCGGAGCATGGATCATCCAATTATGATGAGATCAATAAAATTAAGCCAGGTAAAAATTACGGATGGCCGCTCGTTCGAGGGGATGAGAAAAGGGATGGCTTAGAACCACCTTGGATTCACTCTAGTAATGATACATGGGCACCTTCTGGCATCGACTATAAAAACGGGTATCTGTATGTGGCAGCTCTAAGAGGAGAAAGCGTAAAGAAGGTTAGCATCTCATCTAAAAAGATAACCTCAATTGTTTCCAATGAAGGACGGATTCGTGATATCCTTATTGAAGATAACAAAATGTTTGTTGTAACGAACAACAAAGATGGAAGAGGGCAGCCATCAAGCGATGACGATGTGTTGCTAACTGTATCACTAGAAAAAGTAATGGAGTAATACCATGAAGGAAATCACTCGAAAAAATTGGGAAACCGTTATTGAACAATCGCTGCAACATCCATATTTTTTGTATCTGGAGACTCCGCTTTGTGGGACTTGTAAAATGGGGAAGAAGATGTTTGAGGTTGCTGTGGAAACGATACGTGTTCAAAAAGACGAAAATATAGCCGTAGGTGTTAGTAATATTAATGAGATGCCTGAGCTTGCTGCCAAATATGGAGTAACTAGCGTGCCCTGTTTACTCATTCTGTCTAGAGGAATTGCTATTGATCGAATTTATGCGCTTCAATCTGCGGGGAATATTTATAAATCCATGTTAAAACTAGTGGAAAAGGAAGATTAAGGATGGACAAAATGTGGGATACACCCCACATTTTTTAATTCATCGCCTAATTCTACAAAAAACTATGTTTTTCGGGGGTTAAATCTTAAGAAATATATGGGAATTTAATGTCGTGAACACATCCTTTTGTAACAATTAAGGATGTGTTTTTTTATTTTAAAATAACGTTAATAACTCTAATAGAGGGGTTTTCAAGCGTTATAGAGAAATTATCAGTTTGTTTTGTCAATTCAGTACTTTAACGATAACGTCACAAATGTTACGGACGTTGTAATATTGTTATAGAACTGTATCCTACAAATGTCAAAAGTCATGGTATAAATGAATAGGAGAGCTTGTTTGCATGTTTGCTCCCTAGCTTATTGTGGTAAATAAGAATGATTTTATTTTTAAAATAAAAATATACGATTCACTAATAAACGAAACAAAAGGCAAAGCAATTTTTTAACTGAGGTGATTGATAATCATGGCATCTTTAAATTTAAATGCAGTATTCCCGATGGGGAAAAATAAATTATCGAGTAATAAATTAACGAGCATAGAAGATAAAGTTCTAACGATCCAAGCAAGAGACGATGAAAAACTTAGAAATGAACTGATTGGTGATTACCAACCATTCATTAAAAAAGTAACATCAAAAGTATGCAGTCAATATATAGATCGTACGATGGACGAGTTTAGTGTAGGTCTTTTTGCCTTCAACGAAGCGATAGATCAATACCAAGAAGGTCAAGGAAGCCGTTTCTTGTCTTTTGCTGATATGGTTATTCGTCGCAGAGTCATTGATTATATCCGTAAAGAAGTCCGCCAGAACCGATTGATCTTTTTGCAACCCGATGAGGAAGACGAAGAAGGTCGTTTAGAAGAAAGTTATGCTGAACAAAAAGCTGCGATGGATCATTTCGAAGACCAGATTCAAGTAGAGAATCGGGTTTATGAAATTGAAGAGTACCAAAAGCTATTAAAAACGTTCGGACTGAACTTTAAAGTACTAAGTAAGCATTGTCCGAAACATGTGGATGCACGTGAAAATGCAAAAGAAATCGCACGTCTTTTAGCTGAGAACGAAGAACTTGCCGCGTTTTTAAAAGAAAAAAAGCAATTACCAATAAAAGATTTATTAAATATGGTATCCTGTAGTCGTAAAACCATAGAGAGAAATCGAAAGTATATAATAGCAGTTTCACTTATATATTTAGGCGATTTTCAAGCGCTGAAATCATACATTCAGCCATAAGGTGAGGTAAATAAGGTTACCGGCAAGGGAATGCGATGTTCTCTTGCCTGTAAATTTATACTGATCCTGCTACATGCGGGAGGGATATCATTGAAGAACGGCAGCGGCATCGTTATTGAAGTTCAGAATAAAAAAGCAACTCTTCTTATGAAGGACGGAACCTTCGTGACAGTAAGAGTACCAGCAGGAAAAAGACCTCTTGTAGGTAATGAATACCAGGCTTCTTATTTTTCAAACAAAAAAAGAAGTCTTTTTGTGTTGCCGTCCATTTCGTTTTCAGTCGCAGCTTTGATCGCCTTTCTTTTTCTTTCGGGTCTCATGCCGAATAGCAGCCATTCCGCTGCGGCTGCATATGTTAGCTTTGATATCAATCCAAGCCTCGAGGTTGGCGTTGACGACGAAATGAGAGTTGTTGAAATGGATGCTTTTAACGATGAAGCTAAACAGATCGTTAAGAAATACAATTTTTCTACTGACGATCGTTTGCCGTTTGAAGTATTTGCGGATCAACTCATTAAAGCTTATCAATCAGAAGGCTATATGGAAGAAAATCAATCCATGTTGATCACTACAGTATCTGATAAATCGAGTGATAAGAAAACCAAGCAGGAATTAGATCAGGCGCTGAACGCTATTGTGAAGAAAGCCGTCGTTCAGTATCCTGTAGCCATTACTGTTTCTGAAACGAACCATGAAGTTCGAAAAAAAGCAAAACAACTAGGCGTATCTTCTGGTAAATACACAGCTTTTCAAGAAGCAACGAAGAACGACAAACAACTTAAAGAAGAAAAGATTAAAGAAGTGAAGTTTCAAGAACTTAAGGTAAATGCCACTTCTTCTAAAGATATTAAATCTGTTCCCCATCCACGTAAAATTAAGGCTGCACCACATGAAGTCAAAGGAAAGTCTTCTGATGAACGTATGAAAAAAGAAGCTAAACAACATTCGGTTAAAGAGTCTAAAGAAAACCTTGTTAAACCTCAAAAGGTTACGAACGAAAAACGAAATGATGAAGAACGCAACAAAAACATCAAGTCTAATAACAAAAATGGTCTTAAGCAACAAGAGAAAAAAGTAGAACCTAAAATGATGAAGGATCCTGCGAGGTCCCAAAAAAACGGTAAGAACTTTAAACAACCAAAAGAACAAAGAAAAGAAAACAAACAGCAGGATAAGAACTACAACAAGCAAAATAATAGAAACGAAACTAAAAAAGATGATCAAAGACATGAAAATGATAAGCAAGAAAAGAAACATAAACACTAATTATGAGATAACGTGTCGTAAAACCAATTACGATTCCTTCTGGCTGTCGAAGGGTTTATAAAGGTATATGAATATTCCTCTAGAATCGGTGAAGTAACAACCAATTCGGGGGGATTTTTAATGTTGGATATTCGCTACTTTGAAAGTCAAATCGCAAAAAGTCCATATCTTTCTCTTTATAATATTCCGGTAAAGCCCAGTTTTAAATGTAAGGATGACACCACACTGAAAATTGAATACAGAGAAGGAGAGCGGAACAGAACAGTCACGTTTACAGGAAATCCGAAGTATCTATCGTTGTTACTTGAAGGGAAAATGAAGCTTAGCACATTATTGAGACAAGAGATGATTGAGTTCCAAGGTACACTGAGACAACGCTTAAAATGGGAAGCGATTTTTTACTTGAGTTCCCATTGGGAAGAAATCTCTGCTGGGGTATTAGTTCGAACTGCTAAAAATATTTGACACGAATCGACAAGGATGATAATATTCTTCACAGTGATTCATAAATGCATCGCTTTAACTTAATAAAGTAACACTTTTTTACTTATCACGAGAGGTGGAGGGACTGGCCCTATGAAACCCGGCAACCGCTAGATCATTGCATTCTTATGAATGGTGAACTAGAAAGGTGCCAATTCCTGCAAGGCTTTAAGTAGTCTTGGGAGATGAGGAGAACGTGCATAGAATATAATATGCCTTTCTGCTCATATTGAAGCAGAGAGGCATTTTTTGTTGTTTATCCTAAAGTGATTACAAGTTGATGTTTAGTTAAGACATCACTGAGTAGTTGATTGGAGTGGAAGGTGCGAGACTCCTGTGGGACGAGCGGTCAGGTGAGACCCTTAAGGGCGCAAAGCGGCAAGGGGCTCACCGGTCGCCCCGCGGAAAGCGAGCATCCTGAAATGGAGATCAACCACGTTCAAAAGCAACATTGTATGCTGAAGATAGCAATATTTTAGATAAGAAATGAGGTAAGAATCTTGATTAATTTACAGTCAGTCCGTAAAGTCTTTCAAACCAAAGATGGTGAAGTAAAGGCAGTTGATACGGTAGATTTAAACATAAAGCAAGGAGAAATATACGGAATTATTGGTTACAGTGGCGCGGGTAAGAGTACATTGATCCGAATCCTTAACATGTTGGAGCGTCCGACTAGCGGTACAGTTACGATCGGTGGCAAAAACATGTCTGAGTTGTCATCGAAAAAACTTAGAGAAGCCAGACAAGAAATCTCTATGATCTTTCAGCATTTTAACTTGTTATGGTCTCGCACAGTAAGAGAAAACATCGCTTTTCCTCTTGAAATTGCGGGTTATCCAAAAGCTAAAATCAAACAGCGTGTTGATGAGTTGATCGATCTTGTAGGATTAGAAGGTCGTGGTGGTTCCTATCCATCACAACTAAGTGGGGGGCAAAAGCAGCGTGTAGGTATTGCGCGTGCTCTTGCTAATGAGCCGAAAGTTCTTTTATGTGATGAAGCCACTTCAGCACTCGATCCTAAAACAACAGACAGCATTCTGGATCTACTTGTTGAGATCAATAAAAAGTTAGATCTGACAATTGTTCTTATCACTCATGAGATGCATGTCATCAGAAAAATCTGTCACCGTGTAGCTGTTATGGAGCAAGGTAGAGTGGTAGAAGAAGGCGATGTTTTAAACGTCTTTAAAAATCCGACAGAACCTATTACGAAGGATTTTGTGAAACAAGTAACAGAACCTGAAGAAACGGTAGATACGATTAAACAGTTCATTTCTGAATTTCCTGAAGGTCGAATCGTTCAGCTGACTTTCATCGGTGGACGAGCGGGACAGCCTTTAATCACAGAATTGATTCGTAAGTATGAAGTGGATGTTAATATTCTTCAAGGGAAGATTACTCAGACTCAGAATGGACCTTATGGGACGTTGTTTATTCAGATAAAAGGTACAGAACCTGCACTAGCTCGTGCAATGGAGTTTTTAAATAGTGTGCAGGTTGAAGTAGAGGTGATTCATAATGCTTAGTACATGGTTCCCAAATGTTCAATGGGACGTTCTATTAGAAGCTACAAAAGAAACGTTATATATGTCGGCTATCTCAGTTGTCATTACATTTTTCTTAGGGCTCGCTCTCGGATTAGCGTTATTCTTAACTTCTCCAGGAAACTTGTGGGGAAATAAGTTTTTAAATAGCATCATTGCCATAATCGTTAACGTCTTTCGATCGATTCCGTTTATTATCTTAATCATCTTATTGATTCCATTCACACGCTTGATTGTAGGAACGATGTTAGGCGCTGAAGCTGCGCTTCCAGCTCTAATCGTAGGTGCTGCACCATTTTATGCACGTATGGTTGAGATCGCTTTGAGAGAGATTAATAAAGGGGTTATCGAAGCGGCCAAATCGATGGGTGCTACAAACGCTCAGATCATATTTAAAGTTCTTATTCCAGAAAGCACACCGGCTCTTGTTTCAGGAATCACTGTTACTGCGATCGCGCTCGTAAGTTATACGGCAATGGCTGGAGTTGTTGGTGCTGGCGGCTTAGGAAACTTGGCTTACATGGAAGGTTACCAAAGAGACAACGCAGATGTTACGTTAATTTCAACAGCACTGATCTTGGTCATTGTCTTCGTTATCCAGTGGATTGGAGATCGAATTACAACAGCGTTAGATAAGAGATAATTGTTTTTTTGACAACAAGGAGGAATTTCATATGAAAAAAGTATTATCTGTTCTTGTATTAACCGTTCTTGTTGCGGCACTTGCTGCTTGTGGGAACAAAACAGAAGGTGGAATCAGCGACGAGAAGATTGTAGTAGGTGCATCAAACGTACCGCATGCTGAAATTCTAGAAGAAGCAAAGCCTCTTTTAAAAGAAAAGGGTATCGAACTTGAGATCAAAACGTTCCAAGATTATGTGTTGCCGAACAAATCTTTAGATGAAAAAGAAATCGGTGCGAACTACTTTCAGCACGTTCCTTATCTAGAGTCTCAAATGAAAGACCATGGTTACAAATTCGAGAACGCGGGTGGGATCCACCTTGAGCCGATCGGTGTCTATTCCAAAAAATACAAATCACTGGATGAACTGCCTGAAGGCGCAACAATTATCATGTCTAACTCTGTAGCTGATCATGGCCGTATGCTTGGCTTACTTGAAAAAGAAGGCTTGATTAAAGTGAAAGAAGGTGCCGGAGCAGAGGCACAGATTAAAGATGTTGTTGAAAATCCTAAGAAGCTTAAATTTAAAGCAGACGTTGATGCAGGAATGCTTCCAAAAGCATATAAGAACGGTGAAGGCGATGCGGTTCTAATCAACACAAACTACGCGATCGATGCAGGATTGAATCCTCAGAAAGATGCGATCGCCTTAGAAGGGTCTGATTCTCCGTTCGTGAATATCATTGCCGTTCGTGAAGGAGATAAAGATAAGAAGTCTGTTAAAGCTTTAGTGGAAGTACTGCGTTCTAAAGAGATCCAAGACTTCATTAAAAAGAAATATGAAGGTGCAGTAGTGCCAGTAACAGAATAGTGATTGAGAAAGAACTGACTTATTTGTTAAAGTCAGTTCTTTTTTTGTGAGTAAAAATGAACCTACAACATCTTAGTCCTTTAAAGTATTTTATAAGCCATTGAACTTTATTTATGGTCCCTCAAATACTTTTATAGTCCTCCAAACATCATTTATAGGCTTTTCGGAAAAAAACTTACGAATGTTTATTACATAACCGGCTTATGAATAACTCATACTAAACCTGTTTACTATTTTGACAGGAGTGAATGAAATGAAACAAGAAGAGCAGCCACTACCGGGATCGAATTCAACACAATATCACCTGATCCGCTATAAAGAAGGCTTAGGAAAATATAATGAGAACATGCCTGAACTTACACATGCTTATAATGAATTTACACGCCATTGCTTTAAAGAGGGTGAGATTTCAGAGAAGTATAAGCAGTTGATCGCTTTAGGGATCAGTATCTATTCGCAAGATGAGTATTGTATCATCTACCACACAAAAGGATGTTTAGATCAAGGGTGTTCAGAAAATGAAATCCTTGAAGCTGTGGGAGTTTCTGCTGCATTTGGTGGGGGAGCCGCTATGAGCCAAGGTGTGACCCTCGTTCAAGAGTGCATTAAGGAATTAAATAAACCTCGTCATTAATGGAATGTCTAATTTCCACACTTTTCATGTTTTGAAATCATCCTAAGAAGGTAATGGAAGTAATGTAGCGCATTTAGCAGGATTACACAGAACGTCCCATCTGTTTTCAATAGGAATCATTATGCACGCTTATGCGGGGTGATTTTACATGGATAACAGTTTGAGTGAAACGAGTGTTGCTGATACGCTAACATTAGTAAATAACTTTAACTTTGAAAGGATTGATTCATTATCCACCCCATTAAAGTAAAACATACGTCCGAGATGGAAAAAGCAATGCACCAGTCACATGGCTGTGGTTTTGCAGAGTATGAGAGGGATTTGGAAAAAAGGTTAGACGTTGAGAAGGTCCGAGATAAGGAATACAAAAAAGGATTAGAAATAGCGGCAGATGCAAATAGATACCATACGCCGTAACATATGAACTTAAAATTTCAAAAGGCTGATTCATCAGGTGGTTTACTGCCTCATGGGTCAGCCTTTTTTCAAATATGAAGACTGATGAACAGATATTATGACAACAATGGAAAAGTAAACAGCTCGTTCCCTTGAACATACATTTCATTTGTTATAAGATTAGAATGAGAATAAATTGAGAATGGCTATTTTGTGCCTTTTATCAAAATCTTGAGAATGATTTCTTAATGGAGGTTGTATTATGTCAGCACCTAATTTAAAGATTGAAGATCTTCGTGTATCTATTGAAGATAAAGAGATTATTAAAGGGTTAGATCTCGAAATAAATGGTGGAGAAATCCACGCGATCATGGGACCTAACGGAACAGGAAAGTCTACTCTTTCTGCAGCGTTAATGGGACACCCTAAATATGAAGTGACTTCTGGTAAAGTTACGTTCAACGGAGAAGACCTTTTAGATATGGAAGTTGATGAGCGTGCACAAGCTGGTCTTTTCTTAGCTATGCAATACCCATCAGAAGTAAGCGGTATTACGAACGCTGATTTCCTACGTTCTGCTATCAATGCAAAGCGTGAAGAAGGCGACGAAATTTCTTTAATGAAATTTATCCGTGAGCTAGACAAAAAGATGGATCACCTTGAGATGGACAACGCGTTTGCTCACCGTTACTTAAACGAAGGATTCTCTGGTGGAGAAAAGAAGCGTAACGAGATTCTTCAAATGATGATGCTTGAGCCTAAATTAGCAATCCTTGATGAGATCGATTCAGGACTTGATATCGATGCTCTTAAAGTAGTGGCTAAAGGTGTTAACGAAATGCGCAGCCCTGATTTCGGTTGCTTGATCATCACTCACTACCAACGCCTATTGAACTACATCACTCCTGATAAAGTACACGTTATGATGCAAGGGCGTATTGTGAAATCTGGTGGACCTGAATTAGCTCAACGTCTTGAAGCTGAAGGATACGACTGGATTAAAGAAGAGCTAGGAATTAAAGACGAAACTGTTGGTCAAGAAGCGTAAGCATTAAGGGGGACTATACATGTCAGTTGATACGAGCCTAAGATTTGATAAGGACTACGTAACCGGTTTTTCAAGCAGCAGACAGGAACCCGCTTGGCTGCAGGAACTTCGTTTGCAAGCATTGGAATTAGCTCAAGAGCTTCCGATGCCTAAACCGGACAAAACTAAGATCGATAAATGGAACTTTACAGAATTCAAACATGAAGCAACTGGCACTCCTGTTGCGTTCAATGAACTTCCAGAAGATGTTAAGGCGTTGATCGGTTCTGAAGAAGAAGCGAAAAATGTTCTTGTTATCCATAATGGAACACCTGTCTATTTTGCACTTGAAGAGTCCGTAAAGGATCAAGGTGTTATTTATACAGATCTACTAACAGCTGCAAAAGAGCATGAAGAGCTAGTGAAGAAGTACTTCATGAAAGCTGTAGCGGTTGATGAAAATCGCCTTCCAGCACTTCATGCAGCACTATTCGTGAATGGAGCATTTTTATACGTTCCAAAAAACGTTGAACTTTCTGCTCCGATTCAAGCGGTCTACTACCAAGATGATGAAGCAGCGATCTTCAACCATGTTATCGTTGCTGCAGAAGACAACAGCTCTGTAACGTATGTAGAAAACTACTTATCAACGAATGAATCATCAGAATCTGTTGCTAACATCGTGTCAGAAGTATACGCAGGCAGCGGTGCAAAAGTCGTTTACGGTGCTGTGGATAACCTTGCAAAAGGAATGACAACATACGTGAACCGCAGAGGTCGTGCTGAGAAAGATGCTCGCATCGAGTGGGCGTTGGGTCAGTTTAATGACGGAAATACGGTATCTGATAACACGACTCACTTGATTGGTGATGGATCTTTCACAGATACAAAGACGGTAACAATCGGTCGCGGTGATCAAAAGCAAAACTTCGTAGCGCAAATCTTTAACCACGGTAAACATTCTGAAGGTTATATCCTTACTCATGGGGTAATGAAAGATAACGCGAGCTCTATTTTTAACGGTATTACAAAAATTGAGCACGGTGCTACAAAGTCTCATGGTGAGCAAACGGAACGTGTACTTATGTTAAGTGAAAAAGCACGTGGTGATGCGAACCCGATCCTCTTGATCGACGAAGATGATGTTACAGCAGGTCATGCTGCATCAGTTGGAAGAATCGATCCTCTTCAAATGTTTTATCTGATGAGCCGAGGTATTCCAAAAGCTGAAGCGGAGCGCTTGATCATTCATGGATTCTTAGCACCTGTCGTTAGTCAGATGCCTTTAGAATCTGTTAAAAATCGTTTAGTCGAGGTTATCGAAAGGAAAGTGCGCTAATGAGTGCAAACGAATGGAGAAAGCTGTTTCCTATCCTAGATCAGGAAGTTAACGGCAAACCTCTCGTTTACCTTGACAGTGCAGCGACTTCACAAAAACCAATACAAGTAATCGAAGCTTTAGATAAATATTACAAAGAGTACAACTCGAATGTTCACCGAGGTGTTCATACACTTGGAACTCGTGCTACAGATGGTTATGAAGGAGCACGTGAAAAGGTACGCCGCTTCATCGGAGCTAAGTCTACACAGGAAATTATCTTTACACGTGGTACAACAACAGCGATCAATACGGTAGCAAGAAGCTATGGTATGGCTAACCTTTCTGAAGGTGATGAGATTGTGATCACTCCTATGGAGCATCACAGCAACATCATTCCATGGCAACAAGTGGCGAAAACCACTGGTGCAACACTTAAGTACATTCCTTTACAGCCTGATGGCACGATCGATCTAGTGGATGTTGAAAATACAGTTACAGCGCATACTAAGATCGTCTCAGTTATGCAGGTATCGAACGTGTTAGGAACGATCAATCCGATCAAAGAGATCGCAGCAATCGCGCACAAGAACGGAGCTGTAATGGTTGTGGATGGCGCTCAGAGTGCCCCTCACATGAAAGTAAACGTTCAAGATCTAGATTGTGATTTCTTTGCCTTTTCAGCACATAAAATGTGTGGACCTACTGGTATTGGCGTGCTTTACGGAAAAAAAGCACTTCTCAACAAGATGGATCCAGTAGAGTTCGGTGGAGAAATGATTGATTTTGTAGGACTTCAAGAATCAACGTGGAAAGAACTGCCTTGGAAGTTTGAGGGTGGTACACCGATCATCGCTGGAGCGATTGGTCTAGGTGCTGCGATTGATTTCTTAGAAGAAATCGGTCTTGATAATGTGTTAAAACATGAACATGTACTTGCTGAATATGCGATGGAGCGCCTTTCAGAGTTAGAGGGTGTTACGATCTTTGGTCCGAAAGAACGAGCAGGACTTGTAACGTTCAACTTAGATGATGTTCATCCGCATGATGTAGCAACCGTTTTAGATTCTGAGGGAATTGCTGTTCGTGCAGGCCATCACTGTGCACAGCCGCTCATGAAATGGTTAGATGTTACAGCAACAGCACGTGCTAGCTTCTACTTGTATAACACTGAAGATGACATCGATGCTTTTCTTAAAGGCTTAACAACAGCAAAGGAGTATTTCGGTCATGTCTTCTAATTTAGATCAGCTATATCGTCAGGTCATCATGGATCATTACAAAAACCCACGCAATAAAGGGGTTATTGAGGATAATGCTCTGACGATCAATATGAATAACCCAACATGCGGCGATCGCATCCAGCTTACCTTAAAAGTAGAAGATGGAAAGATCGAATCGGCTAAGTTTGACGGTGAAGGGTGTTCGATCAGTTTAGCATCAGCTTCTATGATGACACAGGCTGTTAAAGGCCTTCCTGTCGAAGATGCTGTAAAGCTTGCAAAGATTTTTTATGATATGATGTTAGGGAACGACTATGATGATGAATCCTATGATCTAGGTGACATCGAAGCTCTTTCTGGCGTTTCTAAATTCCCTGCTCGCATCAAGTGTGCCACTCTTGCGTGGAAGGCGATGGAGCAAGGAGTAGGAAAAGATGAGGAAGAGGAAGAATAAGTTCCTTTTGATAATGAGTAATAGAGTGCCAATCCAGTAAGGAGGGATTCTGTAATGGCTAAGAAAATGCCGGATATCGGCGAATATAAATATGGTTTTAGAGATAAAGACGTTTCCATTTTCAGATCGAAGCGTGGGTTAACAAAAGAGATCGTTGAAGAGATCTCACGCATGAAGAACGAGCCTGAATGGATGTTAGAATTCCGTTTGAAGTCATTAGAGCAGTTCTATAAGATGCCAATGCCACAATGGGGCGGAGACATGAAGGACTTAAACTTTGATGATATTACGTATTATGTTAAGCCATCTGAGAAATCTGAGAAGTCTTGGGATGAAGTTCCTGCTGAAATCAAAGCGACTTTTGACAAGCTAGGAATTCCAGAAGCAGAACAGAAGTACCTTGCAGGTGTATCTGCACAGTATGAATCAGAGGTTGTTTATCACAACATGAAAGAAGACCTTTCTGACTTAGGTATTCTTTTCACAGATACAGACACAGCTTTAAAAGAGCACGAAGAGATCTTCCGTGAGCATTTTGGAACGATCATTCCGCCATCTGATAACAAGTTCTCAGCACTTAACTCTGCTGTATGGTCTGGTGGATCTTTCATTTACGTACCAAAAGGTGTTAAATGTGATACTCCACTTCAAGCATACTTCCGAATCAACTCAGAAAACATGGGTCAGTTCGAGCGTACGTTGATCATTGCTGACGAAGATAGCTCTGTACACTACGTAGAAGGATGTACAGCACCAGTTTATTCTACAAACTCACTTCATAGTGCGGTTGTTGAGATCATCGTTAAGAAAAACGCTTACTGCCGTTATACAACGATCCAAAACTGGGCAAACAACATCTATAACTTAGTTACAAAGCGTGCAGTTGCTGAAGAGAACGCAACGATGGAATGGGTAGATGGAAACATCGGATCTCGTCTAACGATGAAATATCCGGCTGTTATCATGAAAGGCCGCGGTGCGAAAGGTACGATCCTTTCTATCGCGATCGCAGGTAAAGGGCAGCATCAGGATGCAGGAGCAAAAGTATTGCACTTAGCACCAGACTGTTCTTCTACAATCGTTTCGAAGTCGATCTCTAAGCACGGCGGTAAAGTAACATACCGTGGTATCGCTCACTTCGGACGTAAATCTGATGGATCTAAATCCAACATCAAGTGTGATACACTGATCATGGATAACCAATCCACTTCAGATACAATTCCGTACAATGAGATTCTTAACAACAACATCACACTAGAGCATGAAGCGACTGTATCGAAGGTTTCTGAAGATCAGTTGTTCTACCTCATGAGCCGTGGTGTTTCTGAACAAGAAGCAACGGAAATGATCGTAATGGGCTTCATCGAGCCATTTACGAAAGAACTTCCAATGGAATATGCAGTAGAGATGAACCGTCTGATCAAGTTTGAGATGGAAGGTTCAATCGGTTAATAAAGAAAAGCCTTGGTGTTAACATACACCAAGGCTTTTTTTGTGGTATAGCTATTTTTTTATCTTTTGAAATCCAAACTTCTCAAACGTTTTTAAGGTTTCTTCCTTTTTCAAATAGTTATAGAACTGCTTTGCTTCTTTCTTATGAGAAGTATTTTTTATTATTCCGACTGGATAGATGATAGGTGAATGAGTATCTTCTTTAGCAACGGAGGCGACTTTCACTTTAGAAGAAACCATTGCATCCGTTTTATAGATGATACCTGCATCGACATTACCCGTTTCTACATATGTAAGCACTTGACGAACGTCTTTGGCATAAACGATTTTCTGTTCAACTTCTTTTAGAAGGTTTAATCTTTCTAATGTTTCCACTGCGTATTTCCCCGCTGGTACAGTCTCAGGGGTACCGATAGCCACCTTCTTTACCTTAGGCAAATCTGCAAATTCCTTTATAGCTTGTGTTTGATCTTCCCCAACGACTAAGACAAGTTCGTTTCCAACAAGATCAGTTCCTTTATGCTTTTCGATCAGTCCTTCTGCAACAAGCTGGTCAAATTTATCTTCTGCTGCTGAAAAGAACAGATCCACAGGTGCACCGTTGGAGATTTGCTGTTGAAGAGCACCAGAGCCTCCATAATTATATGTAATGCTGACATTTGGATGTTCTTTTTCATATTGAGTCGCAATTTTATTTAATGCATCTTGCAAACTGGCTGCTGCTGAAATCGTTAATTCTACATTCTCTTTATTGGATGCGCTGTCTGCTAATTTTGATGATTCATTTTTTGAACAAGCAGATAAAAGTGTTACAAACAAGCATATTAGAAGTAAGATTACAAAATTTCTCTTCATCTTTTCTCTCCTTACTTATTCTTTGTTTTCGTTATATAGAAAAAAGACGCCCGAACGGACGTCTTTTTTGCGTATATTGCGGCGAGAGACAGCACTCCACATAGTGCATTGCCAAAAGGCGCGTCAATCTCGTCTTATGCAATTAGCTCATCGCTAGAATAGTATACCATCACTTTGCTCTAAAGAGAAGCAGATCTTATAGAGACTTCAAATGGTTCGCTTTTTTATATACGAAAAAGATATAATGCAATCAACCAAAACTTTAGAGAAGGAGCATATGAAATGAACGAAACTATTGAAACGATATTATCTCATCGATCGATTCGAAAATTTAAGAACCAGCGACTAGATGTAGAAACGGTTGAAACACTTGTACAATGTGCTCAAGCCGCATCTACTTCAAGCTATCAACAAGTTTGTACGATTATTGGAGTAGAAGACCGGGAAAAGAAAGAAAAACTAGCTGAGCTTGCGGGTAATCAATCGTACGTCGCAGACAACGGCTATTTCTTTGTTTTTTGTATGGATTACAACCGTCATCAAATAGCAGCAGAAATGAAAGCGATCGACATTCAAGAAACGATTCAATCGACGGAAGCGTTTATCGTAGGAACGGTGGATGCCGCTCTAGCTGCGCAAAATCTTTCTATAGCAGCTGAGTCGCTAGGACTTGGAATCGTGTATATCGGTGGGCTTCGAAATTCTCTGCAAGAAGTGTCAGAGCTGTTGGGGTGCCCAGACCATGTTCTTCCGTTGTTTGGTGTAGCTGTAGGGTATCCGGACGCAGAACCTGGGAAAAAACCTCGTTTGCCGATGGAAGCCGTTTTTCATAAGAATCAATACCAAAGTAAAGAGGAAACTCAAGACCTCCTACATCAATATGAAAAAGAAACGGCGGAATATTACACAGAAAGAACAGGCGGAAAACGTACAGAAGGCTGGGTTACACAGATTACAGCGTCGATGGCGACCCCAAAACGTACGTTTATGAAAGACTTTGTTCAATCAAAAGGATTAAATAAATTGTAACTCACAGGCAGGTGACTTCTAAGAATGATAAAAATCGGTGTAACAGGCTGGGGAGATCACGATTCTCTTTATCCAGACGGTACTCCAGCAAGAGACAAGCTCGCTGTATATAGCGGTCACTTTCCTGTTGTAGAAGTTGATTCTTCCTTTTACGCGGTTCAGCCTGTTAAAAATTATGAAAAGTGGGTAGCCTCTACACCAAAGGATTTTTCATTTGTTGTAAAGGCTTATCAAGGAATGACAGGACATTCAAGAGGCAAGCTGCCTTTTGATTCGGTGAAGGAAATGTATGAGGCGTTTATAGAGTCCATTCAACCTGTCATCGCATCAGGCAAGCTTGAGATGGTCTTGTTTCAATATCCACCGTGGTTTGATTGTAAGAAAGAAAATGTCCAAATACTTCGCTATGCAAAAGAAATGATGGGTAACATTCCTGTTGCTCTTGAGTTTCGTAATCAAACATGGTTCAGTGCTGCGATGAAAGAGAAGACACTTCATTTTATTCAAGAAGAGAATTGGATTCATACGGTCTGTGATGAACCTCAAGCAGGACAAGGCTCGATTCCGATCGTTATGCACACAACACCGGATAAGACACTCGTTCGTATGCATGGTCGAAACGTTTATGGCTGGAACAACCAAGGGCAGCCGAACTGGAGAGAAGTTCGATATCTTTATCGTTATAATGAGGCAGAGCTTCAAGAATGGAGAGAGCGTATACAAAAGCTTGCTTCAGAAACGAAGGATCTAACCATTCTTTTTAACAATAATTCGGGTGGAGATGCTGCTGATAATGCGAAGCAGATGATTGATCTACTGGATATTCACTATGACTTTTTGGCACCGAGGCAGTTGGATTTGTTTTAGTTTTTCCTTATATTACAAATCCATTTCAATAAGAAGGAAACGATTCATTTTTCACTGTAGACTGATATACTAATAGGGTGAATGAAATCAGTTTTGCTGAATGAAGAAAGTGGGGATCACTTTGAATTTCAAAAAATTGATTCAGATGATGTACTGCTTACAGATTGCCTTTATTTTCAGTGGCGTTTACCTGCTATGTATCTACATATTTCTCAATGATTCGAAGCGTATTCAGTTCTTATCCTTGGTCTTATGCATTAATCTTATTTCATTAAAAATAACAAGAGATCGTTTTAAAGCATAAATTGAACACCCTCTGCCTTATTGGTAGAGGGTGTAGTCGTTTTATGTGAAATGTCGATATATTTGAAAAGTTGCCGATATATTCTTTTTTTCGCCGATATATTTCAAATCTCGCCGATAAATGCTTTAGATCATTTTTAAAAGTGCTTTTCGCCCTTGCATACCAACTTCAATACCTTTTTCTTTTGCTTCAAGAGTAATAGATTCTAAAGGTGCATCCAACAGCTGCTCGATTGTTCTTACTCCAACAGCGCGTCCTGCGATAATTTTACGGTCTGCTAACTTTTCGTTTAATAGTGCCACATCTAGTGCTCCACACATGATATATCCATTGTCATTGAATACAGCCATAAAATTCGTTTTTGGCAAACGAAGGGTGACAGCGGTAAACGGATGTCCTTCGATTAAGATCGGGTTCATCTCTAACATGCTTCCACTCCTTTCTTCACTATTATTTTTATGTGTACAGAAGGGAAAAAGTGTTAGGTGTTGAAGCTATTTTTATGACTTTTCGTATGATACGATTAAAAGAAAAATAGGAGGCGATGAGGGATGAAACAATATCTGGATTTTCTTCAAGATATTCTACATAACGGTACAAAAAAAGAGGATCGGACAGGCACGGGAACCGTTTCTGTTTTTGGTCGTCAGATGAGGTTTGACCTCCAAGAAGGCTTTCCGCTTGTTACGACAAAAAAATTACATGTAAAGTCGATTATTCATGAATTGCTCTGGTTTTTAAAAGGTAATACGAATATTGCTTATTTAAAGGAAAACGGTGTACGCATTTGGGATGAGTGGGCAGATGAAGAGGGAAACCTTGGTCCTGTATACGGTCATCAGTGGCGATCTTGGTCGACTCCGAACGGTGAGACGATCGACCAGATCTCAAACGTAATCGAAGACATCAAAAACAACCCGGATTCAAGACGATTAATCGTCTCTGCATGGAATCCGTCTGATATTCCGAATATGGCACTTCCACCCTGTCATTTGTTATTCCAATTTTATGTTGCGGATGGAAAACTCTCCTGTCAGCTTTATCAGCGCTCAGCAGATAGTTTCTTAGGCGTGCCTTTTAATATTGCGTCGTATGCTTTGTTAACGATGATGGTAGCTCAAGTAACAGGCCTTAAACCAGGTGAGTTCGTTCACACAGTAGGTGACGCACACATCTACACCAATCATCTTGAACAAGTTGAGCTGCAGCTCACTCGTGAGCCAAAGCCGCTTCCTAAGATGAAGATAAATCCGAATGTAACGAATATCTTTGATTTTACTTACGGTGATTTTGAACTTGTAGACTATGAAGCGCATCCCCATATTAAAGGTGTGGTGAGCGTATGATCTCGTTTGTTGTAGCGATGGATGAAAATCGTGCGATCGGCAAAGACAATGACCTTCCGTGGTACTTACCGAACGATCTCAAGCACTTTAAAAACGTAACGATGGGAAAACCGATCGTGATGGGGCGAAAAACGTATGAATCTATCGGAAAGCCTCTACCCGGACGAGAGAATATCGTGGTAACAAGAGATGAAAAGTATCAAGCAGAAGGAACGACCGTGGTTCATTCTGTTGACGAAGTCATGCAAAAAGAAGCAGAAGAATTATGTGTGATTGGTGGAACTGAGATCTTTAAGTTGTTCATGTCAGTTGCAGATCGTCTGTATGTTACAGAGATCCACCATACATTTGACGCTGATACGTATTTTCCTGAGATCAATCGTGATGAGTGGATGGAAGTCTCACGTAAACCAGGCATTGTTGATGAAAAGAACAAATATCCACACGATTTTGTCGTGTACGAAAAAAATTAAAACCATAAAGTTTGAATGAGCCCCCCTCTTGTCTGCATACATATGTATATGTAGATAAAGGGGGGTTACCTTTTGCTTAAACGCAAAAAAATGAAACTTCGAAAAGGGCCACTTCCATTCCGATTTGTTGTGCTAATATCTTTTTCACTTTTTATTATTATTACTATTCAAGGGTTGTGGTTAGTAGATAAAGGAATTGAGCCAACTTTGATGTATGTAGCTCAGAGAAAAACAGAGGAAATAGCATCTTTAGCAATAAATGAAGCAATTTTTAATAAATTATTTGATTCAATCGATATGCAAGACATACTAATTTCTAAAGAAGATAAAGATGGAAACATTGTTTTTGCTGGAGTTAATCAAAAAGTAGTAAACAATGTTCAATATAAGTCAGCGATTGTTGTTCAAGAATTTTTAAAAGAAATCGAAAAAGGTAAAATTCCAGAAAGTATTAAATCAGAAAAATTAGGTTTATCAAAAAAACATCCGGATGAACCCGGCGTGATCATGGATATACCTCTTGGGCAAGCTACTGAAAACTCCTTATTAGCGAATTTAGGACCACGCATTCCCATAAAATTCACTATTGTTGGAGATGTAAATACTGATATTGAAGAAAAAATTGAAACAGTGGGCATTAATAATACTTGGATTTCAATAAATATTATTGTTACTGTAAAAGCTAAAGTAGTTATACCTTTTGCAACTGAAACTGCAATAGTAACAAGACCTATACAAATAATGGGTCAATTTATACCAGGAGAAGTACCGATTTATTATAATCAATCGGGTGACCCGATTCAGCCCGCTTTACCAATTGATCCTCAGATAAAAGAAAAAGTAAAAAGCGAAGATGAATTTCAAGAAGGTACTGATATTCCAGAAGATAGCTCATCAGAAGACGTGAGTGGGAAAGAAGCAACAGAATAAAAATATTTCCTTTATTTAACAAATCCTGTTCAGGTTGACCATTCGTTCTAGTTTGTTATAATTGTAATTGAATTAAAAATTATATATGTCTTTAAGCCTATCACCGATGGGGTAGAGGAGCGGATTTTATAAGTACTTTTTCAGAGAGTGACGTCTGTGAAGAAAAAGGAAAGGAACTTCCGCCGAAGCAAAAGGTAACCGTCTGTTCACTTTTGCTGGGTTTGCACTAAATAAGTGTAAAACTGTCACTGCTTTGAAACTTAAAGCAGTGGAGGACTACTGATCGATGAGGAAAACCATAAATTACTTAAGTGATTGATAACAGGTTATTTCCTTGTCTATTGATCGCTTTTTATTTTGTCCTTTTTTCCTCAACGTCCTGTAAGAACTCCTCAATATCGATGGCTGAATGAAAAGAAGGAGGAACATCATGGAATTTGAGAATTCGATTTATTCATTAATACCACCTGTATTGGCAATCTTAATGGTGGTTCTAACACGCAGAGTGTTAGTCTCGCTAGGAGCTGGAATCATTGCGGGAGCATTATTACTTCATGATTTTAGTATGGGAGCGACACTGAAAGAAATTGGTACGATAGTTAAAGGGCACTTTATTTCAGATGGTGCGTTAAATGAGTGGAATGTGTATATTCTTCTATTCTTATTGATTTTAGGAATGATGACGAGCATTATCTCGTTAGCAGGAGGAAGCCGTGCTTTTGGAGAGTGGGCGATCGCGAGAGTGAAAACCAGAAGAGGTGCACAACTTCTGACCGTTGTGTTCGGCCTCGTCATTTTTATTGATGACTATTTTAACTCTTTAGCTGTCGGAAATGTAAGCAGACCCATTACAGATCGACACCGCATCTCACGTGCAAAACTCGCTTATTATCTTGATTCAACAGCTGCCCCAGTATGTGTCATTTCACCTGTTTCAAGTTGGGGAGCGTACATCATTGGTATTATTGGAACGATTTTTGCTACACATGAGATTACGAATATGTCTGCATTCAGTGCATTTATTCAGATGATTCCTATGAATTTTTATGCAGTGTTTGCCCTAGTTCTCGTGTTTATCGTTGCGTATTTTCAACTTGATTTTGGACCGATGAAAAAGCATGAAGAAACAGCTCTTGCAACAGGAGAAGTGATTGCTCCCGATAAAAAAGCAGCAATCGGAGAAGGAATCAAGCTCGAAGAAAGTGATAAAGGAAAAGTAGGAGACCTTGTGTGGCCAATCGTGATTTTGATTGTATCAACGGTTGGATTTATGATCTATACGGGCATTCAAAATGTGAAGGGGCTTGATGAACCAACGGCCATCACACTTTTATCTATTTTCGAAAACACAGATGTACCAAAATCACTGGTATATGGGGGGCTGCTTGGTTTAGCTTCAGCTATATTGTTCTTCCTACCTAAGAAGATGGGTGCTGCATCATTAGGAAAAGGACTGGGACGTGGTATTCAATCTATGCTCGGTGCTGTTACGATCTTACTTTTTGCTTGGACGATCATCTCAATCATTGATAGCTTAGGAACAGGAACGTATCTTGCAGGATTAGTCGATCAGCATATGAATTTAGCTTATCTGCCATTTGTTCTTTTTGTCCTGTCAGGGCTTATGGCTTTTGCAACAGGAACTTCATGGGGGACGTTTGGTGTCATGCTTCCGATCGCAGCAGAAATTTCTGCATCTACAAATATAGATTTCATGTTGCCTGTTCTAGCGGCCGTTTTAGCAGGCTCTGTTTTTGGCGACCACTGTTCACCAATATCAGATACTACCATCCTTTCTTCAACAGGAGCAGGAAGTCATCATATCGATCACGTTATGACCCAGCTTCCTTATAGCCTAGTGGCTGCAGGAGTATCTGCAGTAGGGTATCTTGCACTCGGCTTAACAGAGAGTGTTTGGGTTGGCCTTCTTGCATCTGCAGTGATCTTTATCTTGGCACTCATCATCATTAAAAAAATTTCTAGTAAAAATAGCATGAGCGATCAAGCATATCACGCTTAAGCTTGAAAGTGTCTGGTTGTTAACCAGGCACTTTTTCTTATATTTATACGACGTTTTCCCCCTTATTCCGACAAAATAACTAAAAACATTTTGACGGTTTTCATGTTTTGTAATATACTGAACACAGAATTATCAGAAAAAAGTAATAATTGTAAACTTTTCGACTTCATAACAAGGGGGATACAACAATGGAAAATAGGCAGCAATGGGGAAGCCGCTATGGATTTATATTAGCAGCGGTCGGCTCGGCTATCGGCCTAGGCAATATCTGGAGATTTCCAGCAGTTGCTTATGAGAACGGTGGGGGAGCATTCTTCATCCCATATCTAATAGCACTTTTAACGGCAGGGATTCCCTTACTGATTCTAGAATTTACGTTAGGTCATAAGTACCGTGGATCTGCTCCACTATCTTATTTCCGTCTTCACAAAAAAGCGGAATGGCTTGGATGGTGGCAAGTGTTTGTAGCGTTTGTTATTTCCACTTATTACGCGGTAATCATCGCTTGGGCGATTAAGTACTCCATTTATTCATTAAACTTAACTTGGGGAGACAAGCCTTCAGATTTCTTTTATGGAAATGTCCTTCAATTAAGTAAGACGCCTGGTGACATTGGCGGCATCGTACCAGGTATTTTGATCGCACTTCTAATCGTTTGGGTTGTAACGCTTCTTGTTCTTTATAAGGGTGTTTCAAAAGGAATCGAGCGTTTTAACAAAATCTTTATTCCAGCTTTAGTCATTATGTTTACGTTAATCGTTATTCGTGCCGTAACGCTCGATGGTGCAGCTCAAGGTTTGAACACGTTCTTCACTCCTGATTGGAGCATGATCAGTAACGGTAAGGTATGGGTAGCAGCTTACGGTCAAATTTTCTTCTCATTATCAATCGCATTTGCGATTATGGTTACGTATTCAAGCTATCTGCCTAAGAAATCAGATATTAATAACAATGCGTTTATTACAGGTTTCGCAAACTCAGGTTTTGAATTACTAGCAGGTATTGGTGTATTCGCTGCTTTAGGTTTCATGGCCATGCAACAAGGTTTGCCAGTGGATGAAGTAGTAAAAGGCGGAATCGGACTAGCGTTTGAAGTATTCCCAGCAATTATCAATGAGTTTCCTGGTGGAAATGCCTTCTTTGGAACCATGTTCTTCTTAACCCTTGTATTTGCTGGTATGACATCGTTGATTTCGATCGTTGAAACGTATGTGGCAGCTTTACAAGACAAATTTGGAATCTCAAGAACAAAAGCCGTGTTGATGGGCGGAGGAGTAGCATCTGTTATCTCATTACTTTTCGCTACAAAAGGCGGACTGTACATGCTTGATATCGTGGATTACTTTATCAACAACTTTGGTATTACGTTAGCAGGTCTTGTAGAAGTAGTCATCATTGCTTGGTTTGTAAGACAATTGACTGGACTTCAGAACCACGCGAACGCAATCTCTGACTTACGAACAGGATTATGGTGGAAGGTTTGTCTAGGGGTAATCACACCAATTCTTCTTGGTTACATGATGTTCGATAACATTAGACAGAACCTTAAAGAAAACTATGAAGGATATCCTACAGAACTTATCCTTACGTATGGTGTAGCAGTGGCAGTTGGTGTCATCGTACTCGGAGTCGTACTAGGTCTTGTGAAGTGGAAATCTGAAGAAGTTGTAGAGAAAAAGGAGGTCAGCTAATATGACAGGCAGTGCGATTACAATGATGGTGATTGGCATGGTGATCCTATGGGGCGGCCTCCTCGCAAGTATTGCAAATGTGGTTCGCGTTTCAAAAAGAAAATAAAGAGTAAAGCTGTTTCTTCTGTTGAAGAATCAGCTTTTTTTATGATTTGGCGCTCGTAAATCAGAGCAAGGCTCGAGATTTACGAGCGCCATATGAAAAATACGAGCGCCATATGAAAAATACGAGCGCCATATGAAAAATACGAGCGCCATATGAAAAATACGAGCGCCATATGAAAAATACGAGCGCCATATGAAAAATACGAGCGCCATATGAAAAATACGAGCGCCATATGAAAAATACGAGCGCCATATGAAAAATACGAGCGCCATATGAAAAATACGAGCGCCATATGAAAAATACGAGCGCCATATAAAAAAAGAAGCCCTTAAGCTCCTTTTTTTATAACCTAACATTATCTTCGTCTGTTGTTAATACGCTCCTGACGTTCCCATGCTTTTAAATAAGGATATGGGTCAAATGCCCATTCTGTATATCCGTTGTCACGGTACATGCCAAAGTGGAGATGAGGGGGGAATTTCCCAGAAGTTCCGGGAGGTCCGTAACCTGTACTGCCTACGTAGCCGAGTACCATTCCGGGCTCTACGATCGTCCCTTTTTCAATCGCTTTATTGAAACTGCCTAAATGGGCGTAATAATGATATACATTATTGATATCTCGGACACCGATTCTCCATCCGCCAAATCGATTCCATCCTTTGATCTCAACGATTCCATAGGAAACCGCTTTAACAGGTACACCGTAATTCGCAAATATATCTGTACCTTCATGAATGCGTAATCCACCAAATCCACGTCTGTCACCCCATGTGCTTCGGTAACTATAGTTGGATCTTAATGGAACGATAAAGCTGTGTTTGTCTAGAGAAACCGTTCCATAGGTCTCATAGATCTTTGCGTTTTCCATAATAATATCTACGGCTTTATCTCGTTGGTAATAGCTCCAAAGACCAATTCTGAAATTTTCTATATCATGCCCATGCTTTTTAATGATCTCACTAAATGTAAACAGAATGTCTTCATCGTTGTTTCGATCAGCAATACCATCATTGTTACCGTCTTTTCCAATACCTCCAAGCATTGAAATACGTTCAGGGTTGGTATCGTCCATGGTTGGATTTATTGGTCCAGACCATTGCAAAGGAGAAAAATAAATGCCGACTAATCCTTTTCTGGCAGGAAGATCTCTTCTCGCTTTTCTTACGCTTCTTTCATATTGGTCTACACCTGCAAAGTAATGCCATGGAATGAGCGTAACAGACTCCATTTTTTTATAAAGGCTAAGCCGTTCCACGTCTTCTTTCGTAAATCGCTCTGCGGCCTCACTATTTCTTTCCGGAAGAAAGGTTATAAGAAGGGCTGTCAGAGTGAGGAACAGGACTGAAAATTTCCTCATACGTCCCAATCCACTCCTTTCTTTCATTTATCTATAGTTTGTTGAAGTTCAGAAAAAACATGAAGGAAAAATGTTGGAAAAAACTCATGTTTGGAATTTTCCCCTGTCGTATGGTAGAGTATTGATGGGACAATAATGTTTAAGTAGAAATTAAAATACGAACGTTCATTATACGAAAGACCAAGAAAATTTGGGGTGATGATGATGGCAAAGAAAGAAGAATACGTACGTAAACCCGAGTGGTTAAAAATAAAGTTAAACACGAATGAAAATTATAAAGAACTTAAAAAGATGATGCGTGAGAAAAAGCTACATACGGTATGTGAAGAAGCAAAATGTCCAAACATCCATGAATGTTGGGCTGTCAGAAAAACAGCTACTTTCATGATTCTTGGAGACATCTGTACACGCGCTTGTCGTTTTTGTGCAGTAAAAACAGGATTACCAACAGAACTGGATCTACAAGAGCCAGAACGTGTTGCTGAATCTGTTGAACAAATGGGTTTAAAACACGTAGTAATCACGGCTGTTGCGCGTGATGATCTTAAAGATGGCGGTGCTCATGTATTTGCGGAAACCGTTCGTTCTGTTCGTGCTCGTAATCCATTCTGCTCTATTGAAGTTTTGCCATCTGACATGTTAGGTGATTTTGATGCACTAAAAACATTAATGGACGCAAAGCCAGATATCATGAACCATAATATTGAAACGGTACGACGCCTTTCTCCAAGAGTTCGTGCCCGTGCAACGTATGACAGAACGATGGAATTTTTGCGTCGTGCAAAAGAAATGAACGCTAACATTCCGACGAAATCTAGTCTGATGATCGGACTGGGTGAGACATGGGAAGAAATTATTGAAACGATGGATGATCTGCGTGCAAATAACGTTGATATCATGACGATCGGACAATATCTACAACCTACAAAGAAGCATTTAAAAGTACAAAAATACTATACACCAGATGAGTTTAAAGAACTGCGTGATATCGCTTTCTCTAAAGGATTTAAGCATTGTGAGTCTGGACCACTTGTCCGTTCTTCTTACCATGCAGATGAGCAAGTGAACGCTGCTGCCCAAAACAGCTAAATATAAGAAAACCAGAAGCAACAATCTGCTTCTGGTTTTTTATTTGCCTTCCATTTGTCCACGCATACTATTTGTTTCACCGTTCATCTCACCATTTTCATTTTCCCCATAGTTCCATTTCTTGCCTTGAGGCGCTTTTTTCATTTGTAGGATCAACTGGTCCATGATTCCTTCGATCTGTTCTGTATCATTGTTTAAGGATTGATACTGTTCGATCTTGTCGATCATTCCTTTTTCATCTGATACGTACACATGATAATACCTTGGTACAACAGAGAAACCAGTCATCTTGACTTGGTCAGCCGCTGCGTTTCGGTCTTTGTTCGTTGTTTTGTAGCCGATCAAAACTTCTTCATCGGTAACTAATGTACCTACATCTTTAATGTACGGTAACTGCAGGACCATGTCTGAGATCATGTCGGCAAGCTTTTGGCGATTTAAGTACGGAACTGCATTTCCTGTTTTTACTTTGTCCCCCGACATATGACGCATATATCCAAAGTCCCCATAGTTCATGTTGTTGCCAATTCGATTCTCATCTTTTACATTGGTTTTAGAAAATTTATATTCTTGTCCCATCTTCTTTTGATCACCGCCGCCGCATCCAGCTAGCATGAAACCGATCAATAAGAACATTCCTAGTTTTTTCACAGGTGTTTCACCTCCTTATTCTATAGAGTGCCTTAAAGTAAAAGATCTTTACGAAGAAATTGTTGGCTGAAAATAGTGCAAGCATGGTAAAATAAGTATCAGGAAACGAGGTGAAGCATTTTTGATTACAGTTGGTAATTATTCCTATGAAGTGATTGAAGATGTAAAAGAAGCCTTTAACGAGGAACAATTTAAAGCACGCTATAGCGAAATCTTACATAAATACGATTATATTGTAGGTGATCTTGGTTACGAACAGCTTCGACTTCGTGGTTTTTTTGAGGACAATCATGAAAAGGCTACGTTCGACACAAAGATCAGCACCTTGCCGGAATACATTTACGAATATTGTAATTTCGGATGTCCGTATTTTGTAGTGAAAAAAGTAAACCCCTGAGTCATTCAGGGGTTTTTCTTTGTTTTATCGATAATCAGCTTGGTTTATAAAGTAATAAAGTTAAGCCAAGTTTCCCTTATGAACCTCGAGAATCTTCATAAGGTTTTTCAGTATGATATTCTGGATCATCATGTGTAGGATGAGCACCAGGATCTTGTCTTTCCAGACCTTCATGAAGGGTTTTGTTTTCATAGTTAAAGGCACTATAATAACGCTGTTCTTCTCTCCAAGGAGTCGATTTTCCTAAAGCTCTTTTGATGGGTGAGCCATATGGGCCTTCAGGTAAATCCTCAGGAAGTACGTAATTACGACCAGTCTCTACATTCGAAAAATCGGTATATTTTTCTTTTTCTTTTTCGAACAAAAAAACCATCCTCTCTTCGGTCATTTTAGGATAAGAAAGTATCCTTATCTAAAGTGTCTCCAAGAAAGCATGATTCTTTTTTGGTACATTTTGATTACATCTTAAACTACATCAGCTAAAAACTCACGAAGCTCCATCGCGTCCTCTTCGGTTAGATTAAACGCGTGTTCCAAATAACCTTCTTCTTCTAGATCATCTTGACCGATGATGGCATATGTACTGCCTATCATGTTCAGAACTAAAGATTTTCCGTAATGTCTTGTTGTTTTCGTGATGGCAAGATCAAAGCGAGTGTTTCGTCCCATAAAGCTTACAAAGCGCGTTTCAGTTGTTTCTTTATCATCATATAAGAAAAAAGTTTCTTCGTTCATTTTTGTTCCTCCTTCGTACCCTTCAAAATTTAAAGTTTGAGTTCATATGATTGCTCTTACTTTATGTTACACTTTACAAGAGAAACTTACAAAAGGTGATGACTATGTATTTTGTTGATCGAAAAAAAATCAATGAACATTTAGTGTACATGAACGAATTAATCCATACGTTTAAGGAGTTATCCACTCCCGCAAATAAGCTCGAAACACTTGTGGTTGAAAGAATTGGACACATGTTGATCGAATCGATGATGGACGTTGGTAATATGATCATCGATGGATTTATCATGCGCGATCCAGGAAGCTTTGAAGATATTCTTGATATCCTTATCGATGAAAAAGTAATTCCGAATCATGAAGCAGTATCACTTAAAGAAGTGGTGAACCTTCGAAAATCACTCGTTCAAGACTACACATCTGCTGATAGTCAGGTCATTTATGATACCATCGCATCAAAAGAGAAGGAACTTTCTGCATTTCCATTACACATAAAAAGGTACCTAGAAGAAGAGTTGGGGCCAGTTTCCGCATTTTTACCTGAATAAGGATAAAAAAGTTTTTATACATTTATATTTAAAAATGTACGTTTACCCTTATTTACGATAAAATGGTGATAAAGGATGGTGATGACCATGAAGAATCACACCTCAACCCGTGATGAAATCATCTATCTTTTAAAAAGGAATAAGAGGATGACTGTTACGGAAATGGCAAAGTCCCTCGGAATAACCGAAATGGCTGTTCGGCGTCATCTCAACACGTTAGAACGTGATCATGTGATTGAGACGACTCTTGTTCGACAGGCTATGGGAAGACCGATCCATTTTTATCATCTTACAGCAAGTGGTGACGAACAATTTCCACGAAACTATTCAGGACTTACCGTCGATTTTTTAAAAGATATAGAAGAAGTGAGTGGCACAGGAACAATTGATGAATTGTTTAAGCGACGTGAAAATCGTCTGCAGGATAGATACAAAGATCGAATGAATACATTCACAGAGTTTGAACAAAAAGTAAATGAACTCGCTAATATTCAGAATGAAGCAGGATACATGGTGGACTGGGAAAGAGGAGAAGATCCTAATACCTTTGTATTCACCGAGTACAACTGTCCGATCGCTAAAGTAGCGAATGAATATCAGCAAGCCTGCTCCTGCGAGCTATCACTCTTTAAGCGCATGCTACAAACAGAAGCTGTTGAGCGAAAGACGTGTATGGCAAAAGGCGGAGATTATTGCTGTTATGTGATAAAAGAAGAAAAGCAAACATCTGAAGTCTAAAAAGCTTCAGGTGTGTTTTTTTTTTGAAGTGGGTAAAATGAGAAGGTACATAAAAGGAGAGAGCATGATGAAGGCATATAAAGGATTCTTGATCGACTTAGACGGAACGATGTATCGGGGGACAGAACGAATTGTTGAGGCGGTTGATTTTGTGAAAAAATTAAACGAAAATAACCTTCCTTATTTATTTGTAACCAATAATTCTTCCAAAACTAAAAAGCAAGTGGCAGATGTGCTTGCAGGATTTGATATACCAGCATCAGCAGAGCATGTGTATACGACGAGTATGGCAACAGCAAACTATATTGCTGAACAAAAGAAAAATGCGACCGTCTATTGTATCGGTGAAGATGGCATTAAAGAAGCACTTCAAGAACAAGGGCTGGAACTGGTAGAAGAGAATCCTGATTTTGTTGTGATCGGAATCGATCGCTCGATCAACTATGAAAAGTTAGCTAAAGCTTGCCTTGCCGTCCGCAATGGCGCAACGTTTATCTCAACAAACGGAGATATCGCACTACCCACAGAAAGAGGACTTCTTCCAGGTAACGGGTCACTAACTTCAGTTATTACGGTTTCTACACAAACAGAACCAACATTTATTGGTAAGCCTGAGTCCATCATCATGGAGATGGCATTAGAAACACTCGGAACGAAAAAAGAAGAAACTCTCATGATCGGTGACAACTATCAAACAGATATCTTAGCTGGTATTCGTGCCGAGATCGATACGCTGCTTGTTCACACAGGAGTCACAACAAAGAAACACCTTGAAGACATTGATGTGCACCCAACATATACCGTTAACGGATTGGATGAGTGGGAGATCAAGTAAGCAGGTACCTTAATTGAAAATTATTTTTGGGTTATTTTGTTCACTTCTTCATTGACAAGTTGATTGAAGTGCAAGGTGTGAGACTCTCGGCTAGGACAAGCGGTCAGTCCGAAGAGTGAAAGTGGCTCGTTCAGCCCCGCCAAGCAAAAGGTGAATGGGTTGGAAGGCGCACTTTGCCTTCTAACCCATTTAACTTTTGACCTCGAGGGGCTAGCCATTGTAACTAGACAGGTGAGACCCTTAAGGGTGCATAGCGGCAAGGGGCTCACCGCCTGCCCCGCGGAAAGCGAGCATCCTGGAACGGAAATCAACTCCTTACAAGAACTGCAAAGCTTAGAACAGACAACATAAAAAAGGCTTAAGTCAAAGAGAATCCTCTTGTTCTTAAGCCTTATTTTTATTCTTCATTTGCTGCACGATGTGCCAGTCTGCTCGAGGCTGCCGCTGCAATCGCGCCGACAATGTCATCTAAGAAGGTGTGGACCATCCCTGTTGATTTATCGTTAAGTTTTTCTAAGATACCTGGTTTTTGTTTATCGATGAAACCATAGTTCGTAAAACCGATCGAGCCATATATATTCACTATTGATAGTGCGATTACTTCATCGATCCCATAAAGACTTTCATCGCGAGCCAATATTTCCTGAAGCGGCTGTTCAAGTTTTTTCTGTTCTGCTAATACATCTAGGGCAATGCCTGTAAGAATAGCATTCTGAACTTCACGTTTTGCGATGACTCTTTCAACGTTCTCTCTACATACATCCATTTTAAGATCAGGATGGTAGGGGACTTGGAGAAAATAAACAAGTTCAGCAATATCGTTTACCGTAACGCCCCGTTCGTTCAGCTGTTTGCGTGCAGTTTCTTCGACTTTTTCCACTTTTTTGTTTGGCATCCTTGTACTCCTTTTCTCTGTTAGTCTCCTTAGCTTTGTATAGTATATGTTTTCATAGTAAAGTTATGAATTTATAAAAAGTGCTAACCACTTTGCCTAAATGGGCATACAATGTTGTATCCAATCATGCGGTGGTGTGTTCAGTAACTTCTTAAAAGATCTACCGCTGGAAAGCTGAAGGGGTGGGGGGATCGGCTTTGTTTGAAAGAGATGTGTTTCATCATTATCAACTAGTATGTGAAGATAGAAGATCTGAATCAGGTTATCGGACCTTCTATTGCAAAGGAAACCAATACATCGTGATACCACAGCAGCAGATGTCTTATGAAAAACTGCAAGAGATGATGTATATCAGTGATTATCTACAACAACGAGGAGAGGAAAACATTCCTGTTCTGCAGCCTACGATCACCAATATGCCTAGTGCTTATGTAGATGGAGAGTCTGTTATCATTTTTAAAGTGGAACCAAAAAAAGGAGAACATCGTAGCTTTGAGATAGGCTCAGAACTTGCAGAGTTTCATAAGCGAGGAAAAGGTCTGGAACAATATTATCCGGTAGAACAAATCGCATACGGGCAATGGCCGCAGTTATGGATCAATCGTGTGGATGAAATGCATAACCGTTATGCGGAAATATCTGCGAGAAAACAAAAGAATGATTTTGATCAATTGTTTTTGACGACATTTCCTTATTATGAAGGAATGGCTGAGAACGCGATTCAATATATCACGGATTACCAACTAGAGAGAGGGCCTAAAGGAATAGGTTCTGCTGCTATCTGCTATGATCGTTTCAGCGAACGGTCCTGGATTCGGACCTCTAACAGTTTTGTTAAACTGCCGGTTGGCTGGGTAATCGATAGTCCGATGAGAGACCTTGCAGAATGCATCAGAGAAAAGATCTATCAGCCAGAATTTAGAAGTCATGAAGTTTTGCAGTTGATCGACGATTACGAAAAAGTTAAGCCATTATCCAAGGGAGCTTGGAGACTTCTATACGGCAGGCTCCTTTTTCCATCACAATATTTTGATACAGTGGATGAACATTATAACAATGAAAGAGATATCGGAAAAGAATTGTATGTCCGCCGCTTTACTGACTTAATCTCGTATGAAAAGCAAAATGAATACTTTTTAAAAAGCTTTTACAGATCAATCGGTCTTCCGGTTCAAGAGTTAAATATCCCAATGGTCGATTGGCTTGTACCCATGATCTAAAGAAAGAGGTGGCTCAAAAGTAAGATTTTTGAGTTATACCTCTTTTTTTTGATTGTTTTGATCTAAATTGTTGTCTTCGAAAGTAGTTGATTTCCGCTCCAAGTTGCTCGCTTTCCATGGGGCGAACGGTGAGCCACTTGCCGCTTTGCGCCATTAAGTGTCTCCACCAGTCTAGTTGCAGTGACTAGCCCCTCGAGGTCACAAGTTGAATGGTCAAGAAGGCAAAGTGCGCCTTCCTAGCCCATTCAACTTTTGCTTGTCGGGGCTAAACGAGTCACTTCCACTTTTCGGACTGACCGCTCGTCCCATAGGAGTCGGCAACCTTCCGCTACAATCAACTTCACAGGAAGTAAAAATAGAAAATCTCTAAAAGCAACCATTATTTAGATTACACTTTGCACTAACAAAATTAAATGCATAAGTACCATTGCTTTATTTTCTCACTTTCACATGAGAAAATAACAAGCAAGGAGTGAAAGCGTATGCAAAAACCTTATGTTTTTATTACACGAAAATTACCTAATGAAACGGTTGCACAATTGGAGCAGATCGCACAAATCAACATGTGGCCGCATGAAGAAAAGGCTGTACCACGGGAAGTGCTTCTTTCCGAGATCAAAAAAGTAGATGGTCTGCTCACAATGCTTTCAGACAAAATCGATAGCGAAGTACTGAATGAAGCATCTTCACTAAAAGTAATAGCAAATTTAGCAGTTGGCTATGACAACATCGATGTCGCAGCTGCCAAACAAAAAGGTATCACGGTCTGTAACACACCAGATGTATTAACCGATTCTACAGCGGATTTAGCCTTTTCTCTAATCCTTGCAACAGCGCGGAGGATTGTTGAATCAGCTAATTATGTAAAAGAAGGAAAGTGGAACAGCTGGGGACCTTTATTACTTGCGGGAACTGATGTTCATCATAAAACGATCGGGATCGTTGGAATGGGCAGGATCGGTGAAGCCGTAGCGAGACGAGCAAAGGGCTTTGACATGAAAATTTTGTACCACAATCGAAACCGTAAGCCTGATAGGGAGATCTCACTCGACGCAGAATATAAAGAATTTCATGAGCTTTTAAAGCAATCAGATTTTGTGGTTTCTCTTGCACCATTAACACCTGAAACAAAAGGAATGTTTAACCGAGAAGCTTTTCAGAGCATGAAAGATAGCGCGATCTTCATTAATGCAGGCAGGGGTGCAACGGTTGATGAAGCTGCGCTGATTGAGGCATTACAGAAAAAAGAAATCGCTGGAGCTGGTCTTGATGTATTCCAACAAGAGCCGATTGATGTCGATCACCCTCTTCTCTCGATGAAACAAGTGGTAGCCCTTCCTCACATCGGTAGTGCAAGTGTTGAAACAAGGATGAAAATGGCTGAACTTGCATGTAGAAACATACAAAGTATATTAGACGGAAAAGGCGCAGAAACGCCTGTTACATAAGGAGGAACAAGATGTATCGTTCTCTAGAAGGAAGAACAGCCATCGTTACGGGAGCTAGCCGTTTAAACGGAATTGGCGCAGCTGTTTGTGTTGAACTTGCAAACAGGGGAGCTAACGTCTTTTTTACATCATGGGGTAATTATGACACGACGATGCATACAGGTGATCATACAAATGATCCAGAGCAGCTTGTAGAGAAATTGAAAAATCTCGGAGTTCAATCCAAGTATGAAGAAATTGATCTTAGTGTTTCAAAACATATTCCAAAACTTTTAGAAAAAGTTGAAAGGGAATTCGGTATACCGACTATACTTGTAAACAATGCCTGTATGTCACAGAATCACAGCTGGGAAGATACAACAAGTGAGATTTTAGATGCTCATTATGCAATCAACATTCGGGCAACGACTCTTTTGAGTATAGAATTTTCCAAACGTTTTATAGGGGACAGAGGAAGCATCGTTCATCTAACTTCTGGCCAGTCGAAAGGTCCGATGCTAGGTGAATTAGCTTACGCTGCTACTAAAGGAGCTGTTGATGCGTTAACCCTATCGTTAGCTGCTGAAATCGGATATAAAGGAATTACTGTTAATGCAGTGAACCCTGGCCCTACTGATACAGGCTGGATCAATCCAGAATTAGAAAAAATTCTTCTGCCGAAGTTCCCTGGTGGAAGGATTGGAAAGCCAGAAGATGCGGCAAGGTTAGTCGCATTTTTAACAACACCAGAAGCAGAGTGGATAACTGGACAGATCATCCATTCAGAAGGTGGATTTTTAAGACAATAAAAAATGGTTAAGACTGACTTTTCGTATACCCGAAGAGTCAGTTTTTTTATTAAAATTAAATTATTTATAAATATACTATTGAATTAATTTTTATACAGTCCTATAATGAACCATAACTTATTTAAGGAGTGACGTAATGAGAGCAGGAATTATTGGTGTGACCGGATATGGCGGTATGGAACTCTTCCGGCTGCTATCTGCACATACAGAGATAACCGAAGTTGTTCTCTATTCATCCTCTAAAGCGGGTATTGAGCTTTCAGAAGAAATTCAGCATCTGTATCACGTTCATGATCAGAAGCTAAGATCACTGAAACAACTATCCAGTGATGGATTAGATATCGTGTTTTCCTCCGCACCAAGTGGCGTTTCATCAGAGTTTCTTCCTTCGCTCGTCGATGAGAACTTAAAGATTATTGATCTAGCAGGAGACTTTCGAATAAAAGATGCTGATACCTATCGAGCGTGGTATAAAAAAGAGCCTCCTCCACAATCACTCGTGAATCAGGCGGTATACGGATTAACAGAATGGAAGAGAGAAGAGGTGCAGAAAGGAAAACTGATCGCGAACCCAGGATGTTATCCCACTGCAGCTCTTATTGGTATTCTCCCATTATTAAAAGAAAAAGCGATCCATCCATCTTCACTCGTCATTGATGCAAAGAGCGGGATTTCTGGAGCGGGTGCTACGCCAAGCAAAGGAACGCATTTTTCACAAGTGAATGACAGCCTCGGTATATACAAGATCAATCAACATCAGCACATCCCAGAGATCGAGCAAAGTATTCAGTTCTGTGCAGATGTTGATACGAAAATTACATTTAATACTCATCTTGTCCCGATGACTAGGGGCATCATGACTACGATGTATGCAGAGCTCACAGATTCAGTTACCCCTCGCTCTGTAAAAGAAATCTTTGAATCTTATTACGACAGTGAATACTTCGTCAGAGTTCATAGGGAAAAAGCCAACCTATTTACAAAGCAAGTTTACGGATCCAATTTTTGTGATGTTACGTTTGCTGTTGATGAGCGAACGAACCGAATCACGGTGATCTCTTGTATAGACAATCTATTAAAAGGAGCGGCAGGTCAAGCGGTTCAAAATATGAATGTGATGTTCGGAATGGAAGAAACGAAGGGATTAAAGTCTTCGCCAATGTTCCCATAACTAAAGGAGGCAGGATAGATGCAGGCAACAAAAGCGGTTATTCAAAAGATAACAGGGATTAATATCGCGACACCAAAAGGGTTTTACGCAAGTGGGCTTCATTGTGGTGTAAAGCATAAAAAGCTCGACTTAGGATTGTTGTATAGTATTACACCGGCGAACGCGGCAGGTGTTTATACAACGAACCAAGTACAGGCAGCTCCGCTAAAAGTTACGCAAAATAGCATCTCTCAAGAGGGGAAGCTTCAAGCGATTATCGTGAACTCTGGTAATGCAAATGCTTGTACAGGAAAAAAAGGCTTGAAAGATGCTGAGCACATGCAGATCCAGACCGCCGAAAAGCTGGATATTCCCCCGCACTATGTCGGAGTTGCCTCCACAGGGGTAATCGGTGAACATCTCCCGATGGATAAAATTTCAGCTGGTATTGAAAGCTTAGTCCTAGATTCTGAGTTGAAGGGCTCGATCGACTTTTCTCAATCCATCTTGACGACAGATACCGTTTCCAAGAACACAGCTTACTCGCTAAAAATTAATAATAAGAACATTACGATTGCAGGTACAGCAAAAGGATCAGGGATGATTCACCCTAATATGGCTACGATGCTAGGCTTTATCACGACAGATGCAGCTGTGCAGCAAGATGATCTTCGCGATGCTTTGTCTTTTGCCGTAGAACGAACGTTCAATTGTATTACCGTTGATGGAGATACATCTACAAACGACATGGTACTCATGCTCGCAAACGGCATGGGTGAGAATGAAGAGCTAAACAAAGACCATCCTGATTGGCAACTATTCTTAGAAGCTCTCATACTCGTTTGTGAAGATTTAGGCAAACTTATCGCAAAGGATGGCGAAGGTGCGAGCAAGCTGATCGAGGTCGGTGTAAATGGTGCTGCCTCGGATAAAGAGGCGAGAATCATAGCCAAAACCATAGTGGGTTCTCCTTTAGTGAAGACTGCTGTATTTGGTTGCGATGCGAACTGGGGCAGAATTCTTGCTGCAGCTGGATACAGTGGCGTTTCATTTAATCCAGAGGCTGTAAAAATAAAAATCGGTGAACATGAAGTTGTAGCAGATGGAGAGCCGGTTCTATTTTCAGAGGAAAAAATTCGTAACTACTTAAAAAGTCATGAGATTCATATCTCGGTAGATCTATCAGAAGGTCTAGGAAGTGGAAGAGCGTGGGGATGCGACCTTACGTATGATTATGTTCAGATTAATGCAAGTTATCGTACCTAAGAGGAGGCGGATTTTGTGTTTCATGTTGTAAAAATCGGTGGGAGTACGTTAGCTAACTTACAGTCTGCTTTTTTTGATGTTCTTAAAAACAGGATTCAACAAGGCGAAAAGATCGTAATCGTTCATGGAGGCGGGCCAGAGATTAATAAGAAACTAATAGAATCTGGGTTGCCGTTGGAAATGAAGAATGGTGTACGCGTAACAAGCCAAGAATCACTATCCTGTGTAAAAACAGTCTTGATGGACATTACCAACACTAAACTTGTAGAGAGATTGAATAGAGAAGGGATAGCAGCTCAAGGACTTTCTGGGGCAGAGGATTTCATGCTCTCTTGTGATTTTTTAGATAAAGAGAATTATGGATGGGTTGGAAATGTACAGAAAGTAAATACAAAGACCATTCAAAACGTGTTAGAAGCTGGCAAGATTCCAGTCATAGCATCATTAGGTGTAACAGAGAACGGTGAAACGGTGAATATTAACGCAGACACAGCGGCAGGAGAAACAGCAGCTGCACTATCTGCCGAATCGATCTGTTTTGTTACAGATACACCTGGTGTTTCAGTGCTTGGAGAGTGGATGAAATGCTTGACGATCTCAGACATTCTTAAAAGTATCCTTGAAGGACACATAAGCGGTGGAATGGTTCCAAAAGTTGAAGCGGCTATAAAATGTCTGGATCTAAACATCAAGCAAGTACGAATTACCGACCAAACTCTGTCAGGTACGGAATTGCTTAAGGAGGTACTGATCACGTGAGTGCACTTTTTCCAACTTACAAAAGAAAACAAATACGACTTCAAAAAGGCAACGGAACTTATGTGTATGACCAAAACAATAAGAAATACTTAGATTTCACGAGCGGAATAGCTGTAACAAGTCTAGGACATTGTCATCCTGAAGTGGTTGCAGCGCTTCAAAAACAGAGCGAGTGCATCTGGCATACTTCCAATCTTTTTGAAATCCAACAGCAAGAACTGCTTGCTGAAACACTTGTAAAGAATACGGATATGGATCTAGCGTTCTTTTGCAATAGTGGGGCTGAAGCGAATGAAGCTGCGATCAAGCTTGCTAAAAAATTCACAAGAAAAAATAAGATCATCACGTTTAATGACTCGTTTCACGGGCGAACATTCGGCTCTATGTCGGCAACGGGGCAACAGAAGATTAAAGATGGGTTTGGCCCGCTCGTATCAACATTCCTACATCTGCCTTGGAACGATATCTCGCAATTAGAGAAACACACAGACAGCGAAACAGCAGCGATCATGATGGAAGTCATCCAAGGAGAAGGCGGAATCAAGATTGCTGACATAAATTTTTATAAGAAAGTACAAGAAATCTGTAAGAAGTACGATATTCTACTGATCATAGATGAAGTTCAAACGGGTATCGGCAGAACGGGTAAAAGATATGCATATGAACACTTCGGATTAGACCCAGATATCGTTACTCTTGCAAAAGGATTAGGAAATGGTTTTCCGATTGGAGCGATGCTAGGGAAAAGAAAACTAGCTGAAGCTTTCGGACCAGGGAGTCATGGCACGACGTTTGGGGGTAATCCTCTCGCATGTGCAGTCAGCCAAAGCGTTCTAAATATTATCTTTCAAGATGAATTTTTAAAAGAGGTTGAGAGAAAAGGAAAGAACTTTAAAGAACAATTAGAGTGCCACTTATTAAACTATCCTTCAGTAAGTGAGATAAGAGGAGCGGGATTACTGATAGGAATTGTGTGTGATCATGCAGGAGAAATCATAGTGAGCTTAGAGAACGAAGGCTTATTAACCGTCCCAGCAGGCGAGGGTGTTATTCGGTTATTACCTCCGTTAAATGTTACGGATGAAGAGTTAAGATCAGCATTAAACAAGATCCTGGCTGTTTTTCACAACACCTATGTAACAGTGACCTAGAAGAAATAATCGATATTTTTTTTGCTTATAAATGAATAAAAATACATCAAAATATATGTTTTATACAAGGGGTGGCATTCTTCATGAAAGGCTGTATAACGCTATCTAACGGTCACATATTTGAAGGTGATTGGATTAGTGATAACCATTTTGGTTCAGGTGAAATTGTATTTTATACAGGAATGACGGGGTACGAGCAAGTTTTGACTGATCCTTCCTACCAAGGACAGATCGTCGTGTTTTCTTATCCTTTTATCGGAAACTATGGATTTAATTCAGAGAATATGGAATCCACAAAGTTTCAAGTAGCGGGTGTAGTGATGGCAGAGTGCTTTGGATTTGCTGCAACAAATGAACGCCAATCAATCGTTGACTGGCTAAACGTCTATCAAATCCCTGCTTTAACCAATGTAGATACGAGATCTCTTATTCAACAAATTCGAATACAAGGATCTCTACCTGCCGTGATGCATGTACCAGACTTCAAGGCAGATTCTTTTTATTTAGATCAATATTGGCCAGCGACATCATTCAAAAAGACCGGTTCAGGAGACACGCATATTGTATTGATCGATTTTGGATATAAAAAGTCCATCGCTGATGCTCTTGTTAACGAGGGCTGCAGCGTAACGATTGTTCCGTTTGATACAGAGATGGCCGATATCGAAAAACTAAATCCGGATGGTCTTGTTTTTTCAAACGGTTCTGGAGATCCTATGAGATTCTCTAACTATTTTCATCGTTACAAAAATCTAGCGATGCGCTATCCCACATTAGGAATCTGTCTTGGTCATCAGATTCTTGCATTAGCGTTCGGCGGTGAGACGCGAAAGTTAAAATTTGGTCACCGAGGTGCAAATCAGCCAGTTATGAACTTGAAGACAGGAAAAGTATCGATGAGTTCACAAAATCACAGCTATGTTGTTCAAAAAGAGAGTTTAGCACAAACAGGATTCCATATATGGTTTGAAAATGTGAACGATGGAAGTGTTGAAGGGCTGTGGCATCGTTCATTCAATGTTACAAGTGTACAATTCCACCCTGAAGCAGCGCCCGGTCCAAAGGAACATCAAGAAATCTTTAGAAATTTCATTAAGGGTGTACAACATACAGAGAAGGTGAGAAGTTATGCCTAAACAAGAAGACATCAAGAAGGTGCTCGTGATTGGCTCAGGTCCGATCGTGATCGGGCAGGCAGCAGAATTTGATTATTCGGGAACACAAGCATGTAAAGCGTTAAAGGAAGAAGGAATAGAGGTAGTCTTGATCAACAACAATCCGGCTACGATCATGACAGATAACACGTTTGCAGACGTTATCTACTTTGAACCTTTAACGGCAGAATATGCTGAGCGTATTATTCAAAAAGAAAAACCTGACGGACTACTAGCAACCGTTGGCGGTCAAACAGGTCTTAACTTGGCGATGGACCTTCATGAGAAAGGAATCTTTAAGAAGCACGATGTTAGGCTTCTAGGTACAGATATTAAGTCGATACAAAAAGCAGAAGACCGAGACCTGTTTCGATCATTGATGAAGCATCTCGGAGAGCCTGTACCAGAAAGTGAGATTGTTACTTCAATAGATGAAGCTCTCCATTTTGCCGAAGAAACAGGTTACCCCGTGATTGTTAGACCTGCATATACGCTTGGAGGATTTGGGGGAGGAATTGCTTCAACGAAGGAAAAACTGATGACTTTGGTCAAACAAGGTCTATCCGCAAGTCCGATCAATCAATGTTTAATCGAAAAAAGTATTGCAGGCTACAAAGAGGTTGAGTATGAAGTGATGCGTGATAAGAACGGAACTTGTATCACGGTTTGTAACATGGAAAACGTTGACCCTGTTGGTATTCATACAGGTGATTCTGTAGTAGTAGCTCCTAGCCAGACGTTAACAGATGAAGCGTATCAATCATTAAGAAAAGCGTCATTAACCATCATTTCTGCACTTGAAATCGTGGGAGGATGTAATATACAGTTTGCGCTTCATCCAGACAACTCACAATATTATTTGATCGAAGTGAATCCGCGTGTGAGTAGGTCATCTGCTTTAGCATCAAAAGCAACTGGATACCCGATCGCAAAGATTGCTGCCAAACTTGCCTTAGGCTATAACCTGCATGAATTGAAAAATCCAGTAACCGGAACGACCTTTGCGAGTTTCGAACCAGCTTTAGATTATGTAGCTGTAAAAATGCCAAGATGGCCGTTCGATAAGTTTCCTCATGCTGACCGAAAACTAGGAACTCAGATGAAGGCAACTGGCGAAGTGATGGCGTTAGAGAGAAACATGGCTTCTGCTTTTCAAAAGGCAATCCGTTCACTTGAGCTAAAAACAAACGGCATATATTTAAAAGAACTTTCTGCTCTAGATGAGGATACACTTATAGAACTTTTAGTTTCAGCAGATGACCGACGCTTTTTCGTTGTAATGGAACTTTTGCGAAGAGGTGTATCTTCAGAAAGAATTCATGAATGGACTAAAATCACACCTTACTTTTTATCCATTTTTCAAGGTATGGTTTCTATTGATCAAACACTACAAAAAACGAGCCTGCATCAAGTAGAAAAAGAGATACTTCAGTTGGCGAAAAAGCATGGTTTTACAGATCGATATTTATCAGAGATCTGGTCTGTTTCAGAAATAGAGGTACGTCATAAAAGAGTAGAATGGGACATTACCCCGACGTATAAGATGGTGGATACGTGCGCAGCAGAGTTTGAAGCAAAAACAACTTATTTTTATTCCAGTTGGAGTGGGAAAAGCGATAGAATTCCTGATACGAAGAAGAAGGTTGCCGTTATCGGGTCCGGTCCCATTCGAATCGGGCAAGGTGTTGAATTTGATTATTGCTGTGTGCACAGTGCAATCGCTCTTCGTGCATGTGGATATGAAGCGATCTTGATCAATAACAATCCTGAGACGGTAAGCACGGATTATGAAGTATCTGACTCTCTATATTTTGAACCTCTCACTTTTGAAGATATACATCATGTTTTGGAGTTCGAAGGTATTTCAGAAGTCATTCTTCAATTTGGTGGTCAAACATCTATCAATTTGGCTAAAGAGTTAGAAGGTGCAGGGTATTCTGTTCTCGGAAGTCCGGCAGATACTGTAGACCAAATGGAAGACAGAGAGCGTTTTTATCAATTTTTAGAATCATTAAGTATCCCTAAAGTTCCTGGATTCTCGGCACTTAATGAAAAAGAAGTGAAACAGTATGCAGACGAACTAGGGTTTCCTATCCTTCTACGTCCTTCATACGTCATTGGTGGAAGTGGGATGAAGGTGATTTATTCTGATAGCGAACTGACCAATTATTTGAATCATGAACAAATAAATTATCCCGTTTTAATCGATACATTCTTAGAAGGAACAGAAGCGGAAGTAGATATTCTAAGTGATGGTACGGATGTATTCGTTCCTGGTATTTTTGAACATTTAGAGGGGACTGGTGTTCATTCAGGAGACAGTCTGACTGTTACACCGCCGCAATCTTTATCCAATCATGTTATTGATCAAATAAACGCTTACTCTGAAAAAATCGCACGCAACATAAAGTATAAAGGATTGTTTAACGTTCAGTTCGCCATAAAGAATGAAAAGGTATATGTGATCGAAGTGAATCCAAGAGCCTCTCGAACAGCACCGATCATGAGTAAGATTACGAACGTAAACCTTGTCCAGAAGGCAACACAATTGCTTCTTGGACACTCATTAAAATCGTTGAACCTAGAAAATGAGCATAACGGCCAACCTAAAGTTACCGTGAAAGCACCTGTTTTCTCCACCATTAAACTGCCAGGAGTCACCCCGGTGTTAAGTCCGATGATGCTTTCAACCGGAGAAGTAATAGGAAATGATGTAGATTTTAATGAAGCTCTCGTTAAAGCTCTGAAAGGATCTAGTCTTCAATTGGCAGATTTATGGAATGTGCACGGAACCATTTTTGCTGAAGGAACTCTCGCTGAAGCTGCTTCAAAAGGCTGGGAGGAGCTTGGGTATTCTGTCCTTACAGCAAATGATTTGACATTTGATGAGTGGATAAAAACAGATAACAAAGCGGTATATATAAACTTTTCAAATGATAGCGATTGCCAGAATGCTAAACGTGCCGTTCTAGAAAGAGTTCATGTGCTTACTAGAAAAGAAACAGCTAACGCATATTTAGATGCTATACGCACATCGAATAAAATGAGAAAGGAAGTGCTGATCTGATGTCTATCGTACACCCTCTTCGCCAAACGGAAACTCAGAAAGATTTCCTAACGCTGATGGATTATTCTACATCTGAAATTATCGATTTATTGAATCTTGCAAAAGACTTAAAAAAACAAGGACCATCTACGCCACCTTTGTTAAAAGGAAAGATATTAGGGATGATCTTCGAGAAATCCTCGACGCGTACTCGCGTTTCGTTCGAGGCTGCTATGCTGCAGCTCGGCGGTCATGCTATCCATCTGTCGACTCGTGATATTCAGATGGGCAGAGGAGAATCAATATCAGATACAGCGAAAGTTTTGTCCGGTTATCTAGATGCGCTGATGATCCGCACGTTTCATCAATCCACGGTTGAAGAGCTTGCAGAGAGCGGATCGATTCCTGTAATCAACGGACTTACGGACGATTTTCATCCGTGCCAGGTACTAGCAGATCTTCTTACGATCCTAGAATTCAAAGGATCATTCAAAGGGAAGAAGCTGGCGTATATCGGTGACGGAAATAATGTAGCGCATTCTTTGATGATCGGCGCTGCAAAAGTAGGAATGGATTGCACCATTATTTGTCCTAAGAACTACGAACCAAAGGAAAAGATTGTTTCTTATGCAAAAGAAGTTGCAAAACAACACGGATCTGTTGTCGAGGTAACTCATGATCCGATTGAAGGTGTTAAAAATAGCGATGTGATTTACACAGATGTTTGGGCGAGCATGGGGCAAGAAGCTGAGGCAGAGGTGCGTCTCGAACATTTCAAAGGTTATCAAGTGAATCAAGAGCTTGTTTCACATGCGAAGAGTGATTATATCTTTATGCACTGTTTGCCTGCGCATCGAGAGGAAGAAGTGAAGGCGGAGATAATTGATGGTCCTCATTCAGTTGTTTTTCACGAGGCCGAGAACCGTCTTCACGCACAAAAAGCATTGCTTGTTCGTTTGATGTGTTAGAAGGCTAACATGAAATACATGCATAGCTCCTTGTTTTTATTTTTTTCTTCTTTGAATTGTTGGTTGCAGTGTAAGGTGGGAGACTCCTGCGGGACAGGTGGGAAGGTGAGACACTTAAGAGTGAAACGAACGAATGTGGCTCACCGCCTGCCCCGCGGAAAGCGAGCACCTGAAAAGGAAACCAACAGCTTTGAGCTTACAATAAACATCAAAAAAAGAAGCCGCTCTAGATTGAGCGGCTTCTTGCGTTTTATTAAAATACTTGTTCTAATTCAACAACACCAGGAACTTCTTCAAGAAGTGCACGTTCGATACCTGCTTTTAGTGTGATTGTTGAACTTGGGCAGCTACCACATGCTCCCATAAGGCGTACTTTTACTACACCTTCTTCAATATCCACTAATTCCACGTCTCCTCCATCACGAAGAAGGAACGGGCGTAATTTATCAAGAACTTCTTCAACTTGTTCACGCATCTCTAAGTTTTGAGTTTCAGCCATAATAATCAAGGCTCCTTTCTTAAAAAGAACTTACTCTTAGTATACGGGATATGGAATAAAAAATCCATGAGCAAGCATCATGATATTTGCTCCTTTTTCTTTTATGAGAAATAAGGTATGATGAAAGCAAATAAGCGCATACATTGAGGTGATTCTTCATGAGTAACTCATTTAGTATTAAAGTATATGGAGCGGAACAAAAATGTGCCAGCTGTGTTCATCTTCCTTCAGCAAAAGAAACAGCTGAATGGCTAGAAGCAGCAATCTCAAGAAAGTTTCCGAACTTATTGTTTAATGTTCTTTATATAGACATGGAAAGAACGGAAAATGAGATCGATCACGCATTTTCAAAAAGAATTGTAGAAGAGGACCTTTTTTATCCTGTCGTTGTGATTGATGGGGAAGTAGTAGCAGAAGGTAATCCGAACTTAAAAACGATTTATGCAATTATAGAACAGAATGGTTTCGGCGCTGTAAGTTAAGCGCCTATTTTTTTTATTTTGGGTTTGTACACACGCCTTGTACTTCTCTTAAGAATAAGATGTATGGAGAAAAGGAGGCAAATTGTATTGTTGAACCCTTTAAAAGGTAAAAGTCATAAAGATGAGTCGTCCTCATTTGCTGGACATCATCACCATCATTTCCATGATCTTTGTCTCGCGTACATGGGGCAGAAGGTTACGATCGAAATGAATGATGGAAATGTATATCACGGTCAATTGCATAGCTATGATCAAGATAATATGTATATGATCATGCCAGGCGAGAAAGCTGATCGAAATAGCCGTATCATTTTTGTAGGGCCATTCTTCCCAGGCTTCGGTGTGTTTGGTTTCCCATTTTACCGCATTCGTCGATTCCGTCCTTATTATTGGTAAAATACGGAAAAAGACCCATGCATTTTGCATGGGTCTTTTCTTATACTTGATATTTATATAACCAAAGAATACCTGATTTTAATAAACGCGGAACTCTGCCAATAAGTGCTGTACTTCCCATCGTACCAAATCCGCTCTTCTTACCGAGAGAACCCATAACGCCTTTTAGTTTGATTTCGTTCATCTCAGGAAGAGGCTGCTCGTTCCAACGAGCGAGGAGGACTTGTGCGATCTGTTCTGCCTGTTCCTCTGCTAATTGAGCACTTGGTGCATATGGGAGACTCGCGCAATCTCCAACAACATAGACATTTTCTTCCGTTGGAAGGTGATGATGTTCAGCAAGAACAACACGTCCTTGACTATCTTTTTCTACATCCAAATCACGAACGATTCGGCTTGGCTGTATACCTGCTGTCCAAACGATGGCATCACATTCTACTTTTTCATCGTGATTATAAAGAGCGCCTTCTTCAACTTTTGTAACATTAGAGTTATTGATCACTTCAACGCCGTGTTCAACAAACCAGTTTTGTACATAATTGCTTAGTCTCTTCTTATAAGCGGACAGAATCATATCCCCACGGTCAAAGAGTTTAATGGCAAGGTCCGGACGACTCTCACGAAGTTCAGAGGCTAACTCTACACCAGATAGACCAGCACCTACTACTGCAACAACTGCATTAGCATGCAAGTTGTTTAGAATTTGATACGTTTGACGAGATTTATCAATGGTCTGGATGCTGAGCGTAAATTGGTCAGCGCCGGGAATATTATGATATTTATCTTCGCAACCTAGGCCAATAACTAAGTCATCATATGCGACCGCATCTTGGTCTTTTAATAGAACTTTCTTTTCTTTTACATCAATTGCTGTAACTTCGCCGTATTTAATATTCAGGCGAGGGTGGTCTGGAAAAGTTACACGAACATGATGATCAGATATAGTTCCTGCAGCAAGTGCATAATATTCGGTCTTTAAACAATGGTAAGGTACACGATCAATAAGCGTAAGCTGAATGTTTTCAGGGAGGTCTGAGGAATTAAGAAGTCTCTTTAGCACACGCATATTTCCATATCCTCCGCCAAGTAAAACGAGGTGTTTCATTTGTCATTTCCCCTTTTCTTTCAAGACAATTCTTATCTGTTTTTAAAATGCTTTTATATAAGTAAATAACCTTAACTTGAAATAAGTAAACGATTACACGTTTTTGACATGTTTAAGTATAGCACTTTGCAACAATTTCACAACTCTTTTATGGAAAAAACACAAGGAAGAATGAGTGTTTACATTGACTACAACAGTAGAAACCGTTAGGATGGATTCATTAAGAGGTGAAGAATTTAATGAGACCGATTATAGAGTTTTGTGTAAGTAATTTAGCAAGTGGTGCACAAAAGGCGCTCGAAGAACTTGAAAAAGACTACGATCTTGATGTCATTGAGTATGGTTGTCTGGGCTATTGTGGACACTGTGCCAAATCGATGTTTGCTCTCGTAAACGGCGATATTGTTCATGGAGAAACATCAGATGAACTTGTTAAAAATATTTACACTCATATAGAAGAAAACGGAATGTTTTAAAAGCAGCTATTCGAAAAATGGATAGCTGCTTTTTTTCATGGATACACACAAACGGATTGGGAAAAATATCTAGCATATAATTTTTAGAAAAACGATTGCTTTTTTGTCGAAATTTGTTACATTAGAAAAGGGTCAGTCATTGGATGTCTGACAACTAACGTGCTAATGGTAAGCGTTTTCTTCCAAATTACAAAAGGGGTGTACGAATATGCAAATTTTATGGGGATTAGGTGGAATGCTCGTTCTTCTTGTAATCGCATTCTTACTTTCTCAAAATAAGAAAGCGATTAACTGGAGAACAGTAATTGGTGCTCTAGCAATTCAAGTTGCTTTTGCATTAATCGTTCTTAAATGGGATGCCGGAAAGCAAGCATTGCAAGGCGTTTCACAAAAAGTTTCAAACGTTGTTGCTTACGCAAACGAAGGGATTACTTTCTTGTTTGGAAGTATGATTCCTGCAGAAGGTAAAGGATTTATCTTTGCGTTTCAAGTATTAACCGTTATCATTTTCTTCTCTTCTCTAATCTCAGTTCTTTACTATCTAGGAATCATGCAATGGGTGGTAAGAATTTTAGGGGGAGCTTTATCTAAACTTTTAAAAACAAGTAAAGCAGAATCAATGAGTGCTACTGCCAACATTTTCTTAGGTCAAACAGAAGCACCTCTCGTTATTCGTCCTTATATGAACCGTCTTACTCAATCTGAACTATTTGCTGTCATGGTAGGTGGACTAGCATCTGTAGCAGGTTCTGTATTGATTGGTTATTATCTATTAGGTGTACCACTTGAATACCTAATCGCAGCAAGCTTTATGTGTGCTCCGGCAGGACTTGCGATCGCTAAGATCATTGTTCCTGAAACAGAAGAACCGGAAACAATGGGTGAGATCAAATTAGAGCGTGACAAAGATACAGTAAACGTAATCGACGCTGCAGCAAAAGGTGCTGGAGATGGACTTCAAATCGCGCTAAACGTTGGGGCAATGTTACTTGCTTTCATCGCACTTATCGCTCTAGTAAACGGTATCCTTGGCGGAATCGGTGGCTGGTTCGGTTATGAGATCACACTTCAACAAATTCTAGGTTATCTTTTTGCTCCTATCGCGTTCATCATCGGTGTTCCTTGGGAAGAAGCAGTTAAAGCGGGTACGTTTATCGGTCAAAAGATCGTATTGAACGAGTTCGTTGCTTACTCTTCATTCGCACCTCAAATTCCAGACTTAATGCCGAAAACGGTAGCGGTTGTAAGTTTCGCACTTTGTGGTTTCGCAAACCTTTCTTCAATCGCAATCCTTTTAGGTGGTCTTGGAGCAATGGCACCTAGCCGTCGTCCAGACATCGCAAGACTTGGAATGCGCGCTGTAATCGCAGCAACAATTGCAAACCTACTAAGTGGTGCAATTGCAGGAATGTTCATTCTATAAGAATGGTTTAAAAGGGGATGCTCAAGCGTATGCTTGAGCATCTTTTTTTGTTAGCGTGATTCCTTAGCGGATAGTGAGCTATGAAATTCACTAACATATATCTGGAACATGGTCCCTGAATAATACCAGCTAGGGTATCTCCATCTATAATTAAGTCTAAACACACAAAATTAAGTCGAAATAAGAGCTAATTAAGTCGTAACGGCGCCCGATTAAGTCTAAATTTTAAAATAAAGGCCATTCGCCAAATATCGACAACAAATCTGCTCTTTAAACAAGCTAGATACCCCTACAGCAGCGGGACAATAAAAAACCGCAGTGGGAATCATCCCCCTGCGGTTTTATCTATTTAAGCCTGCTGAGCGATCTGTTTCATCACCCAAGGCTGCATTCGGTTGTATAATGCTACGAACAACAGTGTAATAATCGTACCTTTTATTAAGTTAAATGGTGTTATACCTTTTAAGATAAGATCAAGCATCATCTGGCTAGACATCGGATCTGCGCCAAGGAACCACGTATAAGCTGGTAAAATGATGAGATAGTTAAGCAGCCCCATCATAAATGTCATTAAAACCGTTCCCAAAATCAAGCCCACTGAAAGACGTTTAACAGAATTCTTTTTGCGGAATAAGTAGGATACTGGAAGAATGAAAAGAATACCGGCCACGAAGTTTGCTAATTGACCTACTGGTACGCCTGTAAAGCTTCCTACTATACCGTAGTGTAGAACATTTTTTATGGCTTCTACCATAACTCCTGCTGCTGGTCCAAAAATGATTGCAGCTAGTAGTGCAGGTACCTCACTAAAATCAATCTTTAGAAATGGAGGTAACCCAGGGAACGGAAAGTCGAGCATCATCAGCACATAAGCAATCGTACTGAGCATCGATACCGCTACCATTTGTTTAATCTTTCCCTTTTGCATTGAAATCTCTCCTCTTTTGTGTTGCGCCATCTCATGATTTCGAATGCAGCACAGCCTGCTTCACACAAAAAATCCTTAGTCAGTTAATGAGACTAAGGGAGTTTGTAAGTATGATAAACAGCATGTAAAAGATGCACAGATAAACGGCATGCTTAAACAAAGGGTTCTATTTAAAAATTGAACCGCTGTACCTACATCTTCTCCCATCCAGACTATACTGTCGGCTCTGGAATTACACCAGATCAGCAAAGAGTTACATCGATGCGATGTCTAGCCTCAATCAACCAGACACTCGAGGTCACTTACCTCTAGCCCTAAGACACAAAAAGCGTGTCTTTGGTCAAGAGTTAAGTGCTGGTCGTGTCTAAACGGTTGTTTCGGCTTTTCTAAGCTCACGGGCTGATGAAGAGGGAATCTTCAAATACCGCCGGTCGGGAATTTCACCCTGCCCCGAAGATGGATCGCTATTGTATTTTGTTACTTCACCCATTATACTTTAAAAAATGTAAGTTGTGAACGAATATGCAACAACCATACCTTCCAAATAGAGGATGAACTGATATGAAGTTAACATTTGAATATACATGGCCTTATGAAAGAATGATGAAAGATATTTATATTTCGGAGTGTCCGTTCTGCCAACAAGACAATGTTTTAACTTCCTTTAAAGAAGAACAATTAAATCTTGCTCAAGAGGGAATTAAACAGATACTCATCATGCCTTGTTGTCACGGCAAGTTAACCATACTAAATGCCGACGATGATTATTTTTATACGGATGAAAAATTGAGAGGTCAATCATAAGGAGTCATGTTAAAGCGATGGATACGTTGAAATTCACAAAAATGCATGGATTAGGTAATAATTACATCTATATAAACATGTTTGAAGAGACGATTGATGAAGCTGAGCTGGCGAAGTTAGCAGTGGATATCTCAAATCCTTACACAGGCATCGGATCAGATGGAATGATTCTGATCTGCCCAAGCGAATCAGCTCCGGTAAAGATGCGAATCTTTAATAATGATGGTTCTGAAGCAAAAAATTGTGGAAATGGACTTCGTTGTGTAGCCAAATATGCATACGAAAACGACATTGTAAAAGAAACTGAATTTCAGATTGAAACACTCGGTGGATTAGTAACTGCAAAAGTAAAAACTGAAAACAACAATAAAGTATCACTAGTCACGGTTAATATGGGGAAACCCATCCTTCAACCTCAACAAATTCCTGTCATTGGATTTAACCACCTCCAACAAGTGGTGAATGAGGATGTCTCATTCAACGATACACCATTAAAACTAACTGCTGTATCAATGGGTAATCCGCATGCAGTATTCTTTGTGGATAACATTGAGGATGCACCTCTGCATTCGTTAGGGCCAATCATCGAAAAAGATCCAATGTTTCCTGATTGGGTAAATGCTGAGTTTGTTGAACTTGTGTCAAAAAGTGAAATGCACTTTAGGGTTTGGGAGAGAGGATCAGGAATTACTCAAGCTTGTGGTACAGGAGCTTGTGCAGCAGCTGTAGCGGCCGTTCTAAATAACAGAGCGGCAAGAAATACAGACATTACTGTGCATTTAGCAGGAGGAGATCTTATCATCAATTGGAAGGATAATGGAGATGTTTGGATGACCGGTCCAGCGGAAATAATCTGTACGGGTGAATATCATACTAATAGATAAACGGTCAGACGTTTAGCATGGGACAAAAAAGAAAGCAGAGATGCTTTCTTTTTTTAATCCTTAACTTCAGCTTGCTCACGATGTTGAACGATTTTCTCCGTATGTTCGATTCCCCAGTGAAGCATGGACTTTATAATAGGGATTAGTGTTTCACCAAACGAAGTTAGAGAATATTCCACTTTCGGAGGGACTTGTTTATAAACTTCTCGATGAATGATTCCATCACGCTCTAATTCTCGCAACTGTAGAGTAAGCATTCGCTGTGTGATTCCAGGAACAAGACGTTTTAGTTCATTAAAACGTATCTCTCCGTCGATCAGATGATACAAAATTACGCTTTTCCACTTACCTCCGATAATATCAAGAGTCGCTTCGACTGGACATGAATAGCCGTGAGACTGCCAATTGGAAAGGTCGAATTGCTGATTATTCATAGAAATACTCCTTTAGTATAAAAAATGATACTATGACACAAAAATGTGCGTACTTTTCATTTTTGTTATTACTTTTATAATATAGCGTGTAGGGTGACAAAACAACTTAATTACATTTAAAAATATTGAAGGGGCGATAAAATCATCATGAATAAAGAAGCTAAAAAACAAGAGATACTAAGCGCATTTCAGTTCAGACATGCAACAAAGGAATTTGATCCAGAGAAAAAGATTTCAGATGAAGACTTTGCATTTATTTTAGAAACAGGGCGTCTTTCACCGAGTTCATTTGGCTTTGAGCCTTGGCGTTTTGTTGTCATTCAAGATCAAGCGTTGCGCGAACAGTTGAAACCCGTTTCTTGGGGTGCACAAAAGCAATTACCGACAGCTAGTCACTATGTCGTGATGCTTGCACGTACTGCAGAAGATATGATTTATGATTCAGAATACATTGAGCATATGATGACAGAAGTGAAGAAACTTCCGAAAGAAGCGTATGAAGCGATCAGCGGGTTCTATAAGACGTTTTTAGAATCGGACTTTAAGCTTCTTGGAAACGATCGTGCAATGTTCGATTGGGCGGCTAAACAAGTCTATATTGCACTAGGAAATATGATGACAGCGGCTGCGCAGATTGGAATTGATTCTTGCCCGATTGAAGGGTTTGATCAAGAGAAAGTTCAGGCTATTTTAGAAAAAGAAGGAGTACTTGAAGGCGGAAACTTTGAGGTAGCTGTAATGGTAGGATTCGGCTATCGCGTTAATGAACCCCGTCCAAAAGTTCGCCAGGATCTTAATGATGTTGTGAAATGGATTAAATAATCAGAAATAAAAAAGTGGAGGCACAATCGCCTCCACTTTTTAATATTTTTGGATGATGTTATAGAATGTATCGCGTTCTACAGGAACTTTGTTAGCTGTTTTGATCAAGTGTACGAGTTCTTTACGTGTGATACCTGATGATGTTAAGGCTCCAACAGCGTGAGAAATTCTTTCCTCGATCAACGTTCCATGGATGTCACTAGAACCGAACGTTAATGCCATCTGAGTTAACTGAACGCCAATATTGATCCAATAGGCTTTGATGTGGTCAAAGTTATCAAGCATCAGTCTGCTGATTGCGATGGTTCTCATATCATCAAAAGCCGAAGTTCTTCTTATTAGCCCCATGGATTGTGTACGAGGCTGCATAGCTAGTGGGATAAATACCATAAAGCCGTTCGTTGAATCTTGAAGTTGGCGCAAACGGTCCATATGAATGAGACGTTCTTCTTTTGTCTCTATAGATCCATACAACATGGTTGCATGTGTTTTTAAACCAAGACCATGAGCGATTTCATGTGCCTCTAACCACTGATCAGTAGATGCTTTGTCTGGGCTCATCTTTAAACGGTAGCGTTCTGTAAGAATCTCAGCACCACCACCTGGCATCGTATCTAGACCAGCTTTAATGAGTTCTTCAAGTACTTCTTTCATTGAAAGTCCAGCAATTCTAGAGAAGAACTCGATTTCAGCACCTGTATAGGCTTTAATCGTAACTTGAGGATAATGTTTCTTTAACGTACGAATCGTATCAAGATAATAATCAAATGGCACTTCATGATTATGCCCACCGACGATATGGAACTCTCGAATATTATCGTTCCATCGTTTTTCAACATAACTCAACAACTGCTCATCGTTCATCGTATAAGCGCCTTCTTCACCAGGCTTACGCTTAAATCCACAGAAACTACAAGTAGCTTCACAAACGTTTGTCGGATTGATATACAAGTTTTCAATGAAATAAACGTTGTCGCCGTTCTTACGGTTGTTTACCTCATTTGCTAAAGAAGCGACGCTCAAAAGATCATTCGTCTCATATAGGTATAACCCGTCTTCAATAGAAAGACGCTCTCCGTGTTTAACCTTTTCGGCGATTGCCTCCATACGCGTGTCTAGCGTTAATATATTTGCCATTTCTAATCCCCCTAATTTTTCAAATGAAATGTTCGGATGATGTACACATTTTTTTAAGAGATAGGCATAAAGCGACACTCTCTCTTTACCAAATTTATACGAATACTTATGTATCATAAGACTTCAATACATGTCTTAATTGCATAATCATTATAATCCTATTCAAACTTTACGACAAGGGAAGCTGCTTTTTACAGGTAGCTTGTATGTAAAAAGTTTTGATTTTTTACTATGGACTCGTTGTCTAATAAATAGAAAAAATGTAAAATAAAAGGAACGAATATGTTGAAAACGAAGAGTGGAGTGACAAAAATGAGAGCCACAATACCAGCCACTAGACTTGAAAAGATCGAACAATTAGAGGCATTGCGTAATAAAATGATAAAGGCTGCGAACGCGTTAGGTCTGCAGCATCCAATGGTTTTAAATTATAGTAGAAAAATTGATGAGGCTCATAATAAGATTATGGAGATGCAGCAAAAAGATAATTAATGTAAAGCCGATTCCTTGAGGGCTTATATAAGAGTCGTTATACTATAGATATAGATCCTTATTAGAGGAGTGATCACGATGATCGTTGAGATAACAGAAAGTGCAGCGAGTAGGATCAAAGAAATGCTTGCTGATGAAGAAGATCAAAATCAATTTCTACGTGTAGCGGTTAAAGGCGGCGGATGTACAGGTCTTTCTTATGGTATGGGTTTTGATAGTGATAAAAGTGATTCAGACCAAGAAGAGATCATTGAAGGAATCCGAGTAGTAGTAGATGAAGAAAGTGCGAAAGTTCTAAAAGGAACGGTCGTCGACTTTAAACAGAACATGATGGGTGGAGGATTTACGATTACGAATCCGAATGCTATTGCATCATGTGGCTGTGGATCATCATTCCGTACAGCGACAAACGCTGGTACACCAGAAGAGTGTTAAAACTAAAGAAAAAGCTCCTGCCTTCAGAATAAGAGGTAGGAGCTTTTTTTGTGTTAAAGAATATTAAAGATAAACAATACGCCAAGGATATCTGATAAGACAGCAGCACCAATAAGTAAATATTTCTTCTGTTTATGTTGCTCTCTTAAACCAATTGGCATTAGAAAGGTACCCAGTATAAAGAAAACAATACCTAGTATTAAGTTAGTCTCCATTATGTAAATCTCCTTAACTAAAAAAGGATAAAAGAAAACCCGGCGCGCCAACACCGGGTAAAAATTCATATCAGTCAGCGGCACTTGTCCGCCTCACAAACAATCATAACAGATAGGACGTTTGCTATCCATAAGCAATTTATTCCACCGTGTATTTTTCTAGGTCTTCCATTAATTCTGTTAAACGTGGAAGTTCTCTTTTCGTATCTTCTAGAAAGGATTCGTCTGTGATATGTAACTGATTGATGATCTTTTGAATCTCTTGAAGGCAGTCAGCGACATGCATTTCTTCTTCAGTAAACTGTCTGTTCACTTCTACTTTCTCCTTTTAAACAATAAGTACTTGATTAAAAAAATGAAAATGCGCAGGTGCTTTCCCCCGCGCAAACTTAAGTTTAGAATAAGCTTGTGCTATGCAAAGGCTGAGTCTTCGCGTTTGGATCGATATAAGATTTAGCATTGTTAATTGCTGTAGGCGCTTCTCCGAAACCTGAAGCGATCAATTTTACTTTGCCATCATACGTACATACATCACCAGCCGCATAAATTCCTTTAATATTAGTTTCCATTTTGGAATTCACTACGATTGAATTCTTTTGAATATCTAAGCCCCACGTTTTAATGGGACCGAGAGATGAGATGAAACCATAATTTACGACAACAGCGTCCACTTCAACCGTTTCTTTAACATCTCCATTTTCTAAAACAACTGCTGAGATCATATCCCCGTCACCGATCAGCTCTTTTATTTGATAAGGAGTTTTCACAGCAACTTTTGAATTCATTAACTGTTCAACACTATGTTCGTGAGCACGAAACTTATCACGTCTATGAGTTAATGTGATTTCTGGACAGATAGGTTCAAGCATCAATGACCAGTCTAGAGCAGAATCTCCTCCACCACAAACTAAGACGCGTTTTCCTGCAAATGCGTTCAAATCGTTTACGAAATAATGTAGGTTTTTACCTTCGTATTGTTGAGCGGTCGCTAGTTCTAAACGACGTGGTTGAAATGCACCTACGCCAGCAGTAATTAATACTGCTTTGCTGTAATGGACAGCTTTATCTGTTGTTAACTCGAAGATTTCTTCATTTTTATCCACGTTTTGAACCGACTCTTCTAACACGACGGTTGGGTTGAACTGCATTGCCTGTTCTTTAAGGCTATTAACGAGATCTTGAGCAAGAACTTTAGGAAATCCAGCAACATCATATATGTACTTTTCAGGATAAAGAGCAGATAACTGACCGCCAAGTTGAGGCATACTCTCAATAATCTTCACCTTCATCTGACGCATGCCACCATAGAATGCAGCAAACAAGCCTGAAGGTCCTCCACCAATAATCGTGATATCGTAAATTTCTTTTGTCATAACTTTCACCTCTTCTAGATTTATGACTGATGAACATGTAATATGTTCTGACCAGAACGTGCTAACTCTCATTTTACATTCTTGAAGGATGCCCAAAGTCCTCTTTTTGTTTTGTAGATTTTGACAATCTATTCAATGTTATGATAGGCATACTCCATTAGAAATTGAAACATCATCATAACGAAAAAGGGGTTGAAAAAACAAGAAAAAAGGAATAAGATGAGGGTGTATGGTTAAAAAATGTCGATATTTCGAACGTTTTTTGCATTTATTTATATCTTATTACGTGAAATATATCACAATCTATTCCTTTCCATCATATTTAATGATTGAAAAGGTCAAACTAAAAAAAATGAGAACTGGAAGTGAATGAAATGAGTAAGCCAAAAATTTTAATATTAGGCGGCGGCTACGGTGGAATCATGTCAGCTGTACGTTTACAAAAAGAGCTAGGTTCAGACGAAGCTGAAATCACGTTAGTTAACAAGCACAACTATCATTACCAAACAACGTGGCTTCATGAGAACGCAGCGGGAACTTTACATCATGACAAAACACGTATCATGATCGATAACATCATCGATATGAACAAAGTGAACTTTGTTCAAGATACAGTTAAAGAAATTAAAAAAGATGAAAAGCTTGTTATCCTAGATAATCAAGAATTAACATACGACTACTTAATTATTGCCCTTGGTTCTGACCCTGAAACGTTCGGTATCCAAGGTCTTAAAGAAAATGCGTTCAGCATTCGCAGCATCAACTCTGTTCGTAAGATTCGCGAGCATATCGACTATTCTTTTGCTCGTTACAATAACGAAGGACAACCTGATGAACTTATTACAATCGTAGTAGGTGGAGCTGGATTTACAGGAATTGAATTTGTTGGTGAACTAGCTGACCGTGTTCCTGAACTTTGCCGTGAATATGATATTCCTCGCGAAAAAGTTCGTATCGTTAATATTGAAGCTGCTCCAACAGTACTTCCAGGATTTGATGAAGAACTTGTTGAGTACGCGATCAATAACTTAGAACGTCGTGGCGTTGAATTCCTTGTAAGCACACCGATCAAAGAGTGTAATGAAGATGGAGTTATCCTTGCAAATGGTGAAGAGATCAAGGCTGCTACAATCGTTTGGACTGGTGGAGTACGTGGTAACCATCTAGTTGAAGAAGCTGGTTTCGAAACGATGCGCGGACGTGTTAAAGTAGACAAAGATCTTCGCATGCCTGGATTTGATTATATTTTTGTTGCAGGAGACTGTGCACTCATCATCGATGAGGAAGCAAACCGTCCATATCCTCCAACTGCTCAAATCGCTATTCAACAAGCTTACACAATCGGCCGTAACATCAAAGCATTGATGAACGGTGGAAAACTTGAAGAATTTAAGCCTGATATTAAAGGAACAGTTGCGTCCCTTGGTAAAGGTGAAGCAATCGGTAAAGTTGGGAACAAGAAATTATTTGGTGCTACGGCATCGGCAATGAAAAAAGTAATCGATAACCGCTACCTGTTCTTACTTGGTGGGGTACCGATGGTTATTAAAAAAGGTAAATTAAAACTGTTTTAATAGATAGTGGTAAACTAAGAGCAGAAGCGTCAAGCTTCTGTTCTTTTTTTATTTCTTGGCTGTTTTTATTGTTGCTGTTGATTGGAATGCTACAATCAACTTGCATCGAAGCGAGTAGAGTAAAGAACCATAGAGTAATCCTTCATAAAGTGCATAATACATGTGAAAGGGCGAGCGTGCGGATGACAAAAAAAGACAGAGGAAACGTTTGGCTTGCTGCGGCTGGCTTGTTGATCGATGAGTATGGAAGATGGCTAGTCGTGAAAAAAAACTACGGTGGACTGAAAGGGAAGTGGTCTATCCCAGCTGGCTTTGTAGATGCTGGAGAAACCGTGGACGAAGCTGCTGTAAGAGAAGTGTACGAAGAGACAGGAATCGTTGGAGAAGTAAGTACCATACTTGGTATCCGCTCGGGTGTTATTAGAGAAACAATCAGTGATAATATGGTTGTCTTCTTATTAAGAAAAAAGCGTGGAGATCTTTCACAGCATTCAAGTGAAATTGAAACTGCTGCGTTCATGACGCCTGAAGAACTGAGAGCTGATCCTGATACATCATTAATGATTCACTTTTTTTTAGATAATAAAGTGAAGTTCCTAGAAGATAACATTAATCCTGGAGATGTATTCGGCTATACGACTTATAAAATAATGGATTGTAGATAAAGAAGTATTATTAAAATATTGATCAGAGCTCTCAGAGAAGCTCTGATGATTATTTTTTTATAGACGTTTCAGTAAAAATGTACGAAATATTCTGATAATTAAAGAATATTGATGATGATGACGCTTACATCAGGATATTTCACTCTAAAATAGGTTTTTCAATCATACATTTCCTTGTTATTATTATCTGAAAATTTAAACAAAAAAAGAGGGAGTGTTACAACATGAGAAAACATGCGATTCAGAAAAAACATGATCAATGTCCATACTGTGAGGGGAAAGGTTATTTTCAGCTCTTGCTTGGAGGATCTGAAACGTGTGTAGAATGCTGCGGAAGCGGCAAAAAAAGAGCTTAATATTGTAACGCTCTCAAACACGATTGACGTAAATGCCCCCGTTTAGTAAACTAACGTCAGATATATGGGGGTGTCTACATCATGGATTTGCTATTGCCGCAATTCATTATTTCAATGTTGCTTTTTATGGTTCTATTCTTTGGAATCGGTTTCTTGTTTAACATGCTTTTACGTGCTACTTGGTTTATGGTTATTCTATATCCAATAGTCGTCATAATGATCGTAGATGACATTCGTTTTTTCGAGTATTTTACTAAGCCAGGTACGAGCTTTCAGCTACTTGGAAGTGATCTTTTGAATTTGTCAGTATCGGATATTACGATACTTGCTTGTGGATTGATCGGTGCGATTCTTTCTGGAATTGCTATCAAGATGCTTCGAGTACGCGGATATCAAATGTTTTAAAAGCCCCTAATTTAGGGGCTTTTTTTATTTGCGCTTTTTTCCTTTTATTCCAAACAGGTATACATATTAATGAGCCAGGGAAGGAATAGATAGGAGAGGAGTGGACAATTTTTGCTGATTTTAAGAAAATTTGTAAAGAGAACCATGATTGCTATCTTTTTTGTTTGTGCATTATTTACAACATTTCGTTCCATTTCTGGTGTAGAGGCGGATGATCTGGTAACTTGGCTAGATGAAAAACAATCAGACAACAAGATCGTTGAGGCTACGCTTAGTGTTTTAACACAATCCCTGAAGACATTACCTACGATCTATAGACCTAATATGATGCTTTCATCTGCTGAAGTGAAACAGCGATCCATTGAAGAAGAAATGGACTTTACTCAATATCCTTCTGTAAATGTGACTGCAACAGGATATACGGCTGGCCATGAGAGTACGGGTAAGACTAAAAGTCATCCTGCGTACGGTATCACTAAGTCAGGTTTAAAGGTGAGACGAGACCTCTATTCAACCATTGCAGCAGATCCTGCAGTCTTTCCGATCGGCACCGTTTTATGGATTCCAGGATACGGATATGGAGTAGTTGCGGATACCGGATCAGCTATTAAAGGGAAGAGATTAGATCTATTTTATAATACGGTAGATGAAGTGTATCAAAAGTGGGGTAAGAAAAATATTGCTGTGTATATCGTTGAGCGTGGAGATGGAAAGATAACAGAAAGTGAACTGAATAATCTTAATGAAGAAAAGTCCATGCAAGTGTTTAGGCAACAATACTTATATAAGTGATAAAAGCTTCAGGTTCTAGTGACCTGAAGCTTTTCTATGTAGCTCTCTTCTTCCTCTGGTAAGAAAGCAGGAAAGTGATTCGGATGGACAAGTGCAGCTAGGCGTTTCATGCCGATGATTAACCGTGGTGAAGGACGACAAAAGAGAGATTCTTCAAGTTTGAAAAGCTCAGTTCGAAGATTGGTCTCTAAATGGTCCCAGCCCTCTCGCTTCTGTATATGGGAGATCTTCATCTTTTCTGTTTTGACACCAACCCAAACCATACCGATGATATCTGGTTTACGGCTTACAACATCTTCCCAAGTTGTTTGTACACTTGCCAGTTCAACGTCTTGAAAGACGTTTTCTCCACCTGCTAGATTAGCGATCTCTGTTAGCCAGTTCACCTTACCAGGTGTGAAAACAGGTTTTGGCCACCATTCAAAATACACTTTTTTTCTTTTTTTTATGGAGTTACTTATTTTCTCGTATTGGGTAATCTCATTCTTCATCCACTCTATTACTTTTGTAGCTTCTGCTAATGTATCTGTTCTTTTACCCAGATCGAAGAGATCATTCTGGATATCAGAAAGGCTTTGTGGATTGTATATAACATGTGGAATACTGCGTCGTTCTAACTCTGCTATATTCTTCTCCATCCCTGGGACACTCAAACTAGCTAATACTAATTCGGGAGCAAGAGACTGAAGTTTATCCATGTCAATCGATAGATCTGGACCTAAACGTGGAAGGTTTTCGATGCTTTTTGGCCAATCCGAAAAATCATCGACTCCGACCAACTTCGAAGTTAAACCCAAATAATGCAACAGTTCTGTGTTACTTGGACAAATTGAAATGATTCTCAAAGAGAAGAACCTCCTATGATATGAACAACCAAGATAAGAGTAATGTTTGGAGAATTCCAAGAAGTCCGCCGAAGAATACTTCACTCGGACGATGTCCGAGAAGTTCTTTCAATTCTTTCCTTTGTTCTTCCACCTTTTTTTCTTGAAATTTTTCTGATTCCCTCACGTGGTTTCTGAATTCTTCTACTAAGTCATTCAATACAGCTGCTTGTTCTCCTGCATGCCAACGTATACCTTTTGCATCGTACATGACAATAATCGCAAACATGGCAGCTATTGCGAAGAGAGTGGATCCCGTTCCGTGCAGAGCTCCAACGGCTGTTGCTAATGATGTAACAGCAGCTGAATGTGAACTAGGCATTCCTCCGGTACTAATAAATAACTCCCATCGTATTTTTTTAGTATGATAAAAATGTATAGGGATTTTTAAGAATTGTGCAGAAAATACACCAAGTAAAGCTGCTAATAATGGAAAGTTCATTAGAATATCTGGCATGAGGATTATCCTTTCAATAGGGTGGTTTATAGTATGGCTGTTTTAGATAGTTGTTACCCGATTTAGGGCTACTTCAATCTTTGCATAACATGGTTTGATTGAGGGAGGAAACAAGAATGGAGTATTTTCCCGAGGAGTATTATGAATTTTTTATTGTTTTTAACGATGGTGATTATTACACAGGTCACGATTTATTAGAAGAAATATGGCTCACAGACCGCAGTAACCTGTTTATCAAGGGATTGCTACAGATGACGGTCGCTCTCTATCATTATGAATATGGAAATCTTAAGGGAGCCAGACAAATGATGAGGGTAGCTAAAGAGTATCTAACTCCGTATAAACCATTCTATTGGCAGTTGAATGTGGAGAGAGTATTAGTGTTTATTGATCAATGTCTTGAAACTATTCCGAATGATATAGATAGAGTGAATTTTGAAGAGGTAGTTCAACTACCTGTTCTTTCAAAACTTTATTTAAATTTAGAAGAATAAAGCATCGTGAATTCGAAATATTCTAAAAGAAAGAGTATAATGAGATGCGGAGCTCAAACAATAAGGGGGAACTTTAACATGTTTACGATTAAACAACTTTGGAACACTAACGAACAAGAAGAAGTCCTACTGGTCGGTTTATTTCAAGAACCAAAGCTAACTGGTGTAATGGCAGATATGGATCATGGATTAAACGGAACACTGACTGATCTAATAAAAGAAGGGGATCTTTCCAATCGCCTAAAAAGTATCAAAAAGCTTCATACACTTGGTCAGCTCGGTACGAAACGAATTTATTTTGCAGGTTTAGGAAAACGTGAAGATTTTACGTATGATAAAGCTAGAAGTACGTTTGGAAGAGCCGTACAAGAAATAACTAAAGAAAAGAGAACACAATTTTCGATATTGCTGGATACGTTTCATACGAATCAGCTTTCAATCGAAAAGCTTGCTCATGCTTTTAGTGAAGCAGCTGGTACTGCCGTTTATAAATTTGAAGACTATAAAAAGAAAACGAATGAACCACAAAAACGCTTAGAATCTGTAACGGTTTATACGGAAAACAGTGGAGCAGAAGCTGGGTTGACAAGCGGGTTTGCTTATGCGAAAGGCATTAACTTTGCCCGAGATCTTGTAAACACACCTGCCAATCTTCTAACACCTACAGATCTTGCTGCTGAAGCAATAGATGTGGCACTTGAATATGGCATGGAATATGAGATCCTTGAAAAAGAAGATATGGAGAAGCTTGGAATGGGAGCGATACTGGCGGTTAGTAAAGGATCAGATCAGCTTCCTAAATTGATTACGGTAAAGTATCAAGGCGGTAAAAAGGAAGACTCATATGTTGCTCTAGTAGGTAAAGGTTTAACATTTGATGCGGGCGGCTATTCCATTAAACCCGCTCTCAACATGCATGAGATGAAAAGCGATATGGGTGGAAGTGCAGCGGTATTAGGAGCGATGGAGGCGATCGGCCGACTAAAGCCTGAGATTAATATCATGTTTGTGATTCCTTCTTCAGAGAACTTGATCAACGGAGAAGCTATGAAGCCAGGCGATGTGATCACTTCACTGAGTGGAAAGACCATTGAGGTTCGAAATACGGATGCAGAAGGTCGTCTCATACTTGCCGATGCGATTACGTATGCAAAGGAACAAGGAGCAAAGTATATTGTTGACGTTGCGACTTTGACGGGTGGAGTAGTCGTTGCACTAGGAGATTGTACAACTGGTGCTCTAACGAACAACGAAGAGTTCTATGAACATATAAAGCAATCTGCAGCTGATGAGGCGGAATTGTTGTGGCTCCTTCCGAGTTTTCAGCCGTTTAAAGATATGTTGAAAACAAGTGATGTTGCTGATCTTAACAACTCAACTGGTAGACTTGGTCATGCCATTACAGGTGGATTGTTTGTAGGTGAGTTTGCTGAAAATACGCCATGGGTCCATTTAGATATAGCAGGTACCGCCTATTCTGGAAAATCCACAGAGTTAGGTCCTAAAGGAGCAACTGGTGTTATGGTTCGAACACTCGTTAACTTTGTAAGAAACTTTAAAGCATAATCGGAAGGATAAATAACTGGTTCTCTCTGTTGAGAACCAGTTTTTGTTTTGTGTTTGACAAAACACTATTATCCATGTTAATTTGTTAAAGGTTTAACATATTAGCGATTTAGCGAAATAAAGCAATAAAGTTATTTAAGGAGGAAATCAAAATGAATGCTGTAGTATTAGCGGTAGCTGTTATGCTAGTACTTAGCCTTTTACGTATACATGTTGTTGTAGCCTTGTTAATCGGAGCCTTAGTTGGTGGATTTGTAGCAGGAATGGGTTTGACAGAAACCATAACAGTATTTACTGAAGGGTTAGGTTCGAATGCAGTCATAGCATTAAGTTATGCATTATTAGGAAGTTTTGCTGTAGCGTTATCTCGGACAGGACTTCCAAAACTGATGGTTGAAAAAGCCATCGTATTGGTCGGGAAAGAAGGAGAATCGAAAAAGAAGTCGTTATCAAAAGTACTTCTCTTATTTATCATTCTTATGATTTCTTCATTCTCACAAAATTTAATTCCAGTTCATATTGCGATCATTCCAATTTTTATTCCACCTTTGCTGCACGTTTTAAATGAACTGCAACTTGATCGCAGGTTAGTTGCGACTGTCATTACGTTTGGATTGATCACACCTTACATGTGGTTTCCGGTAGGATTCGGAGGAATCTTTCATGAGATTCTTCAAACAAACATGAAAGACAGTGGACTAACCGTAAAGATGGATCAGATCCCTACTGCGATGACGATTCCATCTCTCGGAATGATTGTAGGTCTATTGATCGCTGTTTTTATAACGTATCGTAAGCCACGTCAATATGAAGATAGAACGACTGGGATGACCAAAACCGATGATGTATCTTATACAACTCGTTCGATTTTTGTAGCAGTTCTCGCCATTGTTGCAACCTTATTCGTACAATTAAAAACGGATTCAATGATCTTTGGAGCATTATCAGGTATCATCGTTCTGTATTTTAGCGGACAGCTAAAGTTAAATGCTTCAGATGCAATATTGACTGAAGGTATGAAAATGATGTCTTACATTGGATTTGTTATGATTTCTGCCGCAGGCTTTGCAGCTGTTATGCGTGAGACAGGAGAAGTTGAAACATTAGTTAAAGATAGTGCTGCATTTATCGGAAACTCAACTGCTCTCGGTGTTCTACTGATGTTAATTATCGGATTGCTCGTAACGATGGGAATCGGCTCTTCGTTCTCAACCATTCCGATCATAACAACTATTTTTGTGCCACTAGCTGGAGAATTAGGATTAAGTGTTATGGCGACGATCGCCTTAATCGGTACAGCTGCTGCTTTAGGTGATGCAGGATCCCCAGCGTCTGACAGTACATTAGGTCCTACATCTGGTCTTAATGTAGATAATCAGCACAATCATATCTGGGATACGTGTGTGCCAACATTTTTGCATTACAATATTCCATTGATCGCTTTTGGATTTATTGCAGCGATGGTATTATAACGATTCCATTTTGTAGAGACAGATTCTAAGATCTGTCTCTTTTATTATTTTTACGAAAAATACACATGCTAAAAACAAGGAGGGAATAACCATGACAAAACGTAAACACTCTTGGGATGCTGCAAAGAAAAATAACTCAACCCCATCAGAAAGCATGACGAACGTAGAATTCTCTGATGAAAAATTCAGTGATGAACTACCAAAAAGAGATACACAAAGCCCAAGATCAAAAGGAAAATAAAAGAAGCTGACTCCTATGAATATCGGAGTCAGCATTTTTTATTCAAAGAAAGTAAGTTCGGGAACCCATTGTCTCATGTGTGTTTTTATTTCTTCATAAGACTTCTTCATGGCAGGTAAGTCTTTCATAGGATGTATCACAAAAGGTTGATCTACGTAAGTTGGAAGAAATTTCGGTTCAGATAATTCAATGGTTTTTTCCGTTCCTTTTTGACGTTTCGTGACCTTCAGTTGAACGATTCCACCAATGTCCTTGTATTCACGCCTTTGACCAGATAAGAAATTCCCGAGAGAATAAGCGACGAAGGTTTTCGATCCATCACTTGCCGTTTCCCATTTTACGGGTTGCAGAACGTGTGGATGGTGACCGATAATGATGTCACCGCCAGCTTCGGTGACTATTTTCACGATATTCTTTTGAAAATCATTTGGCATTCTTTCATACTCATTACCGAAATGTAAAGATACTACATTTACATCTGATAACTTTCTAGCCTCTTTAATGTCTCGCTTGATTCGTTCCACTTCGATCAGATTGACAAGATGATTCTTTCCTGTAGGTACTGGGATTCCGTTTGTTCCATATGTATAGCTCAAAAAGGACACGGTGATGTCATTCCTTTTGATTAATCGGATGTTTTGCCGATCTTTGTCCGTTAGATAAGCTCCCGTATACATCACATCTATTTGATTCCAATAATTTAAAGCGCTTATGATCGCCTTTTCTCCTCGATCAAGTGTATGGTTGTTAGCTAGCGTTACGAGATCGACTCCATTTGCTTTTAACGCATCTCCGACTTCATGTGGTGAATTAAAAGATGGATAAGATGATAGACCAAGTTGGGTACCACCGATCATTGTTTCTTGGTTAGCTATCGTAATATCTGGGGCTGTTAGATAGGATTTTACTGAGTTAAAGTTACGATTAAAATCATATCCTTTTGCGGTTTTCGCTTTATTATAAACCGTATCATGAATTAAGATGTCACCAACCGCCGCAAGTGTAAGATCCGATATTTTTTCTTCTGGTTCAGGAGTGATTGGCTCTGTTTTTATTTCTTTTGGCACTGCTGTATTTTCTTGTTTTGGTGTCTTTTTTTCTTCTACCGTCTGTAAATCTGCGTTATTATACATATATATAAATACGATTGTCGAAAAGAATACGACTACAATTCCTGTGAACCACCAAAGACGTTTCAGTGGTAACACCCCCTTTGTGTCTATCATAATGGAAGAAGTGGGGATATGTATATGTCAAATTACTCTGTGTTGAAAACGGTTCCAATACTTGCATTCGGGAGGAAAGTACAAAATGAGACAAATCACAGTGGAAATAGTAGAACAAATGGACCAAAATGATGAACTAGCTTCTTTTAAAAAAGAGTTCTATACAAAGGATGAATCGATCTATCTCGATGGAAATTCACTAGGACTTCTATCTAAACGTGCAGAACAGTCTTTGCTTGATGTATTAAATGACTGGAAAGAGCATGGAATAGACGGATGGATGGGTGGTAAGTATCCATGGTTTACTCTTAGTGAAAAACTAGCAGAAAAGTTATCTGTACTCGTTGGAGCAAAAGAGAAAGAAGTCATTGTTACAGGTTCAACTACGGTAAATCTTCATCAAATGGTGGCTACGTTTTTTGAACCGAAGAACGGAAGAACGAAGATTCTAGCAGATGAACTCACTTTCCCGTCTGATATTTATGGCTTACAAAGTCAGTTGAAATTAAAGGGATTAAATCCTGACACCGACTTAATTCAAGTAGGAAGCCAGAATGGACTAACGCTTGATGAACAAGACATTATTGATAAGATGACAGAGGATGTAGCTCTTATTTTACTTCCTTCTGTTCTCTATAGAAGTGGACAATTATTAGATATAGAACGCTTGACGCGTGAAGCTCATAAAAGAAATATACCGATTGGATTCGATCTTTGTCATTCGATCGGCGCTATTCCTCATGAACTGAGTAAATGGGGAGTTGATTTTGCTTTTTGGTGCAATTACAAATATGTAAACGCTGGACCAGGCGGAGTAGGCGGTTTATATGTGAATGAGAAGCATTTTACGAAAACGCCTGGGCTTTCTGGCTGGTTTGGCAGCAAAAAAGAAACGCAGTTTGATATGGATCATCACTTTGATGCGGAAAATTCTGCGGGTGGTTACCAAATTGGAACGCCACATATGTTGAGCACAGCACCATTGATCGGATCGTTATCCATTTTTGAAGAAGCCAAGATCGACCGAATTCGAACAAAGTCTTTAAAGTTAACGTCGTTGCTCATGGATCTGTTGAATCAAGAGATCGAAAATGAGTTTACGATTGTAAACCCACTAGATGATACAAGAAGAGGTGGACACGTGGCTCTCATGCACAATGACGCTGCGAGAATTTGCAAAGCGTTAAAAGAAAACGGCATCGTTCCAGATTTTAGAGCGCCTAACATTATTCGTTTAGCTCCTGTTGCATTGTATAATTCTTATCGCGATGTATTTGAGGCAGTCAAAATCTTAAGTAAGATCACGAAGAATCGTGAATATGAGAAATATGAAAATAAAAGAGAAGTGATCGCGTAAGGAGTGGTTGACTTGAAATTATATGACATATCGATGCCGCTTTATAAGGGTGTACCAGGCTGGCCAGGGGATACGCCCTATCATTTCGATCTGGCTTGGACGAAAGAAGACTCTGGATCTGTAAACGTTGGGAAATTAGAGATGAGTACGCATACTGGTACTCATATTGATGCACCTTACCACTTTACAGATAGCGGCGAAAGAGTCGGAGGTTTAGACCTTGAATTATATGTAGGCCGAGCAATGGTTATTGACGTGACAAATAGAAAAGAGATAACAATTGAGAGCTTGAAAGAAAAACTCCAAGACGGTACGAAACGAGTTCTGTTTAAGACAAGATGCTGGAAAGATCGTTCCGTGTTTCCGGATGAAATCGTCCCTTTATCACCAGAAGCTGTCCCATTTCTTAGCGAATGTGGAGTCGGATTGGTCGGTGTTGATATGCCATCGGTCGATCCTTTAGATAGCAAAGAACTAGGGGCGCATCATGCTCTTTATGAGCACAACATTCATATATTAGAAGGTCTTTTGTTAGATGAAGTTCCTGAAGGGGAATATGAACTCGTCGCTCTACCACTCGCCCTTGAAGAAGCAGACGGAAGTCCTGTAAGAGCCATACTTAGAGAACTAACCAAATAAAGAGTATAGAAGAGCAAACACGCAATTTGTGTTTGCTCTTTTTGAGTCTAAAATCTATCTTTATTGTGTAAACTACATGTTTTGAGATTTTATCTTTTGTTCCTTATAATAGATAAGAGATATTGAGTTGGAGGACGGCTATGTACAAATATGGATTCACCAATTATTTTGAAGGAAGCTTACGTTTTACAGGACATGATGTCGTTCAGGTTGGACCTTGGACAAATGTATATATTTCTTTTGAGGTAGAAAATATTGAGATACTTCCTGAAGGGCTCCATGAGCCGAGTGCTTTAGCTGTCTATGATGGAAACGGTGAGCTCCAAGAAATTATTGCTCACGACGAGGGTGTAGATTGTGAATATAAGTTTACAGATAAAGAAAAAGATCAGATTAAGAATTATCTGTTACAAATAAATTCAAAACTTGAAAAGGAGTGAGTGAAGATGAAAATTACTGGAATTGAACCAACTCCAAGCCCGAATTCAATGAAGATCAATCTGTCTGAAACACTGCCAGGAACTGAGCGTTATAACTATACGAAAGATGGAGCAGAAGGTGCTCCCGCATTCATTCAGGACATACTTAAAGTGGATGGAGTTAAAAGCATCTATCACGTTGCAGACTTTATAGCGTTAGAGCGAAATTCTCGTGCCAAATGGGAAGATGTATTGTCAGGCGTTCGATCTGTTTTCGGTCAAGAAGAAGAATTGAATCATACTGATGAACAAGCTCAACAAGAAGAAGAGATTAAGGAAATCATGGTTCTTGTTCAAATGTTTAGAGGTCTTCCCATGCAGATCAAACTTAAAACCGAGCAAGAAGAAAAAAGAGTGGGCCTAGCTGAACGATTTGCTAAAGCTGCATTAGAGGCTCAAGATTCTTCCGATAACCTTGTTATGGAAAGACAATGGGAAGAACAAGGAATTCGTTATGGTACGTTTGAACAAGTTGGCATTGAAGTTGCTGAAGAACTATCAGCTGTTTACCCGCAAGAACGTTTAGATCAATTAGTAAAACAAGCGTATAGCGCAGAATCTGAACAAGAGGTTGAAGTCGAAGCACTATCCACCTCTGAAGTAGCGAAACAGCTACGTGACGCCGATTGGCAGACACGTTATGCTGCATTAGAACGAATTAATCCAACCCTTGATGATGTTATGGTACTAAAGCAAGCATTAAAAGATGAAAAGCCTTCAATCAGACGTTTGGCTGTTGTTTACTTAGGAATGATTGAAGATGAAGCGGTGTTACCTCTTCTATACTTGGCTTTGCAAGATAAGAATGTATCGGTAAGACGTACAGCTGGTGATGCATTATCTGATTTAGGTAATGCAAAAGCAATACCCGTTATGTGTGATGCTTTATCAGACAAAAACAAACTTGTGAGATGGAGAGCGGCTCGCTTTTTATTTGAGGTGGGTGACGAGACAGCCCTTCCTGCATTAAAAGCTGCTCAAGAGGATCCGGAGTTTGAAGTATCTCTTCAAGTGAAAATTGCGATCGAACGTATCCAAAGCGGAGAAGAAGCGGCGGGTACAGTGTGGCAACAGATGACAAAGAGTCGTGAGAAGTAAAAAAGGAGGCCAAAACCTATTAGGATATAGGTTTTAGCCTTTTTTTTATGAAATAAAAGATACAACTTACTCAATATTAAGAAGTTTCTTGTTGAAACGCAGTATCTTGAGTTACGCCTTGTTCTATAAAACGTTTGATCTCACTGCATATTTCTTGGGGTTTTTCTTCCATAAGAAGATGACCACATTTTTCATAGATGATCAGTTCTGAATTTGGAAGATCATGTTTTAAACGAAAACCGGTTTTTACAGGCATCACTTTATCTTCTTTACCCCAAAGCATTAAAACAGGTTGTTGAATTTGATTCAAATCCTGAGAGCACATATCACCTTCTCGATGGCGTAATAATCGAATCAAAGAATCCGTAAACGCTACTTCGCTAATGGGCTTCTTATAACTTTCAATCATTTCTTCTGTAACTAACTTTGAGTCATGTAAAACAGAAAGTAAATTTTCTTTTACATCTTTTCTTTGTATCCAATTGCGCATCCCCCAAGTGAACAAGGGTAGGTAAGAGCATGCGATTAAAGAGCGGCTAGCTCTTTTTACGTATGAACAACAGCCAAGAAGAATTAATTTTTCAATTCTTTTTGGAGATTTCTTTGCAGCTTGCATAGAGATTTGGCCACCCATAGAATGGCCGATCAGTATCGCGTTTTTTATGTTTAATTTGTCTAAGAAGTCGATGATCAGTTGACCATAATTTGATAACTTGTAGATGAAACTCGTTGATTTTTCGCTTTGTCCAAACCCTGGGAGATCAAGGGAAACAACTTTATAGGATTTTGTTAAGTAAGGAAGCAACTTTCTAAAACTTACTGTAGATGATAAAAATCCATGCACCAGAACTACCACTTTTGCATCGGGATCTTCATGATCGAAGTATTCATAATAAATCTGAACATTATTAACATTAATTCGATATCCTGGAGAATAAATATGCTTTTCATCAAGAGCCATGAATGTCTTACCTCCGTCCGCAGAATTCTATGAGTAGTTTCACCAAACGTCCCCGAAGATACAAGGAGAAATTATTTCCTCTTTTTTAGACGTGGTTCTAAAAAAATGGGCTTGCAGATTTTTTGTATTCTTCTATGCAAGTTGATTGTAGCGTAGGGTTGCCGACTCCTATGGGACGAGCGGTCAGCCCGAAATGTGGAATTGGCTCGTTCAGCCCCGACAAGCAAAAGTTGAATGGACTAGGAAGGCGCACTTTGCCTTCTTGGCCATTCAACTTTTGACCTCGAGGGGCTAGCCACTGCAACTAGACAGGTGGAGACTCCTAAATGGCGCAAAGCGGCAGGAGGCTCACCGTTCGCCCCATGGAAAGCGCGCAACCTGGAGCGGAAATCAACAACTTTCTAGACGCAACAATTTATGCGAAAAAGCCTTTTATCACTTAAAAAAGTAATGGACTGCTAAAATTTGTGCGTTTGCCTCTATTCCTCTTTACCCACTTCGTACATATTTTAATAAGGAGTAAGAACGCATAAAGAAATAAGAGGAGGTAGCAGGATGGCATTTCCATATTATCCTTACTATTACCCGTATGCTTACGGAGGTTACGGTTATGGCGGCTATGGTTACGGTTGGGTCTGGGCTGTAGTAATTATAGTGTTTATTCTCATCTTGATATTTGGTGGCTGGTGGTGGTGGAACACTAGAGATTAACAGATTAAGGCTTGGAGGTAGGGTCTTCAGGCCTTTTTTTGCTTAAGTATGGATGAACGGTTATGCGGGGATAATGAAAGAAAAAATGGAGAGATGTTATGCATAGTCGACAAACAGTCCGCTATATTTGCGAAGAATACGTGAGCGGCAACTGTTATTATTACAAAAGTGAAATCATTACACATGATAATTGGAAAAATCTTGACTCCCTTTCCTGGTCAAGGCCCCGTCCAATATCTGAGAAGACCTTTCTCAAGCAGAAGAAAGCAGGATATCAAACTGAACATAAGTTCATAAAAAAAGAGCCTGCTGTGGTGGTTTCACTGCACAAAGCAAAAACCGTCTAAATGGACGGTTTTTTTGTTAGGTTGTTTTTGTATTCATTGTTGCTTTAAAAAGTCGTAAGCATTTGTTTGGAAAAGGGTTACATTTTTTAAAGAAGGGGATACAAGAAATATGGAAAAAAGGAGGTAGAGACTTTGGATAACTTTCGAATGGCCAAAGATACATTGGGAGAAGTTAAAGTCCCTAAAGATGCTTATTACGGAGCTCAAACTCAACGTGCGGTTGAAAATTTTCCGATTAGCGGTATTCGGTTACCGTTCGCTTTTATTAAAGCACAAGCCATTATTAAAAGAAGTGCAGCCTTCGCGAATAAAGAATGTAAGGCTTTAAGTGATAGAAAAGCAAATGCCATAATGTCTGCAGCTGATGAAATTATAAACGGCGAAATGAGAGATCAATTTGTTGTAGATGCCTACCAAGCAGGTGCTGGAACTTCTCAAAATATGAACATGAATGAGGTTCTTGCTTCACGTGCTTCTGAGTTATTAGGCGGAGAGAAAGGAGATTATTCACTCGTTCATCCAAACGACGATGTAAATATGTCACAATCGACCAACGATACGATTCCAACTGCCATTCAGATTTCTGTTGCATCCGAACTCCATGCAACGCTTTATCCTGCACTTCGTCGCTTGATTCAAGTTCTAAAGAAAAAGGAGACACAATTCCATGAGATTGTAAAGGCAGGAAGAACACACTTGCAGGATGCTGTTCCTATCCGTTTAGGAAGTGAGTTCAAAGGTTATAGAGGCACGTTAGAATCGGTAGAGCGTACGTTGAAACACTCCGAAACCTTTTTATATGAATTAGGATTGGGAGGAAATGCAGTAGGAACGGGGATCAATGCTCACCCCGATTATGCAGAACTCGCGATAAATCAGATCGCTCAAAAGACAGACCTACCGTTTACACAGAGTGAGAATACATATGCATTCATGCAAAATACGAATGCAGCTATACGTGTAAGCGGCCACTTAAAAGAACTAGCTATACATCTGATAAAGATATCAAGCGACCTTAGATTGTTAAGCAGTGGTCCCCGAACGGGATTTGCCGAAATCATGCTTCCCGCTGTTCAGCCAGGATCATCAATCATGCCAGGTAAGATCAACCCAGTTATTTTAGAAAACTTGTACATGATCTGTTCACAAGTGATAGGTAATGACACGTGTGTATCGACAGCTGCGATCGGAAGCCAGCTAGAGATTAACGCAATGATGCCTGTGATCGGCTTTAATGTCCTTCAATCAATAACGATCTTAAGTAATGGTATCACAATTTTTACAGAAAAATGCTTAAAAGACATAACAGCTAATGAAGAGAATATACAAAAGTGGCTCGAGCAGAGTCTCTCACTTGTTACAGCCTTGAACCCTCACATCGGATATGAAAAAGCAGCAGCTGTAGCAAAAGAAAGTTTCGAGACAGGAAAGACGTTAAAGGAAGTACTGGAGTCTAAAAAAATCTTATCAAGAGAAGAAATAGACCGAATCTTAGATCCCAATTCAATGATTTAAAAATAGTTTTGTAACTTTTAAATCGCTTTTCTCGACAAATATAGTACAGATTCCTTGTTTTTCATTTTTTTAACAAAAAAAAGTAGTGAAGAATGGATTTTACGGAGTTATAATAGAGAAGTTCATTCACATATAAAGGGATTTAATTAATATTCTGGAAAACCAATTAGTTAACTTGGTTTAATAAATGGAAAGTGGACACTTGAGCTGTTTTTTGAGGAGGAACTTGAAAATGTGCGGTTTTATTGGATATATGTTAAACACGCCTGAAACGGTAGAACAAAAAGAAACGGAACAATTAATCAATATGACAAATATCATTACTCATCGAGGTCCAGATGATAGTGGTCATTTTGTAGACCAATATGTTCGTTTCGGTTTCCGCCGTTTGAGCATCATTGATATTGAAAGTGGGAAACAACCCCTTTCATACGAAGATGACCGTTATTGGATAATCTTCAACGGTGAAATATATAATTATGTTGAAATAAGAAAAGAACTAGAAGAAAAAGGCTATCGATTTAAAACACACTCAGATACTGAAGTTATTCTTGCTCTTTTTAGCGATAGAAGAGAGAAGGCTTTTACAGAACTTCGAGGGATGTTTGGATTTTTAATATGGGATAAGGAAAAGAAAGAGCTTTATGGAGCACGAGACCGTTTTGGGATCAAACCTTTCTTTTATCTTGAAGATGAAGAAGGGTTATACTGTGCGTCTGAAAAGAAAAGTATTACTGTGGTTAAGGAAAAACAGGAAGTAGATGCTGAAGCTCTTCATCACTATCTGACGTATCAATTCGTGCCAGAGCCAATGACTTTGACAAAAGGAATTAAAAAGCTTGAACCGGGGCATTATTTTGTAAAAAAAGCAGGCAGACCTCTTTCTATTCAATCCTATTGGAAGCCTAGTTTTAAACCTAGCAACATGACGCTTGAAGAAGCAAAAAAAGAAATTCGTTCTGTTATGCGGGATTCAGTAAAAGTTCATATGCGTTCTGACGTTCCGGTAGGAGCATTCTTGTCTGGCGGAATAGATTCGAGTGCCATCGTCGCTTTAGCAAGTGAGCTACATCCATCGCTAAAAACGTTTACGGTCGGATTTGAAAGAGAAGGATTCAGTGAAATAGATGTAGCTGTACAAACTGCGGCAGCATTAAATGTTGAGAATATCCACTATCTTGTTAAACCTGAAGAATTTATTAAAGAACTTCCTAAGATCATTTGGCATATGGATGATCCTGTTGCCGATCCAGCAGCTGTTCCCTTGTATTTTGTGGCGCGTGAAGCTGCCAAACACGTGACGGTTGTTCTATCAGGTGAAGGTGCGGATGAGTTGTTTGGAGGGTACAACATCTACCATGAGCCTCATTCATTAAGACATCTTTCTTCATTGCCAATAGGTGTTGCAAAAGGTCTAGCCGCTATTGCTAGCATCTTGCCTGAAGGTGTTAAAGGTAAAAGTTTCATGCAGCGTGGAAGCATGACCATTGAAGAACGATATATTGGTAATGCGAAAATGTTCTCAGAGAATGAAAAAAGTAAGCTCCTGAAAGAATATCGTCCTGCATATAACTATAAAAATGTAACAAAACCTTTGTACGATCAAGCGAGTGCATTTCACGATGTTCATAAGATGCAATATATTGACCTCCACACTTGGATGAGAGGCGATATCCTTGTTAAAGCTGATAAGATGACGATGGCTCATTCGCTAGAGCTGAGAGTCCCTTTCCTGGATAAAGAAGTATTTGATGTTGCTTCCAGATTGCACCCTAATCTAACCGTAACGAATGGAACAACAAAATACGCATTAAGAGAAGCGATGAACGGAATCGTTCCCGATTCTGTGCTGCATCGTCGTAAATTAGGATTCCCTGTTCCAATTCGACATTGGTTAAAGAATGAGATGTACGATTGGGCTAAACAACTCATCCAAACGAGCCATACAGATCAATACTTGAATAAAGAAGTCGTACTGGACCTGTTAGAAGGACATCGCAGTGGCAGAGGCGATTATAGCAGAAAAATATGGACGGTGCTCATGTTCATGTTGTGGCATCAAATAAATATTGAGAAAACATACAACTTTGGTAAAGACCTTTCAGCAAAGCATGATCAAGTTCTTGAAATGACGGTCTCAAGTCAATAAAACACTCTCTTTATTAGTTTTGCTTGTACGATTTAGTTATGTTATACTTAACAGGTTAAAAAATAGTTAGGAGTGTTTTCATGAATTTTGAAGTAGGTAGCATTGTTGAAGGTAAAGTTACAGGCATTAAGCCTTTTGGTGCGTTCGTTGCATTAAATGATAATGTACAAGGTCTTGTACACATCTCTGAAGTTTCACATGGTTTCGTTAAAGATATTAACGATGCATTGAGTGTTGGTGACGTTGTGTCAGTAAAGGTTCTTTCTGTTGACGAAGACAGCAAGAAAATTTCACTGTCCATCCGACAAACACAGGAAGCTCCAGCTCCTGCACCTAAAAAAGAACGCCGTCCTGGTGGATTCAACAACAATAACAAAAAGAGCAACACAAACAATCAAGACGCTAACAAAGGTTTCAACACTCTTGAAGCAAAACTTAAAGATTGGTTGAAAGAGTCTACAGATCGTCAGGCTCAACTAAACAAGCGCCTTAAAAAGTAATAAAAAAAACCTCTCAATTGAGAGGTTTTTTTATATGAAATTATACACGATTATGTTCTGCATGGCCTTCACGACTAAGTTCCTCAGAAGGTTTAAACAATAACGTTAAACAATATAGACCTGAAAGACCTACTAGACCATAAACGATTCGGGCAAGAGCAGCGTCTTGACCTCCAAAAATAGCGGCCACTAGATCGAACTGAAAGAATCCAATCAGACCCCAATTAATAGCTCCGATTATAACCAAAGCAAGTGCGAAGCGCTGTAATCCACTCATGTCATTTCCTCCTTTTTGTATGAATAGAATAGCTTCTTTAGGATGTCAATTATTGTACATATTTATGCATTCCCTAATTCTGTAGCATGAAACAAAGGAATAAAACACATGCTAGTATTCGATAAGCTAATTACTTTACATTACAATTCATGTGCCACATAATACGGGTTAAACCATGTAAGAAGGAGAGATTTTGATGAACGAATATATATATTACAATCCAACTCGATTAGTTTTTGGTAAAAACCAAATTCAAACGCTAAAAGATGAACTAGGGAAATTCGGAAAGAAAGTCCTCGTTGTATATGGCGGAGGAAGCATCAAAAGAAACGGTTTGTTTGATGAAGTCATGAACGAGCTGAAGAAGATGGATGCTGAGGTTAGTGAGCTTTCAGGTGTAGAACCAAATCCGAGAGTATCTACTGTCCGTAAAGGGGTAGAGATTTGTAAAGAAAAAGGCATCGATGTTCTATTAGCTGTTGGTGGTGGAAGTGTTATTGACTGTACAAAGGCTATTGCAGCTGGAGCAAAGTATGATGGAGATGTATGGGACATCATTACGCTAAAAGCTCAAGTAGAAGATGCACTTCCTTTTGGAACAGTTCTTACACTAGCTGCAACAGGATCTGAAATGAATTCAGGTTCTGTTATCACGAACTGGGAAACGCAAGAGAAATATGGTTGGGGAAGTCCGCTTGTATTCCCTAAATTTTCGATTTTAGATCCAACTTATACGTTCTCAGTACCTAAAGACCAAACGATCTATGGAATAGTAGATATGATGTCGCATGTATTTGAACAATATTTCCATAACGCGACAAATACACCTCTACAAGACCGCTTTGCAGAATCCATTCTATTAACAGTAATGGAAACGGCACCTAAGCTTTTAGATGATCTTGAGAATTATGAGTTGCGTGAAACAATCCTATATAACGGTACGATGGCATTAAACGGGACACTTCAAATGGGTGTTCGAGGTGACTGGGGAAGTCATAACATTGAACATGCTGTTTCAGCTGTTTATGATATTCCGCATGCTGGCGGCTTAGCTATTCTTTTCCCTAACTGGATGAGACATAACGTGGATACGAATGTGGCTCGCTTTAAGCAACTTGCCGTTCGCGTGTTTAACGTTGAAACAGAAGGAAAATCAGATAAAGAAGTAGCTCTTGAAGGTATTGATCGTCTATCTGCTTTCTGGACGTCACTTGGGGCGCCAAATGCTCTTAAAGACTATGACATTGATGATTCAAAACTTGACCTTATTGCAGAAAAAGCGATGGCCAGAGGAGAATTTGGGAACTTTAAGAAACAGAATAAAGAAGATGTACTTAACATTTTAAGAATGTCTTTATAAAAGTTTCATGAAATTGGTTGATTTCCGTTGCGGGATACTCGCTTTCCGAGGGCCGTCAGGTGACCAGCTAGTACTATGCACGGTTAGCTGTCTCACCTGTCACGCTGATCCTCCAGGAGTGTCGCACTCTCCAATACAATCAACTTTATCTTTAGGATTATAAAATAAGTGTTTGGAACAAATTATAGTGACACCTTTTACTTGTACTATCTGTAACAATGTGAAAGGTGAGAGAAACAAGTGAGCCATATAAAACGAGGGGAATGATCCTTCTTTTTATATGGTTGCTTTTTGAATATTTCGTCTTTTGTTAAGAAAACGATTACATTTGTCTGGTTTCTTGATTTGGTCGTTGTACTTGTATAAAGTGAAAGAATAATGATGTTCTAGGAGGTTTACATATGACAAAAAAGCTAAGTTTTGATTATAGCAAGGCACTTTCTTTTATTGGTCAGCATGAAGTAGATTATCTAACAGGTGCTGTGAAAACGGCTCATGAAGCGATTCATGAAAAAACAGGAGCGGGGAATGACTTCCTTGGCTGGGTGGATCTGCCTGAAAACTACGACCGTGAAGAGTTTAGCCGAATCGTAAAAAGTGCGGAAAAAATCAAAAGTGATTCTGATGTATTGATCGTGGTTGGAATTGGTGGTTCTTACCTAGGAGCACGTGCAGCGATCGAAATGTTAAACCATTCTTTCTATAACCTTTTAGCAAAAGAAGACCGCAAGACGCCTCAAGTATTCTTTGCTGGACAGAACATCTCTTCAACTTATGTTAAAGAACTTTTTGATGTATTAAAAGATAAAGATGTTTCTGTAAATGTGATCTCTAAATCTGGCACTACTACTGAGCCTGCAATCGCGTTCCGTATCTTTAGAAAGTTCTTAGAAGAAAAATACGGAAAAGACGAGGCTCGTAAACGTATTTATGCAACGACTGACAAAGCTCAAGGGGCATTAAAAACTTTAGCGAACGAAGAGGGTTATGAATCCTTTATCATTCCTGATGACGTTGGTGGACGTTATTCGGTGTTAACGGCTGTTGGCCTTTTACCGATCGCAGTAAGTGGAGTAAACATTGAAGAGATGATGAACGGTGCGAAGGAAGCTGCCGCTGACTTCAACAATTCAAACCTTGCTGAGAACCAAGCGTACCAATATGCTGCAGTTCGTAATGCTCTTTATAATAAAGGCAAAACCATTGAGTTAATGGTAAACTACGAGCCAGGTCTTCACTATGTATCTGAATGGTGGAAACAACTTTACGGTGAAAGTGAAGGGAAAGACTACAAAGGAATCTATCCTGCATCCGTCGACTTCACTACAGATCTTCACTCTATGGGACAGTATGTACAAGAAGGACGTCGTGATCTATTTGAAACTGTGTTATATGTTGATCATGCTCGAGAAGAGATCACGATTGAAGAAGATGGTCAGAACTTGGATAAACTAAATTTCTTAGCAGGGCAAACGATGGACTTTGTTAACAAGAAGGCATTCCAAGGTACGATGCTTGCTCATACAGATGGTGGCGTTCCTAACTTAGTCGTAAGTATTCCTGAAATGACGCCTTATCATTTTGGCTATCTCGTGTATTTCTTTGAAAAAGCATGTGCGGTAAGTGGATACTTGTTAGGTGTAAATCCATTTGATCAACCAGGAGTAGAAGCTTACAAGAAGAACATGTTTGCTTTATTAGGTAAACCAGGATTTGAAAAAGAAAAAGAAGAATTAGAAAAACGTCTTTAATCCTATAAAAGCCTAACTCGGCCGCTGAGTTGGGCTTTTTTATATTTTTCTTATAGAAGACGCAAATAATCTCGCTTATTTTGGAAACGATAAGAAAAAGTTCATAAAGGGGTGACGATTTTGAAACCGATAAAAAGCAGCCTCGAAAACGAGTGTTGTCCACTGAATGAAGCGGAAGAAGTATTGAAAGGAATGGGCTTTTCATATGGAGGAAACTGGGATTATGATCACGGATACTTTGATTATAAACTGGACGATGAAGTTGGATACACGTTTTTAAGAATTCCTTTTCAAGCGATTGATGGTCAATTAGATAAGAAAGATACGACGATTCAATTTGGTGAACCCTTTTTGTTGGCTCACAAATACCAAGTAGGGCTTGATGATAACGCTGAAACAGGGAACATCTCAGGAAGTTTTAATCAGTTCTCAGAACCACAAGATCCTGATGCAACAGTGGATCAAAAGTGGATTAGCATCGCAAAAGAATTAGTAAAAAAGACAGAAACCGCTTTATTAAATTAAAAAACAGATAGACTAAAAAGCTATCTGTTTTTCCTATAGGAGCTCTTTCTCAAGGTTAGAAACCATTGCATGCGAAGCCAAGTTCGATGTGTGGATAATATAATCTGCACCAGCTCGTTTGGCGTTTGTCGTTTGCTCTGTTGTTAACACTTCTGCATGGATAGATACGGTTGGATTCAGTCCTCTAGCTGTTAGGATAGAAAGGATCGTATTCGTATCCGCTTCATTTTCCTTTAAGTTGGCGTCAGCTGTAATGAGGATGGTGTGTGCCTGTTGGATATGCGCCATCAACCATGTGTGATCTTCACTAGGTTTTGCATGAATAAAATGAATGCCTTCAACATATAAAGGGTTTACTTTTAAAGATTCATCGATCAGAACAATATGGTTCGATTTGAGTTTATCTTTAAGAGCTTGAATAGTATGTCTAGCTCTTTCGTTCCAACCCACAATGATAAAGTGATCTTTGTTTTTATACATACTTTTCCCCTCAAAAAATCGATTTTCACTTTTAACAACAGAACTTGCCAAGTGAACAGTCAAAAAGGCAAAAAAAGATGCCCCGATGAATACAAGGAAAATAGCTAATAACCTGACGCGAGTTGTTTCTGGTGTAAAGTCTCCATATCCAACCGTTCCCGCTGTAATAACTGCCCAATAAAACCCTTCAAATATTGTTGGAAATGTTTTTGTTTCCAAGAGGTGAGCTAATACAGCACTTGAGAATAGGATGCTAAAAAGAATGATGGCAAGTCGAATCAACATCGGCATTCTTAGATAAGCATAATAAATAGACCGCATACAAACACTCTCCTCCTATTCTCACTATTGCCATAAAAGTTAAGTATCTATACGAAGTGAAAACAAAAACCCCAGGACTATTTTTTAAGTCCTGGGGTTTGATCATTATGAAGCTTGTTCTAAAATAGGTTTTTCAGTGACTGATTCTGTTACCTCTTCATTTTCTGTGTCTTGTTGTAGCTCTTTATTAGGTTCAGCTTGTTTCATTTCTTGTGAAATGGCTGAAGTTGATATAGGGCATGAATGTTTTTGAGAATTTTGTTGTTGATAAGAAGCTAAGGCTTTTTGTTTCAACTCAGCATCCGAAACATTTGTTGTAACCTTAATGCGTACTTCAATCTTGATCCCATCCATGATAATCTCAATATAAATCCAATGCTCTTTTGGTTCTGGCTTCGTGTCCTCTTTAGGCGTTTCTACTTTGGGAATCTCTTCTTTAGGAGTTTCCACTTTAGGTTCTTCTTCCTTAGGAATCTCTTCCTTTGGAGCTTCTTTAGGAATGTTTTCTTTCGGTACTTCTGGCTTAGGCTTTTCCTCTTTAGGTAATTCCTGTTTTGGTCTGTCCTCTGCAGGCTTTTCCTGCTTAGGTTTCTCTTCCTTTGGTGTAGTCACAACAGGCGTACTCTTCGTAGGTGCCTTGTGCGTGTTCTTGTCCTGCTCAACTACAGAAGGGGCAGGAGGATTTACATGCTTCTCTTGTTCAACTTTTACGGGTTTATCTGGTTGCATTTCTTCCTTTTTTGGTGATGCAGGAATCTCAGCGTGAGTGACAGGCAACTCAAGGGTTTTCTTTTTTTGTGGTTCTTGTACTTTTTCTTGAACAGGTATAATTTCTTTTTCTATTTTTACCTCGTTTCTCGAATCTTTTACATCCAAGATAGGAAGAGGTGGTTCATATACTAGTTCCTCTTTTTTGTTTTCAGTTACATCAACTGTTTCGATCTCCTCTTTAAGTAGCTCTTTAATCGGTCCCACTTTTTCGGAAATTTCTTTAATTGTAAGATTTGAAATCTCATTCTTTGTGATCTTCTTACCAGACTTCTTAGCAGCTTTATAAATTGCATAATGACCAGGTGACATTTTCATCTTTTTAGATTGTTCTCGTTCTTCACTACTCATGACAATTGTAGTCATTTCAATGGATTTCTTTTTAGCTTTTTCAGTCATGACTTTATTCACTTGTTGTTTGATTTCTTTTTCCTTGTCAGAAGGTACTTCCTCTGAGAGGGTTGTAGTAATTAATACTTCTTCTTTTGACTTTAAATAGCCTAGTTCTTCACACGTCTCAAAAATAAGATCAGTTACCATTTCAATTTCTTCATTCTTCCAATCTTCCAACCGATCAAGAACCATATGTCCTTGCTGATTGTAAGCATAGATATCAAGCACTTTCATTTCCTCATCAATCTTTAATTCTAGACTGGGGTCCATGTTTATACCGACATATGCATATGCACCAGGTCCAGAAACCGGTGCGAGAACTTGGAAGAACAGGAGAAAAATCGTTAATGCTACAGCCGTTCCGGTTTTCCAATTAAAGATAGAGAAAGCAGTTTTTTTGTTCTCTTGTCTTACAGGGAGACGGATTTCTTGGCCGACTGTATAGGCGGCATTGGTATTTTTTATTTTTTTAAATTCTCCGCCCTCAGCAAGAACGATGACATGACGTTTGTTAACTTCTACAATAATCGCTTTGTTCATTTAGTGTTTTCCTCCTGTGCCAGGAACATATTGCAGCAACACTTGATAATTTTCTATAAAAATAAGGGTAAGAGCGGTTATGTATTCTCGCTGTTTTTTCATGGTGTGCTTTTGATGCTGTGTACTTTCATGATGAAGAAGGGGCAACCGTTTCCACGTTAGAAAATAATTACGCATCTCAGGATCTTTCGAGATTTCTTCAGCAACTCTTATGGCTTGTTGTCTGTTTTCAACATCCTTAGGAGTGCTGGAGACTAAGTGACTAAACTCTATTCCAAATTCTTTTAGCCGCATTTTAAAATGCGATATTTCTTTTGCAGGATCTGGTTCATCTGTAGCATTCGTGCATAGACTCAACGATGAATGTGATGACGGTGTTTCAAATGCAGGCTGCAATAATTTATTTTTTTTCGTAAACCAACGGCGGATCAATTGTGCCCCCTCCTTCCGATGAATATGTAAAATAATATATTTCAAGATAATAATAACCAAATTATTATAGTATACTTTCCTATGAAAAAATAGGGAAGAAAGTCACAAGAGTAATTGTTTATGAAGTTTGATAGCACGAATAGATGGAAAAGCTGAGAATGGGTGATGAAGTTGAAATATAATAAGGAAGATCGAGAAAAATATAGTGAAGCGATAGATCGCATGCAAGAGGGTTTAGACAGCATGATCGATCTATACAATGAAGCAGAAGATGATGAAGAGTTCATTCAATATGATGAAGAAGTAATAGCGGCAATCAAGCAAGCTAAAGAAAGCTTTGGAGATGAATTTATAAACCAAAAGATAAACACGATCGTTAAAGAAGTGCTTTCGCTAATGCAAGGGGGTCAGACCCCCGACAAAGACAAATAGCGCTTCTTTGTCCATCTAAAGAGGACAACCTTAACCTCCAACACGAAACACCCGCCTTCAGTTGTATCCTGAAGGCGGGTGTTTGGTTGAATAAAATAATAGGATGCTTCTTATAAAACATACATGAAGATCGGGAACATGTTCCAACATAACCATAGCGTAAAGATAAATAGAATGGAGATAGGAATAGAGACTGTATACTGTATCCACCTTGTCGTATCTGAACTGAGCTGCCAAACCTTACGAACAACAAGGATAAATACAGGTATAGTCAAGACTAGAAAGAATAATCTTACCCAATATACATAAGTCACGGTATCAGGTGTTAAAGAGAACAAAGAGATGAGGCACACGATACCTACTATGCCATATAAAGGCCAGATTACTTGTTTCACCTTCTTAGAATCATGTATCGTAAAAAGATAGAAAGAAATCATGCAGATGATGGTGAATACGATCATTGTAGACCTCCTAACCTTTTATCTTTAACTCTATTCTTTATTTTTATTTTTTATGAAATTTACTATGAAATCAAATGAATGCTAGCATTAATAATACGCATACTCGAAAGGTGATACGCATGAAAATCGCAGTAATTAACGGCAGTTCTAGAGAAAACGGAAATACAGACGCATTGACACAAAAGGCGTTAGACGGGATTCCGTATACTTCTTTTTACCTCAAAAACTACAAAATAAATCCTATTGATGATCAACGCCATGTTGCAGGAGGGTTTGATAAAGTTTATGACGATTATGAAGAATTAATCAGACAGGTCTTACAGTATGACGTTCTTATCTTTGCAACACCTATTTATTGGTATGGAATGAGCGGTGCTATGAAGAACTTTGTAGATAGATTCTCACAGAGTTTAAGAGAGGAAGCATTGAATTTTAAGAAAAGCATGAGCGATAAAAAAGCATATGTTATTACAGTGGGTGGAGATCATCCACGAACAAAAGCACTACCCCTGATCCAGCAATTTCAATATATATTCGACTTTTTAGGTACTGAATTTGCCGGCTATTTAATAGGAGATGCAAATGCACCACAGGAGATATTATCCGACACTATGAGCTTAGAAAATGCTCTGACGTTTAATAAAGCTTTATTGAAACACACTGAAAAATAATTCAGTGTGTTTTTTTATAGTACGATCTGAAACGAACGGAAAAATATAATGTTCATAGAAGAGTTAACGTGCTGTTCTATCCTGAAACTTTATGAATTTACTCTCATGCGAATCCAAAAAGAGGAAAATAACACTTGTGTTTTTTTGTATTTAATAGAAAAATAGAGAAAAGGCATTTCTTGTAAATCCTTTAAAAATAATTCAACAAGGATGTAGAACATGCGAGACACTTCGTTTGAATTACAAAACACAAAACAAATGATGCACACGTTCTATGAAGCGGTAAATAACGGGATTATCGTTTTAGAACCATGTGGCACTATTCTTTATGCCAATACAAAAGCGTGTGACATGTTAAGGTTGTCAGATTCTGATGTAGAAGGCGCATTTCTATATGAACTCCCATTCTTTATAACGGATCTCAATAAAGAAAAATGGTCACTGAAAGAAGCTTATCTTCAAGTTATAAAAAACAAAACACGAGAATTTCAGGTCGAAGTAGATTTAATCTGTAATCATACAGGCTTTTCGTCTTCATTGTCCGTTTCTATCATTCCTTTTAACAAAGATTGGAGCGATCTATCTGTAATCACTCTAATAGATAATCAACAGTTAAAACGTACGGAGAAAAAGTTGAATCACAGTCAGCAACGTTTTTACTCATTAGTAAATTCAATGGAAGACACGGTCTTTACACTAGACACTAATTTTGTACATACAGGTATCTATGGAAGATGGATGGAAAAACATCGTGTGAAACCTTCTTACTTCTTGGGTAAGACCGTTCGAGAAGTGTTTGGAGCGGAGATTGCGGAAGGACAAGAAAAGGCATGTCAGCTTGTTTTGCAAGGTAAATCCCAGTTTTATGAATGGAGTAATGTCCGTAATGGTGAACGACTCTATTATCAGGCTATCCTGTCTCCTATAAAAAATGATCAAGGTCAAGTAGAAGGGATAGTTGGCGTTTCAAGAGATATTACCCAAAGCAAGCGAATGGAACTAGGCCTTCGCGAGAGTGAGGAGAGATTCCGCCAGTTTGCCGAGAATGCAAAAGATATTTTTTGGATGCAAAATTATAATACGAACCAGCTTCTTTACATATCAAAGGCATATAAGGAGATTTGGGACACTGAAGAGACCGATCGATTCGAATCAGTTTTTACTGACGTTCATACGGAAGATCAAGAAGCAGTCTCAGCGTTCATAAAATCAATCGCACAAGGTGAATCACAGATTGAGTACCGCATACATGGAAAAAATAACAGAGTCCGCTGGATCCGAACAAGAGCATTTCCAATCACCAATGACGAGGAAGAGATCTATCGAATCGCTGGGATTTCAGAAGATATTACAGATTTAAAAGAAAAAGAAGAATTGCTCAGAAAATCTGATAAACTCACAGTCGTTGGTGAACTTGCTGCAGGAATCGCTCACGAGATTCGTAATCCGCTCACGAGTATTAAAGGATTCGTCCAACTCATGAAAGCAGATATGGAAGATCTTCATAGTGAGATCATCTTATCAGAGATGGATCGGATTGAATCCATCATTACTGAATTCTTAGTATTGGCTAAACCTCATCAAGAAACTTTTTTTCAGCAAAGAAATGTAAACGACTTTATTAAACAGACGATCACACTTTTAGATTCAGAAGCGAACCTTAAAAACGTTCAATTTGAGACGCATTTAATGGATGTTCCTCAAATTCTTTGTGAAGGAAATCAGATTAAACAAGTGATCATAAACGTGATCAAGAATGCGATTGAATCTATGAACAATGGAGGTACCATTTTTGTAGAAACAGGAGCACATGATGAAGGCTATGTCTTTATTAAAGTTACTGACCAAGGAGTGGGGATTAGTGAGGAACGGCTTGCAAGACTTGGAGAACCCTTCTATTCTAATAAAGAAAAAGGCATTGGCTTAGGATTGATGGTATCACTGAAGATCATTGAAAATCATCATGGAAATATTACATTTGAAAGTATGTTAGATATTGGGACCACGGTCACAATATTGTTGCCTACAAAGCTATTACCCTAACAGAAATTTAAAAAGCGCATTTCAGTTTATCTGAAAGGCGCTTTTTTGCTTGATAAATAAGTGTTTACGAGTTTTTTGTAAAGGGTAACCATATAAAAGATGCATGAAAAATCTGATATTTTTGACAGGTCTTGTCTAGTAGGGGGATCTACAAAAAGGGATATTCAAGGAGGATAAGAATGAAAGATTTCAAAAAGAAGATTTGTATTTTAGCTGTCGTTTTTTCAATGTTTGTACTAGCGGCATGTGGCAGCAGTGAGTCAAGTGACGGAGGTCTGGAATTAAAGAACGAAGGAGAATTTAACTTCATCGTATCAGGAGAGTTCCCGCCATTCAGTTCAGTTGATAAGGGTGGGGAACTAACAGGATTTGATGTTGCAGTTGGTAAGGCGATTGCAAAAGAACTTGGTCTGAAGCCTGTTCCAGAAAAGTTTAAATTCCACGGTGCTGTATCCGCTATTAAGGCAGATCGTTTTGACGCAGCAGTGGCAAGCCATACAATCACTGAAGACCGAAAGAAAGCAGTGAATTTCAGCGAGCCCTATTATTACTCAGGTCCGGTAATCTTTACAAGACCAGACAGTGATATTAAAACGAAAGAAGATTTAAAAGGAAAAGAAGTTGCTGTTTCAAAAGGTTCTACCTATGAAAAATCTGCACAAGATTTTACGGATCAAATTAAAAACTATGACAGTGATGCAACAGCATTGCGTGCGTTGAGTGAAGGCAAACACGATGCAGTTATTACTGACGCCATCACGGGTAAACAAGCGATTGAAAAAGGATTTAAGATTGTTGAACAAGAGCAGCTCGGTACGAGTGAACAAGCGATCGCCATTAAAAAAGATGATAAAGAATTGTTAAAAGCGGTAAATAAAGCATTAAAGAAAATGAAGGATAACGGTGAGCTCGCGAAGCTTAGTGAAGAATACGTCGGTGCTGATATCACGAAGAAGCCTGAATAATGGTGGAGCCGCCCTCATGAAGTTACGTGCAGGGTGGCTTTCTTTTATACATACATATCTATATACCATTCACAAAGAGAATGAAATGGGGAGGACAATGGAATGTTTGATCTCGCACACATTTTAGACGTATTAGTAGAAAGTTATCCACTCTTCATGAAGGGGCTTTGGATCACGCTTCAACTTACCTTTGTATCTATCTTAATCGGTACGGGAATTGGACTTATATTTGCATTATTTAAAATCTCTGGAATCAAAGTCCTAAATTGGATCGCGAATATTTATATTGCACTCATTCGTGGTACACCGTTAATCGTACAGATATTTATCTTTTATTTTGGTTTAGCGGAGTTGGGGATTTCTGCCTTCTGGTCGGCAGCATTTGGACTTGCCATGCATAATGGTGCTTATATTGCAGAGATCTTCAGAGGTTCCATTCAGTCGGTAGATAAAGGGCAGATGGAGGCAGGACGTTCATTAGGTATGACGTATGGTTTAGCGATGAGAAGGATCATACTGCCGCAAGCCTTTAAACGTGCGTTACCTCCTTTAGGTAATCAATTTATTATTGGTCTGAAGGATTCATCACTAGCATCCTTTATTGCCCTTAATGAGTTGTTCAGTATTGCAACGACACAAGGATCTAGAACATTTGATGAGATGACGTACCTAATTATTGTTGGTCTATACTATCTAATCCTCGTTCTTCTTTTCACTTTACTCGTTAATCTGTTAGAAAGGAAACTATCCGCTGGAGAATAGGAGGTGCTTTGCTATGAAAAAAGAGATGATACGTATTGAAAACTTAAAGAAGAGTTTTGGAGATTTAGAAGTATTAAAAGAAGTGAATCTAAACGTACAAGAGAGCGAAGTTGTAGTCTTAATTGGTGCCAGTGGTTCTGGAAAAAGTACTCTTCTCAGATGCATCAACTTCCTTGAAATTAAAAACGGTGGAAGAATTGTCATTGAAGGAGAGGAAATTGAACCGAAAACTCATAACTTAAATGAAGTACGCCAAAGAGTAGGGATGGTTTTTCAGCACTTTAACTTGTTTCCTCACAAAACGGTATTGGAAAATGTGATGGAAGCTCCTCTTAAAGTAAAAAACCAAAATAAATCAGAAGCAGAACAAGAAGCAAAAGCTTTACTTGGAAAAGTGGGTCTTTCTGATAAAGCAGATGTTTATCCGGCTAAGTTATCCGGTGGGCAGAAGCAGCGTGTAGCGATTGCAAGAGCCCTTGCGATGAAACCCGATATAATGCTGTTTGATGAACCTACATCAGCTCTAGATCCAGAGCTAGTAGGAGAAGTGCTAGCCACGATGAAAGAACTTGCGCAAGAGGGCATGACGATGGTCGTCGTAACCCATGAGATGGGCTTTGCGAAAGAGGTAGCAGATGAGGTCGTTTACATGCACGATGGACAGATCTGGGAAAGAGGGAAGCCAGAAGAGCTTTTCAATGCTCCTAAAGAAGAACGTACGAAAAATTTCTTAAGCTCTATCTTATAAAGGATTCAAAAAGGTGCAGCGATTATGCTGCACCTTTTCTAACGGTTATTTTTGAGCGTTAGAAGTTTGAACAGACTTTCCTGTTCGTTCTTGTATCAGAAGAACGGAACCCAATACAAATAGAATACCTATACCTTGGACAAAAGAGATGGATTCTTTGAAAAGGATCACTCCCATCAAGGTAGCTACAACCGGTTCGATAGTAGACACAATGGAGGCTTTGCTTGCATCGATCTGTTGTAAACCTTGTGTATAGAACCAATAGGCGAATACGGTTGGAAAAAGACCGAGACCGATTACATTCATGACAACGGATGGACTGAAAACTTGGATATCAGTAGAAGTTATACCACTGATAGGAAATAGAGCAAGCATGGCAAAGAAAAAAGTGTAGATGCTGATGGTTAATGTTTCATATTTTCGACTAGCTAACTTACCAAAAATACTGTATAGAGAATAGCCAAAACCTGCCCCTAATCCGATCAAAAGACTTAACATGGAGAGTTCTATTTGAGCTGAGAACAGACCTGAGACGAGTGTACAGCCAAAGAAGGTAGAAGCGAGAGCAACCAGCTTCTGTCGGGTCAACGGTTCTTTAAATACAAGTGCCGATATCACAAGTACAAAAGCGGGAGCGGTATACAAAAGAATAGCAGCAATGGCAAGTGATGATGTTTGTATGGTAGTAAAATAACACCAATTAAAAAAGGAAACACTTAAAACCCCCGTACCTAAGAAATACCATATATCTTTTAAATGGATCCTTAGTAGACCAGGATTCTTTACAACAATCCATGCAAGGAATAATAGAAATGCACTAGCAGCTCTTAAAAAGACAATTTGCAATGAGGTGAAACCGGCGAGCGTCAGCTCTTTAACAAAGGAACCGATGATTCCCCATAGAGATGCACCGATTGCTACATATAAAAAAGCAAGTTTTGTTTGATAAGGCAAATAGGTTCATCCCCTAAAGAAAATATATAATCCTACTGAAACTCTAACAAAAAACACCTTTACTGTATATGACAATAAAGGTGTTTCACATATGAATGATTACTCCATCTTATGTTTTAGCTTTTCTACTTCTTCTTCTTCCTCTTTTACGATATCATCATCAATGTCTTCTTTAAATGCAAAAGAAAGTAATAATGAAACTAATATACCCCCACCAATCAAGTTGCCAATCGTTGCAGGAATTAAATTAAGAAGAATAAATTCATACCAACTATATTCAAAACCTTCTAAAACGGTAATACTGAAATACCCCATGTTTGCCACGGCATGTTGAAAATTTCCTGCTTCAAAGATAATTACAGGTAAAAGAATTCCAAAGATCTTACCCATTACATCTCGTGCCGCTGTAGCAAGAACGGCTGCAATTCCGATAAGCCAGTTTGCAAGAATACCAGAGAATAATACTTGAAACCAACCCCATGTCCCACGTTCAGTAAATTCCATCTTTTTTTCCATGAACTTTAAAAGTACCTCATAAAATTCTTTGTCTAATGAACCTGACATATTAAGTAAAAACCCAACAAATAATGCTCCTAAGAAGTTTCCGATATAACAGATCCCCCAAAATCGAAGTACCCTTTTACTGATCCAATATTTGGTTTGTAAAATATAGCTAGGTAGTAAGACATTAATCTCTGTAAAAAGAATCGATCCTGATAGAAAGATCATCGTATACCCGATAGCGAATCCAACACCTGATAAAAGGTTAAAGGGACCAGAAGTCTCGACCCCCATGGACAATAAAACGGAACCTAGTGCGCCAAATGCAATAAAAGCACCTGCCATAAAAGATAAAATGAATTGTGCTAAGTTTGAAACTTGTAAAGACGCTTTACCTTCTTCAATAAAATATTCAATAATTTGAACGGGAAAAAAGTATTGCCGATCTGGGACAGCTGCTTTTTTGCTATTATTATTTTCTTGATTCTCTTTCATGTTCTGCATTCCCTCTTATTATGTCATCCTCGTCCTACTACTCTTCCCATAATCTGAAGCAAGCAAAACCAAATATGAATAAATTTATATAATAAACGTGTTATTTACTTTTAAATGCCAAATTTATATGTGATTTGACTTAATTGTGGTAATAAAATTGAAACATTAAAGGCGACTATTCTCATGCGAAGCCATACTTCTCGTTATCTATACTATTAATATATTCAAATAATAATAGGTTTCTTTGATAGGAGAGAGAGCTTTGAAAAAAGGTTTAGTGTTGTTTGTGGGGATATTGCTTGGTAGCTTACCATTTTGGAGTTACAAGGGAGAAGCAGCAAGCTATGTAAATCCGAATCAAACGTATACATATGAAACGATGACGAGTAATATCAAAACACTCGCTCAAAAATATCCTGGATTAGTCCAATATCGTTCAATTGGGAAAACACCTTATGGTAGAGATATATGGGCAGTGAAGCTTGGTAGAGGTGATGCGACAGTCCTGTACAATGCATCTCATCATGCTAGAGAATGGATGACGACGAACATCGTGATGGAGATGATTGATCAGTACAGTGAACGTTATGTAACGAACAGTACGATGGATGGTTACAATGTGGCGAACGTATTAAATAATACTTCGATCTGGTTTGTACCGATGACAAACCCCGACGGTGTCACTCTTCAGCAAAAAGGTCTGTCTGCTTTTCCTACAACCGCTCATGCTAACCTCATCAAGATGAATGGGGGAAGCAAGGATTTTAAAAGATGGAAGTCCAATGCCCAAGGGGTTGATCTGAACAGACAATATCCTGCACGTTGGGAACAGATTGCAAATAATGCGAAAGCTCCTTCTTATAAAGACTACAAGGGTAGTGCTCCACTAGTGACGAAAGAAGCAAAAGCGATGACTGCTCTGACGAATCTTGTAGATCCTGAAATTACAAATTCTTATCACACAGCTGGAAGAATACTATACTACCATTTTAATTATGGGACAAATACTTTTGAGGGGGACAAAACGCTTGGTACAACCCTGGCTAATATGACAGGTTACCGACTCATACCTCCTGATACTCAGCTATCAAGTGGTGGAGGCTACAAAGACTGGTTCATTCAAACCTTCAAACGCCCTGGCTTCACGTTTGAACTAGCTCCATATGCTGGCGAGACGAATCCGCCGATCACAATCATTAATGAAGAATGGACCAGGAATAAAAAAGCAGGACTTTATATAGCGGTGGAAGGGGATAAGCGTTGGGAGAAACGTATAACACCATTAACGAAAACCATTACGCTAACTCAAAAAATACCGCTTTATGATCGCCCAAATGTCAATCAAAAAATGGCAGCAGCGAGTCTTTATCCAGGCACTTATAAAACAAATGCATCATATGGTAACTTTTATCGAATTCAAACCATCCTTGGACCAAAATGGATCGTTAAATAAATCATAAAAAACTGCTCTCTAGATTTTGTTCTAGAGAGCAGTCTTTTTTACGCACTAATCGTATGAGATGAATCTACTTTCGGTTCTGGAACAAACATAAGAATCGTAATGCCAATGATGAACAGAACCACAAGGCTGAAAACAGCACTAGCAGAGTTTCCAGTCACTTGAGCGGTTACTGCGATTAACAACGGGCCCATAATGGAAGCGAACTTACCGAAAATATTATAGAAGCCAAAGAATTCGTTTGAGTTTTCTTTTGGTACAAGTTTAGCGAAATAAGCACGGCTTAGCGCTTGAATTCCACCTTGGGAAGTCGCAACTAGCATCGCTAAAATCCAAAAATCCATTGTTGTTTTTAAGAAATACGCATAAATACAAACGATAATATAAACTCCAATACCAACGTAAAGCATCTTCTTTCCAGTAAATTTCTCTGCTAATCTTCCGTAAAGAATGGCAAAAGGAGCAGCGACCACTTGTGTGACAAAAAGGATGATTAATAGATTAGTAGAACTGATGCCAAGATCTGATCCATAGGCGGTGGACATCGTGATGATCGTTCCAACTCCATCGATATAAAAGAAATAGGCGAGCAGAAATAAAAACAGAGCTCGGTACTTTCGTATTTCTTTCATGGTTTTCCCTAAGCGTTTAAAGCTGTTGATCAAAGGTTTTTGCTCTCGCTCGATGCCATACTTCTGGTAAACGTTCTTCAACATAGGAATCGTAAAAACTCCCCACCAAATCGCAGTGATTAAAAAGGCAATTTTACTTGCTATCGTAGTTGAAATCGGCAGAACTTCATTTTGTGCCAATACAATAATGGCGATACTGATTAAAAAAGGAATCGTACTTCCGATATATCCTAATCCGAAGCCTCTTGAAGAAACTCTGTTCATTCTATCTTCTGTCGTTACATCGGTAATAAAAGCATCATAAAAGACGTTAGATCCGCTAGAACCGATCGCAGTTAGTGTATAAAAAATTAATAATAAGAGCCATTGATCACTTGGAATAAAAGCTAATGCTGCGGTAGAAATAAGGCCGAGTGCAAAAAAGAATGTGAAGAATCGTTTCTTTAAACCTTTATAATCTGCAATGGTTCCGAGTATGGGGCTCAGCATCGCTAATATGAACGTAGCAATCGCGATCGTATACCCCAAATAAGCGGTTGAATTCGATGGACTAATTCCTGCGTTTGTTGCAGCTGCTTTAAAGAACAAAGGAAATACAGCTGTTGAGATAATAATGGAATAAGCTGAGTTTGCCCAATCATAGTACATCCAGCTATTCTCTTCTTTCGTAAACCGTTTCATAGGTTTTGTCCTCTCTCTACTAGAATTTATTAAAAACTAGCTGGTTAAAAAATCTTGTACAACTTTACCATCTGTTTTTCCTAAATCTAGACCTAATAGTTTAGCAAACGTTGGCCCTTCATCGATTAAATGCATAGAAGAAACAACGACATTTCTTTTAATTCCTTTACCTGCTAATATTAGAATAGTCGTGTAGTCTTCTTTTTTAGGGGAATACCCATGACACGCATGTGTATATCGTTTTGTTCTCACATCTTGATCAGTAATATCATTTAGATAAGAACCTTCATGATCTTCGTTAAAATAAAAATCGCGTCTGGCTTCTACCATGAACACACAACGATCATCAGCCCCAGTTGCTGCCGCTTCTTCTTGACTGTAGATCTTTTCAATACCATTCTTTTCATCAACTTGTAAGTGTTTCAGAAGTTTGTGAACGACCTCCTTTGTTTGTATATCAGATGAATCTTTTAGGTAAATATATGCTGAACCATCACAACTTTTGCAATAGGCTTTCCAATTTTGTATAGAGCCTTTTGAATCCGTATCTATGAATTGTTGTTCTTTCAATAACACATTCAGTTTAATCGCTTTACTTTCATCTAATGCACTATGATCTCCTAATACGGCGATGGTCGTCTCTTCATAGATACCGGCTTCCTGTAAGGATTCAACAATTCGTCCGAGTCTGTTGTCATGTCTTTTTATCGCATCCATTGCTTCATCAGAAGAAAAGCCATGATAGTGCCGCTGTGAATCCAGATCCACAAAATGGACTAGCAGTAATTGTGGTTTTTTCGTTTTAATCGTATGTATTGTGGATTCTAAAACAAAATCATCAAGCTCAGGCTGATTCAACCCATTACGCAGATGTCCGAAACGACGGTTCAGGTCAAGTTGATATCTTTTACTTCCGTTTAAGAGAGAAACAGGAATCTGGTGATGCCACTTCCGGTTCGCAAAAATTTCAGGCATGTTGTAATCGATATTCGCTCTTGCCGTTACTGGCCAAAGAAGAGCACCTGTTGTCATACCTGCTTTTTTTGCTTCATCATATAATGTGGTCCCTTTTATATGCTTTCTGTGCCAATACCAATCGGGTGAAGGTTTGCCCGGCTGTACCAACGTGTTGTTTACGATGCCGTGATTTTTTGGATACCGTCCTGTAACGATTGAAGTATGACAAGGATATGTTACAGAAGGGTAGATCGTCTCTACGTTTTTACAAAATGAGCCTTGATTTAAAATTTTTTTAAAATGCGGAAGTTGTTCTAACAAAGGAAAATCAAGAGAAGAAAGACAGTCAAATGAGATGACCACTAAATGATCGGTTAGACGTGACATAACACTCCTCCAAAAAATTGCTAAGATTAACCATTCTAAATTAAATGATAGCATATGGGAATCTAACGCGTGTAAAGTGTATGTGTGAATTATAAAAGAATCATACCATTTTCTTTCCAAACTTTGTAAATTATGTTATGAATGGATTATCTCTTTGTATAGTGGGTGATGAAGTGATCAAGTGGTGGTTAGGTGTTGTATTGATGTTTTTTATTACAACTGGTGTCATTCTGTACGTCTTTACGATGGATTACGCTTCTGAAAAAGCGATGACAGAAATTACGAAAGAATTAAAGTCGAACGAAGATGAGATCTCAAAACTTTTAGAAGATCCAGAGATTAGGAAGTACATAGAAACAGGCAAAGCGCCTAAACAGAAATTATCTTTCACAACTAAAAACGATGCTGTTCAATTCATCTCTGAAAGATACTCCGTTCAAGAATTAGCAGGGATTAGAGAAAAAGTAAGTAAAGGTTTGAACGAAGAGGAAAAGCTAGCGGTATATGAGAAGCTGCTCGAAAAAGTGACAGATGATGAGCTGATGGCACTCAAGGTAGTTGCCTTAAAAGAAATAAAGAAAAAATAAAAAAGCCCCTACGTAGGGCTTTTTTGTGTTTTTAAAAAGATACTCTGATCTTTCCATCTACTTTTGAAATATAGTAGCCTTGATTTTCGCCTTGCTTGACTTGAATGGCTTCACCCGTTTTGATGACTTCTTGAATCTGTTCTTTAATCGTAGGATGCATATCGTATAGAACTTCTACGTTCTCGATCGAAACGGTATTAATCCCCGTACTAAAACCCATAATCATTTGATCAGTAGCATTATCATACATCAGAAAACAATCACTATTTTCAATCGCATAAAGGCTGGCGTTATGTTTCTTTGCGATGGCTACTAGATGTTTTAAGTTTTCATGTGTGTCATCCATTAGGCTAACATATGTGTAACCGTCGATGATTTTAGTTTTCGTTTGTGTTTGCTCTTCTGCTTTAGGTTTTGCTTCAACGGTTTTTGTCTGTAGCTCAACAGCAGGCTTTGGTTCAGGTTTTGTTGTTTGAATTTGAGTGACTTTAGGTTTTTCTGAAATCTGCGGTTGTTCTACTTTTTCTTTTTCAACTGGTTTTGGAACGGTTTCTTCTTTTTGAGGTTGAACAGGTACCTTCACCTTCGATGCTGCTATTAGTTTTTCATTTTCTTCTCCATCATTTTGATTTAGAGTAAGAACTTCATTTGATCGCTTAGAAGTAACTACCTCCTGTTTAAGTGGAGATTTTTGTTCTGTCGCTCTTACCTTGCTCTCAAAATCATTATTGTTTAATACCCCGATTGTAAGGAATGCAGTTGCAGTAAAAATAACCGTGCGTTTTTTGAATTTCAATGTTAAATCCTCCTCAATGTCTTGTTATTTATTAGACGAGAGAAGCGCAGTTATGGTTTCACTAATATTACAGAAATATTTCAATAATGTTACAAAAGACTATTTTCTATAAAAACTTATGAACTTTAAAGGGGATTCATCAGTCAAAAAGAAGACCTTTATTAAGGAAATATTAGGGAGGAATGATAAAGAAAAAAATTTTTGAACATCTACGAAAGCGTATTCATTAAAAATCTTTTTTAAAAGGGAGTGGCTTTATGCTAGGAATGGAAGATGGACTTATCGCATTTGTATGGGTTGCTACGGTTGTTTCGGCATTAGGATGCGTGGTTTTTGGTGGAATCATGTGGAACAAAGGAGGTGATGACTCAAAATGAATTTTGCCGTCCTCATTCCGATTCTAATCATATATATGGGTATCATGTCTTGGTTGGCTTATTATGGATATAAAAAAACGGTAACAGAATCAGATTATTTAGTGGGTGGAAGAAATATTCATCCTGCGATCATGGCACTATCTTATGGTGCAACTTTTATTAGTACGTCAGCCATTGTTGGTTTTGGTGGGGTGTCAGCAGCTCATGGATTCAGCTTGTTATGGCTTGCCTTTCTTAATATCGTACTAGGTATATTTGTGGCATTTGCGATTTTTGGAACGAAGATCAGAAAGCTTTCACTAGACCTTAACGCCACTACGTTTCCTACTCTGTTAGGAAAAAGGTATGATTCAAAATTCATCACGGTTTTTTCAGGAGCAATGATCTTTATTTTGATGCCAGCTTATACTAGCATCGTTTTGATCGGTGGGGGAAGATTTCTTCAAGAATCACTTTCGATGAACTTTAATCTTGCTCTTATCTTACTGGCTGCAATCATTGGCATCTATGTAGTAACAGGTGGAATTAAGGCAGTTATGTATACCGATGCTTTTGGTGCGGTTGTCATGTTGGTCGGAATGGCTATCTTTTTATTTGTTACTTATCAAGCAGTAGGTGGCATTATGGAAGGGCATAACGGATTAACAGCAATGAAAGATCTTGTACCTCAAGCTCTTGTCGATCAAGGTCATCAAGGCTGGACAAGCATGCCTGAATTTGGATCGCCGCTTTGGTGGACCATTGTAAGTACTATAATCATGGGGGTTGGAATAGGAGTACTGGCGCAGCCTCAACTCGCAATGAGATGCATGACTGTAAAAGATGATCGAGCACTTTACCGATCTGTCTTAGTCGGTGGAATTTTTATCTTTTTTATGACAGGTGCGGCATTTGTGATCGGACCGTTAAGTAATCTTTATTTTTATGAAAAAACAGGTCAAATCGCGTTAACAGCCGCAAAAGGAAACGTTGATCTTATCATTCCTATCTTTATAAACCAAATCATGCCGGAATGGTTTATCTATCTGTTTACACTCACATTATTATCCGCCACAATCTCTACGATAAGTTCACTCATTCATGTTCAAGCCACAGCTTTTGGCCAAGATATTTTAAAAACTCTTGGTGTTCAATCCTTATTTGGATCGAAGCTCAACCCTTCACGAATCGGCGTGCTCATTGGAGTAATAGCTGCTGTCATATTAGCCTATCTCCTTCCAGCTGGAATCATCGCCCAAGCCACTGCTTTTTGGTTTGGTATTTGTGCTGCTGGATTTATGCCAGCATTGATAGGAGCCCTATATTGGAAAAAAGCTACGAAGTCCGCTGCCATAGCAAGTATGATCGTTGGTTTTTCCGTGAGTATTATCGGATTCTTATTCTTACACCTTAAAGAATCTGCAGCTATTGGTTTATCACAAGCATGGTTTGGAAAAGAGGCTATACTTCCTTATCCATGGACTCATATCGATCCTCTATTCTACGCGTTACCATTATCTACCGTCGTATTCGTTATGGTTAGTTTGCTCGATAAAAGTACAAATATGAAGCAGAACAATGAAAAGGAGTTCATTCCCCAAGCCGTTTCTGAATAAAGAGCATGTTTTAGAAATCAAACGATAGGAAGAAGTATGAACCTCCGATATTTGTTACAAACTATGAACAGATTAAGGAGGTTTTTTTATGGAACAAGTAAAAGTCATTATGATGAAATTAATTGTATGCATAATCGCATTTTGGATCGGACTCGATCTCTTCTTTGACGCTTCGATCAGTGATATTGTCTCTTTTGCGGTTACAACAACAGTTATCACTTACGTCGTGGCAGATCGTATCCTCTTACCGAGAATAGGGAAGAACAACACGTTGATGGCAGAGTTTATTCTAGCGTATATAGTGGTTTGGATTTTCGGATCGATCCTGTTGAATGGGTATATGCAGATTGCATGGGGAAGTGTGATCGCAGCTGGTATAATCACCGCTACAGAAGTTTTTGTCCATCAGTACTTACTAAAGCACATGACTTCGATAAATAGAGATAGAACTGGAAGGCACCAACGAAGATTTAGACCAGGTTTCAGATATGCAACTGAATTTGCTGAAGAACAAGATCCGCGGAATAAAAATAGAGAAGAATAGTTCGATGAAAGTATCATGATGGATAAGCATGATACTTTTTTATTTTCAAAAAAATCCCTTGAACCATTCTCAAGGGATTAAAAAATTTTTGTATGGTGGAGACTAGCGGGATCGAACCGCTGACCTTTTGGCTGCCAGCCAAACGCTCTCCCAGCTGAGCTAAGCCCCCAGTTATTACTAACATAGAAAAGTATATAATTATTCTGAAAACGGAGCAAGTCCTTTTTGGATAAATCTGTGTTTGGCTCATAATAACTTACATAATTTTTCTCGAAAAATACTCGCTCACTAGCGATTTCTAAATGTTATAAGTCTTTTTTACCTCAAAAGTATAATCTGTAATACTGGTATAGACAACTAGTCCTAGTATGCTAAGGGACTTAAGTTCTGTTTTGTCTTCTTGCGACAGGAACCGCTTTTTTTTTACCGAAAAGTGACAAAGAAAGCGCTACCAAAATTTAAGGAGGTTAGTAAAGTGAAAGCATCAATAAACATTCGTTTCGTGCTTTTAATTACCCTTTTAATCGTTCCTATGTTTGCAGGGGTGGGGAAGGCTGAAGGTATTTCAACTCAACATACAGGCACCCCTGGCTTAATCATCGCTCAAAATATGCCGCAATTTAGTAAAGATATTAATGGTGAAACCGTAGATCTAGCCGCATTATTAACAAGTAAAGATGGAACATATGTCGAAGTGGCAAATCATCTAATATGGAAATCACTGAACAAAAAAATTGCCACAGTAAACAATGATGGACTTGTACGTTTAAACGGTAAAAACGGTACAACAATGATCATAGTCACGGATGGTAAGTCATTCGACAAGATTGGAATACATGTGAAACACGGAAAGGCTGAGTTCCTCAAACAAAAAAATCCAAAATATGACGTAATTTCAAAAGCGATTAAATCTATGACAGTTCAAGAAAAGGTTGGTCAAATGCTGATGCCAGATTTCCGTAATTGGAAAGGGAAACCTGTAACGGAAATGAACGACGAGATTAGAGAACTTGTAAAAAAGTATCACCTTGGTGGGGTTATTCTATTTAGAGAAAATGTAGTCACGACAGAGCAGACCGTACGATTAGTCGATGAGTATAAAAAAGCAAATGAAGATTATGGATTATTGGTTTCAATCGACCAAGAAGGTGGAATTGTGACACGTTTGCAGAGCGGTACCGATTTCCCAGGAAATATGGCGCTTGGTGCCACAAGATCAACGGAGATGGCGGAATCTGTCGGACATGCTATCGGTTCAGAACTCCATTCACTAGGCATTAATATGAACTTAGCACCTGCTTTGGATGTAAATAACAATCCTGACAACCCTGTCATTGGTGTCCGTTCATTTGGTGAAGATCCACAGTTAGTTGCTGATTTAGGAACTGCTTATATTAAGGGCTTGCAAAACTCAGGTATGGCTGCAACGGCTAAGCACTTTCCAGGGCATGGAGACACAGCAGTAGATTCTCATCTTGGTCTACCTTCTGTTCCTCATGAAAAGGAGAGGCTTCTAGAAGTTGAGTTATATCCTTTCCAGCAAGCGATCAATAATAATATTGATGCTATATTAACCGCTCATGTAACATTCCCTAAAATTGATCCAACGACTGTTATTTCTAAAAAAGATGGAACGGAAATCAATCTTCCAGCCACATTGTCTTATGAAGTATTAACCAATTTGGTGAGAAAAGAAATGGGCTTTAAAGGTGTTATCTCAACAGATGCTCTTAATATGAAAGCCATTGTAGATCACTTTGGACCAGTTGATACGGCTATTCGTGCAGTGAATGCTGGTACAGATATCGTGTTAATGCCAGTAGGATTAGAAGAAGTAGCAAATGGACTTTATGAGGCAGTTGAAAATGGCGAAGTTACAGAAACAAGATTGAATCAATCGGTTGAACGTCTATTAACATTAAAAGCGAATCGTGGGATTTACAAACAAGTAAGCGAGACACCAATCGAAGAAAAAATTGGACATGCTGAAGAAGTGGTTGGAAACCAAGAGCATAAGAATTTAGAGAATGAGGTAGCAAGAAAATCAATAACACTTGTGAAGAACGATAACCTTTTACCTGTTAACAAAAACGAAATCGATTCTGTAGTTGTTATTGGTAATACCTATATCGAAAACCTTCAACGAGCATTAGCTGCTCACCACTCATCTGTTGAGTTGATCAAAGCAGATAAACCTTTAAATGGTGAACAACTGCAAAAAGTAAAGGATGCAGATCTTGTTGTGCTTGGTACTCATACGTCTACCGTATCTGGACGACTACCGTCGTCTCCTCAGATGCAGATGGTCAACCAAGTTATTGAAGCAGCACCGGATAAAACAGTAGCTGTAGGAATTAGAAATCCTTATGACATTATGGCGTTTCCTGAAGTTTCAGCTTATCTTGCACAATATAGCTTCAGAGATGCTAGCTTTAGGGCAGCGGCAGAAACTATTTTTGGAATAAACAACCCTTCAGGGAAGTTGCCTGTTACGATCTATGAAAATGGTTTAGAACAAATTCTCTATCCGTTCGGTCATGGTAAAAGCTACTAATAGGAGGGGATCTAATGAAAAAATGGGGAATTCTTTTTACAATATTGATGCTGTTTTCTTCTATATTGCCTAATGCACAGGCTACGCAAAGAGATGTAGAACATAATAAACGATTTAAGACAGGGTTAGAGCAGCTGCTTAATCATGAAATGAAGGTATTAAAAGGTAAAAAGGTCGGGTTAATCACAAATCCGACTGGTGTAGATCGCAACTTGAACAGCATCGTGGATGTTTTATACAACCATCCCGATATAGAGCTCAAAGCTTTGTACGGACCTGAACATGGAGTGCGTGGGAGTGCTCAAGCTGGAGAATATGTAGAGTTCTACAATGATCCAAAAACAGGTCTTCCGGTCTATAGCTTGTATGGAGCAACGAAAAAACCAACTCCTGAGATGCTTGAAGGAATCGATGTTTTGGTTTTTGATATTCAAGATGTAGGTACTCGTTTCTATACGTATATTTACACGATGGCTTATGCGATGGAAGCTGCAAAAGAGAACAATATACCATTTGTCGTACTAGATCGTCCGAATCCACTTGGTGGTAAAGAAGTAGAAGGGCCAGTATTAGATCCTGCGTATTCCTCTTTTGTAGGACTGTACCCTATTCCGTTAAGGCACGGTATGACTGTAGGAGAACTGGCAAAATTATTTAACCAAGAGTTTGATATTGATGCGGATTTAAAAGTGGTAGAAATGAAAGGATGGAAGAGATCGTGGAGCTATGAAGACAGTGGGCTTGAATGGGTGTTGCCTTCTCCTAACATGCCAACTAAGCAAACGGCACTTGTTTATCCAGGAAGTGCACTGATTGAAGGAACGAATGTTTCAGAAGGTCGGGGAACGACTAAGCCGTTTGAGTTAATCGGTGCTCCATTTATTAACGGAGATCAATTAGCTGAGAAATTAAATAAAGAAGCTTTGCCTGGTGTTTCATTTAGAGCAGCCTCGTTTACTCCGGCTTCATCAAAACATGCAGGTAAGCTATCTCACGGTGTGGAAATTCACGTGAAAGATGAAAAATTGTTTCAGCCTGTTCTTACAGGAATCACGCTTGTGAAAGCGATTCATGATCTTTATCCAAATGACTTTGCATTTAGGGCAGAGGATAGTAGAGGGATTTCTTTCTTCGACTTATTAGCAGGGAATGGATGGGTCCGAGAGTATATTGAAACAGGACGTACAGTTGATGAAATCGTCTCTCGATACGATCAAGAACTTGAGAACTTTAAAAATGTAAGAAAAAAATATTTATTGTATTAAAAGTAAGAAAGAGCTAAGGCGGTTTATTTAGCCCTGGCTTTTTATTTGAATTTTCTGACTGGTATAGACAACTAGTTATAAGAATGTTAGGCTAGGCATAAAGTGATAAGGGGGGGTGGACATGAAACCTAATATTTTACTAGTTGGAGATTTAATTAACGAAGAAGGACAGCTCGTTAATAATGGATATGTATGGATGAAGAACGATAAGATTTTTCATGTTGGCACATCAGATTCCCCTTTAATAGATGAAGATGTTATCAGGTATAACATGCCGCAGGGAAGTATTATCATTCCTGGCATGATCGATATTCATATTCATGGTGCTGATGGAGCAGATTTTATGGACGGAACAAAAGAGGCATTAGAGACGATCTCAAAAGTTCTCCCAGCAGAAGGAACAACATCCTTTTTAGCAACAACGATGACTGAAGAAATATCAGTAATTAATAGGGCACTGAATACCGCTTCTAACTTTATGTTAGAATCTCAAAGTTCCGCCGCTGAGTTGCTCGGTATTCATCTTGAAGGGCCATTTATTTCTCCAAAACGAGCGGGAGCGCAGCCTACATCTTTTATTCAGCAACCTGATGTTAGCCAATTTAACGAGTTTCAAAAAAGTGCTGATAACCAAATAAAACTAGTTACGTTAGCGCCTGAGATGGAAGGTGGATTAGAGCTTACAAAGTACTTATCTTCACAAGGTATAATCGCATCGATTGGTCACAGTGACAGTTCTTTTGTAGAAGTTAAAGTTGGAATTGAATCCGGCATTTCTCACGTTACCCATTTATTTAACGGTATGCGTGGAATGCATCACCGAGATCCAGGTGTTGCAGGTGCTGCTCTCTTACAGCAAGAGTTGATGGTTGAGATGATCGTAGATGGCGTTCATGCCAGCCCTGAGATGATACGACTAGCCTATCATTCTACTGGTCCAGAACGCACGATCTTAATTACCGATTCAATGAGAGCAAAAGGTCTTGGAGAAGGGACCTATACACTTGGCGGACAGCAAGTAACAGTAACTGGGAATGAAGCTAGATTGATTGATGGAACGCTAGCAGGAAGTATCTTACCCATGAATATAGCTGTTAAAAATATGATGGATTATACGCAATGCTCTTGGTCAGATATTGCGAAAATGTCGAGTGAGAATGCGGCAAAAGAACTGCAGATTTTTGAACGGAAAGGAAGTCTTTCTGTCGGTAAAGATGCCGATATTACGGTGTTGACGGAGGACTGCGATGTACTTATGACATTTTGTCGAGGAGAGCTTGTGTATCACCGAAAGGGGGAACGAGTTTGAAATTAATTAAGGTTTCCGGCGAAGAAGAGCTTAGTAGAATGGCAGCAGAATATGTATTTTCCAAAATAAAGAATGCTGATCGCGTTGTGCTCGGACTTGCAACAGGTAGGACACCTTTAGGCATGTACCGACACCTTTCAAAATATAGTAAAGAATATAAGCTTTCTTTATCTCATGTACACACCGTAAATCTGGATGAGTATGTCGGTTCTAAAGCTTATCATGCTTACATGCATCAAAACGTGTTCGACCCAATCGGAATACCTAACCATCAAACTCATATTCCAGATGGATACGCTGTAGATCTTGAAAAAGAATGCATGCGGTACGAAGCAGTAATTCAACAGCTCGGTGGAATTGATCTACAAGTGCTGGGAATAGGAGAGAACGGACACATCGGTTTTAATGAACCCGGTACTGATTTTAGTTCGCGAACCCATGTAGTCGAGTTAACAGAGTCTACATTAAGTGCAAACGCTAAATATTTTACAAGAGAGAAACAGCCCCGAAAAGCAATCACGATGGGAATTGGAACGATACTCGAGAGCAAAGAAATCCTGCTTCTTGCAGCAGGCTTGAAAAAGGCTCATGCAGTAAGAGAGCTTTTTAAAGGATCTCTGAATGAAAATATACCTGCTACGGTGCTGAATCACCATCCTAACGTTACGGTTATAGCTGATCGAGGTGCGAGGAGTCTTTTAGAAGAGGAGAGTTAAGTATTTTTATGATCGATAAAACATCACCGATGCCACTTTACTTTCAGATTGAAGAAGCGATCAAACAAAAGATTGATAAGGGTGAATGGGAATCAGAAACGATGATACCTTCTGAAAGAGAGTTTGCTGAGAACTATGAAGTAAGCCGTATGACAGTCCGGCAAGCAATCAATAATCTTGTGAATGATGGCTACTTAACTCGTCAGAAAGGTAAAGGAACGTTTGTTTCTGCAAAAAAAATTGAACAGAAGCTTTTAGGTCTTACAAGTTTTACTGAAGACATGAAATCTCGAGGCTTGAGACCAGCATCCAGACTCATATCTTTCCAAAAAACGACTGCTGAAAATAGAGTAGCAAAAGCACTTGAGATTAAAGAGGACCAGATAATTTATGAGATTAAACGTGTTCGCCTCGCGAATGATATTCCGATGGCATTCGAGACGACATATGTTCCGAGTGATCTTCTTGAATTAAACGAATCACACATAAAACAAGGGTCTTTGTATTCTGAAGTTGAGAATGCAGGCTTTGTTATAGATTATGCAACACAGAGTTTAGAAGCTTCCATTTCGCGTGAAGCAGAAAGCGAGATACTTGAAATTACAAAAGGTGCAGCAGTTCTTCTTATTAAGAGACAAACATATTTAACGACTGGAAGGCCTCTTGAACTTGTTCAATCGGTGTATCGAGGCGATCGCTACAAATTTATGATCGATATGAAACGCTGACAAATAGCGTTTTATATAAAAAAATGAAAGCGTTTACCAAAAGGGGGAAGAAGCATGGGGAAAGAGCAGCAAATGGCTCATGGCATCATTGAAAAGCTTGGAGGTTCTTCAAACATCCAATCGTTGATGCACTGTATGACAAGAATTAGGGTTACTTTACACGACCCGTCAAAGGCGGATCTCAAAGGTCTTAAAGAAGTAGATGGTGTGTTAGGTGTCGTGGAAGATGATACGTTACAAATCATTGTTGGGCCCGGCATCGTTAATCGTGTCACACTTGCGATGAGTGAAGAAACGGGTATGAACATTCAATCTCTAGATGAGACAGATCCCATGGACCTTGAACAGATGGCAAGAATGAATAAGGATGCCATCAACAAGAAGAATGCAACACCATTCAAACAGTTTCTTCGTAAGATCGCTAGCATTTTTATTCCGTTAATTCCTGCTATTGTTGCTTCAGGTTTAATTGCTGGAATAACAAACGTTGCGATAAGAATGGATGCTGACCCAGAATCTTCAATTATACAGATGCTGAGCTTAATCGGTTGGGGTGTATTTAGTTATCTAGCTGTGTTTGTCGGTATCAATACAGCCAAAGAATTTGGTGGAACTCCAGCATTAGGTGGAGCAGCAGGTATTTTGCTGATTAACCCGGGTCTTGCGAATATCACCCTCTTTGGAGATCCACTTGTGGTAGGGCGTGGTGGATTGATTGGTGTAATGCTTGCCGCTGTTCTAATCGCCTTTTTGGAAAAGCGTATTAGAAAATTTGTACACCCTTCCATCGACATTATTGTTACACCAACATTAGCATTACTAATTACAGGGTTTGCTACGCTATTTGTTCTTCAGCCAGTAGGCGGATTTTTGTCAGATCTAATTACAAAAGGTTTGTTAAATTTAATTGATATTGGCGGTATTTTCTCTGGACTTATCTTAGCAGGAACATTCCTTCCATTGGTTGTAACAGGATTGCATCAAGGATTAACACCAGTACACATGGAACTTATTAATACGATTGGTGATGATCCATTATTACCTATTTTAGCGATGGGTGGAGCAGGGCAAGTAGGTGCTGCATTTGCGATCTACTTTAAGACGAAGAACCAACGTCTTCGTAAAGTAATTAAAGGTGGATTACCTGTAGGTATGCTCGGGATTGGAGAGCCGTTAATCTTTGGTGTTACTCTCCCACTCGGGCGACCATTCTTAACAGCTTGTCTTGGAGCAGCAGTCGGGGGAGCGTTCCAAGCGTTTTATGAAGTCGCTACGATTGCCATTGGTGTATCAGGCATACCACTCGTGTTCCTTGTCAACGCAAACGAAATGGTTCTCTATCTAGTAGGATTAGTTATTGCTTATTTCTTCGGATTCTTATTCACATGGACGTTTGGATTTAAAGAGAGTATGGCAAAAGACATCTAACGAATTTAGGAGTGAATGTTTTGTGTTATGGGATTTCAATCTATCTGAGCGAATCAGACACATTTAATAAAAACTGGATGGAGAAAGCCGCTAAGAACGGATTTCATTACATCTTTACTTCACTTCATATTCCTGAAGAAAAAGATGTGGATTATGTGAAACAAGTAAAATGGTTAGGAAAAACCGCTCAACAGTTTCATCTGGAAGTAATGGCTGATGTATCACCAGCTTCTCTTGAGCGGTTAGGTTTATCATTTAATGAACTGCCTTCCATAATAGACTGGGGCATTTCGGGAATCAGGATGGATTATGGGTTTACAGCCAAGCAGATCGCTTGGCTGTCTCATCATCTTAAAGTGGGTCTGAACGCAAGTACTATAGACGAAGACCAGCTTAAGAATCTAATGGATGAGGGGCTTCAACCATATCAAACAGAGGCTTGGCACAACTTTTATCCAAAACCGTATACCGGTATATCAAAGCAATCTCTTTATGAGAGAAATGCTCTGTTTCATCGATATGGAATCAAAACGATGGCATTTATTCATGGTGATGATCAATTACGTGGACCATTACATCTGGGACTCCCTACGATTGAGAATCACAGACATGTTTCACCAACACTTGCTGCATTGGAACTTCAAGAAATGAATACAGACAAAATCTGCGTTGGAGATTTAAACCTTACGAACAAAACTTTGCAAGAATTAAAGTTTGTAATGGAAGGTACAGTCCCTCTTTATGCCGACTTGTATAAAGGGTATGAGCAATTCAGCAACATGGTTCATTCAAATAGAATGGATGCTGCTGAGTATGTCATCCGTTCAGTTGAATCACGACAAATGCCCTCAAACTATCAAAAAGAAGCTCATGAATTAAAGATATTTAATGAAGGAACGATTACGGTTGAAAACGAGAAGTATGGTAGATATGCGGGGGAACTACAGATTTGTTTAGAAGCTATTCCCGCTGATACGAAAACGAATGTAGCTGGTCGTATCAAACAAGAGAGCTTGTCACTGATGAAGAAGGTAGGAAGTGGGAAGAAATTTGTGTTGCTGACTTCTTCAGTGAAGTAAATAACATTCATTTAAAGGAGATCAAGATGGACTTAACCAAATTGGCTACAGAAAGAAGAAATCCTGACACGTTAACCATTGATGAACTTACAACTTTAGAAGTGATTCAAAAAATACACGAAGCCGATCTGGGAGTAGCCAGTTGTATTACTCCTGTTTTAAAAGAAATCAGTTCTGTTGTTGAAAAAGTAGTCACAGCTTTTGAAAATCGTGGTCGATTGATTTATATCGGTGCAGGAACAAGTGGACGGTTAGGTGTGTTGGATGCATCAGAATGTCCTCCTACTTACGGCACAGATCCACATTTAGTAGTAGGTGTCATCGCGGGCGGTGAATATGCCCTTCAGCATGCGATCGAAGGAGCGGAAGATGATGCAGAGTTAGGCCAATCCGACCTTAAAGCTTTAGAAATAACAGAAAGAGATGTTGTTGTAGCTATTGCTGCTTCTGGCAGAACGCCCTATTGCTTAGGGGCGATAAAGTATGCCAAAACAAAAGGAGCACTAACAGCTGCACTTGTGTGTTCTTCAGATTCACCGATGGAAAAGCTTGCTGATATTAGTATTCCTGTTATTACGGGGCCAGAAGTGGTCACAGGCTCTACTAGAATGAAAGCAGGTACCGCTCAAAAACTTGTTTTGAACATGATCAGTACAGCGAGCATGGTGAGATGGGGGAAAGTGTACAGCAATCTCATGGTCGATGTTCAACCAACAAATGAGAAACTAGTTCAACGTGCTAAAAATATTATTATGGAAGCTTCTGGTGCAACAGAAGAAGAAGCGGAATCAGCTTTACAAGATCAAGGCGGCAACACAAAAGCTGCTATTTTTCAGCTTGTTACAGGCGTCGCTCCACATGAAGCCAAGCTGCAACTAGATCAGCATAATGGAAAGTTAAAAGAAGCGATACGTAAATTCACTCAAACGTGAGAGGGGTAGGTATTATGTTAGGTTTCTTACAACGGATCGGTCGGGCACTCATGCTTCCGATCGCAGTTCTTCCTGCAGCTGGACTTTTGTTACGTTTTGGTCAAGAGGATTTATTAAACATACCTTTTTTAGTTGCATCAGGTAACGCAATCTTTGGTCATTTAGCGCTTTTGTTTGCGATAGGTGTTGCAGTAGGACTCTCTAGAGATGGGAGTGGAGCTGCTGGACTTGCAGGAGCAATCGGTTACTTCGTACTAACAGAAGGAGCCAAAACGTTTGCAGAAGTAAACCTGAATTATGACGGGAAATTTGATATGTCTGTCTTAGGAGGTATCCTAGCAGGGGTCGTAGCCGGACTTTTATATAATAAATTTTATAATACGAAACTGCCAGAATGGCTTTCTTTCTTTGGAGGTAAACGATTTGTTCCGATCGTAACGGCTGGAACGATGGTACTCCTAGCGCTTGTTTTTGGATTTATATGGCCATACCTTCAGATGGGACTAGAAAACGTTGCTACTTGGATTACAAGTGCCGGTGCGATAGGTGCAGGTGTATTCGGATTCTTTAACCGTTTATTGATTCCACTTGGACTTCATCATGTACTCAACAGCTTCTTATGGTTTGTATTTGGTGAATTTACAGGTGAAAATGGGAAGGTCGTTACAGGTGATCTATGGAGATTCTTTGCTGGAGATCCTAAGGCAGGCTTCTATATGGCTGGATTCTTCCCGGTAATGATGTTTGGGCTACCTGCTGCTTGTTTAGCCATGATTCATACAGCAAAAAAACACCGAAAGAAGGCAGTTGCAGGAATGCTAGGAAGTCTTGCTCTAACTTCGTTTGTTACAGGTATCACAGAACCAATCGAATTTGCGTTCATGTTCCTATCTCCTTTACTATATGTGATTCATGCTGTACTAACGGCTGTTTCGATGTCGGTCGCAGTATTACTAGATATCCATCATGGATTCACGTTTTCTGCTGGAGCGATTGACTATTTCTTAAACATAGGAATCTCGAAGAATGGTTGGTTGTTACTTCCGATGGGTGCGGTTTATTTTGTACTATACTATGGTCTATTCCGTTATCTAATTGTAAAACTGAACTTGAAAACACCAGGCCGAGAAGATGAAGAAACTCTAGTATCAGAAGCTGCAGCAACTTCTACAGCGAGTGAAAAGTACGAAACGGCAGCAACAGCATATTTAAACGCACTAGGTGGAAAAGACAATATCGTGCTGCTAGAAAACTGTATTACTAGATTGCGGGTTCAGATTAAAGACTTGTCAGAAGTTGATGAAGAAGCACTTAAAAAAGCAGGATCAAAAGGTCTGATCAAGCTTAATAATCAAAATATACAGGTTGTTGTAGGGTCTGAGGTTGAACCGATCGCAGATTGTATGAGAGATAAGCTCTAAAGCTAAAAAAAAGACCGCCATCTTCTCTATGAAAATGGCGGTCACTTCTTTTTTACACGTTCCAATAACCACTTACTGGTACGTTCGCTGCGTAACCATAAGAACATGGGTAAGCATAAACACAGCAGTTTCCATTATACGAGACGGCTCCGACAATAATGAGCAGCACGAATAGTACCACGTAAAGCGTAAAGCTATCAGAACAGTACTTTCTCGACGACATATTTTCACTCCTCTTCGTGAGAAGCCGATTTCTCTCCTCAACTCATTTTATGCAAGTAGAATGAGCATAGAAACGGAGATAAATGCCTCATTTTAAGAGAGTTGTTGTCAGAATAGAAATCTATTTGTAAGCCTCATCTAAAATAATGTATAAGTAATCGACGAATTCACCTTTTGAGAACATCGTCACTTCATACACATCACCAAGGTCGTTGTATACATAAGCTGTATCTGTGTCCGTTGTTGCTTCAACATCTACAGGAAGACCGGCTAGTTCAAGTGCTCTAGTCATTTCTTCTTCACTAAACATGATCTCTTCATCTATTACAGAATAAACGAGACGAGCTGCTTTTCCTTCTACAAACGTTACTTCATATTTATCATTCTGATAGTAGTTAACGATAGCGGGAACGAAGTCTGTGGTGCCTGAGTAACGAAACTTAATCTTTTCAGATCGGTTCGGTTTACCCCATCTTTCGCTGATCTGTTTTTCAGAAGAGTTTGTTAGTTCACTAGCTACAAATTGATGCTCGCTAGTAAGATAGTCTTTTTGTTCGCTAGCATCATTTTCTGCTTCACCTTCAGCAGTAGTATTTTCTTCCTCGGTAGTTGTTGTCTCTGTTGCTTCCGAGTCTTCTTTTTCTGAATCAGAAGAAGAACTGTCAGTGGGATCTTGTTTATCAGCCTTTGTTTCGGCAGTTTCTTGTTCATTTTGTTTCGTATCCTTTGAACAAGCTGTTACAAAAAGTAATCCAATTATAAGAAATAATGTTGTAAGTTTTTTCATGATACACCCTCATTATGTAATTCATATTGTTAAACAGACACTTTCAATGGTAACAAAAGAGTACAAAAATTGAAAATGAAAAGTTTGGCAGATGAATAAACTTATAACCGTTTCTGAATAGAGTGACATTTAATTACATCATTTTCATAAAATAAGGATATACATGAAAAGCTAGTGATTGACAATTCAATGGTGATTTATGACAATGGCCTTTGTCTTCGTAACTGGCTTTAATCATGGACGTACAAAAATAGATTCTAAGGCTTTTCTAAGACTGACTAGGAATTGAATGCTTATTGTAATATTTCATTTTGTTAACAAATCAACTACAATATATGGTAGACATCCATTTGAAAGCAGTAATGCGGAAGGGCAGGTGTATGAGGATGCAATATATTGTGTATGATTTAGAGATGACAAACCGGCTCTCGGAGATTATTGAGATAGGTGCCATACGAATGATTGAAGTTGATGGTGAACTTAAAATATTGGATACGTTTCAATCGTTCGTACAACCTAAAATGGATAAATTAAATACACGGATTACAAATCTAACGGGAATTACAAAAAAAGATTTAATCTCTGCTCCCGTTTATACAGAGGCAATTGAAAATTTTAGGTCTTGGATCGGAGTAGACGACTATTATCTTTGCTCTTGGGGACCAGAAGATAAATGGGCGCTCATTACAGATTCAACATTTCATAAAGCTGAAACGGACTGGATTATTAATCATAATGATATACAATTTCATTTCAGTATCCTTCATGATAGTGAAAAGGGGTTTCGATATGGCTTGTCACGTGCGCTTCAGACGATGGAGCTAGTTTATGAAGGTTCTAAACATAGAGCACTTGATGATGCCATTAACACAGCCAGAATACTAGCTAAGATTTATAGAAAGATCAAGTTTGTTAAAAACCCCACTTCTTTCTTAGAATCAAAGCTCTTTGAACCTGAGAAATTAGTGTATAAAACAAAGTCAGAGGTGAATGAATCTCCATTCGCTTCTCTTTCAAAGTTATTCAACTAAAATAATTTTAGTTTTAAAAATAAACTTTTCAATACAAATGGATAATTTCCAAGACCAAGATAGGACTTATTTCCTTTTCCTTCGACTTCATTCGACAGAAATGTGTAGGTATTATAGGGTAAAATCCATAAAAAGTAAGATATGTCGTCATTTGACGAATTGTTTTTGTAGGAAAATGACCTTAGTTTCGATAATAATAGTTAGTAGGGGGTGTTTGTTGGTGGATACTACTTATTACATAACCAATAAAAACAATCAGTTGTTGGAACTATTGAACACGATTGACCATTGCTTGACGGATGCAAGACTTGAGGAAGTAGATTCGATAATCAAACTTAAAGAAGAACTGTTAGCAAATGATGGTATACATATAACACCAGAGCAAATTAATAATATTATTTCTTTATTGTTATCATTCGTACCAGATACAGTTAGAGAAGTTGGTTAATTAAGAATCTCTTCAAAAAGAGGTTCTTTTTTAATATCTAAAGTTTAATTCGCACTTACTATTTGTTTTCATGGGGGTGGAGTAAAAAAAGAAGTGATAAAATCACTTCTCATTCGAATTCTCAACGTCTTTCTTTGATTTCAATTCTTTCATTTCATCACTAAATCTTTCTTCAAGAGATTTTTGGTGACCATATAAAAATAACATGTCTCCCTCTTGTATCTCTGTTGTGTAACTATCTCTCCTAACCGTTACATCTCCCCGCTTTATAAACAATACAAGTAAATCGTCCTCTACTTGAATCACATCTTTTAATTGTTTACCCATGAACTTTGAACCTTTATGAATGGGAAGTTCCACAACAACATCATCTTCTTCAAAATACATAACATCTCTTAACGGAAGATCTGAGAGGTTGTAATTTTTTTCCATATGACTCTCAAAAGATTGTTTCATATATTTCTTTAGTTTCGGAATGCTTAAGATTAGATATAAACTGATGAGTACTAAGATAATGATCCCGAGTTCGATCGAACGAAATTCATCTGATAAGATGTTGCTTATGGATGAAATGATAACAGCTAAAGAAAAGACTCCGAACAATATAAGAAACGTGCTTAAACGCCTGCGTACTGGATGCTCCAGAATTAATTCGGATTCTCCGGTTGTAAAACCTGTAGCCGTAAACATAGAGATGACTTGAAACCGAGCGATTTCTTTTTTTAAGCCTGTTAACGTGAACAGGAGAACATTAATTTCAATAACGATTCCTATGATTGCAAAATAAAGCAAAGTAAATAAAAAACCCACAAAGTCACCTCCGTTAAAATTCTTCTTTACCTGTATACCCTTATTTTCTATTTATATAGAGGAAATAAAACATTTTATTCGTTTCATAAACATTTATGGCCCCTCATATAGTTTTGTACAGGAGGGATGTAGATGACTGGTTTTCTGATTGCCTTAGTGCCGGCAAGCCTATTGTGTGGAGGAGTTGCTATGTTGATTCATACATTCGTGAAAAAAGATTCTTATTATTATGATCAAGAGAATCTTTGGGAAGATACATCGCTTACATCGGAAGATTATCGTTTGAAATAACACATTCATTACTTGATATTTTCCCTCGTTATGGTAAAAAGTAAGATAACAATAACTAGAATCGAGGACTTGATGTGAGGAAAGTATCAAAGAAATGGTTAATTGGTGGTGCAGGATTAGCCCTCATACTATTCCTGGTCTTTCAATTTTATGGAGAAACTGAAGGAGCAAGTGAAACACAAACCTTGAAGGTTGTGGCACTAGGAGATTCCTTAACATACGGAGTGGGTGACCCATCCAAGACAGGTTATATTGGAATCGTAAAAAGAAATATTCAGCAGCAAACAGGACGAAATGTAATCATCAATAATTTTGGAATCTCTGGACAGCGTTCTGACCAATTGTTAAGACAATTGGATAATGGAGTCGTGATCAAGTCATTAAGACAAGCGGATCATATCTTTGTTTTTATCGGAACTAATGATTTTCGTAAGGCTGCCGGCTGGAACTTCCGTCAGTTGCCACAGCAGAAATTAGTACTTGGAAAAGAAAAGCTAAGAAACAACTTAAGTAAAACACTTACAGTCGTGAGGGAGAACAATTCCTTTGCACCTATCTATGTATTAGGTCTTTATAATCCTTATTTCGGAAAAGAATACGATCCTGCAGCTGCAGAGAGTATTAAATCTTGGAATGAAGCAATCGTAGAAGCGAGTCAGGCAAGCACGCTTACAAAATACATCTCAACCTTTGAACTTTATGAAAACGTTGAGAAAAAACTGTATTTTTCTGATTCTATCCATCCCAATAGAAGAGGATATAACAGATTAGGAAACTGGGTTTATAACCAGTGGAAGCCTTTAAACCAGGAATGATCTCTTAGAAGCTGATACTTCTAAGAGATTTTTTTATTTCTTATTAGAAGGTTGTTGTCGTAAACTTTGTTGCTTTTGGAAGTGTTGATCTCCGTTCCAGGCTGCTCGCTTTCCACGGGGCAGGCGCTGAGCCACATTCGTACGTTTCACTCTTAAGTGTCTCAGCTGCCCGCCTGTCCCTTAGGAGTCTCGCACCTTCCTCTACAATCAATTTTCAAAGGTGACAAAGAGTTCAAAGCAACAATCTTATAAGATAAGAGCGGTATAAAACGCTGTTGTCGTAATCTTGCTTGCTCTTTGGAAGAAGCTTATTTCAGTTGCTCGGTTTCCCTTGGGGCAGGCGAGGAGTCGCGAACATTCCATTCCAATCAATTGTCAATGGAAGTAAGGAATCGATAGGCACAATTCATTAGAGAAAAACATTTAAAAAAACGGTTGACTTGAGAATGATTATCATTATAATTAGAAGTGAAGTTGATAATCGTTTTCAATTACTTATACATAGAAGGAGTAACTGACATATGTTTAAAAAGAATCTTTTTACGGTTGTTACAATGGTCCTACTAGCTGCTTTAGTCTTAGCAGGCTGTGGTAAATCAAACGAGGGTGCAAGTTCGAATAATAATGATACAAAAAAAGAAGAAGTAAACCTATATACAAGTCGTCACTATGAAGTTGATGATAAAATCTTTGCTGATTTCACAAAAGAGACAGGAATTAAAGTCAACCTTATTAAAGGTAAAGAAGATGAGTTGATCGAGCGTCTTACAAGAGAAGGGAAAGCAACAAAAGGAGACCTTTTCTTCACATCTGATGCTGGACGTTTACACTGGGCAAAAGATAAAGACCTCTTACAGAGTGTTGAAAGTGAGACATTAAATAAAAATATTCCTGATAATTTAAGAGATAAAGACAATCAATGGTTCGGTCTAACAAAACGTGCACGTGTTATCGTATATGATCAGAAAAAAGTAGACAAATCAGAACTATCTACTTATGAAGCGTTAACTGAAGACAAATGGAAAGGTAAAGTACTGATTCGTTCATCAGAAAATATTTACAATCAATCATTAGTATCATCCTTTATTTCATTAAACGGAAAAGATGAAGCGAAGAAGTGGGCAGAAGGGATCGTTAAAAACATGGCTCGTGATCCACAAGGTGGTGACAAAGACCAAGCGAAAGGTATCGCTGCTGGTGAAGGTGATGTTGCCATCATGAACTCATACTATTTTGGTCAGATGTTGAACTCAGAAGATCCTGAAGAAGTGAAAGTTGCTAAACAGCTAAGTGTGTTCTTCCCTAATCAAGAAACAACAGGAACGCACATCAATATTAGTGGTATAGGTGTTACGAAACACGCTAACAACAAAGAGAATGCTATAAAATTAATGGAATATCTGTCTAGTCCAAAAGTTCAAGAAGTATTTGCTGAAGCCAATTACGAGTATCCGGTTAATAAAGAAGTAGAACCTTCAGAGCTTTTAAAGTCTTGGGGTCCGTTTAAAGAACAAGATCTTAACCTTTCTGAGTTAGGTGAAAACAATGCAGATGCTGTTAAAATTATGAATGAAGTTAGCTGGAAATAAACTTAAATATTTTGCCGTATCACGATTTGTGATACGGCTAATTCCATGTAAAAACAAACAACAAGAACAATGCTGATGAGTAAAGAAGGTGAAAATATTGTATTACATTCGAAAAATGAGATCACAGTTTAATAGTTGGGCTTTGCTTAGTGTGATTTTTTCTATTTTAATCCTTTTACCGGCTTTGCTCATCATGGTTCAGTTATTCGCTGAGAGTAATGAGAATTGGGAACACATTAAAGAGTATATGTTGAAAAATTATATCGTAAATTCCGTAACACTCGTTAGTTTTACTGGTCTTTTCACAGTGTTAATCGGGGTAAGTGCGGCATGGCTAGTTTCCGCATATAAAGTTCCGATGCATCGGTTCTTTAAGTGGGGTCTTATCCTCCCGCTTGCGATTCCACCTTACATTGGGGCTTATACGTACCATGGCATTTTAAATTATACAGGTGTCATTCAAACGTCATTAAGGAACCAGTTTGGTATAAAAGTGGACCAAAAGTTCTTTGACATCATGAACATTCCCGGTGCTGTTTTTATCTTTACGATGTTCCTGTATCCATATGTATATATCATCACAAAAAGTTTCTTAGAAAATCAGTCATCATCACTGATTGAGAATGCACGGTTGCTAGGCAAAGGATCGTTCATGACATTTATACAAGTCGTCCTTCCTGTATCACGTGCAGCGATTGTAGGTGGTGTTAGCTTAGTCATTCTTGAAGTCTTCAATGATTACGGGGTAGTAAAGTATTTCGGTATTCAAACCTTTAGTACAGCCATATTTCAAGCGTGGTTTGGGATGGGGGATATCTATTCAGCTATCAAGTTAGCGGGTACTTTGATGTTTATCGTAGTTTTGATCTTGATCTTAGAAAAAGTAATAAGAGGCAGAAAACAGTATAGTTATTCCACTTCAAAAGTCCGCCCGTTACAACCTAAAGAACTTAAAGGTTGGAAAAAGTTTGCTGTGCTATCTTTTTTTCTTTCTTTATTTGCTCTAGCTTTCGCCATTCCTTTTATACAGCTTTTACATTGGGTGTATATGACTTATGACGTGATTTTAAGTGCTGCATTTGCAGATTTGATCTGGAATTCAGTTTTTGTTGCTGCTGTAGGTTCACTTCTTATCATAATGGTGGCTTTAATCATCGCTAACTTTAGTCGTCTTTCAAAAGGTTGGACCGGAAAGTTTTTTTCAAAAATTACGGTTCTAGGCTATTCAATCCCGGGAGCTGTAATTGCTATAGGCGTCCTTACTTTATTTCTCTTCCTAGATCAAAAGGTCATATCGTTATACGAATGGCTTGGGTTAGAGCCAACACTTGTACTAAGCCTCAGTATTAGTATGCTGATCTTTGCTTATGTTGTTCGCTTTCTTGCCGTTGGTTTTAACTCGATCGAATCAGGTTTTGATAAAGTAGGAACCGTTTTTACAGAAGCTTCAAGAACATTAGGGATGTCAGTGACAAAGACATTCTTTAAAGTAGATATCAAAATGATCAAAGGTGCGATTGCTGGTGGTTTCATTCTAGTTTTCGTAGATATTTTAAAAGAGCTGCCTCTCACTCTTATCCTGCAGCCTTTTAACTTCTATACGTTGGCTACAAAAACATTTCAATATGCAAGCGATGAACGTATTCACGAAGCCTCTGTTTCATCCATGGTGATTATTTGTATAAGTGCACTTTCGATCTTCTTTTTACACAGAGTTTTAGAAAAGGAGCCAAAATAATGTTTGTTCAAATCAAAGACTTAACGTTTCGTTACAAAAATTCGCAAAAACCTCTGTTCGAAAACCTGTCTCTAAGCTTTAAACAGGGAGAAGTTTCAGTAATCTTAGGAGAAAGCGGCAGTGGGAAAAGTACGTTACTTCGTCTTATAGCAGGGCTAGAAGTGCCATCGAAAGGATCAATTCTGATCGATCAGGCAGTCATGAATGATACATTCCGTTTTGTCCAGCCAGAAAAACGTGGCGTTGGTTTGGTTTTTCAAGATTATGCTTTGTTTCCTCATATGACAGTTGAAAAGAACATAAAATTTGGCTTAACAAAAATGAATCGTAAACAGAAACAAGCAAGAATGGAAGAATTATTGACTATTGTAGGTATGGAGGACTATGCTTCCCGTTATCCTTATGAATTGAGCGGTGGTCAACAGCAGCGTGTAGCATTAGCAAGAGCTATGGCTCCAAATCCATCTTTGATCATGTTTGATGAACCTTTTAGTAATCTTGACTCTAAGCTGCAATTACAGATTCGTGATGAGTTACAAGAAATCCTCAAACGTACTGGAATCACTTCTATATTTGTTACTCACGATGAAGAGGATGCTCGTGCTATTGGGGATCGTATTATACTAATGAACAATGGAAAGATTCAAGATGAAGGTCGGCCGGAAATGGTATTACAGAAGAGTAAAGAAAAGTTATCATTAGCATATGTATAAAAAAAAACCGGGATATCCCGGTTTTTATTTTTTGAATTGAGTATCTAATTTTCCGTTCATGTCGATTAAAAATCCGATTTCACGGCCTAATAATTCACCTAGTTCTTTTGCCTTTTTTTCGCTTTCGTTCTTTATTTGTTCAATCGTCAGTTCACCTTTTAGCTTCGATGCTCCAACGATAATACTTAAGTCACCTTTTTCATAAAATACAATTTTCATTTATAAATACCTCCCTGAAAAATAGAACCTTCTACATCATTCGTTTTTTTTTCACATGCTTATGGGGTAGAAGTGAGAATATGGAAAAACATTCATTGTGAAACAATTAATTGGAATAAATAAGTATGGCGCGTTTTCTTGACAAAAATTTATGTATGTTGATAAAATTAGAGCATATTATATATGATTCGCTGAATTCTAATGTTCTATTCGACAGAATATTTAGAGGCGGGGGAACCACAATTCGGCTTTTAAGCCTTGGGATGAATTTGTGCTTGCACAAAAGGGACAACTCTCAATTTCCTAATCCGACAGCTAACCTCGTAAGCGTTTTTGGAGAGAGAACTCTATACATGGGCTAAGTCTATGTGTTGCGGTGTATTCCCACGGAAAATCCTCTCTATTTTCGGTGGGTTTTTATATGCAACAAATAGGGCATGTATAAGTATAAATTTCTTCAAGGGTATTGCACGTAAAATAGTAAGAAAATTATAACAAAGGGGGTACTTTTATTATGAAATTATCTACAAAAATTTTAATTGCTCTAGCACTTGGTGTAGTTGCAGGTCTTATTCTTAATCTAGCTGTGCCTGATGCATTCTCAACTCTGGATAAATATGTTTTGAAACCAGTTGGGACATTGTTCTTAAACCTTATTAAAATGTTGGTTGTCCCAATCGTCTTCTTCTCAATCGTATTAGGAACTGCAGGTTTAGGTGATCCAAAGAAACTTGGAAGAGTTGGGGCAAAAACAGTTGGTTATTTCTTAGGAACTACAACGATTGCTATTATTATTGCTATGGCTTTAGCACTTGTCTTTAAACCTGGTGTAGGGGATTTTAAAACAGAAGGTGCCAAGTTCGAGCAACAAGAAGCACCGGCAGTAACAGATACGCTACTGAATATCATTCCTACTAACCCTATTCAAGCAATGGCTGAAGGAAACATGCTTCAAATTATTGCATTCTCTGTATTTGTAGGATTCGCTTTAACCATGTTAGGTAGCAAGACTAAAGGTGTGATGGATTTAATCGAGCAAGGTAACGATATTATGATGTACCTCGTAAACCTGATCATGAAATTTGCTCCATATGGTGCTTTTGCTTTAATTGCATCAGCAGTTGGAAGTCAAGGTATGGATGCGATTAAAGCGATGGGATTATACATGAGTGTAGTTATTTTAGCTTTATTCATTCACTCTGTTGTAGCCTATGGAGGTTCGATCGCACTATTTGCAAAGAAGAGTCCGATTTGGTTCTTTAAAGGCTTTGCACCAGCAATGTCAGTAGCATTCAGTACATCAAGTTCAAATGCAACACTTCCGATCTCAATGAAAACAGCTCAAGAGAATCTGGGTGTTCGAAAATCAATCAGTGGATTTGTCCAACCGCTTGGCGCAACGATCAACATGGATGGAACAGCCATCATGCAAGGTGTTGCGACAATCTTTATCGCGCAAGTTTACGATGTTAATTTGGGTATCACAGAAATGCTTACCGTTATCTTAACAGCGGTACTTGCAAGTATCGGTACAGCAGGTGTTCCTGGAGTTGGATTGATCATGTTAGCGATGGTATTGAACTCTGTAGGATTACCTGTCGAGGGGATTGCTCTAATCCTAGGTGTTGATAGACTTCTTGATATGCTTAGAACAGCTGTTAACATCACAGGTGATGCTGCTTGTGCGGTAATCGTTGATAAAGGGGAAGATAAACATCTTGGAACTCGTGAACATGAAGTGAGTGCTTAAATAATGCTTTAAAAGGTCACAGTGAATATACCTACTGTGGCCTTTTTTATATGCGGATATCATTAGTTTGTTAAGGTTGAGTAAATAAATGTAAGCACAGAGGAAAAATCATGTTAAAATAAGAAGATACATAATGAGATTTCGGAGTGATCTTCTTGGAAAAATGGCTAGAGATACTAACGCTTGCTGCAAAGATCATATGGGTACAGATTCAAACCGTCATTCATCCTATCATCGAGTTAATAGAGAGTGCGATGAACTCTTTTTGGTTTGTCTTTTCACTTACGATCATCGCAGGATACGTATTGCTTATGCTTGTACAGAACGCAATTACCTTCTATCAAGCTCATAACTTTATTCACAGAAAAATGAATAACGAACCCGTTAACGATATTGAATTTGCTCTATTTATGAAGTCACTTTGGAAAAAAGATCGATCTAAAGGATTATTGGCCAATGCCAAATCGGCTAAGAGCAGATACCTTCAATTCAATGCACAAGAACGTTTGTCACTACAAAACTATTTACAGCATCGGTTACGTTTTTTACGTGCGAACCAGCCGTTGTTCATACTAGGTGCTGTGATAATAGGATTGCTTTCAAGCATTTCAGTGAATGTACTACCGATCGAGGCAGCTGAAGTAAATGCAGAAAACGTATTAAAAACAACTCTGTTTATTCTTTCCTGGCTGTTGATCATGCAAGCTAAATATGTTGCTATGAAAAAACAAACGTACTATCATCTAGCATGGATGCAAGATACTAACCGTACGACAACGGTTGATTACATGCAGGAAGAGGATGTTACAATTTCAACAAACAAAGAAAACAACCCTGCGTATTAACGTGATACGTAAGGGTTGTTTTTTATCCAGAACCGATAAGGGTAATGAACGGCCTCTTCGGCATATTGTATTCCTATACGAGGGCCAGAGATAATTTCATCTGGTACGATATTCATTCCTTCTTCTATTCGTATATTTTCCTCATTCAATTTCTTGCCATTATCACTTAGTGTAAACCCCATTGCTTTACTTAGTTTACCAGGACCGTTTGTAAGTTGAATCTCATTCTTTGCACTCGCTCTTCTTTTCTTCATTTTTTCAATTCCCTCAATCGGTTGAAGTGCTCTAATGAGAATAGCTTCAGGTTTATGTAAAGGGCCCGAAACGATATTAAAACACACATGCATTCCATAAATAAAATAGGTATAAATCATACCTGCTTCACCATACATCACTTCTGTTCTAGCAGTTCTGCGATTGTTATACGAATGAGCAGCACGATCTTCAGGTCCGAGATAGGCTTCTGTTTCCACGATGTATCCAGATGTTATTCCGTTATCATCGACATGAATCAATTTCATACCGAGAAGTTTTTTTGCTAAGTCAAGAGTTGGTAAATTCCATAATTTCATTTTTATTCTCCCTGGTTATGTATGACATGTCTGGTTTATTCGTACAATAACAACGTCTTGTAAAATTATGTTTCCTTTTGTCGAAGTTTTACAAACCCTAAAAAAGAGGAAATAAACGAACAAAAAAGAACTTTTTATAAAGTAGATGAATAGGAGGCGTTTGATATGGACGGTTGGGTGAATGAAACAGGAATTTATGAAAATCTCTCCAAACGGCGCTGGGAGTATTGGGAAGTAAGTCAACATGGGATTAAAACCATGGTTTCCTGGCTATGTTGGAATGCCCCTAATTCAGTTTATGAACAATGGAGTAAATCTGTCTTACACTAGAACGAATCTCGTTAAAAGTTCCTTTATGATAAGGGAGCTTTTTTGTTTGTCTTCATGCTTGAATCTTCTTTGATGTGGTTACAATAGATAGCAATAATGATCTAAAGGAGAAGATATCATGGATTCCCATAAAGGACAACTGCGAAGAGCGGTTGAAGGACGTAAACAGCGACTCATACAACATCTTATCCATAGAGGTTTATATGGGTATGAAGACCATAGGCACCTAATCGATTTTACATTAAGCGAACTAGAGTTAGAGTGGAAGAATGCTCAATTTATCGATCAAGAAAATCATATAAGTTAAATCTTTTAAATAGTAAAAAAATAATAAGCCTCCTTAACTATTTTCTGATATAATATACCTAGAAAATAGGAAGAACGTCTCGTAATTTTAATATACAATCGTGAAGACAGACTGCCATAAATCGTTTGATAAAGGCAAACTCATTGAAAAGTGAGGACGCAAAGCTATAGGGGCTTCATTTATTTATGCCAGCCAGCTACCTTACGAAATTATCCTTCGATTTATGAAATCATTTAGGGGGGATATCATTGGATCAGCACTTATTATTTTTTTCATGGTCAGCGATTGGATTTTATTTAGCAACGATTTTTTTTATCGGGCTTTTACTGTTTTTCACTGGAAACAAGCTGAAGAAAGATAGCAGAATCGTAGATGTATTTACAAATATTTTAATTATTTTAGGTGCAATTGCCTGGGTGTTTATTACAAGTTAAGTATGGAAATTTAAAATTTCCAATTTTTTAGTAAGGATAATCTTAAAACCCTCACGTTATAATGGATGCATACACGAGAGGGGGATTAACAATTGAATTCTAACGCGAAAGTAAATCTTACTGATGAAGAGAAAGAATTGTTAATTGAAGCATTACTTAGTCAAGGCTACGCATATGAAGTTGTTGATTCTGAGCTAAAGGACTTAGAGTACGAGCTCAAGCCAGATCAAGAATCAAAAGTAAGAAGATTGAACAGCCTTTTAAAAAAATTACATAATTAAAAATAAAGCAAAAGGCCCTTTCTCAGGGTCTTTTGCTTTTTACGTTAAGTATCATGTATCTAACAAGCCTTTTCTTCTAGCTTCCATACGCCATTCTGCTTCTTTAACTAACCGCCTAGGTAACTTACCTCTATTTTTTAAAAATGACCAATATGTTAGATATTGCTTTGGTCTGGAAACTGGTGAAACATTTCTAGCATACTCCCACCAGGAAATTTCGTTTGCTTCTAAGCGTATTAAAAAAAGATCGTCACCTTTTACCATAAAACTCACTCCTGTCTTGCCTTTCATTACCAATAGTATTGACTCATTTCAATAAAATAACCGAAAAAAATCATGGCACTTTATTTTATGCAATCTGATATATGACGCATGGGACAAAAAGTAATTTTTTATTTTGGCAGGAAATAAGTTATGAAGCTTGAATCTTTAATTTACTAAAGGAAGGTCGTGCTTATGAAAAAAGGGGGGGTGGTCCTGTTGGAGCAAGTACTCATGTTTTCATCACTATTAGCTCCTTTGGTAACAGCGATGATGGAGCTCTTAAAACGTACTTTCCCGATTCCGAAAAAATATATACCCATTATTAGTTTTTTTATGGGATTGATCATTGGATGGTTAGCTGCTCCTGTTACGGAGATGAATGTAGAACTACGTTTATGGTCTGGAGGAATAGCTGGCTTAGCCGCAACAGGATTGTATGAGATCGGCAAGAAAGGTAAAAAATACAAAAGAGCAAGTTAAGCTGAAGAATATGTAACTAGTGGAAGCCCTTTCGTCGTTTCATTAAAAAGGGTTTAGAATTTAGAAATCAGTGAATAGATTATAGTAAGAAAACAATGTCAGGCGGTGAAATGTCATGAAAGCTTTTCTAGCACTATGTTTGGCTGTTATGCTATCATTCATCATTGTCCCTAACATTCCAGAAAACGTTAAAGAGAAGTCCGGAGCCTCGGACAAGATCATCACTCAGCCAGTGACGGCTGAAGAAAAGAAAGAAAAGCAAGCTGTACCTGAATTTACGGAGGATCTCGCGAAGAAACAGGCGAATCTTTTTATTGAAGCACTAAAGCAAGAAACGGATGAAAACTATAGGGTTTTAAATTATTCTAATAAAGAAGAATATATGACATACTTAACGAAATTTGTGTCTAAAAATCTAGCTGCTTATTATACAGATGGTTTGTTTGAGGAACGAGAAAGTTCCCTATATATCATCCCAACTGAGCTTCCACCATGGTTAGAAGAAAGCGAACCTGTTATTATCAAACAGCTTTCAGATCATTCTTATAGAGTTCATCAAAAAAACGAGTCTGATCTTTATGGCTCCTATAAGATTACTCTTGGATATGAATACCTTAATGGAAAATGGATTATTACATTTGCATCTGTTGATTAAACATGGGTTTCACCACCCATGTTTTTTTACGATTAGATTGAATAGACGAGGGTTGTTACATAATAAATAGAGATGAGTTGATCGCTCTAAAGAGAGCGTATGTTAGAGAGTTGCAATTAAAACAAATGGACTTTAAATGTTGTGAACTTTACAATAAAGGAAACAGTCGAGATGGAGTAGTGTGATGGATATAATTACGTTTAAAGATTTTTATAACAACACTGTACAATTGTCATTTTCAGAACACCCCTTTTCGGATACACCTAAACATGTGTGGTGTTTGTGTAAATTTAAAGATCAATGGTTGCTGACAGAACACCCGAGACGTGGCATTGAATTTCCTGGTGGAAAGGTAGAACCAGGAGAAACAGCAGATGAAGCAGCCATTCGTGAAGTTTTTGAAGAAACGGGTGGAAGAGTATCAGATTTAAAATATATTGGTCAATACTTCGTCGATGGAAAAGGCGGAAAGATTATTAAGAATATTTATGTAGCTACTGTGGATAAGATCCTTTTAAAGCATCGTTATTTTGAAACGAATGGACCTGTCTTAATGAGTGAGTTGCCTGAAGATGTATCCACGGATAAGGCGTTCAGCTTTATGATGAAAGACCAGGTGCTAAAAGAGAGTATGAAATACGCCCTTAAGCATTCCCTGGCCTAGATTAATTCATATACGGTGTTTAATAAGTTTTCTTTCTAGCCATTCGACTCCTTGATACATGACGGTAGCCATAACCGCTATGATCAAGAGGCTCATAAGCACGAGTGTGAAGTTGAAGACTTGAAATCCGTAGATGATCATGTACCCTAATCCTTGTTTGGAAACAAGGAACTCGCCTACGATGACACCTACCCATGACAACCCCACATTTACTTTTAAAGACGAGATGATATTCGGAAAACAGGCTGGAAGGATAACCTCCTTAAAGCACTGTTTTTTATTTCCTCCAAAAGATCGAACTACTTTGATATAGTTGACATCCACATTTTTAAACGCCGTATACACCACAAGGGTCGTAATGATGATCGATATTAGAATCCCCATAGCAATGATCGAACCAAAGTTCGGCCCAATTGCCACGATTAAGATTGGCCCTAACGCTACTTTAGGCATGGCGTTTAGAACAACAAGATAGGGATCGAGAACTTTAGATAAAAAAGGTGACCACCAAAGCAGAGCAGCGAGTAAAGTGCCTAGCACCGTACCTAAGATAAAGCCTAATACAGTCTCACCTAGAGTGAAAATAACATGAATATAAAGTGAGCCATCACCAATCTTTTCAATAAAAAGAGACCCAATCTTCGTTGGTGAACTAAAAAGTAAAGGGTTGATCCATCCTCGTAAAGATGAAATTTCCCATAGCAAGAAAAAGCTGATAAAGATAAAAAGTTGAACAAGGCGGATATTTCGATTCTCTTTTTTTATCGATTCCAGATACTCTTGGTGTATCTTACTCTTTATCGTTTTGTTCAATGTGCTCCAACTCCTCCCATATTTGCTGAAAGGTTGCAGAAAAGTCTGGATGCTGCCGAGCTTCAAAGGGAGGGAGTGTCCTTAATGATTCTGGCATCTTAAATGTCCTGAAAATACGTCCGGGATTTGTTGATAGCAAGATAACGGTATCGCTCATCGCGATGGCCTCACCAATATCATGTGTAACTAAGATAGCTGTTTTACCATGTTCTTTTAGAGTAGAGGATACGAGATCTTCAAGCTTAAGCTTCGTTTGGTAATCAAGTGCTGAGAAAGGTTCATCGAGTAAGAGAATCTTAGGCTGTGTGGCGAGTGTTCGAACGAGCGCCACTCTCTGTCTCATTCCTCCAGAAAGCTCTGAAGGATATTTTGTTAATGTTTGATCTAATCCGATCTCTTTGAGAAGTTTTACTGCTGCTTGAACGTTCTCAAATGAATGTTGATTTCTCAGTTTCAAACCAAGCGTGATATTTTCTTGAATCGTTTTCCAAGGAAACAGGTAGTCTTGCTGGAGCATGTAACCGATCTTTGGATGCGGAGAAGTAACCGGTTGATTATTTACCGTAACTGATCCGACCGTTGGAGTGAGTAGACCAGCGATCATAGATAGAAGTGTAGATTTACCACACCCGCTTGGTCCTAGTAAGGATATAAACTCGCCTTCTTGTACAGAAAGCGAGATATCTTCTAAGGCCGTTGTGGCAGATGTTCTTGAAAAGTAAGTTTGCCCGACAGATTTTAGTTGTAATAAAGCCACGACGATCCCTCCTGACTTTGTATTTAGACTTCCAACAAACCAGCGGTAAAGCTTCTTGTGTAATAAAGGAAACAAGAAGCTCATTTTGATAGCTGATTCTGTAAATAGAGGCTTTGCTTTTACTTAATGGCTTTCTTTGCTATTGAAGTATTAACAAGAATATGATAATCCACTTTCTTCGGGAGTTCGCCCGCTTCGTCCATAATCGTTTGTAAGTTGTTCCACTCTTCTTCATCTAGAATTGGGTTAAGAGCGAAACTGTGTTGACTTTTGTAACGATCTACAACGGTTTCAATAAGTTCTACAGGGGTATCTTCAAAATAAGGTGCGATAACTTTTGCGATCTCTTTTGCAGAGTGGTTCTCCACCCATAACTGCGCTTTGTATAAGCCTCTTGTAAATTTGTCTAATGTTTCTTTGTTTTCTTTTATATAGCTCTGTTTCGCCATAAAGGTCGTATAAGGAATCTTCCCAGACTCAGTTCCGAAAGAAGCAACAATGTGTCCGATTCCTTCTTGTTCAAATAGACTTGCTTGAGGCTCGAATAATTGAACATAATCTCCTGTTCCAGATGCAAACGCATTTGCAATGTTTGCGAAATCAATGTTTTGAATCATCGTTAGATCGTTCTTAGGATCAATTCCGTGTTTCTTTATGCCAAACTCACCTGCCATTTGCGGCATACCGCCTTTACGCTGGCCTAAGAAAGTACTGCCTTTAAGCTGATCCCATGAAAAGAATTCCGGCTTTTTTCTTGCCACTAAGAAAGTACCATCTGTCTGTGTAAGCTGTGCAAAGTTAATAACAGGATCTGTTGACTCTTGTGCATGTACATAGATGGTTGTTTCTGAACCAACAAGTGCTACTTCTGCGCCATCAGACAACAAAGCTGTCATCGTTTTATCGCCGCCCCAGGTGGTAGTCAGCTCAACATCTAAACCTTCTTCTTTAAAAAAGCCTTTCTCTATGGCAACATATTGTGGAGCGTAAAAAATAGATCGTGTTACTTCAGCAATTCTGACTTTTTCTTTTTTAGGGCTAGAGGTATTGCACCCTGCCAAAAGCATGGAGAAAGCTAGTAAACAAGTGAAAAGTATCATTAGTTTTCTTTTGAAATATTTCATATTGGATCCTCCTGCACATAGGGATGAAGTCATGACTTTTATGTAATAATGTATGTGATTGGTGCAAATGTGTGTTTGCCCACAAAAATAAAGGAGTGTAGGAATGAAAAAAGCAAAGATGATAGAGTGGCAGCGATTTCCTTCTCCGCATCCTACCATTCGCTTGTATGTGGTCACGTATTTAAATGATGGATTAAAAATAAAAGGACTAGCCGCTTTACCAGAAGGAAAAGGACCTTTTCCAGGTTTTCTTTATCTTAGAGGCGGGATCAAGTCTGTTGGAATGGTGAGAATTGCTAGGATCATTCAGTTTGCTTCACAAGGTTTTGTTGTGATGGCTCCCTATTATCGTGGAAATCAGGGGGGAGAGGGCAACGAAGATTTTGCTGGAGAGGATCGAACAGATGCTTTTGCTGCTTTTGAGGTATTGAAGCAGTTTCCTAAAGTGGATCCAGAAGACATTCATGTATTTGGTTTTTCTCGTGGTGGTCCGATGGCATTATTTACAGCTATGAAATATCCCGAAATTCGTTCTGTCGTAACATGGGGTGGTGTGACTGACATGGCGATCACGTATGATGAGAGAGAAGATCTGCGGAGGATGATGAAGAGAGTAATCGGAGGAACTCCAGAGAAATATCCTGAAGAATTTGAATGGAGATCCCCGCTTAATTATTGTGAGGAATTAGATACACCATTACTTTGCATTCATGGCATGAAGGATGAAAATGTAAGTGTAGAGCATACACTTAAGATTGAATCAAGACTAAAGGAGCTCGGAAAACCTTGTGAAACATGGATCTATCCAGAATACACACATTATTTTCCGCCAAAAGAGAACCGAAAGATTACATATGCTTTGTGTGAATGGATGAAAGGACATGGAAAAGGAGCTGAGTAAGATTTCAGCTCCTTTTATATTTTCGTTTTAACACCAAACATGTTAGCTAGTTGTGATAGTAAGATTTCGACAAAACCAAAAACCCTTCCATTGCTAGAATGGAAGGGTTTTAAGTAGAGTATTAAACAAGGGGTCCAGCTTGAGAGATCTCAGTTGAAACAGATTTGAATTTTTCAAAGTTTGCTTTAAATTGGCCAGCAAGCTCTTTTGCTTTAACGTCATAAGCGTCTTGATCATGCCACGTTTTCTTCGGTTGAAGCACTTGATCTGGTACACCAGGGCAGTGTGTTGGAATATGAAGTCCAAATATAGGATCTACGACTGTTTCAACAGAAGCCAGTTCACCTTCTAGAGCAGCTTGCACCATAGCGCGAGTGTGACCTAGATTCATACGACTTCCGATGCCATATTCTCCACCAGACCATCCTGTATTAACAAGATAAACCTGAACGTTGTGCTGATCGATTTTCTTTCCAAGCATCTCAGCATAAACGGTAGCAGGTAGTGGCAAGAATGGTGCACCGAAACAAGTTGAGAACGTAGCCTGTGGTGATGTTACGCCTCTTTCTGTTCCTGCAAGTTTGCTTGTGTATCCTGATAAGAAATGGTACATCGCTTGTTCTTTAGTCAGTTTGCTGATTGGAGGCAGAACACCGAATGCATCAGCTGTTAAGAAGATGATTGTGTTCGGATGTCCTGCTACACTTGGTTGAATAATATTTGGAATAGCATCAACTGGATAAGCAGCACGTGTGTTTTCTGTGAGTGAAGAATCTTTGTAATCTGCTTCTCTAGTAACTGGATCAATCATGACGTTCTCTAGAACGCTTCCAAAACGGATTGCGTTCCAGATTTGTGGTTCTTTTTCTTTCGAAAGATCGATTGTTTTTGCATAACATCCGCCTTCAATGTTGAAGACTCCTGTATTAGCCCAACCATGCTCATCATCACCGATCAAACGACGATTTGCATCAGCTGATAAAGTCGTTTTTCCAGTCCCAGATAACCCAAAGAATAAGGCAACATCTCCTTCACTCCCTACATTTGCTGAACAGTGCATAGATAGAATGCCTTTTTCAGGAAGAACGTAGTTCATGACAGAGAATACAGATTTTTTTATTTCACCTGCATATTCAGTACCACCGATCAGAACAATTTTCTTTTCAAAAGAAACGATAATAAACGTTTCAGAGTTTGTTCCATCTTCAGCAGGATTAGCTTGGAATCCTGGTGCTGAAATCACTGTGAATTGAGAATCATGAGAAACTAGCTCATCGTGGTTCGGGCGCACAAACATTTGGTGAGCAAAAAGGTTATGCCATGCATACTCATTAACGACTTGGATAGGAAGGCGATACTCGCGGTCTGCTCCAGCAAACCCTTTAAATACGAATAATTCTTCTTTATTCCCTAAGTATTGAAGGACTTTTTTGTATAATTTATCAAAGTTTTCGGGTGAAAATGGCTTATTTACCTTTCCCCAATCGATTGAATCTTTAATAGAAGCATCTTCAACGATAAATTTATCCTCAGGGGAACGGCCTGTATATTTCCCCGTTGTAGCTTGAAGTGCTCCTGTGGATGTAAGGATGCCCTCGTTGCGCTGAAGAGATTTTTCTACTAAAACCGGAACAGGTAAGTTCTGGTGAGTTGTTTCACGGGTCACAAGATCGTTTAAGGTTGTCGTAAATTCCAAAGTATTCATATGAGACAGTACCATCCTTTATCCTAGAGTGATATATTCGAAAATTAGTATAACACATTTAATTAAATAATGTATACTATTTTATGAAAGTGTATCAAAAAAGTTCTTACTTCCTAAAAAAAGTACAAAATTATATAAATTATCCATCTTATTTAAAACGCTTTCATTCTATAGAATATAATACTCCAAACTTATGGCTATTCATAGGGTTTTCTATTGACAGAGAGTGATCATTACGCTATCATATTTCGAGAACGGCTACTCTTATTCTGAGTAGGTGGAGGGACAGGCCCTATGAAACCCAGCAACCGACATGAAAGTGGCAAACATAACGTCACTGGAAATGAAAAGGTGCTAACCTGCAAGGTGAAAATAACCTTGGACAATAAGAGGTTGAAGGCATTATGGTTTTAGAAACCTTTTCCCTCGTGAATGTATGTGAAACAGGGAAGGGCTTTTTTTATGCCTTTTTCAGGTTAAGAACATAAACTGTGTAAAATAGATAAGAATAAAGTACCGTATCATACTGAAAGCAGTTAAAGGGAGGATATTAACTTGTCCAAAAAAGTTAGTCGTCGTTTATTTACATCAGAATCCGTTACAGAAGGCCATCCAGATAAAATCTGTGACCAAATCTCAGATGCGATTCTAGATGAAATCCTAACACATGATGCAAATGCTCGTGTAGCTTGTGAAACTTCTGTTACTACAGGTCTTGTACTTGTTGCAGGTGAGATCACAACTTCTACTTATGTAGATATCCCAAAAGTTGTTCGTGAGACAATTAAAGAAATCGGTTATGACCGTGCAAAATATGGTTTTGATTCAGAAACATGTGCAGTATTAACTTCTATCGATGAGCAATCTGCTGATATTGCGATGGGTGTTGACCAAGCTCTTGAAGCAAGAGAAGGTTCTATGACAGATGCTGAAATTGAAGCGATCGGTGCAGGTGACCAAGGTCTAATGTTCGGATTTGCTTGTAACGAAACTGAAGAGCTTATGCCTCTTCCAATCTCACTCGCTCATAAATTATCTCGTCGTCTTACAGAGGTTCGTAAGACTGAAGAGATTCCATACTTACGTCCAGATGGAAAGACTCAAGTAACGGTTGAATACGATGAGAACGATAAGCCTGTTCGCATCGACACAATCGTAATTTCTACTCAACATCATCCTGAGAACACGCTTGAAGAAATTCAAAAAGATGTTAAAGAAAAAGTAATCAAGCCTGTTGTTCCTGCTGAATTGATCGACGAGAACACAAAATACTTCATCAACCCAACGGGCCGTTTCGTAATTGGTGGACCTCAAGGGGATGCTGGTCTTACTGGTCGTAAAATCATCGTTGATACTTACGGTGGATATGCTCGTCACGGTGGCGGTGCATTCTCTGGTAAGGATGCTACAAAAGTTGACCGTTCTGCTGCATACGCTGCTCGTTATGTTGCGAAGAACATCGTAGCATCTGGTCTTGCTGACAAAGTTGAAGTTCAGCTTGCATATGCAATCGGTGTTGCTCAACCGGTATCAATCGCTGTAAATACGTTTGAAACAGGTAAAGTTTCTGAAGAAGTTCTTGTAGAACTAGTTCGCAATAACTTCGACCTTCGTCCGGCTGGAATCATCAAGATGCTTGATCTTCGCCGTCCGATCTACAAGCAAACTGCTGCTTACGGCCACTTCGGACGTACAGACATCAACCTTCCTTGGGAGAATACTGATAAAGCTGCAGACCTTAAGAAACAAGCCAACATTTAATGATATGTTAAGCCAGACTTCCTTTTTGGGAGTCTGGTTTTTTTAGTGTTCTATTAGTTTAAGGGATAGATTGTCGAAAATCGGATAAAAAATTTTATCTACGGAATTAATCGTTAGTTTTACGGATAAATGTACATTATCTACGGATAAAATTGTGATTACCTCGTATAAAATGCTTGTGCATCCCTCTGGTAAACATCTGAAACGAGAATGTTCAACAGAGGGATCCAAAAATTAGGCAATGATCGTTTTATTTTTACTTTTCATATAAATAACTTCTTCATACTGCATTAAAAGCTTCCCAAAGATAGCTGACCATGATTGAGTCATCGCATAATTTCTTGCTTTTCGTTTCATAGAACTTAAGAGCATAGGATCTTCCATAATAGAAACGATATTTTGTATGAATGAGTCAGCTTCTCTAGCTTTACAGATTCTACCCGTTACACCGTCTTGAACAATTTCAGCTACTCCGCCAGAATCAGACACGATAGCAGGCAACCCAGATGCAGAGGCTTCTAGAACAACATTGCCGAACGTCTCTGTAGAAGAAGGGAAAACGAATAGATCTGATGAAGCATAAACTCGCGCTAAGTCCTCTCCAGAAAGATAACCTGCACAGGTGACATTGTTATATTCTGATTCCCACTGTTCAACATCACGTCGACTTGGTCCATCACCCACAATCAGCCAATGAACGTTCTCGCTGAAAGAACGTGGCATTTGATCTATCACTTCTTTAAGGATGTTTAGGTCCTTTTCAGGTGCTAATCTTCCCACGAACAAGAAGGTATACTTCTGTGTAATATTATATTTTTCACGGACATAGTAATCACGCTTTTGAGGTGTAAACATCATACAGTCAACTCCTCTAGACCATATTTCAATATTATTAAAGTTTTTTGTGTACAAAATCTTCCGTGTTTCTTCACTTGGGACAAAGATTTTTTCAAAAGGTTTATGAAACCATTGCAGATAACGCCAGAGCAAGGGGGATAAGAAATCTAGATGGTAGTAAGCAAGGTAGCGGTCAAAATGTGTATGATAGGAGCCGACCATAGGAATGTTTTCCTTTTTACCGTATCGCATCCCAAACAAGCCAATATTAAAAGGGGTAGCTATATGAAGGAGGTCAGGGTTGAATTTACTGAGTTCTTCGTTCAAGGCTTTAAATTGCGGTATGGCAAGCCTGCACTCTGGATATAGAAAGAGTGGCAGGCTTTTCATCGCATAATATTGTTTGCATTCTGTTTCTTGATGCTCTTCAAAAGAAGGCATGATAACTTTATATTCAACTCCATTGGTTTCTAGGTAACTCGTATATCTTTTTAACGTACGAGCAACTCCGTTAATTTGTGGATGGAACGTATCAGAAAAAAGAGCAAGCTTCATTTCTTCATCTCCTTTTTAAAAAAAGTAAGGCAAGATAAAGCTTTTTACTAAAAATAAAGAAAAGAAGCTGGAACTGATGCCGAGAATCATCCCTGCAAGTACATCAGATGGATAGTGAAGACCTAAATACATTCGAGATATGGCTACTAAAAGGGCAGCAATCAATAAAAATATACCTATAAAGGGATTCAATAGTATCAACGGTGTGACGATTGAAAATACAGCTGTTGTATGACCCGACGGAAATGAATGATCTTTTAGCGGGTTATCGCCGATGTTCGTGTCTGGAAGACTTAAATAAGGTCTCTTTCTTGGATACATTTTTTTAGAGATCGCAACAGGAATGTGGCTGATCAATAAGGACAGCATACAAACGATCCCCCAAGACTTTAAGTGCATAGGGAGAAACAACAGCAGCAGAATACTCGTTGAGATGGTAGCTGTTGCACCACCAAGATGTGTCCACAAGTGAAAGAAATGATCCATTGAGTTCCTGTGCAGTCTTCCATTAATAAGCCTGAAGAATGTACACTCTTTTTCATAAAGCCAATTCATTACTTTTGCCATGAATATCCCCCTTATCATGCTTTTTATTGGTTATTATCATAATAAAATACAATTGTAAGGAGAACATGAAGACAGTATGAAATTATTATAAAAAAACCATCCTGCAAGAGCAGAATGGCTAGAAAAATATTTTTCTATCACGTTCTTCTTTTAAGATTTCAACTGCCTCCCGGAATCTTTGAGAATGAATAATCTCTCTTTCTCTTAGGAAACGGAGAGAGTCATTAAGATCAGGATCGTCTGACATATTAATAATCCACTGGTAAGTTGCACGTGCTTTTTCTTCCGCTGCGATATCTTCATATAAATCAGCGATCGGATCACCTTTTGCAGCTATGTAGCTTGCAGTAAACGGTACACCGGCTGCATTATGGTAGAATAAGGCGCTATCGTGGTTGACATAATGATCTGCGATGCCAGCAGCTTTTAATTGCTCGGGTGTGGCGTCTTTTGTCAGCTTGTAGATCATGGTTGCGATCATCTCAAGATGAGCGAATTCTTCTGTACCTATATCCGTAAGTAGACCTATCACTTTATCTGGAATCGTATAACGCTGATTTAAATACCGAAGAGCTGCTGCGAGTTCTCCATCAGCACCTCCGTATTGTTCGATTAAATATTTAGCGAGTGTAGGATTACAGGACGTTACTTTCACTGGATATTGCAGTTTTTTTTCATATACCCACATTTAAAATGAACCTCCTTTCTCTTTATACCTGCCATGGCCATGGTCCATCACTCCAGTTCCATGGCATGCCTGAATAACTGTTTCCGTATTGCTGGAGTGGGCCGTATTTTGACTCAATGGCTCTCTTGATTTGTTTTCTTTGTTTTGCAAACTGATTAAATTGTTGGACTGCAGATTGATCCTGTGGGTGTGTGTCAAGATATAAAGTAAGTTCCACAAGAACAAAATCAACTGCTTGAAGCTCTTCCATCCACTGATAGAATTCTTCAGGTAAGGTTGATGGCACGAGAATTACCTCCTTCTTTCATAAGGATTTTCATAATAATCATAGAATGCGGGCCATAGTGTACCTTTTTGTAGGGCTTCTTTTGGTGAGTATTGTGGAAGATTATAAGGTTGAAATCCCATATATAGATTTGGAGGAGTAGAGTAATATTTCTTTCCGATCGGAGGACACGGATCGTAAGGGCTATGATAAGGAACATAAGACTTTTGATTAGAAGAACTCATGATACAACTTCCTTTCATTGGTTAACTTTTATTATTAGTATTCAAAAGGGGAGGAGTTTCAGTACGATTTCGTCTCCAATTATTTATTTCTATGATAAAATTATGGGCAAACATAAAGAGAAAGAGGTGGACATACATGTATGCAGGCATACATCATGTATCCTTACTCGTAACCAATTTAAAAGAGTCATTGTATTTTTATGAGGGAATTCTTGGTTTCAAACAAAATAAAAAACGCCCGCAATTTGATTTTCCGGGCGTTTGGTATGATATTGGTGACACGCAGCTTCATTTAATCGTTCATCCGGATGGTAAGGCTAGGCGAAATACTACTGAGATCGATAGCAGAGATGGTCATTTTGCCGTAAGGGTTAAGGATATGGACAAATTATTAAAAATATTAGACGTACATAACATCCCTTATGTGAACAAGCCAACTAACAAAACAGAGTGGCACCAAGTTTTTGTGAGTGATCCTGATGGTAACCTAATCGAATTTAACGTTTAGGTTGTAGAGATTTATAATACTGTCCTTTCTCGTAATATTCACGGCGGATTCGGTTCATGTCCGTAATATCTTCTTCTGTTAACTCTCTGATTACCTTAGCTGGTCGACCGAAAGCTAAGGTGTTAGGTGGTATCTTTTTTCCAGGAGGAACAAGACTTCCTGCACCTATAAAAGCTCCCTCTCCGATGTGAGCTCCATCTAATATAAGAGAACCCATGCCGATCAATGCGTTCTCTTCAATGATACAACTATGTAAAATAACACTATGACCAATAGTAACGCCGTCTTTTAAATGCAGAGGGCGGTTTGGACTCTGATGAAGAACCGAATTATCTTGAACATTTACATAGTTTCCGATAATCGTGGGCGAAACATCTCCGCGTATGGATGAATTAAACCAGATGGAAGAATATTCACCAATCTGAACGTCACCCGTAATGGTAACATAATCTGCAATAAAGGCAGTTTCTGAAATTTTAGGTTGTTTGTCTCCAAATGGGTAGATCATGGTTACACACTCCTATTATCAATTATTTATCTAACTACAGTGTAGCAAATCACCAAGTCTTATGAATAGAGAAGGTGGAGAAATGTGGACGTGGAAAACGAAAAGAAATGCGATTGGAACGGTCGTTGTTGTGCATGGAGCAAATGAACATCACGGCAGGTATGATTGGGTGATCAAGCAATTAAATGAAGCCGGCTATCATTGTGTTTCAGGTGATCTACCAGGTCAAGGCACGTCAACAAGAAGAAGAGGACATATAGAAGCGTTCGATGATTATATATTAACGATCGAACAATGGTACCTAGAAGCAGAAAAACTAGGTTTTCCTGTATTTATCTTAGGGCATAGCATGGGTGGATTAGCTGTGATAAGAACGTTAATGGAAAAACAACTTAACATAAAAGCGGTTATCTTATCTTCTCCTTGTTTAGGATTAGTCCAATACCCATCAAAAGGCAAAGAAGCGGTTTCTGTCCTTTTAAACAAACTCGCTCCGAGTGTAAGGTTAGCAACTAACATACCTGAAGGAAGTGCTACTAGGAACGAAGAGATTCGCATTCGTGACCGAGAGGATAAGTTAATCGTTAAAAAAGTTTCTGTCAGGTGGTACCGCGAGTTGATCGGTTCGATTAAGCTTGCTTTTGATCATCATCATGATTTTCCAAATGTACCTTTAATGGTCGTGCAAGCAGGTGATGACCGAATCGTAGACAAATTAAAAGTGAAACAATGGTTTAACACTATAGGGATTGAAGAAAAATGGTATAAAGAATTCCCGTCACTTTATCATGAAGTATTAAACGAGCCTGAAAGAGATCATGTATTTAATTATGTGAAAAAATTTTTATTTTTGCATAGTGAAGTACATTAAGGAAAAAGGTAAGGAAGAAATAAACAAAAGGAGCCATCTTATGAACAAAGTTCCGGTTCACCCGTGGGGATTGATGTATTCCGTTTATACGCATATTTTTCCGGCTGTCAGTCATCTTCTTAAGGACTGGCATGATAGAGCTGAAAAGATTCCTAACCCAGAATTGAGAAAACAGGCAGTTAGCAGCATTTCTGATAAGATGTTTCATTGTGAAGGAGGAGCGATCCTAACACTGCTAGCTGGTAATCATCGAAAAAAAGCCATCGAGTTTGTGGTGGCGTACCAAACGATCAGCGACTATTTAGATAATCTTTGTGACAGAAGCACGTCACTGAATGAAAAAGATTTCCGAGCCCTTCATGAAAGTATGTTTCATGCTCTGTCTCCTGGTGCTGTCCCAACCAATTATTATCGTTATAGGGAAGAGCAGGACGATGGTGGTTATTTAAACGAACTTGTCTACACATGTCAAAACGTATTATCTGAGATGAAAGCTTATCCAAATATCGCAAGTGAACTCATCGGACTAGCTTCGATTTATGGTGACCTACAGGTACATAAACATGTCATTGTTCAAGAGAGAGAGCCTCGGTTAATCAGTTGGTTCGGAGAGTATCAATCCGTTCTACCAGATATTACCTGGTACGAATTCTCAGCTTGTGCAGGTTCAACACTTGGTATCTTTTGTTTAGTCAGCTACGCATTTCAAGGGAATTTCACGAAAGAATCTGCTGAAACGATAAAGAAGGGATACTTTCCATGGCTGCAAGGTCTTCATATTCTTTTAGATTATTTTATTGATCAAAATGAGGACAAGTTGGAGGGCGATCTAAACTTTTGTACGTATTATAAGAATGATCAGCACATGCTTGAACGAATGGTATACTTTGCAGAAAGAGCAGAGAAAAGCTGTGACAATCTGCCTAACTCAAGGTTTCACCGCTTGATCCAAAGAGGTCTTTTAGGGATCTATCTTGCAGATCGAAAAGTGTCTGAGAGCCCTGGAATTAAAAAGATGGCTGCAAAGCTCGTTAAAGTGGGAGGCGCGACGAGTTATTTCTTTTATGTGAACCGTAAATTATATCAAAGATTAAAACCTTCTCTCTCATAGTTGTTGCACTTGGAAGAGGTTGATTGCCGTTTCAGGATGCTTCGCTTTAAGGAGAGGGGTATGTGAAGGTAGTAGCGAGTGCGCAATTTGTCGAGGAATGTAAACTCGTGGATAAAAGACAAAAACTTTTGGATTGAGAGGCAAATCTCGTGGATAAACAGCCCAAATTTTTGGATTGCGTGCTCAAATTTCTGGATTGATTAACATAATACCCCGGCGTGTATATGTAACGACCATATCTGTATCCTAAAAAAAGGCTGAATCAACTTTCATTAGTTGGATTCAGCCTCTTTTTTCGATTGCGACTATAAAAGGCGGGTCGTTTTTTTGATTGATAAATTCATATTGTAAAACATGAGCCTGTTTTTGATCCAGCTGTGTAACATAGTTCATTACACTTTCCTTTTCAAGCTTACCTTCTTCATGTCCATGATAAATCACCAGTATGATAACACCTTCTGGTTTCAATAACTGAAGAAGCTGTTCGATCGCATTGATCGTAGACTCTCCTGTTGTAGTGATGGACTTATCGCTGCCAGGAAGATATCCTAAGTTGAATATGGCAGCAGAGATCTTTGACTTAAATTCACTTGGTAACTTTGTCAGTACGGTATCATGCGAGGCATGATAAAAAGTAACGTTTCCATCAGCTTGTTGATCGATCAAGCGCTGTTTTGAGTTGGCAATGGCTTGTTCTTGTACGTCAAAAGCAAAGACATGACCATTTTTACCAACAAGTTTGGAGAGATACAACGTGTCGTTTCCGTTTCCGCATGTGGCGTCGATTACGATATCACCTTCTTCACAAAAAGAACGAAGAAGCGTTCTGGCAAATGGCAATACGCCTTCTAATTTCATCGTGTCTTCACCTCTGACGTATTAAAAAATTTACCTTGATAACTATTTCTGTTTTTAAGTTCACTTTCAATCGCATTTAATACTTTCCATTTATTTAAACTCCACATCGGCCCGACTAAAAGATCAGATGGTCCGTCTCCAGTTAGTCGATGAATCATCATTTGTGGAGGAAGAATCTCTAGTTGGTCACAAACTAATTTCACATATGTTTCAAAATCAAGAAACTCTAACATACCTTGTTCATATTGTTTGACCATAGGTGTCTTTTTTAGAAGATGAAGCAAGTGGATTTTTATACCTTGAACATCTAGCTTTGCAACTTCTCTTGCTGTTTCCATCATCATCTCAGGAGTTTCTAACGGTAATCCGTTAATGATGTGTGAACACACTCTAATGTTATGTTTCCGAAGTTTTTCTACCCCTTCTACATATGTTGGGTAATCATGGGCTCTGTTAATGAGCAGAGCTGTTCGTTCATGCACAGTCTGAAGTCCTAACTCGACCCAAAGGTACGTTCGTTGATTTAAGTCAGCAAGATATTCGACCACATCATCTGGTAAACAGTCAGGTCTCGTAGCAATGGAAAGTCCAACGACACCTTCTTGTTCAAGTACCGTTTCATACAGCTCTTTTAGTTGCTCAACAGGAGCATAAGTGTTCGTAAAAGCTTGGAAATAGGCGATATACTTTCCTTTTTTCCACTTTGAATGCATTTGTTCTTTTACGGTGTGAAATTGTGTGATGATATCGTCACGGCGGTTTCCTGCAAAATCTCCTGAGCCACTTTGAGAGCAGAAGGTACATCCTCCGAATGCCGCTTTTCCATCACGATTTGGACAATCGAATCCTCCATCTAGTGGCACTTTAATAATTTTTTCTCCAAAATGGGACTTTAAATGCTGATTCCATGTGTAATATCTTTTTTCTCCAAAATAATCTGGTCTTTCCATAAGGTGTGTCATCTTTCTCACTCCTTCATACGGTGATGAGCACCATATGACATTGTAGCATGTTCGCACGTTGAGCGGCAAAGGGAGTTGTCAGTACTTTCAAATTGTAAAGTGCAGGAAAAAGGAATAAAATACAGAGTGGTTTATGACATCTTAGTTAGCAAGTGGGGGATATTTATGCCAGGGAAAGTATGGCTGCTTATTATTGGAATGGCACTTAATGTGACGGGCTCAAGTTTTTTGTGGCCGATCAATACGATTTTTATACATGAACACCTTGGTAAGTCACTTACCGTAGCGGGAATTGTTCTTCTGTTGAATTCCGGTGCTGGAATTATCGGCAACTTAACGGGAGGATTGCTGTTTGATAAATTAGGAGGCTACAAGACGATAATGCTTGGAGTCTCCATTTCATTTACGACTTCCTTCTTATTAATCTGGTTTCATGATTTTTGGATGTACAGTGTACTTCTTGTTTTTATGGGATTTGGAATGGGAATCGTTTTTCCATCTATGTATGCTTTAGCAGGTACGATGTGGAAAGAGGGTGGAAGGAAGGCATTTAACCGAATCTATATTGCACAGAATGTAGGAGTGGCGCTCGGGGCTGCTCTTGGTGGATTTGCAGCTTCCTATTCATTTACACTATCTTTCATCAGTTGTTCTACTCTGTCTTTCGTATTTTTTCTTATCGTGTTGTTCGGCTTCAAAGACATAGATGAAAAAGAAGAAGCCTCTGTGCAAACCATTTTTTCTCAACGTAAAAGAATTCATAACAAAGAAGCGTTTATCGCATTATTGATTTTATGTGGAGGGTATCTGTTGGCATGGATTGGTTATGTTCAATGGCAGTCCACGATCGCCGCTTATACACAATCACTAGGAGTAACGTTAAAAATGTACAGTTTGCTTTGGACCGTTAATGGTGTGTTAATCGTTCTCGGTCAGCCGGTAGTCAACCTTTTCTTGAAAAAATGGCTGCACTCTACAACATCTCAAATTTTGGTCGGATATTGTATATTTGTTATTTCATTTGTAATGGTGGGAAATGCCAAAGACTTTAGTGGGTTTATGGTAGCGATGATCGTTCTTACCATAGGCGAGATGCTCGTATGGCCAGGTGTTCCATCCATCGCTGCAGAACTCGCTCCTGAAGGAAGAGCTGGATTCTATCAAGGGGTCGTAAACTCAACGGCCACAGGCGGAAGGATGCTTGGTCCATTGTTTGGAGGAATGATCGCAGATATTTTTAACATTTCTGTATTGTTTCAAACGATTATTGGCCTGATGGTACTTGCTTTCATATTGACAATCATATACAGCAAGAGCCGCCATGCGATACAGCAAACTGAAGCTCCTCGACAAGCATCTTAATGTCTAGATGAAAAACAAAAAGACCGTGATGAAATAAACACGGTCTCTTTGTTTATATTTTGATGAATTAAGCGGCTCTTGTTTCTTCTTTTGGAAGCAGTTTTGCCGACATTAATCTTCTTCTGATCGTAACACCAAGGACTGCGGCTAAGATGGCTTTAATTACCCCTACAAGTAAAAAAGGAATAACACCACCACTCATCGCTTGTTCCCAGCTAAGGCCTGCAATGAACTTTAATTGAACGGCACCGAACACAAGTGTGATCACCATACCCGCAATGTTTGCAACAACAGCGGGCAGAAGAGTAAAACTTGTCTTTTCTAGAATAAGACCAGTTACATAAGCAGCGATGATAAAGCCAACGATATAACCTCCTGTTGGACCGATCAGTACCATGAATCCACCTTTAGCCTCAGAGAAAACAGGAAGACCGATTGCTCCCATAGCGACATAGATCATAACAGCGAGAGTACCATACTTACGCCCAAGAATGGTTGCGCAAAGCCCGATCGCTAAAGTTTGTCCTGTGATCGGAACTAACGGGAGAGGAATCGTCAGCTGGGCGAGAATCGCTGTAATCCCTGCCATCAGCGCTGCGTAGAGTGACATCTTCAGTTTTTGGTTACTTTCATGCATGTTTGTTGCACCCCTTTTTTAATGTTAACGTAAAAAAAATAACAGTTAACATTACATTAAACAGCGACATGGTGTTTGTCAAGATACCGCTTACAGCGAAATATCCCGTGATTAAAAGTGGTAAAAATAGGCTATTATACTTCTAAACAACCTTGACAATTTAGGAAGTTATTCATAAAATACAAATTAGCATCTAAATTTTTAATAACGATGATAGGGAATAGTAAAAAAAGAATGGAAATGATAGAGAGTTGACGGCTGGTGCAAGTCAACCCGGACTTTTTTGAACTCGCCCTTTAGTTGCAAGTGTGAATCCAGTAATGCTTGCCGTTCGCCGCGTTAAGGTATGTTTCCGAGTGAATGCGATTTTTGCATTAATCAGGGTGGTACCGCGGCAGGTTTAAATTGTTAACTAACCTTTCGTCCCTAATGTTTATTAGGGACGGGAGGTTTTTTGTATTTTAAAGTACAGTTTTTTAAGGAGGATCGGTTATGTATTATAACCACAAAACAATTGAGAAAAAGTGGCAGACGTTTTGGGATGAGAACAAAACGTTCCAAACAAAAGAAGAATATGATAAAAAGAAATTTTACGCGCTAGACATGTTTCCATACCCATCCGGAGCTGGCCTTCATGTAGGTCACCCAGAAGGATACACGGCGACAGATATTCTCTCTAGAATGAAGCGTATGCAAGGATACAATGTACTACATCCGATGGGATGGGATGCATTTGGTCTTCCAGCAGAACAGTATGCGCTTGATACAGGAAACGATCCAGCAGAATTTACAGAAACCAACATCAACACGTTCCGCAGACAGATTAAAGAGCTTGGTTTCTCTTATGACTGGGACCGTGAAGTAAACACAACAGATCCTTCTTATTACAAGTGGACACAATGGATTTTTATCCAACTTTATAAAAAAGGTCTTGCGTATGTCGATGAAGTGCCTGTGAACTGGTGTGAAGCGCTTGGAACAGTACTTGCGAACGAAGAAGTTATTGATGGAAAGAGTGAACGCGGAGGTCATCCTGTTGTTCGTAAACCTATGAGACAATGGATGCTTAAAATTACAGCATACGCTGACAGACTGTTAGAGGATCTAGATGAACTAGACTGGCCTGAAAGCTTGAAAGACATGCAGCGTAATTGGATCGGCCGTTCGGAAGGCGCTGAAGTACACTTTGATGTTGATGGACATTCTTCTAAGATCACAGTGTTTACAACACGACCAGATACACTATTCGGTGCAACATACTTAGTGCTAGCTCCTGAAAATAAACTAGTAAACGATATTGTAACAGAAGACCAAAAAGAGTCAGTTACGGCTTATCAAAGACAAGTAGAAACAAAGTCTGACCTTGAACGTACAGAACTTGCAAAAGAAAAGTCTGGTGTGTTTACAGGGGCTTATGCGATTCATCCTGTAACAGGTGCAAAACTTCCGATCTGGATTGCAGACTATGTACTTGCAAGCTATGGAACGGGTGCGATCATGGCAGTCCCTGCACACGATGAACGTGATCACGAGTTCGCAGTTAAGTTTGAACTTCCGATCGCTGAAGTAGTTGCCGGCGGAAATGTAGCAGAAGAAGCTTACACGGGTGATGGCGAACATGTTAATTCAGATTTCCTAAATGGCATGCAAAAAGAGGAAGCGATTGCTGCCATGAACGAGTGGCTTTCTGAGAACAAAAAAGGTGAAAAGAAGATCACATACCGTCTACGTGACTGGTTGTTCTCACGTCAGCGTTATTGGGGCGAACCAATCCCGGTTATTCACTGGGAAGATGGCACGATGTCTACGGTTTCAGAAGATCAACTTCCTCTTCTTCTACCAGTCGTTAAAGAGATCAAACCTTCTGGCACAGGGGAATCTCCACTTGCCAACGTAGAAGAGTGGGTAAACGTTGTAGATCCTGAAACAGGAAAGAAAGGACGTCGTGAAACGAATACGATGCCTCAATGGGCAGGAAGCTGCTGGTACTATCTTCGTTATATCGATCCGAAAAACGAGGAGCAATTAGCATCTCCTGAAAAGTTGAAGCATTGGCTTCCGGTTGATATTTATATTGGTGGAGCGGAGCACGCTGTGTTGCACCTACTTTATGCTCGTTTCTGGCACAAGGTTATGTATGATCTTGGTATCGTTCCGACAAAAGAGCCTTTCCAAAAACTTTTCAACCAAGGAATGATTCTTGGAGAAAATAATGAAAAGATGAGTAAATCGAAAGGAAACGTGGTTAACCCTGATGAGATTGTATCGAGTCATGGTGCAGATACACTGCGTTTGTATGAGATGTTCATGGGACCACTTGATGCATCCATCGCATGGAGTACAACGGGTCTAGATGGAGCTCGCAGATTCTTGGATCGTGTATGGAGATTACTTCTAGCTGAAGATGGAGAGAAGTTGAATCCTGCTATTCAAGATACAAAGGGAACAGACGCTTTCAATCGTCTCTACCATATGACAGTTAAAAAGGTAACAGAAGATTATGAAGGACTTCGCTTTAATACCGCCATTTCACAATTGATGGTTTTTGTAAATGAAGCAAACAAGCAAGATGTTCTTCCAAAAGACTTCATACAAGGGTTTGTTAAGATGCTTTCCCCGATCGCTCCGCATATTTGTGAAGAGCTTTGGGAAATGCTAGGTGGAGAAGGCAGCATCGCTTATGCTTCTTGGCCAGTTTGGGACGAAGCCCAACTAGTAGAAAATGAAGTTGAAATCGTTGTTCAAGTGAACGGCAAACTTAAAGCAAAGATGACGATCGCTGCAAACATCAGTGGTTCCGATATGGAAGAAGCGGCTCTAAAAGATGAATCTGTTCAACAAAGCATAGAAGGAAAGACGATCCGCAAAGTCATTACCGTTCCAGGTAAGCTTGTGAATATCGTAGCGAATTAAAGGAGGCATATGCTCATGGAAGAATTAAAAGAAATTTCACCATCAGAAGTAAAACAATTGCTCCAAGAGGGTAAAAAAATTTCTCTGATTGATGTACGTGAAGATGAAGAAGTATCTGAAGGGAAAATCCCGGAAGCAGCGCATATCAAAATGGGTGAGATTCCTATGCGTTTAGATGAAATCAATAAAGATGAAGAACACATCATCGTCTGCCGTTCAGGACGACGTAGTGAGAATGTAGCTTATTTCCTGCAAGATCATGGATATAAGGTCAAAAATATGACTGGCGGTATGTTGGAATATAATAAGAATTAAAATGTAACTCTCTGCTCAACACTTGAGCAGAGAGTTTTTTAATGCGTATGTTTAGTTTATTAAACAATGTTTAAATTTCCAAGAAATAGCCGATAGAAAGGGTATACTTATTAGCCTTGGAGGCTTACAAATGCCATTAAAACACGCAAAAACAAAAAAATGGACCTGTATTTTAGCTGTTTTGTTCACGTTACATACTGTAAGCACAGTTGGGTTAATGTACAATCAAAGTTATTTCATGTATGGAATAGATCTAGGAATTGTCGTTCTTTTCGCCATTTTGATTTACAAGATGCTGATCGTAAAAGATAGTTATGCTATTAACTTAGAACAGGAGATCTTAAATCATCAAGAAACGTATGCTGAATTAGAAGCAAATCGAATAAAACTACAAAATATCTTTGATAGTATCGATGTTGCGATTTGGTCACACAACTTAAAGACGAATAAACTTTTGATTACATCGGGGATAGAGAAATTATATGGTTATCCCCTGCAAGCTTTTTATGAAGACGCAGAATTATGGAAAAAGGTCATTCATCCTGATGATGACGAGATCATCATGAACAGAGGGATAGCGATACAGAACGGACAGATCACGACAAGTGAGTATCGAATCATGAAGCCGAACGGCGAGATACGATGGATACAAGACCGAGGAATTCCTTTTTTAGATGCCGATAACGAACTGGTAGACTTCAATTCTATTCTTATTGATATTACAGAAAGAAAAAGAGCGGAGATCACCATTGAGCATATGGCTTATTATGATGAATTAACCGGCCTGCCAAATCGAAATGGCTTTATGCAGATGATAGAAAAACAAATCAAAGAAGCGGATCTTCAAAATCGAAATTTGGCCCTTATGTATGTAAATCTGGATCGGTTTAACGTTCTGAACGATACGCTTGGCCATAGCTTTGGTGATCTTCTGCTGCAGAAGGTAGCTGAACTTTTAAAGGTTACGGTTGGATATTACGGAACTGTGTTTAGGAGAAGCGGTGATGAATTTCTGATATTGTTAAACTTTAAAGAAATCAGTGAGATCAAACAAAAAGCAGAGCAGATCATTCAAGCTTTTACAAAACCTTTTAAACTGAGTGGGCAAGAAGTATTTACAACACCAAGCATTGGGATCAGTACATATCCCGGAAATGGTTCAGACAGCGAAACGCTCTTAAAGCGTGCTGACTCCGCTCTGTACCAGGCAAAGGAGAAAGGACGAAACACTTATCAGTTTTTTACAGAGCAGCGTGATAGCAAGATGGAAAGAAGGTTAACTCTCGAGCATGGTTTAAGAAAAGCTTTAACGAACAACGAGTTCTTCCTTGTTTATCAGCCTTTAGTACATATCGGTAATAAGAAGATTCTAGGGGTTGAAGCGTTATTGCGGTGGAAAAAGGAAGATGAAGGAATGATATCTCCCGCTGAATTTATTCCGATAGCTGAAGAAACCGGGATGATTCTCCCAATCGGAGAATGGGTGTTAAGAGAAGCGTGCCTGCAAGGGTTAAGTTGGCGTGAACAGGGCTTTAGTGACCTCTTGATTTCTGTTAACATATCGGTCAGACAGCTATTAGAAGAATCTTTTATCGAAAGAATAGAAAGTATTCTTTCAGAGACTGAGTTTCCACCTACTTCACTAGAGCTGGAGATCACAGAAAGTACGACGATGCAAAACATGGAGGAAGCTCTTCCGATTTTGAATGCTTTAAGAGCAAAAGGAATTCGCATATCAGTCGATGACTTTGGTACTGGTTATTCCTCATTAACATATCTGAGACACTTGCCTGTTGATACACTCAAGATTGATAAGATGTTTATCGATGATATATTGACAGATTCAAAAGCAGGAGCCATTGTAAAAACAATTATTGATATGGGACACAATCTTGATTTTTCCGTTATTGCAGAAGGTATCGAAACCGGTGAGCAGATCAATTTCTTAGTAGAACAAGGTTGTATATACGGTCAAGGCTATAACCTGTACAAACCGCTTCATGCTGATGAACTCCAAAGACAGTTACATAAGAATGTGGTAATGAGCTAAGAGAAGCCTAAAACACCCTGAATATACGGTGTTTTAGGCTCTTTTAATCATTTTTAGTTAATTTGTAGATCTTCCATAATGTACGTTTACACAACAAAATGTTTTATAACCTTCATTTCGTGAAACACTACTTAAGTAGACAAATAGAAGGAGTGGATATGTAATGAATGTATTAGTAATCGGAGCAAACGGTAATATTGGAAAAATGACATGTAATATACTTGCTGATCAAGAACACTCAGTAAAAGCGATGGTCAGAAAGAAAGAACAGCAAGATCATTTTCAGCATGAGAACATTCATGCCGTTTTAGGTGATTTGGAACAGGACTTTGAACATGTTTATGATGGAATCGAAGCTGTTATCTTCACAGCTGGTTCTGGTGGTCATACAGGACCAGAGAAAACAGACGCTGTAGATTATGAAGGAGCGGTAAAGTCTATAAAGTTAGCGCAAAAACATAAGGTGAAACAATTCATTCTGGTAAGTTCGATAGGTGCAGATACTCCTGAAAAAGGACCAGAAGGACTTCAACATTACCTTGAGGCAAAAGGAAAAGCAGATCAAGAACTGATAAACAGCACATTGAATTATACGATCTTGCGTCCAGGTGCGCTGACGGATGATGATGGTATGGGCATGATTCAAGCCAAAGAAAAATTAAACGAGCGTGGTTCTATCCCTCGAGCGGATGTAGCAAGAACACTTGCTGCATGCCTTGGAAATGAAAAAGTTAACCACAAAGTCTTCGAGTTGATTGAGGGAGAAGTACCTATTCAAACGGCTCTTGAAAATCTGTAAGACAAAACTAGTCAAAACCTAACAAAGGATAAGCATCTCCGAAGGCCGAAAGAATACCAAAACTTTTGGCTGAAAGGGGATGCTTATTGAATGATTCAAGTAAAAATCTTTGATGAAGATCATGAAGAGGATTTAGAGATCGCTATAAATGAGTTTTTGAGCATCATTCCTCCTGAAAATGTTGTGGATATTAAGTATCAGATTGCCGTATGTGATAATGTGCACTCAGAGGACGATACGATGTTTTCTTTTTCAGCGATGATTATCTTTAAAAAAAACGGATCGCTAAAATAAAGAAGAGTGGCAACCGCTTAGTGGTCGCCACTCTTCTTGTTTCATAGGGTTAGCCTAGTGCATGGTAAGCTGCGTTAGTTCCGGCAATATTCCCTGTTACAAAAGCAACAGTAATATTATAACCACCCGTGTATCCGTGCAGATCTAAGATTTCACCACAGAAGAATAAGCCTTCTTGTTTCTTAGATGCCATAGTTTGAGGTGCGATCTCTTTAACTGAGACGCCGCCTCCTGTAACGAAAGCTTTTTCGATAGATAAGGTACCATTAACAGAAAATGAGAAACTCTTCATTTGTGTAACAAGCTGACGAAGGGCTTGTTTGGAAACTTGATCAGCGATCGAGTCACCATCAATCTCTGCACGTTCGATTAAGAAATGAAGAAACTTTTCTGGAAGTAATCCTTTTAGTACATTTTTAAAAGCTTTTTTAGGTTCAGAATCAATTCTTTTCTGTAAAGAAGTAAGCAAGGTCTCTTCATTTTCATCTGGAAAAGAATCAATTCTCATCTCGATCGATGGTACTTCGAATTTTTTCAATGCTTTAACTACATATTGGCTGCATCTTAAAGCAGCAGGTCCGGATACCCCAAAATGAGTAAATATCATGTCCATCTGATGGGCTTTAATCAATTTACCTTTTGGATTCCATACAGAGAGTGCAACGTTTCTTAAAGATATGCCCTGCAATGTTTTATGTTTGATGAAGAGTTCATTAGAAGTGATGGGAACCTCAGTTGGATAGAGCTCTGTGATCGTGTGCCCTGCCTTTTTTGCCCATGCATAACCATCACCAGTGGAACCCGTATGCGGAACAGATTTACCGCCTACGGCGATTACGATCGACTTCGTTTGAATAGCTTCTCCGTTATGCAGAATGATCTCATGAACCTCTTCTCCATATTGTATCGTTTTTACAGGGGTGTTCGTTCGGATCGTAACACCAAGCTCCTTTATTTTCTGCAGAAGAGCAGCCACAACATCAGTCGCTTTATTGGTAACAGGGAACATTCGTCCATGGTCTTCTTCTTTTAATTGAATTCCTAGTCCTTCAAAGAATTGAATGATGTCTTCGTTGTTAAAAACAGAAAAGGCACTGTACAAAAAACGGCCGTTACCTGGAATATGTTTGATAATTTCTTCAACAGGCAGACGGTTTGTGACGTTACAACGCCCGCCACCTGAAATAGCAAGTTTACGACCTAGTTTTTCTCCTTTATCGATTAATAGTACACGTGCACCATTGGTAGCGGCACCAACACTCGCCATCAGGCCAGAAGGTCCACCACCGATCACTATACAATCATAAGTCATACAATCCCAACTTTCTTATACGATCAGTAAAAATCATTTCATACAATAGCATAGGTTCAGCAAAAAGACTATAAGTTTCATAATCCTTACTTTTTTGCAAAAAGTTAAAGTAGGTTACATCCGCTTTTAATGTGATACAATATCAATAATGTTTTTTAGGATGATTAGTAGGAGCTGAAAATAGTTGTCTCGATTACTTCGTGGAACATTGATCTTATCCGCTGCAACGTTTTTCTCAAAATTTATCGGATTGATCTTTGTCATTCCATTTACCAATCTAGTAGATGAACAAGGTATGGCTCTATACGGCTATGCTTATATTCCATATACCATATTACTTAGTATTTCCACAATGGGAGTGCCTCTTGCTGTTTCTAAATTTGTTTCTAAATATAATGCTTTAGGAGATTATGCAGCAGGGAGAAAATTACTGAAGTCGGGTCTCCTCGTTATGACACTGACTGGAACATTAGCTTTTGTCATACTGTATATGTTGGCGCCAATACTTGCTCATCAGATCATTGATGAAAAAGGTGGACAAGGCAACAGTATTGAAGATATTACATTAGTTATCCGAATGGTAAGTACGGCTCTGATCGTAGTACCTTCCATGAGTTTGATTCGAGGGTATTTCCAAGGCTTTCAATCTATGGGACCAACAGCGGTGTCGCAAGTCGTTGAACAGATCGTTCGTATTGTGTTCATTCTTGTTGGAAGTTATGTGGTTATCAATTTAATGAATGGTGAGATTACGACAGCCGTAGCGCTTTCTACATTTGCAGCTACTCTAGGTGCAATCGCTGGCTTGGCCGTTCTCATCTGGTATTGGATCAAAAGAAAACCGCATCTGGAAAAGATGTATAAAGAAAGTAAACCTGTTGCAGATATTTCATTAAAAGATATTTATAAGGAAACGATCAAGTATGCGATCCCTTTTGTAGCTGTCGGTCTAGCGATTCCGCTCTATCAGATGGTAGATCAGTTTACGATTGTGAACACACTTAAGAAAATGGATTATACGCTGAAAGAAGCGGAGTCTGTATTCGCTATCATCACACAGATCGCGCATAAGCTTGTTATGATTCCAGTATCATTAGCAACTGCTCTTGCACTAACCTTGATACCTGTCATAACGAAGTCGTTCACCCAAAACGATGATGAGATTCTTCATAAGCAGATCACGCAAACGTTTCAGATGGTGCTGTTCTTAACTGCACCAGCAGCGATCGGGCTAACGGTTCTTGCATACCCTGCATATGGTGCACTCTTTGGATTATCATCGATGGACACAGGTGGCTATTATCTTCAATGGTACGCGCCGACTGCATTATGGTTTGCGATGTTTACCGTTACGGCAGCGATCTTACAGGGACTTAACCAGCAACGTTATGCGTTTATCAGTCTATCAGCTGGTTTTTTAGCAAAGTTGATACTAAACAAACCTTTATTGTTAGTGTTTGGTGGGACCGGTTCTGTTATTGCGACAGACATCGGATATACCCTTTCAATTTTGTTCAATCTGTATATCATTAAAAAATACAGTGGTTTCTCATTTAAATGGGTATATCGAAGAACGGTTCTGATCACGTTATTTTGTGCAGCGATGGCTGTAACGGTTATGATCGTATCTTCACTTTTAGGAGAGTCAGAAACAAGGCTTGATACGATCATTAAATTAACGATCGGTATTCTCACTGGGGGAGCGGTGTATGTGTTCTTAAGTCACCGATCAGGCTTATTAAATATCATATTAGGTGATCGCATTCCTTTCTTGAAACGCAGAAAATAAGCATAAGAAAAAAAGAAGGCTGGTAAAAAGCCTTCTTTTTCTGCGGTATTCTTCATTTTTTGGCTTGATTCTGTTCATCATACCATTTTAGCTGATTACCAATGCTGTATCCTTCGAGCGGAACTTCAAATTGAAATCCAGCTCTTTCAAGGGCGGGCTGTAAAAATTCTCGGTATACCCATCCGCCGTGAATGTAAATCTTACATTGAGAAGGCTTGATGTTTTGTTCTAAGTCTTGTATGACATGATGGGCCCATTCCCGTTTTTCAGATGTCGTAAAATTTTTGATAGAAACATTATACGGTTCAATGTATTGGTCTTTCGTTACGAGTCCTTCTTTTGCACTAAAAAAGAAAAAATCATCATAATGGTTTTGTGCGTATTGAACAGACTTAACGAATAAGGGACTTATGTATAAATCTATAGCTGCAGAAGGGGTAGAAGCTTTTTTTCGTGCAGTTGCTAGAAGACCTATTTTCCTTTTCATTCCAATTCCTCCTATAGTACTAAATTACCCTGTTTCTTCAAAAATCAATCAATTTTTTACAATAATATAGGAAAAAATGATCATTAAATCAGGAGGTTTCATATGAGAATTGATAAATGGCTATCAAACACAGGCTATGGAAGTAGAAAAGAAGTGAAACAATTATTAAAATCAGGTGCTGTTACGTTGAACGGTGAGGTTGTTAAAGATGCTAAGACACAAGCAAATCCTGATCAGGACAACGTTATGGTTCATGGAGAAGAAGCAGTTTATAAGGAGTTTGTCTATCTTATGATGAACAAGCCTCAAGGAGTAATCTCAGCGACTGAAGACTCTAGGCATGAGACGGTAATCGATCTACTTTATATGGAAGATCAGAATTTCGAACCTTTTCCTGTAGGCAGACTAGACATCGATACAGAAGGATTGTTGATCTTGACAAATGATGGGCAGTTGTCACACTCATTGCTATCCCCAAAAAAACATGTACCAAAGACTTATTACGCAAAAATAAATGGATCGATTCCAGAAGATGCATTTGAAAGTTTTAAAGAGGGGGTCATCTTGGATGATGGGTATAAAACAAAACCTGCCTTCCTAAAAATATTGACAAATGATAACGATGAATCAGAGATCGAGTTAACCATCACTGAAGGAAAGTTTCATCAAGTAAAAAGAATGTTCGAGGCTATCGGTAGAAAGGTCATCTTCTTAAAACGAATTCAGATGGGACAATTAAGGCTTGATGAATCTCTTGAGTTAGGAATGTATCGAGAGCTTGCAGAAGAAGAACTATCCTTACTTTCTTTAAAAGGAGATGTTTTTGAATAATTTATAAGGGGTATCTTCCAATAAAAAGGAGTTGCATACCAATGAAATTATCTGCAGAAAAGTTAATGGGTGCTAAAGCTGAAAATCAGACGATTTCGACTGAAGAAACACAGCATAAAATCAACGATATTCTATTTAATAGGTACGATCACCGTTTATGTTATTTTACGTACACCGTTGACAACGGAATCAACCAACGTGAAGAGATTCCCTCAGATAAGCATATGGAAACAGTTGTTGCCGCCACTTCGGGTATTGGTACACAACATACTCCGTTCACAGGAAGCTCTCACCTTGCTGCTAATCAGAACTATGGAAAAGAAACCTTTTTTATCCCGTGGCATCAGGTGAAAGAATTTGATGAAGAGAAACTCGTGTTTTCTGGAAATGAACTACAAAGAGATGAACCTAAAGAATGTTATTCGTATATGTCCATAAAAGATTGGGATGTCATTGATCAGGATGGTGAAAAGATCGGAAAGATAAAAGATCTTATCATTGATACAGACCGTCAGCAAGTGATTGGCTTTTCTTTAGCAGAAGGATTTTGGAAGAACCTATTCGGTCAGGATGATAAATATATGCCTGTTTCCGGAACTCCAAATTGGGAGAGTCGCGAGTGGAATATTGAAAGAACACCTGATCTGCTCTTGAAAGACAATAAAGATGAACTTTAAATCTTCTTTTAAAACAAAAAAAGTCCCCGCTAATATTTTTAGCGGGGATTATTCATGTACATTTGCTTATCCAAAATATAATATGTTTTTAAGATACTTTTACTTTTTTGCCTGTTGTTTCCCACATACCGCGGGCAGGACTTGTTACTAAATTGTTATAAGAGAGGACGTTAAGATCTCTCTGAATGGTGCGCTGCGTAGTTCCAAATTCTTCAACTAGTTCTCGTGTTGTTACAGTACCTTTCTTGCGAATAAACAAATACAGGGCTTTCACACGATTCAACATTCTGTCAGTTGAAGGACTCAAAAAACCACTCCTTGTTATTTAGATAGTTGTTAACACACTATATGATACCAGTCTAAAGTTAATGAAATATGAATGTTGTATTACATTCTTTTTAATTCATAAGACCCATCCTTTTTTATAAAAAAAAGCGAAGAATCCATATTGGTTCTTCGCTGCGTCAGCCATTAGATGTGATAAAAACGTTCAAAAAGATGTCTGTGCGGCTAGGCAGCAAAACCTCATAACGAACATATGATCCTAAATATAAAGATATAGAGGAAAATTGTCAGTTAACCCAACACTACACCTCCTATTTGGCACCATTATACACTAAAATCTATATTTGTCAATATTCCATAGTTCCTGAGAAAGCGAAATCATCTAACCATTTACATGGGAATAAGGTACAATAATAGGGTTATTAAAAAAATACGTTAGGAGCGATGAGGTGTATATTTTACAAAAACTGATGAATAGACTTATCGTCTTAAATAAGTTTGGGATTTTTTCTTTCGCCTTTTTTATTGTCATTTTTTCGTCAGTCGTTATGCATCTTTTAGAGCCAAAGACATTCCCTAACTGGTTTGACGCCTTATGGTATGTTATGACCACTGTTACAACGGTAGGTTATGGCGATTACTATCCAGTGTCTACAGCAGGAAGAATCTATGCGATCTTCATCTTTTTGATCGGTATTGGTATTGCGGGTCTGGCTATTGGGAAACTGGTAGAAGCATTAGGAGCACATCGTAAACGAAAGGAGGAAGGAAGATTGACTTTTAAAGGTAAAAATCATTTCGTTATTATAGGGTGGTCTGAAAAGGCTAAATATGCTGTTAGTGAGATTATCGAAACACACCCTAAACTAGAAGTCGTGCTTATTGATAATCTACCTGTTACACCAATCACACACCAAAATGTTCACTATATTCAAGGAGATCCATCGATTGAAGAAACGCTCATGCAGGCAAATTTAAAAGAAGCAAAATCTGTACTGGTGTTCTCAGATGATTCGATCCATGATTCAGCACTTGCTGATGGAAAGACACTGTTGATCGTGACTTCTGTTGAACGTTTAACTCCTCATATACATAGTACGGTTGAGATTAAAAAAGAGGAGCATATAAAAAACTTTAGGCATGCTAAAGTAGATGAGTTCGTCTTAAGTCATGAAACAGTTTCACGTATGGCTGTACGATCTGCGTTTTCTAAAGGAATTACAGAGATCTATACACAGCTTCTTTCTCATAAAGAAGGAGAAAATTTATTTGAAGTTCGTAAAAGAGCGGAATGGGTAACATATAAAGATGCTTTTGACAGTTTGTTGCAACAAGGTGCTACACTAATAGCTGACGGCAACGATCTTTCAATAAACAAGAAATTAAACGAATCGATTCCTGATGATGCCCGCCTCTATATCATCTGTAGCAAAGATGTATACGAGTCAATCATATAACTGAGATGGGTATGATAAGCGAAGATAACTTAGAAAGGAAGTAAGTAATGAATCAGATCAATTGGAAAGAACAAGTTGAAATGAGAAAGAAACAGCTGTTGGATGATACGAAAGGGTTATTACGCATTCCTAGTTTACTTGATGAAGGAAACGCAAAAGAAGGAGCTCCCTTTGGCCCCGAGATAGCAAAAGCTTTATCTTATATGTTAGACCTTGGAAAAGACAGTGGAATGACCGTCAAAAATGTAGACGGATATGCAGGACACATCGAAATTGGAAACGGAGACGATATCGTAGGTGTCCTTTGCCATGTTGATGTTGTTCCTCCTGGTGATGGTTGGTCATTTGATCCTTTTGGAGCCGAAGTTAAAGACGGAAAAATTTTCGCGCGTGGCGCGATTGATGATAAAGGACCTACAATGGCAGCTTTTTATGGAATGAAGATTATCCAAGAATTGAAGCTGCCGTTATCCAAAAGGGTACGCATGATCATTGGTTGTGATGAAGAGAGCAACTGGCAATGTGTGAGACATTATTTTACGAAAGAAGAAATGCCGGCGATCGGATTTGCTCCTGATGCAGATTTCCCTATCATCTCTGCAGAAAAAGGAATCTTTGATGTGGAGTTTCGTCTCGAAAACGATCAAGGGGAAGAAGGAGATAACCTTCAATTACTTTCCTTTACATCGGGTCAACGTTTGAACATGGTTCCAGATTATGCTGAAGCCAAAATCCAAGGAACCGCTTTAGAGGAAATACAACGATCTTTTGAAGCATTCGGACAGAAATCTGAAGTAGAATACGGTGCTCAAATCGAAAATGATGTTCTAACCCTAAAAGTTAAAGGGAAATCAGCACACGGAAGTACACCTGAAATGGGTAAAAATGCTGGACTTACGTTAGGTGAATATTTGAACACTCTATCGTTCAATGGAAACGCCAAATCGTTTCTCAGGTTGTTGGACGAGCTTACGGGTGAGTATACAGGTGATAAACTAAAGATCGCTGCAGAAGATGAGGCAAGCGGTAAGCTAACAGTTAATGCTGGAATCCTGTCGTATAACGGTACAGAAGGGGCAAAAGTAGGATTGAATATACGCTATCCGGTGACACATGATAGCAAAAAAATCGAACATACATTATCAACAAGAGCGAAATCAGATAATTGGTCGATGAGAATCATCGAAAACAATCCACCAAATTATGTAGAAGAAAATCACCCATTGATTAAAACGCTTCAAAAAGTTTACGAAGACCAAACAGGCAAAAAAGGTGAATTGATGGCTATTGGTGGAGGAACTTATGCAAGGTCGTTGGAAACAGGAGTTGCTTTCGGTGCACTGTTCCCAGGAAGAGAAGATGTTGCTCACCAAAAAGATGAACATATGTTTGTAGAAGATTTACTTCTCGCTTCTTCCATATATGCACAAGCCATTTACGAGTTAGCTAAATAGCATTAGAGAGGGTACATCATGAATAAATCATTCGATCAAACCTCTTTCAGTCTAAAAGGCTTTTATCTATTAAGTTTTTTTGGCCTAGGGAGTTTGTTTCCGTTATTAGGTGTTTATTTTAAAGATTCAGTAGGTCTCAGTGGAACAGAGATCGGTACTTTAATGTCTATCAGTCCGGTCGTCATGATCTTTGCTCAGCCTCTATGGGGTGTAGTTACCGATTACTCGAGACGGCCAAGGGCTGTTTTAGTTCTTTCATTACTTCTAACAGCGAGCTTAGGATTTACCATCTATCTTTTTGAGTCTTATTTATGGTTGATCGGAATACTTATTGCTTTTTCGTTCATGCAGAGTGCCTTAGTTCCGGTCTCAGACAGCATTCTTATAAATTACGTACAAATAGAGAACAAGCAATACGGAAATTATAGGCTTTTTGGAGCAATTGGATTTGCTATAGCCGTATTTATAGCAGGAAGGCTTGCGGATTCTATAGGGACTCAAGTGATTTTCTATATGTTTACCTCTGTTCTTCTTCTTTGTATGTTCTTTGTTATTAAGATGCCAAAAGATAATCAATCGCTCCGAACAGATCTTAGAAAAGGGATTGGGCAATTAGTTAGGATGCCTTCATATCTCGTTTTTCTTTCTGCTACTTTCTTGGTGTTTGGTCCGATTTTTGCTAATAATTTTTATTTTGGCTTTTACATTCAAGAAGCAGGAGGGACTTTATTCGGGGTTGGACTTGCTTTCTTGATCGCAGCAGGAAGTGAAGCACCATTTATGAAGTTTGCAGGACTCACTATAAAAAGGTGGGGAATGATGCCTATTATGGTCTTTGCGGCGACTGTATCTGCTGTTCGATGGACCTTTTATTTCTTTGAGCCATCGTATCAAATCGTACTTATGACAACCGTTGTCCAAGGATTTTCAGTTGGTCTGTTTATCCCAGCAGCTATGGAATATGTGAGAACGTATACACCCGTTGAAGTACGAGCCACAGCTGTTTCCTTATATACAGCTGTAGGAAACGGTTTAGGCTCATGGTTTTGTACGTTTGTTGGTGGTGTGATCTTTGATACATACACCATCTTTTACACATATTTATTTTTTGGTGTGCTAACATTTATAGGACTGATTATGGTCTTAATCCTTACAAAGATGGAAGTGCAAGGTCGAATACTGATTCAACGATCTCTGTAAAATTCTAATTATAAAAAAGCATCCCAATACTTTGGGATGCTTTGTCTTTATTCAAATTGAAACAGATCACTGGATAAATAACGTTCTCCTGAATCACACGTCATACAGATTACAACTTCACCTTTTTTGCGCTTCTCCGCAATTTTTAAAGCCGCATACACAGCAGCTCCTGATGATGGACCGACCAAGATGCCTTCTTCGGATGCAAGACGTCTCGTGATCGTATATGCGTCCTCATCGTTCACTTGAACAATCTCATCATAAACCTGTTGATTTAAGATGGGTGGGATGAACCCAGGACTCGTTCCTACAAGCTTATGTTTCCCAGGCTTACCCCCGGAAAGAACAGGGGACCCTTTAGGTTCGACAACATGTACAGTTAAATCCGGGAAAAACGTTTTCAGCTGTTCACCCGTTCCCGTAATTGTTCCTCCTGTACCAGCAGGTGCGACAAAAGCGGTAAAGGGCTTGTTCAACTCTTCGATGGCTTCTTTAATCTCAATCGCTGTAGTTCCTCTGTGTGCATCGGGATTTGAAGGATTTTCAAACTGCATAGGCATATAGCTGTTTGGAATTTCTTCCGCAAGTTCTCGTGCCTTTTTAATCGCTCCAGGCATCTTTTCATCACCGGGAGTCAGTACTACTTTTGCTCCATACGCTTTTAATAGATTAATTCTTTCTTCTGTCATCGTATCAGGCATCACAATTATGGAAGAATAACCTCTAGCGGCCGCATTCATAGCGAGTCCGATCCCGGTATTTCCAGAAGTAGGTTCGATAATGGTAGAACCTTCTTTTAATAGCCCTTTTTGTTCTGCGTCAATTATCATATTATAAGCAGCACGGTCCTTCAGGCTTCGACTAGGATTGTAATACTCTAGTTTCACATATACATCGGCTCCCTCTTGATGAGGAAGGCGGTTTAACTTTACGATAGGTGTGTCACCGATTAAATCTGCGATATTCGTAACAACTCTCATAAATTGCACTCCTTTTTCTTGCTGTACCAATTATAACAAATAAATCACGTATGAAAAAAGCAGATGAATTCATCGATTCTTTGATAAAATAAATGAAGGTGTGTGAAAAAGATGCAAAGACATTATTTTTTGGCAGTCAAGCTTCCTGATGAGACGAAAACAAAGCTTGCAAACATCTGTAATACGTTAAAAGACGAACATCATTTTAAAACATGGGTACATCCTGATGACTATCACATCACTTTAGCTTTTCTAGGTGCTGCTTCATCAGAGAAGATTGAAACCCTTCATGAGTTACTTAACGAAAAAATGATGAGTAAAACAGAGAGCCCTTTTTCTCTATCAGTAAGCCACTTTGGTTTTTTCGGAAACGAACATCAACCAAGAATTTTTTGGGCAGGTGTTGAAGAAGAGCACTGTTTATATACTCTGCAAAAACAAGTGGCTTATGTATGTGAAAAGGTAGGTTTTCAACTCGAAAAAAGACCATACTCACCGCATATAACGCTTGCACGTAAACATATAGAGTCAGGTCATAATCCGGTAGATTCTAAAGCGTGGTGGAAACGATATGGGGAAAACATTCTATTTAAAGCAGATGAAGTGGTTCTCTATGAAACACATGTAGAGAAACAGCCGAAATACCATATCATACACTCTTATTCCATATAAAAAGAGAGAGGGGATCTGATGGCGCAGCTTGTAAAATTGCTTGATTATGTATCAAGATATGAAAACAACTTGTATCATTATCAATCATTATTTATGCGAATTAAAGAGAATCGATGGAAAGCATTTCAACAACAAAACCAAACAGATAATCGCAATCGCTTGTATCGAGAATTTCGCGAAAAATTATCTCATCATCAGATGAACTGGGCGACATCGACTGTAAAAGAAATCTCGAACTGGGATAAAAAATATTTGCACGATGAGATTCTAAAGGTACTCATTCAAGAAATTCCAGATAACTATTTTTTGTTCTATGAACCTGTCTTACAAGTAAAAAATACAGGGGTGGAACTAAATATCATTTTAGTTGGTCCTACTGAAGTGTGGATGATCGTCTGGATGAACGGAGAGGGCATTTGGCAAGAAGCTGATAACAAACGTTTTTGGAGCAACGTCGGACCTGAACAAAAAGGAACCATCTTGAGTCCTTTTATCAGGCTTGAACGTATGCAATCTTTATTACGTGAAGCTTGGGAACCCTATCAAAAACAGATGTCTTTAAAACCATGCATCGTTGCACCCCATGCATTCATAGATTTTACGAGTGACTGGAGAAAGGTAAGCTACATAGATAAACGTAATTTTAAAGAGTGGCATACACTTCTACAACAAAATCCAGCACCCATAAAAGGTCAGCAATTAAAGTTTGTGTCAGATCTTCTGAAATTAGGTGTGACCAACTCTCTATACAGAAAAGATCCGTTAACGAGTGAGTCTGAATCTTATTTTGAAGGTATTTGAGAGATTTTGTCGAATTACTTTTAAAAATAATAATCGAGGACGCACTGAATGAAAAAATATTTCTTCATCATCAACGCAAACAACACAAAAGCGATTCATACATTTGATCAATTAAAAAAGGCAATGGACGAGGAAAAGATAAGCTATAGAACGTTTTACACAGAGTTTAGCGGTCATGCTACTGAAATTGCGAAGAAGATTACATACATAAACAAAGAGGATATTAAAGCTGTTATAGCAGTAGGTGGAGACGGTACGATCCACGAGGTTTTAAACGGGATGAGAGATAACCCTAGTATCCCTTTAGGGTTTATATCAGGAGGCTCTGGTAACGATATTGTTCGGGTCTTAACAAAAGATGTTAAAGGGCTAAAGAAACAACTTCTCTATTTGAAGCGCAATCGAATGGCCAAGACTGATTCTGGTAACATTCAATTGATAGGAAGAAGCAATAAAATCCGTTCTTTTATTAGTGCGGTTGGTATTGGTTTAGATGGTGAAGTTGCAAAGTTTACAAATGAATCGACCTATAAAAAATATTTACATAAGCTTAAACTAGGATCACTTGCGTATGTTTTTACATTGTTTAAGGTTTTAAAGTTTTATGTACCTGATTCAATGAAGGTTAAAATCGATGGACAAGAACATGTGTTTAACGATGTCTGGCTTGTAGCAGTTGGTAACATGCCCTATTATGGAGGGGGTATGAAAATTTGTCCATCGGCTAAGTGTAACGATGGAATCCTAGATGTTTGCGTAGTACATGATCTTTCCCTTTTTAAGCTATTGTTGCTTTTTGTTTCTGTATTTTGGGGTGGCCACGTTAACGTTCAAGGAGTCTCACAGTTTAAAGGGAAAGAGATTGAGGTTACCACACGGCGCTCAGTAGCGATTCATGCTGATGGTGAATATAAAGGTACCACTCCGGTGTGTATTAACGTTCAACCGGGGTCAGTTTCAGTGAAGATATAAATTCATAAAATGAGTGGGGAATAAAAAATGAAATGGACAGATTTTTTTAATATTGCACTCTTCGCATTCCTTTGGGTGATGTTGATCGAAAAGAAGTCTGGTTTAAAGAAATGGATTTTAGATGTAACCAATGAACAGCTAATGATTGGCATTATAGTGCCGATCGTCTTTTATGCAGCGATCGTTATTGCAGGGAGAATAATGAAGAATAAGTATTTAAATGCAGAGTGAAGATAAATAGATTTTTTAGTTATCTTTGCCAAGCGTGTGAGGCTGCCTAAAGGAAATTTAATTTAGGAAGGGCCTCTTTTTTATATAAACGAATAACAAATTCATTTTACGTTCAATATGATGTAATAGCGATAAAAAGGGGTGAACTCAATGAAAGTTGATCATATTTCGATTTCTGCATATATTGATGATTTTTCTATGATAACGATTGTAGTGAATAAGCCCTTTCCGATCATTCCGTCACTTTCATTGGTAGATGATAAGAAGGTATCCCAGCCATTAACTATTGATAAACAAGAATATTATGATGAGGTAGTGATCTATAAATGCAGAACGAGAATACCGATTGACCTAAAAAACCGATATTGGGTTACTTTTAACGAATCAAGGATTCCTTTGATGATCGGTAGCATCGTGCGTACAGCAAAATTCGATAGCCTCTATTATGATGATACAAGTCTTGGAGCAATTTACACTCCTGAAAGTACAACGTTTAAAGTTTGGTCTCCTGTAGCCTTTGCAATGATAGTAAAGTATAAACCTCGACAATCTGACTCCTTTATAGAACAAAAAATGTCGCGGACTGAAAATGGTGTTTGGCAAGTTACGCTTGAAGGAGATCATCATCTTACAGAATATCTGTTTGTTGTAAACGTAAATCATGAATGGATTGAAACAACAGACCCATATGCTAAGTCTGTTACTGCAAATGGTATACATTCGGTGGTCATCCATCTTCCTGAAACAGATCCTGAAGGATGGAATCGATCAGAAAAAAAGATAAATCTTCGTTCAAAAACAGACAGTATTATTTACGAACTTCATGTTCGGGATTTAACGATTCATTCTGATAGTGGCGTCATGAATAAAGGGAAATATTTAGGATTAACAGAACGAGGAACAAAAACAACCAATGGGTTTCATACCGGATTGGATTACTTAAAAAGACTCGGAATCACTCATGTGCAATTGTTGCCCATTGCAGACTTTGGAAGCGTTGATGAGACAAAACCTGATTCAGGGTACAACTGGGGATATGATCCGGTTCATTTCTTTTCACCTGAAGGCTCGTATGCATCAGATCCTCATGATCCGATCTGTAGAATAAAAGAATTAAAAACATTGATTCACACTCTTCAACAAAATGGGCTCTCTGTTATATTAGATGTAGTTTACAACCATGTATATAAGAGAGAAGAATCACCATTTGAAAAGCTCGTTCCTGGCTATTACTTTCGTTACGATGAAGGCGGAAAACCGGTTAATGGAACGGGTGTAGGAAATGATACAGCATCGGAAAGGAAAATGATGCGCAAGTTCATCTTAGATGCGTTAACGTATTGGATGAGTGAATATAAAGTGGATGGGTTTCGATTCGACCTGATGGGGATTCATGATGTTGAAACGATGAACCTGGCAGCTGAAAAATTAAAATCTTTGAATCCTGGCGTATTCTTGCTCGGAGAAGGTTGGGACTTAAATACGAATTTAGAACCAGAGAAAAAAGCTACTCTATCATCTGCTAAGAAGTTGCCATCCTATTCTTTTTTTAATGATGCATTTCGGGATCATGTTAAAGGGAGTATCTTTCCTGATGGTCAGAGCGGGTTTATTAATGGTAATCAGGATGCCCGAATCAAAGGTCATATGAAGCAAGTGATGAGAGGTTATGCAGGTCAACATGATACCTTTTTAAAAGCTGAGCAAAGCATTAATTATTCAGAATGTCACGATAATCATACATTGTTTGATCTATTGTCAATTCGACATCCCTTTGAAGATGAATTCATGCGAAGAAAAAGACAACAGCTTGCTCTAGCGTTTACGCTCTTTGCACAAGGTGTTCCATTCATTCATGCGGGGCAAGAATGTTTTAGAACAAAGTATGGCGAGGAGAACAGTTATAATCTTCCAGACAGCATCAATGCGTTTGACTGGAAGCGATGTGAGTCTTTTTATAAAGAAGTTGATTATTTCAAACAGCTGATTAGAATAAGGAAAACACAGCCTCTCTTTCATGAAAGTTCAGCAGTGCTTTCGGAATGGAAACTACCAGAAGGCGGTCTAGGGTTTAATTTACACCTCCCGATTTCCGATATAAAAGAGAATGATTCCTATTGGAGTAATGCTTTATTGCTTTTTAACCAAACCACTAAACAGATTTTTATCCCTTTTGAAGAGAAGCGATGGATGATAGCGATAGAGGATGAAAAAACCAGTCATCGAGTACTAAATGAAGAACAGTATAGATTAGAACCTTTATCTTTTTCTTTGTTATATTCTGTATAGGATTGTAAAGAATGAAGAATCAAGTGCTTTTCTTGATTTTTTGTGTTAAAATAATGACTTCGCAGTAATTTAATTTGATACGGAAATGCTATTATTTTTTGAACGAACAACTAATAAAAAACGGATTTCTTAACTAGACAAGAAGGTGAACATTTTGGAACAGATTTTGGGAGAAGATTGGCAGGTTTCCCCTGCTGGCGGAGCAACGGGAGAAGCATATATAGCTGAATATGGGAACCAAAAACTGTTTTTAAAGCGTAATTCCTCTCCGTTTTTAGCTGTTCTTTCTGCAGAAGGAATTGTACCGAAACTTTTATGGACAAAAAGGTTAGGTAATGGAGATGTAATCACAGCTCAACAATGGCTAAACGGACGTGAACTGAAAGCAGCAGATATGAAAAGTGAGAATGTAGCAGAACTTCTGTCAAAAATCCACCGATCTCAAGAACTGCTTGGCATGATGAATCGCCTTGAGAAGAAAAGATTAACACCAGTTGACCTTTTAAACGATATACAATTGCAGATGCGTAAAGAAAAAGATTACTTAGAAATCATCAATGATTCCTTCGCTTATCTAATGGAGACCGCCTCTGAGGTTGAGGTCGATAATTTAGTCGTATGTCATTGTGATGTTAATCATAACAATTGGCTACTAAGTGAATCGGATGAATTATACTTAATCGACTGGGACGGGGCAATGATCGCTGATCCAGCTCTGGATTTGGGAATGCTTCTCTATAGTTATATCCCGTATGAGAAATGGGAAGAATGGCTCGAAATCTATGGAGAAACACTTAATGATGATTTAGAAAGAAGAATGCATTGGTATGTTTTGGCACAAACAATAAGTTCTTTTTTCTGGTATAAAGAGAAAGGACAGTCTAAAGAGACTGCCCATTTTGCAGAAAGTATTAAGAAACTTGCGGGTTCCATCTAACTCTGACAAGATATATGATCATCTGACACTATTTCCTAGGGAATAGTGTCTTAATATGGATGATGCGTTTGAATCGTGTTGATCCATGATTCTAAGTGTGGGCGATGATTCGTAATATGTTCTTCTAGATGCTGATGTGAAAACCCAGTATGGCTATATTCATTAATGTTGGACAAGATGTTTCGAACTTCTTCATGAACAGCACCGTTCTCCAATAAATGTGCAGCAAGACGTTCTAATTGAGCACATTCGGATGGTGAACCAGCACAATCGGTATAATGGTCTTGAAGAAGATCTCTAATAATATGCAATTGATCGTTGTGATTTAATGGCATTTTCGCTGCACATCCTTTCATTGCATAGCTTATGGATTCTGTTATAAAAATATCCTTCGTTCAAAACTTATATGAAAGTAAATAAACTCGTTTATAAAAGTGTGAAAAGTGGGGAGAAAATATGCGTCAACGATTTAAGCCTTGGGCTAAAGAAAAATTAATTGAAAACCCTAAATATGTTTCAGTTGAACCTGAAAAGATGAAAGGGAAGTGGCATACTTTTTTTGGCAATGATAACCCGATTCATATTGAAGTCGGAACAGGCAAAGGACAATTTATTAATGGGATGGGTAAACAAAATCCTTCAATAAATTATTTAGGTATGGAGCTTTATGATAGCATTATCATTACTGCGCTGGACCGTATTTTAGAAGACGAAAAACCAAACGTAAAACTGATTAGAGCAGATGCATCACACTTGCTGGATTACTTTGAGCCGGGTGAAATTGAGCGTGTTTACCTCAATTTTTCAGATCCTTGGCCAAAATCCAAGCATGCAAAAAGAAGATTAACACATGAAAGTTTTCTTAAGAGATATGAGACGGTATTAAAAAAGCCAGGTGAAATTCATTTCAAGACTGATAATCAAGGGTTGTTCGAATATTCACTTCATAGTATGTCTACCTATGGTATGTTTTTTAACCAAGTAAGTCTTGATCTTCATAAAAGTGATATGGAAGATAACATCATGACAGAATATGAAGAGAAATTCTCTGAAAAAGGATATCGAATTTACCGTATGGAAGCACAATTCCGTTCTTAAAGACCCAAGCATATGCTTGGGTTTTTTCTTTTCATCCGATCTCTGTTTCTTATGATACACTTGTAGGGAGCTCGAAATAGAAAGGAGAAAAAATATGGATCAGTGGAAAATCGGAACGAAGACCCTAACCTGGTTGGACGGCGGGGTTACACATATGGATGGTGGAGCTATGTTTGGAGTTGTTCCAAAGCCTTTGTGGGAAAGAAAATACCCTGTTAACGAGAAGAATCAGATCGAACTGAGAACAGAGCCTATTCTTGTTCAAGGGTATGAAGGAAAGAACATATTGATCGAGTCTGGAATCGGTTTTGGTAAATTAACAGAAAAACAAAAGAGAAATTATGGAGTAACAGAAGAGTCTTTTATTGAAAAGAGTTTAGAAAAAGAAGGTTTAACAACAGCTGATATTGATATCATTCTAATGACTCATATGCATTTTGATCATGCCTCTGGCTTAACGAGATGGGAAGATGATCAGTTAGTACCTGTTTTTGAAAACGCTGTTATTTACACTTCTGAAACAGAATGGAATGAGCTTAAGAATCCAAATATCAGATCTCAGAATACATATTGGAAAGAAAATTGGGAACCTATTCAAGAACAAGTAAAGACGTTTAAAGAAGAGATCGAGGTTATAAAAGGGATCAGAATGGTTCATACAGGTGGACACAGTGATGGCCATTCACTGATCGAACTAACAATAGAGAATGGTGAAAAAATTTATCACATCGGTGATATCATGCCTACTCACGCCCATCATAACCCATTGTGGGTGCTAGCTTATGATGATTATCCTATGACTTCTATCTTTCAAAAACAAAAATGGATTAAGCCTGACACATGGTATTTCTTCTATCATGATTGTATTTATCGTGCTGTTAAGTGGGATAAGAACGGTGAATGGCTAGAGAGAGTACCACGCTCACCAAAAATGTAGAAAAACCGTCACATATTTTCCATTTTCAAGTGAATGTCGAAATCGACAGTATATGTTAAAATATGAGAGGCATGTAATGATGAACTTTATTTATTTCTTAAACACTTAAGGGTGAAAAATGAGAGGGGATTTAAAATGAAAAAACAGTTAGTTGCCATTTTTACCGTTCTAGCACTGTTTTTGTCCATTGGTACTTTTGCATCTGCAGAGCAAGCTACAGATGAAATGAAAAAGACCATTGAAAAGGGAATTGAAAGTAAGCATAAGGATTTAAAAAAGGGTTCACTCACATTAACAGATATTGAAACGTATCCAAACCAAGATTCTAAATTAGATGCATCTGAAGTTACGGTTGCCATTGCTAACTACGATACAGTTAGAGATAACATCTTTTACTTCGATCACACAGAAGTTGTGTTCTATGATGCTGACAAAAATGAGCTTTTAGCTGAAGCTGCTGTAGCTAAAGCAAATTCTCAAATTAAAGATTACAAAAAAGCACATGAGTCTGATCTTGGAACACATATGGACTGGATCGTTGTAACGGCGTTATTATTCGTTTTGATCATCGTTCCATTATTCATCTTAACGGTTTGGGAAAAGCGTCAGTATCTTACTACGAAATTCAAGATCGACAACAACCTTTACGATCAAACTAAACTATATCGTTAATTTTATAAGAAAGCCCTTAGGAAAAGTGACCTAAGGGCTTTTTGATTTTACTTATATGTTTGTTTCTCTTCTAAAACGCTTCTATTCAAAAAGATTGTTGCTTGTCACTCCTTGTCATCTTTGAAAGTTGATTGGAGTGCAAAGCGAGCATTCAGAAACGGAAATCAACACTTTCACAAGCAACAAAGTCTAAGAAAACAGCCTTTATTTTTGAATAAGCTGCAGCAGACTTCCAGTTGAAGCATCTAATAAAAATTCGAAATGAGAAGCTTCTGTTCCAGGTGATGAGTTTGAAAAACCACCTTTATAAACAGAGTATGGGAGGCCATGCACGTTCTTTTCCTCTGCTTTAACCATGATCCAAGCTCCAGAGATTTTGTAATGCTCACTTGCTTTTTCTTTCAATTGTTTTAATGCTTTTTCGGGTGTGATGGTCTCTGTCTGCTTTTTTGTAACAACATAACCGATTGCAGCGCCTGTAAGGCCTGCTAGAATCAGGTTTCTCCAATTCATTCGTATTCCCACCTTATGTAAGTTCAATTTCAAATCATATAGGTTCTTCTTAACCAGTATAACAAAGAAAAGCCTTCTTTTTCTTGGGCTTTTTTGATAAGATACATTTGATAAAGATGGAGGGTTCGAAATTCCCACCCCTCTTAAAACAAAACTAGGGAGCGTGAAGAATGAACATTTACACTCTCTGCGTTTTTAGCAGAGTTTTTTTGTTTTCGTGCTCCACTCGAAAGGATGAACAGGAATGACTTATAAAATTCCGACAGATGTTCAAATACTTGGTCGTGATATTAAGAGCGAACAATTAAAGTACCATAATAAGAGAGTTGCTGTTTGCAAAGAGTTTACCTTTGATGCGGCTCATCATCTGCATTGCTATGATGGGAAATGCAAAAATCTCCACGGTCACACATACAAACTAGTGATCACGATGAGCGGTTTTGTGAATGCAATTGGCATTGCCGTTGACTTTGGAGAGATAAAAGAAATTTTCAAATCAGCAATTGACAGCAAATTAGATCATCAATATTTAAACGAAGTTCTTCCTCCGATGAATACGACCGCTGAGAATATGGTCGTTTGGATTTGGGAGCAAATTGATCTTGAACTTAACAATAGAGGACTAAGTGAACAAGGGCACAGGTTAGAAGAGCTTAAACTGTATGAGACACCTACTAGCTATGCTGTAATGAAAAGAGAATGGATGGTGGAAAGAGATGTTTGATCTGCCATCTAAAGACGTTTGGAAACACTGGAAAGTTCCTATGGTTGAGATCTTTGAAACGGTTGAAGGTGAAGGACTTCAAGCTGGGTATCCAACGGTTTTTGTACGTGTATTTCATTGCAATCTTCGCTGCTCGTGGTGTGATACAACATACAGTTATGCACCTGCCAAGCCAGAGTTTGAAGCAACGATAGAAGAGATCGTGAATACGATTAAGTCGTTTCGATCACAACGTATCTGTTTTACAGGGGGTGAGCCTTTAATTCATCGAGAAAAATCAGCTGCCTTGCTGCTAGCGATGGCTGACTTGGATCATATTGTAGATATCCACATTGAAACGAATGGTGCTATCGATATTCAGCCATTTGAGCAATTACGCAACTCTCACCATGATTTACAAAAAAAGATGAGATTCGTAATGGACTACAAGCTCCCAGCCTCTGGCGAGATGGACAGAATGCACATGGATAATTTCAAAGAGCTTCAGCACCAAGATGAGATCAAATTCGTTGTGGGCTCAGAGAACGATTTTGAGATAACGAAACAAGTAGTGTCTGAACATTATAGAAACGGTCAGATCTCTGTAAGTCCTGTATGGGAAAGCATGCCTCCGAGACGTCTTGTTGAACTCTTATTAGAGAATCCATTACCGAATGCAAAGCTCAGTCTTCAACTTCATAAAGTGATCTGGCATCCAGAAGAGAGAGGGGTTTAACCATGAACAAAAAAGCGGTTATTGTTTTAAGCGGAGGACTTGATAGCACAACTTGTATGGGGATCGCGAAAGCGGAAGGATATGACCTGTACCCGATTACTTTTCACTATGGACAACGTCATAATCGAGAAGTCGAACAAGCGATTGAAGTCGGTAAGTATTATGGTGTAACAGATCATAGAATTGTCGATCTTACCTTCTTAAAAGATATTGGTGGAAGTGCCCTAACCGATGAAAAGGTAGAAGTTCCAACTGAGGCAGAAGAAGGAATCCCTGTAACGTATGTACCTGCTAGAAACATGATTTTCTTATCACTCGCAAGCGCTTATGCTGAAGTAATCGGAGCTACCGCTGTTTATACAGGTGTTTCAGCAGTCGACTATAGCGGTTATCCAGATTGCCGTCCAGAATTCATTCAGAGTATGGAAGAGACAATCAACCTAGCAACAAAAGCAGGTGTAACAGGAAAAAACATCTCAGTTGAAACACCATTGATCTCTTTATCTAAAAAGGAGACGATTGAAAAAGGTCTTTCTCTTAAAGTACCGTATGATTTAACAACATCTTGCTACAATGGAAAAGAAGCTGCATGTGGGCAATGTGACAGCTGTGTATTACGTTTAAAAGGTTTTAAAGAAGCTGGAGCAGTTGATCCGATCGCTTACGAAATCTAGAACATTCATAGGTATAGAAAACCCCTTCTTATTAGGTGTACAATAAAAATGTACATGTGACTAATTTGAAGGGGTTGTTTTTATATGAATAAAGAAACACTCGACTTGTTTAAAACATTGACTGAATTGCCAGGGGCGCCAGGCTTTGAAAGAGATGTTCGTAAGTTTGTTCGTAAAGAGATCGAACCTGTATCAGATGAAATTATTCAAGATGGTCTTGGCAGCATCTTTGGTGTCAAAAAAGGGAATGGTCCAAAGATTATGGTAGCGGGGCACATGGATGAAGTTGGTTTCATGGTTACGAAGGTTACGAAAAACGGTATGCTAAAATTTCAAGAGTTGGGTGGCTGGTGGAGCCAAGTTCTATTAGCTCAACGTGTAAATATTTATACAGATAAAGGGGATGTTATTACTGGTATTATCGGCTCAACTCCACCTCATCTTCTTTCCGAAGATCAGCGTAACAGACCGATGGGTATTAAGAATATGTACATAGATATTGGTGCGGATAACGATCAAGAAGTTCATCATCTGGGTGTAAGACCGGGGCAGCAAATCGTTCCGATTTGCCCGTTTACTCCGATGGCTAATCCGAAGAAAATCATGGCAAAAGCATGGGATAATCGATATGGTGTCGGATTAGCGATCGAACTATTAAAAGAATTAAAGGATGAAACGTTGCCAAACGAATTGTATAGCGGTGCTACCGTTCAAGAAGAAGTTGGGCTGAGAGGTTCAAAAACAGCTGCGAACTTGATTAAACCTGATCTATTCTTCGCATTAGATGCAAGTCCAGCGAATGACATGATGGGGGATAAGAGTGAGTTCGGACAACTTGGAAAAGGTGCGTTGTTAAGAATTCTAGATAGAACGATGGTAACTCATCGTGGGATGAGAGAATACATCCTAGACACAGCTGAAACGCATAAAATTCCCTATCAATACTTCATCTCGCAAGGTGGTACAGATGCAGGAAGTGTACACATCTCTGGAAACGGCGTCCCTTCAGCTGTGATCGGGATCTGTTCACGATATATTCACACACATGCTTCTATGATACATGTAGATGATTATGCTGCTGCAAAAGAATTGCTTATCAAACTTGTTAAAACAGCAGACGAATCCACATTAAAAACAATCTTAGAAAATAGCTGAGGATGAACGCGGAATGATAATTGGAATCGGATCACATAACCCTGCAAAGATTAAAGCAGCTCAGCCTTTTAGTAAGTATTTTGAAGAAGCAGAACTCGTATCTTATTCTTCTGATTCATTAGTTTCTGCCCAGCCTTTTTCTGATGAAGAAACCAAGATTGGGGCTATCAACCGGGCAAAAGATTGTGTGAAGCAAGGGGCAGAGATCGGCATTGGCTTTGAAGGTGGAGTCATGGAGATGGAAGATGGCACGTATCTGTGCAACTGGGGAGCAGTCGCGGATCATGATGGGAACGTCTATTCAGCTGCAGGAGCTCGTATCTTGCTGCCGTCACTGATCGTAACAGGTCTTAAGCAGGGTAAGGAATTAGGCACATTGATGGGTGAATGGACAAAAGATCCTGAGATTAGAAAAAAAGATGGGGCGATTGGTGTTTTCACTAGCGGTATGCTGTCTCGGAGTGAGATGTTCTTGCATATTTCAACCATTCTTTTAGGGCAATACGTCTACAACGCGAAAAAATAGTACATGTGAGCGATGCCCTTGCAAAAGTATCTTTTAATATTACAGGTTGTTAGAAAGGTTTTTTATACCTTACCTAACAGCCTTTTTGTATGAATAAAAGTAATCAGGGAAAATTAGAAACAAAAACGTAAGGCGGATTCAACTTTGAATTTAAATATCAAAAGAGTGTGGATCGTTTTTGTTATCCTTATCACAATGTCTGTTGTGTGGGCCGTTTATCAAACGTCACCACCGGAAGGCACTGCGGAAAAGGTCTTTGTAATAAGGGAAAACAGTAACTTAAAGACGATATCCAATGATTTAAAAGATGAAGAATTTATTAAAAGTCCTTTTTTGTTTTCAGTTTATGCAACTGTTACAGGAAAGAAAAGCAAGATGGTCCGAGGAGAACACACGATCAAACAGGGAAAAGGATATAAAGAGATTCTTCAAGATCTATCTACATTAGAAAATGAAACAGAAGCTATAGAAGTGATCGTTCCAGAGGGACTGACTGTTTTAGAGATAGCCGATCGATTGAACAAGTCGGGAATTGTGAATAGAAAGCAATTTCTTCATGCAGCAAAATCGTGGGCTACGCTGACTGAGAAACAGCAAGAAGAATTAGGAGTAGATAAAGAAGTAAGAAAATCAAATACAAAGTTCGCTGTGGAAGGACTTCTTTTTCCAGACACCTATTATTTTGAAAAGAATATGAAAGCTGATGAAGTTATTCATCAAATGACGGAAAGACTTCTTCATGAAACATCAAGAATAACAATTAGAACGGATCAAACGCCTTATGAAATGCTTACATTAGCGTCTATTATCGAGAAAGAGGCTCTCTTGAATGAAGAGAAGCGAAAAATAGCTGGTGTTTTTGAGAATAGGTTAAAAGAAGGTAAGAAACTACAGTCATGCTCCACCGTTCAGTACTTACTTGAAAGACCAAAAGCAACGTTAAGAAGAAAAGACCTCAAAATCAAAAGTCCGTACAATACGTATCTTAACAAGGGGTTACCACCGGGACCCATCTCAAATCCCGATCTCCCCTCAATAAAAGCAGCAGCAAATCCAGAAAAGCATGATTATTATTACTTTGTTGCAAAACAGGATGGAACGTGGAGCCACTTTTTTTCGAAAACGTATAAAGAACATAGAAAGTACACGCAATTGAGTGGGAATTATTAAAACCCGGTGATTGTTCACCGGGTTTTAGAATTAATTTTCCTTTTTAAGTTCATCATCAACAGATTGAACAGACTCTGTGTCATTCGCTAGTTCCTCTTGGTGAACATGGGATTCAGAAGTTGAAGCTGTCTCAGTTTCAAGATTTTCTCCATCACGATTTTCATCAACATGATATTCAAACTCTTCCATATCACTTTCATCTCTAGTAGCTGCAACTTCTTGATAAGTATCACTTAAGTCTATTTCTTCATGAGGAACGAATGATTCTCTCTCTCCTAAAGAAAATTGATCTACCTCTTCTTGCAAGGTAAGCGCTATTTCTTGCAGTTCTGTCGCGGCAACGTTTACTTGGTGTATGGCTTCTTTTTGATGAATGCTTGAAGCGCTAACTTGTTCACTTGTAGCAACAGATTCTTCAGAGATCGCACTTACTTCAAAGAGCTTTTCAGATAAGTTTTCATTAGCAGATTCAACTCGCCCAATCGCACTTTTAACTTGAGAAATTCTTCCGTTAATCTGAGATACATTTTGAATGATGCTCGAAAACGCTTTTTCTGTCTGTTGCACAGATTCAACTTGATCCACACGATATTGTTCAAATCGTACCGTTTCTTTTGATAACAATTCCATCTGATTCGTCATCGATTTCACAAGCTGTTGAATTCTTAGCGCTTCATTCTTAGAACGCTCTGCAAGCTTTCTGACTTCACTGGCCACAACTGAAAAACCTCTACCTGCTTCGCCAGCTCTTGCTGATTCTATAGCCGCATTTAATGCAAGAAGATCTGTACTGCCAGCTATCTCTTGAATCGTTTCAACAATAGAATTGATCTGCTTGGACTGTTTACTCGCATCTTGAATCTCTGAGATCAAGCTTTGAGCTAATTCTAAAAAGTTCTCAGAATGTGTATTTAGTTGATGAACGATACTTGATCCCGCTTTTCCATCGTTTTCAGCTTGAATAGCATCTGAAGCGATCTCATCACTGATCGAAGCTGTTTCTTTAATATATCCGGTCACATCCGAAAGAAGAAGTGTACATTCTTGCAGGTGATCAGCCTGACTCTGAGCTCCTGTTGCTACTTGAGAGATGGCTTCTGTTACTTCATCACTTTGAGCAGTCGTTTCTTCTGATACAGCTGCTAAGTTTTGAGAGGAACTCGTAAGTTTCTCAGCCGCATCTTTCACTTCGATCATGGATTTTTGCATTTTTTCGGCCATGCGATTGAAGGTTTGAGCCAGTTCTCCCATTTCATCCTTAGAATTTGTCTCTACACGGTAAGAGAGGTCACCATCACCAATGATGGAGGCACCTTCTTTTAGAATGGAGATAGAAGATTGGATAGAGCGTAATAGCCAAACACCAATCACACTTAATATGGATAGGATCACGATACTCAATCCTATTAAACTGATCGTCAGCCAAAACTTAACTGATTTTTGGTTTTTCATTAGTTCGGCATTTTCTTTCTGCAAATTACTCTCTGCATCTTTTGTTGATTGATCAACAACATTTGCAATCTTTTCAAAAGTTGAAATATCATCTTCAATTTTCTTTGTGATCGATTGGATCGTATCTGCAGAAGTTGTATATTTTAATAAATTTGATTTAAAGGTAGACAACTGATCAGCGGGTAGATTTTTTTCATCTAACATTCGATCAAACGTTTGAGCACTTTCTTTAAAGTTCTTAACGGTTGTGGTGTCATATTGAATATGAACTTCTTTTTCATACGTCTGCATCTGCAAGAGAGTGATCAATAAAGCTTGGTCGTTCATTGCTTTTACAGAAGCATAAAAAGTATTAGATGTTTCTGTCATCATCTGCTTTAATGCATTAAGTTGAGTAGTAAGACTAGTGGCAGAATTAAATGATGTTTGATAAGCAGACAAGTCTTTTTCAATACCTTTTAATGAAGAACTGTTCGTTTCTTTTGCTACTTTACTTGTTTCCTTTTTTAAGGCATTTAAAGAGGTTAGCACCTTTTCTTTAGACTCTGTACTAGGGTCTCTTAAATACTCCTGTTCAAGTTTACGCACTTCGTTAAACGTACTTTGAATATCATTACTAGCACGTAATGTTAGTTGTACGGAATCTCTTTCTTCTTCCATTTGGGTGTTCTGCCATAAAAATAATCCGATAAATGCAAGTAATAGTACCATTCCGGCTAAACTGATGAAAAGCATCAGTCGCACTCTTCTTCGTATTGACAAGTTCATATGAATTCCCCCCTGCCATTTTATCGGTCTTTTTTGAATTATTTTAAGTTTCAAAGTAAAAAGAATTGTATGTAAAACCATTCAACTTTACACCTGTCTTTACATGAGTCTGAAACAAGTTATAATGTTTGAGGGACATGTTTAAAAGAACAGCTAAAGGAGTCATTATAGATGAGGGATTTTCTTAATAAAAAAGGGGTAAGTTTATCACCCAAAACGTATTTCATTACGGGGTTTCAATATTTTGCACTAGGATTGATGGCATCGCTTATCGTAGGACTAATTCTAAAGACGATCGGTGAGCAATTATCTCTTCCTTTTTTTACAGAGATGGGACAATTAGCGATGACTTTGATGGGTCCTGTGATTGGTACAGCTGTAGCGTACGGGTTAAAAGCACCTCCACTCGTTGTTTTTTCTGCAGGTATAGCGGGTGCAGCCGGAGCGGATCTTGGTAGTGTGGCAGGTTGTTATGTGGCAGCATTAATTGCGGTTGAAGTTGGAAAGCTAGTATCTGAAGAAACAAAATTTGATATTTTAATCACACCTGCCGTTACGATTTTTACAGGTTTTACGATTGCCACATTTATCGGACCGGGAATCGATCAATTCATGAAGGCATTTGGACAACTTGTCATGTGGTCAACTGATCAGAGACCACTAATCATGGGGATTTTAGTAGCAATCTTGCTAGGATTTGCATTAACTGGACCAATTTCATCTGCAGCGATAGCGATGATGCTTGGGCTAGAAGGGCTAGCCGCTGGCGCAGCAACGATAGGCTGTGCGGCTCAGATGATCGGGTTTGCTACAAGCTCCTATCGGGAAAATGGTTTTGGAGGCTTTTTGACTCAAGGAATCGGTACTTCTAAATTACAGTTTCCGAATGTAGTGAAAAATCCATATATCTTAATACCGCCAACGGTTGCTGGAATTCTATTAGCACCCGTTGGAACACTTTATTTTAAGATGGAGAACATACCAGCTGGAGCAGGGATGGGGACGAGTGGTCTCGTCGGACAAATTATGACGCTCAGGACGATGGGCTTTACCTTTGAAACGTTTCTTGCTATATTTATTTTGCATTTTATTGGACCGATCCTTATTAGTCTGATACTTTCAGAGTGGTTAAGAAAAAAAGGATACATTAAATTTGGCGATATGAAGCTGAATCAATAAGGAGACGAAGATAATGGAAAACATAAAATCGATCGAACAATTTAAAGAGGTCATTAAAAAGGATGTTACAATAGCTGTTTTTTCTGCAGACTGGTGCCCAGATTGTGTGGTAATCAAACCGATCCTGCCTGAAATCGAAGAAGAATATGCGAACTATCAATTTGTTTATGTAGATCGTGACGAACTGATTGAACTTTGTCAGGAGCTTGATATTTTTGGAATCCCTAGCTTCTTAGCATTCAAAGACGGTGAAGAAATCGGAAGATATGTAAATAAAGAGAGAAAGACAAAAGAGCAGATTGTTGCTTTTTTAGAAGAGCTTAACATTCCTTCAAATAGGTCAAAAGAGTATGCTATAATAACAAAAAATGATTTTTTTATGTGAAGGGAAGTTTTTTTGATGGCTAAAGTTGAAGTAAATCACAGCAAATATGAAGGGATTCGTTTTGACATTCAAGATGAGAACGTAATCCTCGTTGATATATTAGAAACTATTCCTTATGAATATGTAGGAAAAGATACGATGGTAACGATTCCTACAACTGAATTTACATCTGTATGTCCTTGGTCAGGTCTTCCTGACTTTGCTGATATTATCATCAGCTATATTCCTAATGAAGATCTAGTAGAGATGAAGTCATTGAAGTATTATCTAACTTCATATCGTAACGTTGGAATCTACCAAGAGCATGCTACAAACCGTATTTTGGAAGATCTAGTAAAACTACTTAAGCCGAAGTACATTAAAGTAGTTGGAAACTGGAATGCGCGCGGCGGACTAGGAACAGAAGTAGTTGTAGAATATAAAGAAGAGAACAGCAAGTAAGTGAACAAAAACCTCCATTAGGAGGTTTTTCACGTTACGTATAACCGTTGTTTAAGAAAGGGGGATTCATAGATGAGTAGTTCCATCAAATTAAAGAAAACACTACAAGAGAAATTGATGAGCCCAACACGTGAATTTGCATACGATAGAGAAGAGGAAACGCTTCGAATCACAAATAAGGTAACAGGTAAAGGTGTAACCTTATCTCTTGGAGGGCTTAGTGCTCGCTGGTCAAAAGAAAAAGATGAGCTTATAGATAAACTCGTGTATTACGTAGAAGAAGGATTGAACGCCGTTTCACCTGAACGTGAAGATTCGAATACTCTATCACGCATCTTTCCAGTCATTCGCTCTGCATCCTTTCCAATGGAAACGCCAGAAGGAGAAGAGCTTTTTTATCAAGAGCATACAGCAGAGACTAGGATATATTATGCTTTAGACCTAGGCAAAACCTACAAACTTCTTACGAATAATAAGATGAAGGAGTTAAAGGTTGAAAAGTCTCAATTACTTGATGCGGCAAAGTTCAATGTAAAGCGTTTATCAACAGATCATAAAGAAGACCAAGTTGCAGGAAATACCTTCTTCTTTTTAAACCATAATGATGGATACGATGCGAGTAGAATCTTAAACATTGCTTTCTTAGAAGAGATGAAGAAGAATATCTCCGGAGAAATGGCAGTAGCTATACCACATCAGGATGTGCTGATCGTTGCAGATATTAAGAATAAGCAAGGATACGATATCTTGGCTCAGATGGCGATGCAATTTTTTATGAACGGACGAGTTCCGATTACAGCTTTACCGTTTATGTATGACAACAAAGAGTTAGAACCAGTCTTTATTTTAGCCAAGAATAAACCAATAGATGAAGAAACAACAGATTGATAATAAAAGCCGCTAGATCATCTAGTGGTTTTTATTTCTTATCTTTTCCGTGCATGTGCTACAGATGAATATTTAGACTATTGTTTCTCTTCTATTTTCGCTACAATAAAGAAACAACCAACAGAAATAGGTGAGAAGATGAGTTGGATAAAAAAATTGATGAACACGTTTTTTGACGATGAAAATGAAGATGATTCCTACTATGAGGAAGAAAGAACCCGAAGTCAGGAATCTGTAAAAAAACAGCAATCTCCTGAAAGAATGGAGAATACTCAGAAGACGAAGCCAGCTCCTTTTGCAAGCAATGGAAGGAAACCGTCTCAATCAAATATACAGCATCCTGCAAAAATGCTGCATAAGTATCCAGAGAATGCACCATTTCGTTTTCCTGTGATTCCAGATGAAAAGATTGCAAAACCAGTTGCACAACGACATACATATCCGCAGAATGAGACACACCCGTATAAAGATTCCAGTAGAGAAGAGAAATCATACCAAGAAGCACGTCCTGTTCGAGAGCAACGTACGATTCAAAATGAGAGTCGAAGATCTAAAGGTACAACATCTGGCTTTAACCAAGAACCAAAACGACAAGCATTCAAAGCATCAAATGTTCCTTCACCTGTTTACGGATACGAGAGAAGAAATAAAAATGATGTGAAAAGTAATCCTGAACAAAAGGAAACATCTCTTGAAGTGAAATCGAGGTTTACACCTACAGACGTTCCTTCCCCTGTATACGGATATGGAAAGAGAAAGCCAGAAGGTATCCTGTTTATCGGTAGAGATATCCCAGAAAAGGACTCTGTGACAGAAGAACTTTTAAAGAATGTTGAAGAAGTTCTTCCTGCCCCAACCACAGAAAACGTGATAGTTTCACAAGAGATCGTAAGTGAGAATAGTATTTTGCAGGAATCAAACCATCGTTTAGTTGATCAAAAGGAAATACCTGTAAAAGATAATCGAGATATAGTGGAAGAAGAGGGGCATAGTGAGTCCCTTGAAATGATTGTTGAATCCGAAGACGTGTATGTGTCAGAAGAAGAAAATCATGAGGATCACTCTTTAAATGTTGAGAAAGAGAATCAAATGATTGAACCTGTTGAAGGATCTGAAGTGGCTGAGAAACGCACCGAAAGACCTAAAATGCAACCTGTTCAAGAAATAGCTCCTAGTATTGTAGAAGAAACGCAAGTACAAGAAAATGTAGTTACTGAAGAAACACAGCCAAAGAAGGAAGTTCCAAAAAGTGGCGGTCAATTCGTTCCTTTCAATGTGTTGATGCTAAAAAAAGACAGGAAGTCATTAACACGTCCTGTTTCAAAACCAGAAATTCAAAAATCAGAAAGCAGTCAAACACCAAGAACCGAATTCAATATTCATCAACGCGCTGAAGCTGTCCAAAATCAGTTATACGTACCTTTGTCTCTATTGAATAAAGCAAAGATTTCACTCGAAGATGATGATCTTTGGTTAAACGAACAAAAGCAAACCCTTCAGTCAACACTGGATAACTTTAATGTGAATGCAAAAGTGGTTCACATGACAAAAGGTCCTGCAGTTACACGTTTTGAAGTTCAGCCTGCACCAGGTGTAAAGGTAAACAAGATCACAAACCTAACAGATGACATAAAACTTAGCCTGGCTGCTCGTGACATAAGAATCGAAGCGCCGATTCCAGGAAAGAACGCAATCGGTATAGAAGTGCCGAACCAGCATAGTAGAGCTGTTTATTTACGTGAGATCATTGAAGATGATGTATTTAAGGATTCAGCATCCTCTCTGACCGTTGCTCTCGGGTTAGACATTTCAGGAGCACCGGTAGTGACTGATCTTCAAAAGATGCCGCACGGCCTAATTGCAGGAGCGACGGGATCTGGAAAGAGCGTTTGTATCAACTCTATACTTGTAAGCTTGCTGTATAAAGCAAAGCCGGAAGATGTGAGATTGTTGCTCGTCGATCCTAAGATGGTCGAACTCGCACCATACAATCATATTCCGCACCTAGTAACACCTGTTATCACAGACGCAAAAGAAGCAACAGCTGCTTTAAAATGGGCAGTGGAGGAAATGGAGCGTCGTTATGAAGAGTTTGCAAAAACAGGTGTACGAGAGATAAAGCGTTACAATCAAAAGATGGAAGAAGAGCAACATTATAAAAACAAGATGCCGTACATTGTTGTAGTTATTGATGAGTTGGCTGACCTTATGATGGTATCACCGCAAGAAGTAGAAGAAGCAATATGCCGAATCGCTCAGAAAGCAAGAGCATGCGGTATTCATCTTCTTCTTGCAACACAGCGTCCATCAGTAGATGTTATCACGGGACTGATTAAAGCTAATGTGCCGACTCGTACAGCATTCGCCGTTTCGTCCGCGATTGATTCACGAACCATTTTAGATATGAGTGGGGCAGAACGGTTATTAGGACGAGGCGATATGCTCTTTATGGAGAATGGATCGAACAAAGCGGTTCGTATTCAAGGAACGTACGTGTCTGATGAAGAAATTGAAGAAGTGACACGTTACGTAAAAGAAGAGTATCAGACAGAATATCTTTTCACTCGTGAAGAACTGATTCAGCATCAGCAAACCACAGAAGTAGAAGACGAACTGTTTGAAGAAGCGTGTTACTACGTTATCGAAGTAGGGGCAGCATCCTCTTCTAGCTTGCAGCGTAGATTTAGAATCGGTTATAACCGAGCAGCAAGATTGGTAGACATGATGGAAAGTTTCGGCCTTGTCTCTGAAACGATGGGAAGTAAACCAAGACATGTTCTTCTTACACAAGAAGAACTAGAAAATCGTTTATATAGTGGTGTAGAGTAAGGTGAGAAAGAGCTTGTTGCAGGGGACGCCCTGCAACGGCTCTTTTTTTGGTGATGTATAGAAATCCTGCATTATTAGAATTTTAGGATGCCGGCAAAAATAAAATGATATCGGCAAGAAAAAGATTATAACGGGGAATATAACTTTTTATCGGCAAATTTCCGATTTTACACTGTCTTGATAAGGCCAAAAGGTATCTGTTAAATGATTTTCTTGAGTTATTGTGCCTTGTTCGCTATTATAGTGTGGGGAATAGTTCCCTTCTTTTTACCTTGGAAAAAGTCATGAGGAGTAAAGTAATGAAAGAAATAGAATTAAAGCTGCAAGGAAAAATCAAGCGGCTCACGAATAAAACATTTAAATTTGACGAACGGATCAGAGAAGGTTGGTTCTCTGCTGTTTATTTTCTTAAAACATGTGAGATTGTAGAATCATTTAAACCTGAGAATATCGTAACGATGCAGTTCTTTCAAAAAAGTGACGCTGTCTTTTGCGGTTCAGATGAAGCGATCGCACTTATTAAAACATTTGCTAAGGATGTTGACTCTCTTGAGATTCATTCTTTAAAAGATGGAGACAAAATCTCTCCTTTTGAAACGGTGTTAACGATTAAGGGGCCGTATCAAAACTTTGGTTTCTTAGAAGGAATGATCGATGGAATTCTAGCCAGAAGAACATCGGTAGCTACGAATGTTTATAATGTTGTAAAAGCTGCTAGTAAATCAGGCGTACAGAAGCCGGTCATCTTTATGGGCGACCGAGATGATCATTTTGCACAACAAGCTGGAGATGGTTATGCATCTTATATTGGTGGTTCAACCGCTCAGGCTACACATGCGATGAATGAATGGTGGGGCAAACAAGGTATGGGTACGATGCCACACGCTCTCATTCAAATCTTTAATGGTGACATTGTGGAAGCTACGAAAGCTTATCACGCGAAATACCCTGAAGACGACCTGATCTCACTCGTTGACTATAACAATGACGTGATAACAGATGCTTTAAAAGTAGCGAGAGAGTTTGGAGAAACGTTAAAAGGGGTAAGGGTTGATACTTCACGAACGATGGTCGATCAATATTTCTTTAGAAACCCTGATGTACTAGGGTCGTTTGATCCAAGAGGTGTGAATCCAGAACTGATCTTTGCACTTCGAAAAGCTTTAGATGAAGAAGGTTTCCATCATGTTAAAATTGTTGTTAGCGGTGGATTTACGAAAGAGAGAATTGAGCAGTTTGAAGAACAAAAAGTACCTGTAGATATTTATGGGGTAGGTAGTAATCTACTAAAGATCAATATTGGATTTACTGGTGATAATGTGATGATGAACGAACAACATCAAGCAAAAGCAGGAAGGATCTATCGCCATAACCCAAGATTAGAGCTAGTGGAATAACAGCTATCTATTTTTTGGAGAAGTTTGGTTAAAATAGATAAAAAGCTCTATTAGACTTTTATCATTTGTCTATCATGGTGATTGGACAATAACTTTGCTATAATGGTTCAAGTATTCCGAATCAAGCCTGAATGTGCATAAATAACCGTTTCAGACAGCAGGCATATAATAATACAAATAGGCCTTTTAGAAGGTGTTCTTTTTGTGGAGGGCTATACATGACAAAATACCATTTTATTGGAATTAAAGGGACAGGAATGAGCCCGTTGGCACAAATTCTTCATGACAATGGTCATGATGTTCAAGGTTCAGATATTGAACAATTTATTTTTACTCAGACAGCACTTGAAGAAAAAAACATCCCGGTGTTACCGTTTGACAAGAACAACGTTAAAGAAGGTCAAACGATTATCGCAGGTAATGCTTTTGGCGAACAACATGAAGAGATTCAAGAGGCGAATGAAAAAAATATACCTATTCATAGATATCACCATTTTCTTGGAGAGTATCTATCTAACTTTACATCAATTGCAGTTACAGGATCTCACGGAAAAACGTCAACAACAGGTTTATTAGCACATGTAGTCGGTGCAGCAAAGCCTACTTCTTATCTGATCGGTGATGGAACAGGTAAAGGAAGCAAAGGCAGCGAATACTTTGTGTTTGAAGCATGTGAATATCGCAGACATTTCTTATCGTACAACCCGGATTACGCGATTATCACAAACATTGATTTTGATCATCCTGATTATTTTTCAGATTTAAAAGATGTAATCAGTGCATTCCAATCGATGGCGATGCAAGTGAAAAAGGCGATTATCGCATGTGGTGATGATGCAAATCTTCAAGAGATTCATGCACAAGTGCCCGTTGTATTCTATGGCTTTGGTGATCATAATGATTTTCAAGCTAAGAATGTGAACCGTGGTGATGAAGGTACGACATTTGATGTATTCGTACGCAACACGTTCTATGGGACATTCCAGATTCCAGGGTACGGTACACATAACGTATTGAACGCACTGGCAGTCATTGCGATCTGTCATTATGAAACATTACCTATGGATATCATTAAAGAGCAATTGAAAAGCTTTACGGGCGTTAAACGACGTTTCTCTGAAAAATCAGTTGGGAATCAAATCTTGATCGATGACTATGCTCATCACCCGACAGAGATTAAAGTAACGATTGAAGCGACAAAGTATAAGTATAAAAATCGTGAAGTGGTAGCGATCTTCCAACCACATACTTTTACACGAACAAAGACGTTCTTAGATGAATTTGCAGCAAGCCTAAGTGAAGCAGACCATGTTTACCTGTGTGATATTTTTGGTTCTGCAAGAGAGAATGCTGGGAATCTTTCAATCGAAAATTTGATAGAAAAAATCCCTAACGCACAATTGATTACAGAAGATAAAGTGGATGTACTAAAAAAATACAAAGATGGTGTTTTATTGTTCATGGGTGCTGGAGATATTCAAAAGTTCCAAAGAGCATATGAAGAAACACTGACTGCAAAACCATAAGAAAAAGACTTGCCGGACGGCAAGTCTTTTTTTGTATTTTCTTTTGATTAATTCGTGAAAGTTTATACCTGCGAAGGCTTATGCTTCATTGATAAGTTGATTGTAGTGCAAGGTGGGAGACTCCTGGGGGATCAGCGGGACAGGTGAGACTCCTAACAGCGCAGAGCGCTAGGAGGCTCACCGCACGCCCCCCGGAAAGCGAGCATCCTGGAACGGAAATCAACTACTTACATGAGCTTTTCTACAAGTATTACTTTAAATTCTCAGGGTTCAATTGCTCTAATTCAGGAAGAACGAAAACACCATCTTTACGGATCAACACGTCATCAAAGAAAATCTCTCCGCCACCGTAATCAGGACGTTGAATCATGACCATATCCCAATGGATGTTTGATTCGTTACCGTTATAAGCCTCTTCATAAGCTTGACCAGGCGTAAAGTGGAAGCTGCCGTCGATCTTTTCATCGAAAAGAATATCTTTCATCGGATGCTTGATGAACGGGTTAACACCAATCGCAAACTCGCCTACATAACGAGAACCTTCATCTGTATCAAAAATCTTGTTGATACGCTCAGAATCGTTTGCTGTCGCTTTTACGATCTTACCGTTCTCAAACGTTAACTGCACATTTTCGAACGTAAAGCCGTTATATGGAGATGGCGTGTTATACGAGATCGTTCCGTTTACGGAGTCTTTCACGGGAGCTGTAAACACTTCACCATCAGGTATGTTGTTTTGTCCTGAACATTTAATGGATGGAATATCTTTGATCGAAAACGATAGATCTGTTCCAGGACCAGTGATGCGAACTTTATCCGTCTTATCCATAAGATCTTTTAGCGCAGTCATCGCGTCATCCATTTTTCCATAATCAAGGTTACATACTTCAAAGTAAAAGTCTTCGAACGCTTCTGTACTCATGCTCGCAGATTGTGCCATAGAAGCGTTTGGATAGCGAAGCACACACCATTTTGTCTTTTTGATACGAATCTTACGGTGCATCGCAAAGATCGTTTTTTCATAAAGCGCCATCTTTTCAGATGGAACATCAGACATTTCGTTGATGTTATCACCAGAACGAAGACCGATATAAGCATCCATCTGGTTCATCAGATCACCTTCGTGCTTCGCGATCATCTCCATCTGTTCTTCTGTTGCTTGAGTGTATTGTGCGCGCATAACCGAATGATCTTTAAGTAATACGAATGGAAAACCGCCAGCAGCATATGCTTCTTGAACAAGTGCGTTTACAAGTTCTTTTTGTAGCCCAAAGTTTTCAATTAATACTTTTTCACCTTTTTGCAGATTAACGGAATATGTAATCAAGTTTTTTGCCAGTTGTTGAATTCTTGGATCTCTCATGTTGAAGAAGCCCCCTATATATTTGATATCTTCTTTATTTTAACTTAATTTAAACAATTTGTAATGTTCTAGAAAAGGATTTTAATGAAGTGGCAAAGAATACTATTAAAAAACACGTTTTCTTTGATTAAAACTCGGGAAAAAGCAATAATATACTTTCAGGAGGTGTCTCGAATAATGGATATCATTATCTCAATCAGTGTAGCACTAGTCGCAGTTGCATTTGTCGTACTCGTTTATTTTTTATCAGGGGCTTTGAAATCTTTACAAATCACCCTCAATCATGTCGCGGTAACGCTAGAAAGTCTAGAGAAGCAATTAGATGGCGTAACGCGCGAGACAACCGATTTGCTACATAAAACAAACCAGTTAGCCGAGGATGTTCAAAAGAAATCAGATTCACTTAACAACGTGTTCTCTGCCGTTCAAGATTTCGGTCAATCCGTTCAAAAGGTGAACCAATCTGTTCGCAAAGTAACAGACCAGATTACGGTTGAAACAGAGCGACAGTCTAAACAAATATCGCAAGCGGTTCAATGGGGAAATGCAGCATTGAATTTATGGGAAAAATACAAACTCAAAAAATCCAATGTTGAAACAACACAAAGACAATATTCTAGAGGAGGAGTGTAAATGAGCAACAACAACAATCAAAACATTGATAGCAAAGATTTTATTATCGGTGCTCTTGTTGGTGGTATGTTAGGAGCTGCTGCAGCGTTATTATTAGCGCCGAAAGCAGGGAAAGAATTGCGAAGCGATCTGAATGAACAAGCCGTTTATTTAAAGGATAAAAGTAACGAATTCTCTCATTTGGCTCGAGAAAAATCCTCAAACATTGTGAAGACAGTGTCTGAGCAATCGAATCAAGTTGCGACAAAGGTAAAAGATCTTACTTCAAACCTTCGCAAAGATATCGATAAGTGGCGCGCGAAAGAAGAAGAAAATGCGTCTGAGCTGTATGGCGAAATTACTGATGATATTCAAGAAGAAGGTCATTTGGATTATGATCCTGCAAATGAACAGGAATTAGTAGAGCAAAAATATTGATAAGTATTGTATGAATATGAAAAGATAAGAAAAAGAACTTGTTTCTTTTTCTTTTCTTTTTATAATGGAGGTAGAAATCGATATGTCACTTATCCAACTACAAAACGAACAAGATTGGAATCTAGTAAAAGAGCAAAGAAATCGTATTATTCTCATGAAGAACAGCACAACATGCCCTGTGAGTCATGAAGCTTTTAAAGAATTTCAAAAGTTTGCAGCGGATAACGAGAACGAAACGTTATATTATTTGAACGTTCAAGATGCAAGATCACTGAGCAATGCGATTGCAGAGCAAACAGGAGTGAAGCACGAATCACCCCAAGTCTTAATCTTCGATGGGAATAACGTGGTTTGGCACGATTCACATTGGAACATCACAAATAAAAAGCTTGCACAAGCGAATGAAAAAACAAAAGCGTAGCCAATGGCTACGCTTTTTTTCTTCGTTTCTAAACAAGTACTTCAAATTTTAAAAGAAGTTCATCACCTGTTTGAATCTCGGTTTGAAAGCCTGCCTTTTCACCATTCTTTAAAAGAATCAAGCTTTCGCCAGGCTTTGGTTGAAGTGTAAGTTCTACTTTTGTAAAAACATCCTGAAAAATAAACGGTTGTTGATCGGTTTTCTTCATCACTAGCCGTTCCTGAGCATGAAGAACAGTATCCATACGAAGCTTCTCTTCTTCTCGGTAAAAGCTATAGAGTGGCCGGACAAGAGTTAGTTCTTCTTCGTTAAAAATAACCGTACATGACTGATGCAGATTTAGGTAAAGAGCATCTGTTATATGTTTTAAAGTTACTTGTTCTTCTTCTACGCGTTGATATACCAATCGGTCACCATCGTTCCATGATGTATGGTGATGAACACTTTGATCGTTCAGATGAACCGAATCAGTGAGCTTTGTTGGAAGGGTAAGAGGCTTACCATCTACAAAAATAGTAAAATGAGAACGTTTCGTTTCTGTATTCCATCCTTTTAGATCGAAGATATCCGAAAGGGTTGAAGGGAAGCGATAATAACAATCATCTCTATCACGTATGAACGTATTTAGGCCTACACGTTGTTCATTTATATAATAATGAGTTTCAAACGTCTCCTCTTCGCCGTTAACCCATAACGTTTTTACAGAATGATCATCAAAAGCCTCCCGAATCGAGATCTCAGCGTCCTCCCCGTTATGCCCTGCTTCATAATGAATGGTAGCTCCCTCTAAGACTTCGTCTGACAGCGTACATGGAACACCATTCATTTCAATAGATGGGGCTGAACCAATCTTTCCTTTAAACATCTTCACTTCACCATTCAATCGGACCATCAATCCCATTCCTGGTTTACCGTAAAGTTTTGAAAGGTCAGCTCCTCCGGCAATCAATGCATCACCGATCGTTAGTTTTTTCACCTGAAATAAGCGTATTGTTTTTCCGTTCACAGAAACCGTTACATATTTAACGGGATTTTCTTTAGCAGCAATCCCAATTCCTACAGGCGTTACGAGTTCAGGACCTTCTTCTTTTAATGAAGGGATCAAGGATTGGATTGCGTTAAGGCCGCGTATCGCTACGCGTTCAATAGGCAAACTTAGTTTTTCGGCCACTTTCTCCCGTAATTGAGGGGTTAGACTGCCGCCTCCCACGAGCATGATCGCCTGTGGTGCTTTGGCGTTCAACCGAAGAATTTCTTGTGTAATCCCATCTGCTAAACTTTCTATCGAATGCTCGATCGTCAAGATCACTTCAGATGTGTCTTTTTGGGATGGAAACCCTAAGATATCTGTATACGTTACAACCGTCTTTTCTGTTAACGAACGTTTAAGCTGTTCAGCTACAGGAAAATCTAGCAAAAGGGCAGAACTGACGGCTTCTGTAATTTCATCACCTGCAATCGGAACCATCCCATAAGCAATAACTGTTCCTTGTGCGGTAATCGCTATATCTGAAGTACCAGCTCCTATATCTACAAGAGCTACATTTAACTTCCTCATAGAAGACGGAATCAGTACATTGATGGCTGCGATTGGTTCTAGCGTTAGTGCTTCCATCTCAAGTCCTGCTTCGTCTAGAGCTTTCATTAAAGAATCAACGACGACTCTTGGTAAGAAAGTAGCGATTACTTCCACACTAGCTCTGTTACCTTGCTGACCGATAAAGCTCCCGATCTCATGCTCATCTAGATAGTAGTGAAGGACAGAATATCCAACACAATCGTAGAGTAGATTTGAGTTCTCATCTAATAAGCTGGCTAACTGATATTGAGCTTGTTGAACAGCTGCAAGTTCCATATGGATTACTTCTTCCTGTGAAGAGATATCACCAAGTGAAAGGTCTTTTTCAGAACGACCTTTTACGGTCTTAAGAGCTCGTCCTGCAGCTGCAACGCAAACTTTTGTAAGTGGGCCGACTTCAAGTTCGAGCTCATTCTTTATCGTTCGGATCACTCTGGCAACAGCTGGGATATGGTGAATCTGACCATCAAGCATAGAACGCTCTTCATGTTCGATCATTTTTTTATGTAAAATCTCATACTTTCCGTTTTCATGTTGCTTTAAAATCATACCAACAACGGAACGTGTCCCGATATCTAGTGCGAATAAAAGATTTTTGTCCACGAAGGCACCTCTTTTTGTTACGATAGATGTATAGGTAGTCTTATAAACGTCCTAATTATTAGAAATGTATCATATTTCTTACATTATATAAATACTGAGGTGCTCTTATATGAATCATCTAGAGTTAAACACGTTACGAACCGAGCTCGATGAAGTAAATAAAGAATTGTTAGCGTTGATCAACAAACGAGGTGAACTTGTTCAGCGAATCGGTAAGATCAAATCCGATCAAGGTATGAAGAAGTACGATCCTGTAAGAGAAAGACATATGTTAGATCTCGTTTCTTCAGAGAACGAAGGGCCCTTTGAAACGAGTACGCTTCACCATCTGTTTAAAGAGATATTTAAAGCAGGTCTCGAACTACAAGAAGTGAATCACAAAAAAGAACTCCTTGTATCGAGAAAAAAAAGGCCTGAAGACACGGTGATTTCTATTAAAGGCCAGGAGATTGGAAACGGAAATCCACTGTTAATTGCTGGACCATGTGCTGTAGAGAGTTATGAACAAACCGCTTTAGTAGCCGATGCTGTAACGAAGAATGGCATAAGGCTGTTACGAGGTGGAGCGTTCAAACCCCGAACGTCCCCTTATGATTTCCAAGGTTTGGGTGTAGAAGGATTACAGATTCTCAAAAGAGTAGCAGATGAATACAATTGTGCTGTCATCAGTGAAATTGTGCATCCACAAGATCTGGAAATGGCCTGTGACTATTTGGACATCATTCAAATTGGGGCTAGAAACATGCAGAACTATGAGCTGTTAAAAGCAGCTGGAAAGCTCAATAAGCCTGTCCTATTAAAAAGGGGTCTTGCTGCAACACTCGATGAGTTCATTAACTCCGCTGAATATATCATGTCCCAAGGAAACGGACAGATTATCCTTTGTGAAAGAGGCATCAGAACGTATGAACGAGCAACACGAAACACATTGGATATTACGGCTGTTCCTATATTAAAACAAGAAACACATCTGCCTGTATTTGTAGATGTCACACATTCAACCGGAAGAAAAGATTTGCTTCTTCCTGCTGCAAAGGCTGCTTTTGCCATCGGAGCGGATGGAGTTATGGCAGAAGTGCATCCAGACCCAGCCGTAGCTTTATCGGATGCTGCACAGCAGATGAACATCGAAGAATTTCAAGAATTTGTCGAAGAACTGGTTTCTTCTCGTTTTCTTAAACTGAATCAGATGGTGTAAGAATAAAGAACCGGTCAGCTTTTGGAATAGATGCTGCCGGTTTTTTTAATATCACTAACCACTCTGAAAAAGTGTATGATTCTGCCTATTTTCGCCAAAAATAAGTAAAATAGGTGCATTTTATTTTATTCTTTTTTTAATGTATGAATAAATAGTGAAACATGTCTCTATTCGTTGCCTACTTTACTACTTTATCGTATGATAATAGCATTACATAGCTGTCGGATATGCAGTATATAAGGAGGATTTTTTTTGAATACAACAATTTATGATGTAGCTCGTGAGGCAGGTGTCTCAATGGCAACGGTTTCTCGTGTTGTTAACGGAAACCCAAACGTTAAGCCATCTACTAGAAAGAAAGTACTAGAAGCGATCGAAAGGTTAGGTTACCGCCCGAATGCAGTAGCACGAGGACTGGCAAGCAAGAAAACAACAACGGTCGGTGTTATCATCCCAGATATCTCTAGCATCTTCTTTGCAGAATTAGCTCGTGGGATTGAAGATATTGCAACCATGTACAAATACAACATCATCCTTTGTAACTCTGATCAAAACAAGGAAAAAGAAATCCATCTTTTAAACACCTTATTAGGTAAGCAGGTGGATGGAATTGTATTCATGGGCGGAAAAATTACTGAAGAGCATGTAGAAGAATTCAAGCGTGCAGCTGTTCCAATCGTTATGGCAGCTACAGTGGATATGAACGAAGAAGTCCCATCTGTAAACATTGATTATCAAAATGCGGTATATGAAGCGGTCTCTCACTTGCTTGAAAAAGGTCATTCTTCTGTAGCGATGGTAACAGGACCACTAGAAGACCCAATCAACGGCTATTATAAGTTCAATGGTTACCGTAAAGCGTTAGAAGAACATGGTAAGAAGGTTGATGAGAGTCAAGTATTCGTTGGTGAATACACATATGATTCTGGAATGGAAGCGATCGAAAGCTTTCTAGAGAGTGAAAACAAACCTTCAGCTGTTTTTGTAGGTACGGATGAAATGGCATTAGGAGTAATTCACGGTGCACAAGACAGAGGTTTGAGCGTGCCGGAAGATCTTGAAGTAATTGGATTCGATAACACAAGACTGGCTACGATGGTTCGTCCAACATTATCAACAGTCGTTCAACCGATGTATGATATCGGAGCAGTAGCGATGCGCTTGTTAACAAAATTGATGAACAAAGAAACGGTTGAAGAACATACGGTAGTATTGCCTCATCGTATTCAATTCAGAGATTCTACAAAACAATAACGAAGTGTTGAGGTGGGCGAAGTGAGAATTGGCATCATCGGTGCGATGGACGAGGAAATCGTTTATATGAAAGAAGCACTGGATATCTATGGGGAAAGCGTTTTTGCTCAAAATAAGTTTTATGAAGGCACACATCACAACAAAGAGATCGTTCTATGTAAGTCTGGCGTAGGGAAAGTTAACGCAGCGATTACCACTCAGATTCTTATCGATCGCTTTCAAGTCACTCATGTTCTTTTCACAGGAGTAGCAGGTGCACTTGATCCTGAACTGGAAGTAGGAGACATTGTCATTTCATCTAGTGCGATGCAGCATGATATGGATGCTTCTGCATTAAGCCCTGATTTTCCAAAAGGAACAATCCCAATGTTTGCGTTTGATTCTGAATTTAAAGCTGATGCTCAGTTAGTAAAGTTGGCAGAAGCTGCTGCAGAACGGTTACAAGGACCTCAAGTGAGAATCGGAAAAGTACTAAGCGGTGATCAGTTTATCGCTGATCGTGAACTGGTTGAAGTATATTCTGCTCTCTTTAATGGAACTTGTATCGAGATGGAGGGATCAGCAGTGGCACAAGCTTCATTTTTAAATGAAGTACCATTCGTGATCATCCGTTCGATCTCTGATAAAGCAAATGGTGAAGCACCAGCTAGCTTTGCCGAATTTACCGCTTTAGCGGCGCGCCGTTCGTCGGACATGGTAGAGACCATTATCGAATCCTTATAGATGTAACTTAGAGGAACTGACCCGTCAATGGATGGGTCGGTTTTTTTGTTGTGGGTCTAATGGTTTTGTCGAAAAGTGGTTAAAAGTTTTTATCCGCGAAATTATTTTACATTACCGTGAAATTAATTCGATTTACCGTGGATATATTTTCGATTACCGTGAAATTATGAACATAAACATTAAAATGCTTGTCTTCTACAGCTATTTTCAGGCTTAAAAACATAGAAAAAGAGGACTAAACGATAAAGTCCTCTTCTCTTTATGAACTCTTTTTAATGGAATACAAGCACTTTTCCAATGTTGCTCTGTTTTTTGATGTGATCTCTTCTTTTCTTGGAATCGGTTTATAGATTCCGGATTCATCTTCCCATGTAGGAGGAAGAGGGTGCTTCGCTTCACTCGTCCAACGCTTTAGCCAGTTCTCTGCGATTTGTCCGGAAGGTGCTTGATCATTCATGACACACCATAAATAGGACCACGCTCTCGGAACGACACGCCAAATATCGTAACCGCCACCGCCTGTTGCAATCCAGCGGCCTCCGCAATATTTTTCAGCGACTTTCTTTGCGATCCTTGGAATTTCTGTATACGTTTTCATCGTTACAGATAAATGCGTTAAAGGATCGTAGTAATGAGCATCAACACCATTTTGGGTAATGATAACGTCCGGTTTGAAAAATTCTGCAACTTCCCACAAGCTCTTTTCATAGCACTCTAAGAAGGATTCATCTTCAGTAAAGGCATCGACTGGAACATTAAAAGAAAAGCCATATCCTTTTCCCGCTCCTTTTTCATGAATCGATCCTGTTCCAGGAAACAAGTAGCGCCCTGTTTCGTGGATGGAAAGGGTACAAACATCTGGATCATCATAGAAAGCCCATTGTACACCATCACCATGATGAGCATCTGTATCAACATACAATACACGCGCTTTATATTTACGTTTCATGTATTCAATCGCAATGGAGCTGTCATTGTAGATACAGAACCCAGAAGCTTTTCCTCTAAACCCATGATGAAGCCCTCCACTTAGACTAAGAGCATGCTTTGATTTTCCTTCCATTACGTGATCTACAGCTGTAAGAGTGGCACCGACAATCCAACTGCTCGCTTCATGCATGTTTGGGAAAATGGGTGTATCCTCTGTACCGAGTCCATAATTTAGAGCGATCTCTCGATTAAGCTGTCCTTTTCCAGCCTGCTTTACAGCTTCCACATACCCTGGATCATGAATCAACATGATCTCCTCATCTGTTGCTTGTCTAGGTTTAATAATCTGTTCGTCCTCCAAACAACCTGAATCTCTTAACAGCTCATAAGCTAGCTGTACTCTAAGCTGGTTGAATGGATGCGTCTCACTGAACTTATATCCTAAAAGGTCTGATGAATAAACAAAAACAGAATCATTTTTCATCGTGTTCACCCGGTACAGGTGGCCATTTGACTTCATAGCCGTTGTCAATTAAGTGTTCGATGACTGGAAGCGGGTTCATCGTTCCTACGCGAAATACAATAATCTTTTCTCTCTCATTATGAGAAGGATAGACGAGGACCGAGCTGATGTTCAAGTGGAAATCCTTCAAGACACTCGCTACCTTTGCCAATTCACCAGCTTCGTTCGGTACCACAACTTCTAGATGAGATCCTGGTTGATGAGTACCTGTTAAAAGGATAAAGGCATGTAGCATCTCACGTTCGGTAATTAATCCAACTAACTTCGTCTCTTCCAACACTGGTATACAGCTAACATTATGTTCATAAAAGATCGTGGAAAGTTCTTCTGCAATGTCATAAGGATGAGCGGAAAAGATAGCTTGTTTCATTATGCTGGAAACCGGTTTCTCAAAATCTTCTGGGTGCTCATTTTGATGAAAGATAGAAGGACTCGCATCTTTTACTTCACGATCTGTAACAAGGCCGAGAAAGTCTCCATTTTTGTCAATCACCGGCAAGTTTCGAATATCTTTCTCAAGCATTAACTGAATGGCTGTACCGATCGTTTCGTTTTCATGAATCGTTACAACATTCTTTTGCATCATATTTTGAACGATCATATCGTAACACTCCCATTTGTTTTCTCTCTCGTCTACTGATTGAATTAATACATAAAACGATTTTTAAAACGTAATCGGTCAAACTGCTGGATCGTGTCTAAGTCAATTCTTTTTCCGATGCGGACCATTAAACAATTAGCCGGGTGCGAACTGATCTCAGGATCATCTGTTGCCATATATTCCAGGTCGCCTGCATTCATCATTTTTTCCATGACTTTTCGGTAATCCCAAACGGATAGTTTCGTTCCTTTTAAATCCCAGTGCCAATAGTATTCTGTTGTGATAATGATATAGTCTTCCATGGCATCATCCATCATGGATACTTTTAAAAGTGTTTTTCCAACTTTAAAGTTCCGATATTCAGGTATGACTTCAATCGCACCTAATTCTAATAGATTGTCCATGTTTCCTTCAGACCAACGTTCAAGCGGATCTGGATAGACGTATGTAACATAACCGATAACGGTATCTTTATTTTTGGCGATTATGATTCTTCCTTCTGGTAGTCTAGCAATTTCAGTTACAGCTTTCTTTTGTTCATTTGCCGGCCTAAATGCTTTTAAATCTTCATGAAAATAAAGACCTTCTAATGTTTGGGCTGATACGGGTCCTTCGACTGTAATCGTCCCATGACTCGTCTTTAGTGCTACACAGTTGTATGTTTTGGTATGTTTCATTTTTACACCACCTAGGTTGGTTTCCAACTTCTATTATACATCATTAAAGGTTGTTGTAAGGGTTTACATGACCGTTTTTATAGATAGTTCTAATAAGTTAAAAAATTTAGATAATATGATATAATTAAAGAGATATTCATAAGGGAAGGGAGATTTAGCAATGAAACTGGAAGCGCTTCCGATTATAAAAGGTGATTTTAATCTACAAGATTATGAGGCTACATACGGAGCATTTGATTGGAAAGACATTGAAAAAGAATTCTCCTGGCACAAGACAGGACGAGTCAATATGGCATATGAAGCTATAGACCGTCATGCAGCATCCCATCGAAAAAACAAGGTAGCTCTTTATTTCTCAGATCAAAACAGAGATGAGAAGTATACGTTTAAAGACATGAAAGAGATGTCTAACAAAGCAGGTAATATGTTACGCCAAATTGGTGTTGAAAAAGGAGATCGTGTCTTCATCTTTATGCCGCGTTCCCCTGAACTTTACTTTACGTTTCTTGGTGCAATCAAACTTGGAGCAATTGTTGGTCCGCTGTTTGAAGCATTCATGGAGGGAGCAGTAAGAGACAGACTTGAAGATAGTGAGGCAAAAGTGCTTGTTACTACGCCAGCACTCTTAGAGCGTGTCCCAGTCGATCAACTGCCGAAATTGAAGAATGTTATTTTGGTTGGAGAAGATGTTAAAGAAGAGGGACCGTATGTAAATTATTTCGATCGTATGAATAATGCATCAAAAGATCTAGATATTGAATGGGTAGATCGTGAAGACGGATTAATCCTACACTACACATCTGGATCGACCGGTAAACCAAAAGGTGTCCTTCATGTTCATAATGCGATGCTTCAGCATTTCCAGACTTCAAAATGGGTACTCGATCTAAAAGAAGACGATGTATACTGGTGCACGGCCGATCCTGGTTGGGTAACTGGAACTTCTTATGGCATATTCGGTCCATGGTTGAACGGCGCATCAAGTGTGATTCGTGGTGGACGTTTCTCACCTGAAGATTGGTATGGAACGATTGAAAACTATGGTGTAACGGTTTGGTACAGTGCTCCAACTGCTTTTCGTATGTTGATGGGTGCTGGAGACGAAGTAGTAAAGAAATTTGATATGTCCTCACTCCGTCATATATTAAGTGTAGGTGAACCTCTTAACCCTGAGGTTGTGAGATGGGGAATGAAGGTGTTTAACTTACGCATACATGACAACTGGTGGATGACGGAAACAGGTGGCCAGCTGATCAGTAACTACCCAGCGATGGAGATCAAACCTGGTTCAATGGGTAAACCGTTTCCAGGAGTAGAAGCAGCGATCATTGACGACCAAGATAACATCCTACCTCCGTATCGAATGGGCAACCTTGCCATCAAAAAAGGCTGGCCGTCCATGATGCGTGCAATCTGGAACAATCCTGAAAAATATGATTCTTATTTTACGCCAGGTGGCTGGTATGTTTCCGGAGATTCTGCTTATATGGATGAAGATGGGTATTTCTGGTTCCAAGGTAGAATTGATGATGTGATCATGACCTCAGGCGAACGAGTAGGGCCGTTTGAAGTGGAAAGTAAGCTCGTCGAACACCCAGCTGTTGCAGAAGCAGGTGTAATAGGAAAACCTGATCCTGTTCGAGGCGAGATTATTAAAGCATTCATCGCCCTTCGCTCTGGTTATGAAGCGAGCGATGAACTGATCGAGGAAATCCGTGGTTTTGTAAAAGCAGGACTTGCTGCGCATGCAGCACCGCGTGAAATTGAGTTCCGTGATAAGCTTCCAAAGACAAGAAGCGGTAAGATTATGCGTCGTGTACTTAAAGCTTGGGAACTTGATCTACCAACGGGTGATCTCTCTACGATGGAAGACTAATGTAAACACGATGAAAAACCCTCGAATTATCCATTCGAGGGTTTTTTCTTATTCTTGTTTTGTGTTGTTGCTGGAGGCGGATCGCCTGTGCCAGGATCAGAAGGTTCAGTTGGTGGCGGTGGTGGATCTTGTGGTTTGTCAGGCTTACCTCCATCTCCATTTCCATCTGTTGGTGGAGTAGGTGGTTCAGCTGGCGGTTTCTTTTCACCAACTTGAACTTTTGTTTGTGCAGGAGATTCCTTACCTGCAATATCCACTGCAGTCACATAAACGACTCCAGCAGGTACTTTGGCTGAAGTTTTATCCGCAGTCACAGAGCCGATCTTCTTAAATGATGTGCCATCTGAAGAGTGATAGATGCGGTAACCAATTACATCATTCTCTCCATGAGATGCCCATGAGAGTAAGCCATCTGACATTTTTGCGCCTGCAACTGGAGAAGGAACTTTGCCGTTCTCTTTTAATTCTTTTTCCGGAACAATGTTGTTCAATAGATTCGTTGTGTTCGTTAATTTGTTGAGTGCTTCTAATCCAAGTTCACGCAAGAACTCTTCCTTGATCAATACACCATCTTTCGTGAACTCTTGTGGTGTTGAAGGAAGTGCTTTATACTTCGCATCTCCTACAAGCACATACCGACCTTTGGTTAGTGTATCGTCTACTTCGTTAGGCGTAAACTTAGCGTTAAATAAATCTGTCGTAACAAGTCCAGCACTTCGGCATAGATCAGAAGGCAGCTTGCCAGAAATTCCACAGATCTCACGACGCACGATTCCTGAAGGCATTGCGAATTGCTTGTCGGGATCCACAAGTTGTGGTGAATTTTTGTATGCAGCATTTATAAGTTGTGCCCAAATCGTTTGATTTCTTTGTCCAGTGTTGCCTGCTAGGTCAGCTGGGGTATCATAACCGATCCAAACACCGAACGTTACGTTAGGATTTGATGCAACAAACCAAGAGTCTTTATCACCATTTGTTGTACCTGTCTTACCAGCCCAATCCGATTGGAAAGCTAGTTTGCGAGGAACACCTGAAGCCGTTCCAGAAGACAGAACATCTCTCATCATATCAATTAACAGATAGGATGTTTGAGGACTGTAAACGGGTTTTGCTTCACTCTTATGTTGGTAGATGACTTCACCATCATTAGACTCAATGCGCTCAATCATATAGGCATCAACAAAGTTTCCTCCGTTTGCGAAGGTAGAGAAAGCATTGACGTTTTCTTCAACAGTAATTCCGACTCCCAATGCTCCTAGTGCCATAGATGGTTGTGTACGATCACCTTGCGTAAGGCTCGTTACACCCATCTGCATCAGTTTCTCGGTAGCCTTCATATGATCAACACGCTGATAAGATTTAATAGCTGGTATGTTCCTTGATTTTTTCAAAGAGTGTCGAACTGAAACGAGACCATCAAAATCCATATCATAGTTATTTGGCTTCCATGTTCCTAATGCGATCGGTGTATCAGGAACGATTGAGCCTGGTTGAACTTTACCAGTTTCCAATGCGTAGGAATAAGCAAGTAAGGGTTTCATTGTTGATCCGTTTTGACGAGGCGCTCTCATCGCATGGTTGGTTTGTTCGCGGTTAAAATCACGTCCACCAACAAAACTGATAATTTTTCCTGTCTTATTTTCTATTAGCGTTGCACCAACTTCTTCAGGTTCTGGCTTATCAAGTTTGATTCTTTGTCCTCTGCTGTTATACACGTATTGGTTAGCAGGTCCGAATAAATTATCATTCTTCACTACCTGTTGCATATCATCGTATATCTTTTGATCTATGGTGGTAAAAATCTTAATGCCCTTTTGTCTAACTTGAGTACGTGCATTATCCTCATACTCTTTTAATTCCTCAGCACTTAAATCACTTAGTTTCTTTCCATCTTTTTCAGCGTTCAGCTTTGTAAGCAATTCTACTGTGCGTCTTTGAATTTCGACTGTTAAGTACGGATATCTTTCAAAAGAAGACTGCTTTTTCGTTGTAAGATTCTTCTTAATATCATATTTCATAGCTTCATCATATTCAGCTTGTGTTATGGACCCAGCAGATAACATCCGGCTAAGAACAGTTTGCATACGCTTAATTCCTGCTGTCATGTCTTCCTTTTGTTCTCCACCTTTGTTAAAAGGGGTATAAACGAAAGGGTTCTTTGGAAGGCCAGATAGGTAAGCAGATTGAGCAAGATTAAGCTTAGATGCAGGGACTCCAAAAACCCCTTCTGCAGCGGCTTGTATGCCGGCGACATTTCGACCGGATGAGTTTCTTCCGTAAGGTACGATGTTTAAGTAAGCTTCTAGAATCTCATCCTTCTTGAGTACTTTCTCAAGTCTCATCGCTAGTAAAATTTCTTTTGCTTTTCGATCAAAAGACACTTCATTCGTTAGTATTTGATTTTTAATAAGCTGTTGAGTTAGTGTACTACCACCTGTAACAACAGAAGCACCAGAAAACTCTTGGAACATGGCGCGGAATATGGCTTTTGGCACAACACCATCATGTTCATAAAAATATTGATCTTCTGTTGATATAACGGCTTTTAATACATAAGGAGAAACTTCTTTTAAACTAATCTCTTGTCTATCAAGATCAGATTGAAGCTTTCCTAGATACGTTTTGTTAGCGAAATAGGCGGTACTCGTTTCTTCATAATTATAAATATCTTCTTTCATAGAAGTGTGTGCTCGTACAGGTTCGTCTTTTACGAGTGAAGCGAAGAAACCAGCTCCAACACCTGCAGCGAAAACCCCACCTAGGATAAGTAGTACAGTTACGATCAAGAACATGTTCCATGTGACGTTATATGTAATTCGTGCTGTTCGAATAATTCCTTTTTCCTTCAATAAGTGGACAAATTTCTCCCAGTTTTGCTTCAATTCATCAAAACGAGACATCATTTGGTAATCCCTCCCCCTCGTGTATTATAACATAAGGTCGATTTATGATAGAACACCGTTTTTGGAGATGAAGATTGACATGAAATTCATCTGTGTGGTAAAAATAAATGAAGATTATTATATGTTGAAAGCGAAGATAGGAATGAGTAGCAGGTGTCTCCCTGTTTCAGAAAGCTGGTGGTTGATGCGAACCAGTGCAAAGGCATGCTGTGAATTACCTCCTGGAGCTGTCTCTGTGAACGTTAAGTAGCAGAGAACGGATAAAACCGTTACGAAATGAAGTGAAAAGCCATTATTGTGGCTTTTAATTAGGGTGGTACCGCGAGATTGTCATCACGTCCCTTTCCAACTGGAGAGGGACTTTTTTTATTGTCATTAAACATCATCAAATTACGGAAGGAAAGATCGAAATGAATATTCTGCAAGATTTAGAATTTAGAGGTCTTCTTAATCAAGTAACGGATCAAGAGGGACTACAAAAAGAACTTGATAAAGGAATCGTAAAGCTTTATTGCGGATTTGATCCAACTGCAGACAGCCTTCACATTGGAAACCTGTTACCGATTCTTACACTCAAACGATTTCAAGAAGCGGGACACCAGCCGTTTGCACTAGTTGGCGGTGGAACGGGTTTGATCGGGGATCCAAGTGGTAGACAAACGGAAAGAACATTGAACGAAGCTGAGATTGTTGTTCAATGGACAGACAAGATTAAAAATCAGCTATCAAGACTGCTTGATTTTGAAAGAGAAACGAACCCTGCTAAAACTGTGAATAACTATGAGTGGTTAAGTCAGCTTACGATGATTGAATTTCTTCGTGACGTTGGAAAGAATTTCTCAGTTAATTACATGCTTGCTAAAGATTCCGTTGACTCTCGTTTGGAGGCGGGGATCTCTTTTACTGAGTTCTCATACATGATCTTACAATCGTATGATTTTCTTAATCTTTTTCAAAAAGAAAACGTAAAACTCCAAATAGGTGGAAGTGATCAGTGGGGGAATATTACGGCTGGTATGGAATTGATTCGTCGATCCGGTGAAGAAGAGAAAGCATTCGGACTAACGATTCCGTTAATCACAAAAGCGGATGGAACAAAGTTTGGTAAAACAGCATCAGGAACGATCTGGTTAGATGCAGAAAAAACGACCCCATACGAGTTCTATCAGTTCTGGGTAAATGCAGCTGATGCAGATGTCATCAACTGGCTTAAATACTTTACGTTCTTATCTAAAGAAGAAATCGAAGTTTTGGAAAAATCATTAGCTGAAGCACCAGAAAAACGTGAAGCTCAAAAAGCATTAGGTCGAGAAGTAACGACGCTTGTTCACGGAGAAGCAGCTTACAAGCAAGCGGTAAAGATCACAGAAGCACTATTCAGTGGAAATCTTTCTGACTTAACGGCTGCTGAGATCGAACAAGGATTTAAGGATGTTCCTTCATTCCTGGCTTCAAATACAGAGGACTTAAACATTGTAGATTTACTAGTTGATGCGAAGATTTCTCCATCTAAAAGACAGGCAAGAGAAGATGTAACGAATGGAGCTGTATCAATCAACGGCCAAAAGATTCAAGATACAGCTTATATGGTTGGTGAAAACGACCGCATTGAAAACAAGTTTGTCATCATCCGACGCGGTAAGAAAAAGTATACGTTGATCAGATACTAAAAAAAGTAGGAACCCTGTACGAAGGGTTCCTCTCTAACTTTATTAAAGGAAGTGTTTGTTTTGAAGAAAATTAAACTAGCAGAAGACCTTCAATTTTCACAGATCGTTCACGGTCATTGGCGTTTAGCTGAATGGAATCTATCTCCTGAAGAGCTACTTTCACTTATGGAACGATGTATTGAAGCAGGAATTACAACGTTTGATCATGCTGATATTTATGGGAACTACATGTGTGAAGAACTCTTTGGACAAGCACTAGCTCTCAAACCTTCTCTAAGAGAAGACATTCAAATCGTGACGAAGTGTGGCATTAAACTCGTATCTGAAAATCGTCCTCAACATACGATAAAATCCTATGATACGAGTAAAGAACATATCATCTCTTCTGCAGAAAATTCATTGCAAAAAATGAATACTGATTATGTAGATGTTTTGTTGATTCATCGCCCAGATCCTTTTATGGACCCGGCTGAAACAGCAGAGGCTTTCCATATCTTAAGAAAAGAGGGGAAAGTTAAGCATTTTGGAGTTTCTAACTTTACACCTAAACAAATGGAAATGCTGCAGAGTGAGTATGATGGCCCGCTTGTAACGAATCAGATCGAGTTATCTGTTCTTCATGAACAGTCGTTTTTTGACGGTACGATCAATCACCTTCAAAAAGAAAAAGTAAAACCAATGGCGTGGTCTCCGCTTGCTGGGGGAAGATTGTTTAAAGGAAGCGATGAAAAAGCAGTACGCGTGAAAAAAGCATTAGAAAGAGTAGCTAGTGAAACAGAAGCTTCTTCCATAGATGAAGTCGCATATGCGTGGCTGTTAAAGCACCCATCACAGATCATGCCGATCGTAGGAAGCGGAAAAATGAACCGTATTGAAGCGGCTGTAAACGCAGCAAACTTACCATTAACGCGCGAGCAGTGGTTCTATATCTTACAAGAAAGTATGGGGAAAGAAGTAGATTAATTCATACTTATTCACTCCTAAATAAGCTCAAAATCCATGCAGCATGCTGTGTGGATTTTTTTATTATATTTGTAGAACAATCTATTAGTAATTAGTTCCTTAGTAGTATAATATTAGAAATAAATACTAAAAGATGGGGATGCAACAATGATAACGTTAAGCAATACCAGTTCTACGAAGAGTTCACAAGTTTTAAATGAAAGCGCTGTACTCTCGGCGATCGATCGTTCTGTAGCTATGATTGAATTTGATCCACATGGAAAAGTACTATGGGCAAACAAAAACTTTGCTAATACGATGGAGTATCATGTTGATGAGATGCCATTATTGATACATAAACAATTCTGCACTGAAGATTTCTTGCGAAGTGGTGAATATGATCGTTTTTGGAAAAGTTTAAGAGAAGGTAAAACCTTTCAAGAGAAGATTCAACGTGTTACAAAATCAAAGCGACTTATTTGGCTAGAAGCCACGTATACACCTGTCCTCGACGAAAATCATAAAGTCACAGCTGTGGTTAAGATCGCTACAGATATTACGAATAGAGAAAATAATACGATTACGGTTGCTTCTGATCTTCAACATATGTCCTTAGAATTACTGACACGAGCGGAAGAAGGATTGAAGAAAAGTAATGAGATCTCTCTATCAACTGAAAAATTAGTTTCAGAATCCCAACAAAACATATTGATATTAGAATCTCTGAAAAAACAAGCTACTTCTATTGAGGATATCGTAAAAACGATTCGTGAGATTGCGGCACAAACCAATTTGTTAGCTTTAAACGCAGCTATAGAAGCGGCTCGGGCTGGTGATCATGGAAGAGGATTTAATGTTGTAGCTGTGGAAGTTAGAAAATTGGCGAATCGCGTTCAAGATTCTATTCAAGAAGTGAACGCACATATTTCAGGAATTACAGGCGAGATCAACAAGATCAATGATGTGACTCACCGATCACAAGAAGGAATAACGAATAACAAGAAATTGATCGAACAAGCGATGGAAGAATTTTTAGGAATTGAAAAATCTGCTCGACAATTAGAGTCACAGTCAAGTAAGTTTAAGGAACTTTTATAAGAATAAGAAAACCCCTAACGCCTTTAAAAAAGGTGTTAGGGGTTTCTTTACTCTTATTAACGAGAGTAGAATTCAACGATAAGTTGTTCTGTGATCTCAGCAGGAAGTTCAGAACGCTCTGGTAAGCGAGTGAAAGTACCTTCCAATTTGTTTTCATCGAATGTTAAGAAATCAGGTACGAAGTTGTTTACTTCGATCGCTTCTTTAATAGCAGATGAATTGCGAGATTTTTCACGAACACCGATTACATCGCCAGCAGATAGACGGTAAGAAGCGATATCAACACGCTTGCCGTTTACTGTGATGTGACCGTGGTTAACTAATTGACGAGCTGCACGACGCGTACGAGCAAGACCAAGACGGTAAACTACGTTGTCTAGACGAGATTCTAAAAGAATCATGAAGTTTTCACCGTGGATACCAGTCATTTTACCAGCATCATCAAAAATGCGGCGGAATTGACGCTCGTTTACACCATACATGTAGCGAAGCTTTTGCTTCTCTTGTAATTGTAAACCGTATTCAGAGATTTTTTTACGTTGAGTTGGACCATGTTGTCCTGGTGCGTATGGACGCTTAGAAAGTTCTTTCCCAGTTCCGCTTAGAGAAATTCCAAGACGACGAGAAACTTTCCATGTTGAACCTGTATATCGAGCCATAATTGACTCCTCCTTCACATGTTTGTTTGTGTTAAAACAACAACAGTGACTATGGCCTTTTCATGAGCATATTTTGTATGAAAAACATCTTCACTTCAGCAGCCTATGAAGCTACGCGATGTTCCCAGATTAACAAAAACCTGGGTACAAAATAAAGACTGATGATGGACACAGTGCCGCTTATTTTACACAAAGAATAGTATAAGCTTTTTTGCTATTCGATGTCAACCTGATACCAATATGGATAAAATATTTTTAGGGACAAATTGTAAAAGTGTTAACATTCATATATGATATGAGTAAGAAAGCGCTTACATTTTATATAGCCTTTAAAGGAGAAGTAAAAATGGATACAAAACGCTTTGAAACTGATGTGATTCATAAGGGGTATAATGCTGAACAACATAATGGAAGTCTAGCTCCTCCTATTTTTCAAACTTCAACTTTTGTTTTTGATAGCGCTGAAACGGGTGCTGCACGATTTGCAGGTGAGCAGGAAGGATATATCTATTCTAGACTTAGCAATCCTACCGTCGCGATGTTAGAAGAACGAATTGCAGCGATGGAGAAAGGGGAGAAAGGTCTAGCATTTGGTTCCGGCATGGCTGCGGTGTCCGCTATACTTCTCGGATTAACGAGAACAGGTGATCATATCCTCTGTTCAGAAGGAGTTTATGGTTGTACCTTTGGTCTGCTTCAGCTTATGGAAGAAAAATATCATATTACACACAACTTTCATTCGATGAACGATGAGGAATCGATACGGTCAGCGATTACCGATCATACAACAGTCATATATATTGAATCTCCGATAAACCCGACAATGAAACTTGTAGATCTAAGTATGGTGGCAAGAATTGCAAAAGAATTTAATATTCCAGTTGTTGTAGATAATACGTTTTCATCTCCTTATCTACAGCGTCCCCTTGATTTAGGCTGTGATATAGTTCTGCACAGTGCCACGAAGTATTTATGTGGTCATGGGGATGTAATAGGAGGTCTAGCGGTTGGAAAGCAAGAACTGATGAGCCATCTTGCTATGACCACTCAAAAGGATATTGGTGGAGTCATGTCTCCTTTTGATGCTTGGCTGCTTTTAAGAGGTATCAAGACACTTCCTGTTCGAATGGACCGTCATTGTGAGAATGCGAAGAAACTTGCAGACTTGTTAAAGAAACATCCTAGCATAAATCGAGTTCTGTATCCGGGTGACCCTGATTTCCCTCAATATGAGCTTGCGAATAAACAGATGTTGAACGCTGGAGGTCTCATCAGTTTTGAGATTAAAGGAGATAAAGCAATCGCTCAAAAGTTTATGAACCATTTAGAACTCATTAAGATCGCCGTTAGTCTTGGTGATGCTGAAACACTTATTCAACATCCTGCTACCATGACACATGCTGTCGTTCCTGAGGAGAATCGAATTCAGATGGGTATCAGTGATCAGCTTCTACGCTTATCGGTTGGTTTAGAAGCATGGGAAGATATCTGGGATGACATTAAACAAAGTTTAGATTCTTTATAAAAGGCTGTTTTCGTAAACTTTGTTGCTTTTGGAAGTAGTTGATTTCCGTTCCAAGGTGCTCGCTTTCCGCGGGGCAGACGGTGAGCCACATTCGTACGTTTCACGTAAAGTGTCTCACCTTTCTAGTTGCAGTGGCTAGCCCCTCGAGGTCAAAAGTTAAATCGACCATGAAGGCAAGGAACGCCTTCCTTGTCCATTAACCTTTTGCTTGTCGGGGCTGAACGAGCCACTTCCACTTTTAGGAATGCCCGCCTGTCCCGCAGGAGTCTCGCTCCTTCCACTCCAATCAACTGTCAAGGGAGATTTGAAAGCAATATTAAACAAAAGAAGCCCTGCGCTCAATAGCGCGGGGCTTGTTTAATAGTAAGGAAAACTAGATATAACGAAGTAAAACCTCACAGAATTTTTCTATGTTCTCTTGATCGATCTCATCAAATCGTGCTTTCTCTGGACTATCGATATCTAAAACTCCTAGCAGCTTTCCGTCTTTCACTAACGGAACAACGATCTCGGATTGAGAAGCTGCATCACAAGCAATATGACCAGGGAACTCATGAACATCTTTTACGACTAACGTTTCTTGATTTTGAGCGGAAGTTCCGCAAACTCCTCTTCCAAGTGGAATTCTTACACAAGCTGGAAGCCCTTGAAAGGGTCCCAGAACTAATTGGTTCGTCTCTTCTTCAAGTGTATAAAAACCAACCCAGTTTACTCTGTCTAAAAATTGATTCAAAAGAGCAGATGCGTTTGCAAGGTTTGCAGTCGCATTTGTTTCACCTTCTAATAAAGCTGAGAGTTGTTTAAATAGAAGAGAATAAGCTTCATTTCTGTCTGTACTATATTGCTGAACGGAAAACATCAAGATTCCTCCAAACCTGATAAATTGTTTACTCTATCCTATCAAAAAATGTTGAACTATACACTCAAAAGCCCTTATTTGTCGAGCGATTAATAAAGGTTTATGTCTCTCGCCCAAGAATTTTATACAAGAGGGAAGGACGGTGGAAGAAAATGAAGACAGATCCAATGGAAACGAAACTGAAAATAGCAGAGGCAGCGATTGCTCTTTTTACAAGCCAAGGGTTTAAAGGAACGACTGTTAGACAGATAGCAAAAAAAGCAGGTGTGAACATCGCTTTAATTTCGTACCATTTTGGAGGAAAGAAAGGTCTTCTAGAAGAGTTGATCACTTCATTTTTTGAAGGTTATATTAGAAGGATTGAAATCATCTATCACACATCCAGCTCTCCAACGGTTAAAGGAAGCTTCATTGAAGTAGTAGAAGCGTTATTGATCTATCAACAACGAAACCTTCCTCTTGCGCGTTTTGTATATCGGGAGATGACGCTTGATTCAACATTGGTACGTGAACTCATGTCTACTTACTTAGTTAAGGAAAAATACTTTTTACAAACCTTGTTCGAAAAAGGAATAAAGAAAAAAGAGTTCAGAAGGCAGCCTGTGGACTTTTTAACCATTCAGTTCAAAGATATGATGATGCTTCCTTTTTTACACCCTCTTTATTTAGCTGAGGTGTATCAGATAAATGCAGAGACAGAAACGTTCATCCAGCCATATAAAAAGTGGATGATGAACTGGTTTGATAAATGTGTTTGCATCTCAGAAAGAAAAAATCCCCTGCTGTCTGCTGTTCAAAAACCCTTATTCGGCTCTATTCAGGAGAAGTGGGGAAGTTAATGTTGCTGTTGATACGAATTGATCCAATCCTTGACCGAGTCCCTTAGCGCTGTGGGCATCAGACCCATAGACAAGAGGGATTTTTCTTTTTTGTGCCTCTTTTATAATCCAATTAGATGGATATGGCTCCAAACAGTATGGCTTAACAGCACCTGCTCCATTATAATCCAGATACATGTTACGTTCAGACAATACCGTTAAGATCCCTTCTACTTCGTTTTCATAGGAAAAATCTGTAGGAAAAAGAGTCTGGAATTTCTTCGCTAATGTCATATGTCCAATCCTTCTTGGCTGGTGCTTTCCAAATGAGTGACTGATTGAATTTTTTACCGTCTGAAAGTATAGCGAGTAGACTGTAGAGAGGCTGCCGGATTGCTCGATCAAATCTCTAAATACGTTCTCATCATAATCCATGCAGAAGTACTTATTTTTAACCTTTAGAAAATGTACAGAGAGAATGGCATCATCGAGCTCAGGCCAAACTTCTTTCAAAAAAGTATTCGTCTCCTCTTCATAGCCATCAATAAAATCGATCTCTAAACCCGTAAAAATCTCAATTTTACTTCTATAAAACTTCTTAAGTTCCCTCAAAGTATCGAAGTATTTTCCTAATTGTTCATGTGTCATGCTGCTGTCTTTCGTGGGAGCAGGATCAACAAATGTTTGAGGGAGCGGGGCATGCTCTGTAAAGGTCATACCTTTCATACCTAAAGAGATAGCTCTTTCGATATACATTTCAAACGTGTCTGTAGACCCATGAGGACAAAAGGGCGTGTGAACATGTCCATCAAAGTACATCTTTCTTACTCCTCCTTTCGACAAATTCTTCATTAAATTGGAAAAAAATTATCAGATTATGCAATTTTTTTGCGTCAAATGTTTGTTTACATGTTATCATAAAAGCATTAAACTGCAATTTTATAGAATAAAAACTAAATTAGATCGTTAAAGCGATTTAAACATACGAATACATAATAAAGACAATATAGAAATTTGAACAGATAGAAAGGGTGCCTCTGATGATATACATAGTCATTGCCATCGTTACATTCCTAGCATTGATCCTGTACGGTGCCATGTCACGACGAAGGGTGTATAAAGAAATAGACCGACTTGAAGCATGGAAGATGCAAATTATGAATCGCCCATTAACAGAAGAGATCTCAAAAGTTAAGGGTATGGCGATGATTGGTGAAACGGAAGAGAAGTTTGAAATGTGGCGTCAAGAATGGGATGAGATGGTAACGACTCAACTTCCTAATTTAGAAGAAGACTTGTTTGATGCCGAAGAATATACCGATAAGTATCGTTTTAAAAAAGCTAAATCCATTTTGGCTGGTGTTAGTCAGTCATTAGAAAAGATGGATATGAGGATTAAAGAGATTACTTCTGAGATCAATGAGTTAGTTACGAGCGAGGAACTTAATCGGGAAGAGATTGTTGAAGCGAAAGAAAAGCTTCAAGAAACAAAGAAGTACTATTTAACACATATCCGTGCGTTAGGTCAGACAGCACCCATCTTTGATAAAGAACTCGACGAGATAAAAGCTTTGTTTGAAACCTTTGAATCATTAACTGTCCAAGGAAGCCATCTAGAAGCTAGACAAAGACTTGTAGAGAGTTTGAATCGTATCTCTGATTGTAGGACGAAGATGCAAGGTGTTCCTGAACTTCTGGTGATCCTTCAATCTGATATCCCTAATTCACTTAAAGAATTAAGTTCAGGTTTTACAGAGATGGAACAGCAAGGTTATGTTCTTCACCATATTGGCATTGAGAAAGAGATTAGTTCTTTAAAAGATCTTACCGATAAAGCCCTGAACAAAGTCCTTGAACTAGAGCTTGAAAGTGCTCAAAAAGATATGGATGAAACGATTCAAAAAATGGATCAGTTATATGAAATGCTTGAGAACGAAGTGCACTCCAAACAATTTGTAATGAGTGAAAGAGAAGTCTTTGATTCTAATATTCAAGATCTTCATGATAGAATCGAGAACTTAAAGCAAGAAACTCAAATTGTTTCTTCTACTTACTTGATTGAACAAAACGAAGCAGAGATGCAAAAGAAGATAGAAAAACTCTTTCATAAACTACAAAGCCGTTTCTTAATTATTGAAGATTCAATTGAAGAAAAAAGAGAATCTTATTCTGTTATTCGTGAGATGATGGAAGAGATGCAAAAGCAGATGGAAGAGCTGCAGCGTTCACAAAAAGTATATGAAGAAATGCTTCATAACTTAAGAAAAGATGAGCTTGAGACAAAACAAAGCTTAAGAGAACTCAGAAAGAAACTTCTTGAAGCGAGAAGGATGGTACAAAAGAGTAACCTTCCAGGACTACCGGAACATTACTTAATCACCATCGGAAAAGCCGAAGAATATATCATTGAAGTTTCTAAAAAACTGGATGAGAAACCTCTGGAAATGTCAGATGTCTCTTACGTACTCAACAAAGCTCATGAAGCAGTGAACGAAGGCTATGATGAAACGTCTAAGATGATCGAGAATGCTTTTTTAGCTGAGAAGCTCATCCAATACGGAAATAGGTTTAGAAGCTCTTATCAAACTGTTTCTGTTCGATTGATTGAAGCTGAGATCGCTTTTCGAAATTATCAATATGAAGATGCTCTTGAGATCGCAGCTTCTGCTATAGAAAGTGTTAGACCTGGAATTCTTAAAGAGATGGAAATTAACTTAAAGTCACATGTATAAAAACTGTATGGATTCATTTCCTGCAGTTTTTTTGCTGTTTAAAAGAAATTAACAAAAACTAGGAGCTATGTGATGATGTGCACGATAGCTAAATTATGGTATGATAATGAAATGTGTGTTTTAGAACGGTTTGGAATGGAAAATTGGAGGATTCAACAATGATTTATTTGGATAATAGTGCAACAACAAAACCTTATAAGGAAGTTTTGGATACGTTCGTAACGGTGTCAGAAAAGTATTTTGCCAATCCATCTTCCCTTCACTCAAAGGGAGGAGAAGCGGAAAAGTTGCTAGGGCAAGCAAGAAAGTCAATTGCTCAGTTATTGGAGGTTGCTCCATCTGAAGTGGTTTTTACCTCTGGTGGTACAGAAGGCAATAATATAGCGATTAAGGGTATAGCTTTTCAACATCAAAATCGAGGTAAACACCTTATAACATCTTCTGTTGAGCATGCATCGAGTCATGAGTCCTTTCAATATCTAGAATCACAAGGTTTTGAAATAACATATCTCCCCGTGGACCAAGACGGTTTGATCTCATTAGAAGATCTTGAGCGTTCGATCCGGCCGGATACGATACTTGTTTCACTTATTCATGTCAATAATGAAACAGGAACGATTCAACCTATTCAAGAGATAGGTGAAATCTTGAAAGAGCACCCGAAGATTTTTTTCCATGTCGACAATGTTCAAGGTGTCGGTAAGGTTGATCTTCCACTTAGAGAGTGGGGAATTGATCTATGCACCATATCTGCACATAAAATTCACGGTCTAAAAGGAAATGGTATTCTATTCGTCAAGAACGGAGTGAGTATCTCTTCTTTATTCACTGGTGGAGAACAAGAATTAAAGAAAAGAGCCGGAACTGAAAATGTTGCAGGTATTGTAGCTATGGCAAAAGCGTTAAGGTTAATTCTTCAAGAGAGTAAGGAAAAGAAAGAAAGTTTATTTGAGATCAAGCAGTTCTTAATCGAAGAGTTACGGTCCATAGATGGAATAGACATCAATACTTCTATGAAGTACTCAGCTCCTCATATTATTAATTTTTCAGTGAAGGGTATCAAACCAGAAGTGCTGATCCATTCCCTTGATAAGAGAGATGTGTATGTATCTACTCGATCTGCATGCTCTTCAAAACAAGGGGGAGCTAGCCGTATCCTTCTAGAGATGGGATTAGGAGAAAATCGTGCTTCAACAGCTATTCGATTGAGTACCTCCTATGGAAATACATTGAAAGAAGCAGAAAAGGCTTTAAAGGTTCTTAAAGAAGAACTATTAAATATTAAAAAGGTAATGAGGTAATAAAGATGATATATGATCATTTAGTCGTACGTTATGGTGAGTTATCATTGAAAGGGAAAAACAGAAGACATTTCGAATCACAGCTCTTTGAAACGGTAAAAAGAAAACTGCGACCATTTCAAGGGCTGAATATTTCAAAACATTTTGACCGAATTGTTATTGAATTAAACGGTCAATCTTATGAACCAATCGTAAAATCTTTACAAGATATTTTTGGTATCCACTCGATCAGTTTAGCAGTAAGATCTGAAAATGACTTAGAAGCCATTCAAAAAGCAGCGTTAATCGCTCTTAATGAAGCGATTGAAGGGAAAAAGACCTTTAAAGTTACAGGTAAACGCTCATTAAAGTCCTTCCCAGTTAACTCCATGCAGCTTAACCAAGAAGTTGGTGGATACCTATTAAGGAACACAGAAGGCTTAACGGTAGATGTTCATAATCCGGATGTAAATGTAAAAGTCGAAGTAAAAGATACAGGAACTTACATCAGCTCAAAATCGTTTGAAGGTGCTGGCGGTCTTCCGATCGGTGTTGGCGGTAAGGCGATGCTTATGCTTTCAGGAGGAATCGACAGTCCAGTAGCTGGTTATCTAACGATGAAACGCGGCGTTCGAATTGAAGGGGTTCATTTCCATAGTCCGCCTTTCACAAGTGAACGAGCAAAGCAAAAAGTAGTTGATCTGACGCAAGAACTTACTCGCTACAGCGGAGGCAAGATTAAGCTTCATGTTGTTCCATTTACAAAAATCCAACAAACCATTAAAGATAAGATTCCTTCTAGTTATAGCATGACGATTATGAGAAGAGTCATGCTAAGAATTACTGAACGATTAGCAGAGAACAACCATGCGATGGCTATCGCAAACGGAGAGAACCTCGGTCAAGTTGCAAGTCAAACGATGCACAGCATGTATGCAATTAATGAAGTAACGAACATGCCTATTCTTCGTCCTGTTATTACAATGGATAAGCTAGAGATCATGAATTTGTCGCATAAAATTGGAACATACGAGATCTCAATTCGTCCTTATGAAGATTGCTGTACGATTTTCTTGCCATCTGCACCAAAGACTAAGCCGAAACGTGAGAAAGCGATTCGGTACGAGAAAAATATTGAGAACCTTGAAGAGTTGATTGAAGAAGCGGTTAATGAAGTTGAGACGCTGATTCTTGAAGAAGGGAAATCAGCGGACGAAACGTTTGATGATTTGCTCTAAAAGGAACTTTTAGTAGTAAGGCATGGTGTTAGTTCTTGAAAGCAGTTGATCTCCGTTTCAGGTTGCTCGCTTTCCGCGGGGCAGGCGGTGAGCCCCTTGCCGCTTTGCGCCCTTAAGGGTCTCACCTGACCGCTTGTCCCGCAGGAGTCTCGCACCTTACACTCCAATCAACTTGTCAATGAGGAAGAAACAGAATAGTAAGAAACACCTTAATAAAGAAATTTTTAAACACCTGATAACATGTAGCGGTTTGATTCAGGCACGCTTCAATTCTGAAAAAATTATAGCAACAAGATACAAACCAAGTGAAAAAGTCTGCACATTGTGCGGGCTTTTTTATTATAAGAGCTGTAGCTTTTGCATTTCCATTGTTTCTTCTTTGCAGGTTGATTGAAGTGTAAGATTCCCGACTCCTATCGGACGAGCAATCAGGTGGAGACTGTTAATCCTAATGGTGCAAAGCAGCAGGAGGCTCATCGTTCGCCCTATGGAAAGCGAGCAAGTGTGAGAAGAAATCAACTGCATTCAAAAATATTCTTTTAACTAATATCCTAAATGGCAACACACACAACAATTTCCAAGAATTGAATCGGCCATTTAGACACATCTTATTAGTACAAAGGAGGTGAAACAACATGGCAAACCAAAACCAATTAGTAGTACCAGGTGCACAACAAGCTGTAGACCAAATGAAGTATGAAATCGCTTCTGAATTCGGTGTAAACCTTGGACCAGATTCAACTGCACGTGCTAACGGATCTGTAGGTGGAGAAATCACTAAGCGTCTAGTAGCTCAAGCTCTAGGTGGATACTCTAAATAAATAGTAATGGCTAACGGAGCGGGTTGTCCCCGCTCCTTTTATTTTTGTTCATATATGACTAAATTTTAAAAATTTTCTAAAATATATTATAATGGTAAAGAACAACATGAATTGAAAGGGTGAAAGAAATGAATTTGATAGCTCCTAGCATTTATAATTTAACAGAAGAAATGGAAAAGTATGCTTTAAACCCTGAAAAAAAAGCTTTAATCTGGATGGATGAACAAGGCGTTACAGAGGAGATCACCTATAAGAACCTCCTAGACAGAGCGAATCAGATTGCGAACTCTTTAGAAGAACTAGGATTGGCTAAAGGTGATCGAGTTCTGATCATCATGCCGAGATTGATCGAAACATATGCGGTGTATATCGCTTGTTTGAAAGCTGGAATATCTGTTATACCATGTTCAGAAATGTTACGAGCTAAGGATCTGAGCTACCGTGTCCAACATAGTGAAGCTAAAGCAATCATTGCTGATTACCGCTTTACAGAGCAAGTTAATGAGATCAAAGACGACTTACCTACTCTTACATATAAGATCAGTGCGAACGGGGAGACAGAAAATTGGTTAAGCTTACAAGCGATCACGAATAATGTAAGCGTTTCCTACAAGTCTCCTGAAACAGCAAAAGATGATATGGCTTTTTTGTCTTATACTTCTGGTACAACAGGCCAGCCTAAAGGTGTTGTACATACACACGGATGGGCCTATGCTCATATTCGTACAGCTGCTAAAAGCTGGCTCAATATTTCAGAAGATGACAAGGTTTGGGCAACTGCAGGACCTGGTTGGCAGAAGTGGATTTGGAGTCCATTCTTATCAACATTAGGCACAGGTTCAACCGGATTTGTCTATCAAGGGAAGTTCGATCCGAAAAAATATTTAACGCTTTTGCAAGATCAGCAGATCTCTGTATTATGTTGTACACCAACAGAGTATCGTTTAATGGCAAAAGTAGATAATTTGAATCAATATAAGTTACCACAACTAAGGAGCGCTGTATCAGCTGGCGAACCGTTAAACCGAGAAGTAATCGATACATTCGAAAAGTACTTCCACATCAAAGTCCGTGATGGTTATGGGCAAACAGAGAATACGTTATTAGTCGGTACGATGGAAGGTATGGAAATCAAGCCAGGTTCGATGGGTAAACCAACGCCTGGAAACGATGTTGACGTGATTGATGAGAACGGAAAACCTGTTACTGCTGGAGAAGTTGGAGATATTGCTGTTCATAAAAATTGTCCTGCTCTCTTTAAAGAATATTACAAAGACCGAGATCGAACGATGATGGCTTTCCGTGGCGACTATTATGTTACGGGTGATAAAGCAAAGAAAGATGCTGAAGGTTATTTTTGGTTTGAAGGCAGAGGTGACGATATTATCATCTCATCAGGCTATACGATCGGTCCTTTTGAAGTTGAGGACGCCCTTGTAAAGCATCCTGCTGTTAAAGAATGTGCGGTAGTAGCAAGCCCAGATGAAATACGGGGTCATATTGTTAAAGCGTTTGTTGTTTTACGAGATCAAACGGCAAATAACGATGCTCTAACAAAAGAGCTTCAAGAACACGTAAAAGAACTTACGGCTCCGTATAAATACCCAAGATCGATAGAATATGTTGATGATCTTCCTAAGACAACCTCAGGAAAGATCAGACGTATCGAGCTGCGTCAGTTAGAAGCATCTAAGACTAGATGATGTTTTAAAGAAAAGCAGATACTTTATCTGCTTTTTTGTTTGGTATTTACGTTATACTACTGTAAAAAGATGATTGGTAAAGGTGGTCAAATCAATTGGGGACGCTCTTTTTTAACGGAAAAATCTATACGATGGTTAATGAAGGTGAGCATATTGAAGCTGTTTACGTAGAAAACGGCAAAATTATTAAAACTGGCGCGGAAAAAGATTTATCAAAAACGTTTAGCGAGCATATTACAAAAAAAGTCGATCTAAAAGGATATGTTATGTATCCAGGTTTTGTAGACAGTCATCTGCATTTGCTCGGTCACGGTGAAAAATTGATAAAACTTAATCTTTCAGAAATGAATTCTGCTGAAGAGATGGAGCATGCTTTGCGAGAGAAAGCAAGTACTCTTACATCCGATGAATGGTTGCTCGGAGAAGGCTGGAACGAGAACAATTTTATCGACCGTAAGATTTTTCATAGGCAAGAACTAGATGATATTTCAGGAGGACGGCCTGTCCTTTTATCCAGAGTGTGTCGTCATGCATTTTTAGCAAACACGAAAGCTTTAGAATTGGCTGGTATTACAAAGGATACGATTGATCCTCCAGGTGGAATTATCGTAAGAGATACTGATGGAGAAGCAACAGGGCTTCTACATGATAGTGCAGCAGAACTTGTGAAGAAAGTTGTGCCAGAAGGTTCACAGAACTATTTAAATACTGCCTTAAGGACCTCTATCAAAGATTTGCTTTCACTAGGATTAACAGGAGGTCATTCAGAAGACTTAAGTTATTACGGGTATGTTGAAAGACCGTTGAGTGCTTATAAATCTGTCATCGATGGAGAAGAAATTAAGTTTCGTGCCCACCTTTTAGTACATCATGAAGCTTTTGAGGACTTCATAAATGTAAAAAAGGAATATGAGTTGCCTTTTGTAGAGTATGGCGCACTAAAAATATTTGCAGATGGAGCTTTTGGAGGGCGGACCGCTTGGCTCTCTCAGCCTTATAATGATGCTCCTGAAACATCAGGTGTATCGATTCATACTGATAAAAAACTTGCCAAACTTGTTCAAAAAGCGAGAGACCACCATATGAATGTAGCTGTCCATACGATTGGTGATATGGCTTTGAGGCAAACGATTGAAGCGATAAAGAACAACCCGGCAAAAGAAGGTAGAGATCGTCTTATTCATGTTGGACTAGTGGATGATGATTTGATTGCTGACATGAAGCAACTACCTGTCATATTAGATTTACAACCGGGCTTTGTAGCATCAGATTTTCCCTGGTTGATCGAACGGCTCGGTACAGATCGAATTTCAAATGCGTTCCCTTTCAAAAGATTGCTTGATGAACAATTGATTTGTGCAGGAGGCTCTGACGCTCCAATCGAACCGGTGAACCCGCTTCTGGGTATATTTGCAGCGGTTACCCGAAGAAAACCAGGAGAGCATCATGAAGGATATGTTCCAGAACAAAAATTAACGATGTTTGAAGCGATAACGTTATATACAATCGGAAGTGCTTCTGCGATCATGCAAGAGGATGTTAAAGGGATTATTAAAGAAGGATACTTCGCTGATTTTACTGTCTTAGACCGGGATCTTTTTAAGGTTTCAGAAGATGAGATCTTAGAGTCTAAGGTGGTATTCACGATTGTTGATGGTGATATCGTCTATGAGAACAAACGTGAGAATAACCTAGCATAAATAGAAGAAAAACAGCTTGCATAAAGGATGCAAGCTGTTTTCTTTTATGACTTATGCCTTATAAAAAGCTTCTTTTTACTTTATGCCAGAAAGAATTGTCTTTTAATTTTACTGTCTTGATCCTTTTACTCGTGAGCTCAAAATGTAAGGTTTCACAATGTTTAATGCTCATTGCCTCGTTGTCCATACCAATAATCGGATAATGGCTGTTATCATGCTTGATCTTTAAGGTCATCTTACGGTTATCACTGAGAATAAACGATGAACCTAGCGTGCGATAATGATTGTTATTTAATGAGGCGAGCTCACTGATTTGATAGCAGGCAAGCATCGGGTCAACGACTGCACCGTTAACTGATTTATTATAAGCCGTACTGCCTGTAGGAGTCGAAATGATCATTCCGTCACCACGAAAGGTTTCGAAATACAAATCATCAATGAAGACATCAATCTCAAGAGTTCGGATAATAGAAGAACGAAGAGAACATTCGTTTAAGCAAAAAAATGACCCTTGTCCATCAATGTTTACCGATAGAGCAGGATACTTTCTAACTTCAACTTGTTCGTTTTTCATTGCTTCAATCATACCGGCTTGATCATCAATATGAAAATCACAATAAAATTCATTCTCGAGTGTACTAACTCCGACATACAAACAATCATCTCTAAAGCCTGTTTTTCGGACTGCTTGTAAGAAGGTACCGTCACCACCGATACTAGCTATGATATTAGCTTCTTTCTCATCTTCGACTATTTCGAATCCCTCTGTTTTGGCCAAGGAAAGTAATGAGTGGATCTTCTCTAGAGTACGTTCTTCCTTTTTGTAAAAAAAGAAAATTTTATTGCGAACAGCCATATTGTCTTCCTCCCTTAAATTTATCTGCTTCACTATTTTGTTCTGAGTCATGCAATCGAATTCTTGATTCTATTGTAACAGACTTCATAACGTTTAGATTGTATGACCTCTGCCCATAATGAAGAGATAACAGAAGGGAAGAGCATGTATGGTTTGGATTGCAATTTTATTTGGATTTTTACTAATTTTATTAATCGTAGTAAGTATTTCAACGATTCACATCTCCATTTATTTCGTTCATCGAAATGATAATAGTAACATTCAAGTGAATTTTAAGATGTATCGTTTCTTAACATATAAACTGAATGTGCCTCTGATCATGGTAGATGCTGAAGATCATTCCGTAAAGATCAGGGAAGAAAAACAATCGACGCTCGGACAGAAGAAAGAAAAGAAGAAAATCACGTTCTCACAAATAAAAAAACAATATCGATCTTTTAATCAGATGCTTAAGCATATCAACCATTTTTACCAGATAATCGCTGCATTTTTGAAGAAGATGAGAGTGAAAAAAGTAGAATGGCATAGTGCGATCGGACTTGGTGAAGCTTCTTCATCAGCCATAGCTGCTGGTACGGTTTGGGGGTTTAAAGGCATAGCCATACAAGTGCTGAATACGTTTTTCAAACTCGAAGAATCACCGAATATAACCGTTGTCCCCGTATTTCAAGGTATGCATAGTGAAACACGGTTTTCTTGTATGATTTCATTTAAAATCGGGCATGCTATTGTCGTTATGTTAAAAATCTTAAAGTCCTGGCGAATGGTAAGTCGTTCGACTAAGGTGAATTCTGAATATATGACTGGAGGCATGTAAAAAATGAGTGAACATCCAATCCAGGGTTTAATGAAAACCGCGATGGAAAACTTAAAAGAAATGATCGATGTAAATACGATTATTGGTGATCCTGTAGAGACGCCAGATGGCAGTGTTATTCTTACTGTATCAAAAGTAGGATTCGGTTTTGCTGCAGGTGGAAGTGAGTTCGGAGGCCAAGAAGAATCGCGTAATTCATCTACACAACAAGGGTCTTCAAGTCAATCAAAGGAAATGCCTTTTGGTGGAGGTAGTGGAGGAGGAGTTTCAATCACTCCGATTGCGTTCCTAGTCGTAAGTAATACAGGAATTAAGACGATCCACCTCGACAACAGTACGCACCTTTACGAAAGAATCTTAGACTTAGCACCTGGTGTGATAGACAAGCTACAACATCTCATGAATAAGAACAAACAGAATCATGGACCATCAAGCACTCAAACCCATGAGTTTTAAAAAAGCTAACATCTCGTTAGCTTTTTTTTCTGGGTTGCTTTAAGATGAAAGGGAAAGTACATAATTTATTTCTTAAAGGAGGAGTATGATCATGGCTGTAACATTTAAAGAAAAACCAGTCACATTGCTAGGAAATGAAGTAAAGGTAGGGGACCAAGCTCCAGATTTTAGAGTGTTGGCAAACGACATGTCTGAAGTAAGTCTTGCAGATTCAAAAGGAAGTGTACGTTTGATCGCTGCTGTTCCTTCAGTAGACACAGGCGTATGTGATGCGGAAGTACGTCGTTTTAATGAAGAGGCGTCTAAGCTTGATAACGTTAAAGTCTTAACGGTTTCAGTGGACTTGCCTTTTGCACAAAAAAGATGGTGTGCTGCAGCAGGAATTGAAAACGTTCAAACTCTATCCGATCACCGTGATCTTTCGTTCGGTAAAGCATATGGGGTTGCGATCGAGGAACTTCGTCTTCTAGCGCGCTCTGTATTTGTCATTGATAGCTCTGATAAAGTTACGTATGTAGAATATGTAGATGAAGTTACGAGCCACCCGAATTACGAAGCGGCGATCGAAGCAGCTAAAGCAGCGAAATAAGCAATCAGACATCTCCGGTAAAGCTTTCATCTACCGGAGATTTTTTTGTTCTTAATACTATGGACTTCTTCATTTTACTAGCAAAAGAAGTTAATGATTGTATAAGCTGTACGTAATTTGCTAAAATGTTTCCTGTGAAAACTTAGGAGGAAGCTAAATATGAGTTCTTTTAAAGATGTAGAAAAGCTGTTTGTTGTACTTGACAACACAGCGACGGCAATTAAGGATAAACTTGAACTGCCTTATTTAGACGCTCTTGTAGAATCAGGAGAAAACCTGTTCTTTCAAGAGATACCAAAAGAATACCCGAAAGAATTAACAGCTGTATTAACAGATGAATACAAAAAAGTGAACGTTACAGAATTTGGTACAGAAGAAACGCGCAAAGCTTTTCAGTTAGCCGTTTTAAAAGGCATGAAAGAAGCTGTTCAGCCCCATCATGCGATGACACCTGATGCGGTTGCACTATTTGCTGGATACCTCGTTCAAAAATTCATGAAAAAATCCGAAAATCTTACGTTGTTAGATCCTGTAGTCGGTTCAGGAAACTTGCTAACAGCTGTTATGAACCAGTTAAAGGACAAAGAGTGTGTCTCATTCGGTGTAGAAGTAGACGAAACGCTTTTACGTTTATCGTGGGTCAATGCTAATATCCAAAAACATAAAGTAGAGCTCTTTCACCAAGATGTGATCAAACCACTTTATGCAGATCCTGTTGATGTGGTTGTAGCCGATTTGCCAGTAGGATATTATCCAGATGATGAAACCGCTAAAGCCTTTAAAGTTTATGAAAAAGAAGGACATACTTATGCTCATCATTTAATCATCGAGCAAGGAGTCAATCATTTGAAAGAATCAGGCATCGGGATCTTTATCGTACCGAACAATCTATTTGAAAGTGAACAAGCGGATTTGTTCAAAAGCTGGATGAAGGAAACAGTAACTGTTCTGGGTCTTCTTCAGTTACCTGAATCATTATTCAAATCCTCCGTCCATGCAAAGAGCATCTTGATTCTTCAAAAGAATGGTGAAGGTGCAATAAAGCCTAAACAAGCGATGCTAGCTCAGCTTCCATCTTTCTCAAATAAAAATGGATTAGGAAATGTGATGGAACAGATTAATGAATGGTTTAAAACAGAGTGGGAACGTGAAAAATAACAGCGTGGGTCTATCCTATGCTGTTTTTTTCATGGTATTGCAAACGGATTCAAGTCTGAATTGCATGAATATAAGGTGTAAGCGTTTTACAACCTTGATATTAATAAAGGTCAATGTTTAAATAAGGAAGGATTAAGTTTCAAGTGAGATGGAAGTGGGAGTTCATATCCTATAATTTCATTGAATATGAAGGAGATGGCTATTTTGGCTAAAATTATTGCAATTAACGCCGGAAGCTCGTCCTTGAAATTTCAGTTGCTTCAAATGCCTGAAGAAGTAGTACTGACTAAAGGACTTGTAGAACGTATCGGATTAAATGACTCAGTTTTCACGATCGAAGTTGATGGTGAAAAAGTAAAAGAAATTAAAGATATTCAAGATCATTCAGAAGCAGTATCTATGCTTTTAGATAAATTAGTAAAACACAACATCATTTCTTCTCTAGAAGAGATCGAGGGAATCGGTCATCGTGTTGTGCATGGTGGAGAAAAGTTTAACGACTCAGTTTTAATCACAGATGAGATTCTACATGAAATTGAAGAGATTTCTTATCTTGCGCCATTACACAACCCAGCAAATGTTGTTGGAATCAAAGCCTTCAAAAATGTACTGCCTAACGTACCTGCAGTTGCTGTTTTTGATACTGCTTTCCACCAGTCCATGCCTGAAAAATCATTCTTATACAGCCTTCCTTACGAGTATTATGAAGAGTACGGCATTCGTAAATACGGTTTCCACGGAACAAGTCATAAGTATGTTTCAGAGAGAGCTGCCGAGCTTCTTGGACGTCCGGTTGAACAGCTTCGTCTTTTATCATGCCACTTAGGTAACGGTGCAAGTATTGCAGCGATCGAAGGCGGAAAATCAATTGATACTTCTATGGGATTCACACCTTTAGCAGGTGTTACAATGGGAACGCGTTCTGGTAACATTGACCCGTCTCTCATTCCTTACATCATGCAAAAGACAGGTCAAAGTGCTGAAGAAGTAATCAATGTATTGAACAATAAGAGTGGAATGCTTGGTGTTTCAGGATTCTCTTCTGACCTTCGCGATATTGAAAGTGAAGCAGAAAAAGGGAATGAACGTGCTGAACTTGCTTTAGAAGTTTTTGCTAGCCGTATCCATAAATACATTGGATCTTATGCAGCGAGAATGGCTGGCATCGACGCGATCATCTTTACTGCTGGTATCGGTGAGAACAGTACGGCTGTTCGTGAGCGCGTACTTCGTGGTTTAGAGTTCATGGGAGTATATTGGGATCCTGCTCTAAACCAAGTTCGTGGTAAAGAGGCATTCATTAGCTATCCTCACTCTCCTGTAAAAGTAATCGTCATTCCTACAAATGAAGAAGTGATGATCGCGCGTGATACAATGCGCTATGCGATGTAAATGATAAAGGCAGTCTTTTCCTTTTGGAAAAGGCTGTTTTTTTATGTTTAGATATGCAGTTGAAAGGAGGAATATGGAGGTGTTTAGCGTAAACCATCTTATGAGTAAAAAATTAGCGATCACCTTTTTAAAGATGGAGGCCGAAACATGTACATAAAAGAACAATATCTTTACATGAAGAATCAAAATGTAAATGCTGTCGTTCGAAATTATGAAAAAAACGATTTTGCTGAACTCCAATCCATTCAAAAAGAAAGCTTTCCTCCTCCGTTTCCGTCAGAATTATTATGGAATGAAAAACAGTTACTCAACCATATCACGCTTTTTCCAGATGGAGCTCTCTGTGTAGAAATCGATGGAGTCATAGCTGGATCGATAACAAGTTTACTCGTGGATGATGATAGGGAATATCCGCAACATACGTGGGAAGAAATAACGAGTAACGGCTACATCACCAATCATGATAAAAACGGAAATACACTGTATGTTGTAGATATTTGTATAAGACCATCATATCGAAAATTAAATTTAGGCAAGCTTCTTATGCAATCTTTGTACGAAACAGTCATCCACCTTAATTTGCAAAGATTGTTAGGTGGAGGTAGGATGCCGGGATTTTCAAAGCATTCACATGATCTTACTCCCGAAGAGTATGCTGACAAAGTGATTAGCGGAGAGCTATATGATCCTGTCATCTCCTTTCTTTTGCGGTGTGGAAGAAATCCGCTGATACTTATCCCGAATTATATAGAGGACGAAGAATCGTCTAACTATGCGTTACTGATGGAATGGAGAAATCCATTTCGATAAGTTTGCTCATTATAGAATTTTTACTTTAGAAGTGATTTATACTACACTATTTAAAAGGTTTTAAGGAGGATATGTATGGCATTAACAGCGCGTGAGGAACAGATCTGGCAAGAGATTATGGCGTGGGAAGAAGATTTTTTTACATATGAACCAACAGACTTTGGACGTACTTATGAAAGGTGGGCAACAAGGCAGATGGACCTCCTCCCGAAAGAGGTACAAGAGACAGTCGGTGAATATGTGGATTCTGCTCTGTTTCACATTCATGCTCTTATACAAAATTCACAATTTCAAATGGACACGAAGCAACGATTATTGTCTGAAGCAAGAGTTTTTAGAGACGATATCTATGAAATTGAAGATTTAAAAAAGTGCTCGATCGATCAGTTATCGTATATGGCAGACCAGCAGATCGCAAGAAACAGGCTCTTGTCTTTTTCGCAAGGTGGCCTTGCAGGGACAGGAGGACTTCTCTTCTTAGGAACAGACCTGCCTGCAATGGTTGCTCTTGGAATCCGTTCTGTGCAATCTATCGCGATGCACTATGGCTATGATATCCAAAGACCTGCAGAGATGATGCGGTCATTAAAGGTGTATCATGCAGCAACGATGCCGAAGCGGTTTCAACAGGAAAAATGGGACGAGCTGATGGTTGAGATCAGGGAGGAAGAAGATCCGATTTTTTATGCGGGAAAAGATGTGATCGCAGATGTGTCATGGATGTCACATCCGATACAGCAAGCTGTGAAGATGATGGCGATTCTTCTTCTTCGTAAGAAACTAACTCAAGGATTGCCGATTTTCGGAATGGCACTCGGTGCTTTCATGAACTATCAACAATCGAGAAAAATAACAGAGATTGCACACAAGTTTTATCAAAAAAGATATCTTTTCGAAAAATATTAAGAAAAAGGTGTTACTTCCATGAGTGTAAAAGAACATAAAGCTCAAGCACCACAAGTCGTTAGATGCATGATTGTAACCGTTAGTGATACGCGTAATGAAGAAACAGATAAAAGCGGCAAGTTGATACATGCTTTCTTAGAAAAGAATAATCATAAAGTTGTTATGTACAAAATAGTTAAAGATGAGATTAAATCCATACAAGAGGCTATGCAATATGGCATACAGAATGAAGACATTGATGTGGTCCTTTTTAACGGAGGGACAGGAATCGCTTCTAGGGATGTAACAATAGAAGCATTAATGCCTCTGTTTGATAAAGAGATCTCTGGTTTTGGTGAACTATTTCGCATGTTAAGTTATACAGAAGACATCGGCTCTGGTGCGATGCTGAGCAGAGCAGCTGCTGGGGTTAAGAATAGGACAGCGATATTTGCGCTTCCTGGTTCTTCAGGTGCTGTAAAACTGGGCATGGAAAAATTGATCATACCCGAGCTGTCACATGTTGTTCAACAGTTGAAAAAATAAGAGGATGCATTTGCATCCTCTTTATTTTTATGTGAAGACTCCCAATTAATCATGAGCCTTGGATGTAATACTTTGGTTTAATCTGTACCATAGCCAAAGATCATTGATGACAGAAGCGAGGCTCGCGATTTTGTTGTTCAGTTCGCAAGAGACCTCAAAACGTTCTTCCGTTGATAGTTGGTCTTGCAACTCGTTAATGGTCTCTTCGATCTCTCCGATTCGATCTGGAATTCTTCCTCTAATCTTTTCCCAATGCAACATAATCGCTTCTTGCGTGGATGTATCGTACTTTTCCCACGATTTATATAAATTAGGAACTAATATTCCGAGTCTTTCATCCCAAACAAAGTCATCCTGCAATTGAAATCACCTCTAACTCTATTGTACAAAAGGGTGGAGTGGGATGGTAGATAAAAGTTCAATGTTATTTTTATTCATTTTAAAGAATAACCTTGCAATTCCGTTAAAGTTTTTGTTATAGTATGAACTATCATAAATGGTATTTTTATAAACAAAAATGTATAAAAATAAGTAAATATTCATTTTTGGCTATAACAAAAGGAGAGATTTCATATGGGGAAAAAGGTCGTTTTAGCTTATTCTGGAGGATTAGATACGTCTGTTGCGATTCCGTGGCTAGCGGATAAAGGATACGAAGTTATTGCATTATGCTTGGATGTAGGTGAAGGAAAGGACCTTCCTTTTATACAATCAAAGGCGTTATCAATCGGAGCATCTGAATCGATCGTACTTGATGTTCAAAAGGAATACGCTGATGAATATGCATTAGTAGCGTTACAATCACATGCATTGTATGAAGGGAAATATCCACTCATCTCTGCATTAAGTAGACCATTGATCGCAAAAAAATTAGTAGAAACTGCTAAAAAAGTTGGAGCTACAGCGGTTGCTCATGGCTGCACAGGAAAAGGGAACGACCAGGTTCGTTTTGAAGTTTCAGTTGCGGCACTCGCTCCTGAACTTGAAGTTCTAGCACCTGTTCGTGAATGGAGCTGGTCACGTGAAGAAGAGATTCAGTATGCGAAAGAACATGATATTCCTGTTCCCATTAAAAAGGAAAACCCGTTCTCTATCGATCAAAATTTATGGGGAAGAAGCAATGAATGTGGCATCTTGGAAGATCCTTGGGCTGCACCACCAGAAGAAGCATATGAAATGACTGTTGCTCTTGAGGATACGCCAAATGAACCCCAGATCGTAGAAATCGGATTCGAACAAGGCATCCCGGTATCACTGAATGGTCAGTATGTTTCTCTAGATGTTCTGATTAATCAGTTGAACGAATGGGGAGGCGCACATGGTGTTGGACGAATCGACCATGTTGAAAATAGATTAGTAGGAATAAAATCCCGTGAAGTATACGAGTGTCCAGCCGCAACAACGCTTATTAAAGCACATAAAGAACTTGAAGATCTTACATTGGTTAAAGAAGTCGCTCACTTTAAACCGATCATTGAGAAGAAGATGACTGAACTGATTTATGAAGGTTTATGGTTCTCACCGCTACAGGCATCATTAAAAGCCTTTTTAGATGAAACGCAAAAACATGTAACAGGAACAGTACGTGTTAAATTCTTTAAAGGTCATGCGATCGTTGAAGGAAGAAAATCACCATTCTCCCTTTATGACGAGAAACTAGCCACTTATACAGCAGATGATGCTTTTGATCATACAGCTGCGAAAGGATTCATCTCATTGTGGGGACTTCCTACAAAAGTTAGCAGCATGGTTCAAAAAAATGAGGTGAAAGTGTGAAAAAGTTATGGGGAGGACGTTTCTCAAAACAGCCTGAAGAATGGGTAGATGAGTTTGGAGCATCCATCTCTTTTGATCAGCAGTTGGCCAGTCAAGACATTAAAGGAAGTTTGGCTCATGCCAAGATGTTATTTCAATGTAAGATAATTGACGAGAGTTCCTACGAAAACATTAAGAATGGTTTACTTTCACTTCATTCAGAAGTGGAAGAAGGGGAACTTACGTATTCCGTTAAATACGAAGATATTCATCTGAACCTTGAGAAATTATTAACAGACAAAATTGGACCGGACGGCGGAAAGCTTCATACAGCAAGAAGTCGAAATGATCAAGTGGCAACAGATTTTCATCTTTATGTGAAAGAAGAGACATTATTGATCATTGCTCATATTGAAGAATTGCAAAAATCATTGTTGAATCTTGCTGAAGAACATGTAGAAACGATCATCCCTGGGTATACGCATCTTCAGCGTGCTCAGCCCGTTTCATTTGCTCATCATCTTTTGGCCTATTTTTGGATGCTGGATCGTGACAAAGGAAGACTTCAAGATAGTCTAAAGCGCAGTGATATCATGCCTCTTGGTGCTGGAGCTCTAGCGGGAACGACGTTTGATATCGACCGTAACATCACGATGAACGAGCTTGGATTCGCAAATAAGTATCTCAACAGCTTAGACGCTGTAAGTGATCGAGATTTTGCAATTGAATGCTGTAGCAATGCTTCTATGATCATGATGCACCTGTCTCGTTTTTGTGAAGAACTGATTCTTTGGTCTTCTGAAGAATTCGGGTTTATTGAGATCAGTGATAGCTTCACTACAGGCAGCTCTATGATGCCGCAAAAAAAGAACCCTGATATGGCTGAACTAATTCGAGGGAAAAGCGGGAGAGTATATGGCTCTTTGATCTCCCTGCTTACCTTAATGAAGGGGTTGCCACTTGCATACAACAAAGACATGCAGGAAGACAAAGAACCCGTTTTTGATACAGTAAAAACGGTTAAAGGATGTTTAAGCATCATGACAGGTATGATGAACGAAGTGAAAATTCATGTGGATAAGATGAATAAGGCCGTTCATCAAGACTTTTCTAATGCTACAGAGCTTGCAGATTACCTAGCAAAAAAAGGAATCCCGTTTCGAGAAGCACATGAATTAGTGGGTCAGATGGTTCTTCAATGCATTCAAAAAGGCTGCTACCTTCTTGATGTGTCTCTGGATGAATATCAGGAATGGTGTCCGCTCGTTGAACAGGATCTATTTGACGCGCTATCTCCAAAAACAGCAGTAGAAAGACGAAATTCTGAAGGTGGAACGGGCTTTGAAGCGGTTCGTCAACAGATTGATGCAGCACAATCAAAAATGGCTGTTTCCAATAATTAGCTCAAATGAACTTTCCTTGTGAGACAAAAACTATGGTTAAAGTCTTGCATTTGAAGGAGGAAAGTAAAGATGGAAAAAGAAAAGCGTCCCAATCAGCAGCTTGAATATGATGCTGAAGGTGAGATGACTGTTCATCAGCAAATAACAGAATCGTATCAAAGCGGTATTGTTGATAAAGTAGATCAAGGACAGCAAAGAACAAAACTTGATGAAGAAGAAAGTCTTTCATGACACAAGATTAGGGTAGCTCTATTACAGAGGCTATCCTTTTTTGTTCTAAAAAAGTTATTACAATTGCGAACATAGGCAGTATTTTTCATAAGTCCAAAAATTAGAATGTTCCTTTTCCTTTTAGGGCAACTTAAAGCTGTCTTGACTATATTCATATTCTAATGAAATTCAACTTTTTATTTTGAATTTTTGGTGGTATGTTAACTATAGAATCATGAAAAAATTTCCATGTGAATTAAGGGAGGGTACAACATGAAAATAGGAGTACCAACTGAAATAAAAAATAATGAAAATCGTGTAGCGATGACACCAGCAGGCGTATTGAATCTAGTGGCATCTGGTCATGAAGTCTTTATCCAAAAAGGTGCTGGAATCGGATCAGGATTTACAGATGAAGAATACGAAAGTGCTGGTGGTGTGATCGTAGAAACACCAACTCAGGCATGGTCGATGGAGATGGTCATGAAAGTAAAAGAACCGCTACCTGAGGAGTACTGTTTTTTCCGAGAAGGCTTAATTCTGTTCACTTATTTACATCTTGCACCCGAGCCCGAACTTACGAAAGCATTAACTGATAATAAAGTAGTTGGAATTGCTTACGAAACGGTTCAGTTGCCGAACGGTACACTTCCACTACTTACACCGATGAGTGAAGTGGCAGGAAGAATGTCGGCGCAGATCGGTGCTCAATTTTTAGAAAAGCCAAAAGGCGGTCTTGGCATCCTCTTAAGTGGAATACCTGGTGTAAGACGTGGGAAAGTAACGGTTATCGGAGGCGGAGTAGTTGGGACGAATGCCGCTAAAATCGCTATGGGTCTTGGAGCAGATGTCACGATTATTGATTTAAATCCAGAACGTCTTCGTCAGCTTGATGATATCTTCGGCGTTGAGATCAACACCCTCATATCGAATCCACTCAATATCGCTCTTGCCGTTCAAGAATCAGCATTAGTTATTGGAGCTGTTTTAATTCCGGGGGCAAGGGCACCTAAGCTTGTGACCGAAGAAATGATTAAAGGCATGCAGCCAGGCTCTGTCATCGTGGATGTTGCTATTGATCAAGGTGGAATCTTTGAAACGGTTGACCGCATCACGACTCATGATAATCCAACATACGAAAAGCATGGTGTACTTCATTATGCAGTAGCTAACATGCCAGGCGCTGTTCCGAGAACTTCAACGATCGGCCTGACTAACGTAACGGTACCTTATGCTCTTCAAATCGCCAACAAAGGTTATGTTCAAGCGTGTTTAGATAATGAAGCTCTACTAAAAGGGATCAATACATTAGATGGTTTCGTAACATACAAAGCGGTAGCTGAATCGCATCAACTAGACTATAAAGATGCCGTATCCATCCTAAAATCAAACAAATAGATCATACTAAGAAAAAGTTCGCATTCCTTTTCTCTGGAATCGGACTTTTTTTCTGTTCTATAATAGGGTATGTAACATTAGTAAGGTATTTCAGCGTTTAATCTGAGGAGGGAACATGCAATTATGAAAGTGACATACCACGGACATTCTGTACTTGAAATTCAAACAGAGCAACATTCCATTTGGATTGACCCTTTTATTAACGGAAATGGACAAGCTAAGATCGATGTTAAGGACGTAAAAGCCGATGTGATTCTATTAACACACGGTCATAATGACCACGTAGGAGACACGGTTGAGATTGCAAAGGCAAATAACAGCTTGGTCGTAGCGCCATTTGAACTTGCGGAATACTTACAAACACTCGGAGTAGAGGCACATCCTATGCATATAGGAGGTAGCCGCACATTTGATTTTGGAAAAGTAAAATTCACTCAAGCCTTTCATGGATCAAGTTATTCACAAGAAGATGGAACTGTTGTATATACCGGAATGCCAGCAGGAATCTTGTTCTCACAAAGTGGGAAAACACTATACCATGCAGGAGATACAGCTCTATTCTCAGATATGAAATTAATTGGAGAGTTTGCGAAACCAGATATTGCTTTCTTGCCTATTGGTGATAATTTTACAATGGGACCTGAAGATGCATTAATCGCAGCAGAGTGGGTTGGTGCTAAGGTAACCGTTCCAATCCATTACAATACGTTTCCTGTGATCGAACAGGATCCAGAAACCTCGTTCACATCCAAACTTGGAAACAAAGGAAAAGTGCTTAAAAGCGGCGAAAGTATAAGCGTATAATGATTCTAACCTCCCTTTCTATGCATATTGATGATAGTAAGGGAGGTTGTTTTTATGAGACAAGAAAGAATGGCAAAAGTATTAATGTTGATGGTACTTTTCTATGTAGCCATACCTGTACTATCGTTTGAAGGTCCATTGCTGCAACAACTTTTCTCAGCAGCGTGGCTGGGTTTTGCAGGTATGCTTTTAGTAAGCCTATTGTTTAAGAAAGATACGGCAGAGAAAAGGGCTGTCAAAAAGCAGAATGTGACACCAGATTCAAAAATGAAAAAAAGGATACACATGGAAAGTTGAGTTTCTGTTCTAATGCCTGTATAATCTGTATTAGTCAAAGTTATAAAACAGATAGATACAGGTAGAAGGAACGGTGAATGTAATGCTAACGAAGCATGAACAAATACTGCAGCATATTTTGGACCTTGATGTCGGATCAAAAATCTCCGTTCGGCAAATAGCAAAAGATCTGACCGTTAGTGAAGGAACAGCTTATCGAGCGATAAAAGAAGCTGAAAATCAAGGAATCGTAAGCACGATCGAACGTGTTGGTACGATACGTATTGAGAGGCAAGCAAAGAGTAACATTGAAAAGTTAACGTTTGCTGAAGTAGTTAATATTGTTGAAGGACAAGTACTTGGCGGGCGCGCTGGTCTTCATAAAACATTGCACAAATTTGTCATCGGAGCCATGAAACTAGAAGCGATGATGCGTTATGTTGATGCAGGAAGTCTATTGATTGTTGGTAACCGTGTGAACGCCCATGAACTTGGTCTTAAAGCAGGAAGTGCAATCTTAGTGACAGGTGGCTTTGATACAGAGGAAGAAGTGAAGCGACTCGCTGACGAGCTTGAACTTCCTGTTATCTCGACAAGCTACGATACCTTTACTGTTGCTACAATGATTAATAAAGCGATTCATGACCGTCTGATCAAGAAAGATATCGTTTTAGCATCCGATATTTTAATACCGATCGACGAGACACATTATCTTTATCAACATGATAAAGTGCAGCGTTGGCACGAATTGAATCAACAAACCATGCATAGTCGTTATCCGGTAGTAGATCAAGGTAATCGCGTCACTGGTGTAGTCACTTCTAAAGATATTATAGGGGTTCCTGTTTCCATGCAGGTTGAAAAGGTGATGACTCGTGCACCTTTAACCGTTACGGAAAAAACATCTGTTGCAGCATGTGCTCATATGATGATCTGGGAAGGGATCGAACTACTTCCTGTTATCGGAACTTCTCATAAACTGATCGGAATTTTAACAAGACAAGATGTGTTAAAAGCGATGCAGATGATGCAAAAGCAGCCTCAAGTGGGTGCTACATTTGATGATCTTATAACAACAGAGTTAAAAGAGCAAAAGGTAGATAATGAGACGACGTACTTTTGTAAGATTACGCCACAGATGACGAATCATCTTGGAACCGTTTCATACGGTGTCTTAATGACGCTCGTGACAGAAACTGCGCGAAAAGCACTAAGAAAAATTAAAAAAGGTGACCTCGTTGTGGAAAATGTTACGTTTTATTATATTAAGCCTGTACAGATTGATAGTGATATCGAACTGATCCCAAGAGTGCTTGAAGTGAGCCGTAAATTTGGAAAAGTAGATGTGGAGATCCATCATGATGGAAAGATTGTTGGAAAAGCTATGATGATGGCACAGCTTCTTGATCATCGTTCATAAAAAAAAGTCCCTCCTGCAGGGACTTTTTATCCATACGTATTTAATTTTTCTGTGCTTCTTCACGTGCAAGTGTTAGAAAATGCTTGTACATCTTATAATTCATGATTAACAGAACAATTCCATAGATTAAAAAGATAAGTGCGACCCAAAGCTGAACGCGTCCTTCAACAGCAGTGAGTTCGTTCAGACCGAAAGAAGCTAAGAATGAACCGAGTGCCATTTTTGCTTTTGTGCCTGTCCAGCGCTTTAAGAATGGTTCTTTTGCCCGCACTTCAGAGACTTTATAGAACACATAAAGAGCAAAAGAAAGTATAATTAGGATAATAAAAATAGGCATTGAAAATTCCCCCACGTATTTACTCCACTATATTGTAAACGTTTAAAACTATAATTGCCACAACGACATCTAAAAGGAGTCTGCTATGAAAGAACAAATCTTACAAAGAATTGAACAGTATGAAAAGATAATTATTCATCGACATGTCAGACCAGACCCGGATGCACTTGGATCACAAGGTGGGCTTTCTGCGATCATCAAGGCAAGCTATCCTCAAAAAAAGGTTTATGTTGTAGGAGAAGAGGAAGCGGGTCTCACTTTTCTGAACACAATGGATGTTATAGAAGATGATGTTTACAAAGGGGCTTTAGTTATCATTTGCGATACTGCAAACTCACCTCGAATCAGTGATCATCGGTATTCACTAGGAGATTTTGTTATTAAAATCGATCATCATCCTAATGAAGATCCTTATGGAGATTTAATCTGGGTGGATACGGAAGCAAGTTCAACTTCGGAGATGATTATGGATCTTTATCTTTTCGGATCAACGTCTGGACTAAAACTTGATAAACAGGCAGCAAGACTGATCTATGCGGGTATTATTGGTGACACGGGTCGCTTTTTATTTTCAAACACGACCCAAAAAACACATCATTATACAGCAGCGTTATTAGAGACAGGATTCTCACCATCAGAAATTCATGAAAATCTATATAAGATATCTGAGAAGCTTGTTAGGTTGAACGGATACGTTCTTCAAAACTTTTCGATTGTAGACAATTGTGTAGGATATATCCATTTAACGAAAGATACCTTAAAAGAGTTCGGGACAACTCCTGGTGAAGCATCACTTTTAGTAAATTCTTTTTCACATGTTGAGGGCTTATTGGCGTGGGTGTTTTTTGTGGATGAACCAGATCAAATCAGAGTGAGATTACGTTCGAAAGGTCCTGTTGTCAATAAGATCGCAGCCAAATTTAACGGAGGCGGCCATCCGAGAGCATCAGGTGCAACAGTATATTCGAAAGATGAAACGAAGTCTGTGCTAGCTGAACTTCGGAACCTCTGTAAAGAATATAAATCCAAATAAAAAAGGCCTCATCGGGGGGCCTTTTTATGCTTTAGCATGAAATGTATTTAGTTAGCTTTTTCAGGGATAAACCAAGAGCCAACATCGGTTACATCTTCATGCACTTTTAAGTTTAGTTTTGCAAGCTCTCTCTTGATTAGATCTGCTACTTCTTTCGTTTCTGCAAAAGCAGAAAATCCATTCTGTAATTCCTTTACCTTTTCACGGGCAAGTTCTTTTCGATTAATAATCATGTAGTTTCCCCCCAATAATCACTCTTGAATTATTCTTTACACATATTTTATACAAATGAAGGAGGGATTGCCATTTCTTTGCCCAAAGATTCATAAAAACGTAATATTTCGACCATTATTCATGCATAATCATTCACTGATCTTTGCTGAGATATAGATTCGAAGAACTCCCGTATATAAATACAAATGATCGATCTTTACTTCATAAGTTTGCTCATCGTCATCGAGTCGGTACGTTTTATTTTCAATAGCTTGTACAAGTAGGGAATGGCTCTTAGCAAGTGTTTCTGTATCTTCTCCTATAAGATGCTCTAGGTCGTCTTCGACTGCTTTTGCTAAGTGCAATCTGGTTAAGTTTGATAATTTTGAAGAATCTTGGTTTGTAAACCTAGCATTCACTTCATGAAGTTTAAACTTCTTAGCAAGTTCTTTGTTTGTTTTTTCATCATCCGAGGTTAAGATCTCGTTCTTTTTTTTTAGATCATTTATTTGGACTTGTTGTTTCTTAATTTTAACAACAAGCCTTTCGTGAGCCAAGCCGCCTTGTATTAAAAAAAAAGCCCAGCCGATAATAAATCCAATCGCTATCCCAGCAAAAAAACGCTGGTAGCCTTTTCGTTGATATAGCGGTGGGATCCTCATCAGTTGATGTTCTCCTGGCTAAGCCATTGAATCAGCTGCATAGCAGAATTAGCACCAGCAATCGCAACAAAAATATACGTTAATTGTTTAAATATCTCTATAGTAGCGCCGTTTTCAAAACTTCGCTCAAAATTTGTGATCGTATCGAACGTACCGCCGATCGCAGCGACGATTGCCCATATTTTAAGCCTTTTTGCAAGTTCCATCATCTCTAAGATTGGTGCTTTTCCTACGAGAAAAGCGGCAAGACCGCCAATTAAAGCACCGCCTAACAATACACCGAAAGCTATAGCAAAATCCAATATAATATTCGCAAAAAATTCACGTACCATGAGACAACCTCCCCTCTTAATCAATGTATGGAAAATACGTGGGGTGTATGCTTATTTGAGAAAAAATGAATAATCGCTCGTTATTCATAACTGTTTCATTAACACATGCGAACTTTTGTACTATAATGGAAGGCAAACAGGTGCGTAAAGGAAGTGACGGTATGGGATTTGTCCCCTTGCATATACATAGTGAATACTCGCTTCTTGAAAGCTCTTGTCGAATCGAAGAGCTTGTTCAATATGCAAAAGAGCTTGGATATACTTCGTTAGCATTAACAGATAAATCAAATATGTATGGTGCACTTAAATTTTATACAACATGTGTAAAAGCTGGCATCAAACCTATCATTGGTCTGGAAGCAGAAGTTGGAAGAAATCAAACAGATACAAAAGAGAAGATCAGTTCAAACCATAAACTTCTTTTATATGCAATGAACGTAGAAGGCTATGAAAATTTATTGAAACTAACGACGCTTATGCAAACAAAGCTAGACGGAGAAGTTTCATCTCTTTCTTATGAAGAAATCTCAAATCATGCTGACGGCCTTATAGCTGTTTCGTCAGGAATAGAGGGTGAGATTCAGCAGTTTCTTACACGTGAAAACCTTGATGACCAAACATTAGATCGATTGCTTCAATTCTATAAAAAGTGCTTCAAAAATCGCTTTTACCTTGGATTAGAAGATCACGAAACAGGTATAGAGAAAACGGTAAATCTCCAATTGCACAACCTTTCAAGGAAATATCTCATCCCTCTCGTTTGTATGCATGAAACGTATTATATGAAAAGAGAGGATGCAGACGCACATGATATCCTGCTTTGCATCAAGCAAGGTGAGAAGAAAAATAATCGTGATCGATTTAAACTGCAGACCGATGAGTATTATTTTAAATCCCCATCAGAAATAGAACGTCAATTTTCCCATGCGAAAGATGCATTAGATGAAACAACCAAACTGGCAGAAAGGTGTTCACTACAGCTTGATCTTGGTAACATTGCTCTGCCCAAATATCCTGTGCCTGACAATAAGAACAGCTATGAATATTTGACTGAGCTTTGCAATGATGGACTTTTGAAACGGTACGAAACAATAACACCTGAAATTAAAGAACGATTAACCTATGAACTTAACATTATTAAGAACATGAACTTTGAAGATTATTTCTTGATCGTTTGGGATTTTATGAAATTTGCACACGACGAAAAGATGATTACAGGACCAGGAAGAGGTTCTGCAGCAGGTTCACTAGTCGCTTATGTCTTAAAGATTACGAATGTTGATCCTATTCACCATCAATTGATCTTTGAGCGCTTCTTAAACCCTGAACGGATCACGATGCCGGATATTGATATTGACTTTCCAGATAACCGTCGTGACGAAGTGCTAAGTTATGTAGCGCGTAAGTATGGTACAGATTATGTCGCACAGATCATAACATTTGGGACATTAGCTGCAAGAGCAGCGATAAGGGATGCGGGTAGAGTAATGGATTTTGCTCCAGCACTTATTGATCTTACTGCAAAGAATGTTCCATCTAGACCCGGAATCACGTTGGAAACTGCATTGAAAGAATCAGCTGGCCTCCAACAGGCGTACAAAACAGAATCTGATGTGAGAAAGCTCGTTGAGATCGCGATGACACTTGAGGGTTTACCGAGGCACGCATCGACCCATGCCGCAGGGGTAGTCTTGTCGGGAGCACCACTTGTTCAAAAAGTACCGTTACAGACGGGGCATGACGGCATACCTCTTACACAATATAGTATGGAGTGGCTTGAAGCTGCAGGACTGTTGAAGATGGACTTTTTGGGCTTGCGAAACCTATCGCTTATTGAAAACATCTTATGGGCGATTGAAGAACATGAAAATGTGAAGATTAGTCTGAATGATATTCCATTCAACGACGCCAAAACATTTGAGCTTCTTGCAAAAGGAGATACGACTGGGGTGTTTCAGCTTGAGTCTGACGGGATGAGAAAAGTTCTTCAGCAGCTTAAACCAACGGAGTTTGAAGATATTGTAGCTGTCAATGCGCTATATCGACCAGGCCCGATGCAGAATATTCCTGATTATATCGCAGGCAAACACCGCGAGAAGACTGTGCACTACATGCACCCTGACTTGGAACCGATTTTACAATCAACTTACGGTGTGATCGTCTATCAAGAACAGATCATGCAGATTGCAACAAAAGCCGCTGGTTTCACCCTAGGAGAGGCAGATTTGCTGAGAAGAGCAGTAGGAAAGAAGAAAAGGGATATTCTGTTACGTGAGCGACAACATTTTGTTGCTGGGTGTTTAAAGCAGGGATATGATGAAAAATCTGCTGATGCGTTATACGATTTGATCGTGCGTTTTGCCGATTATGGATTCCCGAGAAGCCATGCTGTTGCATACAGTGTGATCGCTTATCAACTTGCCTTTTTAAAGGCGAACTATCCTGCCTACTTTATGGCGGCTCTACTTTCGAGCGTTATTGGCAATCATGATAAAGTGAATCAATATATAAAAGAATCAGAGCAAAGAGGAATCCCAGTCCTTCCACCATCCATAAAAAAGGGCAGCGAAATTTTTATTTCAAACGGATCTACTATCACATTTGGTTTATTGGCAATAAAAAACGTAGGCTACAATGCAATAAGGATGTTAATGACAGAGAACGAAAAAGAAACATTTCTCGATCTGTTCGATATCTGTTCACGCTGTCCTCAGAAAGTTGTGAACAAACGAACACTCGAATCATTAATATTTGCAGGGGCTTTGGATGAATTGGGACAAGATAGAGCGGTGTTGCTAGCTTCATTAGAAACTGCGATTGAGTATGGAGAAGAGTTTCAGGAAATCTCACGAAAGAATCAAATGTATCTTTTTGATGATGATATTAATCTACCTAAACCTTCCTATGTTTCTGTTCAACCTTTTCAAGAAAGCGAAAAACTTAAGTTTGAAAAAGAAGCTCTTGGTTTTTTCTTTTCTTCACATCCTCTGCAACGATATCGAACGACCTTAAGCAGCTGGAAAGCGGTTCACATCGATGAGTTAAAAGAAAAAAAATCATCTGTCCGTTTAGGGGTTTTAGTGGACAAAGTACGAGCGATAAAAACAAAAAAAGGAGAACTCATGGCGTTTCTGACGATCAGTGATGAAAGTGGTGAGATAGAAGCTGTGGCTTTTCCGAAAGTTTATGAAGCGAACCATTCTCTTCTTCAGAAAGGACAACAATTGTTTATTGAGGGAAGTGTGGAGCATCGTAACGAGACTCTGCAGATTCTTGTGAATAAATGCAGACTGCTTCAAGACTTAAAGTCAAATGAGCACCCCACTCTTTTTATTAAAATAGATAAAGATCATCAATCACCTCAGCATCTGGATGCGCTGAAGACCATTTTTGACGATTCAAAAGGATCTACATCTGTTGTTTTGATCTATGAAGAGAATAGACAAAAGGTCCAGATTTCACAAAAAGTAAATGTTTCTGAAAACTTGTTATTAGAATTGCAATCTGTTATTGGTGAGGGTAATGTCGTATTTAGAAGAAATTAAAAACCTTTACAGCTTGTTAACTTTTGTTATAATGAATGAGTCAATAACAGTGGTCTGACCACCTCCTAATTGGCTCATCAACCTTAAATTTAAAATCATTAGGAGATGAAAAAATGTCTACATTAAGAGAAGAAGCACTACACATGCACCGCACACATCAAGGGAAATTAGAATCAAAATCAAAGGTACCTGTACGTAACGCGAAAGATTTAAGCTTAGCGTATTCTCCTGGTGTGGCAGAGCCGTGTAAAGATATTTATGATGACAAAACGAAAGTCTATGATTATACGATGAAGGGTAACACAGTAGCTGTTGTTTCTGATGGAACAGCTGTATTGGGTCTGGGGAATATTGGGCCAGAAGCTGCACTTCCAGTCATGGAAGGAAAGGCAGTACTATTTAAGAGTTTTGCTGGAGTTGATGCGTTCCCGATCTGCTTGAATACGACAGATGTGGACAAGATCGTCGAAACGGTGAAATTGCTTGAACCTACATTTGGTGGTGTGAACTTAGAGGATATTGCTGCACCAAATTGTTTCGTAGTCGAAGAGCGTTTAAAGAAAGAAACGAATATTCCGATCTTCCATGATGATCAGCATGGTACAGCTATTGTGACGCTAGCAGGTCTTGTGAATGCGCTGAAATTAACAGGCCGTGAGATGTCTAAGATTAAGGTCGTTGTTAACGGAGCTGGAGCAGCTGGAATCGCGATCATTAAATTGCTAGACCGTTTTGGTGTGAAAGATATCATCATGTGCGACACGAAAGGTGCGATCTATGAAGGTCGTCCATTCGGAATGAACTCTGTGAAAAAAGAAGTTGCAAACTTTACGAACCGTACGAAACAAGAAGGAACACTCGCTGACGTAATCAGTGGTTCTGATGTTTTTGTAGGCGTTTCAGTAGAAGGTTCTTTAACAAAATCAATGGTAGAGTCCATGAATCCTGAACCGATCATCTTTGCTATGGCTAACCCGAACCCAGAGATCATGCCTCATGAAGCGCGTGAAGCAGGTGCAATGGTCATTGGAACAGGACGTTCTGATTTCCCTAACCAAGTAAATAACGTGTTAGCTTTTCCAGGTATTTTCCGTGGTGCTCTTGATGTTCGTGCAACACACATCAATGAGGAAATGAAGATCGCAGCGGTACATGCGATCGCAAACCTTGTGAACCCAGTTGAATTGACAGCGGATTATGTAATTCCTGCACCATTCGATCCGCGTGTAGCACCTGCTGTTGCTGCAGCTGTAGCGACTGCCGCTATGGAAACAGGCGTTGCAAGACTTCGTGTGAATCCTGAAGACATCGCTGAAAAGACTAAGAAATTAGCTATTATCGGAAAAGATGAATGAAACCGGTAGAGGAGAGAGGAATGTCTGTCCAGCCTACCGAAAAAGTATATATAGAAATTCTTAAACAAATCAAAGCTATTATCGTGGAGGACGGTCTTCAAGCGGGTGATAAGCTTCCCTCTGAAAGGGAGCTGAGTGACCGCCTGAAGGTTGGAAGATCATCTGTCCGTGAAGCACTGCGATCTCTTGAACTTCTAGGTCTGATTGAGACAAGGAGAGGCGAAGGGACCTTTATTCGTGAAGCAACAGGACACCGGCTCGTTGAAGTGCTAGCTTCGTTCATCTTAAATGATAATAAAGCTAGAAACGATCTTCAGGAAACAAGACATATTGTTATTAAAGACTGTGTGGAGCTTGCTGTACGTAGAGCTGAATCTGCTACTATCTCTAAACTAACAAGTCTTATTAAACAGATGGATACGGACGAACAAGAGCAAGTTCATAGAGCTTGCAAACAATTTGAAAAAATTGTAATACAAGCATGCGGCAATCATCTTCTTTATCGTTTATATGTAGAACTAACAGGTTATGGGTCTTCATTGCAACGAGCAAATTCGTATTGGTCACAAGCATTTTGTGAGGAAGTTTTGTCACTTCTTCAACAAAAAGATGCTGTGAAGCTGACGAGTTTGTTATCAAAACAAAACGATGTTCTAAACGCAATCGAATAGGTGGTGTTATTCATTTATGATTAAAGGATTGTTTGTAAAAAAGAAAAAATATGCCACGATACCAACTGGTAAAGTAAAACAAGACGTTCCAGAAGGAATTATGAGTAAATGTCCTGAGTGCAAGCACATCATGGTAACAAAAGAGCTAAGAAAGAACTTACTTGTCTGTCAAGGCTGTCAATACCATTATCCCATGTCATCACAAGAACGAATAGCGGCTCTGATTGATGAAGGAACCTTTACAGAATATGATGCAGATATGATTTCTGGAAATCCACTAGAGTTTCCTGATTATGTTGAAAAGCTTGAGGGTGACCGAAAGAAAACTAAAATAAATGAAGCTGTTGTTACGGGTGCTGGTCAGATAGATGGCCGTGATGTAACACTAGCTGTTATGGATTCTCGCTTTAGAATGGGGAGTATGGGTTCTGTTGTAGGTGAGAAGATCACACGAGCGATCGAGCACGCGATCGATAAAGAAACACCGTTTATTATCTTTACAGCATCAGGTGGAGCTAGAATGCAAGAAGGTGTATTAAGCTTGATGCAGATGGCTAAAACGAGTGTAGCTCTCAAACGACTGAGTGACAAAGGATTGTTGTTTATCTCTATCATGACACACCCAACGACAGGTGGCGTTTCTGCAAGTTTCGCATCTGTAGGTGATTACAATTTTGCTGAGCCAAAAGCATTGATTGGGTTTGCCGGTAGAAGAATCATAGAACAAACGATTCGCCAAGAGTTACCCGAAGATTTTCAAACGGCAGAGTTTCTATTAAAACATGGACAGTTAGATAAAGTGGTTCATAGAAGTGAAATGAAGAAAACATTGAGTACATTAGTAAAGATGCATACAGAAGGGAGGGTGTAAAGCATGGCAGCAGAACTAGAATTTGAAAGACCGATACACGAACTAGAGAAAAAGATCGCAGAGCTTAAGTCTTTTATGGATGAAAAAGATATTGACTTAACAGACGAGATCAAGAGGCTAGAAGATAAATTGTCTAACCTTGAAAACAGTACGTACTCAGAGATGAAGCCGTGGGATCGTGTTCAGATTGCCAGACATGCTGAACGCCCAACTACCCTTGATTATATTAACTACCTTTTTACGGATTTCATTGAATTACATGGAGACCGTCTTTTTGGTGACGATGAAGCAATCGTTGGAGGAGTCGCTTTTTATAAGGACCTCCCTATTACGATTATCGGACACCAAAGAGGAAAGGATACGAAAGAAAATCTTCGTCGCAACTTCGGTATGCCTCATCCAGAAGGCTATCGCAAGGCACTACGTCTTATGAAACAAGCAGAGAAATTTAATAGACCTATTATCTGCTTTATTGATACAAAGGGAGCATATCCAGGAAAAGCAGCTGAAGAAAGAGGACAGAGTGAGGCGATCGCTCGTAACCTAGTTGAGATGGCTGGTTTAACAGTTCCTGTTATTTGTGTTGTGATCGGAGAAGGTGGAAGCGGTGGAGCATTAGCTTTAGGTGTAGGAAATTACGTACACATGCTCGAGAATTCCACGTATTCCGTCATTTCTCCAGAAGGAGCAGCTGCCATTCTTTGGAAAGATGCTTCTATGGCAAAAAAAGCAGCAGAATCTATGAGAATTACTGCTCCAGACTTAAAAGAGTTAGGGATTATTGATGAGATTATTGAAGAAGTGAAGGGCGGAGCACATAAAGACCCGAAGCATCAAGCGGAATTAATCGACCAGGTTTTGGAAACTTCTTTAAATTCTTTACTCTCGATGTCTGAAGAAGAGCTCATAAATCAACGCTATGAAAAATATAAAAAAATCGGACAATTTGGGTTTGTAAACGATTCCATTGTTGTTAAATAGGGAATGTGCCTTTCTTCTTGTAGAAAGGCGCATTTTTTTGCCTATTGTTGTCTATTGTGTTCAACATTTGAACATGATATTTTAATAAGACGAGAGAACTAGAGAGGTGAAAGGTTTCATGAAGCGGATAGGAGTTCTAACAAGTGGTGGCGATTCACCAGGCATGAACGCTGCGATTCGGGCGGTTGTTCGAAAAGGAATCTACCATGACTTAGAAGTTTATGGGATATACAATGGTTATGCAGGACTAATTTCGGGGAATATTAAAAAACTAGAATTAGGATCTGTTGGAGATATTATACATCGTGGAGGCACAATGCTTCATTCAGCACGTTGTTTAGAGTTCAAAACACCAGAAGGCCAACAAAAAGGTATTGAACAGTTAAAGAAATTTGGTATTGAAGGATTAGTCGTTATTGGTGGAGACGGTTCTTTCCAAGGTGCTAAGAAATTATCTGAACAAGGTTATCCAACGATTGGTGTTCCTGGAACAATCGACAATGACATTCCGGGTACAGACTTCACGATTGGTTTTGATACAGCATTAAATACGATTATCGATGCAATCGATAAGATCCGTGACACTGCTACCTCACATGAGCGAACTTATATCATTGAAGTAATGGGACGTGACGCTGGTGATTTAGCTCTATGGGCTGGACTTGCAGATGGTGCTGAGACGATTCTTATTCCAGAAGAAGACCACAAGATGGATCAAGTCGTACAAAAGCTTCAGCGAGGACACGAGCGTGGTAAGAAACACAGTATCATAATTGTAGCTGAAGGTTGTGGAAGCGGCGTTGATGTTGCTAAAGAGATCGAAAGGCTTACAGACTTCGAAACAAGGGTTACGGTTTTGGGTCACATTCAACGTGGTGGTTCCCCTACAGCTTTTGACCGTGTACTAGCAAGCCGTCTTGGTGCGCAAGCGGTTGAACTCTTATTAGAAGGTAAAGCTGGACGTACAGTAGGTATTGAAAATAACAAACTTGTTGATTATGACATTACAGAAGTTTTATCTAGAAAACATTCAATAGATAAGCAAATGTATAAATTATCACAAGAATTATCCATATAATCTGCTTAATGCATCGTACGGCTGCAGTTTGACTGCAGATACCTTACGATGCCTTTCTGCGAAAAAAGAAAACCAGGAGGCCATTTACATGATGCGCAAAACAAAAATCGTTTGTACGATAGGACCGGCAAGCGAAAGTATTGATAAGTTAAAAGAACTAATGAATGCTGGGATGAACGTTTCCCGCCTTAATTTCTCCCACGGTGATTTTGATGAGCATGGTCAACGAATCATCAACATTCGTAAAGCATCGAAAGAGCTTGGAAAAACAGTTGCAATCCTTTTAGATACGAAAGGACCTGAAATCCGCACTCAAACATTAGAAGGTGGAGTTGCAGAACTTGTAGCTGGAAACGAATTGATCGTTTCTATGGAAGAAGTAGTGGGTAACGACAAAAAGATCTCTGTAACCTATCCAGGTCTTGTTGAAGACGTACATGTGGGATCAAGAATCCTTCTTGATGACGGACTGATCGAACTTGAAGTAACAGCGATCGGCGAAAAAGAATTGACTACAAAAATCTTAAACTCTGGTACATTAAAGAACAAAAAAGGTGTTAACGTACCTAACGTAAGCGTGAAACTTCCTGGTATCACAGACAAAGATGCAAAAGATATCGAGTTTGGTATTGAACAAGGTGTAGATTTTATTGCAGCTTCATTCGTACGTCGTGCAACAGATGTTCTTGAAATTCGTGAGATCTTAGATCGACACAATGCAAATCATATTCAAATTATCCCGAAAATTGAGAACCAAGAAGGTGTAGACAATATCGATGAGATCCTTGCTGTTTCTGACGGTCTGATGGTAGCGCGTGGTGACCTTGGTGTTGAAATCCCGGCTGAAGAAGTACCTCTTGTACAAAAGATGCTGATCAAGAAGTGTAACGAGCTTGGAAAGCCAGTCATTACAGCGACTCAAATGTTAGATTCTATGCAACGTAACCCGCGCCCAACGCGTGCTGAAGCGAGTGACGTAGCAAACGCGATCTTCGACGGAACTGATGCAATCATGCTATCAGGTGAAACAGCTGCTGGTAACTATCCAGTTGAAGCGGTTCTTACCATGCATAAGATTGCAAGTCGTGCGGAAAGCTCATTGAACTATAAGACATTATTATCTTCAAGAAGCAAAGAAAGCAAAACGACGATTACAGATGCGATTTCTCAATCTGTTTCCTTTACAGCTCTTAACCTTGATGCAGATGCAGTTATTACAGCGACTGAAAAAGGCCAAACAGCTCGCATGATTTCAAAATATCGTCCAAAAGCTCCTATTATCGCGGTAACAAGCAACGAAGATGTTTGTCGTAAGCTTGCACTTGTTTGGGGAGTAACACCAGTTAAAGGTGAAAAAGCTGGAACAACAGATGAAATGTTCCAAATTGCAATTGATTCAGCGCTTAAAGCAGAAGCTGTTCAACACGGAAACCTTGTTGTGATCACAGCAGGTGTACCAGTTGGTGAATCAGGATCTACTAACTTAATGAAGGTCCACATCATTGGTGATGTGCTTGCTAAAGCTCAAGGAATCGGACAATCTTCTGCTTCAGGAAAAGTTGTTGTAGCTAAAACAGCTCAAGAAGCGATGGATAAGATGACTGAAGGTGCAATTCTTGTAACAGTAGGAACGGACCGTGATATGATTGGTGCATTTGAAAAAGCATCTGCTGTTATTACAGAAGAAGGCGGATTAACAAGCCATGCTGCTGTGTGTGGAGTATCACTAAGTATTCCGGTTATCGTTGGTTTACAAAATGCAACTGAGATCTTTAAAGATGGACAAGAAATCACGATCGATGCTTCTGTTGGATATATCTATGATGGAAGAAAGAACGTTATCTAATGATACGAAAAGAGAAGGGTGAAACCTTCTCTTTTTTGATTCGTAAAAAATGGAATAGGCTTGATCCTTATTACATGTTTAACGAAAGCGGTGGTTTAATTGTTCCGTAAGCTATTACCGATCTTTATTCTTATTCCTGCCATTGAAGTAGGACTCTTTATATTGGCTGGACAATATATAGGCATTCCTGCAACGATTGCTGGAATATTTTTCACGGGTATATTAGGTGCTTATCTAGCAAAAAAAGAGGGACTACAGACGCTACAACGTGTGAAGATGCAGCTTGAGAGCGGTCAGATGCCAGGAGAGGCAGTTCTTGATGGCGCATGTATTCTAGTCGGTGGTGCATTCCTCTTAGCTCCTGGATTTCTAACTGACATTCTAGGTTTCTTCTTACTTATCCCTCCACTAAGAAAACCAGTGAAGTTGTGGATGAAAGCAAAACTCTTCCAAAAGATGCAATCAGGACAGTTTTATTTCAGTAAAAGAAGGTAGAGTCACTAGTTACTGACAGAGCAAATCATATAAGGTTGTTTTATCAAAGATTGTTACTCATAAGTCTTTTAACTTCCATCTATGATTGTTGATTGGAATGTAAGGTGTGAGACTCCTGCGGGACAAGCGGTCAGGTGAGACACTTAAGGGCGCAAAGCGGCAAGGGGCTCACCGCCTGCCCCGCGGAAAGCGAGCAACCTGTAATGGAAATCAACTACTTTCAGAAGCACCAATGCATACGAAAACATAACAAAAAGAACGATGCTTACTTTTAGCATCCGTTCTTTTTATTTGTGTATAGGCTTCATAACAAATTGATAGATCTCATGAAAGAATTTCGCTTCATATAGGGCACGAATCACAACTAAGATAACAGGTCCTACGATAAGGCCGATAAACCCTAGAAGCTGGAACCCAGCAAATAGAGAAACTAAAGTAGCTAAAGGATCAAGTCCGATCGTTTGTGATAGGAGCTTTGGTTCCATGATCTGTCGTTGTATCACAACAACACCATACAAGATCGATAGACCAATCGTGAGTGTGTAATTTCCTGTTAAGAAGCAGTAAGCGATCCATGGTAGAAAAACAGCGCCAGTCCCAAGGTAGGGTAGCAGATCAATCGCTCCGATCAGTACAGATATGGTAACTGCATAATCAATCCGCAACAACAAGAGGCCGACTAATACGATACATGCTGTTATGGAGATCAAGGTTAACTGTGCTTTTAAAAAACCAAATAAAGCTTTTCTGAGTTCTACATATACCGTTTTGACAGTGTTGATTAACTTTTCAGGGAAGATTGTGTTAAGAAAGCCTGTAAGACGATACCAATCCTTACTAATAAAAAAGGCAGCGAGCAGTGAAAATATAAAAACTGTTAAAAAAGTTGGAAGACTTACGATCATTAGAGAGACACTATTAATCAAAGCTTGTGTCATACTGGACGCATTTGTTGTGATTCCGGTTCCAATTTTCTCGATATTATCCATAACCGTTTCTTGCTGATTGGTTCCTAACTTGCTGTAGATAGAGAGCAGATCTTGATATAAAGGAAGTACGTTTGTTTTAAATGACCTTTCAAAATAAAAGACCAACTCTTGGATATAAGCAGGCAATTCATGTGCGATATAGGCAAAACCAGTCATCATTTCTTGAATGAGCAAGGTCATTAACAAGACAATTACACCTAAAAGGCCTAATATTGAAAGAACGACGGCAAGAGCTCGATTCACTTTAAATCGATTCACGATAAAGCCTACAAATGGGTTGATCATCAGGGCTATGATCGCGCCAGCTATAAAAGGATAAAGAATAGCTGAAACATAATAGCCTGAAAAAATAAGGATGATTCCAAGGAATATAATAAATCCTATGCGTAACAAACGATGAGTTAGTTCAGCATACATATTGTTCGCCTGCCTTTTCGTACAAATCTTTTAGAAAGGAATGAAAACAATGGGTCCATTACTTTTTTTATTGGGTTTATTGGTTATTGGCCTACTTGCAAAAAATCAATCGTTGATTGTCGCAGTGGCATTTTTGTTGGTGTTAAAATTTACCGGTTTGGGAGACAAATGGTTTCCTGCTATTCAGCAAAAAGGAATCAATTGGGGTGTGACGATCATAACAATTGCCGTCTTAGTTCCGATAGCATCTGGTGAAATCGGATTTAAACAGTTGACTGACTCATTGCGTTCTTATTATGCGTGGGTTGCTCTATTATCTGGCATTTTTGTTGCAGTGATCGCAAGTAAAGGACTTCACCTGCTTCAGAATGATCCTCATATCACGGCAGCTTTAGTCTTCGGGACGATCCTTGCCGTGGCACTTTTTCAAGGAGTGGCAGTTGGACCGTTGATCGGGGCAGGAATCGCTTATATGGCTATGAAAGTAGTAGGAATGTTTTCAGGTTTATGACGCTTTCAGCACGAATTAAGTGATATCCGTTCACAAATATCAGATTATTGTTTATAATTGATGTGTATGTCCCATTTCCTTTAAATAGTCTTTCATTTTTCAAGTCTCAGTTTCGAGATTAAAAAAGTTGGGAATGTAACCTTGAATCCAGCTTTTTTATTAAAAGAAGAATGTAAGCTCTTTCTATTTTTTAAAAAGTGAAACAATTAAAGGAGAAGAGAGAATAACAGAAAAAAAGGAGAGATAGCCATGACAGCTACAAGAGGATTAGAAGGAATTGTTGCAACGACATCTTCTGTCAGCTCTATCATTGACGATGTATTAACCTATAGAGGATATAGCATTGATGACTTAGCTGAACATGCAACTTTTGAGGAAGTTGTATACTTGCTATGGAATGGTAAACTGCCTTCCCAATCTGAACTAGAATCATTTAAGTCAGAACTTGCTGAGGCTAGTGAGCTGCCTGCAGAATTGTTGGAACAAATGAAATCGCTTCCTTTGAAGAACACACATCCTATGACTGTTCTGCGTACAATCGTGTCGACATTAGCGATGTATGATCCAGAAGCAGAGGATATGTCTACAGATGGTAACTACAAAAAGGCCATCCGTCTTCAAGCTCAGATGTCATCACTTGTAACGGCATTTGCACGTATTAGGGAAGGAAAAGATCCTATTGCTCCTAAAAAAGAACTTAGCTATGCTGCTAACTTCCTATATATGCTAACAGGCAAAGAGCCTGATGAAATTTCTGAAACAGCTTTTAACAAAGCATTAGTATTACATGCTGACCATGAACTTAATGCATCCACGTTCACAGCGCGTGTATGTGTGGCTACACTTTCTGATATCTATTCAGGAATAACAGCAGCAATCGGTGCACTAAAAGGACCACTTCATGGTGGAGCGAACGAACAGGTAATGAAGATGCTTTCTGAAATCGGTGAGGAAGCAAACGTAGAATCTTACTTGGATAACGCGATTGAAAACAAGCAAAAGATTATGGGCTTCGGTCACCGTGTTTATAAGAACGGCGATCCACGTGCAAAACACTTACGTGAAATGTCTAAACAGCTAACATCTATCACAGGTGAAGAGAAATGGTACACGATGAGCGTTAAGATTGATGAGACGCTTAAGCAGAAAAAAGGATTGTTGCCAAACGTAGACTTCTATTCTGCTAGTGTATATCACAGCTTAGGCATCGATCATGATCTATTCACGCCGATCTTTGCGATCAGCCGTGTTTCCGGATGGATTGCACATATCTTAGAGCAATACGAAAACAACCGTTTGATCCGCCCTCGTGCTGAATATATCGGACCTGATATGCAGCAATATGTTGCTCTAGAACAAAGATAAGATAAAAACAATAGGCTATACCACAAAAAAGAGAAGGGATTCTTCTTCTCTTTTACCTATGTTTTTTAGTAGACTAGTAAAGTACATGCAATACAAGAATTAGGAGGAATTTAGAAATGTCTAACGGAGAACGTATTACAGTCGACAATGGTGTATTAAACGTACCAAATCAACCGGTGATCCCTTTTATCGAAGGTGACGGTACAGGTCCTGATATTTGGGCTGCTGCTTCACGTGTATTAGAAGCTGCTGTTGAAAAAGCATATAATGGTGAAAAAAAGATCGTTTGGAAAGAAGTACTAGCAGGAGAAAAAGCATTTAACCAAACAGGTGAATGGCTTCCTGCTGAAACTCTTGATGTGATTCGCGATTACATAATTGCGATTAAAGGACCATTAACAACGCCAGTAGGCGGAGGAATCCGTTCTTTAAACGTTGCTTTAAGACAAGAGTTGGATCTATTTACTTGTCTACGTCCTGTTCAATACTTTAAAGGTGTTCCTTCACCAGTTAAACGTCCTGAAGACACAAACATGGTTATCTTCCGTGAGAATACAGAAGATATTTATGCAGGTATCGAATATGCAAGTGGATCTGATGAAGTTAAAAAGTTGATTCAATTCCTACAAGATGAAATGGGTGCTAACAAAATTCGTTTCCCTGAAACTTCTGGTATTGGTATCAAACCTGTTTCTTCAGAAGGTACTCAACGTCTTGTTCGCGCAGCTATTCAGTATGCGATCAATGAAGGACGTAAGAGTGTAACATTAGTTCATAAAGGAAACATCATGAAGTATACAGAGGGTGCTTTCAAGAACTGGGGATATGAGTTAGCAGAAGCTGAGTTTGGTGACAAAGTATTCACATGGGCTCAGTATGACCGCATCGTTGAAGAAAGCGGAAAAGATGCTGCAAACAAAGCACAAGCAGATGCTGAAGCTGCAGGAAAGATCATTGTTAAAGACTCTATCGCTGATATCTTCTTACAACAGATCTTAACTCGTCCAGCTGAGTTTGATGTAGTTGCAACAATGAACTTAAATGGAGATTACATCTCTGATGCTCTTGCAGCACAAGTTGGTGGTATCGGTATCGCACCAGGTGCTAACATCAACTACGAGACAGGACATGCTATCTTTGAAGCAACTCATGGTACTGCACCGAAGTATGCTGGTCTTGATAAAGTAAACCCATCATCTGTAATTCTTTCAGGTGTGTTGATGCTTGAACATCTAGGATGGGGAGAAGCTGCTAAATTAGTACTTTCTTCTATGGAAAACACAATCGCAAGTAAAGTTGTTACTTACGATTTTGCACGTTTGATGGACGGCGCTACAGAAGTTAAATGTTCTGAGTTTGCTGACGAACTAATTAAAAACATGTAATCTAAACGACCCCTTTTTATAAGGGGTTTTCTCAACATCATTTATACTTTTAAAACTGTTCCTGGAGGGGAAAACATGGCTAACAAACGAAAAAAGATTTCGGTTATTGGTGGAGGATTTACAGGAGCAACAACGGCTTTTATCTTAGGACAAAAAGAAGTTGGGGATGTAGTATTAGTTGATATTCCTCAAATGGAAAACCCTACAAAAGGTAAAGCGCTCGACATGATGGAAGCAAGTCCTGTTCAAGGTTTTGATGCGTTAATTACAGGTACTAGCGATTATGCAGATACAGCTGAATCCGATGTTGTCGTTATAACAGCGGGAATTGCTCGTAAACCTGGGATGAGCCGTGATGACCTCGTGAACACAAACGCTGGGATCATGAAAAGTGTAACGAAAGAAATCGTTAAACATTCTCCTGATTGCACGATTATCGTTTTAACAAATCCAGTTGATGCGATGACTTACACGGTATTAAAAGAGTCTGGTTTCCCTAAAAGCCGTGTAATCGGACAATCTGGAATACTAGATACAGCACGTTTCCGTACGTTTGTTGCTATGGAGCTTAACGTTTCTGTAAAAGATGTTACTGGTTTTGTTCTTGGTGGTCACGGAGACGATATGGTGCCACTCGTACGCTACTCTTATGCAGGTGGAATTCCGTTAGAGAAATTAATCTCTAAAGAACGTCTAGATGCAATTGTTGAGCGCACACGTAAAGGTGGAGGAGAGATCGTTAATCTCTTAGGTAACGGATCTGCTTATTATGCTCCAGCAGCTTCTTTAGTTGAGATGGTAGAAGCGATTGTTAAAGATCAGCGTAGAGTGCTTCCATCTATCGCTTTCTTAGAAGGGGAGTATGGTTACGATGGTATCTGTCTTGGCGTTCCAACGATTCTTGGGGGTGGTGGTCTTGAAGAGATCATCGAACTTGAGCTGACTGCAGAAGAGAAAGCAGCGCTTGATCAATCGGCTGAATCTGTTAAATCAGTTATGAAAGTATTAGCATAAGCGTGTGAGAGATTCGGGTTAACTCCCGAATCTTTTCTCCTGTTAAAAATGAAAGCGTTATCATAATGAGGGGGTCATTAAATGCTGATCGGAAAAAAACGAAAACTTGGACGGAAAATAGATGAGATCCAAGCTGGAGAAAAATTAGAGATGCAAGAAACGATAGAAGATAAAGATCTTCTTTTGTATTTAGGCTTAACGAACGACAATAACCCATTATTTATCCAACACGATTATGCAACACTAACACCTTATAAAAAGCCAGTCGTCCCTCAGGTTATGTTAATGGGAATGGTGACATCAGCGGTATCAAAATATTTACCGGGTCCTGGTAGTTCCATCGTAGAATCCAGTTTTACATTTATTAAACCCGTTTATCATTATTCGAAATTAACTTTTTTATTTGAAATTACGGAAGTTAACAGAGATAAGCATATTGTTAATATGAACGTTAGAGCTGAAAATGAGGAAGGAATCGAAGTGCTGAAGAGTACCTTGCAAGTTTGTCCCCCATATGCTCCAAAATCAATTACATCTAATACGATGGAAAATTTCTAAACCTTTCTTATGAAAGGTTTATTTTTACGTTCATTTTTCTGAAGCAGTTTTATATGTAGTAATTACGATTAAATCCGTAGAATAGAAGGAAATATAAGAATAAAACGCCTTTAATGTAAAGGAAATGTTAAGTATATGTAAAGCCACTATGAAAATTTTGCGTTTTTTGTACACACTATAAAAAAAATAGTATGATGAATTTGTACAAGTCGTAAAAAGGTGGGAATATGATGAGCCAAAAGTTACTCGTAGTAGAAGATGAAATTTCGATCTCAACATTGTTGCAATTTAACTTAGAACAAGCAGGATTTCAAGTAGTTACGGCAATGGATGGCAAGAGTGGATTAGAAAAAGCGGAAAGCGAAGAACCTAATCTAATCATATTAGACCTTATGCTGCCGGAAATGGATGGAATAGAAGTATGTAAAGAACTCCGTCTAAGAAAACTAAATATTCCTATTCTCATGTTAACGGCTAAGGATGATGAGTTTGATAAAGTGTTGGGCCTAGAGTTAGGTGCGGACGATTATATGACAAAACCGTTCAGCCCAAGAGAAGTGGTTGCAAGGGTAAAGGCAATCCTCCGCAGGTCAACATCAGTCAATACAGAATCAGAAAAGAAAAAAGAAGAAGTAGAACATCTTAAAATTGGTGAGGTTGATATTTATCCAGAAAACTATGAAGCATATTTCAAGGAAAAAGCACTAGAACTTACACCAAAAGAATTTGAACTACTCGTCTATCTTGCTAGACACAAGAGTCGTGTGCTTTCAAGGGAACAGCTGCTTTCTGCAGTTTGGAATTATGATTTTGTAGGTGACACACGAATTGTGGATGTTCATATCAGTCATTTAAGGGAGAAAATCGAGACTAATACACGTAAGCCAATTTATATTAAAACCATAAGGGGATTAGGTTATAAGCTAGAGGAGCCTCAATAATGCATGATTTTAAGAACCGAGTACTTACCTTTTTCCTGCTCGGTATTTTATTGGTTTTTATTCTATTAGCTCTAATCATGGGGAACATTGTTCACCATAGTGTGAAAGATAAGAGGATGGCTTTTTATAAAGGTGAATTAAGTTTGATCGAACAGGTTCTCAAGACTGAAGAGTCGAAGCTAGTCATCATGAATCTTTTAAGAACGGCTTCTAAAGATCTTGATGGTGAGATTTATGTCGTCGATTCAGATTGGAACGTGAAATATTCATCGGACACAAATAGTCCTAGAAACATGTCTTTGTTCAAAAAAGAAAATGTGCCGAATAGTGAAAAACTAGCTCAAAAGAATGAGAACGGCAAATTATACTATACGTTAAAAAAGAGAGACGAGACGGGATATATTCAGGTCGTTATACCAGAAGATGCTGCAGAATCAGAAGAAAGATCGATTTGGATCATGATGTCAATTGGTTTCCTGATCTGTTTTATCATCATTCTATACGTGTCGCTTAAAGTGATTCATAAGATCGTCAGACCTGTAGAAGAGGCGACACAGACTGCGAAAGAGCTTGCAAAAGGTAATTTTAAAGCGAGAACGTATGAGTATTTTGGAGAAGATATCGGAGAGTTGAACTACTCATTAAACGTATTAGCACGGAACTTAGAGAAGATGACAAAATCCCAAGAATCTCAGCATGATCGCTTGATCACATTAATAGAGAATATGGGAAGCGGACTTATTCTTATTGATAAAAACGGCTATATCAACTTAGTAAACAAAACGTTCAAAGAACTCTTTAAAGAACATACAGATTATTGGACGGGTCATCTCTTCTATGAAGTATTTCCTTACACATCCATCAAGGAAATTGTAAAAGAAACATATTTAACTGAAAAAAAAGTGAGAAGAAATACTGTGATTCCTATTCACATCGATACAAAACATTTTGATGTCTATAGTGCGCCTGTCATGAACGCTAGAGGTAAGCTTAAAGGAATCGTGCTGGTTTTTCACGATATTACAGAGCTTAAGAAACTTGAGCAAGTAAGAAAAGATTTCGTTGCTAACGTCTCACATGAACTTAAAACGCCGATCACATCATTGAAAGGTTTTGCTGAGACTTTATTAGATGGTGCTGGTGAGAATAAAGAATATCGTAACAAGTTTTTAACGATCATGTTAAATGAAAGTGATCGGCTACAGGCGCTAATACAAGACTTGTTAGATCTTTCTAAAAGTGAACAAGGTTTTCACCTGGAAACTCAATCTGTTGATCTTGGTGCTTTAGTAAACGATACCTTTGAGATTCTTCAGCCTAAAGCTGAAAAGAAAGGTATTGTTCTATCGGTAGATATTTCTGGTAAAACGGTTATGGATGGAGATTCGCCTCGATTGAAACAAATCATCATTAATCTTGTTTCGAACAGTTTAACTTACACGCCTGCTGGTGGCCGTGTAAATGTAATAGTGGAAGAACTAAAAGACCATGTAAAGTTATTGATCACAGACACAGGAATCGGTATCAAGGAAAGTGAGATTCCTCGTATATTCGAAAGGTTCTACCGTGTAGATAAAGCTAGAAGTAGAAATTCAGGAGGTACTGGATTAGGGCTTGCAATCGTCAAGCATCTGGTAGAAGCTCATCACGGAACAATAGAAGTTCAGAGTAAGCCAGGAGAAGGGTCACAGTTTACAATTCTGTTTCCGAAGAAATTTGAGTTGTAAGATTTACAATTCTTTTACACATTTGTTTTCTTTAGTTAACAGTTTAATCTTATGATTAAAGTATCCTTTTTCAGTACCCCCTTAGCGAGAGTCCATCATGGATTCTCGCCTTTTTTATGGCCAAGAGCTATTCTGTTCCTACTTTTTTGTTTCTGGTTGTCATCGTGATACAATAGATGATAGAAGAAATGTCCTCAGGAGGTTACGGACTTGGCGAAAACAAATAAATTAGTACTTATTGATGGAAATAGTATTGCATACAGAGCTTTTTTTGCTCTACCTCTTTTAAACAACGACAAAGGTGTTTATACAAACGCTGTGTATGGTTTCACACAGATGCTTTTAAAGATTTTAGAAGACGAGAAGCCTACACATATCCTTGTTGCTTTTGATGCCGGGAAAACAACATTCCGCCATAAGACATTTGGTGAATATAAAGGCGGGCGTCAGAAAACCCCGCCGGAATTATCTGAACAGTTTCCGTTTATCAGACAATTATTAGATGCATTTAAAATCAAACGCTATGAGCTTGAAAATTACGAAGCAGATGACATCATTGGAACCCTTGCTTCTTATGCTGCTGATGGAAACTGGGATGTGAAAGTGTTTACAGGAGATAAAGATTTACTTCAACTCGTTACGCCTGATGTTGAAGTCGTGTTAACTCGAAAAGGAATCACTGAGGTGGAGGCATACACCGTAGAACAAGTGAACGAGCGGTACGGAATTACACCTCATCAAATCATAGATATGAAGGGCCTAATGGGAGACCCTTCCGACAATATTCCAGGAGTACCTGGAGTTGGTGAAAAGACTGCGATCAAATTGATCAAACAATATGGAACGATTGAAAAAGTTCTTGATTCAATAGATGAGATTTCAGGTGCTAAGCTTAAAGAGCGATTAACAGAGAATAAAGAACAAGCCATCATGAGTAAAGAGCTTGCTACGATAACGAAAGAAGCTCCTATTGAAATCGGACTAGATGAAACCAATTACGACGGTTATGAAACGTCCTCAGTATTCCCTCTTTTCAAAGAGTTAGGATTTAATTCATTGCTTGAACGATTAGGCGGAGATGAAGAAATTCTTCAAGATGAGGAAAAAGAAGAGCTTAGCTTTAAAACGGTTTCGAAAATTGAAGCTGACATGTTAAAAACTCCTTCATCCCTAATCGTAGAAACGTTAACTGAAGATTATCATAAAGCAAAAATTCATGGTTTTGCTGTAAGTAATGATGCCGGGACATTTTATATTCCAGCAAGTCTTGCTGATCAATCAGAAGAATTTCATGAATGGCTGCAAGATCAGAACCAAAAGAAGAGAATGTTTGATGCTAAGAGAGCACACGTAGCCTTACATGGGCAAGGGATCGTCTTGAATGGTATTGATTTTGATATCCAGCTCGCGTCCTATCTGCTTAATCCTTCCGAAACTTTAGATGAAGTGGCAGATGTTGCGAAGCAGTATGGGAAGTCTAACGTAGACGTGAATGAAGCTGTGTATGGAAAAGGTGCTAAGAAAAAGCTGCCAGAAGATGAAGCGGTACTTGCCGAGCACCTCTGCAGAAAAGCGCATACGGTCTTTCAGTTGAGTGATCTTCTGGATGAGAAATTAAAAGAAAATGAACAGAGTGATCTATTCTATCAGCTAGAGATGCCATTAGCTCTTGTATTAGCCAAGATGGAAGAATTTGGCGTAAAGGTAAAATCAGATACCCTCCAAAAGATGGGTGCTGACTTAGATATTCAGTTAACAGCATTAGAAAAAGATATACACGAACTTGCTGGAGTATCATTTAATATAAACTCACCTAAACAATTGGGTGAAATATTATTTGAGAAGCTGAACTTGCCTCCTGTTAAGAAAACTAAAACGGGATACTCAACTTCTGTTGATGTATTAGAGAAGTTAGAAGGCAAGCATGAGATCATTAATAAGATCCTTATCTATCGTCAGCTCGGAAAGTTAAGATCTACTTATATTGAAGGTCTGCTAAAAGTGGTAAAAGAAGATACGGGTAAGATTCATACACGGTTCAATCAGGTTCTCGCGCAAACGGGAAGACTGAGTTCTATCGATCCGAACCTTCAAAACATTCCGATCCGTTTAGAAGCAGGAAGAAAGATCAGACATGCCTTTGTTGCCTCACAGCCTGGTTGGAAAATTCTTGCGGCAGACTATTCACAGATCGAGCTTCGTGTATTGGCTCATATCTCTCAAGATGAAAACTTGATGGAAGCATTTAAAACAGAGATGGATGTTCATACGAAAACGGCCATGGACGTCTTTCATGTAGAAGAAAGCGAAGTTACGTCTGAGATGAGAAGACACGCTAAAGCCGTTAACTTTGGAATCGTATACGGAATCAGTGATTATGGTTTATCACAAAGCTTAGGGATTACGAGAAAAGAAGCTGGAGAATTTATTGCATCTTATTTGGATAGTTTCCCTGGTGTTCAGCAGTACATGAAGGACAGTGTTTCTGAAGCCAAACAAAATGGCTTTGTTTCAACGCTGCTTCATAGACGCCGTTATCTGCCTGAAATTAATAGCCGAAACTTTAACCTTCGTAGTTTTGCAGAAAGAACAGCAATGAACACACCGATTCAAGGAACAGCTGCAGACATCATAAAAAAAGCGATGGTCGATATGGATCAACGTTTAATAGATGAGAAACTTGAAGCGAAAATGCTGCTTACTGTGCATGATGAACTTATTTTTGAAGTGCCAGAAAATGAACTGCAAAAACTTGAAGAGGTCGTTTGCGAAGTGATGGAATCAGCAGTAGAACTTGATGTACCACTAAAGGTAGATGTAAATTGGGGAGATTCCTGGTTTGAAGCAAAATAGTAATAAAAACAGCATCCTCTAGATTCAGGGTGCTGTTTTTTCTAATAAGGTTGGTGAAGAGATGCCTGAGTTACCTGAGGTCGAAAATGTCAAAAACACATTGAATCAATTTCTTCCAGGAAAGATGATTACAGATGTGAAAATACATTGGGAAAATATTATTAAACATCCTGGAACAGAAGAATTCATTTTGAAGCTAAAAGGTCAAACTTTTCAAACCGTGTATCGAAGAGGTAAGTTTTTAATTTTTCATCTTGATGAGGATGTGTTAGTTTCTCACCTAAGGATGGAAGGGAAATATGGGTTATCTCAAAGCGAGGAACCAGCTGATAAACATACGCATGTTATTTTTCAGTTCTCTGATGGAACCGAACTAAGATATCGAGATGTGAGAAAGTTTGGGACGATGCATCTGTATCCAAAAGGAACAGAAGAAAGTCATGCGCCATTGAAAACTTTAGGTATTGAACCATTGTCAGATTCATTAACAGCTGCACTCTTAAAAAAGCTGTTTGCTAATCGAAAACGTAATATAAAATCGGTATTGTTAGATCAGACTCTTATTGCTGGTTTAGGCAACATTTATGTCGATGAAGTATTATTTCAGGCTGGAATCCATCCAGAGACCCAAGCGAATAAATTAACGCTGCCCCGGTTAAAAAAATTAAAAACCGCGATAACAGAAATTCTTTCTGAGTCTGTGAAGCACGGAGGAAGCTCGATCCGCTCGTACACGAACGCAGTTGGAGAGACGGGTGGATTTCAGCTGAAACTATTTGTTTACGGTAGAAAAAATGAAGCATGTCGCGTATGTGGTAGTGAGATTGAACGATTAGTTGTAGCGGGTAGAGGCACTCATATTTGTAAGACTTGTCAAAAATAAACCATTTCTGTGCTCCTTTCATATACTACGTTTACCGTTAACTGAAAGGAGTACAGGAACAATGGTGGCTTACTCTTTTGTTTTGTTGGCATTAGCCGTCAGCCTGGACAGTTTTGGAGCCGGATTAACGTATGGAATGAAATCCATTAAAATTCCTTTTCGCTCCATTATCATCATCGCAATATGTTCAGCTGTTACCTTTTTACTTTCGATGTTGCTTGGATTTACGTTAGAACAATTTATTTCACCTAAGACAGGTGAAATATTGGGAGGCGTGATTCTTCTAGGAATCGGAATCTACTCTCTATGGCAGGTTTTCTTACCAGAGAAAGAGAACGTTGAGTGCTTGGAAAAAGAACCTAAGAACATTGTGCTATTTGAAATCAAATCGTTAGGAATCGTCATACACATTCTAAAGAAACCAGTTATGGCTGATATTGATAAGTCTGGATCCATTACGGGCTTAGAAGCCGTATTGCTTGGAATAGCATTATCGCTTGATGCATTTGGAGCAGGAATAGGCGCCGCACTCATCGACCTGTCACCTTCATTAACAACCATTACCATTGCGTTGATGAGTGCTTTATTCTTATGGGGTGGTATGATACTAGGATTATATCTTTTCAACAAAACAAACTGGATGAAGGGTCTGTCCGTTCTGCCAGGAGTTTTACTGATCGTAATGGGATTATTAAAAATGTAACCGTGGAGGATAACTTGTGATTATTGGATTAACAGGAGGCATCGCTACAGGAAAGTCAACAGTCAGTAACATCATCAAGAGTCAAGGAATTCCGGTTGTGGATGCCGATATTATTTCAAGAGAAGTTGTTATGCCAGAGAAAGAAGCGTATGAGAAGATTGTAGCCTGTTTTGGCGACCAAATATTAAATGATGACAAGACGATAAACAGAGCAGGATTGGGAGAAATCATCTTCAACGATTCAGAAAAAAGAACGATGTTGAACGAGATTGTTCATCCTGCTGTAAGAAAAGAAATGAGACGGCAAGCAGATGCTTATCAACGCTCTAGTGAGTCTTTAGTGGTGATGGATATACCACTTTTATTTGAGAGTAAGTTAACACATATGGTTGATCGAACGTGGTTAGTCTATGCTGCACCAGAAGTGCAGCTTCAACGATTGATCAAACGTGATCAGTTTTCAGAAAAGCAAGCATTGTCTAGAATTCACTCGCAGATGCCGATCACTGAGAAAAAGGAACTGGCAGATGTTGTTATCATGAATAATGGTTCTCTGTCAGAATTAGAAAATGATGTTCTTTTATTACTTAAACAAACAAAAAAACAGACCTGATTTTCTTTTCAGGTCTGTTTTTTTTGTATATAAGCCCTTTTTTAGCCTAATTCAAATAAAAGTATGTTCTTTTCAAGTGTCAATATGATATACTAATTATAGATAGATACAAGTTAGAGTATAACACATTGGAAGGAGCAGCTTCATGAAAGCAAAAATTGCAATTAATGGCTTGGGGAGAATCGGAAGAATGGTCTTCCGCAAAATGATGGAGAACGATGAATTTGAGGTTGTAGCTGTTAATGCCAGCTATCCAGCTGAAACTCTTGCTCATATGGTTAAGTACGATTCTATACATGGAACGTATTCTGGAGATGTTGTTGCTGGAGAAGATGCCCTTTTTGTTAATGGAAAAAAAGTCCAATTAGTTAACTCTCGCGATCCTCGTGAATTACCTTGGGGAACGTTAGGCGTTGATATTGTTATAGAAGCAACGGGGAAATTTGTTTCACAAGAATCTGCTGGTCTTCATATCGAAGCGGGTGCTAAGAAAGTAATTATCACTGCTCCAGGGAAAGACGAAGACATTACAATTGTTATGGGAGTAAATGATAGCGATTACATTTCATCTAAACATCATATTATTTCTAATGCATCGTGCACAACCAACTGTTTAGCACCTGTGATTAAAGTGCTAGATGATCAGTTCGGGGTACAATCTGGCATGATGACAACTGTACATGCTTATACGAACGATCAAAAGAATATTGATAATCCTCACAAAGACTTAAGACGTGCACGTGCATGTGGAACATCAATCATTCCAACCTCTACAGGTGCTGCAAAAGCCATTTCAAAAGTCTTGCCTCACTTAGAAGGTAAATTGAATGGTATGGCACTCCGTGTTCCAACACCTAATGTTTCTTTGGTGGATGTTGTTGTGGAATTGAAGACTCCTGTATCGAAAGACCAAGTGAATCACGCTTTCCAATCTGCTTCTGAAGGTTCGATGCGTGGGATCTTAGGTTACAGCGATCTTCCACTCGTTTCGATTGATTATAACGGAAATGAAAATTCTTCAATCGTAGATGGCTTATCTACGATGGTAATGGACGGAAACAAAGTGAAGGTCCTTGCTTGGTACGACAATGAATGGGGTTATTCATGCAGAGTAGTAGATCTAGCGAAACATGTAAGTGTTGCTTTAAATATGCCAGTACAAGAAAAAAATGTTTCTGTATCATAAAAACGTTAGTAAAAATAGATAAATGAGTAAGGGCTGGATTACACATCAGCTCTTTTTTTCGCTTCAACGAACCAGTATATTTCGATTGATCTTTATCCTTAAAAAACAATAAAAATTTGATGTAAAAAAATTTGCCCATAGTTATTGCAAATAAATTTTAAAAGAAGTATACTATGATTCGTGAACTTCAAATAAAGCAAACAAAGGCATTGAATGCTACTTAAAGGGTTAGGACCTCTTTGGACTAACTTGCCCCCGTGGTAGATGTTCGATACCGCATGCTTGAAGGCATGATTATTTTTAAAAGGGGGACTATGCTAATGGATACAATGGGAAGACACGTAATTGCTGAGTTATGGGGTTGTGATTCTGAAAAACTAAATGACATGAAATTTATTGAAGAGACATTCGTTGACGCTGCATTGAAAGCAGGTGCAGAAATTCGTGAGGTTGCTTTTCATAAATTTGCTCCACACGGTGTAAGTGGAGTTGTTATTATCTCTGAATCTCATCTAACTATTCACAGTTTTCCTGAGCATGGTTATGCAAGTATTGATGTATATACGTGTGGAGATCGAATCGATCCTAACGTAGCTGCTGATTACATTTCGGAGGCACTTGGCGCTAAAAAGCGCGAAAACTTGGAAGTTCCTCGTGGAATGGGTCCAATTTCTGTTGCCAAATCAAAAGTTACTGCTCAATAATTTAAAACAGAATGTACGTGAGGTGTGAGAAATCACACCTCTTTTTTATTCGCTCTTTTCTAAAAAGATTGTTGCTTTTAACTCCTTGTCACCTTTGACAGTTGATTGGAGTGGAAAGCGAGCAGCCTGGAACGAAAATCAACACTTCCAAGAGCAACAATGTTTAGGAAAACAGCCTTTTTATTTCACTCATAATAGGGAATAATAGGGTACAAATTATATTGCTTTGGAGGACTACTATGTTTAGAAAACTTCAAAATCTCATGGAAAATCATGCGGAAACGAGTGAACAGCATGTGGACGAAAGACTTAGAACCCATTATTTTAAAGCTAATAAACCAGAAGTTATGAAAGTGATCAAACAAATCCTAGATGAAGACACAAATTTTCATGAGCTCGGTTTTTCAGAAGAAAGGGGAGAGGTAACGTTTGAAGTTAGACAGCCTAAGAGTGCGTTTGTCGTTATTAGTATAGTAACAGTTAAAGCGAACCGAACTGCTGTAGATTTGAACGTTTCAACAGAATCTGCTCTACCTTTTAATTTTGGCAACAACCAAAGACTAATCGTTAACATTTATGAGATCTTAAAAGGAAAACTAACGTTTGTTGGGACGTCAATGGCTGAAAAATTGTAGGAATAGCTTGTCACATTCCTCCCTTTTCTTTAAGATAGATAGAGAATAGAAAATTTTTTGGGGATGATTACAATGAGGTGTCCTACTTGCCAGCACAACGGAACAAAAGTGCTTGATTCAAGACCTGTACATAGCGGAAGATCCATTCGCCGCAGAAGGGAATGTGAATCTTGCAGCTATAGATTTACTACATTTGAAACGGTAGAACAAACACCGCTTATCATTGTTAAAAAGGGCGGGGAACGAGAAGAGTTCAGCCGTGAAAAGATCCTTAGAGGGCTTATTAAAGCTTGTGAAAAAAGGCCAGTCCCCTTGGAAACGCTTGAAAATATAGTAGACAGCATTGAAAAAGAATTGAGAAACTCAGGTGCATCTGAAGTTTCAAGTACAGCCGTTGGTGAACAGGTGATGGAACATCTGTCTAAAACGGATGAGGTTGCTTATGTAAGATTTGCCTCTGTATACCGTCAATTTAAGGATATCAATGTTTTTATACAGGAATTGAAAGAACTAATTAACAAGGAGGAGCGTTAAAGCGTATCTTAGACTGCTGTAACGCTCTTTTTATTCCACTATCAAACCGAATTCTACTTTGTTAGAAAACGGCTAAAATAATGAACAAACTACTCTGGCTGACGATACTAACATCCGTCGGCCAGCTTACTTTAAAGACTTTTTAAAAAAGGGTGAAAACGATGACGGTACATTTTCAGGAAGTTGTGCCCGTTGATACGTATTCCGTCCAGTGCAAGGGTATGTTGCATGAAATCGATCATAAAGTTCTTACCATGCTATATCAGCCGTTGGTTGGCGCATTTGCACATAGTTTATACATGACATTATGGTGCGAAGTAAATATGGATCGGCAGACACAAAAACATCAGCACCTCATGAACGTAACTCAGTTCTCGTTAAAAGATATTTTATCGGGAAGAAAGAAACTAGAAGCGATTGGTCTCTTGAAGACGTTCAAGAAAGACGGCGATAGTTCCAGGGAGTACATTTATGAGCTTCAGCTCCCACTTTCGCCAAATGCTTTTTTTACAGATGGCTTTTTAAGCATATATCTCTTTAATCGTTTAGGAAAAGCAAAATTTAATGAAGTAAGAGAGTCCTTTTATATCGCTCAAACGGATGTGTCGGATTATAAAGATGTGACCGCTTCATTCAGTGATGTGTTTACTTCTTTGCACCCTTCTGAAATGTCCTCAAAGAGTTATGCAGAAATTAACGAAAACGTTCTTCCAAAAGATGTCTCTTTACATGAAAAAGGCATTCATGGGAAAGTTGTACTAAGTGAGTCTACCTTTGATTTTGAAGCGATGGTGAATCAGATCTCATCTTTTATCGTGCCTAAAGAGGTAATCACTCCAAAATTAAAGGAAGCCATCTATAAGTTGGCATATATTTATCAGTTACAACCGATGGATATGAGCAAGCAGATTCAGAACGTATATTACTCGACGGGCGAAATTTCTGCAGAGAACTTAAGGAAAGAAATTCAGAAATGGTATCGCTTCGAACATGAAGAAGGTCTGCCGGTTCTATCTTTAAAAACGCAGCCAGTTCCATTAAAGGCTCTTCATGGCATGCAGCCTCAATCAAAAGAAGAAGAACTTATCAAATATTTTGAAGAAGTGTCACCTTATCGTTTGTTAGAAGATTACTCAGGTACCACTCCTTCAGAAGTAGATTTAAAACTCGTTGCCTATTGTATGATCGATCAGAATCTAACGCCAGGCGTTACGAATGTTCTTTTAGATTACGTACTATCTGAGAATGATATGAAGCTAGCAAAAGGGTTGATCGAACGAATTGCCTCACATTGGGCTCGCAAAAAAGCACAAACGGTAATAGAGGCAATGACCTTAGCACGCGATGAAAAAAGAAAATATAAAGAATGGCAAGATAAAAAGGTCAATTCGGGTTCTTATAATAAAGGAAATAAAAAGAGTAACGTAACGGTTCCTGACTGGCTGAAACAGGATAAGGTGTCTACGAGTCAGACTGATGATTCAAGCACTGATGCTACAGAGGATGAGAACCGTAAATGGCTTGAGAGTTTGTTGAATAGTTCGAAATAAAGGGGGGAAATAATATGGAATCCATACAGGAATCTGTTAAAAATATGCCGGGGTTTGATAAGTTTCAAGAAAGATTTGAGCAAATGAAGCAACAAGTACTTACAGACCCAGGGGTCATGCGTTTTCTGAGAGAGAACCCTGACATATCAGATGTCCATGCGGAAAAATTATTGTCCAGTTTTTACACCTTTAAGAACGAACAGCATGCTTGCCGCAATTGTCCGGGTTTAGAGAATTGTCCCAACCTCATGCAAGGGTATCGTTCTGAACTAACGAAAGTGAGACAGACAGTAGAACTAAGATACAAACCATGTGAACTAAAAGTCATCGATGAACAAAAGAAATCCATGACTTCATTGATTAAGAGTTACTTTATACCAAAAGAGATCCTCGAAGCGAGATTTGATCGTTTGTACAAGCATAGTATTGATGAAACAAGACGTAATGCGATCTCGAAGGCTTATGAATTTGTCCAGATGGCAGGTTCGGGTCATCAAGCAAAAGGGATCTACTTCTACGGAAAGTTTGGCGTTGGTAAAACGTATCTTCTAGGTGCGATCGCAAATGGTTTAGCCGAGAAAGGTGTACACTCTCTGATCATTCATACACCGGAGTTTCTTCGTGAAATGAAATCTTCACTTTCAGACGGTACATTTGATTCGAAGATGGAACTGTTAAAGACTGTGCCCGTATTGATGCTTGATGACCTTGGTGCTGAGAATATGACGAACTGGGTCAGAGATGAAATTATTGGCGTTATTCTTCAATATCGAATGATGGAAAAACTGCCTACTCTCTACACATCCAATTGTGATTATGATATGCTGCAGCAGCATCTATCGTATTCTCAAAAAGGTGGACTTGATGAACTGAAAGCTCTTAGAATCATGGAGCGGATCAAACACTTAAGTACTCCTATCTTTATGGGCGGAAATAAAAATTTCAGAGAAGATTATTAATATAGTTTCTGCTCTTTTAAAGGGCAGGAGCTTTTTTCTTGAAAACACAAAGCTGTCTCTTCAACTAAAATATGATAGGATAAGAACAGACAAGATCTTAAGACATTGTATTCGGAGGTTACCGATGAGTATAGAATCTATTTTACAAAAAGCTTTAGAAGGTGAACGTTTATCGGTAGAAGATGCCGTTAAACTTTATGAAAGTGATGAAGTAGAACGCATGGGAGAAGTTGCGGATATTATTATGAAAAGGTGGCATCCTGAACCGATTACCACATTCGTAATTGGCCGTAACGTAAACTATACAAATTTTTGTGATACATATTGCAGATTCTGCGCGTTCTATAGAGCGCCAGGAAGCAGTGAAGGTTATGTGTTGGATGATGAAGTAATCTTTCAAAAGATACAAGAGACCGTTGATGTAGGTGGTACAGAAATTCTTATGCAAGGTGGAACAAATCCTAACTTGCCATTCAGCTACTATACGGACTTGTTAAGAGAGATCAAAAAGCGCTTTGATATCACGATGCATTCCTTTTCTCCAGCAGAAGTATGGAAGATGGTTGAAGTGTCTGGTCTATCACTAGAGGAAGTGCTCCGTGAACTGAAAGCAGCCGGGCTTGATTCTCTTCCAGGAGGCGGAGCAGAAATTTTAGATGACCGCACCCGTAAGAAGATCAGCAGGCTTAAAGGCTCTTGGACAGAGTGGATCGACTGTATGAAAACAGCTAAAAAAGTTGGACTGCATTCTACTGCTACGATGGTTATTGGATTTGGTGAAACATTCGAAGAACGCGCACTTCATCTACAGCGTGTTCGTGATGCACAAGACGAGACAGATTGTTTCTTAGCTTTCATCTCTTGGACGTTCCAACCGGATAACACGAACATGAAGGCTGAAAAGACAACTCCGAGAGAATATCTGAAGAATGTTGCGATCTCTCGAATCTTCTTAGATAACATACCTAACTTCCAGTCATCTTGGGTTACGATGGGACCTGAAGTAGGTAAAAAATCTCTTCACTACGGCTGCAACGATTTTGGTAGCACGATGATGGAAGAAAACGTTGTTTCAGCTGCTGGAACGACACACAAAGTAAATACGAACTTAACATTGCGATTGATTCGTGAAGCAGGTAAGATCCCTGCACAACGAAATACAAAATACGAAACACTTCGTGTGTTTGAAGATGAAGAAAAAGCTGAAAAAGATTTTGTGATGCAAAACTAACTTAAGAGCGAAGCACTTGGCATTTTTTATGTCAGGTGCTTTTTTTTATTTAATAATGTATAGGTTAAAGAACAGATTTAAAGTTTCATAATAAAGATGCACTGTAAGGCTCTGAGAAGGTGTTTTTTTTGATATCAAATATTTTAATAAGTGACTTTCGTATTAAAAATAATTATCGTAATTTTCCTTATATTTAAAATTTTGTGTATAATATAAGAATATTTAGAATAAAGGGGGAAATATCAGAATGGAAATGAAACGAAAATTTAAAATGGGACTAATAGGTTTATCTGCTGCGTTTCTAGTAGCGTGCTCGTCTGGTTCTGGTGATAAGTTGACGGTGGGAACAGATGCGGCATATGCCCCCTTTGAATCCTTAGACGGTGATAAAATTGTAGGATTCGACGTTGATCTACTCGATGCGGTGATGAAGGAAGCAGGATTGGATTATGAATTAAAAAATAAGGGGTGGGACCCGTTATTTATTGCTCTTCAGAATGAAGAAGTTGATGCAGGGATCTCTGCTATTACGATCAATGACGATCGTAAGAAAAGTTATGACTTTTCTTCGCCATACTTTGAATCGATCAACATGATTTTAGCAAAAGAAGGAACATCGATTAAGAGTGCAAAGGACTTAGAAGGAATGAAGGTAAGTGTGCAGAACGGAACGACTGGACAAGCAGCACTTGAAAAGATGTTTGGTAAAAGTGAAAACATAAAGAAATATGAAAACAATGTATTAGCGATACAAGCACTATTAAACGGTGAAGTAGAAGCGGTAGTAGCGGATAACGCGGTAGTACAAGAATATGAAAAGAATAACCCGGATAAAAAACTAGTAACAATCAGCGATAAAGAAAATTTCGAGAGTGAATTTTATGGAATCATCTTCCCTAAAGATGGTGAACATCAAGAAGAGATTAACAAAGCGATGAAGAAAATTATTGATGATGGAAAATATACTGAAATCTATAAAAAATGGTTTGGTGAAGAACCAAATGTAGATGTGCTGAAACAATAACATTCTCAGGAGGTCTTCATGGATTACTCTTTACAGATTATTAGTGATTATATGCCCTTATTTTTAAAAGGAACATGGGTAACCGTTCAGTTATCATTTTTGGCGATTCTATTCGGTACGATTTTAGGATTATTCATCGGGCTCGGCAAAATGGTGAAGAACCCTTTTATTCATCTTCCGTGCATGTGGTATATCAGTTTTTTTCGAGGTACACCGTTACTGGTTCAGATCCTTTTGATCCATTCAGCGCTCATGCCACTGTTCATGAAGCCGCCTAACGTGTTCATTTCAAGCGTTCTAGCTCTTTCGCTTAATGCGGCTGCTTATATTGCAGAGATATTTAGAGCAGGGATACAATCGATCGATAAAGGGCAGATGGAAGCAGCGCGGTCGCTCGGTATGAATCATGTACAAGCTATGAAACATGTTATTCTGCCGCAAGCATCTCGAAGAATGATTCCGCCGCTAGGTAACGAGTTTATTGTACTTATTAAGGATTCATCCTTAGTTTCCATCATTGCTACCCCAGAATTGATGTATTACGCTAGAGCGATGATGGGCCAATACTACCGACCGTGGGAACCATACATGACTGCCGCTTTAATGTACTTAATTCTAACGCTTGGCATGGCGTTTATCTTATCAAGAATCGAGCGTAAATTTGTTTATTAAGAACAACCCTACCCCACAGGGTTGTTTTTTCTTTTGTAAGTAACATGTTTTAGGACCTCGTCCCATATAGTGTATTATTGAGGATTTTATATGGGGGGGACTTATTTGGTCGCGATTGCTTTTTCACACCCATCAGATGGTATAGCTGTTTTGAAGAGAATGATTCGAATAGCAGCTGAGCATAAAATAAACCCTTCCTTTGCCAAATTATCTGAAGCTTCTTCTAAAATTCTTGAATTGCACATACAGGAGAGAAAAACGATCATATTGGATGTGTTAACAGAATTTACTCGAAACAAAGTAGAGGATATTTGTTTAAAGGAAATGATTGAACAAGCATTTTGTTACAGCGATTCAGCAGAGCAAAAAGAGATCTTATCTATCACAAAAAGTATCATGCTTGGTGAGATTGAAGGGATACCTGATGTTAAACACCTGCCAAGCTTAAATGAACTGATCAGAAGGCAATGGGAATCTATTATTGACGCTAAAACAGATTTCTTAGAATTTGAATCGTTCATTAAGTTTAGGTTGAAAGAGTATTTAGCAACTTTACTGAAGATTGTTGAATGTGCGATTGATGAGTACAAGTTAGAACTTGAGTACCAAATGTTCGTAGAGCAGTTAAGAACATGCTTAACGAAACAAAGGTCTTTTACTTCAGCTGATATCGTCGTTATTTTTGAACAAGAGCAGATTCTTCTTTTTGATGAACATCAAAATCAGCTAACGCATACTGAATTGACGATGTTTCATGAAAAAGCACTACGCCTAACGAATGTGGCGAATTTAGACGAAAGACTTTTAGGGCCTTTAGTTGGAATCTCTCCAAATGCCACTAGGATCTATGCATATGATATGGACCATCCATTGCTTCAAACGGTAAAGAACATCTTTCAGGAAAAGGTCACGATCACACCGATTGAAAGGATGTCCTACAAGGAACATCGATTCTTTCGAAAAAAAGAGTCATAAACTTACAGAGTCCTCTTGCTTTTTGAAAAACGACTGCATATAATAGGTGTATAATTTTATCATTCAATCTGTATTGATAAGGACATGAAGCATATTTTTACGGTTCATAGAGAGGGAAGTCTTGGCTGGAAGCTTCCTAACACGGAAAATGGCTTTACCACCTTGGAACTTCAGCGGTGAACATCTTTAGTAATCGCTGACGGTCGCAGTCCGTTACACTGTCCGAGTGCCGATTGGCTTGTTTAAAGTTGTCGGAACAAGGGTGGAACCACGAGATCATCACTCGTCCCTTCTATAGGGACGGGTGTTTTTTGTTTTCAATCAGATAAGATTCTAAGATAAAAAGGAGATGTTTTATATGTCGTCAATTTCAATCAAGTTCCCTGACGGTTCAGTCAAGGAATTTCCTAAAGGCGTTACTTCAGAACAAGTAGCAGAGAGTATCAGCCCAAGTTTAAAGAAAAAAGCAGTTGCTGGGAAAGTAAATGGACAATTATATGATTTTTCACGTCCTATCAAAGAAGATGCATCGATCGAGATCGTGATGCAGGATTCTAAAGAAGGTCTTGAAATGACAAGACACTCAAATGCCCATTTGCTTGCTCAAGCGCTTAAGCGTCTTTACCCAGACGTGAAGCTTGGTATTGGACCAGTTATCGATAACGGGTTTTACTATGATGTAGACATGTCTCATAACTTAACACCAGAAGATCTGCCTGCGATCGAAAAGGAAATGAAGAAGATCGTTAATGAAAATCTTCCGATCGTACGTAAAGAAGTGAGTCGTGAAGAAGCTCTTGAGATTTACGAAAAATTGAACGATCATTTAAAGCTTGAGCTGATCCGTGACCTTCCAGAAGGTGAGAAGATCACAATCTATGAACAAGGTGAGTTCTTCGACCTTTGCCGCGGACCACACGTTCCATCGACTGGAAAGATCAAAGCGTATAAATTAATGAGCATCTCTGGTGCTTACTGGCGTGGAGATAGCGACAATCAAATGCTTCAACGTATTTATGGTTCAGCGTTCTTAAGCCAAAAAGACCTTGACGAGTATCTTCACTTTATTGAGGAAGCTCAAAAACGTGATCACCGTAAACTAGGAAAAGAATTAGAGTTATTCATGTTCTCAGAAGAAGCACCAGGAATGCCGTTCTATCTTCCTAACGGCCAGACAATCCGTACTGAGCTTGAGAATTTCTCTCGTGAACTTCAACGCCAAGTGGATTACGATGAAGTACGTACGCCGTTTATGATGAATCAGCGTCTATGGGAACAATCAGGTCACTGGGATCACTATCATGAAAACATGTACTTCTCTGAAGTAGATGATACAAAATTTGCGATGAAGCCGATGAACTGCCCAGGTCACATGTTGATCTTTAAGAACAAACTTCATTCTTATAGAGATCTTCCTGTACGTATGGCTGAATTCGGTCAAGTGCATCGTCACGAATATAGCGGCGCACTGAACGGTATGATCCGTGTTCGTACGTTCTGTCAAGATGATGCGCATATCTTTGTTACACCACAGCAGATCGAAAGTGAAATTAAAAACGTATTTAAGTTAGTGGATAAAATCTACAGCACGTTTGGATTCGAATATTCGGTAGAACTCTCAACTCGTCCAGAAGATTCTATGGGTGATGATCGTTTATGGGATCAAGCTGAGGGCGCATTGAAAAACGTTCTAGAAGATCTAGGGATGAACTATCACCTGAACGAGGGAGATGGAGCGTTCTACGGTCCAAAGATCGACTTCCATATTAAAGATGCTCTTAAGAGAAGTCATCAGTGTGCAACGATTCAGTTGGACTTCCAGATGCCAGAAAAGTTCGATCTAACGTACGTAGATGAAAACAACCAAAAGGTTCGTCCGGTCGTTATCCACCGTGCGATCTATGGTTCGATCGACCGTTTCTTAGGGATTTTAGTTGAGCACTTTGCTGGGGCGTTCCCTACATGGCTCGCACCAGTACAAGTGAAACTGATTCCAGTATCAGATGTTCATAATGAATACGCGTATAAGCTTCAAGAAGATTTGAAGCAGCATGCTGTACGTGTTGAGATTGATACTAGAAATGAAAAGATGGGTTACAAGATTCGTGAAGCTCAAATGAAGAAGATTCCTTACATGCTTGTTCTAGGTGATAAGGAGATCGAAGACAATGCCGTTAACGTTCGTAAATATGGTGAGCAAAAGTCAGAGACTGTTTCTTACGAAGATTTCCGAGATAAGATTTTAGCTCAAATTAATGAAAAGAGATAAGGATATTGAGAGAGCGGCCAATGTTGAGTTGGCCGTCTTTTTTTGTTGGGAAATGAAAAGTGGACAGTATTTTATTGAAAGTGGACAGTAAAATGCCCAAAGTAGACAGTAAATCAAGAAAAGTGGACAGTAAATACGCAAGAGTGGACAGTAAAACAACAAAACCAAACCGATGAATAAAAAAACTCTTGCATTCCTTTCGTAAACGAAGTAAAATTAATTTCGTTGCTGTTATTACATTCGTTGTTTGACACGCATATCTCCATTGTGTTATAGTATGTAAGGTTAATAAAATAAGCAAAAGCATCAAACAAGCAGAAGCACCCGCTTCTCACCTGACTCGACGCCAACAAAGGCTGTTGATGGGTAGATGGATATTCAGGCATGTCAAAGTGTACATAGCCGGTTTACTATGTGTGGGTGATCGTTGCGCCGACGCTTTTTTTATTTGCAGAAATAACAAGCTGAGTGTTTTAAAGCACTCACTGAAAAAATTTGGAGGTGACTTACTATTAGTAAGGACATGTCTGTCAATGAAGGTATTCGTGCTCGTGAGGTTCGCTTAATCGGTCCTGATGGAAGCCAGCTTGGCATTAAATCTAGACAAGAAGCTTTGGATCTTGCTACAAACGCAAATCTTGACCTTGTACTCGTTGCTGCAACTGCTAAACCGCCAGTATGTCGTATCATGGACTACGGTAAGTTTAAATACGAGCAACAACGTAAAGATCGTGAAGCACGAAAAAATCAAAAGGTCATTACGACTAAAGAGATTCGTCTAAGTCCAACGATTGAGGAAAACGACTTTAATACAAAGCTTAGAAATGCCCGTAAGTTCCTTGAAAAAGGCGACAAAGTAAAAGCAAGTATTCGTTTCCGTGGACGTGCAATCACTCATTCTCAAATCGGAAAAACGGTATTGGAAAAGTTAGCGAAAGAATGTGAAGATCTTTCTACGGTTGAAACGAAACCGAAAATGGAAGGTCGTAGCATGTTCCTTATCCTTGCGCCTAAAGCCGAAAAATAATTTTTACCAGGGAGGATAACCATTATGCCTAAAATGAAAACTCATAAAGGTGCTGCGAAGCGCTTTAGAAAAACTGGATCAGGTAAATTAAAGCGTGCTCGCGCTTATACTAGTCACTTGTTTGCTAACAAGTCAACTAAAGCTAAGCGTAAGCTTCGTAAAGCGAAACTTGTTCACAGCGGTGACTACAAGCGCATCCGCACATTGTTAACTTACAAAAAACGTTAATCGTTCATCAATCGATTTAAAAATAGGAGGTTTTTAATATGCCAAGAGTAAAAGGTGGCTATGTAACACGTCGTCGTCGTAAGAAAGTTCTTAAACTAGCTAAAGGCTATTTCGGTTCCAAACATAAATTATTTAAAGTAGCACAACAACAAGTATTCAAATCACTTATGTACGCTTACCGTGACCGTCGTCAAAAGAAGCGTGACTTCCGTAAGCTTTGGATCACTCGTATCAACGCTGCTGCTCGTACAAACGGTCTTTCTTACAGCCGTTTAATGCACGGACTTAAACTTGCGGGTATCGACATCAACCGTAAGATGCTTTCTGAAATTGCTATCACAGATGAAAAAGCTTTCGCTGAATTAGCTTCAAAAGCAAAAGACAGCCTAAAAGCTTAAGTAAAAAAAGAAAAGATCATTTCCTCATTTGATGGAGATGATCTTTTTTCATTCTGAAGGGAAACAACAAGGTGTTAATCATATATCTAATCATTTTAAACGTAGCCGCTTATTATGTTATGAAAAGAGACAAGTTATCTGCTAAAAAGGGCGAATGGCGTACACCTGAAGCGAGACTTTGGTTGATCGCTATTATTGGTGGAGCACCCGGTATGTGGCTTGCTATGAAAAAGTTGCGTCATAAGACTAAGCATCCTTCATTTCGTTACGGGCTGCCTCTTTTAAGTATGTTTATAACGGTTTTAGCAGGCTGGTTTATCTAGAACTATTCCTGTTGAAGATATCGTTTGTCTTTTAAGAACAATCTCCAGAAAATATAGAAACCTGGTGCCAAGATGGCGAGACCCACGATGTACATAATCATTAAGGAATAAAATGTTTCTGGTGCAGTAAACGCCTCATAAATCGTTAGATCAGGATAAACGATGTAAGGCAGATGTGCTAATCCATAACCTACGCTTGCAAGACCATATTGTAAAACAGTTGCTAATAGTGTAAGACGCGGCCGTCCAATTCCTGGACGGTTTTGTTTTGGCCACCAAAGAGAGGCATATGCAATAAAAAACGCAATCAAAGAGAGAATAAACCAGATTTTTTGATCCTTTAGATTATCGATGAGCCAGCTCGATTCTGGTGTTATGAATAGTAATGTGAAAAGCGCGGCGAGCAGGGTCAGTGGTCCTAACAGAATCGCATTGCTCCGATATAACCTATATGCATCCTCTTTTTTAGAGACTCTTGCGTAATCTGCTAAAAACAGTGATGAAAGATACAACTCAGATGTAAGGCCGAATAGCACGTACAAATAGAGTGTTGGGCTTGTGAGCAGCTTTGAGAGCAATAAGCTCTGTGTATCTCCATCAACAGCGATAAATCCACCTTGTGAGATAGGAAGCACGGCAATTAGCAGAGATGGAATAAGCAGGCCAGAGATGCCAGAGATAATAAACATCGTTCTACGATATCCTTGAACGGAATACGAGAACACCATAAATGCACTTCGAATAGCAAGTAAGAAGAGAATCAAAGAAACTGGAACGAGCATAACCGTTCCGAGCGTGTATGCTCCTTTAGGAAAGAAGCCAACAAACGCAACCACTAAAAGAACTAAGAACGTGTTTGTGATCTCCCAAGTAGGAGACAGAAAACGATTTGCGATTCTTCCTGCCATCGTTTTATGGTTGTTGTAGATCATTGCCCAGAATCCAGCTCCAAAATCGATGGAACCGAATATGCTATAGATAAATATAAAGGTCCACATCATCAGAATCGCTAAAACTTCTTCGCTCATCCTGCATTCCTCCTTTCTAACTCTGAAGTTTTTCCATATCTTTTGAAACAGGATTTCGTTTGAAATAAGCTGTTAAAATCAAAACGGTTAATACGCTGAGTAGCGCATATAAGCCTAAGAACAACAGAAAGAGCATACCAAGATCTTCATTCTTAGTCGCAGCTTCTGCCGTCGTCTGAACGCGATAGATGGTCCAGGGCTGTCTGCCGCTACAGCTGAATACCCAGCCGAACTCAATGCCGAGCATAGAGAGTGGGCCTGATAAAACAAGCGACCATAAAAGCCACTTTGGAAATGGTTTTCCTTTTCTTTTTACAAAGAACCACCAGTAGGCTAAAGCTACTGCAGCAAGTCCTAATAAAAGTGTCCCAATCCCGACCATTAGGTTAAAGAGCGTGTGTACATAAAAAGGCGGCCACGTTTCCCGAGGAAACTCGTACAATCCTTTTACCTCGGTATCGAATTTTCCAGCAGCAAGCCAGCTGAGTGCCCAAGGGATCTCGATTCCGTACTTCACTTCCTCAGTCTTAGGATCTGTATATCCTCCAATTGCGAGTGGTGCATATCTTTGAGTCTCGAAAAGCCCTTCAGCTGCTGCTAGTTTTTCAGGAGAATGCTGATGCAAGATCTGAGCAGAATGATGACCTGAAACAGCAGAGACAAAGCTCATCAAAAGAGCGACGGTAAGAGACATGAACAATCCTTTTAGGTGGTAAGCGCGTTCGCGTTCAGGACGCTTCTTTAACAGTTTGAAAGCAGCTACCGAAGCAACGGCGAACGCTCCTGTCATATAAGCTGTAATGGCAACATGGAAAGATGAGGATAGAAAGCTAGGATTGAAGAAAGCATCCCACGGAGAAACATCATAGATCGTCCCATCCGGTTTGATCTTAAATCCATCTGGAGTATTCATCCAAGTATTAACCGCAGAAATTAAGATAGCAGACGCAACTGCTCCAAGTGCTACAAAAAATACAGATATCAAACGGAAATATCTCGGCAATCTGTCAGCAGCATATACGTAGATCGACATGAATAATGCTTCTAAGAAAAAAGCAAAGATCTCAATTTGAAAGGGCAGTGAGATGACCTTTCCTACAATCTCCATAAACCCTGGCCACAATAGGGATAATTGTACGCCGACAATCGTCCCGGATGGAATAGCAACCCCTAACAAAACGGCGAACGCCTTTGTCCAGCGCTTAGCCATGATAGCGTAATCGTTGTCCCCTTTTACTTGATGTATGATTTCGGCGATAACGATCATCAAAGGAAGACCCACACCAAGTGTTGCAAATATAATATGAAAACCTAGTGATGTACCAAAGAACGCTCTCGCGAGTACAACTGTATCCATGATTCGGACTCCTCCTAAGAAACTAAGAACTATGTAAGTAAACAATCTATAGTTAAGGTGTCAAAAAGAAGTAGAGTTTATGCATACGAACATTCTGTCATACAGAGCTCGTCTTCTGTCATATGCTGACTAAAAGGGGGTGAGTGCATGTTAGACAATGATAGTGTGTTCATCGAGGTGCTCAAGTTTAGTGGGATATTTGCCCCTTTATTGTTCATTCTTCTTCAAGCGTTTCGACAGTTCTTTTTTCTTCCGGTGGGCCTGATCTGTCTTACAGGCGGCATCTTATTTGGTGCAGTGGCAGGAGCGTTCTATTCAGTCATCGGAATCACGCTCTCGAGTGTTCTGTTTTATTGGGGAATGAAGAGCATGCCGAAACTGATGAAAAAAGTAAAAAAACTACAAAAAAAGTGGATTGGGAAACGAATGCCGTTTTCGGTAGGTCAGATTGCTATTTTAAAAATGATACCCTTTATGCATTTTCATCTACTGAGTCTATGCCTGATCGAGATCTCGTCAAATTTTAAAGAGTATACAAAAGCTAGTATCATATCAAACGTTCCGATCGCTATTCTTTACTCTTCGTTCGGCTCGGTATTATTTTCACTCTCGCTCGTTACTTCTGCAGCTATTCTTGTTGGATTATCTGTATTGTTTTACTTATTGAGAAGAAAAGAATGGGTGATGAAATGGAGTGAGTTCTTTGAGGAAGAGAAAGAAGAACACCATAAACAACGCATGCCTGCATAAGGTGTGCTTTTTTTGTTAGAATTTTTTTAGCTTGGTATGAAGAACAACTAAATTCACCCTCGAATGTAGGGCTAGATAACGTTATAATAGCTTAGGAATGAAAGGCAGGGATGAACGTGAAAATTAAAGAACTCTTTTCCATGCAGCGCGAATTGAACATGCGTATTGTGGAAGAACATAATCTTGATAATTCATCATTATTTGAACAGAGAAGATTAGCATTTCTAGTTGAGCTTGGCGAATTGGCTAACGAAACAAGATGCTTTAAATATTGGAGTAAACGTCCAGCTTCTGCTAAAGAAGTAATCTTAGAAGAATATGTAGATGGACTACATTTTGTTTTGTCAATCGGCTTAGATTTAGGAATTGCTGAGGTCGATATGACGAATGAGGTTGATCATAGTGAGAAAATGGACAAGATAGATATTAATACATTATTTTTAACGCTCTATCATGCGGGGGCTAAATCTCTATCGAGTAAAGAGTTTCAATCATTTTTTGATACTTTCTTAGGGTTAGGCGTGAAGCTCGGGTTCTCATTTGAAGAGATTGAAGGAGCTTATTTTGAAAAGAATAGAGTGAATCATGAGCGTCAAGATACGGGGTATTAATTCTTCTAGCCTCAAATGATAAACAAAAAACCCGGAAATTCCGGGTTTTACTTCAAGCCGTCTGAAAGTGTGTTTAAAATTTCTTCTTTCTTTTGTTGATCAGAGTTTTTCCAGATCACTTCAAAGAGAACGCCAAGACCAGGAAGCATTTTCTCTTCTCCACTCTCGATGGCATCTACAATCGTATCTTGTAATTGCTCTTTATTGTTGCCGGTAACGTTATGCAATACAGCTTTTCTAAGATCAAGATTCATGGATATGCACCTCTATTGATTTTTTCTTTTTTTATTGTGTACGTTCTGAGCATGTTTTATGAGAAAAAAGTAAAATATTTATGATTTAAAGGAGAACACCTGAAAATGAAGCACATTGAATCAGAGTCCAACGCTTCCTTGAAGCAATGGAAAAAACTTCATACAAAAAAAGAACGTGAAAAATCTGGGACGTTCTTGCTTGAAGGTCCGCATCTTATAGAAGAAGCTATTGCTTCTGGAGCAAAACTTCAACATGTAATCGTGGAAGAGAATTTTGAAATCAACGAGACTTGGTTAAAGGAAAAATTCAGCCTATGGTCTGTTCCGGCTAAATTAATGAAACAGCTTTCTGAAACAGAAAAACCACAAGGGATCATTGCCGTTTGTGAAATGTTGGATCAATCTGAAGAGCTCATCAAAAAAGGAGGTCGTTACCTTCTAATCGATGGCGTTCAAGACCCAGGAAACCTTGGAACGATTATTCGAACAGCTGATAGCGCGGGTCTAGACGGCGTATTCTTAGGCGAAGGTACAGCGGATCTTTATAATGGTAAAACCGTACGATCAACGCAAGGATCATTGTTTCATCTGCCTATCGTAAAAGCGAACTTGATAGAGATTATTGAACGTTGTAAAGCGCATGAACTGCCGGTAATATCGACTTCCCTTCAAAACTCTGTGGATATGCGAGAGACGCCTGATGTAGATGGGTTTGCTTTGATCATGGGCAATGAAGGCGCTGGTGTACAGGAGATTCTTCAACAAGAATCAACGTTGAATGTGAAGATTCCGATCTTCGGCAGTGCAGAGTCCCTAAACGTTTCTGTAGCAACGGGCATTCTTTTGTATGAATTACAGCGAAATCGTACGTAATTTGTGACATAGCGTTGCAATTATAGAATTTTTTCATATATAATGAAAAAGATGAATGGAATAGCATTAAAAAACGAAGATGGAGAAAAGTAGATAATGATTCCGCCAAAAAGGGAGGAAATGTCTTAGACTGTGAGCATTTCTTTGGTAGGTGTTATTGAATTCACTCCGGAGTTGTCACCTGAAACGTTAAGTAGGGCTGACCGGTGAAGAGCCGTTATTAAAATGAAGTGAACAGTGTATTTTTCATTGTTAAATTGGGTGGTACCGCGAACTCCTCGTCCCTTACTGGATGAGGAGTTTTTTTATATTTTTTTAGGAGGGGTTGCACGGTGAAAGACCGTTTAGAAGCTTTAAAAGTAGAAGCGATCGGCCAGATCAAAGAAGCCCAAGATTTAAAAGATCTGCAAGCTGTTAAGGTAGCTTATTTAGGAAAGAAAGGACCCATTACAGAAGTATTAAAAGGGATGGGGAAACTCTCTGCTGAAGAAAGACCTGTTATTGGTGCTTATGCCAACGAAGTTCGTGACAGCATCCAACAGGAACTAGATAAAAAACAAAGCGCGCTTGAGGATGCAGCAATCGCGGAAAAGCTTTCAAAAGAAACGATCGATGTTTCATTACCAGGAAGACCTGTAAAGAAAGGAAATCCTCACCCGTTAACAGCAGTTGTTACGGAGATTGAAGATCTGTTCTTGAGCATGGGCTTCACGATCGCAGAAGGTCCAGAAGTAGAAACAGATTATTACAATTTTGAAGCGCTAAACTTGCCAAAAGGGCACCCTGCGCGTGATATGCAGGACTCATTCTTTATTACAGAGGATATCCTTCTTCGTACACAAACGTCACCTGTTCAAGCACGTACGATGGAAAAGCATGAAGGTGAAGGACCTGTGAAAATCATTTCTCCAGGTAAGGTTTACCGAAGAGATAACGATGATGCAACACACTCTCATCAGTTCATGCAGATCGAAGGACTCGTTGTAGACCAAAACGTTCGTTTAAGTGATTTAAAAGGTGTTCTTGAAACGTTCGCGAAGAAAATGTTCGGTGAAGATCGTAAAATTCGTCTTCGTCCAAGTTTCTTCCCTTTTACAGAACCATCTGTTGAAATGGACATCTCTTGTTTTAAGTGTAGTGGAAAAGGCTGTTCGATCTGTAAACAAACAGGCTGGATTGAGATCTTAGGAGCAGGTATGGTTCATCCGAACGTACTTGAGATGGCTGGATTCGATTCAAAGAAATACACAGGTTTTGCATTTGGTATGGGACCTGAACGTATCGCGATGCTCAAATATGGAATTGATGATATCCGTCATTTCTATGCGAACGATATCCGGTTTTTAAAACAATTCAAAAATGCATAACTTGAGGAGGGGAAATATATGCTAATCTCTTATAACTGGCTAAAAGAATATGTAAATATAGAAATCTCACCGTCTGAACTCGCAGATAAGATTACAAAAAGCGGTATTGAAGTCGAGATGGTCGAGTCATTAAACAAAGGAATCAGTGGAGTAGTTGTTGGGTATGTGGAAGAATGTATTCAGCATCCGAACGCTGACAAGCTAAGAGTTTGTAAAGTAGATGTTGGTCAAGGTGAAGTCTCACAGATTGTTTGTGGTGCACCGAATGTAGCTCAAGGCCAAAAAGTGGCTGTGGCTGTACCTGGTGCCGTTCTTCCGGGTAACTTTAAAATTAAAAAAGCAAAACTTCGCGGTGAAGAATCTCACGGAATGATTTGTTCGCTTACAGAGTTAGGTGTTGATACAAAATTAGTTCCAAAAGAATATGCAACAGGAATCTTTGTGATGCCATCTGACGCAGAGCCTGGAAGTGATGCTTTAGAATACTTAAATCTGAATGATCATGTACTGGAACTTGGACTTACGCCAAACCGAGCTGATTGCCTGAACGTAATCGGTGTTGCAAATGAAGTAGCAGCAATTTTAAAACAAGAAGTGAAACTTCCAAACACATCGATCAATACATCAGAAGAAAAAGCAGAAGATTTTATTTCCGTTCAGATCGAATCACTTGAAGATAACCCTTATTACGGTGCGATGATTATCCGCGATGTTAAGATTGGTCCTTCACCACTTTGGATGCAGAACCGATTAATGGCATCAGGCATTCGTCCGATCAATAACATTGTTGATATCACAAACTATGTACTTCTTGAATATGGTCAGCCACTACACGCTTTTGACTATAACCGATTAGGTTCTAAAGAGATTGTCATCCGACGTGCTACAGAAGGTGAGCACATTCAAACGCTTGATGATCAGGATCGTAAACTTAAAGATACTCACTTGGTGATTACAAATGGTAAAGATCCGATTGCAGTAGCTGGGGTTATGGGTGGCGCAACGAGTGAAGTTCAATCTGACACAACAAACGTACTTTTAGAAGCAGCCTATTTTGCTTCAGGTCGTGTAAGAGCAGCTTCTAAAGATCTTGGCTTACGTAGTGAAGCGAGTTCAAGATATGAAAAAGGCATCGATCGTAACCGAGTATATGCTGCAGCAATGAGAGCTGCTAGCCTTATGGCGGAACTTGCTGGAGGCAAAGTGGCTGAAGGAATCGTTGAAGCGGGTAAACGAGAAGTTAACACATACAGTGTGAAGATGGATGTTTCAAGAATGAACAACCTCTTGGGAACTGAGATTACATCTGAACAGACTGCATCTATCTTTAAGCGTTTAGGTTTTGGTTATAAAGAATCTAACGGACAGTTCGAAGTAAACGTACCTTCCCGCAGACCAGACATAACGATCGAAGCGGATTTGATTGAAGAAGTAGGACGTATCTATGGATATGATCGTATCCCGACTACGTACCTTTTATCAGAAGCGCGTCCGGGTGGCCTAACGAAGAATCAGGCACAACGACGTAATATCAGAACGTATCTAGAAGGTGCGGGGCTATATCAAGCTGTAACATACGCCTTGACTACTCCTGCAAAGTCTACTCATTTCTCATTTAGTGACGAGAAGGTATATCCGATCTCAGTTGCGCATCCGATGAGTGAAGAGCGCAGTACTTTAAGAATGAGTTTATTGCCACAGCTTCTAGAAGTGCTTCAATACAACAGAAATCGTTCGATGGAAGACCTCGCTATCTATGAGATGGGATCAGTCTTCATCAATAGACAAGAGGTACTGAAGGACCTTCCAGAAGAGTATGTGTTCGTTTCAGGAGCTGTTACAGGTGTATTTAACGAGCATCTTTGGCAAGGAGAAAGAAAGACTGTTGATTTTTATGTGTTAAAAGGGATCTTAGAAGGTCTCATGGGTGAATTGAACCTTTCTGAACGCATCACATATGAAGCTGGAGAAATTGAAAACATGCATCCAGGAAGAACGGCAATCGTGAAACTTGATGGTATTTCTGTAGGATTTGTTGGTCAGCTTCATCCGGCTCTTCAAAAAGACTTGGATGTAAAAGATACGTATGTGTTCGAGTTGAACGCAACTAGTCTATTAGAGAAAGAAACAGATCAGATAATCTATCAAACATTGCCGCGTTATCCTTCCATTACACGTGATATCGCTCTTGTAGTTGATCAAGAACTTCCAGCAGGAGATCTGACAACTGTTATCCAGGCTGCAGGTGGAGCATTGTTAAAAGAAGTAAATCTTTTTGATTTGTATGAAGGTGATAAGATGGAAGCTGGTAAGAAATCACTTGCCTTCTCACTGAAATATTTCGATCCAGAACGCACGTTAACAGATGAAGAAGTCGTAACGGCGCATGACCGCGTATTAAAGAGCTTAGAAGAACGCTTTGGCGCTCAGCTAAGAAAATAAACCACACAAAAACCGGTTCATCCATAATGGATGAACCGGTTTTTTTAATAGGCTGTTTTCTAAAAGATTGTTGCTTTAAATCTTTTTTTAACTTCTTTGACTGTTGATTGGAGTGGAAGGTGCGTGCCAACTACTTGAGATGCTTCTCGCAAGGCATGCGACGAGGAAGCTAACTGCGGTAGCATTAACTTGTAGACGCAGGAGCAAGAATATTTCTATGAAACGGCTCAGGTGAGACACTTAAAAGTGAAACGTACCAATGTGGCTCACCGCCTGCCCCGTGGAAAGCGAGCATCCTGGAACGGAAATCAACACTCCCAAAATCAGAAACAGCCTATTCCTATCATCTACTTCTACTAGCTTCGTTTTTTGCGTAACAGCTTCAAGGCTTTTTGCGTATTTGCAAAATGCTTCTTTGTTGCCGTATCAAAAACAGTATCTCCATATTTTTCAACGAGCTCAGCCGCCTTTACATCCACGTGTGGACCTGCCCCTTTTGGAATAACGGTATTAAAACGGTGCCCTAGCTTATCCATTTCTTTTAAAAAGCTATATCTGGCTAAGATTGAAGCTGCAGCAACAGAAAGATGAATCGATTCGCCTTTTGTGGCAAAATAAAGCCCTTCTTTTAAGAGGTTCTTCTCTCTTGTTAAGTAGTTAAAGTAAACACCAGGTTCACAGAACTGATCGACTAGTATACCTTCGATCTCTTCACCTTCAATTTTTGCTTTAACGTTTTGGAGAGCTCGGTTATGAAGGATCGCCTTAATCTTTCCTTGCGTCATCCCTTTTTGCTGAAGTTCGTTATACTTCTCATTATTCAGGACGAGAAGAGAGTATGGGACGGTATGGATGAGTTCTTTTGCGATCTGAATGATCTGTTTGTCATTTAAGTGCTTGGAATCTTTTACACCTAGTTCTTTTACGAGTTCAAGATTAGCTCTAGAAACGTATGCGGCGGCAACAGTCATGGGTCCAAAGTAATCTCCTGTTCCAACTTCGTCACTTCCGATCATCGATAATTCTGATGCGTTCTGTGGTGGTGCATACTGATGAGGCGGTTTCACCGTTTTACTTTTCTCTTTAGGGACGGAAACTTCACCTGAGTATTTTTGAGAAGCAGCTTCAGCTCCCTTACCTTGGAAAAGGACTTTGCCCGACTGGTATGCTGTAACGGTGCAATCGGTGAGTTTGGCTGAAAAAACTGCTCCAGGTGGCGTTTTAGCGGATAGAACGGATGAGAGTTCTTTTTTCATTTGAAGTATTTCTGAATTTGTCATCTTTTTAACAACGTGAGACATAATAGTGATCCTCCTAAAAATGAAGAGATTTCCAAATATATCAAAAAAACGCTACAATAGAACAGAAATATTTTCAACTATGAACGATATTTGATAAGATAAAGATTAGAGTATTCATTAAATGAATGATCCTTTGTATGTTAAGGAGGTTATTTTGTGGCGGAAGAGAAAAAGAAAAACCGTACGACGGTCGAAATCTATGGACAACGATATGTAATTGCAGGGACCGAATCCTCCAGCCACATTCATTTAGTAGCTGATAAAGTAGACTTGAAAATGAGAGAGATACAATCTCATAACCGGTTTCTCGACACGAAACAACTTGCTGTACTTACAGCAGTAAATACAATGAACGAATATTTAAAGATTAAAGAAGAGCTGAAAAAATTGCAACAGCGAATTGGAAAAGAGGAAAGTTAGTATGTTGGATTTGATTTTAATTATTATATTAGCAGGTGGATTTTTAATCGGGTTAAAACGAGGTTTCATCATGCAGCTCGTTCATTTGGTCGGATTCATAGCAGCCTATATCGTTGCTTATCTGTATTATGACGATCTTGCGCCTAAGTTAGAGTTGTGGATTCCATATCCTTCTTCAAATGATAGTTCTGTATCCTTCTTAATGAACAGCATTTCACTTGAACAAGCTTATTATAATGCGATAGCCTTTGCGATATTGTTCTTCGCCACCAAGATCATCTTGCAGATTCTTGGGTCTATGCTTGATTTTCTTGCAAACTTACCGATTCTTCATACGTTCAATAGATGGCTCGGTGGTTTACTAGGTTTTGTAGAAGTCTATTTAATCGTGTTTATTTTATTGTATATCGCAACATTAGTTCCGATAGAAGCCTTTCAAGCTCATTATGAAAATTCATGGATCGCACAGGGAATGGTCAAAAACACCCCCGTATTTTCTGAGTCCGTAAAGGAAATGTGGATGAAACATATGGCATAACTTCTCCCAGCGCGGAGAAGTTTTTTTCTTTGTTGTTTATACTCAGTTGTTCTTGAATGTAGTGATTTCCGCTTCAGGCTGCTCGCTTTCCGCGGGGCAGGCGGTGAGCCCCTTGCCGCTTTGCGCCGTTAAGGGTCTCACCTGACCGCTTGTCCTAGCCTAGAGTCTCGCATCCTTCTGCTCCAATCAACTTGTCAAAGAAGTTAATAAAAAAACAACACAAATAAACCATTTTTTAGAAGTTTATTTTGCACACTTTGTTAAAAGAAATCAAAGAAGTACTTGAGTTTCGCACACACTTGCTCGCTTTCAGGGATGTGTCATTAGTTCAACGTGTCAAATACTTCATAAGTACCAAACTCGTAGAAAATAGCCTTTGTCTTTCTAGCCATACAATTATAATAGAGGTGAGCTTATTATGGTAAATAAAAAAGAGGTAGTACGTGCACTTGAACAGATTGCTTTGTACCTTGAGATCTTAGGAGAGAATTCGTTTAAAGTTTCCGCATATCGTAAAGCAGCGAACGCTCTTGAGAGTGATGAGCGAACGATGGACGAGATCGGCGATGTTTCAAAACTGAAAGGTATCGGCAAAGGTACAGCTTCTGTAATCATAGAAATATTAGAAAAAGGCAAGTCAGAACTTTTGGTAGAACTTCAGGAAAAAGTACCGTCTGAATTGATTACACTGCTACAAGTTCCAAATCTCGGAGGTAAGAAAATCGCTAAACTTTATTCCGAGTTAGGCATAACGAATATTGAATCTCTAAAAGAAGCATGTGAAAATGGTAAAGTAAGGGCATTGGCAGGGTTTGGTGCTAAAACGGAAGAGAAGATTTTAGCATCCTTAAAGGATCTAGGGAAAAGACCGGAAAGGCTTCCAATTGCCTATATGCTGCCCATTGCAGAGAAAATAGAATCTCAGTTAAAAAGAATGAAAAATATTGAGAAATACTCTAGAGCAGGAAGTCTCAGACGGTACCGAGAAACGATCAAAGACTTGGATTTTATTATTTCAAGTGAACATCCGGGTGAAGTAAAAGAGCAACTCTTGAAACTAGATGGAGTCATTGATGTGATAGCAAGCGGAGATACAAAGGTTTCCCTCGTACTCGATGAAAAGCTTTCTGTATCCGTTGACTTTCGTATCGTACAACCCCATCAGTTTGCTACGACACTTCATCATTTTACGGGATCTATGGAGCATAACGTTAAAATGCGTCAGCTTGCAAAAGCTAGAGGCGAAAAGATCAGTGAATATGGAGTAGAAAATATAGAAACTGGTGAAATTCTTACATTTGAAACGGAAGAGGATTTCTATGCTCATTTTTCATTGAATTGGATTCCTCCTGAAGCGAGAGAATCTGGTGAAGAAATAGAGCTATTTAAGGATGGTCATGATCTGATTCAATTATCCGACATAAAAGGAGATCTTCATCTGCATTCTACTTGGAGTGATGGGGCGTTCTCGATCGAAGAAATGGCTGAAGAAGCACGAAGTAAAGGCTATGAGTATATGGCGATTACAGATCATTCTCAATATTTACGAGTAGCAAACGGGCTAACTCCTGAGAGAGTGCGCATGCAACGACAAGAGATTAATAAGTTAAATAAAAAGTATACCGATTTTAAGATACTAGCTGGAATCGAGATGGATATTCTACCAGATGGTACACTTGATTATGATGATGAATTGTTAGATGAGATGGATTTTGTTATTGCTAGCATCCATTCTGCGTTCTCTCAAGATCAAAGCAAGATCATGGATCGTTTGAAGACGGCGTTAAAACACAAAAAAGTGAATCTGATCGCTCACCCAACGGGGCGTCTGATTGGACGTAGAGAAGGATACGACGTGGATGTAGATACCCTGCTGCAGCTTGCTTATGAAACAGGTACCGCTGTTGAGTTGAATGCGAATCCCAATCGTCTTGACCTTGCGCCCCAGTGGTTAAAGAAAGCTCAGGAACTTGGAGTAAAGATTGCGATCAATACAGATGCACATTATAAAGACACGATGAAACATATGGAGATTGGAGCAGCGGTTGCTCGAAAAGGTTTTGTTCGAAAAAGCAATGTGTTAAACACAATGACATTAAACGAACTAAAAACTTATTTAAACCGTTAAAAATAGCTCTAGGTCCTGGGATCAGGAGGAAGAATATATGCAAGAAAAAATGCTGCGTGTTTTAGAACTAAGAAAAGTGATCGATCGTCTAAAAAAGCATGCAAGCTGCTCACTTGGACTAAATAAGATTAATTCTTTAATGCCGTTTACAACACTTGAAGAAGTAAACGAGGCACAAGATGCCACAGACGAAGGAGTAAAGATTCTCCGTTTAAAAGGACAAGTTCCATTCGGCGGAATCTTTGATGTTTCTTCAAATGTTAAGCGATCAAAGATTGGTAGTCTGCTAAATGAAGAAGATTTAATGGACATCGCTTCAACTCTATATGGTGGTAGACGCTTTAAGCGTTTTATCGAGGGCTTGGTTGAGGATGGAATTGAACTGCGCATTCTTAAGAATGCAGCGGAAAACATCATTCCTCTTCATGAGCTAGAACAAGAAATTAAAAGTTGTATCGATGACAACGGACATATGATGGATAGCGCTAGTCCTGAACTTCGTGCGATTCGTCAGCAGTTGCGTACGTATGAAACGCGCGTAAGAGAAAAACTGGAATCAATCGTTAGATCGTCCAGCTATCAAAAAATGTTGTCTGACTCGATCATCACGATTCGTAACGACCGATTCGTTATTCCTGTTAAACAAGAGTACAGAGGTAATTTTGGCGGAATGGTCCATGATCAATCAGCGAGTGGAGCAACTTTGTTCATTGAACCTCAATCTGTTATGACAGTTAACAATCAAGTGAAAGAAGCTAAAGCGAAAGAAGCTCGTGAGATCGAGAAGATTTTAAGAGAACTGACTGCTGGAGTAGCAGAACATGCTGATGATATTCTGCTGAACGTAGATATTTTAGCAGAGATGGATTTTATTTTAGCAAAAGCAAGATTTGCCAATGAGCTAAAATGTACGCGTCCGATTATGAATGACAAAGGATTTATATCCCTGAACAGTGGCCGCCATCCTCTGCTCGATCAGGAAACGGTTGTTCCAACGAGTGTGATGTTAGGAGGCGAGTATCAATCACTCGTCATTACAGGTCCGAATACAGGTGGTAAAACAGTTACCCTAAAAACCATCGGACTTCTTACTCTTATGGCACAATGTGGCCTTCAGATACCTGCTGGAGAACAATCAGAAATGGCTGTTTTCAAGAACATATATGCTGACATAGGTGATGAACAGTCTATTGAACAATCACTGAGTACATTTTCTTCACATATGGTTAACATCGTAGACATCTTAAACAAGATCGACTATGAATCACTCGTACTCTTTGATGAACTAGGAGCTGGGACAGATCCTCAAGAAGGGGCAGCCCTAGCTATTTCGATTCTAGACTTCGTGTTTGCCCGAGGAGCACGTGTTGTTGCCACTACCCATTATAGTGAGCTAAAAGCATATGCTTATAACCGTCCTGGTGTTATGAACGCTTCTGTAGAATTTAATGTGCAGACGTTAAGACCTACTTATCGTTTATTAGTAGGAGTGCCAGGACGAAGTAACGCGTTTGAGATCTCTAAAAGACTCGGTCTACGTCAGGATATCATTGATTCAGCTCGCTCTCAGATCAGTGAAGACGAGAACAAGATTGATAATATGATAAAGTCATTAGAGGATAATCGTAAGAAAGCAGAAAAAGAGATGGAAGAAGCAGAGGATAGAAGAAAAGAAGCAGAGTCTATTAAGAGTGATCTAGAGAAAGAACTCGAACTGTTTCAGAATGAAAAAGATCGTCTGTATGAAAAAGCAAAGCAGGAAGCAGAAAAAGCGATCGAAAAAGCACGTGAAACAGCAGAAGAGATCATTCATGAAATTCGTGAACTTCAAAAATCGGGTGGACAGATTAAAGAACATAAATTGATCGAAGCAAAAAAGAGATTGGAAGAAGCTGTTCCCAAATCAAAAGCTAAAAACAAGAAGTTAAAACCTGTATCTACAAAACAAGAATATGTTCCCGGTGACGAAGTGCGAGTACTTACTGTAGGTCAAAAAGGACATATCGTGGAAAAAGTAAGTAACAACGAATACCAAGTTCAGATAGGGATTCTAAAGATGAATGTATCTGAAAAAGATTTAGAGTGGGTAAAACAAAGTAAACCGAAACCTGAACCGCGTTCATTCGTAAAAGTATCAGGAAGCTCAGATTCTTCTCGCCCAGAACTTGACTTAAGAGGGAAAAGATATGAAGATGCTATGTTAGAGGTGGATCGATATCTAGATGAAGCGCTTCTAGCTGGTTTCAACCAAGTATATATCATCCATGGTAAAGGGACAGGTGCACTAAGAAAAGGTGTTCAAGAGCTGTTGAAAACGCATCGAAATGTTAAATCCACTAGAATGGGTGCAGCTGGTGAAGGCGGAGGCGGAGTAACAGTCGCTGTATTGAAGTAGAAGAGGGATTTAAACCAAGCCGTTTACAAAGGGGTATTGTTGAATGGATTTTATGAGTAACGCTTTTATTAAAACAGCAGCTAACTATAGCGTTGTCGTGCTATGTCTAGTCGTCTTTTTGGCTGTGTTTGAACTGGTTACGCGTTATAAAAATTGGGTCGAGATCAAGAAAGGGAACTTATCCGTCGCTATGGCTACGGGCGGAAAGATTTTCGGAATCGCGAACATCTTTCGTTATTCGATCGCTCAAAATGATTCCATACTGATGATGATAACGTGGAGTGCCTATGGATTTATCCTACTCTTGATCGGTTATTTTATCTTTGAATTCTTAACCCCAAAGTTTCAGATCGATAAAGAAATCGAGAACGATAACCGAGCAGTTGGTTTCATATCGATGATCATCTCGATCGGTTTATCATTTGTAATCGGTGAAGGAATCGAATAGCTGAAGGGAAAAAATATGGAAACGTTATTTAAAGTGTTGTTTGTATTAAGCGGAGTATTCATCGCTGCCGGACTTATCTACTTATTCTTCTTTGCGTAAGTCTCAAAACCAGTTCTCAATTCGGAGAACTGGTTTTTTCTTGCCTGATATTCTTTAAAAGAAAGATCGCTACTGTTGGTTTGCTTGTTACTTATCAATACTCTATAGGAATGTTGATCTTATGAATCTTTCTTCATGCAAGTTGATTGGAGCGCAAGGTTGCCGACTCCTGCGGGACAGGCGGGCAGGTGAGACACTTAAAAGTGAAACGTACGAATGTGGCTCACCGCCTGCCCCGCGGAAAGCGAGCAACGTGGAGCGGAAATCAACTCCTTTCAAACCCTACGGTGAATTCGCAACAAAAAGATTTTTTGCTTATGCTCAAAACCAGTTTCTAGAACCGTATTATTGAATTATTTATAATTTTTAAAAAAGTATATAAAATTGTATACGTTTTCAATATAATAGGAATAAAGATATAGAAATTTTGAAGGAAGGCGTGAATTAAAGGAGGAGATGCAAGTGGAAAGACGGTGGCTCAACAGTTACCCTAGTGAAATTCCGGGACATCTTGATTACGACAGCAAACCTTTATTCGCGTATTTAGAATCAGCAGCAGAAGAAAAAAAAGATAAAACTGCTGTACATTTTTTAGGTAAGACATTAACATTCGGCGAACTTCAAGAATGCAGTTTGCGCTTCGCACATGCTCTAACAACGCTTGGTGTAAAAAAAGGTGATCGTGTTGCCATCATGCTGCCCAACTGCCCGCAGGCAGTTATCGCCTATTACGGCACGCTTTTTATAGGCGGAATTGTCGTACAGACGAATCCTCTTTACACGGAGAGAGAGTTACGTCATCAGTTATCTGACAGCGGGGCAAAAGTCATTGTAGGATTGGATCTTTTGTTTGGAAGAATATCAGCCGTTCGAGGAGATACGAACATTGAACACATCATTATGACATCTGTGAAGGATTATCTGCCTTTTCCTAAGAATTTGATCTATCCATTTATTCAAAAGAGGCAGAATCCAACGGTAGTCGTTGATATTACCTACAATCATGAAGTTCATTCGTTTAAAGATCTGCTGAAACGTTCTCAACCAATCAAGCCTCAAGTAAAGGTTGATCCTAATGAGGATCTTGCGTTGTTGCAGTACACTGGAGGTACAACAGGTCCAGCAAAAGGTGTGATGCTGACTCACAAAAACCTAGTCACGAATGCGTTACAGTGCAATACATGGATGTATAAAAACAGAGAGGGAAAAGAAAAGATTCTTGGAGCTCTGCCTTTTTTTCATGTATATGGTATGACGTGTGTGATGAACCTTGGCATCATAACAAAAGCAGAGATGATCATCCTGCCGCGGTTTGATCCAGTGCAAGTTTTGAAGACGATTCATAAGGAACGACCAACTTTATTTCCAGGCGCTCCGACTATGTATATCGCACTTCTGAATCATCCAGATTTAAACAAATATGATCTTTCATCCATTCAAGCATGTATAAGCGGGTCGGCTGCCCTGCCGCTTGAAGTGCAACAAAAATTCCAGGCTGTTATTTCAGGTTCGTTAGTAGAGGGGTATGGACTAACAGAGGCTTCACCTGTTACACATGCAAATCTCATATATGGTGATCAGATAAGAGGTAGTATTGGTTTACCTTGGCCGAACACGGAAGCAGCAATCATCTCAGCTGAGACAGGCGAATGGGCAGAGCCAGGTGAGATTGGAGAATTAGCTGTAAGAGGACCTCAGGTTATGAAAGGGTATTGGAACCAACCCGAAGAAACCGCATCTGTATTCAGAGAAGATTGGTTGATTACAGGGGATATGGGCTATATGGATGAAAAAGGTTACTTTTACATCGTGGACCGTAAGAAAGACTTGATCATCGCAGGAGGATTCAATATTTATCCTCGTGAAGTAGAAGAGGTTTTATATGAACACGAAAAAGTAAAAGAAGCTGTAGTAGTCGGTGTGCCTGATGCATACAGAGGAGAAACGGTTAAAGCTTTTGTGGTGTTAAAGGAAGGAACAGAATGTACGGAAGAAGAACTTAACAAATTCTGCCGAGAGCATCTTGCTTCCTTTAAAGTACCTAGGCTTTATGAGTTCAGACAAGAGCTGCCTAAGACCATGGTAGGAAAGATTTTAAGAAGAGTTCTTTTGGAAGAAGAACGTGAAAAAGCCAAACAAAGTTCGTGAAAGCTGCCACTTGGCGGCTTTTTCTATTGTTAAACGATCACTCATTGTGAAATGAAAAACGTTACCTTCAAGTTAAACTTGTAAAATGTATAGAAAAAATGACATAATGAAATTGACAGAAAAGAAAGATTTGTTTTACAATTATGAATGAACAATCATTCATTTTTGAAAAGATGATTGTGTTATACAAAAAGAGGCGATAGAAATGAAACGTAAAGGTCCAAAATACGAAAAAATAATTGATGCAGCTGTAAATGTGATTGCAGAACATGGCTACCATCAATCCCAGGTATCAAAGATAGCGAAAGAAGCAGGTGTCGCTGATGGCACCATCTATCTATATTTTAAAAATAAAGAAGATCTGCTTGTTTCTGTTTTTAATGAGAAGATGGGGACCTTTATTGAAAAAACAGAAAACGAGTTAAAAAGTAACGATTCAGCCATTCAGAAGCTTAGAATTCTTGTTGAGATGCACTTTAAGCAACTGACTGCTGATTTTGAACTATCAATCGTAACACAGCTAGAACTTCGGCAGACAAACAGACAACTTCGTGCAAAGATTGGTGAAGTATTAAAGAGATACTTAGATTTAATCGACTCTATCTTAAAGGATGGAATGCAAGAAGGTGTTTTTGTTAAGAACATGGATTACAGATTGGCTCGTCAGATGATCTTCGGAACGATTGACGAAACAGCAACAAACTGGGTAATGAACGATCATCGATATGATCTACCTGCGCTTGCTGGTCCCGTACATCAGATGCTTGTAAACGGCCTGTCCGTTCGGTCTGTAAATCTAGATGATTGATTTCTAATAAAGGAGGGAATATGAAGTTGGAATTCTTACAAATCGAAAAACAAAATAAAGTGGCAACGATTAAACTTAACCGTGCGCCAGCCAATGCTTTATCAACTGGAGTTATTGAAGAAATCGACAAAGCACTCGATCAGATTGAAAACGATAACTCTGTTAAAGCGATTGTTATTTTAGGAGAAGGACGCTTCTTTTCAGCAGGAGCTGATATCAAAGAGTTTACAGAAGTTCCTGATGAAAAGGGTTTTGCAGAGCTTGGGAAAAAAGGACAAGATGTTTTTAACCGAATCGAACAGTTCTCAAAACCAGTAATCGCTGCCATTCATGGAGCAGCACTAGGTGGCGGTCTTGAACTAGCGATGAGCTGCCACGTAAGACTTGTGGCCGATGACGCAAAACTCGGTCTACCCGAGCTCACACTAGGACTGGTTCCGGGATTTGCAGGAACTCAAAGGTTACCACAACTTGTAGGTGTACCTAAAGCTTGTGAGATGCTCCTTTCAAGTAAGCCGATCTCAGGCAAAGATGCTGTCACGTTCGGTTTAGCAAACAACTCTTATCCAACAGAAGAACTTTTTGAAAAGGCTTACAAAATGGCTGAAGAGTTTTCCATGAAAAGTGCGGTCTCCATAAAGTACACGCTAGAGTTGTTGCATTATGCGAGAAATGGCCTCTATGAAAAAGGTGCAGAAAAAGAGCAAGAACTGTTTGGGAAAGCTTTTAAAAGTTTTGATGGACAAGAAGGAATCTCAGCATTTATTGAAAAAAGAAAGCCTGAATTTCAGGACCGATAACTAGGAGGGTAACGATGAACATTTTTGTTATTTTAAAACGTACTTTTGATACAGAGGAAAAAATTTCTGTTTCAAACAATAAGATCTCTGAAGACAGTGCAGAATTCATTATTAATCCATATGACGAATATGCGATTGAAGAAGCGATCACATTAAAAGATGCACACGGTGGTACTGTTACGGTGGTCACGGTTGGAGATGAAGATTCTGAAAAAGAGCTTCGTACAGCACTTGCTATGGGAGCAGATCAAGCAGTTCTTATCTCGAATGAAGACTTGAACAGCCAAGATCAATTCACGACTTCTTCTGTTTTGGCAGCTTACTTTAAAGATAAAGAATACGACATCATTCTAGGCGGAAACGTTGCGATTGATAACGGAACGGGTCAAGTTGGGCCGCGTCTAGCAGAATTACTAGATATTCCACATGTAACAACAATTACAAAGATTGAAATAAACGGGACGACTGTAAACATTGAACGTGATGTAGAAGGAGATCTTGAAAAGATTGAAACATCACTTCCATTATTGGTTACAGCACAACAAGGGTTGAATGAGCCTCGTTATCCTTCGTTACCAGGAATCATGAAGGCAAAGAAGAAGCCTCTTGAAACGTTGGAGTTAGATGATCTTGAAATTGATGAAGATGATGTTGAAGCGAAAACAAAAACAATAGAAGTTTATCTTCCTCCTAAAAAGGAAGCTGGAAAAATCCTATCAGGTGAAACTCCAGACCAAGTAAAAGAACTTGTATCTCTGTTAAGAAACGAAGCGAAGGTAATATAAGGAGGAGTCATCATGGCAAAAAAAGTATTAGTACTTGCAGAATCCCGTGACGGTGCGTTACGTAATGTTTCATTTGAAGCAATTGCAGCAGCAAAAGAAATCTCTGGCGGCGGAGAAGTGTTCGCAGTATTATGCGGTGACTCTGTTCAGTCGTTAGCAACTGAATTGATCCACTATGGAGCTGATCGTGTACTTACAGCGGAGAATGAAAAACTAGCAAACTATACACCAGATGGATATTTTCAGACATTAAAGCAGATCATCGATGATGAAAGCCCTGAGGCTATCGTTTTCGGACACACATCATTAGGGAAAGACCTTTCACCAAGACTTGCAGCTCGTCTAGAATCTGGACTGATCTCAGATGTTACAGGACTTGAACAAGCTGGTGAGAACACGGTGTTTACTCGTCCTGTATATTCAGGAAAAGCTTTTGAAAAGAAACTAATCTCAGATGGTCTAGTATTCGTTACGATTCGTCCGAATAACATCGCACCATTAGAGAAGGATGAATCTCGTTCTGGTGATGTAACATCTGTTTCTGTTGATATTAAAGACTTAAGAACGATTGTTAAAGAAGTGGTACGTAAAGCATCTACGGGCGTAGATCTAGCAGAAGCAAAGATCATCGTTGCCGGCGGTCGAGGCGTGAAATCTGAAGATGGCTTCAAACCTCTTCAAGAACTTGCAGATGTACTGGGTGCAGCTGTAGGAGCTTCTCGTGGTGCTTGTGATGCCGATTATTGTGATTATTCATTACAGATCGGTCAAACAGGTAAAGTTGTAACACCTGATCTGTATATCGCTTGCGGGATCTCTGGAGCCATTCAGCATCTAGCTGGGATGTCCAACTCTAAAGTTATCGTCGCGATCAACAAAGATCCAGAAGCTAGCATCTTCTCAGTAGCAGATTACGGAATTGTTGGTGACCTGTTCGAAGTCGTACCATTATTAACAGAAGAGTTTAAAAAAGTGTTAGTATAATAGAATGTAATGAATGAAAACGTCCGCTTTTCTGGGCGTTTTTTTCAATTATGGAGCGAGGAAGGTGTTTTGATGACTACAATAGCATTTATTCGTCACGGTGAAACTGATTGGAATACTGAAAGAAGAGCTCAAGGCTGTAAGGATATCCCGCTTAATGACAATGGAAAGTACCAAGCAGAACGTTTAGCAGAAAGATTTACAGATGAGAAATGGGATGCTATATATGCTAGTCCACTTCTTAGAGCGTATAAAACAGCAGAAGCTATCAGCGGGGTAACAGGGTTAGACGTGATCGCTGACGAAAGACTCCGCGAAATCTCTTTCGGTGAGACAGAAGGTACTACTGAGATCGAACGAGTCGAACGCTGGGGAGAAAATTGGATGGAGCTTGACTTAGGCAGGGAAACAAATGAGGAAGCAGATCTTCGATGGAAAGCAGCATTACAAGACATTATCCAAAAGCATAAGGATGAAAAGGTATTGATCATTAGCCATGGGGCTTTACTCGTAAGGATCTTTAAAGAACTTTTACAAGACGATACGGATCGCTGGTACGGTCTAAATAATACGTCTTTTTCGGTCTTTAATCTAAAAGCAGAAAACGATTGGACTTGTGCATTATTTAACTGTCAGAAACATCTTGAAACGAGTGCTAAGGTATAACGTTTGTCGAATTGAAAACTTGGGTACCATAAACGTGAGCAAACTATTAGCAACTGTAACATTTGTGGGATATACTTTGTTTACACTTTGATATTTAAAAGGAGGGCCAAATAAATGGCTATTGTTAATGCATCAGATCAAACATTTAATACAGAAACGAACGAAGGTTTAGTACTTGCTGACTTTTGGGCACCATGGTGCGGACCTTGTAAAATGATCGCTCCTGTTCTTGAAGAAGTAGATCAAGAAATGGAAGAAGTAAAAGTAGTTAAGCTTGATGTTGATGAAAACCAAGAAACAGCTGGTAAATACGGTGTTATGAGTATTCCTACTCTACTTGTATTCAAAGACGGTCAAGTGGTCGATCAAGTAGTAGGTTTCCAACCAAAAGAAGCTTTAGTGGAACTTTTAAACAAACATAAATAAGCTTAGCACGAAAAGCCCGGTTGATAGGGCTTTTTTTTTTGCGCTTTTTTACAAACGCCTCAATATTTTCTAGGAAATATTGTCGATAAATGAGAATATGTGGTATAGAATTCACGATAGTATTATGAACACGTTGATACATGGTATGATAGTAGTAAAGACTGCTGAGAGCGGAGGGGGGATGAAATTGACCTCTATTTCTGTAAAACAAAAGTTAATGTTACTTCCAGACCAACCAGGTTGCTATCTCATGAAGAATGAGTTCGGGAAAGTCATCTATGTAGGGAAGGCGAAAGTGTTAAAGAATCGTGTTAAGTCTTATTTTTCTGGGACACATGATGGCAAAACACAGAGACTCGTAAGTGAGATCAGAGATTTTGAATATATTGTAACTTCTACCGAGATGGAAGCATTAGTCTTAGAGATGAATTTAATAAAAAAGCATGACCCTCGTTATAACGTGATGCTTAAAGATGACAAGAGCTATCCATACTTAAAGATCACCGCTGAAAAACAGCCGCGACTTCTATATATACGGAAGATCAAAAAAGACGGCGGAAAATATTTTGGTCCGTTCGTGAACGCTTATGCTGCCCAAGAAACGAAAAAACTGTTAGATCGCATTTTTCCACTTCGAAAGTGTGACACGATGCCTAAACGTGTATGTCTGTATTATCATATCGGTCAATGTTTAGGTCCTTGCGTATATGATGTAACCGAACAAGAAAACAAGAAAATGGTTGACGGCATCGTGAAATTTCTTAACGGCGGTTATCAGGACGTTAAAAATGAGTTATCGGAAAAGATGCTTGAAGCTTCTGAAGCATTGAACTTTGAACGCGCAAAAGAGCTTCGAGATCAGATCCAGCACATTGAAGCTGTTATGGAAAAGCAAAAGATGATGACAGCAGATCTAGTCGATCGAGACGTGTTTGGCTACCATTTTGATAAAGGTTGGATGTGTGTACAAGTCTTCTTTATCCGACAAGGTAAAGTGATCGCCCGAGATATTTCTGTCTTTCCGTTTTATGGAGAGGCGAATGAAGATCTCCTCACTTTTATTGGTCAGTTCTATCTGCAAAAGAATCACCTTCTTCCTAAAGAGATTCTGCTTCCTCAAGAAGTGGATGCTAATCTTATATCGGAACTTCTTCAAGTGAAAGTATTGCAACCGAAAAAAGGACAAAAGAAGGAGCTGGTAGAATTAGCCACTAAGAACGCGTCATTAGCTCTTCACGAAAAATTTGCCCTAATCGAGCAAGATGAAGCGAGAACGATTAAAGCCGTTGAGAACCTTGGCGAAAGAATCGGAATTGCTGCTCCTTATCGTATCGAAGCGTTCGATAACTCGAATATACATGGAACAGATCCTGTTTCTGCGATGGTTGTTTTTGTTGATGGTAAACCGTATAAAAAGGATTATCGAAAATACAAAATTAAATCGGTAGAAGGACCAGATGATTATGCTTCCATGAAAGAAGTTGTTCGCCGCAGGTATACGAGAGTGTTAAGAGAAGAAGGAGAGCTTCCTAATCTTATTTTGATCGATGGGGGAAAAGGCCAGATATCAGCGGCTCAAGATGTGTTAGAAAACGAGCTTAACTTATTTATTCCTGTGGCAGGTCTATCGAAAGATGAAAAACATAGAACGTCACAGCTATGGATCGGTGATCCTCCAGAGATGATACACTTGGCTCGAAACAGTCAGGAATTCTATCTGTTGCAACGAATTCAAGATGAAGTTCATAGGTTTGCGATCTCTTTCCACCGAAAAGTTCGCTCCAAAAGTATGTTTGAGTCAACATTAGACAGCATTGCTGGCATCGGTGACAAACGGAAGAAGATGCTTCTTCGCCATTTTGGATCATTAAAGAAGTTAAAAGAAGCTTCCGTTGATGAGATTCAAGCAGCAGGTGTACCTAAACCAGTAGCAGAGCTGATCGAAAAAGCATTTTTATCAAATGAGTAGTTGCAGCCATTGAGTAACTTTGTTAAAATGAATGCAACTTTATAAATATGCCATGCTTCGTATGAAGTGATGGTAGAGGAGCAGGAACCAATAGTAACCCATCTGAAGAGAAGAAGCTCTGGTGATGATGGTGGAAAGGGGATTCTTGCCGAAGTGTAAAAGGACTTCTAGCCTTTTATGCTGGACCTGTATTGAATAAATACAGAGCTGTCACACAAGTCCCCCCAGGATTTGTGTGGAGGACTATCTCACGAGGGGGGAACAAACTTGGCTTGCTACGGATTATAGCAACAATAGGGTTTTTCCTTATTGTTGCTTTTTTGTATTTACTTTTCAGTTTTCGTCCGAAAAGTATACGTGCAAACTAAGTGACGTGGTCACTTTCGCGTCAACAAAGTCTTCTAATTAAAAGAGATAGAATCTTACAACTAGAAAGGATTTGGAGTAGATGGGGAGAATCGTTCAAAAATTCGGTGGAACTAGTGTTGGCTCTGTTGAGCGTATACAAAATGTTGCAAAACGAATTATCCATGAAGTGGATGCAGGAAATGAAGTAGTAGTTGTTGTTTCAGCGATGGGTAAAACTACGGATGAACTTGTCAAACTCGCAACAGAGATCAGTGGGAACCCTTCTAAACGAGAGATGGATATGCTGCTTACGACAGGAGAGCAAATTACGATCGCCCTATTGACGATGGCGCTGCATCAAGAGGGTTACAAAGCTCAATCATTAACAGGATGGCAAGCGGGCATTCAAACGGAAGATGCCTTTTCAAATGCTAGAATATTAGACATCGATTCAAAGCGCATCTCTTCGCTTTTAGAAGAAGGTCATATCGTGGTAGTTGCTGGTTTTCAAGGACTAATTCCTGAAACAAAGGATATTGCCACTCTTGGTAGAGGTGGATCAGATACTACAGCGGTTGCTCTAGCTGCAGCTTTAAAAGCAGAACGATGTGACATCTATACCGATGTAACAGGCGTTTATACGACAGATCCGCGGGTAGTGAACTCAGCTAGAAAACTACCTTCGATCTCTTATGATGAGATGTTAGAGATGGCTAACCTTGGTGCAGGGGTTCTACATCCAAGAGCGGTTGAGTTTGCTAAAAATTATAATATTACTTTAGAAGTAAGATCTAGTATGAGCGAAGAACGTGGAACATTAGTAGAGGAGGAAGTATCGATGGAACAAAATTTAATGGTTAGAGGTCTAGCATTCGAAGGAAATATAACAAAAATTACGGTTTCTTCAGTACCTAATGAAATGCATGCTTTAGCCGAACTGTTTACGATTTTGGCTTCGAACGGTATAAACGTAGACATCATCATTCAAAATGTATTAAATGAAGAAAAAACGAATATTTCTTTCTCGATCGAATCAAATTCATTGTCTGCTACACAAGAAGTGCTTGCCGCGCATCAAGGAAAATTAGGATTTGAATCAATCAGTTATGAACAAGGTCTAGCAAAGGTGTCCATCGTTGGTTCAGGCATGATCTCGAATCCTGGAGTAGCCGCTAAAATGTTTAAAGCTCTGTCAGACGAAGAGATTATGATCAAGATGGTGAGTACTTCTGAGATTAAGGTATCAACTGTTGTAAAACAAGAGGATATGATCAAGTCGATTGAAACGCTGCATGATGTGTTTGAGTTAGATGCTCGTGTTCCCGTTCAGAACACGTAAACATTGAAAAAGCCGGCAATCCGCCGGCTTTTGTTATTCAATCGTATCTTTTTTGTCCCATTGAACAGTGATAAAAACCTTGTTTCGTTTTGTAGATTCTAAAGCTTCTGTCGTACATTTTTTTTGCAGCTGAACTTGTTCAGCGAGGAAGCCTGCTTCTAGGCTGAATGTTTGATGATTGAAGTTTTCCATGCGTTGCATGATCAATTGAGAGTTTAAAGAGAAATTCATCTCTGTTTTTGAAGCTTCGATCATTTCAAGAGTACCCCAGCCAGCTTCAACAAAAAAAGCGTGAACTTCTTCCATCGTATGTAAAGGATATTTTCTAGCTAAGTGTCTTCCTGCCCAATAGAGAATATTTCGTTCTTGTTTGCCAAGAAGTTCAGGCAATAAGTCGCTGCGAAGGATCTCATACCCAAAAGCTGAAACAGAAAGCTGTTCTACAGGGGTGTTTTCATCCTTTGTCTTTTGTTTAAACATTCTGCATCCCTTCTTTCTAATTTTATTATAACGGGAAAGCGGTTTAAACTCTATAGCAACTATCAGTATTTGTCGAAAATCTTGAACGTCCAAAAGCGTTGGTGTATCAAGAAAATTTACGCATTTAGTTGTTAGCGTTTTCTTGACGGTGTCAAACGATGGGAGTAAAATGAACATGTTGCTAGTTAATTAAGCTAATTGTTTAACACTCATCCTCTAAAAGAGGAAACTTAAAACGCTTACATGTGGAGAGGAACAAAGATTAGCAGCCAGAGAGAGGCTAAATTTGAAGGGGGCAAGAGAATGGCTGGCAGTAGAGATTTTATTAACAGAAGAATTCATTCATTATTAGGAGTAATTCCGATCGGGATCTTTCTCGTGCAGCATTTAGTTGTGAACCATTTTGCAACGAGGGATGCTGAAGCATTTAACAAAGCGGCTCATTTTATGGAAAGTTTACCTTTTCGTATTTTCCTAGAAACGTTTGTGATCTACTTACCAATTTTGTTTCATGCCGTATATGGACTTTACATTACGTTTCAAGCAAAAAACAATGTTACCCGCTATGGCTACTTCCGCAACATGATGTTCCTCGTTCAGCGTGTAACAGGCGTGATCACATTAATTTTTATCGCTTGGCATGTGTGGGAAACACGTGTACAGGCTGCTTTTGGACAAGAAGTGAACTTTGATATGATGGCAGACATCTTAAGTTCTCCGTTCATGGTTGCCTTCTATCTTGTAGGTGTTTTATCAGCAGTATTCCATTTTGCAAACGGATTATGGTCGTTCTTTGTCAGCTGGGGCCTTACAGTTTCGCCTCGTTCACAGAAAATATCAACATACGTAACAATGGGTGTATTTGTTGCACTTGCAATTGTTAGCGTAAGAACAATCTTTGCATTCATTTAAAAGGGGTGAGACAAATTGAGTAATCAGAAAATAATTGTTGTTGGCGGAGGTCTCGCCGGTTTGATGGCTACAATAAAAGCAGCTGAAGCTGGTGTTAACGTTGACCTCTTTTCAGTTGTTCCAGTAAAACGTTCGCATTCTGTTTGTGCTCAAGGTGGTATAAACGGTGCTGTAAATACGAAAGGTGAAGGAGATTCCCCGTGGGAGCACTTTGATGACTCTGTATATGGTGGGGACTTCTTGGCGAACCAACCTCCTGTAAAAGCAATGTGTGACGCGGCTCCAGGAATCATTCATCTAATGGACCGTATGGGTGTAATGTTTAACAGAACACCCGAAGGATTACTTGACTTCCGTCGTTTTGGAGGAACTCAGCATCATCGTACTGCATTTGCTGGTGCCACAACAGGTCAGCAGTTATTGTACGCACTTGATGAGCAAGTTCGTCGCCACGAGGTAGCAGGTCTTGTAACGAAATATGAAGGTTGGGAGTTCTTATCAGCTGTAATCGATGACGAAGGTCAATGCCGAGGGATTACTGCTCAAAACTTGAAAACGATGGAGATCGTAAGTTTCCCTGCTGATGCCGTTATTATGGCGACAGGTGGACCTGGAATCATTTTCGGTAAATCTACGAACTCTGTTATCAACACAGGTGGAGCGGCTTCAGCTCTTTATCAGCAAGGGGTATATTATGCGAACGGTGAGTTCATTCAAATTCACCCGACTGCTATCCCTGGAGATGATAAGCTTCGATTGATGAGTGAATCAGCACGTGGTGAAGGTGGACGTGTTTGGACGTATAAAGACGGAAAACCTTGGTACTTCCTTGAAGAGAAGTATCCAGCATACGGAAACCTTGTTCCTCGTGATATCGCTACACGTGAAATTTTCCATGTGTGTGTGGATTTGAAGCTAGGAATCAATGGTGAGAACATGGTATACCTTGATCTATCACACAAAGATCCTAAAGAACTAGATATCAAGCTTGGTGGAATCATCGAGATCTATGAGAAGTTCATGGGAGATGACCCTCGCAAAGTTCCAATGAAGATCTTCCCTGCGGTTCACTATTCTATGGGTGGAATGTGGGTTGATTATGATCAGATGACGAACATTCCTGGTCTCTTTGCAGCTGGTGAGTGTGAGTATCAATATCATGGAGCTAATAGATTAGGAGCGAACTCGCTACTTTCAGCTATCTTCGGTGGTATGGAAGCTGGCCCGTCAGCTGTTCGATATATTAGAGGATTAGAAAAAACAGTTGAAGATGTATCTTCTACTGTATTTGATAACCAAGTGAAAAAAGATCAAGAAGTATACAACAACATTCTATCAATGGATGGAACTGAAAATGCTTATGTGATCCATAAAGAGCTTGGAGAATGGATGACAGACAACGTAACGGTTGTACGATACAACGATAAATTGAAACAAACGGATGAAAAGATCCAAGAATTGATGCAACGTTACAAGAACATCAATATTAATGATACATCCAAATGGAGCAATCAAGGTGCATCATTTACGCGTCAGCTATGGCACATGTTGCAACTGGCTCGTGTAATTACGCTAGGTGCACTTAACCGTGATGAGAGCCGTGGAGCACATTACAAACCAGACTTCCCTGAACGTAATGATGAACAATGGTTAAAAACAACAAAAGCGAAATTTAATCCAACAACGAACGGACCAGAATTTGAGTATGAAGAAGTAGATGTTTCGCTTATCCAGCCACGTAAACGTGACTATTCTAAGAAGAAGGCAGGGGTGTAAGCATGAGCACAAAAATGGTGAAATTCATCATCTCAAGACAGGACAACCCAGAAACTGCCCCATATTTAGAAGAGTTTGAGATTCCGCATCGTCCAAATATGAACGTAATATCTGCTCTTATGGAAATTCGTAGAAACCCTGTTAACGCAAAAGGGGAAGCTACGACTCCCGTTACTTGGGAGATGGGTTGTTTAGAAGAAGTTTGTGGAGCATGTTCGATGGTGATCAACGGAAAGCCGAGACAATCTTGTACGGCTCTTGTTGATCAATTGGAACAGCCGATTCGTCTTGAACCAATGAAAACATTCCCGGTTGTCCGTGATTTGGCGATCGATAGAAGTAGAATGTTTGATGCACTTAAACGAGTTAAAGCATGGATTCCAATCGATGGTACGTACGATCTTGGACCAGGTCCTCGTATGCCTGAGACAAAGCGTCAATGGGCATATGAACTTTCAAAATGTATGACTTGTGGTGTATGTTTAGAGGCATGTCCGAACGTGAATACAAACTCAGACTTTATTGGACCTGCACCTTTATCACAAGTTCGTCTATTTAACGCTCACCCAACTGGTGAAATGAATAAAGAAGAACGTTTAAACGCGATCATGGATGACGGAGGGCTTGCAGAGTGTGGGAACTCGCAAAACTGTGTACAGTCTTGCCCGAAAGGAATTCCTTTAACAACATCAATCGCTGCACTTAACCGTGATACAAGCTTCCAAGCATTCAAGAACTTCTTTGGTAGTGACCGTTAAAGTATCATACAGAGCTTCTCTCATCAGGGAGAAGCTTTTTTTAAAACCAAATAACTGAATAGCGATTCATAAAAATCTGTAAGGAAAGGCGGTAAAGAATTTGGCTAGACAAGATTACATATCAAATATGGATGAGTGGAGAAATGAATTTTCTTTTTTTCATGAGTTACAAGTACGTTTTGGTGAGATCGACGGATTTGGCCACGTGAATAATACGAATATCTTTACTTATATGGAAGAATCACGCATCGCCATGTTTAAGGAATTGGGTTTGATGAATGACTGGGGAGCTCCTGATTCAGTAGAGATCCCGGTCGTGGCAGACCTTCAATGTGATTATTTAGCACAGATTATGTACGATGAAAGATTAAGAGTATATGTGAAGATAAATGAAGTAGGTTCCTCTTCCATTGACATCCATTACTTAGGAATCAACGAGAAGCATAATCCTGTATTTACAGGAAGAGGTGCGATCGTACAGATTTCTAGGAAGAATGGACGACCCGTTAAGTGGAGTGATGAGCTAAAGAAACAATTAAAACGTTTTTCTAAAGAAGCCCATGTATAAAAATGGGCTTTTTTTTAATGTGTATCTGTAATATTCTTCATACTTTTTAAATGAACCAAGTCACTCTCATCTGACTCCTTACATACTATATGTTGACTAAATACTTCCAATATTCGTTGGCGGTTCCTAAACCCTAGCAAGGAGGGGTGAATTCATTGAAAGATAAACACTACCGACCGAAGCCTCTACTTACAAAAAGAGAGAGAGAAGTTTTCGAACTACTAGTTCAAGATAAGACCACAAAAGAAATTGCGGAACAATTATTTATTAGTGAGAAAACAGTTCGTAACCATATTTCAAATACCATGCAAAAGCTTGGGGTTAAAGGACGCTCTCAAGCCGTTGTAGAGTTATTGAGGCTTGGAGAACTCGAGATTTAGTCAGAAAGCGGCTTTCATTGTGAAAGCCGTTTTCAGTTTGGGTATGCAGCAGGCAAAAAGTGTAATTGATTTTTCTCACCGTTTTCCGCTATGATGTATGCTATGATGTTAGTGGTTTATGGACCTAAATGAAAAAGGTGAAAAATTTCATGAACAAAAGCCTGCAAGTAAAAAAAGTTTTGAATAATAATGTAGTGGTCGCAATTAATTCTTCCGGTGAGGAAAGAATTGTTATAGGAAAAGGAATAGGGTTTGGAAAGAAACAAGGTGAAGAAATTTTTCCTAAGCAAGTAGACAAGTTATTTGTGTTGAGAGACGAAAACGAACAAGAACAATACAAAACGCTACTAAATTCAATAGATGAAAAGATTGTAGAATTGATCAATGATGTCATTGTTCATATACGAACTCGTTTTAAGAATGAGTTAAACGAGCATATCCATGTTGCGTTAACCGACCATATTACATTTGCGATTAAACGACTTGAACAGAGTATGGATATCAAAAATCCATTTCTAACTGAAACGCAAACGTTATATCCAAAAGAATATACGGTCGCTGAAGAGGCGATCGAAATTATTAATAAATCGCTGGGTATTCATCTCCCTGAGGGTGAGATTGGTTTTGTTGCACTACATATTCATAGCGCTATAACGAATAAAAGTGTAACCGATATTAAGAAGCACTCAGAGCTTATCAACACTTTAATGCAGATGATACAAGATTCTTTTGAACTTTCATTAGATACGAAAAGCATTAATTATTTACGTCTTGTCCGACATTTAAGACATGCGATTGAACGTGTTTCTATGGGCGACATCATGGAAGAACAAGAAAAGTTAGCAAATGTGTTGAAAGAAGAATATCCTTTATGCTACAATTTGGCGTGGAAGTTGATTAAGGTTATGCAAAATACCTTACAAAAACCCGTGCCGCATGCAGAGGCAGTATATTTAACTATGCATTTGCAAAGGCTTTCGCGTTATGACAATGACGACAAATGATAAAAAGAATATAGAACAACTCGTTTTTACGTGTTACTGATTCGATCAGGCATAAGTAAGAAACAAAAGTGTAGTAGATGCTTAATTAGGATATATTAATTCTGATTAGGAATTTGCTCATGTTTCTTATTTATGTCTTTTTTTGTTTGATGCATGCGAAAGTAAATGGAAGGGTTATCATATTTAAAAGGAGGACTTCCTATGTGGAAAAAATTATTTGGTGTTCTTCAACGCGTAGGTAAAGCACTTATGTTGCCGGTTGCTATTTTGCCAGCAGCAGGTCTGTTGCTTGCCTTTGGTAATGCGTTCAAAAACCCAGCGTTGATCGAGAGAATACCTGCATTAGATGCAGCCTGGTTCCAACTTGTTGCAGACGTAATGGAGAAATCGGGAGACATTGTTTTTGCTAACTTATCGTTACTGTTTGCTGTAGGTGTTGCTGTAGGATTAGCAGGCGGTGAAGGTGTAGCAGGATTAGCTGCTATAATTGGTTACTTGATTATGAACGTAACCATGAGCGTTATTGAAGGTGTAACTCCTGATATGATCGGAAAAGATCCTTCTTTTGCGAACGTACTCGGAATTCCAACACTTCAAACGGGAGTGTTTGGCGGTATCATCGTCGGTATTTTAGCCTCCTATCTATATAAGAGGTTCTATAACATTGAACTTCCTCAATACTTAGGGTTCTTTGCCGGAAAACGTTTTGTACCGATTATTACAGCAGTATCTGCCTTAGTACTAGGTATTGTAATGACGTTCATCTGGCCACCTGTTCAGCATGGACTTAATACGTTCTCTGAAAGCATGATTAATTCGAACTTGACGGTCGCAGCGTTTATCTTCGGAGTGATTGAACGTTCATTGATTCCTTTTGGACTTCATCACATATTCTACTCGCCGTTCTGGTTTGAGTTCGGCTCTTATAAATCTGCAGCAGAAGGACTTGTTCGTGGTGACCAAGCGATCTTCTTTGCACAATTAAAAGATAACGTTGAACTAACAGCGGGTACATTTATGACTGGTAAATTCCCGTTCATGATGTTTGGACTTCCAGCTGCGGCATTAGCGATGTATCATGAAGCGAGACCTGAACAAAAGAAGATCGTTGCGGGTATCATGGGTTCTGCAGCGTTAACTTCTTTCTTAACGGGAATCACGGAACCACTTGAGTTCACATTCTTATTCGTTGCTCCAGTATTATTTGGAATTCATGCTATTTTCGCAGGGCTTTCTTTTATGGTTATGCATCTGTTAAATGTTAAAATAGGTATGACTTTCTCTGGTGGTGTAATTGACTACTTATTGTTCGGAGTGCTTCCTAACCGTACTGATTGGTGGCTTGTCATTCCTGTAGGTCTAGTATTTGCAGTGATCTATTACTTTGGTTTCCGTTTTGCGATTCGAAAATGGAATCTTAAGACACCAGGTCGAGAAATCGTGGATGATGAAGTTGAAACAAATGTTGGACCGTCCAATAAAGATTCATTAGCAGCGAATATTTTAGAGGGATTAGGCGGAGAGTCCAATATCTCTAACCTTGACGCTTGTATCACTCGATTAAGAGTTTCTGTAAATGATCCGAAAGAAGTAGACAAGGATCGATTGAAAAAACTCGGAGCATCCGGCGTTCTTGAAATGGGTAATAACATTCAAGCAATATTCGGTACACGATCAGATACAATCAAGAGTGAAATACAAGATATTATCAATGGTAAGACTGTAGCAAAACCTAAGAACGCAGAGAAAACACCTGAACAAGGAAAAGTTTTAGAAACAAACAATGAAGGTGCTACACCAACTTCATCGATTTCTACAGATGATGATCGTTTTGTTTCCCCGATTAAAGGGAAAATACTTCCAATCACAGAAGTTCCTGACCAAGTTTTCTCAGGAAAAATGATGGGTGATGGATTTGCGATCGAACCAGCAGAAGGTTTGGTGGTTTCACCTGTTAATGGTAAGATAATGAATATCTTCCCGACAAAACATGCCATAGGTATTGAGTCAGATTCAGGTAAAGAAATTCTCATTCACTTTGGTATCGATACAGTGAAACTTAAAGGTGAAGGTTTTGAGAGCTTTGTTTCTGAAGGAGACAGAGTTAAGATCGGCCAAAAGATTTTAAAGGTTGACCTGAACTTTGTTAAGGAAAATGCACCATCCGTAATCACACCGATTGTTTTCACAAATTTATCGGATGAAACAGTTTCCGTCGAAAAAACAGGAACTGTGGCTATAGAGGAAGAAAATATTATTACATTCAAAAAATAAAGGGGTAATTATCATGGCAGAAAAAACATTTAAAGTAACTAGCGAATCAGGAATTCACGCACGTCCAGCAACAACTTTAGTTAACCAAGCAGGTCAGTTCAGCTCAGATATTACACTTGACTACAACGGAAAAAGCGTTAACTTAAAATCAATCATGGGCGTAATGAGTCTTGGAATTCAACAAGGATCTTCAATCGTGATCAAAGCAGAAGGTTCAGATGCAGATGAAGCAATCGCAGCATTAGAAAATGTAATGAAAAAGGAAGGGCTTGGTGAGTAATGTCTGAAAAAATTTCAGGTATTGCAGCATCAGCCGGCATCGCAATCGCAAAAGCGTTTGTTCTTCAAAACCCTGAATTAAAGATCGAAAGAAAATCGATTTCCGATTCAGCGAGTGAGATCGAGCGTTTTGAAGCAGCGCTAAAGGTTTCGAAAGAGGAACTTTCTGTTATTAAAGAAAAAGCGAACAAAGAGTTAGGCGAAGATAAGGCAGCGATTTTTGCTGCCCATCTTCTTGTTTTGAGCGATCCAGAACTAGTTGATGCTGTAAAACAAAAGATCGAGAATGAAAAAGTAAACGCAGAAGCGGCAATGGACGATGTTTCATCCATGTTCATCAATATGTTTGAGTCGATGGATAACGAATACATGAAAGAGCGTGCTGCAGATATTCGTGACGTTTCGAAACGAGTGTTGGCACATCTGTTAAATGTGACGTTTACAACACCTGCAAGCATCACTGAAGAGGTTGTCATCCTAGCTGAAGATTTAACTCCTTCTGACACGGCTCAATTAAACCGTAATTTTGTTAAAGGATTTGCAACTGACATTGGCGGGAGAACTTCTCACTCAGCAATCATGTCTCGTTCAATGGAAATTCCTGCAGTAGTAGGAACGAAAACCATTACGGAAAACGTTGAGAACGGCGTAATGGTAATCATCGACGGTTTAGATGGACACGTAATCGTGAATCCGACTGAAGATGAAATCGCAACGTATGAAGAGAAACAAAAACAATATCAAAAGCAAAAAGCGGAATGGGCAAAGCTAGTGAATGAAAAAACATTCTCAAGCGATTCTGTTCAAGTTGAGCTTGCGGCTAATATTGGAACACCAGCTGACGTTAAAGGTGTATTAGAAAACGGTGCAGAAGGCGTTGGCTTATACCGTACAGAATTCCTTTACATGGGCCGAGACCAACTTCCTACTGAAGAAGAGCAGTTCAAGGCATATAGTGAAGTGCTTCAAAAGATGGAAGGCAAACCGGTGGTTATCCGTACACTTGATATCGGTGGAGATAAAGAGCTTCCTTATTTAAATCTTCCGAAAGAGTTAAATCCTTTCTTAGGATTCCGTGCGATACGCCTCTGCTTAGAAGAGCAAGAAATATTCCGTACGCAACTTAGAGCGCTTCTTCGTGCTAGCCAATATGGGAATTTGAAGATCATGTTCCCGATGATTGCTACACTTGGAGAATTCCGTGCTGCTAAAGGGATTTTATTAGAAGAAAAAGAAAAGCTCGTTTCAGAGGGTATAGAAGTATCTGAATCCATTGAAGTTGGTATCATGGTGGAAATTCCATCAACAGCTGTAATGGCAGATACATTTGCTAAAGAAGTTGACTTCTTCAGTATCGGTACCAACGATCTGATTCAATATACGATGGCTGCTGATCGTATGAACGAACAAGTTTCTTACTTGTATCAGCCGTACAATCCAGCGATTTTAAGATTAGTAAAAATGGTTATCGATGCAGCTCATAAAGAAGGCAAATGGGCTGGTATGTGTGGAGAGATGGCAGGCGATCCAATCGCAATTCCAATTCTTCTTGGCCTAGGCCTCGATGAATTTTCAATGAGTGCTACATCTGTACTTCCTGCTCGTAGTCAGATTTTAAGTCTTTCTAAAGAAAAGATCAGTGCACACATGGATGAAATTCTTCAAATGGAAACAATGGAAGACGTTGTGAAGTTTGCAGAAGAAAATTTCTAAAGTAGAAAAAAGACTATGGGGAAATATCCATAGTCTTTTTCTATAGATGTTAAACACGGGAGTGGTTGATTTCCGCTCCAGGTTGCTCGCTTTCCATGGGGCGTGCGGTGAGCCTTATGCAGTTCACAAACTTTAAAACATTACATTAACGAATGGTATTGCAATTTCATAAAAATATTAGCAGAATAGAAAACAGTGATTTAACGCCAGTATGTATAGAGAGATGAGGCGATGTTTTTTGAATAGACCCATTGGAGTCATTGATTCAGGAGTGGGAGGCTTAACGGTAGCAAGAGAGATCATGAAGCAGCTACCGAAAGAAGAAATTATTTACTTAGGTGACACGAAAAGGTGTCCGTATGGTCCAAGGCCATTTGAAGAGGTTAGGACTTATACATGGGAGATGATCGACTATCTTTTAGAACAGAAAATTAAGATGCTTGTCATTGCTTGTAATACGGCTACTGCAGCAGTATTAGAAGAAGCGAAGAGAAAGTTAGACATTCCGGTCTTAGGGGTTATCCATCCGGGTGCCCGTTCTGCTTTAAAAGCGACGAAAAATAATCACGTTGGTGTCATAGGCACAGTCGGAACGATCAACAGCGGTGCTTATAAACAGGCACTAACGCAGATTCGTAACGATGTAATCGTAGAAAGTTTAGCATGTCCGTTGTTCGTTCCGCTTGTTGAACAAGGAAAGTTATCAGGTGAAGAGACATTAAGTGCGGTTTCTGAAACCTTATATCCGCTAAAGGATGTATCAATCGATACGTTAATTCTGGGATGTACTCATTATCCGCTATTAAGACCGATTATTCAGCAAGTGATGGGAGAACACATCACGTTGATCTGTTCTGGTGCAGAAACTGCACGTGAGGTTTCTGTCATCCTTGATCATAGCAGACTTTTAAATACAGCAGATGCTAAACCCGTTCATCGGTTTTTAGCTACAGCAGAGAGCAATCATTTTCTGCAAATTGCTAACCACTGGTTAGACCGTAAGATTGAAAAAGTAGAATGTATTCAGTTGTAGTTTCCATAGCACTAGATTTTGGTAATCTCTTGAAGATAATATTGTAGTAAAAAGAGTAGAATCCATTTAGGGTTCTGCTCTTTTTATTTTTTGTACAAGTGGTCTATCGGAAGAAGATAGCTCGTATACATAATAGTACAAACCACTTGAGGAGGGAAAGTATGCGCAAAATGATGAAGTCAGGAGCACCGCTTATTATATTATCAGCTTCATTGCTGGTATCAGGTTGCGGACTATGGGGAGAGAAAGCAGGAAATGAGCTTGATCCCCCTAAAGTGAATTATGTGAAAGAGGGTCAGTCGCTTGATAAGAAGGATAAAGCAGCGAGTGCAGAACAAACGAATAAACGTCAGCTGTTTTTATTCGACAGTAATGGCATGGTTGTACCGCAAGTCCTTGCTCTTCCAAAGAACGATGAAACAGCGAAACAAGTACTGCAGTACCTGGTTAAGGATGGTCCTGTAAGCAATATGCTTCCTAACGGTTTTCAAGCTGTTCTGCCGGCAGATACAGAAGTGTTGTCGGTAAATATTAAAAAGGGAACAGCTACAGCGAATTTTTCAAAAGAATTTACGGAGTATAACGCAGCAGATGAAATGAAGATCTTGCAAGCTATTACTTTTACACTTACTCAGTTTGATAACATAAAGAAGGTTAAAATTCAGATCGCAGGAAAGAACCAAAATTCAATGCCTGTTAACAATACACCAGTAGGTGATGGTGTGAGCCGAGTGGACGGTATAAATCTTGAAAATGGCAGTGTCGCAGATATCACAAACAGTGAACTTGTAACACTCTATTTCTTGGCACAGACACAGGATCAAACGTATTATGTACCTGTAACACGCCGAGTTGCAAAAGAAGGAACAGATAAGGTAACCGCAACGATTAAGCACCTAATTGATGGGCCTTCTGCAGAAAGCAGCCTTTTAACAGACTTTAGAACAGATGTGAAATTGTTAAGTACACCTGTCGTCAAAGATGGTGTTGTTACGCTTAATTTTAATGGAGCTTTGTTAGATAATAAAGAAGAAAGTATGATTGCAGATGAAGTGTTAAATTCCATTGTACTTTCTCTTACAGAACTTTCTGAAGTGAAAAAAGTAGCGATTAAAGTGGATGGAAAGTCTAAAATATTTAATGAAAAAGGGAAAGAACTCACAGCCCCAGTTTCAAGACCTAAAGAAGTGAATACAGGTGAATTTTAAAATCAAATAGGTTGTGATACAGTAAAGAGGCGAATATTCGTCTCTTTTTTAATGCTCTGTTGTTTTGAAAGTAGTTCATTTCCGTTTCAGGTGCTTCGACTTCGGCGGGGCATGCGGGAAACTTGATTGTTGAAGCCGTTTCACCAAATGACCGTAATATCAAAAACCTATAGAAAAGCTTTTTACAAAACGGAGGCGTACCTAATGAAAATTTTAGTTGCTACGAAAAATAAGGGTAAAGCAAAAGAATTCAAATCGATGTTTGAAAACCTTGGAGTTGAGATCCTCTCTTTAAACGACATTGAAGGAAGTCCTGATGTTGAAGAAACAGGCGTTACATTTGAAGAGAACGCAATTTTAAAGGCAGAAACCATCTCTAATCAGATGAATATTCCTGTTATTGCTGATGACTCTGGATTAGAAATCAATGCCCTAGAAGGAAGACCTGGCGTTTATTCGGCTAGGTATGCAGGAATACATAAAAGTGATGAAGATAACATGAAAAAAGTACTAGAAGAACTACAAGATGTTGAAGATAGCCATAGAGATGCTCAGTTTGTATGTGCTTTGGCTTTTGCCAGACCTCAAAAAGAAACGCTGGTTGTAAAGGGAGAATGTAAAGGTCAGATTTTAAGAGAAAAACGGGGTACCGAAGGTTTTGGGTATGACCCGATCTTCTTTCTTCCTCAATTAAATCGTTCCATGGCAGAATTAACGAAAGAAGAAAAAAATAAAATTAGTCATAGAGCTGTAGCTTTAGAAAAACTTAAAAAACTGATCAATGAGGAGGATCTCTTATGGGAAAAGCCTTAATTGTTAGCGATAGTCATGGTTTAACAGATGAGTTAGAAACATTGAAGAGACGTTATCAAGACGATGTAGATCTAATGATACATTGTGGCGATTCAGAACTTTCGACATCATCGAAAGAGATGTCTGGTTTTATAACCGTTAAAGGAAATATGGATTATTTAGGGGATGATTTTCCTAACGAAGCCATTGAACTGTTAGAAGATACATGTATATATATAACGCATGGTCATCTATACGATGTGAAGATGTCTTATCTTTCACTTGCGTACAGAGCAGAGGAGACAGGAGCAACCATTGCTTGTTTTGGGCATTCACATATAGCTGAAGCTTTTGAACGTGAGGGAATGATCTTTATCAATCCAGGAAGTATCAGGCTGCCTAGAGGTTCGTTTGAGAAGAGTTATGCATTATTAGAAATTGAAGATAGAAGCATTTCAGTTAGTTTTTATTCATTCGATGGTAAACGTATCGATCAGTTAAGTAAGACTTTCGAAAAAAAACCAGTAAGAAAATAAAAAAGTTGAGAAAATGGGTTGACTATAATTTAGATATCATGTATATTTAGTTATGTCGTCGCGACAAGGTCTAAATTGTCTGCGGGTGTAGTTTAGTGGTAAAACAAGAGCCTTCCAAGCTCTGGTCGTGAGTTCGATTCTCATCACCCGCTCCATTTGTTTTTCTCACGTTCAAATGGTCCATGAAAAGTTACATCTAAAGTTAACAGATCTTACAATTAAAATGCATGATAAAAAATATATTTGTATCCACAGTCGACGGGTGGAACAAATCACTGTGTGCCCGCAGCGCATGGTAATTGCGGAAAGCGCCATTGCTATGCGAAAGGGGCTCCAATACATATGTCCCAGTAGCTCAGCCGGATAGAGCATACGCCTTCTAAGCGTACGGTCGGGAGTTCGAATCTCTCCTGGGACGCCATAATACTTACATAAAACAACTTTTCGACACGCTTGATATCCTCTATTAAAGGAAATCAAGCGTGTTTTTTTCATTTCTATTGAAAGCGCTTTAAAAATGTTTACAATGTGACGCGTTAAAGCTTCAAAACCTTATGGGCATAGGGATGAAAGCGTGTGCAAAATAACTGAAAAGTCAGAATTCATTAAAAAATACAAAATTCGTGGTTGATTCTTTAATAAGATGGGCGTAATATTGTCAACAATTATTAAATTATTTTTAAAAAATTCAAATAATTCAAATGGACAAGTAAAGGAGGATCACGATGCAGGAGCAATGGGTTTATGTTAATGGTGAGCACGTATTAAAGGAAGACGCCAAAGTCTCAGTTTATGATCATGGATTTTTATATGGAGATGGGGTGTTTGAAGGTATTCGAGTCTATAACGGAAATGTGTACCGATTAGAAGAACATCTTCAACGTTTATACGAATCAGCTCAATCCATTATGCTGACAATTCCACACACTAAAGAAGAACTAACAGACATCATTGTTCAAACGCTCCAGAAAAATAAATATCGTGATGCTTATATTCGATTAGTTATTTCACGAGGAAAAGGAAATTTAGGATTGGACCCTTTTACATGCGGCCAACCTGGAGTCATTGTCATTGCGGAACAGCTTGCACTATTTCCTAAAAAACTTTATGAAACAGGTTTAGAAATCATAACGGTGGCAAGCAGAAGAAACCGCCCGGATGTATTAAGTCCTAAGGTTAAATCGCTAAACTACCTAAACAATATCTTAGTCAAGATTGAGGCTAGCCTTGCTGGTGTAAGTGAAGCATTGATGCTAAACGATCAAGGGTATGTCGCGGAAGGTTCTGCGGATAATGTGTTCATCATCAAAGGGAACACCATTAAAACACCACCAGGATACTTAGGGGCTTTAGAAGGAATTACTCGAAATGCGATTGTTGAAATTGCGCGAGCACAGGGCTACAAAATGGTTGAAGAACCATTCACGAGACATGATGTTTATGTAGCAGATGAAGTATTCCTTACTGGAACTGCTGCTGAAGTTATTGCAGTAGTAAAAGTAGATGGAAGAGTGATTGGAAACGGAGCACCAGGTGAACATACGAACAAACTTTTAAAATCCTTCAGAGAGAAAGTAGTTGAAGAAGGAGTTAAGGTATATCCAAATCAAGCCGTTCAAGCGGGATAAAAGAAGTATAGGAGTGTTACAGATATGCGCAGTAATATGATCAAACAAGGAATCGATAGAGCCCCGCACAGAAGTCTTCTCCACGCAGCGGGAGTTGCACCAGAGGATATGGATAAACCCTTTATCGGCGTTTGTAATTCCTATGTTGATATTATTCCGGGGCATATGCATCTAAACAAAGTAGGGGAATGGGTAAAAGAAGCCATTCGAGAAGCTGGTGGAATTCCATTTGAGTTTAATACGATCGGTGTAGACGATGGTATTGCAATGGGACATATCGGCATGAGGTATTCACTTCCGAGTCGAGAAGTCATTGCAGATGCAGCCGAAACGGTGATTAACGCCCATTGGTTCGACGGGGTTTTCTACATACCAAACTGTGACAAAATCACCCCTGGTATGTTGATGGCTGCTGTAAGGACGAATGTTCCAGCAGTGTTTGTTTCAGGTGGTCCGATGGAAGCAGGGAAGTCTATGGCAGGAAAATCCCTATCCCTTGCCTCGGTATTTGAAGGAGTAGGTTCTCACTTAGCGGGAAAGATGACGAGAGAAGAACTATTAGAACTTGAAACGAGTGCTTGTCCAACTTGTGGATCCTGTTCTGGTATGTTTACAGCCAACAGCATGAATTCCATCATGGAGATGCTAGGAATTACATTACCGGGTAATGGTACGATCGTAGCTACCTCAGACGAAAGAAAAGAACTGATCAAAGAGGCTGCGACATCACTTATGGATCTTGTGAAAAACGATATAAAACCTAGAGATATTATCACGAAAGAAGCAATTGATGACGCTTTTGCGTTAGACATGGCGATGGGCGGCTCAACGAATACCGTACTTCATATGCTTGCCATCGCAAATGAAGCTGAGATTGATTATGACTTATCATCAATCAACGAGATCGCAGAACGCATTCCGTATTTATCAAAGATCAGTCCTGCTTCGGATTATTCTATGCAAGATGTTCACAGAGCGGGTGGTGTTAGTGCGATTATCAATGAACTTTGCAAAATGGAAGGGGCGATCCATAACGACCGGTTAACGATAACTGGAAAAACCCTCGAAGAACGAGTGCGTCACGCTGAAATTTTAGATGATGATGTTATCCGTAGAAGAGATAAGGCTTATTCACCAGTAGGAGGTCTATCCATTCTTTATGGAAACATTGCACCGGATGGTTGTGTGATTAAAGTAGGTGCAGTTGATCCTTCAATTAAAACATTTCAAGGCGAAGCAATCGTCTACGAATCCCAAGAAGAAGCGATTGAAGGCATAAATAACGGTGAAGTAAGAGAAGGGCATGTCGTTGTCATTCGATATGAAGGACCGAAGGGTGGGCCAGGTATGCCGGAGATGCTCTCCCCAACTTCAGCTATCGCTGGAAGGGGATTGAGCACAAAAGTAGCGCTGATAACGGATGGGAGATTTTCAGGTGCTTCCCGAGGTATCTCAATCGGTCACATCTCGCCAGAAGCGGCACAGGGCGGACCGATCGCGTTCGTAAACAATGGTGATCCAATCTTAATAGATCTAGTAAATAGAACGATTCATGTTTTATTAACAGAAGAAGACTTAAAAGAAAGAAAAGAAGGCTGGGTGAAACCCGAACCAAAGATTAAAAAAGGTTACCTCGCACGCTATGCAGCACTCGTAACATCAGCAAATACTGGAGGAATCTTAAAAATTTAAAACAATAAAACGATGACGGAGAACAATGGTAGATGTGGGATACACAGAGAGCCGGTGGTTGCTGTGAACCGGTTATCCCTAATACCAGGACATCCCTCCTGAGTGTCCTTTTGAACGTTTCTTAGTAGGAAGGGCCAAGCGGTAAGACCATTATTTGTCGCTTGTTATCAAATGACGATAATTTCGTCTTGAGGCAGTTCTTGCGTGTGTCAGCAAGTACTGTGAATAAGGGTGGTACCGTGGAAAAAATGAACTTTTTCACCCCTTTGGATAGGATTGACCTGTCCATTTGGGTGGAGGAGTTTTTTTTATTGGTTTTGCAAGAGCAACAACAGATGTGTGAATAATCTTTTTCCAAATAAAGGTTCGAAGTAAAAGGAGGAATGAAAATGAAGGCCAGTTGGGTGGCTGAGAATAAATCAGTCGAAACTTCATTAGTCTCTGGTGCTGAACTATTTATTCAAGGGTTGCAGAATGAGAATGTTGAAGTTTTGTTTGGTTATCCCGGAGGTGCTGTACTTCCAATCTATGATGCCCTTTACAAATCAGAGATGAAACATGTTCTAACGAGACATGAACAAGGAGCCATTCATGCTGCACAAGGTTATGCAAGGGTAACTGGCAAACCAGGTGTAGTGTTAGCTACATCAGGACCAGGTGCTACTAACCTTGTTACAGGTATCGCGGATGCGATGATCGATTCTATTCCTCTTGTAATCTTCACCGGGCAGGTAGCGACGACAGTAATCGGAACGGATGCTTTTCAAGAAGCAGACATCGTCGGGATCACCATGCCGATCACGAAACATAATTATCAAGTCCAGCGGGCAGAAGACCTGCCGAGAATCATGAAAGAAGCTTTTCATATAGCAAACACCGGAAGGAAAGGTCCGGTTCTAATCGATATACCGAAAGATGTTGCCGTTAGAACTGCTGAAGTTAAAGAGGTTTCGGCTATTTACCTTCCAGGTTACCAACCAACTTTAAAACCTAATATCCTTCAAGTGAAAAGATTGAATGAAGCTTTGTTGCAAGCGAAAAGACCTGTTCTCTTAACAGGTGCTGGGGTATTGGCAGCAAGTGCTGAAAAGGAGTTACTCGTATTCGCGGAATATCACCAGATACCGGTTGCTCAAACCCTTTTAGGTCTTGGTGGATTTCCTGCTGAACACCCGCTTTGCTTGGGAATGGCAGGAATGCATGGAACTTATGCAAGCAATATGGCTCTATATGACTGCGATCTTTTAATAGGCGTTGGAGCTAGGTTTGATGACAGGTTAACAGGTAACCTAGATCATTTTGCTAAAAGAGCAGTGGTTGCGCATATCGATATTGATCCAGCTGAGATCGGAAAAAATGTTCCTACTGAGATTCCTATCGTGGGGTGTGCGAAAGAGACCCTATCTGCACTCAATCAAACAAGAGGTGATAAAGGGGACTATAGCGATTGGATCAGTCAACTGACGCAGTTTAAGAGTGAGTTTCCTCTTACGTATAAGACAGATGTATCAGAATTGAAGCCGCAAAAATTAATGCAGATTCTTCATGATGTTACGAAAGGAGAAGCCATCGTTTCAACTGATGTAGGACAGCATCAAATGTGGGCAGCTCAATATTATACATTTTTAGAACCAAACAGATGGATAACGTCTGGAGGACTTGGAACGATGGGATTTGGATTTCCTGCAGCAATCGGAGCGAAAGTTGGAAAGCCGGAGCTTCCGGTAATAGCAGTTGTTGGAGATGGCGGGTTTCAGATGACGCTTCAAGAACTTGGAGTTCTCCAAGATTGGGAGCTACCTGTCATCGTAGTCATTGTGAACAATAAATCTCTTGGGATGGTAAGACAGTGGCAAGAAATATTCTATGAAAAGCGATTCTCACACTCGCTACTTGATATCCAACCTGATTTTATCAAGCTAGCATCCGCATACGGAATTGATGGGAAACGCGCTGAAACAGAAAGTGATGTAAGAGAAGCTCTGACACTAGCTCTTGCGTCGAAAAAACCATTTGTTCTCGATTGTGTAGTTACAGCTGATGAGAATGTCTATCCGATGATTGCTCCAGGAAAAGGACTACATGAAATGATTGGAGTGAGGGGATGAGACGGATCATTTCAGCGACGGTTCTAAACGAAAGTGGCGTATTGAATCGTTTGACCGGATTGCTGACAAAACGCCAATTCAATATAGAGAACATTACGGTCGGACATACAGAAGATCCAGCCGTTTCTAAAGTAACACTAACCGTTTGGGTAGAAGATGATCGTAAAGCTGAACAACTTGTAAAACAGCTTCATAAACAGATTAATATCCTAAAAGTTCGGGATCTGACAAACATGTCTCTTGTCTCTAGAGAACTTGCTCTCATCAAAGTTCTTACAACACCTGATACGCGAAGCGAGATTAAAATGCTGATCGAGCCATTTCGAGCGACCGTGCTTGATGTTTCGCTCGAAAACGTAACGCTTGAAGTAACGGGAGACGGTGAAAAGATCGATGCGTTGATCGAACTGCTCCGTCCATATGGTATTAAAGAAATTTCAAGGACAGGTGTTACCGCTATCCCTCGCGGAACACAAAAGAAAGTACTTGAGTTTCACCCCTATTCTATTATGTAAAGGAGAATGATGAACATGGCAAAAGTATATTACGAAAACGATCTTTCTAACGATGTATTAAAGAATAAGAAGGTTGCGGTAGTAGGTTATGGTTCTCAAGGGCATGCTCATGCTTTAAATCTAAAGGATAGCGGCTATGATGTTGTAGTTGGTGTTCGAGAGGGACGTTCTTTTGACGAAGCAGTTAAAGATGGATTTGAAGTCTATCCTGTTCGTGAAGCGGCTAGACTTGCGGAAGTGGTAATGGTCCTATTACCAGATGAGAGGCAGCCTGAAGTTTACAGAAATGAAATTCTACCTGAACTTTCTCCGGGCAATGCACTCGTTTTTGCTCATGGGTTCAACGTTCACTATCATCAAGTGGTACCACCTCAAGATGTGGATGTATTCTTAGTCGCTCCTAAAGGTCCAGGTCATCTTGTTCGTCGTACATTTGAATCAGGTGAAGGAGTACCAGCACTTTTCGCGGTATACCAAGATGCTACAGGCACTGCTAGAGAAACGGCGCTTAGCTATGCTAAAGGAATTGGTTCTGCTAGAGCTGGAGTGCTTGAAACGACTTTCCAAGAAGAAACGGAAACAGACCTTTTTGGTGAACAGGCGGTGTTATGTGGTGGACTGTCGTCACTTGTAAAAGCCGGATTTGAAACACTAACAGAAGCAGGATATCAACCGGAAGTTGCTTATTTTGAATGTTTGCACGAATTAAAATTAATTGTTGACCTCATGTATGAAGGTGGTCTAGAGGGAATGAGATATTCAATCTCAGATACGGCTCAATGGGGAGACTTCCAATCGGGACCGCGCGTAATCGATGAAAGAGTGAAAGAATCAATGAAATCCGTTCTGAAAGATGTTCAATCGGGAGAGTTTGCTAAGGGTTGGATTTTAGAGAATCAAGCGAATCGACCTGTATTCCATGTGGTGAACAACCAAGAGAAGAACCATCCGATTGAAAAAGTAGGGAGGGAACTTCGAGCAATGATGCCATTCGTAAAATCAAAACAAAAAAAGGAGGCCGTTGCTAGTGCGAAAAATTGAAATCTTTGACACGACTTTGCGTGATGGAGAACAAACAGCAGGGGTCAATCTAAACACAGCAGAAAAAATTGAGATTGCTAAAAGACTAGAAATGCTTGGGGTCGATGTCATGGAAGCGGGATTTCCGGCTGCATCCAAAGGTGATCTTGAAGCTGTGAAAAAAGTAGCGTCGATCGTAAAAAATTCAACCGTTACCGCTTTGGCTCGTTCAAATACATCAGATATCGATTATGCGTGGGAAGCTTTGAAAGATTCTGCTGAGCCAAGGCTGCATGTCTTTCTAGCAACATCCCCCATCCACATGACATACAAGTTAAAGAAAACACCAGACCAAGTCGTTGAGGCAGCGGTTGGTGCAGTCAAATATGCACGACAAAAATTTCCTGTCGTGCAATGGTCTGCAGAAGATGCATGCCGGTCAGACCTTAACTTTTTATCACGCATTGTTGAGAAAGTAATCGATGCTGGAGCAACGGTCATTAATATACCAGACACGGTTGGTTTTACGAATCCTGAGGAATACGGCAGAATCTTTCGTTATCTATTAAACCATGTACCTAACATCGAAAAAGCTATTCTTTCTGCTCACTGCCACGATGATTTAGGAATGGCTGTTGCTAATTCTTTATCAGCGATCGAGCATGGAGCGAACCAAGTTGAATGTACGATCAACGGAATCGGCGAAAGGGCGGGAAATGCATCGTTAGAAGAGATAGCCGTAGCTTTAGCGATCCGTGAAGATTTTTATCAAGCGAAAACACGATTAAAGCTAAATGAAATCAGTCGTACGAGTCAGCTTGTTAGCAGGCTAACGGGAATTGCTGTTCCCCCAAATAAGGCTGTTGTAGGGAAAAATGCTTTTGCACATGAGTCAGGAATACATCAAGACGGTGTTTTAAAAGAAAAATCGACATACGAGATCATTACACCTGAACTTGTAGGGGTTCCTTCTAACCAACTCGTGCTCGGCAAGCATTCTGGGGGTCACGCGTTTAAAGATTACTTGCATAAGTTAGGTTTACATCCAGATGAAAACAAAATCAAGGCACTTTTTGAAGATTTTAAACAACTGGCTGATAAGAAAAAAGAGATGACAGAAGAAGATATCTTCGCTCTACTCATCGACCATAAAATACAACCTGAAGTGCCGTTGTATCAATTGAAAGATATTCAAGTGAACTATGGTACGAATCAGATTCCTACTGCCACGTTAAGATTATTAACTCCAGGCGGAAAGCTGATTCAAGATGCTGCAACTGGTTCAGGTAGTGTCGAAGCGATCTACAATACGCTTGGAAAGATGCTTCCTTCTTCGATCAAGCTGAATGATTATCGAATTCAATCAGTGGGAGCTGGGCGTGATGCTCTCGCTCAAGTGTTTGTTCGAATCGATAGTGATGGCCATGAGATCAACGGAAGCGGAACAGCTCAAGATGTTTTGGAAGCGTCAGCTAAAGCTTATGTGCACGCCTATAATAAGCTTCAGCTTCATGATGAAAAGAAGAGCTATGAAGCAATGAGTATCTAAATTTAGGAGGGATGTTAGATGAAAAAGAGAATAGCAGTTTTGCCTGGAGATGGGATCGGTCCGGAAGTGATCAAGGGTGCTCTACAAGTGTTAGACGGTGTAGCAACGCGGTTTGGTCATGAATTTGAGACGATTGAACAAGTATTTGGAGGTGCTGCTATTGACCAGGAAGGTACTCCTATCCCAGATGCCACGCTAAAAACTTGCAAGGACAGCGATGCTGTTCTGCTCGGAGCGGTTGGTGGACCAAAATGGGATAAAGGAGATGTTCGACCTGAACAAGGGTTACTCGCTTTACGAAAAGAGATGAACGTGTTTGCGAACGTAAGACCTGTTCATGTTTATCCTGGTCTAGAACATCTATCACCTCTTAAATCAAACAAGGTAAAAGGTGCTGACTTTGTATTTGTTCGCGAACTGACCGGTGGGATCTATTTTTCAGAGCCGAAAGAACGGAATGAAAATTGTGCGGTAGATACATTGTCGTATACGCGCGAGGAGATAACGAGAATCGTTGAAAAAGCGTTCGAGTTAGCTTCTTCTCGAAGAAGAAAAGTAACCTCCGTTGATAAGGCAAACGTTCTTGAAACGAGCAAATTGTGGAGAGAAATCGTAGAGGACGTAGCTAAAAAATATCCAAACGTTGAAACGGAGAACTTGCTTGTAGATTATGCTGCCATGAGGATGATCAGTAATCCTACAAGTTTTGATGTGGTCGTTACTGAAAATATGTTTGGAGATATATTGTCTGATGAAGCTTCTGTTCTTACGGGTTCGTTAGGGATGATGCCTTCTGCATCACTTAGTGAAAACGGTCCTGGTCTATATGAGCCTATACATGGATCAGCACCTGATATCGCTGGAAGCGGTAAAGCGAATCCGATCGGGATGATCCTCAGTGTCGCGATGATGCTTCGTCATTCCTTCCAACTTGAAAAAGAAGCCGTGGCCGTTGAACTTGCCGTTTTTGAAACGCTGCAGGCAGGTTATCGTACAGGAGATATATATGGTGATAGTGGTACTTTAGTATCTACGAAAGAAATGGTCAATCAAATTCATTTTAGAATGTTGGAAGATTCAACAAGTGCGACTCTTCTAGAGGTTTATGTGTAGGGAGGTAGATTTCTGTGAGTAAAACAATAATTGATAAACTTTGGGATCGTCATATTGTCGTAAAAGAAGAAAATAAACCAGATCTTCTCTACATTGATCTGCACCTCATTCATGAAGTGACATCACCACAAGCGTTTGCTGGGCTAAGAGAAAAAAATAGAACCGTCAGACGACCGGATCTATGTTTTGCCACGATGGATCATAACATTCCGACGATCAATCGGTTCAATATTAAAGACGAAACGTCACGTTTACAAGTTCAAACGCTTGAAAAAAACTGCGAGGAATTCGGTATCCAACTTGAGGGATTGAACTCCGGACAACAAGGAATCGTTCACGTTATTGGACCGGAACTTGGGTTGACACTGCCAGGCAAAACGATCGTCTGTGGAGATAGTCACACCTCCACGCATGGCGCTTTCGGCGCCCTCTCTTTTGGGATCGGAACAAGCGAGGTTGAACACGTTCTTGCTACACAAACGCTGTGGCAGAATAAACCAAAACAGATGAACGTTAAGATTGATGGTGAGTTAGGATTTGGTGTTACAGCGAAAGACGTCATCTTATGGTTTATAGCGAAATTTGGAACGAATGTTGGTACAGGTTATATTATTGAGTTTTCTGGTAGCACGGTTAGAAAATTTTCGATGGAAGAACGAATGACGCTTTGTAACATGTCTATAGAGGCTGGAGCGAAAGCATCGGTCGTTTCTCCTGATGATGTTACCTTTTCCTATATATCAGGTAAGCGCTATGCTCCAAAGGATCAAGAATTTCTGGAAAGTTGTAAGAGATGGAGAGAGCTTAGAAGTGATGAGAATGCTACATTTGATCAAACGATTGAGATTGATGCGTCCGAGATCGAACCAATGGTTACATGGGGAACGACCCCGTCCATGTGTTTGCCGATCAGTGGAGTGATTCCTGCAGAGGATAGTTCTCCCTCTGCCGAAGAGAAGCAATCGTTGAAAAACGCACTTCAATACATGGGTTTTAATGGAAATGAAAAAATAGAAGATATCCCTGTTCAGCACGTGTTTATTGGATCTTGCACAAATTCAAGACTTAGTGACCTACTCCAAGCTTCTAAAGTTGTTGAAGGCAAAAAGGTACATCCGGAAGTCCGTGCAATCATAGTTCCAGGATCACAAGCTGTAAAAAAAGAAGCAGAGAACCTTGGGTTGCATCAGATGTTTATAGATGCAGGGTTCGAATGGCGTGAATCGGGATGTTCGATGTGTTTGGGGATGAATGATGACATTGTTCCAGAGGGCGAAAGATGTGCTTCTACCTCAAACCGTAACTTTGCTGGCAGGCAAGGAAAAGGTGCGAGGACACACCTAGTTAGTCCGATCATGGCTGCAGCTGCAGCTTTAGAGGGTAAATTCACTGATGTTCGTTCTATACTTCCTAAAAAAGAACAGGAGGTAGATCGTTATGCCGGGGTTTAAAACACATTCAGGCAGTGCTGCAGTCTTAGACAGAGATCATGTGGATACAGATCAGATCATTCCAAAGCAATTTCTGAAAAAGATTGATAAAGCAGGGTACGGTGAGTTTTTGTTCTTTGATTGGAGATATCATTCTAATGGAGAGGAAAACGAAAATTTTGAACTGAATTCGCCAGAAACGAAAGAAGCTTCAATATTAGTTACAGGGAAAAATTTTGGTTGTGGGTCTTCCAGAGAGCATGCGCCTTGGGCCTTAAAAGATTACGGGTTTCAAGTGATTATCGCTGAAAGCTTTGCGGATATCTTCTTTAACAACTGTGTGAAAAATGGCATCTTACCGATCCGTCTCTCGAAGGATGAGATTAAAACCCTACAAAAAGAGATGTCTGGAAAGCTCATACGAACGTTGAGAGTCGATCTTGATCAACAACAGGTAGAGAACGAAAAAGGAGAGGTATTTCACTTTGAATTTGATCCGTACTGGAAAAAGATGCTTCTTAACGGATGGGATGAAATATCAATTACACTTCAACAAGAAGCTTCCATTAAAAAATATGAAGATGAAAGGATTGTGAACGGATAATGGGGATTTAACGATCACAGCAGAACGTTTATTTCACGCTTTGGAAGAAGTTTCAAAAATCGCACACCGTACGCCTCTTAAACAATCAACAACTCTTAACAAGTGGACCGGTGGAAAGGTGTATATGAAGCTTGAGAATCTACAGAAAACGGGTTCGTTTAAATTACGAGGTGCTTATTACAAAGTTTCTACATTAAACGAACTAGACAGCGCGAGAGGTGTGATCGCTGCGTCAGCTGGAAACCATGCACAAGGACTGGCACTCTCCTGTTCACTTCGTGGAATAAATTCTAAAATCTTCATGCCGGAAAATGCACCTCTTTCCAAGGTAGACGCTGTAAGATCTTATGGAGCGGATATCGTTTTAGAAGGCGACAACTATCAAGCAGCTTATGAAGCAGCCAAAAGAGAAGAAGAAAAAAGCGGAGGCGTCTTTGTTCATCCCTTTGATGATTACGATGTGATCGCGGGACAAAGCACCGTTGCTCTTGAGATGTTGCAGCAAAAACCTGAATTAAAAACGATTGTTGTACCTGTAGGAGGGGGAGGTCTGTTGGCTGGTATTGCACTAGCGGTAAAGTACATCAGACCTGATGTGCGAGTTGTAGGTGTGCAATCGGTGAATGCTAGTGCTGTCTATCAAGCCTACACAGGATCTACAAGAAAAACGTTAACTCGCTGTACCTCGATCGCGGATGGAATCGCTGTAGTTAAGCCTGGAGAGATCACTGTTCCTGTGATTTCAAAATATGTGGATGAAATGGTCACTGTGACAGAAGAACAGATCGCATATGCGATGATGTTTATGCTTGAGCGTGAAAAGGTGGTCGTAGAGGGAGCGGGTGCTGCTAGTTTAGCCGCCGTAATGTTCCATAGTCGTCTTGCGCTCGATCAACAAGTAGGTCTTATCATTAGTGGTGGTAATGTAGATCCTATTAAATGGTCATTATATAAAGGGATGGCCGATAAAGTGAACTTAAAAAGAATTAGTTAATAATTGGGGCTTGCTCAGAAGAGAAATCTTTTGAGTGAGCCTTTTTGTTTTTTTGAACAGCGTGTTAACGAATTCTGAGTTATAACTTCTTAGTTATCTTGAGTTCATCTGGCGAAACTGCTATTCTTTAGTCAAATATTAATGGAAGCGGAGAGTTGTGATGACTAACGAAAAGAACAACAAAAACAATATCGTTCGGTTTCCTAACTTAAATGGACGTCTTTTAGAAAAAGGAATGGATTCTTTAAAAAGTAAAAAATACGACGAATCTTTATCGTGTTTTGAACAACTGCTTCATGCAGATCCAATGCATGCACAAGGCAACCTTGGGCTTGTTTTAAGTTTGGTTGAATTAGGACGCTTACACGAAGCCAAACAAAGATGCGACCGTATGCTTAAAGAAGGGATCGGAGAATATTACGACGTACTTCAAATTTATTTAAGTATATTAGTTCAGTTATCAGAATACATAGCCGTTGTTTCCGTGATCGAAGCTGTTCTTGAAGAGCAAAAGATTCCTGCAGACAAAGCCGAAACGTTTTATCAGCTTCTCCAGTTCAGCCGTAAAGTAATTGAGCAGGAAGGTGTTCCTGAAGTGAAGAAAGATCCAGAACTTCCAACAACACCTCCAGCTAGTCCTGATTTTCAAGCGTTAAAAGAGATGCTTGCTAGCGATCAGGCAGACTCGCAGTGGATGGCTGTACAACAGTTGAAGCGCCTCGGACCCGATATGGTCATCCCGATGTTTGAGTCTTTTTTAATAGATGAAAAAAAACATCCGGCTGTAAAAAGCTTAATCCTGCAATACCTAAAAGAAAACCAAGTAGATAAAATCGTAAAGATAGAGAAATACGGACAACTCACTGAAGTGGACATCGCAAACCTAACGGATTTAAATGAGAATCACTTTTATAATGAAGTAAGATCTTTGATCAAAGACGAACTTGAGCAAGAGAACCCATCACTACTCGAGATCGCACTCGCCGTGTGGAAGGATTATTCACTCGCGCTATATCCTTTCTCTCCGACTCCCGAAAATAAGATCCTATGGTTTGAGGCAACTGTTATGGCTGCAAATATTCTCTGTGGAATGGAAGAAGAAATGGATCAAGAAGATGATGAATTACAGAAAGCAGTAAAGGTTCTCGTCGAATTGGAAAGATTTTATATGCAGACTTAATGAGAAAGTGATGTAACTTGTTGAAATACAAAACGTCTATGCTATAATGGAATGGTTGTAATCTATATGATAGTTATGGAAATACCGATGTTGGAGGGAACATTTAATGACTGCTAAATGGGAAAAGTTAGAAGGTAATCAAGGTGTCTTAACGGTAGAAGTTGAGGCAACTGAAGTAGATACAGCGCTTGACCAAGCGTTCAAAAAAGTTGTAAAACAAGTAAACGTACCAGGATTCCGTAAAGGGAAAATGCCTCGTAGACTTTTTGAACAACGTTTTGGAGTAGAGTCTCTTTACCAAGACGCTCTAGATATCCTATTGCCTAAAGCATATGGAGACGCTGTACAAGAAGCTGGTATCGAGCCAGTTGATCGTCCAGAAGTTGACATCGAAAAAATGGAACAAGGAAGCAACCTTGTTTTCACAGCTAAAGTAATCGTTAAGCCAGAAGTTAAACTTGGTGATTACAAAGGTCTTGAAGTTGAGAAGACTGAAACTGAAGTTACAGACGAAGATGTTCAAAACGAACTTACTTCTCTTCAAGAACAACAAGCTGAGCTTGTAGTTAAAGAAGAGGGTACTGTTGAGAACGGCGATACTGTAAACATCGATTTCGAAGGATTCGTTGATGGCGAAGCTTTCGAAGGTGGAAAAGCTGAGAATTATTCTCTTGAAATCGGATCTGGATCTTTCATCCCAGGTTTTGAGGAGCAATTAGTTGGTGAAAAAGCTGGCGCTGAAAAAGAAGTTAACGTTAACTTCCCTGAAGAGTACCATGCTGAAGAACTAGCTGGTAAGCCTGCTGTTTTCAAAGTAAGCATCCACGACATCAAAGCTAAACAACTTCCAGAACTTAATGACGAGTTCGCTAAAGAAGCTGAAGGCGATGCTGAAACATTAGAAGATCTGAAAAAAGAACTTCGCACAAAGCTTGAAGAGAGCAAAAAGCAAGAAGCTGAAAACAAAACTCGTGAAACAGTAATCGAAAAAGCATCTGAGAATGCAGAAATCGACATTCCTGAAGCAATGGTAAACACAGAGCTTGACCGCATGGTTCAAGAATTTGGCCAACGTCTTCAAATGCAAGGTATGAACCTTGATCTATACTACCAGTTCTCTGGTACAAGCGAAGAAGCACTTCGTGAGCAAATGAAAGAAGATGCTGGAAAACGCGTTCGTACTAACCTAGTACTTGAAGCGATCGTTGAAGCTGAAAACATTGAAGTTTCTGAAGAAGAAATCGATGCTGAACTTAGCAAGATGGCTGAAATGTACCAAATGGAAGTAGAACAAATCAAACAGATGCTTGCTATGCAAGGCGGAAATGATGCAGTAGCAGCTGACTTGAAAGTACGTAAAGCAATCGACTTTCTTGTGGAAAACAGCAAAACTGTTTAATCAATAATTAAATAAGTTCATAAATTAAAACAAGGCGCGATCCTTATGTATCGTGCCTTGTTTTGCCATACATATAAAATTTCTATTTAAAATACACATCCTATCTGAAATATAGGTTTTAAATCTTCCGGTATTGTTCATACTTATATAGAGCATTACCATACATATTTATTAAGCGTTATTATTTCCGTTTTATTATGGAAGTGTGATACAATCCATTATAATCAACGGAATGCTTAAAGTAGTAGAAAAGATAATCAGACTTTCCTTCAGAATTTATCTGAATTTTAGTCAAGCGTTTCATCCATATTCTCGTTTTAGGGGTGATATCATTGTTTAAATTTAATGATGAAAAAGGGCAATTGAAATGTTCTTTCTGTGGTAAAACACAAGATCAAGTAAGAAAACTGGTTGCTGGACCAGGTGTATATATTTGTGATGAATGTATCGAACTTTGTACTGAAATCGTAGAAGAAGAATTAGGTACAGAAGAGGATGTAGAACTAAAAGAAGTACCAAAACCAGTAGAAATTCGTAAAATTCTTGACGAATATGTTATCGGTCAAGCTCAGGCTAAGAAATCACTTTCTGTAGCCGTTTACAATCACTACAAACGTATAAATTCAACTCAAAAATCGGATGAAGTTGAACTAGCGAAAAGTAACATTGCAATGATCGGACCAACAGGTAGTGGTAAGACGCTCCTTGCTCAAACGTTGGCTCGTATCTTAAACGTACCGTTTGCTATTGCTGATGCTACATCTTTAACTGAAGCTGGATACGTAGGTGAGGATGTAGAGAACATTCTCCTTAAATTGATTCAGTCTGCAGATTATGATGTTGAGAAAGCAGAAAAGGGTATCATCTATATCGATGAGATCGATAAGATTGCACGTAAATCCGAAAACCCTTCTATCACAAGAGATGTTTCTGGTGAAGGCGTTCAGCAGGCTCTTCTAAAAATCCTTGAGGGTACAGTAGCTAGCGTGCCGCCACAAGGAGGAAGAAAGCATCCTCACCAAGAGTTCATCCAAATCGACACGACAAACATTCTGTTCATTTGTGGTGGAGCATTTGATGGTATTGAACAAATCATCAAACGCCGACTTGGTAAGAAAGTGATTGGGTTCAGTTCTGAAACGAAACAAGCTGACTTAAAAGCGGGAGAATACTTATCTAAAGTTCTTCCTGAAGATTTACTTCGCTTTGGTTTGATTCCTGAATTTATCGGTCGTTTGCCGGTTATTTCAAACCTGAATCCTCTTGATGAGGAAGCGTTGATCGAAATCTTAACAAAACCTAAGAACGCACTTGTAAAACAATATCAAAAGTTATTGGATATTGACGGTGTCGAACTAGAATTTACGGACGAAGCTCTTCGGGAAATTTCTGCTCAAGCTATCGAACGTAAAACAGGTGCACGTGGACTTCGTTCGATCATCGAAGGAGTTATGCTTGACGTAATGTTTGAGCTGCCTTCTCGTGAAGATGTTGTTAAATGTATCGTAACGAAAGAAACGATCTCTGACAAAGTACCACCAACTCTTGAGTTAGAAGATGGTACGGTTATCGAACAATCAAAAGAAACTCCAAAAGAGAGTGCTTAATTTTGAGACCAGCGTATGCTGGTCTTTTTGTTTGGGCTAAACCAAGTCAGGAAAAGTTTGTGTTGAAGGCTTTTACTAGACTGTTTTCTATAAGTTTTTTGCTTTTGGATATTTTTGCTTACTTACAGGTTGATTGAAGAGCAAGGTGCGTGCCTACCACTTGAGCAGCTGCTCGCTAGGCATGCGACGAGGAAACTGGCAGGGTAGAGTTTACTTTTAGACGCAGGAGCAAGAATACTTCATTGAAGCGGTCAGGTGGAGACTCCTAACGGCACAAAGTGGCAGGAGGCTCACCGCACGCCCCATGGAACGCGAGCGACCTGGAGTGGAAATCAACTACTTTCAAATTACCGTAGTATGTGAAATTGTCTTTTTAAAAGGTTGACCGTTTAGTTCATCACCTCCTCGGAGATACTATGATTATCACTACATAGGTACCGGGAGGAAAAACAATGAACTGGACTGGCATAGCATTACTTATTCAATTATTCTTTGGGATTATTATTGGGCTATATTTTTGGAACTTACTACGTAACCAACGTTCTCAAAAAGTGAGTGTGGATAAAGAATCAAGAAAAGAGATGGAACAATTAAGAAGAATGCGTTCGATCTCATTATCAGAACCTCTTTCTGAACGTGTAAGACCTGGGAAATTTGAAGATATCATCGGACAAGAAGATGGTATAAAAGCATTAAAAGCTGCGTTGTGTGGACCAAATCCACAACATGTTATCGTCTACGGTCCTCCAGGAGTCGGGAAAACAGCTGCAGCTCGATTAGTATTAGAAGAAGCGAAGCGGAATCAAACATCTCCTTTCCGTTCGACAGCTGTTTTTGTAGAACTCGATGCTACGACAGCTCGTTTTGATGAACGAGGAATCGCCGATCCATTGATTGGTTCAGTACATGATCCAATCTACCAAGGTGCTGGAGCTATGGGGCAAGCAGGCATTCCTCAGCCAAAGCAAGGGGCTGTTACGAATGCACATGGCGGCGTTCTTTTTATTGATGAGATCGGTGAACTCCATCCTATTCAGATGAACAAATTGTTAAAAGTATTAGAAGATCGAAAGGTTTTTTTAGAAAGTGCGTATTATTCCGAAGAGAACACAAACATACCGCATCATATTCATGATATATTCCAAAACGGTCTGCCTGCAGATTTCCGTATGATCGGAGCCACTACTCGTATGCCAGAAGAGATACCTCCTGCTATACGTTCTAGATGTTTAGAGGTGTTCTTTAGAGAGTTACAGCCAGCTGAAATCGAACAGATCGCTAAGAGAGCAGCTGATAAAATTCAGTTAGGAATCGATGAAGAATCGTTAAAATATATGGCTCAGTATGCTCGAAATGGTCGTGAAGCCGTAAATATGATCCAAATCGCAGCGGGTCTTGCCATCACTGAACAACGTAAGAACATTACAAAGAGTGATGTGGAATGGGTTACTCACTCAAGCAGGATGGCTCCAAGACCTGAGAGGAAAATTGGTTTCAAACCAAAGGTCGGCCTCGTGAATGGTCTGGCTGTATATGGTCCAACAAGCGGAGCTCTGTTAGAGATTGAAACGACCGTATTACCCGCAAAGAAACAAGGTTCTATTACGATAACGGGTATAGCTGAAGAAGAGAGTATCGGGAATCAATCTAAGTCGATACGAAGAAAAAGTATGGCAAAAGGTTCAGTGGAAAACGTGATAACCGTGCTTCGATACATGGGTGTAGATGCGTCTATGTATGATATCCACGTGAACTTTCCAGGTGGTGGTCCAGTGGATGGTCCATCAGCGGGTATCGCGATCGCTTCCTCTATCTACTCAGCTATTCACAACATTAAAATAGACCACGAAATTGCAATGACTGGAGAAATCAGCATCCATGGAAAAGTGAAACCTGTCGGTGGTGTGATGGCGAAGATACTAGCTGCAAAAGATGCTGGTGCGAAACGTGTGCTTATCCCGTTTGAGAACAACCAAAAGATTTTTGATACGATCGAAGACGTAGAGATCATTCCTGTAAAAAAACTTTCAGAAGTGTTTCAACACGCGTTTTTAGATAACGCTGAAGAGCAATCGATCCCTGCATCTACAGCCTTAAACTCCCCTCCTTCTTCTGTATAAGGAGAAGTAGGGAGTTTCTTTTTGTTCCATTATTGTGTGTATTGCGTGTTTATTTAGCAATGAAGAACGTATTAATAGGCGTTTTCTTACAATCCGAAGCTTACATTAGACAAAGTTGAGCATTATCGGTAGAATTGTACAAAGACTAAGCATATAATTAATGATTACATAGCAGTTTTCGGAGGTGTTTTTAATGGGGGAAAAACGAGTTCTTCCGCTCCTCCCTCTTCGCGGATTGTTGGTTTATCCAACAATGGTACTTCATTTAGATGTAGGAAGAGAAAAATCAATTCAGGCACTTGAAAAAGTGATGCTTGATGATCAGATGATCTTTCTATCTACACAAAAAGAGGTTTCTATTGAAGATCCAGGACAAGAGGAAATTTATCATGTAGGAACGTTGTCAAAAGTAAATCAGATGCTCAAGCTGCCGAATGGCACGATAAGAGTACTCGTAGAAGGAATTAAACGCGGTAAGATTACTTCTTTCATGGATGAAAAAACCCATGTGGAAGTAGAAGTGGAACTAACGGATGATATTGAAGTGAAAGAAGCTGAAACAGTAGCTCTCATGAGAGCAGTTCTGGCTCAATTCGAACAATACATAAACCTATCCAAAAAAGTAACACCTGAAACGCTTGCTTCTGTTCAAGATATTACTGAACCAGGCCGTTTGGCTGATGTTATTTCTTCACATCTTTCTCTGAAGATTAAAGAAAAACAAAAGATCCTTGAGATCTTTGATGTTAAAGAAAGACTTGAATACTTGCTGGACCTTTTAAACAATGAAAAAGAAGTGCTAGGTCTTGAAAAGAAAATTGGCCAACGCGTAAAAAAAGCGATGGAGAAAACGCAGAAAGAATATTATCTGCGCGAACAAATGAAAGCCATCCAAAAAGAGCTTGGTGATAAAGAAGGCAAAGTTGGTGAAGTGAGTACGCTCAAAGAACGTATTGAATCATCTGACATGCCTGAGTCGGTCATGGAGCTTGCAAAAAAAGAACTCGACCGCTATGAAAAGATGCCGAACTCTTCAGCTGAGAGTTCTGTTATTAGAACATATATCGAGTGGCTTGTTAATCTTCCATGGAAACAAGAGACGATTGATAACTTAGATATTCCTCATGCAGAGACGGTCCTTAATGAGGATCATTACGGCCTTGAAAAAGTGAAGGACAGAGTTTTAGAATACCTGGCCGTTCAAAAGCTGACAAATTCACTAAAAGGACCGATTCTTTGTTTAGTTGGACCACCGGGTGTTGGTAAAACATCATTAGCAAGATCGATCGCACGTGCTATCGGTAGAAATTTTGTACGCATCTCTCTTGGTGGTGTAAGAGATGAGGCTGAGATCAGAGGACATCGAAGAACGTATGTGGGAGCAATGCCAGGTCGTTTGATTCAAGGGATGAAGAAAGCAGGGACGATTAATCCTGTGTTCTTACTTGATGAGATCGATAAGATGTCTAGTGATTTTAGAGGTGATCCTTCTTCTGCGATGCTTGAAGTGCTTGATCCCGAACAGAACAGCACGTTTAGCGATCACTATATCGAAGAGCCATATGATCTATCGAAAGTCATGTTTGTAACAACAGCCAATTCTCTTTCGACAATCCCAGGTCCGTTATTAGATAGAATGGAAGTTATTTCGATCGCAGGATATACAGAGGTTGAAAAGCTCCATATCTCTAAGAATCATTTGATTCCAAAACAACTGAAAGAACATGGATTAAAGAAAAGCCAAATTCAGTTTAAAGATGATTCCATCCTAAAGCTCGTCCGCAATTATACACGTGAAGCGGGTGTGCGTAATCTTGAGCGTCAAATTGCAGGATTATGCAGAAAAGCTGCCAAACAGATTGTTTCAGCTGAAAAGAAAAAGGTTGTACTTTCTGCTAAAAACCTTGAAGATTACTTAGGTAAGCCTCGTTTCCGTTATGGTCAAGCAGAACTTGAAGACCAAATCGGTGCAGCGACAGGGTTAGCTTATACGACAGCTGGGGGAGACACTCTTTCTATTGAGGTGGCATTATCACCTGGTAAGGGTAAACTGATCTTAACCGGAAAGTTAGGTGATGTGATGAAGGAATCTGCTCAAGCTGCATTAAGTTACGTTCGAACCAAGGTGGAAGAGTTAGGAATCGATCATGATTTCTATGAGAAAACGGATATTCATATACATGTTCCTGAAGGTGCGACACCAAAGGATGGTCCTTCAGCAGGAATAACGATCGCTACTGCTTTAGTATCAGCACTAACGAAAAAGCCAGTTAGAAAAGATGTAGGGATGACCGGTGAGATCACGTTACGTGGACGTGTGTTGCCTATTGGTGGTTTGAAAGAAAAATCATTAAGTGCGCACAGAGCAGGGATCAAAACAATCATTCTTCCGAAAGAAAATGAAAAAGACATTGAGGATATTCCACAATCAGTAAAAGAGGGATTATCTTTTATAACCGTATCTCATTTAGATGAGGTATTAAAAGTTGCATTAGCAGGTGATGGAAAGTGAAAGTAAATACAGCAGAAATCGTAATTTCAGCAGTCGGACCGAAGCAATATCCGGAAGGTAATCTTCCGGAGATTGCTCTTGCCGGCCGCTCGAATGTAGGAAAATCGTCTTTTATCAACAAGATGATTCATCGTAAAAATTTAGCTCGTACATCTTCAAAACCAGGAAAAACCCAAACGTTAAACTTCTATATCTTAAATGAAAGTTTTTATTTTGTGGATGTGCCTGGTTACGGCTTTGCTAAAGTATCAAAAACAGAACGAGAAGCTTGGGGAAAGATGATCGAACAGTATCTCGTTGAACGCGATCAGTTAAAAGCAGTTGTTCAACTTGTTGACCTGAGACATGCTCCATCAAAAGACGATGTTTTAATGTACGATTGGTTAAAATATCATGAGCTTCCTGTTATCGTAGTGGCAACAAAGAGTGACAAGATTCCAAAAGGAAAATGGGACAAGCATAAAAAAGTAGTCAAGGAAACATTAAACATGGACAAGAGCGATAAGATCGTTCTCTTCTCATCTGAAACAGGACACGGAAAAGATGAAGCATGGGGCGTACTAAATTCTTATCTTACTAAATAATGTCTTTTAACCTTTTAGCATAAGACTGCAATAATAAAAGGTTTTCATTTTTAGTTGCTTAAATGGTTTTCTTTTCCTCTCCTATGCAAGTTAATTGTAGCGTAAGTTTGCCGACTCCTATGGGACGAGCGGTCAGGTGGAGACTCCTAAGGGCGCGAAGCGGCAGGAGGCTCACCGTTCGCCCCATGGAAAGCGTGCAACCTGGAGCGGAAATCAACTACTTCAGGAAAGCATCATTGTTGCGGAAACAGCCTTAACTTAAAAACCCTCTATGTTTTTTATAAACATAGAGGGTTTTGTGTTTCTATTTCTTTTTAAAGAACATAAGGTAAGCCCCGATGACCATTAGAATAATCGGCCAAAAATCTTCAGCTTTCACAAATATATTTTCTACAGAAGGGGTATTACTCTTAAAGAAGAGTAGCCATAGGGCTAAAAGCGATAACAATACCCCAGGGATGAGTCCCTCTTTTGTTTTTCGATACTGAATCAGAAAAGATAGACCTGCAAGTAAAACGATAACTTGAAGTGGCTCTGGCCATGTCGCCACTTTTGCTGCAGCATGAAAATGCAAGCCTAGTCCAGTCAAGAATACACCTGAGAAAATACTTGAAGAATCCTTTCCAGAACCAGATTGGAATACAAGAGCAATACCAATGATGATTAGTATGCTTGGCCAAGTCAAATAGGGTTGGAGCAATTCGATGTTCATTCTATTAGCAAAATAGAATAATCCAATTCCGAGTAAAATGATGCCGCTGAATGTGTTTCTTTGTTTCATAATGCCTCCATCTTAAACGTAAACCTTTGCTAAATTGGTCGATTTTTGTTATTTTTAATATTGGTGCTAAGTTTTAGTAATTATGGTTATCCTAAAACTGCTATACACGCACCAAAAAGAATTTAAATACATCATAGCATAAACGTTTAAATTCTGTTCACATTATTGGATATTCCGTAATTTGGGACATGTTATAATTAATATAGAACATACATAATTAAGGGAGGTGAGCGCATGCATATTCTAGTGGTTGGACTTAATTACAAAACGGCACCCGTAGAAATTCGGGAAAAAGTTTCTTTTCAGCCCGCTGAATTAACGGATGCGATCTCTACACTCCGAAAACAAAAAAGTATACTTGAATGTGTAATTGTTTCAACGTGCAACCGTACTGAGATCTATGCTGTTGCCGATCAGCTTCATACCGGAAGATACTACATCAAATCTTTTTTGGCGGACTGGTTTTCAATTGATAAAGAAGAACTTTCACCATTCTTGAGTATTAGAGACGGAGAAGCAGCTGTAGAACATCTATTCCGTGTAGCTGCAGGCTTGGACTCTATGGTGATTGGTGAAACTCAAATCCTTGGTCAAGTAAGAGATGGATTCTTAGAATCACAGAAACTTGATGCGACAGGAACTATATTTAATAAACTCATGAAACAAGCGATCACATTTGCTAAGAGATGTCATTCAGAAACAGATATCGGTGAAAATGCCGTATCGGTTAGTTATGCAGCGGTCGAACTAGCGAAAAAAATCTTCGGTGGTCTGCAAAATAAAACGATTTTAATCGTAGGTGCAGGTAAGATGGGTGAGCTTACAGCGAAGCATCTGCATGCGAGTGGTGGAAACGAAGTTCTTGTAATCAACCGAACTTTTGAAAAAGCGCAAGAGGTAGCTGAAAAGTTTCATGGAATAGCACATCCTTTTGAAGACCTTGAAAGTTTGCTCGTAAAAGCGGATATCGTGATTTCTTCTACAGGTGCTAGTGAATTTGTTATTACAAAGAAAACGGCTGCACCAGCTATTAAGAAACGTAAAGGTCTTCCATTGTTCATGGTAGATATTGCAGTACCTCGTGACCTCGATCCTGAGCTTCATGATTTAGACAGCGTTTTTCTATATGATATTGATGACTTAGAAGGTATCGTAGAGTCGAATCTTGCTGAACGAATGAAAGAAGCGGAAAAGATTGAAATCATGATCGAAGCTGAAATTGTGGCTTTCCAATCTTGGATTTCGATGCTTGGTGTAGTGCCGTTAATTTCTGCATTACGTGAAAAGGCATTGAATATACAAGCAGAAACCATGCAAAGCATCGAGCGTAAGCTTCCGGATCTTACAGATCGAGAAAGAAAAATTTTAAGTAAGCATACGAAAAGTATCGTGAATCAATTGCTTCGAGATCCTGTGACAAGAGCCAAGGAGATGGCGGGTGAACCAGGAGCTGAAGAACAGTTACAATTATTTACGGAAATTTTCGGACTACAAGATTATTTGGATAAACAGAAGCAGTTGGAAACAGCATTTACTGCAAACGTCGAAGAGAAGTCTTCACTAACAGATGAACTGGTTCCTTCGACTGTGGTAAGAACTTAAGCTCTCGTTTCCCTCGAGCTCATGGAGTGTGAGCAAAAAATGAATTGGATATATGATCTGACTATCGTTCTATATGCACTTAGCATCATAGGCTATTTTATAGATTTTCTTCAAAACAACCGGAAAGCAAACCGATTTGCTTTCTGGTTGCTTTCTATTGTCTGGGTACTTCAAACGGTCTTTTTCGTGTTAAGGATGTTGAAAGATCAACGGTTTCCTATTTTAACACCCTCTGAAGGCCTGTTTTTTTATGCATGGATCCTCGTGACGTTCTCGGTAGTCATGAGCAGATTTTTCCGGGTTGATTTTCTAGTTTTTTTTACGAACATTTTAGGTTTCTTGCTCGTTTCTATCCACTTGTTTGCTCCAACAGGGCAAGCGAGCGCTGTGCTTGAGAAACAGCTGATCTCAGAACTATTAATCATTCATATTACGATGGCATTCATCTCGTACGGAGCTTTTTCACTGTCTTTTATATTCTCCTTCATGTACCTGTTACAGCATGGCATGTTGAAACGAAAAAAATGGAGCAAAAGGCTGCAACGCTTCGGTAGTTTATCATACTTAGAGAAGCTTTCTTTTCGATTGAATACGATCGGGGTGCCGTTGCTCTTGTTAAGTCTAATATTGGGAGTCGTATGGGCATTCTGGAAAATAAGTGATTTTACACTTCTTGATGCCAAGGTCATCTCGTCATTTATTGTCCTTTTGGTTTACAGTACTTACCTCTATCAAAAGGTTGGAAGAGGTGTACAAGGTAAAACGTTAGCGCTTTGGAACACTGCGGCATTCTTAGTCGTTTTGATCAACTACTTTTTAGCGTCAACGTTCACTGAATTTCACCTTTGGTATAAGTAAAGAATAGGAGATTCATATCATGAGAAAAATTATAGTAGGTTCAAGAAGAAGTAAATTAGCGATCACACAGACAAACTGGGTGATCGAGCAATTAAAAAAGTCAGGAATGCCTTTTGAATTTGAAGTGAAAGAGATCGTAACAAAAGGTGATATCATTCTTGATGTTACCCTCTCAAAAGTAGGCGGAAAAGGCTTGTTCGTTAAAGAGATCGAACAAGCGATGTTAGATAAGGAGATCGATATTGCCGTACACAGCATGAAGGATATGCCTTCTGAACTGCCTGAGGGGCTCGAGATCGGCTGTACGCCTAAACGCGTAGATCCAAGGGATGCACTAATTTCTGAAAAGTATTCTTCATTAAGAGAACTTCCTGCTGGTGCTATAATCGGGACGAGCTCACTTAGAAGAGCAGCACAGATTCTGAACCGACGTCCGGATCTAGAGATTAAATCTATTCGAGGTAATATTGATACTCGCCTTAACAAGTTAAAGTCTGGTGAGTTTGATGCAATCATTCTAGCAGCTGCAGGTCTTGAAAGAATGGGCTGGTCTACGGATGTTGTTACCGAATACTTAGACATAGACTTGTGTCTTCCTGCTGTAGGTCAAGGTTCATTAGCTATTGAATGCAGAAGTGAAGATGTAGAAGTGAAAGAATTGTTAGCTACACTGAATGACGCTTATACATTTGATACCGTTAAAGCAGAACGCTCTTTCTTAAACACGTTAGAAGGAGGCTGCCAAGTTCCAATCGCAGCTTTTGCAACGATGGACGACAACCACGAGGTCTCTTTAACAGGACTTGTTGCAGATCCGGAAGGAAAGACCGTGTTAAAAGAAATGAAGTCAGGCAAAGATCCGCATCGTGTAGGTGTAGAGTTAGCTGAAGAATTAAAAACATTAGGTGCAAAGATCATACTCGATTCAGTGAAAAAGGATTTAAATGCATAATGAATACTTCTATAGGACCACTAGCAGGTAAGAGAATACTTGTTACACGGCCGAAAGAGCAGGCAGTGCCATTGATTTCACTCATACAAAAGAACGGTGGCATCCCTCTTTCTTTTCCTATTGTCTCTATAAAAGGGGTTAAGAACGAAGAATCGCAATCCTTGTTAAACAATCTATCGTCTTACCAATGGATCATTTTTACGAGCAAGAATGGAGTGGATCACTTTTTTCAACTGATTTCTGATTGTAATCTCACTTTGGGAAATGTTAAGTTTGCCGCAGTTGGAGAGAAAACAGCCGAATCATTAAGAAAGAGAGGGATCACATCTATTCTTGTGCCCGATCAGTACCATGCCGAAAGCTTAGTAAAGACGCTAAAAAAACACGTTTTATCTCATGAAAAAATTTTATTTCCAAAAGGGAATCTAGCTCCTTCTTTTATTAAAGAGGAGTTCAAGGAAAAAGCATGGGTAGAAGAGTTAGTCGTCTACAAAACGGAATCAGAAGACCATTTAGATTGGTCGCTCGTACATCAAGCAGATTGCCTGTTTTTTATGAGCCCATCTGCCGTAACCTTCATGAGTAGGGGGTTGCAAACAGAGGAAGTCTACAAAAAGCCAGTGATCTGTGTGGGTCCAACAACGAAAAAAGCTGCAGAAGAATGCGGATATTATCATGTGTTAATGCCGAAACAATTTACCGCAGAAGATATGGTGAACTGTGCCATCTCTTATTTTCAAGGAGGAAGTTAATATGAATTTTCAACGTCATCGTCGTTTAAGAAAATCAGCATCAATGCGTTCCCTAGTGCGTGAAACGCATCTTCATGTTTCAGACTTTATCTATCCATTGTTTTTTGTTGAAGGAGAAAACATAAAAAAAGAAGTCCCTTCTATGCCAGGTGTGTATCATCTATCGTTAGATCTTCTTCAAGAAGAGGTAAAAGAAATTGAAAGTCTAGGCATTCAGTCTATTATCGTTTTTGGTGTGCCAGCTGAAAAAGACGATTGCGGAAGTTCTGCTTATGACCATAATGGAATCGTACAAAAAGCAATCGCACAAATTAAAGAAGTTGCTCCTTCGTTAACTGTCATTGCAGACACTTGTTTATGTCAATTTACAGATCATGGACATTGTGGTGTGATCGAAAATGGCGAAGTTTTAAATGATGAAACTTTGACGTTGCTTGCAAAAACTGCTGTATCACAAGCTAAAGCTGGAGCGGATATTATCGCACCTTCAAACATGATGGATGGTTTTGTTGCAGCGATCAGACAAGGACTTGATGAAGCTGGTTTCTATGATGTTCCGATTATGTCTTATGCTGTTAAATATGCATCATCGTTCTATGGTCCGTTCCGTGATGCAGCACACAGTACGCCTCAGTTTGGGGATAGAAAAACGTATCAGATGGATCCCGCTAATCGACTTGAAGCCCTTCGGGAGGCAGAATCAGACGTTGCTGAAGGTGCTGATTTCTTAATGGTAAAGCCAGCTCTTTCTTACTTAGATATTTTAAGAGAATTAAAAGACAGATATCCTCTTCCACTAGTGGCTTACAACGTGAGTGGAGAGTATTCCATGATTAAAGCAGCTGCTATGAACGGATGGGTAGATGAAAAGAGCATCGTACTTGAAAAACTGATCTCTATGAAACGAGCAGGAGCAGACTTGATTATTACGTATTTTGCGAAAGATGCTGCAAGATGGCTGAATGAAAAATAAGGAAAGAGGTGTTGGTATGAGAAGCTTTGAAAAATCGATTGCTGCTTTTCAAGAAGCGAAAGAAGTCATGCCTGGAGGAGTTAACAGTCCTGTACGTGCCTTTAAATCTGTAAAGATGGATCCTGTATTTATGGAACGCGGAAAAGGATCTAAGATTTATGACATCGACGGCAATGAATATATCGATTATGTATTGTCTTGGGGACCTTTAATTCTTGGACATGCTGACGACCAAGTAGTAGAGGCACTTAAGCGAACGGCTGAACTGGGAACAAGTTTTGGTGCACCTAATGAAATGGAAACAAAGCTTGCAAAGCTTGTGATCGACCGTGTTCCTTCAATCGAAGTTGTACGTATGGTTAACTCGGGTACAGAAGCTACGATGAGTGCACTTCGTCTAGCTCGTGGATACACAGGTCGAAGCAAAATTGTTAAATTTGAAGGTTGTTACCATGGACACGGTGACTCCTTATTGATTAAAGCAGGCTCTGGTGTTGCAACGCTCGGACTTCCGGATTCACCAGGAGTTCCAGAAGGTATCGCACAGAACACGATCACCGTTCCATACAATGATCTTGAGAGCTTACAAGTAGCGTTTGATCAATTTGGAGAAGATATCGCTTGTGTGATTGTTGAGCCAGTCGCAGGTAACATGGGTGTTGTTCCACCACAAAAAGGGTTCTTAGAAGGCGTACGTAAAATGACTGAACAACATGGCTCTCTATTGATCTTTGACGAAGTAATGACAGGCTTCCGAGTTGATTATGAATGTGCACAAGGTTATTTTGGAGTAACACCTGACCTAACGTGTTTAGGTAAAGTCATTGGTGGTGGCCTACCTGTTGGTGCTTATGGTGGGAAACGAGAGATCATGGAACAGATCGCACCAAGCGGACCGATCTACCAAGCAGGGACGTTATCAGGGAACCCTCTTGCTATGGCTGCGGGTTATGCTACACTTTCACAACTTACAAAAGAAAGTTACACCTACTTTCAAAAACTTGGAGATCAACTAGCTTCAGGTATCTCTGAAGCTGCCGAGCATTATGGTGTCGCACATACGATCAACCGTGCAGGAAGCATGATTGGCTTCTTCTTCACAAATCAAGATGTTATTAATTATGAAACGGCTAAGCAATCCAATTTAGATCACTTTAATGCTTGCTTTAAAACGATGATTCAAGAAGGAATCTCATTGCCTCCTTCACAATTTGAAGGGTTATTCTTGTCTACAGCTCATACAGAAGACGATATTAATAAAACAATTGCAGCGTTTAGAAAAGCATTTTCTCAATTAAAATAGTCATGTTTCGTAGCGTCCGCTTACTTTTAGCGGACGCTATTCTTGTTTTTTAAGAACCTTACATCGAATAAAAATCATATTTCGCCCTGTTCACTCATACACCTATATTGTATAACTATATGCAACCTGAAAGGAGGAGAAGGGCATGAGTCAATCGAAGCTGCGTTTCTCCATTGAGGAGTCTGTTTGGCTAAAGAAAGGACAGGAAGTAGCTGAAGTTTTGTCGATGTCACTAAATCCTGAGATTCGTATCACCGAGGAAGCCGGACAGGTTTATATCAAGGGAGCCCTTATATTAAATGGCAGATACCGGTGTGAAAAGCAAGAGCAGAATGAAGGTGTAACCGATCAGAGTTCGTTCTCTGAGAGTATGTCTTACCGCTCTCTTACTCAACTGAACGTAGCAGAAGATGGGATGATAGATCTTGTGCATCGTTTTCCAGTGGATATCACCATCCCGTCGTATCGGGTAGATGATTCAAATGAGGTAAAAGTGGAAGTCGAATCATTTGAATATGAGCTTCCAAACTCAACTTGCTTTGAACTTTCTGCTTCGATCTGTATTTACGGGATTAAAGATGAGAAGCAGCGTCAAGAAATTCAATCATACGACCTTCCTCAAGAAGCGGTTCGAACGAGTGCCGTAGAAGAAAGATCTTCTCATAAAGAAGAAAAACAAGATATTTTCACTCCTTTTCAGTTTGAAGCACGTCAAAGTGGTGGTGTTCCTTCACAGTCTACACATCTTAATGAATTTGCAGCTAGATTTGATGAGAAAGAAGCTGACGTTCGTTCAGAAAAGACAACACCGTTTGAATTTAAACCGCACTTTGAGGCACAAGATGATCGGACGATGGAAGCTACATTTGATTCGTTAAAAGCTATTGCGTTCTCCATGGATGACACAAGAAACAATGAACCTTCAGCATTAGATGAAACTGCAGATTCAGATGAAGAGCCTTCACAGTTTTATGGAGAGGTAGAAGAGATGGAAGAAACGATTGATACAGAAGCTTATGATTACGTAGAAGGTGATTATGAGAGCTATGATGCTTCTTATCAAGAAGAAACGGATGATTCACAATCAAACTCTCCTCAATACGGTCAAACTTATCAAGATACGAATCGACCTTACACCTACAATCCATATCAGCAACACGAAGCTTACCAGCAACAAACTTCGTATCAGAATCAAGGCGGGTATCAGCAGGATGATGAATACCAGCAGCAAGAAGCATATCAACAGCAAGACGCTTATCAGCAACAAGAAGCATATCAACAGGAAGATGCTTATCAGCAACCATCCAATCAGTACGGAAATTACCAATATCAGCAAGATGCTGCTCAACGTCCTTCATACGAGTATGGTGAACAATCATATGAAGATGAGCAAGAATACGAGAATGTAAGTTACAACGAAGCTGAAGAAGATCAAGAAACCACTTATGAATCCTACGATACGAGTTATGAAGAATATGAGACTGAAGCAGAATCGATTGAAATGAAAAAAGAGCGTGAGGAACCTAGAGACGAAAATGCCCTTTATTTAACAAAGATGCTTTCTGCTAAAGAAGACCGTTTTTCTAAAATGAAAATGTATATTCTTCAACGCGGAGATTCTTTAGAACGTATCTGTGAAAGATATGATATCTCATTGAATACACTCATGCGTATGAATCAACTGCAGCAAGGTGAAGTATCCGAAGGGCAGATCATATATATCCCAGTAAGTTCACGTTAAGTTGAGGTGCTATTATGGAGCTGATCAACACCTTAGAAAAAGAATATGAACTTTATGGGATACGGTGGAAAGAAAGACCCCATCTGATCATGACTGATTATGGAGAGAAACGTATCCGTTATTGGAGTGAAAAAGAAAATTTACATTGGCACATAAGATGGCGCGATGAGTCTTCAAAAGGCTCTGGCGCCGTGCCAGATCGTATGATTCGTACTAAAAGCGGTGAACCTGCCATAAAATATGGTAACAAGTGGCTAACGGTTCACGATCATGCAGAAGAATGGTATGGATGTGAAGACGTAGAACGCTGGGGACAATTCATTGGAACATTACTAAATACGGCAATGTCTTCGGATAAACAAGATGTTTTCGTGAAACAAACCAGACATCCTGTTTTTGATCTAAAATCTTGTATCACGCTGGCAGAAAAGTATTTAGAAGCGAACTTTCAATGTATGGTTACAAGTATAAAAGAGAGTAAGCAACGATTGGATTTTTCTCATGCTATTAAAAATAAATTAAGAAATCATGCATTACCTGTTCTTGATAAAGAGCTAAGCGTAAAAAATGGTAGGAAGATTTTTCATTTCTTATTTTATCAGGGCGGTGAATCTTTACCAATAAAGGGGTATCTGCCACTTCGTAAGTTTTTAGTTGAGTGGCTGGAACAAACCTCACCTTCTTCGTTAAAACTTCTGTTAACGGAGGTGAATAAGCATTTTTCTTTGGACCGTGAACAAGGGTTATTGCTTTTAGCTGAGGTCGTTACGCCTTGGGAACTATATGATTGTTTAGATCAATTGGATAACAGCTCCTTAGAAAGAATGATAGACGGTTTGAAGAAGTATGAAGATTGCTGGGAAAGTAATCGAATACTGGTCAAAACGGTAACCGAATGGTTTGATGAAAAAAGAAGGAAGGTGGCCCTATGACAACGGAAAGAGAAACATTAAATTACGGGCCCGTCCTTTTTCATTATGATCTATTTCCCGAGAAGATAGAGCAGCATGGGAAAGTAAAGAAGGTCATAACGAAAAGGGGTACATTTGCACTGAAAGAAGCAGAAATGACAGAAGACGAAAGAAGCTGGTTTACGCATGTGATTCAGCGTCTATCTGAAATTGGTTTTCATCAGGTCGTTCCTCTATATCCAACAAAGTTTGGTGATTATACAGTTCAGTTAGGATCTAGAACGTATTATTTAATGCCATGGTTTGCGTCTGATGAAAGAAACGAGAGAGCGAAAGACGAGGTTCTTATCGATCACTTAGGAAAGATCCATGCCTTAACACTGAAAGAGCAAGACTTTTCAAATGAAGTGGTCGAACATTCGTATCAGTATCTCATGAACAGGTGGGAAAATAGGCAATATGAGATGGAGAGATTTACGGAAGAAGCAGAACAGAAAACGTATATGTCTCCCTTCGAGCTAACCTATCTCAGTCATTTTCATCAAATTATGAGAATGACAGAAGAAGCAAAAAGAAGATTAAAAGAGTGGTATGAAACGTGTCAAAGAGAAAAACGTTATCGGAGCGTACTTTGTCATGGAAAGGTTTCAAGAAATCATTTGATCTTTAATCCAACTGGGGAAGGTCATCTACTCAATTTTGAAAAAGCCGTTCTAGATACGCCGATCAGAGATTTAGCGGTTTATTTTAGAAGAGCGGCACATCAAAAAGAATGGACTCCCGAAGAAGGAAAATCTTTATTAGATCTGTATGAAAAACACGTTCCGTTGTTAAACGAAGAAAGAGGATTATTAATTAGTTATTTATCTTATCCTGAACCTGTGTTTAATGCAGTGGATCTCTATTGTATGAAACGCAATGATTACTCTCAAATTGAAATGGTGCATAGGCTGGAGAGCAGAATAAGAGCAATGAAAAAAATCCGAAATTTCTGTGATGCGATTATGATGGCTCCACCACCTGCGCTAATCGAACCGACAGATTCAATTCCAACAAAAATTCACATAAATGATGATGGAGATCACATATAACGGCTATATGTGATCTTTTTTTGTTTTAGGCTGTTTTCATAACCTATACAGCTTTTGAAAGTAGTTGATTTCCGTTCCAGGCTGCTCACTTTCCTCGGGGCAGACGGTGAGCCACATTCGTACGTGTCACTTTTAAGTGTCTCACCTGTCCGCCTGTCCTAGCCTAGAGTCTCACACCTTCCACTCCAATCAACACTCAAAGTAGAAAAGAATTTGAAAGTAACAATCTATAAGAAAACAGCCTATAAGAAAAAAACACATGTTAAAGCACATCATAAGCGAAACATACATGGAGGATCACTAAGGTTAAAAGGATGATAAAATCAACAGCAGATGGAAATAGTATCGTCCTTAAAAGCTGAAAGACAATAAGTGGCGCAGTCAATTGTCCGATCGTTTGTTTAAGTGTGATAAACCACCCAGGAAAACGTGTTTTTCGAAAATATTTTCTAGACAAGACAAGCCCTCCAATCGCCCATTTTTTATAATTTATGCATCAATATGATTAATGTGAAAGACAAGCTGTCACGAAAGAAGGGTCAAAAGCATAGAATAACTTTTACAAGTTACGGCAATACTATTGACTAAAAACAGATAAGTTGTATAAAATATATTCAGATTCTATATTGTCGCGTAGACAGGGAATAGTACAACAGAACACCTTTTAGAGAGAGGATTCATCAGCTGAAAGAATCCTTAAGGAAAGTTCGTTGGAAGTCGCCCTTGAGCATCTTCTCTGAAACTTGAAGTAGGAGAAGACGGTCCATCCGTTATTCATGAGTGTACAGCAAGTTTATTTAGACTTGCTGTAAATAAAGGTGGTACCGCGGAGTCCTTTCGTCCTTTTTGACGAGAGGGCTTTTTTGTTTTTTAGAAATAAAGGAGGAGAATAGAATGACGAAAGAACAGAAAGAGCTAACGATGCCAACGAAGTATGATCCGAAGGCTACAGAAGAAAATCGTTATGATTTTTGGTTGAAAGGGAAATTTTTTGAAGCAAAGAGTGAGGAAGGGGAACAGCCGTATACGATTGTAATTCCACCTCCTAACGTAACAGGGAAACTACACCTCGGCCATGCATGGGATACAACGCTTCAAGATATCTTAACGCGAACAAAACGTATGCAAGGATACGATGTTCTATGGTTGCCTGGGATGGACCATGCGGGTATTGCGACCCAAGCGAAAGTAGAAGGAAAACTTCGTGAAGAAGGAATCTCGCGATATGACTTAGGTCGTGAAAAATTTCTAGAGAAGTCATGGGAATGGAAAGAAGAGTATGCAGAGTTCATTCGTAAGCAATGGGCAAAACTAGGGCTCGGTCTAGATTACTCTCGTGAACGCTTTACATTAGATGAGGGATTGTCTGAAGCCGTAAAAGAAGTTTTCGTTACTCTTTATGAAAAAGGCTTGATCTACCGTGGTGAGTATATTATCAACTGGGATCCAAAGACAAAAACTGCTCTTTCTGATATTGAAGTTATCCACCAAGATGTTCAAGGTGCGTTCTACCACATGAAGTATCCACTAGCTGATGGATCTGGACATATCGAAGTAGCTACAACTCGTCCTGAGACGATGCTTGGTGATACAGCGATCGCTGTACACCCGAAAGATGAGCGTTATCAACATTTAATCGGCAAAAAAGCGATTCTGCCAATCGTGGGACGCGAGATCGAAATTGTTGGAGATGATTATGTTGATATGGAATTTGGATCAGGTGCTGTAAAAATTACGCCTGCGCATGATCCGAATGATTTTGAGATCGGGAACAGACATAACCTTGAGCGTATCCTTGTCATGGATGAAGGCGGTCAGATGAATGACAATGCTGGAGCTTATCAAGGACTAGACCGATTTGAGTGTCGGAAGCAGATCGTTAAAGATCTTCAAGAGCAAGGTGTATTGTTCAAGATTGAAGAGCATATTCATTCTGTTGGGCACTCTGAGCGAAGTGGAGCAGTCGTTGAACCATATCTTTCAACACAGTGGTTTGTTAAGATGCAGCCGTTAGCAGATGAAGCGATCAAGCTTCAAAAAGGTGAAGATAAGATTAACTTTGTTCCTGATCGTTTCGAGAACACGTATATGCGTTGGATCGAAAACATTCGTGATTGGTGTATCTCTCGCCAACTTTGGTGGGGTCACCGAATCCCTGCATGGTTCCATAAAGAAACAGGAGAGATCTATGTTGGTAAGACAGAACCAAAAGACCCTGAAAACTGGGAGCAGGATACAGATGTACTAGACACGTGGTTCTCGTCTGCTCTATGGCCGTTCTCAACGATGGGGTGGCCTGATGAAGAATCGGCTGACTACAAACGTTACTTCCCAGGAAACGTACTCGTTACAGGTTACGATATCATTACGTTCTGGGTTTCAAGAATGGTCTTCCAATCGATCGAGTTTACGGAACAAAAGCCGTTTAATGATGTACTGATTCACGGTCTCGTTCGTGACTCCGAAGGAAGAAAGATGAGTAAATCACTCGGCAATGGTGTTGACCCGATGGATGTTATCGAGAAGTATGGCGCGGATGCATTGCGTTTCTTCTTATCTACAGGAAGTTCACCTGGAAACGACCTTCGTTTTTATTGGGAAAAGGTAGAATCTACATGGAACTTTGCCAATAAAATCTGGAACGCCTCTCGTTTTGCTTTAATGAACATGGATGGTATGCAGTATGAAGAGATCGATTTAAGCGGAAAGAAATCACTCGCTGATCAATGGATCTTAACGCGATTGAACGAAACATCAGAAGACATCACTCGTCTGATCGATGCTTACGAGTTTGGAGAAGTGGGACGTCTGCTCTATAACTTTATCTGGGATGACCTTTGTGATTGGTACATTGAAATGGCGAAACTTCCACTTTATGGGGAAGATGAAGAAGCGAAGAAAACAACTCGTTCCGTTCTAGCTTACGTGTTAGACCAAACGTTAAGATTGCTTCATCCTTTCATGCCATTTATTACAGAAGAGATCTGGCAGCACTTGCCTCATAAAGGTGAATCGATCACGATTGCTGCTTGGCCAGAAAAACGTGAAGACCTTCATTTCCCTGAAGCAGCTAAAGAGTTTGCGCTTATTACTGAAGTGATCCGTTCCGTTCGTAACATTCGTTCTGAAATGAACGTTGCACCGAGTAAGCCGATCGAGCTGCAGATCAAACCAAAAAATAAAGAAATCCTTAAAGCTCTTGAATCAAATCGTCAGTATTTAGTTCGTTTCTGTAACCCAGGAGAACTCATCATCTCAGATGAGATCTCAGCACCTGAGAAGAGCATGAGCACAATTTTAACAGGTTTAGAAATGTACCTTCCACTTGAAGGGTTGTTAAATATTGATGAAGAAATCAAGAGACTTGAAAAAGAAGCAGAAAAATACGCGAAAGAAGTAGAACGCGTACAGAAAAAATTAAGCAATGAAGGATTTATGAAGAAGGCGCCTGAAAAGGTAATAGAAGAAGAGCGTGCTAAAGAAGCGGATTATCAAGAGAAACTTGATAACGTATTGGCGCGTATAAAAGAACTTCAAAGCTAACTATCAATTATACGAGGCGAATCCTTATTTCAGCAGGGATTCGCCTTCTTTTTGATTAGAGAAAGGCGGTATTAATTTGAATACTTATCGAGAAGCATTAGAGTGGATTCATAGCTTATTGAAATTTGGTATAAAACCAGGACTGAAAAGAGTGGAATGGCTTTTAGAACGAACGGGTAACCCTGAAAAAAAGATAACGTGTATACATATTGCGGGAACAAACGGTAAGGGATCAACTGTAGAGTTCATAAGAAGCATCTTGAATGAAGCAGGTTATTCGGTAGGTACGTTTACATCACCTTATCTTATTTCCTTCAACGAGAGAGTGTCGCTGAACAGAATTCCTATTTCTGATGATGAAATTCTTCATTATGCAAGAATCGTTCGGCCACATGTTGAAGAAGTTTCTTTAACGGAGCTAGGAAGTCCTACTGAGTTTGAAGTGATAACCGTCATCTCACTTCTTTATTTTGCTGACAAACAACCTGATATCGTTGTATATGAAACAGGACTAGGAGGTCTTTACGATTCTACTAACGTGATCACGCCTATTTTAAGCCTCATTACTAACATAGGGTTTGATCATATGGGCATACTCGGTGACACACTTAAAGAGATTGCGTTTCAAAAGGCGGGGATCATCAAGAAGGATGTTCCTGTAATTACAACAGCAGATCAAAAGGAAGCTCGTGAAGTAATAGAACATAAAGCGAGAGAAATGGATGCAGAAAACTACTTCCTTGATCGTGATTTTTCTGTCGTGCATATGGAGAGTACGCCTAGTGGTGAAAGATTTTTCTATACAGATATTGAAGACAAAAAAGAGATAAACTTTGAAATTGCAATGATGGGAACGCATCAGATTAAGAACGCTGGATTAGCGGTGGCGGCTGTTAAGTATTTAACAAGATCTCATGGTTTTGAAATTCCGCTTTCTACATTAGGGGATGGACTTCGTAAGGCAAATTGGGCGGGGAGATTTGAAAAAGTTTCACACTCACCCGATATAATAATAGACGGAGCTCATAACGAACAAGGGGTCGCAGCTCTTAAAGAGACGCTGATCAATCATTATGGTTCAAAGCGAATCTTTCTTTTGTTTGCAGCATTAGAAGATAAGGCGTATGCAACGATGATGAAAGATTTGGTCAGCGTTGTTTACGAAGCATGTTTTACTACCTTTGACTTTCCAAGAGCAGCATCTGCGGAACAATTGTTGAAAGAAAGTCCACTTGAAAACTCATATAGCATCTCTTCATGGAGTGAAGCGTTACAACATTTAAAAGACCAATTACAGCAAGATGATGTTCTCATCATTACAGGATCTCTGTACTTTATTTCAGAAATTAGAAAAACATTTCAAAATTTGGAATAACATTTATTGTAATTTTTAGAACTTTTGATAAAATAAAAGATAATGAATTTGTCCTAGTAAAAAAGATGTGTATTTTAACAATCTATTATTTGAAAGGGGGACAAGGTAATGGCGACTCGTATGGCAAATAGAAAAAAACGTATGATTCTTACCGTAACGTGGATTTTCTTATTTCCGCTCGCGATCTGGACAGCTTTTCAAATGACGAGTAATCAGCCGGATATCAATGTAATTGATCTTGGTATTATAAGCTTTTTAGCGATCGTTGTTTCCTGTTTCCCGATCAAAGTGATGAATACGAACATCTCTTTCATGTCAGGTATCAATTTAGCCGTGTTCTTATATTACGGGTTAACCGTTGCCTTATATGTAACACTTTTAGCTTTAATCGCGATGTTCATCTCATTAAAAGTTCATGTTCTAAAAGAATATTACAGATATATGGCAAACACCCTGATGTTTTCGTGGCTAATCATCTGTGAAAGCACGGTCTTTCATCTTTTAGGAGGTGAAGTGGGACCGTTTGCAGTAGACGAATCTATTAATCTGATTCCAGTAATCGCTTATGTTTTAACGGGGTTAGTACTAAATCACGTAGGTCTTTATTTTATTGTTAAAGTACTATACGAAGAAGATGTTGCTTTTTTTGAGCATGATGCAGTATGGGACTTTGTATCTGAAGTTCTAGCTATTCCAGTGGGTCTCATGTTATATGTTCTATACTCTCAGCTTGGGCGTCCAGGAATCTTTTATGTGGGTCTACCTTTTCTATCATTGTCTATCATTATTAATCTGTATCATGTCAGTCAACAGATTAACGATGCTCTTCAAAAAGCGAGTGAGATTGGCCAACAGCTCTCTGAACATTTAAAAGTAAACCATATTTTGGATATTTTTATCGAAAAACTGATCGGTTTTATGAATGTTGATTTTGCTTTCATTTATGACGCTGATGCGGGTGAACATCTAAAAATCATTCGTCAGTATGAAAGTGAAGAAGGGATTCTCAACACAGTACCTATTAAAAAACATGAAGCCATCAGTGGAAGAGTGTGGTCGACAGGTAAGAGTATCCGTTATAGCAAATTGAAACAATGGCGAAAGATATCTGAAGTATTCTTTCAAGGAAAAGCACAATCTGTCCTTTCAGTGCCGATGATTAGAAATCAAAAAATCGTGGGGATCATTACGTTTGCTTCAAAAGAAAAACACGCTTTCCAAAAGCATCACTTGATTATCCTTGAAATCTTAGCAAACTATTTGGCAGTTGCGATCGATAATGCAAGAAATTACGAATCCACTAAGTTAAAAAGTGAACAATGTCCGTTAACGGGTCTGTATAATTACCGATATTTTGAGAGCATTCTAACTGAGATGTACCAAAACTATGAATATTTTAGAAAGCAGTTCTCCATCATCTTATTAGACATTGATCACTTTAAGAAAGTAAATGATACATATGGTCATCAAAGTGGAAATGAAGTATTGATCCTCTTAGCTAGAAGGTTAGAAGAATTTATTGGTGAGCGGGGGACTGTCGCAAGATATGGTGGTGAAGAATTTATTATCTTGCTGCCAGAATCAGGAGACAGAGCAGGTATCCAATTAGCCGAACAGCTTCGTTCTGTTATTTCTGATCAAGGATTTGATATACATAACGACCTTACTGATCAATGCAGACATACGATCTACATAACGGCTAGTATCGGTGTGGCAACAGCTCCTCACCAAGGAGAAGATGCACTTACATTAGTTCGTAACGCAGATCGTGCCATGTATACAGGCGCAAAACAACAAGGGAGAAATAAAGTTGCCGCTTATATCGGATAATAAATCTGGGGGAGTTTCGCACCCTGGATTTTTTTATGTTTCTATCTTTTTCTTGTTCTATTAAAACGAAAAAAGCATATGTTTTAGTAGATGATAGAGAGGAGCGGATGATATGAAACAAGAGATATCCATCTTAATCAATGGTAAAGAAAAGAACTATAGTGAAGATCCAACATCAGTTACAGAGCAGCCTGTTCATAATGAGGTAGCCGCTGCCATCGAGGAAGTGAATAGAGGGGGATATACGATTCTGGCAACTTCTCTCAAGAAACGTGAAAACTTTTTTAAAAGGAAGAACGGACATGTGTTAAACAAGAAGACAAGCATCCTTGTTCCGAATAATGGAAAAGGTTTTCCAAAGCAGATTGTTGCAGCAATCATAGGAGCTATCGTTACGGGAACGATTTTAGGTGTATTAGTCTTAACGGTATTTTCTTCTGATATTACGGAAGCTGGAGATAAAGTAACAGAAGCTTCAGCTGTTCCTACAGAAAAAGTAGCAGAAACTGGTAAAACTGTTCCGATCAGGCCGATCAATCTAGATTTCTCTGCACTGCAAGCAGGTGTATTCTCTTCAAAGGAACGAGCTGAAGGAGTTGTGAAATCGATCGAAGAAAAAGGGTTTTCAGCAGTTATATTTAAAGCTGAAGAAGAGAAATATTCTGTAATTGTAGGCATTGGGAATGAGAAACATCAGTTAGAAAAATTCAATGAAGCCTATCAAAAAGAAATGGATAAGCCATTATTTAAATCTTTGACGTTCTCGTTCGATCAACTGAAGACTCCATCAAAGTTAGACGAAACATATTTCACGAATGGCCAGATTCTTCTTCAAAATACGCTCACTCTTTCACAGATGCCAGAAGCGAGTGGATCTGGTCTTGATCGGACACTTAGCGATTTTAATAAGTGGAAAGAGTATGGAAAAGGACAAAAAGGTAAGTGGAGTGAAAGTACGACAAAAGCAGCAACTGATTTTGAAAAGCAGCTAGAAGGTGCTTTTTTGGCTCTAAAGGATTCAAAAAAGGGAGAACTAAACTGGGCTTTTCAGCAAAAAGTAATGGATAGTCTGCAGTCATATACGAAGCTGCTTGCAACATTAAAATAAATAGACTGTTTTCCTAAACTTTGTTGCTTTTGGAAGTAGTTAATTTCTATTCCAGATGCTCGCTTTCCGTGGGGCAGGTGTTGAGCTACATTCGAATGTTTCACTCTTAAGTGTAAGTGTCTCACCCCTGTCTAGTTGCATTGGCTAGCCCTTCGAGGTCAAATGTTAAATAATCCATGACGTCAAAGAGCGCCTTCCTTTTCCATTCACCTTTTGCTTGTCGGGTCGGGACGAGCAACTTCCACTTTTAGGACTGCCTAGCTATAGAGGTAAAGAAACTTAGGTATGGCTCGATTCTTGAGTCATACTTTTTTAGTGTCCAACAAGATTGAGTGTGATAGCGAAAAACAAAATGTCTAGATTGATAGTTTTTAAGAATTTTGTCGGAATTCGTCAATGAATTTCATCATTTGCCCACATAAAATGCTGCAAAGAACCGAAAAACTAATAGAAGTATGTTTTTCGGCGTAATTTGTCTAATTTTAACAAGTTTGCTATTGTAAATCTGTACGTAACTATACTACAATGAATTAGATGAAAGGTGATTACATGAAACGCCTCATATTAGCCTCTGCTTCACCTCGAAGATATGAACTTCTGTCTTTAACGCTTCTTCCATTTGAAACGTATCCGAGTACTCTTGAAGAAAAAATGGATCTATCCCTTACTCCAAGTCGATTAGTCGAATCACTTGCTGAGCAGAAAGCTACAGATATTTATAACCAGAAACCCGATTGTGTCGTCCTTGGTGCTGATACGATTGTTTCTTATCAGAACAAACGTCTTGGTAAACCGAAGGATCGTATTGAAGCTGCCGAGATGTTAAGGATGCTCTCAGGTCAAACACATGAAGTTTATACGGGAGTCTGCTTATTAGACCAAACAAAAAAAGAGATTTTCTCTGTTAAGACTAGTGTTACTTTTTACACTTTAGATGAAAATACAATTGATTGGTACTTAAACACAGGTGAACCATTTGATAAAGCTGGAAGCTATGGGATTCAAGGATCGGGATCGCTATTAGTTGATCACATCCAAGGTGATTACTTCAATGTTGTAGGTTTACCGATTTCAAAGGTGGTACGTTCACTAAAAGAATTTGGATTTTCTTTCACCGAGTCAGTCACGAAGACTGAATAATAGGGGGGACGTAAGTGGTAACGAAGCCGCTTATGATAAAAGATTACCCATTACAGGAGAGGCCGCGAGAAAGACTTTTAAATGAAGGTCCTGAAGCACTCTCTAACTATGAATTGTTAGCTATCCTTTTAAGAACAGGTACGAAGCAAATGTCAGCGATTCAGCTTGCCCATCATATCATTCAGCAATTTGAAGGATTGAGGCATCTTAAAGAAGCAACAATCGGTGAACTGAAAGAAATCAACGGTATAGGATCCGCAAAAGCTGTGGAACTGATGGCTGCCATTGAAATTGGCAAACGCATCAGCCGCCTTCAGTTTGAAGAAAGGTATACGATACGTTCTCCGGAAGATGGAGCTAGGTATCTAATGGATGAATTGCGTTTTTTACAGCAAGAACACTTCGTTTGTTTATATTTAAACACTAAAAATCAGGTGCTTCATAAAAAAACGGTATTTATCGGAAGTCTGAATACGTCAATCGTACATCCACGAGAAGTATTTAAAGAAGGCTTTAAACGCTCTAGTGCATCAATTATTTGTTTTCATAATCATCCAAGTGGTGACCCTGCTCCGAGCAGGGAAGATATTGAAGTGACAAAAAGATTAGTAGAGTGCGGAAAGATGTTAGGGATTGAAGTGTTGGATCACATCATAATCGGTGATCAAAGATACGTAAGTTTAAAAGAAAAAGGATATGTTTAACATTGTCTTTTGTTTCTTTTTTAGCGTATAATCAAACTTATGAGTTTTGCTTGATGAAAGGAGTCTACATAAATGTTTGGTGGATTTTCAAGAGATTTAGGAATTGATTTAGGAACTGCAAACACACTTGTTTACGTGAAGGGCAAGGGTGTTGTTGTGCGTGAACCTTCCGTTGTTGCTTTGCGTACTGACACAGGTTCAATTGAAGCAGTAGGTAATGCTGCTAAGAATATGATTGGACGTACTCCTGGTAACATCGTTGCCGTGCGACCTATGAAAGATGGAGTTATTGCTGATTTTGAAACAACAGCTACAATGATGAAATACTTTATTCAGCAAGCCCAAAAGAACCGATCAGTTTTTGCTCGTAAACCTTATGTGATGGTATGTGTGCCATCTGGGATTACTGCAGTTGAAAAACGTGCTGTAGAAGATGCGACGAAACAAGCGGGAGCTCGTGAAGCTTACACGATTGAAGAACCGTTTGCAGCTGCAATCGGTGCAGACCTACCTGTATGGGAGCCAACAGGCAGTATGGTGGTTGATATTGGTGGTGGAACAACTGAAGTTGCGATCATCTCTTTAGGAGGAATTGTGACAAGTCAGTCTATCCGTATTGCTGGAGATGAAATGGACGATGCGATCATCGCTTACATTAAGAAGACTTATAATCTTATGATCGGTGAGAGGACTGCTGAAACACTTAAACTAGAAGTCGGTTCAGCTGGTGCACCCGAAGGTATCGAGGATATGGACATCCGCGGTAGAGATTTGTTGACAGGTCTTCCAAAAACGATTACGATTACGGCGGAAGAAGTTTCCAGTGCGTTGCGTGATACTGTAAACAGCATCATGGATGCGGTAAAAGTAACTCTTGAGAAAACACCACCAGAACTTGCTGCTGACATTATGGATCGTGGTATCGTTCTAACTGGTGGAGGTGCTTTATTAAGAAACTTGGATAAAGTAATCAGTGAAGAGACGAAGATGCCTGTTATCGTGGCTGAGAACGCGTTGGATTGTGTAGCAGTTGGAACTGGCCGTGCGCTTGAAAATCTGCACCTGTTTAAATCCAAGGCTGGTATAACTTCTAGATCTAAATCCAAGTAAGTAGGTGTATTTTCATGCCACATTTTTTTTCGAATAAACGCCTTATCATTCTGCTAGTTAGTATTATCATTCTAGTAGCTCTGATCGGTTTTTCGATGAAAAAAAGGGAAAGCCTAACCTTACCTGAACAGTTTTTAAAAGATTCTGCAGGACTAACACAAACGATTTTCTATAAACCCGCTAATACACTAGCGGGTTTCTTTGAGAATTTAGCTGAAATGAAACAGCTATACAAAGAGAATCAGATGTTAAAAGCTAGGTTAGATGAGTACGCAAAACTTTATGTACAGTATGAGGAAGCTAAAAAAACAAACGAAACACTAAAAGCCCAATTAGACAAAGAAGAAGATCTCACCGATTTTAAAGTGAGAGAAGCTACAGTGATCGGTCGCTCCCCTGACCAATGGAATCAATTTATCTACATTAATAAAGGGGAAAAAGATGGTATCAAACCAAAGATGGCAGTCATTTCACCACAAGGGTTTATTGGGAAAGTAACCAACGTCTCCTTGTTCCAATCAACGGTTCAGTTGATCAGTGATAATGACCGTACGAATCGTTTTTCAGCCATCGTCCAAGGTGAGAAGAACATCTTTGGAACGATCGAAGGTTATGATGCTAAAAAACAAGCGTTAGTGTTTAAGAAGATTCCTGTAGATGCAAAGATTAAGAAAGGTCAAAAGGTCATCACATCTGGTCTTGGAGATGTTTTTCCACCCAACCTGCTTATCGGAGAAGTTATTGACATTGAACCAGATGAAGTGGGTTTGACGCAAACTGCTTATCTTAAGCCTTCAGCAGATCTTTATGATATTGATCATGTGATGGTGCTTGAACGCGAAATGCCTGCAGTGGATGAAAGTTTAAGAGAAAAGGAGGAAGAATGATGAAAAAAATCTTTCTTCCTTTTCTTATCTATCTAGCTTTTATTAGTGAAAGTTCTTTAGTACAAGCTTTCTTACCTCAGGATAACAGTATGGATTGGCAACTGGTTCCCCGTTTTTCAATGGTATTAATCCTGTTTGTTGCCATGTATGTAAACACGACATACGGACTTTTGTATGGGCTGGCTTTTGGACTGCTCACAGATCTTCTGTATACGGACATTATTGGTGTTTATTTATTTTCAATGGCTGCTACGGCATACATTACATCTATCTTTTCAAGATATTTATTTGGAAACTTAATCGTGACATTGCTTCTGTCGGTAGCAGGGGTTTCCATTTTAGAGTTTTTTGTATATGGTTTGAACAGTCTCATAGGAATCAGTACTCAAATGTTAGATGTATTCCTTTATAAAAGATTGTTGCCTACCCTCATCTTAAACGGTTTCTTTGCGATACTCATTTATTATCCGTTTGTAAAGCAGTTGAACCAAATAAAAGATACTCTAAAAGAAAACTAACTTCTGCTAAGAGGAATTTAGACCTAGCTGTCGAATGTTAGTACGTTGAGGTGAACAATGGCAATGGTACAAAAACTCCAGCACAACGTAACAATTAAAGGAACAAAAGACGGCCTCGTTTTATTGTTGGATGATAAGTGTTCCTTCGATCTATTAGTCGAAGAACTTAATGATAAATTAACCGCCGGAAGCAGCCAAATGTTAAACGGACCTGTGATTTCCGTTAAAGTAAAAGCAGGGAATCGTTATTTGACTGCTGAACAAGAAGAGAAATTAATAGAAGTTCTTAAACAAAAAGAAAATCTTATCCTAGATCACATTGAGTCAGAGGTTATCACAAAAGCTGAAGCCGAAGAGATGAGAAAAGATGCTCAAGTAGTAACCGTTTCGAAAGTCGTCAGATCAGGTCAGGTGCTTGATATTCAAGGAGACCTGCTTCTGATCGGCGATGTAAATCCTGGAGCAACAGTTATGGCGACAGGAAATATTTATATTCTTGGTTCGCTAAAAGGAATTGCTCACTGCGGCACGAAAGGGAACGAAGAAGCAATCATTGCAGCATCCGTAATGAAGCCTTCTCAACTCAGGATCGCTCATCATATTAATAGAGCACCAGACTCTTATCCCGAACTAGGAAACGAGATGGAATTTGCTTACATATCCAATGAAGAAAAACAGATTCGTATTGATCGAATCAGTGCTGTTCATCGACTAAGACCGAAACTGAACAGTTTGCTATAGAAAGGGGAATGAAGCATGGGAGAAGCGATAGTCATAACGTCTGGGAAAGGTGGAGTCGGTAAAACGACGACTTCTGCCAATTTAGGGACTGCTCTAGCTCTTTCTGGGAAAAAAGTATGTCTTGTAGATACAGATATCGGGTTGAGAAACTTGGATGTATTGATGGGACTTGAGAATCGCATCATCTATGATCTTGTTGATGTTGCAGAAGAACGCTGCAAGCTTAAACAAGCATTAATAAAAGATAAGCGCTTTGAGTGTTTGTACCTGCTCCCAGCAGCTCAAACAAAAGATAAATCTTCCATTACCCCTGAACAAGTGAAAAAGATCGTTCAGGAATTAAAACAAGATTACGATTATGTCATTATTGACTGTCCTGCCGGTATTGAGCAAGGCTTTAAAAATGCCATTGCAGGTGCTGATAAATCAATCGTTGTAACAAACCCTGAAACTGCTTCTATGCGCGACGCTGACCGTATTATCGGGCTTTTAGAACAAGAGGATATGGAACCACCAAAACTCATCGTGAATCGTCTGCGTAATCATCTTGCTAAGAATGGTGATATGTTAGATGTGGACGAGATCGTTTCGGTACTTTCAATCGAACTCCTTGGAGTCGTGATCGACGATGAGAGCGTGATCAAAGCAGCGAACAAAGGTGAACCCGTTGCGTTACAGCCTGACTCGAAAGCCTCAATCGCTTATCGAAATATCGCAAGAAGAATATTAGGTGAGTCTGTTCCGCTTCTATCTTTAGAAGAAGACAAAGGTTTCTTTGGGAAGATCAAAACATTATTAGGTATGAAATAAAGCATCGGCTTTCGCTGATGCTTTTTTTATTGGGCTTATTTCTCTGTAAAATTTGAAAGTAGTTGATTTCCGTTCCAGGATGCTCGCTTTCCGCGGGGCGATCGGTGAGCCACTTGCCGCTTTGCGCCTCTAAGTGTCTCACCTGACCGCTCGTCCCGCAGGAGTCTCGCACCTTACACTCCAATCAACTAGTCAATGATGTTTTTTAAAACTTTTTAACACATGCTTTGTTGTTTCTAAATGCTGATTTACTTTTCAGGATGCTTGTTTTTAAACCTTGAGCCATCTCGGATTTAGGTGTGGAAGAAGCATCTGTGCTCCCTTGTTGTCAAACAAACCCACAAGAGAGAGCTTTCTTTTCGCATACCCTATGAGAAGCTAGAAAAGTGGTGTTGCACTACATATCGTCCATTCAAGTTGACTCAAGAAGTTTTGTTTTTTTTGCTACATTTGCAAGTTGATTGGAGCGGAAGGTTGCCGACTCCTATGGGACGAGCGCTCAGTTCGAAAAGTGAAAGTGGCTCGTTCAGCCCCGACCAGCAAAAGATGAATGGGCTATGAAGGTGCACTTTGCCTTCTAGGACCTTTCATCTTTTGACCTCGAGGGGCTAGCCACTGCAGCAAGACAGGTGGAGACTCCTAACGGCGCGAAGCGGCAGGAGGCTCACCGGTCGCCCCATGGAAAGCGCGCAACCTGGAGCGGAAATCAACTTACTCTCAATAACGATTTATCTGAAAGCGGTAATCTTCTAGACCATTTACTCATATCTCCAACGGACAAGTCATAGGATGTACATATATGAGAAAAATGGAGGAACGGTTATGAAAAATAGAGCAGATGAAATCCGAAAGAAGTACGGTAATATTTCTAAGAACGGCAGTTCGAAAGAAAGTAATAGCTCGGTTACCTCATCCAGGGACGAACCGGAGAAATCTCATCCTCTATTCAACCGTCATGCTATGTTAATGCAGATCATGTTTTCTATTATCTTATTCTTAATCGTAGGTATCGCATTTAAGAATAATAATGACCATACCGTACAGGCACAAAAATTTATCAAACACGTCTATCAAGATGAGTTTCAGTTTGCGGCAGCAAAAGATTGGTATGAAGATAAATTTGGAAAACCACTAGCTTTGTTTCCAAAGGATAAGTTACAGAGTGAAAAGAAAACAGAAGAAGTCAGTGAAGTATTTGCTGTTCCTGCAAATGGTAAAGTGTACGAGACGTTCAGTACGAACGGCAAAGGAATCGTGATTGAAACGGGTAAAGAAGAAGATGTTGAAACAGCGAAGAGTGGTTACATTGTTTATGCTGGAAAGAAGGAAGACCACGGATATACGGTCATTATTCAACATTCAGATGAACAAGAATCGTGGTACGGAGATCTTAAGGAAATCGATAAGTCCATAAAACTATACAATTACGTGGAAAGCGGAACACGATTGGGAAAGGTAACACAGAGCAAGGATGGGAAGTCGGGTAAATTTTACTTTGCGATAAAAAAAGACAAGAGCTTTATTGATCCTAGCAAGGTGATCGATATTGATTAAATTAATAATCGAATTCATACGAAAAATAAAGATCAATCCCGCCTTTTGGGTTGTCATTTTTGGTGCAGTCTATACAGGGCATTTTAGGGAGATCATCGTTTGGTTTTTCGTAGTTCTAATTCATGAGATGGGTCATTTTGCTGGTGCCCGTCTTTTTAATTGGAGAGTTTCAAGAATAGACCTTCTTCCGTTTGGAGGGGCTGCTGTTGTTGAAGAACATGGTACACGTCCGTTTCATGAGGAGGTGTGGGTAGCTGTTCTTGGGCCGCTACAGCACATTTGGCTTACGGGTGTCGCTTATGTCTTAAGTCAGACTAACATCATCTCTGCTGATGATTTTTATTGGTTCTTTCTGTTAAATTTAACTCTTTTCTTATTTAATCTTCTTCCGATATGGCCACTTGATGGTGGTAAAGTGGTATTTGCTCTAGTATCGAAATGGATTCCATACAGAGAAGCACAACAGAAATTTTTAATAGGATCCGGTGTTTTCTTGGTACTAGGTAGTTCATGGCAGCTTTCATTACAGCCATCACACTTGAACCTTTGGGTAATCTGTCTTTTCTTAGGGTTGGCTCATATTCTTGAATGGCGCAGCAGACATTTTGTATTCATGCGTTTCTTGCTGAACAGATTACAACAATCAAACATTAAGGATGTCCGTACGATTATCGTACCTCCAACATGGTCACTTTCAAAAGTCACTCATCATTTGGTAAAGGGAGTTACGCATTCAATCGTCATTAAGAATTTTAGTCCTACGACGATCAATGAAAAACAACTTTTAGAAGCTTATTTTTATAATCACTCTCCTGAGTGTGCAATCGGAAAAGTTTTTCGTTAGAATAAGAGACAGAGCAAAAAACAGGGAGATGTGAATGGAACGATGCAGCGTGTAGTTATCAATGCAATAGGAATGGAAAAACGAACAGCTTTATTGGAGAACGAAAAGCTGATTGAATGTGCCGTTCATAGACCAACCAAAAGTCCGTTAACAGGAAACATCTATAAAGGAAAAGTACAAAAAGTCTTACCGGGTATGCAAGCTGTGTTTGTAGATATTGGAACAAGCAAGAACGGTTTTCTTCATAAGGACGATCTCCCAGCCTATCAACAGCTTTCTGGTGAAGAGCAAAAGAAAGTATCCATCTCAAACCTGATTAAAGAAGGAGAATCAATCCTTGTTCAAGTCGTCAAAGAAGAGACAGGGGATAAAGGCGTTAAACTAACAGCACTCATCTCGTTTACGGGTCATCTGTTGGTTTACTTTCCGTTCACACCACACATTGGAATTTCAAAAAAAATTAAAGAATCTCAACGTACACGGCTTCAAGATTGGGGAGATTCTATTATGGGGGATAACGAAGGATTGATTATTCGAACGGGTTGCGAAGAGTTTCCTGAAGTAGAAATGAATCAAGAGCTCGAAAACCTGAGAAGACAGTTAGATGAAGTACTTAAAAGCTTTGATGCGAAAAAGGCACCAGCTCTTCTTGTACAACCTTATTTTTTCTACCCACTTTTAGAGAGATGGCTCAATCATGACGTGGAAGAAATTATAGTGGATGACTATGAGACTTATCACCAAGTCAAAGAGTATGCGGCTTCTTTTCAAAATCCATTCAAAGTTAAGTTGTACAACGAAAAAGAACCCCTTTTTAGTAAATTAGGAATTGAAACAGATATCGAAAAAACGCTTTCACCGCTCGTATGGTTAAAAAACGGGTCTTCTCTGTACTTTAATGTGACAGAAGCTCTAACTGTGATCGATGTAAATACCGGAAAATTCACTGGAAAAAAAGATCGCTCCAAGACTGTGGTTGAAACGAATAAGATCGCTGCAAAAGAAATCATGAAACAGCTTCGATTACGTAACATTGCGGGAATGATTGTCATTGATTTTATTACGATGCAATCAAATGAAGACAAAGAACAGATCAACAAAGTTTTGCGAGAGGCATTAAAGAACGATCCGACTACCATGATTTTACACGGCTTTACGAAGATGGGTTTGTTTGAGATGACGAGAAAAAAAGAAAGACCTCCATTACTTGAGACTCTTGCAACAAAGTACGATCGCCATATGATGGATGGATATATCCTTCGCCCGGAAACCTTCTATTATAGGATGGAACGAATCCTGAAAGAATACACATACGAAGATGACGAGGCTATATGGATTGAGGTGCCAGGCCATTATTCTGATTGGCTGAAAAAGAATCCTGACAAGCTGAAGTTTTTAGAGAATCAGCATGGTATTTCTGTGATTGTATCTCCGAGTTCGTTTAACCGGGAGATGACAGTGAGACAAGCAGGGAAAATAGATGAAATAAGAAGCAGGATGTTAAAAGATTCACATTGACACAAGGGTGCCAAACATGGTATCCTTTTTTCGTTAGTGTTTGGAGCACCCGCTCCAACCGCACAGACCAGGTTTTAAGTATTTTATATACACCTGGGATGGCGAGTCTGAGTATAAGAGGAGGTGCACGTTGATGTACGCAATTATTCAAACTGGTGGTAAGCAAGTTCGAGTTGAAGAAGGTCAAGCGATCTATGTTGAAAAACTAGATGTTGAAGCTGGAGCGTCAGTAACATTCGAGGATGTATTGATGGTAGGTGGAGATAGCTTGAAAGTAGGAGCTCCTTTAGTTGAAGGTGCTACAGTTACGGCAACAGTTGAAAAACATGGCCGTGGCGAAAAAGTGGTTGTCTACAAGTTTAAGGCGAAGAAGAACTACCGTCGTAAGCAAGGACACCGTCAACCATACACAAAAGTTGTGATTGAAAAAATTAACGGGTAATTCTTATGATTCTAGTTTCTATATACAGGAACAAAGATCAAGACATACTTTCGTTTACGATGGAAGGACATGCTGACTTCGCTCCACATGGCCAAGATTTGGTTTGTGCAGCAGCTACAGCGGTGTCGTTTGGTACGATCAATGCGATAGAAAAGCTTTGTGGCTATGAGCCAGAAGTAACTACTCATGAAGATGGTGGTCTTCTAACGTTAAGTGTACCGAATAATCTTAATGATTCTATACATCAGAAAACACAGTGGCTTTTGGAAGGCATGATTGTATCACTTGCTTCGATTGAAGAAGGATACAGCGAGTATATAAAATTGACTGAACATGAAGGAGGTGCAACGAATGCTTAAATTAAACCTTCAATACTTTGCCTCTAAAAAAGGGGTAGGTAGCACAAAGAATGGTCGTGACTCACAGTCTAAGCGTCTAGGCGCTAAGCGTGCTGATGGACAATTCGTTTCTGGTGGTTCAATTCTTTACCGTCAACGTGGTACTAAGATCTATCCTGGTACAAACGTAGGTAAAGGCGGAGATGACACACTATTTGCTAAGGTAGACGGAGTTGTACGTTTCGAACGTTATGGCCGTGACCGCAAAAAGGTAAGTGTTTACCCAATCGCGCAAGAAGCGTAAGAGGGAGATGAAAACTCTAACCAGATTGGTTAGAGTTTTTTCTTTGCTTTGTGAGAGTATTAAGTACTGCGCTAAATTTGTTGGTGTAAGGTATAGCCCTATTAAAAGGAAAGGCTAGGAGTGCGATGATGTCAAACAAATGGACAACTGTCGATCTTTTGCGCCACGCCAGGCATGACTGGCTAAACCAGCTACAGCTTATTAAAGCAAACCTATCACTTGGCCGCACAGAGCGGGCAAAAGAGATTATGAATGAAGTAATTGAACTATCACGGGAAGAATCAAGAATCTCTAACCTGAAAACCCCGAATTTATCGGAGTACTTATTAACATATAATTGGTTGAAGCATCCGGTGAAATTGTATGGAAAAGTAAATGGTGAAAGCGGGGATTTTAGCTTATTTGAAGAGGAATTGTTACATACGACGAAAGAAGTATGCGATGTATTGAATAATTCCATTTCGGGTTATGATGAATACTCACTTACTGTTACTTTTGATCCTGCAGCTCTTCGAGTCTGTTATGCTTTTCAAGGAGCTCTAACAGATGAAAAGGATACGTATGAAGTATTGAGAAATATTTTTTCAACACATAAAAGCATGTTACTCATCGAAAGCTATAATCAGGAAAATAAGTGTTATTTTGATATTCAGTTAACTTCCTAATGGAAGGAGGAGAATGAAATGTTTGTCGATCAGGTCAAGATTTATTTAAAAGCAGGTGACGGCGGAAACGGAATGGTTGCATTTCGCCGTGAAAAATACGTTCCAGACGGTGGTCCTGCAGGTGGTGACGGAGGAAAAGGAGCAAACGTAATCTTTGAAGTAGAAGAAGGATTACGTACGCTAATGGATTTTCGTTACAACCGTCATTTTAAAGCCCCTCGAGGTGAACATGGTATGTCTAAGGGCATGCATGGAAAAAAAGCGAACGATATGATTGTTAAAGTCCCTCCGGGCACTGTCGTGACAGATGCTAACACAGGAGAGACCATTGCTGACCTTGTACATCATCAGCAACAAGCGATCATCGCTAAAGGCGGTAGAGGCGGCCGTGGAAACACTCGTTTTGCTACTCCTGCAAATCCGGCTCCAGAAATTGCTGAGAACGGTGAACCAGGTGAAGAACGAGAAGTAACATTAGAATTAAAAGTTTTAGCTGACGTAGGATTAGTAGGATTCCCAAGCGTTGGGAAATCAACTTTCTTATCCATTGTTTCAGCTGCGAAGCCGAAAATTGCCGAGTATCATTTTACTACGATCACTCCTAACTTAGGAGTTGTTGCTGTTGAAGATGGAAGAAGCTTTGTAATGGCTGACCTTCCAGGTTTGATCGAAGGTGCTCACGAAGGTATTGGACTTGGTCATCAATTCTTAAGACATATTGAACGAACACGTGTTATTCTACACGTCATCGACATGTCTGGAATGGAAGGACGAGATCCTTATGATGATTTCGTGAAAATTAACGATGAACTTAATCAGTACAACATGCGTTTGATGGAACGTCCGCAGATTGTTCTAGCAAACAAAATGGACATTCCAGGTGCTGAGGAAAACCTTGAGATCTTTAAAGAAAAAGTGGGAGAAGATGTTAAAGTATTCCCGATTTCTGCGATTTCACGTCAAGGTATCAGAGAAGTTCTTTTTACAACAGCAGATACTCTTGAGGTAACGCCTGAGTTCCCACTAATTCATGATGATGGTGGAGAACAGCAAAGAGTTCTATACAAGCATGAAAAAGAAGATGCTGGCTTCTATATCACTCGTGACCCTGCAGGTATTTTTGTTATCAATGGTCCGAAGATTGAAAAGCTGTTTAAGATGACAGACTTTTCTCGAGAAGAAGCAACAAAGCGTTTTGCAAGACAGATGCGTACTCTTGGTGTAGACCAAGCGTTACGTGATCGTGGAGCAGAGCATGGCGATGTTGTTCGAATCCTAAAATATGAGTTCGAATTTATCGACTAAAAGAGGACAGCCTAGCGTGCAGGCTGTCTTTTTTGTATACAAATGTCCGCGTGAGATAGACGTAGAGAACTAATCCTATTATAATAGGGGAAAGAAAGTCACCGGAGGAAAGCTAAATGAAAAATGATCAGCAATACTATATGGTAAGAGAAGATGTTTTGTCAGAATCTATGCAAAAAGCGTTGGAAGCAAAATCTCTTTTAGAACGAGGAAAAGTAAAGACAGTAGCAGAAGCTGCAGAAAAAGTGGGTTTGAGCAGAAGTGCATTCTATAAATACCGTGATGGCATCTTTCCATTTCATACGATGGTAAAAGAAAAAATTATTACACTTTCGCTCCACCTCGAAGACAGATCCGGTGCCCTGTCAAGCTTGTTAACAGTAGTTGCTTCGCAAGGATGTAACGTATTAACGATTAATCAGACGATTCCCCTGCAGGGTCGTGCTCATATTACATTGACGATTGAAACGAACATGCTTCAAGGAGATATGAAGGACTTGTTGAGCACTTTGAACCGGATGGAAACCGTTGAACGAGTCGAAGTAGTAGGAACTGGCGCATGAAAAAATCCCTGGCTGATGCAGCTAGGGATTTTTTTAGCTTATAATAAGAAACCTTTTTCCTTCAAGGCACTACATACCTTATCGAGTTTCTCTTCAGAATCTGATGAGAGAGTGTGCATGTGAATGCCTTCTGTTAATTCACTCAAAAGGCTGGCATTTGTTTCTCTTAGGCGTCTGATCAAATCCTCAACATCCTTACGAGTGGAGAGTTTGAGTGAAGCTTTAATATCCCCATAGACAGGGTGTTCAACGGTCACATCTTCAACTGTAACTCCGTAATCCACGATTGTTATGAGTTCGTTTGTTGTTTCTTCTGGTGGATGATTGGCAGCAATCACGCGAGAGTATCGTTTGTTTGAGTCGTTCTTTAGGTAGATATAACCTTGAGCTGTTGCCATAATCGGCTCACCGCTTGCTTTTAAAAGTGACATGTCTTGTACGATGACCTGTCTGCTAACATTCGTTTTCGTGGCGAGAATCGAACCACTAAGTGGCTTGTTGGCGCTCATCAGCCAATCTATCAGCTGCGAACGTCTCTCATCCCCTTTTAATTTCTCGTTACTCATCTTGTTATTCCCTCACTAACGGATCTAAATATATTTGTTATTTTAATAAGTGCTTTGCCCAGTAAAACGATTTCTTTAGAAGTTGTTTGATGACTGGTCGATATTCGAACTAATTCATGAGCTTCACTCTCTGTTCTCCCAAGGGCAAGTAAAGTTTTAGAAGGTGCTTGTTGTCCGTTTTTGCAAGCTGATCCTGTTGAAACAGCGATTTTTAGACGATCAAGTTCTTGCATCACAATTTGACCTTCCATCCCTTTAACACGGATTGGAATAATAAAAGGAGAGCTGTCATCATGCCCTTCAAACACTATGCTCTTATCTGTAAGTATAGACGAAATGAATTGTTTTCGCATGTCGACAGCATGTTGATAATGTTTATGCTGTAGATGAAATGCCTCTTCGGCTGCTGTAACAAAAGCTACTATTGAGGGCAGATCAACGGTTCCAGCTCGAAATCCACGTTCATGTGTGACTTCAGAGAGAAGAGGTGCTATATGAACAGATGGCGAGATATACACGGCACCCGTTCCTTTTGGGCCGTGTATCTTGTGAGCAGACATTGTGAAAGCATCAATAGACATAGAACGAAAATAACGATTATCCCATTTTCCGAATGATTGAACACAATCACTATGAAACAAAACATCATGTTCTTTTAATCGTTCACTGATCTCTTTAATATTCTGTACGATTCCCGTCTCACTGTTCACATGCTGAATGGTGACCAGAGTGGTATCTGGTCGAATAGAGGACAGCAGCGTGTTAATCGAGACCTTTCCGTTTTTTTGTACGGGTATTCTTGTTATCTCATACCCATTGTTCTCTAAAAATCTAAGGGCGTAATCAACAGAAGGATGTTCGATATTTGATGAGATAATATGTTTTCCTTTATCGTTTGCTCCATGTGCTAACGAAGTAATAGCTAGAAAATTACCATCCGAACCCCCGCCTGTAAAATAGATTCCTTCACTTTCTTTTCCTAACGATTCAGCTAAAGAACGACGAGCATGTTCTAATAGATCGCGTGCTGCAAGACCACCTTCGTGAAGACTCTCCGTATTTTGAAAATACGTTTTTGAAGTTTGAGCGAAAGCGTTAAGTGCAGAATCTGACAGTGGTGTAGTAGCGGCATTATCAAGATATATCAAGGTTTCCACCTCAGTTTTAATAAAATAGTTGTATCTAGTTTAAATCTATGTAAATATAGGTGTCAAGACACGTGTAAAGTTGAGGTGTTTTGTTTTTATGAAAGAGATGGAAGCAGATGTATTGATCATCGGTGGAGGAATCGCTGGTTTGATGGCTGCTGAATATTTAAGTTCGCATAAGAATGTGATAGTTATCACAAAGTTTTCTGCAGAGAAATCAAATTCTTTCTTAGCTCAAGGCGGAATTTCTGCAGCAATAGATAGAGAAGACTCTTGGACGGAGCATTTTTTAGATACGCTCAAAGCCGGTCATCATCATAATGATCAAGAAGCTGTCAAACAGCTTGTGAAAGAAGGTGAAAGTGTCGTTCGCACACTTACTGAGTGGGGAGTATGCTTTGACAGACATGAGAACGGTTCTTTTATGTTAGGTAAAGAAGGTGGGCACCATCGCAATCGAATCGTTCATGCTGGAGGGGATCAAACCGGCAAGAAAGTGATTGAAGCTTTAATTTCACGAGTCAAGAGCAAGGTTAAGGTTGTTAGTCATCAGTACGCAGTTGACTTAATCATCCAAGATCATAGATGTATCGGTGTGTATGGTAAGGATGATAAAAACCGAACAACTATCTTTCAAGCCAAAACTACATTATTAGCAGGTGGAGGTTATGCAGGGATCTATGGAACGACTTCTAATGCATATGGATCAGACGGGAGCGTTCTAGGCATGGCTTACCGGGCTGGCTTAGAACTTTCGGACTTGGAGTTTGTTCAGTTCCATCCAACCCTTTTATCAGGAAGAGTACCAGCGGGCTTGATTACTGAAGCGGTTCGTGGTCAAGGTGGAATATTGGTCAACTCAAGTGGAGTTCCTTTTATGCAAGACGTTCATCCATTAAAAGATCTTGCACCACGAGATATCGTATCTAAGAGGCTATTTCAAGAGATTCATGAACACGGCGAGAAAGTTTACTTAGATATTTCTTCAATTAAAGGTTTTAGAACTAAATTTCCTGGAGTAACCATGCTTTGTGAGAATGCTGATATCGATTTGAATAAAGGGTTGATCCCTGTATCTCCTGGTGCTCATTTTACGATGGGTGGAATCGTTACAGATCTCTCGGGTAAAACCTCCTTGAGAGGGTTATATGCGATAGGAGAGTGTGCGAATACGGGTGTGCATGGTGCCAATCGGTTAGCGAGTAACTCTCTCCTTGAAGGAGCTGTTTTTGCAAAAGCAGCGGCAACTAGTATTCTTTCATGTGAGAAATCGGATAGTCAACCGCTGTTATCGAAAAGAAAGAAGATGAAGGATAAGAAAGCGATTCAGCTCAAGGGTCTTCTAGAAGAAAAAGATATTCAACGTCTCATGGATAAATATGCGGGAATCGTCAGAAACAAGGAAGAATTGGAAATAGCTGCAAAGAAATTAGACCTGTGCTCGTGGAAACCCGATCTGATCAAACAGCCCCTCTCTGTGATCAAGAGGTTCAATATGCAAACTATCGCATGGTTGACGGTTACAAGTTGTCTGAAGCGAGAAGAAAGCAGAGGCAGTCATTATCGAAAAGATTTTCCATCTCAAAAGAATGATTGGAACTCAAAAAAAATAACAAGGAGTTTGTGGCATGATGAATCCATTATTGCTGAAAAAACAGCTGCAGGAATTTTTAATTGAAGATATCGGATCAGGAGACTTGTCAGCGTCTCTTTTTGAAGATCATACAGAAGTAACCGCAACCATTATAGCAAAAGAAAATGGAGTAATGGCTGGTGGGCAAATTTTGTCTATCGGATATGAACTGATCGATCACACGGTACAAACGAGTATCTTTGTTAATGATGGAGAAATGTTTAATGCAGGAACAGTGTTAGCTGAGATAACAGGTAGAAGACAAAGTGTCTTGTCTGGAGAAAGAGTCATACTGAACCTTTTACAACGTCTGTCTGGTATAGCGACGCTAACTGCAAAAGCGGTGTCTTCTTGCGAAGGTGAAACTCGAATTTGTGATACGAGAAAGACGACACCAGGATTAAGGATGTTTGAAAAGTATGCGGTTCGATGTGGAGGAGGATTCAACCACAGGTTCGGACTCTACGACACCGTCATGCTGAAGGATAATCACTTAGCGGGATTTCCTTCTATCCGTGATGCAGTTGAAACAGCGCGTGAAAAGTGTGGACACACCGTGAAGGTAGAAGTCGAAACAGAGACGGAAGAACAAGTGATTGAAGCGGTATTAGCTGGTGCGGATATTATCATGTTTGATAACTGTACTCCAGAAGAGATCAAACAAAGACTTACACATGTGCCTTCACATATTATCACGGAAGCTTCTGGCGGGATTACTCTAGAAGAGATCAAGAAATATAGTGAAACCGGTGTTGATTATATTTCTCTCGGTTACTTAACTCACTCTTATAAAGCGTTGGATATTAGTATGAATGTTAAAGGAGTTGTAAAACATGACGTTACTAAAAACGTTTTCTAAAACAAATACCTTACCAGAAAGATATAGCAAAATGTCAGTGGAAGAGATGGAGGCTAGGATTCATGAGATCAAGAACCGTTTAGGAACACGTTTGTTCCTTCCAGCTCATCATTATCAAAAAGATGAAGTTGTTCAATTTGCCGATGTTACAGGTGACTCTCTACAACTTGCCAAAATTTCAGCAGAGAATAAAGATGCTGACTTTATCGTATTCTGTGGCGTCCATTTTATGGCCGAAACAGCTGACATGCTGAGCACTGACAATCAGACTGTGATTCTTCCAGATTTGAAAGCGGGCTGTTCGATGGCGGATATGGCGAATATTCATCAAACGGAGAGAGCTTGGATCGAACTTCAAAAACTCTTTGGTAATACGATCCTGCCACTTACTTATGTGAACTCAACTGCTGAGATAAAAGCATTTTGTGGGAAGAATGGCGGGGCTACTGTTACTTCTTCAAACGCAAAAGAGATGGTAAGCTGGGCTTTTGAACAAAAAGAAAGATTGCTTTTTCTTCCCGATCAGCATCTAGGGAGAAATACTGCATATGATCTAGGGGTACCACTTGAAGATATGGCGATTTGGGATCCGATTTCTAACCAATTAATCTTTGACGGTAAGAACCTTGAACAAGTCAAAGTGATTCTATGGAAAGGTCATTGTTCTGTTCATGAGAAGTTTACCGTGGGTCAGATTGCAGATTTTAGAGAGAATCATTCAGAGTTTCAGATTATTGTTCATCCAGAATGTACGCATGAGGTTGTAAGAGCTAGTGATCTGAATGGATCTACTCATTTTATTATTGAGACGATCAAACATGCCGAACCAGGAACAAGCTGGGCTGTCGGAACAGAGATGAATCTTGTAAACAGATTGGCTCAACAGTTCAGTGACAAGAAAATCGTCTCACTAAACCCAAATCTCTGCCCATGCCTTACGATGAATCGTATAGATCTAGCACACTTGTTATGGTCACTTGAAAATATTATAGACGGGAATGTAGAAAACGTAATTAAAGTAGATGAAGAAACAAAAAAATATGCAATCACAGCATTGAACCGAATGATGTAGTGTTTCTCCTCCTGTCATAACCTCCTTTTATGAGGCATAAATTGATAAAGGAATAATGTCACTTCTAATACGATGTAGCAATATGCCCAAATGTTCATATACTGTAAGGAAATTTGGCAGGAGGGAGTTTTGCAGCGTGAGAATACACATTGTGCAAAAAGGGGACACACTCGACAAAATCGCTGAAAAATACGATGTGCCAGTAAATGAACTAAGAAAAGCAAATCCGGGTTTCTCTAAAACAGATGTTATCGAACGGGGGGAAAAGATTAAAATCCCGATCAAGATGCCTGGTATGAAGAAAGAACAACCTATTGTACCGGTTAAAGAAAAACCGGTAGCACCTGTTCAGGAGGTTCCAAAGCCAGCACCGGTTAAGCCTGCTCCAAAGAAACCAGCTCCAATAAAACAAGAAATGAAACCAGCGCCAATGAAACCAGCGCCAATGAAACCAGCGCCAATGAAACCAGCACCAATGAAGCCTGCACCAACAAAGATGGAAAAGAAAGATGTACCGATGAAAAAAGATGTTCCGATGAAAAAAGATGTGCCTATGAAAAAAGACGTGCCCATGAAAAAAGATGTTCCAATTTTAAAAGATCAACCGATGAAAGCACCGATGAAGCAGCCTATGGCACCTATTCATGATAAGGACTTTGCTGGAATGGTGGAATCTTCAAATCTAGGGCACTATGTACCGATGGGATATCCGAATCAACAGCCAAACATAGCAAATATGCCGAATATGGCTAATCAGCCAAACATAGCGAACATGCCGAATATGGCAAACCAACCAAACATAGCGAACGAGCCGAATATGGCAAACCAGCCAAATGTGGCGAGCAAGCATGGAATCTATGCAGGAAAAGACGGGTATGCCCCGAATAAACATCCATTTTTAATGGAAGAGTCATCTGGAATGATGCAGAACATGTATGGTTCGATGCCTCCAATGTTTCCAAAACCTCAAACGTATTCTCAAATGCCACAAGGCTATGGAATGATGCCTCCACAAGGTTTCAGTGGAATGCCACAACTCTATGGTAGTGGATATCCACAAGGTGGAGGTGGCATGCAACAAGGAGGTTCTATGCCTTTTGGAGAATATCCTGATTCAGATATGGATCAAATGCCTTCAGGAGAATACACACCTGGTGGGCAACAAATGCTGGATATGCAAATGGGCATGCAACAGCCAGGATCGATGGGTATGATGCCTATGGGTATGCCTCAAGGATTTAGTGGAATGCCACAGATGGGTCAAATGGGGATGGGTATGATGCCACAAGGAGGCGGAATGCCAGGAATGCCACAGATGGGTCAAATGGGTATGATGCCACAAGGAGGCGGAATGCCAGGAATGCCAGGGATGGGTCAGATGGGTATGATGCCACAAGGTGGAGGAATGCCAGGAATGCCAGGGATGGGTCAGATGGGTATGATGCCACAAGGTGGAGGAATGCCAGGAATGCCAGGGATGCCAGGGATGGGTCAGATGGGTATGATGCCACAAGGTGGAGGAATGCCAGGGATGGGTCAGATGGGTATGATGCCACAAGGTGGAGGAATGCCAGGGATGAGTCAGATGGGGATGATGCCACAAGGTGGTGGAATGCCAGGAATGAGTCAGATGGGTATGATGCCGCAGGGTGGAGGAATGCCTAGTATGCCTCAACAGATGCAACAAGGTATGCCAAACCCATATTCACAAGCGCAATCTCGTGAGATAGATGAGAACTTTATGGAAGAAACGGAAGAAGATGAATAGGGTCGTAAGGGACGATTTCCAAGGGGATCGTCTTTTTTTAAAAAAGATGAATGAACTGGGTCTTGAAGTGATTGACTTTGGTTTTTTTCGAGAGAACGTTATCTGGATTAAAACCAAGCAAGGAAAGTTTGTTTTAAAAGGGTTTAGCAGGTCAGAAACATGCAATAAGCAATTAAAGCTCTCTAAACTATATCATGGCCAAAAACCGAGGATAATGGGAACGTATACGTCATATCCAAACCAGAAAAAAACGGTTCAATTCGGAAAATACATTTGGGCAATCATGCCATTTTATAAGGGAGAAGGTCTTCATTTTGGCAATAAGGACGATGTCAAAGCTGGAGTAGAGGCAATCACCCGTTTTCATTCTTTTTCAAAAAACATACCGCTACCCCTTTATGAACAATTGTCCTCGTACTCTTTATTTAAAAAGTGGAGTGACAGACTGGACGCTTTTAAATTTCATGCAAGATCAGCAAATTGGAATCATCAGATGCGTCCTTTAATTTCAGAAATCATCATGTGGGGAGAATGGAGTTTAAACCACTTTGATCATGAAGCTGTTGAAAAGCTAGAGAATAAAGCGTACAAGAAAAAAGAGATCACACATGGAGATGTTGCTCCACATAATTTTGTGAAATATAAAGAAAAAGATACGTATCTGATTGATTTTGATCTTTTTGCAGCAGTTCCTCAAGCATTTGATTGGTTACAGTATGCGAATCGTATCTTACCATTTTGGCATTGGTCGTATGAAAAGATGGAAGAGATAGGGAATGAAGTTTTCTTAAAATGGTTTACAAAAAGATGGTTCGTAATAAGTCTGGTATTTCCCACGGATCTCTATCGAGAATGGAACAGGGCCCTTAAAACAGGGGACAAAGAAATGATCAATGCCGTAACGAGATTTACTTTGCGTGATTTTTCTCACAGAAAAAAGTTTATCGAAAAGATAATAAAGAGAATGAGTTAACAATCATCCTACATTTAACAGATTATTTAGAGCCTTCTTCTGCCAAGCTAATGGTGAAAGGAGGTTTTTCCATTGAACTTTTTAGGGAAATCACTTACCGTAACAATCCTAGCTGTAGGTCTCGTAGGCTGTAACGGTGTAAATGAATCTCAGGATAAGAATGACAACGATGTTCGACCGATTGGATACTACTCTAACGAGGGAGATAATCGTGGTGATCTTGACCGGGGTAATGGATTCATAACTGATATGACTGATCGAGATGTAAATGATCATACTGCCACATACCATGAAGATTATGATGGTAAACTTGCTGAACGAATTGCGAAAAATGTCAATGACATCCGGGGTGTAGACGATGCTCACGTTATTCTTGAGGATAACAACGTCATTGTAGGAATAGACACGGATAATAAGAAGAAGACCGAACTAACTAACAAAGTTAGAGAGATCACTTCAAAATTGGCACCAAATCGTGATGTGAAGATCGTAGCTGATCGAGATATGGTTAACCGCATTGAGAACGTTGATAACAATCTGCGAGATGGCCGTGCTTACACGGAAGTTGAATCAGATGTTCGCGGAATTAGCAACGATATCGTAAATGCCGGCAGTGACCTTGGAAATGCGATAAAACGTCCTTTCGAAAACAACCGCTAGTATAAAAGAACTGTCAAAAGTTAAAACAACTTTTGTGCAGTTCTTTTTTTGTGAATTTAATTACTTAAGATGAGTGTATGAAAGTGGTTCACCGCTTGTCCCCTAAAAAGCGAGTAACCTAGAGCGGGAATTAACTACTTGCAAAAAGGTAGCGCATAAGATCCTTATAAAGAAATCAAATTCGCTTTTTATAAGGAATTAAGGGGGAGCCTATGATACAATAAGCAATAGAAACATACGCTCGTGTTTAGCGTTAGGGAGAGAAGAATTTGATTGAAAGTATTTCTGGAAATGTAGATTACATAACCGCAGAATATATTGTGATTAACAACAATGGAATCGGATATAAAATTTTATGTCCCAATCCTTTTATCTATAAATTGAACGATCAGAAGACGGTATATACGTATCAATATGTTCGTGAGGATATACTTGCTCTTTACGGTTTCAAGAACAGAAAAGAACGTGACTTGTTTTTAAAACTATTGAACGTGTCAGGAATTGGCCCAAAAGGAGCATTAGCGATCGTTGCCTTCGGTCAGCCAGAACAAGTGGTCAATGCGATCGAGCAAGAAGATGAAAAGTTCCTAACGAAGTTTCCAGGTGTAGGAAAGAAGACAGCTCGTCAGATGATCTTAGATCTGAAAGGCAAGATCTCCATCTTCGCAGATGCTGAATTTACCGATGGACTATTTGCAGATGTTGAACCTGAGAGTGATGAACTTGATGAAGCACTTGAGGCTCTTGCTGTCTTAGGTTATGGCAGAAAAGAGATTCAAAAAATTCTGCCGGAACTTAAAAAAGAGAAGATGTCAGCCAACGAATATGTTAAAGCTGCATTGAAGAAGTTAATGAATTCATAAGGACGTGAGGATGTATGGAAGAGAGAATTGTTTCTTCAGAAGAACGTCAAGATGAAGCAAATATCGAGTTAAGCCTGCGCCCTGAACTTTTAGACGAGTATATTGGACAAACCTCTGTAAAGGACAATTTGCGGATCTTTATTAAAGCTGCAAAGCTTCGCAATGAACCTCTTGATCATGTATTGCTGTACGGGCCTCCAGGTCTAGGGAAGACAACGTTGGCATCGATCATTGCAAACGAGATGGAAGTTAACTTGAGGACAACAAGTGGACCAGCTATTGAACGTCCAGGTGATTTAGCAGCCATATTGACCTCTTTAGAGCCAGGTGATGTTTTATTTATTGATGAAATCCACCGATTATCCCGTGCGATTGAAGAGATTCTATATTCTGCAATGGAAGATTTTTGTTTAGATATCGTGATTGGAAAAGGAGAGGTTGCCAGGTCTGTGAGATTAGATTTGCCTCCTTTCACTTTGATTGGTGCTACCACAAGAGCGGGATCTTTATCAGCTCCTCTTCGTGATCGTTTTGGTGTGCTCGCAAGGCTGGAATATTATAAGCCAGATGAGCTTGGTGAGATCGTAAGACGGACTGGGGACGTATTTGGGGTAAGAGTAGATGATCTATCAGCAGAAGAGATTGCGAGAAGATCAAGAGGTACTCCGAGGATTGCTAACCGGTTGTTACGCCGAGTAAGGGATTTTGTTCAGGTTGAAGGCAAGGATACGATTTCTTTGCCGATCTGTCAGAAAGCTTTAGAGCTTCTGCAAGTAGACCGTTTAGGTTTAGACCATATTGACCATAAATTATTACTAGGGATCATTCACACGTATAAAGGCGGTCCTGTAGGTCTAGAGACCATTTCGGCTACAATTGGTGAAGAATCGATGACCATTGAAGATGTTTATGAGCCTTATCTTCTTCAGATTGGTTTTTTACAACGTACTCCACGTGGACGTATGGTTACAGAACAGGCCTATCAATACTTTGGACTGGAGGCGTCCGCGGATTGAACCGACTGTTAATCGTTGCAGGAATCGTTCTAATTATTATAGGATTAGTAGGGACGTATATAGGTAAACTTCCTGGTGATATGGTTTGGAAAAAAGGAAACACAACTGTCTATTTTCCGATCGTGACTTCTATTATCATCAGTGTGGTACTTTCCTTGATCTTCATGATCATAGGTCGATTTAAATAGAAAGCAGGAATAGATTACATGAACGTAAATGATTTTGATTTTCATCTACCTGAGGAATTAATTGCGCAAACACCTCTTGAGAACCGCACTTCTTCAAGGTTGATGGTTTTAGATCGCTCACAAGAAACAATCGAACATAAGCATTTTTATGATTTGAAAAACTACCTTAAAGCAGGAGACTGCCTTGTCTTAAACGATACTCGCGTACTCCCAGCAAGACTTTTTGGACAGAAATCGGATACAGGTGGAAAAGTGGAGGTACTTCTTTTAAAAGAAGAAGGAAACGACACATGGGAAACACTTGTAAAACCAGCAAAAAGAATTAAACCCGGTACAGAAATCTCTTTTGGAGATGGCAGATTAAAAGCAGTTTGCACGGGTGAGAGTGACCATGGTGGCAGACAGCTTAAGTTTATTTATGATGGCATTTTCTACGAACTTCTTGATGATCTGGGTCAGATGCCACTTCCGCCCTATATTAAAGAACAGTTAGAGGAAAAGGACCGTTACCAGACTGTTTACGCGGTACATCAAGGTTCTGCAGCCGCTCCGACCGCTGGGTTGCATTTTACGACAGAATTAATTGAAGAGATTAAATCTATGGGTGTACATGTTACGTTTATTACTCTTCACGTCGGTTTAGGTACGTTTCGTCCTGTTAGTGTAGAAAATGTTCTGGAACATGACATGCATGCAGAATTTTATCAAGTAACAAAAGGAACAGCTGAACTTTTAAATGGGGTTAAAGAGGCTGGCGGAAGAATTATTACCGTTGGAACGACTAGTACACGAACACTTGAAACGGTAGCTAATAAATTTGATGGCAAGTTTGAAGAGGATTCTGGATGGACAGATATCTTTATCTATCCAGGTTATTCGTTTAAAGCGATCGATGGACTGATTACGAACTTCCATCTTCCAAAATCAACATTAATCATGTTGGTGAGCGCATTAGCTTCCAAAGATTTCGTTTTAAGAGCATATCATGAAGCCGTCGAAGAAAAGTATCGCTTTTTCAGTTTCGGTGACGCGATGCTTATACTTTAAGGGGGATATATTTTAAGATGAAACCAGCAGTAACGTATGAATTAATAAAAACGTGCAAACAATCAGGTGCACGATTAGGGAAAGTCCATACTCCGCATGGAACATTTGAAACGCCTATCTTTATGCCGGTGGGTACATTAGCAACAGTAAAAACAATGAGTCCAGAAGAACTTAAAGAGCTTGGCGCAGAAATCATTCTGAGCAATACGTATCACCTTTGGTTACGCCCAGGACATGATATCGTGAAAGAAGCTGGTGGGCTTCATAAATTTATGAACTGGGATCGTCCGATTCTTACGGATTCAGGCGGCTTTCAAGTCTTCTCTTTAAGTGACCTAAGAGAGATCAAAGAAGAGGGTGTTCACTTCAGAAATCATCTGAACGGTGAAAAGCTTTTCTTAAGTCCTGAAGGTGCAATGGAGATTCAAAACGCACTAGGTTCTGATATTATGATGGCGTTTGATGAGTGTCCGCCGTATCCAGCGGAATATGATTATATGAAAGCTTCTGTTGAACGTACAAGTCGTTGGGCTGAGCGCTGTTTAAAAGGACATGCTAGACCTCAAGATCAAGCTCTTTTTGGTATCGTACAAGGTGGAGAATATGAAGAACTTCGAAAACAGAGTGCGCGAGATCTTGTATCGCTTGATTTCCCAGGTTATGCAGTTGGTGGTCTTTCAGTGGGTGAACCGAAAGATGTGATGAACCGTGTATTAGATTTCACAACGCCACATCTTCCAGAAAACAAACCACGTTATTTGATGGGAGTAGGGTCTCCTGATTCACTCATCGATGGGGCGATTCGTGGAATTGACATGTTTGACTGTGTACTGCCTACTCGAATCGCTAGAAACGGGACATGTATGACGAGTGAAGGAAGGCTTGTGGTTCGTAACGCGAAGTATGCAAGAGATTTCCGTCCGATTGATGAAAAGTGCGATTGCCATGTATGCCGAACTTACTCTAGAGCTTATATTCGTCACCTTGTAAAAGCGAACGAAACATTCGGTTTCCGATTAACAAGTTACCATAACCTGTATTTTTTGGTAAACTTAATGAAGCAAGTAAGACAAGCGATCATGGAAGACAGACTTCTTGATTTTAGAAATGAATTCTTTGAAATGTATGGATTCAATAAACCGAACGCGCGTAACTTCTAAACAAAAACACCACAACAAATAGTTAACTTATAGAAAGGGGTGAAATAGTATGGGTGGAAGTCTTGGAGGAATATTGCCGATTATTTTGATGTTTGCAATTTTTTATTTTCTGTTAATCCGACCGCAGCAAAAGAGACAAAAAGCGGTTCGTGAGATGCAGTCTAACCTTAAAAAGGGCGACAAAGTTGTAACAATCGGTGGATTACACGGAACACTAGATAGCATCGATGATAACATCGCTGTAATTCGTTCGAACGATGGCGCAAAGTTAACATTTGATCGTAACGCGATCCGTGAAGTAAAAGAAGAAGCGGTACTATAACAAAAAGACCCGTTCATACGGGTCTTATTTATATGTTTGTTTATGACTGCTTAAGTTAACACCCATGATTCCACCGATGATTGCTAATAAAAGAAAAAGAGCGTGATACATATACTGAGAAGAGTTGAACGTACTCTGATAACCCAAGTATTGAATAAGAAAAACGAGAAAAGAAAACAAAAGACTTGTACCGCCACCTAACAGCCAACCTTTACTCTGACCTTTCTTACCCGAAATCAATCCACCTATAAATAATGATAAAAAAGAAAGACCCACTGTTACCCATTTCAACGATGCTTCTGTTAGTCCAGTAAAACGCAGCAAAAGTGAGAGCACTAAACTGCAAAGCATGATCATTAAAAGTACAGCAATCAGACCCCGTCCCATAGAAGTGGCCATATGTTTAATCCCCATCTTTAATCCTCCTTATCCCTAGAAGCTTTCTATATACTTTATTCAGATACCGTAAAAATTAGAAGTACAAGCAAGTATTTTCCCTTTCGTTTCCATTGGTTTATTTGGCAAAACCTGCGTATCATGTTTTTTCATATCTGTGCCACACTAACTAATGGAATGAACTTAGAACGTCCTATGGAAGGAGGGGAATCATGGAACTGTATACGGTTATATTTAGAACGCTTTTTATTTACTTTTTAATCATGATCATTTTTCGAATGATGGGTAAGCGTGAGATGGGAAAGTTATCTATCATCGACTTTGTGGTCTCAATCATGATTGCAGAGTTAGCTGTAATCTCAATCGAAGATCCTACGATTCCAATGTTGAACTCCCTCGTATCCATCTTTGTTTTGCTGAGCATTCAGCTCATATTGGCACTCATCTCTTTAAAGAGCAGAAGAATGAGAGAGATTGTAGACGGTAAACCTTCTTTGATCATTAAAGAAGGACAGGTGGATGAACATGAAATGAAAAAGCAACGATACAATTTTGATGATCTTTTAACACAATTACGTGAGAATAATATTAGAAGTTTGAACGAAGTTGAATTTGGAATTTTAGAAACAACGGGAAAGCTTTCCATTATAAAAAAGGATGAAGAATCCGAAAATACACCGATTCAAATGATTATGCCCCTAATTTTGGACGGAAAGATATTAGAAGATAATCTTGAAAAGATGGATAAAACGTCTTTTTGGTTAAGACAAGAGTTAAAGAAAGTTGGGTTTAAAGAGATAAAAAACATATCATTCTGCACGTTGAATGAAGATGGGACGTTGTATGTCGATGAATTGAACAGTAAAAAATAAAACAGCCGAATCGGCTGTTTTAGATCCACCTTTTTATAAATGGTATATGTTTAAGGTCTTCTTTACTTAAGAGCTTAAAGAAGATGAGAACAAACAAATAGATCGCACATGTTGCCGACACACATATCGTTAAACCCTGCACTGGAGAAAATTGAGGCATCATGTACTGATACAAATAGACGGCGCCACCTCCTGTAATGAGAATGGAAAGCAAGCACAAAACAAAATCCTTCACCACGATCGTATAACTGATTGCTTTAATGACGGTGGCAAAATGGAGCAGTGTAACGACTACGATACTAATCACGATTCCGAGTGCTGCACCCATTATGCCAAACTCGGGTCGAGTGGCTAGAGCAAAAATGGCAGTTAACTTAACAAGGGCGCCAATAAGACTGTTGATCATCGCTGAGCGTGCCAGATTTAATGCTTGAAGCACAGCTTGCAATGGACCTTGGAAGTAAAGGAAAAAGAAAAAAGGTGTCATTATTTTTACATATGATGCGGATGTAGGTGAATCATACATTAAGTCCATGATGGGAACCGCGTATACATACATAATAACAGCCGCAATACCACCAGATAACATCGAGAGCCTGAGCGCTTGATTCAAGCGATGCTCGATCAAGTGGTATTTTTTTTGTGCATTCGCTTCACTAATAGCAGGTACTAAAGAGATAGAGAGAGAATACGTAATGAACGTTGGGAGAAACAAGAGTGGAATTACATATCCTGCAAGTTCTCCGTATTGCGCGGTGGCAACAGCTGTAGTGATACCAGCGATCGCTAAACTGTTTGCCACAACGATTGGTTCAAAAAAGTAGGAAACAGAACCAATCAATTGACTTCCCGTAGTAGGTAGTGCGATATTCAGAAGATCTTTCATGGTTTCATGACCTTGCTTCAACTGCTTGAAAAAACCTTTTCGGATACGCATCTTCTTTTTCACTTTGAACATGGAAAACATATAAAGAAGTGATGCGAGTTCACCGATAATAACAGAGATCATCGCGCCAGCTGCAGCGTATTCTACGCCATAAGGCAAAAATAGACCTGTTAATAATGCGACAAGAGCAATTCTGACCACCTGTTCGATGACCTGGGAGTAAGCAGACGGTCTCATGTTCTGCAGACCTTGAAAGTACCCTCTCAAAACGGAGGAGACTGCGATGACAGGAACTACAGGTGCGATGGCGAGCAATGGCCAAATCGTACGATCGTCTGTAAAGAAGTATTCTGCTAATAACGGAGCAGCAATAAACAAAGCAATCGTGATCACAATGCTTAAAATACCTGTTATGGCTAAAGAGACGATCAAGATTTTTCTTACTTTTGAACGATCTCCTGTCGCATCTGCTTCTGCAACAAGTTTTGATATGGCGATCGGCAGACCAAGCCTTGTTAATGTTACGGCTAATAAGAATGTGGGGACTGCCATCATGTAGAGGCCAACACCTTCATGACCCATGACACGAGCCATGACGATTCGATTAACGAAACCGAGAATTTTGGTTACAAGTCCTGCTATTATGAGCAGGAGCGTTCCTTGCACGAGTGTTTGTTTTGTCATCTTAACCTGTCCTTTCTTGGACACTCTTATATATCACTATATGCAGGTACAGTGAACAGTCATGACAGCTTGTTTCATCTCGAAAGGAGAGAGAGTCAGATGGAGAATACACATTTCTCAGAATGGAAGAATGAAGTTAAGCCAGCAGTAAAAAGCAAGAAAGAAGAATTTCATTATTTGGGGTATGAAAGTGTAACAGAAGAGGAAATATGGGAATGTGTTCAATCGAAATTAAAGAAAAAGAAAGTTGAGCCTCGTCTCTACGCATTGGTTGATGCCATTTTAGCTCTATCACTAAATGATTTTATGACGTGGCTCACAATACGCTCATATAAAGAAGAAGGGCTGACTCAAGAGTAGAACGTACTTTTGGGCAGCCTCGTTCTATTTATAAGGTCCGTACTTAGGAAAGTGAACAGCCTGAAAAGGAATTGATCACTTCCCGCAACAAGGTAATAGAAAAATTCGTTATTTATTATGTTTTATTTATGAACATTCACAGGACAAATTGACAGAAAAAAACAACAATCGCTATAATGGGAAGGGTTAGTATTCGTACTTATACATAGTGTTGTTTTTTGATACAGCATGAAGGAGGTTTCTTGAAGTGGTAAAAAGGAGTAAGATCGTCATCTTTTTTGTTGTGCTCATCATGTTCGCAGCACTAATTGGGCTGACAACAGAAAAGATCGTAAAAGGTACAAAGCTTGGACTAGATCTCCAAGGCGGATTTGAAGTACTTTACGATGTAAAACCTGTGAAAAAAGGTCAAAAGATTACACAGGAAACATTAAAGAGTACCGTTGAAGCATTGAACAGTCGAATTAACGTGCTTGGTGTCTCTGAGCCTGAGATTCAGATCGAAGGAGATAACAGGATCCGTGTTCAGCTTGCTGGTGTAACCGATCAAAACAAAGCGCGTGAACTATTATCAACACAAGCTGAGTTAACATTCCGCGATGTGGACGATAAAGTGCTATTAGATGGATCGGATTTAGAAGGAAATGGTGCAAAGCAAACGTTTGAATCTCAAAATAATAAACCGATTGTTTCACTGAAGCTTAAAGACGCAGATAAATTTGCAAAAATTACAGAAGAAGTTCTTCAGCGTCAGCCACAAGGTGAAAACATCATGGTTATTTGGTTAGATTATGAAAAAGGTGACTCTTTTAAAGAAGAACAGAAGAAAGAACTTGCTGGAAAACAGCCAAAGTATATTTCTGCTCCATATGTAAACGAAAAACTTACGCAAAAAGATGTAACCATCACAGGACAGTTCTCTGTAGAAGAAGCACAGAGTTTAGCAAAAATCTTAAACGCCGGTGCTCTACCCGTTAAACTAGATGAAGTGTATTCAACATCAGTTGGAGCAAAGTTCGGAGAAAAGGCATTAAATGAAACGGTATTCGCTGGCTTTATCGGAATTGCTGTGATCTTTTTATTCATGCTGATCTTTTATCGTGTACCGGGAATCATTGCAGTCATTACGCTATCTATCTATATTTGGTTGATTCTAGCCATCTTCTATCTGATGAACGGTGTACTAACGCTTCCGGGTATTGCAGCTCTTATTCTAGGAGTAGGTATGGCAGTTGATGCCAACATCATCACATATGAACGGATCAAAGAGGAACTTAGAAGCGGGAAATCGGTGTTAAGTGCGTTTAAAGCGGGAAATCGTCGATCATTTACAACCATCTTTGATGCCAATATTACGACGATCCTTGCAGCGGCTGTTTTGTTCGCTTACGGAACAAGCTCTGTTAAAGGCTTCGCGTTAGTACTAATTATTTCAGTTCTGGCAAGTTTCATCACGGCCGTTTTTGGAACAAGACTTTTCCTAGGTTTATGGGTACAGTCTCGTGTTATGGACAAGAAGCCAGGCTTGTTTGGTGTAAAGGAGCGTGACATCCGTGAGCTTTAAATACGACTTTGTAAAAAACAGAAACCTTTACTTCATCATCTCGACTCTCCTTACAGTTATCGGAATTGTATTCTTGCTTACAGCTGGATTGAAGCTTGGGATTGATTTTGATAGTGGATCGCGTGTAAATATTCAAGCGAATCAAACACTTACAAATGAAGGTGTAGAAGAAGAGTTTAAGTCACTTGGGCTTGAACCTGAAGCAGTCGTTCTTGCAGGGAAAAATGATCAGGCGAACGTTTCCTTTAAAGGTGCTTTGTCAAAAGACGAAGTAGCGAAGATTAACACTCACTTTGAAGATAAATACGGTGAATCACCAAGTATCAGTACAGTTACGCCTACGGTTGGTCGTGAGCTTGCACAGAACGCTTTTTATGCCGTACTTATTGCTTCTGTCGGTATCATTATCTATGTAGCGTTCCGTTTTGAATGGAGCATGGCTGTTGCAGCAGTTGTCGCATTATTGCATGATGCTTTTATGATCGTAGCGATCTTTAGTATATTTAGAATTGAAGTAGATCTTCCTTTCATTGCGGCTGTTCTTACGATTGTGGGTTATTCCATCAATGATACGATTGTTACATTCGACCGGATCCGTGAGAATATGAAGCTTGAAAAAGTAAGAACACAAGAAAAGCTGGCTGAAATCGTAAACAGAAGTATTTTTGAAACGTTGGGTCGTTCGATCAATACCGTTCTAACGGTTATTATCGCAGCTGTTGCGCTATTGATCTTTGGAGCTGATTCGATCAGAAACTTCTCGATTGCCTTGTTGATCGGTCTTGCTTTTGGTGCGTATTCTTCCATCTTTATCGCTTCTCAATTGTGGTATGTTATGAAATCAAGACAAATGAAATCAAAAAAAACACGACCAGTTGAAGTCGAGCCAGAAATTTAAGGTAAATATCATTCATAAATTGTCACCTCTTATCCTGTTTTGTATAATGAATAGGTTAAGAGGTGATTTTTATGTTGGAGCCTAGAACTAGGTGGGAGATTCAAGAACCATCAGAAGACAAGGCAAAATGGTTGTCACAAGAATTAGATATCCCTCTTCTGATCGCTAATCTTTTAGTTGTCAGAGGAATTGAAACGATAGAGAAAGCAGAAGCATTTTTAAACATAGATATCAGTCAATTTCACGATCCATTCTTGATGGATGGAATGAAAGAAAGCGTTGAGCGGATACATAAAGCTGTAGAATCTAAGGAAAAGATTTTAATTTTTGGCGATTATGACGCAGATGGTGTAAGCAGTACAACAGTCATGTATTATGCACTAAAAGAACTCGGCGCAGAGTTTGACTATTACATTCCGAACCGCTTTACAGAAGGCTATGGTCCGAATGAGCCTGCATTAAGAAAAGCGAAAGAGGACGGTTATTCACTTGTGGTAACGGTTGATACAGGAATCTCAGCTGTACACGAAGCGAATATCGCAAAAGAGATCGGGCTAGACTTCATTATTACGGACCACCATGAAGCGCCTCCTATATTGCCAGATGCTTATAGCATTATCAATCCTAAGAAACCTGGTTGCACCTACCCATTCTCTGGTCTTGCAGGCGTTGGTGTAGCATTTAAAGTAGCACATGCCCTTCATGGTAAACCGCCGTTACATTTACTTGATTACGCATGCATTGGTACCATAGCGGATCTTGTACCGCTTGTTGATGAAAATCGAGTGATCGCGAAATTAGGTATAGAAGCACTATCCAAAACTGATAAGATCGGTTTGCAAGAACTGTTAAAAGTAGCGGGTCTTTATGAAAAAGAACTGACAGCTGAAGATGTAGGGTTCGCGATTGGACCCCGAGTGAATGCAGCAGGAAGACTTGGTTCAGCGATGCCGGTAGTTGAGCTGTTTACTTCAAGTGATCGAGACGAATCAGCCATGTTGTCACAAGAAATCGATTCGGTAAATAAGGAACGTCAAGGAATCGTAAACGAGATCACAAAAGAAGCGATTGCGATGGTGGAAGAAAGTTATCCTCCTGATGAGAATGAAGTACTCGTTCTTGCCAAAGAGGGTTGGAATCCGGGAGTTATTGGAATCGTAGCATCACGATTGGTTGAAAAATTTTATCGTCCAACGATCGTGCTATGCTTGGATCCTGAAAAGGGTACGGCAAAAGGATCAGCACGAAGCATCAAAGGATTCGATATGTTCGAGAACCTTTCAGCATCTAGGGACATTCTTCCTCATTTCGGTGGACATCCGATGGCAGCAGGAATGACACTTTCTATGCATGATGTTGATGAATTAAGAAGAAGGCTTATCCAGCAAGCTAAGGAATGTTTAAAATCAGAAGATTATCAACCTGTTACAACGATCGATCTTACAGCTCGTTTAAATGAGATTTCTCTAGAAACGGTTGAACTATTAAGTACGTTAGCTCCTTTTGGAGTCGGAAATCTATCTCCTCGCGTAATGGTTGAAGAAGTTCCGATACGCGAGATGAAAAAGATAGGAAGTCAATCCAATCACCTTAAATTGCAGGTGGGTAACGGTGAGTTATCGGTTTTAGATTGCATCGGTTTTCAAAAAGGTAGCTTGTTAGAAGAGATGACTCCATATTCCTTGATTTCAATCGTGGGCCAGATCCAACTGAACGAATGGAACGGCTATAGAAAACCTCAGCTTCTTCTTGAAGATCTTTCTGTCAATCATTTTCAGTTGTTTGATTATCGAGGTCTTAAAGATGCTGCAAAACGGTTAATCGGACTGCCTTACTCTAAAACATGTTTTATCGCGTTTGAAGAAGAAACAGTAAAGCATAAAGACTTTGAAGCGCTGTCTGACCAAGTCATAGGTGAAGATGAGTTATTGACTCTACCCGAGGATTATTTTAAAGAAAAGAATTTAGTGTTCTTAGATGTTCCTCCCTCTTTAACTCGTTTTTCTGAATGGTTGGAAACCATCGGAGAACCTTCAAGGATCTATGCGGTGTTTCACCAGAGCACAGAACATTTTTTCACGACTCTACCAACGAGAGAGCACTTCAAATGGTTTTATGGATTTCTTGCAAAGAGGAAAACCTTTAATGTGAAGAGAGATGGTGCAGAACTAGCGAAATGGAAAGGCTGGTCAAAAGAAACAATAGATTTCATGTCAAAGGTGTTTTTTGAGCTGGATTTTGTTACAATAGACGATGGTGTTATTTTCATTAATAAAGAACCTAGCAAACGAGAATTAGAAAGCTCTGAAACCTATCAGAAAAAGTTTGAACAAGCAGACATTGAAAATCAGCTCGTTTACTCTTCTTATCATTCTTTAAAAAGCTGGTTTACAGAACAAACACGGCCAAAAGCCAGTTTGTAATTTTCAGGAGGCAAAGATTCATGGATTATAAGCCGTTTATTTCAGTAGTAGAGAATTTCCCAATCGAAGGCATTCGTTTTAAAGATATTACTTCACTTATGTCTGATGGTGCAGTATATAAGCAAGCAATGGACGATATTGCTGTATATGCAAAAGAAAAACAGGTAGATGTGATCGTCGGACCTGAAGCACGTGGATTTATCGTAGGTTGCCCTGTCGCTTACACGTTAGGATTAGGATTCGTCCCTGTGCGTAAAGAAGGTAAACTTCCTCGTGAAGTTATTAAAGTTGATTACGGTCTTGAGTATGGTAAAGATGTTCTAACGATGCATAAAGACGCGATCAAACCAGGACAAAGAGTCTTGATCACTGACGATCTACTCGCAACAGGCGGAACGATCGAAGCAACGATCAAGCTTGTAGAAGAGCTTGGAGGAGTAGTTGTAGGTATTGCATTCATGATCGAACTTACTTACCTAGATGGCCGTAAAAAACTTTCAGGTTATGATATCTTCACATTAACTCAATACTAAAACGATGAAAGAGTTCCTTTTAAAGGGGCTCTTTTTTTACTATTCCTTCAAACATAGTTCTAGGATTGTTGTTTCTTATTTTTATTTTTACTATCTTCTTTGAACAGTTGGTTGCAGTGTAAGGTGTGAGACTCTAGGCTAGGACAGGCGGGCAGGTGAGACACTAAAGAGTGAAACGTACGAATGTGGCTCACCGCCTGCCCCGCGGAAAGCGAAGCACCTGAAACGGAAATCAACTACTTTCAAAACACCAAGTGAAAACCAGACATTTTTTACAATCCTGTCACAAAATCTGCCCAATCATTCGACAAATTTCGTTTTTCGCTTTACATGAAGGACCAATTTAACGATAATAGAAGCAATATACAATGACAACGTAAGGTGATTCCATGACGATTGAGGAAGTATTGCAAAAAGCGGAGAGCTATCTTTCTAAAGACGATTTAAGCTTCATCACGAAGGCTTATGAATACGCAAGAAATGCACACGAGGGACAATTCCGTAAATCGGGAGAGCCCTATATTCATCATCCTGTTGAAGTAGCAGCGATATTGGTGAATCTGCAGATGGATCCTGTGACTGTAGCAGCAGGGTTTCTTCATGATGTAGTTGAAGACACACCAATCACACTCAAAGATATTTCCACTCAATTCAATGAAGAAGTGGCGATGCTTGTTGATGGTGTTACGAAGCTGAAGAAGATCAAGTTCAAATCAAAAGAAGAGCAGCAGGCTGAAAATCACCGGAAGATGTTCGTCGCTATGGCACAAGATATTCGTTGTATCTTGATCAAGCTGGCTGACCGACTTCATAATATGCGTACGTTAAAGCATATGCCAAAAGAAAAACAGATCCAAAAAGCGAATGAGACACTTGAGATCTTCGCTCCGCTTGCACATCGCCTTGGGATTTCGACGATAAAGTGGGAGCTTGAAGATGTTTCTTTAAGATACCTGAATCCACAGCAATACTACAGAATCGTTAACTTGATGCAGCAAAAGCGTGCAGAACGGGAAGAGTATGTTCATCAAGTGATGGATGAGATGAAGAGCAAGCTTAAAGAAGTTAACATTCAAGTAGATATCTCTGGAAGACCGAAACATATCTATAGCATCTATCGAAAAATGGCTAAACAAGGTAAGCAGTTCAATGAGATCTATGACCTTTTAGCTGTTCGTATTATCGTTCAGAATATTAAAGATTGTTATGCAGCGCTTGGTATCATTCATACGGCTTACAAACCGATGCCTGGTCGTTTTAAAGATTATATCGCGATGCCTAAAGCGAATATGTACCAGTCTTTGCATACAACGGTAATCGGACCAAAAGGTGACCCACTTGAAGTCCAGATCAGAACGTCAGATATGCACCGCGTAGCTGAATACGGGATCGCTGCACACTGGGCATATAAAGAGGGTGCTACGAAAGCTCCTGTCAGCTCATTTGAAAATAAATTAACATGGTTCCGTGAAATTCTTGAATGGCAAAACGATGTTGTTGATGCTGAGGAATTTATGGAATCTCTTAAGGTCGATCTTTTTTCTGATATGGTGTTCGTGTTCACTCCAAAGGGTGATGTATACGAGCTTCCGTCAGGATCGGTTCCTATTGATTTTGCATACCGCATTCATACCGAGATTGGTAACAGATGTATCGGTGCAAAAGTAAACGGGAAGATGGTCACGTTAGATTATCGTTTGAAAACGGGAGATATTATCGAGATCTTAACGAGCAAACATTCTTACGGGCCGAGTCAGGATTGGCTGAAGATCACACAGAGTTCACATGCGAAAAACAAGATTCGTCAATGGTTTAAGCGCGAGAGAAGAGAAGAGAACGTCGCAAAAGGCAAAGAGCTTGTTGAAAAAGAGATAAAGAATCGTGGATACGATCTGAAAGACATCTTTACGAACGACAACATTCAATATGTCGCTCAAAAGTATAACTTTGCAGGCGAAGAAGATATGTACGCTGCCGTAGGTTACAACGGCATAACGGCTGCACAGATCGCCACTCGATTAACGGATAAAGTCCGCCGTAAAAAAGAGCAGGATCCAGATAATTCCGAGCTACTTGATGCGATAAGAGACTCTGCTGAAAAACCGGAACCAAAACGAAGAACGGATTCTGGTATCGTGGTTAAAGGCATCGATAACATGCTGATTCGATTATCTAAATGTTGTAATCCAGTTCCTGGAGATGACATTGTTGGTTATATCACAAAAGGTCGTGGTGTTTCTGTTCACCGTGAGGATTGTGTCAACGTACACAACGAAGATGCACAAGTACGACTTTTACCGGTTGAATGGGAAGGTAATCTAGAACAACCGAAAAACTATAACGTTGATATCGAGATCAATGGTTTTGACCGTCGAGGTCTTCTGAATGAGGTTCTGCATGCTGTAGCAGAAACAAAGACGAATATCACAGCCGTAAGCGGCAAATCAGATCGCAACAAGATGGCAACGATCAGTATGTCGATCTCGATCCACAACGTCAGCCACCTTCAAAAAGTGGTCGAACGAATTAAACGAATTCCTGACATTTATGCGGTTAGAAGATTGATGCAATAAGAGTTAAGGAAGTGGTTCTGCAATGAAAGTAGTTTTACAGCGTTCTAAAGAGGCGAAGGTCCTAGTGGATTCTGAGGTAAAGGGCAGAATAGATAAAGGCCTTGTCCTTTTAGTTGGTGTTACACATGAAGATAGAGAGAAAGATGCGGATTATTTAGCCGAAAAGATCGTAAACCTTCGTATATTTGAAGATGAAAATGAAAAAATGAATCTTTCTTTAAAAGACACAGAAGGAAGCATCCTTTCTATTTCACAGTTTACTCTATACGGTGACACGAAAAAAGGAAGACGTCCAAACTTCATGGATGCTGCTAAACCAGATCATGCGATCACGATGTATGACTATTTTAATGACAAGCTTAAAAGTTTAGGTGTACATGTGGAAACAGGTGTTTTTGGTGCAATGATGGATGTCTCGTTTACGAATGATGGACCTGTAACCTTAATCATGGACTCTAAAAGTTAATAATCATGAATGAAACCTCCGCCTTGATGGAAAGACTAAGTCAAAAAGGTGGAGGTTTGTTCATGAGGCAGAACCGGAAAGGCTTGGAAGGGGTACCTCAATGGAAGCAACTGAGCTTTCATGATTTTCTTTCTCTTGAAAAATCAGCAAATACGATGGAGCTTGCTGAAGAGTTTGGAATGAATCTATATCAAGTGAATCAGTTAAAGAAAAAAATAAAACGCGAAAACTATTGACATCATACCCTAATGAAAAGTATGATAGTCTACAATTCCAAAATGTAAAACTGATGACGAAGAAAAGTACCTTTACCCCACAGGGTTAGAGAGGAAATACCGTGGCTGGAAGTATTTCTCCCTGATGATAAAGCGAAAGACACTTCATAGGTTTTAATTCGAACGGTTATTATCAACCTCAGTAGAGTTACACGTGGGCAATCGTTACTTGCATAATGAGGAAGCTTTTTAGCTTCGAAGCAGGGTGGCACCGCGGGAAAATCCCGTCCCTTATGAAATTGCAAATTTCATAAGGGACGGGATTTTTTTATTTGGTTGTTTTCTAACATATTGTGCCTTAAAGGCATTGTGTTCGAGTCTCATCTTGAAAAGTTGATTGGGGTGCAAGGTGTTAGACTCCTGTGGAATGAGTGGGACAGGTGAGACTCCTAACAGTGCATAGCGCTAGGAGGCTCACCGCACACCCCGCGGAAAGCGAGCACCTGGAGCGGAAATCAACCACTTTCAAAAGAGCAACAAAATACACGAAAACTGCCTTTGATTTTATCGAACATGAAAAAACGGGAGGATGAAAGAAAATGAGTATTAACATTCCAAGGGGAACAAAAGATATACTCCCAGGAGAAGTAGAAAAGTGGCAGCTGATCGAACAAAAAGCAAAAGAAGTATCAGCTCGTTTTAACTATAAAGAGATCCGCACACCGATCTTTGAGCATACTGATCTATTCCAGCGAGGTGTCGGTGACTCAACAGATATCGTACAAAAAGAAATGTACACATTCAATGATCGCGGTGACCGCAGCTTAACCCTTCGTCCAGAAGGCACGGCACCAGTAACTCGCTCTTATGTTGAAAATAAAATGTTTGGATTGCCAGGCCAGCCTGTAAAACTATTTTACATCCAGCCTATGTTCCGTTATGAAAGACCACAAGCTGGTCGATATCGTCAATTTGTACAGTTTGGCATCGAAGCGATGGGCTCAGCAGATCCTGCTATTGATGCAGAAGTAATCTCACTTGCGATGACGGTATACAGAGAGCTTGGCTTGAAAAAGCTTCGTCTTGTTTTGAATACACTAGGTGATGCCCAAAGCCGTAAATCACATAAGGAAGCTTTAATCGCACACTTTGAACCTAGAATTGATGAGTTCTGTTCAGATTGTCAGAATCGATTATTAAAGAATCCTTTAAGAATTCTCGATTGTAAAAAAGACCGAGATCATGAACTCATGAAAAGTGCTCCTTCAATTCTTGAGCACTTAAACGAAGAATCAAAAACGTATTTTGAAGACGTGAAAACTAGCTTGGATGCGATGAACATCGATTATGTGATCGATCCTACACTCGTACGGGGACTTGATTATTACAACCACACCGCATTTGAAATCATGAGTGAGGCAGAAGGTTTTGGTGCGATCACGACCCTTAGCGGCGGCGGCAGATACAACGGTCTAGTTGAAGATCTTGGCGGTCCTGCTACTCCAAGTATCGGTTTTGCGATGAGCTTAGAGCGACTTTTGCTAGCACTTGAAGCAGAAGGTGTCACACTAGAAACAGAAGAAGAGCTGGATTGTTATGTTGTTGCGCTTGGTGATGAAGCAAAACAAAAATCTGTTTCAATCTTAAGCCAGCTTCGTCAGAACGGAATCAAGAGTGACAAAGACTACTTAGATAAAAAGATGAAAGCACAGTTTAAAGCCGCTGATCGATTGAAGGCAAAATATGTTGCCATATTGGGTGAAGAAGAGCTGACAAAAGGAATCATCAACGTTAAAAATATGGATTCTGGCGATCAACAAGAAGTAGTGATCGAAGAATTGAGCACATTTATCAAGCAAGGGAAATAAGGAGGACACATCTTATGGACTATCGCACACATCAATGCGGAAAGATTACTGAACAATTTATCGGTGAAAAAGTAACAATCACTGGCTGGGTACAAAAAAGACGTGACTTAGGAGGGTTGATCTTCATTGATCTTCGTGACCGTTCTGGAGTTGTACAGATTGTCTTTTCACCTGAAGTATCAGCAGAAGCTCTAGAAACAGCTGAAAAAGTAAGAAGTGAATATGTATTAACTATTACAGGAAATGTTCTTGAGCGCGACCCAAGCACGGTAAACCCTGCAATGAATACGGGGAAGATTGAAATTTCAGGAGAAGAAGTTAAGATTTTAAACAGCGCAAAAACACCACCTTTCTCCATCAGCGAAGACATGGATATTACAGAAGACATTCGTTTGAAATACCGTTACTTAGACTTGCGTCGTCCGGTTATGCAAGAAACGATGAAGATGAGACACGAAGTAACTCGCTATATCCGTAACTTCCTTGAGAATGATGAATTTATGGAAATGGAAACACCGATGCTTACGAAGAGCACTCCTGAAGGAGCACGTGATTACTTAGTGCCGAGCCGCGTGCATCCAGGAGAATTTTATGCGCTCCCACAATCTCCGCAATTATTTAAGCAGCTTTTAATGGTCTCTGGGTTTGAAAAATACTATCAAATTGTTCGCTGTTTTAGAGATGAGGACTTGCGTGCAGACCGTCAGCCTGAATTTACACAAGTCGATATCGAAACTTCTTTTATGGGTCAAGAACCTCTTTTAGCCATGATGGAAGAGATGATGACAGGGCTACTGAAAAAGGTAAAAGGTGTTGAGATCCCAAAGCCATTTCCAAGAATGACATACAAAGAAGCTATGGACCGCTATGGATCAGATAAACCTGACATTCGTTTTGGCCTAGAGCTCATTGACGTTTCTGAAATTGTGAAGGAATCCGGCTTTAAAGTATTTGCTGCGGCAGTTGAAAACGGCGGTCAAGTTAAAGCGATCAACGTTAAAGGAAAAGCAGCCAGCTATTCCAGAAAAGATATCGATGGACTTACTGAATTCACAGCACGATACGGAGCAAAAGGTCTTGCTTGGATGAAAGTTGAGGCAGAAGGCTTAAAAGGGCCGATCTCCAAATTCTTTAACGAAGAAGATGCAGCAAACCTTACAAGCGCTCTTAAAGCAGAAGAAGGGGATCTACTTCTATTTGTAGCAGATAAGCCTTCAGTGGTCGCGGACAGCTTAGGTGCTCTCAGACAAAAATTAGGGAAGGATCTTGATCTGATTGATCAAACAAAATTCAATTTCTTATGGGTCGTGGATTTCCCGCTTGTGGAATACGATGAAGATGCAGATCGCTTTGTAGCACTTCACCATCCATTTACAATGCCAAAGACAGAAGATCTTCATCTAATGGATTCAAATCCTGCTGAAGTAAGAGCTCAAGCATACGATTTAGTTCTTAACGGATACGAGTTAGGCGGCGGATCACAGCGTATCTACCAGCGTGACGTTCAAGAAAAAATGTTTAAAACATTAGGATTCACTGAGGAAGCAGCCCGTGAAGAGTTTGGTTTCCTTTTAGAAGCATTTGAGTATGGAACACCACCTCATGGCGGAATTGCACTAGGGCTGGATCGTATGGTAATGCTATTAGCTGGCAGAACCAACTTAAGAGATACGATCGCATTCCCGAAAACGGCTTCCGCTTCATGCTTGCTGACAAATGCACCATCACAGGTGAATGAAAAGCAATTAGATGAACTTCACTTGGCTGTTAAAATGAAACAAGAGAGTAAGTAAATGAATATTTAGAAAAATACGAATTGTTTTCTACAGAGACACATTTTGTCTTGTATTTAACATCTTCGTATGATAGTATGAATTTAAGCGATGGGTCCTATGGTGACCGTCAACAACCCGAAAGTTTTGAGCCAACATTAAGTACTAGGGAGTCTGTGTTTTCTCACAGCGTCCATGCCCTGAGAGATAGGGGACGGACAAAATGCGAAACAGGGCACCCACCTGCGAGAGCAGGTTCAAAACTAAGGGAAGACGGCATTTTTGGGGCTCATTTTTTTGTGCGAAAAAAACCAAGTAAGCATATTGATTTTGTTTTCAAAAGTGGATATGCTGATAAGGATGCATTTTCTTTATATATGTGCACACTGAAAGGAGATTTCGTTAGTATGCTTTATCAATTTTCAAGAAATGAACTTGCGATCGGAAAAGATGGAATCGACGTTCTGAAAAACTCAACTGTTGCTGTGCTGGGAATCGGCGGGGTAGGTTCTTTTTCTGCTGAAGCTCTTGCGCGTTCAGGAGTCGGCCGTTTAATCCTTATCGATAAAGATGACGTTGATATCACAAATGTGAACCGTCAAATACATGCACTTGTGAATACCGTTGGACAGCCAAAAGTAGATCTTATGAAAGAAAGAATCGCGCTTATCAATCCAGAGTGTGAAGTCATCGCTCTTAAGATGTTTTATACTGAAGAAACATACGAGCAAATTTTTGAATATGGTCTTGATTTTGTAGTGGATGCATCTGATACAATCTCCTATAAGATCCACCTCATGAAAGAATGTTTAAACCGCAAAATACCAATCATCTCGAGTATGGGAGTTGCGAACAAACTGGATCCAACGCGCCTTCAGATCGTTGATATTTCTAAGACGAGCTATGACCCGATCGCTAAGGTCATTCGTCAGCGTCTAAGAAAAGAAGGAATCACAAAAGGAATTCCGGTCGTTTTCTCAGATGAGAAACCAATTCAGATCCGCGAAGAGATTCGAAAAGAAATTGTTCCAGAGAACGCTCCTGGCATTCGAAAAGCAAAGATGCCGCCATCTTCAAACGCTTTTGTACCATCTGTTTCAGGACTATTTATGGCGGGTTACGTAATCAACAAAATCATTGAAGATAACAATATTAAGATCGAAAGAATACGATAACATGAGAAAAGTTCTGACTGGACGTGAGTCAGAACTTTTTTCTGTTATGAACTAACATAAAAATGACCCATATGAGTAAAAGAACCCTATGAGTCATCTAATTTATTTTGCTAGTTTCTCTAAGTTTCCGTTCTTATCCATGCGGAAGGTAACGTTAGGATTCGTATCTTCGTCTTGGAACAATACCATTTTTCTTGCACGGTCCATGATCTGGATCAATGCTTGGTAATCTTCCTGAACCGTTTGATGCTCTTTCTCAAGAACAGCTAGCTGATCTTTCATCACTTTGTTCTGTTGCATTAATTCATTCATCTGTAGACGAAGTTCCATGTTTTCTTGAACGAGCTTGCCGCTCGACGTGCCGTTTCGTTTTAAACCACTCAGAAAATCTATGACTTCATCAAGTGTAAGACTATGTTCATTACTAGCTTGTGAAGCTTGACGATAAGCGGCCGTTGTTGAAGGGTGTTGTGATCCTTGTAAGCTCGTAACTTCTGGTGCTTCCGCTTCAGTTTGCTGAACATATCTCGGTTGTTCTTGAACCGTAGGTGACGAAGCAACAGGAGCTTGTGCTGCTGTGTTTCTTTCATACGAGAAAGGTGTTTTAAAGAACTCTTCAGGATGATAAGTTTCATCATCATGCATCTGTGGAGTATTATTTATCGTTTGTACAGGTTTAGCTACAGGCTTAGGCTGTTGTTGCTGTTGTGACCTGGCTAACGCACGTTGACGTTCTTTTCTTTGCTTTTTAGCAATCTTTAAAGCTTGTTCGTATTTTTTTCTTACGATGGCATTCCATCTAAAACCAACTGCTGCACTCGTACGTTCTAATTTATCTCCAACCTCTTCAAAAGCATGCAACTGTGTGCTTCCTTCACGCACATGGCGTAAGACTGTTTCAGCAAGCAATAGATCGTCTTCTTCTGACCAGGCGTCCTGTCTGAGTTTTGACACGGTAATCCTCTCCTTAGCTACAAAAATATTCATTTGATATTTTCATGTTTACCAATCAGAGAGAATCCTATACACACATTTGAAGAACACTTGCTAGTTTGCTAAGTTATCAAGTCTCATAGATTTACTTTCCTTTTTTCTTACGATCATTAAAATAGTCGAGACGCTTCTTTATATTCTTTTCAAAGCCACGTTCAGTCGGTTCATAAAAAGTCTTCCCCTGTAGATGCTTCGGTAAATATTCTTGTGGCACATACCCATCTTCAAAATTATGAGGATATTTATAGTCTTCTCCATGTTGAAGCTGTTTTGCTCCTTTATAATGTGCATCCCGAAGATGGATTGGAACGAGACCTGTTTTTTCTTTTTTGACTGCATCAAGTGCTTTATCAATTCCTGTTATTACTTTGTTGCTTTTAGGAGCCGTTGCTAAGTAAAGCGTAGCTTCTGCCAACGGAATACGAGCTTCAGGCATACCGATAAAATCAGCAGCATAACTAGCAGCATGTGCAACAAGCAACGCGTTCGGATCAGCGAGACCGACGTCTTCTGCTGCATGAACGAGCAATCGGCGAGCAATAAAGCGAGGATCTTCGCCGGCATAGATCATTTTCGCAAGCCAATATAGAGCGGCATCTGGATCTGAACCACGGATGCTTTTAATAAAAGCGGAGACTGTATCGTAATGATTATCTCCTTTTTTATCATATTGAAGGACTCTTTGCTGAATTGATTCTTCAGCGATTTCCAGTGTGATGGTGATGTTTCCATCTTTATCTGGTTTCGTCGTTAACACAGCGAGTTCAACCGCGTTGAGTGCTGTTCTCGCGTCTCCGTTCGCAATAGAGACGATATGATCGATTGCTTCTTTTTCCATAGTGATTGGATGCTTGCCATATCCTCTATCTTTATCAGAAAGAGCTTGCTGGATGACTTTTGCAATATGCTCATCTGTTAGGGGTTCAAAACGAAATAACCGAGATCTAGATAAGAGGGCGGGGTTGATCTCAAACATCGGGCTCTCTGTTGTTGCACCGATTAAGATAACCGATCCGTCTTCCACGTATGGAAGGAGAGCGTCTTGCTGACTTTTGTTAAAACGATGGATCTCGTCGATAAAGAGCACCGTCTTTTTTTCTTCTAATAATAGGCGTTCTCTAGCAGCGCCCATGATGACCTTAAGATCAGCCACTCCGGACGTAACCGCATTCAGTTGTTCAAACCATGCAGATGTAGAATTCGCTATAATTTTTGCTAAAGTCGTTTTGCCCGTTCCGGGAGGTCCAAAAAAGATCATCGGTGTGAGTTGATCGGCTTCGATCGCTCGTCTTAAAAGCTTACCCTCACCAGCGATATGCTCTTGACCGATAAATTCTGTGATTTTTCTCGGGCGCATGCGGTTGGCAAGAGGTCTTTTTAAAGAATGGGAGCTTTCGTCTTTATAAGAAAACAAGTCCATTACAATCATCCTTCCGTACACTTGTTCTAATCGTCATATGACAATACTATACAATAGTCCATCATGCAAGTTGAAATGATTTCATGCTATAATAAGCTTTAGATTTATGGAATTAATCGAATTGAGACAACTTAATAGGGAAGGATTTTGCTCAGTGAAAGACCAAAAGCATTCAAGATGGAACAAATTTTTGTTTCAGTGGTCTGTATTTTTTATTGGATTATTTATTATGGCTTTCGGAATCGCGCTTATGATTAAGGCTGACCTCGGAAGTGCTCCGTGGGATGTTCTTCATATCGGACTGTTTGCGCAGTTCGGATTATCGATTGGAACATGGTCGATTATAATGGGATTCTTCGTCATCCTAGCTACGTCCTTATTAACAAAAGAGAAGCCTCAATCAGGTGCCTTCTTAAATATGGTGTCTGTCGGTTTGTTTATTGACTTTTATTTATGGCTTCCTTTTTTTCATGATCCTGTAACAGGTTTTGGGAAATGGATGTTCTTAATCATCGGGATCTTAATCTTAGGATTTGGAATCGGGCTATATATTTCATCAGACTGCGGTGCAGGCCCAAGAGATAGTCTGATGCTTGCTCTTACAGAAAAATCAGGGATGAAAGTTTCAAATATCCGACTTTTAATGGAATTAGTCGTTCTGTTTTTTGGTTGGATGTTAAAAGGACCCGTTTCGTTTGGAACGATCCTTTTTTGTGTAACGATAGGAGCAATTGTGGGCAGGACCCTTCCATATTGCCAAAAATTAGTGAAGTTTGTTTTAGAACGGAGTGAAAAGTATGAAGATATCAACAAAAGGTCGGTACGGATTAACCATCATGATGGCATTAGCAAAGAGATCCGGTGAAGGTCCGATCGCATTGAAATTAATCGCAAAAGAATATAGTCTATCTGAACATTATTTAGAGCAGCTTATAGCCCCGCTAAGAAATGCAGGACTTGTTAAGAGTATTCGCGGAGCATATGGTGGATATATGTTGGCAAAAGAGGCATCCACAATTACTGCTGGAGATATCATCCGTGTGCTTGAAGGACCCATTTCTCCCGTTGAAGTGATGGATGACGAAGAACCTGCTAAACGAAATCTTTGGGTTAAAATTAGAGATGCGGTAAAAGATGTGTTAGATTCTACTACACTTGAAGATTTGGCAAACTATGAAGATGAGGGCGCACAGGACGCTTACATGTTTTATATATAGGAAGGAAATGAGCAATGAAAAACGTTTATTTAGATCACGCTGCAACCTCTCCTGTTCATCCTGAAGTCATAGAAGAAATGATTCCTTTTCTAACTGAACATTTTGGGAATCCTTCTAGCATCCATCAATACGGAAGACAGACTCGTAAAGCTCTTGATGATGCGAGAACCATGATTGCAACTTCTATAGGTGCTTCACGTAATGAGATCATTTTCACAAGCGGGGGTACTGAAAGTGATAACCTTGCTATTCTTGGCACAGTCTCTGCTCTAGAGAATAAAGGAAAGCATGTGATTACGACAGAAGTAGAACATCATGCTGTACTTCATACCTTTCATGAGCTTGAAAAGAGAGGGTACGATGTAACTTACTTGTCCGTTGATAAGGAAGGCAGAATTTCATTAGACGAACTGAAAAGATCTTTAAGAGAAGACACGATTTTCGTTTCGATCATGTATTGCAACAATGAAACAGGGACAACACAAGACATAAAAGAGATCGGAAGTATGTTAAAGGAAAAAGAGATCTTGTTTCATACCGATGCGGTGCAAGCGTATGGCTTGATCTCAATCGATGTGAATGAACTGAACATTGATCTGTTAAGTGCTTCTGGTCATAAGATCAACAGCCCAAAAGGAACAGGATTTCTATTTGTGAAAGAAGGAACTCCTTTTCTTCCTCAAGGGTTCGGTGGCGAGCAAGAGCGTAAGCGCCGAGCTGGAACAGAAAATGTCGCAGGAATCGCTGCTTTACGAAAAGCGGCATCCATCGCAGAAAAAGAAAGAGAAGAACGCTTTAGTCAATATAAAACATTTAGAGATACGATGAAGAAAATATGGCAAGAAGAAGAGGTCTCTTTTCTAGAGAATGGAAGTCCTGATCATTTTCTTCCCCATATCCTTAATGTGAGTTTTCCAGGTGTGAAGACAGAAGTCCTCTTAGTCAACCTAGATCTTGCTGGTATCGCAGCATCAAGCGGATCAGCCTGTACGGCTGGCTCACATGAACCTTCACACGTTTTGAAAGCGATGTTTGGTAATGATGTTCGTACGAAATCTTCTGTTCGTTTTAGCTTTGGTCTAGGCAATAAATTGGAAGATATTGAATACGCTGCTCGTGAGACAGCAAAAATCGTGAAACGATTAGCAAAATAAGTTACAATGTTTGTCATATGAATGAAATGAGGTGGACACGATGCAAACAGAATCAAACAAAAAGGCACCTCAAGATACACGAGTAGTTATTGGAATGAGCGGTGGGGTGGATTCTTCCGTTGCCGCACTTTTACTGAAAGAGCAAGGCTATGATGTGATCGGGATCTTTATGAAAAACTGGGATGATACCGATGAGAATGGCGTATGCACAGCAACAGAAGATTACAACGATGTGATTGCGGTCTGCAACCAGATCGGCATTCCATATTACGCGGTGAATTTTGAAAAAGAATACTGGGACAAAGTATTCACGTACTTTTTGGAAGAATATAAAGCAGGAAGAACACCTAATCCTGATGTGATGTGCAACAAGGAGATCAAATTCAAAGCTTTCCTTGAGCACGCCATGAACTTAGGTGCAGATTATGTAGCTACTGGCCATTATGCACGTGTGGCTGAAATAGATGGAGAAGTTAAGATGCTTCGAGGCGTTGATGAAAATAAGGATCAAACGTATTTCCTTAACCAGCTTTCTCAAGAACAATTACGTCGTGTATTGTTTCCGATTGGTGAGTTGAAGAAGCCTGAAATCCGTAAGATTGCTGAAGCCGCAGGACTTGCTACTGCAAAGAAGAAAGACTCAACAGGAATCTGTTTTATTGGAGAAAGAGACTTTAAAGAATTCTTGAGTCAGTATCTTCCTGCAAAGCCTGGTGAGATGCAAACGTTTGAAGGCGAAGTTAAGGGCAAGCATGATGGATTGATGTACCATACGATCGGGCAGCGTCACGGTCTTGGAATCGGTGGAAGCGGAGATCCTTGGTTTGTTGTCGGTAAGAATTTAAAAGACAACATATTGTATGTCGAACAAGGATTTCATAACGAAAAGCTTTATTCTGACAGCCTAAAAGCAGTAAAGGCAGGATTTGTTTCTGATAGACCGCTCCCTGCTACTTTTAAGTGTACAGCGAAATTCAGATACCGTCAGCCTGACATGGGTGTAACCGTCCATGTGATGGAGGACGAAACGCTACACGTGGTCTTTGATGAAGCACAACGTGCGATCACACCTGGACAAGCAGTCGTGTTTTACGATGGAGATGTTTGTCTAGGCGGAGCAACGATCGATACGGTATACAAAAACGACGAAGCGATCACTTATCTATAAAAGAATGTGGAAAAAACTGGCTTACTAGGACAAGAAATGATCTAGTAAGCCAGTTTTTTTTGCGATAATGAAATAAGGTGCTCGTGCAGCGGCATTCTATGCTCGCTGCACGAGCGATTCCAGAGATTTATGAGCGATTCCAGAAAGCACGAACGCTCTATTCACAAGAGGAACCTACAAAAAATTATGCGCCAGCTACCTTCATTTGTTATACTTTTGAAGGAAATTAAAAGTGGGGGTAATGAAGATGGAATCTTCAAAAGGTCTTGAATATTTACAAAAAGGAAAGTTTGAAGAAGCAGCAAAAAGTTTGGAATCAATGATTGAGACCGATCCTGAAAATCCAGTGCATTATATTAATTTTGGAAATTTACTTTCTGCTGTTCATGAACACGAAAAAGCGATTCAATTCTTTGATAAAGCTCTATCGCTCGATGAAAATGCTGTTGCTGCATACTATGGCGCGGGTATTGCCTGCTACCACCTTGAAGAATTCTCTAAGAGCGCAAAACTTTTTCAAGAAGCCATCAAAGGCGGGCTGCAAGATGGTGACACTCACTTTATGACAGGCATGTCGTTCGTTTCACTCGGTGAACATAAGCTTGCATTTCCTTACTTAATGAGAGCAACTGAGCTCAACACACAAGATCATGAAGCTTTGTTTCAATTCGGTCTCTGCCAAGCCCGAACAGGGGATATTGAGTCTGCATCAACAACTTTTGAAAAAGTTGTTGAACGCGATGAAACGCATGCCGATGCTTGGTACAACCTAGGCGTAACATATAGTTATTTTGATAAAAACGCAGATGCTCTAAAAGCTTTTCAAAGAGCGTTAGACATCCAGCCCGACCATTATCTTGCAGGGAATGGAAAACGAAACATCGAAAGTAAAAAAACTAACCATTAAAGGGGGTGCTTTATGGCACAGCAGCCTTCTTTTCATTTAGAAGATGATTCGACTGAAATAAAAAAGTATATAAAAGGTACGTTAATCTCTACAATTTATCATCAAACAGAGAGTCTCTATACAGTCGCCAGAATACGGGTAAAAGAGACGAACGAAAATTACAACGAAAAAGAAGTTATGATTACAGGAATCCTTCCTCCATTAAGAGAAGATGAGCTTTATTTGTTTTATGGGAAATTTAAAGATCATCCGAAATATGGTAAGCAATACGAAGTTGAACTGTTCCAAAAAGAGATGCCTCAATCTAAGGAAGCTATGATTCAGTATCTTTCGAGTGATTTATTTAAAGGGATCGGTAAGAAGACTGCCGAGCATATTGTAGAAGTCATGGGAAACGATGCGATCACAAAGCTCTTAGAATCACCGGAATATATTAGTCAGATTCCAAAGCTAACAGAAGAACAAGCTCAAAGTTTGCAAAGGTCCCTCATGCAGAATCGAGGATTAGATCAAGTGATGATGGTCGTGCAACCCTATGGGATCGGGCCGCAGATTGCGATGAAAATTTTTCAAACATATCAGGATGATGCTGTAAAGATCATTAAAGACGAGCCGTATCGACTGATTGAAGACGTTTCTGGAATTGGGTTCCACCGAGCTGATGAAATTGCAAAAGGAAATGGGATGCAAGTGAATCATCCAAAACGAATTCAAGCTGCTTGTCAGTTTGTACTTCGTGATCAAGGAACAGATCTTGGACACTCCTACCTACCGATGGATGAACTGTTAGAAGGTGTAAGAAAGCTTTTAGCAGATGGAAAGAATACGGTAGATGAGATGAGTATTTTTCGTGAGATTCAAGATATGGAAACTGAGCAACGATTGATCGTAAGAGAGAACGTTGTATATCTGCCATCCCTTTATTTCGCTGAGCGTGGATTTGCTCAAAAAATGAATCAATTATTACATAGTCAGAAAAATGATTATCACATTGAGGATTCAAAATTGGAATCTGAGCTAACAGCTCTTGAAAAAAGACTCAACATGAAATATGCGAAAAGTCAAAAAGAGGCTATTAAGAAGGCGTTGACCTCTTCTTTAATGGTTCTTACGGGAGGACCTGGAACAGGGAAAACGACCGTGATTAAAGGAATCGTCGAACTTTATAGTGAGATTCATGGTGTAAGTTTGAACCCTGATGATTACCGAGGAAAAAAAGAGTCGTTTCCAGTTTTACTCGTTGCTCCAACAGGTCGAGCTGCAAAGCGTATGACTGAGTCTACAGGAATACCCGCTCACACGATTCATCGCTTGTTAGGATGGAAAGGTGGAGGTACTTTTGAAAAAAATGAAGATGAACCCATTGACGGAAAACTTTTGATCGTCGATGAAATGTCAATGGTGGATATATGGCTTGCTCATTCTCTAGCCAAAGCTTTGCCACCACAGATCCAGATCATTTTTGTTGGTGATGAAGATCAGCTACCTTCTGTAGGTCCTGGTCAAGTATTAAAAGACCTTTTACAAGCTCAGCATGTACCTCAGTCTCGTTTAGTGGATATTTATAGACAAGCAGAGGGTTCTTCCATCATTCGGTTAGCTCATGAGATGAAGAACGGAAACGTGCCGCAAGATCTGCTTGTCCCACAGAACGACAGACGTTTTTTTGCATGTTCCGGTGAACAAGTGTTTCAGGCTATCCTTCAAGTTTGTGAAAATGCGATTAAAAAAGGATACAGTTCTCGAGATATCCAAGTGTTAGCACCTATGTACAAAGGGCCTGTTGGAATTGATCGATTAAATATGGAACTTCAGCGTCTGTTTAATCCTGAGAAACAAAAACAGCGTCAGTTACAGGTCGCAAATGTGTTTTATCGAAAAGGAGATAAAGTGCTTCAGCTCGTCAATCAACCTGAAGATCAAGTGTTCAACGGAGATATCGGTGAGATCGTTGCTGTTATCTATGCAAGAGAGAACACGGATAAAGAAGATCAGATCGTCATTAGTTTTGATGAGATTGAGGTTACATATAAAAGAAGTGAATTTCATCATTTTACTCACGCTTTCTGCTGTTCGATCCATAAATCGCAGGGCAGTGAGTATCCGATCGTCGTTCTACCTGTCTTAAAAAGCTACTACCGAATGTTAAAACGGAATTTATTATATACAGCAATAACGAGAAGTAAAGAATATCTGATCCTGTGTGGAGAACAAGAAGCGTTTACTTGGGCTGTTGAACGTTCAGATGAAACAGAACGATACTCGGGTCTTACTTCACGTCTTCAAGAGACTATACTGGAAAAAGATTTAATGAATGATACCCTTATAAACGAAACAAACTAGAAATGTTCGAGAGATGTAAGATGTCATCTTGTCGGACATTTCTTTTTTGTCTTTCTAAAAGTTATGATTTTCAAATGTTATTTTCTGTATATTTTCTACAAATTCAGGACACCCTTGTAAAAGTAAAATTTAAAGGAGAGAGAGCAAGTGGAATGTCCGAACTGCAGTAGAAAAGATATCGGGAAAATCGGGGTGAACCAGTATTATTGCTGGAACTGTTTTATTGAGCTTTCCATTGTTAAAGGAAGACTGTCCCTTCATCAAGTGGAAGAAGACGGCTCTCTAACATCACTCGATGATTTATTTGAAGATCAAGATCTGACTTATAGAGAAAGCACATCATAAAAGAAAAAAATCTCTGATGTCGAGGTGATTTAGCATGAGCAGGACGATGAGTTCTCTTTTCGCACTTGGTATTGGAGCGGCAACATATGCGATGAGAAATAAGAGGATGTCAAGAATGTCTAAGATGAACTATAATCTTTCAGATCTTAGTGATCTTTGGACATCACGACGTGTTAAAAAGATTCGTAAAAAAGTCGCAAAAGCCATTTATTAAAGATAGCAAACCCCGTCTCGTAAAAGACGGGGTTTTTTAAGAAAAGGGTGAAGAGATGACAAAAGACATTCGAATGAAGTGGGCTTACAGGTTAACCCTTTCTTTACTATTGTTTTTGTGTTTGTTTCTTTTAATGAAACTTTACCCACTTTATGAACCACTATGGCGTGCGATCAAGGGGGTCATTCTGCCATTTTTCCTTGCAGCTTTAATTACATATCTACTCCATCCCGTCGTTGAATACGTTCATGAAAAAGGATTACCTCGCTTTGTTGCGATCTTAAGCATATACATCCTTTTCTTTGGTGGTCTTGGATTTGCGGCAGTAAAAGGATTTCCGTATTTCGTCGTACAGATGAAGCAGTTGTTAGTGAATGTGCCTGTACTTGCTGAGGATTATAAGGATTTATTGTACCAAGTAGATCGAGGTACATCTGCACTTCCGTATTCGGTTCATTCTAAAATAGAAAATTATATCGTTAAAATGGAAAGTAACGCACAGGATCTATTGACCAATGCGATCTTTTCATTAAGAAAGATTGTAGACTACTTCTTTGTTATCATCGTTGTCCCATTTTTAGTCTTTTATTTTCTTAACGATTTTGAGAAGCTGAAGAAAGCACTTTGGTACCTAACACCGAGAAAATATCGATATGAAGGAAAGCATTTAATAAGAGATATCGACCAATCACTTGGAGGGTACATTAGAGGACAGTTGTTTGTAGGTGCTATACTAGGCGCAGCGGCCATGATTGCTCTATGGATTGTTGGGATGCCATATCCTATACTTTTAGGTCTTGTGATCGCGATAACGGACATCATTCCATACTTTGGTCCGATATTAGGGGCGATACCTGTCGTATTGATCGCACTCACGATTTCTTGGAAGATGGTGTGGATTACGGTAGGGATTATGCTCGTTCTACAGTTCATAGAAGGCAATATCCTTGGTCCGTTTATCGTCGGAAAGAACCTGCATATCCATCCAGTCTTTATTATTTTTTCCCTACTACTAGGTGGAGAACTGGCTGGTGTGCCAGGAATGATCTTAGCTGTTCCGATCTTCAGTGTGATTAAGGTCATTATTATTCACATTAGAGAACACCGACTTCAATCATCGATTGACAAGTAATATTGAATAAACGTATACTATCGCTAGAAGATCAAAAAACGCTGAAAGAGATAAGTACGTTTCAGTCCTTCCAAAAGAGAGAAGCATCCATCGGCTGAAAGATGTTTTAGGAAGAAGCGAAACAGAAAGCTACTCTGGAGTGCAGAAGAAAAATCTGCCGTTATGCCGCGTTAAGGCTTTAATCAAGGTGATATGCTTGAATATAAGCATATAACCAGGGTGGTACCGCGTGAATTCAAACTCTCGTCCCTGTATTTTTTATAGGGATGGGAGTTTTTTATTTTGCATAAGTTTGTAGCTTTAGAATTGATTTTGTACCTAAATTAGCAATTCAATCATTTACATTTTTTAACTAGGCTCTTTCTAAAAGATTGTTGCTTTGTATCTTTTCTCTTCTTATGCAAGTTGATTGCAGCGGAAGGTGGCGAGACTCCTATGGGACGAGCGTTCAGTCCGAAAAGTGGAAGTGGCTCGTTCAGCCCCGACTAGCAAAAGTTGAATGGTTTATGAAGGCGTATTTTGCCTTCTTGACCGTTTAACTTTTGACCTCGAGGGGCTAGCCACTGCAACTAGACAGGTGGAGACTCCTAATGGCGCATAGCGGCAGGAGGCTCACCGCACGCCCCATGGAAAGCGAGCGACCTGGTGCGGAATTCAACTAGCTTTCATAGCAACATGAATACGAAATCAGTCTTTATATTTATCTAAAAAAAGGAGAATGAAAACGATGAGAAATTTGACTTCAGCTCAAGTAAGACAGATGTTCCTTGATTTTTTCCAAGAAAAAGGCCATGGTGTAGAACCTAGTGCATCCTTAGTTCCACATGAAGATCCTACACTTCTATGGATCAATAGTGGAGTGGCTACACTAAAAAAATATTTTGATGGACGCGTGATTCCTGAGAACCCTCGTATCACGAATGCACAAAAATCGATCCGTACGAACGATATCGAAAATGTTGGGATTACAACTCGACACCATACGTTCTTTGAGATGTTAGGAAACTTCTCGATCGGCGATTACTTCAAAGTGGAAGCTATTCTTTGGGCTTGGGAGTTCTTAACGAGTGAAAAATGGATCGGCTTTGATCCTGAAAAACTCTCTGTGACCATCCATCCGGAAGATGATGAAGCATTTGATATTTGGACAAAGCAAGTAGGATTACCTGAAGAGCGTATCATTCGTTTGGAAGGCAACTTCTGGGATATTGGTGAGGGACCGAGTGGACCAAATACTGAGATCTTCTATGACCGCGGTGAATCTTTTGGCAGTGATCTGTCTGATCCAGAGCTATATCCAGGTGGAGAGAACGATAGATACCTTGAGGTCTGGAACCTGGTGTTCTCACAGTTCAACCATAATCCAGACGGAACATATACGCCGCTTCCTAAGAAGAATATCGATACAGGTATGGGACTTGAGAGAATGGTTTGTGTGATTCAAGATACGAAGACTAACTTTGAAACCGATCTATTCATGCCGATCATCAAAGAAACAGAAAAGCTTTCTGACACTTCTTATGGCTTAAGTACAGAAACTGACACTGCGTTTAAAGTAATCGCTGATCACATTCGTACGGTAAGCTTCGCGATTGGTGACAGTGCTCTACCATCGAATGAAGGAAGAGGATATATCCTTCGTCGTTTGATCAGAAGAGCGATTCGTTTTGCGAAAAAGATCAATATCAACAAGCCTTTCATGTATGAACTAGTTCCAACAGTTGCAGACATCATGGTTGACTTTTATCCAGAAGTAAAAGAAAAAGTCCCATTCATTCAAAAAGTTATTAAGACAGAAGAAGAGCGTTTCCATGAGACGATCAACGAAGGGCTTGCTATCTTAGAAGATGTTATGGCAAAAGAAAAAGAAGAAGGAAGAAACATTATCTCTGGAAAAGACGCATTCAAGCTTTATGATACGTTTGGATTCCCGTTCGAGCTTACCCAAGAATATGCGGCTGAAAATGGAATGGATGTTGATCTAGAAGGCTTTGAAAACGAGATGAAGGCTCAACGTGAACGCGCACGTGCAGCAAGACAAGAAGTGGACAGCATGCAAGTGCAAGGCGGCGTTCTTTCTGACATTACCGTAAAGAGTGAATTCTCTGGTTATGACCACCTATCAGGAGAAGCTCAAATACTTGAAGTTCTTCAAAACGGTGAGCGTGTTGCGATGGTAGCCGCAGGTGAAGAAGCTCAAGTTATCTTGGATGTTACGCCTTTTTATGCAGAAAGCGGTGGTCAGATTGCTGACCAAGGTACCATTACAGGTAAAGAACTGGCACTAAAAGTGAAAGATGTTCAAAAAGCGCCAAACGGACAAAACCTACACACAGTTGTTGTTGAAAAAGGTGTTCTCGAAAACAATATCGAAGTTTCTGTCAAGGTTGACCCTGAGATTCGTGCAAAAGTAGTGAAGAACCATACGGCTACTCATCTTCTTCATCAAGCATTAAAAGATGTTCTTGGAACACATGTGAATCAGGCTGGTTCTCTCGTTCAAGAAGGTCGTTTGCGTTTTGACTTCACACATTTCGGAAGCATCTCATCAGAAGAGCTTGAAAAGATCGAAGAGATCGTAAACGAAAAAGTATGGGGCAACATTCCTGTTGAAAAGATGGTTAAGAATATTAACGAAGCAAAAGCGATGGGAGCTATGGCTCTTTTCGGTGAAAAGTATGGTGAAACCGTACGCGTTGTAAAAGTAGGAGACTATAGTCTTGAACTTTGCGGTGGGTGTCACGTGAATAATACGTCAGAGATCGGTTTGTTTAAGATCGTTTCAGAATCCGGAATCGGGGCAGGGACACGCAGGATCGAAGCTGTAACAGGTGAGAACGCGTACCGTTTGATGAACGGACAAGTACAACTTTTAAAAGACACGGCAGCTAAGTTAAAAACAAATCTTAAGGACGTGCCTCAGCGTATCGATGCATTAAATGATCAAATTCGCGAGTTGCAAAAAGAGAAAGAATCTCTTGCAGCTAAAATTGGAAATATGGAAGCAGGCAGCTTGGTCGATGAGGTGCAAACGATCAACGGTGTATCTGTTATCGCTAAAAAAGTGAGCGGCGTGGATATGAACGGTTTGCGTTCGATCGTGGATGACTTAAAGAATAAGCTTCAAAGTGGAGTTGTTATTCTTGGAGCTGAAAATGGTGGAAAAGTAAATATCGTGGCTGGAGTAACAAAAGATTTAGTGACAAAAGGCTATCATGCGGGTAACCTAGTAAAAGAAGTGGCTGTCCGTTGTGGCGGAGGCGGTGGAGGCCGTCCAGATATGGCTCAAGCTGGAGGAAAAGATCCTGAGAAGCTGCAAGAAGGAATAGATTCTGCAGTTGAATTGATCAAAACCGTTTCCTAAGCTTTCATCTTTCATGTACAATAGAGACAAGAACTAATTTGTCCCTTAAGGGAGATCTTCAGAAAGAGGTGTTCGCCAGTGAGTTCAATGGACAAAACGATGAAGTTTAACTTCAACGAAGATGATGCTTATAAGACGAATGTTGAAACTGTCCTGTTTTCTGTTTATGACGCCCTGCAGGATAAAGGATATAATCCTATCAATCAGATTGTAGGTTATCTGCTCTCAGGAGATCCGGCTTATATACCTCGTCACAATGATGCGAGAAGCATGATTAGAAAACTGGAGCGAGATGAGCTTATTGAAGAGCTTGTAAAATCATATCTATCCACTCAAAAAGAAGGAAGTCGTTAATTTGACAAAAACACTCGGACTGGATGTTGGAACGAAGACGATCGGTGTTGCCGTCTCAGATGCACTGGGATGGACAGCACAAGGAGTCGAAACGATCCGACGCCGTCCTAATAAGCCAGAAGAAGATTATGCGAGGATCCAAGAGCTGATTCAGTTACATGATATCAGTAAGGTCGTAGTTGGTCTTCCGAAGAACATGAATGGTACAATAGGTCCCAGCGGAGAAGCTTGTCAAAACTTTGCTAAAGATATTGAAAGTCTGACAGGCCTTTCGGTTATCCTATGGGATGAGAGGCTGACCACGATGGCAGCTGAAAGAACATTAATTTCAGCTGATGTGAGTCGAAAGAAACGCAAACAGGTGATCGATAAGCTGGCAGCATCGATCATCCTCCAAGGTTATTTGGACAGCCAACAATAAGAAAAGTAGAGGTGAGCCAATTATGGCAAAAGAAGAACGCGAACGCATTATTATTCCAGACGAGAACGGTGACGAGAATCTATTTGAAGTTTTATTCAAATTTGATGTAGATCAAACTGGAAAATCATACATGGTAACGATTCCTGTAGCTGATTCAGAAGATGATGATACAGATGAAGTTGAGGTTTTCCCTTTCCGTTATGAAGAAAAGGGAGAAGAAGAAGACGATCTTGCTTTATTCCCACTTGAGACAGATGAAGAATGGGACATGATCGAAGAAATGTTAAACACATTTCAAGATGACGAGTACGAAACAGAATAATTGATGAAGTAAAAAGGAAGTTGGTATTCTAACCAACTTCCTTTTTTTATTCCAAATTACGGCCAATCTCGACAATTTCTGCTAGTAAACGTATAATGAAACAGGTGGGAAGGGGGAATAAACATGTTACATCTCCAGTCATCTGGGAATTACATAAATGAAAATAAAAGTAAAAAACGTCGTGCTAAAACAATTGTTCTGTCTATATTGCTTCTAATTGTTGCTTTAATCATCGGTGCTGCTATAGGTGCTTATTATTATTACAATAAAAATATTGGATCGATCGACTCAAATGATCATAAGAAAATCACAGTGGAGATTCCTATTGGTTCTTCCTCTTCAAAAATCGGAAATGAGCTTGAAGAAAAGGGATTGATCAACAGTGGGGATTTTTTCAGACTCTATACAAGAGTTAAAGGTGAAGGTAACTTTCAAGCTGGTATTTACGAACTTACTCCTTCTATGAATCTAAACGAGATCATCTCAGCACTTAAAGACGGAAAGATGTTTAAGAAGCCGGCATTAACCTTAACGATTCCTGAAGGCTATAATGTCCCGCAGATTGCAAAATTGATCAGTCAGAAAACGGGTTATAGTGAGGCAGATATCATTAAGAAGATGGCTGATAAAGCATATTTGAAACAACTTCAAGATAAGTATCCGATCTTACCAGATGATATCATGAAAGCAGGGCTGTACTACCCACTAGAAGGATTTTTGTTCCCTGCTACTTATGATTTTGATGTAAAGAAACCCGAGTTAACAGATGTGATCGGCAAGATGGTCGAACAATCTTCTGTTGTCCTGACCAAACATGAAAATGATATCAAGAATAGCGGTTATTCACTCTTTCAGATCATCACGTTATCCTCTCTTATAGAAGAAGAATCGCAGCGTGAAGAAGATCGAAAAAAGATTGCAGGTGTTTTTTATAATCGCTTGAGCAAAGATATGAAACTCGATTCTGATCCAACTGTTAAATATGCTCGAAAGAATTTTGATGTTCAAGTGTTATACGAACACCTTAAGTATGATTCAAAGTACAACACGTACCTTTATAAAGGGATTCCGATCGGACCTATCACTTCACCAGGTGAAAGAGCGATTGAAGCTGCCCTCCAACCAGTAAAGATGGACGAGCTGTTCTTTTATGCGAGACCAAACGGTGAAGTCATCTACACGAAAACCTTAAGCGAACATAATGCAGTATATAAAAAATACAGAGATGAATGGAAAGTTTGGCAAGAAAAAGACGATAATTAAACATGTTATAGAGGATACTAGTTGGTATTCTCTTTTTTTATGCTCTACCATCAACCTTTTCATAGAATTTAAAAGAAAGTTTTAACCTCTAAGACATGTATAAAACAGCCATAAAAGAATAGGACTCTCGCCTTCAAATAAAGATTATGTTACAATATACCGGTTAGTGTGAAGGAGGCGTGTTACTTTGGTCTCAAATGAATTGAACCAATATATCGAAAAAATTATCCCAACGCGCTCTGAGCAAGTACTAAAAATGGAGCAATACGCAAAAGAGCATAATGTGCCGATCATGGATTTAACAGGGATGGAGACCCTTTTGTCTTATGTTAGATTGAAAAAACCGAAACGTATATTAGAAGTAGGAACAGCGATTGGATATTCCGCCATCCGAATGGCTCTTGCATATGAGAATGCTGAAATTATTAGTATTGAAAGAGATGAAGAACGGTACAATATAGCAAAAGATAATGTTACATCGTTTCATCTAGAGAGCAGAATTACGTTGCTATTTGGAGATGCGAATGAATTGCAGAGCCAAGTAGAAAACTATGCCCCATATGACTTTATTTTTATAGATGCAGCAAAAGGACAATATCAAAACTTTTTTGATCATTATTCCTCCATGCTGTCACCTGATGGCATCATCGTCACAGATAATGTTCTCTTTAGAGGGTACGTCGCTGATGAAAGCGGCTTAGAGAGTAGAAGACTTCGTTCTCTAGTAAAAAAAATTAGAAGTTTTAACGAATACATGATGCAGCATCCTGACTATCAGTCTTCAATCTTACCGGTTGGGGATGGCATGATGGTGAGTATTAGAAATTCTTAATGGGACATGCAGTTTGGAGGAGTAATCAAAATGGCACAAAAACCAATTGTAATTGGGGTTGCAGGTGGATCTGGATCTGGTAAGACAACGGTAGCAAAAGAAATTTACAGGCAATTTGCTAACCAATCCATCTTAATCATAGAGCAAGATGCGTATTATAGAGATCAATCAGAAAAATCGATGGAAGAACGATTGGACACGAATTATGATCATCCTCTTGCTTTTGATAATGATTTGTTAATTCAACATATTTCTTCACTTCTAAAATACGATTCCATCGAAAAACCAGTGTACGACTATACAGCACATACAAGAAGTGATAAAATTATCCCAGTTGATGCTAAAGATGTCATTATACTGGAAGGTATCTTGATCCTTGAAGACGAACGACTACGTGATTTGATGGACATTAAGCTGTTTGTAGACACGGATGCAGATGTGCGTATTATTAGAAGAATGGTTCGAGATATTCGTGACCGTGGAAGAACACTTGAATCTGTAATCGATCAATATACATCTGTAGTAAGGCCGATGCATAATCAATTTATAGAACCAACGAAGCGTTATGCAGATATTATTATTCCAGAAGGCGGCCAGAACCTCGTTGCGATCGACTTAATGGTAACAAAAATCAAGACGATTTTGGAAGACAAAGCATTATTGAAAAAATGAGGAAGATTATCCTCATTTTTTCGGTATACACGGACAATTTGAGCTTTAAGCCATTTGGCAATCAACTATTGACCCATTTTTTATACATACCCTAGCCGAATTATCATATAACGTAACAAGGGTACTGATTATTTAAGGAGTGAAAACAATGGCAGACGAGAAAAAACACTATATGACCTTAGAAGGTAAACAGAAGCTAGAGAACGAACTTGAGTTTTTAAAAACAGAACGTAGAAAAGAAGTAGTGGAACGAATTAAAGTAGCGCGTAGTTTTGGAGATCTTTCGGAGAACTCTGAGTACGATGCAGCAAAGGACGAGCAGGCATTCGTAGAAGCTCGTATCGTTCAATTAGAAAAAATGATCCGTGATTCTGTTATTATTGAAGATAATAAAGACCAATCTGATAACGTTTCCATCGGGAAAACAGTCAAGTTTAAAGAGCTTCCAGATGGTGACGAAGAAACATACATCATCGTAGGTAGTGCAGAAGCAGACCCGTTTGAAGGGAAAATTTCTAACGATTCACCAATGGCGAAAAGTCTTTTAGGTAAAAAGCCTGGAGATAAAGTTTCTGTTCAAACGCCTGGTGGCGAAATCAGCGTTGTCATCCTAGAAGTAAAATAAACAAATTATGATTAGAAGACTTGCATTTAGCTGCAAGTCTTCTTTTTTATGCAACCGTTTAGGAACAAAACCAGTGGGTGAGAATAGGAGTAAGGTGGTGAGCACGTGTTATCAAAGAAAAGAACGATGATAGTGGCACTTTTTTTCCTTTTTCTTATCTTTTTTCTCACGTATCGGTTAGCAGATATACAGTTGATCTCTACTACTTCCTTCTCGAAAAATAATATCAACCTCATACAAGAAAGTGTGGATCAGCGTACCCACCGATTTACGATCAACGATGGTAGGGGATACTTTCTTGATCGAAATGGTGAACTGCTCTCAACAGATGTAAGTGCTCAAGTAATCGTCTTTCCGAATCTTTACTCAAAAAGATGGCCGATTGATCAGGTTGCTAACATACTTGATATAACAAGAGGTATCTTTACAAAAAAAGTAAGTGAACTACAGAAACCATCAGCACTCTCTCTATCAAAAGAAATCAGTATAGAGCAGATGAATGAGATCAATAAATTAGAGATTCCCGGGCTCTACGCTCAGCTTGTTACAAAACGAAATCCAACTCCGTTTGCGAATCATATCCTTGGAGCAGTGGGACAAGATCCAGATCAGATCAAAAGAAAGTATGAAGATAAACTAAAAAAAGGCACGGTTACGGTTAGAACAAAAACTGGTAAGAACGGCATGCAATATACATTCGATCCTTTTTTAATATCCGAAGGAGAAACAGAGTATATCTATCATGTGGATCGTCAAGGACAACCGTTGTTTGGCCTTGATGTAAAATTCCGTTCACAATCGAATCCCTTATATCCACTTCACGTGAAAACGACGCTAGATAAGAACATGCAGGAAGCGGTGGAAAAAACTCTGGATGCGCACGGTGTAGCTGAAGGTGGAGCGGTATTGATTGATATAGAAACGAACGAACTGCTGGCAATGTCAAGCAGGCCATTGTTCTCGAGTAAAACGATCTATAAACATGTTGATCATATGACGTCTCAACAAATTCCTGGTTCTGTATTTAAAATTGTAACAGCAGCTGCTGCTATCGAAGAAAATAAGATACAGAACGATAAGTTGTATGATTGTAACTTAAATATATACGGTGAAAAAGACGAGAGGCAACTTGGAATGTTGAATGTAGAGAACAGCTTTACACAAAGCTGCAATAAAGCATTTGGAGATCTAGCTAATGAACTACAAAAAACAGACTTAGGATATATGGAAAAATATGCAGAAAAGTTAGGTCTATTAACGCACAATGGATGGCAAGGAAAAGTCTATCATCTAGAATCATTCTCTCATCTGTATAAAGAAGAAGTGGGGCAGATCTACAGCTCCAAAAAGAAAAGTTCCGATTACAAAAGTTCATTAGCGACCTCACAAACAGCGATCGGTCAGCTCGATGTGAAGGTTACACCACTTGCTGTTGCCAACATGATGGCGACGATTGCTAGGGGTGGGGTCAGTTATGAAGTAAAGTCAGCTAAAAGTGTGAACTTTGCTAATGGTACCGAACTGATTAAATTTGAAGATCATGAAAAAGAAGGTGAAAAGCTCTCTCCTTATACGGTCATGAGACTTCAATCCCTTCTAATGAACGTCGTCAAGGATGAAAAAGGTACAGCACACGCTTTACAAGCTCTGCCTTTTCAAGTTGCAGGAAAATCTGGAACGGCACAAAAAGGAGGAGACCTTCGTTTCAACAATAAATGGTTTGCAGGATATTTTCCAGCTGAAAAGCCTCGTTTTGCTCTCGTGATCGTTGACTTGAAACACGATACGGTAAACCGCACGATTCCTGTATTTAGGGACATTTCTACCGAAATAATGAGAGAAACCGATTCCTGATAGAGGCAATCTGAAAAAGTGTAATAGGAAATAGTGTTCCTATACCACTTCCTCGTGGTAAAATAAAAAAAGTATTTTACTGAGGAGGATATTATGAAACGAAACCAGCGTTATGAATCAAGACTAGAAAAACGAAAACAAAATCGTTTTTTAAACATAGCAATCGGGTTAGTTGTTTTACTGATTGTTGTTGTTGCATTTAATCTTTTCTCAGGTGATGATAACGAAACAGCTTCAACGAACAAATCTAATTCTGAACAAACTACTGAAAACAACGAATCTAATAACAGTTCAATTGAGATGGAAACGGATGATTCAAAGTCAAAACCTGATAACGATGATTCTGAGTCTCAGGATAAAGAAGAATCACAAGACAAAACAGCTGAAGAAGCAACAGAAGAAGAAAAAACGGAATCAGATGCGCCTGAAGGTGGAGGTCCTGAAGGTCCTTGGCAACCGATCGGAACTTCGCAAACCGAGCCTCATACTAAGACATATGACGATGGCTCACAAGACTGGAACGAGATGGTCCAGGCACTTTCATATGCGACAAGCATTCCACAAGATCAAATGACCATCTTTTGGTTAGGAAATGGTGGAGGACCTGATCTTTCAAAGGGTACCGTACAATCGAAAGCCGACGGTAAAAAATATGATGTTATGCTTCAGTGGGTGCCTGAAAAAGGATGGCAGCCGACTAGCGTGACACCTATTCAATAAAATGAAGAAAAACAACCTGTTAAATGTAGCAGGTTGTTTTTTTGTGTTTCTAAATCTTCAGCAAGCAAGATACAAAGAATCAGGTACAAAAAACGATGAGGAATAATAGTCTATATATCACTATAAAGAAAGTTTTTAAATGTATACAACAAACTTTAATAATTGCCAACAGAAAAAGATATTTCATTTGAAAATCTTTAGTAATTATGATAATTTGGAACCTGTAAGATTTTAATTCATAGTATATTGATAGGAATTATATAAATTAAAAGGTGAGTGTGAAAAATGGGACGAGAATTTATTGATCTTTTTGATGAGTGGTCTTCTTCTTATGATGAAACAGTTTCTGGAAATGATCAGGAATATAAGGAAGTTTTTCATAATTATGATGAAATTTTAGAAACAGTCGTTCAGCGTTCCGGAAGTTTTGTCTTAGAGTTCGGAGTTGGAACTGGTAACTTGAGCGAAAAACTTCTTAGAGGCGGGAAACAAGTGATTGGTATTGAGCCTTCAAAGGGGATGCGTGAGAAAGCCTCTGAGCGTCATCCAGATCTAAGGCTTCATGATGGTGACTTTTTGTCTTTTCCAAAACTCGATCAAGAGATTGATACAATTGTAAGTACTTATGCGTTCCACCACTTAACCGATGAAGAGAAAGATCGAGCGATCGGACAGTATAGCCAGCTGCTTAAAAAGAATGGTAAAATTGTTTTTGCAGATACCGCTTATCTAAATGAAGACGATAAAAAAGAGCGTCATGAAAAAGTAAGATCACAAGGTTTTTTAAACTTGTTAAAAGATCTTCAGACCGAGTATTATACGACGCTTGGAGTACTAGAAGATCTGTTTAAGAAACATGATTTTGAGGTCTCGTTCAAAAAACTTAACGAATACGTCTGGCTGATGGAAGCGGTAAAAAAATAGACATTGGAGAATCTTATGAAAAGAATTGGAATTATTGGTGCAATGGAAGAGGAAGTAGTTCTTTTAAGAGAGCAACTAGTAGATCTAGAAGAAAATAAGCTTGCGGGTTGTGAATTTTACAAAGGATTACTGGACGGCCAAGAAGTCGTGTTATTAAAATCAGGAATCGGGAAAGTAAACGCAGCGATCGGGACTACGTTGATGATTCAGCTTTATGGACCAGATGTTATTTTGAATACTGGATCTGCTGGTGGATTTCATTCAGATCTGAACGTCGGGGATGTAGTCATTTCGACCGATGTTCGTCATCATGATGTAGATGCAACGATCTTTGGTTATGAGCACGGTCAAGTGCCACAGATGCCGCCTAACTATCTTCCTGACGAAAAACTTGTAAATGCAGCCGAACGAGCTGGTGCGAGAGTAGAAAACATCCAAGTAGCAAAAGGTTTGATCGCTTCAGGCGATTCGTTTATGAGTGATCATGCTAGGGTAGAAGATATCAGAGGCAAGTTTCCGACTCTATATGCTGCTGAGATGGAAGCTGCTGCTATCGCTCAAACGTGTTATCAATTCAAAGTTCCTTTTGTGATCATCCGTTCTTTATCTGATATCGCAGGAAAAGATGCACGAGTTTCTTATGACCAATTCCTACAAACAGCATCTAAGAACTCAGCAGAACTAGTACAAAAAATCGTTGAGGAGCTGAAATCAAAATGACAAAGAAAATGAACGTTGAAAGCTTTAACCTTGATCATACGAAAGTAGTTGCACCTTATATCCGTTTAGCAGGGACGACTACAGGAGCGAACGGAGATATCATCCATAAGTATGACATCCGCTTTTGTCAGCCGAACAAAGATCATATGCCGATGGAAGGACTTCATTCCATCGAACATCTGATGGCGGAAAATATTCGAAATCACCATTCTACTGTAGTGGACATCAGTCCTATGGGCTGTCAGACTGGTTTTTATCTATCTGTGATCAACCATGATAACTACGATGAAATTTTAGAAGTTCTCGAGAAAACGTTGAACGATGTTTTAGAAGCAACTGAAGTACCTGCATGTAATGAAGTTCAATGTGGATGGGCAGCTAACCACAGTCTTGAAGGAGCGAAAGAGATCGCGCGCAAGATGCTTGCTAAAAAAGATGAGTGGCATATTGTTTTCGGAGAATAGAGGACGATTCCAATGAAATATTTTAAAAACGTACATGAGTTGATCGGTAACACACCTCTTATGGAGATCACTCAATTTTCACTTCCGGAAGGTGTTCGTTTATTTGCAAAACTGGAGTTCATGAATCCAGGAGGAAGTGTAAAAGACCGTCTAGGTTTGGAGCTGTTGGATGCAGCTCTATCTAAGGGGGATCTTGTGCAAGGTGGTACGATCATCGAACCTACAGCAGGAAACACAGGGATCGGTCTTGCTCTTGCTGCGATCAATAAGGGGATAAACGTAATCTTTGTTATTCCAGAAAAGTTTAGTATAGAAAAACAAGAGCTTATGAAGGCGTTGGGTGCCACCATCGTTCATACCCCTACTGCCGATGGAATAAAGGGAGCGATTCAAAAAACGAAAGAATTATTGAATGAGATTCCGAATTCTTTCTCTCCATCTCAATTTTCTAACCCAGATAACCCTAACACGTACTACAAAACATTAGGTCCAGAAATCTGGGATGAGCTTGATGGCAATGTTGATGTTTTTGTAGCAGGAGCGGGTACAGGTGGTACGTTTATGGGTACAGCTCGTTACTTAAAAGAAAAGAACAAAAACGTGAAGACCGTTATTGTTGAACCTGAAGGCTCTATTCTTAATGGTGGAGAATCCGGACCTCATAAAACAGAAGGAATCGGTATGGAATTTCTTCCTGGATATATGGATTCCTCGTATTTTAACAGCATCCATACGGTAATGGATGTTGATGCATTCCAAAGAGTCGCTGAATTAGCCAAAAAAGAGGGGCTCCTTGTTGGAAGCTCCTCAGGAGCTGCTTTACACGCTGCACTCATTGAGGCACAAACCGCGCAACCAGGACAAAACATTGTCACGATATTTGCAGATAGTTCAGAGCGATATTTAAGCAAGAAAATTTATGAAGGAGGCATCTGATAATGAAACGTAAAACAAAACTGATCCACGGAGGCATTCCTTCTGATAAAACAACAGGGGCTGTGTCATTTCCGATCTACCAAGTAAGCACATACAAGCAAGAAGATGTGGGGGTTCATAGCGGATTTGAATATTCTCGTACTGGGAACCCAACTCGACATGCGTTAGAAGAACTGATCAAAGATCTAGAAGGAGGCAAACGCGGATTTGCGTTTGGCTCAGGAATGGCTGCCATTACTGCTGTTATGATGTTATTTGATTCTGGTGATCACGTTATTCTAACAGATGATGTATACGGTGGTACGTATCGTGTGATGACAAAGGTCCTAAACCGTCTCGGTATCGATTCAACGTTTGTAGATACTACAGACATCGAACAGATTGAAGCGGCTTTAAAACCGAACACGAAGGCGGTCTATGTAGAAACACCAACAAATCCATTATTAAAGGTTACAGATATCGAAGCTGTTGCATCATGGGCAAAAGCGAAAAACCTTCTGTTCATGGTAGATAACACGTTTAACACACCATATTGGCAGAATCCGATCGAATTAGGAGCAGATATTGTTCTTCACTCTGCTACGAAATATATTGGTGGCCATAGTGACGTTGTAGCAGGTCTTGTCGTGGTTAACGACGATAAGCTTGGAGAAGATCTGCATTTCGTCCAAAACTCAACAGGCGGCGTTCTAGGGCCTCAAGATTCTTGGTTGCTCATTCGTGGGATTAAAACGCTTGGGTTGCGTATGGAAGCTCATGAAAGCAATACGACGAAAATCGTTGAATTTTTAAAATCTCATTCAGCTGTAGAAAAAATTTATTACCCAGGACTAGAAGATCATCCTCAGCACGAGATAGCTAAAAAGCAATCTGGCGGCTTTGGTGGTATGGTATCGTTTGATGTTGGTTCACAAGCGAATGCTGATGCACTTTTGAAAAAGGTAAAATATTTCACACTTGCAGAAAGCTTAGGCGCAGTTGAGAGTTTGATCTCGGTTCCTGCTCGAATGACACATGCTTCTATACCTGCAGAACGAAGAGCAGAGTTAGGAATAACTGATGGATTGGTTCGAATCTCAGTTGGTATTGAAGATGCTGACGATCTGATCGATGATCTGAAGAATGCTTTAAGTTAAATGAAGAACACAAATAAAAGAACAAGTGCTTTAACAGGCACTTGTTCTTTTATTTCTGCTGCCTTAGTATGTCAATAAAACGAGGGCAAAATGTGAGCCTGAAAAATTAAAAAGGTGAGGGGTATAAGACACGTTTAGATTGTCGAAATTTGTAAACTCGCCGGTTTAGAAGTAAAACTCGCTGGATTAAAGTCATAACTCGCCGGATTAATTCCAAAATTTCCTGAATTACCTCTTTGGATACCCCGTAAGGTATAATCTGCTAACATTTTCAAAACACACAATGAATCTTTTTTGGCTCTAATTAATACAAGATAAATTCACCTTCAAATTAAATCGTACGATGCTAATTTTTGATCACAATTTAGACAAAATTACTTCACGCTTTTGTCAAAATCTGCTTGGTAGGTTGCTATCTTCCCTATGTTATCCTTTATATAGAGATTAGGAGTAGGAGGTAGACACCGTTATGAAAAACAATGCTGAATTAATTCAAAAGAAAATCGCTGACTACCAGCGCTTCGGTTTTATTTTATTGGCTGTTAGCACGTTCTTTTATTTAGGACTGGTACTTCCTGTCGAAGACAAAAACTTTGTTCAATCCATCACACTAGGTATTGCATCTACAACGTGCTTAGGGTTCACTGCACTTATGTATAGAGTAGTGAGAAAATGTAAAACTCAATTACAAGAATTAAGTGAGTAAAACGATATAGATAATTTCACGTACCGTCCCTTCAGTAGGGGCGGTATTTTTTTATGTTCTCAAAACGGAATAGATAAGAAAGCGTCTCCGCAAAACTTCACAAGTGATATGACTTAAAAGCTTAATTTTCCAGACTTTCATAAGTTCAAATTAGATAGTTTATTGAGATAGAACAATCGGGTATGGATACAGAACGGCTGATGAAGGTCATACTAAGTTTTAACAATCTATTTTAAGAAAGAAGTGGAGTTAGTGGGTATCATCTGGGCACTTATTACAGCAGTCTGCTGGGGTAGTATCGTATTAGTGAGCGAAAAACTCGGTGGAGATTTTCACAGTCAAACATTTGGAATGACACTCGGAGCTCTGTTGTTTTCGATTGTTGCATTCTTTATCGTGCAACCTGATTTTAATATCACAGTTTTTGCGATCGGTATTGTATCAGGGATCTTTTGGGTGATCGGACAGCGGAACCAATTTGCTAGTGTTGATTATTTGGGGGTCTCTAAGATTGTTCCTCTCTCAACTGGGTTGCAGTTGTTCGGAACGACGTTGTTCGGTGTAATCGTTTTTCATGAATGGAAAACAACTACCGAGATCATCATCGGAATTATTGCAATCTGTGCAATTATAGCGGGAGCTTTATTAACATCTAGAAGAAGTGAGCAAGGAGACGAAAAGGACAAACAAAACTTTAAGAAGGGACTTACCATTCTCCTCATTTCAACAATTGGATATGTTACATACGTCGTTATTATCAGATGGTTCGAAGTAAATGGTTGGCAGGCGATTCTACCTCAGGCGGTAGGGATGTTTATAGGTGCGCTCGTTTTATCTTTTAAACATAAACCTTTCAATAAGTACTCTGTTCGCAATATTTTAACAGGATTGATTTGGAGCACAGGTAATTTGACACTGCTGCTGTCATTGCCTCTTATCGGAATCGCGACAAGCTTCTCCCTTTCACAGACGGGTATTATCATATCAACACTCGGAGGAATCTTCTTATTAGGTGAAAAAAGAAGCAAGAAAGAAATCATTTGGGTGATCTCAGGATGTGTTCTCATCATAGCAGGTGGCGTCATGTTAGGATTCACAAAATCATAGAGGAGATGAACAGTATGTATCCAGATTTAAAAGGAAAAACGGTTATTATCACAGGTGCGGCCACGGGTATCGGTAAGGCTTGTGCATTAAGATTCGGACAAGAACAAGCGAATGTTGTGATCAATTTTCATTCAGATAAACAAGTGAAAGAAACAGAAGAAATGATTAAGGAAATTAAGAATAGCGGCGGAAACGCAATTGCTGTACAAGGGGATGTAACAAAAGAAGGTGACATCAAACAACTTATTGAAAAAACAATTAGTGAGTTTGGATCGCTAGACATCATGATTAACAACGCAGGTATTGAAAATGAAGTGCCATCCCATGAGCTCACATTAGACGATTGGAACAAAGTTATATCTACAAATTTAACCGGCCAGTTTCTAGGTTGCAGAGAAGCGATCGATTACTTCTTAGAGCATGATATCCAAGGAGCTGTCATTAACATGTCGAGTGTGCATGAGATCATTCCATGGCCGCATTTTGTGCATTACGCAGCAAGTAAAGGCGGAATTAAGCTGATGACACAAACGCTCGCACTTGAATATGCTCCTAAACGAATCAGAATCAACAGCATTGCCCCTGGTGCGATCAATACACCAATCAATGCAGAAAAGTTTTCTGATCCAAAACAAAAAGAAGGCGTTTTAAAGTTAATTCCTATGGGGTATATCGGTGAGCCTGAGGAAATTGCGGCGACCGCGGTCTGGTTAGCCTCCAATCAAGCTAGTTATGTTACAGGATTAACATTGATCGCTGACGGCGGTATGACGTTATATCCAGGCTTTCAAGCTGGAAAAGGGTAAAAGAAAAAGTCCACTTTCTACAAGTGGACTTTTTTGTGTGCTTATAAAAGGATTCCCGTTAATGTACCAACACAAAGTAGGATACCAAAAGCCATATGAAGTAGTGCAGTTAAACCAAGTGCTTTGTTTAATTCTTTGGCATCCCACGTGGAAATCGCAATCTTCAACCCTTTTAATGCTATAGGAAGAGTGATCGCAGCAATAAGGCTCCAAAGCGGTAAGATATCTAAGAATATAAGAGCTAATAAACTTACATATGCACCAAGCATTAAGACATAATATTCTAATCGCGATGCTTTTCTTCCGATCAAACCGGCAACGGTTGTTTTACCAATCTGTTTATCTGTATCGAAGTCGCGCAAGTTATTGGCATGTAAGATAGCCATCACTAGAAGAGCGTTCGGGATAGCAGCTAAAAAGATCTCTGTGTTTAACGTTAATGTTTGTGTGTAGAAAGAACCAACAACTGCGAGGATACCTAGCGTACTTCCAGATGCGATCTCACCTAGTCCATTGTAAGCAAGTGCATAACGAGTAGCGGTGTAAAAATAGCCTACAAGAAGTGACGGAATCCCGAAATAAAGTACTACAGGGCCGGTAAGTGCGGTTAAAATAAGTCCCACGATAATACTTAGACCAAAGAAAATAAGTCCTGTGATATATACTTGGCGAGGAGTCATCTCTTTTCGGTCGATGACGCCTGATGGGCTTAACGACCCTGGAATATCCGCACCTTTTACATGATCAAAATAGTCGTTCACTAAGTTTGTTCCGCACTGAAGAAAAACAGCACCAATAAGTGTTAGAAAGAAAGTAGTCCAATGAACGCTTGTCCACTGCAACGCAAGAATTGTCCCGAATATGACAGGAATGACTGAAGCTGTTAATGAAAAAGGCCGGGTTGAAGCAAATATGACCTTAGGATGTATCATTTGTGTTTCCCCCTTTACACTCATCATTATAGTAAAAGTTTGTGAAAGTGTACACATAATTATCTTGTAAAGGTACTGCCTATTTATAGAAAACCTCACCTTTTTTTGTAAACTTTCAATTTCAGATGCATATACTTATTTAGGATAAAAAACTCTTTACACTTCTTGGTAAATAGTGTAAGGTTTTCTAAGTAAAGTAAATTATAAAAAGGAGGTTGAACAAAATGATGATGTACATTAAAACGATTTACCAACTGAATAAATCTTTACGTTCGACCGCCAATCAGAGCAGTATGTCTATTTAACTTTATTTAAAAGACACCGCAGGTCGAATACCTGCGGTTTTTTATGTGCTTTTTTAACACTGCAGGAGTTATTCTGCGGTGTTTTTTTATAAATCTTTAAAGGAGGAGAAGCAAATGATAATGATTGGAATTACACTGCTAACTTGGCTTTTAACGGAGAAAGATTCAACCTGAGGGAAAAAATACGATTGAAACGAAGGAGCTAATAAATTTATGTTTACATTACACTTGTTTTTTGTAACGATAACCTTTTCTATTAAAAGAAATAATCGTTCTGATGAACTTTACGCACGTGATCTGGAAGTAAAAACACTTTATGATCGTGCTAAAGAAAAGGCATCTTATAATTTGTCATCATGGCTGTAAAAAAATAAAAGTAGCGTGTGCCGATTCGGCATGCGCTACTTTTTTATACAAGAAGGCAAGAAATAAGATAGGTTATCGGTTATTGCGTTTCCAATACGAAAACCAAAAGCACTTGGTTTTCCGTTAATGATAAATGTTCCTGTCATTCTGTAGCCTTCTTGAGCTCCTCTTTGAGATTGAAATGTCATTTTTGGAAGCGATACATACTTTTGATATACACTTACATAGTTGTCATAACTATGGTGTTTGTCTTGATCTATTAAGTAGCCGTTACCATCAAAAATACGAACTGTATCTCCTTCTCTACCAAAAACAGGTTTTTGCACATACTTTTCTTTGTTCTTTAAAAACGTGTCTGGTTCAAGGTAGGTAGGTAAGAAATAGCGTTCGATCCATGCGTGTTCTTCACTTGAAAAGTAAGGAGAGCGTTCTTCGTGTAACCCCCAAATGACGGCTAGAATGGCTTTGCTCTGTAGTAAAAAGGCTGATGGTGGATTAATGATTGCCAATTTATTTTGAACGACAAGCTCTGTAAGCTGTAATCCGATATCTTCGTTCGTCACTTTGTCTACATCTTGTATAAGAAGCTCGATCGGAAAAGTTTGTCTATATAAAACATCGATTTTCTTCCCTTTTTGATCGAACAAGCCGATTCCTTTTCGTATGACCAATTCTTCTAAAGGTACAAACTCAGAAGGAAATCCAGAAAGCTCTTTTAAATATAGAACAGTCTGCTTATCTTCAATGTTCTCTTCATGAGCTGTGAAAACGATGTGAGGGGCATGCTCCGTCTGTAAGTGTCGATATGCACTCAAGATGGAGGAGCGTACAGCGTTCTGTAATTGTTTTTCTTTTTCTTCGTTCGGATCTCTATATCCGTGATGCTTACAGATCAATCCGTTCACCTTGAAGCATTCGTAAATAAAAGTGGGTGTATCACTGTTAAACTCCATGATTTTATGACCTTCAGATGTTTCGATTGAGTCGATCCTTCCGATAACGGTTTTAGTTAATGGGGTCTGATGCCGAAGAAAAGAATTTAGAGCTGATGGAAAACCTAGAAGCTGCAAAGTATCATCTTCAATATTTTCAGACTGTAGGAGAGAGGCCGTCTTAAACAAAATATGGCCAGCTCTTTCACCAAGAAGCCTCGCATCTTTTACAGCGTCTTCTGAGATTTCAGCAGGTTCATATAAAGCATATTCTTGACCATACATATCGGCCCAGAACTCAGGTAGCTGATTATAAAATTTTTGTCTATTATCTATATAGGTCATGCGTTTAATTACCTCCAAAACATACGGATACAACAATAAACTGGTATGATAAACATAACAAATTATAAAGAGGATGAAAATAATGGAACTTACTTATTTTATCGAAAGAGATAACGAATATGAAGCTTTCTTAACGTATAAGATTCCAAAAAACATGCATAACGATGAAAAATATGCTCGACAGCTCTGTGAATTTTTTGTAACAGGTGGTAAAGAGTACGAGCTGCAATCGAATGAAATGAAAGGTAGCGAGGAAATTTTAATCGTAAAAGAAATAGGAGAAGCTCGAAGATTTACGGAGGAAACGAGTTACAAAGGAAGAGGGATATTTTTAGAATTCCGCTCTTATAACGCTTCAGGAGATATGCCTGTACTTCATACCCAAGCTTTAAACAGCCATTGGGATGTTATCCGTTATTTATTAAAAGACGTAGTAGATATACCTGGTAAAGGACAGTTTTTACGTGATTCAGCTGAAATAGATGAAGACCGTGCTGTTTATGTGATGTATGTCGGGGATAAAATTTAAGCATGTGGCCATTGCCACATGCTTTTTTATCGCTCTTTTCTAAAAGATTGTTGCTTTGAACTCCTTGGACAATTGATTGGAGTGGAAGGTGCGAGACTCCTACGGGACAGGCGGGCAGCTGAGACACTTAAGAGTGAAACGTACGAATGTGGCTCAGCGCTTGCCCCGTGGAAAGCGAGCAGCCTGGAACGGAAATCAACACTTCCAAAAGCATCAAAGTTTACGAAAACAGCCTTATTTATTAATATGTAAGACACTGAGCGATAACCCAACCAACGGAAACACTCAAAAACATAACAAGAAGTCCAACGGCTTTGTTATCTGCATCGATTGCTTTTGAGATGCTCGAACGAATCGCTAGGTGTTCTGCTACGAATAGAGCTACGATTTGTGCAACAATCCCGACAGATCCCCAAATCAGCAAATCAACGATGCTCAAAGAATTTGCGATTGAAGATCCAATGACGAAAGCAAGACCAAAAAGTCTTCCGCCAAGTGACAATGCCGCTGCACAGTTTCCCTTACTAATTAATTGAAGTTCTTTCGTTTTTGTTGTTAGTTCAAATATAATGAAGCCGACAAAAAGTAAACCAAGCCCTGTAGCTGCATAAAGGGCAAAATTAAGAAATAAGTTATCCATCTTCACAACTCCTCATGATTTATCCGCCAAATCCTTTGCTTCCTCCGAAGCCAGATCCACCGCCTTTGAAACTCGAACTACTCTTGTAGGATTTATAAGCAGAGCTTTTTAATAAGCTGCTCTTTCCTTTGTAGTAGCTTCCACCGTGGTAATAGTGACCGAAATAACGAGAACCGGTGTCATCACATTCATATACCCCGTCATCTTCATCCCATTCCCAATCCTGGCATTCCGTATCAGTTGGCTCTGGTGGAATATCTTGCGCTTGGTCGTTACAGCCAGAGAGCATAACTGCAACAGAAGCAGAGGAAACACCTGCGATAAGTTTTTTTGTTTTATTCACATCTTCACCTCATTCCATGCTCAATTATAGTATGGATCACTCTGTATTTGAACCATTTATTTCTAGTACGATTGTAAAAATAAAAAGGTTCCCTGGTTTTTAAAGATGTACAGACACACCCAAGCCCAGCACAGCATAAAGATAAGGGAATAGAGAATCGTCTTGGAGGTGCTGTCATGTCATTAGTAGGTGTGTTGGCTTACTTTTTCAAGGAAGTTATGCTCTTTGTATCATATGTTAAAAACAACGCGTTTCCCCAGCCCCTGTCTGAAAATGAAGAAAAGCAGTACTTAAAAGAGATGGCCGAAGGAAACGAACATGCAAGAGCCATGTTGATCGAACATAACTTAAGGCTTGTTGCGCATATCGTGAAAAAATTTGAAAACACCGGTGAAGATACGGAGGACTTAATATCAATTGGCACGATCGGACTGATAAAAGCCATTGAAAGTTACTCGAGAGGTAAGGGAACGAAGCTTGCAACGTATGCTGCTCGATGTATAGAAAACGAAATATTGATGCATCTACGCGCTCTAAAGAAAACAAAGAAAGATGTTTCCCTTCATGACCCGATCGGAACGGACAAAGAAGGAAATGAGATTACATTGATCGATGTGTTGAAAGCGGAAACAGAAGATGTTGTGGATGCCATCCAATTAAAGATGCAAAAGAAGAAGATATACGATTATATTCATGTGTTGGATGACCGTGAAAAAGAAGTGATCGTCGGACGGTTCGGACTCGATCTTCAAAAAGAAAAAACACAGCGTGAGATCGCAAAACAGCTAGGGATATCGAGAAGTTATGTTTCAAGGATCGAGAAGCGAGCGCTTATGAAGCTGTTTCATGAATTTTACCGAAGCCGCCAGCAATCAGAACGATAAATCCTTCCTTAAGAAGACTGGTAACAATTACAGTCTTTTTATTTTTTTATTCGGACAAACTAAAGAAAAAAAGGAGTTTTTATATATGGCAAGAAGAAAGCGTCAACCCATCGTCCCCGAAGCAAGAGAAGGGCTTGATCGGTTAAAAGCAAAAGTGATGAGAGAAGCGGGTTATAACGTATCAGATCAGTCACCAGATGATGTTAAGTATGAGGTGGCGAGAGATATGGGTGTGAACCTTGAAAAAGGATATAACGGTACGATTACGTCAAAAGACGCTGGAAAAGTTGGCGGTCAGATTGGCGGAAGAATGGTAAAAGAACTTATTCAGCAGGCAAAAGCCAATTTAGGAAAACAAGTTCGATAAGTTGGGGTTTAGATATACAAAACAGGGAATAGAATAGGTAAAAAACCAGGAGGGGTTCTTATGCAAGATGCAGTACTTTATGGATCATTCGTAGTGATGCTGGCCTATTTTGTCTATGTTTCAATCGCTGAATAAATGTCGAGCTCTCCTTCAGATGGAGAGCTTTTTTTTTGACTGTTTTCAGAAAGTCTTTGCCTGTTACTAATATAAAGTAAATCAGCAAGCATGTAGAAGGGAATTAGTTAATGTGGCAAGCGGAGCCTAAAAATCGTGGCTCTTGCATGATATGTTGGCTTTTTTGTTTCGGGGTTCGGGATTGTAGAGTAGGAGCAAAAATGTAGTGATGATCAGTGACATAAGTGGTGAAAATTAGGGTTTCTCAGGTGGAAAACGCATGATCATAGGCGAAAAGTTATGCATCTCAGGTGGTCGCGAGCACTTATCAGGTGGTCACAGCTCTTTTATCGGTGAACGTGTAATAAATATAAAAACACGTACCGTAAAACTTAAAATAATTGAGCATAGAAGATAATACTCTTAAGCAAATCTTTAGAAAAGAGCTTTTTGTTTAAATGAATTATCCTTTCCATAAAAAATAAATCAAAAAAATAAACTTCATAGTCGATTTTTGTTTGAATATTTTTTATAATAAGAAAAGAGTGGAAATATGTACATATGGGGGAGAAATAATGTTATTACAAGATTTAAGACAAACATGGGAACTTGATTCCGTTTTTCCTGGTGGTAGTGATTCTAAAGAATTACTAGCTGAAATAAATTGGACAGAGAACGAAGCGAAAGAATTAGCAAAAAAAGCGGATTCTTTCACGTTTTCAAACGAAAACTTCTTATCACTTATTAACGAACTTCAAAGTTTTTCTGAAAGATTATCAACTGCAGGAGCTTTCATAGGCTGTTTGATCGCTCAAGATGTAAAAGACAAGAAGGCGATGGCTCTTCGCGGACGATTAGAATCGGTATATGCAGCATTCTCTAACGTTGGTTCAGTTATCGACCAAAAATTAATGGATATTTCCGAAGATGCGTGGAAAGATTTAATGAGTCTTCCTGAGTACGAACATATCGCGTTCTCTTTGAACGAGAGAAGAGTGAATGCAAAAGAGAAGCTTGGTATCTCTGAAGAATCATTGATCAATGATCTCGCTGTAGACGGCTATCATGCTTGGTCAACGTTGTACGATCTAGTGGTAGGTAGAATTTCGATTAAAGTTGAGATCGATGGAAAAGAAGAAGAACTCTCAGTTGGGCAAGCGGAGAATAAATTTTCAAGTCCAGACCGTAACGTAAGAAAGGATACATTTGAAAAGTTTGTGCAAGCTTGGGATCATGAAGGTGAATTCTGTGCTGCTTCACTAAATCATATCGCAGGATTTAGAAACGAGATCTACAAGCATAGAGGCTGGGAAGAGACATTAAAAGAACCACTAGCGATCAATCGCATGAAAGAAGAGACGCTCTCAGCAATGTGGGAGGCGATCACTTCCCAAAAAGAAATCTTCGTAAAATACTTAGATCGAAAAGCGAAACTCCTAGGTCTAGATAAATTAAGCTGGTACGACGTTGATGCACCTCTATCTTCTGCAAACAGCAAGATGAGCTATGACGAAGCGGCACAATTTATCGTAGAGCATTTCCGTACGCTCGCACCTAAGATGGCTGATTTCTCTGAAAAGGCATTCTTGGACGGTTGGATTGAAGCCGAAGATCGTTCAGGGAAAAGACCTGGAGGGTTCTGTACAGGGTTCCCAACTAAGAAAGAAACAAGAATCTTTATGACGTTCTCTGGAACACCGAGCAACGTTTCAACGTTAGCTCATGAGCTTGGTCATGCGTTTCATACGGATGTTTTAAAAGAGATGCCGTACTACGCGACCAATTATGCCATGAACGTAGCTGAAACAGCTTCAACTTTTGCGGAGATGATCGTTGCTGATGCAGCAGTTTCGAACGCAAAAACGAAAGAAGAGAAAATTGCTCTTTTAGAAGATAAGGCTCAACGTTCTGTAGCATTCTTCATGAACATACATGCTCGTTTTCTTTTTGAAACAAGAATGTATGAAGAAAGAAAATCCGGTCAACTTTCCGTAGAACGTTTATGTGAACTGATGGAAGAAGCACAGAAAGAAGCCTTTAACGGTGCACTCGATGAGTATCACCCATACTTCTGGGCATCTAAGCTTCATTTCTATATTACAGACGTTCCGTTCTATAACTTCCCGTATACATTCGGTTATCTGTTCTCGGCGGGAATTTATGCAAAAGCAAAAGAAGAAGGTCCTTCATTTGAAGAGAAATATATTGCACTTCTTCAAGATACAGGAAAGATGGAAGTGGAAGAGCTCGCACAAAAACATCTAGGGATAGATGTTACAAAGCAAGACTTCTGGTTAAAAGGAATCGAGCTTGCTGCAGCTGACGTAGAAGAGTTCTTAGCTTTAACAGAAGAATAAACGAAATTACGGTGGTTCCTTTATTGGAGTCACCGTTTTTTTACTCTTTAGAGGTATTGCCTCTATTCAGGTATGAAAGAAAAGAAAACCGACAAATGCAAAAAGCAAAAAGCTTGGCAAATGTAATGCCAAGCTTTTCTTCATGACTTACCCTTTATCTTTTTTCAATCGTAATGGTACTAATCATAAGGACAGATAATCCAAAAGTTAAAAACATATAAAGATATCCAGGTACTAGATCAACCGTCAGATAACCTGCAGCCATCAAACACCCAGCTAGAGTGATCGGCACTCCAACAAATGAACCAGTAAACTCTGTAATGTTAAAACGAGCCAACCGAATCGCACCACAAACTATAAAGATAATGGTGAAAATTATGCCAGGAACACCAAACTGATGAAGGGCGACTTGATAGATTAAAAACGCAGGTGCGATTCCAAATGATATCAAGTCACAAAGAGAGTCTAATTGTTTTCCAAATTCGGACTCGATGTTTAACTTTCTTGCTACCATACCATCAAACCGATCAAACAGACCAGCTAAGAAGATTAAGATGAATCCTAACTTCAAATCTCCTGAGATCATAAATAATAAAGCTAAAGTTCCTAGTGATAAATTGATCAATGTTAAGAAGTTAGCGGTTTGTCCCTTCACTTTCTTAAACGTTGAATCAATTCGCTCTCTTTCGAGCATGAACATACAATCACTCCTCAAACGGGTAACCGGCTAGAACGCAGTATATGTAAACACTTAAAAAAAGAGTAGAAAAATGTTGTCTTTTTAAGTGAACGTATACATGTTCGTTGCTTAAAATTATATACCCATTCTAATCATTATATGACAACGAGTAAGTGATGAATAGTAGCTATTATTTATGGAGTATTAGAGCTCTCTTTCTTTTCAAGTTCATTAAATACCGTTTTTTCTGAGAGAGGCACTCCCGTTCTGTATGCTGCTCTCGAAATCATATGCCCTGCTACTGGAGCAGTTAACAGAACAAAGAGGATACCAAGAATCAATTTACCGCTGAACACATGCATTTCAGATAACACATAGATAAAGGCTCCAATAAGAATTCCAGATACTCCTAATGTTGAAGCCTTACTGGCAGCATGAAGCCTTGAATAAACGTCAGGAAAGCGGAGTACACCAAGTGTTCCTGAGAAAATAAAAAAGGTGCCAGCGATGAGGAAGAAGCTAATCACGATCTTGATCAATGATAACACCCTTTTCTAAAAATTTTGCAACAGAGACAGTTGCAATAAACGTCAATATGCCGATCAATAAGATAATGTCGTTCAATTGAACGGTATCTAGAATGATCGCCATAATACCAGTGATCGCGATCAAGTTAATTCCGATTGTATCGAGTGCTACCACACGATCTGGATTTGATGGACCCTTTATCGCTCGATAGAGAAGTAGCAGAATCGAAATGGTTATTACAAATAAACAAACATGGACAACAACGGAGAACCAATCTGTCATCGTGTTACCTCCCTTATTGCTTTTTCAAAAGATTCCTTAATGCTTACAATCGTTTCATTAACATCTGGAAGATCGAGCGCATGGATATAAATATATCGTTGGTCTCGAGAGACATCTACGGACAGCGTTCCAGGAGTTAAGGTGATCAAGTTAGCAAGTAAGGTAATCTCCCAATTTTTCTTCACGTCAATCGGAAGTGCGAGTATACCTGGCTGAAAATCAAGCTTAGGTTTATAAACCCATTTTAGAACTTCAATATTTGCTAGAAGAAGTTCCCTTATGAATAAAAAGATCAGATATAGGATCGCTCTCACATGTTTAAAATAGTACGAATCAGGAATGAAACGATTCAGCAAGAAGAGAAGTGCTGCTCCAATCACAAATCCAACTATAAAACTTGCGAAAGAATAGCTCTCAGATAAAAACATCCAAATAACGCCGATCAGCAAATTTAGAATAAGTTGAAATGTCATGGAATTACTCCTTTAATACATAATCGATATAGATTTGCGGATCGATCAGACTGTCTGCTGCTGCCTGAACATACGGATAGAACCATTCTGCTCCCACACCAAGCAAGATCGAGATCGCTATCAGTACCGCAGATGCTGCTAATCCTGAAGTTCGCACAGGTTGTTTCGGTTCTTCCTTTAGCTCACCCCAGAAAGCCCCAATAAAGATTCGAATCACAGAAAATAAAATTAACAGACTTGATAATAATCCGATCCCAGCAGCAACATAATGCCCTTCATCCATCGCACCTCTTAAAAGAAGGTATTTCCCGATAAAGCCACTAAAAGGGGGGATTCCGGCTAATATGAGAGATGCGATAAAAAACATCCAGCCCATGATCGGCGCTGTTTTTATATATCCACCCATCTTTTTTAGGTTCGACGTTCCTGCATGCCACACGAGTAGGCCAGCAATGAAAAATAATGCGGCTTTAATCGCCATATCATGAATAAGATAGTAGATCGTACCTGCTAGTGATTCTTCTGAGAACGTTCCAATACCCAAAAGCATAAAACCGATGGCTGGCATAATATTATAAGCGATGATCAATTTTACGTTGGATGTAGAAAGCGCACCAATGACTCCGATAATCATCGTAATCGTAGCGACCCAAATGAAAAAAGTATGTGTCAGCTCAAGTTTGTGTGAAAAAATGAGTGTGAAGACTCTAAGCATTGAGTAAACACCAACTTTAGTTAACAATGCGCCGAACAATGCAGAAACGATAGGTGACGGTACGATATACGATTTAGGAAGCCAAAAATACAATGGAAATAGAGCACCTTTTGTCGCGAAAACTATAAATAGTAATATCCCGATTCCGGTCAAGATGCCTTGTTGCTCAACTTGGGCAACACGTTCTCCAAGTTGGGCCATATTTACTGTGCCCGTAACTGAGTAGAGGAAGGCTACCGTTGTAACGAATAGAATAGACGAAAACAAATTAAGTAAGATGTACTTTACAGATTCCCGAAACTGATGCTTGGAACCTCCAATAATGATCAATCCGTAGGATGCCATTAACAAGACTTCAAAGAACACGAAAAGGTTAAATAGATCTCCTGTTAAGAATGCACCACTCACCCCTGCGATCAATAAGAAGAACAAAGGGTAAAAATAATGCTCTACCATTTTCTCTGTAACGGAAGATATTGCAAATATCGCGGCAGTAAAAGCGATCACATTTACAGCGAGTATCATGATGACGGATAGCTTATCAGCAACAAGAATGATTCCGTACGGTGCTTTCCAACCACCGGTTTCTAAGATTAAAGGCCCGTTGGAAAATACATGATAACTTAAGTAGATCGATACACCGAAACTTAACAAGACCACTAGAAATGAAAGGTTAACCGTTATCTTTTGTTTCTTATTAAAGAAAACAAGCAAAGCTCCGAAAAATAAAGGTATAAATATTGGCAAGAATACTATATTACTCATCATCTGTTCCCCTTAGCTGATCCATCATATCTGTCTTGTTGCTTTGATAGGTTCGATAAGCTAACACAAGTAGAAAGCTCGTAACCCCAAAACTAATAACAATAGATGTCAGTATTAGCGCTTGAGGGAGAGGGTCTGTATAGTTCTTGACTCCCTCTATTAAAATAGGAGGTTTACCACGGTTTAATTTACCCATCGTTAAGATAAACAGATGAGCCCCATGTGATAAAAGCGCTGTACCAAGTACAATTTTTAATAACTGTTTTTGAAGAATAAGATAAACGCCGGCTGCAAATAACGTTCCGGCAAGTATAGACATAAGAATTTCCATTAGGGGTTCATGTCTCCTTTATCCCGGTATTTTATCATGGCATAAATGCCTAGAGCAGCTAGACCAAGTACTGCAATCTCAAATAAAGTATCTAGTCCACGAAAGTCAACAAGGATAACGTTGACGATATTGTCTCCACCGCCAAGCTTATAAGAGTTATCTACAAAATATTTCGAGATGCTTTCAAAAAATTTAGAGCTATGAGCAGAGATCGCTACTATAGTTAAAAGTGCTCCTGTTGAAGCTGCAATAACAAAATCAACAAGTTTTTCAGAAGGTTTCTTGTCTGATTTTTTCAGCTTAGGAAGATGAGCAAAACATAGCAAGAAGAGAGCGACCGTAATGGTTTCAACGATAAGCTGTGTTAATGCGAGGTCTGGTGCTCGGAAAAAAACGAACAATAAGGAAAGACCATATCCAACAACTCCGATTACAATGATCGCAGCTATTCTCTGTGTCATCCAGATCGTCGCAATGGCAGCAACAGCCATAACAAAACCGACTAACACCTCTGGCCAAGTAACGGGTGCTAAATCATCAAAAGCTATTTTAAACCCATCCGTAACATATATAAAGATCGAGGTAGCCAGGACCAAGAATACAAGAATAATGGAAGTATATAATCGCAATGAACCCGTCATATAAAACTTCGTAAATTTACTCGAGAAACTCAATAGGCCGTTTACGATAGACTGATATATACGATCCGTTGAAAACTTTCCAGGTACTCTATTATAGATCGGCTGCCATCTTTTTAGTGTCAAAGCGAGGATGGTTCCAATGGCTACTACTATAAGAGACATATAAAGCGGTCCGTTTAATCCGTGCCAAAATTTAAGATGAATCTGTGCGTAATCTCCCGTAACTGACACAACTGCGGGTGCAAGTATCGATTCATTGATTAAATTTGGCAATAGTCCGATCAAAACGACAAACCCAATAAGGATAATCGGAGAAATCAGCATACCGATTGGCGCTTCGTGAGGTTTTTTCTCAAGTTGATCTAACTTGGCTTTCCCTGTAAATGTGCCAAATACTAAATACATAGAGTAAACGAATGTAAAGATACTTCCGATTACGGCTAGCAACGGAATCCACTCTGCAAACGTTCCAGCAAAACCACTTGTTTGTTCTAATTTTAATGAAGAATCAAAGAACATTTCTTTACTTAAAAATCCATTGAAGATCGGAAGCGGAATGCCGGCCATGGAGAAGGCTCCAAAGAATGCTAGAGTGGCTGAGATCGGCATAAAGGTATAGAGCCCGCCAAGTCTTCTGATATCCCTCGTTCCTGTCTCGTGGTCAACAATACCCGCTATCATAAACAAGCTGCCTTTAAAGGTAGCATGATTAAAGATGTGGAAGATCGCCGCGAGTGTAGCGATACCCGTTCCAAATCCAAGCATCGTCATGATCATCCCAAGTTGACTGATCGTTGAATAAGCTAAGATACCCTTCAGATCAGTTTGGCGAGACGCGAGAATAGATCCTAAACAAAGTGTAATCAGCCCCACTCCCGAAACAATGATAAAAAATACATCTGTTCCACTAAAGATGAGAGAGAACCTCGCGACAAGATAGATTCCTGCTTTAACCATCGTTGCAGAGTGAAGGTATGCACTGACTGGAGTGGGTGCTTCCATCGCATCAGGAAGCCAGCTGTGAAAAGGAAACTGTGCTGATTTTGTAAAGGCACCAATCAGTAACAACAGTAATATTGGTATGAACAAGTCACTCTCCATAATGTCAGACCGATTAGCGATCATCTCTCGTATGCTATTTGTTTCGGCTGTAATCGATAGCAAGATAAGAGCCCCTAGCATAGCTAGACCACCAAAAACCGTTACAAGCATCGACTTTTGTGCACCGTATGTGGAACGTTCACGATAAAACCAAAATCCAATCAATAAAAAGGATGAAATACTTGTGAACTCCCAAAACGTATAGAGCACGAATACGTTGTCAGATAGAACGACGCCGAGCATCGATCCCATAAATAATAGTAAATAAACATAGAAATGAACGAGTTGTTCTTTTTTCGATAAATAAAAGATCGAATAAAGAACGACTAGTGATCCGATCCCTGTTATTAAAAGTGAAAAAAGCATGCTAAGTCCATCCAAATAAAAACTTAATTGGATATCGAGAGATGGAATCCAATTCGCGATGCTTTGTACGATTTTTCCTTCTGCCAATATGGGCAGCTTTGAAATGAACAGGATAAAAAGCACTGCTGGAACAGGCAGCACAAACCAACCAGTATGTATCCGGTCTACTTTCTTAGCGGCAAGTCCAATTAATAATGCTGCTAAAAAAGGTAATAGTATGTAGATGTGCAACATGAGTACCGGTAAACCTCCTTAAAACCCAAAATAATCGTCATAGTCCATTACATTGTAAGCAAAACCTTTCCTTTTTAGCAAATACTTTACCAAACAGAAACTCTCGAATTAGATTGATTTTGCATCTCTTGAATATCCTTCCCAAAAAATACCTACCCTATTTGAGAGGTGATTGAAAATGAGACTACTACATACATACGGATTACTATTGATTTTGTTTCAACTAACTGGCTGTTTGAATGATTCTATTTACAAAAAAGATGAGACGAGCCCAGAGTTTCAACCAAGAGAATATTATCGAAAGCATATTAGTTTTTCAGAAGCCGGGGTTTCAACAGCATCTTCACTTGCTGAAGAGATGAAACGTGAAATTAAGAAAAATAAATTTATTAAACGTGCAGTGGTTGTAAAGAAAGAAGGGAAATACGTAGTAGCGATACAGATGAAGTCTTATCATTATAAAAAGGCAGACTTATTAAGTAAGAAGTATAAGCTAGCCTGGGAAGAAAAGTGGAAAATACCAATTGAAATAACATTCAATCCAGAAGAATATCGTAAAGTTGAAAAAGAGTTTGCCACAAAAAAATAGAGCGCATAGTTACGCTCTACATTAAAACTTGCTGTAATCTAGCATGAAGAGATCTTCTATCGATTTCTTTTTTAATAAGTAAAATAAAGTCATTGCTAAGTTTCAGTTCTCTAGCCTTTAAATAAGATTCAATTAACAGGTCGTCTGAAAGTTTTTCCATAATATAGCCCTTTAGAAGCGGCATGGTCACCTCCTGCATGTAATAAAAATAATAAAAAAGTATTCTACATTCATATAGAATGAATACGATGATAAGTTCATGATTTATGTACTTGCTTTATGTACTTTGAAGCTTACCATGTATTGTAAAAAGGAACAACCGTTCGTTTATCCACAGTGTTTGGTGGATAAGTTGTGGGTAAAGTGTTAACATCTTTTAGAAAGATAACTCATACTTAGGGGAATAATGTGAATAAGATTATCCACATTTTGAATAGGGGAACAAATTGTCGAAAACTTTTTGTTTTTCTATATCAAACTATTTTTACCATGTTCATAATGAGGTATTGTAAAAATTAAGATTTAGAAGAAAAACCTTATGGGTTGCTCTTGAAATTTTTTAGATAAAGACAGGTATTGCATAAAAATCGTTTGTACTTCCTTTCATTACTGGTAAAATAGATACGTTGAAAAGGAAACGTGAAGAGGTGCTAGAATGTTAAAACATTTTTTGCCGGATCAACATGTTCAGAATATATTGGACATCACACCGGAAATGTTAGTTGAGCGTGGAGTAAAAGGTATTATTACAGATTTAGATAATACGCTTGTGGAATGGGACCGACCTGAAGCGACTCCAGAATTGATAGAGTGGTTTACTTCTATTAAAGAAAAAGGTATTTTGATCACAATTGTTTCAAACAATACTCAACATAGAGTAAAGAGCTTCTCAGATCCTGTGGGTATCCCTTTTATCTATAGTGCTAGAAAACCAATGACCAAAGCTTTCAAACGTGCTTTAAAAGATATGAAGTTGAAAAATGAACAAGTTGTTGTCATTGGAGATCAACTTCTTACTGACGTACTTGGTGGAAATCGATTAGGTTTGCATACTATACTCGTTGTACCAGTGGCTAGCAGTGATGGTTTTTGGACAAGGTTTAACAGAAAAATCGAACGCATCATTTTGTCTTGGATGAAAAGAAAAGGCATGCTGCATTGGGAGGAATAGGTTTGGAACAAGTTAAATGTGTGGGTTGTGGAGTTTCCATACAAACAGAAGACAAAGAAGCGCTTGGATACGCACCTCTTTCGGCACTGACGAAAGAGCTGCCAATTTGCCAGCGCTGTTTTCGTTTAAAACACTATAATGAAATTCATGATGTAAGTTTAACAGACGATGATTATCGTAAGATCGTCTCAAGCATTGGAGACGAAGATGCGTTAGTTGTTAAGATCGTTGATATTTTCGATTTTAATGGAAGTTGGCTACCTGGACTTCACCGATATGCGGGGAACAATCCGATTCTTCTTGTCGGTAACAAGCTTGACCTGCTTCCAAAATCAGTGAATCCGAACAAGGTGATTCATTGGATGAAGAAGGAAGCAAAAGAATTAGGCTTGAAACCGATTGATGTAAAATTGATCTCTGCTGACAAAGGTTATGGTATTGAGGAATTGGCAGAGTCTATCGATCATTATCGTCAAGGAAAAGATGTATATGTTGTAGGCTGTACGAACACAGGGAAATCTACTTTCATAAACCGTTTGATCAAACAATTTGGTGAGGAAGCATCTGATCTGATTACAACTTCTCATTTTCCTGGAACAACATTAGATCTAATTGACATTCCACTCGATGGAAGAAGTCATATGTATGATACTCCAGGCATCATTAATCATCATCAGATGGCACATTTTGTTTCTAAGAAAGAATTAAATATTATCATGCCGAAAAAAGAAATAAAACCAATGGTGTTTCAACTGAATGAGTTACAGACGCTGTATTTTGGCGGACTTGCCAGAATGGATTATTTAAAAGGTGGAAGACAGTCGTTCGTCTGCCATTTTTCAAACCATTTAAACATACATCGAACAAAGACCGACAAAGCAGACGAACTTTATGAGAAACATCTAGGTGACATGTTAGCCCCTCCAGAAGATACAGAGAACTTTCCAAAGCTTAAACGTTATGAATTTGTTATAAAGGAAAGTAAAACAGATGTTGTAATCTCTGGATTAGGATGGGTAACCTTCCCTGAAGCAGGTGCGAAGGTCGCCTTTTATGCACCAGAGGGTGTAGCCGTTACCGTTCGAAAATCCTTAATATAAGGAGAGATTCTTTTCATGATCAAAGCAGTTGTTATCGGAGATCCAATTGATCATTCTTTGTCACCTGTCATGCATACGGCAGCCTTTAACCAAACTGGCATTTCTGGAACGTACGAAAAAAAACGTGTTTCTTCTGATCAATTAGAGGAATTCGTTACCTTTTTGAAAGATAGCAACTATGCAGGAATTAACATTACCATCCCTCACAAAGTGGCGATTCTTCCGCTTCTAGACGAGATTGACGACGAAGCAAAAGAGATAGGCGCTGTTAACACAGTCGTGAATAAAGATGGAAGGCTGATCGGTTATAACACAGACGGTAAAGGATTCTTATTAGGATTAAAAGAAAAGATCAATAAGCCATTGTCTGAGTTGAACGTTCTATTGATAGGAGCTGGCGGAGCTGCTCGAGCTATTGCTTATGCCCTTAGCAAGGAAACGCCTAAATACATGGCGATAGCGAATCGTTCAGAAGAAAGACTTTATTCTTTATTAAAAGATTTGAATGATGAACGTATTGAAGGTTTGTCTTTACAAAAAGCCGAAGGAGAACTTGCTCGTTTTGATGTATTGATCAACACGACCAACGCGGGTATGCATCCAAATACCGATTCTATTCCACTGAAACTTAACTTGCTGAAGAAGGATGCAGTGGTAAGTGATATCGTATATAATCCTTTGACCACAAGATGGCTGAAGGATGCAAAGGGAAAAGGCGCAACAACAGATAATGGTGTATCTATGCTTGTCATGCAAGGAGCTATGGCATTTGAAAAATGGACAGGAACTTTTCCTGATACAAATAATATGAAACAAGTCGTTATGGAACAACTTAGGAGGTAACTATGCTTACAGGTAAACAAAAACGTTTTTTACGATCAAAGGCACATCACATTCATCCTATTTTTCAGGTAGGTAAAGGTGGGGTGAATTCAAATTTGGTCAAACAGGTTGATGAAGCACTAGAAGCTAGAGAGCTAATAAAAGTTAGCGTGCTTCAAAACTGTGAAGATGATAAGGATACGGTAGCGTCACAGCTTTCTTCTGGATCAAAAGCAGAGTTGGTTCAAGTAATCGGAAGCACGATCGTACTTTACAAAGAATCGGTCAATCAAAAACGCATCCAACTCCCATAAGGAGTGACATCGTAATGAATAAACAAATAGGACTTTTTGGAGGTACCTTTAATCCGCCACATATCGGGCATATGCTGATTGCTCAAGAAGCGTTAACCCAAATGCATCTAGATGAAGTGTGGTGGATGCCCTCCTCTACACCTCCTCATAAAGAGAAAGACATCGAAATCTCAGATGAACAGCGCATAGAAATGGTTAGAAAAGCAATTGGTAACAATGAGCAGTTTTCCCTTTCTTTGCTTGAGTTTGAGAGAAGTGGACCTTCATATACTATTGATACGATACGACTTCTAAAAGAAAAATATCCCTCTATAAACTTCACTTTTATCGTGGGGGGAGACATGGTTCATTCCTTAAGCGACTGGCACAAAATCGATGAGTTAAAGGACCTTGTTGATTTTGCAGGTGTTGGTCGTAGTGGGTATGCTGTTGACCATCATTGGGAGAGGTATCGGGTAAAACATGTAGAAGTACCTATTATTGAGATCTCGTCATCGTTTATACGTAATCGATCACGTGCTGGTCAGAATATTCGTTACTATGTTTCAGATGATGTCTGGAAACATATAAAGGAGAACGGCCTTTATGGAACGTACTAAAGCACTGGAGATTGTGAAAAAGCAACTTACAGAGCACCGTTATATTCATACTTTAGGAGTGGAAGAGACGAGTGTTGCTCTAGCTAGAAAATATGGAGCAGATTCAAAAAAAGCCGAGATTGCTGCCATATTTCATGATTATGCCAAATTTCGACCAAAAGAAGAGATGAGAGAGATCGTACGAAGCGAGAGACTCTCACAAGACTTATTATTCTATGGTAATGAGGTATTGCATGCGCCGGTCGGAGCATACTTAGTTAAAAAAGAAGTCGGAATAACGGATGAAGACATACTACGTGCGATCTATTATCATACAACGGGTAACGGGGCGATGACTCTGCTTGAAAAGGTAATATTCTTAGCAGATTACATAGAACCGAACCGTAATTTCCCAGGTGTGGAAAGTGTTAGAGAGATAGCAGAGCATGATCTTGATCAAGCTTGTTTGATGGCCGTGAAGAACACGATAACTTTTTTAATGAAACAGAACCAAAAAATCTATCCACTCACGTTTGAAGCGTACAATGGATTGCTTCAAGAGATTAAACTAAAAAAAGAGAAGGAGTGCACTGGATGAACATAAAAGAGCTTATGGAATTGGTCGTGAAGACCGCTGATGATAAAAGAGCAGAAAATATTGCCGTTTTAGACATGGAAGGAATTTCGCTTGTTGCGGATTACTTTGTTATCTGTCATGGTAATTCTGAGAAACAAGTTCAAGCGATTGCAAGAGAACTAAAAGATGTGGCCTTAGAGAATGATATTCAGATTCGCAGAATGGAAGGGTTTGACCATGCAAGGTGGGTTTTAATCGATCTGGCAAACATCGTTGTTCATGTATTCCATCGCGATGACCGTAGTTATTATAATCTTGAGAAATTATGGGGAGATGCCAATAAGATTGATGTAGATGCTATTATTACCCCGCAACAGAACTTATAGATGAGCTACCAGCAATTTGCCTATCTATATGATGAGTTGATGGAGGATGCTCCCTACGCTGAATGGCTGAACTTTGTGAAAACATCCGCTTTTAATCATTTAGAAGATGGTAAGCGGTTTTTAGATGTTGGTTGTGGGACGGGATCAATGACGATTCTACTCGCGAAAGAAGGCTTTGATGTAACCGGGGTTGATCTTTCAACAGACATGTTGATGGTCGCGAAAGAGAAAGCCGAACTCGAAAAAGTAAATCTGAACCTTTTTCAACAAGATATGCGAGAGTTAGAAGGACTAGGTGTTTTTGATTGTGTAACGATATTATGTGACTCGCTGAATTATATCTTGACGGAAGAAGATGTAAAACGTACTTTTCTTTCAGCAGGTAACCACCTGAAAACAGGAGGATTACTTCTTTTCGATGTTCATTCCATACATAAGATCAATGAAATCTTTATCGGACAAACATTTGGAAGTAATGATGAAAAGCTATCTTACATATGGCAATGCTATCAAGGTGAGCTTGAAAACAGTGTGGAACACGATCTATCCTTCTTCATGCAAAACGGAGATCGCTACGATCGATATGATGAACTGCATACACAAAGAACATTCGCCATCGAGGACTATTGTAATTGGTTAAGAGAGTGTGGATTTGAACACTTAGAGGTCTCAGCCGATTTTAAAGGAACAGAGCCTACGGAAGAAAGTGAACGAATCTTATTTGTCGCGAGAAAAAAATAAATGATGGGAAGGCAGCCTATGTGCTGTCTTTTTTATTAGGAAGCGTTACAATTACACATAAGAATGATTATTTTTCTAGAGAATTAGGTGATATACATGTTTGATCAAGATCCACTATTTAAAAAAAACATTCTAGAGACGATCATCGATAGTGCTTACGAGTGGATAGTCGTTGTTGATCACGAAGGAATCGTCCGATACATGAATAAAACGTACTGCGAGTTTCTAGGTGAAAATCCTAAAGAAGTAATAGGAAAGCATGTTACTAAGGTTATTGAAAATACAAAAATGCACAAAGACGTTTTACAAGGAAAAGTTGAGATTGCAGATCTTCAATTCATTAGAGGCAACTACATGATAGCAAACCGTATACCGATTCTAAATGATGGAAAAGTAATTGGAGCTGTTGGAACTGTAATATTTAGAGACACAGAACAATGGAAAAAGATGAACTCTCACATAAAAGCGCTCCTTCATGAACTCAATTTCTATAAAAAAGAGTGGGAAGAAATTAATGGAGCTTCTTATACATTGAACGACTTTGCCGGTACTTCAACAGAAGTGCAAAAAGTAAAGAAGCATGTGAAGAATATTGCCAGTGGAGATCTAACAGTATTGATCAGGGGGGAGAGTGGTACAGGAAAAGAGTTGCTAGCGCATAGTATCCATCAATTAAGTGAAAGAAGTGGAAAACCCTTCATCAAATTAAATTGTGGAGCAGTACCTGAGCATCTGTTTGAATCTGAACTCTTCGGGTACTCTGAAGGGGCATTTACAGGGGCAAAAAAAGGTGGGAAACCAGGTAAGTTTCAGCTTGCAGACGGTGGAACTTTATTCTTAGATGAGATCGGGGATCTTCCTCAAAGCATGCAAATAAAACTGTTGCGTGTTCTTCAAGAAAAAGAAGTAGAGCCAGTAGGTTCAGTACATACACAAAAAGTAAATGTTCGGGTGATCGCTGCTACAAATCGCCCATTAGAGAGATTGATCATTGAAAATAAGTTTCGTGAAGACTTGTTCTATCGAATAAATGTTCTTCAAATTCAAATCCCACCACTTCGTGAGAGAAAAGAAGATATCTGGCCACTGGCTGAGAATTTTATCCGATTGAACTGCGCTGAAACTGGTAAACGGATACTAAGTATTGATGACGATGTAAAAGAAGCATTCTTAGCCTACAACTGGCCAGGAAATGCGAGAGAGCTTAAAAACTTCGTAGAAGCAGCCATCCAGCTTACACATAGTGACCGATTAACGTTAGATGTTTTTCCTGATTTTTTAAAAGAAAAACTCGGGGTCAATAAAAAGCAACTGACACTAAAAGAACACGTTCAAGAAACGGAGAAAAATGTGATCGCTTACTACTTGGAGACGATGAACGGCGATATAATGCGTGTCGCTAAACATCTAGGCATTGGAAAGACGAACCTCTATGATAAGATAAAAAAATATAACATTAGATAAGGTATTCTGAGTTTTTCCGAAAAAGCGGAAAGGGCTTCCGTTTTTTCGGAATGTTTCCTTTTGTTATTACATTTTGATTTACCAAGTCAAATTAGCTTAATGTGATCGTTCATAAGTCACATAGTTTATGTAACAGTTTTCTAATTTCCGTTTTTCCGGAAGAGCTGAATTTCCTTGCTCACTTCTTTATGCCTTCTGATGTTGGCATGAAACTTGCAAATAAATTACAGGGTGTAACCGATTTGGAAAGGTGATGATGCTAAAAAAATGAAAGCGCTTTAAAAATGTTAAATTGATAGAATGGGGGAATTGAAATGGACATTATTATTATTTTATTAGCATTATTCTTTTTAATGTTTGTAGCTTACAGAGGATTCAGCGTTATTCTATTTGCACCCATCGCTGCATTGTTTGCGGTATTGCTTACTGAACCGGGTCACGTACTTCCTTTCTTCTCAGGCGTATTTATGGAGAAGATGGTTGGCTTTATCAAACTTTATTTTCCGGTCTTCTTACTAGGAGCCATCTTCGGAAAAGTGATTGAAATGTCAGGCTTTGCAAAATCGATCACTCAGTTTGTTATCAAACTGATCGGACCTGCAAGAGCGATGCTTGCTATCGTACTCGTTGGAGCGATATTGACTTATGGTGGAGTATCATTGTTTGTTGTTGCTTTTGCACTCTATCCATTTGCATCAGAACTTTTTAAACTTGCGGATATTCCTAAAAGACTTATCCCAGGAACGATCGCACTAGGTGCTTTTACGTTTACGATGGATGCTTTTCCTGGAAGTCCACAGATACAAAATATTATCCCAACCTCTTTCTTTGGGACAACAACGTGGGCTGCACCTTGGCTCGGGTTTATCGGAGGAATGTTTGTTTTCACCATAGGTATGATCTATCTGGAGTGGAGACGTAGACAAGCGGCTGCAAAAGGTGAAGGTTACGGAACAGGACATAGCAACGAACCTGAGAAAATGGATTCTGAAAATCTGCCTAATGCCTTTATAGCGATTCTTCCTCTTATTTTGGTTGGAGTGTTCAATAAATGGTTCACTGTTTTGATTCCAAAGTATTACGGAAAGACGTTCGATTTTTCTGCGATTGGAATGAAGAACGTGCCTGAGATTCAAATTCCCTCATTAGCTGCAGTATGGGCAGTCGAAGGTGCTTTGATCATAGGTATCGTTACCGTTCTTTTGTTCTCGTTCAAGAGAATTAAAAACAACTTTAATAAGGGGATTAATCTATCAATCGGTGGAGCGTTGCTTGCAACACTAAATACAGCATCTGAGTATGGATTTGGTGGTGTTATCGCAGCACTTCCAGGTTTTACTGCTGTAAATTCCGCGATGTCGAATACGATTAAAGATCCGTTGATCAATGAAGCGGTTACGACTACAACATTAGCGGGTATTACAGGATCAGCTTCTGGTGGAATGAGTATCGCACTCGCAACGATGAGTGAAACGTATATCGCACAGGCTGACAAACTAGGAATCGATCCAGAAGTTCTTCACCGTGTTGCTTCTATGGCGAGTGGTGGAATGGACACACTTCCTCACAACGGTGCTGTTATTACGTTGTTAGCTGTAACAGGATTAACTCATAAACAAGCGTATATTGACATTTTCGCGATGACGATCATTAAAACGATTGCCGTATTTGTTATTATTGGTCTTTATTACGGACTTGGTATCGTATAAACCAATTTCATAGAGAGGAGTAATCATTTCATGAGAGCGTTCGTTGAGGGGAAAGTTGTTTTTATTACAGGAGCAGCAAGTGGAATCGGCTTGCAGTTAGCAAAAGCATTCGCAGAACAAGGAGCTAAAGTCGCAATCAGTGATCTAGATCGTGAGCGTGCGAAGGATTCTGCACAAGCGCTCGTGCAAGCTGGCCAAAATGCGATCGGAATCGGCTGTAATGTGACACAAGAAAAAGAGATAACAGAAGCATTGGATGAAACACTGAAGCACTATGGTCGTATCGATGTGCTGATCAACAATGCAGGATTGCAGTTCGTGTCGCCACTTGAAGAGTTTCCAACGGAGAAGTTTCAACAGTTGATCAATGTTATGCTGACAGCTCCATTCATAGCGACAAAACATGTCTTTCCAATCATGAAAAAACAAGGGTTCGGACGTATCGTAAATATGGCTTCCATCAATGGGCTTGTAGGTTTTGCCGGAAAATCCGCATACAATAGTGCAAAGCATGGCGTTATTGGTCTAACGAAAGTGGCTGCTTTAGAAGGTGCTCCACATGGAATAACGGTAAATGCGGTTTGCCCTGGTTATGTTGATACACCTCTTGTAAGAGGACAATTAGAAGATCTGGCCAAAACGAGAAATGTTGAGTTAGAGAAGGTTCTGGAAGAAGTGATCTATCCACTAGTTCCTCAAAAAAGATTGTTAGATGTTCAAGAAATAGCAGATTACACACTCTTTCTTTCTAGTGAGAATGCAAAGGGCGTTACAGGGCAAGCGATTGTGATCGACGGTGGCTATGTCGCGCAATAAAGAATGGAGAAGTTATTGACATTCACTATATTTAGTGTCAAAGTAGATAATACAAAACTATATATGGAGAATTCAGGCGCCGGAATATCCGGCTTAAAAGGGAATTCGGTTCAATGCCGAAGCTGTCCCCGCAACTGTAATTGTGGACGAAATGGAATAGCCACTGTACAGGTCAGTTATTAAAAAATGGCTGCTGTATGGGAAGGCCCAAAGTAGGAAGAAGCAAAAGCCAGTAGACCTGCCTGAAGACTCCTATTTTCTTTTCCTCGGGGATTGGGAGAAAGAACTGCCGCTGTTTTATGCTGACGATCGTCTAGCAAAATACATGTAATTCTTTAAACCCTCTTCCTGATGGAAGAGGGTTTTTATTATGACCTAAGGAGTGTTTTAACTATGAAAATGACAACTGAAAACTCTTTGCTCGGGGAGTGGTTAAAGAGTTGTGTCGAAAATTACCCGAACATACAAGCGGACAACTTTCTAAAAAATGCGGAGAAATTAGAAAGTCATACACAGGAATCAAGCTCACTTTATAGACAGTTAATCATGGAAGCGTTAAATGGATTAGATGCAGAGAACCCAGAGTGGACGTTTGTAGCATCACAGATCTATTTAAGGCAGTTATATGAAGAAGTAATGAAGAATCGAGAGGAGACAAGACATAAACCATATACGAACCTCTATGGGTTGATCACAAAGTTAGTAGGGATGGATATCTATGATGATACCATTCTCTCATCATACTCTAAGGAAGACTTGGAGAAAGCTGAAAAAATGATCGAGCCATCTAGAGATAAGCTTTTTACATACATTGGACTTAAAACGCTAGCGGATCGGTACTTGGCAAAAGGATTCAATCATGAAATCTATGAATTACCACAAGAACGCTGGATGTTGATCTCCTTGTTTTTAATGAGAGACGAGAACAAAACGAATAGGCTTCAATTAGTCGAAGAAGCATACTGGGCTCTCTCCAATCTATATATGACGGTTGCTACCCCGACATTAGCGAACGCAGGTAAGAGCTATGGGCAGCTTAGCTCTTGTTTTATTGATACGATCGACGATAGCTTAAGAGGGATATTTGATTCTAATACAGATGCTGCAACTGTTTCAAAAGGTGGCGGTGGACTCGGAATCTATCTTGGGAAAATTAGGGCTAGAGGTTCGGATATTAGAGGATTTAAAGGAAATTCATCTGGTGTAATACCGTGGATGAAGCAGTTAAACAACACGGCGGTATCGGTCGATCAGCTTGGCCAAAGGCAGGGTGCGATTGCCGTCTACTTAGACATTTGGCATAAAGACATCCTGGAGTTTTTAGATGCAAAATTAAATAATGGTGATGAACGAATGAGAACGCATGACCTATTTACAGGTGTGTGTCTCCCGGACCTTTTCATGGAATGCGTGGAAAAACGTGAGAATTGGTATCTGTTCGATCCTCATGAGGTAAAAAAGATCAAAGGGTATTCGTTAGAAGATTTCTATGATGAAACGGTTGGGTCAGGAAGCTTTAGAGAGAGATATGCTGATTGTTTAGAAGATGAGAGACTTTCAAAAAAGTGTATTCCCGCTATTGAGATCATGAAACGGATCATGAAATCGCAACTTGAAACCGGAACACCCTTCATGTTTTATCGAGATACTGTCAACCGATTGAATCCGAACGCTCATAAAGGGATGGTCTATGCTTCTAACCTATGTACAGAGATCATGCAAAACATGTCTGCAACAGTTGTCACGTCAGAGGAAGCAGAGAACGGAGAAATCGTCATCAGAAAAACGCCAGGAGATTTTGTTGTATGTAATCTATCATCTCTTTCTCTTGCTAAAGTGATCAATGATAACGTATTAAAAAGAGTTATTGATATCCAGATCCGAATGCTTGATAACGTTATTGATCTTAATCGTATAGATGTACCTCAAGCGGAACTGACAAATAAGAAATATCGTGCGGTCGGTGTAGGTACGTTTGGATGGCACCATCTTTTAGCCAAAGAGGGGATAAAGTGGGAAAGTGAAGAAGCGGTTACGTATGCTGATCATCTTTATGAGACCATCAACTATTATGTGATAAATGCTAGTTGTGAGCTTGCGAAAGAAAAGGGGAGATATCCCGCGTTTTTGGGCTCGGATTGGGAAACGGGAAACTATTTTTCGAAACGCAACTATTTCTCTAAAGAGTGGCAGAGTTTAAAAGAAAGAGTTAACAAACACGGTCTAAGGAATGGATACCTCATTGCAGTCGCACCGAATTCATCGACTTCAATCATCGCAAATTCAACACCGAGTGTGGATCCGATATTTAAAAAATTCTATTCAGAAGAAAAAAAGAATTACAAAATCCCTGTAACAGCACCTGATTTGAATGCAGAAACAACATGGTTCTATAAATCAGCGTTCTTGATTGATCAAACTTGGAGTATCGAACAGAATGCTGCTAGACAAAGACACGTCGATCAATCAATTTCGTTTAATCTTTATGTTAATCACAACATCAAGGCAAAAGATCTGTTACACCTTCATTTATTAAGCTTTAAAAAGGGATTAAAGACCACTTATTATACTAGGTCTACATCAATTGAGTTAGAAGGATGTGAAAGCTGTGAAAGTTAAAGAGGTTGAACAACTCAAAGAGAGAAAAATCTATGATGTGGAAGCTCCTAATCGATCTACAGGAATTATCAACGGTAAGAGTTCAAATATATTAAACTGGGACGATGTTAGATATAAGTGGGCTTATCCTTTATACAAAAACATGTTGGCTAACTTTTGGACGCCGTTCGAGATCAATATGTCTAGTGATAGTAAGCAATATGTTAATTTGAGTGAAAAAGAGCAAGATACTTTTAATAAAATTATTGGCTTATTGGCGTTCTTAGATAGTGTACAAACAGATTATTCGAGCAAGGTTGCAGCGTATTTAACCGATTCAAGTCTTGCTGCGCTAATGGCTACACTATCGTTTCAAGAAGTTGTTCATAATCAGTCCTATTCGTACGTGTTGTCCTCTTTAGTACCGAAGTCAAAGCAAGATGATATATTTGAATACTGGAAAACAGATGAAGTGCTAAGAGAGAGGAATGATTTCATTGTTGAAGGGTATGAGGAGTTTCTACAAACCCCTACGCCTCGTACCTTTTTGAAGTCTATTATTTACGACGTGATTCTTGAGGGATTGAATTTTTATTCTGGATTCAGCTTCTTTTATAATTTAGCCAGGAATCAAAAGATGGTCTCGACTTCAACGATGATCAACTATATTAATAGAGATGAGCAGCTACATGTTTATCTTTTTACTCAAATTTTTAAAGCTGTTTTAGAAGAAGATCCGAAATTAAGAGATCAAGAGTTGGAGATGTTTGCGAGAAACACGTTTCATCGGGCAGCTGAGCTTGAGATTAAATGGAGTAAGTATATAATCGGAGATTCATTTGAAGGGATTCATGAATCTGATTTAGAAGCTTATATCAAGTTCATGGCAAATAAACGATTGAACGAATTAGGCTTTAACAAGCTATACCCAGAATACAATAAAAATCCACTTCCTTGGATAAAGGCATATTCTGATGTAAATGCTGGAAAAAGTGATTTTTTTGAGCAGAAATCGAGACAATACACGAAAGTTTCTGATGAAAACGGGTTCGATGAACTATAGAAAGCCGGGATTTAGATCCCGGCTTTCTTTTTTTAGCTGTTTTATAATGACGATAGAAATTACTTGAGCTCTTCTTTCACTTCAAACTGTTGACTCACTTTGTCGCATTCTTCATGATATTTTTCGTGTGTACGCTTAATGACATGGTCGAATACTTCATCGACCTCATTGCTCAGGATCTTAATTCCTTCTCCTGTGATACCACCCTTTACGCATACCTTTTGAATGAGTGTTGGTAAAGTATAGATATCTTTCTCGAGTAGTTTTCCCATTCCGATAATCATATCACTTGCCAGTTGAGTTGCCTGTGCTTTTGTGATGTCAGTTTGGTCGACAGCTGAATTAATAAAGCATTGCAGAACATAACCGATAAACGCCGGCCCGCAACTTGCGATATCTGAAGAGATCCGAGTGATATTTTCATCGATAACGAGTGGTGTAGAAATATTGCTCATTAAAGATAGAAGTTTCTCTTTGTAATCAGGGTGACACCTTTTTCCGAACGAAACAAGAGATGAACCAGCTAGTGCCCGGTTATTAATGCTTGGGATAGCTCTTGCGATATTGCAATCTAGCAGATCTTCCAGCTGTTCACATGAAATAGGACTCGTAATGGAAACGAGCAGTTGATGTTTTGAGATAGAATTCTTATTGCTAGAAAGCAATGAATAAAACTCGTGTGGCTTCACACATATAAACACAATCTCAGCGAATCGAAAAACTTCTTCGGCGGTATTTCCGACCTTCAACTTTGGATAGGCATTCTGCAGCCTCTCCGCTTTTAACAGTGTACGATTAGTGACCATGAGCCTTGATGGCTGAATGGCTGAAGATTCGATAAAAGAAGAAGCAAGAACGCTTCCCATATTTCCGGTTCCGATAATTCCAACCTTCATATCTGAACCTCCTTCCTCTACGTTCAAATTTATGCACGTTGTGAATCAAATATGTTTTTTAGAAGTTCAAGCCTAATTAAGAAGGTGAAATGATGGAAAAATACAAGCAGCATATGAGCTGGTTTATTGGCGGTGGCATATTATTGATCCTTGCCATTATTGTATCTCTAATGAATTATTTCCAAAGTGAACCAAATATGCCTGTCACCTCACAAATACCTCAACAAATGGAACCGGAATCGCCAATTTCAACTGATAAGCCTAACGGAAAGAGTAGGGATAACAACGAAAGAAAGACCAAGCTTATGGTCGATGTGCAAGGAAGTGTTAAGCGTCCAGGAGTTTACGAGTTAAAAGAGGGAGACCGTGTGATGCATGCCATACAAATGGCCGGTGGTTTTATGGAAAGTGCAGAAATTCGTTCCGTTAATCAAGCGTTAAAAATAACCGATGAGATGATCGTGTATGTAGCTGAGAAAGGGGAAAAGTATGAGTTGCAAACAGCATCCAGTAAACCGATGGACGAAAATGGCGTGGTGGTAAACATCAACTCTGCGGATGAAACAGTGCTCCAAACGCTAAACGGTGTGGGTCCCGCGAAGGCACAAAGCATTATCTCCTATAGAGAGGAGAACGGTCCTTTCACTTCTTTAGAACAGTTATTAGAAGTTAGGGGAATCGGAGAAAAGACAATCGAACAGTGGAAAGATCAAATTAGCTTCGAGTAAGGGTTTTTATTGCTTCTTTAAATGTCGAATACTACACTAAGGTTATAGAAACAGAGGAGGCGGTTAGCGTTGCAGCGAATATCGTGGAACGAATATTATATGGCACAAAGCCAATTGCTTGCATTAAGAAGTACATGTACTAGATTAGCAGTTGGAGCAACAATAGTGAGAGATAAACGAATTATTGCTGGAGGTTATAATGGCTCGATCTCAGGTGGTGTTCATTGTATTGACGAAGGCTGTTATGTTATTGATGGTCATTGTGTGAGAACGATTCATGCTGAGATGAACGCCCTATTGCAATGCGCAAAGTTCGGTGTACCGACAGAAGGTGCCGAAATGTACGTAACCCACTTCCCTTGTCTGCATTGTTGTCGATCGATTATACAGAGTGGTATCAAAAAGATCTATTATGGTCAGGACTATAAAAATCATCCTTATAGCATCGAACAGTTTAAAGAAGCAGGAGTAATCGTTGAAAAAGTTGAAATGAACTTCTTGCCTTCTACATTTCTTACGCATAAAGCATGAATCCAAGATATACCGTCTTAAGTGCTAGCTCTGCATTTTATGGGATTTGGCTTTCAAAGCATTTTTCGGTAACCGGGATCGTTTTACTGGCTTTCCTGGTTATCGTTATTTTTATACAAATTGGACAAAAATCTGTATATATCCTCGTTTTTCTACCTATCTTTTTTATTTACTCTCATTACGATAACACTACTAGTTTCTCAAAGCTTCCAGCGGAGCAGATGATGTTTTCAGGTAAGATAAGATCAATCCCCAAAATAGACGGAAACCTATTAAGGTTTGAACTTATAACGAATAATGAAACGGTTGTTGTTTCCCATAAAATAAAATCAGCAGTTGAAAAAGAACAGCTAAAAAAACTAAGTATCAATTTGTCATGCGTTATAAAAGGAAAGCTTGAAGAACCACGAAAAAAAAGCCATTTTTTTGGAATGGATTATCGTGAGTATTTAAAGAACAACAAGATTTATTGGAGTCTAAAAACGGTTGAGTTTGGTGTGGACCAATGTGTGAAGACAAAAGACTTAAGTGTTCATGAACACATCAAGAGTTGGAGAAGCAAGAATATTAAAGAATTAGAAAGTCATTTTTCCAATAACACAGCGGGTTTGATGAATGCTCTGCTTTTTGGTTACAGAAATGGAATTGAGGCAGAAACACTTCATTACTATCAAGGTTTAGGATTGACCCACCTATTGGCGGTATCCGGATTTAATGTTGGAATTGTTACTTACTTTTTATACTTAATTCTCGTTCGGTTAGGTGTGGTTAAGGAGATCGCTTATGGAGTGATCTTAATTTTCTTACCGGTTTATATTGTTCTAACGGGAGCGGAGAGTTCAATCATAAGAGCGGGTATGATGGGCATGATTGTAATATGTTTCATGATGTTCAGAAGAAAAATGCACCCAGTGACCCTGTTGTCAACGGTATGCATAGGGATGCTGAGCTTTAATCCTTCGTTTGCTTTTGATCTTGGGTTTCAACTTTCATTTTTGATGACATTCGTATTGATCACTTCAATTTATGTACTCAAAGATGCGTTCCCTCTTAAGTTGTTGATTTTAACTTCATTCATCTGTTCTTTATTTTCCTTCCCAATCATTTTGTATCATTTCTTTGAATTTTCCTTATTATCGATTCCCTTTAATGTGTTATATATCCCATTCGTTTCCATTGTCTTGTTTCCCATTTCTTTTTTTATTCTACTTCTTTCTATTTTTGCACCAAGAACCATTCCGATCGTTAACGAGATTATTGAATATTTGTTTAATTTCTCTGTATGGTTTATGGAAAAGGCTCAATTCCTCAAAATGGCTGTTGTTTTTGGCCGGCCAGCAGAATGGATATTCGGTCTTTATTTTGTTGCGATTTTTTATTTTCTCTATCGATGGGAGGTTACAAAACGCATTCACATATTGGTTGCTGTACCTTTCTTATTCGTCTCCTTCATTCATTGGGGAATACCTTATGTGAACCCAAAAGCAACAATATCATTTATTAATGTAGGACAAGGCGATAGCATCCTCGTGGAATTACCCTATAGAAAAGCCGTCTATTTGATAGATACTGGCGGTTCGATCTCTTTTGATCAAGAGGATTGGGAAAAAAGAGAGGAAGAATATGACGTTACTAAGGAAGTCGTATATCCTTTCTTAAAAGCTAAAGGAATTCGGCATTTAGATGGGTTGATCATCACTCATGGAGATATGGATCATGCTGGGGGTGGTGAGTTTTTACTTGAAACTATTAAAGTGAGCAATGTTTTTTTGCCATTTAAAAGAGAGAACAATAAACTTGAGACCCTCATCGAAACTACATCAGCCGCAAATAACATCAATGTGGTGAAGTTAGGTAAAGGGAAGCATTGGGAATCAGCTCATTCCTCCTTTTTCGTTTTGCATCCAGGATCTAAAGAAAGTACTTCAAATAATAACTCCATCGTTCTTTGGCTTAAGGTCTATAATCATACCTTTTTATTAACAGGTGATATGGAGGCGGAAGCTGAAAGGGAAGTCATGAATAGTTTTCCAAAAATAAAAGCGGACGTACTTAAGGTCGGTCACCACGGAAGTGTAACTTCTTCAACGGCATCTTTTTTAGATAAGGTCTCTCCTCGATTTGGAATTATTTCAGCGGGGGAAAATAATTTATATGGCCATCCAGCACTAGAAGTTTTGAAAAGGTTAAGAGAGAGAGAGGTTACCATTTATCGGACAGATGAGCATGGGGATATTTCAATTAATGTAAACAAAAAGAGGTTGAAAGTTAACACTGCACAATAAAAAAGGACCGAAATAATTCGGTCTTTTTTATGTACTATGCAATTGCTTTTAGAATGACTCCGATGGCGAAGATTACCGTAAAGAATCCAAATGATACGACAAAACCCATACCGGAATCAATAAGGTCGTTACGCTTACTCTGTACATCTTTTTCGAAATGGTTCATGTGACAACCCTCCTAATCCATCCTTAGTATACGTTATCAATTTTAAAAAATCCATACTGAAAATGCTTTCTTTTGCGTGTTTTATCTAAAACTTACCAAAGATGAGATTCGTTGTCACCAATATTTTTAAAATGCATAGGATATCCTATTAAAGCTAGCCTTAAACGATTATATCGTTTTGGTGTTAGTGTTTATCATAAATGAAGGAACAGACATATGCGCTGTTCCTTCTTTTGCTTGCAAATGCACTTCGTTCCTCATAGGATAAGAGGTAGAGGTGAAAAAGGTGCTTAGTGTAGAAACGTTAAAAAAGAAAATTAAAAATAATGAATCATCCTCGGTCTATCTGATTTGGGGAACCGAAATTTATTTAGCAGAAGAAGCGATACAAACCATAACAGGCCTTTTGTCTCCCGACGAAAAGGACTTTAACTTAAGTGTACATAATCTGGATGAAATCTCTGTACAAGAGATCATTGAAGACGCAGAAACGATGCCTTTCTTAGGAGATCGCCGGGTCGTCGTAATAAAAAACGCAAACTTCTTAACGGCTGCAAAAGATAAATCTAAGATCGAACACGACTTCAAAGTATTTGAAAAGTACATACAAAACCCTGCAGAATTTACGACGTTAGTCATCGTAGTTCCCCATGAAAAACTTGATGAACGCAAGAAAATAGTAAAATTGGTAAAAGCACAATCTGAAATGATTCAGGTTTCCGAACTTAGTAACGATACGGCAGAAAAGTGGCTACATAAGGAAGCTTCAAATTTAGAGGTATCCATTGATGGAGAAGCGGTTCAATTACTTCTTTCAAGACTAGGAACGCGCATGGCAGTATTGGCAAAAGAAATGGAAAAAATGGCGCTCTTTGTAGGTGTGAATGGTGTAATTACGAAGGAAACTGTGGATACATTAGTAGCAAGAACTCTAGAAGATGATGTTTTTGCATTAGTCGATCATGTGGTGCATAAACGAACAGAACAAGCGCTAAGAAGTTTTTATGATCTTATGAAACAAAATCAGGAGCCGATACAGATTCATGCTTTGATCACAAGGCAATTTCGCATGATAAATGGCGTCAAAGAACTGCAAAAGAAAGGATATGGAGAAAAGCAAATTGCTTCTTCTCTAAAACTGCATCCTTACGCAGTAAAGCTTGCGGCAAAACATGCGAATCGATTTCAAGAAGTTTTTCTTAGGGAATGTCTGAATGAATTTGCTGAAACGGATTATAAATTAAAAACGGGACAGATGGACAAAACACTCTTACTAGAATTAGAGATCGTTAAGCTCTCACAAGGCTCATAGAGGCGGAACATACTTTGATCCAACTCAAGTATCAAAAAAGTGAGAGTATCGACATAATGTGCAGAAATCAAAAAATCCAGCTCATCTTTAAAAGATGAGCTGGATTTTTAACATTTTGTACAAATAAAAAAACGACCTATTGGTGTAAGGCCGTTTTTCGGGTTTCATCCTTCAATTTATGCGTTAACACCGTTTAAAGCCTTAGCAAGACGAGACTTTTGGCGAGAAGCTGCATTTTTGTGGATAAGTCCTTTGTTTGCTGCTTTGTCAATCTTCTTAGAAGCAGTAACAAAAGCTGCTTGAGCACCTTCTGCATTGTTTGAAGCTGCAAGTGCTTCAAAGTTTTTGATAGCAGTACGCATGCCAGACTTTAGTGAAGCGTTGTGTGCACGACGCTTTTCGTTAGTTTTTACACGTTTAATCGCTGATTTAATATTAGCCAATCCATTCACCTCCCTAAATGAACCATGAGCAACAAAATTACTTTCCGTTGCAAAAAATAGGACACAAAGTATTCTATCAAAATCGCCTTCTAAATGCAATACAAGAATGAAAAGGAAGAGTTGCGGCAAAAATAATACAAAGGAAGGTGGTAGATTATGGGTAAGGATTTGGACCTGTCAGCTTATTCAGTGCGAACAGATCTGGCGATAGAAGCGCACGACATGCTACTAAAAGAAGATGAAGTCGTCAATAAAAGCACACTTGAAGGTGTCATCATACATGAAAAAGATAGAGATGGTATCAAGATCGTTAGAGTTGAGATCGACGAAAAGGGAGCGGAGACTACCGGGAAAAAAGCAGGGGTGTACGTCACTTTTGAGGTTCAAGGAATTCGTGAAAAAGATTCAAAGCTTCAAGAACGCGTGCAAGAAGTTTTTGCACATGATTTTAATCGTTTCTTAAAAGAACAAGGTATCAAGCAGGATGATACTTGTCTCGTTGTAGGTTTGGGGAATTGGAATGTAACTCCTGATTCTCTTGGTCCATTGGTTGTTGAAAATCTGACCATCACAAAGCATCTGTTCGAGTTAGCTCCTGAAAACGTTGAAGAAGGATTTCGTCCAGTCTGTGCGATATCACCAGGAGTCATGGGCATTACAGGTATAGAGACGAGTGATATCATCGATGGTATCGTTAAAAAAGCAAATCCTGATTTTGTAATCGCGATCGATGCGCTAGCATCCCGTTCGATCGAACGGGTGAACGCCACGATACAAGTTTCAAATACTGGTATCCATCCGGGGTCAGGTGTGGGAAACAAGCGTAAAGAACTTAGCAAAGAAACACTAGGGATACCGGTTATCTCTATTGGAATTCCTACGGTAGTTGATGCGGCTACGATCACTAGTGATACGATTGATTTTATCTTGAAACACTTTGGTCGTGAGATGAATGAAAAGGATAAACCCTCAAAATCCCTTTTACCAGCGGGTATGACGTTTGGGGAAAAGAAAGTACTAACAGACGACGATTTGCCTGAGGAAGATCATCGTAAATCGTTCTTAGGAATTGTCGGTGTCTTAGAAGAAGATGAAAAGCTTCGATTGATTCGTGAAGTGCTTGCGCCGATCGGGCATAATTTGATGGTTACACCGAAAGAGGTGGATGTGTTCATTGAAGACATGGCCAATGTATTAGCGAATGGTCTGAACACGGCACTTCATGGTGGCATCGATCAAGGAAATACTTCTTCTTATACACATTAAAATGTAGGCATGTTTGGACAAGCTTGTGCATAAATTATAATCGTATATCCCCATGTGGAGGAATGATCATGACAAAATTTATGTTAAAGTGTTTCGGACTGGTTACTATTCTTTTATTTGGGGTTCTGTTCGGTATTCAAAAAGCGCATTTCGAAATGGATGAGCTTAAAGGATCTTCTCTAAAAAGTGTTGAATCGAACTCGACTCCTTCTAACGAGCAAAAAGAAACGAAACAAAACCCTGCTTCCATAACAAGTCATGATATTAAAACAAAACAAGAAACATTAAGTGAAATAGATTCGTTCAATGTTTTTTCAGCACTTGGGCAAAGACTAACATCGTTGATTTCTTCTGCTTTTGGTGTCATGATCTCTATATTTGGTGTTATTATTAGTGAGATGCTAGCTGTATTTTCACCATAGAACCATAAAGGATATTTCCTTTATCGGTTCTTTTTATTTTGGGGTGATCTTCAAATAACACTCTAAATTTGTTAAAACGTAAACTGAACAGAACAAAGATTTTTGTATAGGGTTACTATGAACTTAGACAATAGCTTCACCCTATTTTTTAGGTTGTGATTGAAACGGATACTTTGTATTGCTATAATCAAAGCTAGTGACTTTTCCTAAAATTGTAGGAGTGAACGTATAATGAACAGAGAAGAAAAATTAAAAAGACAAGCTAAGATCAGGAATTTCTCCATAATTGCTCATATTGACCATGGGAAATCTACTTTAGCGGACAGAATTTTGGAAGAAACGAGTGCACTAACACAGCGTGAGATGAAAGAGCAGCTGTTAGACTCAATGGATCTTGAACGTGAACGTGGAATAACGATTAAATTAAATGCTGTACAGCTGCAATATAAAGCAAAAGACGGTGAGATTTATACGTTCCACTTAATTGATACCCCAGGACACGTAGACTTTACATACGAAGTGTCTAGAAGCTTAGCGGCCTGCGAGGGAGCCTTACTTATCGTAGATGCTGCTCAAGGAATCGAAGCACAGACGTTAGCGAACGTTTACTTGGCTCTTGAGAATGATCTAGAGATCCTACCGGTTATCAACAAGATTGATCTTCCGAGTGCAGAGCCTGAACGAGTGCGTCAAGAAATCGAGGATGTTATCGGTTTGGATGCTTCAGAGGCAGTACTTGCTTCAGCAAAAGCAGGTATTGGTATTCAAGATATTCTAGAACAGATCGTAGCAAAAGTTCCAGCACCACCTGGGGATCCTGAAGGGCCTCTAAAAGCGCTAATCTTCGACTCTCTTTATGATCCTTATAGAGGCGTCGTTACGTATATTCGTGTGGCAGAAGGAACGGTTAAAGTTGGCGATAAGATTAAGATGATGGCGACAGGCAAAGAGTTTGAAGTGTTGGAACTTGGAGTGTTTACGCCAAAAGCGGTACAAAAAGACTTCTTAACGGTTGGAGACGTTGGTTTCTTAACAGCTTCGATCAAAAATGTTGGAGACACACAAGTCGGGGATACGATCACGAGCGCAGTTAAAGGTGCATCAGAGCCCCTACCTGGTTATAGAAAGATGAACCCGATGGTATACTGTGGTTTATATCCAGTAGACACAGCGAAATATAACGATCTTCGTGAAGCTTTAGAACGACTAGTGCTAAATGATTCTGCTCTTCAATATGAGCCTGAAACCTCTCAAGCTCTTGGATTTGGTTTCCGTTGCGGATTTTTAGGATTGCTTCACATGGAAATCATTCAAGAACGTATCGAGCGAGAGTTTAACATCGACTTGATCGCGACAGCTCCGAGTGTTATCTACAATGTTACGATGACAGATGGAGAAAAAATCATTGTTGATAACCCGGCGAACATGCCAGAGGCTCAAAAGATCTCTGTTGTCGAAGAACCGTATGTTAAAGCATCTATCATGACACCGAACGATTATGTTGGTACGATTATGGAGATCTGTCAGAAGAAACGTGGTATCTTCATGACGATGGATTATTTAGAAAACAACCGTGTGAATGTTCTCTATGAAATCCCTCTTTCTGAGATCGTGTATGATTTCTTTGATCAATTAAAATCAAGCACGAAGGGATACGCATCTCTAGACTATGAATTGATCGGTTATAAGCCATCTAAACTGGTAAAAATGGAAATATTATTGAACAATGAGAAGATCGACGCATTATCGGTAATCGTTCATAAAGATTTTGCCTATGAGCGAGGAAAGGTAGTTGTTGAGAAGCTTAAAGAGCTTATCCCGCGTCAACAGTTTGAAGTACCGATCCAAGCGGCAATCGGACAAAAAATCGTGGCACGTTCAAACATTAAAGCATTGCGTAAGAACGTATTGGCAAAATGTTACGGTGGAGACATCTCCCGTAAGCGTAAGCTTTTAGATAAGCAAAAAGAAGGTAAGAAGCGTATGAAGACGATCGGTCGAGTAGACGTTCCTCAAGAAGCGTTTATGGCGGTTCTTCGTATGGATGATACAAATAATAACAACAAATAAAAAGCAACTTAAGACCGCGAAGGCAATTCTAGCGGTCTTTCCTAATTTATGAGACAAAAAGGCGGTGAACATCTTGCTTAAAGCTGCATATCTGCATATCCCATTCTGTGTCCAAATTTGTCATTATTGTGATTTTAACAAGATATTTATTCATCAGCAGCCAGTGGATGAGTATCTACAATCTATGAAAAAAGAAATGATTCATACTACGACGAGGTTCAAGAATTATGAGATGGAAACCATCTTCGTAGGTGGTGGAACACCAACCGCTTTGAGCGAACAACAGCTGCAAACGTTTTTAAGTGATGTGAATGAAGTGCTAGGTAGCAGATCTTTAAAAGAATTCACGGTTGAAGCGAACCCAGAGCAGACAACAAAAGAAAAGATATCAGTTTTAAAAGCGAATGGAGTTAACCGGCTAAGTGTTGGCGTTCAGGCTTTTCAGTCTTCTTTGCTAAAAAAGTTAGGAAGAACACATACCAAAGAAGATATCTATTCTACGGTTGCAGAGGCAAAAAAAGCTGGCATTGATAACATGTCGATCGATCTCATGTTTGGGCTGCCAGGCCAAACGATGGATATGTTTAAGGAATCGGTAGATGAAGCATTAGCATTAGATATTCCTCACATTTCGTCCTATTCGCTGCAGATCGAAAAGAAAACTGTTTTTTATAACTTGGCTCAAAAAGGCAAGTTGATTCTTCCGGAACAAGAGCTTGAAGCTGCGATGTATGATTATTTAATCGAGGCTCTTGATAAAAAAGGATTCAAACAATATGAGATCAGCAATTTTGCAATTCCAGGGTTTGAGAGTAAGCATAATCTCCAATACTGGAACAATAACGAATATTTTGGCATAGGTGCTGGCGCTCATAGTTACGTAGAAGGAACAAGAAGAAGAAATGCAGGTCCCTTAAAACAATATATGAACTTGATCGAGGAAAATGGTTTTCCATATATCGAAGAACATCAGGTTCCACTATCTGAAAAGATGGAAGAAGAAATGTTCATGGGTCTGCGTAAACAAGAAGGTGTTTCTGATAAGACGTTTATAGATCGTTATGGCCGATCCATGTTTGATATCTATAGAGAACCTATTCAAAGACTCATTCAAAAAGGTTGGCTTGAACAGAGAGAAGACACTCTTCTTTTAACAAAGGATGGAAGACCTTTAGGTAACGAGGTCTTTCAAGAATTTATTGGTGTAGTTTTAGATTGACAATGCAGAGTACCTTTTGGTAACTTATATTATAGATTTAGCACTCGCTGTTTAAGAGTGCTAACAAGTGGGGTGATGGTATGTTAACGGAACGACAACTCTTTATTCTTCGTGTTTTAATAGATGACTATATTAAGCATGTTGAGCCTGTAGGTTCCCGTACGATCTCTAAACGAGAGGACATTACCTACAGTCCAGCAACGATTCGAAACGAACTTGCGGACTTGGAGGATCTTGGCTTTCTAGAGAAAACCCATACATCATCTGGTAGAATACCATCTGAAAAAGGATATCGATTTTACGTGGACCACTTACTTCCTTCTCTATCTATGAAAGAAAGTGAGATCGGCCATTCAGAACTCTTATTTACGGAAAAAGTTCAAGAAGCAGAGGCGTTATTCGATCAATCAGCTAAGATTCTATCAGATCTGACAAACTATACATCTGTTGTGTTAGGACCTAACGCATTAGATATGAAGTTGAAGCATATGCAGATCATTCCGATCTCTTCCCAAGTGGCAGTTGCAATTTTTGTGACGAACACAGGACACGTAGAGAACAGACAGATCGTGCTACCCGATACGATTGAACCTTCAGAACTAGAAAAGCTCGTGAACATTCTTAACGAAAGGCTTGCTGGCGTTCGATTGATAGAATTGAACACTCGGATACAGAAAGAACTTTCAGCGGTGTTTAAAAAGCACCTTAAGGATTATCAAAACATGGGGGTATTCTTAGATCAGCTTCTTCTCTGGAGCAAGAAGGAAAAGCTATTTTATGGCGGGAAAACAAATATGCTTTCTCAGCCTGAATTTAGAGATTTAGATAAAGTTAGACCGCTTCTTGATTTTTTAGAAACGCGCGATTTAATGGAAAAGCTCGTGTCATCGACAGAAAAAGGGCTGACCATAAGAATCGGTACAGAGAATGAACACGAAGCGATGAAAAACTGCAGTGTGATCAATGCCTCTTATACGATGCATGGTAAACATATAGGTACGATCTCATTAATCGGCCCAACCAGAATGGAATATCAGAAAGTCATTTCATTACTTGATTCATTATCGAAGGAAATGACGAACCGATTAAACGATTTTTCAAATTAGTGGATTATTTTAGGGAGGTGAAAGCATGAACAAAGAGGACATCACTCAAGATCAAACTCAAACTGATGTGAATGAAGAAGTAACAGAAACAGAAGAAGTTGTTGTTGAAGAAGTAGAATCTGCTACAGAAGAAACGCTTACTGAAGAGCAACAACGCATTTCAGAGCTAGAAACAAAGCTTGAGGAAGCAAGCCAAAAAAATCTTCGCCTTCAAGCGGATTATGATAATTTCCGCCGCAGAACGAGAGAAGAGCAGGCAGCGAGCCTTAAATATAAATCTCAAAGTCTTCTTGAACAGTTATTACCTGCACTTGATAACTTTGAGCGTGCTTTGAAGACTGAAGCTACAAACGATCAGACCAAAACCCTTATTCAAGGTATGGAAATGGTTTATCGTCAACTAGCAGATGCATTGAAACAAGAAGGTCTGACAGAAATTCCTTCAGTAGGTCAAATGTTTGACCCCAACCTGCATCAAGCCGTTATGCAAGTGGAGGATTCTGAAACAGAGTCCAATACAGTTATTGAGGAACTGCAAAAAGGTTATATGTTAAAAGATCGAGTTATTCGACCTGCTATGGTTAAAGTAAACGCGTAGATAAAACTACATATGAATGATGGAGGGAAAAAACATGAGTAAAATCATCGGTATTGACTTAGGTACAACAAACTCTTGTGTAGCTGTTATGGAAGGTGGAGAAGCGGTAGTTATTCCGAACCCGGAAGGTAACCGTACGACACCATCTGTTGTAGCGTTCAAAGATGGAGACCGTTCAGTTGGAGAAGTAGCTAAACGCCAAGCTGTAACGAACCCTAACACGATCATGTCGATCAAACGTTACATGGGAACAGATTACAAAGAAACAGTTGAAGGGAAAGACTATACGCCACAAGAGATCTCTGCGATCATCTTGCAAAAATTAAAGTCTCATGCTGAAGACTATCTTGGAGAAAAAGTTGAAAGAGCGGTAATTACTGTACCTGCTTATTTCAATGATGCACAACGTCAAGCTACAAAGGATGCTGGACAGATTGCTGGACTTCAAGTTGAGCGTATCGTAAACGAGCCTACAGCAGCAGCTTTAGCTTATGGTCTTGAAAAAGACGAAGATCAAACAATCCTAGTATTTGACCTTGGTGGTGGTACGTTTGACGTATCAATTCTTGAACTAGGCGATGGATTCTTTGAAGTAAAAGCTACTTCTGGAGATAACAAGCTTGGTGGAGATGATTTTGACCAAGTGATCATCGACCACTTAGTTAGCGAATTCAAAAAAGAGAACGGTATCGATCTTTCTCAAGACAAGATGGCACTACAACGTTTAAAAGATGCTGCAGAGAAAGCAAAGAAAGACCTTTCAGGTGTAACATCTACACAAATTTCATTACCGTTCATCACAGCTGATGCTTCTGGACCTAAACACTTGGAGTTAAACTTATCACGTGCAAAATTTGAAGATCTTTCTTCAGAATTAGTTGAGCGCACGATGGGACCTACTCGCCGAGCACTTACTGACGCTGGAATGTCACCTTCTGACCTTGATAAAGTAATTCTTGTTGGTGGATCTACTCGTATCCCAGCTGTACAAGAAGCAATCAAGAAGTTTACTGGTAAAGAGCCGCATAAAGGAGTAAATCCTGACGAAGTTGTTGCTCTTGGTGCTGCTATTCAAGGTGGAGTACTTGCTGGAGATGTGAAAGATGTTGTTCTTCTTGATGTAACACCACTTTCATTAGGTATTGAAACGATGGGTGGCGTGTTTACTCGATTGATCGATCGTAACACGACGATTCCAACTTCAAAATCTCAAGTATTCTCAACAGCTGCTGATAACCAAACATCTGTTGATATCCATGTTCTTCAAGGAGAGCGTGAGATGGCAGCGCACAATAAAACGCTTGGAAGATTCCAATTATCTGAGATCCCACCAGCACCACGTGGAGTACCTCAAATCGAAGTGAGCTTTGACATTGATGCGAACGGTATTGTAAATGTACGTGCTAAAGATCTAGGAACGAACAAAGAGCAATCCATTACGATTAAATCTTCTACAGGTCTTTCTGATGAAGAGATCGATCGCATGGTAAAAGACGCTGAAGAAAATGCGGAAGCAGATAAGAAGAAACGTGAAGAGATCGACACTAGAAACGAAGCGGATCAGCTTGTGTTCACAGTTGATAAAACGTTGAAAGACCTTGAAGGCAAAGTAGACGAAGCTGAAGTGAAAAAAGCTGAAGAAGCGAAAGAGAGCTTGAAAAAAGCTCTTGAGGGTGACGATATCGAAGCGATCAAGAAAGAAAAAGAAGCTCTAAGCGAGATCGTTCAACAACTTTCTGTAAAACTTTATGAGCAAGCAGCTCAACAAGCTCAAGCTCAGCAAGGTGATGCAGAAGGTCAATCAACGAAGAACGATGACAACATCGTTGACGCTGATTATGAAGAAGTAAACGACGACAAAAAGTAACACTTAGCAGATAAAAGTCAAAGTCAGGTCATCTTGACTTTGACTTTTTTTCTGAGTTGTATTGATGACAATAATGGACTTAAGGCTGTAACAAAACCTTTGCAGTTTTCGTCTTGAGTCAGGTGGTATTCAATGGTAAGATAACTTTTATGTGAGAATTCGGGAGTGTCCTATATGAGTAAACGAGATTATTACGAAGTACTTGGATTAGATAAAAATGCCTCAAACGATGAGGTGAAAAAAGCATACCGTAAACTTGCCAGAAAGTATCACCCAGATGTTAATAAAGAGGCAGATGCGGAAAATAAATTTAAAGAAGTTAAAGATGCATATGAAACATTAAGTGATCCTCAAAAGAAAGCGCATTATGATCAATTCGGCCATACCGATCCGAACCAAGGATTCGGTGGCGGCGGAGCTGGTTTTGATGGCTTTGGTGATATTTTTGATATGTTCTTCGGTGGGGGCGGCGGTCGTAGAAACCCAAACGGTCCTCGACAAGGAAACGATCTTCAGTACGGACTTAGATTGTCTTTTGAAGAAGCTGTGTTTGGTAAAGAAACTGAAATTCAAATTCCTACAGAAGAAACTTGTGACACATGTCATGGTTCAGGAGCTAAACCAGGAACAAAGCCTGAAACATGTTCACATTGTAATGGAAGCGGTCAGCTGAATGTTGAACAGAATACACCGTTTGGCCGTATTGTTAATCGTCGAGTATGTAACCACTGTAGTGGAAAAGGTAAGATCATAAAAGAAAAATGTAAGACGTGTCATGGAAATGGAAAAGTACGCAAGAACAAGAAAATTTCTGTCAAAGTGCCAGCTGGTGTAGATAACGGCCAGCAGATCCGTATGTCTGGACATGGTGAAGCTGGGGTAAACGGCGGTCCTGCAGGTGATCTTTACGTGGTCTTCCAAGTTGCTGATCATGAGTTCTTCGAGCGTGATGGAGATGATATCCTTTGCGAGATGCCGTTAACGTTCTCTCAAGCAGCGCTAGGTGATGAGATTGAAGTTCCAACATTATACGGTAAAGTGAAGCTGAAGATTCCAGCAGGTACACAAACCGGAACTCATTTCCGTTTAAGAGGAAAAGGTGTTAAAAACGTTCACGGAAGAGGTCAAGGTGACCAGCATATCCAAGTCAAGGTAATCACACCGAAAAACCTAACAGAAAAACAAAAACAGCTTCTACGCGACTTCTCAGAAATCAGCGGAAGCATGCCAGACGAACAACAAGATGGATTCTTCGACAAAGTCAAACGCGCATTTAAAGGCGAGTAAAACCCACATGAAATACCTAAATATATTCCTACATGCATTAAGGGATCTTTAAGTTTTATTTCTAAAAAGATTGTTGCTTTGTGTATAAACATCATTGACAAGTTGATTAGAACGCAAGGTGCGAGACTCCTGCGGGAGGAGCGGCCAGGTGAGACCCCCTTATGGCGCAGAGCGGCAAGGGGGCTCACCGCACGCCCCGCGGAAAGCGAGCAACCTGGAGTGGAAATCAACCACCCTCAATAGTGCCAAAGGAATAGCTTGAAAATTTTAATAGCCAAACTAACAAACGGAGTTGATAAGATGAAATGGTCAGAGATTAGCATCCACACTACTCAGGAAGCTGTTGAACCAGTATCGAATATTTTACATGAGGCGGGAGCTAGTGGAGTTGTGATTGAGGATGTAGATGACCTCTCTAAAGAGCGTCAATCCGTATTTGGTGAAATTTATCAGCTGAACCCTTCTGACTATCCTTCTGAAGGTGTCATTTTAAAAGCTTATTTACCCGTTAACAGTTTTTTAGGTGAAACGGTTGAAGAAATCAAACAAGCGATTACGAACCTGGTTAAATATGACATTGATATTGGAGCTAACACGATTTCCATTTCAGAAGTGAACGAGGAAGAATGGGCGACCGCTTGGAAAAAGTATTACAAACCCGTAAAAATTTCAAAACGCATCACGATCACCCCTACATGGGAAGATTATAAACCCGTACATTCTGATGAACTTATTATTGAGCTTGATCCAGGTATGGCGTTTGGTACAGGAACACACCCAACAACAGTCATGAGTTTGCAAGCTATCGAAAAATATATAGCTGAAGGGGATTCTGTCATTGATGTAGGAACGGGATCTGGTGTATTGAGCATTGCATCAGCTATGTTAGGTGCCAATAAAGTTGAGGCGTATGACCTGGATGAAGTGGCAGTGAATTCTGCACGACTTAATGTAAAGCTGAACAAAGTGAACCAAAAAGTGCATGTTGATCAGAATGATCTCTTAAAGGGGATTGAAGGTCCAGTTGATCTTGTAGTAGGAAATCTCTTAGCAGAAATCATACTCTTGTTTGTTGAAGATACAGCTAAAGTATTAAAGCCAGGTGGGTATTTTATTACGTCTGGAATCATCCAAGGTAAGAAGCGTGACGTTAGAGCGAAATTGGAAGAGCATGGATTTAAGATCGTAGAAGTATTAGAGATGGAAGATTGGGTTGCGATCGTTGCTCAAAATAAGGAATAGGATAGGACGTGCATTTCATGCAAAGGTACTTTGTTCCATCAGAAAACTGGAAAGATGACTCTGTTACGATTACAGGGGATGATGCTAAGCACATCTTAAAGGTGATGAGAATGCAAGTAGGAGACAATTTCATCTGCTGTGATAACAAAGGTCGTACATCTTTGTGTGAAATCATAGAGGTTGACGGTAACGAAGTAGAGACGAAGATTGTGAATGATATCGAGAAAAAGGCTGAGCTTCCTGTCTCTGTTACCATTGCTCAAGGACTGCCAAAAGGGGATAAGTTAGAATATATCATCCAAAAAGGTACCGAACTTGGGGCTTTTTCCTTTTTTCCATTTTCAGCAGACCGTTCTGTTGTAAAATGGGATGACAAAAAAGCGGTTAAGAAAAAAGAAAGACTTGAAAAAATTGCAAAAGAAGCAGCAGAGCAATCACATAGAAACCGGGTTCCAGACATCTTGAATCCTGGTTCTTTTTCTGATTTGCTAAAAATGACAGAACAGTATAAGATAAAAATCGTTGCGTTTGAGGAAGAAGCAAAACAGAATGAAATCTCTCATTTTGCTTCTGCTTTACGTACAGCTGAAGTAGGAGATTCAATCCTATGTGTGATCGGTCCGGAAGGTGGCATCAGTGAAAAAGAAGCAGCCTTGCTTAATGATCATGGTTTTTTATTGTGCGGACTGGGTCCGAGGATTTTAAGGACCGAAACAGCACCATTGTACTTGTTATCAGCTATTTCTTATCATTTTGAATTAAAGGGGTGATCATTATGCCATCCGTAGCATTTCATACATTAGGTTGTAAAGTAAATCATTATGAGACTGAAGCGATCTGGCAGCTTTTCCAAGCTGAAGGATATGAACGTACTGATTTTGATAGTACGGCAGATGTCTATGTTATCAATACATGTACCGTAACGAACACGGGTGATAAAAAGAGCAGACAAGTAATACGAAGAGCTATCCGGAAAAACCCGGACGCTGTTATTTGTGTAACAGGTTGCTATGCTCAAACATCACCTGCAGAAATTATGGCGATTCCAGGGGTAGACGTTGTAGTCGGTACACAAGACCGTTCTAAAATGCTTACTTACATTCAACAGTATAAAGAAGAACGTATGCCTATTAATGGTGTGTCTAACATCATGAAAGCACGTGTGTATGAGGAACTAGATGTTCCTGCATTTACTGATCGAACACGAGCATCGCTCAAGATACAAGAAGGATGTAATAACTTCTGTACGTTCTGTATTATTCCTTGGGCAAGAGGTCTTCTTCGTTCCCGGAAACCGGAAGATGTACTTTCTCAGGCTCAGCAGCTTGTAGACTCTGGTTATAAAGAGATCGTTCTTACCGGCATTCATACTGCTGGATACGGAGAAGATATGAAGGATTATTCTTTTGCGAAGTTGTTGGATGATCTTGATAAGAACATCTCAGGATTAAAACGTATCCGTATCTCATCCATTGAAGCTAGTCAGATCTCTGATGAAGTGATTGAAGTTATGGGTAGGTCAGATAAAGTAGTTCCTCATCTGCACATACCCCTACAATCAGGGTCAAACACTGTGCTTCAACGAATGAGACGAAAATATTCGATGGAGATGTTCGGTGAAAGGTTAGGCCGTTTAAAAGAAGCTCTTCCAGGACTTGCAATTACATCAGATGTAATCGTTGGTTTTCCAGGAGAGACAGAAGAAGAGTTTATGGAAACGTATCGTTTTATCGAGAAACATAAATTTATGGAACTACACGTATTCCCTTACTCAAAACGTACGGGAACTCCAGCTGCAAAGATGGAGGATCAAGTTCCAGAAGATATAAAAAACGAACGTGTACACAAGTTGATTTCTCTATCTGATCAACTAGCAAAAGAATATGCATCCAACTATGAAGATACAGTTGTAGAAGTAATTCCTGAAGAAGCATTTAAAGAAGATCCTACGAGCAAACTATACGTAGGATACACTCCGAATTATCTTAAAGTTTTATTTGAAGGAAACGAAGAGATGATTGGTAAATTGGTTAAAGTGAAAATCACTGAAGCAGGGTATCCTTACAATAAAGGTATATTTGTAAAACAAGAAATGGAAGACATCCTAAAGCAAGCTGTTTCAAGCTAACATCCTGGAGTTCAAGCCCAGGATGTTTTTTTAATCAATCTTGAGGGTTCAAAGTGTTAGTTGTCCTTCACTGTAAATATTTTTGTCATGCTCGATTTATGTCGAAAAATTTGTTATGATACTAACGGTGTTTAATTTTTTTATTTAGAAAGGGTTTGTTGAAATGAGCAATTTAAACGTTGCAAGAATGATCGACCATACAGCATTAAAAGCTGAAACTTCAAAGAAAGAAATCTTAACTCTTTGTGAGGAAGCTAAAAAATATAATTTCTTTTCTGTTTGTGTTAATCCGACTTGGGTTTACACAGCATTCGAACAATTAAAAGATTCTGACGTAGCAGTTTGTACGGTAATTGGTTTTCCACTAGGTGCAAACACTCCAGAAGTTAAAGCGTTCGAAACGAAGAATGCAATTGAAAACGGTGCAACTGAAGTAGATATGGTTATCAACATCGGTGCATTGAAAGATGGCAACTACGAGTTAGTCGAAAAAGATGTTCGTGCAGTTGTTGAAGCTGCTAAAGGTAAAGCTTTAACAAAAGCGATCATTGAAACTTCTCTTCTTACAAACGAAGAAAAAGTAAAAGCATGTGAGATTGCGGTTAAAGCAGGTATCGATTTTGTAAAAACATCAACAGGGTTCTCCACAGGTGGAGCAACAGTAGAAGACATTAAATTGATGCGTGAGACAGTTGGTCCGAACATCGGTGTGAAAGCTTCTGGTGCTGTACGTGACCGCGATACGGCTTTGGCTATGATCGAAGCTGGTGCTACACGTATCGGTGCAAGCGCTGGAATCGCGATTGTAGAAGGCGGAACATCCACTTCCGATTATTAATTTTTACTTTTAAGTCATTTACCTTATCTCCTAAGACCAACTTGTTTAAATTAAGTTGACCGTAATGCAAGGATATATTATAATGGCAAAAGATATGTGACGCATCTTTACTTTATGTAAGGGTGGTCTGGAGGGAGGGAAATACAAATGGCAGAAACACGTATTCGCAAGAATGAATCCATTGATGATGCTCTTCGTCGTTTTAAAAGATCCGTTTCCAAAGATGGAACATTGGCTGAAGTTAAAAAGCGCAAGCATTATGAAAAGCCAAGCGTAAAGCGTAAGAAGAAGGCTGAGGCAGCAAGAAAGCGTAAGTTCTAAGCGGGGTGTAAGTTAGTAAAATGAGTCTTCTTAATGAATTAAACCAAGATATGAAACAAGCGATGAAGGACAAGAACAAGCAAAAGCTTTCTGTAATTCGCATGCTTAAGGCATCACTTCAAAATGAAGCTATCAAGCAAGGGCGTGAATTAAACGAGGAAGAAGAGCTTACCGTTCTTGTACGCGAAATGAAACAAAGAAAAGACTCCCTCCAAGAATTCGAAAAAGCTGGCCGCGATGATCTAGTCGCTGGACTTCAAGATGAAATCGCTGTTCTTACGCCATACTTACCAAAACAGCTGACTGAAGAAGAACTACAAGAAATTGTTGCTCAAACGATTTCTGAAATTGGTGCCACTTCTAAAGCTGATATGGGTAAAGTTATGGGGGCTCTTATGCCTAAAGTTAAAGGGAAAGCCGATGGTGGACTCGTTAACCGTATTGTTCAGCAACAATTATCATAATTGAAATGACAAACGCTCTGTATTTATACAGGGCGTTTTCTTATTTTTTGAAACTTTTTTCCACAAATTAACGTAAAATAGAGTGAAGGGGGTGTTAGTTTGTGAAAAGGGTTCGATTGTTCATCTATTTACTTTGTCTGATTTGGGGAATTTATGGTGTACTCTCAACTTCACAAGTATTTGCAGTAGGTAAAGGTAAGACAGTTACGTTCATACCTGTAGAACATGAAGTTGAAAGAGGCCTTGAAGCTTTTTTAGATCGGAGTATTCAAAAGGCAGAGAAAGATGGAACGGATCATATCGTTCTAGAGATTTATACTCCTGGAGGCAGAGTAGATGCTGCACTACATATCGCAAAAGTCATGAGAGATACAGAAATTCCAATTACAGCCTATGTGGTGAAAAACGCTTTCTCAGCAGGAGCGTATATCGCTTTAAATGCAGACCAGATTGTTATGAAGCCATCAACAACGATTGGATCTGCCGCTGTGATCGACAGTCAAGGAAATACCGCTGGACAAAAAGCTGAGTCTGCATGGAAAGCCGAAATGCTAGCAGCAGCAGAGCTGAATGAAAGAACTCCCGTATACGCTGAGGCGATGGTAGACCCAGACGTTGAGATTCCTGAACTTGGTTTAGAAAAAGGTGAACTACTTACGTTAACAGCCAGTGAAGCATTAAAGGTAGGCTATGCAGAAAAAATCGCAGAAGATCGTCAAGAACTTCTAGCTTATCTAAATCTAGAAGATGCAAAAGTTTTAGAATCTAATCCTACTTTTGCTGATAAGATAGCACGCTTTGTTACTAACCCTGTCGTCGTGCCTATTCTTTTATCATTAGGCAGCTTAGGTCTTGTATTAGAGCTTTATACACCTGGATTTGGAATTGCAGGTTCTATCGGAGCTTTATCCTTACTGCTGTTTTTTTACGGTCATATGATAGCCGGTCTAGCCGGATGGGAAGCAATCATCTTATTTGGTGTTGGTCTGATTTTGCTTATTTTAGAGTTGTTTTTGCCTGGTGGTATAATTGGTATACTGGGGGTGTTGGCAGTGTTAACAGGATTGATCATGGCAGGTGGATCTTTAACAGGAATATTGATCGCCATTGCAATTGCCATTGTTGTTACGATTATCGGATCGTATTTCTTTTTACGATCATTTGGTTATAACGGTTCATTAAAGAAACTCGTCCTATTTGATTCAACAAGCTCTGAAAAGGGTTATCTATCTCATAATGAGCGGAAAGATCTAACAGGCAAGATCGGCGTCACCGCTACAACACTGCGACCTTCTGGAAGTTTAAGACTTGATGATGAGTTCATAGATGTAGTAACAGAAGGATCGTATATTGAAAAAGGTACACCTGTAAAAATTATTAAAGCCTCAGGTGGACGTGTTGTAGTGAGAGAAATAGAAAATAATGAATAAAAAAGAATGGAGAGTGTGTAGATGTTAGAATTCGGATCGATCGCCAGCATAGTGGTCATCGGATTGATTGTAATCGCTCTAGCTGTGTTATTTACGTTTGTACCCGTCATGTTATGGATTTCTGCATTAGCAGCAGGGGTAAGAGTGGGAATCTTTACATTGGTTGGGATGAGATTAAGAAGAGTAATCCCGAACCGTGTAATTAATCCGCTGATTAAAGCTGTAAAAGCGGGACTTGATTTAAGTACGAACCAGCTCGAAAGTCACTATCTAGCTGGGGGGAACGTTGACAGAGTAGTAAATGCGTTGATTGCAGCACACCGTGCGAATATTGAACTAAGCTTTGAACGTGCAGCAGCGATTGATCTAGCGGGACGTGATGTACTCGAAGCTGTTCAGATGAGTGTAAACCCTAAAGTAATAGAAACACCTTTTATCGCCGGTGTAGCATTAGACGGGATTGAAGTAAAAGCAAAAGCAAGAATTACTGTTCGTGCAAACATAGATCGTCTAGTAGGTGGAGCTGGTGAAGAAACGATAATCGCCCGTGTTGGGGAAGGAATCGTTAGTACGATTGGTTCTTCGGCAACACATAAGAAAGTGCTTGAGAACCCAGATTTAATCTCACAGACGGTACTATCAAAAGGGCTAGATGCTGGTACGGCTTTTGAGATTCTGTCCATAGATATTGCAGACATCGATATCGGCAAGAACATTGGAGCGGAACTTCAAACCGATCAGGCGATGGCCGATAAGAATATCGCTCAGGCGAAAGCAGAAGAAAGACGTGCGATGGCCGTAGCGAAAGAACAAGAGATGAAAGCTAGAGTTCAAGAGATGAGAGCAAAAGTTGTAGAAGCAGAAGCAGAGGTGCCAATGGCATTAGCAGAAGCGCTTCGTTCAGGTAACATGGGTTTTATGGATTATATGAACATGAAGAACATCATGGCAGACACTACGATGCGTGAATCGATCAGCAAGTCATCAAACCCTGATAAAGAGAATGATGATAAAGGACGGAAGTTGTAAGTATGAATATTATAGAAGCGATTATTGAAATTCTTTTTGCTAATATCGCTTTTGTTATTCTGATCGCAGGCGGAATTTATAGTGTCTTTAAACGTCAAAAAGAAATGAAGGAAACGAAACGTCCAGAACCTAATCGCCAACGAACAGAAGCGCCTAAACAAACCGTTTCACCTTTTGGTCTGCCTGCTGAACCTCGAGTTAAAAAAGTTAAAGAAGCGATCGAAACCCAAAAGGATACAGTCGATCAAAAAGTTTTTCACCAATCTGCATCTAAACGTGAAGTGAATAAGGCACGATCAGAAAAAGTCTCTAACCGATATCAAGATAAAGAAGATAAAATTATGAACGATTTTAAAGTAGATCAACAAGAGTTACAAAAAGCGATCATATGGTCAGAGATTCTTTCTAAGCCTAAGGCATTGCAAAAGCGTTCTTAACAAAAGGTAACTTGTAATAAGAGTGATAGTTTCACCCCTTCTCTCATAAAAATGGAGAGAGGGGGTTTTTTTATGGGCAAATTGCGGCAGCAAGTAAACAAATGGATGATGCAAAACCTAGAACTACCAGCAGACGTAGTGATGGATTTACCCCGGATCACGATGATTGGACAACTGCACATCTATATTGAAAACCATAGAGGAGTTAAGGCCTTCTCGAATGAACAGCTCACACTCAAACTAAACCAAGGCGTGATTCATATAAAAGGAAGTGAGTTTGTTATTAAAACGATCTTACCTGAAGAAATTTTGTTAGAAGGTACGATCTCTTCAGTTGATTTCGAAAACGAATAATCATCTTCATAACAGGGAGGGACAAGATGAAAACCAAATGGAACCATTTGAAAGGGTATGTGAGGGTAGAAATTATTGGACAAGATTCTAGTTCGTTTATCAATACGTGCATACAATCTGGTATTGGAATATGGGATATACAGCCTCTTGATCAGAACCGCGCACTCATCTCCATATCTGTTTCAGATGTGCAAAAAGCAAGAGGTATATTAAAAGAGAACAAATTAAAGATCAGGATAAAAGAAAAAAAGGGAACGCCGTTTCTTCTGAAGAGAATGTGGAAGAGGAACGGGTTTATCCTTGGCATGCTCTCGTTTATTTGTCTTTTATTTTTATTATCTAATATGATTTGGAATATAAATGTTACGGGGGCAAATCCTAAGACTGAATACGAGTTAAGAAAAGCTGCTGTAGAACTTGGAGTAACAAAAGGGAAATTTATTTTTTTATTACCGAACGTTAGAGAGATACAGCGGGATCTGACAGAGAAGATGGATAATGTTACGTGGATCGGTGTAACTCAACGAGGTACATCATACCGATTTGAAGTGGTCGAAAAGGAGATTCCAGAAGCGAAGCAAATGACAGGACCGAGACATCTTGTTGCTACGAAGGAAGCTGTTATTCACTCTGTATTCGTCGAAAAGGGACAACCTATTGTAGGGGTTAACGACTATGTTAAAAAAGGATCATTGTTGGTCTCAGGTTTGATCGGAAAAGAAAAAAAACCGCAACTTGTAAGTGCGAAAGGTAAGATTTGGGGAGAAGTCTGGTATCAGACAGAGGTCGAAGTCCCGTTAAACACTTCCTTTCAAACATACACAGGTAAGTATAAAAACAGGCATTATGTTTCACTTTTCGGATTGAATGTTCCCGTTTATGGATTTTCAGAAGGAGAATTTAAGGATAAAACGGAAACACTAAATGAATCACCTCTTTATCTAGCTAAATGGAAAATGCCGTTTTCTTATATAAAGAAAGAGATCAGGGAAACCGACGGAGTAAAACGTTCTTATAGTAAAGCCGAGGCAATCGAAGTAGGAAAAAAGATGGCAAAAAAAGAACTTTCAAAAAAATTACCGGATGATGCAAAAATTAATGGTGAAAAAGTTTGGCAACAAAACGTCTCGAATGGTAAAGTTAAACTAACGATGCTCTACCAAGTAATTGAAAATATTGCATCTGCACAACCTATACCTATCCAACAAGGAGAATGAGTAGTTTGTCAGAAACGAAAAGACTTAATTCATTACAACTCGAAAATACGACAGAAGCAGCTTCACTCTTTGGTCCTAACGATGCTTTTTTGAAGGTGATTGAAGACAAGCTTAATGTAAGTATCGTCACCAGAGGAGAAGACATTTTAGTATCCGGTGAACTGAATAAAGCAGAAATGGTTGAAGAGACTTTGTTTGTCTTGCTGAAATTGGTGCGTAAAGGTATTAAGATCTCAGAAAGAGACATTGTTTATGCTGTTCAGCTTGCAGAAAAAAATATGCTCGATGAATTAAGTGAACTTTATGAAGAAGATATTGCTGTTACTGCAAAAGGAAAACCAATTCGTGTAAAAACACTAGGACAACGTCATTATGTGCAGTCCATGAGAAAGCGCGACCTTGTTTTTGGTATCGGTCCTGCTGGTACAGGAAAAACCTATCTTGCAGTGGTGATGGCAGTCAACGCGTTAAAAGAAGGTAAGATGAAAAAGATCGTGCTTACCCGTCCTGCGGTCGAAGCAGGTGAGAGCTTAGGCTTTCTCCCGGGTGATCTAAAAGAAAAAGTAGATCCATATCTGCGTCCCCTCTACGATGCTCTGCATGACCTTCTAGGGGCAGAACATACCGAGAGGCTAATCGAGCGTGGGACGATTGAAATTGCCCCGTTGGCGTACATGAGAGGGCGTACGCTCGATGAAAGCTTTGTCATTTTAGATGAGGCTCAAAATACTACACCAGAACAGATGAAGATGTTTATAACGCGTCTTGGTTTTGGATCAAAGATGGTCATCACAGGTGATCTTACACAGATTGATCTTCCTCGTGGTAAAGAATCAGGATTAAAAGTAACCGAAAAAAGGCTCGAAAGCGTTAAAGGCATCGATTTTATATACTTAAAACAACTGGATGTAGTTCGCCATCCACTTGTTCAGCGAATTATTGAGGCATATGAAACATACGAAGATTAAGGACTCCATCCGTTTGGGGTCTTTTTTTATTCTGAATGGATCATTATAGTCTTTCTGTATGCACGAAGGGATTTAGTGGAAAATTGAATACATATACCAATTAACTAAGCTTTTCTTTTTGAGAAGTACCATAATTGACCAACTTTTGCTAAGATTAGAATAGGATGTACAGTTTAAGGAGTGGTAGCGTTTGGCCAATTTCAGGCATCTTTTGTCTAATTACTTTCGTTTGAGTGTAGCAACAGTATCCTTTATCGTTATGGGAATCATTCTGTTTTCCCTGTTAGTCAGCAACGTAACTCCTAATGTAGTGGATGTTAATGTTTATGAGCGTTCTCCACGCGACATTCAATCACCAATCACGATCCCACTGGAAGATCAGACTGAAGCAAGAAAGAAGCTAGCGGAAGAAAGTGTTAAGAACGAGTATACATTTAATAAAGATCTCGCCCTAGTACAAGCAGAAGGCTTAAAAGATTTATTAGATATCGTCATAACGATCACAGAATCTGAAGAAAAGAAGAAAAAAGAAGACGAGACTACTCTTACTTTAGATCAAAAAGTGACTCAATTAAAAGACTCAATCAATAAATCAGATATATCTGATGAAACGTATATCGCACTTGCTGAAGCAAGTAAAACAGAATTAACTAATGTAAAGAATTTAGCTCCTGATGTAGTGAACAGAGTTTTATCAGAGCCTATCATGGTCGAAGAAGTTGAAGAAGCGCGAAGTGAGGCTATTCAGTTAATACGTGATAACAATCTACCTTATTCACTTCGAAATGCAACAGAAGAGATCACACGAAGCTTTATTATCGCCAACCGAACGTTAGATACAGAGAAAACACGTCAAAAACGTAAAGAAGCGAGTGACAAAGTAGAAGAAGTAGTGATCAGAGAAGGGGAAGTTCTTGTAAAAAGCGGTGCAGTGATCACGCCTGAGATTTTTGATCGGCTTAAAAAGGTTGGATTATTAGATCAAGAAATGAAAACGTATCCGTATTACGGATTATTCCTTTTTGTATTGATCGTAATGGCTGGTTTATATTATTTTATGAAAGAAGAGCGTGAAAAAGAGCATTTTCGAAAATATGTAACCATCTATGCGCTATTGTTTACTTTAACACTTGTTGTGATGAAAGTGTTGAGTGTCAGTACGGAACTCGGTCTCATGAGCCTCATGTATGCTGTTCCTGTTGCAGCAGGTGCGATGATGATCAAGTTGTTGTTCAACGAAGAGCTTGCAGTCGTGTCTACGATTATCTTTGCAATAAGTGCTGCACTGATCTTTAATGAACAAACAGCAGGAAATTTTAACTTTATCATGAGTATGTATGTCTTGTTTAACGGTATCTCAGGAATCGTGTTCTTAGGGAAAACGCAACAACGTTCGAAGATCTTGCAAGCTGGATTTTTCGTTTCTTTTATAGCCATCCTAACCGTAGCGAGTGTGCTGTTATTGCAGAACGGAAAATTTACATCTCTGCAGATTGGTTTGGATCTTGGTTGTGCGGCCATATCAGGTTTTATTTCAGCTGTATTAACATTAGGGCTTCTACCCGTTATTGAATCATCATTTAACATTCTATCTGTGACGAAGTTGATCGAGCTTTCAAATCCGAATCACCCTATCCTAAGAAAGGTTCTCATGGAAGCTCCAGGTACATATCACCATAGCATCATGGTCGCCAATCTTTCAGAAGCGGCATGTGAATCTATTGGAGCGAATGGCTTATTAGCCAGAGTAGGATCGTATTACCACGATGTTGGAAAAACAAAAAGACCGCATTTTTTTATTGAAAATCAGATGAATATGGATAATCCGCATGATAAGATAGCACCACAGCTAAGTAAGACCATCATAACAGCACACCCATATGATGGAGCGGACATGCTCAGGGCAGAAAAGATTCCAAAAGAGATCATTGATATCGCTGAACAGCACCACGGAACGACACTTTTAAAATTTTTCTATCATAAAGCAGCTCAACTCACTGATAAGGAAGTAGCAGAATCAGACTTCCGATATCCAGGGCCAAAAGCTCAAACGAAAGAAGTTGCGATCATCGGGATTTCTGATGCTGTAGAAGCGGCCGTTCGATCGCTTTCGAAACCTACACCAGTTAAGATTGATGGGATCATTCGAAAAATTATAAATGATAGGCTAGAAGATGGTCAGTTCGATGAGTGTGATATCACACTTAAAGAATTAGACATAGTTGCAAAAACACTTACTGAAACGTTAAAAGGGATTTTTCATTCCAGAATTGAGTATCCAGAAGAAACAAAAAAGGTGGAAAAATAATGATGCTACATGTAGAGTATTTGAACGAGATCGATGAAAACAGCACTGAATTCCAAGAGTTATTAAGCAATGTTCTTGAGAAAGCAGCAGAGATGGAAGAAACAGGTCAAGCAGAAGTATCCATAACGATCGTGACAAAAGAGCGAATTCAGGAGATAAACAAGGAATATAGACAAAAAGATAGTGTGACGGATGTTATTTCTTTTGCTATGGAAGAAATGGGTGAAGACGAGACAGAGATCATTGGTGGTGAAGAGACAAGGTTCTTAGGAGATATCATCATCTGTCTAGATGTTGCGAAAGAACAAGCGGAAGAATACGGACACTCTCTAGACAGAGAGATGGGTTTTCTTGCGGTTCACGGCTTTTTGCATTTGTTAGGTTATGACCATATGAACGAAGAAGATGAAAAAAGAATGTTTGGAAGACAAGAAGAGATCCTGGAGCAATATGGTCTGAGAAGATGATTGATTGGAAAAAGTTGTTCTCAAGTTTTGGCTTTGCTTTTACAGGAATTATCTCAACCTTTAAATCGGAACAAAACTTTAAGATTCACACCTTTATAAGTGTAATCGTGATCATCGTCGCGGTTGCACTTGATTTTTCTAAAGAAAGATTTGTCCTTTTATTTATTGTGATCGGAATCGTACTGTCGCTTGAACTAGTGAACACGGCGATCGAGAGCTCGATCGATCTCATAACAGAGAGGCAACACCCACTAGCAAAGAAGGCAAAAGATGCTGCTGCAGGTGCAGTTTTGGTTTTTTCAATATTTGCTGTTATAATCGGTATACTGCTATTTATTGAACCGCTGATAGATAGTATGTAGTTATTTTTGTTAAGAAGGTGAAAGAGTAATGAATAAAGAACAATTGATGGAACAAGCGAAACTCGCACGTGAAAAGGCTTACGTACCTTATTCTAAGTTTAAAGTAGGTGCAGCTCTTCTAACGGCTGATGGTAAAGTATATAACGGAGCGAATATTGAGAACGCTGCCTACAGTTTAACGTGTTGTGCAGAACGTACGGCATTATTTAAAGCGTATACAGAAGGTGACACGAAGTTCAGTGCAATCGCTGTTGTAGCAGATACGAAGCGACCTGTACCTCCTTGTGGGGCATGCCGACAAGTTATTTCTGAATTATGTCCGCCAGAAATGCCTGTTTATCTAACGAACCTTAAAGGTGATGTACAGGAGATCTTAGTAAAAGATCTATTGCCTGGAGCATTTTCACCGGAGGATTTAAATGACTAAAGAAGGCTATAAATCAGGTTTTGTAACGATTATCGGCAGACCTAACGTAGGTAAATCCACTCTTTTAAACAAAGTGATCGGACAAAAAATCGCCATAATGAGCGACAAGCCTCAAACAACAAGAAATAAGATACAAGCGGTTTATACGACGGATGAATCCCAAGTTATCTTTATTGATACACCTGGTATTCATAAACCGAAGCATAAGCTAGGCGATTTTATGACGAGAACAGCACAGCAGACGTTAAACGAAGTCGATCTTATCCTATTCGTTATTAATGCAGAAGAAGGATATGGACGTGGTGATCAGTTTATCATCGATAGACTTCAAAACGTGAAAAACCCTGTCTTCTTAGTCATAAATAAAATCGATAAAGTGCATCCTGATCAACTCTTGCCGTTGATCGATATGTATAGAAATAAGATAGACGTTGCTGAAGTTGTACCCATTTCCGCCCTTAACGGAAACAACGTGGACACACTTCTGGAACAGATCGTTTCCTACATGGAAGAAGGGCCACAATTTTACCCTGAAGACCAAGTAACCGATCATCCGGAACGCTTTATTACGGCAGAATTAATCCGTGAGAAAGTTCTACATCTTACTCGCGAAGAAATTCCTCATTCCGTAGCCGTAGTTATTGAAGAGATGAAAGTGCGGGAAGAGAAGAACGTCGTGTTTGTAAACGCAACAATCATCGTAGAACGATCGTCTCAAAAAGGAATCATTATCGGTAAACAAGGAAAGATGTTAAAAGAGATCGGAAAACGAGCAAGAGCAGACATTGAAACTCTCTTAGGCTCGCGTGTCTTTTTAGAATTGTACGTAAAAGTACAAACCGACTGGAGAAACCGCCAAAAGCAGCTAACTGAGTTCGGTTTTAACGAGGATGAGTATTAAGAGAAAATTTACTTTAAAAGTATTTTGTATTTCATCATTGAAAAGTTGATTGGAGTGCAAGATGTGAGACTCCTGTGGGACGAGCGGGCAGGTGAGACCCTTAATGGCGCAAAGCGGCAAGGGGCTCACCGCTCGCCCCACGGAAAGCGAGCACGTGGAACGGAGATCAACCACTTACAAGAAGGACCTAACATACTTTAATAGCTAAAGTAAAAAACTGTTAAAATTTCCTTGACATGAAATAAACAATTAAGGTGAACCTAGTTATTACAGGAGAGAAACAAATAGAAAGGTGTGTCCAAACATGAAAGAATTTACTTGGAAAGTATTCTGTGAGACGGGCAGTATTGATACCTATTTGTTATACAAAGAGCTAGACCTTGAAATAACAGCACTATCAGCAGTTATTCCTTATGAAGAGTCTCTTGAGGAACCTCCATTTCATTAATTAAGTAACTACGGTGCCTTCTTAGATTTGAGAGGGTGGTGATTTACCTTGCTTTATAAAGTGGAAGGAATTGTTATTAAAACCGTTCCGTATGGTGAATCCAATACGATCATCACTTTGTATACAAAAGAATTTGGGAAAGTCGGCGTAATGGCAAGAGGAGCCAAAAAGCCCAAAAGCCGCTTTACTTCCATTACGCAACTTTTTACATACGGAATTTTTGTTTTTCAAAAAGGCAGAGGGCTTGGAACTTTACAGCAGGGAGAGGCGCTTTCTTCTTTTAGAAAAATAAGAGAAGACCTTGTTAAAACAGCGTATGCAGCTTATCTAGCAGAACTTTTAGATAGAAATACATCTGAAGATGATCTGAAACCAGACCTTTTCGGATGGATCAAACAATCCTTAGAATATATCAATCATGGGATAGATCCCGAGGTTATCACCTTTTTGTTTGAAATGAAAATAATGAAAACGTCCGGAATCGTACCTGAACTGAGTAAATGTGTTTCATGTCACTCTACAGAAGGCGATTTTTCTTTCTCTATCAGAGAAGGAGGCTTTCTTTGTGAGCGGTGTTCATACAAAGATCCATACAGAATGCGGATTTCACAGGGAGCAGTAAAACTTCTTCATATGTTCTATCACCTCGATCTTGCCAGGCTCGGAAACGTTTCATTAAAAAAAGAAACGAAGAGAGAGCTCAGAATGTTGTTTGATGCATACATGGACGAATATTCAGGTGTATTTTTAAAATCAAAAAAGTTTTTAAAACAATTAGATGATTTATCGTAAAAAACTGTGAAGCTTTCATCCTTTACAGTTTTTTTAGTTCGCTTTCTCTGATAAATAGGTTATAATAATGAGAATAAGTATAACACATTGGATGCGGCAAAAGGTGGTGTACACGATCGAACTTAACAAGAGGCAGCAAAAAATCATTGAAATTGTTAAAGATAACGGGCCGATTACAGGAGAACAAATTGCAGACCAACTAGACCTCACAAGAGCAACACTAAGACCCGATCTTGCCATTCTAACGATGGCAGGGTATTTAGATGCACGGCCAAGAGTCGGTTATTTTTATACCGGGAAAACCGGTTCTCAGCTCTTAACGGAAAAAATAAAAAAAATTAAAGTTGCTGAATTTACGTCGATGCCTGTCGTCGTTCAAGATTCAGCGACGGTCTATGAAGCGATTTGTACGATGTTCTTGGAGGATGTTGGCACTTTATTTATCATTAATAAGAACGGACATCTTGCTGGTGTGGCTTCACGAAAAGATTTATTAAGAGCAAGTATGGGGAAACAAGAGATTAACAGTATCCCGATAAACATTATTATGACAAGAATGCCTAATATCACATATTGTTTTAAAGAGGATTATCTTTTAGATATCGCACACATCTTGATCAGAAAACAAATTGATTGTCTTCCAGTCGTTAAACGCTCGGACGATGAGAGTGGATTTGATGTAGTTGGAAGGATTACAAAGACGAATATTACAAAAGCATTTGTAGAATTAGCACATGACGAATTACTATAATTGAATGGGGAGGCCAACATGACAGGACGTCCTATCGTATATGTCGTTTCGGATTCAGTCGGAGAAACGGCAGAGTTGGTTGTTAAAGCGGCGGCGAGCCAATTTAATTCAAATGGAATAGAGATTAAGAGAGTTCCCTATGTGGAAGATAAAGAGACAATTGATGAAGTCATCTCTCTAGCGAAGGATCACAACGGAATTATTGCATATACACTTGTCGTGCCTGAAATAAGTGAGTACGTTACGAAGCAGGCTGCGTTGCACAACATTCCTACAGTAGACATCATGGGACCTATTATGAATCAGCTGCAATCGAGGCTGAATCAAGTTCCAAGATATGAACCAGGAGTCGTGCATAAACTCGATGATGATTACTTTCGAAAAGTAGAAGCCATTGAGTTTGCTGTTAAATATGACGATGGCAGAGATCCTAGAGGCATATTAAAAGCAGATGTTGTTTTAATCGGTGTTTCAAGAACTTCAAAAACACCACTTTCACAATACTTAGCACATAAACGGTTAAAGGTTGCGAATGTACCCATTGTTCCAGAAGTAGAACCGCCGGAAGAATTATTTAAAGTTTCACCAAACAAATGCTTCGGCCTTAAGATAACTCCTGAGAAATTAAACGATATTCGAAGAGAACGTTTAAAAGCGCTTGGCTTGAACTCAGAAGCAAACTATGCAAACATGGAGAGAATCAAGCACGAGCTAGTCTACTTTAACAAGATTGTTGATCAGATTGGATGCAGAGTTGTAGAGGTCTCTAATAAGGCTGTCGAAGAATCTGCTAATGTGATCTATAACTTGTTCCAAGGAAAGTCATATAAATAAAGCGCAAATGATTGCGCTTTTTTATTTTCATCTTTTTACTGGTAAAAAGAGAAGAGTTTTATTATAATATTACATTGTGATTAAATTTTATTAGTTTGTCCAAAATAGTGATAAATTGAGTATACTTATTCAAGGTAAATACTCTCATATGAAGGAGAATCACTGTCAAAGTAGAACATAAGAATATGGAAAAATTAATTGGTAATGTATTTGTAGATGCAGATGCTTGTCCTGTTGTGATAAAGGAAGAAATATTCAAGTTCTCCAAAATGTTTGATTTCGAACCCATATTCGTTACATCTTACGCTCATGCTAGTAACACAGACCAGCCTGGTCGTTGGATATTGGTCGATGCGAGTCCGGAAGAAGTTGATCTTTACATACATAATCATTCTAGAAGAAATGATCTTGTTGTAACTCAAGATCATGCCCTCGCAAGCCTTCTTCTTTCAAAAGGGGTTTACGTTATTACCCCAAGAGGGAAACAATTCCAAGAGAATGAAATGGAACAAGTTCTCCATGAACGATATATGTCTGCAAAAGCTAGACGCTCTGGGAAGCATTCAAAAGGACCTGCTAAATTTAAAAAAGAGGACACAGAAAGATTCTGCACAGTTTTTTGCGAAATCCTGTCGAATGTTGAAGGAAAATAGAATTGTGCCACGAATATATATCTAGTGTCTAATAGAAACAGAGATTCTGTGGTGGTTATATGGAACGAATACCTGAGGATTTAATAGAAAAGGTCAGGTCATCAAGTGAAATTGTTGACGTGATTAGCGATTATGTTCCTCTAAAGAAACAAGGCAGAAATTATTTTGGTCTATGTCCTTTTCATGGGGAAAAGTCACCATCCTTTTCTGTCTCACCTGAAAAACAGATTTACCATTGTTTCGGTTGTGGAGCAGGAGGCAATGTTTTTTCTTTTTTGATGAACATTGAAGGGTACTCTTTTATTGAAGCTGTAACGCAGCTTGGAAAAAAAAGTGACATAGAACTTCCTCAAATTCATCAACAAAACTTCTCAGAGAAAAGCTCTGACGAGAAAAAAGCGATGACTGAGATTCATGAGTTGTTGGCTAAATTGTATCATCACTGCTTACTTCACACAAAACAAGGTAGACCGGCTTTAGAATATTTGGAGAAGAGAGGATTCACAAGGGAATCCATCGAGCGATTCCAAATTGGTTTTGCGCCTGATTCATGGGAGACAGCATCTCAATTTCTTCAAAAGCGAGGAATGGATCTACACATCGCTGAAAAGGTTGGATTGATCGGCAAGAGACAGTCTGATGGGAAACCATATGATCGATTTAGAAATAGAGTCATGTTTCCCATTTGGGATCGTACAGGTGCAGTGGTCGCTTTTGGTGGCCGGGTTTTAGACGGCAAGGACGAGCCGAAGTACCTTAACAGTCCAGAGTCAAAGATCTTCCAAAAGGGAAGAACGCTTTATGGTTTAAACCTTGCACGTGCAGAGATGAGGCAGAAACAACATGCTGTTATCTTTGAAGGGTATGTAGATACCATTGCAGCCTATCGAGCAGGAGTTACAAATGGTGTTGCTTCATTAGGTACTTCGTTAACGGAAGATCATGCAGCCATTTTGAAACGAAATGTTCAATCTGTCACAATCTGCTATGACTCTGACCGAGCAGGTGTTGAAGCTGCGTTTCGAGCTTCAGAAATTTTAACAAAACAAGGTTGTACCGTGAAAATTTCACAGATGCCTGACGGAATGGACCCCGATGACTATATTTCGCAATTTGGAAGCGATTCGTTTTTAAAAGATATAATAGGGGCTAGCCTAACTGTGATGGCATTTAAAATACAATATTACAGACGCGGTAAAAACCTTCGAGATGAAGGAGAACGGATGATCTATATCGAAGAGATTATCCAAGAAATTGCGCGTCTGCCAAAAGCGGTTGAACGAGATCATTATCTCCGCCAAATCGCTTCTGAATTTAATCTGTCATTAGATGCTCTTAAACAACAGCAAACACAGACTTACAAGCAACTGCAAAGGTCTAAGGATAACGGCCCAAAAAAGCGGGATAATAATTTTAGAATACAAACACTTTTGCAAAAGTCATTGTTGCCGAGAAATCTGAATGCTGAGCGTATTGTTCTTGCTCATATGTTAAAAAGTGAGGAAGCCGCTTTTCTCATTCAAGAAAAGTTGGAATCAGGCTTTAATGTTGAAGAACATAATGCGATTGCTGCATACTTATATGCCTTTTATGAAGAAGGAAATAAACCCAATGTAGGGTTGTTCATGCAGCGTATCGATGATGACAAATTAAGAAAGTTAGCTTCAGAATTAGCGATGCTTACAATCAGTGAAGAGCTGAATGAAATAGAGCTCGCGGATTATATTCGTATTATTTCTAGCTATCCTTTATTGCGGGAGATACAAGAAAAAGAAAAGCAGCAAGAAGACGCAATAAGAAGGAATGAAATAAAACTGGCAGCCCAAATTGCCCAAGAAATTATGAGAATGAAAAGATCTCTTAAATAATCGGGATGTAGGATGGTTGAAGTTTTGGAAGGAGGGGATCGAATGGCTGAGAAACCAAACCGTCAAGGAACGGAAGGCGAATTAACCATCGATCAAGTTAAAGAACAATTAGTTGAGGCCGGTAAAAAGCGAGGACGGCTAACATATACTGAGATCACAAGTAAGCTAGCACCTTTTGAACAAGATTCTGATCAAATGGACGAGTTCTATTCATACCTTGAAGAGCAAGGTGTTGAAGTTGCTGAAGCGTCTGAAGATGCAGAAGACGAAGAAGATCCTAAGTTCGAAATGGAAAAAGAGGAAGAAGAGTTTGATCTTAATGACTTAAGCGTACCACCAGGAGTTAAGATAAACGATCCAGTTCGTATGTACTTAAAAGAGATCGGACGTGTAGACTTACTTTCGGCAGATGAAGAGATCGAACTAGCAAAACGAATTGAGAACGGTGATGAAGAAGCGAAACGCCGTCTCGCAGAAGCTAACTTACGACTCGTTGTAAGTATCGCTAAACGTTATGTAGGTCGTGGAATGCTGTTCCTTGATCTTATCCAAGAAGGTAACATGGGATTGATCAAAGCTGTTGAAAAGTTCGACTATGACAAAGGATTTAAATTTAGTACGTATGCAACATGGTGGATTCGTCAGGCGATCACGCGTGCGATTGCTGACCAAGCTCGTACGATTCGTATCCCGGTGCATATGGTTGAGACGATTAATAAACTGATTCGTGTTCAACGTCAGCTACTTCAAGATCTTGGGCGTGAACCGTCCCCTGAAGAAATTGGTGCTGAGATGGAACTAACACCTGAGAAGGTTCGTGAGATTTTGAAGATCGCACAGGAACCAGTTTCATTAGAAACGCCAATTGGTGAAGAAGACGATTCCCATTTAGGTGATTTTATTGAAGATCAAGATGCATTAGCTCCATCAGAAGCTGCGGCCTATGAGCTATTGAAAGAACAGCTTGAAGATGTTCTAGATACGCTGACAGATCGTGAAGAAAACGTTCTACGTCTCCGTTTCGGACTTGATGATGGACGTACTCGTACCCTTGAAGAAGTTGGTAAAGTGTTCGGCGTAACGCGCGAACGTATTCGTCAGATTGAAGCGAAAGCACTCCGTAAACTCCGCCATCCAAGCAGAAGTAAACGATTAAAAGACTTTTTAGAATAGAAAGTTTGCCCGATTCTGGGCAAGCTTTTTTTATTTCTTTTATTTTACTTATTATTCCACCTCAATGCAAACTCCTCAAAAACTCATTTTGCCATTGCTTTTTCTACGAAATTCTTTTTGTTGCTTGCTTATTCTTCTATATATTAAATTAAAAATTCTTTAAATCTTGTAAAAATTCAGCCTTTATATCTATAATAAATATGTAAGCGCATACAAAAAAGGCGTAAAATTATTAAAGGGTGGGATGCAACCATGAATTTTACATTAACAGAAGAGCAGTTGATGATTCAAAAAATGATGAGAGAATTTGCAGATGAAGTGGTAGCACCGGGAGCTGAAGCAAGAGATAAAAATAAAGAATTCCCGGTAGAAATTTTTCAAAAGCTTTCTAAATTAGGAATGATGGGTCTGCCTTTTCCAGAAGAATACGGTGGAGGTGGGGCTGATACGGTTAGTTTTGCCATTGCTGTAGAAGAACTGAGCCGCGCTTGTGGATCTACTGGAATTACATATTCTGCACATGTATCTTTAGGTGGAGCTCCCTTGAATCTATTTGGTACGCACGAACAAAAAGAAAAATATTTAACACCAATCTGTACAGGTGATTCTCTCGGGGCATTCGGATTAACAGAACCAAATGCTGGATCTGATGCAGGTGGTACGGAAACAACTGCGAAAACGGATAACGGGGAATGGGTGATTAACGGCTCAAAATGTTATATCACGAATGCGAGCTATGCCAAGCACTTAGCATTAACCGCGATTACTAATAGAAGTGGTAACGATAAAGAAATCTCAGCGATCATCGTACCGACCGATGCTAAAGGATTCCGTGTTATCGATAACTACGAGAAGATGGGTCTTCATTCTTCTAATACCACTGAACTTTTTATGGAAGACGTTAGAGTGCCAGAAGAAAATCTTTTAGGTAAGCGCGGAGACGGCTTTAAACAGTTCTTGGTGACTTTGGATGGAGGAAGAATAGGTATTGGTGCGATGGCAGTAGGAATTGCCCAGGCGGCCTATGAGAAAGCTCTAACCTATGCGAAAGAGCGGAAACAATTCGGAAGATCCATTTCTAAATTCCAAGCGATTCAATTTAAGCTTGCTGATATGGCGATGAAGATCGAATTGGCGAGATTAATGGTTTATAAAGCGGCATGGCTAAAAGATCAAGGTAAGAAATTCTCAAAAGAAGCTTCGATGGCAAAATTATATGCTTCTGAAGCATGTATGCAGATTTGTTCTGAATCCGTTCAAATTCATGGTGGTAACGGCTATATGAGAGATTATCATGTGGAACGCTATTTTAGAGACGCAAAACTTCTCGAGATCGGAGAAGGTACATCAGAGATCCAGCGTATCGTAATTGCAAGAGAGATCGGCTGCTAACAATCGTTAAAAGACCAAGTGATGGGGTGGATTATGGCTGAACTAATGAAAGTAACTGTAGGGGATTGTTTAAGGAAGCAAGCGTTGAAACTTAAGGATCAAGAAGCTATGGTTTACAGCAAACTAGGAATTCGCTACACCTATCAAGAATTTTATGAGTTAACGACTAAAGTTGCCAAGGGTCTGATGGCAATGGGAATTGAAAAAGGGGATCATATAGCTGTTTGGGCTACAAATGTACCCGAATGGCTGCTTCTTCAATTCGGATCAGCCAGAGCTGGTGCTGTTTTAGTCACGGTCAATACGAATTATCAATCGTCAGAATTAGATTATTTATTGAAGCAGTCTGATGCAAAAGCGTTGTTCTTTATTGAACAATTTCGTACTACTTCTTACAAAGATATGGTAGATTCCGTTAAAGATCGATTAGCGGAATTTCCTGTGTTGAAACATTTTATTCAACTGGATGCTGAATCTTCATCTTATGAGACTTTCTCAGATATGTTGGAAGCTGGGAATGTCGTATCTGATGAAGATCTTCAAAGAAGAGAATCATCTCTTCATTGTGATGATGTAATCAACATGCAGTACACGTCTGGAACGACAGGGTTTCCAAAAGGGGTCATGTTGACGCATTACAATATTGTAAATAACGCGAGACAAATAGCGGATAGCATGAATTTAAGCAGTGCAGACCGATTGTGCATTCCTGTTCCTTTCTTTCACTGTTTCGGCTGTGTGTTAGGAACCCTTGCTGCCGTTTCAGTAGGAGCTACGATGGTACCTATTGTCCAATTCGATCCTCAGGAAGTATTAGAGACCGTTCAAAATGAAAAGTGTACAGGGTTACATGGAGTTCCGACCATGTTCATCGCGGAATTGAATCTTCCCGATTTTGATTCATATAATCTAGGAACACTTCGTACAGGGATCATGGCAGGGTCACCTTGTCCGATAGAAGTAATGAAAAAAGTGATTGAAAAGATGGGAATGTCAGAGATTACGATCGCTTATGGACAGACAGAATCTTCTCCTGTTATCACTCAGACAAGAACAGATGATCCGATCGAACGCAGAGTTGAAACGGTTGGGAAAAAGCATTCTCAAGTAGAAGCAAAAGTAGTCGATCCGATAACAAATAAAGAAGTGGGTCCTGATGAACAAGGAGAACTTTGTACACGAGGGTACCATGTCATGAAGGGTTATTACAAGATGCCTGAAGCGACATCAGAAGCGATCGATGTGGATGGATGGCTCCATACGGGCGACCTTGCCACTGTTGATCGTGAAGGCTATTTTAAAATCACAGGGCGCTTAAAAGATATGATCATACGTGGTGGTGAGAACGTATATCCGAGAGAAGTAGAAGAATTTCTTTACTCTCATCCATCTATCCTTGATGTACAAGTGATCGGTGTGCCCGATAAGAAATTTGGAGAAAAAGTAGCAGCATGCATTCAGTTAAAAGAAGGTCAAACACTTTCTGAAAATGAACTGAAGGCATATTGCAAAGGGAAAATCTCGCAATTTAAGATTCCAGAATACTATCTTTTTCTAGACCAATATCCGATGACGGCCTCTGGTAAAGTACAAAAATTTAAGCTTCGAGAACAAGCGATTGAGACACTTTCAGTTATACACGAATAGCCACCAGTAGTGTGGCTTTTTTGTTTTTTTGTATTTCCTCTCAGGAACAAATGACTGAATCTACATAAGTTAGGTAAAAAAGTTTAAAAAGTTAATGCTGTGACAAAACTGGGAAAAATAGAGTTTGTACTTCCCAAGTAAACGCTTTTACAGTACAATAGGTTATGGATTGTTTACTATACATATTAAGTTTATCAAGATCACAACACATGTAGTGTACAGACGAAGGAGGAATTCGCATGAAACGTAATCCACTCATTCCTTTTGCCATTATTGGAGTTATTGGAATTGTTCTTATGCTTACAATGGGCGGATATGGTATCAACAAAATTCATACGGCTAGTGAAAATAAAGAAAAGGCTGCTATGGATCCGGAAGCTATTTTTAAACAAAACTGTTCTTCTTGTCATGGACAAAATCTTGAAGGTGGAACAGGACCAGCACTTGATAAGATTGGTGGCAAGTATAAGCCTGAAGAAATTGCTGATATTATCAAAAACGGTAAACCAGGTGGAATGCCAGCTGGTGTAGTAAAAGGTGAAGAAGCTAAAATACTAGTTGATTGGTTAGCAGAAAAAAAATAAAATAGAAGAGCTTCTTGTTATTTTGACAAGAGGCTTTTTTCTTTGCAAAAAAATAAAGTATCTAACGAATACTAAGAGTGAAACAAACTAATGAAACGGTGATAAACATGAATTCTGAAAAATTATCAATGCGCTTGGAAAGAGTGGCTTCCTATGTACCAAACGATACGATCTTGGCAGATATTGGATCTGACCATGCTTATTTGCCTTGCTTTTTGGGGCTAAGAAAAGTGATTAAAAAAGGCATTGCGGGAGAAATTACGGATGGTCCTTACCTATCGGCTAAAGAACAGGTAGAATTAGACGGATTAAACGACATGATTGAAGTAAGAAAAGGTGATGGTCTGTCAGTATTGCATTCGAATGAAGCAGAAGTGGTAACCATATGTGGGATGGGAGGTTCTCTCATTACTTCCATTCTTGAAAAAGGAAAAGAAAAGTTAGGGAGTGCTGAGCGACTCATTCTTCAGCCGAATATCGGAGCGCGTAACGTTAGAAACTGGTTGTTAAAAGAAGATTGGGTGTTGGTAGAAGAAGAGATCATACAAGAAGATGGAAAGATTTATGAAATTCTTGTTGCTGATCGAACAGGGAATCAACCTTACACTAAAAATAAGGAAGCTGAGATTTTATTCGGTCCTTTTTTATTAAAAAAACAGAACGAAGCGTTTAAAGAAAAATGGGTTCGGGAAGCCAAACAATGGAAAACAATTTTGAGTCAGATGGAAAACAGTCAAGGTTTAGCTGCAGAACAGAAACGAAAAGAATTAGAAAGAAACCTTAGGTTACTAGAGGAGTGGATCATTTGAGTAAAGCAGCAAGCGGACAATATATCATTTCTCTTTTGGAAAGTTTTGCTCCAAAAAAGCTGGCAATGGAAGGTGATCCTATTGGATTACAGGTCGGTACACTAAATAAGCCTGTAAAAAAGGTGATGATTGCCCTTGATGTATTAGAACGAGTTGTAGATGAAGCAGTAGAAGGGAATGTAGATCTGATCATTGCACATCATCCATTGATCTATCGTCCTTTAAAAAGAATTGACACAAGCACTTCAAAAGGAAGAGTGATTGAAAAGCTGGTTAAACATGATATCGCAGTTTATGCCGCTCATACCAATCTCGACGTAGCTGCATCAGGTGTAAATGATTGGCTTGCTGATCAGCTTCAGCTACAGGACAGTGAAGTACTCTCACCGACTTATGAAGATAAACTTGTCAAGCTTTCTGTGTTTGTACCACGTACCCATCAAGAGCAAGTAAAACAGGCAATCGGAAATGCTGGAGCGGGTCATGTCGGGAATTATAGTCATTGTACATTTACAAGTGAGGGAACGGGAACTTTTATCCCATTAGAAGGTACGACGCCTTTTATAGGAACAGAAGGACAGTTAGAAAAGGTTGAAGAAGTGAGAATTGAATCCATTATGCCCCAATCTCTTCAACAAACGGTTGTAGCTGCGATGAAAAAAGCACATCCGTACGAAGAGGTAGCCTATGATCTTTATCCTCTATTGAATAATGGAAACGAACTTGGAATTGGGAAGATCGGAAAGTTGTCTAAAGAGATGAGTATCGAAGAGTTTGTTACTCATGTAAAAAAAGTATTTGATATAGAAGGTCTCCGGGTTATTAAAGGAAAAAAGACGACCATAAAAAAAGTAGCAGTTGTTGGAGGAGACGGTAACAAATACATCTTTCCCTCTCTTCGAAAGGGTGCTGACGTGTTAGTTACGGGAGATATCTATTACCATAACGCACACGATGCACAAGAAGATGGCCTTACAATCGTTGATGCAGGCCATCATATCGAGCAGATCATGAAACGAGAACTCAAAAAAAGAATGGCTCATGAACTCAAGACCAAAAATTACGATACTCTTGTAGTTGAATCTCAATTAGCGACTGACCCATTTACCTATATGTAATAAATTAAGGTTGTTTTCGCAAACTTTGTTGCTTTTGAAAGTGAATGATTTCTGTTCCAGGTTGCTCGCTTTCCGTGGGCAGGCGGTGAGCCACATTTGAACGTTTTACGTTTAAATATCTCACCTGCCCGCCTGTCCCACAGGAGTCTCACACCTTGCACTCCAATCATCGAGCATAGGAGACAGTACGCAATAGTAACAATCTTTTAGAAAGAGCTTAAAATAAAAACATAACAAGTAAAGCTGTTTTTTAGCAGCTTTACTTTTTTTATGCTCTTTTCTAGAAGCTGTTTTCGCGAACTTCTTTGCTTTTAAAAGGAAATGATTTTCGTTCGAGGTTGCTTGCTCTCAAACGAAAATACATAAAATTTATTACTAGGCAAGGTCAATGCATTATGTAATAATTGTAATAAAATGTAATATATTTACAACAAAATAAATCATGACGTAAGAAAGGGGAAATTATGTTACGTTCATTTTTTGTGAAGGGTATTCTTTCACTGGTGGGCATTATCCTCATAAGTGCTGTACCATTTGCATTTATTGGAGCTTCATTCCAACTATCAAAATACATAGAAGGATTAACAACCATTTTCAACGATCTATTACATCCTATGAACATGACGTATATTGTTGAAACGACTGAACGTATGGTTTTTCCTTACGTTTGGGATCCGTATTTATATTCGATGGCTCTCCTGTTTTCAGCCTTTTTTATCGCATTATTTATTTCCGTTGTGCTTAGTTTCATCGTTTCCTTGCTTCCAGAGCTTCTATACAAAACAATAAAGTCCGTGTTGTTTGTAATTGAATCAATCCCGGATGTGATGGTTGGAGTAGCCATTCAGTTTTTAGTGATTTGGTATTTTAAACAAACCCATACTTTGCTCTTTCCTGTCGCTTCCTCATCGCTAGAGCAGCCTTACTTCATTCCCATTTTGTGCTTAACGATATTACCTTTGGTTGTTATGTTCCGAACGATTCTCTTTCATATTGAACAAGAATGGGAAGAAAACTATATCCTGACCGTGAAAGGGAAAGGATTGACTAGAGTTCATATTCTCTTTTATCATATTCTGCCTAGGGCGTTTAAGAGTCTATTCTTTCAATCAAAAGTCATTATTTGGTTTATGGTATCCAACCTTTTAGTCGTAGAATTATTGTTTAACATTTTTGGGATTACTAATTTTATTTTCACTTATGGGACTCCTGTTTTATTTTCATTGTTCTGTATTCTAATCTTTGTTCCTCTATTCATTTTTATTTGTATAGGTGAATGGCTATCCCGAAAAATAGAGACAGAGAAACAAGAATTCTCTTTAGATTCTCTTCTTATGAGCATGAAAAAGTGGCTCTATGTGTGTAAAAAAGCGGCATTCTCGGTAAGAAAGTTTACAAAGCCAATGAAAGAACCATTATTTGCGATTGGATTTTGCTTTTTGATCTCTTTGCTTTTCTTAAGCTTTTATCATCATTTTCAATTTGATGGGCTCATACCACAAACGGAAGTAATTTATGATGAAGATGGAAAAACGCCTATTGATAAAGCATCATTTGATCCTTCATCTCGTTTTTGGTTTGGGACCGATCAATTTGGATTTGATACGTTCTACCGAATCATTGCTGGAGCAAAATATACACTTGGCCTTGCTTTATTCATAAGTTTGTTGAGGCTGATCCTTTCGTATATAGGAGGTTTTCTTCTTTATCTAGCACCGAACCGGATTCGAAATGGATTTGTTGGACTCTCTGAAGCTCTTCAATATGTTCCAGTCGCGTTGCTCTGTTTTTTTATTCTTTATCCGATATCCGTATCAAGCTCGTTAACTTTTTGGGAAAAAGGCATTTATCAAATCATCATCATGACAATTTTAGCTGTTCCGGTTACGTCCGTCATGTTTTCTTCTGAGATAAAAGAAATCAATAAACAGGAATTCATTACAGGTGCAAGAGTTTTGGGAGGAAATCGATTTCATGTGTTTTATAGACATATTCGACCACACCTTACACCAAAACTTACCTACATCTTTATCTCGCAACTGATGTTTGTGTTAATTCTCTTTTCGCATTTAGGCATGTTGAGGATGTTTTTTGGAGGAACCGTTTTACGAGAATATACAATAGGTATTGGAGATTTCATACCTACCTCCGTTTCAAACGAATGGTCAGGCATGATCGGTGCCTATTACAATCAAATTTTAATTCGACCATATTTGATACTCATTCCAGTTCTATTCTTCTGTTTATGTTTAATCGCGGCTCAATTTATGCTGAAGGGTTTGAAAACTTCAACAAGTTTAAACATCATGACTAACAAGTATGAAAAAACAAAAATAGGTACTTCTTTAGTGGTTATCATCCTATTTCTGATTCTGAACATAACAGTGATCAACAAATTTCATAAAGAGTTTGCGCCAGAGAGTATCGCAGTGGACAATCAAGTGATAAATGATGCGGAAAAGGAAACAGAAGCAGAAGCAGAAAAAATAGAGAAGAAATATGTAGTTTTGAATGCAGAGCTGGTATCGAGTTTTGAACGAGGAGCAGTAGGCCCTTTACCATTCATAATCGGGGAGAAGGTGGACGAAAGGAAAACAGGCAAACCTTTATCCACAAAAACCTACGAAGATGGTGTTACCATCCACACTTATCAATATGAAGGAATAGATGTAAGAGTAGGCATCTCTCAAGATAACGTGGTAGATTCAATCAGCATAGAGTTGTCTACAAATCGAGATAACATTATGAAGAACATGAACCAACAACCCGTTGATAAAAGCAGCGACCGCCAGTTTTTAACCTTCCATAGCGGAAAATATCAAATTACATTTTCCCGTCAAGGAGACGATCTATGGTGGGCTACTCTTCAAATAAAGCAAGAAGCAGTGTGACAAAAAATACGAAAACGCCTAAAAGAAAGAGCACTCTGGCTGAAGAGTGCTCTGTTTCATTTGAATTTATTTTTTCTCTTTTACTTTTGGAAGAATACGATTTAATGTGACTTTACGTTCTTTTTTCCATGTTTCTTCATTTTGTTCATCGTAATTTTTGAGAAAATCGATTACTTCTTTTGTGATAGGAGTTGGGGTAGAAGCACCAGAAGTAATTCCAACCTTTTTAACCCCTTCTAACCATGCAAGATCGATTTCTGAAACGTCAGAAATTCGGTAAGCTGTCGTACCAGCAATTTCTTCTGAAACTTGCGCCAAGCGATTTGAGTTATTGCTTCTAGGATCGCCTACTACAAGTACTAGATCACAATCGCCGGCTTGATTTGCTACAGCTTCTTGTCTCACTTGAGTAGCTAAACAAATTTCTTTATGAACCTCTGCAGAAGGGTATCTCATGAGTAAAAGCTTAATAAGTTCAGCTACATCCCATTGACTCATCGTTGTTTGATTTGTAATCAGGATCTTTTTACTTTGAACATCTAGCGACTCCAAATCATCTGTGTTTTCTACAAGATGTACGATATGAGGGGCGATCCCAATCGCGCCTTCTGGCTCAGGATGTCCTTTTTTCCCAATATAAATGATCTCATAGCCTTCTTTTTCTTTTTCACGAATAAGATCGTGTGTTTTTGTTACATCAGGACATGTAGCATCAATCTCATATAAGCCTTTTTCATGAGCAATGCGTCTCACTTCTGGTGAAACACCATGAGCCGTATAGATAACTGTGCCTGATTCAATGTTTTTAATAATATCAAGTCTGTTCGCACCGTCGAGGGTAATGATCCCTTCATCTTCGAATGCATCTGTCACATGTTTATTGTGAACAATCATGCCAAGTATATAGATGGGTCTTGGTAATGTCGGATCATTAGCGGCTTGGCGAGCCATGACCATTGCGTCCACTACGCCATAACAATATCCTCGTGGAGATATTTTAACGATTTCCATATTGGATCTCTCCTTTATTTCATATAAAAGACAGCACAGAGATCTATGCTGTCTTGGGAGATTTACTTCTGTATGTGTTTATTATAAAGGAGAGACCATAAGAACTCAAACACTATACTCATACATATAGTTTAGGCCCCGATAGGTGGTAGCCTTTAGGTACGTTTGTTTTAGGTGTTGACGGTACAGCTTTTGTTGCGTTTGGCGTTTTTTTGATCAATGGTATCGCCTCGGGCTCTGTGGCTGTTGTTGTAGATTTTGGTCCAGCCACAACCACCTTTTCTTCTGCTTCTTTTTTCTTTTTTTCTTTCTTTTCATTTTTCTTTACAACGGTTTTTTTAGCATCATCATTTTCATTCGTTTCAGTGGCTTGATCTGTGTTTTCCGGTTTTTCGGAGGTATCTGCCTCAGAATCTTTCTCTGCCTTTGAGCTCGAACCGCTTTGGAAATCTTTAAGAGCTGTCATGATGGAAGGCAGATTTCTCATTGCGGGACCATATTGTTTGATCATAGGTCCCATCGTCTCAGCGACTTTTAAGACCTTTTGTACGTTGTTCAACATCGTAAACACACTTGTTCCACCTGTTATACTTCCACCGCTGCCAATCGTCCCCAAGAATCTGTCAACAGAACCCATCTGACGCGGCATACCATTCATCCCATTCATATTTTGAAGATAAGGATTTACTTGAAAGGGTTGCATAGGATGCTGAGGTTGATTTGGATATCTATAAAAAGGCTGCATAATTCCCCCTCCTTTCCAAAATAATACGCTCATATATAGAATATGAAATTAGAAAAACATGTGTGATATTTATCCCTGTTTTCTTATTAATCTTCAGGATGGTTGGCTTAAATGCAAAACTTACTCTATAATACTAAAAGTGAAGAATTTATATTTGAAAAGAAAAGGTGAGCGTATGAAATCTCCGTTCGAACGGTTAAAAATAAACGAATCGCTCCAGACCGCTTTAAGTGGTATTGGATTTGAAAGACCAACTGATATTCAAGAGCGTGTTATTCCTGGAATTATTAACGGACAAGACATGATCGGACAATCGCAAACAGGTTCAGGAAAGACATTTGCGTTCCTGTTGCCACTAATGCATAGAATAGATATCACAAAAGACGAGGTTCAAGCTGTGATCACAGCTCCTACTCGTGAATTAGCACAGCAGATCTACAATGAGTTTTTAAAGATTTCTGAGCATATGCCAGAAGATAAGCAAATCCGTGCAAAATCAATCGTTGGTGGAACGGATAGAAAGCGTATGGCAGAAAAACTAAAAACAGTCCCTCAATTAGTGATCGGGACACCAGGTCGTATTAAAGATTTGGTAAATGCTCAAGAGCTAGTTGTCTTTACAGCGAACATGCTCGTAGTAGATGAAGCTGACCAGATGCTCGATATGGGCTTTATCGAAGATGTAGATCTAATCGCTTCTCGTATGGCGAACGAACTTCAGATGATGGTGTTCTCTGCGACAGTTCCAGAAAAGCTGCAGCCGTTCTTGAAAAAATATATGCAGAATCCTAAACACGTTCACGTTGAACCTCAGCATATTACTGCAAAAGATATCAAGCATGTTCTCATACAAACAAAACACAATGACAAACTTCCTACGCTGATCAAAACAGCAAGAAACTATAATCCATATTTTGCGATTATATTTGCTAATACAAAAAAAGCAGTCGATGAGATCGCAGATGCTATGAGTGCGGAAGGGATGAGTGTTGAACGTCTTCATGGTGACATTCCACCACGTACAAGAAAGAACATCATGAAACGCGTTCAAAAAGCTGAGTTTCAGTTCCTTGTAGCAACTGACCTGGCAGCTCGTGGAATTGACATCAAAGGTGTCAGCCACATCATCAACTATGAGTTTCCAAAGGACCTCGATTTTTATGTGCATAGAGCAGGCAGAACAGGTCGTGCAGGAATGTCAGGAATCTGTGCATCTCTTTACGAGCAGACAGATCAGCATTCTGTTCAAAAGTTAAAAGAGAAAAAAATCATTTTCCACATCGAACAATATAAGAACGGTGAATGGGTACCTGTAAAACCGAGCAAGAAAAGTACGGGTGCAAAAGAGCAAGATGGCGTTTATGTACCAAAACCGCGCAAAGTAAAGCCTGGTTATAAGAAAAAGATGGACGAACAGAAAAAGAAACTAATGAAGAAGAAAAGAAGAAACATCCGATAGTAGGTTAGGGAAGAGGGGAAAATATGATTAAACTAGGATCTCACGTTTCAATGAGCGGTAAAAAAATGCTTCTCGCTGCGAGTGAAGAAGCTGTTTCATATGGTGCCAACACTTTTATGATCTATACAGGTGCACCCCAAAACACGAGACGAAAAAAAATTGAAGACCTTAATATCGAAGCAGGAACGAAACACATGATCGAGAATGGTATCGTTGATATCGTTGTTCATGCACCGTATATCATCAACATCGGAAATGCTGTGAAACCTGAAACATTCGAGCTGGGAGTCGATTTCTTAAGAAGAGAGATCGAACGAACGGACGCACTAGGAGCAAAACAGATCGTCCTTCATCCGGGGGCACATGTTGGTGAAGGTTCTGAGATTGGAATCAAGAAAATTATCGAAGGACTTAACGAAGTTTTAACAAAAGAGCAGAATGTTCAAATCGCACTAGAGACAATGGCAGGTAAAGGATCTGAATGTGGTAAAACATTCGAAGAACTTGCTCAGATCATTGATGGTGTAACGTTAAACGAAAAACTTTCTGTTTGTTTTGATACATGTCATACACACGATGCTGGTTATGATATCGTTAATGATTTTGATGGAGTAATGAACCAGTTTGATAAGTTGATCGGAATCGATCGTATTAAAGTTTTCCACATCAATGACAGCAAAAATGTAACGGGTGCTGCCAAAGATAGACACGAAAACATCGGCTTTGGACATATCGGCTTTGATGCCTTAAATTACATCGTTCATCACGAACAATTTAAGGATATCCCTAAAATTCTTGAAACACCTTATGTAGGTACAGATAAAAATAACAAAAGACCTCCATATCAATTAGAGATCGAAATGATCAAATCTAAAACGTTCGATCCAGAACTTCAGAACAAGTTATTACAAGCATAACTTCTTCACTAAAAGAAGTTAAAATGAAAAAGCCACACATCTGTGCGGCTTTTTGTTTTACCGATCAATATACGTTTGAATTAAGTATTGGATATAGTTCGCTTTTTCAGGGCTAACTTCTTTTGCGATGGTAGCAATGATCATCTTACGCTGTGATAGATTTTTGATATCAATCGTCTGCCTTCGCAATATGTTTACGATCTGTACGGCTTCTTTTTGTGAAATGGGAAGCTGATATTGCGCGGCAAGTGAGATCAGCTCGTTCGGACTGATCGAATTAAGTTTCTGATTTACAAAATGAACAATGATTGGATTCATTTAGAAATCCCTCCCGACTTTCTCATTGTATGAGGAAGAAGTGAAGAAAGTGCTAAAAAAAGACTTTGGAATATTGTCCAAAGTCTTTTTGTTTATATTTTTATACAATTGTATGAAGAATAAAATTCATAAAGAATAAAAAGGCGATTACATACATGGGTGCTGTCACCTGTTTCTTCTGACCTGACATCCATTTAACAAGTGGATATGCGATAAATCCAAATGCAAGTCCATCCACGATGCTGTATGTTAAAGGTATTAACGCAATGATAAGAAATGCTGGAAACATCTCTGTAAAATCAGCAAAAGGAATATGCTGAATCTGCTGAACCATCAGCCCGCCAATGATAATTAAGATAGGAGCAATAGCCCCATCAGGAATATAGGCAATGAAAGGTGCTGCAAACATGGATAAGAAGAACAACACAGCAACTGTTATACTTGTGATTCCTGTTCTGCCGCCTTCTTGAATACCAGACGCACTCTCTACGGTTGAGATCGTTGGACTTGTTCCAAATAATCCGGAAACGATAGATGAAGCTGCGTTTGCTTGAAAAGCTTTTGGAAACTTCTCTTGATCAGGCAATAGACCGTATAACAATCCCATGTTCTCGAATGTGATAATCATAGTTAATGAGAACGTTGCAATCCAGAAGGAAAGCTCTGTTATTCCTGAAAAATCAAAGGCAAAAAACAATTCTCCAAACGGCTTAAAAGAGAAACCATCAGACATGCCTTTCACTTCTTGAGTATGACCCATAAAAAACCCGATAAGAGTTGTTAGAGCAATCCCGATTAAGAAACTACCTTTTACGTTCTTTAAAAACAGAGCCAGTGTTACCGAAAGGCCGATTACCGTCAGGATAGCGTCGGGACGATCTAAATGTCCTAACTTTACAAAAGTCGCAGAGCTCGCTTCTATGATTCCGCCCTTTTGTAACCCAATAAACGTTAAGAACAAGCCAATACCTACTGTAATGCTATGTTTCAATGATTGAGGAATACTTTTGGAAAGTATATCCTTTAAAGGTGTCGAAGCTGCGATTAAAAAGAATATCCCAGACATCACGACAGCTGCAAGAGCTTCTTGCCAGCTTAAATTCATACCTTGCACGATGGTGTAAGTAAAGAACGCGTTTACCCCCATGCCCGGCGTTAATACGATCGGAGCCTTTGCATACAGCCCCATGATCAGACAACCAACTACAGAAGTAAGGATCGTAGCGAGAACTACCCCCTCATAGGGCATCCCAGCATCTGCTAATATTAGCGGATTAACGACAATAATATAAGCGATGGTGAAAAATGAGGTGATCCCTGCAAGTACTTCTTTCTTTAGTGAAACTTGATTTTGTTCCATTTTTTCCTTCCTTAAATCTTAAAAACATCCCTCTCCCACCCAGCAGTTTCCTGCCAGAGTTGATTATATAGCAAATGTAGAAATATGGCTAGAGAAAATCGTTTACAATCTTGTGTCCACACTATATAATTTGACTTAAGTAAAAAAGTTGCCTAAAGGAAACATTTTCTTCTTTAAAATTATTCACTTTCCTTCTATTCTTTTCATACAATTGTGAAGGGATTATTTTTTTAATTAAAAGTTGCGCTTGAGCAAAAAAAGTTACTGAACGAAAAAGGAGGTCTTTTTCAATGGATGAAGCATTAAAGATCGATCACTTATATGTATCTTACTTAGGAAATCAAGTAGTAAAAGATATTTCATTCTCAGTGGATAAAAGTAGTTTAGTTGGAATCATCGGACCGAACGGTGCAGGTAAATCAACTATGATGAAAGCCGCTTTACACTTAATACCGAAAGACAAAGGTGAGGTTCAAATATTCGGAGAGTCGCTCAAAAAATGGAGAAAAAAAATCGCTTATGTTCCACAGCGTTCAGATATCGACTGGGATTTTCCAATCACAGTATTTGACGTAGTTCTTCTTGGAACGTATCCGAAACTAGGATTGTTTAAACGTCCTACTAAAAGTGATAGAGAATGGGCTTATGAATGTTTGAAAACAGTAGGTATGGAAACATTCAGTAACCGACAGATCGGCGAACTCTCAGGTGGACAGCAGCAAAGGGTATTCCTTGCTCGAGCACTGGCTCAAAAAGCAGAGTTATTCTTTCTCGATGAACCTTTTGTAGGAATTGATGTGGCAAGTGAAGAAACGATTATTCATATTTTGCGAGAATTAAAAAAAGAAGGAAAAACCATTCTGGTCGTACACCATGATCTAAGCAAAGCAGAATCTTACTTCGATCATTTGCTGCTACTAAATAAAAATATGATTCATTATGGTGCTTCTGAAGAAGTTCTTCAGCCTGAGGTGATCACAAAAGCTTACGCTAATCAGTTTTCATTTCTTCAGCCTAAAGGAGTGAACGTAACATCATGAGTATCTTTGAATTTTTTCAAGCGTTGTTTCAATACGAATTCTTACAAAAAGCACTTTTTACTTCTGTAATAGTAGGAATCATTTGTGGAATCGTAGGGTGTTTCATCATCTTAAGAGGAATGGCCTTAATGGGAGATGCGATCTCTCATGCCGTGTTGCCTGGTGTTGCGATCAGCTACATGCTAGGAATTAATTTTTTCTTTGGAGCTGTGATAACAGGAGTCCTTACTGCGATTGGGATCGGATATGTAAGTCAGAACAGCAGGATCAAACATGATATGGCCATAGGTATCATGTTTACGAGTATGTTTGCTGTAGGAATCGTGATCATAACGATGATGAAAAGTTCTGCCGATCTGTATCACATTCTCTTTGGTAATGTTCTTGCGGTACGGATGAGTGATATGTGGATCACACTTGGAATTGGTGTATTAGTGATAGGGCTGGTTGTTTTGTTCTATAAAGAACTTCTCGTTTCAACATTTGATCCAACCATGGCACAAAGCTATGGATTGCCAAACAAATGGATTCATTATTGTTTGATGGCCGTATTAACGATGGTCACGGTTGCATCTCTGCAGACGGTAGGAATCGTTTTAGTAGTTGCGATGCTGATCACACCGGCAGCAACTGCGTATCTCCTAACGAACCGATTGTCGGTCATGATCTATTTGTCTGCAACAATCGGAGTAATATCATCTGTCTTTGGGTTGTATTTTAGCTTTACGTATAACTTGGCATCAGGTGCAACGATCGTATTAGTTTCAGCATTTCTGTTTGCACTCGCATTCTTCTTTTCCCCATCACAAGGAATCGTTTGGAAAGCGTACAAATCTAGAAAAAACAGACTGGAACTTTTAGAGAAATAGGGAGGATAGACGTATGTTTAAAAGAATAGCAAAGCTCGTTTTAACAGGGGCATTATTAGCCGCTGCAGCTGGATGCAGTGCTGGTGAAAAAGATTCAGAAAAGGTTCAAGTGGTAGCTACTTATTCTATTATCTATGACTTAGTTAAGAATGTTGGAGGAGACAAGGTCGAAGTTCATAGCTTAGCACCGATCGGGTCGAATCCACATGAGTATGATCCACTTCCTGAAGATGTACTGAAAACAACGGATGCTGATGCCATTTTCTATAATGGCTTAAATCTTGAAGAAGGAAATTCGTGGTTTAATAAATTGCTGAAGACGGCTGATAAAGATGGAAAAGATGCACCGGTTTACCGTGTAAGTGAAGGTGTGGAGGCGATCCACCTCGAATCGAAAGGTCTCGAAAAACAATATGACCCCCATGCATGGCTGAATATTGAGAATGGAATCAAGTATGTTGAGAACATTCGTGATGCACTCATGAAAGAGGATCCTGAAAACAAAGACTACTATAAAAAGAATGCTGAAAAATATATGGGTGAATTAAAGACACTTCATGATAAGACGATTGCAGAGTTGAATAACATTCCAAAAGAGAAACGAGTTTTAATTACGAGTGAAGGAGCATTTAAATATTTTGGAGAAGCCTATAACATAGATACAGCATATGTGTGGGAGATTAATTCTGAAAATCAAGGTTCTCCTCAACAAGTCAAAAACTTAGTTGATTATATTAAGAAGACAAATGTTCCTGGTCTTTTTGTAGAAACGAGTGTTGATCCAAGAAGTATGGAAACAGTGTCAAAAGAGACAGGTGTTCCGATAAAAGGAAAGGTCTTTACGGATTCTTTAGGAAAGCCTGGTAAGGATGGAGACACATACAAGAAAATGATGGAATGGAACACAGAAACCATTATAGAGGGATTAAAATAAGAGGAAAAAAAGAAGCTGATAAACGTCGCAGCTTCTTTTTGTTTTTAATCGTGCATGCATTATAATACATAGAGTGAAGTTTGCGGTAAAGGTGGAAAAGGTATGAGTATTAAAGCAGTTTGTTTTGATATGGATGGTGTGATTGTTGATACGATGCGTCACCATGTTGAGGCTTGGCGTCATGCATTTGGTGAAAAAGGATATGACCATGAAGAGCTCATCTTCTACTTAAGAGAAGGGATGCCTGGTAAAAAAACGATTAAAGATGTTTTTAACCATTCTAATGTCGTTGTTAACGAAGAGCTGATTGAAAGTATATATGTACAAAAAAGAAATTATTTTAAGAAACACGCCCAATATGATTTTATAGAAGAAACGGTATCTACACTAAAGGCCTTGAGTGAAGAGGACATTCCTATTGCAGTCGTTACAGGAAGTAGAAGAGAATTTGTTTCTGAAGTTTTAAGTAAACTGCCTGTTACCTTTGATATAATTGTTACTGGAGATGATGTCAAAGAAGGGAAGCCATCGCCTGAACCTTACCTAATAGCAATGGATGGACATCCGTTTCAGCCATCAGAGTGGCTAGTTGTTGAAAACGCTCCACTTGGTATACAATCTGCTAAACGAGCAGGAGCTTTTTGCTTAGCTGTTGAAACGACTCTGGACAAAGAATATTTGAGAGAAGCAGATAAGATCATCAGCCCAAAAGACCTGCAATATCATGTAAAGAGTCTTGTAAAAGGAATGACTTAAATTAATTGAAACATGCTCATAGAGCATGTTGTTTTACTTTGTTCATAATTCGTGTATACTATGAGACAGTTTAAATCGTACTCATTACTACTTATTTTGAATTTCTCACGGAGGTTAATCATGAATAACAATATAGGGTCGATAGCCATTCGTGTAGATGACTTATCGTTTCATTATGGCGATAAAAATGTTCTCCAACATGTAACGATGGAGATTAAGAAAGGATCTTTTCTTGGACTAGTTGGTCCGAACGGTTCAGGTAAATCTACACTGATTAAATGTATATTAGGCCTTCAAAAGCCTCAAGAAGGAAACGTGTATCTTTTTGGGGAAAAAGTAAATAAATTTAATGACTGGGACAAGGTAGGGTATGTTTCACAAAAAGCAAATAGCTTTAACACCGCCTTTCCTGCAACAGCCTTCGAAGTTGTATCGATGGGTCTTTTTGGTAAAGTAGGATTGTTTAGATTCTTAAAAACATCAGATAAGAAGAAAGTTTGGGATGCATTAAAATCAGTAGGAATGGACCAATATGCACACCAGAACATTGGGGAGTTATCTGGGGGGCAGCAACAAAGAATTTTTATAGCTCGAGCTCTTGTCAGTGATCCCGAACTATTAATATTAGATGAACCTACAGTGGGGGTTGACACAGAGTCATCAGAGTCTTTTTATAAGATGCTCAAAGAACTGCACCGTGAGAATCATATGACACTTGTTTTAGTGACTCATGATGTCGGTGTGATGACGAATTATGTAACCGATGTTGCTTGTTTGAACAAACAGATACATTTTCATGGAAACACGAAGGAGTTTGAAGAAAGTTCGTCTGAAAATATATCTGCTTTTTATGGTCATCATGTTCATGTTCTTCACCATGATCATGGTCACGAGTAAGGGGAGGAACACATGTTACCGTTTTTAAAATATGAATTCTTACAAAATGCCTTCTTGACAGGAATTATGGTTGGTTTGCTTGCTCCTGTATTAGGGGTTTTTATTGTGGTAAGAAGGCAAGCGTTAATTGCAGATGCATTGTCTCATATCACATTAGCAGGTATTGCTGCTAATCTGCTTTTGGGAAAATGGTCTTCCTTCTTTGCTGCCGCGAATCCCATCTACATGGGGATGGCTTTCTCCGTTGGCGGAGCTATTTTTATTGAACAGCTAAGAAAAGTGTACAAACACTATGAGGAGCTTGCTATACCCATTATTATGTCGGCTGGAATAGGACTTAGTGTTATCTTTATCTCAATGGCAGACGGTTTCAACACAGATCTGTTCAACTATTTATTCGGAAGTATCATTGCGGTTAAGCGTTCGGATGTTTGGACTGTTTTTGCCATTCTTATTGTTGTTCTTTTATTTGTATTTTTTATGTACAAAGAATTATTTGTCTTATCTTTCGATGAGGAGCAAGGAAAGTTATCTGGTATTCGAAGTAACTGGATCTTGGTTGCTTTTATGGCGATAACGGCTCTAGTCATTGCTGCTTCGATGAAAATTGTTGGCATTCTCTTAGTATCAGCGCTGATGACGTTGCCTGTTGCGGCTAGTATCCGAATCGCTAAAGGATTTAAACAGGCAATTTGGCTCTCTGTTCTTTTTGGGGAAATCTCAGTCATTGCAGGTATGTTTTTATCTTATTACCTTGATCTTGCATCAGGCGGTACGATTGTTTTATGCTTGGTTGTTATATTATTCTTAAGTATTTTTTATAAAAAATTTACAGGTTCCAGAAAGGTGGGTCACTTGTGAAATTTGCGATGACGATCGAACAGGCAATGGACCTTCTTAAAGAAAAGGGCTATAAGTATACGGAAAAAAGAAAAGATCTTCTTTCCTTATTTGCTCGTGAAAAGAGATATCTTACGGCTAGAGAAGTTCAAGAATCACTCAAAGATAAGTATCCTGGACTTAGTTTTGATACGATCTATCGAAATTTAACCACTTTTGTTGATCTAGAATTACTTGAAGAAACAGAATGGGAAGGCGAGAAAAAGTTTCGGTTCACGTGTTCACATAATGAACATCATCATCACCTGATCTGCCTGACTTGTGGAAGTACGAAGTCCATTCATACGTGCCCGATGGAAGTGTTAGATAATGAACTGAACGGTTTTAATGTAACAGGGCATAAATTTGAGATCTATGGATATTGTGAAGCCTGTAAAAAATAAACTTTTTACAACGAATGGAGTATGTATCTCCTTTCATTTAGCCAAGCTAAAGTGAAAGGAGGTTTTTTTATGCCTGAAGTTAAATGTAATGTATCGAATTGTACGTACTGGGGGGAAGGCAACAACTGTGTAGCTGATGCCATTCTTGTAGAGATCGACAAGCATGCAAATATGTCTGTTGACATGAGTGCAGATGGGAGCCTCCATGGTGATGCGGCTCATAAAGATGCTGCCCACGATACAGCTGAAACATGTTGTCATACGTTTAGAGCTAAACATTAAGCAAAGAGGCCAATTACAGGCCTCTTTTTCAATGCCCATAAACTAACATCTATGAAAAAGTCACTTTAATGCCATAATAAGAACGCTCCTTAACACGATAAGAGGGGGAATCATCATGGCATACGAGAGAGATGACCGTACAATTAATAATAACGAAGCGGTATTTCGTGAAGAGATGGCTGCAGAAGCTGTACCAGTTCCTGTAAGAAGTGAGATGACGTTACCTGAGAACGAGAGACCTCGTTATTCAAATCATGACGATCATCACAAACACGAACATGAAGATTCACGGGAAAGAGCAGGAGGTAAAGCGACAGGGATCATCGCGATCATCTTGTCTGTACTATCTTTGTTCATCCTTCCTGTGTTGTTTGGGGCAGCAGGTATTATTGTCGGATTCATTGCCAGAAGACAAGGTGCACATTCGCTTGGTAATTGGGCGATCGGCATAGGTGTCGTATCCATTATCATTTCGTTGTTTTTTGCACCATTCTTTTAAAGGAAAAAGGAGCAAAGGAGAAGCTTACCGCTTCTTCTTTTTTATGGAATTAGGCTGTTTTTAAAAAGGCAGTTTTCGAAGGCTTTGTAGCTGGTGGAAGCAATTGATTTCCGTTTCAGCTGCTCGATTTCCGCGGGGCAGGGGGTGAGCCACATTTGGACGTTTCACTACTAAGTGTCTCATCTGTCCACCTGTCCTAGTGAAGGAACTCTCATCTTACACTTCAATCAACAGGGAAAGAGATAAATACAAACGATAGTTACTTTTAAGACGTTTTCTTATTACTTTCTATAGCAAGTTGATTGTAGCATTAAGTTGTCTATCTGCCACATGAGAAGCTTCTTGCTAGGCATACGACGAGGAAGTTCACTTCGTTAGCATAAACTTGAAGACGAAGGAGCAAAGAGGAAACCTTGACGCGGTCAGATGGAGACTCTTAATGGCGCAACTAGAAAAAGCTCCCGAAGATGGGAGCTTTTCAAATTTATACCTGCTGAGCCGCAGCTTCAGCTTTTAATTTTTCTTCATGTGCTTTTGCTAAAATGTCTACTTCTTTTTTAAGTTCATCTAATAGTTGATCTTCTGGAATCTTCCTTACGATTTCTCCGTGACGGAATAACAATCCTTCACCACGGGCACCAGCTATCCCGATATCCGCCTCACGTGCTTCTCCAGGTCCATTAACAGCACAACCAAGTACAGCAACTTTGATTGGAGCACGTACGTTTGAAATATATTCTTCCACTTCATTTGCGATTGAAATGAGATCGATCTCAATACGCCCACAAGTCGGACAAGAAATCAGTGTCGCAGCATCGGAAAGAAGTCCGAATGATTTCAATAGTTCACGTGCAACCTTAACTTCTTCAACAGGGTCTGCACTCAGTGAGATACGAACGGTGTTACCGATCCCTTTATGAAGGATAGCACCTAATCCAGCAGCACTTTTAACGGTACCTGCAAAAAGTGTACCTGATTCTGTGATCCCAAGGTGTAATGGATAATCAAAAGCTTTTGCAGCTTTTTCATAAGCTTCGATCGCAAGGTTGACATCAGATGCTTTCATAGAAACGATAATATCATGAAAATCAAGATCTTCTAAAATTTTTATATGGTGAAGAGCACTCTCGACCATACCATCTGCTGTAGGGTAACCGTACTTCTCAAGATATTTCTTCTCAAGAGAACCTGCGTTAACACCGATTCGAATCGGAATCCCTTTTTCTTTTGCAGCTTTTACCACAGCTTCAACCTTTTCACGACGACCGATGTTACCAGGATTGATTCTAATCTTGTCTGCTCCACCTTCGATTGCTTTTAACGCAAGCTTATAATCAAAGTGAATGTCTACAACTAGTGGAATATTAATTCTTTTCTTTATGTCTGCGATCGCTTCTGCAGCACGCATATCAGGACAAGCAACACGTACGATTTGGCATCCCGCTTCTTCCAATCGTAAGATTTCAGCTACTGTAGCCTCAACATCGTGTGTCTTTGTTGTTGTCATACTTTGTACAATAACCTGATTCGTTCCACCTATTGTTAAGTTTCCTACTTTTACAGGTCTTGTTTTAGAACGGTGGGTGATTTCACTCATTGGTGAATCGCTCCTTTTTTCAAATTGACAGTATTATTCTGTCCTATCATCAGTTCATTTTAGCAGGGAACATTTTGTTTTGACAAGTAATGTTACCTCACTTACTAATGATATAAAGGGAATTTGTAGGATTTACCTATTTGTATATTCTCTGGATTCGCCTCAGGGTTTAATGATTTAAAGTCTTTTAGCATAGAGACTATAGAATAATTGTTATTTGAATTCAGTTTCTCTACAACTGATATTAAAGTATCTCCCGGTGTTACTTCATAGGTTTTAAAGTTTTGTTTATTCTTCTCTTTTTTCTTTTCTTTATGTATTTCTGCGTTGGCAGGACTAGACTGAGGGAGTGTCCCGATTTTTAAATCATAGGCTACCACATATAAGATAAGCATGATTACACAAACTCTAATGAATCGTTTCATATATTCCCTCTCCTTTCGCATATGTTACTATATGCTTGTCCATTTTCTTTATGACAAGTTTAAAGTGACTTCTTTCTTTGGCATGGTGTAAAATGGAAAGGCAGGAAGGACAGAAAAAAATAAATTTCTGCGTAACTTTGTAGTTGTACCGATTGGAGAGGTGAATGTAATGAAAAAAGCAAAAGTACTTGCTCTGTTGTCTATAATGGTTGCAGCGCTATTTATTGCTCCTTTAAAAATGTACGCTGATGCTGCACCTGGCGACATTATTGTAACGTTGGGTGAGAACTTAACAGAACAACAAAAAAGTGAACTCTTAAAAGAAATGGACGTTCCTGCTGATGTGGAATCTGTAGTTGTAACAAACGAAGAAGAACATCAATATTTAGGCAACTATATTTCAAAAGCGCAAATCGGCTCAAAAGCGATCTCGTCAACAAAGATTACAATTGGAGATAAAGACCAAGGATTGTCGGTCAAGACGAATAATATTAATTGGGTAACAGAAGAAATGTACATGAATGCTTTGACGACTGCTGGTGTGACTGATGCAGAGATCTATGTCACAGCTCCCTTCGAAGTTTCAGGAACAGCAGCTTTAACAGGTATCATAAAAGCATACGAGTCTACTGCACAGATTGAGATTCCAGAAGCTCAAAAACAAGTGGCAAATGAAGAGATGGTAAAGACTGCCGAACTGGGAGAAAGAATCGGAACGAAAGAAGCCACTGAGTTGATGACACGTGTTAAAGAAGAAATAGCAAAAAATCCGGTACAATCAGAAGAAGATCTGCGAGCTTTAATAGAAAAAGTTGCAAAAGATATGGGGATTGAATTAACACAAGAAGAACTAAATGGATTGCTTGCGTTGTTCAATAAAATGAAAGAACTTAATATCGATTGGGATCAAGTTCAAAATGGCTTAAAAGACATAAGTAATAATCTTGGTGATTTCTTAAAAGACGAGGAAACACAGTCTTTCTTCCAAAAGATTATCGATTTCTTTATGGCCATCATTGAAGCGATTAAATCATTATTTAAATAGAATTCAAAAAAGCGGCCTTTAGCCGCTTTTTTATTTTTTTCTAGGTATCTTGGTAATAGAGAGAACACATATGAGAAAAGCAAATAACCAAAACCAAAAGAAAGAATATGGGATATGGATATTAAAAAAGAATAGTACTGTTAGTAACACGGATGGAATGGTGATGGAGTAGCAAGATAATACCCATAGGTGTCTGTAAGATTGTTTTCTTTTAAGAAGTTGTGCAACTGGAATGATTACGGCAGCTAGAATAGAAGCGCCAGAAAACAAGATACCTGAAAAGATTACATACATCACGACATATATTACCGCAATAATGATAGGGAAGATGCCATCTAATGTGGAAGCGAAGTTTTGCATTTGATTAGCATTTAATCCAAAACTCTCAAAATTGTTTAGAGGTTGATTTTTAGATAAAAGACCAACTAAAAATAAGCTGAATACAGGTATCATACATAATAGTGTTAACAATAATACATACATGATAGTACTGCCGACCCCTAAGAAACGAAAAGATGCGATAGATTTAAACGACCATAAACTTTTGACAAAACGAATATGTAATTTCATGTGAAAAGCTCCTTTTATTGTTAGCATCATTAGTGTACATGAATGGATAGCTTTCGACAATATCCTTCATTTGTAAAGGTAATGTTACAAATCCTCTATTTTTATTTACACAAACAACACAAATGGAGATAATGGCGGAGGTTGATAAAAGATAGTTATAAGGAGCTGTAAACATTGAATTATCAAGAAATGTTATTTCAATTTATCGGAGGACTGGGGATCTTCTTGTTTGGTATTAAGTACATGGGAGATGGCCTTCAAAATTCTGCAGGAGACCGATTACGAGAAATACTTGATAAATTAACAACAAATCCTTTTATGGGAGTTTTAGCAGGGATATTTGTAACAGTATTAATTCAAAGTAGTTCGGGCACGACTGTTCTTACTGTCGGACTAGTGAATGCTGGTTTCTTAACATTACGCCAAGCTATTGGTGTAATCATGGGTGCCAATATCGGTACTACGATTACATCATTTATCATCGGTATTGATGTAGGAGAATACGCACTGCCGATCATTGCAGTTGGTTCGATCTTAATTTTCTTCTTTAAGAATCCTAAATACAATTATTTTGGACAGATTACATTCGGTTTTGGTGCACTATTCCTAGGTCTTGAACTAATGGGAGACGGTATGAAGCCACTACGCAGTCTTCAATCGTTTCAAGATTTAACCGTTTCTATGAGTGATAATCCGATTCTTGGTGTAGTAATCGGAACGTTATTTACGGTAATCGTTCAGTCTTCAAGTGCAACGATCGGAATCTTACAAGAGCTTTATTCACAAAACATGATCGATTTAAAAGCTGCACTTCCTGTGTTGTTCGGTGATAATATCGGAACGACGATCACAGCTATTCTTGCAGCGATCGGAACAACTGTTGCAGCAAGACGTGCTGCACTTACTCACGTTATCTTTAATCTAATTGGAACGCTTATCTTCTTGATCATACTTGTTCCTTTTAGACACTATATTGAATTCTTAACAACAAAATTAGATTTAGAACCTGCTATGCAGATTGCCTTTGCGCATGGAACTTTTAATGTAACGAACGTTTTTATCCAATTCTGGTTTATTGGTGCACTAGCATACGTCGTAACAAAGTTAATTAAAGGTGAAGATGTTCTTATTGAATACAAAGCTAAACACCTTGATGAAATTGTATTGGAAACAGCACCGTCATTAGCTATTAGACAAGCAAAACAAGAGATTATTCGAATGGCTAATTATTCGCAGAGCGGATTAAAAGAAGCGATTACTTATCTGAACGAAAAAGACAAGAAGAATGCAGACCTTGCCCTACAATATGAAGAAGCGATTAACAACTTAGATCGTCAAATTACAGCATATTTGGTCAAATTGTCTGCTCATCCGTTGACTCCTCACGAATCAAACGAACACTCTATGCTATTGGATACGTCTCGTGATATAGAGCGTATTGGAGATCATATGGAAAATATTATTGAGCTCGTGGACTATCAATTACGTAACAATGTGCGTTTAACAGATACGGCAAAACAAGACCTTGATGAAATGTTCACGTTAACTGTCTCTACGGTAGATAAAGCAGTTAAAGCACTTGAAGAAGGTAATGCAGAACTAGCAACTGAAGTCTTAGGCTTAGAAGACAAAATTGATAAGATGGAGCGTACGCTTCGTAAGCAACATATCATGCGGATGAATGAGGGTCAGTGTGACGGAAATGCTGGTATCGTGTTTGTTGATATCATCAGTAACCTCGAAAGAATAGGGGATCACGCTGTAAATATTGCAGAAGCTGTATTAGAGAAGTAGAATGAAACCAAGAGGCAGGATAGTCTCTTGGTTTTTTTAGTTCTACTGTTTATGAAGGAGAATTACATATGGATATCTTATATTGGATCATTATAGGTATAACCTTTCTAGTTAGCTTTATAGCTTTAATCTATCCGATCTTGCCGGGTGTATTATTTCTTGCCGCAGGTTTTGTTATTTATGGACTTGCTTTTTCATTTGAACCGTTCACACCATTCTTCATTATTGTACAGGTCCTATTATTTATCAGTTTATTCATCGTGGACTATGTAGGGAATGCATATGCCGTAAAGAAGAAAGGTGGATCGAAGGCTGCCCTATGGGGAAGTACGATCGGTTTGATCGCGGGACCATTTGTTATTCCAGTTGCAGGAATCTTGCTTGGCCCGTTTATAGGTGCTGTAGTAGCAGAAATGATTTTTCAGAGGAAAGGACTCAAACTTGCTGTATCGATAGGCATAGGGACAGTTCTAGCCTTTATAGGCACCACACTAATAAAAGTGCTTACACAAGCCATCATGATTGGTTATTTTTATTTCCAAGTCCTATAAAACTCGCTTGCTAATTATGGACCACCATGCTATATTATTTTTGTTCTGAAAAAGCACATGTGTTCGTTTAGATTAATTTCTAAAATGTTATTGACTTTAAATGCGACATCGTGCTATAGTAGTTCTTGTCCTTAACAAACGTTAAGACGTTATTCCACAGTAGCTCAGTGGTAGAGCTATCGGCTGTTAACCGATCGGTCGTAGGTTCGAGTCCTACCTGTGGAGCCATTTTGGCGGTGTAGCTCAGCTGGCTAGAGCGTACGGTTCATACCCGTGAGGTCGTGGGTTCGACTCCCTCCGCCGCTACCAAAATGTTTTTTTACTCACGATGGCGGTCGTGGCGAAGTGGTTAACGCATCGGATTGTGGTTCCGACATTCGGGGGTTCGATTCCCCTCGTCCGCCCCATAACATTTACATAAGTACTTCATTGGACCCTTAGCTCAGTTGGTCAGAGCGGTCGGCTCATAACCGATTGGTCGTAGGTTCGAGTCCTACAGGGTCCACCATAATCGAGGAGGTATACCCAAGTCCGGCTGAAGGGATCGGTCTTGAAAACCGACAGGGGTTTAACGACCCGCGGGGGTTCGAATCCCTCTACCTCCTCCATTACATATTTATTTTGGCTCGATAGCTACGAGCTTTACAGCACGAGTATGCTACGAGTTGTCTCGACGTATACACCCCAGGGTGAGCGTGTAGAGGAAGAGACACAGTAATTGAATAAAAACCAATGAATTTTGGTTCTTAAAATTTTTGGCTCGATAGCTCAGTCGGTAGAGCAGAGGACTGAAAATCCTCGTGTCGGCGGTTCGATTCCGTCTCGAGCCACCATACATACATAACATCAAACCTTACGACATGCATGTCGTAAGGTTTTTTTATGTTTAAAAAGGGTAGAGTGTTTAAGAATTGAAAGTTCATTATAAATTTGATAAGGTAAACATGTTGAATACTTTCTAAACAAGTAAGTTGATTAAATGGTTTCACTTTTCAAGTAATCTTGAAAATGAACATAAATTATTACATATTATGAGGAGGAAATGAACATGGCTAAATTTGAACTGCCTGCATTACCTTATGAAACAAGTGCTCTTGAACCGCATATTGACAAAGAAACAATGGAGATCCACCACGGTCGCCACCACAAAACATACGTTGATAACTTGAACGCTGCTCTTGAAGGTCAAGCTGAGTTTGAAAACAAAAGCTTAGAAGATCTTCTTACGAATTTAGATGCTCTTCCACAAAGCATCCAAACCGCTGTTAGAAACAATGGTGGTGGACATGCTAACCACAGCTTATTCTGGGAAGTGATCGCACCAGGTGGAGCGAACACACCTTCTGGAGAACTTGCTGAAAAGATCAACAACAAATTTGGAAGTCTTGATGCATTTAAAGAAGAGTTTGCGAACGCAGGGAAAACAAGATTCGGTTCTGGTTGGGCTTGGTTAGTAGTAAACAATGGTGAACTAGAAGTAACGAGCACTCCAAACCAAGATACTCCGGTTATGGAAGGAAAAACACCTATCCTAGGACTTGATGTTTGGGAGCACGCTTACTATCTGAAGTACCAAAACAAACGTCCTGATTATATTTCAGCATTCTGGAACGTTGTAAACTGGGATGAAGTTAAAAAGCGTTATAACGAAGCTAAATAATCTAAGTCACTAAGCCGCTGGCATGCCAGTGGCTTTTTATTATGCCTTTATCATGAATTTCATAATGATCAGATAATGTTACAAGTAATTCATCTAACGTAAAGTTGCCATCACCAAAGGAAACAGTGGACTGAACAACAAATACGTTTTTAGCCTGAAAAAACCAAAGGAGTCGATGGTCTGTAGTATTTTTCTTAGAACGCTGTAAGGATTGAAACAAGAGTTGTTGATCAACAAGATCAAATATCCAATACTGAAACAAATTCGTTCCCTCCTTCTTTGTAAAATATTGTACTTTACACATGCTTTTTGATTCGTTCATTATAATTTCTTTTCTTATTCAAGTTGATAAAGCACAAGATTGTAAGAGGGTTACTTCTATAGAGCTTTATTGAAGCCAACCTTGCAAAAAAATCCAATTTTCTTAAAAGTGAATAGCTCCTATCGTCTTGAAAGACACTAACGACGAAATGTAAGGGGGCGAAATCATGAGAATCAAAAAAATCATGGATACCGACCAATACCCTAAAGATTTGTATTTGTTGTTATTTGTAGGTGGATTGTTTACGTTAAGTACAGCTCTATCTAATACATTTGTTAACATATTTCTTTGGAAGCAATCGGGTAAGATCACGGATATTGCGTGTTATAACTTATCAATTGTTGTTATGCAGCCAATAGCGTTCTACTTTGCTGGTTGGTTTGCGAAAAAGATCGATCGCGTCATCGTATTAAGGATTGGAGTTTTCATCCTTGCAATGTTTTATATCGGAGTCCTTTTTATGGGTTCGATGGCGAGTAATTACCTAATCCTATTAGGAGCCATGTTAGGGTTTGGGTTGGGATTTTACTGGCTAGCATTTAATGTTTTAACTCTTGAAGTTACTGAACCTGAGACAAGAGACTTTTTTAACGGATATTTGGGTGTTTTAAATTCGATATCAGGTATGATCGGACCGCTGAGCGCAGGTTATATCATTACTAGGATGGACAAACATTTGGGGTATGAAACCATATTCAGTATTTCAATGGTTTTATTTTTGATAGCCGTGGTCATCAGTTTTTTTTTAAAAAGGAGAAAAGCAGATGGTCTGTACGGTATTAGAAAGGTTTTACAAGAACGTAAGCGAGATAAAGCTTGGCTGCAACTATTGAGAGCACACTTTTTTCAAGGATTCCGTGAAGGAACGTTTATATTTTTGATCGTGATTTGGGTATATACCGCTTCTAAAAGTGAATTTGCACTCGGAACGTATGGATTCGTCCAGTCTTTTGTTTCTTTTATCGGATATTATTGTGTGTCACACTATTTACATCCTAAAAATCGTATGAAGGCCATATTTGGGGGCGGACTGCTGTTATTCGTGTCTCCATTTATGTTATTATTCCCTGTTTCATTTACACTTCTGATTATTTACGGAGTATCAGTATCGATCGCTTACCCATTATTGTTAGTTCCCTATGTGTCATTGACTTATGATATTATCGGGAAATGTCGTGGTATTCATGAAAAAAGGATAGAGTATATTGTGGTACGCGAGATGTATTTAAATGCAGGAAGAATCGTTTCCATTCTTACGTTTATCATCGTAGTACATCTTTTATCAGAAGAAAAAGGTATTCCTATATTACTTCCTATTCTAGGTGCTGGTCACTTTTTTATTTATTTCTGTTTAAGAAAAGTTGCGGTCTCTCCCCATAACTCTTCAGAAACGATTGAGATTGCTGAAACTCAACAAGATGGGAACAATGCAAATAAACAATGATTATCTTTTGACATAATAACCTTGGTAAGGATACTATATTATGTAGATATAATTACCGGTTCGCTTTAGACACCTTTTTTAGGGTGTCTGTGCTGTTTTAAAGGGAGATTTACAATATTATGAAAACAAAAGATAAGAAGAAGAATCATGTACCTATTCGTATCAATGCCTTATTCATCTCTGTATTTTTTCTCTTTTCTGTTCTGGTTCTCCGCCTTGGCTATGTGCAGATCGTAAAAGGAGAGGAATATCAGCGGACGGCATATTTAACGGAAAATGTTACAACAAAGCTTGATGCTCCACGAGGGAAGATGCTCGATGCAAACTACCGCGTAGTGGTAGACAACGAACCTGTTTTCTCTATTACATATACGAGAACACAAGAAGCTGATGCAAAGGAAAGACATCAGTTGGCATTGAAACTTGCAGATCTTATCGAAAAACCAACAGATGAACTAACCGAGCGAGATAAAAAAGATTACTTTATTTTTCTAAATGAAAAGCAAGTAGAGTCAAGGATCTCTAAAGAGGAAAAAAAGGACACACCTCCAGAAGAACTTTATGATCTTATGCTAGAGAAAGTAACAGAAAAGGATATTAACTCATTTTCGGAAAAAGAACTTGAAGTATTGGCGATAAAAAGTGAGATGGACCGAGGCTACACCTTGTCACCACAACGTATAAAGATTGGAGCGACCGAAAAAGAGATCGCGATGATCAGTGAGCATCTACCCGAGTTAGAAGGCGTGGATATTAAGCCGGATGCTGAACGATCTTATCCGTTTAAAGAATCATTCCGTGATATATTCGGCCAAGTAAAACAAATTCCAAAATCGAGAATGGACTATTATACTTCTCGAGGCAACGATCGTAATGATATGGTTGGAACGAGTTTTCTGGAAGAACAATACGAATCACTCCTTCGCGGCACAAAAACAAAGATTAAATATGTGACAGACAAAAAAGGAAATCCAGTAGGAGATCCTGTTGAAGAAGAAGGAGCGAGAGGCAGCGATCTTGTACTAACAGTAGATATGAGTCTTCAACAAGAGGTCGAAAAAGTCATCGAAGAAAAATTAAAAGACGCTATACGAGGGAAAAATGCATATGCAAACAGTAAGTTAGATAGTGCGTATGTTGTGATGATGGATCCGAATACGGGTGCAATCCTCTCTATGGCTGCTAAGGAGTATGATCGGAAAACCGGAAAATTTATCGACATCCCGTTTGGTAACGTTTATCATTCCTATGCGATGGGGTCAACCGTTAAAGGAGCTACCGTGCTCACTGGTTTACAACAAGGTGTGGTATCACCAAATACAGTGATATACGATGCACCACTTACATTTGGAGATGGAAGATCTTTGAAATCTCATGAAAGCATGGGACCGGTTGATGCTGTCGAAGCGCTGGAGCGTTCATCAAACGTTTATATGTGGCATATTGCCATGAAACTTGCGGGATACGATTATTCGAATAAACGGTTTAAAGAGAATAAAGTACAAGAAGCGTTCGAAATTTTAAGGAACTCATACAGTCAGTTCGGGCTTGGTGTACCAACTGGAATAGATCTTCCTTCAGAAGCTACTGGGTATAATACCGGAATGAGCCGTGAACTATCACAAGCCATGTTCTTCTCTATCGGTCAATTTGATACGTATACACCGATGCAGATGGCACAATATGTTTCAACTATTGCCAATGGCGGATTAAGGATGCAGCCGCATCTCTTGAAAGAAGTGAGAGAGCCATCTGTAGATCCAAATAAATTAGGAAAGCTTCAATACCGTTTTGAGCCAAACGTCTTAAATAAGATTGAGATGTCACCTAGTCAAATAAAGGTTGTACAAAAAGGATTTTATGAAGTGATGCATGGTAATAACGGTACCGCTGCGTGGAAGTTTAAGAACAAAGACTATAATCCAGCAGGAAAGACAGGTACTGCTGAGATTGATAAAGCTACCGGAATCGTAAACAAAACATTGATCGGATATGCACCTTACGAAAATCCAGAAGTAGCATTTGCTGTTGTAGTTCCAGATATTAAAGAAGGGAATACAAATAGTGAGATTGCTGAAGGTGCGTTGGATGCATACTTTTCTATGAAAAAAGAAGGTGTACCAACAAAGCCTGAATCAAATGAAGAAAATACTGAGGAACCGCGCTAATAAGTGCGGTTCTTTTTTGTATAGATAAATTAGGATTGCAAAGAATAAGAACATATTCATGGATAAACCAGTCTTAACAATACCTTTACAATTCATTAAAACGTAGTTCACATTCAAGGTTTATTGTAGAACATGTAAGAAAGAAACGAGCTTTAAAAAAGGGATCATGACCTGAGAAGAACTTCTCTAACATGATAAGACGAAATAATCATAATTTAGGGGGACCTATCAAGATGAAGAAAATGAAGTCTGTGTACCTTTTAGCAGTAATGTCGCTAATCCTAGTTTTCGCAGCAGCATGTGGAAATAAGAGTGAAGATGGAGCTGCAGGCGGCGGGGATCTTAGCGGAAAGATTAAAATTGATGGATCTTCCACAGTATTCCCAATCATGGAAGCTGTTTCTGAAGAATTCCAAGCAACAAATCCTGAAGTACAAGCACCAGTAGGAGTATCTGGAACTGGTGGAGGTTTTGAAAAATTCGTTCGTGGAGAATTAGATCTTGCTAACGCTTCTCGTCCGATCAAAGACGAAGAGAAAAAAGCAGCTGAAGATAAAGGTATTGAATATACGGAATTTGAACTTGCGAAAGATGGTCTTTCAGTAGTTGTTTCAAAAGATAACGACTTTATTGATCACCTTACACTTGATGAACTAAAAAAGATTTTCTTAGAAGAAAACCCTGCTAAAACATGGGCTGATGTTCGTGAAGGATGGCCAAAGGAAAAAATCGAAGTCTTCTCTCCAGGAACGGACTCTGGAACGTATGACTACTTCGATGAAGTAATCCTTGAAGAAAAACCAATGCGTCGTGACGCACAGCTTTCTGAAGATGATAACGTTCTAGTACAAGGTGTTACAGGTTCTAAAGATGCAATTGGATTCTTTGGATATGCATACTACCAAGCAAACAAAGATAAATTAAAAGCTGTTCCAATCGATGGTGGTAACGGTCCAGTTGAACCAACGCCAAAGACAATTGAATCTGGAGAATATGCACCACTTTCTCGCCCGTTGTTCACATATGTAAATAACAAATCATTAAAAGATAACGAAGCAGTGTATGAATATGTGAAGTTTGCTCTTGAAAACTCAGGTGAGCTTGCTTCTTCTGATACGATCGGATACGTTTCTCTTCCGAAGGAAAAATACGAAGAGCAAATGAAAAAGCTAGATGAGCTAGCAGGTAAATAATTGTCCTTTATTGAAGTAAAGGAATAAGAATCATATAACAGGGTGAGGAGTGGGAAAGCTCCTCACCTTTTCACCTGTTTAGTATTGTCGAATTATAGGAGGTCTTATTGGTGTCCAGAGATAAATCAAACCAAAAATCAATCCGCTCTATGATTCAGGAGAATAAGTCTTCAAGAAGTCAATCGGCGGTAATGGAAAAGGTAGTTCCAAAACTCTTTTTAATCTGTGCAATCATATCTATCTTTACAACAATAGGTATTGTCTTTACATTGTTAACAGAAACTTTTACTTTTTTTAATCGAATCTCAATAGTTGAATTTTTCACGAACACAAGATGGTTCCCTTTTGCAGCTGACAAACATGCAGACTTTGGGATTATTGCTCTTATCATGGGTACATTGACTGTTACTGCTATTGCGATGGTTGTAGCGATTCCAATCGGTCTAGCTGCTGCTATCTATTTAAGTGAATATGCATCTGCAAAAACGAGAAAAGTAATTAAGCCGATCTTAGAAGTGTTAGCTGGGATTCCTACGATTGTTTATGGATTCTTTGCACTCACGTTCGTTACACCTTTATTAGATAAAATAATCCCGGGCGGAATTTCAATCTTTAACGCACTAAGTCCCGGGATCGTAGTAGGGATCATGATCATTCCGATGATCGCTTCATTATCTGAAGATGCGATGAATGCCGTACCAAACTCTATGAGAGAAGGTGCATTGGCTCTCGGTGCAACACGTTTTGAAGTAGCGATGAAAGTAGTACTTCCAGCAGCACTCTCAGGAGTGATTGCATCTTTCGTACTAGGAATATCCAGAGCAATCGGTGAAACGATGATCGTTACCATTGCAGGTGGTTCTAGACCAACTGCAGATATCAATTTAACAGAGTCTATCCAAACGATGACAGCTTATATCGTTCAGGTCAGCCAAGGTGACACGGGCTATGGTACTACGATCTATTACAGTATATATGCTGTAGGTATGACTTTGTTCGTATTCACATTAATCATGAATTTACTTGCTCAATTCATTTCCCGCAAGTTTAGGGAGGAATATTAATGGCATTAATCAATAAAGAATCTGTTAAAAAAAGAATGGGTACCCGATTAGCAGCGAACGGTGTTGCTAAGTTCCTATTTATTCTTGCAACATTGTTTTCCTTACTCGTACTAGGAGTTTTGATCTACCGAATATTATCAGAAGGTTTACCTTATTTAAGTTTAGACTTCATTACAAATTTTGCATCTCGAATGCCTGAACGTGCAGGTATATGGGCTGCGCTACTCGGTACCATTTGGGTGATGGCTGTCACTGCACCGGTTTCATTCATACTTGGTGTTGGAACCGCGATCTATTTAGAAGAATATGCGAAAAAGAATGCATTTACAAAGTTCGTACAAATTAATATCTCGAATTTAGCTGGCGTTCCATCGATCGTATTCGGACTTTTAGGTCTAACGATCTTCGTTCGTCTACTTGGATTAGGATCAAGCGTACTGGCAGGTGGTCTGACGATGAGTCTATTAATCCTTCCTGTTATCGTAGTCGCTTCACAAGAGGCAATCCGAACGGTGCCAAGAGAAATTCGAGAAGCCTCTTTCGGAATGGGAGCTACAAAATGGCAGACGATCAGAAGAATCGTGTTTCCTGCAGCGCTTCCTGGAATCTTAACAGGAACGATACTTGCTTTATCACGTGCTGTAGGTGAGACTGCACCACTATTAGTATTAGGTGCATTGGCGTATGTAGCATTTGTTCCAGAAAACATTTTCTCGCAGTTCACTGTATTACCGATTCAGCTTTACAACTGGACGAGTAGACCGCAAGAAGAGTTTCATATGATTGCAGCAAGTGGGATTATCATTTTATTAATTATCTTGCTGATCATGAATTCAATCGCAGTATTAATCCGAAATAAGTTTCATAAACGCTTCTAATAGAGAGTAGGAGGACGAGAGAATGGATATTACAATCAACAAACAAATGGTTCAAAAAAATGAGAAAGAAAAGGATTTTACACCTGTTTTTAAGATTAATAATCTAAACTTATGGTATGGACAAGATCATGCCTTAAAAGATATTAAATTTGATATTCCAGAAAAGCAGGTTACGGCAATCATCGGACCATCAGGTTGCGGTAAATCAACGTTTATTAAAACGTTAAACAGAATGGTAGAAATGGTTCCAATCGTTCGTATGTCTGGGGAAATTGTGTATCGAGAAAAGAATATTTTTGATCCCAAATACGGTGTGGAAGAACTTCGTACACAAGTTGGTATGGTGTTTCAAAAACCAAATCCGTTTCCTAAGTCTATTTATGAGAATGTAGCTTACGGCCCTCGTATTCATGGGATCAAGAACAAAAAAGTCTTAGATGAAGTAGTAGAGAAAAGCTTAAGAGGTGCAGCAATCTGGGACGAAGTGAAAGACCGACTTCATGAGAATGCCTACGGCTTATCTGGTGGACAACAGCAGCGTTTATGTATTGCAAGATGTTTGGCGATCGAACCAGATGTCATTCTTATGGATGAACCTACTTCTGCTTTAGACCCGATTTCAACTTTAAAAGTTGAAGAACTGGTGCAAGAACTTAAGAAAGACTATAGCATCGTTATCGTGACACATAATATGCAACAAGCTGCTCGTATTTCAGATCGCACGGCATTCTTCTTAAATGGAGAAGTTGTGGAATATACAGATACAAGCACACTGTTCTCGAATCCATCAGATAAGCGAACAGAAGATTATATTACAGGACGATTTGGTTAAACAAAGAAAATAGGAGTGAGATAAATGGTTGTTCGTGAAAATTTTCAGCTTCAGTTAGAAGAGATGAAACAAGCGATCGTTCAGATTTCTAAATTGGCAGAGGAAGCATTAGAGCTCTCTGTCGAAGCATTAAAGAATCAAGATCTCGATAAAGCCTTACAGATTATTGAAAATGATAATCGTATCAATGTCCTTGAAGATGAAATCAACGACATGGCCATTCTCTTAATCGCTAAACAAGCCCCTGTAGCATCTGATCTTAGACGAATTATTGCTGCGATCAAAATTTCGTCCGATATTGAACGAATGGCTGACTTTGCGGTTAATATAGCAAAGTCAACGATACGGATTGGAAAGCAAGAGCTTATTAAGCCACTAGAAGAGCTCCCTAAGATGGCACATCATGCGATCTCTATGCTTACAACTGCTACTAAAGCATATGTAGAAGAAGATGTTGCCCTAGCGAAGCAATTAGCAGAACTAGATGATGAAGTAGATGAAACATACGGAAAGATTATAAAAGAGCTATTAGAGCTCATGACTAAAAATCCTGAACATCTTTCTCAGATTAGTCAGCTCCTGTTTGTATGCAGATATATCGAGCGTACAGCGGACCACGCAACGAACATTGCAGAAAGCATCATCTTTCTTGTAAAAGGGAAGAGATATGGTTTAAACGATTAAACAAACAAAAGAAGCGAGCACTGATTATTTCAGTGGTCGCTTCTTTTATTATCGCTCTTTTCTACTAAAAGATTGTTGCTTTGAACTCCTTATCACCTTTGACAATTGATTGTAGTGGAAGGTGCGAGACTCTTACGGGACAGGCGGGCAGGTGAGACACTTAAGAGTGAAACGTACGAATGTGGCTCACCGCCTGCCCCGTGGAAAGCGAGCAGCCTGGAACGGAAATCAACACTTTCAAAAGCAACAAAGTTTACGAAAACAGCCTTTATTTTATTATGTAGAATTATGAACTTGTTATTTCTTTTGCGATCTCGTCAAAACTCATCTTGCTGTTAACTTGATGCGATTCAGCTCTAACTGCGCCTTCTAAGTTGTTCGAGCGAAGATATTTTAAGAATTCATCGCTATTTTTAATGATGTTCTCTTTTTGCAGAAGATCACATACTTCTCCAGTACTCATTCCTTGAGTAATCGTTAAAGTCATCTGATACACTTTTTCTTCCTCTTTTGGAGGAACAGCTTTAGGTTCTTCTTTTGCAACCGGAGCAGCAACTTTATCATCCGTGTCTTTAAGTGAAGTATACTCTTCCTCTGAAATTGCTAACTCGCCTTTTTCAGAAAGATATTCAGCTACCGATTCATCTGTTAGTACAGAAGTTTTATCAGTATCGGCTGTATAATAAAAACCAGCCAAAATTCCTGTTGAAAGGATAATACCTGCTGAAAATCCGCGAAGGTTTTTGCTTGTCATACTCATTACCCCTCACAAATTAGTTCTTATCATTAATCATCATTTCATCTTCAAGAACTTTTAGTTTCTTCTTTATTTGATAGATTTCTTTCATTAACTGAATAGTAAAGTTCTCGAGCTGTGTTTCAACTGAAGCTTCCTTATTTTTTCTAAAGGAAAGAATCAAAAGAATAACACCTACTAGTAACAATCCAAAAATAGCAAACTCCATAATATCCTCCCTAATATAAAGCTATACCCTTTACTTTTATAACATAGTATTTTGCTGTGGTATAGGCTTTTTCGCAAAAGTTTACACAAATTACTACAATTCGACTATTTTCTCATTTCTCTCCAATAAAAAGCAGGAAAGAATGTAATAAAAGCGACGGTTTTTGTCTTACTTTGTCAATTTGACAGAATAATCTGAGAGATTAACCGGTTACAAAAACTTTACATATACGGAAATCTCAAGTGGGATAAGGAAGCGTCATTTTTCGACTTTTTTGACACATTGTATATAAAAATGTCCAGTGATACGATTATAAAAAATATGGTATTAATAAACGTTTATTAGAATAATTGATTAGGATGAGGTGATGAACTTGATCGAAGATATTGTGAAATTAAAGGAGAATGGGTTAACTCTTCAAGAGATCGCACAAAGAATGAACATGTCTTTAGGAAAGGTTCAGTATCGCTGGAATAAATACCGGCAGCAACAAGCACCAACGACTCAAGAACTTTCATCTCAACAGGTTCTTAAAGTAGAGAAGTGGTCGATGCCTTTCGAATATGAAGAGGCTACTGTTCATTTAATGCCAAGGAGCCAAGATAGTTTGTATGCTTATTGGAGTTTTTCAGAATCAACAAAGCAGATGGCAGAACATCACTTTCGCACGAAATGGGAAGACCTTCCATCGATATTAAAGATCTATGACGTTACGGATATTGATTTCTATGGACATAATGCTCATCGGACGTTTGAAGTAGAGCTTCCGCCGATGACAAACAACTGGTTCCTGCAATTTTTAGAACCTGGGCGAACGTATGTCGTTGATATTGGTACGCGTACGTTCGATGGCAGTTTTTTTACTCTATTACGATCAAATCCTGCAGAGACTAGCCCTTCTTTATATAATAGTCTTCACGATGAAAAAATCGACAGATGGAAACACCAAAGGGTTGAACAACCGGAATGGCTTGAAAATTTTTCGACCTATTCTTATTATCAAAAAATTAGATAGGAGAGTAAAACATGTCTAACGGGTATTTTTCATTAGTCTTGCACGCTCACCTTCCTTATGTGAGGCATAAAGAAGCAAATCGATTAGAGGAAAGATGGGTATTTGAGGCACTCACTGAGACATATATCCCGTTGTTATGGGTACTCGAAGATCAGCCTGAAAACTTGTCTTGGACCTTATCATTTTCACCTCCTTTGTTGGAGTTATTAAACGATCCAGTCATTCAAAAACGTTATCTAGAACATTTAGACCTTACGATAAAACTTGTTAAAAAAGAAAAAAAGCATTCTACAAATAAGGAAGAACAAAAGATTATTGCTTTTTACGAAGAGCGCTACAAAAGAATTATGGAAACCTATCAAAAGTTTGATTGTAAAGTTACAGATGCTTATAAACGTTATATGGATCTTGGGAAGGTTCATTGCATCACTTCCTCTGCAACCCACGCATTCCTTCCCTATATTCAAACAGAGCAAGGCGTTAAAGCTCAAATCTTTGCAGGTGTTCAAGCATTTGAAAAGTTTTTTGGTGAAAAACCTAAAGGATTCTGGCTGCCAGAATGTGCTTATTCGCCCGGAGTAGATAAAGCGTTAGCTGATGCAGGCATTCGATTCACTTTCGTAGATGAAGAGACTTTACTTAGAAGTAAGCCTGTACCATCAAAAGGAATTGGAGCTCCTGTGTATTCTCCACATGGTGTGGCGTTGTTCCCGCGAAATCAATGCATCTCAGAAACGATTTGGAATTCTTCTGTTGGATATCCAGGGGATTTTGATTACCGAGAATTTTATCGAGATGTCGCTTATGAGCGAGAGAACGATTATATAAAGAGCTTCATTCATCCAGAAGGGATTCGAATTGATACAGGCTTAAAGTACTGGCGAATAACAGGAAAAACAGAGAACAAAGACTGGTACCAAAGAGACTGGGCTATAAATAAAGTAAAGGAACATGCTTCTGACTTTTGTTACCGTATCAATGAATATCTACATACCAACGAACAATCTTACCCTCCTCAACTAATAACTGCGCCGTTTGATGCTGAGCTATTTGGACACTGGTGGTTTGAAGGACCAGAATTTTTACTTCAATCCATGAACGTTTCAACAGAACAAAACATCACGTGGATCACACCTCAAGAATTTTTAACAAGACATTATCAGGATTTAGAAACTGTAAGACCATGCTTTTCAACATGGGGAAGAAATCAAACAGGCGAAGTATGGCTGAATGAGTCCAACGCTTGGATGTACCGACACTTGCATCACTGTGAAAGAAAGCTGGTTCAACTCGCAGCACGTCTTTCACATAACGAACCAAACATCGTTGTGGAACGATATGCAGATCAGATGGTTCGGGAATGGATGCTGGCTGCTAGTTCTGATTGGGCTTTTATAATAGAAGGTAACAGTGCTACTGAATATGCGAAGTCAAGATTTCAAGAACATATCGAAAGGTTTCATGAACTGAATCGATCGATTGAGAATAAAACGTATCATCCAAATGAGATAGCAGACTATGAAAACAAATATCCTTTCATGCTTACAACCGGTCTGTGGCACTACTTTAAGAATAAACATGATGAGTATGTGATGTCTCACTATAACGAACAAAATGCTAAAGGTAAAAAGAAGATATTGATGCTTTCATGGGAGTTCCCTCCTATGGTAGTAGGCGGGTTAGCACGGCATGTGTTCGATCTTTCAAGAAAATTGGTCGAGCAAGGAACAGAAGTATATGTGATTACTTCTTCGGTTCCGGGATACCCCGAACATGAAGTGAATAATGGTGTCCATGTGTACCGTGTTGCTGGTAAACAGCCGAATTTCGAATCGTTTTTTCACTGGACAGGAAGTTTGAATTTGGCCATCACTGAACAAGCTTTAGCATTAGCAAGTAAGTTTGATTTTGATTGTATTCATGCTCATGATTGGCTTGTTTCTGTCTCGGCACTAGCCATCAAGAAAGAATTGAACATTCCGTTGATCACCACGATTCATGCAACAGAACATGGAAGAAACAACGGGATAACATCACCTCTTCAATACGAGATCAATCAGAAAGAATGGGAGCTTATGGATGGATCAGACAGTCTGATCGTCTGCAGTGACTATATGAAAAATGAATGTACAGAGGTCTTTAGCATTCCAGAGGAAAAGATCACGATTCTACCAAATGGTATAGATCCAGAACAGATTACATTCGAACAAGGTACCTCTTTAAAGGATACGAAAAACGATCATGAACTTCTTCTTTTTTCAGTTGGAAGACTTGTAAAAGAAAAAGGATTCCAAACAATTATAGAGGCTGCAGATCTATTAAGAAATTCTGGTAAACACGTCAGGTTTGTAATTGCTGGAAAAGGTCCGTTAATGGATGAACTGAAAGAAATGATCAGACAGAGGAATCTAGAAGAATATGTTCATCTTACAGGATTCGTTAGTGATGAGGAGAGAAATGAATGGTTTGCAAAAGCGGACGCTGCCATCTTTCCAAGTCATTATGAACCGTTTGGCATTGTTGCTTTAGAAGGGATGGCTTCAGGAAAACTTACCATTGTTTCTGATACGGGTGGGTTAAGAGAAATTGTGGATCATGAAAAAACAGGATTGAAAGTATATCCGAACGATCCAGGCAGTATTGTATGGGCTGTAGAATATATCCTTAGCAATCGTGAACGCTGCCAAGAAATGGCCAAAAACGGTGAGGAAACAGCAAGAACCGTTTTCAGCTGGGATTCTATTGCTGAAAAGACTGCAGAACTCTATAAGACAGAACAAAATAAAACATCAAAAGTGGGAGGTATCGTTTAATGAAGGGTGTAATTATGGCTGGTGGAAAAGGAACACGATTAAGACCTCTTACATGCAATATGCCAAAACCAATGGTGCCGATGCTTCATAAACCTGTTATGGAGTATGGTATCGAACTTCTTAAGAAATTTGGTATCACTGATATCGCCGTTACCGTTCATTACTTACCAGATGCAATTAAAAACTATTTTGGTGATGGTCGCGACTTTGGTGTTAACCTTCATTATTTTGTTGAAGATTCTCCCCTTGGAACAGCAGGCTCTATTAAGAATGCTGAAGAATTTTTGGATGAGCGTTTTATTGTGATTTCGGGTGATGCATTAACAGATTTCAACCTTGAAAAGGGAATTCAATTTCATGAAGATAAAGAGTCTCTAGCTACAATTTTTATGAAACAAGTAGATTCACCCCTAGAATATGGTGTAATCATGACCAACCAAGAGGGTAAGATCATTCGTTTTCTTGAGAAGCCAAGCTGGAATGAAGTCTTTAGTGATACAGTGAACACAGGCATCTATGTACTTGAACCAGAAGTGTTTAACTATATTGAAAAAGATGTTCCTGTCGATTTTAGTAAAGATTTGTTTCCGCTGCTTATGAAAGAAGATAAAAATTTGTTCGGCTATCAAGCAGAAGGATATTGGTCTGATATCGGGAGCCTTCAGCAGTATCGTCAATCACATTATGATATGTTGAACGGTTTAGTGAATCTACCTTTTGCAGGAGAGGAAAAAGAGCCTGGTGTTTGGATCGGTGAAAATGTTTTTATTGAAGATGGTGCTGTGATCGAAGCACCTGTAAGCATTGCTGATGGTGCAGTTATCCGTAAAGGCTCTCATATTGGCAAACTATCTGTTGTCGGAAAGAATAGCGTAGTAAGCTCAGGAAGTTCTTTAAAGAAAACGGTTTTATGGAACGATGTTTTTGTAGGCGATCAGTGTGAATTACGTGGAGCAACGATCGCGAACGGTACAAAAGTAGAAAAAGACGCGTCTATCTTTGAACATGCGGTAGTCGGTAACCATTGTACGATTGGTAAAAACGCGACGCTAAAGCCAGATGTTAAGATCTGGCCAGAAAAAGAGATCTTCGAAGAAGCTCTTGTTCACACCTCAATCGTGTGGGGTAAAAAAGCTACAAAATCTTTGTTTGGATCTAGAGGAGTATCTGGGATCGCTAATGTTGAGATCACACCCGATTATATCGCAAGGCTGGCATCAGCTTATGGAGCTGTTCTTCCTTATGGGTCACAGATCATCATCGCAAGTGACTCGCATGACTTTTCAGTGATGATCAAGCAATCTTTTATTCAAGGACTTCATTCTTCTGGAGTTCATACGGTTGATATCAGTCCTACAGTTGCACCAGTCGTCCGTTTCTCTATCGAAGAAGAACGTTTAGAGGGCGGTGTTTACGTAAGGTTCTCTAATCCTACGGGAGAGAAGCAACTGATGATCGAATTCTATGATAACAAAGGACTTCCGATTCATTCAGATCTTGAAAGAAAAATCGAGAATGCATATTGGCAGGAAGATTATAGACGTGCATCATTTGATCGTATCGGAAAAGGTGTTGTTCAGGCAAATAAACATGAAGACTATATTTCCGCTCTGTTGGAAGAAATACAGGAAAAGGGAATTCAAGAAGCTAAGTTTAGAGTAGTGGTAAATTACAATCACCAGCCGTACCTGAACTTTATCCCTAATCTATATAATCGATTGAACTGTGAGATTCTCACCGCCCCATATCAGACAAAGCCAGAGGAGATGGCATCCTTTGTGAGAGTTACAAATGCCAATATCGGTGTTTTGATTGGAGAAGCGGGTGAAACACTGCGTCTCATCACAGAGACTGGTGAAGTATTGGATGAAGAGACGATGCTTGCTCTATACGTTTTCACAGCATTTTCTCAAGGTAAGCAAAAGGAGATGGCTATCCCTGTATATGGATCCTCTGCTCTTGATTCCATTGCTGAACGTTTAAAAGGTAAGCTGATTCGTACGAAAGCTAATCCGCGTTCTATCATGGAAGTAGGAGATGGCGTTCTGAATTATCAATACGATGCTCAATATGCGTTTGTTCATATCTTAGAGATCATGGCGATGCAGAAGATCACATTATCTGAACTCGTTGAGATGCTTCCTGACGTGCATATGCTACGAGAATATGTACCTTGTCCAAAAGATAAGAAAGGGAGAGTAATGCGTAGACTGATGGAGGATATTCGTGACAACAATGTAGAATTGCTTGATGGGATTAAAGTCTTTCATCCTGAAGGGGGCTGGACACTTATTCTTCCAGACGTAGAACAGCCTGTATTTACCGTATATTCTCAGAATACGGACCCTGAACAAGCAAAACAAGCGGCATCTCAATATATTGAAAAAATCCAGTTATATCAGCAGGTGTAACAGATGCCAAGACATTTGGTTTTAGGAAACGGAAAACTATTAATTAATTTAGATGAATATTTGCAGATCAGAGACATCTATTTTCCTTACGTCGGTCAGCAAAATCATGTCCAAGGACATGTTAACCGTCTAGGAGCCAGTATCAATGGCTCCTTTTCTTGGCTTTCTTCAAAGGAATGGGTGATTGAGCCTGGTTACCATTTAGACTCGCTTGTTACACTTTCATACGCCAAAAACGTAAAAGAAGGCATAACACTGAAGATTGAAGACGCTGTTCATCAAAGAGAGAATATGTTTATGCGAAGAATCACCGTTTTAAACGAATCACATGAAGAAAAAAGAATTAAAATTTTCTTTCATCAAGACCTTTCTATCTATGAGAATGAAGTTGGAGACACGGCATACTTTGATCCTGAAAAATCGGTCATCATCCACTATAAGAAAAATCGTTACTTTTTGTTTACAGGGTCATTCGATCAAAAGGGAATCGATCAATACACAACAGGAGTCAAACGTTTCTTAAGTGCTGAAGGAACTTGGAGAGATGCTGAAGATGGTCATCTTCATGTGAATCCGATCGCACAGGGGTCTGTTGATAGTACTTTTTCCGTACAAGGCATTGTTCCGCCACATGGAAAAGGAGACGTTAACTATGCTCTGACAGTAGGAAAAAGTAGAGAAGAAGTATTTTCACTCTATGATTATCTGATGGAGATCGGTCCATCGTTAACGCTCGATAAGATCGATGTATACTGGAGGAGATGGGTGAACAAAACAAAGATCAATCCTTGCAATCTTTCTGATGAACTTCTCGATCTGTATAACAGAAGTTTGTTGATCATTCGTACACAAACCAATGAAAACGGGTATATCATAGCAGCGAACGATTCTGATATACAGCATTATAACCGTGACCACTACAGCTACATGTGGCCGAGGGATGGCGCGTTAATCGCTGCTGCCGTTGCAAAAGCGGGCTTTCATGGAATGGTAAAGAACTTCTATCGGAGATGTGCGGATGTTTTAACCAAAGAGGGTTATCTTCATCATAAGTATAACCCCGACGGTTCGATCGGATCATCGTGGCATCCTATGATTGATAAAGAAGGTTCTAGCCAACTGCCGATACAAGAAGATGAAACGGCGCTCGTCCTATGGGCATTTTGGGAACATTATAAAGAAACAGGGGATATTGAGTTTGCTCAATCTCTCTATCGGTCATTAGTGCGTCCGAGTGCGAGATTCTTACTTCAATATATGCAAGAAGAGCTAGACCTTCCGTTGCCTTCTTATGATCTTTGGGAAGAAAGAAGAGGAATCTTTACCTTTACAGCAAGCTCAGTTTACGGTGGACTTATGGCGGCTTATTCTTTCGCGACACTCTTCGGTGAGGACGATCGGGCAGACAGGTACAAGAAGGGTGCTGACCGAATAAAAGCAGGAATGGAAAAGCATTTGTATGATGAAGATTCAGGGAGGTTTTTAAGAGGCATCTACTTGCTGGATGATAACGCTTATAAAAAAGACTTCACGATGGAATCCAGTATGTATGCTCTCTTTGCCTTCGGTGTTTATCCTGCCGATGATGAACGGATTGTCCGAACGATGCAGCAGATGAACGAAGAGTTGAGCATTAAGTCAGGTGTAGGCGGGATTGCCAGATATACCAATGATTATTATTTTCAGCAAACGCATGACATGACAAGAGCTCCTGGGAATCCTTGGTTGATCTGTACGTTATGGCTTGCTAAATGGTATGTTCAATGCGCGAAATCACTTCAGGACCTGGAGCGTCCGCATGAAATATTACGCTGGATTCACGAGCATAGCTTTTCTACAGGTGTCCTACCAGAGCAGCTTCATCCGTTTACAGGAGAGGCTTTGTCCGTTGCCCCTCTCACTTGGTCACATGCCACTTTTGTTGATGTTCTAAAAGAATATACAAAAGTCTATGAGAAACTTTCACAAAACTCACTTGCTCGTTAGAAAAGAATTTGTTATCATGTTATGGTATGGTTTAATAGAGAATATGACTGTTAGTAACCATGATAATGTACTTTGGTAAAGATGTGGAGGGAAACAACAATGCGTGTAAACATTACTTTAGCTTGTACTGAAACTGGTGATCGTAACTACATCACTACAAAAAACAAGCGTACGAATCCAGACCGTTTAGAGCTTAAAAAATACAGCCCGCGTTTAAAGAAATACACAGTTCACCGTGAAACAAAGTAATTTCACGTAGAAGCGCCTGAGACCCATGCTAATGAGGGATCAGGCGTTTTTTCATGCAATCAAACTCATGATATGATAGATACATCACGTTATAGAGGTGTTTAATCCATGGATAAATCACAATGGCGAAAAGAGCTAAAAAATGTGTTGCTCTCAATCGAAAAAGAGGAAAGAATAGCAAAAAGCGAAGTGATATCAAATCTCTTATTTCAAACAGACGAATGGAAAACAGCAGATTGTATCGGGATCACAGTCTCACGAGTGTTTGAGCTAGATACATCGTACATCATAGATCAAGCATGGAGAGAAGGAAAGACTGTCGCTGTACCCAAGTGCTACTCTAAACATAAACAGATGGAGTTCAGAGAAATCTGTACGTATGAAGAATTAGAAAATGTATATATGGATCTATACGAACCTAAAGTAGAGGTTACTTCGTGCATAGAGCCGTCACAGATGAACGTGATCGTCGTTCCAGGTCTTGTCTTTGATAGAGAGGGATATAGGATCGGTTATGGAGGTGGCTATTTCGATCGTTACTTACAAACTTATGACGGATCTAAAATTTCACTAGCATACATGTTGCAGACAACTAGATCTCTTCCACATGAAAACTACGATATACCGGTAGATATCATTATTACAGAAGATGGCCGGTTTAAGTAGATGATAATCATTATAGTTGGTATCGCTCTTCTTTCCATAGCTTCAGTTCTGCTAAAATGGCTAACCGTCGCAGGAAGTGTAACAGCTTTTGTATTGGGAGTAATTATTTACAAAGCTTTTGGTTGGCAAGGTTTGATTCTACTTGGTCTATTCTTCATAACTTCTACACTTTTGACGAAATGGAAGAAAGACAAAAAGCTGGGTAACGACGCAAGTCATACAGAAGACAAAAAAGGAAGAACAGCTGGTCAAGTGCTTGCCAATGGTGGAGCAGCTCTGCTGGCGGCAGTAGGTTACGTTACGATTTCAGATCCTATATGGATGATTGTGTTCGCAGCTACCTTTGCGACAGCTACAGCTGATACGTGGGCTTCAGAGATCGGTGTTCTTTCAAAAAAGAGACCTTTTCATATTAAAGAATGGAGAAGAGTCGATCCTGGTCTATCAGGTGCCATTTCAAGTATAGGTACAGTTGCAGCAGCGTTCGGAGCAACGTTTATAGGCTTCAGCTTTTATATGCTCTATGATTCATCAATTGCGATCGGGTTGTGTATTGCTTTATCTGGTTTCTTAGGAAACATAGCTGATACCATTTTTGGAGCTTGGTTTGAACAAAAATATGTTTGTTCCATTTGTAAAAGAGAAACAGAGAGTCACGTTCATTGTGGGGTTAAGACAATAAAAATATTTGGGAATCCTTTTTTCACAAACAATGTTGTGAATTTTTCCTCGACTATTATTGGAGGCTTGATTGCTGGAGGTTTATACATATGGATCAAAAGTTGGTGATAGGTGTTGTTCTTGCGGGTGGTCAGTCTAGAAGGTTTGGAAGTCCTAAATTGTTCACTAAATGGGGGGATGCTACCTTTTTTGAAAAAGCACTGAAGACGATCGCTCCATATTCAGACGCACTTGTAGCTGTTGTCCGTAATGAAGAGATAGAGAAATTAGAACAATACCATTCCCATTCTGTAGAACTAATTTCTGATGTTGAGGCTTTTAAGGGTAAAGGTCCTTTAGCTGGAATATACAGTGCGATGATGGAAGTAAGTGGGCAATATTATTTGATCACGCCTTGTGATATGCCTAGGATGAGCAGTGAGATGTATGGAAAATGGTTAGACATTGCACTTCAGCAACCAGAGTATGACGCAGTTATCCCAATATTGAACGGGAAAGTATATCCTTTAAACGGTGTGTACAAACGATCTTGTCTTTCTGAAATCAAAGAGAACTTAGATAACGAAAACTTAAAGGTCTTATCCTTATTGAAACAAAAAAACACAAAATATATAGAGGTACAAAAAGAAGAGGCTTACTTTTTTGAAAATGTGAACACGCAAGAAGATCTTTTAAATCTCGGGAACGAATAAAAAGTGGATTCCAAACAGAAAGTAGTAGCAAGGAGGTTTTCACATGAAAGGATTCGTGATTAAAAGCTTTTTGGTATTCCTCGCTATTGCGCTCGGCTACAGAATGAGATACCGATTGATGAATAGCGCTCTTGGTAATCCCTTAATTCGTCGTTTCTTAGTGGGAAGTGCCATGTCATTTCCAGGGTTGCGATCAAAAATGATGGATGAAATCATTTGACCATGCGATCAAAAAAAGCAGCAGTCTTCTTTGACTTAGATAATACGCTGTTTGATTATGAAGCCTCCTTTAAGAAGGCTTCTTTATTTGCATTTCGTTGCATCTTTTCTATAGGTGAGAAAAATAAGAAGTTAGAAGAAAAATGGTTCCCTCATTATAAATCATACTGTGATCTCTATTGGTATGCTTATGAAAGAGCATGGATCACCCGTAAAGAATATCAAAGGAAAAGACTATCCTCATCCTTACATGCAGTAGGAATAAATAATTTTAGTGACAAAGAGATCCAGCAATATCAACAATATTTTGAAGAAAATATCCATTATTTTGTAGAGCCCTATCCGTGGATAAAGGAAATCATTCAACTTTTAAACCGTAAAAAAATCACGTACGGAATCATTTCTAATGGAGAAGCTGCCGTTCAGAGAAACAAAATAAAACATCTGCCTTTTGATATTCCTGAAAAACACATCTATATTTCATCGGAAATTAAAGTGGCTAAACCTAGTCCCGAAATCTTCCGTGTTGTGAGCAAAAGAGTGGAAGCAAGTGCCTTTTACTATGTCGGTGATTCCTATTCGTTAGATATAATTCCAGCGGTCCAAGCAGAGTGGACGGCAATATGGTGGAATCCTTCGATGCTTTCTGTAACACATGACAAAGTTCCTTATCATTATTGTACTTCAAGTGATGAATTGATTGAGACCATCACGAAATGTATTGAATGAGTTGGATGTTCTCCCCATTCGTTGTTTGAAAAAGAACGAATAGATATTTTTTATCTTTGCTGATTAAGATGAAGGGCATGGAACTTCCAATCGGACTGATTCTCTGTCCATTCTTTAGAGTGATTCCTAAAAAGTAATTTTTATATAAACCTTCCCATAGCTTTCCGATGATTTCCTGACTTTTAGATAGAGAGAATCCAGATAGCGGTTTGTTGTTATAATCAGTTAATGACTCTAAAGAGATCACGTTATATTCATTGAGGTCAATCTGATAGAAGTTTGTTGTTTGTGTCAGTGTTTGCTGCAGATATTTATTTGTTTTTTCATCCAGGTCATTCTTAGCTTTTCGTTCAGTTTTATCCTTAGGGGTCTTAAAGCCTGAGAACGATCGACTGAGTTTTGCCGCATATAAATAATTATTACTCATTCTTTGTACAGAACGATACTTCTCCTCGGTAAGATGGATCTCTCCTTGATGATAGGAAATGGCCTCCCATAGCGCTGGAACTGAACTTACTACATCTTTTTCAAGGTCAATTTCATCTGCAGAGGTTTTCCACTCTGTCATCTTATTATTAAGTCTTCCGTTCTCAAATATCATAGCAATATCTTGTCTTAGGTAAACACGTTTTGAAGTCACTGAGCGCACTTTCCAAAGTAAGTCATAATCTGATGGGTTCCCATTTCGGAAGGAAAGATTTGTTTCAGCTTCCGTAAAAGAAAAATTATTATCTATCGGGAAGAATGTAATGCTCTCTCGTGCTTCTTTTTTTACAAACGGCTGGTAGATGATACCTATTACAAGTATAATAATTAACAGATAAATTGAAATTCTCCACTTCATACAAATCAGCCTCCCTATCGGACAACTCTTGTTCCTAAATTCTATGCAATCTTGTCTAAATTAGAAGGCTAAAGTTGAAGAAAACGTATGGAGGGGTTAAGTGAGAGGGGTTAGAGTAATGCAAGTTGAAACAAAAGAGATCGTGAGTTTTATTAAAGAGCTCGTACATATCCCAAGCCCATCCGGGAATACAGAAGCAGCAATGAAGTTTATGACATCATTCTTAGAAGAGAATCAGGTGTCATTCAAAAAAACCAACAAAGGTGCTGTTATTGCGACGATTCCTGGTGAGGATGAATCGAAACACCGCCTGTTGACTGCTCATGTAGATACGTTAGGTGCTATGGTAAAAGAGATCAAAAGCGATGGCCGTCTAAAATTAGACTTAATCGGCGGATTCTATTGGAATACGATAGAGGGAGAATATTGTTCTATACATACGAATTCAGGAAAAGCGTATAGCGGCACGATCATGATGCACCAAACAGCTGCTCATGTATACAAAGGAATGAATGAACTAAAGCGTGATGAGAAGAACATGGTTGTTCGTGTAGATGAAGAGTTTCATTCTAAAAAAGATGTTGAAAAAGCAGGAATCTCAGTAGGAGATTTTGTCTCTTTCCATCCTAGATTCGAACAATCAGATAGTGGATTTGTGAAGTCACGTCATTTAGATGACAAAGCTAGTGTTGCGATTCTCATGCATGTGATCAAACAAATTAAGACTCATTCAATCAAGCTTCCTTACACGACTCACTTTTTGATCAGTAATAATGAGGAGATTGGATATGGTGGAAATTCGAATATCCCAACTGAAACGATTGAGTACTTAGCGGTAGATATGGGTGCGATCGGCGATGGTCAAGCAACAGATGAGTTTACTGTAAGTATCTGTGCAAAAGACTCTGGAGGACCGTACCATTTTGGATTAAGAAAACACCTTGTTAATCTCGCTGAAAAACATGGTATCGGATATAAAGTAGATATCTATCCTTACTATGGTTCAGATGCAACTGCTGCTATTCGTGCTGGTGCAGATATCGTGCACGGTCTGATCGGACCTGGCATCGATGCATCACATGCATTTGAACGTACGCATATCAAGTCTTTAAAAAATACAGCGGAGCTTATTCATAAGTATTTGATGTCTCCCCTAGCTTGATCTAACACTCCTTAGCCATAGCTAAGGAGTTTTCTTTTTTGTAAACATATGCGTTTTACAAATATCGGAAGAAGTTTAGGGGGATTCGTTGATAACCAAGGTATGAAACATGAAAAGAAAGTGAAGGATGATAGGCAGAGGAGTGATGAAAAAATGTCATATCTGCCAAAAAAACAACCTCTTTCAACAAATTTTGATGAAAACGTCCAGTATATGAAAAATCAACTAGGGGTTGACATCAGCTTTGATTGTATTCATCTTGACTTAGAGTATGCCGGAAGAAGAATGGCTTTATTCATGGTGGATGGTTTCGTTAAAGATGATATTCTTCACTATTTAATGAAGTTACTAGCTGATCTCGAGCCCGGTCAATTAGATCCGGACCCCCTTGTTAAGCTTATGAAGACCTACCTGCCTTATATAGAAATCTCTACGTCAGACGATCTGAACCAAGGAATCGATTGGGTATTGAGTGGCCCCACCGTTCTGATCGTTGAGGGAGTTTCTGAAATCTTGCAGATCGATGCTAGAACATATCCGGTTCGAGGACCAGAAGAACCGGATGTTGAGCGCGTTGTGAGAGGTGCAAGAGATGGTTTCGTGGAAACCATCGTTTTCAATACGGCACTGACGAGAAGAAGAGTTCGTGATCGTTCGCTTCGAATGGAATATATGAGTATTGGCAGACGATCTAAAACCGATGTATGTATTTCGTATATTGAAGATATAGCCGATCCCCATATCGTTGAACGGATTAAAGAATCCTTGAAAAAAATTGATACAGACGGACTTCCGATGGGTGAGAAAACAGTCGAAGAATTTATTTGTGGTCGGCACCTCAATCCGTATCCGTTAGTGAGGTATACAGAACGTCCAGATACAGCAGCGGTACATCTATTTGAAGGACATGTGTTAGTTTTTGTAGATGGATCTCCATCGGTTTTAATCACACCAACAACGTTTTGGCATCATCTGCAGCATGCAGAAGAATACAGGCAGAAACCAGTAGTTGGAGCTTATTTAAGGTTCGTACGTTTTTTAGCTGTGTGGATTTCTATCTTTTTATTACCTTTATGGTACTTGTTTTCCGTACAGAAAGAACTATTACCTGTAAATCTTTCCTTCATAGGACCAGAAGAAATTGGTGTCGTCCCTTTGTTTTTACAGTTTGTGATCATTGAATTGGGTATGGATATGCTTAGGATGGCTACCATTCATACACCTACTTCGGTTTCCACAGGACTAGGATTAGTCTCAGCGATTGTAGTCGGCCAAGTAGCGATCGAAGCAGGTCTGTTCGTAAATGAAGTCGTGCTGTATATCGCAATTGCTGCAATTGGAACATTTGCTACTCCGACGTATGAGCTTAGTTTAGCCAACCGTTTATTGAGACTTTCTTTATTAGGATTAACCGCATTGTTAGGTGTTCCAGGGTATATAGTGGGCTTTACAGTAGCTGTATTATTCTTTGTTTCGTTCAAATCCTTTCATATCCCCTACCTCTGGCCCTTTATTCCTTTTAATCCAAAAGCAATACGAGACGTAGTCTTAAGGATACCTATGCCTCTAAAGAACAGAAGGCCGATCGTCTTACACCCGAAAGACCCCGATCGATAAATGTTTTGACAGCTGACTTAAGTTAGCTGTCTTTTTTGTATGTAAATCTGTGCAAAGGCTTGCATTCTTCCCTATAGTATTTGTTATAATGACATAGGTGATTATGATGAAAACAATGTATGATGTACAACAGCTATTAAAAAGGTTTGGAACCATTATATATACAGGGAACAAGATCGCTGATTTAGAATTGATCCAAGAAGAAGTAAGAGAATTATATGAACAAAAACTCATTGATGTAAACGAATTCAAGGATGCGATCATCATTATTAGAGCAGCTCACAATAAATTACAATAGAGGATGAGACAAGATGGAGAAATGGTTAGTTGGTGTTGATTTAGGTGGAACGACAATTAAAATTGCTTTTGTAACATTAGATGGTCATATTGTAGAGAAGTGGGAAATCCCTACAAATATTAGTGAAGATGGAAAGCATATCATTACAGATATAACGGAATCCATCCATACAAAGCTAAAAGACTTATCAGAACCAAAGGAAAAGCTCGAAGCAATCGGTATGGGAGCTCCAGGTTTCATTGATATGAAAACAGGATTCATCTATCACGCGGTTAATATCGGATGGAGAGATTATCCATTAAAAGAAGAGCTTGAAAAAGCAACAGGTCTTTCAGTCATTGTGGATAACGATGCTAACATCGCTGCGATCGGCGAAATGTGGCGTGGTGCAGGTGATGGTGAAGGTAACCTGCTGATGGTTACATTAGGTACTGGAGTAGGTGGCGGAATTATCGTTAATGGACATATCATGCATGGAACGAATGGTATGGCTGGTGAGATCGGTCATATTACAGCAATACCAGATGGTGGTGCTTCATGTAACTGTGGGCGTACTGGCTGTATTGAAACGATAGCTTCAGCAACAGGAATCTCGCGAATTTCAAAAGAAAAAGCTCTTAAAGATTCATCATCGTCTCTGTATAACCTATTGCAAGAGAATGGTGAGATAAAAGCTAAAGATGTTGTGACAGCTGCTGAAAAAGGAGATCAAGTGGCTATTGACACGTTGGATGAAGTAACCTTTCATTTAGGATTAGTCATAGCAAACCTTGCTAATAGCATTAATCCAGGTAAGATAGTTATTGGTGGAGGAGTCTCTAAAGCAGGTCACACACTAATGGAACGTTTAGAGCAGAAATTTAAGCACTTTGCACTCCCAAGAGTTGCTGAAGGTGCTGAAATGAAAGTAGCTACGTTAGGAAACGACGCTGGTGTAATCGGAGGAGCGTGGTTAGCGAAACACAATCGCTAATCCATTGTTATACTCTTTTTAAGAGGTTCAAAAATAAGACAGCATGTAAACGAAGCTCTTATAGGTAATTTGAAGGAACTTTTTTCGCAGAACCTCATTTAAAAATTGATTATACGGCATGTAAAGGGAAATTCTTTAAAAAAGAGATAGAAGGGGCGAACCGCTGTACGGCGGTTCGTTTTCATTTTTTTGAAACTTTTACGGATTAAGTTCGTCTAATGGTTTATGGATTAAAAAAAGGGGTAAAACTAATATAGTTTTGTTGTCCTATTTGTCAGAATCTTGAAATAGTACGTTAGGGTATTGAATTCTTGTTTGAAACCATTTAATATACTCTTTATGTAATCCTTTGGTTAAGGTTTTGTAAATATGTAAAAGATGAATTTACAAACTTGATCAATGCTTACCGGATGCAAAGAGAGACTTGTTATAAGGTTAAAAATGAAAATGAGAGTTCTTTTTGATTGAGGAGGTCAGAGAACATATGAAAGAAAAAATGAAACAAGCTTTTGCTGAGTATAGATTTTTCTTTATAGCAATCGCTTTATTATGGATTAAGACATTTATCATTTATAAAACTGCATTTGAACTGCCGATGGACAACAAAGTTCAAGAGTTGATTCTGTTTATCAACCCGATCAGTTCTATTGTTCTTTTCTTAGGTATAACCCTTTATTTTAAGGGAAGAACGCATAGAAGGATGATCGTGGCTGTCAGTGCCATCATGAGTTTTGTTATGTATGCTAATATGGTTTTCTATCGTTTCTTTAATGACTTCATTACCATTCCTGTCTTGTTTCAAACAAGCAACATGGGAGACTTAGGTAATAGTGTATTTGAATTGATTCAACCTACAGATTTATTAGTATTCATTGACATTGTCATTTTGGCTTATTTTATGAGACGAGCTGATTACCGACCTGCACGTGCTTCACGCAAGCAGATCACGATTACTTTTGCTGCTGCCATTGTTCTATTCATCGTCAATGTTGGTATCGCAGAAACTGAGAGACCACAATTGTTAACACGTACTTTTGACCGTGAGATGTTGATTAAAAACATCGGTTCATATAATTATCACATTTATGATTCCATCATTCAATCCAAAGCAAAAGCACAGCGTGCATTTGCCGATGGAAGTGAGATTACAGATATTGAGAACTATTCACGTGCAAACTATAAAGAACCCAACCCTGAAATGTTTGGTAAAGCAAAAGGTAAGAATGTTTTCGTTATTTCAGTCGAATCCACACAGAACTTTGTAATTAACGAGTCCGTGAACGGAAAAGAGATCACACCGTTTATGAATGATCTGATCAAAGACAGTTATTACTTCCCGAACTTCTATCACCAAACAGGGCAAGGTAAAACGTCGGATTCAGAGTTCTTATTAGATAATTCTCTATACCCACTTCCTAGTGGAGCGGTTTTCTTTACTCATTCACAGAACCAATACAATGCAACACCAGAAATTTTGAAAGAGCAAGGTTACTATTCATCCGTACAGCATGCGAACAACAAAAGTTTCTGGAACCGCGATATTATGTATGATAATTTTGGTTACGACCGTTATTACTCATTAAAAGATTTTGAGGTAACGCCTGAGAATTCGATCGGATGGGGCTTAAAGGATAAAGAATTCTTTAAACAATCCATTCCACATCTAAAAGAGATGCAAGCGATGAACAAGCCGTTCTATACGAAATATATCACGTTAACGAACCACTTTCCTTTCACTCTAGAAGAGGAAGATGAAATGATTCCAGAGTGGACATCGAGCGATGGAACAGTGAACCGTTACTTTACAACCGTTCGTTATACAGACGAAGCATTAAAAGAGTTTTTTGCAGATGTTAAAGAAGCGGGTCTATATGAAGATTCAATCTTTATCATGTATGGTGACCATTATGGTATTTCTGAAAACCATAACGATGCGATGGGTCAATTCTTAGGAAAAGAGATCACTCCTTTTGAATCTACTCAATTGCAAAAAGTACCTTTGATCATTCACATGCCAGGTGAAAAAGGCAAGACGATAGAAACCGTTGGTGGACAGATCGACTTGAAACCAACCATTCTTCACTTATTAGGTATTGATACGAAGGGTGACATTCAGCTTGGCTCCGACTTGTTTTCAAAAGACAGAGAAGATTTCGCTGTCCTTCGTGATAATTCTTATATCACAAAAGACAATGTGTTCACAGATGGCAAATGTTATGACAAAGCAACGGGTAAACCTGTTGAAGGTGAAAACAATGCTTGTGAGCCATACAGTGAACGCGCTAAGACTGAGCTTGATATGTCTGACAGAATCATTTATGGAGACTTATTAAGATTCTACGATAAAGATAAAGCAAAAGATAAAGCTGTTAAGCAAGAAGAAAAACAAAAACAGTAAGCTCAAAAAGCACTCAACTTCGGTTGAGTGCTTTTTTTCTGCATAACTGCTTTGTGCAAACATACATCTTTAAGAGGAAGGTTTAAAGGGAGGGCTCTGTTTGGAAATTGTCATGCGTAACGGCGATTCGTTCTGGTATTACTCACGTCTATTATCTATCCCTTACGTGTTGATTAAGGACTCAAATCCTAACGTAACAGCAACGAACATGCTTGCAGGGGAGAGCGTTAAGATCCCCGGAATGTCGTTAGAAAAATATAAGATCAAAAATGGTGACACGTTTTTTTCAATAGCAGATAAATTTGATATTCCTCTTGATGCCTTATATCTAGTTAACCCTACAATAAAACCGAAGGAAATATTTACGAAGGACATCATCAATATTCCTAGAGAGTTGCCCTATCCATCGATCAAATGTCAGAGAAAGTACAATACGGCTGCACTCAATCATGATGTGGATAAACTTCTTCATGTCTATCCATTCATAAAAAAACAGGAGATCGGTAAATCTGTTCTCGGCAAACCTATAGATATGCTTATAATAGGAAATGGAAAAAAGAAAGTGCACATCAATGGGTCGTTTCATGGAAACGAATGGATTACTTCAGGAATCCTGATGAAGTTTATTAATGAGTATGCAGCTGCACTTTCAGCAGATAAAGTTGTGAATGGATATAAAGCTGCGGACCTATATAGGGATACTACACTTTACGCCGTACCAATGGTCGATCCAGATGGAGTCGATCTCGTTTTGAATGGTCCTCCAGAAAATTCTGAGTGGAAAGAGCTTGTCTTAAAATTAAATAAAGGAAGCAAAGATTTCTCAGGATGGAAAGCGAATATTCGAGGGGTAGACCTTAATAATCAGTTTCCTGCAAGATGGGAGCTTGAGCAAGTAAGAAAACCAACATCTCCTGCTCCTAGAGATTACCCTGGCACCGCTCCATTAAGTGAACCTGAAGCAAGAGTGATGGCAGAGATTACAGAAAAGCACCAATTCGACCGAGTGGTAGCTCTTCATACACAGGGTAAAGAATTATACTGGGGTTTCGAAGGAGAAGAACCTATGCCGATATCAGGAGAGATCGCTGATGAATTTGCGAGGGTGAGCGGATATAAAGCGATCAGGTATGTGGATAGTTATGCGGGCTACAAAGATTGGTTCATTCAAGAATACAGGAGACCAGGATTCACGATCGAGCTCGGAATAGGAGTGAACCCGCTTCCACTAAAACAGTTCGATACGATCTATGAAGATACAAGAGGAATTCTGTTAGCGTCTCTATATATGTAATGGATCAGAACACTTAACATGTTAGGTTGTTCTAAAGAAAGAAAAAACCATCAGAAATGGAATTCTGATGGTTTTTAGAGCTTTTTAATGGCCTGTAGAGCCGCCGCTGCCTACTAAAACGTCCAGAACAGTCATGACTGTAAACCAGCCAAAAACTGCAAACGTTAAAAAGGCAAAACCTGCTGCCATTAAATTTTTAATTTTTAACGAACGCAATAATCCCAATGCAGCTAAAATAGCTACTAAGCCGAATATAATGGCTAATCCCATTATTCTGTGCCCCCTTGCTCTGGAGTAATACCAATCCTATGTATAACGCTTTCACACAGGTATAACCTTGTATTATTTTACTTGTTTTATTCTGGTTTGTCGAGTGCACATTGGAACAAAATGAACTCAATTGTTAGTTTATAGGCAGAAGCCCACTTTTTAACAAGGGGTCTATGCTGATTTCCAACGACCAAAAAACGTTGTTCTTTCTCTATGAATTCAGCAATTAATTCTTCTTCTGCCTGAAGCAAAAACATATTTTTTTCTTGCTCATTTCCTTCTTTGATATAAAAGACACATATCATATCAAGGTAAAGATAAGTTTGATCTGAGTCCGATGTAAATCCATAATCCTCAAATAAAAGCGTCTTTCTTAAAGGTAGGATGGAAAGTAAGGGGATGGCTTCAAGAAAATTTTCACGCTTAGGTGTAATCATCAAATCTTCTTGTTGATCATGCACACAGATGGGGATGGGCATTTCCATATTTTCGAAACCGAAAAATACTTTCATGTGTTTCCTCCGAAATGTTAATGTTTTTAGTGTAAGATAGAAAGTAATAACTTGCAATTGGAGGCTTATACTATGAAATGGAAAAAGTTAACGGTGGGACCTGTACAAGAGAATACATATATTATCTATAATAATCATAATGAAGCTATAGTCATCGATCCTGGCAGTGAAGGAAAAAGAATCATACAAACCATAAAATCTTTAAAAGTGACCCCTTTAGCCGTATTATTAACGCATACTCATTTTGATCATATCGGAGCTGTAGATGATGTACGTGAAAGATATAACATTCCGTTATATGTACATAAAAAAGAAGCGGATTGGCTGAGTGACACAAAAAAGAATGGATCAAAATATTTTGGACAAAGCATTACGGCAAAGCCAGCAACTCATATTTTAACGAATGCAGATCATACCTTGAAGATCGGCAATTTTTCATTTGAGGTCTTAACAACTCCTGGTCATTCTCCGGGAAGTGTCTCTTATTATTTAAAAAGTAGTGGAGCAGTTTTTTCAGGTGATGCTTTATTTGCAGGCAGCATTGGAAGAACAGACCTGCATGGTGGGGATCAAGGTGTATTGATCAATAGTATTCATGAAAAACTACTTAACCTACCAGAAGAAACGATGGTGTTATCAGGTCATGGGCCTGAGACAACTATTGGAATGGAAATGGACTCGAATCCATTCTTAAGCGGGTTCTAATCGTGTCTAACACGAGTTTGCTACAAAAGAAATTGGCACAGAGTAAATGGCTAACGATGGAAGAGTACATGGAGCATGCTCTGTATCATCCGATAGAGGGCTATTACATGAAAGAGAACACGAAAATCGGAAAGAACGGTGATTTTTATACAGCTAGCTTTGTGTCAGATGTATTTGCTAAGGTGTGGGCTGACTTATTCATAAGAACGATAGCGGATCAGAACCTTCAGCCAATCGTTGTGGAGTTTGGAGGAGGAAGCGGTCACTTTTCTCAGCAAATTCTAGAGAGTTGGTCTTCGCAATCAGTCGAACATATATCATATGTCATTGTAGAACCTAGTCCTTATCATAGATGTTTATTAGTGGCAAAGTTGGCTTTGTATCCTATTAGCATTTTAGGTTCATTGGATGAACTCATTGAGCAATACCCATCATTCAAAGGAATTGTCTTTGCAAATGAAGTACTTGATGCGTTTCCGCTTCGTATTTTCCAACAAAAAAATGATGGATGGTATGAAAAAGGAGTCTCTCTTCAAAAAAAGACTAAAGATCTTTGTTTTCTTTATAAGAAAGTAGAGAATATTTCTTTACAAAAGATGTTAGATGAAATTTTTCTTTCTAGAGATAAAACAAATGATCTTGAAGTGTCCTTTTCCATGCTCACTTGGCTAAAAACCATTTATGAATGGATTCAAAAAGATTCTTGCTTATTTTTTGTCGATTACGGATTAATGGGCGAAGAGTGGAACACTGTACGTTTAAAAGAAGGTAGTATTAGGGGCTATTATCGTCATCAGATACAAAATAATCCATTAACATTTCCCGGGATGATGGATATTACGTACCACATTGATTGGGAACAAGTAATAAGCGTAGCAAAGGACTCAAATGTTTCTACAATTCACGTAAAAAATCAAGGAGATTTCTTATTAGAAGAAGGACTATTATCATGGTTACAGGATACACAGAGTCTCGATCCGTTCTCAAAAGAACATAAAAGAAACCGAGCCATTCGTTCATTTCTACTCGATTACAGTTTAGCAAATGGATTTCAAGTCATACAACAAAAAAAGCAGACCGTATTGTAACGGCCTGCTTTTTCGTGATGCTTCGAAGAACTTATTAGTGTCCTCCACCAGCGCCAGGAGTCATCATAAACGTTGACCAGTATGTAAAACCAACAAAGAAAACAGTTAAATAAGCACCAAAGATATAAATATACATACGCTCAGATAAGTTCAAATACCCTAAAGAAACGAACATGATCGTTTGTCCTAAGAACAATAATGCCATGTCTTGCATATCACCTAGATAAGCCATGACTCCGATGATTCCAGTCCAAAAGCCTAAAACCTTATACATTCTTGACATATGTATCCCCTCCTTTTTTCGCCAATTCTTGTATCCTTTAGTATTATATATGAGTTTCCACTCACTTGTAAATGCCAATTGTAAGCGGATAAATACACAAATAAAAGATAATTCATGATAATTAGTTGTTTTTTGGTTTATTATGCCTGTTTTAAAGGTAATGTAAACCAAAAGGAGTGAGTCTTATGAGTTCAATAACATTTTACACATACCCAAGCTGCACTTCGTGTCGTAAGGCAAAAATGTGGCTTAAGCAAAATAAAGTATCATTTGATGAAAGACACCTATTCAAAGATACGCCATCAGTTGAAGAACTTAGAGAATTATTGAAACTTACAAAGTATGGAACAGAAGATATCTTGGCTAAAAGAAGTCAGTCATTCAAGTCCCTTGATGTAGATATTTATGATCTTTCTACGAACGAGTTATTAGAGTTATTGACTAAAAACCCAAAATTGTTGAAACGTCCATTAGTGACAGATGGTAAACAGCTTATAGCCGGTTATAGTCCTGGCGATATGAAAAAATTATGTACAACAAAAGAAAAAGAACACATTTCTAGTCATGTGTCCTGAACATAGCACTCTTTACTTCTAAAGAGTGTTATTTTTTTTGGCTGGGCTAGCTGGATTCGAACCAACGCATGACGGAGTCAAAGTCCGTTGCCTTACCGCTTGGCTATAGCCCAATGTAACAATACTAGTATGAGCTCTGTCGAAATTTATATACATAACTTTTTCGAAAAAATGCAGGAATTGTCGTTTTATGAGAGAAATGATTAAACAATCAAATAAAAGGGAGATGATAGTACTTGCCGATTAAGTTGTTAGGCAATTCAATCCTTCATGAAGCATCAGTCCAAAAAGCATCAGACATTCATTTTATACCGATAAAAAAAGGGGGGATCGTTCAATTTCGTATAGATGACCGGCTGATTGAACACCGAACTCTATCTCAAGAAGAGTACATCAGGGTGCTCGCTCATTTTAAATATTCCGCAAGAATGGACATAGGCGAACATCGAAAGCCGCAGAGCGGTTCAATGGACGTTATGATCAATAATGTAAATGTACATCTTCGTTTTTCATCCATACCATCCGCCTTTAATGAATCACTCGTTATTCGATTACTTCCTCAGCAAGAAACATTAACTCTCCATGAACTATCCCTTTTTCCTCACATGTTCCAGAAACTTCTATCTCTTATTAAACGATCCAGTGGTCTCTTATTGTTCTCTGGTCCGACCGGATCGGGAAAAACGACCATCTTATACTCTCTGCTTCATCACCTGCAAAAAAACTATAAACGACAAGTTGTCACACTGGAAGATCCCGTAGAACGTAAAGTAGACTCCTTTCTGCAGATGGAGATCAATGAAAAAGCAGGTCTCACATACGGTGAGGGTTTTAAATCACTCTTGCGGCATGACCCTGATGTCATCATGATTGGTGAGATCAGAGACGAATCAACAGCGAGGCTCGTTATTCGAGCATCATTGACAGGACACCTGGTGTTATCTACGATGCATGCTGCAGATTGTATCGGATGTATCGAACGTCTCAAAGAATTTGGCATTCAAGAAACAGAACTGCAACAAACATTGATGGGCATCGTATCTCAGCGTCTGATCTCCATACCATGTCCTTTTTGTGGAGACGAATGCGTCGATTTTTGTTTTAAGTTCAGAACGTATAGAAGAGCAGGGATCTATGAGATGCTTTGTAATCAAGAATTATTATCTTCTCTAAGTAAAGTTCCGTACAAGTATAATTACAAGAATCTCTCATTTTACTTTAATCATGCCTTTGCAGCAGGATATGTAACAAAAGAGAGCTATGAGAGATGGATGGGAGGAGAAACAAAAAGTGAGAAGAAGGGGCTGGAAACGGGCTTCTCAAGGGACATTTCTTTATAAGCTTGGTTTTTTGTTAGATCAAGGCTATACCATAAACAAGAGCATTGAACTAGTCCGATCACAGCTTCCAGAAAAACGGCGAGAAGTAGCAGATAACATGCTTGAGATCCTAGCTTCAGGTCATTCTGTTATCGAGATCTTTTCCCCATTACAATTGCCAAATGAAATAGTAAGTTCTTTATCAATAAACAGTGCGAATGGCAACTTGACAAAAAGTCTTATGGAGAACGGAATTTTTATGAAGAAAAAAGCGGATTGGCGTGCACGTTTGAATAAAGCCATAAGATATCCTCTTTTCTTGCTATTCCTCACTATTTGGATCGGGATCGTATTTTATCAATTCTTATTTCCTCAGTTTTTTATCCTATTTTCATCATTGGATGTCAAAACCCCTTTGTTTACAACATGGATGCTTACATGTTTAGGAATCATGCCACTTATTGGGGGGTGCTTTCTCACTTTGGGCATCACATTATGGATTGTTGTAATCATTATGAAAAAGAAAGCTAAGCCTTCTACTCAGATGGACCTACTCATGAGAATCCCCATCTTAAAACAATTTCTTGTGTTGATGAACACGCACTTCTTTAGTGTAAATTTCGGCTCGATGCTGCAAAGCGGTTTATCTTTATCGGATGCACTCCTTGTTATGGAAAAACATTTAAACAAAGGTTTTTATAAGGAGGAAAGTCAGAGGCTTCAGAAAGGTCTTTTAAATGGAGACGAACTAACTGACCTTTTATTAGCAAGATCATATTTCACCACTGAATTAGCTGAGATTGTTCGCTTTGGTTTAGCGCATGGAGAACTCGGCAGAGAGTTAATTTCTTATGGTGAGTGGATCTTTAAGGAATTAGAAGAAAAAATCTATTCATCTCTGCAAAAAATTCAACCCATCCTTTTTGCAGGAATAGGACTGTTTGTATTATTAATGTTTGCCTCTATGTTATTGCCTATGTTTAAACTTATGGAGGCTCTATAAGGAGGAAGGATATGAAAAATGAAAAAGGATTCACATTGATTGAAATGATGATCGTTCTTTTGATCATCTCAGTGTTGATGCTTATCGCCCTGCCGAGTATGACGAAGAACAATAGTCTTGTAAAATCGTTAGGCTGTGAAGCGACTATTGATCTTGTGCAGGGACAAGTGGGAGCATATGAGGCAGAAAAAAACACGCTTCCTACGATAGAAGAACTGAAAGATGGCGGATATATTGATACGGTAACATGTCCTGACAAAAAGCCTTTGCTGATCGATAGTAAAGGAGTCGTTTCTGTGAGCGATGACGAGTGAATGAAGAGTTAGAGGATATAAAGAAACAGCAATCAGGGTTTAGTTTGATCGAGATGTTGATTGTACTTTTGATCATTGCCACGATCAGTGCTGTTGCGTACCCTTCGTATGATCGTTTTAGAAAGAATCGAGAGACTGAATATTTTATTCGGACATTTCAAAAAGACATCGTTCACATGCAGCATAAAGCAGTGAATGAGAACCGGATCTATAACTTATCGATTGATAATGAAGGACATTTATACGAAGTGCGAGGGAACGGCAATAAAGAACCTGTAAAAAAGAGTTTCCCAAAGCATATCTGGTTTGAGAGCTATTCGATGTTATTATCTGTTCAATTTAATCAGAATGGTAATATTAGCCGTGCAGGGACTCTTTATATTCACTCTTCTACTGCTTCGTATAAGATGGTGTTTCAACTTGGTAAAGGTAAATTTTATGTTACAAAACAATAATGGCTACTTACTGTTAGAGGCAATGTTCGGTGTTTTGTTGATCTCAATTATACTTTCAGTCTGTTTACCTTTTATCTATATCTCCTATCAAGAACAAAGAACTTCAGAACAACTTCTATATGCGATGACAGAAGCAGACCATGCAGCTCGAATGAGAAATATGTCAAAGCTAATGCCAGATGAGCGGGAGTGGATAGATGACGGTATAAAGTATCAGCTATTGACAAGAAAAGGTGGGACGGATGAATACGAAACTTGTATATCGTTCAGGGGTTCTAACCAAAAAGAGTATACAACATGTGCGAGTTCGTTCTAGAGTCACCTTCAAAAATAATGGGTACACGCTCGTTGAATCAATGATTGCTCTTGGTGTATTGATTGTAACGTCGTTCGTGATCACACTATTGTTTACGCATCTACAAAAACAACCACAATCCGTTCAGTCGGAAGAAACAGCATTGTTTTTTTCTATGATTGGAAAAGAAATAAGAGAAGCAGCGACTGTTGAGGTAAGAAACAACGCTTTATTCATTACATTATCTACCGGTGAATTGGTCAGTTTCACACGTTATCATTCTCTGATACGAAAACAAGTTAATGGATTAGGTCATGAAGTATGGGTTCAAAATATTCAAGATATGAAAATAGAAGAAATTGAGAATAATTATGTTTATGTCACGCTGACGGATCAGGATGGTAAAAAAGCTCGTCGTAGTTATAGGAGGATTCATCATGAATGAGAGAGGAATGGTCTATCCCCTCATCCTATCGCTTTGCTTTATCACTTTGATCTTCTTTAGTTTTCTAACAGAAAAAGTAGCATCTGAACGACAGTTTGTTTTTATGCAAGAAGAACAACTTAGGCAAGTTCGATTGATTCAGCAAGGTGTAGATCGAGCTCTTGTTTGGGTAGAAGATCTCTCCGTTTATCCGGCAGAACGAAGAGTAAACGTTAGAGAAGGAATACTAAAGGTCGTATTTACGAAAATATCTGGTGACGAAGTGATGTTTACGATTGAAGTTGTTACTACTCGACAGTCTACAAAAAAGGTAAAAGTGTATTATAATGTAACCCAGAAAAGCGTTACAAAATGGGTGGAGGGTTAAAATTGAACACCATATATTTAGTCGGTTTCATGGGTTGTGGTAAAACATCTGTAGGAAGAGAGCTCTCAAAACGTTTAGAGGTTCCTCCATATGATGTTGATTCAACAGTTGAAAAAGAACGAGGACAAACCATAAAAGAAATATTTAAAAATGAAGGAGAAGAGGCGTTTCGTAATTACGAGTCTCTTGCCATTCGACAGCTGCCCGTACAACATGCTGTTGTGATGACGGGGGGCGGTGCGGTCGTAAGAGAAGAAAACTTAACGTATATGAAGAACAATGGCATTGTCATCTATTTAAAGACGAGCTTTCGGGTTTTATGGAAGAGGCTGATGAAAGAAGAAGAGAGAAACAAGAGGCCGATCCTGTTAACATCCTCAAAAGAAGAAGTTCAGAAACTCTTTAACGAGAGAAGTTCATATTATGAAAAAAGTGACATTGAGATCGTCACAGATCAATTAACGACTGAAGAAGTATGCGTCCAAATTTTAGATGAGTTAAGCCGTTTAAACAAAGGATAATTGGCCAAAACTAAAAAGTGATTGCTTTTAAAAGGAGTTTTGCCAATGGCCGCAGGATCAGATGTTATTAAGTTTCTCACACAGAGAGTCGTTAAATATTTGGATGAGCCAAAATCAGTAAGAAAGGAAAGGCGTATCACAAAAAAGAATGAGCGAGAGCCTTTACTTACTTATCTATTTGGAGTTGTTCCGATGGGACTCGGTCTAATGTTCCGAAGAAAGAGAAAGAAATAAGGCTGGAAAAAGGAAGGGCCGGGATACAGTTCCCAGCTCTTATTTTTTATGCCAGATAGAAGAGCCCTCCATTTATGATCTCTACAATAATCTGTGGTTCATATTGAGTACGAAGTGCTTCTTTTTCAATGTGATAAGCTTCAGGTTTCGTAAGGGAATCTTCATAAAAACTCTCTAATAACTCAAGATCTTCATTCCATCTTTTTTTAGCATCCTCGGCCCACGTGTGATCGTCTCTATCGATGACTTCCTGTATTTTATTTTCCAATCTTTTTATCGCACTCTGAGGCTTAATAAAAGGAGAGAGGGTGTAACAAAAATCAGGTATTCTCTTCGTTAACAGCATCTTTTGAAGACGTTGATGAAATTGATCTTCAATCGTCCCGTTGATCAGTTGTATCCCATATGAAAGGACTTGATCTTTCTTTTGATCACACTGATACGTGACTTTAACATTTAAACAAAGCCAAGGCTGCAGCGGTACTTGGGCTCCTTGCTGTGGAACTGATTCATACAGTCGAATGAAAGAGGCAAGCATCTTGGTCGACCCGAAGATCTGATGAAGCCGTGGTGAACCAAAGTGGATAAATTCACCTTTTCCATCAGGAGCTTGTTGTTGCCCCGTTACTAAAGTCAACGTCATCGGATTCGGGGTTCCTCCCGTTTTTTCGAGATAGTGCCAGTAGAACGGACGATTCATTAAAACTTTATCGAGTTCAGTAGTCAGTTGAACTTTCATATAACTAAAGTTTTTCTCTTGAATTCTACATTCGTTTGCATCAAAATAGCGCTCAAGAAAGCGATGAATCTCGTGCTGCTGCATGCTCTTCCCACCCTTTCTGCTTGATACCGCCATCAAGATTGATCAAGGAAGCTAGATTATCCATCTTTACCCGGATCTCACCCTCACTCTCAGAGGTATTCATGATGTCCGCGATGTGGCGTTCAATGTTCTTGATTTCAAATTTCGTTAAGATTTCATCGAGTTCCCCAATGACACTCTCAAATAGGTTGATCTTGTTATACAGCAAGTTTAAGATGTGCTCTTCAATCGTATTCTGAGTGGCGAAGTTATAGATATGAACGTCACCTTGCTGACCGATGCGGTGGATACGTCCGATCCGCTGCTCGATCCTCATCGGGTTCCATGGGAGATCATAATTGATGATATGCTGACAGAACTGCAGGTTTATTCCTTCACCACCAGCTTCTGTTGCGATCAACACTTGTGCTCGTGTTCGAAAGAGGTGAGTCATCCAGTCCTTCTTGCTTCGCTTGAATCCCCCTCTGAACGGTACAGAAGAGATGCCATGTTGTTGTAAAAACCATTGCAGATACAGTTGAGTCGCGCGGTATTCTGTGAAAATGATGACCTTGGAATCAATGGATTGAATCAGCTCTAACGCTTTTAATGCTTTAGAATTTTGATCGACGAGTTCAATTTTTTTCATCAATTCTAAGACTCGTTGTTCCATTAAAGAGTTTGATACATCTTTTTGAAGCATATTCTTTAATGTTAGAAAAACGGCTTCACGCGAACTGCAAGCTTCTCGCTGCAGGGTGACGATTGAAAATTTGCTTCGGTCAAAATAAGAGTCTTTTTTTAGTTGAGAGATTTCATCATATAGGTCACGTTCTGTTTTTGATAATGTGATAGGAATGGTCTGAACAAGGCGTTTCGGCCATTTTAGACCAGTCTCTTCTCGTCGATTACGAACCATCACCTTATTTACGAGCTGCTTAAGCTTTTCTTCATTTTTAAGGGAATACTTATCTTCTTTATAATCTTTGTCAAAGTTCTCTCGGTTACCTAGATGGCCGGGCTTTAATAGAGATACAAGATTAAAAATCTCCTCAACTCTGTTTTGAACCGGAGTAGCAGTTAAAAGTAAGCAGAACTTCTTTTTTAATAACTGTACAAATTCATAGTTTTTTGTTTTCTTATTCTTTAGTTTGTGCGCTTCATCGATAATCACAAGATCATAGTCTTGATTAAGAACGATGTCGCGATGAGGTGCTCGTTTTGCTGTATCAATAGAGGATACGACTACATCGCATTGTTCCCAAACATAGGCTTTTTTCTGAGCGATTGCTGGAATAAAGAACTTTTGATTCAACTCGTTCGTCCATTGAATAACGAGTGAAGCAGGAACAAGGATCAATATCTTCTTAGCGAGTCGGCGTATCATGTACTCTTTTAGGATCAATCCAGCTTCGATCGTTTTTCCAAGCCCTACTTCATCTGCCAAGATTGCTTTTCCGTTCATCTGTTCAATAACGGTAGTCGCAACGTCCAGCTGATGAGGCAAAAAAGTCATCTGTGGAAGGTGATCTGGAGCTTGAAGACCGAGAAAATCAGGAATTGCTAAGTGGTGTTCGGCTTCAAGAGCTAAGTTATATAATTCCCAATTGGCCCAAGGTCCATCTTCTTCCACACGCTTTAAAAAGTCATCATGCCATTCTCGCTGAAACTGAACGTCGATTTTCATAACGGATTTCCTTTCTTTAAAAAAGTTCGTTGCCATTCCTTTTGTAAAAATGATAGGATAATAATGTAGTAAACATAGTAATAGTATGTGCGACCTTGGACAATAACATACTCGCGAATGAAAGTAAGAGGAGAGACTGCGTTAGCGGCGCCGAAGGAGCAAACAATTGTGAAACTCTCAGGCAAAAAGACTCTTGCTAGACGCATCTCTGGAGAGTGCTTTTTAATAGATGAAAGCCACCAACGAAGAAACTCAAGTCTATTCACTTGAGAAACTTACAGGTTGCAGGACAGAGGATCCCATTTTTAAGGGGTCTTTCTGTCTTTTTTTTGTCCAAAAAAGTCCGAAAATTTTTAAGTATGAAAAAGGAGGAATTCACATGGCTACATTGTTACGAACACCGTTATTTGAGACATACAAAGAACATGGTGGAAAAGTAATTGATTTTGGTGGTTGGGAGTTGCCTGTTCAGTTCTCAAGTATTAAAGAGGAACACGAAGCGGTTAGAACGAAAGCCGGTCTATTCGATGTCTCTCACATGGGAGAATTTGATGTTCGAGGACCAAATGCCCTATCGTTTCTACAATATACAATGACTAATGATGTTTCGAAACTTCAGAACGGCCAAGCGCAATATACGGCTATGTGCTATGAAAACGGTGGTACAGTAGATGATCTTTTAATCTATAAAAGAGATGAAAACGATTACTTACTTGTTGTGAATGCCTCAAATATTGAAAAAGATTTCGAATGGCTGATGAGCAAGAAGCCTGAAGGTGTAGAACTTGTGAATGTGTCTCCTGAATATGCACAGCTTGCGATTCAAGGACCAAAAGCAGAATCGATCTTACAAAAGCTTACAGATACCAATCTTTCTGAGATCGGATTCTTCCGTTTTAAAGAAGATGTTTCTCTAGCTGGCATATCCGCTCTTGTGTCCCGAACAGGCTACACAGGAGAAGATGGTTTTGAGATTTACTTAAAGACGGAACATGCTGAAAAACTGTGGAGATCTGTTCTAGAAGCAGGCCAAGAAGATGGATTGCTTCCTGCAGGACTTGGAGCGCGTGACACGTTACGCTTTGAAGCGAAGCTTGCTCTATATGGTCAAGAACTTACAAAAGAAATTACGCCGATAGAAGCGGGGATTGGATTCGCTGTAAAAACAGATAAAGAAGCAGATTTTATTGGGAAAGAAATATTAGCTGATCAAAAGAAGAATGGCGCACCACGTAAACTAGTTGGTATCGAGATGATCGATAAAGGAATTCCACGGTCCCATTACGAGGTGTTTAAAGGTGAAGTGAAGATCGGAGAAGTTACTACGGGAACACAATCACCAACTTTGAAGAAGAACCTAGGTCTTGCTCTACTCGAAAAGGATTTCACGGAGCTTGGAACAGAGGTAGAAGTACAGATTCGTCAAAAACGATTAAAAGCAAAAGTAGTTGCTTCACCATTTTATAAACGAGGAAAATAAGACATTTAAGGGGGAGAAACCATGACGTTCCGCTATTTGCCGATGACTGATCAAGACAAAAAGGAAATGCTTGAAACGATTGGAATCGAAACGACAGAAGATCTTTTTCAGGATATTCCTGAAGAAGTTCGGTTTAAAGGACGCTTACAGATCGAGGAAGCTTTGTCAGAACCTCAACTAGTTAAAGAGATGGGCCGCTTAGCAGCATTAAACAAAAATACAAAAGATCATGCGTCCTTCTTAGGAGCGGGTGTTTACGATCACTACACACCATCGATCGTCAATCATATGCTACTTCGTTCAGAGTTCTACACCGCTTATACGCCATATCAGCCTGAGATCTCTCAAGGTGAACTTCAAGCGATCTTTGAGTTCCAAACGATGATCTGTGAGCTTACCGGTATGGATGTTGCGAACTCTTCTATGTACGATGGTGGAACAGCACTTGCTGAAGCTGGATTATTATCAGCAGCTCAAACGCGAAGAAAGAAAATCGTTGTATCAAAGTCCGTACACCCAGAATCTCGTGCTGTTCTACACACTTATGCTAAAGGACAGCATCTTGAAGTAGTTGAAGTAGACACGGATAACGGTATGACATCCGTGGATTCATTGCGTGCTGAAGTGGATGAAGAGACAGCTTGTGTGATCGTTCAATATCCTAACTTCTTCGGTCAGATCGAACCTTTAAAAGAAATAGAAGAGATCGTGCATAACGTTAAAGGAATGTTCGTTGTTTCTTCGAATCCTTTAGCACTTGGCGCACTGACGCCTCCTGGCAAGTTTGGTGCCGATATTGTAGTCGGTGATGCACAGCCGTTCGGGATCGCACAAGGATTTGGCGGACCACACTGTGGATATTTTGCCGTAACAACAAAATTGATGCGTAAAGTTCCGGGCCGTTTAGTAGGTCAAACCGTTGATGAAGACGGAAAACGCGGATTCGTTCTTACCCTCCAAGCAAGAGAGCAGCATATCAGACGTGATAAAGCGACGAGTAACATCTGTTCGAACCAAGCCCTTAACGCACTTGCAGCTTCCATTGCCATGACAGCACTCGGAAAACAAGGTGTGAAAGAAGTAGCACACCAAAACATACAAAAAGCGCATTATGCGAAAAAAGTTCTTGAAGAGAAAGGATTCAAGATAGCATTCACTGGACCTTTCTTTAACGAGTTTGTTATCGAGTTAAAGTGTACAGCTAAAGAAGTGAACAGAAAACTATTAGAATCTGGCATCATCGGCGGTTATGATTTAGGTCTTTCGTATTCAGAACTTAAGAACCATATGCTTTTAGCGGTTACGGAAATGAGAACAAAAGAAGAAATCGATCAGCTTGCAAATGTATTGGAGGGATTAGCATGCGTACAGAACATCAGTCATTAATTTTTGAATTGTCTAAACCAGGTCGAGTAGGGTACAGCATCCCTGAACTTGACGTTCCAGAGATTAACGTAGAATCTATCATCCCTTCCGATTATTTGCGTACAGAAGAAGCGGATCTTCCTGAAGTGTCAGAGCTTCAGATCGTTCGTCATTACACAGCCTTATCCAATCGTAACCATGGTGTGGATTCTGGTTTCTATCCACTCGGATCATGTACGATGAAATACAATCCGAAGATTAATGAAGATGTAGCACGTTTCCCTGGGTTTGCACACATCCACCCTCTTCAAGATGAAGATACGGTTCAAGGTGCGATGGAGATGATGTACCGCTTGCAAACATCACTTGCTGAGATCACAGGTATGGATGAAGTTACGCTTCAACCAGCTGCGGGTGCACATGGTGAATGGACAGGACTTATGATGATTCGTGCTTACCATGAAGCAAATGGTGACTTTAATCGTACAAAAGTAATCGTTCCTGATTCAGCACACGGAACCAATCCTGCGTCTGCAACGGTTGCAGGTTTTGAATCGATCACAGTGAAATCTGATGAGCGCGGTCTAGTTGATCTAGAAGATTTGAAACGAGTAGTCGATCAAGATGTGGCCGCTCTTATGCTTACAAATCCAAATACGCTTGGTCTTTTTGAAGAGCATATATTAGAAATGGCAAAAATCGTCCATGAAGCTGGCGGAAAGCTGTACTATGACGGAGCGAACGCAAATGCGATATTAGGCTTTGCTAGACCTGGAGACATGGGCTTTGACGTCGTTCACTTGAATCTTCATAAAACGTTCACAGGGCCACACGGTGGTGGTGGACCAGGATCAGGACCAGTTGGGGTTAAGGCAGATCTGATTCCATTCTTGCCAAAACCAGTTCTTGTTAAAGAAGATGATCTTTATAAATTCGAATACGATCGCCCGCAATCGATCGGACGCGTGAAGCCTTTTTATGGTAACTTCGGCATTAACGTACGTGCCTTTACGTATATCATGACGATGGGTCCAGACGGCTTGCACCAGGTATCAGAGAACGCCGTATTAAACGCGAACTACATGATGCGCCGACTTGAGCCTCATTTCGATCTTCCGTTTACACAACACTGTAAACATGAGTTCGTATTATCAGGACGTCGTCAAAAGAAACTTGGCGTGAGAACACTTGATATCGCAAAACGTCTCCTAGACTTTGGCTATCACCCGCCAACGATCTACTTCCCGTTAAGTGTCGAAGAAGCGATCATGATCGAGCCGACAGAAACGGAATCAAAAGAAACACTGGATGAATTTATCGAGAAGATGATTCAGATTTCAAAGGAAGCTGAAGAAACACCTGAATTGGTACAAGAAGCTCCTCATACTACCGTTGTTAAACGACTGGATGAAGCGACAGCTGCAAGAAAGCCCATCTTAAAATATACAAAACAAGTTTAAACAAAAAAGCAGCTCAGGAAAATTCTCCTGAGCTGCTTTTGAATGTTAGTTTGATTTTACACGGCCTGTCCATTTGCGGAAGCCGCCATTTAGGTGATGAAGTTGACCATATTTTTTCTTCTTTAGAAAATTGGCTGCACGAGCACTTCTGAATCCACTCTCACAATATAGATAAACAGGCTGATCGCTGCGCACTTCTTTTAATCTCTGTCTCATTTGAGAAAGAGGGATATTACGTGCTCCTAAGATATGTCCCTTTTTAAACTCTTCAGGTTCACGAACATCGATCAATTGAGCTTTTCGATATCCTGCTTTAAACTCTTCCTCGTTTAACGTCGTTAGAAATCTCTTCTGATAAAGCCCCATACCGATTACATACGCCAATAATGCTACTACAATACCTGCTAAAACTATCCATCCCATAACGCTTGCACTCCTTTAAACAATCTACCCCAATTATAGCGGTGCGCGGCTCTATAGGCAAAAGAAAAATCTGACTTTGAGCGATTGTTTTGACACACTCGCCGAATTTGGTACACTAGTTACGAATGAATGGCAGGGAGACGAAAAACGTGGAAAAAAAAGAAAACTGGTATTATATCGATTCTGGAAATTGCGAACCTGCAATTAATATGGCAATGGACGAAGCATTGCTAACTTGGCACAGTGAAGGAAAGATTCCACCTGTTATTCGCTTTTACGGATGGAATCCAGCAACCTTATCGATTGGCTACTTTCAAAAAGTAGAGAAAGAGATTAACCTTGATGCCGTAAAGAAATACGGACTAGGTTTCGTAAGACGTCCAACGGGAGGGCGCGGAGTTCTTCATGATCAAGAACTCACGTATAGCGTCATCGTATCGGAATCACACAAAGATATGCCACAAAGCGTGACAGAAGCGTATCGGGTGATCTCTGAAGGGATTAAAGAAGGATTTCAAGGCTTAGGCCTCGATGCATACTTTGCTGTTCCGAAAACAGAAGAAGAGCGTGAAGGATTGAAGAATCCTCGATCAGCAGTTTGTTTTGACGCTCCATCGTGGTATGAATTAGTCGTAGAAGGAAGAAAAGTAGCAGGAAGTGCTCAAACAAGGCAGAAGGGTGTTATTCTTCAACACGGTTCTATTCTTCTGGACTTAGATGAAGACAAACTGTTTGATCTGTTTAAGTATTCTAGCGACAGATTACGAGAAAGAATGCAAACTGCATTTAAGAAAAAAGCTGTAGCAGTGAACGCATTACTAGATGTTCCTGTTACGATCGATGACGCGAAGACTGCCTTTAAAAAAGGATTTGAGGACGGTTTGAACGTTAATCTTTTACCATATACACTTACAGAAGATCAGTGGGCAGAGGTCGAACATATAGCCGAGACTCGTTATCGCAACGACGATTGGACGTTCAGGCGTTAATAGAAAAAAATCGAAATCTCAAAAAGAGATCTCGATTTTTTATTTTTGCTCTATAAAGATCAGAAAAAAGATGTCAAGATATTAATTTTTTTTGGAAAAAAGCAGGAATTTTTGAAAACCACGTGTTTGTACGGCTTTTCAAAACTACCAAATTATACAAATCTAGAATAAAGCCAATTCATTAATAAAATCATCATAAATATACAAGATTCATGGAATTGCTGTAAAATACTCATGATTTTAAGTTTGACAATATTTTTTCTTTGACATGAGGTTTACGTATATATAGTATAAGGGTAGAACTTATACATACAAGATATAGATATGCATCCGTATGTGATTTAAATAGAGGAGGAGAAATATGGACACAGTCGCAACTGTTAAAAAGGGTATCAATATTGACGCTCTCAACAGTGATATAGCTCAATTTCCACAAGTGCACCCCGTTACTTCTACGATGAAAACAACACATAAAGGTGTCTCTAGGCTCGTGATGCTCGACCGATACAGCTTTAAAGACACAGAAAAGAAAACGTTAAAACCAGGGGATTTTGTTGTACTAACAGTAAAAGAGGATCCAAAATTTCCAGCAAGAGGGCTAGGCTATATCCAATCTGTTAACTGGGACGATAAAAACGCAGTCGTATTGGTTGAAGATGAGTTCAAAGCTGTACTAGAGAAGCCGGAAGAAGCGGAATCTGGTTTGATCACACGTTCACTTGATGTGATGGACAAGCCATTAGAAGTTTATTACGAGCAGATCGCACTAAGAAATGCGACAGGCTTAGCATCTGTTGAAACGACGGAAGAGAAGCGCCAAGAATCATTCCAAAAGTTCTACAAAGAACTTTCAGAGATGAACTTTGTTCCCGCTGGCCGCGTTTTATATGGGGCAGGCGCAGAAACAGACGTAACGTATTTCAACTGTTACGTGATGCCGTATGTAAAAGATTCGCGTGAAGGCATCTCAGATCACCGTAAGCAAGTGATGGAGATCATGAGCCGCGGAGGCGGAGTTGGAACGAACGGATCTACGCTTCGACCGAAGAACGCACTCGCTCGAGGCGTAAACGGAAAATCATCTGGCTCTGTATCCTGGTTGGATGACATCGCGAAGTTGACGCATTTGGTTGAGCAGGGAGGAAGTCGCAGGGGGGCGCAGATGATCATGCTGGCCGACTGGCATCCTGACATTATTGATTTCATTATTTCTAAAATGCAGAATCCTCGAATTCTACGTTACTTGATTGAAAATACGAACGACGAGAAGATTAAGCAAGTCGCACAAGATAAATTAAAATTCACACCGCTGACACCAGCTCAAAAAGCAATGTACGAAGGGATTCTTCGCTATAAGGATATTCCAGGGACAGGCGGATTTGATTCAGACGTTCTACGCGATGCTGAGACAATGCTTCGCGATGGAGGAACGTACAGCGTTCATAATTCTGAGTTCTTAACAGGTGCGAACATCTCTGTTACGATCACGAAGGAATTTATGGAAGCCGTAGAAAATGACTCTGAGTATTTGTTACGTTTTCCAAGTGTCGAGGCTTACTCGCCTGATGAGATGGAAGCTTACAACAACGAGTGGCATGAAGTAGGAGATGTTCGTGTTTGGGAAGAGAAAGGCTATGGTATTCGCGTATACAAACGAATTCAAGCACGCGAACTGTGGAACCTGATCAACATTTGCGCAACATACTCTGCTGAGCCAGGTATTTTCTTTATCGATAATGCAAATGACATGACGAACGCTACAGCATATGGACAAAAAGTTGTAGCAACGAACCCATGTGGAGAACAACCACTTGCACCATACAGTGTCTGCAACCTCGCTGCAGTTAACCTTGGAAACATGGCTGACAAAGAAAACAAAACGGTGGACTTTGAAAAGCTAAAACAAACGGTCGAAGTTGGCGTTCGTATGCAGGACAACGTAATTGATGCAACACCATACTTCTTAGAACCAAACCGAGTCCAAGCATTGGGGGAACGTCGTGTAGGGTTAGGAGTTATGGGATTACATGACCTTCTTATCTATTGCGAGACCGTTTACGGATCTGAAGAAGGAAACAAGCTTGTTGATCAAATCTTTGAGACGATTGCCGTTACAGCTTATCGCACTTCAATTGAACTTGCTAAAGAGAAGGGAAGCTTTCCGTTCTTAGAAGGCGAGACAGAAGAGACTACTACAGAGTTGCGTAGACGATTTACTGAAACTGGTTATATGAAAAAGCTTCCTGAAGATTTACGCGAAGATATTTTAGAATTTGGGATTCGTAACTCTCACTTGTTGACTGTTGCTCCAACTGGATCCACAGGAACCATGGTTGGAGTCTCCACAGGATTAGAGCCTTACTTCTCTTTCTCATACTTCCGCAGTGGCCGTCTTGGGAAATTCATTGAAGTGAAAGCTGATATCGTTAAGGAATATTTAGACAGCAATCCTGAAGCGAACGAAAATGAGCTGCCTGAATGGTTTGTTGCTGCGATGGAGCTTGCACCAGAAGCGCATGCAGATACACAATGTGTCATCCAGCGTTGGGTAGATAGTTCGATCTCAAAAACGGTAAACGCTCCTAAAGGTTATACAGTGGATCAAGTTCAAAAAGTTTACGAACGCCTTTATAAGGGTGGAGCAAAAGGTGGAACGGTATACGTTGATGGAAGCCGTGACTCACAAGTTCTTACACTTAAAGCAGAAGAGACTTTTGAACAGACTGAGATCGATCTTGGTATGGAGGAAGAAAAAAGTAAAGTTGTTATTTTAGATACGATTACGGATCTTCGTTCTACAGATGTAACCATTGGTAACGAAGTTGGTAACACTTGCCCGGTATGCCGAAAAGGGAAAGTGAAAGAAATCGGTGGCTGTAACACGTGTACGAATTGTAACGCTCAATTAAAATGCGGATTATAAGAAAGCAAGGGAAGGAACTGGAAAAGTTCCTTCCCTTTTCTTTTGTCGATATTAGCACATACTAACTCCATCATTTGTAATAAAAATTGTGGGGTGTATGATTATGGCTGGTGCCAATAAACCTTTTATGCCGCAGTTGATCTATTTCGAACCGCGTGCACTAGAGTATCCATTAGGAAAAGAACTGTTTGACCGTTTTAGCAAGTTAGAAGTTGAGATCAGAGAGACTACTTCACATAACCAAATTCGCGATCTGCCAGGAGATAATGATTTTCAAAAGTATAGAACAGCTAAATCCACGCTTGTAGTCGGTATCAGAAAGACACTGAAATTTGATACATCAAAACCATCGGCAGAATACGCGATTCCTCTTGCAACAGGATGCATGGGGCATTGTCACTATTGTTATCTACAGACGACACTCGGCAGCAAGCCGTATTTACGAACCTATGTGAATACAGATGAGATTTTTGCACAAGCCGAAAAGTATATGCAGGAAAGAGCGCCTGAGATCACACGATTCGAAGCTTCATGTACATCGGATATTGTCGGCATCGATCATCTTACTCATAATCTGAAAAGAGCGATTGAGTTTTTTGGTGCAACAGACTTAGGAAGACTTAGATTTACGACGAAGTATCATCATGTCGATCATCTACTTGATGCCAAACACCAAGGAAGAACGCGTTTTCGATTTAGCGTTAATTCACAATATGTGATAAAGAACTTCGAACTTGGAACAAGTCCGCTTGAGGAGCGTATTAATGCTGCCATAAAAGTTGCTGAAGCAGGGTATCCATTAGGTTTTATCGTGGCACCTCTTTATCTTCATAAAGATTGGGAAGAAGGCTATAAGGAACTTTTTGATATCTTAGAAGCGAAAATTCCAAAGCATTTAACGAATGATCTGACGTTTGAGTTAATTCAGCATCGTTTTACTAAGCCTGCAAAACGGGTTATCGAAAAAAACTATCCAAAGTCGAAGCTTGAGATGAATGAAGAAGAGCGTAAATATAAGTGGGGAAGATATGGAATCGGAAAATATGTTTATCAAGATGATCAGGCGACTAGACTGCGTGAAACGGTAGAAAATTATATTCATACGATGTTTCCACAAGCTAAGATTGAATATTTTACTTGATAAAAAGCCAAGACACCTTCCCTTGTCACGCTTACCATTCTATAGTATCCTTTTTATAGAGACCAAGCTGGTTTAGTATAGGGAGTGAACAATTTGCCACCAACCCCAAGTATGGAAGACTATATAGAACGCATCTATGCCCTAATTGAAGAGAAAGGCTATGCCAGGGTATCAGATCTTGCTGAGAACCTAGAAGTGCATCCCTCTTCAGTAACCAAGATGATTCAAAAGCTCGACAAAGGCAAGTATGTCGTTTATGAAAAATACAGAGGTTTCGTTCTAACACCGAACGGAAAAAAACTAGGAAAACGTTTAGTTTACAGACACGAGTTACTTGAAGAATTCTTAAAAGTTATTGGGGTCGACCAAGAGAACATCTACCAAGATGTTGAAGGTATCGAACATCATTTAAGTTGGAACGCTATTGATCGAATTGGAGATCTTGTTCAGTTTTTTGAGGAAGATGAAAATAGGATAAAATCATTAAGAGAAGTTCAAGCAAAGAATGAAGAACAAGAACAATCATAAATTTTATGGTTGTTTTTTATTTTGGATTTTTTTGTATGCTATGGTGTATGGAAAAATAAGTGGACAGTGTTTTGTAAGAAGTGGACAGTAAAAAATGAAAAGTAGACAGTATTTTTCTGAAAGTGGACAGTAAATTGAGGAAACCGGACAGTATTCTTGTAAAAGTGGACTGTAAACCTAATCTTTTACACTACACCGACCATTACATCATGAACACCCCAAACCTTTTAAAGACACAAATGACTTTATTTTTGAAGAATCGGTTATAAAGGACATCTTCTGCTGATTAGGATAGTAGTGGAGGAGATGTTTATGCGAATTGATGGAGTTTTTTCGGGTGGGGGCATCAAGGCGCTTTCGTTGATTGGTGCTGTTGAAGCAGCTGAGAATCGGGGCCTCAGTTTTGAGAGGGTAGCTGGGACAAGTGCGGGGGCATTGATGGCTGCTTTAATCAAAGCAGGGTATACAGCGGGTGAAATGAAAGAAATTATTGATAAATTAGATTTTAGAAAATTTCTTGATACAAGTAAAACAATCGTGCCTGTACCTTTTATGAACTGGTTGAAGCTTTATTGGAAACTTGGTCTGTTTAAGGGGGATTATCTGGAGAACTGGGTAGCTTCTCTTCTAGCGGCACGTGGAATCGTTACATTTGCTGATATTCCCTACGGCAGTCTTAAGATTATTGCGTCTGATATTTCTCGAGGAAGGCTGATCGTTTTGCCGGATGATCTCGAAGAATATGGATTGTTACCAGAGCGTTTTCCAGTAGCACGAGCAGTTAGGATGAGCTGCAGTCTTCCTTATTTCTTTTATCCCATCAAACTTTTTAATCGGGTCGGACAAAAAAGTTTGATTGTGGATGGAGGTGTTTTAAGTAATTTTCCGATGTGGCTTTTTCAAAGAAAAGACAGGGTGCCGGTTCGGCCGGTGCTAGGTTTTCAATTGAGTTCGTACATCAACGACCATATTCCAACTCACAATGTGAAGAACGCGGTTCAGCTATTTAAAGCTTTGTTTGAAACGATGATGCAGGCGCATGATAACCGGTACATCGATTCGCACGATGCAAGAGATATTATTTTTATGCCTGTAAAGCATGTATCTGTCATCGATTTCCAACTGTCATCAGAAGCGAAGAATGAACTGTATACGTTTGGCCATGATCGAGCGGAGCAATTTTTGCAGGGTTGGATAACAAGTAAGAGGTATCCGAATCCAGCATATAAAAATCGAGCCTAATCCTTAAAAGGAGGCTCGATTTTTTTTCTTGTTCTTTTTTCCTTCGATCACGGTTAAGTGATGTTCACGTGTTTTCTTTCTCTGAGCGGAACTCTTTGCAGTCTTTTTGCTCGGAAACAACGGAGAGGCAGCTTTAGCCGGCTTTTGGTTTGTGCCATAGCGTTTTTGTGATTGTTTGACTGCTTTTCTATACTTGCCGTTTACACCCGATGATGTTCTGCGGAAGATAAAGTAAAACACGGCGACCACTGCTGCACCGATCAGAATGGTCGTAAATAAATCGCGAGGTGAAGTGACTAGTTGATAAAGAATACCGACAACCGCCAGTGTTATAACTAACCAAATGATAGGATGCAATCTTCTATGATTCTGTTGCAACAGGTTCACCTCCTTATGATTAAACGATTTTGCTTGCGTTGAGTTCACTTTCATAGGATGCGTCACGACGTAACATTTCATTAAAAGAAATGATAGAAACTTCTATTTGTTTTTCATCAGGCTCTTTCGTTGTTAAAAGTTGAAGCCATAAACCTGGATAACCTAGGTAACGAAGAACCGGAACATCTCTTAGTTTATTTGTTAACTGTAATACTTCAAAAGATACCCCTAAAACCACAGGAATAAGCGCAAGTCTGCATAAAATTCTTAACCATAACGGATCTGATGGAAAGAAATAATAGATAAACATGCCGACGATTACAGTAAATAGAATAAAACTGCTACCACAACGATAATGAAGCCTTGAATGCTTCTTTACGTTTTCGACGGTCAGCTCGTCTCCTGCTTCATACGTGTTGATTACTTTGTGTTCAGCTCCGTGATACATGAATACCCTCTTGATCGCGGGTGTTAAAGAAACAAAATAGATATAGCTTAGTAAAAAGATAAACTTGAACAAACCTTCTAATAAATTCTGTCCTAAATGCCCAGGTACGATAAAACGAAATGCTTCTGCTAAAAAAACGGGTACGAGGGTAAAAACAAATTTTCCGAAAAGAAAAGATAAGACGCCAATAATGGCTAGAGAAAAGAAAAAGGCAAATTTAGATGGTTTTTCTTCTTCCTCTTTTTCTTCTTCTCCTGGGTTAACACCAAATCGTTCAGCTGAAAAATTTAAATGCTGCGTACCGTTCATACTTGCTTCGATTATGGCAATAAATCCTCTCAAGAAAGGAATCTTCTTTAATTTTGAAAGGACAGGAGATGGTTTCTTCTTAAGTTCGAAGTACTCGATCGTATCATCATTTCTGCGTATTGCCGTTACATATGTGTGTTTACCGGCAAACATAACCCCTTCTAATACGGCCTGGCCGCCGTAAGCGGGCTTTTTCTCTTTTGTCATGTTGAACCCCCAGCCTAAAGTTTTGTAGGTACTTTCTATTCTACAGGAAAGCCGGATATTCCTCCACAAAGGATGATTGTATTTTTCCCATTTTATACATGTTTTACACAGAATATGATTGGTTGGAGCGTGAGAAGTTTGGGCAATGGTTTTGTGGACATACTAGTAGTGTTGGAGGTGGTCGTTAATGAGCGATTCAAAACTAGAACAAAATAAACAGGAATCTCAGTCTTCATTCATGAGCAGGGTCATAGGTGTCGGCTTCTTTGGAGGCTTGATCTGGGCTTGTTTCGGATTTATTGCCTACTATTTAAATTTTTCAAAGGTAGGTCCGGCACTTGTGTTGGCGCCATGGGCACTTGGAAAGTGGAAATCCGAGTGGATTGGACAACTGATCAGCATTTTGATCATTGCTCTGCTTTCGATCTTAGTCGCCATTGCTTATCGCTATGCATTTGCTAAGATCAAATCCATGTGGGCAGGCATCATTTTTGGTGTAGCACTTTGGGGAATCGTATTTTTCTTGCTTCATCCGATCTTTCCAGGGTTGGAACCTATGAATACGATAGGTAAAAATACCATTACAACGACGCTTTGTATCTATATCTTATATGGTGTTTTTGTAGGTTATTCGATCTCTTTTGAATACAGTGAACGTCATGGCCAGTCCCAAGGAAACAAGGAATCTACACAGAGTTCGTAACTATTCAAAAGAACAGACGCTATGATAGAATGTTTTATGAACATTCTATTTTTTTATGCGAAGGCTAGGTGTTTCATGTGAATAACAGAAAATTTCTTGTAATAAACGGACCGAACTTAAACCGGTTAGGTAAACGTGAGCCTGGCATATATGGTGCGCAAACATTGGAAGATCTTCAAACAGAACTCGTTTCTTTTTCAAGAGAGCGATTCATGGATCTTTCATTTGAACAGAGTAATAATGAAGGTGATCTCATCGATCTCATTCATGGAGCCGAAAATAAGTTTCGTGGTATTGTTCTAAACGCAGGTGCCTATACTCATTATAGTTATGCGATCAGAGACGCGATTGCCAGTGTGGATGTCCCCGTGATTGAAGTCCATTTATCAAATGTGCATGCGAGAGAAGAATTCCGACGTGAATCTGTTATTGCTCCAGTTACCATCGGGCAGATCTCAGGATTTGGTTTTGATAGTTATAAATTAGCTCTTCAAGTTTTTCATAATCAACTTAAAGGGGATACGTTATGAATCGTGTAGAACGGGCAAGACAATTATTTGATACTTTTGATATTGATGCACTTTTAATTACATCTTCTTCGAATCGATTTTATCTAAGCGGGTTTAAAGGAAGTTCAGGAGTACTTTTGATCACGAAAGACGAAGCCGTTTTAATAACTGATTTCAGATATAAGACGCAAGCAGCTGAACAAGCAGAAGGTTATCGTGTTGTGATGCACACGGATCCGATTCCGCAAGAAGTTGCAAAGTTAACGAAGGAGCTTTCTGTTCGTAAACTTGGTTTTGAGCAAGACCATGTTACATACTCTACCTATCGTACATATGAGACACATTTAGATGACATTAACACTGAACTTGTTGCTGTATCCGGCATAGTGGAAAAGTTGCGCTTGATTAAGGATGAATCAGAGATTAAGATAGTAAAGGATGCAGCATCTATCGCCGATGCCGCTTTTTCACATATCATCGATTATATTCGCCCAGGGCTTACTGAGAGGGAAGTATCCAATGAACTAGAATTCTTCATGAGAAAAAATGGAGCTATCTCTTCATCGTTTGATATTATTGTAGCTTCAGGCTACCGATCAGCACTTCCACACGGTGTTGCATCGGATAAGAAAATTGAAACGGGTGAATTAGTAACCTTGGATTTTGGAGCATACTACAAAGGTTATTGCTCGGATATCACTCGTACGGTAGCCATCGGAAATGTTTCAGATGAGCTGAAAGAGATCTATCAGGTCGTATATGATGCACAGATGCTAGGAATGAAAGGCATCAAACCAGGAATGACAGGTAAGGATGCAGATGCGTTAACTCGTGATTACATCGCTTCAAAAGGTTATGGTGATTACTTTGGACATTCTACAGGACATGGAATTGGTTTAGATGTTCATGAAGCGCCAGCTCTATCTATGAAGTCTGACACGATTCTCGAACCAGGAATGCTTGTGACAGTCGAACCAGGTATTTATATCTCAGGTCTAGGCGGAGTTCGGATCGAAGACGATGCACTCATCACAAAAGATGGCAATGAATCACTAACGCACGCTACTAAAACCCTCTTAACGTTAAGTTAAGGTATTCAGGAGGATAAAAACATGATTTCAGTAAACGATTTTAAAACAGGATTAACGATTGAGGTTGACAATGGGATCTGGCAAGTTCTTGAGTTCCAACACGTAAAGCCAGGAAAAGGTGCGGCATTTGTTCGCTCTAAACTTCGTAATCTTCGCACAGGTGGTATCCAGGAAAAAACGTTCCGCGGTGGGGAAAAAGTAGCTAAAGCACATATCGAGAACCGTAAGATGCAATACCTATATGCATCTGGAGATACACACACGTTCATGGATAACGAATCATATGAGCAAATTGAACTTCAAGCTTCACAAATCGAGTACGAGTTGAAGTATTTGCTTGAAAACATGACGGTTCACATCATGACGTATCAAGGTGAAACGATCGGTGTTGAACTTCCAAACACAGTTGAGTTAGTTGTGGCAGAGACTGAGCCTGGTATTAAAGGGGACACAGCTTCTGGTGGAACGAAACCAGCAACGCTTGAAACAGGCTTGATCGTACAAGTTCCTTTCTTCGTAAACCAAGGGGACAAGCTGATTATCGATACAAGAAATGCAGCTTACGTTTCTCGTGCATAGTCTGTAGTATTGAACCTCATTCCATTTTTGGAGTGAGGTTTTTTTTATGAAGTAATGATGTAGCACGCTTTCAATAGGAAGCAAATGGATGCGTGTTTGTTTGAAGTAAGGTATCTGATGCCTGCTGATTGTCGATTCTTGTAGACTCGCGGATATAAGGCAAAAACTCGCGGAAATAAGTCCGAAATTTCTTGAATGTTTATAAGGATTTCAGGGATTAATACCTAAAATACCCCACTACGTATAGTTCCACATACAGTGTTTAGAACCTTTGATCACTATTTTGTTTATCTTCCATAGAAAATTCACTTATATCCGATTGAAATTGGTAAATAAACTTTACATAAGTATAAAAATATAAACAATCTGAGCTTTTTTGCTATTACAGTGGCTTCCTTCCTATTCTTTCAATCGACTGATACTAATATAGCTTCCTACCATATGAGAAGCCCTACCATCAAGACAGATTCTTTCGTGAATGTTTTTATGAACAATCTATCAAAAACCCCCTCTATCTTCTCTCCTAACTTAAAATCTACCTTTATTGGCATAAACCTTCTCCCTTTCCCATACGTTTATAGTACTAGCCTCTTAAAGGAGAAACCGGTCATGGAAACGATCTTTAGGCTTTTTCCAGATAAGATTCAGCATACCTTAAGAAATTTGCCACCATCTGCTCTTCGATCTGTAGAAGAGATCAGAATTAGGATTGGACAGCCGATGGAAATTCTTTGTTCGGGCAAACCCCTTTACCCGACTGAGGAGTCAATCTCAGCTGAAGAATCACAAGTATTACTTAATCGATTGAGTCAGCACTCTCTATACGCCCTTGAAGAGGAACTAAAAAGGGGCTATATCACCATCTCAGGAGGACATCGTGTAGGACTAGCAGGTAAAGTGATCACTGAACATGGATTCGTAAAAGCCATTAAAGATATCAGTTCGTTTAACGTAAGGATAGCGAGAGAGAAAATCGGCATCGCTGAACCGTTAATCTCTTATCTTTATCAAAAAAAATGGCTAAATACATTGTTGATCGGTCCACCGCAAACGGGGAAAACCACATTATTAAGAGATATCGCAAGGCTAGTTAGTTGTGGTGTTCAGCACAGAAACATCCCTTCTTTTAAAGTAGGAATCGTAGATGAGCGTTCTGAAATAGCGGGCAGCATAAAAGGTGTTCCTCAACATACCCTCGGTCGACGTGTTGATGTTCTCGATGCATGTCCGAAAGCGGAAGGGATGATGATGCTCATTCGTTCGATGAGTCCTCAAGTGATGATCGTCGATGAAATCGGTCGAAAAGAAGATGGTGAAGCGATATTAGAAGCGATGCATGCAGGGGTTCAAATGATTTTTACCGCACATGGCAACTCTGTAGAAGATGCATTAAAACGACCAGTGATGAAACCTTTGGGAGACCTTTCACTATTTGAAAGGTATGTAATCTTGAGCCGTGATAAAGGGCCTGGAACGATTCAAAGAATCTATGATGGAGCATTGAATGAGATCTACCGATCATCGGGTGGTGCAGCATGATGAGTTGGATAGGTGCGATCGCGATCCTTTCAGCCACTACGATCTTTGGTTTTGAGTGGGCAAAACGAGTAAGAGAGCGACCTAAGAAGTTGAGAGAACTAAAAGTGACCCTTCAAGCCTTGGAGGCTGAGATCATGTATGGATCTACTCCGCTTCATGAGGCATTTTTGCATATCGGAAGCCCTTTAAAAGAGCCGTTATCCACGTTCTTTCTTACCATTTCAGATCGATTGGTACAAGGAGAACTTTCGGTGCAAGATGCATGGGAAATTCAGCTTCCTATTCTGGCTAAAGAGACCTCTTTTAAGATGGGTGAGATCGAGGTGCTTCGTCAGTTTGGGTCAACGCTTGGCAGACATGATAAAGAACATCAGCAGAAGCAGATTCAACTGACGCTCGCTCACCTCAATCGCGAAGAAAAAGAAGCAAGGGACATACAAGAACGTTATGAAAATATGTGTAAAAGTCTAGGAGTTCTAATGGGACTCTTAATCGTTATTCTCTTAATGTAACAAGGAGGTACCACCGATGGGATTAGATGTAAACGCCGTGTTTCAGATCGCTGGGCTTGGGATTATTGTCGCGATGCTTCATACCGTTTTAAAGATGATCGGGAAAGAGGATTATGCCCATTGGGTCACTCTATTAGGTTTTGTTGTTGCTCTTTTTATGGTGATCACCCTATTAGATGATTTGTTTCAAAAGGTAAAAGGCGTCTTTTTGTTTCAGAATTAAGGAGGCGGCCAGAATGGAAATTATCCAGATTGTGGGTTTTGGGCTTGTTGCTGCATTTTTAGCCTTAGTCCTTAAAGAACAAAAAGCCAATTTTGCTTTTTTGGTCACACTCATGGTTGGAGCGGGAATCTTTTTGTTTCTGATCGATAAGATCGGACAGATTCTCACGATGCTTCAACGACTTGCCATCAATGCAAACGTAAATATGGTCTATGTTGAAACGTTGTTAAAAATAATCGGTATTGCTTATATTGCAGAGTTCGGAGCACAGATCACACGAGATGCTGGTCAGGGAGCAATAGCTTCTAAGATCGAGCTTGGTGGCAAGATACTGATCCTTGTAATGGCGATACCGATCTTAACGGTCATTATCGAAACCGTGCTGACGCTTATTCCGAAATAAGAAAGCGGGTTGTAAAGATGCAGAAAGTGATGATGCGGACAAGTATTCTTCTGTTCATATTCTTTTCCTTCATCCTATTTGGTCCCATAGAATCTGCATCAGCGAGTTCGATCACTTCAAAAATGGTAGATCAACAAATCTCCTCCATGCAGTTAGATGAGATCAAACAATATTGGGATAGCATCTCCCGAGAATATGGCGGATTCTTGCCAGAAAGTCAGAAAGGGACCTTTCTTGAATTTGTAAAAGGAGAAAAAGATTTTTCTATAAAAGGTTACATGCTTGGTCTTTTGAAGTTCATGTTTCATGAACTTGCTGTTCACGGTAAACTACTTGGAACATTAATTCTGCTCACCGTTTTTAGCATGCTTCTTCAATCCATCCAGAATGCATTCGATCGATCAGCCATTTCAAAAGTGGCGTATGGCATTATCTATATGGTCTTGATCATCTTAGCTTTAAATAGTTTTCACGTTGCCATCTCTTATGCGACAGAAGCGATCGATAATATGTTGAGTTTCATGATCGCACTTATTCCTCTTCTTCTTGCCTTGATGGCAACAGTTGGAAGCATCGCTTCAGTCGCTTTTTTTCATCCCGTTATCTTGTTTTTAGTAAATACAAGCGGTCTATTAATCAAGAATTTTGTATTGCCACTTCTTTTTCTATCTGCCCTATTAAGCATCGTTTCTACGATGTCAGAACATCACAAGGTAACTCAGTTAGCCAAGCTGTTGCGTAATATCAGCATGGGAGCTCTCGCCTTTTTCTTTACAGTATTCCTCGGTGTCATGAGCGTACAAGGTGCAACAGCAGCAGTGGCAGATGGTATTACGATCAAGACGGCAAAGTTCATAACAGGAAATTTTATTCCGGTCGTCGGCCGCATGTTTACAGATGCAACAGATACCGTCATGAGCGCTTCGATCTTACTAAAAAATTCTGTAGGCATAATAGGAGCTCTATTATTACTTCTACTCGCGATCTTTCCAGCTATCAAAGTACTAATCCTAGCTTTTATCTATAGCATGGCGGCAGCCCTTCTGCAGCCTTTAGGCGGTGGGCCGATCGTTGAATCATTAGGCATCATCGGTAAGAGTGTCATGTTTATCTTTGCGGCCCTTATGACAGTGTCCATCATGTTCTTCTTAGCTATAACGATTATAATTGCAGCCGGCAACGTTACGCTGATGGTTCGATAGGAGGTGAGTCATGGCATTCTTAACGGAATGGATAACCAATATTATTATTCTTGTACTATTAGCAGGAGTCATCGAGTTGTTGTTACCAGGCAATCAATTTCAAAATTATATCAAGATGGTTGTAGGTTTGCTCATCCTGCTTGCCATGCTCTCACCACTGTTCAAACTAATAAACTCAGATTTAGATCAAGTGTTTCTTGCTATGGATCTGCCAGCCGCTGCGAAAGAAGACGAAATAAAAAATTCGATAGAAGAGAATAAAAGTGAAATACAATCCGCTCAACGTGCATATATATTAGAGCAAATGGCTGTCCCAATGAAAAAACAAGTTCAAGAGGAGTTGAAACAGACTTATGAGTTAGAGATTGTTGATCTTCAAATTCAAACGGAAATCGGTAAAAAGCCGTTGGAACCTGAAGATATTAGGGGTGCCAAAGTGGTACTAGCCAAGTTTCACGATCAAGCAAGAATCTCTGAAGTATCAGAAGTAGATGTAAGCGTTTCTGGTCAAGAGAGAAAAGAATCTCTCGAACCACCGGTTTCAAGCGAAGTCATCCAGTTCCTAGCAGATCAATGGCAGCTGGATGCCAAACAAATTGATGTACATTTGGAAGGGGGAGAGGAGTCATCCCAATGAAACGTTCATTTTGGGAACAGATAAAAAAACGGCTGCAGCTGAGTGATAAAGCAGGGAATAAACAAAAGTACTTACTTGTCTTACTCCTATTGGGAATTTCTCTTATGTTTATTAGCAAGATGATAGACTCCCCTGCTCAAAAAAGTTCATTAAACGGGCTAGTGCCAGAAACAAAGGTGAAATCCGAGGCGGTTTTTAAACAAGCGAAAGAAGTCACAGACAAGAATATTAAAACCTATGAAGATCGTTACTCGAACGAATTAAAAGATCTATTAGAGCAAATGCAAGGCGTAGGCAAAGTGTCAGTCTGGGTAGAACTCTCCACAACAGAAAAAAAAGAGTTCGTTACAGATGATAGCACACAGAGTCAAACAACTTCTGAAAATGATAAAAATGGTGGCAAGAGAACGATAGAAGATCAAAAGATAGATGAAAAAGTAGTCATCATCTCTAATGATGGCAGAGAAGAGCCGATCATCGTTACAACAGAAAAACCAAAGATTAAAGGTGTAGCTGTGTTGGCACAAGGTGCAGAGAACATCCAGACAAAGTCTATGATCATAGAGCTCGTTAAAAAGGTTTTTGATATAGGTAGTGACCAGATTTTCGTAGGACCAAAAAATCCTGAGGGGGAATAATCAAATGTTATTGAAAAAACAAACCGTTTGGCTTCTAACTATGCTCAGCTTAATCATTGTGTTGTCGGTGTATTACATTACAGCACCTGGTGGGACCGATGATCTTGCATACTTGGAGGCAGGAAAGAAGTCTGGTAAAGAAGCAACAGTTTCAGGTGTTGCAAACGATGATGTGTTTACAGCACTTCGCCTTGAGCGAGATGAAGTGCGTGATGAGATGAGTGCTGATTATGTAGCAGTTGCTGGATCTGAGGACGCTTCTGCTGAAGTTCAAGCTGATGCTTGGGCGAAGATGACAGAACTTCAGTCACTTACGATGCAAGAATCAACAGTTGAAACATTGATCAAATCGATGGGGTTCAATGACGCTTTAGTAAGCACGATGAACAATGAGATCAAAGTCATCGTAAAAGCGGATAAACTATCGAAAAAAGAAGTAGTTGAGATCATGAACGTTGCCAATGAGCATCTTGGCAGCAATAAAACGGTAGCCGTTGAATATCATGCATCAAAATAAACGAAGAGGTTGAAAGCCGTGATTTCCGGCTTTTTTCTTTTTGCGTTTTCATGATATATTGGATAGAAACTTATAGTGTCATTAATAGTTTGCATTTCTTAGTGAAGGGAAATGATAGAAAGATGTGAAGAGTATTCGTAAACGCTTACAATGTAAGGCGTTATCGTGTACTATTAACTTGAACATGATTCTAATGTATCCACGACAAGAGAAATGTGGTATATTTACATGTGTTAAGACCTAGTCACAATAGAAGGTGCTAAATAAAAAACCTAAACTGTATAGGATTGTAAAAAGGAGTAGAGAGCATGTTAAAAATACAAGAAATCCGTGAATTGATTAAACTTATTGACAAATCAAGCATCAACGAATTCAAATACGAAAATGACGGTTCTAAGATTGTTCTTAAAAAGGATAGTGGATCAGTAGTTTCATACGGAGCTGAAGAAGTAGTTTCCCAGCCTGTAGTCACTCAAGCACCACCAGTAAAAGAACAAGCTCCAGCAGCTGAAACAGTAAAGGAAAATACCGAAGTTAAACAAGAAACGAAGAAGGCAGACGAAGACGCTAACTTACATAAAGTAGTATCACCTATGGTAGGAACGTTCTATGCTGCTTCATCTCCAGATGTGGATGCATTCGTAAAGCCAGGAGATAAAGTTTCAAAAGATAGCATCGTATGTATAATCGAGGCGATGAAATTATTCAATGAGATCGAATCTGAAGTCAATGGTGAGATCGTAAAAGTATTAGTTGAGAACGGACAATTAGTAGAATACGGACAACCTCTGTTCCTTGTGAAAGCAGAATAGGAGGGTATGTCTATGATTAAAAAGCTATTAGTAGCAAACCGTGGTGAGATTGCTGTAAGGATTATTCGAGCATGCAAAGAACTTGGTGTTGAAACAGTAGCCGTTTATTCAGAAGCCGATAAAGATGCCTTGCATGTCCGGCTGGCAGATGAGGCTTATTGTATCGGACCAACTGCTTCAAAAGATAGTTATTTAAACTTCACGAACATCATGAGCGTTGCGACACTAACTGGTTCAGAAGCCATTCATCCTGGATATGGATTTTTGGCAGAGAACGCGGACTTTGCAGAACTTTGCAATGAATGCAATGTAACGTTTGTCGGTCCAAGTGCTGAAGCGATCAACAAAATGGGGATTAAAGATGTTGCAAGAGCAACGATGGCAGATGCCGGAGTTCCAATCGTACCTGGTTCTGAGGGGATTATTAGGGACAAGGAAGAAGCCATTGAACTCAGCAACAAAATTGGGTATCCTGTAATTATTAAAGCAACAGCAGGCGGTGGGGGTAAAGGGATCCGCGTAGCTAAGAACGAAACGGAACTCTTAAAAGGCATTGCGATTACTCAGCAAGAAGCAGCAACCGCTTTTGGTAATCCAGGTGTGTATATTGAAAAATATATTGAAGATTTCCGACATGTTGAAATACAGGTGCTTGCAGATAACCATGGGAATGTGATCCATTTAGGAGAACGAGACTGCAGTATCCAAAGACGCCTTCAAAAGCTTTTAGAAGAGACGCCTTCTCCTGCTATCTCGCCATCTAAACGCCAAGAGATGGGAGAAGCGGCAGTAAAAGCAGCTGAAGCTGTTCAATATTCTGGTGCTGGTACGGTAGAATTTATCTTTGATCATAATACGGGTGACTTCTATTTCATGGAAATGAATACTCGCATCCAAGTAGAACATCCTGTAACTGAGATGGTAACTGGAATCGATCTAATCAAGGAACAGATTAAAGTTGCTTCAGGCGAAAGATTACGATACAAACAAGAAGATATCGAGTTTGATGGTTGGTCGATCGAATGCAGAATAAATGCAGAGAATCCTGAGAAAAACTTTATGCCATCTGCTGGGAAGATTGAAATGTACCTTCCTCCAGGCGGTCTAGGTGTTCGAGTAGATTCTGCGGTTTATCCTGGCTATACGATTCCACCATTTTATGATTCTATGATTGCTAAAGTTATTACTTACGGAAATACTAGACAAGAAGCGATCGATCGTATGAAGCGAGCGCTTAGTGAGTTTGTGATCGAAGGAATTCATACGACCATTCCGTTCCACCTGCGTCTGTTAAACCATGAGACTTTTGTGAATGGTGACTTTAATACAAAGTTTTTAGAAAATCATGATTTAACTTCAAAAAGCGAATAAGTACGGAGGTGTTAATTGATGAATGAACTATCATTTGAAATGGAAAGTTACTCATCAGAATTAGGGAAAGTGGAGATCTCACCTGAAGTTATCGAAGTTATTGCAAGTATTGCAGCTTCAGATGTAGAAGGTGTGGCTTCCATGAGAGGCAGCTTTGCAAGTGGTGTAGTAGAGCGACTTGGAAAGAAAACGCATGGCAAAGGCGTTAAAGTTGAACTCTCTGAAGCAGGTATTTCAATCGATGTATACGTATCTATGAAATATGGAGTTGCGATTCCAGATGTAGCTCAAAAAATTCAAGATTACATCAGACAAGCGCTTTTAGACATGACAGCACTAGAAGCAACGGATATTAACGTATTCGTAGTTGGTGTTCAATTTGATTCAAAAGAAAAACAGAATGAAGCACCAGAAGTAGATTATTAAAAAGATCAAAGGGTGAGGTTCTACTTGCCCTTTGGTCTTTTTTCTTGTTTTATATTACGAGTGAATAGTTTGATGAAGTTGAGTTAACTCGTTGATGTTATGGGGTGGGGTATATGTAGCGCAATTTTAGTCGAGTGATGTCGACTCGCTGCTATATGGGGAAATCTCGCGAATTATTGTTCAAACTGTCGGATTAAGCCCGGAATTGCTAGAATTATCTCTTCAAATTACTGAATAAACAGCTTAGATACCCCACTTGGTATTGAGTGGGAATCTTTTTATCTTTTTCTTCTTTGACTGTTGATTGGAGTGGAAGATGCGAGACTCTAGGCTAGGACAGGCGGGCAGGTGAGACACTTATACGGAAACGTACAAATGTGACTCACCGTCTGCCCCGCGGAAAGCGAGCATCTGGAAAGGAAATCAACTCCCTTCAAAGCAACAATGAATTATAATACATCAGTATTTACTTTTTTAACTATTTGACCCTTAACAGATTGAAAAAAACTGAATGTTCGGAAGGGTTAGTAAGTCCATTGTTCGGATTGTAACGAGTCCTCACAATATGGTATTATGCTAGATAGAAATTGTTCGCAAATAGAAAGGAAGTCGGATTATGAAACGCAGACTTGCCAGAGAAAAGGCATTTCAATCGCTTTTTCAAATTGAAGTAAGTGACATCTCCGCTAGTGAAGCGATGGAGCATGTATTGGAAGGAGAGCCATCAGACGAATTTTTAACAAGTATGGTTCATGGTACGGTTGAAAAGAAAGAAGAAATCGAGCGTTTTTTAACGCCTTATTTAGAGAAATGGAGCTTTTCAAGACTAGCAAACGTTGAACGTGTCGTTCTTCAGATGGCTGCCTACGAATGGCTGTTCATGAAAGAGGTTCCAAAGAACGTAACCTTGAACGAAGCGATTGAAACAGCAAAAATCTTTGGCGGTGAAGAAGCAGGACGTTTCGTAAATGGAGTCCTAGGAAAAATAATCAAAGATATTAACAATAATTAATTGAATAAAAAAACCAACTACTTTTGAGGGGGACTTTAGAATGGCTGTTTTAGACGGAAAACAAATTGCGAGAGAGATTAGAGAAAAACTTGCAACAGAGATCCAAGACCTTAAACAAGAAGGAATTGTTCCAGGTTTAGCTGTTATTCTAGTAGGCGATCACCCAGCGTCTCGTTCATATGTATTAGCAAAAGAAAGAACATGTAAAGAGCTCGGAATGCATTCCGTATTGACTGAGCTTCCTGAATCTATTTCTGAGAATGAATTGTTACAATACATTCAAGCATTCAACAATGACGAACAAATCGATGGGATACTCGTACAACTTCCCCTTCCTTCACATATTAGTGAATCAAAAGTAATTGAAACCATTCTGCCTGAAAAAGATGTAGACGGTTTTCATCCGATTAATATCGGACGCATGCATGCAGGAGATGAGCAAGCTTTTATACCATGTACACCACTGGGTATTTTAGAGATGGTTAAACAAACCGGTGAAGATATTTCTGGAAAACATGTTGTCGTTGTAGGCAGAAGCAACCTTGTAGGAAAGCCAGTAGGCCAACTTTTCTTGCAAGAAAATGCGACGGTCACGTTCTGTCACTCAAGAACAAAGAACCTTTGTGAACAAACCTTACAAGCGGATATTTTAATTGCAGCGGTAGGAAAACCGAACCTTATTACAGAAGATATGGTAAAAGCAGGTGCCGTTGTTATTGATGTTGGGGTTAACCGTAAGGAGGATGGAAAGCTTTGTGGGGATGTAGACTATGAGGCTATTAAACCGAAAGCAAAACATATCACTCCTGTTCCAGGTGGCGTTGGCCCTATGACCATCACGATGTTAATGAATAATACGGTTCTTGCTTCAAAATGGAGAAAGCAGTTAAAGGAAGTACATTAATGCAAAACAACAATCGGTATGTTCCAATATCGGCTGTAACCCGGTATATTAAGAGGCTATTTGAAAATGACGGTAACTTACAAGACGTTTGGGTAAAAGGTGAACTATCCAATGTTAAGCTCCATAGTAGGGGCCATCTGTATTTTACGTTAAAAGATGCCAACAGCAGAGTTTCTGCTGTTATGTTTGCAGGAAACAACAGACATCTAAACTTCAAACCTGAAGAAGGAATGAATGTTTTGATTCAAGGTTCATTCTCTGTTTACGAACCTCAAGGGCAATACCAGCTCTATGTCAGAACGATGCAGCAAGACGGTGTTGGTAACTTGTTTCTAGCATACGAAAATTTAAAGAGTATGTTAGATCAACAAGGTCTTTTTGATCCGATACATAAAAAGCCGCTGCCTAAATTCCCTTCAACGATTGGTGTGATCACTTCACCTACAGGAGCTGCTGTAAGGGATATCGTGACTACCATAAAGCGGAGGTTTCCGCTAGCTGCTGTCACTGTATATCCAGTCCTCGTTCAAGGACCTGGAGCTGCCCCGTCCATCGTTCGGGCGATTGAACAAGCGAATGCTTTGAATGAATCAGATGTTCTCATCGTGGGACGAGGTGGAGGATCGATAGAAGAACTGTGGGCGTTTAACGAGGAAAGTGTTGCCAGAGCGATCTTTCAATCACAACTGCCCATCATTTCTGCTGTAGGACATGAAACGGATTTTACGATTTCAGATTTTGTGGCAGATCTACGAGCTCCAACACCAACAGCTGCTGCTGAGATGGCAGTGCCCCATCTAGATGAACTAAAAGATCGTTTATTCCAAAGAAATGTTCGTCTGAAACGAGTGATGAATGAGTTTGTAGCAGGTCATCAACAGCATTTATCACGACTACAAAAATCGTATGCCTTTAAATACCCAACTCAATTGATCAAACAAAAAGAACAAGAACTGGATAGGTGTATGGATCAATTAAAACGTACGGTAGGCAGTTTTGTTGATCAGCATCAGAATCAACTCTCTCAAGTCAAGCGTCAATTATTGCTTTTTTCGCCAAGAGGTCAGCTTCAGAAGGCAAACGAAAGAGTCGTTTCTCTGCATAAAACATTGTTAAAAGAAACAAATCGTCACGTAAGGCAACACCAGAGGGATTTTTCGAACAAGATTTCTAGGCTCTCTTCCCTTAATCCTCTAGCTGTAATGGATCGCGGGTACAGCTTGACCTATAAACAAGGTAAAGACGAATTGGTCAAATCCGTATCACAGGTAAAGGTTGGAGATGCATTAACGATAAAGTTAAAAGATGGACAGGTAGATTGTCACATCACTGGAACGGAGGCGTCTTTTACAAATGACTGAAAAAACAAGCAAACTTACATTTGAAGAAGCGATGATACAACTTGAAGAAATCGTTGAAAAGCTTGAACAGGGAGATGTTCCTTTGGAAGAGAGTATCGATCTGTATCAACAAGGAATGAAACTATCCAAGTTATGTCATACGAAACTACAGAACGTTGAGAAGAAGATGGATACGATTCTGCATGAAGACGGAAAAGAAGAACCATTCGCGATTCAGGAGGAAGATCATTGATAGCGTTTGAACAATATCTTCGAGATAAAAAAACATTGGTTGAAGAAAAGATGGTTGCTTATTTAGAAAACTTGGATGCTCCAGAGACATTGAAAAAGTCGATGCTATATTCCATTTCCGCAGGTGGGAAGCGGATACGCCCGATCTTAGCACTCGCAGTCTTGGAAGCCTTTGAAAAGAACACAGAAGAAGTAGTAGACGTGGTTTGTTCAATCGAATTTGTTCATACGTATTCTTTAATTCATGATGATCTTCCTTCTATGGATAATGATGATTATAGAAGAGGGAAACTCACGAACCATAAAGTTTTTGGAGAAGCACAAGCGATCTTAGCTGGAGATGCATTATTGACAGAGAGCTTCAGCTTGATCACGAACAACTCCTATTTAACATCGGACCAAAAGGTTCAAATAATTTCTGTTTTATCTAAAGCTGCAGGTTCAACAGGAATGGTTGGTGGTCAAGTCGAAGACATAGAGGGAGAGAACAGAGAGCTCTCGTTAACGGAATTAGAAAGCATTCATGAAAAAAAGACGGGCAAGATGCTCGAATGTTCGGTGATCGTTGGGGGTATAGCAGCGGGAGCTTCTGATGAAGATCTTTTGCATTTGACGAACTATGCACGACATATCGGGATTGCCTTTCAGATTCAAGATGACATACTTGATGTAATTGGCAAACAGGAAGAAATAGGTAAACCTGTTGGAAGTGATGAAGCGAATCTGAAAACCACTTATCCGAAGATTCTTGGTCTTGATGGAGCAAAGAAAGAAATGGAAAACCATATACATATTTCTTTAGAACACTTAAACAAGATCAAAGGGAATACAGGCATATTAGCGTCCATTGCTGACTACATTATTAAAAGAAACCACTAAGAGATTGTTGCATAATTGGAAGTATGATATGATATTATTTGCTTTGGAGTGGTGCAGTATTCTAGTCAGCCCCCCATTCCTGAAGGCGGGCCTAAAAATCCGCCAAAGGGCACATCGATGAAGTTCCTTGTATTGGCTTGAGGCGCCCAGCCTTGGGTCATCGCTGGGAGTTAAGGTTGAAGGGCGATCCACAATGGCATGTGGGCGAGGACCCTTCTTCCGCGGAGGCCCCCATATTTGCGGTTTGTGTTCAAAAGACCTTACTGCGAAATGGGGTTTGAACCTGCTTAGCTTTTTTTCTTGTTAACAGGAAAAGAAGGCGAGCAGCGTAGCCTGCCTTGAGTGGAGCTTGAGGGGATTATGGTGTGAAAAGCCTGTATCGGTTGGCCGCTGATTATGAGCTTTATACCATATGAAATCTTCTCTGCAAAAGAGGCTAGGGAATGTGCGCGAGGCTGTTGAGGAAAACTCCTAGACTGTTCTGCCCTGACACCTTTTAGGGATTATAGTGCGGACTAAGTGGTAATCTAGTCTAACGTTTGGCGACAGCGTTAAGAAGAGAGTAAAGGGAAACCGCGAATATGGCGACATTTCGTACTCTTCTGGGAAAACCTACTGGACCTAAGCCGCAGTCTTTACTTAATAAGGTGACCACTCCCTATTACATAAAGTGACCAAAAAGTGAGGAGTTATGCATGAAGCATTCCTTTACTAAAACACTCAAATGGAGTACAAGCATTGCCGTTATCACTCTTGTGTTAGCGGCTATTTTTACAGTTGTATCCTCTTTTTTGTTAAATGGAGTTTCGTGGGCGATAGGGATGGGAATCGTCTTTCTAATCGTCTTAACCGGGGTTCTGTTTGACATAGTGGGAGTAGCATCAACCGCTGCGAAAGAAGTTCCATTTCACGCGATGGCTTCTGAGAAGGTTCCTGGAGCAAGACATGCTATAATCATTACAAGAAACGCAGATCGTGTGGCGAATTTTTGTAACGATGTTATTGGTGATATCTCTGGAATCGTTAGCGGAACAGCATCTGCTGCAGTTGTTGTAGAACTTACACTCTCTATGGGGAATAGGTCTGGATCAAACTCTGAATATTTGATCTCGATCGTCTTCACTAGTGTAGTTGCTGCACTTACTGTAGGAGGCAAAGCGTTAGGAAAGTCATATGCGATCAACCACTCAACCTTTATAATTTTTCAGGTTGGGCGTTTATTATATTTTTTAGAGGAAAAATTAAGAATTAAACTGCTATCGCCTGCTAAAAGAGAGAAGAAAAGGCGTTAATGGAAAGAGAGGCATATTCCATGAACCTGGAAGAAATCCAAGATCCTCAGTTTTTGAAAACGTACGAAACTGAACAATTAAATAAATTAGCGGCCGAAATCCGTTCTTTTCTAATTGAAAAACTTTCAGTTAGAGGAGGGCACCTAGGTCCTAACCTCGGCGTTGTAGAATTAACGCTTGCCATGCACAAAGTCTTTGACAGTCCGAAAGACAAGTTTATTTGGGATGTAGGTCATCAAGCCTATGTCCACAAGATTCTTACCGGAAGAGCATCTCAGTTCGATACACTTCGTCAGTACAAGGGACTATGTGGATTTCCAAAACGTATTGAAAGCGAACATGATGTATGGGAAACGGGACACAGTTCTACGTCACTTTCTGCTGCGATGGGTATGGCGATCGCAAGAGACCTGAAAAAAACAGATGACAAAGTTGTTGCTGTCATTGGTGATGGTGCTCTAACAGGCGGGATGGCTTTAGAAGCGCTCAACCATATCGGACATGAAAAGAAAGACTTGATCGTTGTGCTTAACGACAATGAGATGTCGATCGCTCCGAATGTGGGAGCTCTTCATAACGTTTTAGGACGCATGAGAACAGCTAGAAAATATAATAAAGCCAAAGATGAACTAGAGTCTTTAATCCGTAAAATTCCTGCGTTTGGCGGTAAATTAGCTGCTACAGCAGAACGTGTAAAAGATAGCTTAAAGTACCTATTAGTATCAGGGATGTTTTTTGAGGAGCTAGGTTACACCTACTTAGGGCCAGTCGATGGTCATGATGTAGATGACTTGATCGAGAATCTAACATATGCCAAAAAGACGAAAGGTCCGGTAATCATCCACGTTCTTACAAAAAAAGGAAAAGGATATGAACCGGCTGAGAGTGATAAGAAAGATAGCTGGCATGGTGTAGGTCCATATAAGATTGAATCAGGTCAGCAGATCAAACCACAGCAAATTGGACCATCTTATAGCGGTGTTGTCAGTAAGACTCTTGAGACACTTTCACATAAAGATGATCGTATTGCCGTGATAACACCAGCCATGACGATCGGCTCAAAGTTAACTGATTACGGAAAAGCGTTTCCTGATCGTTTGTTTGACGTTGGTATCGCAGAACAACATGCTACAACGATGGCAGCTGGACTTGCAACGCAGAATATGAAACCTGTCCTATCGATCTATTCTACGTTCTTGCAGCGAGGTTACGATCAAGTGGTTCATGATGTAGCTAGACAGAACTTGAATGTTGTTTTTACAATTGACAGATCTGGTCTCGTTGGTGCTGATGGAGAAACGCACCAAGGTGTATTTGATATTGCCTTCTTGCGTCATATTCCAAATATGGTGTTGATGATGGGGAAAGACGAGAACGAACTTCAGCACATGGTATACTCTGCTCTAAAATATGAAGATGGTCCGATTGCGATCAGATTCCCTAGAGGAAACGGTTCCGGAGTTCCAATGGATGAAGAGTTTGAGAACATTCCAATTGGTACTTGGGAAGTGCTGAAAGATGGAGATGACGTTGCGATTCTAACATTTGGAACTACGATTCCAATGGCGCTTGAAGCGTGGGAGATCCTTGCGAAATCAGGTGTCTCAGCACGCGTGATCAATGCTCGTTTCATCAAACCGCTTGACTCAAAGATGTTAAAAGAGCTCTATTTTGAAAACATGCCAATTCTAACGTTAGAAGAGGCTGTTCTTCAGGGTGGTTTCGGAAGTGCGGTTTTAGAGCATGCGGCTGATCATCAAGCAAATGTAATTATTGATCGTATGGGAATTCCTGATTGCTTTATCGAGCATGGAAGTGTAACAAAATTATTAGAAGAGATCGGAATTACAACCCCTGATCTTGTTGAGCGTGTGAAAGCACTTGTAAAACGAAAGGCAGAAAAGGGTCTTCTTACATGAAAAAAGAACGGGTAGATGTACTGCTTGTCAATCGCGGACTTTGTGAAACGCGAGAAAAAGCTAAACGATCGGTTATGGCTGGACTCGTGTATTCAGGAACGAACCGAATGGATAAGCCAGGTGAAAAAATAGAACAAGATGCGCCTCTTCATGTTAAAGGAGATGTTATTCCTTATGTAGGAAGAGGTGGACTGAAACTTGAAAAGGCTCTTAAGATCTTTGATTTTGATGTCAAAGAAAAGATTGGAATGGATATTGGAGCTTCAACTGGTGGATTTACGGATTGTGCGCTTCAAAACGGTGCTTCCTATATCTATGCGATCGATGTTGGCTACAATCAACTTGCTTGGAAACTCAGAAACGATTCAAGAGTAGCTGTTATGGAAAGAACGAACTTTAGATATGTAACACCTGATCAGCTTCAAAAGGGGATACCCCATTTTGCAACGATAGATGTTTCATTCATTTCTCTACGAATCATTCTTCCTGTACTAACTCAGCTCATGCCAACTGGTGATGTGATCGCTTTGATCAAGCCTCAGTTTGAAGCAGGACGTGAAGAAGTTGGCAAGAAAGGAATCGTTAGAGATCTAAAAGTTCATAAACGTGTGATCGAAGAGATAACAGACTTTGCCCACAAAACAGGGATTAATCCTGTTGCATTGTCTTTTTCACCTATAACTGGTGGGGATGGCAACATTGAGTTTTTAATGCATGGGAAAGTAAATAATGAGGACTCTCGAACAATAACTTTAGAAGATATTGAAGAAGTTGTTAAGTCAGCTCATGAAACATTAAAGAAAGAGCGGGAATAAATTTCTCGCTCTTTTTTTTATTCTGTTAATGAAAAATTTACATCCTATGCACAATAGTATAAGATAAAGGCAGAATGTGACAGTGTAAATTGAGGTGGAATCACAAGTGAATAAAGGACAACGACATATTAAAATACGTGAAATGATCAGCAACCATGATATTGAGACACAAGACGACTTAGTGGAACTGCTCAAGAAAGCAAACTTTAATGTAACGCAAGCAACGGTTTCCCGAGATATCAAAGAACTGCATCTTGTGAAAGTGCCGATGAACGATGGTCGCTACAAATACAGTCTTCCGGCTGACCAAAGGTTTAACCCACTGCAAAAATTAAAAAGAACGCTGACTGACAGCTTTATCAGTATTGATTATGCAGATCATCTAATCATTATGAAGACACTTCCGGGTAATGCAAATGCCATTGGGGCGTTAATTGATAAGCTAGATTGGGAAGATTTAATGGGAACGATCTGTGGCGATGATACAATCTTGATTATTTGTCGTTCTAAAGAAGTTAGTTCAGATGTTTCGCAGCGCTTTTTAGATATGCTGTAATTTTTTAAATAAGGTGTGATGTAATTGCTGGCAGAATTAAGTATTCGTAATTTTGCTATTATTGATTCTTTGAGTGTTTCTTTTAGTAAAGGATTAACCGTATTAACAGGTGAAACAGGAGCAGGGAAGTCCATCATCATCGATGCGATCGGTCTTTTGATCGGTGGCAGAGGCTCTACAGAATTTGTACGCTATGGTACTCAAAAAGCTGAGATAGAAGGTTTGTTTCATATTCATCCAGGTCATCGTGTGTATGATAAATGTGAGGAATTTGGAATTACGATTTCGGATGAAGATGAGATGGTTGTACTTAAAAGAGATATTACAGAGAACGGTAAAAGCATTTGCAGAGTAAATGGAAAGCTTGTTACATTGTCTGTTCTTAAAGAGATCGGACAGGCATTAGTAGACATACATGGGCAGCATGAAACGCAATATTTAATGCAGCCTGATAAGCATCTTTTTTTACTCGATAGCTTTGGTGATAAGGATTTTAAACAAGAGTTGGTATCGTACGAATCAACATTCAAGGACTATAAAGAAATCAACAAACAGCTATCTGAGCTCTCTAGAAATGAACAAGAGATCGCTCAGAGAATTGATTTGCTCGAATATCAATATCAAGAAATAGCAGGTAGCAATCTTATTCCTGATGAAGATGTTAAGCTTGAGGAAGAAAAACGAATGCTTTCAAATTTTGAAAGAATACACGGCTCTCTTCAGGATGCATACCATAATCTTTATGGAGAAGGAAAGGCGCTTGAACTCGTTTCTAGTGCACTTGCTGATTTTTCGCAAGTTGCAGCACTAGATGAGTCTTTAAAAGCTGACGAAGAACAATTTGGAAACAGCTTTTATGTCCTTGAAGAGCTTACATATAAGATTCGGGACATGTTTGATTCCTTAGAATACAACCCGGAAAGGCTTAACAGCATCGAATCACGTCTTGATGAACTGAGTAAGCTTAAACGTAAATATGGTTCTTCAGTTAAAGAAATGATCGATTATAGTGAAAAGATCAAAAAAGAGTTAGAACTCATTCAAAACAAGGATAATCATATTGAAGAACTCAAGAAGAAGCAGGAAAAGCTTATAGCTAAACTTGAGGTATCAGGGAAAAAACTGACTAAGAGAAGAGCAGAGACAGCTAAAGTCTTAAAAAACAGCATCCAGCAACAGCTAAAAGAACTTTATATGGAAAAAACAAAGTTCGAAGTTGTGATGAAGCGGATTGAAGATGATCAATTTTTGAGGACTGGATTGGATTCTGTAGAATTTTACATCTCTCCGAATCCTGGCGAGCCGCTCAAACCACTATCAAAAGTAGCATCAGGTGGCGAGCTCTCAAGGATCATCTTAGCATTGAAAACTATTTTCTCTGAGAATCAAGGGATTACCGCGATTATCTTTGATGAAGTGGATACTGGGGTTTCTGGACGAGTTGCTCAAGCGATCGCGGAAAAGATCTACAAAGTTTCTATAGGTTCACAAGTTCTTTGTATTTCTCATCTACCACAAGTTGCAGCGATGTCAGACACACATCTTCACATCTCAAAGGATACGCTTCAAGGAAGAACGGTTACAAAAGTTCTCACACTAAAAACGGATGAAAAAGTGAATGAAATAGGCAGAATGATCTCAGGTGTTGAGATTACTGATCTTACAAGGCAACATGCTCAAGAATTATTAGAGCTTGCAGCTTCCATCAAAAAGACATCATAAACTTTATTCATGAAAAAGCTATCCATTTAAGGAATAGCTTTTTCTTTTTTCTTGGTTATAAACTCATGGTCCATAGGCTAAATTAAAGGTACAGCCATGGTGAGGGTGTGAGCTAGGAGCGAGGAGAGTGTATGATGTATAAGGATTTACTTCGGCGAATGATCGGCGTTATTCTCCTTGGAAGTTTAGTGGGAATCGGTTTTTTGACTCCTGTGCGTGAATATGTAGCATTGCCTGAATCGATTACCTTTTTTGAAGGACAGCATGTCTTACAAGCCCTTCCTGTTGGCACAAACATGAAACAGGAAGAAGCAAATATTTATACGACCGCAATGGAAAGCGAACATAAAGTTTCGATACAAGCCAAAACAAACGGTGATAGCATGGCAACTCTCGAAGCAGCAAGTTTTCCCATAAAAAAGATGAATGTAAAAGTTTTATCCGATCTAAAGGTAGTACCAGGTGGACAATCAATAGGAGTGAAGCTAAATACTCTAGGGGTTCTGATTGTGGGACATCACCTTGTAAATACAACAGCTGGAAAACAATCTCCGGGTGAAATTGCCGATATTCAAGTAGGAGATATTATTACCAAAATCAACGGAAAAAATATTAAAAAAATGGGAGATGTAAGTCCATTTGTTAAACAATCTGGGGAAACTCGAAGTCCTTTAGATGTAACCATCATTCGAGATGGTAAAACGTTTCATAAAACACTTACTCCTCTGCAAGACAAGAATGATCAGTCATATCGCATAGGACTATATATTCGCGATTCAGCAGCTGGGGTGGGAACACTTACGTTTTTTGATCCAGCATCATTTAAATATGGAGCACTTGGTCATGTTATTTCAGATATGGATACGAAAAAGCCAATTAAGGTAAACAACGGAGAAATCCTAGGGTCTACCGTGACTTCCATAGAAAAAGGTTCGAACGGCCATCCAGGAGAAAAGCTTGCGCGTTTTTCCAATGACCAAAGAGTTTTAGGGGATATTTCAAAAAACAGCCCTTTTGGAATTTTTGGAAAGTTAAACGACAGTTTATCGAATGGGGACTGGAATAAACCATTGCCAATCGCCCTATCTCATCAGGTAAAAGAAGGTCCGGCAAAGATTCTGACTGTAGTTAACGGGTCGAAGGTTAGAGAATTCGATGTTGATGTCGTAAGCTCTGTGCCGCAAAAGTTTCCCGCTACAAAAGGAATGGTCATTAAAATTACAGATCCCGAGCTTTTAAAAATTACCGGTGGGATCGTTCAAGGAATGAGTGGAAGCCCGATCATTCAGAACGGTAGGATTATTGGAGCAGTTACGCACGTATTTGTAAATGACCCAACATCAGGTTACGGGGTTCATATCGAGTGGATGCTTGATGAAGCAGGAGTAGACATCTATAAAGATGCAAAACAAGCGAGTTAAATGAACGAAACCGGTTGAACTTTACCGGTTTTTTTTTGATGATTTTCTTTTACTTTTTAGATAATTTAGACAATCCTATGAAAATTTTGTATAATGAGGGATATAAAGAAAATTCGACAAAAGAACTTCCGTAAATATAATAACTGTCGAAATTCAAAGTAAATTGAAGAAAATAGCTCTATCTGCTGCAAAAACAAAATAATTTTAAAAAATTTAAAACAAAATAAAGGGATTTAAGATTTATTGTTGAAATGTTACATTGGGAAAAACAAGAAATTGTTGGATGGGGAGGAAATAATGGTGCAAAAAATTAAAGTTTGTCTAGCTGATGATAATCGTGAACTGATTAGTCTTTTGAGGGAGTATCTTTCAAGTCAAGATGATATGGAGGTAATCGGGGTAGCTTACAACGGTCAAGAATGTTTGTCCGTTTTAGAGAATAAAGATCCTGATGTATTAGTTCTTGATATTATCATGCCTCATTTAGATGGATTAGCTGTGCTTGAGAAGATCAGATCTAGCGATGATCTACCACAGCCGAATGTTATCATGTTAACGGCGTTTGGTCAGGAAGATGTAACGAAAAAAGCCGTAGACTTAGGTGCATCATACTTTATTCTAAAGCCATTCGATATGGACAATCTGGCAAGTCAGATCCGTCAGATCTGTGGAGCAGAGAAATCAACTGTTCAGCGTGCGTCCGGAAACAGTCGAAATAACTTTCAATCTACAATTAACAATAAACCGCGCAATCTGGATGCGAGCATCACAAGTATCATTCATGAAATCGGGGTTCCCGCTCATATTAAAGGATACATGTACTTAAGAGAAGCGATCTCTATGGTATACAATGATATTGAACTATTAGGATCAATCACGAAGGTCCTTTATCCAGATATCGCGAAAAAATTCAATACAACCTCTAGCCGTGTTGAACGTGCTATACGTCATGCGATTGAAGTAGCATGGAGTCGTGGAAACATCGATAGCATTTCATCATTGTTTGGCTATACAGTATCCATGTCAAAAGCAAAACCTACGAATTCAGAGTTCATCGCGATGGTCGCGGATAAACTTCGAATCGAACATAAAGTTATGGCATAAATACTTACCCGTTGATAATACTGGTTTTAAAGGACTTATCCAATAATTGTTATTCAATGCAATTTGACCGATAAACTTCTTTTTGAACCTATAAATAAAACGTTTGTTTACCGAAAGACATCATTTTTTATTGGTATGTAAATTTACCAGTAAAGGATGGTGTCTTTTTTTGTTGTTATCTGATATTGAACTGCAAATGGACAATTTCATGTTGTACTGTTCAAGTAAGAATTTGTCTAAAAAAACATTAAGTAGTTATGAACAGACCTTACGTTTATTTGTTCTGTACATGGAAGAACAATTTCAAATCAATGAAGTAGGTAAAGTGAAATCTGCACATATTAGACATTACATTAAATACTTAAGAGAACGTGGGAAGTATACCGTGGTTTCAAATAATGCTTCTACAAAGGTAAATCATCCTGATCATAGGAACGATTTTAACAAACCGATTAGCGACACAACAGTTGCTAATTACCTTCGTAATATAAAAGTGTTTTTTAACTATTTGTATAGCGTAGAAAGAGAAATAAAGGTAAATCCGGTCGAAAACATACAGAATATAAAACCTTTACGAAAACAAAAAGCATTATTGACCAGTGAAGAAATAGTAAAGGTGTTAAGGCAGTTTGATACAACAACCTTTCACGGCTATAGGAACTGGATTGTAACACGATTACTGCTAGATACCGGCATGAGAATATCAGAATGTTTATCACTTAAAGCAGATAATCTTGATTTTAAAAACAAAGCGATTTTGATTGATAATCCTAAAAATCGGCAGCAGCGTTATGTGTATTTCTCGTTTAAGATGTCCAGTGATCTAAAAAGATGGTTATTGTACCATGACCGCTATTCAAATAGTGATTTTATGTTTCCTACAATACGTGGGACTGAATTAGAAGTTAGGAATTTCGAGAAGTCACTAAGGGATGCGGGTAAGAGGGTAGCAGTACCAATTCATCCGCACCAGTTAAGAAACAATTTTGCAAAGTACTATTTGCTAAACGGAGGTGATTGGGTATCTTTATCACGTATTTTAGGACATTCCAGTGTGGAAGTTACACAAAAAGCATATTTAGATTTTACAGATAAAGAAATTGGTCAGAAGTATCAAAAACATTCACCTTTAAATAATTTAAAGATCTAGAAGGGGGAAGAACCATGGTTCCAAATTATAAGGCATACAACACAAAAGAAAAAGGCGTATATGTATCAGTGGATAGTAATTATTTTAAGATTTCAGATGCAAAAGAAGTTTACCGAAACTCACTAGACAATAAGTGTAAAGACGATTCAATTCTATTGGAAGTTACAAATGAAAAATTAAAGAAGAAGATTGTGGTAATTTCAATTGGTGTGAGGGATGCAGAAGCAATAGCTTTGGCATTATTACACCTATGTCACTCGATTAAAGATTAATGTAAAAAAGCCACGTGTTCCCGCACGTGACCAAGTAAAACAAGCTTATAAAACTGAATAGCTGAACACTATCAGCTTTAATTACCTTCATTTTATCGAAAAAATTTTGATGATGCAAGGCGTCTTAAGTATTGCCTTTTTTGAAAAAAGGTTTGATGGTAGTTCACTTGCTGGAATGCCTAATAATAGCAAGTAAAACTAACCTTGATATGTTAGCTGAAGCAAATGCAGAATGTTCAGCGTTTCCATTAAAAGCAGTTCCCTGTTTCTGCTTGGAAAGTCTTTGTGGAGAACGCACATAATCGGTTCGGGTGGTTGCTTGGTGCATTAAGGTGCAGGTAGTGATGAACAAAGAAGATCAGCATGCAGGACAAGCTTTGTATGTAAAAAGTTCATTGTGGTGAAAACTAGCGTTTAAATAGGGGTGAACAAACGGATACAATCCCTGAAGGGAAATTCAGTAGTTCATGGACGTCTGCTTTAAGCTTTCAGAATTTTTATTATCTGTTAGCTAAAAGGTAGACGTTTTTGAGTCCAGCCGTTTTCCACCCATCCAAAAAATTCAGGTAAAAAGCAAAAGAAAAAGCAATACCTTTTATTGTTTTCAGGTACAGAAAATGATGATTTTGCTAATCTGAACAACAGTTAAATTATACCAATTAACTCGGTTTATGAGATATAATTGAATACACTATGCATGTTAAGGAATTAAGAAGGAATGGGGGATAAAATGGCTGGCACAAAAGCAAAGAAGCAAACTATGTTTGATGAATTTGAAATTAAAGGGTATTGGTGGATACCAGGGGGAAAAAAGTATGACACTGCAGGTATATTGTTTTATAAAGAACGAGGTATACATTTAGAGTTAATTGGTTCTTTTAGTTCGGATGCATTTTCATTACTTGATGAAAAGTACGATGTGATTCATGGCTTTTCAGATAAAGGAGAAGAGTTTACCCTTTTAAATGTTACTGTAAAGAACTCACAATCAAGCATTCCAGGATTTAAAACACAGACATTTTCAATTCAGTCGTTTTTAGTCGGTGGTTATTTTAATTCAGAAGAGGAAATGCATTTTTATGGATTGAAAGTTAACACTTCTTATTTTACCCAATGGCTAAGCAGACCTATATTTAAATATAAATCAACCTACGAACAAGAAACTTCAATATTGGCTGAACAAGAAGTTAAATACAGTGGTGTAGATACATTCAAACATTATGTAGATAGTATTAGTGCTACCATTGAAGAAACACATTATTTAAACTTTATCCCTGATTTATCTGAAAGAATATTATGGACTAATAAAAGTGGGATTAAAATTATCCCCGATGAAAACCAAAATTTGCAATGGTATCGAACAAACATGTATTTATTAAAGAATTTATTCCACCTGTTTATTGGACATCCATTATACTTTGACAGTCTTGTTTTTTATGGTGAAAAAGAAAAACTTAGAAATTCTGATGATTATGTAAGAAAACAATATTTTTATTTTTTTGGTCAAGACAAATCAAAGCTTAAAAAGAAATTTAATTGGTCAGATGTTATAGTGAACTTTAATGATGTTGAACACCATTTATCAAATATTTTAAACCATTGGTTTGAAAAGCACGACAAATTAGAAGTAGTATATGACTTGCACTTTGATGAATTTTACAAGGATATTTACATCAATACTACATTTTTAAATACAATACAGGTTTTAGAAATATATCACAGAAATATGTACGATGGTAAAGTATACGATAAGAAAGAATACCGTGCACTAATCAAAGAATTAAAACAACATTTAAAAGAAAACTTTCCTGAAGATTTCACAAAGATTATCAGTGATAAAGTTAACTATGGTAATGAATATTCCCTTGCACAGAGAATTAAAGAGTTAATTAACAACTTTGAAGAAAGCACTAGAACCATGCTAGTTGGAACTGAAGAAGATGTTGATAAATTTGTAAGGCAAATGGTTGAAACCAGGAACTACTTAACACATTATGATTCCGATAAGAAAAAACATCTACTAACAGAACCTTATGATAAGTATTTTGCGATTCAAAGATTACGGGCAATTGCAACGCTAATTCTATTTAAAGAAGTAGGACTTGATGAATCGTTTATGGTGGATAAGATTTGTAAAAGTAAACAGTACTCTTATGGTTTGAAAGAAGCAAAAAAACTGTTGAACTGAGATAGTAGAATTTAATGAAGTGATCAACCATGGAAGGGTACAAGTATCTGAAAAAAAGAAAAGCCATTTTACCCTATTGGGAAAGAAGGGTAGAACAGCTTAAAATAAACTTTAAATGTTCTTGCCAGAGGGATAGAATCCTTTCCTTTTATCACCTAGAATTAATACTTTGATACTTTCCTTAGAAACCCTAAACCTATAGCTATCTTTATCAAGTTTTTCAGGTTCGTAACCAGCTTTTATAAATCGATCTACCACACCATTTGATAAGGTGGATATTATCGCTTCTTCTTCAGCCTCATTAAAGATAATTATTGTTTCCTTTTCGTATCTACTTAACATTAAAAAATCCTCCTTGTTTTTTAGTGGAAAACATCTTTCCAAATTAGTAACGAAACAAGGCACTATTTCAGACATTAGAAAGTTTAGATTTTTAAAGAATGTGTATTAGATCACATGGAATTAAAAAAAATGGAACTTTTTAGTAGACAAGTTCTTTAGATTTAAAATATAATAAAAGTACGGTGTGGAAGACACGGGGTTTATATCAAGTCTAAAAATAAAAATAAACCATTTACAAGCCGTTAACTCAAACAAAAATCCACTGATAAAAATAAAACAAATCCTATAACCAAAAAAGCCCAAATGAGAAGAAAAAAGTAGGGGCGGACAATAAAAATTGATAGGTAAAAAATAGTGAAGAGTGGTAAAAACAAATAGGCTAACTTTAAATCAAAACAAGATAGGCTGTTTTTCCCTTACCCAACTACGCCGAATAAGACTCGGAGGGTAATTAAGTATGAAACCATTCTTCACTCGTTTTAAACGAAACTTTATCAGCAAAAGATTTTGGGCTGATGTAGTTTCAAAGGTAGTAGTCGGTTTAATTATTTGGCTATTTAAAGACACGTTACTTTAAAAAAGGTCCCATCCTAAGAGGCGTAAGTTTTGCCAAATTAGGTGGGCCTTTTTTAGTGTAGCACCTTACATTACCTAAACCTTTTAGCAATCCTTGTTATTTCATCAAGATCTATAGATAAATCCTTTAACTTTAACGAATCAATTGGGAATACTGTTTCTGCATATTGACGGCGGCCAGCAATGACTTCTATCTCTTGGATTTGTCGATTAATATCCCTATAATCGTGTAGGATCTCAGTTTCTTTAAGAACAGCTAAAGTATAAACTTTTCTAGCTTTCACCATTCGTTCATAAGCTTCATCGCAGACCATGTTGTTTTCTTCAAAAAATAACTTTTGTAGAGGCCTGATCTCGTCAGCTGCTTGCTGCTTATATAGTAAAAGCAAGTTTTGAATAACGATTAAATCTTCACTTTTCTCCTGATATTCAACTTGCAGCTTTTCAAGTGTTTTCCTGATCTTTGCTTCCTGGGAACGATCACCTGTGAAAACTCGTCTTTGAACAGCTTCAGGGATCTCTTTTTCTTTAATGAATTGAATTTCTAATGATAGATCCTCAAGGCGTTTGGATGTTTCCTGGATCTGGTCATTTATAGATTTTGTTTTTTCGTTATACTTGGCGATAAATGCAGCCACTTTCTTTTTAACAGTCATAATCTTACTCCTTTTCATGTATGATTAGTTCCGGGTATAGTTCTACCAGTTTCGGCAGATCGTTGCGATCAATCTCCGCTAAACCATCTTTAAATTTAATGCCTGCACGTGTTCCCGTAAAACGATAAATGCGTGTATGTCCTTTAAGATTTTTTGAATAGAAAGCCTTTATTTCAACCTTAATTCTTTGATTTTTAAAATAGTCTCGAATGTATTGTAGTCGTTCATTCATGGTCCTGATCTCCTTCTATAAGTATTTGAATGTTAAGATCTATATCCGATTTACCTTCCCTGAATTGATATTTGCTGATATTGTGTTTTAGCGTGTGGTACAGGGAAAGAAAATATAGCTTATTTGCCAGAATCTTTCTTGTTTTAGCATTGAAAACTCGTTTTCGATCCTGCTGCTGCAGATCTCTTAAAGCTTCAGTCGCTTTGAATTTTCGTTGGAATAGAAGTTGATTAAAGATATTTGGCTGCAAACCTAATTTAGTATCAATAAAGTTGATTTCAATACGATCAATCTTTCTGATCAGCAGATCCATTTTTAAGTTGAATTCCTCTTTACTAATTACCTCTCCCGTAAATTCGGCAGCATATTCCTTCAATTCTTTCAGGATTGCTTCAATGTATTTCATAATTTTTCCCTTTCTTAATGGCCATTGAGTTTATTAGTATTAATTCAGCCACTTCTATGCCGTGATCCATAAATAGATCAAGAATTTTCTCTTTTTGCCACTGTTTAAAACTATCATTGTCGAGATTATATTTAACGGCTTGGGGTGTGCAATTTAGTCTGTAGCCAATATGTTTTAAACGAAGCTGATAAAGTGCTGTAACAGCCTTAATAGTGACTGGGTCTAAAAGTTCCAAAATGGTGTGTTTACTATAATTGTTCATCCATGATCTCCTTTGGTACCTAAAAAGCTTAATATAAGTCTGATTTTTTCAGGCTTTATATTAGACAATTAAGGTATGGCTTTAACTTGTTGAAAGACTTGTTTAAACTCGCCTTTACAATCCCTATTACGCTTAGATAGGTGAAAGTTCTATTAGAACTCTTTTTTGTTATTAAACTGTAATATTAGAGGGAAATCTCTTGGATATTTATCGATAAATCTATTCCATAAAAATTGGTTATCACTTTTAGTTTTGCGACTTTCATGTTTCGGTCCATATAAAATACTTAACAAATCAAAAAGGCAAACTCTACTGGGCCAAGAGTAGTTTCTGATAATTTCCAAGAAGTTATCGAATAATGCTATAGACTTAGCTTCATTTATTACAGTGAAATCATCTTTTGCATTCCCAGCTACAATTTCTCTAAATACCTTAGTAAACCCAACACTTTAAACAAGCCTAAACATAACAAAATTTTCATTACCCTCTTCGTTGAATTCAATAATATATTTAATTCACAATTCCTCCATTTCCTTAGCCATTTGCTTATTGAAGGACCTTTCCAATGCTGATATTCCTTTTAGCTTTGTTGTTACCAAATTAATCACCTCATAATTTTTTTGAAGGTTGCAGTAGTTCCAAATGCTTTTCTGTTACCATCTCACTGTCAATAACGTAAGGGGTTTGAAAAACAGACAATATCCTTTTATTCTTACAACATTCATAGTGCCATCAATTTTTTGTCTGAAAAAAAGTTTTATAACGTTACTCAAATGAAGTGACAAATTGAAATATATATCGAATATAAACATGTATAGGGTAGGTGGAACACCTATAGGTATAACACTATATACATTCTATTTGTCCTTCATATAAATACGAAGGAGAATACAATGGAAAAAAGACTGTATAAAATTGGCGGCGAAATTATCAGATCAAATATTTTAAAGGCAGATTCATATCAAGAACTGCAGATTAAAATAAGGAAAAGAATAAATGGAAAATATTCGTCTTCAAAAGTAAAATGGATATGGAAAATACAGGATTTATTCAGAAATTCAGAACTTGTAAAGTTACCAAACGGGTACTATGAATATGACCATAGTAAGTTATATAGTGCTTTAGAATTTACTATTGAAAAAAAGGCAAACTGGCTAGAAAAAAAATATAAATATGTAAGACTATCATTTCATGATTTTGAAGCTGAACTTTGGAAGATAACCTATGACGCTATTGATTATTATGAAATATGGGTAGATGACACGGAGTTTACCCTGGTTGAAACTTTAGAACTTTATTGGAAAACTCGCATGATTGACTTTATTAAAAGTTGCTTATATACAATTAAACATGGTGATTGGTATAAATCTGCTTCACTCTCTGAGGATTTCGAGAGTGTTTGGCCGGATAATAATCTTGAAATTGAAAAACAACTTCTATATAAGCAAACAGTAGCCGAGATGCTTGCAGCTGTTGAATTGAATGAACAGGAAAGAAAGCTATTGTATCTTATATATGACTATCCAAGCAGAAGCTATAGGGAATGGGGTAAAGAGTTGGGGATAAATCACCCGGAAAAAGTCAGGCGATTGTTTTTATCCATTCAGAAAAGGTTGACAAAATACAATCCATTCATATAAACCACTCTCTAGTTGGGTACTAAAGTATACAGTAATAGGGCCGGTGTTTGTTTATACTCCTTGAAAAAGTAAAGACAATCTATAAGGTTACATACAAAAATTACGGAAGAATTGTCATCCTAATAAATTGTTAGGGGATCTGTTCCCTACTTCAATCATGGTTTTGCATCTTGTAAATGTCATGTAATGACAAGCAGCAGTCTGGATCTGCTTTTTAAAAATTCAAAAATAGTGTCATAACTCAATAGTATTGACACCGAATTTAATACACTGTAAAATCAAGACTTGAGAAGGTGTCATAACTTATAGTCATAAATAATGAGTGGAATTGAGGCTAATACATATGAAATTCGGGTACGCACGAGTAAGCACTGTTTCACAAGAATTAAAAGTACAATTATCAGCGTTACAAAAAGAAAACTGTGACCAGATTTACTCTGAAAAGTTTACAGGTACTAAATCTGATAGACCACAACTTAAAGTAGTTTTAACACTATTAGAAGAAGGTGACACGCTGGTTGTTACTAAATTGGATAGACTAGCTAGGAATACTGTAGAAGGAATTGAGATAGTAAGAAACCTATTTTCCAAAGGTGTTAGGGTTCACGTTTTAAATGTGGGACTTTTAGAAGACACAACTATGGGGAGGTTCTTTTTAACAACTTTGTTAGCTGTGGCTGAAATGGAAAGAAACTTGATTGTAGAACGTACTCAGGAAGGTAAAGCTATAGCTAAACTACGAAAGGATTTTAAAGAGGGCCGGCCAAAAAAGTTCAGTATAAAACAAATAAATCATGCTTTAAAGCTTTTAGAAACAAATAGTTATAAAGAAGTTGAAAACATGACTGGCATTAGTAAAAGCACTTTAATACGTGCAAATAAAAAGGCTACACAGTAGTTATAGTGTAAGCCTTTTATTTAGGGCAGCTAAGCATATTTCTAACAAATCATTCTCAAATGATTTTTAATTTCATTCTAATGATCATTTTTTTGTGTTTTTTAAATATTTATCCTTTAATGTATCATACTTCTTTAATTCATAAATGTTTCTAAAAGTATGTTCAACAATCTCTAATCCTTCAACTATTATCTTACCGCTAGGATTATTTAACTTATGTACTGTTTGGTTACCCAACTTTCTAATGATATGTAAAATAACTGTTTGTCTTTCAGCAAGTATTCCATTTTCAGCAAGACCATTTATTCTACCATTTAAGTTTCCACTTCTAACTTGTTTATTATCTTTTGTTAATAATACCTTTCCAGTTTCTTCATCTGTTACATAACCATCCTTTATAGACAAATCATTGCAAATACCTTCAATTATCATTCTTAGACCAGCTGCAGCCATTAAATAATATTTCATTTGATAATTAGCTATTACTTGTCTATATAATTCCTTTAATAATTCAGGCAAATGTTGGAAATCTATAATATCATAGTGGTTATCTTTATTAGTTAATGGTTTAGGTGGATAAATTGTAATGTCATCTATATCAATATGTACGTCTTCCTCAGGGTGAAAGAAGTGTAAAGATGGATCGTCATATTCTTTTATGAAGGTAACCGTTTCACACCCCATACATTCAACTATCATATAATCTTCTGTCCAATAATAATTCCATTCAGAATCTTCCTCTCCGATTGTATGTTTTGCCAAGATATAATGTTTATTTTCATTTTTACATTTTCTACAATAAACCCTAGTTCTATATTGTTGTTTTTCCATAACTTCATTCACCTCACAATAATCTAATGATAAATTTCGACAAAAAGAATTATTTTCCTCTTATTCCCCAAAAAACGGTGGTTATGGATTAAATTCTATGTTAAATCCCTTTTTTCTCGTGCTTGATTATAAATTAACCAAGGATTTGTCTAGCCTTATAAAGTTTAGACTTCTTTTATCTTAAACCTCATCCCTGAATACCAATAAAACTTATATAGCACCCCATAGCACAGCACCCACAGCACCAAGCACAGCAGCAGCCACAGGCCAGGCCACACAGCCAGGCACAGCAGCACACGCAGCCATGCAGCACAGGCGAAGGCCAAGCACAAGGCCAAGCAGCAGCCAGGCGAAGCAGCAGGCACAGGCAAGGCAGCCAGGCAAGGCCAAGCAGCAAGCAGCCGCCAGGCAGCAGCACCACCAACACACCCACCAACACACCCAAAACAGGCAAAGATCAGCAGCCTACCCATACCCGGCACACGGGGGACCCGGGGGACCCGGGGGGACAGGACCCGGCAAAAGAGGTCTGCCAAAAATTTTTAATAATTTTTTAAATCTCGGTCCGGATTGGTCTGTTTTGTAGATCTATTCCGTATATAATCTGTGGTGATTAAAAACAGAGTTGCCTTAAAGAAAAAACATGAATTTGAATTAAACTATTGAATAATCGCTGTGTGATTCTACCTGGTCCCTACAAAAGAAGTTTCTAAAAAATTCGTATCATTTTTTGTATTATTCAACCATTTTAAGAAAGTAGTGCTAAAATCAAAATGGGTTGTAAAAAAATACCTTTAAGTAAGGGGATTAATTTAATGAGAGATTGGATTTTAAATATATTAGAAGGTTATTCTGATCTAACAAAACTTTCTTTTAAGCCAACAAGTTATGATCTATCAAACTATATTACAAGATCAATACCAGAGATAATAGCCAGTGACTTACAATTAAACATAAATGAATATAAAGTTGAGGCATCTGTTGGTGCAGGAAAATGGACCGGAACACCTTGGGTGAGTATTTTTGATAGGGAAATTACTGAATCAGCAATGAAAGGATTTTATATTGTTTATCTATTTCGAAGAGACCTTAAAGGAGTGTATCTTTCTCTTAATCAAGGTACTACCTATATTAGTACCAAATATAAGAATCGCAAACCACGGGGGAAAATGACGGAAATTGCAAACAAGGTTAGGGAAACTCTTAATTATTCTAGTGCGGATTTTCCAACTGAAGATATTCATTTAGCTTCTAATACTCCCAATAGCAAAAACTATGAAACAGCCCATATTTGCGGAAAATACTATCCGGCAAATGATATTCCAAACGAAAGTGAGTTAATTTCAGATTTGCATTCCTTACTTCAAATCTATAAACAACTAAAGATACAGATGGGAAATAGAACAACGGATGAAATAATTGATTACCTTTTAAATAAAGAAGTACTTGAAGATACCCAATTTCAAACGGATATTTTACTGAGTCCACCATCAAGTACTCCAAGAAGACCAATTTCGATACCTAGTATGCAAACCTCAAATGGTAGTAATAAGTGGAAAAGGAATGCAGCAATCGCAAAAGAAGCTATAGTAAATGCAAAGTATGTTTGTGAAATTAATCCGACTCATCAAACATTCGTTTCTAATATCTCAGGTGAAAACTTTGTAGAGGGACATCATTTAATTCCAATAAACTTACAAAAGCATTTTAAATGGAGTCTTGATGTACCTGGGAATATTGTTTCACTTTGTCCAAATTGTCATAGACAAATTCATCATGCAAGAAAAGCAGATATTAATGATTTACTTGAAAGACTTTATTACTTAAAAAGTGAAATTTTAAATGATTATGGACTTAACATCTCATTATTTGAATTGAAAAATATGTATTAAATGAGAAGAGTTAAGAAGGGGGTATAATTATGACACAATCTAAATCATGGTTAGACGAAAGGAAATGGATGGGGGATGAAATGAAGTATTTTGAAAGTGAAATATTTGGAAAGATTAGAGAACCTGAAAACTTTTATGAATTAATGGAACTTATAACAATTGAAATGAACCAAGTTGGATGCAATGTGAAATTTTGGAGAGGACAAGGAGATATAAGATGGCCAATCCATAGCGGTGCCTATAGAAGATTAGAGAATTCAGGAAACAGCGAAATAAGAGAAAGTGATATTAAAAACTATGAAAAGTCACTGCTTTTAAGGGCTTCTCACAGAGGATTAGACTTTTTAGAAGGTAAAAAGCTAAGTGATTTTGAGTTGCTTGCAAGATTGCAACATCATGGTGCAGCGACTAGACTTGTAGATTTTTCGAAAAATTGTTTAATTGCCTTGTGGTTTTGTATTACTTCTAATCCAGATAAAACCGGACTTTTGATTGGCATTCATTCATCATTTGTAGGTGGAAATGAAGGGAAAATTTGGGGAGAAATAAAAAAGGATTATTCGAGTTTTATTGGAAATATAACAAACTATAATCATCCTTTTGTTATTGAACCACCTGTAGTATCTCCGAGAATTGCAGCACAACACGCCGTATTTCTGTATAGTGAAATTACTTCAGAATCTACTGGAAGTTTGAAAATCCCTACAGGGAAAGACAAGAGTTTATTCATCGCAATTTCGCCAAAATTGAAAAAGATAATGAGGCAAATATTAATAGAATCATTTGATATAAGAACAGAAACCATTCTACCTGATCTAGATGGTTTTGCTATCTCAAATAGTTATAAGGTAAATACATCAGATATGTGGAGATGGTAATAAAAAATTATTAAAAGGAGAAAGTTAAAATGGAAGAAAGTAAAAGTTTTTTACAAATTTATAATGAATTAGATCAAATTGGTCAAGCAATAAGATCAGGAGAATTAAAAGTAGAAAAGATAAATCTATTTTTGGATTTAAGAATAGATCTTGAAAAGATGTTAAGTAATCTTGAGACAATTTCAAATGAATTTTATACAAAGGAAAAAGCTGAAGGACTTGATGTACTTTGGTCCGAATTGCACTCGCCACTCTCATATTTTTTAGAGAGTTCAACTAATTCATTTTTAGCACCAGCATATCATTTGAATAATTACTTAGAACATTTGAATGAATATAATGTTAGAAGCCTAAATAAAGAAAATTTAGAGGATGTTGATACACTCATTGTTAAATTTAACATCGAGATTCAATCTATTTTTTCTTCCATTAAAGGATTGTTGGATAGATTAGTTGCTATAATGTCTTTTTTTTACTCTGGCTTCTCTTTAGAAACTACTTTCGGTCGTATTGATCCTGTTACAGGAAAAACAAGTGGTCTAATGGGGACAGTTTTTAAGATGAAAGAACAATGTCCTGTATTGAAGTACATTAATGATGAGTATCACCTTTGGATCAGAGACATTGTTGTACCGCGAGATATAATAATACATTACAATGACTTAGGATTTCGACCTCATTATACAGCAGACGGAAGGATGATCCCTTTTCATATAGAAAAAAAAGTATTTGAACAAGTAGATTATATAGAATCATTTCCAATTGAGTACAATTATAAAGATATAGTTAGATCAGTAACTAATACATATTTATTTGTGCAACAGGTACTAAATGGTTTAATTAAAAAGGACTTTAGATTGTCTAAGAAACATTTCATTCATGAAAGTTCTTATAAACAATATAGAGGGATACAAGACTAGGTTCCAGACCTAGTACATTATCTAAAATAGTTTTCAACTTTTCAATTATTTATAAGATAGATTGACGTGTAAAAACAGCAGTATTATACTTGATATAGTTAGTGACTATTTACCAACTAACAAACATAAATACATACCAATAAATTAATGATGTTAACAAACAAACGAACACTTCTAAACCTTGATATATTAACGGCTATACAGTATCCATGTCAAAAGCAAAACCTACGAATTCTGAATTTATCGCGATGGTCGCGGATAAACTTCGAATCGAACATAAAGTTATGGCATAATTACTTACCCACAAAAAATAACCATCTCTCTTTTACTGAGATGGTTATTTTTTTCTGTATTTTAACTGAACTTTATTTCTTTTACGGTCTCTATAAAAGATGAATCCGCCAACAAAAGCTAAACCTGCTAAAAAACTTAATAGTCCTGCGATGAACTGCAACCATAAGTATGGAAACGGGAACTGTAAAACGCCAAATAATGTGTCCCTCATCCATTTTATGCCCATCACCGCCATGATCCCAGGTATTAACACAATCAGCAATGCTACATATCTGCTCATGAAGAATCCCACTCCTCTACTCGTCTTATTGTACATAAAGTTAAAATTAATGTCGATGTAAAATAAGTTTGCAAACCCTTTCATGGTGAGCTATGATAAAGTTGTGAAAAATATTGCATGCTATAATAAAAGGGTGGGCTAATTATTGCAAAGGATCGTATTGTTGGCAGCGCAAGAAGAGATGGATTTGGTTCATGAGATCAATCAATCGAAACTTTTTGAACTTGCAGCTATCTTACAAGAACCTCTCCAATCGTTGCCGATCAGATTGGATAACACCCCGGTTTTTACATATTCGTCGGCACCGGTTGAAGGAGTAGATATTATTGTTTATTCAGATTCTCTTAAAGAAACAGCAGATTGGATTTGCAAAAAAAAGTATGCATCGTCAGGAAGACTGAATACCACTCAGTTTAGATTTTTGTTAACCTTATCAAATCAAACGGAAAACAAAAAAGACATCAGCCATCTGCAGCAACTCAAAACCATTTTAGACAATACACACGACGGCATGATTGTGATCGATCAGGATTTAACGATCACGATATTTAATAAGAGTGCCGAGAAGATGACAGGTTTATCAAAAGAGCAAGTTTTAGGAAAATCCATATTAGAAGTAATGCCTAATAGTCAGCTACCAAGAGTTATGGACTCAGGCATAGAAGAAGTAAATCAAGAACAAATCTTAGCGAATGGTACAAAAATTTATACAACTCGAACGCCTATTCTGAACCAAGAAGGTCGAAAGCTTGGTGCTTTTGCAGTCTTTAAAGACATTACGGAAATCGTGGATCTGGCAGAAGAAGTAACGAACCTAAAAAGCATCCAAACGATGTTAAGATCAATCATCCAATCCTCTGAGGAAGCAATATCTGTAGTTGATGAAGAAGGAAAAGGGATAATGATCAATCCTGCTTATACGAAGCTCACAGGATACACAGCCGAGCAAGTGATTGGAAAGCCGGCTACAACTGATATCTCTGAAGGTGAAAGTATTCACATGCAGGTACTTAAAACAAGAAAACCTGTAAGAGGTGCTCGGCTACGAGTCGGACCAAATCGGAAAGATGTGATCGTTAACGTTGCACCTGTTATCGTGGATGGCTTATTAAAAGGCAGTGTAGGTGTAATTCACGATGTATCTGAGATAAAAGGACTTACTGAAGAACTGAACCGGGCAAGACAGATCATTCGGACGCTTGAAGCGAAATATTCGTTTGAAGATATTATCGGTTCTTCAGAAGAGATGAGTTTTGCGCTTGATCAGGCAAAGTTAGCTGCTTCTACACCAGCTACCGTTCTGCTTCGCGGAGAATCTGGAACGGGAAAAGAACTTTTTGCACATGCGATACATAATGCAAGCAGCCGGAAGTTTAACAAGTTTATACGTGTTAACTGTGCAGCGCTGTCTGAATCGTTATTAGAGAGCGAGCTGTTTGGTTATGAAGAAGGAGCTTTTTCTGGTGCGTTAAGAGGAGGAAAAAGAGGCCTTTTTGAAGAGTCGAACGGCGGAAGCATCTTTTTAGATGAGGTGGGAGAGTTGTCCCAGAACACACAAGCCAAACTATTGCGTGTTCTACAAGAGAATGAAATCAGACGTGTTGGTGGGACAAAATCCATACCGATAAACGTTCGTGTTATCGCCGCAACGAATGTAAATCTTGAAAAAATGATCGCAGATGGTACGTTCAGGCAGGATTTGTACTACCGGCTCAACAGGATGCCGATCTATATTCCACCACTAAGAGCAAGAAACAACGATATTTTGCTCTTAGCGTACCACCTGCTGCAAAAGTTAAATCAAGACTATGGAAGAAACATTGATTTTATTAGTAAGGATGCAGAAGAGTTTTTATTAGCCTATCATTGGCCGGGAAATGTTAGAGAGCTTGAAAACGTATTAGGCAGAGCGATCATACACATGAGTCATACGGATTCACAGATCGACCGAAGTCATATTTCTCTGTTATCTATAGAACCATCAAAAAAAGCAGACGTCCATCTGCAAGATATGACCGAAACGAATGAGGATGAGAAGACTTTAGCTGAACAAATTGATGCGTTTGAAAAACGTATTTTAACAGAAGCTATAGAGAGATTTCGTGGCAACAAGACAAAAACAGCTAAATCACTAGGTATCTCACTCCGGAATTTTTATTATAAATTAGAAAAATACAACCTTGATGAAAAAGTGCGCAAATAATTTCATGCAATAACTTGCAATACATTTGCAAATAATTGCACATTCGTATCTATGAATTCACTTTATCCTTCATTTTAAAGTTGGCACGAAAATTGCATTGTTACTATAGCGGTTAACAAGGGGGGATAGCATGCGTTTGCAAAACTTGGTGAGCCAAGCCAAAAATCAACAAGAGAAACCAGTCATCGCAGTGGCAGAAGCTGGGGATCAAGAGGTTTTGGAAAGCATACTGAAATCATATAAAGAGGGGCTCGCTCATTTTATTCTATTTGGAAACGATGACAAAATTTCTGATTGGTTAGACAGAAATGCAGATGTGCCGTTGGATGGAATAAAAGTTGTACCTACCGACACAGCTTCGGCTGCGTTAAAGGCGGTAAAAGCTGTTCATGATGGAGACGCTGATATTTTGATGAAAGGGCTTATCTCAACTTCTGCTCTTTTAAAAGCAGTCCTAAATAAAGAATTCGGTCTCCGTACAGGCAAAGTGCTGTCTCATGTTGCTGCATTCGAAGTCGAAGGATTTGAAAAATTGATCTTTATTACGGATGCTGCCATGAACATAGAGCCGGACCTTAATCAAAAAGTGCAGATTGCTCAGAATGCTATTGATTTTGCGATACGTACCGGTGTAGATGTTCCAAAAGTTGCTGTGCTTGCTGCTGTAGAGAATGTCAATCCTGCTATGCAAGCAACATTGGATGCAGCAAGTCTAACGGTTATGAACCTAAGAAATCAGATTCAAGATGGTATTGTAGAAGGTCCTTTGGCTTTAGATAATGCCATATCGAGGGAAGCTGCAGCTCACAAAGGAATTACAGGCAATGTGGCAGGAAATGCTGATATTCTTCTTGTTCCTAATATTGAAACAGGAAATGTATTGTATAAATCGCTGATCTATTTTGCTCGAGCAAAAGTTGGAGCAGTAATATGTGGTGCTAAAGCACCGATTGTACTAACATCAAGAGCAGATTCAGCGGAAAGTAAATATTATTCGATCGCTTTAGCGGTAAACTCAGTTATCACTGACTATTAAAACTTAGGAGGAAAACACAATGGAAATCTTTAAATATATGGAAACTTACGATTATGAACAAATGGTGATCTGCCAAGATAAACAATCTGGATTAAAAGCAATTATCTGTATTCACGATACAACACTTGGACCTGCTCTAGGTGGAACAAGAATGTGGACGTATGAAACAGAAGATGCAGCGATTGAAGATGCACTCAGACTTGCTAAAGGGATGACTTATAAGAACGCTGCAGCAGGATTGAATCTTGGTGGCGGAAAAACCGTAATTATCGGTGACCCTAAGAAAGATAAGAACGAAGAAATGTTCCGTGCGTTCGGTCGTTATATCCAAGGACTTAACGGACGTTATATTACAGCAGAAGATGTAGGTACGACAGTTGAAGACATGGACCTGATCTACCAAGAAACACAATTTGTAACAGGTGTATCACCTGCTTTCGGTTCAAGCGGTAATCCATCTCCAGTGACAGCTTACGGCGTATACCGTGGTATGAAAGCAGCAGCAATGGAAGCGTTTGGTACAGATTCTTTAGAAGGAAAAGTGATTGCTGTCCAGGGTGTTGGACATGTTGCTTACACACTATGTAAACACCTTCACGAAGAAGGCGCATCATTGATCGTTACAGATATAAATAAAGAAGCTGTGCAACGAGCAGTTACAGATTTTGGAGCTAAGGCAGTTGAAATTGATGAAATTTACAGTGTGGATTGTGATATCTTCGCACCATGTGCATTAGGAGCGATTATTAACGACGATACGATTCCGCAGATCAAAGCCAAAGTTATTGCAGGAGCTGCTAATAACCAATTAAAAGAAACGCGTCACGGGGATGCGATTCATGAGATGGGCATCGTTTATGCACCGGATTATGTGATTAATGCTGGTGGAGTTATCAATGTAGCTGACGAGCTTAACGGCTATAACCGTGATCGTGCTATGAAAAAAGTTGAAACGATCTATGACAACATCGCAAGTGTAATTGAAATTTCAAAACGTGATAACATTCCAACGTATCTTGCAGCAGATCGTCTTGCAGAAGAGCGTATCGAACGTATGAGAAAGTCTAGAAGTCAGTTCTTATTAAACGAAAGACATATCCTGTCTAACCGATCTCGTTAAGAGTTCGTATCAATGGAGGTTTGAAACGTGCATCAAAAAGAATTTCGCATACTAGTGATCAATCCGGGGTCAACCTCTACTAAGATTGGTATTTTCGATAACGAACGGCCAGTATTTGAAAAAACGATCCGCCATGATACAGAAACCATCCATTCGTTTGATTCTGTCATCGATCAGTACGCTTTTAGAAAAGAGACGATCTTAGAAGCTTTAGACCACGAAGGTATCAATATTTCAAAGCTTAGTTGTGTGGTCGGTCGAGGCGGTTTGTTAAGACCGATTGAAGGTGGAACATACAGTGTGAATGAACCCATGCTTCGAGATTTGAAAAATGGATACGCTGGTGAACATGCTTCGAATCTAGGTGGAATTCTGGCATTCGAAATAGCAGAAGGTTTGAATATCCCCTCTTTTATCGTGGATCCAGTAGTTGTTGATGAGATGGATGAGATCGCGAGAATTTCGGGTGTACCCGAAATGGAAAGAAAGAGTATTTTTCACGCGTTGAATCAAAAGGCTGTTGCCCGACGGGTAGCGAAACAGTTGAATAAATCCTATGAAGCTCTTCGCCTCATTGTCGTTCATATGGGCGGAGGAATCACAGTAGGTGTCCACAAGGACGGAAGAGTGATCGATGTAAACAACGGACTGCATGGAGAGGGACCTTTCTCTCCAGAACGTGCGGGGACTGTTCCGATTGGTGACTTGGTTTCACTCTGCTTCTCTGGTGAATTTTACGCAGAAGAAGTGATGAAGAAGCTTGTAGGACAAGGTGGTCTTGTTGCGTATCTTGGAACAAACGATGCAAGAACCGTTGAAGAAAGAATCGAAAATGGTGACAAAAAAGCAGAGCTTATCTATGATGCTATGGCTTATCAAGTGGCTAAAGAGATCGGTTCTGCAAGTACGGTTCTTTATGGACAAGTCGATGCGATCATCCTAACAGGTGGTCTCGCTTTCGGAAAAGAATTTGTCAAGAAGATAACTGACCGAGTTGAATGGATTTCTGATTGTATCATTCAACCGGGAGAGAATGAGCTTCAAGCGTTAGCAGAAGGTGGCCTTCGCGTACTAAGAGAAGAAGAAACAGCAAAGGTTTATCCTGGAGGAAAAACGATTGCTAGAGTGTCACTGGATTAACTAGCAGCAAAAGGAGATATGAGCGATGTCAAAAGACTTTGATTTGGTCATATTGGGCGGAGGGACTGGCGGCTATGTAGCTGCCATCCGCGCTGCTCAATTAGGAAAAACCGTTGCAGTCGTTGAAAAAGGAAAGCTTGGCGGTACTTGCTTACATAGAGGATGTATACCAAGTAAAGCTTTATTAAGAAGTGCTGAGGTATACAAAACAGCAAAAAAAGCTGCAGACTTTGGTGTTGAGATCGAAGGGCTTGGCTTGAACTTTTCCAAGATGCAAGAGCGTAAGCAATCCATCGTCAATCAACTACACATGGGTGTACAAAGTTTGATGAAAAAAGGAAAGATTGAAGTCTATGAAGGAATAGGACGTATTCTTGGACCTTCTATCTTTTCACCGATGCCAGGTACGATATCTGTTGAGTTTAATGATGGTACAGAAAATGAGATTCTAATCCCACAGAACGTCATCATTGCAACAGGGTCTAGACCTCGGTCGTTACCAGGATTAGAGATCGACGGTAAGTTAGTTATGTCTAGTGATGAAGCGCTAGAGATGGAGTCGTTGCCAGCATCAATCATCATTGTCGGTGGTGGAGTGATCGGGATTGAATGGGCATCTATGCTTAATGATCTTGGAGTTGAAGTAACGGTTCTTGAATACGCTGACAGAATCGTACCAACAGAAGACGAAGAGATTTCGAAAGAAGCAGCACGTGTTCTAAAGAAAAAAGGCATCAAACTCGTAACGAGTGCAAAAGTCCTTCCTGATACGTTAGAAAAAGACGAAGGCGTTATGATATCTGCTGAACTTAAAGGTGAGACAAAACAATTTAGTGCGGAAAAGATGCTCGTTTCTGTAGGACGCATGGCAAACACAGAAGGAATCGGTCTAGAGAACACCATCATAAAAGTTGAAAACGGATACATTGAGACGAATGAATACTTCCAAACCGGAGAAAGCCACATCTATGCGATTGGAGATGTAATCGGAGGACTTCAGCTTGCGCATGTTGCATCGCATGAGGGAATCACGGCAGTAGAACACCTTTCCAACCTGAAACCTGAACCGATCAACTACGATAACATTTCGAAATGTATCTACTCAAGTCCAGAGATGGCTAGTGTCGGTCTTACGGAGAAACAAGCAAAAGATCAAGGCTTTAACGTAAAAGTCGGTAAGTTTCCTTTTAAAGCGATCGGAAAAGCACTTGTTTATGGTGAAAGTGATGGGTTTGTTAAGATCGTTGCAAATAAAGACACTGATGACCTATTAGGCGTTCATATGATCGGACCTCACGTAACGGATATGATCTCTGAAGCAGGTCTAGCAAAAGTTTTAGACGCAACACCGTGGGAGATGGCTCATTCGATTCACCCACATCCATCTCTATCAGAAGTATTTGGGGAAGCAGCGTTAGCTGTTGAAGGAAAAGCGATCCATTTCTAAGGAGGTAAAACAAATGGCAAAATTACGTCATGAACAATTAGGCTTAACAAATGAAGATGTCATCCATATGTATAGAACGATGTTATTAGCAAGAAAAATTGACGAGCGTATGTGGCTATTGAACCGCGCAGGAAAGATTCCTTTCGTTATCTCTTGTCAAGGACAAGAAGCGGCTCAAGTTGGTGCAGCAATGGCTTTAGATAATGAGAAAGATTATGTGTTGCCATATTATCGCGATATGGGTGTAGTTTTACAGTTTGGTATGACTGCGAAAGACCTTATGCTTTCTGGCTTTGCAAAAGCAGAAGATCCTAACAGCGGCGGTCGCCAGATGCCAGGGCACTTTGGTTCTAAAAAGCTTCGTATTGTAACAGGTTCTTCACCTGTTACAACTCAAGTTCCTCATGCTGTAGGAATCGCGCTTGGCGGCAGAATGGAAGGGAAAGACCTTGTCACGTTCACGACGTTTGGTGAGGGATCATCAAACCAAGGAGATTTCCATGAAGGAGCAAACTTTGCTTCTGTTCATAAACTGCCTGTTATCTTTATGTGTGAGAACAATAAATACGCGATCTCTGTTCCTATTTCAAAACAACTAGCTTGTGTGAACGTTTCTGATCGTGCGATCGGTTATGGCATGCCTGGTGTAACGGTAGATGGGAATGATCCACTCGCTGTTTATGAAGCTGTAAAAGAAGCTGCTGATCGTGGACGACGTGGCGAAGGCCCGACTTTAGTGGAAACAGTTGCTTATCGTTTAACGCCTCACTCTTCTGATGATGATGATCGTGCGTACAGAACGCGTGAAGAGGTTGAAGAAGCAAAAGCAAAAGACCCGATTCATACATTTGCTGCTTACTTAAAAGAGAATGGTATCTTAACAGAAGAATTAGAAAAACAGATCACTGACGAAATCCAAAAAGAAGTGGATGAAGCTACAGAATATGCAGAGAACGCAAAATATGCAGATCCTGAAAGCGCACTTCTTCATGTTTACGCAGAGTAAAGGGGGAAAACGAGATGCCGGTAATTTCATATATTGATGCTGTAACACAAGCGATTCGCGAAGAGATGCAACGCGATAAGCGAGTATTTGTAGTAGGGGAAGATGTTGGTGTACGCGGAGGAGTTTTCCGTGCAACAACTGGGTTGATTGAAGAGTTTGGTGAAGAAAGAGTGATCGATGCTCCACTTGCAGAATCTGCTATTGCAGGAGTAGGGATCGGTGCTGCCATGTATGGAATGCGCCCGATCGCAGAGATGCAGTTCGCTGACTTTATCATGCCAGCCGTTAACCAGATCGTTTCTGAAGCGGCTAAGATCCGCTATCGTTCAAACAATGATTGGACGTGCCCGATTACGATTCGTGCTCCATATGGCGGTGGTGTTCATGGTGCACTTTATCACTCTCAATCTGTTGAGGCGCTATTCGCTAACGTACCAGGCTTAAAGATTGTAATGCCTTCTACGCCTTATGATGTGAAAGGTCTTTTGAAATCTGCAATCCGTGACGAAGATCCTGTTCTTTTCTTTGAACATAAACGTGCTTACCGACTGATTAAAGGTGAAGTACCGAGTGAAGAATATACATTGCCGATCGGAAAAGCGGACGTGAAGCGTGAAGGTGAAGATATTACCGTTATTACATACGGACTTTGTGTACACTTTGCTCTTCAAGCGGCTGAGAAGTTAGAAAAAGACGGAATCTCAGCTCATATTCTCGATCTTCGTACCGTTTACCCATTGGATAAAGAAGCAATTATCGAAGCAGCTTCTAAAACAGGTAAAGTGCTACTCGTTACTGAGGACAATAAAGAAGGAAGTATCATGAGCGAAGTTTCAGCAATCATCGCTGAAAATTGCTTGTTCGAACTGGATGCACCTGTCCAACGTCTAGCTGGTCCAGATGTGCCTGCAATGCCTTATGCACCAACGATGGAAAAGCACTTTATGGTGAATCCTGATAAAGTAGAAAAAGCCATGAGAGATCTTGCGGCATTTTAACAATAGGAGGGGACTTTAATGGCTACTGAAAAAATTACAATGCCCCAATTAGGGGAAAGTGTAACAGAGGGTACGATCAGTAAATGGCTCGTTCAGCCGGGTGATACGGTTAAGAAATACGATCCACTAGCGGAAGTGATGACAGATAAAGTAAACGCAGAAGTTCCATCATCTTTTTCTGGAACAATTAAAGAACTCGTTGCAGGTGAAGGAGATACTCTTTCTGTAGGTGAACTGATCTGCTACATCGAAACAGAAGGAGAAGGTGGAGGAAGTGCAGCATCTTCAACTTCAACTGAAGAAAAGCCTGCTGAAACGGTAACTACACCTTCAGCATCTCCTAGTGCGAGTGTTGCCAAGTCGGCAACAAATGTCGATCGAGCTGCGAGAGGACGTTTTTCACCTGCAGTAGTGAGAATGGCATCTGAGCATGGAATCGATCTAGACCAAGTAGAGGGATCCGGACAAAGCGGAAGAATCACTCGGAAGGATCTACAGAAAATCATCGATTCCGGCCAGATTCCTACGAAAGATAACAAGCCAGCTACAGAAGAGGTTTCTTCTGCAGCACCTGTTTCATCTCGTTCTCAAGAAACGGCTCCACCGCAACAACAATCTGCACCAGCATTAAAGCCTGTTGCGATTGACACTATGCCTGGGGATATTGAAATTCCAGTATCGGGTATTCGTAAGGCGATCGCTCAAAACATGGTCCGTTCAAAGCACGAAGCACCTCATGCGTGGACAATGGTAGAAGTGGATGTAACGAACTTAGTAGAATATCGTAACTCGGTAAAAGGTGATTTTAAAACAAAAGAAGGATATAACCTTACGTTCTTGCCTTTCTTTATCAAAGCTGTTGTAGAATCACTAAAAGAATACCCACAGATCAACTCCATGTGGGCAGGAGATAAGATCATTCAGAAAAAGGACATCAACATCTCAATCGCTGTCGCAACTGATGATGCACTGTATGTTCCAGTCATCAAACACGCGGATGAAAAGTCTATTAAAGGAATCGCACGCGATGTAAAAGAACTAGCTGACAAAGTAAGAACGAATAAACTGGCTGGTGATGACATGAAAGGCGGAACGTTCACCGTAAATAACACGGGTTCTTTCGGATCTGTGATGTCTACGCCGATCATCAACTATCCGCAAGCGGCTATCCTTTCTGTAGAATCGATCGTTAAGCGTCCAGTCGTGATGAACAATGGCATGATCGCTGTACGAGATATGGTTAACCTTTGTCTTTCTCTTGACCATCGAGTTCTTGATGGCCTCGTATGCGGACGCTTCTTAGCTGCAGTAAAAGCACGATTAGAGAGCATGACAAAAGAAAATACATCCATTTATTAAAAAAATGTGTTTTTCAGGTTTATGGAGGTTTTATTGCGGGTAGAGATAACTATCAACACCTCCAAACCCCATAACCCCCTAAGAAAAATGCCGTATATGTTACGGCATTTTTCTTTTTTATATCGCGATAATTGAGTACAATAAGAAAGAAAGGAGCTGAATACGAATGAACTTTCAATTTAATCTTTTTAATGATGTAGTAGAAACGGCTCGTAAAGAAATGGTAGAGGCTGGCTATATACAGCTATTCAAACCAGAAGATGTTGAAGAAGCTTTTAAAAAAGAAGGTACAACACTTGTTATGATTAATTCCGTTTGTGGCTGTGCTGGAGGAATCGCACGCCCTTCGGCTTCATATTCGGTAAAGCAAGACGTTCGCCCGGACCATCTTGTTACGGTATTTGCCGGCCAAGATAAAGAAGCAACAGAGACAGCGCGTTCTTATTTTACAGGCTATCCACCGTCATCCCCTTCATTTGCTCTATTAAAAGATGGAGAGATTCAAATGATGGTCGAACGTCATGAGATTGAAGGCCACGAACCGATGGAAGTTGTAAACAAGCTGAGAAGTGCTTTTGAAACCTATTGTAAGTAGGGATAAGAAGTATGAATGGACGAAAGCTAGCTCGATTTCGAGCTAGCTTTTTTTAGTTCCTCATAAAATGAAGGAGCAGTAAGAGGTTAAATGCGATTCTTGGGATTTATGATCGATCCCAGAGATTTATGATCGATCCCAGAGATTTATGATCGATCCCAGACTTTTATGATCGATCCCAGAGATTTATGATCGATTCTAGACTTTTATGATCGATTCCAGAGATTTATGATCGATCCCAGAGATTTATGATCGATTCTAGACTTTTATGATCGATTCCAGAGATTTATGATCGATCATTGAATGAACACTCACCTCTCACAATGACTTTCACTTAGTCGAGCCCAAGCCCCTTTTTCACAGCCCACACATGAGACGAATGAAATAATAGCTCCTCAGCTTGATCAACATTCATCCATACTAACTCATGATCCTGATCTAATGGCTCATTTGCATACTCTCCAAAGGAACCTGTATAAAAATACCCATCATTCATTAGGTGTTCGCCTTGTCTCGTTCTAAAATATTGCTTTGCATTTCCCAAAAAGTGCTCCATCTTAAATGTATAGCCTGTCTCCTCGATACATTCTCTTTTCAAACAGGCTATATGATTTTCTCCAGTTTCTATACCGCCTCCCGGTAAGAATCCTTTGCCATTCTGAACCATAACGGCAATATTCCTATTATCATCCAAGACTATGGCATACACAGCTTCTCGTCTACGATAACTAACATCCTTCATCTTTTCACCAAATTGCAAAGTAACCAACCACCTTGTCAAAATGCATATAAATACATTCAGAATTATTAAAATACTTAGTTTTGCGTAATTGTGTGTTAATATTCATTTTAACGAATAAATATAAATATTTTATACAGGGGGAACAACATATGAAAAAAAATCTTTTTAGCATCTATTTTATCATAGTACTTGCATTCTTAGCGGGTTGTGGCGCAGTAGAAGAAAAGAGTGCTTCTAATACAGGGAGCGACTCGTCAGAGAAGACGTTAGTGATGGCAACTTCAGCTGATTATCCTCCTTATGAATATGTGGAAACAGCAAAAGGTGGAGAGATCGTAGGTTTTGATATTGATGTAGCGAATCATATCGCTAAAAAACTAGGATATAAGGTTGAGATAAAGGACATGGACTTTAACGGGTTGATTCCTGCACTAGACAGCGGAAAAGCTGACTTTGTAATAGCTGGTATGACACCGAATGAAGAACGAAGAAAAACTGTAGATTTTTCAGATGAATATTATGCAGCTCAACAATTGATCGTTACAAAAGACAAAACGATTAAAAGTGTGGAGAATCTTGAAGGCAAAACAATAGGCGTTCAGTTGGCTTCCATTCAAGAAAAAGAAGCAGAAAAATTATTAAAGGATCATAAGTTTGAAGTTGTACAGCGTAACAAAGTAACAGAATTGGTTCAAGAGATGAAATCAAACCGTGTAGATGCAGCGATTATTGAAGATGCAGTAGCATACGAGTTTTTGAAGAAAAATAAAGACCTTTCCTCTTTCGCACTTCCAAACACTGACGCAGCAGGATCGGCTATCGCTTTTCCTAAGGATAGTAAACTAACAAAAGAGTTTAATGAGGAACTTAATAAGATGAAAGAAGACGGTACATTGGACGAGCTAGTTGAAAAGTGGTTCGGTGTTAAAAAATAGAGAAAGAGAGTGGTAGGCATGAACTTGGATTTTGCCCAGCTCGTGCCTTCTATTCCGTATATTCTATACGGAATATGGGTTACGTTGCAGTTCGTGGCGGTATCGTTAGTACTAGGATTTTTATGGGGAACCGTACTTTCCCTTTTCAAAATAGGTAAGATTACAATCTTAAGATGGTTTGCAGATGCATATACTTCGGTCTTCAGAGGAACGCCGTTAATTCTACAGATGTTATTGATCTATTACGCTGTACCTCAGCTGACCGGAGTCGATATTGGTGCATTTTCAGCAGGTGTTTTAACTTTTGCTCTGAATTCGGCTGCTTATATATCAGAAATTATCCGTGCTGGTATTAATGCAGTCGACAAAGGGCAGAAAGAAGCTGCTATGGCTTTAGGTGTTCCATATCGCACGATGATGCTGAAGATCATTCTACCTCAAGCCTTTAAGAATATACTACCGGCATTGATGAACGAATTTATTACACTAACAAAAGAATCAGCAATCGTCTCTGTTATCGGAGCACTTGATATTATGAGACGAGCTCAAATCGTTGGCGCAAGTAACTATCGCTTTTTTGAACCGTTGTTATTAGCGGGTCTTGTTTATTATTTATTAGTCATGATGCTAACGTTGGCTGGTCGAGTTATGGAGAGGAGGCTCGCTAAGAGTGATTGATGTTCAAGGTTTGAAAAAAAGATTCGGAAATAATGAAGTGTTAAAAGGGATATCAACTTCGATAAAGAAAGGTGAAGTTATCGCTGTGATCGGGCCTTCAGGATCAGGTAAGTCTACATTTCTCCGTTGTTTAAACCTGTTAGAAACTCACGATGAAGGATCGATTTTACTAGAAGGTAAGGATATAAACGAGATGGAACTTCATCTTCGTAAAAAGATAGGGATGGTATTTCAGCACTTCAATCTTTTTCCTCATCTGACTGTTTTAGAAAATGTTACTTTTGCGCCGCAGCAAGTATTAAAAACGTCGAGAAATGAAGCGGAAACTGTTGCTTTGGACCTGCTTAAAACCGTAGGGCTGAGTGATAAAGCGAACAGCTATCCTTCTAACCTTTCAGGTGGTCAAAAGCAGCGTGTGGCGATAGCGAGAGCACTCGCTATGAAGCCTGAAGTTATGCTCTTTGATGAACCGACTTCCGCTCTAGATCCAGAGATGGTAAAAGAGGTGCTGCAAGTGATGAAGAACCTCGTCAAGCTCGGCATGACGATGGTTATCGTGACACATGAGATGGGCTTTGCAAAAGAAGTTGCTGATCGTGTTCTTTTTATGGATGATGGAAAATTAGTCGAAGATCAAGAACCCGCTATTTTCTTTGAAAATCCGAGTACAGATCGAGCTAAAGCTTTCTTGGAAAAAGTGCTATAATGCTTAAAAAAGGACTTCTTAGCTGAAGTCCTTTTTCGTTTCTAATTATCCTTGAATTATGGAATAATGGTACAAGGTGCAGAACGAGATCGGAAAGAAGGCATGCATTTGATGAAATTTACAATTGGCTATCGAACATTAAAGACTGCAATCGGAGCTGGCCTTGCTATCGCCCTAGCAGAATGGCTAGGGTTAGATTTTTACACGTCAGCAGGTATTCTAACCATCCTCTGTATAAAGATAACGAAAAAGAAATCAATCATCTCTTCGTGGGAGAGGTTTGCAGCTTGTATACTCGGAATAGGATTTGCGAGTGCGATCTTCTCGCTGGTCGGCTATCATCCTTATGCGCTGACCATTCTTTTAATTCTGTTCATCCCAACACTCGTATCCCTTAACCTGAAAGAAGGCATCATCACATCGTCTGTCATCATCCTTCATCTATATACCCTTCAAAAGATTACTTGGGAAATCGTGTTAAATGAATTTAGCATTATCGTAATCGGTATAGGGATGGGATTAATCATGAATCTCTACATGCCTTCGGTAGAAAAAATACTGTTAAACATGCAAAGGGAACTCGAAAAAAGATACAAAGTGATCTTTCACGAATTTCATCTGTATTTGGCTCATGATAAACACGAATGGGACGGAAAAGAGATTACAGAATGCGCAGATCTTATCTCGAACGCGAAAAGTATTGCCTTTCGAGACATTGAAAATCATTTTCTTCGTTACGAAAACCAGTATTACCACTATTTTAAGATGAGAGAAAAACAGTTTGAGATCATTCAACGAATGCTTCCGATCATTTCATCCATCGATAAGACATATATTCAGTGTGAAAAATTGGGAAGCTTCTTCGAACGCCTAAGCGCAGCCGTTCACCCAGGAAATACAGCGGTTTTGTTCTTAGATGATCTAGAAAACATGAGACAAGAATTCCGGGAGATGCATTTGCCAAAAGACAGAGACGAATTCGAAACACGCTCAAAGCTCTACCAGTTACTCCAAGACATCGAGGATTACTTGATCATCAAAAGTAAATTTAAGAAGTAGAAATTATATTTTCATTTTCATATTTTTTACAGATTGGCATGACTTTTAAAAAAGGTTGTTTCATTTTATTACTTGTCTTCATTGAATAAGTTGATTGGAGAGGAAGGTGCGAGACTCCTGCGGGACAAGCGGTCAGGTGAGACCCTTAATGGCGCAAAGCGGCAAGGGGCTCACCGCCTGCCCCGCGGAAAGCGGGCACCTGGAACGGAAATCAACTCCTTTCAAATGCAGCTAAGAAAAAACTAAAAAAAGCCACTCATGACTTCCCCTTCATTTACAAATACTAAGTAAAAAATGACAGGGTGATAAAAATGGGAAAACTCAAGTTAGCTTTTATCTTGTTATTTTCACCAATTTGGCCGTTCGGCGACGCACATGCTTTAGGAGACCCTTATGTGATCGTTAATAAGACATCCAACAGACTTGCATACGTTGAAGAGGGGACGATTAAAGAAATCTATAAGGTCGCAACCGGAAAGTCGAAAGAACTAACACCAGAAGGCGAATTTACCATAACGGTAAAAGCTGTAGATCCTTATTATCGAAAGAAGGATATACCAGGTGGCGATAAAACGAATCCGCTCGGCACACGTTGGATCGGTTTTGACGCAAACGGAACGGACGGTCGCACCTTCGGCATACACGGAAATAATAATCCATCAGCCATCGGAAGACATGTCACGGCCGGTTGCATAAGAATGTATGAAAAAGATGTTCAGAAACTTTATAGCAAACTAAAGATAGGCACAAAGATAAAAGTTGTCCACTCCCAAAAAAGCTTTGATGATATCATAAAACAGTAACGTAAAACCCCCAGTCCAACGAGGACTGGGGGTTAATTATTTTTATAAGAAAAAAGCGACTCCTGTTAAAAGACTGCTTAGAACAAGACAGATGATCATAACGTACACAATCGTTTTTATTAGTTTTTGATTCAAAGCCATAACCCTCCTATAAACATTTCCAACTTAATTGTACCGTGTTTGGAAAGCAGAAACAAGAAATCCTAAAAGACCAAATTGCAAATTCAGTCGAAAATTTGCGGTTTCAAGCAGGAAAAAGCGCTTACAAAACGAAAGATGTTATGTTGAGACTATTTTCTTTGTTAAACAGGAGGCTTCTAATGGATAAACAACAGCGTATAAAAGAATGGCAAGAAAAAACCGCACGATCAATGAATAGATTTCCAGAACGAAAAGAGAGGTTTCATACTTCATCAGATATAGAGGTTGAAAGGCTGTATGGTACAGAGGAAGAGCATTATCCGATGGAATTCCTCGGGCTTCCGGGAGAATATCCATACACACGTGGCTCTCAATCCACGATGTATCGCGCAAGATTTTGGACGATGAGGCAATATGCAGGTTTTGGCTCTGCAGAAGAAACGAATAAACGTTTTCGCTATTTGCTTGATCAAGGGCAGACCGGGCTTTCTGTAGCATTCGACCTTCCTACCCAGATCGGGTATGACTCAGATCACTCGATGTCACGCGGTGAAGTAGGGAAAGTAGGAGTAGCGATTGACTCGATCGAAGACATGGAAGCACTTTTAAAGGACATTCCACTCGATAAGGTGAGTACTTCCATGACGATTAACGCACCTGCCTCTGTCCTGCTCGCTATGTATATCGCTGTTGCTGAGAAACAGGGAGTGGCTACTGAAAAGCTTTCAGGAACGATACAGAATGATATTCTAAAAGAATATATCGCGCGTGGTACATATATTTTTCCGCCTAAGCCTTCCATGCGACTGATCACAGATATCTTCGGCTATTGTCAGGAAAATGTGCCAAAGTGGAATACCATCAGCATCTCTGGCTATCACATCCGAGAAGCTGGGGCGAATGCTGCACAAGAACTTGCTTTTACGATCGCGAATGGACTTGCCTATGTGGATGCTGCCATAGAAGCCGGACTAAATATTGATGACTTTGCTCCGCGGTTAGCTTTTTTCTTCAATGCTCATAATCAGTTCTTTGAGGAAGTTGCGAAGTTCAGAGCAGCACGTAGAATGTGGGCGAAACTTATGAAAGAACACTATGGAGCTAAGAATCCAAAGTCTTGGCAGCTTCGTTTTCATACGCAAACAGGAGGATCAACCCTAACAGCACAGCAGCCTGATAACAATATCGTACGTGTTACGACCCAAGCACTTTCAGCCGTCCTAGGTGGAACGCAGAGTCTTCATACGAACTCAAGAGACGAAGCCCTTGCTCTTCCGACAGAAGATTCGGCTCGAATCGCGCTTCGTACTCAGCAGATCTTAGCGCATGAAACAGGTGTGGCTGATACTGTAGATCCACTTGCAGGTTCGTATTACGTAGAACATTTAACAGATGAACTGGAACGAAAAGCAAACGAATACATCGAGAAGATCAATGTGATGGGTGGTGCAGTTGCCGCCGTCGAACAAGGATATATGCAGCGTGAGATCCACCATACGTCATATGAAACACAGAAAAAGATCGAGAGTGGCCAAGAGATCATCGTAGGGATGAACAAATTTACGATTGAGAACGAACCACAGCCTGAATTGTTAAGAGTTGATCCGACTCTAGGAGAGAAACAGAAAGAAAAGCTGCAAGCATTGAAAGCAAAGAGAGATCAAAACCGAGTGAGCGCTCAGTTGGAATCGTTACGTGCTGCTGCTAAAGGTAAGGATAACTTAATGCCAATCATCGTTGAATGTGTAAAATCATATTGTACGATCGGAGAAATATGCGGCGTGCTTCGAGAAGAATTTGGAGAGTACACAGGGGTCTAAAAATAGAGAGGAGTGGAGAAACGATGAAGAAAACAATTCGTGTTTTAATTGCAAAACCAGGACTCGACGGTCATGACCGAGGAGCTCTTGTTGTTTCTCAAGCGTTAAGAGATTATGGAATGGAAGTCATTTATACGGGATTAAGACAAGCACCAGAACAGATCGCAGCAGCTGCTGTTCAAGAGGACGTGGATGCGATCGGTTTATCATGTCTGTCAGGCGCGCACAACGAACTTTTTCCAGAAGTGATGAGACTTCTTCATGAAAAAGGAGCAGACGATATCATAGTTGTCGGTGGAGGGGTAATTCCATGGGAAGACATTCCCTTCTTAGAGTCTAAAGGGATCCAAAAAGTATTCACCCCAGGAACACCAACGATCGAAACAGCTAAATTTATCGAACAAGCGGTATATAAGCGTGATGGGATTACAGAAAATGTGTTTTCAGGAGTGGCGCCTGAAAGAATCGATCATATTGGAATCGCTGTAAAATCTTTAGATGAAGCGCTCCCGTTCTATGTGAATGTTCTGGGGTTAACACTCGAAGCGATCGAGGAAGTTCCTTCACAAAAAGTGAAAGTGGCTTTTATAAAAATCGGTGAGACGAGGCTAGAACTGCTTGAAGCCCTAACTGCAGAAAGTCCTGTCGCACAGTTTATTGAAAAGCGCGGTCAAGGCGTCCATCACGTCGCTCTTGGTGTTACAAACATACAAGATCGCATAGATGAGATGAAATCAAACGGCATCAAGATGATCCATGATGCTGCTGTTCCTGGCGCAGGTGGTGCATCCGTTGCTTTCATGCACCCTTCTTCCACACATAAGGTGTTGTTTGAGCTTTGTGAGAAGACGAAAAGTAAGGAGGAAGCAAAATAATGGACATCTATGACAAGATCAATGAACTTTATGAAAAGAAGACAGAGATTGAATTAGGCGGCGGTGATGACCGCATTGATAAGCAGCATGAACGGGGAAAGTTAACGGCACGAGAACGCATCGATCTTTTACTTGATGAAGGTACGTTTGTTGAACTAAACCCTTTCATGGAGCACCGTTCACATGACTTTGGCCTTTCTGGAATGAAAGCGCCGGGAGAAGGTGTGGTAACTGGCTACGGAAAGATTCATGGTCGTCCCATTTATTTGTTCGCTCAAGATTTCACGGTATTTGGCGGAGCTCTTGGAGAGATGCACGCGAAAAAAATCGCAGCAGTGATGGATCTTGCGGCTAAGAACGGAACTCCTTTTATCGGGTTGAACGATTCAGGAGGAGCTCGCATCCAAGAAGGCGTTATGTCACTTGATGGCTATGGTCATATCTTTTATCGAAACAGCATCTATTCGGGCGTGATTCCTCAAATATCTGTGATCATGGGTCCTTGTGCGGGAGGAGCGGTCTATTCTCCGGCGATCACTGACTTTGTGTTTATGGTGGAAAAAACAAGCCAGATGTTTATCACAGGACCGAAAGTAATTGAGACGGTAACTGGGGAGAAGATCTCATCCGAAGATTTGGGTGGAGCGGAAGTACACGGCTCTAAGAGTGGGAACGCACATTTTACAGCACCAACTGAATCGGAAGTGTTAGAAGATGTTAGACGTTTAATCTCATACCTTCCGCAGAATAATAAAGAGAGAACGCCGGTATTGCCATGGGGAGACGAGGAAGACTATCGTCCAGATCTTACGGATATCATCCCTTTTGATTCAACAAGGCCATACGATGTAAGAAACGTTATTCAAGAAGTGGTAGATAAAGATTCATTCATGGAAGTTCATGCTCAATTTGCAAGAAATATAGTTGTAGGTTTTGCAAGGATAAAGGGTGAAGTGATAGGATTAGTATGTAATCAGCCAAAAGTCATGGCTGGAGGACTAGACATTGATTCTTCAGATAAAGCATCGCGATTTATCCGTTTATGTGACTCTTTCAACATTCCAATCATCACGTTTGAGGATGTAACAGGATTCTTTCCAGGAGTAAAACAAGAGCATGGCGGCATTATCCGTCATGGAGCGAAGATTCTTTATGCTTACTCAGAGGCAACAGTTCCAAAGATAACGATTATCCTTCGAAAAGCATATGGCGGTGCATACGTAGCTTTAAACAGTAAATCTATCGGAGCAGATTTAGTATTCGCATGGCCGAATGCAGAGATTGCTGTTATGGGGCCACAGGGAGCTGCGAATATCATCTTTGCCAAAGAAATCGAACGAAGCGAAGATCCTGAAGCGACGAGGGCCCTGAAGATTGAAGAGTATCGTACGAAATTTGCTAATCCTTACATCGCTGCTGCAAACGGGATGGTGGATGATGTTATTGATCCGAGAGACACAAGAATCAAGTGTATTCAAGCGCTTGACATGCTGCGCAACAAGAGTGAAAACAGACCTTACAAAAAGCATGGAAACATACCACTATAAAAAGCGAGGGATACATAAATGGTAAATGCAGACCGTTTGTTAAACGAATTTTTAGAGCTTGTGCAGATTGACTCAGAGACTAGACATGAAAAAGAGATCTCGATCGTGCTTAAAAAGAAGTTTGAAGAGCTTGGTGTTGAAGTTTATGAAGATGATGCTGAATCCACGACAGAGCACGCAGCAGGAAATTTAATCTGTACGTTAAAGGGAAATAAAGAAGGCGTGGACACGATCTATTTCACTTCTCATATGGATACAGTTACTCCTGGTAACGGGATCAAACCCTCTATAAAAAATGGCTATGTAGTAACAGATGGTACTACGATTCTTGGAGCGGATGACAAAGCAGGTCTTGCTGCGATGTTTGAAGCGATTAAAGTCTTAAAAGAAAAAAACATCTCTCACGGTGATATTCAATTTATTATTACAGTAGGAGAGGAATCTGGATTAGTGGGCGCAAAGGCAATGGATGCGTCAAAAATCACAGCAAAATATGGTTTTGCCTTAGACAGTGATGGTCCTGTTGGGGATATTATCGTTGCTGCTCCTACCCAGGCAAAAGTACGAGCAAAAATCTATGGGAAATCTGCACATGCTGGTGTAGCTCCAGAAAAAGGAGTTTCAGCTATCACGATTGCAGCTAAAGCGATCGCTCGCATGCCACTTGGCAGAATTGATGAAGAAACGACAGCTAACATCGGTCATTTCCACGGTGGAGGCACTGGGGAGCAAACAAATATCGTTTGTGACACAGTTTTTGTTCTTGCTGAGGCACGTTCATTGATCAACGAGAAAATGGAAGTTCAAACAGCAAAAATGAAAGAAGCTTACGAATCAGCTGCTGCAGAATTAGGTGGGCGTGCAGAAGTTGAGATCGAAGTGATGTACCCTGGATTCAAGTTTGGTGAAGGCGATCATGTTGTAGAAGTGGCCAAAAAAGCAGCTGAGAAGATCGGACGCCCACATAGGCTTCTTCATAGTGGTGGTGGAAGTGATGCGAACATTATCGCAGGTCACGGTATTCCAACTGTAAATCTAGCTGTAGGTTACGAAGAGATCCACACAACGAATGAAAGAATGCCGATTGAGGAATTGACGAAAACGGCAGAAATGGTACTTGCGGTCATCGGAATAACAGCAGGCGAATAAGAAAAATGACGAAACTTGGCGGATTTTCGCCAAGTTTTTAGTGTTTAATAGGCCTTGTTGCCTGTTTTTGTTGCACTTTAAAACAAAATGTCGCAAAAAGTTGACAGTCACTTTAAGATTTATGTAAGATATTTTTATCATGTAAATGAAAATATTGGTAATTTTAAAAAATCTTATTTCGGGGGAGGAAATGGGATGAGTCAACTATCTGACATGCACATGATGGTGAATTATATGCGTGGCGTGTATAAAGTCTTAGAAGAAGATTGGCAGAAAGCTGCGAAAGCCATTGGATTAACTCAGGCGGAGCAACATATTTTATGGATCGTTTCACTAGAAGAAGACATTACGATCTCTAAGATCGCTTATTACGGATTGTGGGATGTATCTACAGTTATGCAAGTGATCAAACGTCTAAAAGATAAAGGCTACGTAAGATTAGAGAAAAAGAACGATGACCGCCGAATATCTTATGTTTATTTAACAGATGAAGGATTGGTGAAACATAAGGAGTCTACGAGCTTCAACTGCCAGATCTATGGCTTTCTTCAAAAATGGATGGAAGATGAAAGTAAAAAGGACTTCTATCGAGATCTTATTACATTACATAAGGATTTAAACAAGCATTTTCATGGTGAAGAATTTGTTGAATGGGTAGAAGATACTGGAAAGCGGCTTCACAAGACAAGGTAGATACCTTGTCTTTTTCTTTTGTGTAGCAGTCTTTCCTTATGTTTTTAAACACTGTTCTAACATATACTAATAGATAAGTTTTAATAAAGGGAGTGTTCATGTGTATCAGTCTCCTGGGTCTAAAAGAAGAATCATATTTCATGTGGACATGAACAGCTTCTATGCTTCAGTAGAGATGGCTGAAAACCCTGATCTTCGAGGAAAGCCGGTTGCGGTAGCAGGAAATGTAGAAGAGCGAAAAGGAATCATCGTAACTTGTAGTTATGAAGCGAGGGAAAAAGGCGTAAGAACCACAATGCCACTTTGGCAAGCTAGAAAAGTTTGTCCCAATCTTGTTGTTGTACCCCCAGACTTTGAAACATACAAAATGTATTCATCACGCATGTTTCAGCTTCTGCAGGAATATACAGAAAAGGTAGAGCCTGTTTCCATTGATGAAGGCTACATGGATGTGACAGACTGTCAAGAGCCACTCGAAATGGCAAAAGAGATTCAAGCAAGACTGTTGAATGAGCTGAATCTGCCATCATCTATCGGGATCGGACCTAATAAATTTTTAGCTAAAACAGCCTCAGATATGAAGAAACCGCTCGGAATCACGGTTCTTCGAAAGAGAGATCTCAGAGAAAAGCTTTGGCCACTTAAAGTCGGGGAGATGCACGGAATCGGTAAAAAAACCGAAGAAAAGTTAAACAAGTATGGCATCATAACAATTAAAGATCTGGCTGATGCTGTAGATTATGAACTGAAACATCGTTTTGGCATCAATGGTATAAAGATGAAAGAAAGAGCTAACGGCATTGATACGCGCCCAGTCGATCCAAGTGCTGCAAGTGATTATCGGTCGATCGGCAATTCTACGACATTAAGTGAAGATCTTATCTCTGTTACGGAATCTGAAACTGTTTTTAAAAAGCTAGCGGATAAAGTGTCGTCTCGGCTGAAAGCAAAAGGGTATGTAGCACTAACTCTTGCGATCACCATTCGTTATAGCGATCGTAAAACGATTACGAGGAGTAAGATGCTTCCAAACGGAACACAGCAGGCAATAGATATTCAAAAAACTGCCGTTCAACTCTTTCGCCGACATTGGAATCAAGAACCTGTTCTATTATTAGGAATTACCGCTACAGAAGTAGTGGAAAAAGAACTAGCGACTTATCAGCTTGATCTGTTCTCTGTCGAAAAGAACGAAAAAGATGCTCTGCTTCACGATGTATTGTCATCGATCGAGAGAAAGCATGGAGAAGGTATCATAAAAAAGGGGAAAAAGTAACAGGAGCTGATCGTTTCATGATGATCTTTAAGAACAGCGTAATTAGAACAGTAGTGTTAACTGCTCTTTGCCTCGGGCTCTTTATTCTGTTTGCTTCTATCTACGAACAATCAAGAGTAGAAGTTCTTGATGTGTGGGCGATGAAAAATGTGTCTGTCATCCACCAGCCTGCTCTAAATGATAGCTTTACATTCCTGACAAATATGGCTTCTCGGCCGTATCAATATGCCATCTTTATCTTTTTTGCTGTAATCTGGCTGATCGGCGAAAGAAAGTGGATAGAACCGTTCGTGTTAGGCGTTTGTCTCATCGGCATTCGTTTTGAAAATCAATGGTTTAAAGAATGGTTTGAAAGAGATAGACCGATGTATGATCGAGTCATTGAGATTACTGGGTATAGTTTTCCGAGTGGGCATGCTATGATCTCCATCGCTTTTTTTGGTTTGCTTACCTATCTTCTCGTACATAACTATTCGTTGTTGTACAGATATCGAAAGTTCATGTATGGCGTTACGGCACTTTTTATTGGATCAGTCGGTTTTAGTCGAGTATATTTAGGTGTTCATTATCCTACAGATGTTTTAGGTGGGTTTGCGGCTGGAGGAACCTGGCTTTTAATCTGCGTTTTATTGTATAAAGGACTGAACCATTTTCTCAAGAGGAATGTGTCATTATGAATAGAAAAAGCTGACTCTTTTAAAAGAGCCAGCTTTTTTCATTCTTACCAACCACGTTCATATTGTTTGGGACTTTCGATCTCTGTTCCGAGATCTTGTGCTGCTGATCGCGGCCAATACGGATCTTTCAAAAACTCTCGACCGATAAAAATAAGGTCAGCTCGTTTGTTTTGTAAAATTTCTTCCGCTTGCTTGCCTGTTGTGATCAAGCCAACAGCTGCCGTTGCAATTTCAGCTTCGTTTTTAATCTTGTCTGCAAAAGAAACTTGATAACCAGGGAACGTCGGGATCTTCGCAGGTACAACAGCACCCGAACTGCAGTCGATAAGATCGACCCCATCTTCTTTCATCCATTTCGAATAGGTTACAAAATCTTCTGGTGTATTTCCTTCTGGGTGATAATCGTTCGCTGAGACACGAACAAACAGAGGACCTTCCCATTCTAGTCTGACAGCAGCAATGATCTCTTGTAAGAATCGGTAGCGATTTTCTTGGCTGCCTCCATAAGAATCAGTTCTTCTGTTAGACAGAGGAGAGAGGAATTCATTGATCAAATATCCATGCGCTCCATGAATCTCAATAACGTCAAATCCAGCTATTTTTGCTCTTTTTGCTGCACTTCGAAATTGACTCACTGTCTCTTCGATCTGCTGAAGTGACATTTCTTCTGGCGTCTTCATCTTTTCAGAAAAAGCGATAGCAGATGGAGCGATGATCGGTCCATCTATCATAGCCTTACGTCCTGCATGGGCGATTTGTATCGCTGCTTTGGAGCCGTTTTCTTGAATGGATGAAACCAGTTTAGATAACCCTTCTACATGGCTGTCATCCCAGATTCCTAAGTCTTCAGCACTTATTCTTCCTTGTGGGCTTACAGCTGCTGCTTCTGTCATGATCAGTCCCGTCTGACCCATTGCTCGAGACGTGTAATGAGTCATATGCCAAGGGGTCACAATTCCATCTTGTTCATAACAAGAATACATACACATAGGTGACATGACGATCCGATTCTTTAACGTTACGTCACGGATGGTCAATGGTTGAAACAATAACGGTTGAATATGAAACAACTCCTTTTTCTTTGAGAACAAGCTTTTTTTTAGCATCATAACTTTTCTTTCTCATTGTAGTACGTTTGATTACTATTTTTGAAGAAATCTGCTCTTTTAATGTGGTGGAAGGCTGTTCAACACTTCCCTTGCTAGAATCGGATAGTCAGTTATGATTGCTTCCGTATTCCACTCAAAAAAATACTTCATCCACTTCTGACTGTTAACCGTATAGGGACGAACAGAAATATTATTTCTTTTAAAGCCTTTCATGATGTAAGGGTGGAGAGATTTATAGTTCGGATGCGCACTTTGTGAATAAAAGGCTTTCACATACTCCCACGGCTCAAACAATCCCGAAGAGTAAAGAGGTGCCGTTTGAACATAACTATTCAATCTTCTGACCTTAACTAAACTATAATGATTGAACGATGAGATCACGGTTCGATCCATCATCCCATAGTGATGCAACAATTGAAGAACCTTTTCTTCGAGTCCGTTATATTCGACGATATTGTTTTTTAATTCAATATTAAGCAACATCGGTATCGGTGCTATCCATTCTAAAAATTGTTGAAGAGAAGGGATAGATTCCTTGCCGAACTTTTTCGAAAACCAGCTGCCTGCATCTAGCTGTGTTAATTCTTCTTGGGTAAAATCCACGACATAACCTTTTCCGTTAGTCGTTCGATCTACCTTCTCATCATGAATAATGACCGGTACACCATCTTTAGAAAGCTGTACATCAAGCTCGATCCCATCAGCGCCATCTTTAAATGCTTTTTGGAATGCAGCCATCGTGTTTTCTGGACAATCCTTACTAGATCCTCTGTGAGCAAATATATAGGTCAAGAATGTAAGCTCCCTTCATAAAAAAAGATTATTGATAGTATAAGATAAATGAAAACGGAGATGAAATGAAAGGCTTCATAGTAAACTTATGAAAGTGGTTGATTTCCGTTTCAGGTGCTCCCTTTCCGCGTGGCGACCGGTGAGCCACTTGCCGCTTTGCGGCTCTAAGTGTCTCACCTGACCGCTCGTCCCGCAGGAGTCTCGCACCTTCCACTCCAATCAACATTCAAAGGAGACAAAAATCTAAAAGCATTTCTAATTTAGACCAACATACTAAAACACAGCCAGAATGAAAGAAACCCTTCCTGGTTGTAGAGGAAGGGTGAGTTATTTTCTGCGTCTAGAACGCTTCTTTTTTTCTTCTCTGTTGTGTTCTTCAACAGTGGCTCCTTTTTCTGTCAGCCAGTGGATAAAAACAAGCTCTTTGTCAGTAAGAGATCGTTTCGTGAACTTTTCAAACTGAACGCGCAATTCAAGGTATCTTTGGGAAATTTCTACTTCGGTCACATAAATCCCTCCCTAAATCTAGCTCTAGCTTCTACTTAGATGATAAAGAGTAAGTGAAGGGCTTGTCAATTTTTTCTAATCGTCAATTTCTGCAGAGAAAACGAGAGAATTGGTGCAAAATAAGGAAAAGGAGTTGGTAGTATGAAGATTTTGAACAAGTTATTTTGCTTCATGGTGGCCGTTTTTCTAGTGTGTAGCTCACTTCCGGTTAAGATTTCTGCAGAAAATCCAAGAGTACAAGAACCTGCTTATGCAAAATGGGGAAGGCTCGCTGTTTTCGAGACAGGCAAGCGCTACCCCGACTATGATATAATAGATTATTTATATGTTGGACGAACGACACTTCAAAATGGAGATAATGTCGAAAGATTTAAACTTTGGATCAGGAAAGGTGCTACAGAAAAAGGAGTTGTTATTACAATCATGTTAACTCCAAGTGGTGCATTTAAGAATATTTCCTTTCAAGAAACAGTTCGTTAAAAGCTCAGTTCATTCTTCCTAACTCTTCCGACCGTTTCACCGCTCTTTTGATGCAAGCTAAAAACGCATCTTGAACTCCGAATTGATCAAGCTTGCCAATCCCTGCCTCTGTCGTGCCGCCTGGACTGGTTACTTTTCTTCTAAGCTCAATCGGGGAATCTGTTGTTTGTTTGAGCATAAGAGAGGCACCTAAAAGCGTTTGAGAGATTAAAGACTTTGCTTCTTCTTCGGAAAGATTTAGTTCTTCAGCCGCTTTTTGCATGGCTTCTGCGATATAGTAAACATAGGCAGGGCCGCTTCCAGAGAGGCCTGTAACAATATGAAGTTTTTCTTCCGGTACAAGTGTAACCGTTCCGATCGTCTCAAACAGCTCAAGAGATTTTTCAATATGCGATCGCATGGCAGACTTTCCTGAGGAGAGTGCAGTAGCAGAATGTCCGATCGATGCAGATGTATTCGGCATCGCTCTCATGATGGGATTTTGAAGGTGAAGCCAATCTGTTAACGTTTCAGTCGAGATGCCGGCCATAACGGAAAGGATCAGCTGATGACTCTTAACAAATGGTTTGATATTATTTACGGCATCGTGCGCATCTTTTGGCTTTACCGCAAGAATGATGATATCAGCACCAACGACAGCTTCTTCTATCGTGGACGCAGGCACGACACCATACTTAACACGTAGTTCATCCACTCGTTGTGTATTGCTTCGATTCTTTATTGTGATCAGATCAGCTTGCCATTTTTCTTTTTTGATGAGTCCCTCCATAATAGCCTCAGCCATCGATCCGGCACCTATAAATGTAATTTTTTCTGTTCCCACGGGTAATCCCTCCAGAATTTTGAGTATAAAAAAACTCCCAGTCCTATATAAAGGACGGATGGGAGTGATCCGTGGTACCACCTTTGTTGGCATGATTGCTTGCCCGCTCAAGATGTCTTTATCGCAGAACTGCGCCAGATTTCTCCAGACTGCTCCAGGGCAGGTTCGGTAATTCCTTTACGGTGAAATCTTGCAGCCTATGGATTCCACTCTCTAAACGGAGGAGATTACGTACTAATCCCTTTCAACGCATTTATTTATTGGCCATATTTGGCATTTCTTTTATATTTTAAAAAACATTATGCTATGATTTCTATATGTATGTCAACTAGTTATTTTATTTGGAGGAAAAGATGACTCAAAAAACAGCTATTATCCCGATTACTCTTCCTACACCGTTTGATGTGGGTCCTGTAAACTGTGTCCTCCTAAAAAGTGATGCGGTTACGCTCGTTGATTCCGGAGCAAAAACCGAAGAAAGCAAACAAATGCTTATCTCTGCTCTCAAGGATCACGGACTCACATTTAAAGATTTAGACCATTACATCTGCACACACTACCATCCTGATCATGCGGGTCTATCAAAAGAGATACAAGACAATGGTGTTCAGACTTTTATGCTTAAAGAAGCTGTTCCTTATGTGAGTAACGACCCTCATTTTATGGAACAGGGAGAAGCGTTTTATACCAATCTCTATCATTCTTTTGGAGTGCCCGATGCTCTTGGAAGATTAGAACTATTAAAGCTGCGGAAATATCGTACGTTCTCAAGCTCGTTTGTTCCAGACACTTTGCCTTTACCGGGTGATCAAGTTCAAGGTCACGAAGGTTTTATCTTTTTAAAGACGCCCGGCCATGCCCCTGATCATCTTTCTCTTTATCATGAAGAAGACGGTATCTTGATCGGTGGGGATGTGCTGCTGCCTCATATCTCGTCCAATGCACTATTAGAACCACCGGCTGTAAACGAAACAGAGCGACCAAGAACAATGCTTCAATACCGTGAGACGTTGCAATATCTAATGACGCTGAACTTAAAAACGATATACCCTGGACACGGAGAGCCTTTTACAAATGCAGAACAGCTGATCACAAAACGACTTCACGATCACACTGAGCGTGCAAAGACGCTTGAACATCTGTTGAGCGATGGGCCATTAACCGTTTTTGAGCTGTGCAGACGCCTGTTTCCAAAACTATATGAAAAGCAACTCGGTTTAGTAGTTTCCGAAGTTGTAGGTCATCTCGATCTGCTTCAGTCAGAAGGACGAGTACGTGTAGAGGAAGAGAACAAGATATCATATTATCGGAGAGAACAGGAGTTATAAGATGAGTACATTAAAAAACAAAGTGGTCTTGATAACAGGAGCATCTGGGGGACTCGGGGCTCACCTCGCTATGGATGTTGCTAAAAAGGGAGCAACCCCCATCCTTGCTGCAAGAAGAGAAGATCAACTAAAAGTGGTACAGGAAGCGATCTTAAAAGCTACGAATGTAACGGCCCCTTACTATCTTTTAGATGTTTCGAACACAGACAGCGTTGAGGAAGTTCTTTCAACGATCCTAAGTGAACATCAAAACATACATATTTTAGTGAACAACGCGGGTTATGGCATTTTTGAAGAGTTTGTGGATTCGCCATGGAAAAATATCGAAGGAATGTTTTCAACGAACGTTCTTGGGCTTATGGCGTGTACGAGAGCAGTACTGCCGCACATGCTTCAAAGAGGAAGCGGTCATATCGTGAATATTGCGTCTCAAGCAGGTAAGATCTCAACACCAAAATCGAGCGTATACGCAGCAACAAAACATGCTGTGTTAGGATTCTCAAACGGGTTACGCTTAGAAGTCGCACATAAAGGGGTAGATGTGACAACCATCAACCCTGGACCGATCGCGACAAACTTCTTTACACTTGCTGATCAGTCTGGCAATTACGTTAAAAACGTTCAAAAACTGATGCTTCAGCCTTCGCATGTTTCAGAAAAAATCGTCAGAGCGATGGAGCGTCCCGTTCGTGAGATCAACCTTCCATGGTGGATGAACGTTGGAAGTACGATGTATCAAGTCATGCCAAAATTGATCGAAACACTAGGTGGAAAATCGTTTAGACAGAAGTAGATTGCAATAATTATATTATGTAAACTAAAGGTTTGGAAGACTTTGGAGTTGGTGATAAAACTCGTGGATTGGAGCTCGAAACTTGTGGATTGGAGCTCGAAACTCGTGGATTGGAGCTCGAAACTCGTGGATTGGAGCTCGAAACTCGTGGATTGGAGCTCGAAACTTGTGGATTGGAGTCCGAAACTCGTGGATTGCCGCCCAAAACTTGTGGATCACAGCCAAAAACTCGTGGATTGCCGCTTAAAATCTCATCGATCACAGTCCAAACCTCTCACAACAGCACAAAAATAAGCAGGTTCCCCCTCTTCAAAAACGGAACCTGCTTATTTATTTGTAAGATAGGCATATACAACGTCCTGAATGATGCTGTAAACAGCCTCATTTTGGTCTTCCTCATGTATCTCGCGCAAAACTTTCTCTTCGAGATTGGCCCATTCTTTCTCCGTTAATATACAATTTTCTTCTTCCCAAAAATAATCCTTCAACGAATGTTGGATCATTTTTCTTATTAATAAACGATTCATTTCTTCACCTATCTTTCCTTATAAATCCTAGACTTTTGGCTCAAAAACGTCAATCTGCAAAATTTGCTGAAAAAATTACCATTGTTATAAGAACATACATTCGGTTAAAATGGGTATACATATAAAGAACAGATGTTCGTAAATCAACGAAAGGGGTGTGTCGAATGAACTATGATGAAATGCCTAAGCGTACGATCTTATGTATGGATATGAAAAGTTTTTATGCAAGCTGTGCTGCTGTTCGCTTAGGGTTAAATCCGCTGACATGTCATTTGGCAGTAGTAGGGGATACGGAGAGACAAGGAAGCGTGGTGCTTGCAGCGTCACCGAGACTGAAGGCTGATTTTGGTATTCGCACAGGCAACCGGCTGTTTGAGATTCCAAAGAATAAAAACATTATCGTTGTAAACGCGCAGATGGCTTATTTCCTAGAAAGATCGATGGAGATTACGAAGATGCTGCACCGGTATGTTCCACCAGAGTCGATCCACACATATAGCGTGGATGAAAGTTTTCTTCAAGCTGACGGAACAGAAAGGTTATGGGGAAGTGCACAAGAACTTGCTGAGAGGATCCGCCGTGACATCTGGCGAGAGTTTGGATTGCCGTGTGCGATCGGAATCGGCCCGAACATGCTCATGTCAAAGCTTTGTCTCGATCTTGAAGCGAAGAAAAAAGGCGTGGCGCAGTGGGGGTATGAAGATGTAGAGAAGAAACTATGGCATCTATCTCCACTAAGCCAGATGTGGGGAATCGGATCGAGAGTAGAGCGGACTTTAAACAGGATGGGTATTGTAACAGTGGGTGACCTCGCGCATTATCCTCTTGAACTTTTAGAGAAAAAATTCGGGATCATGGGAAATCAGCTCTATCACCATGCATGGGGCATCGATCTGTCTGAAATCGGTGCGCCCATCATGCAAGGTCAGGTCAGCTACGGAAAAAGCCAGATTTTACTTCGTGACTATACGGATATAACGGAGATCAAACATGTCATTTTGGAGATGTGTGAAGAGGTAGCAAGGCGTGCGAGAAGGGCAAGAAAAGCAGGCAGGACGATCAGTTTTGGGCTAGGGTACAGCAAAGATGAAGGTGGTGGTGGCTTTCATCGTTCTAAATCAATCGATCAGCCATCTAATATTACGATGGAGCTGTATGAAGTGTGTCTAGAGCTTCTTCAAACCTTTTATCGGGGAGAGACGGTGCGTAAGATTTCAATCGCCCTTTCTAATGTTTGCGAAGATACAGAAACACAGCTTACTTTGTTTTCTTTAGACCACCCAAAGAAAAGAAAGATCGGCTACGTTATGGATGATATTCGGCAAAAATACGGATCCAACTCTCTTCTGCGAGCTGTTTCTTATACAAAAGGAGGAACAGCATTATACAGAAGCCGACTTTTAGGTGGACATAAGGCATAAGGGGGCGGAAGAACGGTGATTCGTGACAGAGGAACGATTAAGTGGACGGCGATGATGCTGCCGGAGCACGTGAAAATGCTAAGAGAGCATCAGGACGGTCTGGACTATGGAAGAAAGCCAGAATTAGATGAACAAAAGTACGAAGAATTCAATGAGACAATCTGTGTTGCGATGGGAGAGAACCAAGCGCTGAAGTTTACGTATTTCGAAAAAGGCAGGGCGCTCGTGCTTATAGCCCATGTGCACTATATAGACGAATACAAAAAAGAGTTAAGGGTGCTCGATGAAGAAAAAAGGATGCATATCTTAAAAGTGACTGACATTATGGACGTTGAATACGCATAGACAATAAAAAATATAGGCGTAAAAAAAAACAGCAAAAACTAACGCTAAAAGATAGTTTTTGCTGTTTCTTATTATCCAAAGATTTGAGTTAAGTAGATCATGATTAAGAGCCCAGCAATGAATGATAATGTAGCAGATCGAGCGTGACCATCACCATGGCTTTCAGGAATGAGTTCTTTATAAACAATAAAGAGCATAGCACCAGCTGCAAAAGAAAGTCCATACGGTACAAGATTCTCTACATAGGAAGTGAGCACATATCCAAGCAAAGCTGTAACGATTTCAACAGCACCCGTTAATGTGGCAATAAGGAATGCCTTAAATCGATTCATATTTTGGTGAATGAGAAAAAGGGCTACTAACAGACCTTCTGGTGCGTTCTGAAGTCCGATCGCAAATGCGATCAATCCGCCAAGTCCTGTATTTTCACTAGCATAACTGACCCCAACAGAAAGACCTTCAGGCAAATTGTGCAAGGTGATCGCAGCAATGACAAGGAAAGCTTTAGCATCGATGCCCTTAAAAATCTTAGAATGATCAAGATCAACGTGCGGAACGAACCTTTCTAAAAGTAAAAGAGTTAGGGTACCAAGTGTCATACCGATCGTAAGGACCGTTAAGTTTGATAGTTCAAGAGCTTGAGGAATCAAGCTGAACGTTGAAGCAGCGACCATGATACCTGCGGTAAGAGCAAGCAATATGTCGCGGAACCGGTGTGTTACCTGAGACCAGAAGAGAACAGGCAGTGCGCCAAAACCGGTTGCTAATGCAGATAAAACACTTCCAAATAAAGCAGCTTCCATTCTGTTACCCACCTTAGTCAAATATCCAATTTTATAAAAATAGTCATATGGCTCTTTTAGTATACCGCCAAATCCTTTTTAATAGAAGTAAGCGCCATTTTCATTTTATAAAGCGCTTTTATCGGAAAATAAGAAGGTGACAATTTGAAAGTCATAATCATTGACCCGGGCCATGGAGGGAATGATCCAGGAGCGGTAAACAAAGAGCAATTTGAAAAAGTATATAATCTGGCAATCGCCAAAAAGATACAAACTAATCTTCAAAACAACTATGAAGTAACGGTCATCATGACTCGAACGGGTGATACAACCGTATCATTAGACGAAAGATCAAATGTAGCAAACAGCAAGAATGCTGAGCTGTTTGTGTCTATCCACCAGAACATCGGTGGAGGAGAAGGATTTGAAAGCTATGTGCACCAGCGAGCGGGTGCTGAAACGAAAAGAATACAAGGTGTTTTACATGCTTCGGTCGCAGCTGTTATGAGTAAGTACGGTGCGCGAGACAGAGGACAAAAACAGGCTGATTTTCACGTACTTCGTGAAACAAAAGTGTCTGCAATCTTACTAGAAGTACTATTCATGGATAACGAGAAAAACTTGGCTCTTTTAAAAAGAGAAGATTTTCAAAATGACGTGTCTACAGCCATTGCAAAAGGAATCGCACAAAGTCTTTCTCTTCCAAAAAAACAAGTACAGATTACACAAACACAAATTTTCAATGTGATCGCAGGTGCATTTGAACAAAAAGAGAACGCGATAACTCGTGTTTCACTTCTAGCTAAACAAAACATTACAGCCTTTATTGACGAAATAAAAAGCGGAAACAAAACGTATTACAGAGTTCAAGCTGGAGCTTTTCAGAATCGAGAATACGCAGAGAATTTCGCTAAGAAGCTCCGTTCAGAAGGTGTAGCGGATGCTTATGTGATAGAGAAAAATACAAATGAACCACCTCCAGTCCGAGAACCAGCAAAACCCAATCCACAACCACCTAAAACGAACCCAGAACCGCCAAACCCAGAGTCTCCCAAGGGACTGACGATTGGAGGTTCAACGTTACTAACTGCGGATGAGATGGATCGATTTGTTAGGAAAGTAAATCCGAATGCGCCATCTGTAGCTGCTCTTTACCTTCAGTTCGGACAAGTGTACGGAATCAGAGGAGATGTGGCATTTGCTCAGGCTGTTCAAGAAACCGGGTACTTCCGCTTTGAAGGAAATGTTAAGGCATCACAAAATAATTATGCAGGAATCGGTGCAACAGGAAAGAACGAATCAGCCGTGTTTAAAACTCCTCAAGAAGGCGTTTTAGCACACATCCAGCACTTGTTTGCTTATGCTTCAACACAGCCTCTACCTTCCCAATATCCTCTCGTTGATCCTAGGTTCCAATATGTCCAAAGAGGCAGTGCTGTGACATGGGGGCAGCTGAACGGAAAATGGGCCATTCCAGGAACGACATACAGTACTATGATATTGGATATTTACAAAAAAATGCTACATGAAGCGAAAATCCCGTTGCAAACACGAATAAATTCATTAAATGCAATGTTGAACGAACTATAAAAAACGTTGGATCTTTCACGTGTTTCTTCATAAAAACAGGAAAAAATAAGGCTTCGCATATGGTTCGTTTTCATGCGAAGTCCTTATTTTTGATCATTTTTTCGTATGGAAGATTTTTAGCTAAAAAGAGCGAAAATTTTACATAGCATCAAACTGAATTGGCTAAAGTTAAGAAGAACTTAGCCAAAAACGAGTGATCTGTAATAAGATAAAATAAGAACAATAGATTAAGATTTACAGCTTGCGAAAAGTCCGGACGAAAGTATTTTTTCTTTTAATTCTGTATTAGGCGGATCGCATATAATTTCGATGCAGTCATCAGGATAGATAGACAATGCGATGATACCGAGAAAGCTCTTTCCGTCAGCTGTTCGATCTCCTTTTTGCAGATAGATGGATTCTGTAAAGCTGCCTGTAAGTTCAACAAGTTTGGCAGCACGTTCTGCATAAATAGGTCGAGTTGCTTTTACGATCATAATCAATAACCTCCTTTGCCAATCACACTATGTATGGATATGTGCATAAGAAGGAAAAATGCTTACTAAATGAAACTTTCACATGGAGGAAACATGAAACTTACAAAAAAGTGGCTATATCTAATGTTATTAGTTGCGGGTTTGATTATTTTATTTCTCTGGCTGCAAAAAAATTATAAGGGATTTAGTCCTGAAGAATTTAGAAATTGGATCGTACAGTGGGGATGGATCGCACCTTTTATCTTTGTTGTTCTCTATACATTGAGGCCTTTTGTGTTATTTCCATCTTCCATATTTGCCATTACAAGCGGTTTGTCGTTTGGTTTTTATTGGGGATGTCTGTATACATATCTCGGATCGCTAGGAGGAGGACTCCTTACGTATTTCGCGATCAACCGCCTTGGCCGCTTTAAGAAAAATAAACAATGGAAAAACGAAAAATACGAAAAAGTACGTAACAAGATCGAAAGAGAAGGAGTTCGTTTCGTTCTATTATTAAGGTTGCTTCCGGTATTGAATTTCGATCTCGTGAGTTATTTAACGTCTTTAACAAAGGTAAGGTTTAAAGACTATGCGATCGCTACTGCAATAGGTATCATTCCGGGAACAATCGCTTATACGTATTTAGGTACATCCATGACGTCTGGAAGTAAAAAAGTCGTTTGGATCGGCACTACTCTTTTATTTGTCCTTGTCGGTCTACCGATGATATTTAAGAAGAAGATGAAGGCAAAGGTAGGGTTGTAGGTATTAAGAAGGTTGCTCTGGAGGTAAGATTAGACTCATCGCTGACTCAGCATCAGCTCCTTCAACGATATAAAGAAAAGAATCTCCTTCTTTTAACGTTAAAAAGAATGCTACGAGCTGTGATAACCCTGTGGCATGAATGGTAATACCATCTTTACTTAAAAATAGCTGGCTGTTAAGTCTCTTAGCAGAATGCATAATCTCAATGGCTTTACTCACTGTATATTTAGCAGTAACGATCACTTTTTGAGAGCAGATTTGTTTCATAATCTAAAAGCCTCCTTTATGAGATGATTGCTGATATATTTCCCATAAGTAGAGAGGCCGAAACAAGGTCTATAGTCCCGATGTGCAAAATGATGGAAAAAGTATGTAGTGCTTTAGAATAAAGAAGGGTACATATAAAAACGATAGATTCGGCTTAATGTAAAGAGTTGCCATAGAGAGAAGGAGAAGAAAAGGGAAACGAACCAATAAATAGGGGGAGTTTGATTGCGAATTTCATTTCAACTTTTCATCATGACTGTTTTACTTTTTAATCTGTTACAAACTTATGTGTTTGCCTCTTCACAGACTGTTGCTGAGAAAAAGGCAGGGAGCTTTCACTATAGCATAATAGCAGATGGAGAATTCTTAACTTGGAGTATTGGAGACGGTAAAAAACAGAGTGAGATCCAAGAAGGTAAAAAGAATCAGAGGGAGCTCGATCGATTTAGGGAAGCAGTTAATGAGATGAGCGTACAAAAATTCTCCTTAATTATCTATATTTTGTATCTGATCCTTATTGGAATTATAGGGTATATCCTGTATAAAAAGTGTGCGAAAAAAAGGGAAGAACTCATGGCGATCGTTGCGCTGTTCGCTATATATGCCATATACAAGTGTTATAGGGCTTACGAATTTTTTGTAGCAGCTCAATGGGATGCCAAATATTATTTTGCAGTTCTTACATAGCAAAAAAGAGTACAGCCGGCATGTAAAACCGGGCTGTACTCTTTTTTTATGAATTTAATTTTGCTTTTTCACGTTTCGCCTGTCTTCTGAAGAATAATTCATATAGGACAGGTACGATGATCAACGTTAATAGGGTAGAAGTCGTTAGACCACCGATTACAACGATCGCCAATCCTTTAGAGATCAGCGTTCCTGACGATGTTGTTAATGCAAGTGGAATTAATGCTGCAATCGTCGCAAATGCTGTCATTAATATCGGGCGTAAACGGGTTTTACCAGCTTCTAATAACGCTTCACGAACCGGCATACCCTTAAGTTCACGGTTTTGTCCGATGCGGTCAACCAATACGATCGCATTCGTTGTAACGATACCGATCAGCATGAGTATTCCGATCATCGCACTAACAGACAATGGTTCGTTGATTAAATATAATCCTCCGATTGCTCCAACCGGAACGAATATGAGGGAAGAAAGGATGATGAACGGAATACGTGCTCGACCAAATGTGATCAACATCGTTAAGTAAACGAGACCGATCGCAACTAGCATCGCAAGACCTAGGTCTTTAAACGTATCCATCGTTTCTTCGCTTCCGCCGCCGCCTTCTGTTGATACAGAAGAAGGAAGCTCTACATTATCTTCAACGCCTTTAATAACGTCTTGTGTTACTTTTTGAACGTTGTCTCCTTTTACTTGTGCAGAGACTTGTGCATAAATCTTACCATCAAGCTTTTGGATTCCAGTAACGGTGTCTTTTTCTGTTACATCTGCAACGTCTGAGATCTTAACCGGACCAGATGAACCGAATACAGTCAGGTCCTTGATCTCTTCTAGGGATTTAACTGCTTCGTCATATTCAACTTTCACATTCTTTTGATCGCCGTCTAATGTAAGTTCTCCTACTTCAACAGGTTTCGTTACATCTGAGACTGCTCCTAGGATAGCGAAGCCTGATACGCCTTTTTCAGCTGCTTTTTCGGTATCAATTTCAACAGCCCATTGTTTTTGTGTATCTTTGAAGTTGTTGGATACATACTTGATCGAATCGATCGTCTTCATGTACGTTTCAACTTCACTTGCTGCTTTTTGCAGATCTTCTAAGTTGTTTGAATATAGATCAATATTCACTTCGTTGTTAGCTGGTGGTCCGCCGCTCGAAACTTCCTGCAAGCTGATTACGGTTCCTTCTGCTTTTTCGTCTGTGATTTTCTTAATATCTTTTTCTAATTCTTTTAATTCTGTGTCAATGTTTGCATCTTTTTTGAGGTTAACAAAATAGTTAGCCACATTTTGACGCTTAAGACCGGTTTGGAAATCACGAGATCCGATACCAGCTGTTACATCTTCAATCGTACCGCGTTTAGAGAGATAGTCTTCCACTTCTAAAGACACTTCGTTCGTCTTTGTTACATTTGTACTTGCAGGTAATTCAACGTTGATCGTTAATGTTTTCTGCTCTTCATTCGGTAGGAACACCATTCCAAGTTTTGTTGCAAGGAAGAAAGATCCACCTAAGAGAATGAATGAAGTGACTAGAACTAGAATTTTATGGTTCAATGATGCTTTGATCAGTTTTTCATAACCACGCTGCAAAGGACCATCGTTCTTTTCTGGTTTTACGGTTTTAAATGCATATTTTGCTAAGATCGGTACGATCGTAACAGCAACGATCAGTGAAGCTAATAAGGCGAACACAACCGTTAATGCAAACGGTAAGAAGAATTCACCTGTGATACCGCCGACAAGACCAAGTGGCAAGAATACTACAACAGTTGTGATCGTTGAAGATACAATCGCTTTTAAAATTTCGCGTGTAGAATCGATGATCAACTCATCACGATCGTAGTCACCTTCTGTTTTACGGATTCTTCTAAAAATATTCTCGATAACTACGATACTATCATCTACCACACGTCCGACTGCTACTGCCATTCCGCCAAGTGTCATGATGTTTAAAGTAATATCAAGACGGTCTAGGAATATGGCTGACACGAGCAGTGAAAGCGGGATTGAGATGATGGCAATGATAGTTGCTCTGAAGTTGCGAAGGAATATCAGTACGGCTAAGGAGGCGAATAACGCTCCGAATAATCCTTCTTTAACTAGCGTGTTTACAGAGTCTTTAATGCCTTCTGCTTGGCCGAAACCAACCGCATAGTCTAACTTATCATCGTATTTATTTTTGTTCAGCACTTCTAGAACTTTGTCAGCCACTTCGACCGTATTGGCATCTTGTTTCTTAGTTACGGCCATAGAGAGTGAGTCTTTTTGATTATATCTTGTAATCTCACTAACATCATCTGTTTCTTTAACTTCCGCTAGATCACCAAGCTTTAAGCTTTCTGGTGCTTGAGGTCCTGCTCCTGCGCCACCAGGTGCGCTTTGTCCGCCAGGCGCTCCGCCTCCAGCTCCTGGTTGAGCTGCTTCACCAGGTGCTCCTCCGCCAGGTCCACCCGGAGACTGTGCTGGTGCGCCTTGACTTGATGAGATGGTGATCTCTTTAAGCTCGGCTACTGTATCGACCACTTCTTCCACACGAACTGGAACTGTAATCGAGTCATCCGTTACGGTACCAGCAGGGAAAGAGAGGTCACGGCTGTTGATTGCTTCTTTAACAGCGTTTAAGGTGATGCCGGCTTCTTTTGCTTTTTCTTTATCCAATGTGATGGAGACAAACGTTTCTTTAGTACCACCAACAGATACGTTGTTCACACCTTGAATCTTTTTAAGTTCTGGAACCAATTCGTCATTAACGAATGCTTGAATGTTTTCTCCTTCTTTTTCAGGGAATAAAGAGATATTGTAGATAGGAATCGTTCCAAAGGAGAAACGGCTAACTTCTGGTTCTACATCTTCAGGAAGATCCGTTTCTGAAATGATGGATTTGACTTGATCTTCTACCTCATCCATATTTGCGGTGAAAGGAAAATCCATACTAATGATAGAGATGCTTTCGTTTGAAGAACTCTTAATGGTTTTTACATCCTCAACTTGCTTCAATTGCGTTTCAAGTTTGTCCGTGACTTGCTCGTTCACATCTTCAGGAGATGCTCCTGGATAGACAGTTTGAACGGTAAGCTGTGGAAACTCAACGTTTGGGAGCAAATCCACTTTTAAGTTCGTGAATGAGAAGACTCCACCAACAATGAGTAAAAATGAAAAGATGAATATTGCTACTGGATTTTTTAAACTAAATCGTGTTAACCAGTTCATTGTTTTCTCTCCTATTTTTGTTTTTTGTTTTATATGTGTATTTTCACATATGTTTATCTATAATATAATAGCTGTATAAGATTTATATCAAGTATTAAGAATAAAATTTTTGTGAAAAATGTGTTACAATGCAAAACAGAACAGAAAGAAAGAAGGGTATCAAATGGCGTTAAGGTATGCGCTGTTAGGTTTATTGGCGAAAAATGAAGCAACCGGTTACGAGCTAACACAGCAATTTAAAGAAACAGTTATTCATTTTTGGACAGCCCATCACACGCAGATCTATAGAGAACTCTTAAAGATGGAAGAAGAAGGACTCACACAATCTAAGACCGTTCAGCAGACTGATTATCCTGATAAGAAGATATATGCAATCACGGACAAAGGTTTCGAACAGCTGCTTGAATGGATGCTGAATAAACCTGTAAATGAACCAAAGCTGAAAGACGATTTGTTATTAAGGGTATCCATGTTTCATTTTATCCCGATAGACAAAGCGATTGCTTTTTTAGAAAAGAGTAAAGAGCACCATAAGATGGGGCTGATGATGACGAAAAAATGGCAAGAAGAGCACTTTCCAAAAGGAACTTACGGAAAAAACGAACTTGGAGAGTTCTTAACAAGTGAATACGGCATTCGATATATGGAAAGCTGGTTATCATGGTGTAACTGGGCGATTAAAGTTCTAAAGAAGAAAGGTGAGTCATAAGCAGTATGGAAATTATTTTTACTGATGCAGCATTAACCCGATTGGAAAAGAAGGTACAGGGAAAAGCGGGTTACTTAAAACTCAAACATGATACAGAAGGCTGCGGCTGCGTAGTAAGTGGTGTAGCTGCTCTTGTCCTCGTGGATCAGATAGAGGACAATGATACAAAAATTGAAACGAATGGACCAGATCTATACATGGAATACAATACGGCTGTTTTCTTTGCTGAGAATATGACGATCGATGCACCGGCAGGCAACCACTTTTCATTAAAAAGCCCTGGTGAAATGCTGAATCCTTCAATGAAATACTATGATAGAACGGAACAAAACACGGGCTTATAAAATGCCCGTGTTTTGTTTGTTAAGGCTGAGGAACATTTTTTAGAAGTTGAAACTGCTTGCTTGAGACAGGTTTAGAGAGAAGAGGGGATATGTAGGCTGCTGCTTCAAGCAGTTTATCGAGATGAATACCTGTTGAAATTCCCATTTGAGAAAGCATGTGTACGACATCTTCAGAAGCAACGTTGCCTGAAGCTCCAGGTGCGAACGGACATCCGCCAAGCCCTCCAGCAGATGTATCAAAACGATCGATGCCCGCTTGAAGACTCGCAAAAATGTTAGCAAGAGCCATTCCTCTCGTATCATGAAAATGAGCGGTTAAAAGTGTTGTTCCACGCAGATGATGTTTTAATAGTGTAAACAGTTCAAAACACTCTGCTGGATTTGCCATACCGATCGTGTCTGCCACACTCAGTTCATCCACACCCATCTCTTCAAAATCCAGGCAAATTTTTAACACGTCCTGTTCATCGATCTTTCCTTCGAATGGACAATAAAAGCTAGTAGAGATACAAGCCCTCACGAAAAATCCTCTGCGCTTTAAATCTTCGATCAGAGGTCTGAGTTCATTCATGCTATCTTCTGTTGATTTGTTTATATTCTTCTTATTGAACGTATTGCTGACACCTACGAATACAGCAATATGCTTCACTCCAGATTCAACAGCTAGATCAATTCCTTTTTGGTTTGGAGCAAGGACAAAGTTTCGTTGATCGTCTAGGCAATTATCAATAATAACAGAGGCATCTTGCATTTGAGGAACCCATTTCGGTGAAACGAAGGAGGTGAGCTCCATCTCTTGAAATCCGGCATTTTTTAATAGAGAAATAAATTCTATCTTATTCTTTGCAGGTATTAAATTCTTCTCATTTTGAAGACCATCTCTCGGTCCAACTTCTATAAGCGTAACCCTTTCAGGCAAGTCCACGATTGTAAACCCCTTTCTCGAAAACGTTTTCCTATTGTTATTTTAACTAAAAAAAATCGTCTGTTGCAACACATTTAAATTGTTATGGTATGATAAAAAGGAATTTTCAGAAATTTAAAAGAGATCTACAAGGAGGAGACTAGTAATGGTTTCAAGGGAGAGAGATGCTGTAATTGTAAGCGCTGTCAGAACGCCGATCGGAAGCTTTATGGGAAGCTTTAAAACGGTTGCGGCAACAGATTTAGGAGCAATCGCGATCAAAGATGCATTAAAAAAAGCCGGTGTCCCGCATGATTCAGTAGATGAAGTAATCATGGGAAATGTTCTGCAAGCAGGACTAGGACAGAACCCAGCCCGACAAGCCGCTATTAAAGCTGGATTGCCGAATGAAGTATCCAGTATGACGATTAATAAAGTTTGCGGCTCAGGTCTCAAGGCAATCCATCTCGCGTGCCAATCAATCTGGCTGGAAGAAGCAGATATTATCGTTTGCGGTGGAATGGAAAACATGAGCCAAGCTCCTTATCTTTTGAACGGTGCGAGAGATGGCCTTCGAATGGGTAACGCTCCTATGGTAGATTCCATGATTCAAGATGGATTATGGTGTGTATTTGGTGATTATCACATGGGAATCACTGCGGAAAACTTATGTGAAACACATTCATTGTCCCGCGAGGAACTGGATGAGTTTGCAGCAGAAAGCCAAAGAAAATGTGCACAAGCGCAGGAACAAGGAAAATTTAATGACGAGATCACACCCGTAGAGATTCCTCAACGCAAAGGTGATCCGATTATTGTGGATACAGATGAATACCCAAAACCTGGTTCAACGGCTGAAAAGCTAGGAAAACTTCGCCCGGCATTTAAGAAAGATGGCATGGTAACAGCGGGTAACGCGTCAGGCATCAACGACGGTGCTGCAGCGCTTGTTGTCATGAGCAGAAAGAAAGCAGAAGAACTAGGAATAAAACCAATCGCCGTTGTAAAAGCGAATGCGAGCGCTGGTGTTGCGCCAGAAGTGATGGGAATCGGACCAGTAGAAGCCGTTAAAAAAGTATTGAAGAAGACAGAGTTGAGCATGAATGACTTTGACTTAGTTGAAGCAAATGAAGCATTTGCAAGTCAATCTCTAGCGGTTGGCAAAGATCTTGAATTTGACAAAGAAAAATTGAACGTAAACGGTGGAGCGATTGCACTAGGTCATCCGATCGGAGCAAGTGGTGCAAGAATCGTCGTGACATTACTTCATGAGATGAAACGCAGAAATGTAAAACGAGGTTTGGCAACGCTCTGCATCGGTGGTGGTCAAGGGGTTGCGTCAGTTTTTGAGAACGAAGCATAATAAATGACTGTCAAAGGACAATGATCGGATGAAAAGGAGAGAGAAAAATGAAACCTATATTCAACTCAGCACTTGAAGCTGTAGCGGAAATAAAAGATGGATCTACTCTTTTAGTTGGAGGTTTCGGGCTTGTCGGAATACCTGAAAACTTAATTCTAGCTCTAGTAGAAAAAGGAACGAAAGACCTTACCGTTATCTCAAACAACTGTGGAGTGGACGACTGGGGTCTTGGACTTCTATTGAAGAACAAACAGATCAAAAAGATGGTAGGTTCTTACGTGGGGGAGAATAAAGAGTTTGAAAGACAAGTGTTATCAGGTGAGATTGAAGTAGATTTGATCCCACAAGGTACACTTGCTGAAAGAATTAGGGCAGGCGGTGCAGGTATTCCAGCGTTCTACACACCAGCGGGGGTAGGAACACCGATTGCTGAAGGAAAAGAAACTCGTACGTTTAACGATAAAGAATATCTGCTTGAAGAAGGAATCGTAGCTGACTTTAGTTTGATTCGTGCTGCAAAAGGAGATAAAGCAGGAAATCTCATCTATAACAAAACGGCTCGTAATTTTAATCCGATGATCGCAGCAGCAGGGAAAGTGACGATTGCTGAAGTGGAAGAGATTGTTGAGATTGGTGATCTGTATCCGGATTACATACATACACCAGGTGTTTATGTTCAAAAAATGATTGTCGGAACTCAAGAAAAACGTATAGAACGATTAACTGTAAAAAAAGGGTAAGAGGAGGGAGACCATTATGAACATTAGAGAAAGAATTGCAAAAAGAGCGGAAAAAGAGATCGAATCGGGATTCTACGTAAATTTAGGAATCGGAATGCCAACGATGGTTGCCAATTTTATTTCCGATAATAAAGAGGTTGTCTTACAATCAGAGAACGGACTTTTAGGCATCGGACCTTATCCGCTTGAAAGTGAAGTTGATCCAGATCTGATCAATGCAGGAAAAGAAACGGTAACGGCGATTAAAGGGGCTTCTTACTTTGACAGTTCTGAATCGTTTGCGATGATCCGCGGCGGTCACATCGATATCGCGATCCTAGGTGGAATGGAAGTTTCAGAGAACGGAGATCTGGCCAACTGGATGATTCCAGGAAAGATGATCAAAGGAATGGGCGGGGCGATGGATCTTGTGCACGGAGCGAAGAAGATCATCGTCATCATGGAACATGTGAACAAAGCAGGAGAGAGTAAAATCTTAAAGCAATGTCAGCTTCCCCTAACTGGTAAAGGAGTCGTAGAACGCATCATTACCGATCGTGCTGTTATGGACGTTTCTGATCAAGGTCTCGTGTTAAGAGAAGTAGCAGAAGGATATTCCGTTGAAGATGTAGTGAATTCCACCGAAGCAAAACTATCTGTTGCAGAGAATGTGAAGTTGAACGCTTATTAAGGTAAGTCCTTTTGAAAAATATTTAATTCGCGAAGAAGATTCATGATCGATACTAGGTTCTTATCTTTTAATTAAAGAGGTGCAATCACATGGCTATCTATATCATAGATGGGGCTAGAACGCCGTTTGGATCATATGGAAAATCCTTGACAGGTGTGAGTCCGACAGACCTGGGTGAGATATCTGCGGTAGAGGCGATGAAACGTGCCCATATTTCTCCAGCAGATATAACGGATGTCGTTTATGGTAATGTTATTCATTCGAGTAAGAATGCCGCATATGTAGCGCGACATACTGCATTAAAAGCAGGAGTGCCATCAGACGTTCCTGCCATGCTCGTCAACCGCTTATGTGGTTCTGGCATGCAAGCAGTGGTTTCAGCCATGCAGAACCTACGTGATCAGGAAGAAGGAATCGCGCTTTGTGGAGGCATAGAAAATATGTCACAGTCGCCACACGTTTCTTTTCACCACCGGTTTCATAATCAAAAGTTTGGCCCGATCACGTTTGATGATATGCTTCTTCAGACGTTAAGTGATGAATACATCGGGTGTGGTATGGGTATTACAGCTGAAAATTTAGCTGATCAATATTCCATTACAAGAGGAGAGCAAGATGAGTATGCAAGTCTTAGTCATAGAAAAGCGGCTGAAGCAAGAGAGAGTGGAAGATTTACAAAAGAGATCGTTACAGTACCTTTAAAAAACGGAGCTCTCTTTACAGAGGATGAAGGGATCAAGCCTGAAACATCTGTTTCTTTGCTTGGAGAGTTGAGGCCATCTTTTCAAAAAGACGGAACAGTTACAGCAGGAAATTCTTCTTCTATTAACGATGGGGCCGTGTCACTTATTCTTGCTCACGAAAAATCGGTTAAAGAGAAAAGGTTAAAACCGCTCGTAGAGATTGTTTCTTGGGCAGTAACCGGCGTCGATCCATCGGTGATGGGAATTGGTCCTGTACCTGCGATTCAAAAACTCCTGCAAAAAACAGGTCTTTCCATCGATGACATTGGGTTGTTTGAAATTAACGAAGCGTTTAGTTCTCAATATTTAGCTGTAGAAAAGGAACTAAAATTAGACCGCGAAAGAACGAATGTAAACGGAGGAGCGATTGCGCTAGGCCATCCTGTAGGTGCGAGTGGTGCTAGGTTGCTGCTCACTCTAAGTTATGAAATGGAACAGCGCCAAGAAAAGTACGGAATAGCGAGCCTCTGTATCGGTGGTGGGCAAGGAATTGCGATGTTACTCAAACGAGTATAAAAAAAGTCCCGTGAAGCGATATCGCTTTAGCGGGACTTTTTCTATTGAATTATGCTCGGTGCGTTTCGTAGATTTCAGCAGGGAAAAGAGAACGTAATGACTCTGACTCCATTTCACTTAAAGGTCGAGATTCAAAGGTTTTAATATTTTCTAAAAGTTGTTCAACAGAGCTTGCACCAGCAGCTGCAGTTGCCACCGGCTTTTGTTGCAACACATATTGCAAAGCTGCATGTGTGATGTTTTTATCACCTAAAACATCTTTAGACTTATTGATCTTTTTTTGTATGTCAGCGCCGGTGTAATGAAGAAACTTGCCATCAGCACTCTTTTGAAATGCTTTTTCACTCAACCATCCTTTTGCAACAGGACCTCTTGCAATAACGCTTATATCCTTTGACGCGAGAAAAGGAAACAGTTCTTCAGGACGTCTATCCAATAAACTGTATTGCATCATGATACTTTGAATATTAGAGTGCTCTGCAAAATATTTAATCGTGTTGGGCCGTATTGATGAAATTCCATAATAACGGATATAACCTTCAGACACGAGCTCATCAAAAGCTTCGATCGTTTCATCTAGCGGATCATCAATCGTCCCTCCGTGAAGCTGGTAGAGATCGATGTAGTCGGTTTGTAGACGTTTCAGGCTATCCTTTAACGCAGATTTAATATAAGTTTTCGAAGGATTCCACTTCCAACCGTCTCCAGGTTGACTCCAATCGTTTCCACCTTTTGTAGCAAGAATGATGTCTTGTCTAACGTCTTTTAGTGCTTTTCCAATAAACTCCTCATTCCACCCGAAGCCATATAAATCGGCAGTGTCAAAATAATTTATACCATGATCGAGTGCTGTTTTGACGATTTTCTCGTTCTCTTTTCCGAGTTCAGGAGCAAGGGACATACATCCTAAACTCAATTCACTCACATACAGATCAGAAGAACCAAGTCTTCTTTTCTCCATTCTAATCACCTCAACTTCATTCGATTTGTTTCTGCTTTAAACCTATCATAATGATTAAAAAAAAGAAAAAAGTCCGCACAAAAAAAGATGCGAATAAAAATTCACATCGTCAGCCGTTAAGGTGCGTTTATTTTTTTGGAGAAGTCGCGTTGATCCAGTCTTGAACAAGTTCATGCTGCTTACTATAATTTTGTAGCATATATTTGATCTGCCATGCCTTACCCACAAGCGTGATTCCTTTTGGCTGAAGATAGATCTTCATCTGCTAATCCTCCTTCAATGTCCTATTAAATGCAGTATTCCAAAGTATGATAGACTTTATGTAGAAAAGAAGATAAATAGACCATTGGAGTGTGGAAAATGGAAAACTTATACGAAAAAACGATCAGCAAAGAACAGATATACAGCGGTAAAGTTATTGACCTTTATATAGAAGAAGTTGAACTGCCGAATCAGAAGATAGCGAAACGTGAGGTTGTTAAACATCCTGGAGCAGTTGCCGTACTAGCAGTAACAAATGAAGGTAAGATGTTAATGGTAGAGCAGTTCCGTAAACCACTTGAAAAGACGATCATTGAAATTCCGGCAGGTAAGCTTGAAAAAGGAGAAGATCCCTTGGAATGTGCCAAGCGTGAGTTGTTAGAAGAAACGGGTTTTGCTTGCGAATCTATGGAATCCATCGGTTCTTTCTACACCTCACCAGGATTTGCAGACGAACTGATTCACCTTTACTATACGAACACTCTTATAAAACAAGGGGATCAAATGACAGATGAAGATGAATTCTTGAATGTACTAGAATTAAGCGTAGATGAAGCCAAGGCTTTAATGAGAGAAGAACAAATTCATGATGCAAAAACAGCATACAGTGTCATGTATATGGAGTTAACACGTGCACTCAAAAAATAAACTTCTACCGTTCTTTGCTGATATGCATATACACATCGGAGCATCTCAAACAGGAAAAGCGATCAAGATTACAGGTTCAAGATCTCTGACACTTCGCAATATTTTACACGTAGCTAAACATGTAAAAGGGATGGATGTTATAGGAATCATCGATTGTCATTCTCCTGAAGTACTTCAGGAATTAAAAGAACTTGAACAGGATGGTTACTTGAGAGAGCTAGAAGAAGGCGGCTTATCTGTTGATGGATTAACACTGATACCTGGAGCCGAGATAGAGATTAACGATGAACAATGTAAGGGGCCGATCCACGTTCTTGTATATATGCCTAGCCTTGCCGCGATGGAGAACTTAAGTCATTGGCTATCGTCTCGAATGAAGAATATTCATTTAAGCTCACAGCGGATGTATGGCAGTGCCTATGAACTTCAACAGTTCGTGAAGAATTCAGGTGGATTATTTATCCCTGCTCATATTTTTACTCCATTTAAAAGTTTATACGGAAAAGGAGTAAATTCTTCTCTAACGGAAGTGTTAGATCCGTCTATGATAGATGGTGTTGAATTAGGCTTAAGTTCGAATACAGACATGGCATCCCGACTAGAAGAGCTTTCTTCATACACCTTTCTAACGAATTCAGATGCACATTCATTAGAGAAGATCGCACGTGAATATCAGATGCTTTCGTTAAAAGAACCGACTTTTAAAGAATTCAAAATGGCTCTTCAAGGAGAGAATGGTAGAGAGATTATTGCAAATTATGGCCTGAATCCTTATCTCGGAAAATATTATAATTCGGTCTGTGAAACATGTTTAGAAGTTTTTCTTCCGAACAGTGAGAGCTGCAATAAATGTGGAAGTAAGAAGTTTGTAAAGGGAGTCAACGACCGGATCAAAGAACTACAAGGTACAAAGACAAGTAACGTAAACAGACCCCCTTACATTCATCAGATACCGCTGGAGTTCATACCAGGATTAGGTCCGAAATCGCTATCGAAACTGCGTGAAGCGATTGGGACAGACATGGATATCATACATTCTTCTACAGAAGAACAATTAAAAGAAATTGTTAAGCCCACAATAGCCAAACAGGTTCTATCTGCTAGAAACGGAGAGCTCTCTGTTCAAATAGGTGGTGGTGGATCTTATGGGAAAGTAATTTCAAACCATCCTAGTAAAACAAAAAAATAAGACATACCTTCTCCCCTGATTCATAGAATAGGATTAAGAGATTCGGTGGAGGAGGCTTACATATGGAGAGTGCGCGCTATTACATGCAGCGGCATCTAGAAGAGAATAAGACCTTGTATGCGTTTGTTGGTGTTCTCTTTTTAATGGGTGTTATTTTTGGAGCAATTATCGTAAATTCGTTGAGTCTGAATCAAAAACAAGATCTATACACTTACTTATCACGTTTTTTTGTTCAAGCGGCAGAAGGTGGTTTTACAAGCAAAACGGATATGTTCTTTCAAAGTTTTGGCCATTATCTCAAATATATGGGTCTGATGTGGATTCTAGGATTATCCGTGATCGGTCTGCCTGTTATCTTAGTCATGCTGTTCTTAAAAGGAGTTGTGATCGGCTTTACTGTAGGTTTCTTGGTGAATCAAATGGGATGGTACGGATTTTTATTATCTTTTGTATCAGTTCTGCCTCAGAACGTATTATTAATTCCAGCTTTCATCATCGTAACAGTAGCAGCAGTAGCTTTTTCTTTTAAGATGATTCGTCAACTGGCTTTTAAGAGGCACCATATGCCATTTTTACCACAGCTATTAAGATATACACTCTTGGTTGCCGGTGTAGGAGTGATGGTACTGCTTGCCTCAACGATGGAAGCGTTCTTTACTCCAGCCCTGATGGAGCAAGTTATCAAATGGTCCATTTAGCATAAAGATAATCATTCTTTGTTTATAATAAGTTTAAATCGTTAATTAAAATGAGTTTAAATTGACAACTTTTTTCTCCATGCTTATAATTATCTTGTGCGTACATAAGGAGGAAAAGGGTATGGAAAGCAGAATCGACCGTATCAAAAAACAGCTGCATTCACAAAGCTATAAGCTGACTCCACAGCGTGAGGCGACAGTTAGAGTCCTCCTCGAAAACGAAGAAGATCACTTAAGTGCGGAAGATGTTTATCTGCTCGTTAAAGAAAAGGCGCCAGAAATTGGTTTGGCGACCGTTTACCGTACTCTGGAACTCTTAACCGAGCTTAAAGTAGTAGATAAGATTAACTTTGGTGATGGGGTTTCCCGTTACGATCTTAGAACAGAGGGTGCTGATCATTTTCATCATCATCTCGTTTGTATCGAATGTGGAGCGGTGGATGAAATACAAGAAGACCTTCTTGGCGATGTGGAAAAAGTGGTTGAAGAAGGCTGGAATTTTAAAATTAAAGATCACAGACTGACATTTCATGGAATCTGTCACAGATGTCATCCTAAGGATAATAATGCAGGCGAAGGAAGCGGAGAGTAACGCTTCCTTTTTGTTTTTTGCTCAATCTTATCAAGATGGCTAGGTATTTCTATAGAGATTTCATACACAGTTAGAAGATATTAGGCAAAGAATATTTACAAAGTCCCAAGAATCGGGTAACGTATGAGGTGTAGATTTAAGTTTTATGTATATTCGGGGATCATGTGGGCATAACCTGTACTATATAAGGACAGGGGTGGACATGATGATTTCCTGGATGAAAATTGTTTGGAATACAACTAAAGTGTTCTTTGCTTTTTCAATTTGCACGCTCGTGTTTTATTTCGGTCTGCTTTGGATCAATCAAGAATATGAAAATTATCATAGATATGACGAGCCTAAAGGGAAAGCTGTTAAAGTTTTTAACCTGAGTTCTGACAAAGATTCAAACGCAGTAAAAAGGCTTTTTTACTTTTATCAGACGGGTGAGTAAGGAGGGGTAGAGTGAACGAACATGTTCAGGATTTTCTTCAATACATCATTGTAGAACGAGCCCTCTCAAAGAACACAATCGACTCCTATAAGAGAGATTTAACTCAATATGTACGATATCTCGAAAAAGTCGAATCTCTTGAAACCATTCATGAGATTGACCGTAATCATATCATGGGATATCTTTTATTTTTAAAAGAGAATGGTAAGGCTTCCACGACGCTAGCGCGAAACATTGCGTCTATTCGGTCTTTTCACCAGTTTCTTCTAAGAGAAAAGGTGTCGAGTCAAGACCCTTCTGTACATATTGAAACACCCAAGACAGAGCGGAAGCTTCCAAAAGTATTATCCACAGAAGAGGTCGAAGCTCTATTAGACACACCTTCAGCAAACGATCCTTTTTCTCAAAGAGACAAGGGCATGCTCGAGTTATTATATGCAACCGGAATTCGAGTTTCAGAGCTTGTTCAGCTTAATATAGGGGATGTTCATCTTGATATGGGTTTCATCCGTTGTATAGGTAAGGGGAACAAAGAAAGAATCATTCCTCTTGGAAAGTTGGCCCAAGCAGCGATCGAACGCTATTTACAGGATGGACGTTTAATCCTGTTAAAAAGTAAGAAAACAGATGCACTCTTTTTGAACCATCACGGGAATCGTTTATCTCGACAGGGATTTTGGAAGATTTTAAAGCAACTAGCAAGAAAAGCTCATATTGAGAAGGAACTCACACCGCATACACTTCGCCATTCGTTTGCTACTCACCTATTGGAAAACGGTGCGGATCTTCGTGCCGTGCAAGAGATGCTAGGACATGCTGATATTTCTACAACTCAAATATATACCCATGTCACGAAAACAAGATTAAAGGATGTATACTCCGCCTTCCATCCGAGGGCGTGAGCTTTCTTTTTTCAATAAGATGTCAGACTTCTGACATCATCGAGGATTTGTTTGTTGTTTCTGCTATAAGGAAATAGTAAATAAAGTGAATGCACGAATTTCAGGAGGACAAGATGAAACAATCACGTTTTAAAAGAACTTTTTTAGTCGTAATGGATTCTGTAGGAATCGGTGAAGCACCAGACGCAGAAAAATTTGGTGATAAAGGAGCTCACACACTAGGGCATATTGCACGTGAGATGAACGGCCTCAACGTTCCAAACATGGAGAAGCTAGGTCTTGGAAATATTGATTCGAACATGGAGGGTATTGAGAAAGCAGCGAATCCAATCGGTCATTACGCGAAACTACCTGAACTATCAAATGGTAAAGATACGATGACGGGGCATTGGGAGATCATGGGACTTCATATCAAGGAACCTTTCCAAACGTTCCCGGAAGGATTTCCTGATGAATTGATCGATATGCTTACAGAAAAATGGGGAAGAGGAATCCTTGGTAACAAGGCAGCTTCAGGTACAGAAATCATTACTGAACTAGGAGAAGAACATGTGAAGACTGGTAAGCTGATCGTATACACGTCTGCTGATTCTGTGCTTCAGATTGCCGCTCATGAAGATGTTGTTCCATTAGAAGAACTATATGAGATCTGTGAAACAGCAAGAGAGATGACACGTGACGGCAAGTATATGTTGGGAAGAATCATAGCTCGTCCGTTTAAAGGGGAACCAGGAGCATTTGAAAGAACGTCTAACCGTCACGACTATGCATTAAAACCTTTCGGAAGAACGGTTATGAACGAGTTAGAAGACGCAGGTTACGACAGCATCGCACTAGGTAAGATCTCTGATATCTTTGACGGTGAAGGTGTGACAAAAGCTATTCGCACGAAATCAAACATGGATGGGATGGACAAGCTTGTGGAATCCATGGATGAAGACTTTACAGGTCTTAACTTTTTGAACTTGGTCGACTTTGATGCCTTGTTCGGACATAGAAGAGACCCTAAAGGATACGGTCAAGCATTAGAAGAATTTGATGCTCGATTGCCAGAAGTTCTAGAAAAGCTAAAAGAAGATGATCTGCTTATCATCACAGCCGACCATGGAAACGATCCTGTTCATCACGGAACAGATCATACACGTGAATTTGTTCCATTGATGGTGTATTACAAAGGTATTAATGAAGGTAAAGAACTTTCCGTAGGTAATACGTTTGCTGATATTGGTGCAACGATCGCAGAGATCTATGATGTGAAAAAACCTAGTATCGGACAAAGCTTTTTAAATCAACTTTAAGGTTAAGTTAAGGGGGAAACGAAACATGTCAAAAATACAAACGTCTGCTGATTTTATTCAATCAAAACTTACTTCTGCTCCAAAAATAGGTTTGATCTTAGGTTCAGGTCTAGGAATTCTTGCTGAAGAGATTCAAAATTCGGTTATTATTCCCTACTCAGATATTCCTGAGTTTCCTGTGTCAACTGTAGAAGGTCACGCTGGACAACTTGTTATTGGTGAACTAGCAGGTAAACAAGTAGTGGCGATGCAAGGGCGTTTTCATTATTACGAAGGGTACTCAATGGAAAAGGTAACGTTCCCTGTTCGAGTAATGAAATTGATCGGGGTAGAAACAATCGTTGTAACGAACGCTGCAGGCGGGGTGAACAAAGAATTTGAAGCTGGAGATCTAATGTTGATCACTGATCACATCAATAACTTTGGTAACAATCCGTTAATCGGTGCGAATGATGATTCGTTTGGTGTTCGTTTTCCAGATATGAGTGAAGCTTATACGTTGTCTCTACAAGATGTGGCACGCAGTGTAGCAAAAGAATTAAACATCTCATTAAAAGAAGGTGTTTACGCTGGAAACACTGGCCCTTCATACGAAACACCAGCGGAAGTAAGAATGCTTCGTGTATGGGGAGCAGATGCAGTTGGCATGTCTACGGTTCCAGAAGTCATCATCGCTCGTCATGCTGGAATGAAAGTTCTGGGTATCTCTTGTATTTCAAATATGGCTGCAGGGATCTTAGATCAACCGTTAACACATGATGAAGTAATGGAAACAACAGAGATGGTTAAATCCAATTTCCTTTCCCTAGTTAAAGGAATCGTTAAAGAAATCTAACAATTTGCGTAGTATAGATTCCAAAGTATTTTAATTAACTTTTTAAAAAATATCTTCATATGTAAAGTAATAAGAAAGTGGTGCTATTAACATGAGAATGGTTGATTTGATTCAAAAAAAGCGTGATGGAAAAGAACTAACAAAAGCTGAGATCGATTTTATTATTCAAAACTATACAAACGGTGATATTCCTGACTATCAGATGTCTGCATTTGCCATGGCTGTATACTTTAAAGATATGACTACTGAAGAACGTGCTCATTTAACAATGGCGATGGTTGAGTCAGGTGATCAGATTGATCTTTCTGCGATCGAAGGAATTAAAGTAGACAAGCACTCAACAGGCGGTGTTGGTGATACTACGACACTTGTACTAGCTCCTCTAGTTGCTGCTCTTGGTGTGCCTGTAGCAAAGATGTCCGGTAGAGGACTTGGCCACACAGGTGGAACGATCGATAAATTGGAAGCTGTTCCTGGATTCCATGTTGAGATCGATAACCAAGAATTCATTGACCTTGTTAATAAAAATAAACTAGCTGTTATCGGACAAAGCGGAAACCTTACACCTGCTGATAAAAAGTTATATGGTCTTCGTGACGTAACGGCAACGGTTAACTCTATCCCGTTGATCGCGAGCTCGATCATGAGTAAAAAGATCGCAGCTGGCGCAGATGCAATCGTACTTGATGTTAAAACAGGTGCAGGAGCATTCATGAAAACACCAGAAGAAGCAGAAGAACTAGCTAACGCGATGGTTAAGATTGGAAATGCAGTAGGGCGTAACACGATGGCTGTTATCTCTGATATGAGCCAACCTCTAGGACTAGCGATCGGAAATGCTTTAGAGATCAAAGAAGCGATCGATACACTGAGTGGCAAGGGACCGAAAGATCTTGAAGAACTTTGCTTAACATTAGGTTCTCACATGGTATATCTGGCGAAAAAAGCAGATTCTTTAGAACAAGCACGTGAGATGTTAAAAGAAGTAATCGTTTCTGGAAAAGCGCTTGAAACGTTAAAAGTATTCTTAAAAGCACAAGGTGGAGATGAATCAGTAGTAGATCATCCTGAAAGAATGCCACAAGCTGCACATACTTTTGAATTAACTGCAAACGAAGATGGATTTGTTTCTGAAATTGTTGCAGATGAGATTGGTACTGCAGCAATGATCTTAGGTGCAGGACGCGCAACAAAAGAATCTGAAATCGATCTAGCTGTTGGTTTGATGCTAAACAAAAAAGTTGGAGATCAAGTTTCAAAAGGTGATTCACTCGTTACGATCTACAGCAACACAGAGAATGTAGAAGATGTAAAGAAGAAGATCCGTGATGCTTATACAATCTCAAAAGAAGCTGTAGAAGCTCCACCGCTTGTATACAAAGAAATTAAAAAATAATATAACGAAAGATGCCTCAAATTTTTTTGAGGCATCTTTTTTCGTTTGATGCTGTGTGTAATATTACTTTGTGTAGATCAAAATATCATCATAATCTCTGAAATTTTTATCTTCTAAAAAATATTGGATCATTTCATTAAATTCGTGTACTTTCATTGTGCTAAGAGGATCAAATGCATTTTTAAATAGAGCTAGAGTTGAGAAAGGAATATGATTGAAAAGAATTTCTGAAGCTTTACGTTCGTCTACTCCCATGACTTTTTTATCGCCTCCCATCACTAATGTAGGTACGCTTATACCATGTAGCTTATCGGTATGGGTTGGGAAATCAGAACTTTTCGCAAAAATAAACATGTCCTTGTCGAATGTAAAAGAATCCCGTAAGACCTTCTTGGTATACTCATCCTTTTTATATGTCTTTAAAAGAAGGTTGATAATTGTTTTATAAGACAGCCTTTTAAATATAAAATTGGATAGGCTCAAAACCCAACCAGAGACTTTGGTAGGAATTTCACTATACCCATTAGATAAGATTAATTTTTCAAGGTATATTGAATACTTGCAAGCAAATAATTGCGCGACAACAGAACCGTAAGATAATCCGACCATATACGTTTTTTCTATATTCATCTTATCTAAGAATTGTTTAATATCTTCTGCCATAACTTTTGCAGAAAATTGATGATTAGGAAACGATTTAGTCGATCCTCCATGACCTCTTAAATCAACCATAATCATCTGATACTTTTTAGAAAAAGCTTCGATTTGAGGCTCCCACATCTTCCAGCTTGCTCCTAACCCATGTAAGAACACGATGGGTTTACCACTACCTCTTACCTCATAATTTAGCACGACATTATCCATTTCTAAAGTAGGCATTACCGTACATCCCCCTGTTGCTTTTAAAAGTCAGTTAACATATATATCCATATTTATAATAAAATTATCAAATTTATTGAATGAAGTCTACATGTTAAGATTTCTGTGCAATTTGCAACTATAAAATTCCAAACGGAAAATGGGATATAGTAAGAATTTTTCTAAATGATTTAGGTGGAAGATCCGGTATAAAGTGAAAAATTATGGAAAAAATAAGACTATATGAATGGAGGGAACTGTATGAAAGGCGTTATTTCAGGTCTACTAAGTATTTGTTTGCTGGCTTCTTTTGCAATTCCAAAGGCAGATGCAGCAGAAAAACCAAAAGAAAAGATAAAGCTTGCAGAACAGAGTCACTCAGCCATTTTAATGGAACAAGATAGTGGAAGCGTGCTGTTCGATAAGAATAGCCATGAGAAACTACCACCAGCGAGCATGACAAAAATTATGACGATGATATTGATCATGGAAGCTATCGATAAAGGTAAGATCAGCTGGAACGATAAGATTCGTGTAAGTGAATATGCGGCAAGTATGGGCGGATCTCAAATCTTCCTTGAACCTGGTGAAGAGATGCGCGTAGAAGACATGGTAAAAGGTATAGCTATTGGAAGCGCAAATGATGCTTCTGTCGCTATGGCTGAACATATTGCTGGTTCTGTTGATTCTTTCGTAAATCGTATGAACGATAAAGCGAAAGAACTCGGTTTAAACGATACGTTCTTTAAAAATCCTACAGGGCTTCCTGCAGCAGGTCATTATTCGTCTGCTCATGATATGGCGATCATGGGAAAAGAGCTTCTTAAGCATGAAGAAGTTACAAAATTTACAGGACTTTATGAAGATTATTTAAGAGAAGAAACAGAAAAGAAATTTTGGCTTGTTAATACAAACAGACTTGTTAAATTTTATCCTGGTGTTGATGGATTGAAAACAGGTTTTACAAATGAAGCAAAATATTGTTTGACAGCTACAGCGAACAAGAACGGGATGAGAGTAATCGCAGTCGTGATGGGAGCACCTTCTCCTAAAGACCGAAACGCACAAGTCACTTCCATGCTTGACTATGCCTTTACGCAGTTTTCAACGAAAAAACTCTATGCCAGACACGAGATAGTAAAAGAAGTTAAAGTGCAAAAAGCAGAAAAATCTAAGCTTCCTGTCGTTACTTCTGAGCATATTTCTCTTTTACTGAAAAAAGGGGAGACAGCAAAAAAAGTAAAAACAGAAGTAAACGTGGAGAAAGATTTGAAACTACCCGTCAAAAAAGGACAGCAGATTGGTTCTTTAAAAATTTATAACGGGAACAAGCTGATTACAGAGAGTCCAGTTTTGGCATCAGAGACTGTGAAAAAAGCATCTTGGTGGAAACTTTTTAAACGAACAGCAGGACAAATGTCAAAATCCTCATAACTTACAAGATTTCTTGACAGTTATAGGCGAATTCCCACTAGTTTTGTCAAGAGTGAAGGAATTCGTCTCTTTGTATAGAAAATTCACGTTATCCAAAAAAGAAGGAGAGGATAGCGTGGGATTAGCTGTCAATTTGGAACTTAAACACACCGTATTATGCATCCGCTTAGACGGAGAACTTGATCACCATACTGCAGACATGCTTCGTTCACAAGTTGAAGAATATTTGAGGAAGCATACGGTAAACCATATTGTTTTAAATTTAGAAGGTTTGAGTTTCATGGATAGTTCAGGGTTAGGCGTTATTTTAGGGCGCTATAAACAGATCAAGAGCCAGAATGGTGAGATGGTGGTATGCGCCATATCTCCAGCAGTTAAACGTCTTTTTGAGATGTCAGGACTATTTAAGATTATCAAGCTTGAAGAAGATGAAGAGCTTGCCCTTCAGGCTTTGGGGGTGGCTTAAAATGAGAAATGAGATGAAGATTCAGTTTTCAGCGTTAAGTCAGAATGAGTCCTTCGCTCGTGTAACGGTTGCAGCATTTATCGCACAGATCGATCCTACTGTCGATGAACTAACAGAGATCAAAACAGTTGTATCTGAAGCGGTGACAAATGCGATCATTCACGGATACGAGAACAAAGCTACAGGCATGGTTTATATTGAAGCCGCCATTGAAGAAGATACGATCCACCTTACGATTCGAGACGAAGGATTAGGGATTCGTGATCTTGATCAAGCAAGACAGCCCCTTTATACGTCTAAGCCCGAGTTAGAGCGCTCAGGTATGGGTTTTACGATCATGGAGAATTTTATGGACAGTGTAGAAGTCATCTCAGAACCGTCTTACGGAACAACGATTCATTTGACAAAATACTTAACCAAAAATAAAGCTATGTGTAATTAAGGGAGTATGTCTATGGATGTCGAGGTGAAAGGCAGCAAAAGTGAACCGTTTCTTAAGGATGAAGAGATTAAGTTATTGATCAAACAGAGTCAGGATGGAGATCAGTCAGCACGTGATACGATTGTTGAAAAGAACATGCGGCTTGTCTGGTCTGTGGTTCAGCGCTTTTTAAACAGAGGTTATGAGGCAGACGACCTCTTTCAAATCGGCTCTATCGGGCTATTAAAATCTGTTGATAAATTTGATCTTTCTTATGATGTGAGGTTCTCCACCTATGCAGTGCCCATGATCATCGGTGAGATACAGCGCTTCATCAGAGATGATGGAACAGTGAAAGTCAGCAGATCATTAAAAGAGACTGGTAACAAAGTGCGTAAAGCAAAGGATGAACTATCTAAAAAGCTTGGAAGAACACCAACTATTTCGGAAGTAGCAGAATTTCTAGAAATTGCGGTGGAAGATGTGATTATGGCGCAGGATGCCGTACGAGCACCACAGTCGATTCATGAAACTGTTTATGAGAACGATGGTGATCCCATTACGCTGCTCGACCAAATCTCCGATCACTCAGAAAACAAGTGGTTTGATAAGATCGCATTAAAAGATATTATGGATAAGCTTGACGAGAGAGAGCGGTTGATCGTGTATTTAAGGTATTTTAAAGATCAAACGCAATCCGAAGTTGCCGACCGGCTGGCTATTTCTCAAGTACAGGTATCCCGACTCGAAAAGAAAATATTATTGTTTATGAAAAACCAGATGGAGACTTAAACGTCCTATCTGGTTTTTTGCTTTTTTCAAGAACTTGTAAGAGAGTTGATCTCCGCTCCAGGTTGCACGCTTTCCATGGGGCGAACGGTGAGCCTCCTGCCGCTTTGCGCCCTTAGGAGTCTCACCTGACCGCTCGTCCCATAGGAGTCGGCAACCTTCCGCTCCAATCAGCTTTCAATGAAGTAGAAAAAAGCATCTAAAAACAAAACGCTTAGAATAAGCATTTTATTCCGGCGTTACATCAAGAGGCTTCGTTCAAACCGCTATCCGTCCTAACAGTCTCCACCAGTCTTAGCTCTTTCGTGATTAAAGGTGAACAGTTAAGAAGGCAAACTGCGCATTCATATTCCCGGCCAATTTTGCATGTCGGTTCTTATGGAGCCACTTTTACTTTTTTGACTGTCTTGTCCGCTTCAATTATTCTTGTTCCTCACTCTAAAAAGGTAATCCTTCCGAAGTGAGGAGCATCCTCGTCACACTTGCCTTGCAGAAAACATCCAATCAACTTGTAAAGGAAGTGAAAAAGAAAAATTCTAAAAGCAAATTGTTTTAAAAGCCTTTTGTTTACGCAAATTTCACCAAGAGTCTTTTGTACTTAAGTTATGACTTTCAAACTAAAGTTCCAACATCCTTAGTGTTACCTAAACTTCGTTGATTCGGTTGATTGTAGTGTAGGGTGCGAGACTCCTGCGGGACGAGCGGTCAGGTGAGACACTTAGAGGCGCAAAGCGGCAAGTGGCTCACCGGTCGCCCCGCGGAAAGGGAGCACCTGAAACGGAAATAAACCACTTTCAAATACATCAATGAACCCCAAAACGTTTTAGTGGTAGTTTTTGGATGCTGTTATATGTGAAGCATGATAAGAATTCCATAATCGCATACTAAACACAAATGCGCTTAGAAAGAGGTGAAGTGAAAATTGGATAAAACGGTATACCTGCGTATGCGTCAACGTGTACAGGTCATTCAGCATCAGAAAGTCACGATTGGTGAAGTTGCACAGATCGTAGCATCTGATGAATTAGAAGAAACCATCAAAGGATATATCATCCACGAAGTAACCCCTGAAGATAAGCATTTGATTGTGATCGATGTCATGCGTGTGATCGCTACGATTCAAAAGAAAAAGCCAGGCTTAGATGTCCAAACCATCGGACCGGCACAATCGATTCTGGAGATTCAGATGCACCAAAAAAAGCTGGCACCCGTGTATTTTGTTTTGGTGTGGCTTCTGCTTTTTACAGGCTCGGCTCTTGCGATCATGAATTTTCATGAAGATGTTAGCATGCAGCTTGTTCACCAGAAAATCTATTTTATGATAACGGGGCATTATAAAGAGCAGCCTCTATTACTCCAGATTCCCTATTCGTTCGGTCTTGGTCTTGGCATGATCCTATTCTTTAACCATCTTTTCCGAAAAAGACTTAACGAAGAACCGAGCCCGTTGGAGGTTGAGATGTTTAATTATCAGCAAGACCTCGATCAGTATGTGATCGTTCATGAAAACAAAGAAACAGAGAAGAAGATCAATGGGAATTAAAGTGTTGCTCGTTGCTTTTATCGGTTTTGGCGGTGGAATCACAGTAGGCTCTGGACTTGTTGCTCTCATAACGGTTCTTGGAATTGTACCTAGACTGATGCAGCTCTCTAAGACGTATCGATACATTAGAGGATATGAAATGAGCATCATATTAGGAGCTGTGATCGGTGGTTGGATGAATCTTAGAAACGCTTCGATTGGGTTTCCAGCCTTCTTTCTTGTTCCGATTGGTCTGTTTACAGGAATATTTGTCGGAATGTTAGCTGCAGCTTTAACAGAAGTATTAAACGTACTCCCGATTCTTGCGAAAAGAGTAGGATTTGGAGAGAAAATTATCATTATATTAATGGCGATTGTACTAGGTAAAATCTCAGGATCTTTGTTTCATTGGATGTACTACATTAATCATTAAGGATGTGATTGTACGATGGCAACAAAAGAAGAACAACAGGCATATGCCGAAAAAATTAAGTCGATACAGCCGAAACCTCCGTATGTTTTAAATTGTATAAAAGCTTTTTTAGTAGGTGGAATCATCTGCACGATCGGTCAAGCGATACAAATGTTTTATATGACTTACTTTAATTTTACGCAAGAAACTGCGGGAAATCCTACGGTTGCTACACTCATTCTAATCGCAGCACTCTTAACTGGGCTCGGGGTATACGATAAGATCGGTCAGTTTGCCGGTGCAGGTTCTGTCGTTCCAGTAACAGGATTCGCTAACGCCGTTACCAGTGCGGCATTAGAACATAAAAGTGAAGGTCTAGTACTAGGAGTCGCTACAAATCTCTTCAAATTAGCTGGAGCTGTTATCGTATTCGGAGCGGTTTCAGCCTACATTTTCGGTATGATCCGCTACATCTTTCAGCATTTGACATAAGGAGTGAAGGCATGAATTTATTAGGAAGACAAACATGGAAATTTGCAAATAACATTTACTTAAACGCGGCCGGAACAGCAGTAGGTCCGATGGAAAGCGAAGGACCTTTAGGCAAATATTTTGATAAAACATATAACAACCTTCACTGCGGACAAAAGAATTGGGAACTTGCTGAACGCCAGTTGATGGAAGATGCAATCAATGCTTGTTTGCACAAAGTAAAGATGAAGCCAGAAGATATCAACTTTTTGTTGGCAGGTGACTTGTTAAACCAAATTGTTTCGTCAAACTACACGGCTAGAGGAAACGGAATCCCTTTTTTAGGTGTATTCGGAGCATGTTCTACATCGATGGAGTCTTTAGCGTTAGGGGCAGCTTTAGTGGATGGGGGGTATGCAAATCGAATTGTTGCCGCAGTAAGCTCCCACAATGCTACAGCTGAAAGGCAGTTTAGATATCCTACTGAATACGGCGGACAAAAGCCAGATACAGCTACGTTTACCGTAACAGGTGCAGGTGCTGCCCTTGTGAGCAAAGAGGTATCAGATATAAAAATCACATCGGCAACTGTTGGAAAAGTAGTGGACTTAGGAATCAAAGATCCTTTTGATATGGGATCAGCGATGGCTCCTGCAGCTGCAGACACGATCGCGGCACATTTTAAAGAGATGGATGTTCAGCCTGATGAGTACGATTTAATCGCTACAGGGGATCTATCTGGAGTCGGTGCACCGATCGTTAAGATGTTATTAAAAGAGCAAGGTTATGATGTGTCAGACAATCATAGAGATTGTGGATTGATGATCTATCGAAGCGGACAACAGGTTTTTGCAGGAGGAAGTGGCTGTGCGTGTTCGGCAGTCGTTACGTACGGATATATCTTAGACGAGATTCGAAAAGGCAACCTGAAGAAAGTCTTAATGGTCGCAACGGGCGCATTATTGAATCCGGTAATGGTTCAACAAAAAGAGAGTATTCCAACGGTTGCTCACGGCGTGGTTCTAGAGCGAGCGGAAGGGGGGCAATAAGATGGAATTTTTTTGGGCTTTTGTAGTAGGGGGAGCCATTTGTGTTGTCGGCCAGCTGATGATGGATGTCATGAAGCTGACTCCGGCTCATGTTACGACTTCCTTCGTAGTGATTGGTGCACTTCTTGATGCTTTTGGGATCTATGATAACCTGATTAAATTTGCAGGTGCAGGTGCTACCGTTCCCATTACAAGCTTTGGTCACTCCCTTCTGCATGGAGCGATGGCTTCAGCTGAAGAACATGGCTTTATCGGAATCGCTATGGGAATCTTTGAGTTAACATCTGCAGGAATATCATCTGCTGTTCTGTTTGGGTTTTTAGTGGCAGTCATCTTTGAACCAAAGGGGTGATCACATGGTGAAAAAACGGGTCATTTTCATAACGGATGGAGATTTGTATGCTTTGCGAGTGGTTGAGCATGCCGCTAAACAAGTTGGAGGACGCTGTATTTCACAATCTTGGGGAAATCCAACTAGAAAAAGCGGTAACGAACTGGTAGAGATGATCCGAAAAACACCTCATGACCCTGTACTTGTGATGTTTGATGACTGTGGATTTAAAGGAGAAGGTCCGGGAGAACATGCGATGAGATACATTCATCAACAGAAAGATATAGAGGTTATTGGTGCAGTAGCTGTAGCTTCAAAAACGCATTTTACAGAATGGACAAAAGTTCACTGTTCGATGGATCGATACGGAGAACTAACAGAGTTCGGTATTGATAAGAGTGGGATTCCGGACCTGGAAACAGGAAGAATAAACGGGGATACCGTCTATATCCTCGATGAATTAAACCTTCCTTTCGTAGTAGGTGTTGGGGACATCGGAAAAATGGCAGGCTTTGATGCAATAGAAAAAGGAGCTCCAATCACTGTAAAAGCGATTCAACTCATTTTAGAAAGGAGCGAATCAATTGGCAACCGAAAAAAATAAAACACCAATCAGTAAAAACATTCAAGATACAGAAAGGTTCTTAAAAGAACGACTCGGTATTGGTGTCAGTTTTGATGTTGGTGTCAGAAAGATCTTTGTTTTAAAAAAGGAACTTCAGCTGTATTATTGTACAGGACTTTGCGACAGTGAGTTCATCATCATGATCTATCGCGAACTAATGGATATGGATCATGGTCATCGGGCACCAAGTAAAGTAAAAGATCTTGTACATAACCACCTCGCCCATCAGCAAGTAGAACTTACAAAGTCTTTGGATGAAGCTGTAGACCGTATGCTCTCAGGTTTGATCGTTATATTCATTGACGGTGAAGAAGAAGCATTCGTTGTGGATGTAAGAAGTTATCCAGGAAGATCTCCAGAAGAACCTGACATTGAGAAAGTGGTAAGGGGAGCGCGTGATGGATACACAGAAAACATTATCATTAATACTGCTCTTACAAGAAGGCGCATTAGAGATGAACGATTACGACACGAAATTCTTCAAGTCGGTGAACGTTCCAAGACGGACGTGTGTTTGTCTTATATCCAAGATGTAGCAGATCCTGGACTCGTTGACCTCATTAGAAAAGAGCTTAACTCGATTGAGATCGACGGAATACCCATGGCCGATAAGACGATAGAAGAATTTGTAGTAAAACAAGGCTGGAACCCGTTTCCTTTAGTACGTTACACAGAAAGACCTGATGTTGCAGCTCAACACTTGATGGAAGGTCATGTATTAATCATCACAGATACATCACCAAGTGTCATCATTACACCTACAACACTTTTTCATCACGTACAACATGCAGAAGAGTTTAGGCAGACACCATTCATAGGTGCATTTTTAAGATGGACCCGTTTTACAGGTATGCTGGCATCGGTATTCTTAGTACCGATGTGGCTATTGTTCTCGATGGAAGAGCAATTGCTGCCGCCTTTCATTGATTTTATAGGTCCGAATAAACACACGAACATCCCTTTGTTTCTTCAAATTATTTTTGCAGAGATGGGGATCGATATTTTAAGACTTGCGGCCATCCATACACCGAGTGCTCTATCAACCGCCATGGGTCTGATCGCGGCTGTATTGATCGGTCAGATAGCGATTGATGTGGGGTTATTCGTTCCAGAAGTTATTCTTTATGTTGCAATTGCTGCCATTGGGGCGTTCTCTACACCTAGTTATGAGCTGAGTATCGCCAACAGGGTTTTGCGTCTTTTTCTGATTATTATGGTCATGCTCTTTAAAGTCCCTGGGTTTATCGTTGGTTTTACCATCATGATCTTGTATATGGCAACGATTAAGAATCTGAACACACCATACCTATGGCCGTTCATTCCTTTTAATCCTAAAGCATTCCTGCAGATCGTTGTTCGGATAGCCGTTCCGGTTTCTAAAGTTCGGCCGAGTATCGTACATCCGCAGAACACCAAAAAACAGCCAACTAATTAATCTGTCCCTTGCTGATTGTTGAAAATTATGTTAAATTCATAACTAAATAAATATGCCTCATATGAGGTAGAGGCGCAAAACGAATGAGTAGCATATGGAGTTCATGGATGACGATGAAATATGTTGAAAGGTCAATTTGCCGAAGTGTAAGAAGGGTTCCATCGCTTTTTATGCTGGGCCGCTGCTGAATAAGCAACGGACTGTCACTACATCTGTAGTGGAGAGCTATTCCGACATGAGGGTACGGTTTTGACAGCCTGCCTTAGTTGCGGCTGTTTTTTGTATTTGTCGGGATTGAATTCTCTATCAACAACGAGAGGGGATTTTTTGTGAATTTACACGGAACATCAAGAATTGGAGATAATCAGCATCTTTGGATCGGTGGTATAGATACGATAGAGCTTGCGAAAAAATATGGAACACCGCTTTATCTGTATGATCTATCCTTAATTAAAAATAGAGCAAGAGGTTTCAAAAATGCGTTCGAGGAAAGCGGGGTAGGGTATCAAGTCGCTTATGCCTCAAAAGCCTTTTCCTCGATCGCCATGTTTCAGCTTATCGAGCAAGAAGGATTAAGTCTCGATGTGGTTTCAGGCGGAGAACTTTATACAGCACTTCAAGCTGAATTTCCACCTGAGAGAATTCACTTTCATGGAAACAACAAGAGCTTAGCAGAATTAGAATTTGCACTTACAGCTGGAGTTGGCTGTATTGTAGTAGATAATTTTCATGAGATCTCATTATTAAAGATGTTGAGCAGTAAGCTAAACAAAAAAGTAAACATTCTTCTTCGTTTAACTCCAGGGATTGAAGCACATACCCATGATTACATCATTACTGGACAGGAAGATTCTAAGTTTGGATTTGACCTAGGAAATGGTCAAGGAGACAAAGCACTTCAAGAAGTAATTGCATTTGAAGGCTTTCGTGTTCTAGGGATTCATTGTCATATTGGCTCTCAAATTTTTGAAACAGAAGGGTTCACCCTGGCGATTGAAAAACTGTTTAATCATTTTAAGAAGTGGGAAGAAAATTTTAGTTATTTTCCAAGTGTCGTAAATCTTGGAGGCGGATTCGGTATCCAATATACAACAGAGGATACACCTCTATCTCCCGAACAGTACGTTTCAGCCATGATCGTAGAAGTGAAGAAACAGATGATTCAATTTGAAGGTCAAGATCTTCCTGAACTTTGGATTGAACCAGGCCGTTCCCTTGTAGGGGATGCGGGTACGACGATCTACTCGATTGGCTCTCAAAAAGAAATCGAGGGAGTTAGACACTATGTTTCCATTGATGGCGGGATGACAGATAACATTCGTCCTGCACTCTACCAAGCGAAATATGAAGCTTTTGTAGCGAATAAGATGAACGAACAAGCCACAAAAACGGTATCGATCGCAGGGAAGTGCTGTGAGAGCGGCGATATGTTAATTTGGGATATTGACCTTCCTGAAGTATGTGATCGCGACTTCTTGGCTGTTTCCTGTACGGGTGCTTACGGTTATAGTATGGCAAGCAACTATAATCGAATTCAGCGGCCAGCAGTTGTATTTGTAGAAAACGGAGAAGAACAGCTAGTAGTTAAGAGGGAAACATATGAAGACCTCATCAAGAACGATGTTCCGCTAAAATCGAATGTTTTTGTGTAAATTAGTTTACGGAGCAGCTTTTTAGCCGTACAATGGTAGTTGAATGAAGTAGAAGGAGGCCTGTTTTTTATGAAAAAAGGTTCAATTGAATTTGAAAACGGCGAAAAAATTGTATTTGATCTGTATCAGGAAGAAGCACCTGGAACAGTAGAAAACTTTGAAAAACTTGCAAACGAAGGCTTTTACAACGGTGTTACATTCCACCGTGTTATCCCTGGATTTGTAGCTCAAGGTGGAGATCCAACAGGAACTGGAGCTGGCGGCCCTGGTTATTCTATTCCTTGTGAAACAGAAGGAAACCCACACAAGCACGTAGCAGGTTCTCTTTCAATGGCGCATGCTGGTCGCGATACAGGTGGAAGCCAATTCTTTATCGTACACGAGCCACAGCCGCACTTGAACGGTGTTCATACTGTTTTTGGACAAGTTACAGAAGGTATGGAAACGGTCCTTCGTATTAAACAAGGCGATGTAATGAAAGAAGTTAAAGTTTGGGAAGAATAATTTCCAAATAAGAAAAGCTCCGGATTTTTCCGGAGCTTTTTTATGCTTTAGGCAATTATAAATTTCTGTTTTTCATAAGTTTTTGTCTATTTCGTTCATCAATAACAGTGGAACGGTCTCTTAAAAAGTGTTTATTTACGATGTTTTCATCCACTACGGTTGATAAAGACCACTCTTCTTCCGTCACACCAGCTTTTACTAAACATACGCGCATAAGGTCAGTTGAAAGTGAAAGTGCTATCGACTCAAAAGGTTGCTGTTGCTCAACTTTTTGTGTAATTCTATCGAGTAGTTCAAAAAATGGTTCAGCTTCTATCCCGAGTTCTTTCAGTGCCGATTCCTCTTTTTGCAGCTTCACTTTACAACTCAAGATCATTCGTCTAGCTCCATTGTAGTTTCCGCGCCGATGATGATATTGGGCTACTGCAAGCTGGATCAATCCAGGCCACAGATCTCCTTTCATTCCCTCGTCCTTCCAATGCTCCTCAAGCACTTCATGACATTCAAAGTAATCTTGATCTCTATGAAAATGCACCAAGTATTGTATCCATGGTTTTGGATAAGTCACTGATCGTTCACGCCCCTTAATAAGCTCGACTCTAAGTTTACCATATACACAGCATGAATAAAAACAAGCCGCGAGACGTACAAAATATGATATAATTTTATAATACAAAATCGCTAAAAACTGGGGAAATGTTATGCAATATAGTGTGAAGCTTGATGGATTTGAAGGTCCGCTAGACTTACTGCTTCATTTGATACAAACCTACGAAGTGGATATCTATGATATTCCGGTAGCCATCATAACTGAGCAATACCTTCAATATATACATACGATGAAAGAACTTAAACTTGATGTAGCAAGTGAATTTTTAGTCATGGCAGCTACACTTCTTGCCATTAAGAGCAAGATGCTGCTACCAAAGCATGAAGAAGAGCTGTTTGAGAATCAAATGGAACTTGAGATGGAAGAAGATCCAAGAGATGATTTAGTAAGAAGACTCGTTGAATATAGAAAGTACAAGCACGCTGCTGATGAACTGAAAGAAAGAGAATCAGCAAGAAGTTTAATATACACCCGTCAGCCAGCTGATCTCTCTCAGTTTGAAAAAGAAGAGTCAGCAAAACAAGTGACCAACGTAACCCTTTATGATATGTTGCAGGCGATGCAGAAAGTCTTTCAAGAAAAGGTAACGCGGGCACCTAAGCAAACGACCATTGAACGGCAAGAGATTCCGATTGAAAAAAGGATGGAACAAATAAAATCCTCTCTTCTTTCGGTAGGCGGAAGAAAAAAGTTTACAGATCTTTTTGATAAGAGTACGAAAGAACATGTCGTTGTGACGTTTCTTGCTATATTAGAGCTTATGAAAGTAAAATCAATTAATTGCGAACAACAAGATCATTTTAGCGAAATTTATATAACGATGTTAGAGGAGTAATACGATTTGGAACGAAATGAATATAAAGCGGTTATCGAGGGTTTACTTTTTGTCAGCGGAGATGAAGGAATCGACAGGAAACAGATCTCTCAAGTACTAGAGATCGATAGCAAAGAACTGGATCCCGTCATAGAAGAGTTAAAACAAAGTTATGCGTCATCAGATAGAGGGATGTCTATTGTCGAATACGCGGGATCTCTTCAATTTGTAACGAAACCTGAACACGCTGCCTTTTATGAACGCCTTGTAGAAACACCTGGTCATGCTACACTTTCTCAAGCGGCCCTTGAAACACTTGCGATCATCGCCTATAAACAGCCCATTACAAGGTCAGAGATCGAAGAAGTTAGAGGTGTGAAAACGGAGAAACCGTTGCAGACACTATCTGCAAAAGGTTTGGTAAAAGAAGTGGGACGAGCAGAGGGAACGGGACGGGCTATTCTTTATGGTACAACAAAAGCGTTCTTAGAACATTTTGGTCTGCAAAGCGTAAAAGAGTTGCCTCCACTTCCAGAGAACATTCAGGAAGAAAATGTAGAACAAGAAGCAGATCTGTTTTTTTCTAAGTTTCAAGAATCACTATCTACCGATGAATAGCAAGGGGGAGTCATGCATTGTTGATTCAGCATATTGATGGAATGGAGTTAGAAAAAGAAAAGCCGAATACATCGGAGGACTTTTTTAACCGTTCAGAAGTGACTTATGAGTGGAACGGAAAAACACAAACTTTTCATCTACTTTATGTACGTTATTTTGAAGAGAAACTTCAAGAAGAATTAACGCAGCATGCCTTTTGGAGAGAATACTTGAGCTTCTATAAGATAACAGAAATTGCAGCGCTTACAGCACTGCTTAAAGAACCAGCCTATCTAAAGCGCAAACGAGTCTATATCAACAGTTACGATGAATTTAAAGAGCTATTCAATCAACCGAACGAAGAGTTGCTACGTTCACAACTTAATACCTTAAAACAAATAACAAAGTAAACAGCCTTATATGTATGAGGGCTGTTTTTTTTGTTTTTGTCTTACTACACAAGTTATTTGTAGCGGAGATCAATGACTTCCAACTATTGCGAGGTTTTACTTAAAAGCATACAAATCTTTTTACTCTTCGTTTTAAAAGGCAGTTTAAGGGTAAATTATTAAAAAAGGATATGCAGCAGAAGGAGAGAGATCAATTGCCAAGAATAGCAGCAGTAGAAACGATACATCCGCCTCATAAACTTTCTCAAAATCAAACAATGGATTTTGCAAGAAACCTATTTCAAGACGCGTTCTCCGATATTGAGCGTTTGCTCAAAGTATTTCAGAATGGTGAGATCGAATCACGCTATTTTGCGATGCCTATAGATTGGTTTAAGGAAAAAAGAAGTTTTCAAGAGAAAAATGATTTATACATAGACTTTGCGACAAATTTAGGAGCAGAATGTATCGAAAAAGTGATGTCTGATCAAAGCCTAAAAGTATCATATGAAGATATAGATGCTATTTTCTACATCTCGAGTTCTGGTCTGTCCACTCCGAGTATTGAAGCTAGAATTATGAATATTCTTCCATTCTCATCACATACGAAGCGGATTCCGATCTGGGGTTTAGGGTGTGCGGGTGGTGCTTCGGGCTTTTCAAGGGCTTACGACTATTGTAAAGCCTATCCAAGATCAAATGTGCTCGTATTAAGTGTAGAACTTTGTTCACTCACATTTCAGCACGAAGATCTTTCAAAGAGCAATTTAGTAGGTACCTCATTGTTTGCTGATGGAGTGGCTTGTGCGTTAATCTGCGGAGATGAATCCGTCACGGCCAAAACAGGAGAAATATCGCCATACATAAAAGATACGATGTCCACATTGAAACCACATTCTGAAGACGTGATGGGATGGGAAGTAAAGGACACTGGTTTGTATGTTGTCTTCTCAAGAGATATCCCAAACGTCATCCGAACGTGGCTCAAACCGAACGTCGATGAGTTCTTAAACCGTAATCAGCTAGTTGGAGAACAGATCAAACACTTTATCGCACACCCTGGAGGTAAGAAAGTTTTACAAGCTTATGTTGATGCGCTGGGAATTCCGCTAACAAAGACTGATATCTCAAGAGACGTTTTGAGGGAAAACGGAAATATGTCCTCTGCGACTGTTTTCTATGTCTTAAAAAATTTCATGCAAACAAAAAAAGATGAGGGAGATCTTGGTGTGATGGCTGCTTTAGGACCAGGTTTTTCTTCTGAACTTCTTTTAGTGGAATGGAGGAAGTAGATGAATTGGTTTCTTCTGTTTTGGTGTTTTCTTATCGTACAAAGATTAGCAGAAGTAAGGATTGCTAAATCTAACGAAAAGAAGCTGTTGAGCAAAGGTGCCGTTGAAGCGGGAAAAGATCACTATAAGTGGATGGTCTCGATGCACGTAGCGTTCTTTGTTGTTTTCTTTTTAGAAGTCTTTGTTTTTAATGCACAGCCACCTAGTTGGTGGATCGTTCCGTTTGTATTGTTCCTAATGGCTCAAGTGATTCGAGTATGGGCAATTTCGTCATTAGGTGAGTTTTGGAATACGAAGATCATTCTATTACCTGGTGCGAATGTCGTAGCAAAAGGTCCGTATCGTTTTATGAGACATCCTAACTACACGATCGTCTCGTTAGAACTTTTAGTGATGCCCCTCATTTTTGGTGCCTATTTTACAGCAATTCTTTTCACCATTTTAAATATATTCATGTTAAGTGTGCGGATTCCTGCTGAAGAAAAAGCGCTCATGGAACTGACAGATTACGAAAAAAGCCATGGTGAAAAGCAACGTTTTTTTCCTTCTCAATAATTTGCGGAAGTAAATCCCATTCATAACTCGTCCTTGTTTGCATAAACTTTTACAAAACACCTAAAGGGCGGGATTATGAATGAAACGAACCTTAAAACGAAAACCATTGCTGCTCGTTTTGATCGGTATGCTTATCCTTGCTGCATTCCCGCAAGAAGCAAAAGCTGAACCCGGTGTATCAGCAAGTGCTGCTGTGTTGATGGAGCAATCATCAGGAAGAGTATTATTTGGGCGAAATGAACATCGTCCGATGAGAATAGCAAGTATCACAAAGATCATGACCGCGATCCTTGCAATAGAGTCAGGAAAGATGAACGATACGGTTACCATAACGGAAGCTGCATCGAGAACAGAAGGGTCATCTCTATACTTAAAGCCAGGTGAAAAGATACCCTTAAAAGATTTAGTGTATGGCTTGATGCTTCGATCTGGAAATGATTCAGCCGTTGCGATCGCTGAGCATGTTGGAGGAAGCTTAGATGGCTTTTCTTATTTAATGAATCAAAAAGCGGAAGAGATCGGGATGAAACATACACGTTTTAGAAATCCGCATGGACTCGACACGCATGAAGATCATTATTCAACTGCTTATGATATGGCTGTACTAACAAGGTATGCGATGAATAATGATACGTTTAAAGATGTGTCATCCACAAAGGTCTATCGATCAGAACAAACTGGAGAGAAATGGGATAGAGTGTGGCGGAACAAGAATAAGATGTTGAAGCTGTATGAATATTCCACTGGTGGCAAAACAGGATATACTAAACGTGCAAAACGAACATTAGTATCCACAGCTGAAAAAGACGGAATGGAATTGATTGCTGTCACACTAAACGATCCTAATGACTGGGACGATCATTGCAATTTGTTTGAATGGGGATTTCACTCGTTTAAAATGACAGAACTGATCAAAGAAGGCGAAATCTCCGGTATCAAAGATAAAGGATATAAAGGGAAGGTAGAGGCTGCTCGAACATTTACTTACCCTTTGCAAAAAGAAGAGATCGATCAGATCTCTTCTTCCATCCAGTTGTATGAACTTCCGAAGTCGGGCAAGTGGGAAAAAGATAAAGTGCCTAAACCTGTCGGTAGGTATTTCATAGATTTAAAGGAAACGAGAATCGCTGATCTTCCACTTTATTATGATGGCAAAGCATTGATCAAACCTGATCAGGGAGGTCTTTGGTCGTCATTTAAGAAGATATTCAACAGATTGTTTTTTGTAGCTAAGGAAGATAATCGCCTATGGTAAATTACATCTGGGTCGGAATGATGATAATCGGCTTTATTGTGGCAGGAATAAACGGCACGATGGATAAAGTGAACGAAGCGATTTTTACAAGTGCAAAAGAAGCGGTAACGTTAAGTTTTGGCATGATTAGCATATTAGTATTCTGGTTAGGAATCATGAAAATCGCAGAAAAAGGTGGCTTATTAGAAGTATTAGCCGTCATGTTTCGTCCGATCGTTAAACGACTCTTCCCAGATATTCCGAAGGATCACCCTGCTCAAGGGTATATTCTTTCAAATATGGCAGCTAACTTACTAGGGCTCGGAAACGCTGCAACACCTATGGGGATTAAAGCGATGGAACAGCTTAAGATACTAAATGGCGGCAAAAATGAAGCCAGTCGTTCGATGATCACACTTCTTGCGATCAACACATCGAGTATTACACTTATTCCAACGACGATCATCGCCATCAGGATGAGCTATAACTCTCAATCACCGACTGATATTGTCGCACCAACATTGATTGCGACAGCCATTTCAACAGTAGGAGCTATATTGATAGATCGATATTATTATTACCGTTCTTTGCCAAAGGGAGGGAAATAGATGTCGATCGTCCAATCCTTTTCCATATGGTTTATTCCTTTTTTGATCGGTTTTATCCTTTTATATGGTACCTACAAAAAAGTGCCGACCTATGAGACTTTTGTAGAAGGGGGAAAAGAAGGTTTTTCGATCGCGATTAATATCATCCCTTTTTTAGTCGGTATGCTTGTTGCCATTTCGGTTTTTCGAGCATCAGGAGCTTTGGATTATATCATGATGGCGATGCGTCCGCTATTTTCATTGTTTCATATTCCAGCAGAAGTTGTACCGCTTGGTCTGATGAGGACGATCTCAGGGACCGGCGCTCTCGGGATGACTTCAGATTTAATCGCAACATACGGTCCTGATTCGTTTATTGGAAGACTCGCTTCTACGATACAAGGAAGTACGGATACAACGTTTTATGTATTGACCGTCTATTTTGGAGCGGTGGGTATTAAAAAGATGAAATACGCGTTAAAAGTAGGGTTATTAGCTGATCTGATCGGCTTTTTAGCATCTATAGCAGTGATCTCTCTATTGTTTTACTCATAATTCGACAAAAAAGAGCCGATATGGCTCTTTTTTACGTTTACTGAGGTTGAGAATTACGAATAATGAAGGTATGATGAGACATGAGGTGAAATCATGGAACGATTGCAAAAAGTAATTGCACAGAGCGGCGTAACTTCCAGAAGAAAAGCAGAGGAGTTAATTCGTGAAGGCAAAGTGAAAGTGAACGGAAATGTAGTGACCGAACTCGGCACAAAAGTAGGTACAAAAGATAAGATTGAAGTGAATGAGATTCAAATTCAACGGGAACAACCCGTTTATTTTTTGATGTATAAACCTTCTGGTGTGATAACGGCGGTGTCGGATGATAAGGGAAGAAAAGTAGTAGCTGACTACTTTAAGGACATTATTGAACAGCGTGTGTTCCCTGTTGGAAGATTGGATTATGATACGACCGGAGCCATCATTATGACGAACGATGGTGAGTTTGCGAACGTACTTATGCATCCACGTTATCAACTTGATAAAGTGTACATTGCTAAAGTAAAAGGAATTCCTTCAAGAGAAAGAATCAAGCAGCTTGAAAGAGGAATTCGCTTAGAGGACGGAATGACTGCGCCTGCTAAAGTAAAGGTAACCTCGATCGATAAGAAAAAGGGAACGGCGATCATCGAACTTACGATTCATGAAGGAAAGAACCGTCAAGTTAAGCGTATGCTAGAAGCGATTGGAACTCCAGTTATGAAATTAAAGCGTGAAAGATACGGCTATTTAGATCTTAAAGGTCTTAACCCAGGTGAGTTTAGAGAACTTACTCCACATGAAATCAAACAGCTAAGAAATCTGGCTGTCACACAAACGTCAAAAAAAAGCCGTAGATAGGCTTTTTTTTCAAGTTATAGTAAAATGGAAGCGGCTTAAAGGAGCGGATGGATGTTGAAAAAAAATAGGTTGTGGTTTCGCTCTGCTCTGCTTGCCATTTTAGTTGTTGCGGTCGGTTATACGATCTACAACAGTATGAATGAAGAGTCAGGTACATACATAAGTAAAGGCGATACGGCTCCCAATTTTGTACTAACCGATTTGAATGGCAAACAAGTAGAGTTTGAAGATTACCGTGGTAAAGGTGTTTTCTTGAATTTCTGGGGTACGTGGTGTAAACCGTGTGAACGAGAGATGCCCTATATGCAAAGACAATATGAGAAGTACAAAGATCAAGGTATAGAAATACTTGCTGTGAATGTCAGCGAAACGAATGTATCCGTTAAAAATTTTGCTGATCGCTATCGCATGAGCTTTCCTATCCCTATGGACAAGCAAAGAGAAGTAACAAAAGCTTACGGTATTGGGCCGATTCCTACTACGATCTTGATCGATAAGAACGGAAAAGTAGTAGAACGGACGAGTGAATCATTATCAGAGAAAAAAATTATTTCCTTTATGGAAAAAATAAAGCCGTAACGGGGTGAAATGATGCAAACGATAACATGTGAATGCGGCCACTCTAACCCATACGGAACAAGCCTTTGTCAAGCTTGCGGTAAACCGTTGACGCAAGATGTTGAGATACTATCAAGCATGAGATATGAAGGAAGCGCAAGACGATCTCAGACCTATAAACAGACGTTTGTGGATAAGATTTGGAATTTCTTTTCTTCTGTTAAAGTTGGAGTTTGGCTTATTGTTATTATTTTAGTAGCAGCAGCGATCGGTACCATTTTTCCACAAGAGACGTTCATACCTCCAAATGTTGATCCTGCGACTCATTATGAAAGCGAATACGGTACGCTCGGACTCATCTATTATTTGTTAGGCTTTCATAACCTATATGGTTCATGGTGGTTTATCCTTTTGCTAGGTATGTTAGGACTCTCTATCATTATTGCCAGCCTAGATCGGGGTATACCGCTTTATAAAGCTTTAAAGACCCAAAGAGTAACAAGACATGATCAATTCATGAAGAATCAGCGCTTGTTCTCAAAAAGCAGTGATGTGGAACTTGATGAGATCAAGTACACACTAGAATCTCTTCGTTATAAAGTTCGAGAAGAAAATGGAAACCTTTTTGCAGAGAAGGGACGCTTTTCAAGATGGGGTGCTTATGTCAACCATGTTGGACTCATTATCTTTTTAACAGGAGCGATGCTTCGATTCTTTCCGGGAATGTATGTTGACGATATCTTGTGGGTTCGTGAAGGAGAGAAAGCTTCGATTCCGGGCACTTCAAGCGAACAAGGACAATATTATCTAGAAAACAACGATTTCATACTTGAGATGTATGATAAGGAAGAAAAGAAGTTTAATAGTGCACTAAGCTCTGTAGATGGAGAAGTGGCAAAGAACTATCAAAGTAACGTGACACTCTACAAAACAAAAGAGAACCATACGATTGGAGCAGAGCCAGAGCTCGAAAAAGTGAAAAGCGGTGAGATTCGAGTGAACGAACCGTTTAAGTTCGACTCGTTTGCTCTATATCAAACGGACTTTAAACTTAATGAGTTTTACAAGATGAGTTTTGAACTCGAAGAAAAAGCAACAGGTAATAAGTTTGGTAAGTTAACCGTTGATCTTCATGATCCTAAAAAAGAGTATGATCTTGGGAACGGCTATAAAGTTAAGATCGAAGAATATTTTCCGAACTTCGTCCTAAACGAACAGAATCAGCCATCAACCGTAAATAATTTGCCAGATAATCCAGCGTTTGTATTCTCTATGTATTCTCCTAAAACACCAGAAGGAGAAAAAGCATTTGTAGGCATTCAGAAAAACATAGATTCTGGTGAGAATCTGTTTAAAATGTCTTTCGCTGGTATTGAAACGAAAGACTTAACGGCGCTTACAGTACGAAAAGACCATACGCTTTGGATCATCGCTCTTGGCGGAATCATCTTTATGATTGGTGTTACGCAAGGGTTGTATTGGAACTATAGAAGAATATGGATCAAACAAAACGCAGGTGAAGTATGGGCCGCTGCTCATACGAATAAGAACTGGTATGGCTTGAAAAAAGATGTGGAATTTCTGTCTGATAAGACCAATCTCACACCTTTAGAAGAAAAAGAAACAGCTTCAAAGTAAAGCTGTTCAAGCGGGAGGGTTAATGATGGCTGAAATCAGCAGTACACTTTTATACAGTGCATTTATTATTTACTTGTTCTCTACTCTATTTTTTGCAATGTCTATATCTGATAAAAAGGGAAAAGATGCGGCTCATACAAAAAAATGGGGGAAAATAGGGTTCATTAGTTCGTGTGTCGGTTTTGCCGCTCAATTAGGCTATTTTATTACGAGGTGGATGGCAAGTGGACATGCTCCTGTAAGTAACTTGTTTGAGTTCACTACGTTTTTTGGGATGATGATGGTACTCGCATTTATTATTTTGTACATCATCTATCGAACGAACGGTCTAGGCGTGTTTGCGATGCCGATCGCCGTTTTGGTCATCGCGTACGCGAGCATGTTTCCGAGAGATATCTCTCCACTGATCCCTGCACTACAAAGTGATTGGCTGAAAATTCATGTGACGACAGCAGCCTTAGGAGAGGGAATCCTTGCGATCTCTTTCGTATCAGGACTGATTTACTTGATCCGTACCGTTGATCAGACAGTATCGTCGAAAAAGACTTTATGGTTAGAGGTCATTCTTTATAGCCTGATTGCAGTTGTTGGATTCATCTTTGTTTCCATCGGATTTAAAGCTGCTGGATATGAAACAACGTTTGAAGTGATGAACGATAATAACCAGGCGGTAAAAGTGGTATATGATATGCCTGCTATTGCTGGTCCAAGTAATGGAGAGCAACTGGATGATTCATTTGGTCCTTTATTCTCCACTCCATCTTGGATGAACGGTGTTGATGCTTCTATAAAATTAAACACGTTCATCTGGTCATTACTCGCAGGAGCTGTACTTTACGGCTTGCTTCGTTTGATATTAAGAAAACGAATAGCGGCAGCTCTACAGACAAAAGTTAGAATGAAACCAGATCTTCTCGATGAGATCAGCTATCGAGCAGTTGCGATCGGTTTTCCTATCTTTACGCTAGGAGCACTTATCTTTGCTATGATTTGGGCTCAGCAAGCTTGGTCAAGATTCTGGGGATGGGATCCAAAAGAAGTATGGGCTCTTATCACGTTCTTGTTTTATGCCGCTTTTCTTCATCTCCGATTATCAAGAGGCTGGCACGGAGAAAGGTCTGCTTGGCTTTGTGTGTTAGGGTTCTGGATCATCACATTTAACTTAATCGCTGTAAACCTTGTTCTTGTAGGATTGCATTCATACGCTTAAAGATTTAAAAAGTCTCTCTTTCATTAGAGAGACTTTTTTAAAGTAGACGAACATGATCAACTACATAATGACCTTTAAGAATTGTTGTTTTAATCATTTTTTTTACTACATTGATAAGTTTATTGTAGTGGAAGATGCGAGACTCCTACGGGACGAGCGGCCAGCGCGTAGCGGCAGTCCGAAAAGTGGAAGTGACTCGTTCAGCCCCGACAAGCAAAAGGGAAATGGGCGAGGACAGCGCACTTTGACTTCTTGACCGTTTACCTTTTGACCTCGAGGGGATAGTCACTGCAACTAGACAGAAGGCTCACCGTTCGCCCCGTGGAAAGCGAGCATCTGTAACGGAAATCAACTACTGAATAAGTTTTATTCAAAACCATCCCTAAATCAAAAGAAAACAGACTTACAGCATGTCCGGTTTGTTTAGTGTAGTTGGTTTCATGTATGATAGAGACAGGAAAAAATCTTGTTTAACAGATTTTAAGTGGAGGATTGAATATGGATACAGAAGCTAAAATTCTAGTTGTTGATGATGAAGAAAGAATTCGAAAACTATTAACGATGTATCTTGAGCGAGAGAATTACGAAGTTCATGAAGCAGAAAACGGTGAGGATGCATTACAGATGGCAGTATCTATCAATTTTGATCTGATCTTGCTCGACCTTATGCTTCCAGGAATGGATGGCATTGAGGTTTGTGAAAAATTAAGAGAGAAGAAAGCAACTCCTGTGATCATGTTAACCGCTAAAGGAGAAGAGCTCAATCGTATAGAAGGATTTGAAGCAGGTACGGACGATTATATTGCAAAGCCTTTCAGCCCAAGAGAAGTTATTCTGCGTGTAAAAGCACTGTTAAGAAGGTCTTCTCCTACAAAGTTCCTTCAAACGGAGACGGTTGCAAAAAACGTAGTTGTATTTAAACACCTTACGATCGATCACGATGCTCACCGTGTAACAGCTGGCGGAAAAGAAGTTAACTTAACACCAAAAGAATATGAGTTGTTGTACTATCTAGCGAAGACACCAGATAAAGTCTATGCGCGCGAACAACTCCTAAAAGATGTATGGAACTATGAATTTTTTGGTGATCTAAGAACGGTAGATACACATGTGAAAAGACTTAGAGAGAAGCTTAACAAAGTCTCACCTGATGCAGCATCCATGATTGCAACCGTTTGGGGAGTAGGGTACAAATTTGAGGTTGGGAATGAATGATCTGGAGAAGTGTAGTTGGTAAACTTTGGATCACGATACTTTTATTAGTTTCAGTTGTTTTAACTCTTCTGACCATTCTTCTTACGCAGTTTTTTGAGAACTTTTATGATAATCAGGCAGAAGATCAATTGACAAAGATGGCTGATCGACTCGTCTTAATTATGGAAAGCGATGAAAACAAGGAAGAAGCTATCAGAGTCACTAGTGAAATGGCCGAAGCATATTCCATGTCTATCATGATCATAGATGAAAATCAGGAATCCTTTATGTCTGAGAATACTTACGATGATGCACCATATATCCCTGTCTCTGTTTTCAAAGAGAACGATCAGTTATCAACTGTCGCAGAGAATGGAAAAAAGATCTATGTAAACGGAGATTTTCCCGTTCTGAATAAAAATGATGAGACGATGCAAACAATGATTATCTACGGTGAACCATATGGATCAGGGGAAGATGCAGGAGCCGTTTACGTCTATCAATCCATCGAGAATGTAGAAAAGACAACGAATCATACAAAGTATCTCATCTTTTTAGCAGCAGGGATCGCAATCATCTTAACTACGATTTTTGCGTTCTTCTTATCTACGCGTATTACCGCACCACTAAGAAGGATGAGAGAAGCGGCGACATCTGTTGCTAAAGGTGAGTTTGATATGAAAGTACCGATTTTAACACATGATGAGATCGGTGAACTTGGCATGACGTTTAACCGGATGGGCAGACAATTAAAAAACAACATTACTGCGTTGAATCAAGAAAAAGAGCAGCTAACGAGTGTTTTGAGTTCGATGGCAGATGGTGTGATCACTTTTGATAGAAAAATGAACATCCTTGTTACGAATCCTCCTGCTGATCGTTTCCTACAGGCATTCTATTATGAATCAGGCATGAAGACAGAGGTCAACGGAAACGTTCCTGAGACGGTCAAACAGCTCTTTGGACAGGTTGTTGCTCTAGAGAGTGAACAGATGACAGAGATCGCGATACAAGGCCGCTCATGGGTAGTTGTCATGACGCCATTGTATGACCAATCTATGATACGAGGAGCAGTCGCTGTCCTTCGAGATATGACAGAAGAACGTCGTATGGACAAGCTTAGAGAAGATTTTGTAGCGAATGTTTCACACGAATTGAAGACACCGATCGCGATGCTTCAAGGATATAGTGAAGCGATCGTCGATGATATCGCAGAATCTGAAGAAGAGAAGAAAGAATTAGCTGGAATCATCTTAGACGAATCGAAACGGATGGGAAGACTTGTTAACGAACTCCTCGACCTTGCAAGATTAGAAGCGGGACATATGAAGCTTCACTACAGCTCTCTTCCGATCATTCCTTTTGCAGAAAGAATCGTTCGGAAATTTCAAGGTCCTGCTAAAGACCGAGAGATTCAATTAAATCTAGAATTTAAAAAGAATCTCAAAACCTTGCAAGAGGAGATGGATATCGACCCAGATCGAATTGAGCAAGTCTTAACCAATTTGATTGATAATGCCATTCGTCATACTTCTCAAGGCGGGTTTGTAAACCTAACTGTCGAAGTTAGCGATCAGAACGTGAAGTTTTTCGTTAAAGACAATGGAACGGGCATAAAAGAAGAAGACCTGCCATTTGTTTTCGAACGCTTTTATAAAGGGGACAAAGCAAGAACAAGAGGAAAATCTGGTGGAACGGGTCTTGGTCTTGCCATTGCAAGAAACATTGTGGAAGCACATGGTGGTCAGATCAGCGTTCATAGTAAGAATAATGAAGGTACGACATTTTCTTTCGTTGTTCCGCGAACGTTGAAATAAATTAGCAATACGTCCCGATTAATCTTGTTTCATAAGGAACAAAAGCCGTTTTTAAAAAAGGATTTCACAAATTTCTCCAATATGTTTATAATAGGAATTGTGATTTCATAAAAATTTCATACGTGTTAAACAGGTGCAGTCCTTTATTGGACGAGCTTAATAGGGAAAACGGTTAGATGCCGTTGCGGTCCCGCCACTGTAATTGTGAGAATCCTAGAGTATCGCCACTGTGAAAACGGGAAGGCGTTAGGAGACGATGATCAAGAGCCAGGAGACCTGCCTGTTTGTTACATGACATGACCTACGAGGATAGGGGGGTGTTTAACAGTACCGGGGCCGGTTGCTGTTTTCTGCCTGTATACTATTAATCTCCTTCGTAGCCGAAGGGGATTTTTTTAGTTGCGTAAAGTAAATTGTGTAGTACCAAACAAAGCGTTTTTATAACAGAAAGAGGTAAATCATGAAAAAATTACTTTTAGTATTAGCAACAATGATGATGATGTTGGTGGGCTGTGGAACGACTGAAACGAAGGAAACGGCTGATCAGCCTAAACAAGAAGAAACGAAAAAAGAGCAAGTAACGGTTCAAATCACAAAAGATAACGGAAAAGAAAAGGTTACAGAAAAGAAAATTGAGATTGCAAAAGATGCGACGATCATGGACGTGATGCAAGATAATTTTAAGATTGAAACACAGTACGATGGAGCATTTATAAGCAGTATCGAAGGAGTGGCGGGGAGCGAACAGGACAAAACATCATGGTTCTTCTCTGTAAACGGTGAAGAAGCGATGAAGGGTGCTAAAGAAATCACGTTAAAACCTGGCGATGTCGTAGAATTTGATCTTCACAAGTATGAATAAGCTTACGGTAAAAAGAATAACGATCATCGCATTACTAGCTGCGATATTAACAGTGGGTAGAATCGCCTTTGCTATGATACCGAATGTTCAGCCGAATACGACGATACTGATTCTTGCTTCATTCGTACTCGGTCCAGCTCAAGGGCTCTTACTTGCGATACTAAGTACGATCACAACCAATCTATTTTTAGGACATGGCTTGTGGACGTTCGGTCAGATGTTTGCATGGGGGCTGATTGCCGTTATGAGCGCATACTTAGGCAGATATAGACATAAGATTCCTTGGTTGTTGCTGCCTATCTATGCTGGGTTTTGTGGCTTTTTGTTTGGTTTTATCATGTCCGTTCTCTTTGGCGGAATCATCATGCAGAAATTCTGGCCATATTACTTAGCGAGTCTTCCTTTTGATCTAAATCATGCGATCGGCAACGTAGTGTTCTTTATCGTTCTTTACAAACCACTTCTTTATGTAATGGAAAATTATATAAATAAGGATGTTAGCCAAAAAGCTGCCTTTGAATAGGGAGCTTTTTTTCTTTAAAAACCGGTTCAAAAAGTTGAAAAGCTGAATAGGATGATAAAGTTGATTTTACTTTTACCTAGGAGGGCAAAATGCGAGATTATCTGAACCGTTTTTTTGCTGTGATTTTTTTAATGATGTGCTTAAGCGTCTTATTTATCGGAGGTAAATTGGGAGCATAAACACTTGAACGTTCAATGATTTCATGGTACATATGGTAAAACGTTTTAAAAAGGAGATTAATATGCTAACAGATTACCATTCTCATCTCGAAAAAGGGACATTGACGATCGATTATCTAAAACAGTTTGTAGACACGGCAAAAGAGAAGGGAATACAAGAGTTTGGGATCTCTGAACACGCTTATCACTTTTATGAAACAAAAAACATCGTATCTAAACCATGGATGGAAGAAAGACGCTATTACAAGATGGATGATTATGTGAATCTCTTTAAAAGAGCAGATCAGTTGGAATTGGACGTCCGCATGTCGATTGAAATGGATTATACGCCAGGAAGACATGATGAGATGGAGACTTTTATAAAAACGTATCCATTCGATTATGTGATTGGATCTGTGCATTGGGTCGATGATTTCGGAATAGACCTTGCAGAATATCGCAAAGAATGGGATCGTCGTGATCTTTATGAAACATATCGTTCCTACTATGATCAAATCGTAACACTCGCAGAATCAAACCTATTTGATATCGTTGGACATATTGATCTAGTCAAGATCTTTAAATATGTCCCAACTGATCAAGAATTTCTTTTTGAACAGTATGAGCGCATCACGGATGCGTTAAAAAATTCAAAAACATGTGTAGAGATCTCATCTGCTGGTCTAAGAAAACCGGTCGGACGAATCTATCCAGAGCCAGAACTTTTATCCCTTTGCTATAAAAAAGGAATACCGATCGTCCTCTCTTCAGATGCTCATGAACCTCACCAGGTGGGAGAGAACTATGAGTCGACGATTAAGCTCGCAAAAGAGATCGGTTATACAAAGTTGATGACTTTTCAGAATGGAGAAAGAAAAGAAGTTGAATTAGGTTAATCACGAAGAAAAAGCTCTGCAAAATTCATGCAGAGCTTTTTGTTATTTCTATCCTATAGATCTAAAGGTTTGCAAACAAGAAGATCTTCAATGCTCACGAGATCCTTCTGAGTAGATTCCGGAAGCTGCGTGTCAAAGGTAAGGACCATCATCGCCTCACCACCTGCTGATTTACGCCCGACGTGCATCGTTGCGATATTGATGTTTCGTTCTCCTAAAAATGCTCCTACTTTTCCGATGATTCCTGGAGTGTCACGATGCTCGATGTAAAGAAGAGATCCTTGTGGTACAAAGTCAACCGTATACCCGTTCAACTTGATAATTCGGCCTCCAAAGCCTTTAACAAGTGTTGCCGAAAGTGTAAATGTTGTATTCAGACCTGTGACTTTTACATGGATGATATTCGGATAACCGTGATCATCTGTCCCATGCTTTTCACCGACAACAATTCCTTGTTCCTTGGCGGCCACCATACTGTTTACATCGTTAACAGGGCGGTCTAGTCTCGTTTTTAAAAAGCCACACAAAAAACTGCGTGTAAGGGAAGAAGTATCAGTTTCAGATAAGGATCCACCATATCCGATCGAAATCTCTGAAACGGGTTCTTTAAAGAACTGCGTCGTAAAAGAACCAAGAAGATGTGAGAAATCATAATAAGCAATCAGTTTCTCATACGTATCTTTTGAAAGTGAAGGGAAGTTCACCGCGTGTTTTAATGGTTGGTGTAAGAAATGAGATCGAATCTCATCGCTTGCCATGTAAGCAACATTCTTTTGCGCTTGTACCGTTGATGCAGCAATATGAGGTGTTACGATTACTTTAGGATGATCGACTAAAGAGCGGCTGACGGGTGGTTCTTGTTCAAAGACATCAAGAGCACATCCAGCTAGATGTTCAATATCTAAGTAGTGAAGAAGGGCTTCCTCATCGATGATGCCTCCACGAGCACAGTTTAAGATGAACGCACCTTTTTTAGCGTATTTTAAGTTATCAAGATTTAATAGTTTATGGGTATCTTTTGTAAGCGGGGTATGAACGGTGATAACGTCACTCTGTTGGATTAACGTATCAAGATCAACAGAAGTAACAGATAGTTCTTTTTGTTTTTCTTTCGGAAAATAAGGGTCGAATACAAGTACGTTCATGGAGAAACTCTTCGCGCGCTTTGCAAGCTCTGAGCCAATTCTTCCCATGCCGACTATACCGAGTGTTTTCTGGTAGAGTTCTTGGCCCGTATACTTTTTGCGGTTCCACTCACCTTGTTTGACAGATTGATTTGCTTGTGGAATGTTACGGACTAATGCCATCATCATGGCCCAAGTATGTTCTGCTGTTGAAATGGTGTTTCCTTCAGGTGCATTTACGACGAGCACACCTCTTTTTGTTGCTGCGTTCAGATCGATATTATCTACACCAACACCAGCTCGTGCGATGATCTGAAGCGCTGGCAGTTGATTCAGTACATCTTCAGTAATCTTTGTTGCACTTCTTACCATAATACCTTGAATGTTTTCGGGTTGAGTAAGTTCATCTAGTTTTCCGAAAATCAGCTCAACGCCTTCAAGTTTTACTAACGGTTCAACACCTTCACTCGTTATTCCATCACAGACTAATACGGTTGCTGTCACAGTTCCACCCCTTGTCTATCTTTATGAATAGCATCAATATTTTGATAATTTATCACATTCTGACGATAGGTACAACTATGATTTTTAAGATAGCGGTTTCAAAATATAAGAAAACGAATTGACAATGAGAATCATCCTTAATAAAATAAATAAAAAACCCTCTAATAAAAGAGGGTTCTGGTATGAATAAAACTATTCAAATTTTAATGCATCACCATCGAATGACTCATCAGATACTTTGATGGAGTCTGTAGGACAGCCTTCGAATGCATCTTGCATATCTTCTAACAATACATCTGGAATTTCAACGATTCCTTGGTTATCGTCAAGAGTTACAAACGCAATTCCTTCGTCGTCATAATCGTAAATGTCTGGTGCTGCAGCTCCGCATGCTCCACATGCGATACAAGTTTCTTTGTCAACAATCGTATACTTTGGCATAATGAATACCTCCTAAGGAATTGAAAAAATACCCGCTTACATATTTAACCATTTTAAATTAAGGGTCTACTAATCATATTGTAATAAGTATCCCTCTACATTTCAATAGAAAATTAGGACCTCGTCATATCTTTTATTCCCAATCTTCCTCTTAATATAACACTTTTACTCTTAAATTTCCTTAAATCTGATAAGATAGATTATATGATAAAGTGTGGTGATTTATTATAGATATTTGTCATGTTGTTTTATTAGATATTTTTCAAAAAGTAAACGGAAGTAGAAAAAGCTCGGGCGTCTATTATATGGTTACAGGAAAGAAAACAGCGCAATCCTTGTCTGACAGTCAATGGTTTGGCATTGAACGATATTATGCTGCTTTTAAGGGCATGGCACATGATACTTTTACTGAGTCCATCCATAGCTTGATAAAAGAAAAATATATAAAAACTTTAGAGAATCATGTTTACGTTCTTACTGAAAAAGGTGAAGAGTTACTTAAGTATGAGAATGATAGATTATCCTACTTAAAACATTTAAACGGACTGAAATATGCTTCAATTGAGACTTCATGTTGGCAAGTAATCACGTTATATGTACAAGCTCTTTCTAATTCACTTTACGGTCATTTTAATTATTCACCGGTAGTCAGAGATTACGCTGTGATCCATAAAGTAAAATCTATATTTCCTAAGTCTGAGTCAGAGAGAAAGATTCATGCGGAAAAAGTTTATCGGGAGGTATCTCGAATACTGTTAGAACATGGACCTAAATCAGCTGATCTATTTGTAAAGAAACTATCTGGCTATCATAGAATCGGCAGTACTTTTGAGCAGTTATCACGTGTTGAAGACTTGAGTCAGGAAGAGACAGTCCTACGTTTCCGGGCGGTCTTGCATTCTCTCATACACAAAATTGTTTATGAAAAGGAGAATTTCCCCATGCTTCACTCTTTAATAGGTACCTATACACAGGCTCCCGCGTTAACGAATTCAGCATCGCTAACTTTTAAAATGTTAAGAAGTAATAAATCTATAGAAGAAATCATGAGTGTTCGAAATCTTAAGATGAGTACACTGGAAGATCATCTTGTCGAAATCGCAAGAGAAGTGCCTGACTTTTCAATAATACCTTACATCGATGAACAAGAAGTTTTGAAATTGAAACACTTCTACAGCAAAACAAATGAAACGAAACTTCGTCCATTTAAAGACGCCTTTCCACATCTGTCTTATTTTCAAATCAGGTTAGTACTCGCAAAAGAAGGTGGTAAACATGCAACTGGAAGCGGCGCTTAAAGAATTATACGGATTTTCAACGTTTAGATCTGGACAAAAAGAGATTGTGGAAGACCTGCTTAAAGGGAATGATGTGTTAGGAATGCTGCCGACTGGAACGGGGAAAACACTCATCTACCAGATGACAGCACATCTTCTAAAAGGAAGAGCTCTTATCATTTCTCCGTTGGTTTCATTGATGGAAGATCAAGTAGATCAGTTCAAACAAGCTGGGTTTAAGAGAACCATCGCTCTAAACAGCTTTTTAGACCAGGGTGAGAAACAAAACATCTTAAAGAGGATACAAGATTATCAGTTTGTGTTCGTGAGTCCTGAAATTCTTCAAAATTCTTACATCCGTTCTATCCTACTGTCAGTTAGATGGTCTTTATTTGTTGTGGATGAAGCCCATTGCATCTCACAATGGGGTCATGAGTTTCGTCCCTTTTATCTAGAGCTATCAGATATGAAAAAAGCGATGGGAAATCCGCTTTGTCTCGCATTAACAGCGACTGCAACAAAGAAAGTACAAGATGACATCCTTCATCATCTCGACATGAAAAACGCAGAAGTACATATTCATAGTGTGAACCGTCCGAACATATCTATCTTTGTTGAACACTTTGATGAGCATGATGAAAAAGTGGAACGAGCGATCAAGCTTGTTCAGCAGCTCGAAGGCCCAGGCATCATTTATACGAATACGAGGATGGGGGCAGAAGCTCTCGTTAAACAATTTCAAGATCATGAAATAGAAGGCGTCGCTTTTTATCATGGTGGTATGAACGCGAATGAACGACTTCTTGTTCAAAAACAGTTTCTTGAATCACAACTGAACATTATTGTTTGTACAAATGCGTTTGGAATGGGAATTAATAAATCGGACATCAGATTTGTAATCCATTTTCAAACACCTTCTACGATCGAAGGGTATCTTCAGGAGATCGGGAGAGCGGGTAGAGACTCGAAATCTTCTGTCGCCGTCCTGCTGTATCATCGGGCAGATCTTGAGATACCTTATCATTTTATTGATCAAGAACTGCCTGATCTCATACAAATCGATTATTTGTTTTCTGACCACGAACAAGTAAAAGAACATACGTACAGAGAAAAACTGAAACTTGTTGGATTATCCGAAACAGGTCAACGGTTCATGGAATATCACTTAAAAAAAGCGGGTGTTCTTGATAAAAGAAATCTAGAGGTTCATGAAAAAAATGCGTTGATCTCAAAAATAAAATCTACGATTGAGACTAGAAAAGCTGATAAAATAGAATCATTAAAGGCGATAGAAAAGTGGGCAACGAGTCATGCGTGTAAAAGAAGTGGGCTGCTGAAATATTTTGGAGAACCTGAACCTAAACCTAAACCTGATACACTTTGCTGTGGTTACTGTGGTACAGACCTTTCGCACTTTTATGGAAAACAAGCGTCATTTAACACATCTTATGGATTATGGGAAGAGGAACTAAGACGACTTTTAAGACAGGAAGTGTACTACTAGAGGATGAGGAATTCTGAAAAAAACAACTGGATCGACCAGATTACACCAAGAGAACTTTTGTTAAACGTCTATTTTTCACAAAGTTTGTTTATCGTAGCCGCGTTTGCTCTAGCCTTCTTCTTTAACGTTTCTTTTCCATGGAAGCTGAATGACCTAGATCTGACTGGGTACGAATGGTTGGTTGGAATAAGTACAGGGTTGTTCCTACCTTTTTTATCCATTCAGTTAAAAAAATGGTTGCCTGAAGAATGGTTAGATGATGGTGGAATCAATGAAAAGATATTTGGATCTCTCTCTTACAGGCATATCTTTTTCCTCACGGGAGTAATTGCTTTTGCTGAAGAGTGGTTATTCCGAGGAGTCTTACAATCTTTATTGGGTCTGTTTATAACGAGTATGATCTTCGCTGTCCTGCATGTTCGTTATATAAAAAAACCTGTTCTTTTTAGTATTGTATGTGGTTTAAGTTTTTGGCTGGGTCTGATCTATGAGATGACGGATAACATTTGGGTGCCTTTCATCGCTCATTTCCTGATTGATTTTATTTCAGGATGCTGGATAGCGAAACAAAACAATAGCAACAACAATATTACGAACAGCGAGAGTGGGAGTGTGGATCAGGATGAAGAACGATCAAGCGGAGAGTTTGAGAAATAAAACAGTAGACCATCCGGCGGCTGTACAACATGTTCATTCTTTGCCTTCGAGAACAGAAGTTCACGGGAAAAAGAGAGAAAATGAAAGAAAGCAAAAAAACGCTAAAAAAGTAAAGAGGAATACCACTTTTTTAGTGACACGCATACTCTTAGCTGCTTTTATTCTTTTGATTGGAATTACGGTTACCTATAAATTGTGGGCTAAAGATCTTTATATACCTGTACAAAGCGAAGATCGAAAAGGTGTTGAACAAGTAGAAATCGAAGAATAAAGACCGTCTGGAGAAGATATTCCAAACGGTCTTTATTTTGTTAAGTTTATTTACGATTTTTCGAAACGATCGTTGGTATTTTTTGATCGGTTTCTACAGGAATGGATCTTAAAGTGAGGTTAAGTCGAATAGCTATTTTTAAAAAGCATGAATCTGCTTGTATAGGCATAGTTATGTGTACAGGAGGTTATGCGTATGAATGCACTGAATCACTGGAAGATAAAGCCCTTTGTTAATGAATTGACAAGTATTGTTTTAGCCCAGCTTGTTGATAAAAAAGCTGAAAAAGACAGATGGAAAAAAGCCATCAACCAATGGGGATTATCCATGATTTTTGTTGTACTAGCAACCTTCGTCTACCTTTACTACTATAAGGTGCCAACAGCCTCGAGATTTTCAAATCCACTCACGTTGTTATTCAGTGATGAGATGGTATGGATCTGTACAGGATTTATTATTTTTGCAAGCTTTTATATGATTTGGATGAAAAAGAAATACAAAAAAGCTGATGATGATTTTGAAGCGATTCGAAAAGATTTTATCGATCGTAACGAAGAATGGTGGAGTGATGAGGAACAATGGAACCAGAGGCATGTTGTTTTTGAATTTATGAAACATGAATACAACATTAATATTCTTCACAAATAAAGATTTACTGGCAAGGGCAACCAAAAAATAAACAAGAATTTCGATCGTGGCGCTGACCTTGAATAACGACTGTTAACTCACAAAAATGATCGATTCTACCGAATGCTAGCGTTTCGTGCTTTTCCGTACAATACACTTCAATCGGAAGGCCGAGTCGCATGCTATAAGACAGCTCCGGGTCGGTCACGAGAGATTTATTCTTCAATTTCGTTAATGTCATGATGTTTTTCCTCTCCTCTTATTTTGGTTAATCATGTAAATTAATCATACGTGAAATTTACATTTTTTTCAACAGATCTTTTTAAATATTCAAAAAATTAGCAGCGTATAGGTCTGCATAGTACGCGTAAATAAAAATATGATATGATCATTTAAATTCATATCAGGAGGGCACAATGATCTTTTTATATTTATTCCTCTTAGCAGGTATATCTCTTTTACTCTATATGTATATTGAAGCGCATCGAAATCGTGTCATATATGATTCAATCAAGATTACAGAACTGCCAAAGCCTTTTCAAAACTTTAAGATCTTTTTTATTTCAGATGTTCATAAGCGGGTAGTGTCAGAAAAGATTATTAAAGATTCAGGAAAAGCGGATCTTGTTGTAATCGGCGGAGACCTTGTGGAAAAAGGAGTTTCCATGGAGAAGGTAGAAGATAACATCAAGCGCCTTGCAACCATTGGACCTGTATTCTTTGTATGGGGAAACAATGATTACGATGTGGATACGAAACAGTTGACTTCCACGATTGAAAATGAAGGTGCAACAATCTTAGACAATACGGCATTCTCTATAAAAAGAAATGATGAAGTCATTGATTTAGTTGGAGTAAATGATACCTCGTTAGGATTTGCCTCTCTAGAGGATGCCCTTAAAGAATGTCAATCTACTTGCAGAATATTGATCAGTCATAATCCTGATATATCAAAAGGGCTCAGCAGTGAAGATAACATCCAGCTTGTATTAACGGGGCACACGCATGGGGGACAAATACGTTTTGGACCGCTCGGAATTGCGAAAAGAGGCGGCTGGTACGATGAGATGACACATACACTATTAGTGAGTAACGGCTATGGAGCAACACATCTACCTTTAAGGTTAGGAGCCCCTAGTCAAACACATTTGATAACCTTAACACGGTAAAAAGTTTACATTACAGCGTTTTTTTCGATATACTCTTCTTAACCTATTTATTGGAGGAAGAACGGATGCCTAGTGAAGGGAAATATAACATTAAAGCGGTTTCGAAGATGCTCGGCATTCAAGCAGGAACATTAAGAGCTTGGGAAAGACGCTATTCAATCGTAAAGCCGAACCGAAATGAGGCTGGCCATCGACTATACACCGACGAGCAAGTTTACATATTAAAGTGGCTAGTGAGTAAAGTAAATCAAGGTTTTACGATCAGTCAAGCGGTTGACGTTGCCCAAAATGGGGAACTTTATAAAGAAGTAGCTCCTTTTTCGATCGAAAATACGGATCGGGCTGCTGAAATGGGTAATCTGATATTAGAGGCACTTTTATCCTTTCAGGAGAAGAAAGCTAACGACCTTTTGAGCCAAGCTTTCAGTATGTATAATTTGGAAAAAGTCATTATTGATATTTTGGGTACATTATTAGTACGCGTAGGACACCTTTGGGAAGAACAAAAAATTACTGTTGCGCACGAACATTTTACTTCATCCTTTTTACGTAGTAAGATTGGACAACTTATTCAATGGCTTCCATCTGATCCATATTTACCAAAGGTTATTGCTGCGTGTGGTGTGGATGAAGAGCATGAACTAGGGCTTCTAATGTTTACATTGTTCTTAAGAAGAAAAGGTTTTGAAGTTATATACTTAGGACATGGAATACCAAAAAGAGACTTTGAGGTTGTAATGAAAGAAGTAGAACCAAAGATGGTATTTTTCTCATGTACGATCGCTGAAAATTCCAAGAAAACCTTGGAATGGGCGAACAGCCTGAAAAAGGAGTTTCCGAATACCGCTATTGGTGTCGGAGGTGCAGCGATCAATCATATCTCTTCAGAAACGCAAGAGAAGTACAAATCATTCTTAATCGGAAATACGAAGCTAGAGTGGGACGACTGGATTGCACAGAAGCTGAAGAATCAATAGGTTAGGTTTTAAATTTTGTTGGATGTTTATCACCAACTTTTTGAAAACTCATATATTGATATTAAGACATAATAGCGCCGATCGTAAGGGGGACCAGAGATGCGGGTAGAACGGTTAACCTATAACAAAATAAAAATCTTCCTAACTTTTGATGATTTAAACGAACGTGGTATTTCGAAGGAAGAAATATGGCAGGATATTCCTAAAGTACATCAGCTTTTTCGAGACATGATGACTGAAGCTGATGATGAAGTAGGGTTTAAAGCTGATGGTCCTATTGCGGTTGAAGTTTTTTCACTTCCAGCTCAAGGTATGGTCGTAATTGTAACAAAAGGAATCAACGAGTATGAACTTGAAGAAGAATATGATGAAGATTATATAGAGATGCAAGTCACGTTAGATGAGAACGATGAGATATTCTATGAGTTTTCATCTTTCGAAGACGTTATTTTACTTGCCAAACGCCTACATTCTCTAGAGATCAAAGGTGGCACTCTATATTCCTTTAATAACCATTTCTACTTAAAGTTTGAAGAAGACGAGGTCCAGCCAGTTGACCTTGATCTATTCATAGCTCTTCTTGCTGAGTTCGGAAGCTCCTCAACGATTACAAGTTATCGAGTCATTGAGTATGGAAAAGAGCTAATGAAATCTGATGCAATAAGTGAGCTGTATCGTTATTTTAAGTAAGTGTTAAGAGAGGGGCGCAAATTTTTGCGTCCTTATTTATTTGGAAAAGACTCTTTTCTAAGCGATTATTTAGAGATTGTTTCTTTTAAATGCTTGTCTCCCTTGAAAGTTGATAGTAGTGCAAGGTGGGAGACTCCTGTGGGACAGGCGGGCAGTTTGAGAAATGGAAGTGGGTCGTTCAGCCCCGACAAGCAAAAGGTGAATGAGCAAGGAAGGCGCACTTTGCCTTCTGGATCATTTAGCTTTTGACCTCGAGGGGCTAGCCACTGTAACTAGAAAGGTGAGACACTAAAAAGTGAAGCTTACCAACGTGGCTCACCGCCTGCCCCACGGAAAGCGTGCGCCTGGAACGGCAATCAACTACTCTGGCGGTGCAACACTTTATAAGAAAAAGATTGAACATAAAAGAAAATGTCATGTAGATATCATTGTGAATTTAGAGACAAAACATGTTATGATTATTAATATTTTTTACAACCTGAACCGATATGACGGCAGGGAATATAATATATACATAAACTTTTGGGCTAGGAGTGACCATTAAGATGAAAATAGCAGTATTATATGGCGGTGTTTCTGCAGAAAGAGAAGTATCCTTATCAACAGGAAAACAGATCATCTCTGCGCTTGAAAGCAAAGGTCATGAAGTAACAGGAATTGACTTTCACCCTTCACGACTTAAAGAATTGTTAGAACTTGAAGCTGACGTTGTATTTTTAGGACTTCATGGAAAGTATGGAGAAGATGGAAGGTTACAAGGTCTTTTAGATATGATGGAAATTCCTTACGTAGGTTCAGGTGCTCTAGCATCAGGAATCGCTATGGATAAGGCGAAATCTAAACAGTTCTTTAAAGATGCTGGCATTAATATCGCAAAAGAAAAAGTGCTCTATCGAAAATCATATGATGAAAAGCAGTTAGAACTTTCTTTCGATTTTCCTGCAGTAGTAAAACCGAACAGAGAAGGATCAACAATTGGTCTAACTATCGCACAAAATCATGATGAACTTTTAAAAGGAATCGCTGAAGCCTTTTTGCATGATGATACGATTCTCGTTGAACAATTCGTAAGCGGGAAAGAGGTTACCGTAGCTGTTATGGGGGAACATGACAACTATAAGGCACTTCCTGTTGTCGAGATCGAACCAAAGAATGCTTTTTATGACTATGAGTCTAAGTATGCAGAAGGTGGTAGTATCCATTATGTTCCTGCACGACTAGACGAGAATACAACAGCTAAACTACAAGAACAAGCAGTACGTGCACATGAAGTCTTAGGGTGTGAAGTGTATTCACGTGTTGATTTTATCGTACCTCATGACGGTTCAGAACCTGTTATCTTAGAAGTCAATACGTTACCAGGCATGACGCCGACTAGCCTTTTTCCAGATGCAGCGAAAGAGGTCGGAATGGATTATCCTTCAATGATTGAAAAATTAATCGAGCTATCTTTAAAAAAGTAACATGGAACAATAATATAATCTCCACCTTCCGTTCGGGGTGGAGATTACATAATAGAAAGCAGTGGACATGCCACATAGGTATATTGGCAGAAAATTAGCTATTTTCTCAACAGTCCGTGACTTAAGAAAGCGTTTACTTTTTAGGCGAAAATCACTAATTTTCTCTTCTCTTTGCTTATACAAAGGTGTATACTGACGATGAAGCTTGACTAAACTCTAGAGGTGACGAATATGGGAGGTAAACAAATGACAGCCCAAAATAACACAGACCAAAAATCCGACAATCATCATGAAAATGACAATGTACTCCAATCCACGCAATCCGTAATCGCGGATGCGCTCGATAAATTAGGATACTCTTCCGAAGTTTATGAGTTATTAAAAGAACCGATTCGTATGTTGACCGTTCGAATTCCGGTCAAGATGGATGATGGAAGTACAAAGATTTTTACAGGATATCGTGCCCAGCATAATGATGCTGTTGGTCCAACCAAGGGCGGCGTTCGTTTTCATCCGAATGTATCAGAAACAGAAGTAAAAGCGCTATCAATCTGGATGAGCTTAAAAGCTGGTATTGTTGATTTGCCATACGGTGGAGGTAAAGGCGGAATCATTTGTGATCCGCGTACAATGTCATTTAGAGAACTTGAAAGATTAAGCCGCGGCTATGTAAGAGCGATCAGTCAGTTAGTAGGACCGACGAAAGATATTCCGGCTCCAGACGTATTTACAAACTCACAGATCATGGCTTGGATGATGGATGAATACAGCAGAATCAGAGAGTTTGATTCTCCTGGATTTATTACAGGGAAACCACTTGTACTTGGTGGATCCCATGGCCGTGAAACAGCTACAGCTAAAGGTGTTACAATCTGTATCCGTGAAGCAGCAGTGAAAAAAGGTATCCAGCTTGAAGGTGCTCGTGTAGTCGTACAAGGATTCGGTAACGCGGGAAGCTTCCTTGCTAAATTCATGCATGATGCTGGTGCAAAAGTTATCGCGATCTCGGATGCGTACGGTGGTCTATATGACCCAGAGGGGTTAGATATCGATTATCTGCTTGAACGCCGTGATAGCTTTGGAACTGTTACAAAGCTGTTCAAAGATACGATAACAAATCAGGAACTGTTAGAGCTTGATTGTGATATTTTAGTACCTGCAGCGATTGAGAACCAAATCACCGAAAAGAATGCAAACCAGATCAAAGCTTCGATCGTAGTTGAAGCAGCGAACGGGCCAACGACACTTGAAGCGACAAGAATCTTATCTGAAAGAGGAATTCTTTTAGTGCCAGACGTTTTAGCAAGTGCAGGTGGGGTAACCGTTTCTTACTTTGAATGGGTACAGAACAATCAAGGTTATTACTGGACAGAAGAAGAAGTAGAAGAGAAGCTTGAACGAGTGATGGTAAAATCGTTCGAGACCGTTTATACAACAGCTATGAACAGAAAAGTGAACATGAGACTAGCCGCTTATATGGTTGGTGTTCGTAAGATGGCTGAAGCATCACGTTTCAGAGGCTGGATTTAAATTTTTGCAAACTCATACTAAATCTCCTATCATATGATGATAGGAGATTTTTTTTGGCATGCTAAGTAAGAATAACAGTGTTTTTTGGAGTGATGAAAAAGTGAATATAGACGTTTGTATTATTGGTGGAGGGCCGTGCGGATTGGCTGCAGCTCTTGCACTACAGAACAAAGGAATCTCGTATTGTGTGATTGAAAAAGGAAACGTAGTCAACACCATCTATCAATATCCAACCCATCAAACATTTTTTAGCTCGAGTGAAAAACTTGAGATCGGCAACTTTCCTTTCGTTCACGAACAACGAAAGCCCAAAAGAATTCATGCGCTAACGTACTATCGTGAAGTAGTTAAAAGGAATAACCTTCAAGTTCGAACATTTGAAAAAGCAAAATCTGTGACCAAACAATCTGATGGAACGTTCAAAATTGAAACAACCAATCGTAAAGATGAAACGATGAGTTACGATGCCAAATTTGTCATCATCGCAACAGGGTATTATGATAACCCAAATCAACTGAACATCGAAGGAGAAAACCTTCCACATGTTCATCATTATTTTAAAGAAGGCCATCCTTATTATGATCTTGATGTAGCTGTGATCGGTGGAAAAAATTCTGCCATCGATGCAGCGTTAGAACTACAAAAAGCAGGTGCACGTCCTCACGTCTTCTACAGAGGAAGTCATTACTCACCGAGTATAAAACCATGGGTACTTCCGGAATTTGAAGCATGCGTAAAAGCAGGTAGTATTCAGATGACTTTCGATGCATGCGTAAATAAGATAACCGAAGACGGCATGTATGTGACACAAGGAGATAATGGATCTGAAACGTATCATCCGTTTCATGCTGTGTTTGCCATGATCGGTTATCACCCTGATCATTCATTTCTATCCAAGATGGGTGTAGACATCGATAAAGAAACGGGACGACCATCTTTTTCTGAAGATACGATGGAAACGAACGTTGAAGGACTATTTATCGCAGGAGTCATTGCTGCTGGTAACAATGCAAATGAGATATTTATTGAGAATGGAAGGTTTCACGGGAAAGTAATCGCTGAAACGATAGAGAAAAGAGATAAAAACCGATAACAATTGTATGTTATCGGTTTTTTGTTTGTTAGCTGTTGTGTGCCACGATGGAAAGTATTGTTCAGGTTAAACCTGTCATTTATTGTCGACTCGCTGATATAAGGATGAAACTCGCGGGATTAATGCAAAATCTCGCGGGATTACGCTCAAAATTTCTTGAAATAAATTTGAATAAGTCAGCAATTATTCAGTTTTATACCCTGCTTGGTATCTTCTGATATCCAAAATTAATCTGTTATTGAAGAAATAGTCGTTGCAACTGATCGGGTTCACTCGTATTTTCTAAGGCGATCATAAGTTTTAATCGTGCTTTTTGACCGTTTAGTCCGTTTGAGAAAATGGCGCCAATTTCTTTTAAGTGCTTTCCTCCACCTTCATAAGAGTAAATGTCTTGAGCGATTCCGTTAAAGCATCTTGATACGAGTACGACAGGGATGCCATTAGAAATGAGTTCTTTTAAGGCAGGTACTGTTGCTGGAGGCAAGTTGCCCTGACCTAATGCTTCGATTACAACCCCATCTGCTTTGTTCGTTGCAGCTTGAATCAAATTACCGTCCATGCCTGCATATGCTTTAAGTAAAACGACGTTCTTAGAAAAGTTCTTCACATGAAAGAAGCTGGAACGAATAGGTGTGTGATGGAAAAGAACTCCTCGTTTAGTTACGATACCAATTGGTCCATATTGAGGACTTTGGAATGTTGCGATGTTACTCGTGTGCGTTTTCGTTACATTTTTAGCAGCGTGAATCTCATCGTTAAATACAACAAGAATGCCTTTGCCTAATGATTGTTCTTCGCACGCGACTCTTACAGATGAGATCAGATTGTATGGTCCATCTGAACCGTGCTCGTTACTTGATCGCATTGCTCCTGTAACAATCACGGGGATTGATGTTTGCAGTACAAGATCTAATACATAAGCTGTTTCTTCAAGCGTGTCTGTTCCGTGAGTGATGACAATTCCATCGAACTTTTCGGAATTCGTTTGTGAAGTAATAAATTGCGCTAACTCCAGCATATGGGAAGGAGTAATGTGAGGAGATGGCAGATTCACATAATTTTTCACCGATATTTCTGCTATGTCAGACAGTTCTCTGAGGGTTGCCTCGAGTGGATGAGTCTCTTTCGTATTAACGCCGCCTGTGGATTTGTTTTCTTCCATAGCGATCGTGCCGCCAGTATGGATTAATAATATCTTTTTCAAGATGACCGCCCTCCTTATTCTTGGTGTTCGCTATTCCACTTCTTAAAATATCATGTTACGATATAAAAAAACAGTAGAAAAGAGGCAGGACATGCTAGCTGTAATTTCTGCAGCGGTGGCTCCGGCTATTGCTCTATTATCCTTTTTTTATCTAAAAGATAAATATGAGACCGAACCATTATCATTGGTGGTCAAAGTATATATATTTGGCGTTCTACTCGTCTTTCCAATCATGGTTATTCAGTTTGGAATTACCGAAGAGATGAACGTACCTTCCTTTGTTGAGGCCTTTTTTGTTAGTGGCACACTTGAAGAGTTCTTCAAATGGTTTTTAGTGTTCTATGGGGCATATCTTCATGAAGAGTTCAACGAACCATATGATGGAATCGTTTATGCAACTGCGCTGTCTTTAGGATTTGCGTCTTTAGAAAACATCTTTTACCTCTATACGTTTGGAATTGAAGAAGCATTAGTCCGAGCACTTCTCCCTGTAAGTGGTCATGCTTTGTTTGGAGTGATCATGGGCTTCTATTTAGGCAAAGGGAAATTCTCAACAGGCAGAAAGAAGAAGATCTACCTTACACTCTCACTCTTGTTACCGATTTTGCTACACGGTATGTTTAACTTCTTGTTACTATCCAGCACGAAGTATATTTTCTTCTATATGTTCCCGTTTATGATCTTCTTATGGTGGTTTGCTCTTCGGAAGGTAAGAATTGCTAATACTGCTATAACTCCATATTCAAATCCAGATGCGAAGACCGGAATTTAACCGGTCTTTTTTTATTTCACTATCAGAAAGTATAACTTGTTAGCACAATGTCATTCGACGTGGCAACAAGTTAAGGTAGATAGTATAAGCGCAACTAAGGCAGACCTGAAGAGCTTGGCGTCAGCCAAGTTTTCTTTATTGTGAACCATGAGTCTTTGAAAGCTGAATAAAAAAAAACAGATTACAAATGATATCTGTATAACACGAAAAATGGAGATTAAATTACAGGAGGCTTACTTTCTCATGAAAAGAAATTCAGCTTACATAAAGGGAGCATTTTTTGCAATCGCCCTTTGTTTTGGGCTTTTAGCTGGATTTGGTCAGAACAATGCACAAGCATTTTCAAACCAAGTCGTTCAAGTGGGTGCTACGGGTGAAGATGTGGTTGAACTTCAGTCGAGGCTTCAATATCTAGGATTCTACACGGGGAACATCGATGGCGTTTTTGGATGGAGAACCTATTGGGCATTACGAAACTTCCAATATGAGTTCGGTCTACCGATCGATGGATTAGCAGGTGGAACAACAAAGAACAAGTTAGCAAAAGCTTCTAAGTACGATAAAGCTTGGGTAAATAGACAGATTGATACAGGTAAGAAGTTCTCATATTACGGCGGTGAGAAAAGAAGCGCAAAAAGTGGAGCAGCTAAAGGCGGCACTGCAAAAAGCGGCACTCCAAAAGCTGGAACTGCAAAAGGAGCAGGGAAACCTAAAGCGAAGCCTGCTCAAGTTAAACCAGCAAAGAACATTCCTAATGGTTATTCGCAGAACGATGTGAATCTGATGGCTAATGCTGTATATGGTGAAGCTCGTGGTGAGCCTTATATCGGTCAAGTGGCAGTAGCAGCAGTAATCATCAACCGAGTGAATAGTGCTTCGTTTCCTAACACCGTTTCTGGTGTAATCTTCGAACCAGGAGCATTTACAGCAGTTGCTGATGGTCAGATCTATCTGACGCCAAATGCGCAAGCGAAAAAAGCGGTATTGGATGCATTAAACGGTTGGGATCCAACAGGTGAAGCAGAATACTATTTTAACCCTGATACAGCTACATCAGGCTGGATATGGACTCGTCCTCAAATCAAAAAAATCGGAAAGCACATTTTCTGTAACTAATAAAGGGGTGAACTGATATGATACGCACAATCCTAATTGTACTGTTGTTCGTTGCTGTAGCAGGAACAGGCTATTGGGGCTACAGTGAACATCAAGAAAAGAATGCTGTACTTCTTCAAGCAGAAAACAATTATCAACGTGCTTTTCATGATCTGAACTTCCATATGGATTCACTTCATGACAAGATTGGCGAAACAATCGCTATGAATACACGAAATCAGCTATCTCCAGCTTTAGCACAAGTGTGGAGACTAACATCAGAAGCTCATAATGATGTAGGTCAACTGCCTTTAGCGCTATTACCATTTAATAAGACGGAGGAATTTTTAACAAAGATGGGTGAATTCAGTTATCGAGCAGCAGTACGTGATCTAGATAAGAATCCACTCAGTGATAAAGAATATAATACGTTAAAAGAATTGTATGCAAACTCAACTGAGATTCAAAACGAGTTAAGAAAAACAGAATCGCTCGCTCAGAAGAACAATTTGCGTTGGATGGATGTCGAGATGGCATTAGCAACAAATAAACAGCCAGAAGACAACACGATCATTGATGGATTTAAGACGGTTGATAAGTCTGTGGAAGGGTATTCAGACGTTGACTTTGGAACTGAAGTATCCAACATGGAGAAAATGAAAGACCGTGATCTTAGCCAATTAAAAGGTAAAAAGATTACAAAAGAAGAAGCAAAGAAGATTGCGATCGACTTTTTCCAATTAAAGAAAAACGTCAAGATCACAGTAGAAAGTACAGGTAAAGATGCTAAATATGACGCTTATTCACTAACGTTATATAACCCAGATACAAAGGGTACTACTTACATGGATCTTACGAAAAAAGGTGGATATCCACTGTATGTCTTATATGATCGTAATGTTGGAAAAGCGAAAATCTCACTGAATGAAGCGATGCTTCAAGCTGAGGACTTCTTGAAAAAGCACATGGAAAGTAAAATGGAGATGGTAACGAGTGATCAATACGATAATATCGGAGTGTTCACTTATGCTCGACTCGATAATGGGGTAAGAATTTATCCTGAAACGGTATCTGTTAAAGTAGCGTTAGATAACGGCGACATCATGGGGTATGAAGGCACAGACTTCCTTCTTGCTCACGTCGACAAGAGAACGCCTACGTTTAAGATTTCTGAACAAGAAGCAAGAAAAAATCTTAATCCGAAGTTCCAGGTAAAAGAAACAAGCAAAGCGTTGATTCGAAACGATATTAACGAAGAAGTGTATTGTTACGAATTCCTAGGAATCCTAGGGAATGATACATTCCGCGTCTTCATTAACGCAGAGAACGGAAATGAAGAAGAAGTAAGAAAGCTTAAAGAAGCAGAGCCATCTTACAACGATATTTAAAAGGGAATTATGGTTATCGTGAAAAAAGGTTTGGATTAATTGCTTCATTGACAAGTTGATTGGAACGGAAGGTGCGAGACTCCTGGGGGATCAGCGGGACAGGTGAGTCCCCTAAGGGTGCAGAGCGCCGAGGAGGCTCACCGCACGCCCCCCGGAAAGCGAGCAGCCTGGAGTGGAAATCAACTACTTACTACTATTACAGATTGATCAAATTTTTTTAAAAGCAAAATTTCGTAACTTGAAATTTTGCTTTTTCTTTTATTTTGAAACTGTCATAATAAGGTAGAAAGATAAGTAAGCAATGTATGGGGGAAGTTTGATGATAAAAGTGGGTGAACCGTTATATTTGGAACCGTTGTTTTCCGACAAAAAAGATAAATATCGCTGCAAAGTGTTCGACGTGAAAGACGATCATCTTTATATTGATTATCCCAGTAACGAGAAAACAAATCGCACAGAATACTTTTTTGATGGAACACAGTTTAAAGCTTCTTTTGTAGATAAAGAGAGGAACGTCTATACGTTTCGAACAGAACTTCTAGGTAGAAAGATCGAAAATATACCAGTATTGATGATCACTTCTCCAAAAGAAGAAGAGATACATAAGATTCAGCGAAGAGAATACGTAAGGGTAGAGACGATGATCGACACATCTGTTGTTAACCAAGATGATGCTTATCCACCATTTAACTCTGTTATTCTCGATCTGAGTGCAGGAGGGATGCTTCTATCTCTTCCGGTTGTACATAGCGTCAAGAGCGAGGATCGATTGAACTGTCTAGTCGTTTTTCCTATGCAATCTGGCGAAAAATTATATCTCGATCTAGATTGTACAGTGTTAAGAGTATTTGATGGGGGAGCAGGTGGACGAGAGAAAGCATCCCTGCAATTTGAGAAGATTACACAAAAAGATCGTCAACATATTATCCGATTCTGCTTCGAACAGCAGCTTCTTAAGAAGAAAAAAGAGAGCGTGAGTCTATAGAAGTGTATAGAGTATTTCTTTTTGGGAAAAATACTTCCGAAAAGAAGGTGACGTACTGATGAAACGATTTGAACGAATATTGATCCAGCTTGCCTTAGTTCACTTTATTTTACTAGTTGCCGCACAATTTTTGCTTGAGATTCCTTCCTTTAAATTATATACAAACAAGAGCATCTATTACGAAGGAGTCATCAGAACGACCAACAGCCCACTTTGGAAACCATAGACCGTTAAACATCATGTATGGTAATATACATATAGATTAAGTCTGATAAATTCAGATTTACACACTGAAAAAAGCAGGGGATACTCACCTGCTTTTTATTGCTATGTATGCATAGTCATAGGTATGGGGTAGGAGGAAACATGAAAAAATTATTATCAATTGCCATTGATGGCCCGGCTGGAGCTGGAAAAAGCACGGTAGCCAAGCAAGTAGCTGAACGTCTTTCTTTCATTTACATTGACACGGGTGCCATGTATAGAGCATTAACGTATAAAGCTCTTCTTAAGGGAGCAGATCTTAATGATGGACGAGAACTAGAAATCGTTTTGAACGATACAGATATCAAATTAGTGATCACCGATGGTGGACAAGCTGTTCTTCTTGACGGAAAAGACGTATCCGAAGAGATCAGAACAAGTGAAGTAACGAATAATGTATCTTTTGTTGCAAGACAGCAAGAAGTGCGTACCGAAATGGTAAAAAGGCAGCAGCTCTTAGCTGAGTCTGGCGGAGTGGTCATGGATGGCCGTGATATCGGAACACATGTCATGCCGAACGCAGAGTTGAAAATTTTCTTGATTGCTTCTGTAGAAGAAAGAGCTCGCAGACGTTATGAAGAAAACATAACAAAAGGGTTCGAAGCGGATTTCGAACTTTTAAAAAGTGAGATTGCACTTAGAGATAAACGCGACAGTGAAAGAGAAGTAGCTCCACTAAGAAAAGCAGAAGATGCTATCGAACTGGACACAACAAGTATGACGATCGAAGAGGTAGTTTCAAGCATTCTTCATTATGCAAAAGAAAGGGCTTTGTAAAATGATGCTTTATTCTTTCGGAAAATGGCTTTGTGGAACATATTTCAAAGGAACGTATAAGCCAGAAATCGTTGGAGCAGAAAATATGCCTAAAACAGGTGGCGTACTTCTATGTTCCAATCATATCCACAACTACGATCCACCTCTTGTTGGGGTCGCATCTCCACGAGACGTACATTTTATGGCGAAAGCCGAGCTCTTTTCCGTACCTGTTTTAAAACATATCCTCCCAAAGATTAACGCATTCCCTGTAAAACGTGGGATGAGTGACAAAACGGCACTAAAAACGGGAATGAATCTTTTGAAAGCGGGAAAAGTTGTAGGATTGTTTCCGGAAGGGACCCGCTCAAAAACGGGAGAGATCGGAGAAGGCCTAGCAGGAGCAGGCTTCTTTGCCCTTAAATCTGATGCACATATCGTTCCTTGTGCAATCGTTGGAGAGTACCAAAAAGGAAAAAAACTAAAAGTTGTATTCGGCAAACCAATCGACTTTACACATTTTCGGGAGCAAAAAGCTTCCGCAAAAGAAGCGACAGAGCTTATAATGAAACATATAGCTCAGTTAAAAAAAGAGCATGAATAAACTTACTATTTTTCATCTTTAAAGATTTACTTTTGAGTTGTTTTTTTCAAAGGCATCATTGATAAATTGATTGGAGCGTAAGGTGCGAGACTCCTGCGGGATCAGTGGGACAGGTGAGACTCTTAACAGCGCATAGCGCTAAGAGGCTCACCGCACACCCCGCGGAAAGCGAGCATCCTGTAGCGCAAATCAATTACATTCAAAGGTTTGCATCTTTGCAAAAACAACTCCATGATCGATGTTAATGTTCTTTCATACCGAAAGTTCAATAAATTACTTTTCTAATTTTTGAGGAGGTCACGAACATGACAGACGAAATGAGCACAAGTTTAACAAATGCTTCTATGGCTGAAAAAGGTGAAATCGTTAAAGGTACTGTACTAAAAGTGGAAGACAAGCACGCGTTAGTGGATATCAGCGCTAAGCAAGACGCGTTTTTACCGATTAATGAAGTTTCAAGTCTTTTCATTGAAAAGGTAAGTGACGTGTTGAATGAAGGCGATCAGATCACGGTAAAAGTACTTTCTCATACAGAGGACAAGCTTCTTGTTTCTAAAAAAGCCGTAGACACTGAAAAATCATGGAGCGAACTAGAAGAAAAATTCGATTCTAAAGAAACGTTTGAAGTCGTGGTTCACGATGTTGTAAAAGGTGGACTAGTGGTAGACCTAGGCGTTCGAGCGTTCATTCCAGCTTCTATGGTCGAGTCTCACTTTGTTGAAGATTTTTCTGATTATAAAGGAAAATCACTTTCTGTTAAAATCGTAGAGCTAGATGCAGAGAAAGGTCGCGTTATCTTATCCCACCGTGCAGTGACAGAAGAAGCTGCGGTAGCAAAGAAACAAGAGATCTTAGATCGTCTAGCACCAGGCGAGATCATTGAAGGGAAAGTACAGCGTTTAACAGACTTTGGTGCTTTTGTAGATATCGGTGGTGTGGATGGATTAGTCCATGTTTCTCAGCTTTCACATAATCGTGTGGATAATCCTTCAGAGGTCCTTAGTGAAGGTCAGACAGTAAAAGTAAAAGTTTTATCGGTTGATCGCGATAATGACAGAATTTCCTTGTCGATCAAAGAAACACAACCAGGACCTTGGGAAGAAGCGAGTTCTTCCATTCAAGCTGGAAGTGTCATTGAAGGTACGGTGAAGCGTATCGTAACGTTCGGTGCATTTGTAGAAGTTGCACCAGGGATCGAAGGCTTAGTTCACATTTCTGAGTTAGCGAACCGCCATATCGGAAACCCGAGTGAGGTTGTAAAAGAAGGTCAGCAAGTTTCTGTTAAAGTTCTTGAAGTGAACAGTCAAGATAAGCGTATGAGCTTGAGCATGAAAGCAGTTCAAGATGAAAAGGAAAAAGCGAACCTGAAAGAGAACCTTCCTAAGGAAGAAAAAGGCTTCTCATTAGCTGATATGATTGGTGATCAACTAAAAGGTTATAAATAATATTCGACTTATTGCAGCTCTTGATGATTTCATCGAGAGCTTTTTTTCTTGCGGTTAGAAGAGGTCATCATGTGGCAATAATGCTATCGAGGTGACTAAAGATGAACGATGGCATACTTTTTTATTGGTTCATGTGGATGGGCTGGATTGTTTCAACCTTTCTTATGAAAAAGGGACAATTCAGAAATCAATGTGTTTTTATGATGCTTATAGGAATTATATTGTCTGGTGTCAACATCAAACTTTCAATAGGAATCATGAATGCTGCATGTGTGTTCTTCTTATTGATGGGTTTCATTCATGTGATCAAAAATAGTCATCAGCTCTTTTTTTTCGTTACTAGCAGTTTTATAGTGGCAACCTCTTATGTATCGATCGAACTATTTGCTCTATACGATCCCGTAAAATTGTTTGTGAACAAGAAGATCATGATTCTCGTAATCCTGACTATTTTGGCCATTACGTTAGCAAGAAGTAAAAAAGATCTCTTCAGTTTGATCGCCATCGGTCTTTTTATTGGCGATGTGGCTTATCAGTTCATCATTCTTAGACTCGTTGGCCGAATTGAGATAGGGTCTCTATATGTGATGGATTTGTTTGCGGCAACTTCTATGATGCTCTTATTTATGGTAGTATTGGTAGATATGTTCAAAAAAATAAGACGAACGACTTTAAAAAGGGTTACTTCAGCAAAACAGATTTAGTAGAGAATCAGTTGTCTAAACCATAAGTAATTTGCTAAAATAAGTGGACTTGTCTAATTACAAGAAAATGATAGAACATATAAAAAAAGAAAATTTGATGATTGACTTGATCAGGAAAAAAGGGAAGTGTCTGCATGACGAAACCAGTTTTAGCCATAGTAGGAAGACCGAACGTAGGAAAATCTACTATTTTTAACAGAATTGCCGGAGATCGTATCTCGATCGTAGAAGATATGCCAGGTGTAACGCGTGACCGTATCTATAGCTCTGCTGAGTGGTTGAACACAGAATTCAACTTGATCGACACGGGTGGTATCGAGATCAGTGATGCACCATTTATGAGTCAGATGAAAGAACAAGCAGAACTTGCGATTGAAGAAGCGGATGTTATCCTATTCCTCGTAGACGGAATGAATGGGATTACAGCCGCTGATGAAGAAGTAGCAAAGATGCTGTTCCGATCTAAAAAACCCGTCGTTTTAGGTGTAAACAAGATCGATAATCCGGAACGTAAAGAGTTGTTATATGAGTTCTACAGCTTAGGAATGGGAGAGCCGATCGGTGTATCAGGTACACATGGAATCGGTCTTGGAGATCTTTTAGATCAAGTAGTAAGCCATTTCCCTGAAACAGTCGTTGAGGAGAAAGAAGACGATACGATCTACTTCTCTTTGATCGGACGACCGAACGTAGGAAAATCTTCTCTTGTAAATGCCATCTTAGGTAAAAAACGAGTTATTGTAAGCAATATTGCTGGAACAACGAGAGATGCGATCGATTCCAGTTTTGAGCGTGAAGATCAGAAGTATGTGATCATTGATACGGCTGGTATGAGAAAGCGCGGAAAAGTATATGAGACGACTGAGAAATATAGCGTAATGCGTGCGATGAAAGCGATCGAACGCTCCGACGTTGTCCTTATGGTCATCGACGCTGAAGAAGGAATCATCGAACAAGATAAGAAAGTCGCTGGTTTTGCACACGAAGCTGGTAAAGCGGTAGTCATCGTCGTAAACAAATGGGATGCTGTTGAAAAAGATGATAAGACGATGCAAAAGTTTGAACAGAAGATTCGTGATCATTTCTTGTATCTTTCTTATGCACCGATCGTTTTCGTATCAGCAAAAACGAAACAGCGTCTTCATCAGTTGTATCCAGTTATCAATCAAGTGGCTGAGAACCATTCACTTCGCGTTCAAACAAACATCTTGAATGAAGTGATCATGGATGCTGTTGCGATGAACCCAGCACCAATGGATAACGGAAAGAGACTGAAGATCAACTATGCGACGCAAGTGGCTTCAAAGCCACCAACGTTCGTAATCTTTGTGAATGATCCTGAGCTTTTCCACTTCTCTTATAAACGTTTTCTGGAGAACCGTATTCGTGAAACGTTTGGATTTGTTGGGACGCCTATTAAGATCTTTGCTAGAAAGAAAAACGACTAATCTTCCATGAAGACGATTGTACTCTTCGTTATTTCTTACTTGATCGGAAGTATTAGTTTCAGTTATCTGCTGACTAAAGTATTGAGAAATGAAGACATAAGAAATCATGGAAGTGGTAACGCCGGTGCTACGAATACGCTAAGAGTGTTAGGAAAAAAACCGGCAATCGCCGTACTGCTCTTAGACTGTTTTAAGGGGATCTTCGTTGTTTGGATAGCTTTATGGATCACGAATTCTCCCTTTATCGCAGTACTGTGTGGTCTGATTGCCGTAATCGGGCACAACTATCCAGTCTTTTATGGATTCAAAGGCGGGAAAGGTGTTGCTACAGCGATCGGTGTTTTTGCTGCGAGTGCTTTTTTACCCTCACTCATAGCAGGTGTTATCGCAATCATAACCATATGGGTATCCAGATTTGTTTCATTAGGTTCTATTGTTTTTTTAATTCTTACTCCGTTTTTCATGTTGTACCAATTTAATCTGTCACTAGAAGCAGTATCAGCAAGCTTTCTTCTTTCAATGGTTTCAATTTGGAAGCATCGTGGAAATATAGCAAGGATCTGGAGTGGGAATGAACGTAAAATTTAATAGTGGAGTGTGACATGTATGGATAAAGTTGCTGTTTTAGGTGCTGGAAGCTGGGGTACTGCTCTTGCCATCGTTTTGGCTGATAACGGTCATCACGTTTCCTTGTGGGGTCGTAGAGAGGATCAGGTCAATGAGATCAACAACCATCATAAGAATGAAAAATATTTGCCTGGCGTTGAACTCCCTGCAAACATACAAGCAACAACTCAGTTGAGCGAATGTGTGAAAGAAGCGGAAACGATCGTGCTCGTCACCCCTACAAAAGCGATGAGAGAAGTACTCGGACAAGTAAAGAACGAATTGAACGCTCCTGTTACAATCGTTCATGCTTCTAAAGGCATCGAACCTGGTACATATAAACGCATTTCTGAAATCATTGAAGAAGAACTTCCTGAGACTGTTCTGGATTCTGTGGTTGTGCTCTCAGGACCAAGTCATGCGGAAGAGGTGTCTTTAAGACAGCCCACAACCGTTACGGTTTCTTCTGTAAATATGAAGGCTGCTGAAAACGTACAAGATCTTTTTATAAACCAAAATTTCCGTGTCTACACGAATCCTGATGTTGTCGGAGTTGAGCTTGGTGGTGCATTAAAAAACATCATCGCACTAGGCGCTGGACTTTCTGATGGACTAGGCTATGGAGATAACGCGAAGGCAGCCTTAATAACAAGAGGTCTCGCTGAGATCGCTCGACTTGGTACACATATGGGCGCGAACCCATTAACTTTCTCTGGTCTGACTGGAATTGGGGATTTAATCGTAACATGTACGAGTGTTCATAGCCGTAACTGGCGCGCTGGTAACATGCTTGGTAAAGGCATGAAACTTGAAGATGTTCTTGAGAATATGGGCATGGTCGTTGAAGGGGTCAGAACGACTCAAGCAGCGTACGAATTGAGTAAACGAGAAGAAGTGGAAATGCCGATCACACAAGTGTTATATGATGTATTGTTCAATGGCAAGGGTGCAAAACAAGCTGTTGACGATCTGATGCAGCGTTCTCGTACACATGAAGTGGAAGATGTATCTTCTTTAAAAAGTTAGTAAACACACATAGGCGAATGTCTAAAAAAAATTAGGCAATCGCCTTTTTTTCTTTCACGCTTCCAATCTCCCTGCATACGATAAGGTGAAAAGGAAGTGGGAGGAGGACTTCAGGTGGAACGTGAACAACACTTTTTTGATAAGATCGAGAAGAAAACAAGTGTAAAAAAAGATGATATTTTTAAACTTGCTCAATCCGTAAGCGGGTCAAATCTTCGTGACGAGCGCACGATTCGTATGCTGATTTCCCAAGTATCTTCAATGGCGGGAGTAGCAGTTTCAAAGCAAAAAGAAGATCAGATCGTTCAAGCTGTTCTTAACAATAACATCCCTCTTGACTTAGCAACATTATCTAAAATGTTTGAAGGTAAGTAGGCTCATTTTATAAAATTGATTAAAGTGGATAAAGCACCTAAATCATGGAAGTGTTCCTTGAGTACAGGAAGTATTTAGTCGAACACCCGGTCATGCCCGGGTGTTTTTTTGTTTGGTTTTTAATAAGTCGTGAAGATGTCATTCATGTTTCCTTCTTCTTAAAAAAGTTTATAATCATACAACATTCCTAATTCCGAAAAAATAAAGGAAATACCAAGAATTATGCTATAATGTACGCTGTGGACAAGGAGGATACATATGAGTGAAGGTTTGTTAAAAATGTGGGTGGCATTATCAGCCATCGGTTTAATGTTTGTTGCTGTTTTCTCTATCATGTTTAGTCGAGCGAAATTATCTGGTATTTTTCAGACGATCGTTTCACTGTTCGCCTGGATCTGCATGATCGTTGCAGGTATTCTAATCGTTATCGTTGTGTTCAGCGGACCTGTGCAAGGGTAAAGGAGGAACTCTATATGTCTAAAAAATGGTGGATTCCTTTATGTTTACTTTTATTTACACTTTCAGGATGTTTGTATCCGGAAGAAAGAAAAACACAGAATCGAGTTCCGTATCAAGACCAGATTACTGCGGTTCAGCAAGCCGTTGAGAGCTTTCAAAAAGATACGGGTGTTCTGCCCATCAAAACAAAAGAGGCAGATACAGATATCTATCAAAAATACTTGATCGATTTTAGTAAACTAGTTCCAAAATATATGCAAGAACCTCCAGGTAATGCTTTTGAAAAGGGTGGAACCTTTCAATACGTATTGATCGATGTAGAGACAAAGCCGACTGTAAAGCTTGCAGACCTGGTTTTAACGGACAAGGTTCAGGATATACAGGTTGCTTTAAATATCTATATGGCAGAGAACGACTACCCGCCATTTAAAAAGATAGAAGCACAAGGCAGGCATAGCCTTGATTTTAAGAAGTTAGGTTTTAAAGAAGATCCGTACGTCACAAGTCCTTTTACAGGCAAGAAACTGCCGTTGATGGTCAATGGTGATGCAAAGATTTTTATAGATTACAGAAAGGATCTAAATGCAGCGATCACAAGCTACCAGGACGAATTAGATAAACACGAAGACATACGCCACTTGTTAGCGCTTCATTCGTTTTTTGTGCCTGTCTATTCCGTTCCTTATACAGTTGAAAATAATAAACCTATTTTTTTAATAAAATAGGCATGAACTCTCCCTTTTTCTAATACATTCATAGAAAAGGCGGAGAGATTTTTTTTGGAAATCCTTTTAACGAAACAAGCTTTATAGTTTCATCGGTAGGCACTCTAGTGCGCCCTCCCGTTTTTATGGAACTATACAACCGAGAAAAGCGAGGATCCAATAAAAATTTCCGTTCCTTTGTCATAATCGATTGGACAAAATCATACGATGTATTGTCCAAGACTAGCATCCGGAACTTTATTTGGATCGGGAGGGAAACGAATGGAGAAAATCGATATTTTCAAAGATATCGCCGAACGGACAGGCGGAGATATCTACTTGGGTGTAGTAGGAGCAGTAAGAACAGGGAAGTCCACATTTATTAAGAAATTTATGGAGCTTGTGGTGCTGCCGAACATTGATAATGAAGCAGAACGCCAACGTGCTCAAGATGAATTACCGCAGAGTGCAGCTGGACGCACCATTATGACCACTGAGCCCAAATTTGTTCCAAACAATGCGGTGAAGATCAATGTAGGTGATGGGCTAGATGTTAACATACGTCTCGTTGATTCAGTCGGTTATGCGGTGCCGAGTGCAAAAGGGTACGAAGATGAAAACGGCCCGAGAATGATTCACACGCCATGGTATGATGAGCCGATTCCGTTTCATGAGGCGGCTGAGATCGGTACTCGTAAAGTGATTCAAGAACACTCCACACTTGGTGTAGTCGTAACGACGGATGGAACGATCGGTGAGATTCCTAGATACGATTATGTGGAATCTGAAGAACGAGTGGTTGAAGAGCTGAAAGAAGTTGGAAAGCCGTTTATCATGCTGATCAACTCTACGCAGCCGCACCACCCAGATACGCAAAGACTTCGCAATGAGCTTTGTGAAAAATACGATATCCCTGTACTCGCGATGAGTGTTGAAGCGATGACGGAGCATGACATTAACAACGTGTTAAGAGAAGCGTTATACGAGTTTCCGGTGCTTGAGGTTAATGTAAACCTTCCTAGCTGGGTGATGGTCCTTCGTGAGAACCATTGGCTGCGTGAAAGCTATGAAGAAGCAGTAAGAGAAACGGTTCAAGACATCAAACGTTTACGTGATGTGGATAAAGTTGTAGGGTTCTTCGCGGATTATGATTTTATCGATGACGCAAGACTCGCAGGAATTGAAATGGGGCAAGGGATCGCTGAGATCGATTTGTTCGCACCAGATTACTTGTATGATCAGATCCTAAAAGAAGTGGTGGGCGTAGAGATTCGAGGAAAGGACCACTTGCTTCAGCTGATGCAAGAATTTGCTTACGCTAAGACGGAATATGATCAAGTGGCAGACGCTCTTCGAATGGTGAAGCAAACGGGTTATGGAATCGCTGCACCAGCCATTACCGATATGAGCCTGGATGAGCCAGAGATCATCCGTCAAGGATCTCGATTCGGTGTAAGACTGAAGGCGATCGCACCTTCCATTCATATGATTAAAGTCGATGTAGAATCAGAGTTTGCTCCGATTATCGGTACGGAGAAACAAAGTGAAGAGATGTTAAGGTACTTGATGCAAGACTTTGAAGAAGATCCGCTATCAATCTGGAATTCTGATATCTTTGGAAGATCGCTAAACTCTATCGTAAGAGAAGGTATCCAAGGAAAGATTTCATTGATGCCAGAGAATGCAAGATATAAATTAAAAGAGACATTAGAACGTATTATAAATGAAGGTTCAGGCGGTTTGATTGCCATTATTTTATAACTTAGGGACTCCTATAAACAGGAGTCTTTTTTTTTTTTACTAGAACAAATGACCTGTGTTAAGGGAGTGACTTTATTACCTCGAGGAGGAAGATTTTTTGTAAAAAAAGGTCAAAAAATAAGGAATTTTAAGGGTTGAATAGCGAAAAACGCCTAAAAAAGATTGAATTTCTCAATGTAATCGTATAATATAAGGCTTGTCACAGATATAATTAGTAAAATCTTGTATATTACATAAATGAACAAAACATGATTCAAAAGCTGATGTAAGGTGAATAGAATAGTACCTTGAGAGGAGGTGAATGGAATGAACAAGACTGATCTAATCAATGCAGTATCTGAGCAAGCTGAGCTTTCTAAGAAAGATGCATCTAAAGCAGTTGACGCTGTTTTCGAAGCAATCACTGGTACACTACAAAGCGGTGATAAGGTTCAACTTATCGGATTTGGTAACTTTGAGGTTCGTGAGCGTGCAGCTCGTAAAGGCCGCAACCCGCAAACTGGTCAAGAGATCGAAATCTCTGCTAGCAAAGTTCCTGCTTTCAAACCAGGGAAAGCCCTTAAGGACGCTGTTAAATAAATGATACATAGGGCAACTTAAAAAGACCGTGAATTTTTCACGGTCTTTTTTATATGAAATTGAAGATGGAAACGATATATCGGCAAGAATGAGATTATATCGGCAAGAATGAGATTATATCGGCAAGATTTTAATTTTATCGGCAAGAATTTGAATATATCGGCAACAATCAAAATATATCGGCAAAAATCCGATTTTATCGGCAACTCAACTCATGTAAATACTCGCTACATCCACTCCTCACACGGCGTAAGGGTTTTCTCTTTTTGCTATTCTCTCTTCATTATGCTAAAATTTTTCTATTGTGTGAATGGAATTGGAGGACAACCGGCGTGGCAGAAGTTCAAAAAGAAAAAATTGAGTTAGCTGTAAAAATGATATTAGAAGCGATAGGTGAAGACCCTGAACGAGAGGGTTTAATAGATACACCAAAACGAGTTGCAAAAATGTATGAAGAAGTATTCCAAGGATTAAACCAAGATCCGAAAGAGCACTTTGCTACTATTTTTGGAGAAGATCATGAAGAGTTAGTGCTTGTAAAAGACATTCCTTTCTATTCAATGTGTGAGCATCATCTCGTACCTTTCTTCGGAAAAGCGCATATCGGATACATACCTAAAGGTGGGAAAGTAACAGGATTAAGCAAGCTTGCGAGAGCTGTGGAAGCTGTTACAAAACGACCTCAACTTCAAGAAAGAATCACTTCAACGATTGCGAACAGCTTGCTAGAGACTCTCGAACCTCATGGTGTAATCGTTGTGATCGAAGCAGAGCATATGTGCATGACGATGCGTGGTGTGAAAAAACCGGGCTCTATGACGGTTACTTCAGCAGTTCGTGGCGTTTTTGAAAAAGATCCTGCGGCTCGTGCAGAAGTACTAAGTTTAATCAAAAACTAAGGAGGTAACTTCATGAAATCAGAATTAGATTTTTTCGTGATCAAAGCGAAAGAGAACGGTGTAAACGTGATCGGCTTAACGCGTGGAACTGAAACAAGATTTCACCATTCTGAAAAGCTTGATAAAGGTGAAGTGATGATCGCTCAGTTCACTGAGCATACTTCAGCTGTAAAAGTTAGAGGAAAAGCAGTGATCTACACGAAACACGGAGAAGTAGATACAGAATCATAAAGATAACTTTCGGCGGTACACGTGCCAAAAAGCTGGGCTAAAGATAAGCCTAGTTTTCTTTATGTCTTTAAAAGAGGTTGAATCCTAATAATTTTGGCGACTATGTTATAATAAGAAAGCACAATTTTGCTGTGTCATTGGAGGGATTTGATGAACACCATGGAACAAATTCAACGTTTAAAACAGCATACACTTTTATTGATGCAGCACGGTTATGTGGATCGATTTCTTCAACCTCCAATCTTTAATGAATCCAAAGTATTCATCACGTATTGTCTGCTGCGTGAACTTGAATTAGATGAAGCTGTAGAAGCCGAGTATTTTAGTTCGATTACGCTCATTCAGTCTGCATTGGACCGTCATGATGACATTCTAGAAGAGCGAATTAACGAGAACAAAAAGAACCGTCAGCTTGTCGTATTGTCAGGCGATTATTTTAGCAGTCTGTACTACTTACTTTTATCTCACTGTGAAAATCTAGATCTGGTCTCAAAGTTATCGAGTGCGGTTCAGGAAATTAACGAATTGAAGGCAGATCTACATAGTCAGAATAAGGACAAGTTTTCAACCACGAACGTGGAATATTTAAAAGCCGTGCAAAAGATAGATAGTTTATTATTAACAAAAGCTGCTGAATCGTTTGGTCTCTATACATATATTCCGTTTATTGAGAGATACCTACTTGTGTCAAGGTATCATAGTCTTGATACGAGAAGACGATTAAGTGAAGAACAGTTGAACTACCTCAAGACTTGCGAGACGGAACTTAAGAACAAAGAAGTTGAAATGCCATTGTTGTTTCATAGAGAAGGATACAATATGGTAGATGCTAACAAAAATGACTTAATGTTAGGAGAGGGTTAATCCGATGTTGAGTAAAGAAGAACGGGTTCACTCTGTATTTGAAAAGATTTCAGATCAGTATGATTACATGAACGATCTGATCTCATTTAAACAGCATAGTAAATGGCGTAAAGATACGATGAAAAGAATGAAAGTACAACCTGGAAATCAATGTTTAGATGTTTGTTGTGGAACAGGTGAATGGACGTTCGCTCTTGCTGAAGAAGTTGGTACTGAAGGAAAAGTAGTCGGCCTAGATTTTAGCCAGAACATGCTTAATGTTGGGATCGAAAAGCTAAAAAAACGCCGAACTCCTGGAGTCACCTTCATCCATGGCAACGCGATGGAACTTCCGTTCGAAGATAACAGTTTTGATTTCGTTACGATCGGTTTTGGGCTTAGAAACGTTCCCGATTATCTTCAGACGCTGAAAGAGATGGCACGCGTTGTGAAGCCAGGTGGTAGAGTCGTGTGTCTAGAGACTTCGCATCCTACGGTTCCGGTGTTCAAGCAGCTCTTTAAGTTTTATTTTACGTATATCATGCCAGTATTCGGTAAATTATTCGCAAAAAGTTACCAAGAATACGCATGGCTTCAAGAATCAACAGAAGCTTTTTTAACAAAAGAAGAACTGAAAGAACTTTTCAAACAAGCAGGTTTGTCTAACGTTGAAGTTAAATCGTATGCTTTAGGTGCTGCGGCCATGCATACAGGGAAAAAACAGCAATAGAAGAGAGCGTTGCAGTGTGTGGAATAAAATTAAAATAATTTTAGAAATGATAAAGTTTGAACATACCATCTTTGCTCTACCCTTTGCATTTCTTGGAGCGATCATGGGAAACCTCGTGGAAGAGGGGACAGTTCCATCCTTAATGGAATGGATTTGGATCACACTCGCTATGGTAGGCGCACGAAGTTCTGCTATGGCCTTAAACCGTGCGATAGATTCAGAGATTGATGGAAGAAATCCTAGAACGAAAACAAGAGCGATACCAGCTAAGCTTTTAAAAATGGGCGAAGTATACCTTTTTATTCTCGTCTCACTAGCTTTATTGTTCGTTAGTGCTTACCAACTAAATGCACTTTCCGTAAAGCTTTTGCCGCTTGCGGTCTTTTTTCTTGTTATCTATTCTTATACGAAGCGTTTTACGTATTTGTGTCATATCGTCTTAGGGGTGACGATTGCCATCGCACCACTCGGCGGTTGGGTTGGAGCGACCGGAACATTAAGTTCTGAAGCCTTTTTGCTATTTATTGGTGTTTTGTTTTGGACAGCAGGTTTTGATGTGATCTATGCAACACAAGATGCTGAATATGATAAGTCACATGGTCTGTACTCTATTCCATCTTCATTTGGTATCGCAAACGGATTGATGACTGCTAGATGGCTGCATGTTGCTAGTTTCATAGCTTTTGTCTCGCTTGGCGTTGTATCAGGAATGGGCTGGATCTATTATTTAGGTGTGTTCATATCTGGTGCGATCATGGTCTATGAGCATTCACTTGTTAAGCCTCATGATCTGTCTAAACTGGATGTGGCCTTCTTTACGATGAACGGTGTTTTGAGTGTGGTCATGTTTATCTTTTCAGTAGGAGATTTGTTGATATGAAAACTTTTACAATCGGAATAACAGGAGCGAGTGGAGCTGTTTACGGCGTAAGACTTGCTCAAGAGATCTTAAAAAGTGGACACAAACTACATCTTGTTGTAACAGAAGCAGGTTGGCAAGTGTTCAGAGAAGAATTATTGTGGAATACAGAGGACCGTGAACGCTGTATAGAAGAGAACTTTGCTTCATTCGGTAAAGATCGTTTTCATTATCACACGCTTCGTGATTTCAATGCACCGATCGCAAGCGGGTCGTATCAGAACGACGGAATGGTCATTATTCCTTGTTCAATGGGAACCCTTTCTGGGATTGCGCATGGTGCTTCAGGAAACCTGTTAGAACGTACAGCAGATGTTATGCTGAAAGAAAGCAGAAAACTAATCTTAGTACCAAGAGAAACACCACTTCATAAGATTCATCTTGAGAACATGTTAAAAGTAACTGAAGCAGGAGGAAAGATTGTCCCTGCGATGCCTGGTTTTTATCACCTGCCAAAATCAATGGACGATCTTGTGAACTTCTTGGTAGGTAAAGTGTTAGATAACTTAGGTGTACATCACGAATTGTTTACACGCTGGGGAGACTGATAGATTATGAACATCGGGGAAATCAGCTACACGAACATCATACCCCTTTATTTTTATTTAGATAGAGAAAGACTGATGGATCAAGGTGCGACGATCACACAAGCGGTTCCATCACGGGTAAACGCATTAATGGAGAAACAGCTAGTCGATATTGGAGGGATCTCTTCGTTTTCATACGGAAAGAACGCTGAGAATTACAGCTTAGTTCCAGACCTGTCCGTTTCTTCGTTCGGAAAAGTAAACTCTATCTTTTTGTTTTCAAAGTTTAAGATCGAAGAATTGGACGGTAAAAAAATCGCATTAACTTCTAGCTCAGAAACATCGGTCGCTCTATTGAAGATCATCTTAGATCGTTTTTATGGTGTAGAGGTTACGTACAAGACAGAAACACCCGATTTTGAAGCTATGTTAAACGCATATGATGCATGCCTCCTGATCGGAGACGATGCGATAAACGCATACCGAAAACGAGGCTCTTATCATGTATATGACCTGGGCGAGATCTGGTATCAACAGACAGGGCTACCGATGATTTTTGCTGTGATGGCGTATCGAAATGAACTGGAGACCGAGCAGGGTGCGTTGTTGTCTTATGTAGGAAGAAGTATGATAGAGAGCAAAGAGAGATGTCAAAGAGAAAATTTTGTTCCAGTCATCGAGCGAGTAATAACAGAACATGGGGGCACTTTTCAGTTCTGGAATTCTTATTTTAATGGATTAAATTATCAATTTAGTGGCGAACATGAAAAGGGACTCAACCTATATTTTCAGCTAGCTGTAGAGTGTGGATTGTTAAAAACAATGCCCTCTATCATTAAATATTCGTATAAGTAACGGGCGATAGGGTGAAACAAAAGTGAAGTTAAAGGACTTATACTCATTTCTAAAAAAAGATTTGCAGCAGATTGAAGATCAGCTCGTAGAATCCGTTCGTTCCGATCAGAAACAGATTCATACGGCAGGAGCTGAACTTTTAAAAGCAGGGGGAAAGAGAATCCGCCCTGTGTTTGTTCTGCTTTCCGCTCAGTTCGGTACATATAACATTCAACAAGTCAAAAAGCCGGCTGCAGCTCTTGAACTGATCCATATGGCCTCACTCGTTCATGATGATGTAGTGGATGATGCGGATATGAGACGCGGCAGAAAAACCGTAAAAGCTAAATACGATAACAAGATTGCCATGTATACAGGCGATTTTATTTTCGCATCCGCCTTAAAACTAATGTCTGAGATCGAAATTCCGCGTGCGCATCAGATTTTGGCACAGGGCATGAAAGAGATGTGTCTTGGGGAGATTGAACAGATCAACGAACAGTACGACACAGATCAAAACATTCGAAAATACTTTAAACGAATCAAACGAAAAACCGCACTTTTAATCGCGTTGAGCTGTCAGCTTGGAGCAATCACGTCAAAAGCAGATGTTTCTCTTCAAAAGAAGTTATATGATTTTGGTTTCTCAGTTGGAATGGCTTTTCAGATTACTGATGATATCTTAGACTTTACCGCTTCTGAAAAACAGCTCGGAAAACCAGCTGGAAGTGACCTGAAGCAAGGAAACTTAACATTGCCTGTGCTTTACACGATCTATCAGTATCCAGAGATGAAAGAGAAACTGGATGCTTATTATGAGTCAAAAGAGCCTGCACAACTTGCAGAACTGTTAAAAGATATCAAAGAGTTAGGCGGAATTGAATACGCTACGAAGATATCTGATAAATATTTGAAGCGCGCTAAACGAGCTGCCGAGTCTTTGCCAGAAACGGATGCCAGAGATAGTTTGTTAAAAGTAGCAGACTATATCGCTGGTCGAAAATTTTGAGTGATTGCTAATTTTTAAAATTTTTGGTACGATTTCTCTGGGGAACTTGTCCCACATATACATAGATGATAGGAGAGGGAATGCATGGAAAGAACGTTTTTAATGGTAAAACCTGATGGTGTCCAACGTGCGTTAATCGGAGAAATCGTATCCCGTTTTGAAAAGAAAGGTTTTCAACTTGTTGGTGCTAAACTGATGAACATTTCTGAGGATCTGGCTAAAGAACATTATGGTGAGCACAAAGAGCGCCCGTTCTTCGGCGAACTTGTTGATTTCATTACATCTGGACCAGTATTTGCTATGGTTTGGGAAGGTAAGGACGTTATTCTTACAGCTCGTAACATGATGGGCAAAACAAACCCAGCTGAAGCTGCTCCTGGTTCAATCCGTGGAGACTATGCTGTACAAGTAAGCAACAATATCATCCACGGTTCTGACTCTGCTGAAAGCGCTGTCCGTGAGATCGGTCTTTTCTTCAAAGAAGAAGAACTTGTTTCTTATGATAAAGCAGTAGCGGTTTGGATTTAATTTTACATGGAAATGAAAGCGTTTTAACCGGCCGCCGCGCCGGTTTTTTGTTTTTAAGAAGCAAGTGAATGAGATTGCGAAGAAAGAGTTGATGATAATGGATCTAATCGTTCAGAAGGGGAGCATCGGATATTGGGGCAGTACGTTAAAAATCTTAATTTAAGTATCAAAATTAGGGGTCTATAATACATTTACCAACCACTCTCACGGAGATTTCTAAAGTAATCCCACGAGTTTTAAGGATAATCCGGCGAGTTTTCGCCTTATATCAGCGAGTCGACATCTTAATAATGTTGCTCCGATAACGCAACAATTTTAATTCCGATCCGATATTATACATACATAGACTAAATTTGCTTAAACAGAGGAATTGGAGAGAGACATTTGGACCGGGACTACGAAAGCTTTAAACAGAGCATTTATGATCAAACAGGAATAGATCTTTCATTATATAAAGAAGCACAAATGAAGCGCAGACTCGTTGCACTTAGGGACAAACGAGCGTACGGCACGTTTGCAGACTATTTTCGTGCACTCACAAAGAATCCAGAAATGCTTCTTGAGTTTTTAGACCGCATGACAATTAACGTTTCTGAATTTTACCGAAATCCTGCACGATGGGATGTGCTTGAGAGAAAGATCATTCCTCTGTTAGTTGAAGACAGGTCATCATTAAAAGTATGGAGTGCGGCCTGCTCCACAGGAGAAGAGCCTTACAGCCTATCGATGTTGTTATCAGATTACAAAAAAGGGCTATCAAAATTTTCGATACTCGCAACAGACTTAGATCAACAAGTGTTAGAGCAAGCTAAAAAAGGGTTTTATTTCGAAAAAGCAATCAAAGATGTTCCCAATGATAAGAAAGCACGACATACAACAAAAGAGGAACTTGGTATAAGAGTTTCAGATTCTGTTAAAAAGCACGTGACCTTTAAAAAGCAAAACTTGCTTTCTGATCGTTTTGAATCCGATTTTGATCTGATCGTCTGCCGAAATGTGATGATCTATTTTACGGAGGAAGCAAAGACAGTCCTCTATCAAAAGTTTAGCAAAGCGCTTCGAATAGGTGGTGTTCTGTTCGTGGGAAGCACTGAACAGATCTTTAATCCTGGGTTATACAACTTAGAATCGGTAGAACCATTCTTTTATCGTAAAATTCGGTAAAAAGGTAGATCTGACCATTAAAGATGTTGACAGATTCACAACAATAGTTTAATGTAACTGATAAGTTTAGAGCACATGAAATGGTGCAAATTAGTTTAGAGTTTAGAGCATAGTTGAGACAAGTTGAGAGAGTTTGAGTGGAGCAGAGCCGAGAATGGATATGTACATATGCCATGCGGGTTATTTCTGCATGGCTTTTTTGTATGCTTCGTAAAGAAGTATGTACATGTTCCCTTATAGATCGACCTCTTATATCCCCCTCATTCTCCGTATAAAGCGGAGGTGCAGATATGATCCTATCCCATCCGATACCGCCTTGAACGTTTTTGATTGTAGACAAAACAACCAAAACGATTAAGGGGTGTTCATATGATTTCAAATATTATTCAAAAAATAATGAAACACGAAACATTAACAGAAAATGAAGCTTTTTATTTTATGGAGAAATTAGCCAGTGGTGATGTCACAGATGCTCAAGCAAGTTCTGTTTTAAGTATCATGAGCTTTCGGGGTGAGACGGTAGATGAGATTGTTGGTTTTGTTAAAGCGATCAGAAAGCTATCAAGAAATGCTGAATCTTCACAACACCATGATCTGATGGATACTTGCGGTACCGGTGGTGATGGAGCATCGACTTTTAACATCTCTACAGCGGTTAGTATCATACTCGCTTCTTTAGGAGTTAAGGTAGCCAAACACGGCAACAAAGCAGTCACTTCAAAAAGTGGAAGCTCTGATGTGCTAGAAGCTCTAGGTATTCAAGCGTCAAGTAACCACTTTGAAGCCAATTCGCAACTGAATAAACATGACATAGCATTCTTGCACGCACCATTTTTTCATCCGGCACTAAAAAAGGTTGCTTCGTTGAGGAGGCAACTCCCTTTTCGAACGATCTTCAATTGTATCGGGCCTTTGTTAAATCCCATGGCTCCGACGTATCAGTTGATCGGAGCAAGCAATGAGGAAGTTGCTGAAAAGCTCGCTGAAGTGATTAAGAAGCTCGGGATCAAACGAGCATTGATTGTTACGGGTAAAGATGGCCTGGATGAATGTTCGATCACAAGTGATACACGGATGTTTTTAGTTGAGAACAACACGGTTGTATCGTTTACCTACACACCTGAGGAAGCAGGATTAAACCGAGGAAATCTAAGTGAGTTAACTGTAAAGAACAAACAAGAAAGTGCTGAACTCATATGTTCCATCCTACAAGGTGCAGGAAATGAATCAGCTCGCAACATCGTCATCCTAAATGCAGCTGCAGCTCTGTTTGCGTCAAAAAGGGTCTCAAGTATTCGAGACGGCGTGGAGATCATCAAACAGTGTCTACAATCGAAATCCGCATATTATCATCTTGAAGAAATGACGAAAGAAGAGGCGAGTGCACATGTTAACTAAAATATTAAAACAAAAAGAAAAAGAAATAGCCGTTCTCCCTTCATTCAATAAAGGTGAGCTGGACTTTACCGATAAAGATCATCGACCTTTTGCTTATAAACTTGCAAACTCTATTAAAAGACCAGCGTTGATCGCTGAAGTGAAAAAAGCTTCACCATCAAAAGGAATCATCAAAGAAAATTTCAATCCTGTAGAGATCGCTGTTGAGTATGAAAAAGCTGGCGCATCTTGCTTATCCGTCTTAACGGACACCGAGTTCTTTCAAGGAGACCTTCAATATTTAAAAGATATTCGCAATCATGTCTCGCTGCCTCTTTTAAGGAAGGATTTCATCATAGATGAAAAGCAGATCATTGAGAGCGTTGAGAACGGAGCGGATGCGATTCTACTCATTGCAGCTTGCTTAACAAGTGAACGATTAGAGAAGCTTCATACACTAGCAACGGACTGTGGTTTAGAGTGCTTGGTCGAAGTTCATTCAGAACAAGAGATTAAGCAAGTTTACGACGTTTGCAATCCATCTATGATCGGGATAAACAACCGTGACCTTAAATCGTTCACAACAGATATCGAGCATACGTTTTCTCTTCTTCCATCTATTAAAAACGAAACACTTGTTATCAGTGAGAGTGGTATCAAAACAGCATCAGATGTTAAGAGTCTGTTCGATCATCATGTGAACGGCATGTTGATCGGAGAAACATTGATGCGAGCGGACTCTATCGAAAAGAAAATCAGAGAGCTTTATCATGACTGTTCAAATTAAATATTGTGGTTGTCAGTCCGAAGAAGACTACAAACTGCTCATCGAAACAAAAGCAGACCTGATCGGTTTTATCTTTGCGGAAAGTAGAAGAGAAGTTGATCCTAAGAATGTCAACCGCTGGATCGAGAAATACGGAAAACCAAAAAAGTTAGTAGGTGTATTTCAAAATGCAACTCTAGAAAAAATCAAGGAAGTTGTTAACACAGTACCCATTGATATCATCCAGTGTCACGGAACTGAATCAATTCATCAGCTTAAGGAAATAAGAGATCACTGCAACAAAAAAATCTATAAAGCACTTCCATTTAGTGAAAACATTATTAAAGAAATAGCGACATACGGCAAAGTATCAGATGCCCTTATCATTGACTCTGTATCTCAAGGGCAATTTGGTGGAACGGGGATTCCGTTTTCGTGGAAAGAAGTTCCGAATATGATGAGAAAGGCAGAACAGATAGGGATTACGTGTTTCATAGCTGGCGGAATCAAACCAGATAATGTTTCAGAACTAATGAGACTGCATCCACATGGAATCGACTTAAGTGGTGGTATCGAAGAAAACGGCAAAAAAAGTGTACAAAAAATAGAAACGCTTGAAAGGATGATCATGAGATGACTACAGCTACAGTACCTGATAATAGAGGAAGATATGGAGTGTTCGGCGGAAAATACGTTCCAGAAACGATCATGTTCGCACTCGAAGAGCTTGAGACGGCTTTTGATGAAGCGATCCAAGATCGAGAATTCAATGAGCTGTTTCAACGTGAACTAGCCATTTATTCTGGTCGTCCTACTCCATTAACGAAAGCAGATCGATTGAGTGAGTCGAATGGTGGAGCATCCATCTATTTAAAAAGGGAAGATTTGAACCACACAGGGGCACATAAGATCAACAATGCCATCGGTCAAGCACTTTTAGCTGTGAGGATGGGCAAGAAGAAGATCATCGCAGAGACCGGAGCAGGGCAGCATGGTGTAGCAGCAGCGACTGTAGCAGCGAAGTATGGACTGTCTTGTAAGGTATATATGGGAAAAGAAGATATAAGAAGACAAGCTTTAAATGTTTTTCGCATGAAACTGTTAGGAGCAGAAGTGATAGAGGTAACTAGTGGCAGCCAAACGTTAAAAGATGCTACGAATGAAGCGATCCGGGAATGGGTTGCTGCGGTCGAAGACACGTTCTATCTCATCGGATCAGCTGTAGGACCTTATCCATACCCGAAGATGGTCAAACAATTTCAGCAGGTGATCGGTTATGAAACAGAGAGTCAGTTTAAAGAGATTCAAAAAGGAAAGCTTCCAGATGCTGTTGTGGCTTGTGTTGGTGGTGGCAGTAATGCCATTGGCATGTTCGCACCGTTTATTGAAAAAGATGTACCACTGTACGGGGTAGAGGCAGCAGGTATGGGTGTAGAGACAGCTCATCATGCGGCAACGTTATCTAAAGGTTCGAATGGTGTGATTCACGGTTCGTTGACAAAGCTTCTTCAAACGAGCGAAGGACAGATTACAGAACCATACTCGATCTCAGCAGGACTCGATTATCCAGGAATAGGACCGGAACATGCCTACCTTCATGAAACAAAAAGAGTAACATATGAAGCCGTAACAGATGAAGAAGCATTACATGCATTGAAGCTTTTATGTGAGAACGAAGGTATTCTATGTGCGTTAGAGAGTGCACATGCCGTAGCTTATAGTCTGAAGCTTGCTAAAGAAATGCAAAAAGATCAACATATCGTCGTCTGTTTATCTGGAAGAGGCGACAAAGATGTTCATACACTGATGGAATTTGAAGAGGGGGGCGAGTAAAGATGAATAAGAGATGGGAAGTCTTTCAACATTCTTCAGATTATCGTTTCACTCCGTATATCATGGCTGGTGATCCATGTGAAGAAGCAACGATCGAACTGTCACTCGCTCTTGAACAGTGTGGAGCACACGCCCTCGAGCTGGGTGTTCCATACTCAGACCCTTTAGCTGATGGACCTGTTATTCAACGGGCAGGTATGAGAGGTTTGGCACAAAACATGAATCTTGAGAAAACCGTAAAGCTCGTTTCAAAGCTTCGAGAAAGAGGATTGAAGATTCCGGTAATTATCTTTACTTATTATAATCTTTTGTTACAATTAGGAGAAAATCGTTTCCTGAAGTTAGCAGAGGATAGCGGGGTTGACGGGGTTTTAGTCCCTGATCTACCGTATGAAGAAAGCGGATATCTACAAAAGATGTGTTCAGAGCACAACCTAGCTCTTATCTCGCTCGTTTCACCTACAACACGTGAAGAAAAGCTTGTAAGACTCAGTAGTGAGGCAGAAGGCTTTTTATATTGCATCTCATCGTTAGGTGTAACAGGCATCAGAAGTGAGTTTCGAGCAGGTTTGGACGATTTTCTAAAAGCCGCGAAACAAAACTGTCGCGTTCCTGTCTTAGTAGGGTTCGGACTGTCTACACGTGAACAGATCCAGCAGTTTGATGGCAGCAGCGATGGGTTTATCGTAGGCAGTGCGATCGTTAAAAAGATTGAGGAACTAGAGAGTGACCTGCTAACGAACAGAGAGGAAGCGATCAAAACGTTTAAATCGTATATTGAGTCATTACTGCCTGTCTATAGTCGTTAAAAAGGAGTGGGAAAATGCAGCCGAAACAGCAGTTGTTATCTTTAAAACCTTACAAACCAGGTAAACCAGTAGAAGAAGTGAAGCGTGAACTAGGTCTAGAGAAAATCGTAAAACTCGCTTCAAACGAGAACCCTTACGGATGTTCTGAGCTTGCAAAAGAGAAAATAAATGAGGAGTTATCACAGCTTCACGTATATCCAGACGGCTATTCAGCTGAACTTAGAGAGAAACTCTCCAACCAACTTCAAGTGAATCAAGAACAGATTATTTTCGGAAACGGATCCGATGAAGTCGTACAAATTCTTTGTCGAGCTTATCTTTCACCTGAAACCAATACCGTGATGGCAGCTCCTACTTTTCCACAATACAGGCATAACGCTGTCATTGAAGGAGCTGAAGTCAGAGAGGTTCAGCTGGTCGACGGCAATCACGATCTAGATGCTATGCTCGAGGTGATCGACCAAGATACGAGAATCGTCTGGCTCTGCAACCCGAACAACCCGACTGGAAACTATATTCCAGAGTCGGAGTTTGTAAACTTTATGGAAAAAGTTCCGTCTGATGTAGTCGTAGTGAGTGACGAAGCTTATTATGAATATGTATCAGCTGCTGATTATCCAAACACATTAGATTACTTGGATAAGTATCCGAATCTAGTGATCTTAAGAACGTTCTCAAAAGCTCATGGACTAGCTGCGCTTCGGATTGGTTATGGAGTAGCTCAGTCTTCTATCATCCAATCTATCGAACCTGCTAGAGAGCCTTTCAACACTTCCCGAATCGCTCAAGCTGCAGCGATCGGAGCATTGGAAGATGATACGTTTATTACAGAATGCAAAGAGAAGAACAGAAAAGGTCTTGAAATGTTTTATGCATTCTGTGATGAAAAAGAACTGTTGTACTATCCTTCTGAAGCAAACTTTATCTTGCTAGACGTTAAATCAGATGCTGACCAAGCGTTTGATTATCTTCTTCGTAAGGGATATATTGTCCGGTCGGGAAGTGCATTAGGCTTTCCTACTATGATTCGTGTTACGATCGGTGAAGAAGAACAGAACAAAGAGATCATCGAACACCTAGGGGCGTACATTGATTCTGTAGTAGAGAAAGTGAATAAATAAAATACCATCAACAATAGCCCGATTATTTTTATGATATCGGGCTATTTTCATAATTTTCAAAAAAGTGTTGCATTTTAAATAAGCTCTATTTATAATGAATGTAATATGGTTTCTCTCCACTCCTATCCATATTATACTTTCCTGACAGCGCTTACATGTCAGGACTTTTTTTGTCCTCATTTTTATTTTCTCTGAAATTTTTCTATCATAAAAGCCTCATCTCTATCATAACTTGTCTTATAGAGAAAAAAGGAGGCGAGCTATGCGATATATCATTGAGCGCCCGCTGCAATCGCTCGGTACAGACACTGTTCTATCTTATCTAGTAGACTCTCAAAAAATCTCCTATGTCTCACAGGGCCCTCTTAGAATGAATGTGATGAAGATGTGTATGCAAGGTGTAAAGATGATTCCTGGGCATATCAGTCCTCTAATGTCATTAAATAGATTGCCTATCGAAAAGGTACGACAGAATCTAAGTGAGAGAGTTAGAAATGGCACTACTACGCTGTTAACATCTGCTGAGATCAACTATTTACATGAAGCCGAAACAGAATTAAAGCGAACGAGGCATCTCTTAATATCAAGTTCAATAGACTATTGCATCGGTCTAAGCATGTCTCCAGAAAAGATCACACCACAGATGATGAGTTTTTGCCGAAAACAGAAAATTCCGTTCATCCAGTTGATCTGTAAAGATTTTGCTCAGTTAAAACATGTGATCTGGGAGAGAATAAGTGAAGCCAATTTCAGTTATGGTACCATAATCTTTCCAACCTTCCCATCGAGCGTAGATCAAAAGTTGAAAAATACGTGGCACAAAAAATGGAACGAGCTATCGATCAAACGTCAGATTCCAACACTTTTTCATGATTTTTGTGAATTCGCACCCATCTCGTTACCTAGTTTAAAAATGCTCGGTCTATATCCTGTAAAAGGCGGTCTTTTTCCAGGAAGCGATGCGGATTATTGCATCTACCGTACAGATGGACTGCGTGATGTTTTACAAGCGGTAATCGTTAGAGGCAGAATCGTCTTTACTCATCATGATAGAGAAAAACATCAAGGGTACGGAAAAGAAATTATCGTAGTAAAGCCCCGTCGTTTTGGAGAATCTCTCGTATCTCGTGTATAATAGGCACAAGAATACAAGGGATAAGGGAGTTTTATCAGTGAACGAAATTCAAGATGCAATCAGGCTTGTTGAACATGGTGACGTAGAAAAAGGAATGTCGCTATTAGATAAAATAAAACAAACGGCTCAAGACCCAGAAAAGTTTGAGATCGCAGAAGTCTATTTGAACTGGGGCCACACATCAGAAGCAATGAACCTTTTTAATGAGTTGCTTGAAAAGTACCCTGAAGACGGAGAACTGCTCGTATCCATGGCAGAGTGCTGTTTAGATGAAGGAATGGATGAAAAAGCGATTGAGTATTTAGATCAAGTAAGTGAAGAAGATGATGAATATTTAAGAGCACTTATTCTTCAAGCAGATCTGTATGAAAGTCTTGGACTAACAGAAGTGGCAGAACGTAAGCTTCTAGAAGCGCATCAAAAGGACCAGAAGCATCCTGTACTCGCTTATGCTTTAGGTGACTTTTATTTAAGACAAGGTAAATTTGATTCAAGTTTGCCACTATTAAAAGTAGCGATCGACGAAAAAGCTGAAATTGAAGATGTAACATTAAGATATGCCGAAGCACTAAGCAGAGCTGGTAAGTTTGAAGAATCACTTCCATACTACAGAAAAGGTCTGGATCACCATAAAGATCTATACAGTTTATTTGGTCACGGGGTAACTGCTTTCAAAGCAGGTGAGTTTAAAGAAGCGATCGCAAGCCTTGAAGAACTAAAAGACATGGATCCTGATTATACGACCCTCTATAGTGTACTATCTGAATCCTATGAAGAAGAAGGGGCTTTAACAGAGGCATATGACGTAATCACTGAAGGATTAAAAAGAGATGAACATAACGAAAACATCTATCTGCAGGCTGCAAGGCTAGCTTATAAACTGCACAATCCTGATCAAGGTGAACAGTGGGTAAAACAAGCACTAGAACTCAATCCGACTCTGATCGAGCCACTACTACGGTTAGGAGATCAGTACATTCGTGAAGAAAGATATGAAGATATACTTAGTCTCTACAAGTCACTTGCAGAAACGAAAGAAGAGATTCCTCTCATGTACTGGCATCTAGCTACAGCTAATAAAGAAACGGAAGAGTATAGCGAGGCTGCAAAATGGTTTGATAAAGCATCTCAGTTGTTTACTGAGGACCCGGTGTTCTTAGAAGAGTATGCGTATTTCCTCATCGAGGAAGGAGAGCAGAAGAAAGCGAAGACCATTCTGCAGAACCTTTTAAATCAAAGCCCTGAACGAGATGATATCGAGGATGTTTTAAACAGACTGGAAGAATTTTAAAACTTTCACAAGTGAAGAAGGATTTTACGAGCAGTGAGAGAATATATTTAGTATCAAGATGACGTGTTTTTGAATGATGGGGGGATTGCAATGAGCAGCACCGTTTCGGTCCTTGAAAAAAAGGATTTTATCAAATGGTTCCTTAATCATTATCAGTTAAAGAAGCGCGAATGTGTTTGGTTATTAAACTATTTAGTTAGTGATGACCAACTGATGGAGAAGGTACATTTTGTCGAGAAAGCTGAATATTGTCCAAAGGCCATAATCATGTCAGCTCAGTGCACAGACGGCGTTCCGTTCCGTTTTTACAAACAAAATGTTCTAACGACTGATGCCGAAAAATCATTTCATGACATCCGCTTGAACCAAGAAGAAGAGATCTACCTTGAACTTAATTTTAACGCATCACGTCTGACGCCCGAATACGCTTCTGTATTAGAAGAAAACCCGCATTTGCCCCAAAATATGTCGATGGACAAAAAATACGGCATATGGGCGGAAATGGTATTAGAAAAATCGATTGAAACCTATCGCAAGAACGATATTATGGCGAAGATCGATGCTGCACTAGACCAAAAGGATTATGACAGCTTTACAAAATGGACCAATGAACTAAAAAATTTAGAAAAACAGCCATCCTAGTTGTGTGAAGGCGACTCTTTTGATAGGGTCGTCTTTTTTGTGGGTTATGCGGCTTCTGTGCTAACGCTTGCACCTACGATATTGTCGATCTTGACCATAGAAATATTGCACCCAATCCAAAAATTTAGGCTTTGAATCCACGAGTTTTAGCCTGCAATCCTAAAGTTTGGTCACTTTATCCACGAGTTTTTCGCTTTAATCCGCGAGTCGACATTCCTAGACTTATTTCGACATCTATAAATCTACCTATTTTCTAGACGAAACACCTTGCCAGCTAAACAAATGTGGTACGATAGGAAGCAGTACATACCAAGTAAGGAGATTTTTTTATGAAATGGAAAACACAAGATGCAGACGTATTCTTAAAATCTGGTGAGTATGTGGACTCGATACTAATTCCGTTAACACCAGTTAGTTTCTCTCATGAGTTCAAATCGAGTGTGACGATGTCTGAGTATACGGAGCTGTTAACGTCAGAGATCGAGCGTCAGCTTCATGGCAGGTTGTTTTTATCACCTAATTTTACATATGTTAAGAATGAAGGAGCTCTTGAACGATTAACTAGTTTCTTAGAGCACGTAAAAAACTCGGGACATTTTAAACATATTTTTCTGATGACAAGTGATGTGTATTGGAAGGAGTTCGAACAGCAACTCTCAGGTCAATTGTTTTGGGTACCCGCTCTGCCGCTTGAGACAATGGACGAGAAGTATAAACTTGAAGTGATAAAAGAGCAGGTAAAACCGTTGTTTCAGCTAATTTTCAACGATTGGCAGAGGAGTATAAATTCGTAATATTTACCACATGTCATATTGACATTAAAAGACAACATAAGCTATCATGTTTATGTCCTAGTAATATGTGTGTAAAAGTCCGGATGGACCGTCATTTACAGCATAAGGGGGGGAAAACAATGTCAAAGGAAGATATTTCAAGACGTCAGTTCTTAAACTACACATTAACTGGCGTTGGCGGATTTATGGCTGCCGGCATGCTTATGCCAATGGTCCGTTTCGCCCTTGATCCGATTTTGAAAGAGGGAACAGATCAAGAATTGGTAGCGGTTACGAGCATGGATGAGATCGGGAATGAACCAAAGCGTTTCGATTTTAAAATCAAACAAAAAGATGGCTGGTACGAGTCTGATGTCACTCAATCTGCCTGGGTTTATAAAGCGAAGAATGGTGATATTATCGCACTTTCTCCAATCTGTAAACATCTAGGTTGTACGGTAGACTGGAATACAGATCCATCGCACCCTAACCAGTTCTTCTGTCCTTGCCACTTAGGCCGTTATACGAAGGATGGAACGAATGTTAAGGGAACTGCACCTCTTGCACCGCTTGATGTATATGACAGCCAGGTGAAAGATGGAAAGCTTTATTTAGGAAAGGCAAAACCAAGAAAGGGGGCGTAATGAATGCTACAAAAGATTTATGACTGGGTAGATGAGCGCCTGGATATTACGCCGCTTTGGAGAGATGTTGCAGACCATGAAGTACCTGAACACGTAAACCCCGCACATCATTTTTCTGCGTTCGTTTACTGTTTCGGTGGATTAACTTTCTTCATCACGGTTATCCAAATTCTTTCAGGTATGTTCTTAACGATGTACTATGTGCCTGATATCGTGAATGCTTGGGAATCCGTATATTACCTGCAAAATGAAGTGGCATTTGGAGTAATCGTACGCGGAATGCACCACTGGGGCGCGAGCCTTGTTATCGTAATGATGTTTCTACATACATTGCGCGTATTTTTCCAGGGAGCTTATAAGAAGCCTAGAGAATTAAACTGGGTTGTTGGAGTACTTATTTTCTTTGTTATGTTAGGTTTAGGTTTTACAGGTTATCTATTGCCTTGGGATATGAAAGCGCTATTTGCGACTAAGGTAGGAATTGAGATCGCTATGACGATTCCTGTTATTGGTCCGATTGCAAAAACATTCCTTGCCGGCGGAGAGATTATTGGAGCACAGACGCTCACGCGTTTCTTTGCGATTCACGTATTCTTCCTTCCTGCAGCATTGTTAGGCTTGATGGGTGCCCATTTCTTAATGATCCGTAAACAAGGTATTTCCGGACCGTTGTAAGAACAAACATAAGATTAAAAGTTTCATAAGAGCAAAGGAGGGAAATATATGCATCGCGGTAAAGGAATGAAGTTTGTCGGTGACTCTCGTGTCCCTGCTGAACGCAAGCCGAATATTCCTAAAGACTATTCGGAGTTTCCAGGAAAAACGGAAGCGTTCTGGCCAAACTTTCTTTTAAAAGAATGGATGGTAGGAGCCGTATTCTTAATCGGATACCTCATCCTAACAATCGTCCATGAATCTCCTTTGGAGAAAAAAGCAGATCCTACCGATGCTGGATATATTCCTCTACCAGACTGGTACTTCCTATTTCTATACCAGCTTCTGAAGTACAAGTATGCGGCAGGGGATTATGTTCTTATCGGTACTGTTATTATACCGGGTCTAGCGTTTGGTGCTTTAATGCTTGCACCATTCTTAGACAAAGGGTTGGAGCGACGTCCTTCTAAACGTCCGATCGCAACTGGATTAATGTTATTAGGTTTGATCTCTGTTACATATCTAACATGGGAATCTGTTGTGACACACGATTGGGAAAAAGCGAAGACTCAAGGTAAGATCGTCGATGTTAGTTTTGATGAAAACGATCCTGGATACAAGATCTACCAAAAACAGAGCTGTGTAGGCTGTCATGGTAACACGTTGTCAGGTGGAGCTTCAGGACCATCGTTGGTCGGTACAGGATTAAAGCCTGAAGAGATCATGAAGATCGCAAAAGAAGGTAAGCCACCAGCTATGCCTCCGAATGCGTTTAAAGGTTCAGATAAAGAGCTAAAACAATTAGCTGAGTTTATCTCAAAACTTGAAAAGAAATAATAGATAGAAGCCGGCTCAGTATGGGTCGGCTTCTTTTCTGAACATCGTAATAAAAGGAGCATGTGATTATGTCCTGGATTCGAACGATCATCATGGATCGAATGTTTTTATTAATATTACTTCTGATCAACATACTTGGCACGATCTACGGTTATTATTGGTACCTTTATCAGCTTCAAGATACACCTTGGTACTTTTTACCTTTCGTGCCAGACAGTCCGACAGCATCTTTGTTTTTTGTTTTTGTCATCATCGGCTTTTTGAGAGATAAGCAACACGGGTTAATCGAGGCATTAGCGGTGGCATCACTTTTTAAGTATGGTATATGGGCAGTAGGGATGAATCTTGGCGGTGCTCTTGTTGGGACGCCTCTTGATCTTATCAATTATATGCTTATCTTTTCACACCTCGGTATGGCAGTTCAAGGAATATTATATGCGCCGTTTTATAAGATCAAGGGTTGGCACGTAACCATCGCAGCACTCATCCTATTTCATAACGAGATCATCGACTATGTGTTTGATATGATGCCGAGGTATGACATTCTAGATCCTTATCAAGATCTGATCGGATACTTGACCTTCTGGTTATCTGCGCTGTCGATCTTCATTGTTTGGAAGATGAGAAAAGCGTGAGTACGCTCTAAATCCGTAATTCTAGGTCTATCCTTGTCCTAGCTCTCATACGTTTTAAGTATAAGGGTACAGGAGGGACAACGGATGAGAAGGTTTGGATGGGCATTGATGGTTCTTTGTATGGTTTTCGGACTTGCTATGCCAGCATTTGCATCAAATCATACAAAAACAAAAGAATGGTCTGAAATCAATGAGCTAACGAGTGAGATCTGGGAGCTTGGTAAGATAGAACGGTATGAAGAAGCTGCGGGAGTGTTACAGTTTACTTCAGCCAACATCATTCATATAGAAGATGTCTTGTCCTTGAGGCCAGAACAGAAGCGTCTCGTTGAGTATACGTTTAGAGATGCCGTGTCTTCTCTTCAGAATCCCGAATGGTCGAAGGAAAAAAAGCTAAACAAGCTTACAGAGGTTCGTTTATTAGTAGATGCCCTTCAGACCGACTATGAACCGTTATGGAAGAAAACAGGTCTGATGATGCTCGAGCCGTTTATCACGATGGAAAAAGGAATCAGCGAGGACGATTCTGTGGCGTTTCATCAGGCGGCAAACCTCTTACTAGAACGGTACGAAACGGTCAGACCTGCACTCATGGTCGACCTGAAAGATGAAGATCTAGAAAAGCTCGATGAACACGTTTCTTACGTTGATACGAACCGCAGTCAGATTCTATCGAATGCCGATCATCAAAAACAGCTTGAAACTGCTGCTGCAGACTTTGAAGCACTGTTCTTTGCAAAAAAAGACAACTCGGAGCCATCGCTTTTTTGGCTAATATTTTCAATCGGTGGCATCATATCATCAACACTAGCTTACGTTGGATGGAGAAAATACAAAGGTGATCAGCAAGATGGCTTAAGAGTACCGGATAAAAGATAATGGGTCATGAGTCATGCGTATTCTTTGACAAACTGTGAGCTGAAAACGTAAAATGTGACTATCAAAAGCTTTTTATATGGAGGAATGCCAACGATGGGTGGATTTTTAATCTACTTCGCAATTTTGCTTATCGTTCCAATCTGGGCACAGATGCGAGTGAAAAGCACGTACAAAAAGTATTCAAAAGTGAGTAACAGCACAGGTAAGACGGGTGCTGAAGTAGCAAGAGAGATTTTAGACCAAAACGGACTCTACAACGTTCAAGTTGAGCCAGTGAGAGGGATGTTATCCGATCATTATGACCCTCGTAGTAAAGTGGTTCGTTTATCTGAAGATAACTATTACGGAAGTTCGATTGCAGGTGCAGCCGTTGCAGCCCACGAAGTAGGGCATGCGATTCAAGATGCTGAAGGGTATGCGTTCTTACGCTTCAGACATGCGTTGGTTCCTGTAGCTAACATCGGATCTAACTTTTCGTTTCTATTGATTCTTGGTGGTATGCTTTTAAGCTCAATGAACCTGTTCCTTCTTGGGATCATCTTCATGTCAGTAGCTGTATTGTTTCAGTTCGTTACACTTCCGGTTGAGTTTAATGCAAGCTCTCGTGCGATGGACCAGATCGTTTCAACAGGTCTGATCCGCAACAATGAAGAGCGAGGAGCACGTAAAGTACTAAATGCTGCTGCATTAACTTATGTAGCTGGTGCTCTTGTGGCGTTGCTAGAACTAGCACGATTCATCTTCATGTTCTTAGGGATGAACCAAGACGACTAATTCTAAACTAACAGTAAAGCTCCCGATACGTAATCGGGAGCTTTTTTTCTATCTACCTATCGGATTCTTATCGGCATCTAGTGTAAAACCTTCGCCGATGACTTCATGAACATCATTTACGGTAACGAAAGCATGCGGATCGATACGTTCGATCACTTGCTTGATGCGGACGATCTCGTTCTTAGCGATTACGCAGTACAGCACTTCACGAATATTCCCTGTAAATGAACCTTTACCGTTTAAGATCGTCGCTCCACGGTCTAGTTCTTTAATAATATCTGCTGCGATCTCGGTATTTTTATCTGAAAAAATCATGACCGCTTTACCAGCATATGCGCCTTCTTGCATAAAATCGATCACACGTGCACCGATGAATACAGCAACAAGTGTGTACATCGCTTCTTTATAGTCTAAGTATACGAGAGAGATCGCGATAACAACGAAATCAAAGATGAACATCGTCTTACCCATGCTCCAGCCTAAAAATTTATGTCCGAGTCTTGCGATGATATCCACTCCGCCAGTCGTCCCACCAAAACGGAAGATGATGCCAAGTCCGACTCCGATAAATACACCAGCAAACAAAGCGGCAAGTGTCATATCTTCCCTCAGATTGATCGTAACGAATGAGAAGCGCTGAAAGATAAACAAAAACACAGACACGGCTACGGTTCCGATAATTGTATAGATAAAGGCGTTTCTTCCTAGCAATTTCCATCCGACAAAGAACAATGGAATGTTGAGCGCAAGGTTAGAATAAGAAGGATCGATCGAGAAAAGAAAATAGAGAATAAGCGTAATCCCTGTAAAACCACCTTCTGCCAAATTGTTCGTCATGTTAAAATGAACGATTCCGAATGAAAAGATGGCTGCGCCAAGTAAGATGAACAAAATATTTTTTAGTTTGATTGGATAAGTCATAAGGAGGCCTACTTTCTAAAAAAATACTCCAGTTGTTTTTAGTCATGCCTTCCTATTATAAGCGAAATTTCATGAAATTTGTCAAACAGAAAAAATACCGATAACATATAGAAGACTAATATTGAATGAGGAGTGTCAACATCATGGCCAATCGTACATTAAAAGAGAGTCAGGACGTTGTAGATCAATACATATCACAGTTCAAAGAAGGCTATTTCAGTCCTTTAGCTATGCTTGCACGATTAACTGAAGAACTAGGTGAACTTGCTCGTGAAGTGAACCACCACTATGGTGAGAAACCGAAGAAATCAACAGAGGATAAGAAGACAGTAGAAGAAGAACTTGGAGATATGTTCTTCGTTTTGATCTGTCTGGCGAATTCATTGAATATAGATCTGGATGATGCGTTAAAAACCGTTATGAATAAGTTTGAAACTCGCGACAAAGACAGATGGACAAAAAAAGAAGGAGAGACGACACATGAATAATATTCGTATCATACTTGCGGGACCACGAGGAAAGATGGGGCAAGAAGCGTTGAAGATGATCGCAGAAACTCCTCATTTTGAACTTGTGGCAGCGGTAGATTCAAAAAATGACGGACTTCAAGTAAAAGATCTTTTAGGTGCACCTCAGTCTTTAGAAGCACCTGTATACGATGATATGGAAAACTGTCTTGCTTCTATTGAAGCAGATGTCGTTGTCGATCTTACTCGTCCAGATATCGGCAAAAAACACCTTGAGTTAGCCCTTAACAAAGGTCTGCGCACGGTGATCGGAACAACTGGTTTTTCAAACGAAGACCTAGAGCGTCTAAAAGCTCTCGCTGAAGATAAACAAACAGGAGCTATCATCGCGCCAAACTTTGCGATCGGTGCAATTTTAATGATGAAATTTTCCCAAATGGCAGCGAAATATCTTCCTGATATCGAGATCATTGAAAAGCATCATGATCAAAAGCTGGATGCACCGTCAGGAACGGCATTAAAAACCGCACAACTGATCACAGAAGTGAGAGAAGAAAAGAAACAAGGTCATCCCGATGAACAAGAAGATCTGAAAGGAGCTCGAGGCGCTGAACTAGAAGGGATCCGTATTCATAGTGTAAGATTACCAGGACTGGTCGCTCACCAAGAAGTTATTTTCGGAGGTGAAGGTCAAGTATTAACGATCCGTCACGATTCTATGAACAGAACGTCCTTCATGCCTGGTGTTCGACTTGCGGTAGAAAGTGTAATGAACATTGAAGGTCTTGTATACGGCCTTGAAAATATTATGGAATAAGAGGGGATACTATGAAGATAGCTCTTATTGCGCACGATAAGAAAAAGAACGATATGATTAATTTTACCGTCGCATATGCACCGATCCTTAAAGATCATACCTTGTTTGCGACAGGAACGACAGGATTTAAAATAAATGAAGCGACGGGGCTTGATATTAAACGTTTCAAATCCGGCCCTTTAGGTGGCGATCAACAGATAGGGGCTATGATCGCAGAAAACGATCTTGATCTTGTCTTGTTTTTCAGAGATCCGTTGACCGCACAGCCTCATGAGCCAGATGTTTCAGCATTGATGCGTTTATGTGATGTGTATCAGATTCCGCTCGCAACCAACGTGGCTTCAGCAGAACTTTTTATTCGTTCACTTGAACGAGGAGATCTGGATTGGAGAAAAATAATAGATGAAAGAGAGTCAGAGAAAAAATGAACGTTGAAAGCTGGCTTGCTTTTGGCGCTCATTCCGATGATGTTGAGATCGGTATGGGAGCTACGATTAAAGCAGAAACAGATAGAGGCCGTGACGTGATCATCTGCGACTTAACAGAAGCAGAACTATCATCAAACGGCACCGTAGACATACGAAAAAAAGAAGCAGAAAGAGCAGCTGGGATTTTAGGAGTTACAACAAGAAGTAATCTTCAGTTGCCTGACCGTGGATTATATATGAAAGAAGAAAATATTTTAAAGCTGGTTTCCGTCATTCGTGAGCATAAACCACAATATGTGTTCGCTCCCTATTGGGTGGATCGTCATCCAGATCACGGAAACTGTGCACGTCTCGTAAAAGAAGCGGTCTTTTCTGCCGGTATTAAAAATATTCAAGACCCGAAACGCCTTTTAGCGCACAAGGTAAATAACATATTTTATTACTTCATCAATAGTGCAGAAAGACCGCAGTTGTTTGTAGACGTTACCGATTCTTATAGCGCGAAGATCGAAGCACTGAAAGCTTATCCATCACAATTTGTAAAAACGTTAGAAAGTATCGATACACCACTCACGAACGGTTATATCGAACGAGTCGAATCCCGTGACAAACTGTTTGGTCTTGAAGCAGGTGTCAGTTATGCAGAAGGGTTCATACCAGAACAAACGTATATCACTAACCATCTATAAGGAGAAAGTCTATGACGTTAAAAATCGGCATCACCTGTTATCCGACCGTAGGCGGATCAGGGGTGGTTGCGACAGAACTAGGAAAACTATTAGCTGAAAAAGGACATGAGATCCATTTTATTACATCTAGTGTTCCTTTTCGTCTAGGAAAATTCTATCCGAACATCTTCTTTCATGAAGTGGAAGTGAACCATTATTCTGTGTTCAAATACCCGCCTTATGACCTGGCTTTAGCGAGCAAGATGGCGGAAGTAGCAAAACGTGAAAAACTTGATCTTCTTCATGTTCATTATGCAGTACCTCATGCGGTATGTGCGGTATTAGCGAAACAGATGCTAAACGATGAGATGAAGATCGTCACTACCTTGCATGGAACAGATATTACGGTCCTCGGCTACGATCCTTCACTAAGTGAAATGATTAAGTTCGGCATCGAGAAATCAGATGTAGTCACTTCGGTTTCTCATCAATTAAAAGCAGATACGTTAGAGTTGTTGAATATCGACAAAGAGATTATCCCTGTACATAACTTTGTAGACGAAAGAGTGTATTACAGAAGAAGTAATAATGCTGAACTAAGAGAAACATATGGAATCGATGAAAACGAAAAAGTCATCGTTCATATCTCCAATTTTAGAAAAGTTAAAAGGTTAGAAGATGTGATTAAGTCGTTCGCCTTAATCCGAAAAGAGCTTACTTCAAAGCTGTTGTTGATCGGAAACGGTCCAGAACTAACGACGGCATGTGAACTCGTGCGTGAGCTGGATATTGAAGATGATGTACTGTTCTTAGGTAAACAAGAGAATGTCGGCGAATTGTTCTCGATCTGTGATTTGAAGCTCCTTTTGTCTGAAAAAGAAAGCTTTGGACTCGTTCTGTTAGAAGCGATGGCATGCGGTGTACCTGTAATCGGGACGAAGATCGGTGGAATTCCAGAAGTCATCGTTGATGGTGAGACAGGGTTTATGGTCGAGTTAGGGCGTCCAGAGTCGGTAGCAGAAAAAGCGATCGCTCTGTTAAAGGATGAAGAAAAATTAATGACGTTTAGAGAAAATTCAGTAAGACATGTAAAAGAAAACTTCTTATCTGACAAAATCGTCTCCATCTATGAAGATATCTATTATTCATTGTTAGAGGATCGTTCGGTATGAACCAGATGTTCGAAAACGCTCTGCCGGTATTAAAGAGGTTAGAAGAAGAAGGCTACAGCGCTTATTTTGTTGGCGGTTGTATACGTGACCTCTTACTTCAGCGTCACATCAAAGATATCGATATTGCGAGTTCCGCTAGACCAGAAGACGTCCAGAGGATTTTTCCAAAGACGATTCCGGTCGGTATTGAACATGGAACAGTTATCGTGAGACACGACTCTGTGTCTTATGAAGTTACAACGTTTAGAAAAGAAGATGAATACAAAGATTACAGAAGACCTTCAAAAGTGTGGTTTGTAGATGACCTGAAAGAAGATCTTTCTAGAAGAGATTTCACCTTTAATGCGATGGCGATGGATACTTCTTTTCAGGTGATCGATCACTTTGGAGGACGAGATGATCTTGAGCACAAGCAGATCCGAACGGTTGGCGATCCGAATCTCCGTTTTTCTGAAGATCCACTTCGGATCATGAGAGCGTGGCGGTTTATGAGTGTATTTGACATGACGATCGAAAGAAAGACCATCGATGCGATCAAAGATAAAGCTCATCTGCTGAAGCGTATCTCTACAGAACGAATTGCGATCGAATTCATCAAACTGCTTCAAGGGGAACAAGCGGGTAATGTTCTCGAATATATGAAGAAAACCTCTGTTTTAAATCACTTGCCTACTGAGCTGCAGGAAAAACAGAACGATAGCTATCAAGAATTCGAGTGGAACAGGTTAAAATCCGATGACCAACGATGGACAGCGATCTTGTTATTATCTGATGTGAGTGATGTTAGATCATTCTTGAAAAGTTGGAAACTTCCTAATCACATGATTAAAAAAGTTGCCGAGTTGAAGGCAGCTTTTGAAATCGATTCTTGGAGCAAGTTGGATTTATACCGCTATGGCTTAGAGGTCGCATTATCAAGCATAACGTTAAAAAGTGCGATGGAAAAGAAAGATTATGCTCATCTGAAGGAACGACTTCATCAGCTAAATAGCGAGATTCCGATCATCTCAAGAAAAGATATTCCGCTAGATGGCGAGGATTTGTTAAAGATCACTCAACGTGAGCCAGGTGTCTGGTTAGGTAAGCTCCTAGAAGAGATGGAGAAAGAAATCGTTGAGGGTGAACTATCACTCGACACAGCCGCACTAAAGGATTGGGTAAAAAGGTGGGAGCCATGATGAAAGAAGCATTGTTGCACATGCTTACAGAGCAAGAAGGAAAGTTTGTTTCGGGTCAAGAGATCTCAAACAGACTGGATTGTTCAAGAACAGCGATCTGGAAACACATTTCGGAACTTCGTAAGAGTGGCTATACGATTGAAGCGGTTCAAAAGAGAGGATACCGATTGGTCACGTCACCAGATGCGGTAACCGCAGAAGAGGTTTCGTTATATACAGGTAACGGAACGTTCGGAAAGAAGATCACATACAGAGAATCTTTAAATAGCACCCAAGAGATCGCTCATGCTCTTGCTCGAGATGGTGCGGTCGAAGGAAGCATCGTACTCGCAGACGAACAGACGGGTGGCAGAGGAAGATTAGGAAGAGCGTGGCAGTCTCCTAGGGGGACAGGAGTTTGGATGAGCTTGATTTTAAAGCCTAATATACCTCTTCAAAAAGCACCTCAGCTGACATTGCTTATCGCGGTAGCCGTTTCAAAGGCCATTGAAAAAGTGTCAGGCATCGAAGCAGCGATCAAATGGCCGAACGACATCTTGATCAGCGGAAAAAAGGCAGCTGGAATTTTAACAGAACTTCAAGCGGAAGCGGATTCCATTCATTCGGTCATCGTCGGCATCGGGATCAACGTGAATCAAGAACGAAACCACTTTTCGGATGAGATCAGAGAGATCGCTACAAGTCTAGCCATTGAAGGCGGACAAACATACAAGCGAGCTGAAGTGGTGGGTGTGCTTCTTCAAGAGATCGAAACCCTATACAATCAATATTTGGAGAACGGGTTTGGTGTGATCAAGCTGTTATGGGAATCTCGTGCGTTCAGTTTAGGAAAACGAATTACAGCAAGGTCGATAACAGGAGCCATCACAGGTTATGCAAAAGGAATCACTGAAGAAGGTGTGCTGCTTTTAGAAGACGATCATGGCGTCGTACATTCCATCTATTCAGCTGATATCGAATTTCCTTCTACTTAAGGAAAGTCCGTGATAAAATAAAGTTGTAGGCGGTATCCGTGTGGAACTGCACTAATCTTGTCTAGTTTTGACCACAAACCTTATATCTGCCTAGATCCAAATTTCGGACCGGGACAGAGGGAGCAAACACTAAAAGTCTAGGATTTTTTCCTATGCCTTCTTCCTCTATTGGAAAGAAGGTTTTTTGCACTTCTGGCCCTGTTAGAGGCATTTTTCTGTTATGCAATGTTGCTTTTGAGAGATGTTGATTTTCGCTCCAGGTTGCTCGCTTTCCGCGGGGCGACCGGTGAGCCCCTTGCCGCTTCGCGCCATTAAGGGTCTCACCTGACCGCTCGTCCCGCAGGAGTCTCGCACCTTGCGCTTCAATCAACTTGCTGTGATGACTTAGGTTAGGTTCATAAAGCAATAACCATTGAGAAAGAACCTATCAAAAGACATCGAAAACAACATTGTATGCTATGGAAAAAGTCAAACCAAAAACAGGGAGGCTTTATGATGAAAACGACGAAAAGTTTTCTTAAGATGAAGAGAGATGGCGAAAAGATCACGATGGTAACGGCTTATGATTATCCGACTGCGGTGATCTGTGAAAAAGCGGAGATGGATCTTTTGTTAGTCGGAGATTCTCTTGGCATGGTCGTGCTAGGGTATGATTCAACGATTCCCGTGACGATGGAAGATATGATCCATCATACGAAAGCGGTAAAGCGCGGCGCGCCAAATACATTTATCGTGACGGATATGCCGTTCATGACGTATCACGGTTCGATCGATGAGACGCTCAACAACGCACGAAGAATCCTACAAGAAAGCGGTGCTTCTGCAGTCAAAGTAGAAGGTGGAAAGCAGATTGTTCAGACCGTTGAACGATTGACGGATGCCGGCGTTCCAGTCATGGGACACCTTGGTCTCACACCTCAGATGGTAGGTGTGATGGGTGGTTATGGTGTTCAAGGAAAAGAAGAAAGAGATGCAGAGCGACTGATCGAAGAGAGTCTGTTACTTGAAAAAGCTGGTGCTTTCGCGATCGTTTTAGAATGCGTTCCGCAGCAACTGGCAGAGATCGTAACAAAAAAACTAAGAATTCCTGTTATCGGAATCGGTGCAGGTAAACAAACCGACGGGCAGGTCCTTGTCTACCATGATATGATCGGTTACGGTTTCCACCACGTACCGAAATTTGTGAAAACCTACGGAAATGTGAAGGATGTCATGGTCGAAGGGCTTTTAAAATATAAAGAAGACGTAAGAACAGAGCAGTTTCCAGAAGAACGTCACAGCTTTAACATGAAAACTGAAACGCTTGATTCGCTATACGGAGGAGTACAATCGTGAAACAGATCAATTCTATCAAAGACATGCAAAAACTGATCGCTGAAGAAAAAAGAGCGGGAAAAGTAATCGGATTCGTACCTACGATGGGGTATCTGCATGACGGCCACCTATCCTTGATCGAACGTGCGAAGAAAGAATCTGATGTGATCGTTGTCAGCATCTTTGTTAATCCGTTGCAATTCGGACCGAACGAAGATTTTGACAGATACCCTCGTGACCTTGAGCGTGATCAGAAGTTGGCATTAAAAGCGGGAGCAGATGTGCTATTTTTCCCAGATACGAAAGAGATGTACCCTCAAGAATCAGTGGTTACGGTTTCTGTTAACAAACGAGTAGATGTGTTATGCGGGGAAAGTCGAGAAGGTCACTTCGACGGTGTGGCGACAGTACTAACGAAACTGTTTCATATCGTTTCCCCCGACTACGCTTATTTTGGATTGAAAGATGCACAGCAAGTGGCTGTGATCGAAGGGCTTGTTGAAGACTTTAACTTCCCGATAAACGTGATCGGGTGTGAGACGAAGCGTGAGGCTGACGGTCTTGCGATGAGTTCTAGAAACGTTTATTTGTCTGATAAGGAAAGACAAGAAGCGGTACATCTTAGTAAATCTCTTATAAAAGCGAAAAAATGGCTTTTAGAGGGTGATAGTGGTGAGACCGAACAAAAGATGATAAAATACTTGGAGGAACATACGAGTGGTGTTGTTGATTATTGCAAGATTCTTTCGTATCCTGAACTTCTTCCTCCTACACCCCAATCGAAAAAGTTGATCATAGCTGTAGCTGTAAAATTCAGCAAAGCGCGTTTGATTGATAATGTCCTCTTAGACAACATTTTAAGTAGAGAAGAAAGCGAGGAAGAAACATGTTCCGTACGTTAATGAAAGGCAAGATCCACCGTGCTACGGTGACTGAATCCAATTTAAACTATGTAGGCAGCATCACGATCGATGAAGATATTTTAGATGCTGTTGATATGATTCCGAACGAAAAAGTTCAGATTGTAAATAACAATAATGGTGCGCGTTTTCAAACGTATATTATCCCTGGAAAACGAGGATCTGGTGTGATGTGTCTAAATGGCGCTGCAGCACGTCTCGTGCAAGAAGGGGATGTTGTTATTGTTATTTCCTACGGAATGTATGATGAGACCGAAGCAAGACATCATGTACCGAAAGTTGCGATTATGGATAAGAACAATCGTGTACAAGAGATGCTCGGAGTTGAACCTGAGGCTACTATTTATTAATTCGATATAAACGAGCCACAGGGGAATGAGGTGAAGGCTATGACACGGCGATTTGTCGTTATCGATTTTGAAACAACAGGAAATTCAGCAGCAAAAGGAGACCGAATTATCCAGATTGGTGCGGTCGCCGTTGAGGCAGGACAGATAACGGACAGATTCTCAACGTTCATCCAGCCAGGCGTTCCCATCCCCCCATTTATTGAGCAATTGACGGGCATCAACGATGAAATGGTGAAAGATGCCCCGTTGTTTGAAGAAGTGGCACCAAAGCTCCTTCAGATGTTAGAGGGAGCTTATTTTGTTGCCCATAATGTGATGTTTGATTATTCGTTTCTGCAAGGTGAACTCGACCATGCTGGCTATTCGCGGCTATCCATGCCGCTGATCGATACGGTTGAGATGTCAAGACTGCTTTTGTTAGGAGCAGACGGCTACCAGCTAGGGATGCTTGCTGATTATTTAGGGTTAGAGCACCTTAATCCGCATCAAGCTGACAGTGATGCAGAAGTAACAGCGAAACTCTTGATTCATCTATTAGAAAAGCTAGAAAATCTTCCGCTCGCAACACTTGAAAGGCTTACCCCTTTTCTAAAGAAACTTCAAAGTTCTTTAGAAAGCATCGTAGGGGATATGATTGCGGAGAAATCAGCTTTTTTAGCAGATGAAGAGACATATGATTTTTATCGTAAGCTCGCTCTTAAAAAGAGACCGGATTTTGAACAATCTTCAGATGATGATTTTACAGAGATTAAAGATGAAGAAGTTCATGATCAGCTTCAGCAGCATATGCAGCATTATGAAGTGCGAAAAAGTCAGCAGAGAATGGTAGAACTCGTGGACGAGGCGCTTCATACGAATCAGCACCTTGTGATTGAGGCGGGAACCGGTGTAGGAAAATCACTCGGTTATCTCATACCGGGTATACGACATGCGAAGGAAAAAGACCGCCCACTTGTCGTTTCCACACACACAGTCCAACTGCAGCAACAGCTGTTAGAACGCGATGTTCCTCTCTTAAAGAGGATCATGCCGTTTGATTTTACAGCGACTCTTCTTAAAGGAAGAAATCATTATCTATGTTTAAGAAAATTTGAACATACGCTAATGGATCATCACGATGACAACTACGATATGAACTTCACAAAAGCGCAACTTATCGTATGGCTTACAGAAACGGAGACAGGCGACGTAGAAGAACTGTCGATGGCATCAGGCGGAAAGCTGTTTTGGAACACGGTTAAAAGTGATGCCAATTCTTGCTTGAACCATAGATGTCCTTGGTTCTCTAGATGTTATTATCACAAGCAGCGGAGAGCCGCGCATGAATCAGATCTTGTGATCACGAACCATGCATTGTTGTTTACCGACTTAAAGTCTGATAATCAACTGTTGCCAGCATATAAAGAAGTCGTCTTAGATGAGGCGCATCATGTAGAAGAAGTCGTGAGCGATCATTTTGGAAAAGAAACCGATTATTTTTCATTCGTTAAGCTCCTAGACCGTCTATCTCAGACGGATGGCGACGGAATGATGAATACGTTTAGGGAGATCTGTGATCTTCTTGAGGTCCCAAAATACGAACATCATCTCGCTAATTGGGATTCGTTATTTTCTGATGTGAAGAATGAGCTTGATGAGATCTTCAAGCAGATCAAGACAATCTGTCTAAAAAAAGCTAAATCATCTCGATCTACAGAGTTAACGAAATTAACGCTTCGTTATACGAAAGAAGATATCGAAGCAGCCGCTTGGGAACCAGTCCTTGAGATGGAAGCACGAGCACGTCAGTTTATGGGTGATCTTGTGAAGCCTGTAAAACGTGTGTTAAAGAGCTTTGATCAATATGAAGAACATTTAACAGTCCAGCAAAAAGGTTTCTTAGTCGATCTAGAAGGCATCTTAAACGATCTTCAGGATGAGATGACAGATCTTCATCACTTGTTGTCTTGCCCGTTATCGGAAGAAGTGTACTGGATGGAAGCAGAGTCAAAAGGCCCGAGACACGCGGTTACACTCTACGCGAAGCCGGTTGAGATCGATCAGATTCTAGCGGATAAGTTCTTTGGTAAGAAGAGCTCGGTCGTGCTCACTTCTGCGACGATGAGTGTAAAGAACAGTTTCCGGTATTTGAGTGAGAGACTTGGACTTTTAGACTTCGGTCCGATCAGCGCACAGCTGCCTTCACCGTTTCAATATGAACAACAAGCGAAGCTGATGGTGCCTACAGACATTCCGCTCATTAATGAAGTGGATCAGAAAACGTTCGTTAAAAAAATCTCGTCCTCTCTGTACGAGATCGCAAAAGTAACGAAAGGACGCATGCTCGTTCTGTTCACCTCCTACGAGATGTTGAGAGAGACACACGGAGCGTTTAAAAGCTTGATGGATGCCGAAGAGTTCGTATTGATCGCACAAGGCGTTGATTCTGGAAGCCGGGCGCGTCTTACAAAGAACTTCCAACGATTTGATAACAGCATCCTGTTTGGGACGAACAGTTTTTGGGAGGGAATCGATATCCCGGGTGACGATCTTTCTTGTCTCGTGATCATCCGATTGCCGTTCACACCACCTGATCAACCAGTGATGGCCGCGAAAAGTGAGAAGTTAAAAGCAGAAGGGGGAAATCCGTTCTACGATCTTTCCCTTCCGCAAGCGATCATACGCTTTAAGCAAGGCTTCGGCAGATTAGTGAGAAGCAGCCGAGATAAAGGAGCCGTGTTCGTGTTCGACCGAAGAATGATCGAGACGAGATACGGAAAATCCTTCATTCAATCACTGCCAAAGCTGCCAGTATCGATCAAACCGATCGATGAACTCGTGGCAGAACTGGATGATTGGATGGAATAGGAGGAAAGAAGAAGCAGATTTTTTGCTTCTTCTTTTTTTTGGCTGATTTCGTATTCATTGTTGTTTTTGAAAGTAGTTGATTTCCGTTGCAGATGCTCGCTTTCCGCGGGGCAGGCGGTGAGCCACATTCGTACGTTTCCGTATAAGTGTCTCACCTGCCCACCTTTAGAGGTTTCTTGCTCCTGCGTCTACAAGTTAATACTACGTAGTAAGCTTCCTCGTCGCATGCCTTGCAAGAAGTGTCTCATGTGGTAGGCACGCACCTTCCACTACAATCAAAAAGTCAAAGAAGGAAGAAAAATAACTCAAAAGCAACAATCTTTTAGAAAACAGCCTTTTTTTGCCCTTATCTCATGTTTCATGCAGAAAAGTGGGGAAGGAGGACTCTTTCTCCCTTTAACGAATCAAATACATCATAAAATATTTAGAAGGAGTTTTCTGTATGATTCGTGAAGCTGAAAAAAGGGATAAAGATAAATTGATTGAACTTTACCGGATGTTAGTGCCGAATAGTAAGAAGATGAATGTTAGAGAAGAACAGATCGAGACAATCAGGCGTGATCGTAACAATTTTTTATTTGTTTATGAGGAAGATGGAGAACTGATAGGGACATTGACACTAAACATATGCCTGCAAGCATTGCATGGTTATCAACCTTACGGAGTCATTGAAAATATTATCGTACGTGAAGGTTTTCGTGGTCGAAATATAGGCAAAAAACTATTACAACATGCAGAAAAGTACTGCCTTTCAATCGACTGTCACAGAATCATGCTTTTGAGTAGTTCAAAGCGAGACAGAGCTCATCAGTTCTTTGAACGAGAAGGCTTTGATGGATCGGTTAGTAGAGGCTTTAAAAAATATTTGTAGGCATGAACTTTAGAACAATCATCTCTTTCTACCAGAGATGATTTTCTTTTTGAAACCAAATAGATACGTTTTTGGTTTTTTGAGGCGTTTTTTGGCTCTTTATATGTTCCTAATAATAACCAAACAAACTTGGTGCATTGCTTTTTTGTTGAAAAACAAGCTATCCCCATTTGGCATGTATCTTGCAATAAATATAATGAATTTTCAAAAATTATTATAGATTCTCTTGTAGAAGTAGCTTTTTTGAAGAGAGATCTCTATGAATGGAGGAGAAATAATCCTTGAACAAAAAATGGATGTCTGTAACGTTGGCTTTGACACTTGGTTTATCTCTAACTACCTCATCGATTAGTTTCGCAAAGAAAAAGGAAGATTTGAAAGGAAACCTCGTGATTGCTGGAGGAGCTTTAGGTAGTAGCAATAAGGATGTTTATAACGAATTTATCAGTTTAGCAGGAGGTAGGAAAAAGGCAAAGATCGGTATCATACCCGCAGCAAGCAGTTCTTTAAAATCGTCACAAAGCTTTAAAAAAGATCTCATTACATATGGTCTAAGTGAACATCAGATCGAGATCGTTCCTCTAGCGAATCAAGATTTCAGCGGCACACCTGAAGATGAATCAAAATGGAGAAAAAACGCACACAGCAAACGAATAGCAAATAAGATTGAGAATTTTAGTGCGATCTGGTTTGTTGGTGGAGATCAACTTCGGATTACAGATACATTAGTAAAACCGAACGGGCATCGGACAAAAGCGTTAGATGCTATTTGGAAGATGTATAGGGAAGGCGGTGTCATAGGAGGAACTAGCGCTGGTGCGGCCATCATGAGTGATGTGATGATTACAGGTGGTGACAGCTTAGGTGCGCTAAACAATAAGGTTGCTATGAAGAGTAATCCTAATTCAAATAAAGAATACGAACCATTGCATCTTGAAGAAGGGCTCGGATTTTTCAAGTATGGCATTGTCGATCAGCATTTCGATGAACGGGCACGTCTGGGGAGATTGGTGATGACCGCTCTAAATGAAAAAACGAAGAATCAATTTGCTTACGGTATAGATGAAGATACGGCGCTTATCGTGAACAACAAACAGCAAACAGTTAAGATAGTCGGAAGAAGTGGCGTTTCTGTTGTTGATGTTAGTAAAGCAAAGGTCACAGACCTTGATAAAGCTCATTTTAAAGATGTTTATATCAGTCACCTCGTTTCAGGTGACTCCTTAAATGTTTCTACGAAAGAGTTTTTCATAAGCGATCATAAAGATGAAACGAATGGATATGAATACTATGAATTTAAGCCGCTCGATGCAACAGGCTTATTTACTTCTTACGGAAGGATGAAAGAATATCTCTCGTATTCTTTGATCGATAATTCGACAACTGATGCTGTAAAGAGTTACTTATACGATTCTCTAGGCAACGGCTTTCAGCTTCAGTTTAGAAAAACAGAGAACACGAAAGGCTATTGGGGTTATAAAGATGGACAAAAAGACGATTATTCGTTTACAAATGTCGCATTTGATGTAGAGCCCAAGAAAGTGAGTTTTACAGAAAATAAGGATGCATTCTCTGAGTACAAGCATTCTACGTTTAAAGCTCCCGTCATCGACCGTTCAAGACCGGTCAAAGGGAGCCTGTTGATCGCAGGAGGTTCATTAGGAAGCACGAATGCAGACGTTTATAAAAAGTTCATTGATCTAACCAAACATAAAGAGAATTCTAAAGTGGGAATCATACCGGCTGCAAGCTCTAGCTTGACTTCATCCGTAACGTTTAAAGAAGATCTCGTTCGCTACGGAATGTCAGCAGCGCACATCGAAATTCTACCTCTCTCTGTAACGAATGACAAAAAAACACCTGAGGATGAGTCCAAATGGGCGGAAGTAAATAAGAATAACGAAGATCTTGCCCAAAAAGTAGAGCAATTGGATGCCGTTTGGTTTGTAGGTGGTGATCAAACCAAGATTACAGATTCACTGCTGAACGAAGACGGATCAAATTCTAAAGTCTTAGATGCCATCTGGGAAACGTATAGAAATGGAGCAGTACTTGGTGGAACAAGTGCAGGTGCAGCGATTATGAGTGATGTCATGATCGCGGGAGGTGGAAGCTACGATACACTTGCTTCTGGTTTTACAGAAACGTATGACGGAATGCTTCAGCAAGAAGGGGGTCCAGGGTATTTAGAACGTGGGCTTGGTTTCTTTGAGTATGGAATCGTGGATCAGCACTTTGATAATAAAGCACGTCTTGGAAGATTGATTGCTGTCTCTAATGAAAAAGGAAATCACAATAATCTTTCTTATGGTATTGATGAAGATACAGCTCTCGTCGTCTACAATAATCAGAAAAAGGCAGAAGTTGTAGGTAGAGGAGGGGTAACCTTAGTTGATCTATCAAAACAGGTAAAGAGTCCGGAACTCGGTCAAAGTCAGTTCAAGAATATTAAGCTATCCTGGATCAATCAAGGAGATGTGCTCGATCTTACAACAAAAGAGATTTCAATTAACGAGAAAAAAGACAGTACAACAGGTTATGAGTATTATGAGCACAAAGTGCCGCCACATTCAGGCGTCTTAAGTGCTCATGGCGTTCTAAACAGATTCATTTCTTACAATCTAGTTGATAATGCTGAAGCGGCGAGTGTGAAAAGTTACAGCTTCAGCGATAACAAAGGTTTTGAGTTGAACTTTAGAAAAACAGCTGAAACAGAAGGATATTGGGGATATACGGACGGTCAAAAGGATGATTACTCTTTTGTAGATGTATCTCTTGACATAACGCCTGTACATGTAAAGATCGATTAATTGAATCCTGTCATTACCTTTTAAAACCGATCAGGCAAAAATCTGGTCGGTTTGATCTTGTTTCGGCCTTTTTCACGGATTCTAAAGTACCTTTTTCACCGATTTTCTGCTATAGTAAACAAGGAAAAGATTGATGTAAGAGGAGGAAGAACCGTGGAAAGCAAAATTGAAGTTCTTTCGACGCTAAAGGTGGACAAGTCGAGTGACTTGTATAAAGTAGTATCTGAACTGAACAAAACATTAAAGCATCAAGATTTAATGTTTGGGCTCGCGTTAGATGACGATAATAAAAATAAGATGATTTTTACGATCTATCGCACATAGGAAGGCTTAAATATGGGGAAAAAGTGGATACTTGTTGTTATTGGCATTCTAATCTTAGCAAGCTGGCAAGCTTATTATCTGTTTAATGGTGTTCAAGCAAAGCCCGCTAAGAAAGAAGCAGAAGCGGTTGAGATCGCTAAGAAAGAAGAGGACCTCGTTTCTATTACGAATGTGGATCACTTTTATAAGAATGAGACGTATTATGTAGTAGAAGGTAAGAACAAAAAAGGCACAAACAAGATCGTTTGGGTCGATAAAGACAAAAAGGTCACCTCTTTGAACGCGAAAGAAGGACTTACAGAAAAACAGATCTTGAATTATGTGAAACAGAACCACGATGCGAAGACGATCGTCGACAGCCGTCTCGGTATGGAAGATGGCATTCCATTATGGGAAGTGGTCTATTATGACACGAAGGACCGTTACACCTACTTTTATGGGTATTTTGAAAGTGGTGAGCGATACGAGATCTATCGTCTGAAAGAATCAGATCAATAGAAATCAGATGAATAAAAAAGTGGAGGGATTTAGTAGTATGAAGCTTGCAAAACGTGTGGAGGCATTAACTCCTTCAACAACTCTCGCAATCACAGCAAAGGCAAACCAATTAAAGGCAGACGGGCACGATGTAATCGCACTTGGTGCAGGTGAACCTGACTTTAATACACCGATACATATTATTGAAGCGGCTTATGAGTCTATGAAAGAAGGACACACGAAATATACAGCTTCTGGCGGTCTTTTGTCACTAAAAAAAGCGATCGTGAACAAGCTGAAGCAAGATCAAGGGTTAACGTACGAACCGTCTGAGATCATTGTAAGTACAGGAGCGAAACATTCGTTGTACTCTCTGTTTCAAGCAATCCTTGATGAAGGAGACGAAGTGATCATCCCGATACCATATTGGGTGAGCTATCCTGAACAAGTGAAACTAGCTGACGGTACGCCAGTTTACTTGGAAGGAAAAGAAGAGAATCAATTCAAGATCACGGCAGAAGATCTGAAAAAAGCGATCACCAAACAAACGAAAGCACTTGTATTGAACTCTCCAAGCAATCCGACTGGGTCACTTTATTCAGCTGAGGAACTGCGTGCGATCGGAGAAGTATGCTTAGAACATGATGTGTTGATCGTGTCTGATGAAATCTATGAAAAGCTAGTTTATGGCGGAGTAAAACACACGTCGATTGCTGAACTATCACCTGAACTGAAGAAACAGACGATCATCATCAACGGTCTATCCAAATCTCATGCGATGACAGGTTGGAGAATCGGTTTTGCAGCAGGTGATGCTAAGATTATTAAAGCGATGACGAACTTAGACAGCCATAGTACATCGAACCCGACAACAACCTCTCAATATGGTGCACTTGCAGCATACAACGGGACTCAAGAACCTGTTGAAGAGATGCGTCAAGCGTTTGAAGAACGTATGAACAAAGTGTACGACCGTCTGATCACGATTCCTGGTATCACATGTGTTAAACCGAACGGAGCGTTCTATCTCTTCCCGAACGCAACAGAAGCGGTAAGTATGACAGGATTTAACTCTGTTGATGAGTGGGTAGAAGCTCTTTTAGAAGAAGAAAAAGTAGCTTTAGTACCAGGTTCAGGATTTGGTGCGCCTGATAACGTGAGACTTTCTTATGCAACGAGCCTTGATACGATCATGGAAGCTTTAGATCGCATCGAACGTTTTATCAACTCAAAACGCAAGTAATGATTGATTTTTAGAAAGTTCTCCTTCATAATTTTTTTGGTAGATATTGATAACGTACAGTGGAGGTACATGTAGTGAAAACAACGATTAATAAGCTTAGTGAACACGTAGGCAAGACCGTAAAGATCGGTGCTTGGCTCTCTAATAAGCGTTCTTCAGGTAAGATCGCTTTCTTACAGCTTCGTGATGGATCTGGATTCGTACAAGGTGTTGTCGTAAAGAGTGAAGTTGGAGATGAGATCTTTGCTAAAGCAAAAGGTCTTACGCAAGAATCTAGTCTTTACGTAACGGGTACGGTTAAAGAGGACGAGCGTTCAGCTCTAGGCGTAGAACTTGAAGTAACAGATGTTGAAGTACTTCATCAAGCAGTTGACTACCCGATCACACCGAAAGAACACGGAACAGAGTTCTTGATGGACCACCGTCACCTTTGGATACGTTCTAAGCGTCAGCACGCGATCCTAAAGATCCGTAACGAGATCATTCACGCTGTGAACGAGTTCTTCTACAACAACGACTTTGCAAAAGTGGATCCTCCAATCCTTACTGGAAGCTCTGCTGAAGGGACAACTTCATTGTTCCACACGAAGTATTTTGAAGAAGATGCGTATCTTTCTCAAAGTGGACAACTCTACATGGAAGCGGCAGCGATGGCACTTGGAAAAGTATACTCGTTCGGTCCGACGTTCCGTGCAGAAAAATCAAAGACTCGTCGTCACTTGATCGAGTTCTGGATGATCGAACCTGAGATGGCATTCGTGGAACACGAAGAATCTCTTGAAATTCAAGAACAGTTCATCTCACACATCGTTCAATCTGTGATCACACGCTGTGAAAATGAGCTGAAGACACTTGGACGCGATATCTCTAAGTTAGAGAACGTAAAAGCGCCTTTCCCTCGTGTTTCTTATGACGATGCGATCAAGATGCTAAAAGAAAAAGGGTTTGACGATATTGAGTGGGGAGACGACTTCGGTGCGCCGCACGAAACAGCGATCGCGGAAAGCTTCGACAAGCCCGTCTTCATCACGAACTATCCGAAAGACATCAAAGCTTTCTACATGAAGCCAGACCCGAACCGTGAAGATGTTGTACTGTGTGCAGACCTTATCGCTCCAGAAGGATACGGAGAGATCATCGGTGGAAGTCAGCGTATCGATGACCTTGCCCTTATGGAACAGCGTTATGAAGAGCACGGATTAACAGACGATGCTTACAAATGGTACCTAGAACTTAGAAAATACGGAAGCGTTCCTCATTCAGGATTCGGTCTTGGATTAGAGCGTACAGTAGCATGGATCTCTGGAGCAGAGCACGTTCGTGAAACGATTCCATTCCCACGTCTATTGAACCGTCTATATCCTTAATTAATTTTAAAAATCTCCCTTTTGCAGGGGAGATTTTTTGTGTTATAAGCCTTTGTTTCAGTGTTTTTTCCTGGGAGAAAGTGCTATTAAGTCGTTTTAAGGAAGAATTAAGTCGGTTTAGAAGGCAATTAAGTCCAAAATGAAAAAATTAAGTTAAAATCGTACCCAATTAAGTCGAAAAATGAAAATATAGGCCGTTCAGCAAATTTCGACAAGTTGCACCAACCGCTCATAACGTTCAAACCTACTTTTTTTCTCAACATTCACCAGTGCAGTGAGAATAAAAAAGCTAGTTTTATATGCTATAATGTTTCAAGAGGTGTTTTAGTGATGAACGGTAATTTATTTGAACGATGGATGGCTGAAGGATCAGTCAGCATCCCTAATATGTTAATCAAAACGTACAAACAGATCGGTCTAACAGACAATGAATGCATGTTGTTTATACAGCTTCATGTTTTTATAGAATCAGGAAACTACTTTCCGACACCTGTCGAGCTATCCGAACGAATGTCTGCGTCGAGTGATGAAGTGTCCGCTATGCTCAGGACGTTAATCGGCAGAGGTGTACTCGGTATGGATCAGTTCGAAGACAAGGAAAAAGGTGTCTACTTTGAGGCATATACGCTTCAGCCTCTTTGGAACAGACTTCTTCAAAGTTTAAAAGAAGAAGAACAAACCAAAAAAGTGGTACATAAGGAGCACCAAGAACAGAACGTGTTTGTTCGATTCGAAAAAGAGTTTGGTCGCCCGTTGTCACCGATGGAGCTTGAAACGCTTAAGATTTGGATGGACGAGGATCACCAGTCTCCAGAGTTGATACTCTCTGCGTTAAAAGAGTCTGTTTTATCTGGAAAGCTGAACTTCCGTTATATTGATCGTATTTTATTCGAGTGGAAGAAAAACGGCATTACAAGTCCAGAAGCGGCTAAAACGTATGGCGAGAAATTCAGAGTGAGACAGCTGCAAAGAACGGGGAAGCAAGAGCAACCAAGGAACGACTCAGGTATTAAGCGTCCGCAGTATAACTGGCTTGAATCCTAAAACAAAAATGACCTTAAAAACTAAGGTCTTTCTTTTTTATAACAGGAGGTAACCTAAACGTGTTAAACAAAGCACAGATTCAATTTTGTTTAGAACAGATCGAGGATATGTTTCCAGATGCTCATTGCGAACTTCACCACTCGAACCCGTTCGAGCTGACGATCGCGGTGCTTCTGTCTGCACAATGTACAGATGCGCTCGTTAACAAAGTCACACCAAGGCTTTTTGAAAAATATAAAACACCACAAGATTATCTAGATGTAACGATCGAAGAACTGCAGGACGATATCCGGTCGATCGGCTTATACCGAAACAAGGCAAAGAACATTCAAAAGCTGAGTGAGCTCGTTATCAACGAATACGGAGGCGAGATCCCGAAAGATCGAGATGAACTGACGAAACTGCCAGGTGTAGGACGAAAAACAGCAAACGTTGTCGTATCTGTTGCTTATGATGTTCCTGCGATTGCGGTCGACACGCACGTTGAACGAGTTTCAAAAAGGCTAGGCATCTGTAAATGGAAAGACTCTGTTCTGCAGGTAGAAGAAACATTGATGAAGAAGATTCCAAAATCACTTTGGGGGGCAACTCATCACCGTTTGATCTTTTTTGGAAGATATCACTGCAAAGCACAAAATCCAAACTGCCCAGAGTGTCCACTTCTATCGATCTGCCGAGAAGGGAAGAAGCGGATGAACCAAAAAGAGAAGAAGCTGACTCAAAAAAGATAGCTAAGAACCGTAACTGATGGAGTTACGGTTTTTTCTTTGTCTTAAAGATTGGAAGAGGTTGAAGGACGGCTAGCGTAGGGGGTATTTTAGTGAGGTGAGGTTGTCGTAATTTGTCAACTCGCTGATAAATGATTAAAACTCGCGGAATTATCGTCCAAACTCCCGGGAATATGTACGAAATTTCAGGGATTATTGAAGTAATTTCTTCAATGCCCCTCACAAAAACCGGTAGGGGTAGACAAAAGAAACCTTCAAAACTACATTACAAGGACTAAACAGCCGAAATTCACCCTCAAATAGCAATAAAACCTTTCAAAATCTGCACAAAAACCCCATATGTACAAGCAATCACTCTCCTTCTACATACCATATACAAAGGAGAGTGATGTTTTAGTGTCATATTCAATCACATATGACTATATTAAGTTAGGTAATGCAAGACCTGGTACGAAGCTGGACGGGCCATTCTTCGGAGTCGCTCACGATACAGGGAATCCAGGGACTTCCGCCCGAAGCAACCGAAACTATTTTAACAACCAACAACCGAGTGCGAGTGCTCATGTTTTTATAGATGATAAAGAGATCCTTGTGATCATTCCGCTCGATGAAAAAGCGTATCATGTTCAGTATGGAACACAGTTGGACAACGTGCGTTTTGGCAGAGAATCGAATGATGCAGCGATCGGCGTGGAACTCTGCTGGGGAGGCGGAATCAATTTTCAAGAAGCGTATAAGCGTTACGTCTGGTTCTGGGGTTTTCTTTGTAAAAGATACAACTGGAGACCGCAAGAAAAGATCGCGAGCCACAAACAATTAGATCCAGGGCGAAGAACAGATCCAGATAACGCATTGAATCGTTATGGAATCACCTTTAATCAGTTCCTAAAAGATGTGGAGAATTCTATATCCAATCAAACAATTCCAACACCAGCACCGAAACCTTCACCTAAACCAACACAAGGGACTAATAATAGTATCTTGAAAAATGGAGACACAGGTCAAAGAGTGAGAGATCTGCAGAACAAACTAAAACGAGCAGGTTACTCTCTAGTAGCAGATGGTGTTTTCGGTGCGAATACAGAGAACGCCGTTAGATCATTTCAAAGAAAATATAATCTGACGGTTGATGGAATTGCAGGACCAACCACACAAAATAAATTAGATGCTGTGTTGAAGCAGCCAACAAAACCCACTCAACCTGCACCGCCAAAATCAAGTAACTCCAACGGAAGTGCTGTCGTTCCTTACCCAGGCTATGTGATTAAGAGAGGTTCAACGGACAGGGCAAACGTTAGCAGAATACAGCGCGCATTAAATGTTCCAGCAGATGGCAACTTTGGTCCTCAAACAGAATCAGCGGTAAAAGCTTATCAGAAAAGAAAAGGACTCGCTGTGGACGGAATCGTTGGACAAGCCACTTGGAATACTCTCTTTTAAAGAGGTACAATAACGGTAGATAAGAGATTATCTTTGGATAAGCTCTTTTTTTGTTGTCTACGAATGGAGGCTAAAATACATGAGTGAGAATACAGCAGAGAACATTTTTATAGAGTGGAAAAGAAAATCGGAGGAAATCGCACATCATTTTAAAAATCGGGATAGAAAAAGTGCGAAAGAACCGATGGTATATTTCTTTCAACAGTTTTTGAAAACGATCTATCTGGTAAATGGCATGCAACCCAGTGATGCTACAGATTACAAAAGTGATCTTAAGGCATTCAAGCATCTACCTGTAAACGCGATCGAGCGGCTTTCGTTCATTGAAGATCAGCCCGATCACTATCAATCGTATATACAGCTCAGTGAGTTATTTTCGGAATGGGAAAAGAAAAGTGTCATACTAAAAAAGCGCGGTACATAAGGACAAGACACTTGGACATATGATGATGACATGAGACGTTTTTTAGGAGGGGTATCATGCAGATTCATGTGGTGAAACGAGGCGATTCTCTTTGGAGGTTATCGCAGTACTATAAATTGCCGTGGCAGGAGCTCGCAACGGTTAATCGACTGTCAGAAAAAGACGTGTTAACAGTAGGACAGACACTTTTTATTCCAACACCTTTTACGTATACCGTTCAGCCTGGTGATTCATTAGAAGAGATCGGAAACCGAATCGGTGTATCTGTCGCACAGTTGCAACAAGCGAATCCCGGTTTAACAGACAGCAACCTACGGCCAGGAACACAACTGAACGTTCCAGAGCGTGCGAAGAGAACGATCGTAACGAACGCGTTTGCAGAGCCTAACCCAAAAGCTCAAGCCAATTTTGATGCGGCAGCAAGAGCCCTTACGTACATCACACTTTTTAGCTATGAAGTGAATGAGAAAGGCATCTTCAAACCACTGAATGACTCTGAGTTCTTAAAAGATGCAAAGAATAGAAACGTTCGTCCCATCATGGCCATCACGAATATAAAAGACGGGGAGTTCAGTGAAGAAGTGGGAACAGCGATCCTTACGAATAAAGAGATCACCGATAAAGTGATAAACGAGTCCTTACGTATCATGAAACAAAAGGGATATGAAGGGATCTCGGTGGACTTTGAGTACTTAGGTAAACAAAACAAAGAAGCTTACAATCAGTTCTTAAGAACGCTCACAAAGAAGATGCATCAAGAAAATTATGTTGTCATGACTGCTGTAGCACCCAAGATCTCGGGCACACAACAAGGCGAATGGTACGAATCGCATGACTATAAAGCACACGGTGAGATCGTCGATTATGTGATCCTGATGACATATGAGTGGGGATATAGCGGAGGACCTCCGATGGCTGTTAGTCCACTACCTTCTGTAAAAAAAGTGCTCGACTATGCGGTGAGTGTGATCGATCCGAAGAAAATCTTGATGGGCATCAATCTATATGGCTATGATTGGACGTTGCCTTATAAACCGGGTGGTGAGTTTGCGAAAGCATTGAATCCGGTTCAGGCGACTCAGCTAGCAGGAAAGCGGCAAGCAGCCATTAAGTACTCAAGAAAAGATGAAGCTCCGTATTACCGTTATTGGGATAAACAGAAGAGAGAGCACGTCGTATGGTTTGAAGATCTGCGAAGTATGAGAGCAAAATTTGATGTGGTCGATCAATACGGCTTTGCCGGTGTAAGCTTTTGGAATCTATCATTTGGATATCCTGTATTTTGGAACTATCTGCTTGATCGGTACAACATAAAATAGGTGAACTTTTGAATTGCCGTTCATTTAATTATGAAAGAACAAAAAAGCTCCGTCAGCAAATATTTGCTGACGGAGCTTTTTATCTTTATGGATTGAGAGGAGGGACGAGGCCGCCACCTCCACCGTTTCCACCATTTTGTTGTCTGCCTCCGTTTTGTCCAGGAGGTGTAGGTGTAGTTGTACCCGGCTCACCTTGTGTAGGTGGTTCTGTGCCAGTACCAGGCTCTTGACCCGGAGGAGTACCTGGTTGGCCTTCACCGCCTCCTTGATCTGGAGGAGTACCCGGTTCACCTTCTGCAGGTGGCTCAGTTCCAGGTTCTTGACCTGGAGGAGTACCTGGTTGTTCGCCTTCACCTTCTGTAGGTGGCGGTTCTTCACCTTGAGGGCCTTCGATCGTAATCGATGTTCCTGCAGGTTCACTTTCTGTGTTGTTCTCACTGTCGATCGCTATGACTTGGAACGAATATTTACCAGGAGCAGGTGATGGAACAACGAATTTCGTATCGTTGATCGTTGCGCGTTCCTGCATCGGTCCGTCGTTATAGCTTGCGAGAACTCTAAAGGTTACACCCTTTTTCTTACCATATTTCCATTTTACTTCGATCTCATTCTTATCTTCCTTGTACTTCGCTTCAAGCCCTTCGATCGAAGAAGGCTTTTCATAGCTATCACTGATACCAGGAAGGTCCGTTCCTTTAATGAAAAGCTCGATGATCTTCTCAGAATCAGGTGTGAACTCACTTGCACGTTTACCTGTTCCTTTTTCCATCGCAACTTCTGTTACGGATTTCGGCTTCTTAAAGTCGGTGTTCTTATGATCCAACTCACTCATGATATCACGGAAGATCTGCTTCGAATAATCTGCTTCATTGTCGCTTAGGTAGAGACCTTTTTTCATATCAGCATAGCCTGTCCATACAGCAGCTGTATAGCTAGGTGTATAGCCAGCCATCCAAGCATCTTTCGTTGCACCATCAGGGATGCCGTATTTATCTCGGTCGTCTTTAGAGTAGTTTGTCGTACCGGTCTTACCAGCTAAGTTAAGTCCGCTAACGTTCGCTTCACGACCAGTACCTCTATCCATAACATCTTTCAGCATATCTGTAATCATATAAGCGGTATAATCCTTCATAGCCGCTTTTGGTTCTGAATCCACTTCGATCACGCGACCATCAGGGAATTCGACTTTACGGATCGTTGTCGGTTTTGAATAGATTCCTCCGTTACCGAACGATGTATAAGCACCAGCCAGTGTAAGAGGGGAGATTCCTTTCTCGAAACCACCAATCGCATAAGATGGATACGTAGTGTCAGGATCTAGATCAAAACCTAACTTGTTAGCAAAATCAGTTGCTTCTTCAGCACCAACTTCTTGGAACGCACGAACAGCAGTCGTGTTCTTGGATTCAACGAGCGCTTGACGCATCGAGATATCGCCAACGTTACGGTCGTTAAAGTTGTTGATCGTAATGTCTTTCAGTTCAACTGGTTCATCTTTCAAGATGTAACCTGTGTTCCACTTTTTGTTCTCAATGGCAGGACCATAGTCTAAGATCGGCTTAATCGTAGAACCAGGCTGACGCTTGATCTTAGAAGAGAAATAGTTACTCAATTCATCTCCGCGCCCACTTCCTACTGCACGAATGGCGCCAGTCTTCGTATCAAGTAATGCAACACCTGATTGAAGAACCTTGTTTTCGTTTTCTAATTTAGCTCTTAATACGTCCTCAGTCGTTTGCTGTGCTTTTGGATCTAAGTTCGTATAGATCTTAAGTCCAGATGAGTAGATATCTGCTTCTTCAAGTCCTTCAATATCTTTTAAATCATCGATTACTTGTTTGATATAAGCATCATAAGGACGTGTTTCGGTTTTTAAGCTTCCTTCATCGATCATGTCTTTTACTGGAATACTCTTTGCTTTTTCCGCTTCTTCTTTTGTAATGAATTTATGCTGAGCCATCAAATTCAAAACAACGTTACGGCGATGTTCAGCTTCTTTCGGATTTACAAGCGGGTTGTAGTAACTAGGCGCTTTTGGTAGTCCAGCTAAAAGAGCAGCTTCTTGAACTTCTAATTCAGAAACATCTTTATTGAAATAAACCTTTGCTGCTGTAGCAATACCGAATGCTCGATTTCCAAAAAAGATTTTGTTCAGATACATCTCTAGAATCTGATCTTTAGAATACTTCTGTTCTAGTTGAACAGAAAGGTATGCTTCACGAATCTTACGCGTAAGAGATTTTTCATTCGTTAATACCGTATTCTTGATAACCTGTTGAGAGATCGTACTCGCACCTTCAGCTCCAAATCCTTCTCTTACGTTAGCAAAGGCTGCACCAGCAATTCGTCGTACATCTATACCGCTATGTTCACGGAAACGAACATCTTCTGTTGCGATAAAAGCATTTTGTACATGCTCTGGAATTTCGTTGATTTTAACACGAATCCGTTTTTCATCACCTGCGACGAGTGCTGCTTCTTCGTCGTTCATATCCATAATCTTAGAGGATACCGGTGTTTCAAGTTTCTTAGGATCTAATTTAGGAGAAGTCGCGGCAATCACACCGACTGTTAATAGTCCTAAAACACCTAATATAAGAGCAAGGATCAACAGCGTCTTCTTCCAATTGCGTCCTCGTCTCGGTTTTTTTGTTTTTGATTGATTTGCCGGCTTGGAACTATCACTCGTTTGTCTGCGCTCCATACGGCTTCGGTAATCTTTTGACATTGTTTTACCAACCTTTCAACTTCATAAAAAAATGAACTCGTTCAATTATTCGACGGCATTTGACAATTTATGAACGACTAAAAATAGACAGAATCTACCACCTGTAAGTAATTAAGCCGAGGTTGATACCCGATAGTAATAGAATGTCCTTTTTCCTCGATTTCACCCTTAGGAATCGATTTTCTGCCTTCTCTCTGTTCGTTCCAAAACGAGATCAAGTGAGAACTATCGAATAAATAGCTCTCATCTGTTTGAGAGAAACGAAGGATGACGAACGAGATCCCACCATGATCTAAGATGTGCTGCATGTGAAGTAACTGATGTTCATGAAAGTTCTTTAATGGGAAGCTCGTCTTATTCTTTGTTTCTTTTGCCTCAAAGTCAATGTATCTTCCTTTATACACCCCATTGTAGTCAGTTGTAGAAGCGAGTTTGAAGTAAGCTTCACGAATGACAGCGGCAGATCGCTTTGGATATTCTACATTTACGATCTGAACCGGAGTAGGTTTCTTATGGATGATCGCTTGATTGGTTAAAAGATAATATTCGTTGCTCTGATTGATATCATCTTCTAACGACATTCCCCTGTTGCTGTACGAAATCTCTTTTTTGGTAGAAGATGAAGATTGTTTTTTCACGATAGAAGTCACTTTCTTACCGTTCGGATAATGAAAGGTACCCATGATTCATCTCCTTTACAACGAAAGATGGCTATGCGCATGGAAAAACGATACACATAGCCGTTGGATGTTTACTTTTTTAGTAGTCGAGAAAGTTCTTCTTCTACAAAACCCATGACAACTTCTTTTGTTTCCTCCGTTTCAATAACGGTTACAGGAGTTGCAGAAGCGCCGAGGTCGATCACTTCTTTCATATAGGCTTGCGATTTACGGATATCTCGTTCTTCAAAAGGAATCTCGTTTGCTTTTAGCCACTCTTTTTCTGCAAAGCATGGAGGGCACGTTTCTTGTGTGTATATGATCACTGTCTTCGCCAAAGGTCTATGCCTCCTTTTTCCAAATACATCTTTCATAACCATTAGTTTACTCTTTTTTCTTATATGACACAAATATTTTATAACATGAAAGCGAACGATAGAAAATAGGACAAAAAGCATGGAGGAAGAGCGTGGCACAGCACATGGAGGAAATCATTCAATACATTCGGAAACTCACGAATTCACAAAATCGTGATAATATTTCACGTACCGTAAGCTATGCTACTTTTTATAAAAATAACCCTGAGATCAGGTGGGCGATGCTCGCAAGTCTCGTTTCAAGAAATGCAGGGTACAGCATGTGTGACTTAAAAGGGGACTGGTTGCCTAGGCTGCTGTCTAAAGATACTAGAAAGCATCTATTCTTAACGTATGAACGAGCAAACTGGCTGATCTTTCAGGATGCGTATCCACAGCTTTTGATCTATGAGTATTCCAAAAAACAAGGTAAGCCCCATTTTTATCTTCTTAAAAACTTTGGTGTTTCTACATTTATGGTGACGGAGTGGGAACGGTTTTGGATAGAGAAAGATCTGAAGAGAATATGTACCTCTTTAATCATTAATGAACAACACGTGATCGAAAAGCCGGTTATAAAGGATGGGTTTTACAAAAAGAGAATCTTTTCAAAGGTACCGTTTCTCTTACAAGATTATATGCATTTTAGCACTGTACTCTTTCCGATCGAGAGAGGGGAAGTGATCGGAATATCCGTCCATGGCTTTAAAAAAACGAAAAATAGAATCGAAACAGGTAAGAAGCTGTATATCATCTTGTTTGAGTCAGAATGGAGTGAAGAGATTCTTTCTTTTGCAGATAAAGTGACTCATACAGGATCAAGACATGATTTTGAAACCTATATCTATCCCGGTAAAAAAAGAGAGACTCCTTTTTTACGAATCGCGTTTCCGATCATCGAACACCATAGGTCTAACACAAAAGACTGGTATCAAAAAAAAGTAAACACTGAAACGTTTTATGAACCGATTGAACCATTGCAAGGGATCGTGTTAACCGATTGGTATAAACAAAAGCAAAGGCAGCTAAAAATAGGAATCCTCTTAAAGGAATGGATGATGCATGCATAAAAAAGACGGCTTTTTTTGAGCCGTCTTTACTTCCTTATGTGCTAGGGATATCTGGGCCGTTAAGCTTTTTGTCACCATAGCCTGTGCTATTCTTTTGTTCTCTTTTTTGAGTACCTGTTTCTTCTTGGGATGTATACTGATCCTGTTGTTTTTGCTGTTTGCTGTCTTGGTTCATGTTGGCACCTCCTTTTTGTATCACCTGAACTGCTCTTAGTTTTGGAGTTGTTGCGACTGAATATACAAACAATCAACAAATGGAGTGTCGAATTTGTAGTGATTCCGTTGTATTCCACTTTCTTTGCCGAATGAAAACTAGTTTTGTCAGGTATGAAGGGGAAGGGAAGATGATGCTCGAAAATAGTACTCACAAGAAAACGGGGAGGGATTCATGATGGAAATGGTGTTGATGAAAACCAAAACGGTCTCTGAGGAACTTGGGGTGAATCCAACAACAGTTCAGCGTTGGGTCAGACATTTTAACATTCAATGTGACAAGAATGAGCACGGTCATTATCTGTTCAAACAAGATGATATCGATCAGTTAAGAGAGATTAAGGCACAGCTAGACAACGGACTTTTGATGAGTGATATACAAGTTCAGTCGATGCAGTCCACAGAGCAATCAGTGGAACTACCAACCCAATTTGAAGATAAGTTCGATCGTTTGAATAGAGCGATAGAAGCACTAGAAAAGAAAGTGGAGGAAAAAGCAGATGGTGTCGTATCCTATCAAATGCTACAGCACGCGACAGAGCTTGAAGAACTGATCAAAAAGATGGAGAACATGGAAGCTCGACTGCAAGATCTTGAAGTGGCACTTTTGAAGCAGGATTATCCAGAAGAGCGACTATATGTAAAAGAGAAACCAAGAAAGAACTGGTTCGTCAGTTTGTTTACTCTATAAATGCTTTTATAAAACCATCTTTCATAGCTAAGCGGTTGCTTCTTTATTGATTTTATTCTTTCTACATTGACTAGTTGATTGAAGTGGAAGATACTTAGACTCCTGCGGGACGAGCGGTCTGGTGAGACACTTAGAGGCGCAAAGCGGCAAGTGGCTCACCGGTCGCCCCGCGGAAAGCGAGTATCTGAAACGGAAATCAGCTACTTTCAAACACTCCAGAGAATATCAGAATACAGCTAATTAAAATCAAAAAGTGTAAGTCTCTTCATTCTTTGGTAGGATATAAAGAATGGGGGGACTTTTTTAATGGACCATTTATATACATTAACGACAAAACTAATCGCTGATATAGATGAAGCGTTTCATATTTATAAGACAGAGACCAAAACGAGAGAAACCGAAGCGGACTTTTTCACAGAGGTGAAACCATTCGCCGATCGCATCCATTTTCGTGTAAACGATTGGGAGCCGCTCGCGAGGGATTGGGTGATTGCCAACAAGCCCAAATATCTTTACCCGATTCAGATCAAGACCGCTGCTGAAAACATCGGCTATCTTGGCGTTTATGTCTTTCAAAAGAAAATGAAGGACAAACGTATCACAGAAATGGTGAAATCTGTTCTCTATGTATTGAATCAGTTAAAGAATCAAATGGCGGAAGACGAAAACAAATAATTTCACGTACCGTACTTAAATATTGTTTTTAAAAATAGGGAGAGAACAAGATGTATCATCCATCTGTTTATGATAATCTAAAGGTTGTGCTCGAAGGAGCTGTGTATGATCTTGATTTTTCAGGAGAAATCGAAATCATTAATCGTAAAGACATAATGGATCAGGCTATTATTGAAAGAAATTATCATATTGATTTTGTGATTTCCTCAATCGGGGAAGCGATGAGAGGGGCCATTGCCTTAACTTCAAATCTAGAAGATTTGGCTATGGAAAAGTTGAACGATAATCCTGAAGGAGCAGGCAGTAAACTATCTGTTGTGATTGAGACTCCGGTTTACGAGATAGAAACAGATTGCAAACAGCTTCAATCCATTCTCAAAAAATGGGGAAGTGGAGATTTAAAAGCTGACATTCAGCAAAAACTTACTTATATATATGGCCAACCACGACACGTATTTACTAACACCATCTCTATACAGCTGCAAAAACCCGTTTCTGAAGAAGAACCAGAGCAAATCTCATTGGTGCTTGAAGAATTAGTAGGGTCAATGAAAGAAATGAATGAATATTTTAAGGGGTATAAAAAATGACACAATCGCTACAAAGTTTTCCAGAATTCATCCAAAACGCGTGGAACAAAAGCGGCTTTTCCGCTTTTACAGACATTCAAGAAAGAGCAATACCTGAACAGTTAGAAAACAAAGATTTGATCATCGAATCTCCAACAGGTACAGGAAAGACTCTTGCCTATGCATTACCAGCAATTTCGAAGTTAAACCCAGAAGTGAAGAATGCTCAAGTTCTCTTTTTAGCACCAACGCGAGAACTAGCGATGCAGATATACGATGTTTGTCAAAAGTTCACTGAAAATAGCGGACTAAGCGGGGCATCCCTTATCGGTGGTGCTAACATGCAGCGTCAATTGGATAAATTGAAAAAAAAGCCACAATTTATCGTAGGTACACCTGGGCGAGTAAAAGAATTAATTCAGAACAAAAAATTAAAAGTGCATGAAGTGAAAACCATTGTAATCGATGAAGCTGATCATATTATTGAAGCGGGATTTAACGGAGATGTTGAACAAGTGATCGCAGCTACGTTAAAAGACCGTCAGCTTGTTTTCGTATCTGCTACGATCAATAACAAGACAGAAGATTGGTCAAAGAAATTAGCTGTAGCACCAGTCATCGTGAAAGTAGAAAAAGACTTGGTGAAAAATGAAGTCACGCATACGTACATGGTGTCTGATTACCGTGACAAAGTAGAAAACTTGCGTAAATTGATTCGTCACACACCTGGCATCAAAGCGATGGTCTTCATTAATAGCTCGATGAAGATGGATGAGTTCGCAACGAAACTTGAGTACAAGAAAATTAAGCTTGGCGTATTAGCGGGTAATTCCACTAAACAAGATCGTCAAAGAGTGATCAACGACTTTAAGAATGGAAAGATACCTGTTCTTTTAACAACAGATGTCGCGACACGTGGATTAGATATTCCTGACGTTACACACGTAGTCCATTTTGAAATGCCGGAAGACGTGAAACAATACGTCCACCGATCTGGAAGAACCGGACGTATGGGGAAAGAAGGTACTGTCGTTTCATTAGTAACAAAAGCAGAATTAACTTCTGTGAAAAAATGGACAGCGAAGATGAATGTACCTCTTCAAAAGCAGCTGCTTGAAAGAGGGCAAGTTATCGTAGAAGAGGGTGTTAGTAGAGGACCATCTACTAAACGCACTGCTCCAACAAACGAAAAGAAAACGCAGAGAAAGTCTGAAGGATTTAAAAAGAGAAGATAATGAGAGGTTAAAGGATTTTTCATAAAACGATAGAATTCTTTCTCTAAAGGAGAGAGACATATGGAAGTCACTGAATATTTATATCAGATTAAACCTGTAAGATCAGATTTCATGGAGAATCAAACACTAGAGGAACAGGAAATGCTACAATCTCATTTTCAGTACCTTCAAAATCTGTTAGAGAAGGGGAAATTGGTATTGGCAGGACCATGTCTGGATGCATCGTTCGGTGTTGTGATTCTTCAAAATACAAATGAAGAAGAAGCACAAGAAATCATGAAAAATGATCCAGCAGTTGAGGGGAAGATCATGACTGGCAAACTATATCCTTTTCGCGTTTCATTAATAAAGAAATAGCACATCTTAGCACTGTAACCCTCGATTGGTTACAGTGTTTTTTATTTCAAGAGGTTTTCGTTTTTAACGAGAGCATACAGTTCGTTAAACGATTCTAAATTAGTCTAAAGCTAGGAATGGGAAATCAATCTAGATTTCCTATTTCTTGTTTACTTTTCTTCTCATAATATACATACCTTAATCTACGTTGATAAATCTGCACTACTTGCCGATCAATAACTTTAATGGGAGATATTAAGATAAGATTAGGTACTCCTACATATATTCGCTAAGAAAAACAACCTTATTTTACCATTAATAATTGTAAAATTCAGTAAATTTGAATATAATTATACTATCATCTTCTGACAATGACTATTTTTATATGTAAGAAAGGTGGAATGTTATGCTTTGGTTTTTCTCGGGGATGGTTATCATACTTTTATTCATATTGTGTTTAGTTCTTAATGGACGACGTGAATTTTATTTAGACCAAGCAAAACCTTCCAAAGAAAATTCTTTAAAACGATTTGTGAGGTACGGCAATATTGTTATACGTGCGAAAGATAATTAATCTTACATCATTTTATTAGTCTTTGTAATCTGAGAGGAAATAGAGAAAGGAAGTGGACTCATGTTTTGGTTATACTTTTTAATTCCGTTGACGATTATCATTGTTTTAGCTGTTTTCGTTGATAAACAAAATAAAAAGAAGGATTTGAAAACAAAAGTAAAGCATAGCGATATTAAATATTTATGCATGCAAGAGCCTCCAGAAAGCAGTCGCTCAACAAAATAGATTTTAACGAATACCTATGAAAACACTGCAAACCGACCAGTTCCATACGGGTCGGTTTGCAGTCCTTTTATCCCCTCCACCAAACAGTCCGATATGGCTGAACGTACGGAGTATCTGGATATTGTTGAACATACTGCAACTGCTGATACGCTTGGTGATAACTCGGAGGATAGGTATAATCAGCGCTTCTCTGACAGTTCGTGTATGGTCCTATATAAGTAGAAGGTTGGACAGGTGCAACGGTTTCTTTCCATTGATTCTCGTCAAGACAATAGGTATGCGCCATAACATTGGCAGGGGTGAATCTAAGTATATCTGAACCAAGAATAACTTGTGGAGTGGGTGCATTGAAAATTGCTAGAATATGAGTGTTATCTTCTAAAGCGATTTCATAATGCCACCAGCCTTGAGGAACGTTTGCGACTTGGCCTGGTGTGATCTTGAAGTTCAATAACTGTTTGGTAAATGGATTCAGGATCGATACAAGAACAGAACCTGAGATACAGTAGACAAGTTCAGCTGCATTCTGATGATAATGAGGCTCCACTACATTGCTCGTACTCATAAAGATGTCTAATAATGATACGTCCTCTAAAGTATTCAACTGGTTGATACCCAATACATTGATATAATTTTGGCTGTCTTTCTTGAACAGTGGACTCGTATTTATATCAAACGTAAATTGAGTAGAGGGAGATGTATAATCCATATATGCAACCATAAGGTGCTTCACCTCTTCTTAGGCGTTTGCCAACTTTGTATGTATGGTATGCAAACACAAATAATTGGGTGTTTTTTAATGAGGAATTGTAATACATATGATGACTAAACAGCGGAAACAAGAGATCTCTTTGAAGCTCCCTTTATCTAACGAAAATAACATTAAGTGTTTGTGATTACGAAGGTCCCAATAATAAACACAATGCCATTGGAGATCAGTGAAAGGATTAGACCAATAATAGCCAGAATCTTTTTCTCTCTTCTTTTAAATAATGTGTAGCCACAAAGCATTAATGACAGAGGAGAACCAATAGCAACTGTATAGATCAGAAAGTTGCCTCTTGTACTATACATGGTCAGAATTAATAATAGTGGAACCAATAAAGAAGCATAACTCAACCAAGATAAACGTTTATTCTTCTCACTTCTATCCCTATACCACGCAAAAATACCTATTTATAAACCTAAAAGCATAAGTAGGATAAAAATTAAATCCAAAAAAATCCCCTCGATTCAGAAAGTTTTTCAAGCTTTTTCCATCCAGCATTATAGCATATATTGGAAATAATAATTGTAAAATTTTAGTATTTAAATAATAATAGTTTAAGAAGGGTCATTTGTCATAAAAACAAATAAGAATTAGATAACCAATATTTTTAATTAAGGAGGAGTAATGATACTTATAAGAAAAGGGATAGCTGCTATTGTTACTAGCTTCATTATGACCTTGATAAATATTGCGCTTCTCGGTTTAGAGTTCAGTATTTTTATAGCGTTTTATTTAGTTCCATTCGTCATCTTATATGGATCTTTTTCGTCCATGTTGTCTGATTACATGATCAAGTGGGTACATTCATCTTTTAAGCTTTTATTATCAGGTGTTATTCATATTCTCTTTGGTTTAATATTTTTAATTTCTATTTTGATACGTGAACAAGGGTATTATGATCTGGAAAACATAGTATGGAATATAATTTTCATGCAAACAATACTTTGCTCTCTATTCTTTTGGATGATTGACGAAGTGTTAAAGAGAAAAGCCATAGTGATATGGTTTAAAGAGAAGTTGACTAGAATTGGTGAGTTGAGGTTATAAATGAAGGGATCCAAATCGTGCGCTTTTACTTCAAACAAGGATACACTCCTAAAGGACCATGTGAAAAAGGGGATAGTCACAATGACAAAGACAAAAAAGCTAATTGGAGGCATATTATCGGCAGCTGTTGCTTTAAGTGCCTGCAGTTCTAGAGAAGATATAGCTGTTCAAGATGAATCAACTTACACTGAAGATGAAACCTACTCAACGTCTTATTCAGAAGAGCCAACCTACGATGTAGCTGTTGAAGAGGAGATTGACCTAGATCATTTGCAATCTCAATATCCAGATATGGATTTAGAAGCAATGGAGAATTATATAGAAGAAAACGGACTGGAATTTCAAGAGGATGAGCTTATCACGTTCTTAGATGATGTCTATGAAAACGGGGAATCTACTCTGGATTCCAACTATTATGCCAATGAAAGCTCGTTTCCGTGGTGGATATTCTTGTTAGCAAATACAACCAAAACGAAACCTACAGGTAAAGTTAACTTTACGAAACCAGCTACAACTGCTCCTTCCACAGTTAAACCAGCAACAAAGCCGAGTACGAACGTGACAACAACTCCTTCATCAACAGGTTCAGGCTTTGGATCAGGAAGTAAGTCGTCTGGATCTTAAAATGTCATACTCACTTTACTCACTTTGTAATCTCATACTTATACAAATCTCTTAAACCCATCATTGATGGGTTTTTTATAGTTTTACTTCGTTCAGTGATTGACGGTAATTTTATTAGATGATAGAATTCGAAATGTAAATCGTAATGATTACGCTTAAAGCGAAAGTGAGGAGGGCAGCACTTTAACAAGAACCAGAAGGGCGAGCATAAAGAACACCTTGTACAAAGGTGTCGTAGATCATAAGATCACTTTGCTTTTTAGTGTTCATGATTACTTGATACATAGGTATTATTTCTCCATCTTTCAATAAACTTCAAGCATTAAATTTTTTTTGATATTCAAAACGTAATGATTACGATTATAAACCAATAGGCAAGGAAGGTAAATGAATGAGAAATTATAAGAATATTTTAGTAGGAATGTTATGTTTGGTTCTTGTATTCATCGCTGGCTGTTCAACTATACAAAATAGCTCAGAGAAACAAGAAGCAAAAGAAAAGAACGTTAATATGATTTTCAGTTTTAAAGCAGCAAACTTAGATCCGCATACTGGCTTTATTCCTATTCGTGCTGGACTTACTGAAACGTTATTAAAACTGGATGATAAATCGAATATAAAAGGCTGGCTAGCTGAAAAATGGGAAACAACAGATAACGAGAAGTGGGTATTTGAAATTCGAGATGACGTAAAATTTCAAGATGGTAAAAAACTTGATGCTGAATCTGTCAAACAATCCTTAGAAAGAAGTATCGAAGCGAACGAATCGTTAGGTGATTCTCTCAAGATTAAATCAATGGAAGCAGATGGACAAGCACTTACGATCCATACGACAGAGCCCTATCCTGCACTTCCATCGGAACTTGTAAATCCTTATACATCCATTGTAAACATGGAAGCAGCCAAGAAGGATGGAGAAGAAGCGTTTAGAAATAACCCAATCGGTACAGGTCCATTTAAAGTAAAAGAATTTAAATCTAATCAATTTGTTGAAGTTGAAAAAAACGAAGCCTATTGGGCTGGAGAACCGAAACTGGACTCAGCAAAAATAAAGTTTAATGAAGACGCTAACGTAAGAGCACTTGCCCTGCAGTCAAAAGAAGCTGATGTTGTGTACAATCTCCCTGCCGAAAGTCTAGATACGATAGAAAAGGATAATAAATTGAGAGTTGAATCCATTCCTGGACTTCGAGCTCATTTTGTTCTATATAACAGTCAAAGTAAAAATGTTAAAGATTTAAAGGTTAGACAAGCTCTAGACCTCTTGATCGATCGCAAGAGTGTTGTAAATGACATCATGCTAGGACACGGTCTTGAAGCTAACGGTCCATTTAACAGTACATTGCCGTTTGGACTAGATGAAGAAGTTTCAGAATTGAACGTGAAAAAAGCTAAAAGGCTTTTAACTCAAGCGGGCTACAAAGAGAATGCAGAGGGTTTAATGGTGAAAAACGGTAAACCGCTAACTCTTGAACTAGTTACATATAAAGCTCGTCCAGAACTACCTCTTATCGCACAGTTACTTCAATCTGATGCAGGTAAAGCAGGGATTCAAATTGATATAAAAACAGTTGAAAATGCAGATACGCATCTAGTTGAGAACAAGGATTGGGATCTAGCGACTTATAGTAACAATACCTCTCCAAGAGGAGACGGAAGCTACTTCTTTAACACGGCTTTCACAGAAACAGGAGCTTTAAATGTTGGGAAGATCAACATTCCTGAACTTAACACTTTAATTGAAAAGTTAAACAGAACGACAAATTTAGACGAGCGTACAAATTTGACACAAGATGCGTCTAGGGTAATCAACAAAGAAGTTGCCCATAGCTATGCCGTTTATCCAAATATCATTATTGGAAAGAACAAAAGCATTGTGAACTGGGAGCCTACAGCAGAGGAGTATTATATTCTAACACACAATATGGATGTGAAATAATGTGCTTACGATTATAAAGAATAGGGTTACTCAGCTTGTTGTTGTTTTATTCATTCTATCCCTATTTACGTTCACATTAATGAAGATGGCACCAGGTGATCCGGTTCTTACCATTCTAAATGCCGATGAGATGGTCGTAACAGAAGAAGATCAAGCTGAGCTTAGAAATAAGCTTGGCTTTGATCAGCCTCTGTATGTACAGTATGGAAAATGGATGTTCAACCTCATGCAGCTTGATCTAGGAAAATCATACATGTCTGGGAAACCAGTTATTGAAGAACTGTTAACACGCATCCCCATTACGGCGGAACTTACATTTTTTGCGATGACTATCATGCTATGCATTACCGTTCCACTTGGGGTGTGGTCTGCAAAATATGTTAACAAATGGCCCGACCAATTCAGTCGTTTTTTAGCATTAATCGGAGCATCGATACCTAACTTTTGGCTCGGGCTCATCTTAATCTATCTCTTTGCGTTTAAATTAGGTGTTCTACCTTCGTCAGGAATAGGGTCCTATTCTCAAATCATCTTACCTGCCTTTACATTAGGTTTTACATTTGCAGTAGTTTACGCAAGGCTGCTTCGAGCTGGTCTTTTGCAAAGTTTGTCTGAGGACTATATTTATGCAGCAAGAGCAAGAGGTGTCAAAGAGTGGAGGATTCTATGGTTGCATGCGTTTAGAACCGCTGTTCTCCCTGTTCTGACCATTTTCGGTTTAAGTTTAGGTAGTTTCTTAGGTGGAGCAGTAGTAGTGGAAATATTATTTTCTTGGCCAGGATTAGGAAGTCTTGCCGTTGACGCTATATTTAACCGAGACTATCCGGTTATCCAAGGATATGTTTTATTAACGGGAGTATTTGTTGTACTAACAAATCTCTTAGTTGATTTATCTTATTATGTGATCGATCCAAGAATGAAACGAAAAGAGGAGGCATTATGAAGATGAATATTCAGATGCCTAGAATAAACCGAGTTCCATTTTTCTTTAAAAATCAAAACTTACTGATTCAGTGCGGGATCATATTTTTTATTATCATCACTTTGACAACATTAATTGGGCCGTTTATCGTTCCGAATGATCCCCTTACAGCGAATATGTCTGAACGACTTGCCCCACCTAGTTCAGCATATCCTCTAGGAACTGACCATATGGGAAGATGTATATTTTCAAGACTCATAGTCGGTGCTCAGTCCACACTTGGAATAACGGCACTCGTTGTTGCGACTGTTGCACTTATCGGGATTCCGATTGGTCTCGTGATCGGTTACATTGGTGGTCGATTGGATACAGTGTTTATGCGTGTAGCAGATGGTATTCTTGCTCTTCCCGAATTTATTCTAGCGATTGCGATTGCTGGATTCTTAGGACCAAGTTTGACGAATCTCATGATATCGATTGTTTTTGTTAAGTGGATTGCTTATACAAGGGTCGTAAGAAGTATTGTAATCACTGAACGAAACAAAGATTATGTCCAAGCTGCAAAAGTTGGGGGAAGCTCCAACTGGAAGATTATAAGAAGACATATGTTTCCGCAAATTGTTTCGCCTGTCCTTGTTCTAGCTACCTTGGATATCGGAAAAGTGATTCTTACAATCTCTTCCTTATCTTACCTTGGATTAGGTGCACAGCCACCTGCTCCAGAATGGGGAGCGATGTTGAATGATGGAAGACCTTATTTTCAGAGTGCGCCAGAATTAATGATATACCCGGGTTTAGCTATTTTTTTTGTGGTATTAGCATTTAACTTAATGGGTGAAGGATTGCGTGACAAATGGGATGTTAAAAGTCGATAGAGAGGAGGTTTGCAATGATTGAGAACAAAACGACAGCAACTTCTGAAAATAATCTACTTGTAGTGGAAAACCTTTCAGTGACTGTCCGTAACAGCCGGGAAAAGTTAATTCGTAATCTGCATTTTTCTATTCCTCAAGGTGAAATTTTTGGCTTAGTCGGAGAGAGCGGCAGCGGAAAAAGTTTGACGGCCACCGTGATTTTGGGAATGCTTTCTAAGTCTCTAGAAGTTACAAGCGGATCTGTTAAACTCGGTCAATCAGAGATCACATCGTTAAGTGAAAGAGAGTTAAGAAATATTCGAGGTAAAGAGATTGCTTACCTCTCACAAAACTATCAAAGCTTCTTCACTCCATTTATAAAAGTTGGAAAGCAGTTTATTGAGATTATAAGATGTCACACTGACATGAGTAGAAAAGAAGCAAGGAAAGTGGCTATTCATTGGCTGAACAAAGTTCACTTACCTGCGGAACGTGTATTTAACAGTTTTTCCGACGAACTTAGTGGCGGACAATTGCAGAGAGCAGCAATCGCATCAGCCATTATGTTTCGGCCGAAACTGATCATTGCAGATGAACCAACGACTGCTCTAGACGTGTTAACCGGAGAAAGAATTCTAGATCTCCTGTCTGAGCTTAAAGAAGAGTTGAATTGCTCTATTCTTCTAATCTCGCACGACTTAAAACATATTATTAATCGAACACGAACAGTAGGCGTTATGTACGGCGGTCGAATTGTAGAAATAGGAAAAACCAGTGCTGTATTGGCGAATCCTATCCACCCTTATACGGATCTATTACTACAGTCGAGGCTAAGATTGAACAAGCATATCCAACATGAGTTGCCGACTATGCTAGGTGAACCTGGATTAATAGCTGAGGAGGGGTGTCCTTTTTCTAAAAGGTGTCCGAGTGTTAGGGAATCCTGCAGCAACAAAGTCCCAATGAGTAGCTTAGGAACACACCATTCCGCCGCTTGTCATCTGGTGAAAGCAGAAAGGGAAGAACGATATGTTACACGTTAATTCAATCTCGAAGACGTATCACTCAAAACCAGCTTTAAATGATATTTCACTTACCGTTCAACATGGTGAAAGTATAGGAATTATTGGAGAGAGTGGTAGCGGTAAAAGTACTCTTGGCAAGATCATATTAGGGCTAGATAAGCCTGATCAAGGAGAAGTCCATTTTAGAGGTAATAACCTTCACACGTTAAACGGAAAAGCTTTGAAAAAACTCAGGCGTCAACTTCAAATCGTGTTTCAAGATTCTGCCGGGTCATTAAACCCCAAACTTCCTGTGTGGAAGTCTGTGGTTGAACCGTTAGAAAATTATCCAGATGTTATCCCTTCATTTTTAAAAGAAGTAAGACATAATCGTAAGAAGATGGCCGAAGTCTTGTTTCAAAAAGTGGGCTTGTCACCTGAACTTCTGGAGAGATATCCACACCAACTAAGTGGTGGACAAAAACAAAGAATAGCCGTAGCGAGGGGAATTACCTTAGAACCAGATCTGCTCGTTTGCGATGAACCTACTTCAAGTCTGGATGTTTCTGTACAAGCACAAGTCCTCAACCTGTTAAAGAAGTTGCAGAAGGACTTGAACCTTTCTTTTCTTTTCATCTCGCATGATATCGCCGCTGTCCAATTCATGTGTGAACGAATTGTAGTATTAAAAGAAGGACTCGCAGTTGACTCATTTTTAACGGAGGATCTTTTTTCACAGTCTCGTCATCCCTATACTAAACTATTGGTAGAGATGAGTATGGAACAAGAGAATAAAATAGAAGAGAACCAACACTTTTACACGTGAAGTGCTGGTTTATTTATTTTGGGAGGATGAACGTATTTGAATCATTCAAGATATCTTGGATTGGCACTACCGCTGATTCTTACAACCATAACGACTCCTCTTCTTGGTGCAGTAGATACGGCTGTTGTGGGACAGTTAGATGATTCCTCTTACATAGCTGGTGTAGCGGTGGGCACGATTATTTTTAATACGATGTATTGGCTGTTTGGATTCTTGAGGGTGAGTACATCTGGATTTGCTGCACAAGCACATGGAACAAAAAATGAGGACGATCTCTTACGTTCACTAAGTAGACCATTGCTCTTAGCACTCGGCATAAGTGCTTGTTTAGTAGCGCTTCAATATCCGATCAAAGAACAGTTTTTGCCACTTCTTACTTCAGATCCAGCCGTTAAGTCTCTAGCCATAGAATACTTTGCAATTCGTATATGGGGTGTACCATTTGGACTGCTCAACTATGTAATCATAGGTTGGATGATGGGACTTGCAATGATTAAGAAGACTTTGTTTCTTCAAATGTATATGAACGTAACGAACATTGTACTTGATATTCTATTTGTTAAAGTCTTTTCATGGGGTGTAGCAGGGGTTGCAGCGGCTACATTGATTTCGGAGGTTTCCACTTTTGTAATCGGTCTTTTTATCGTGTGGAAAGCGATTCCCGCTAACCAACGTAAGAAAATTTTCCAGATAAAATCAATCGACCTGTCTTCTTATAAAAAAATGATGAGGATGAACAGAGATCTATTCATTCGAACATTATGCTTATTAATTGTGTTTAATGTTTTTACGGCAAAAGGAGGCACTTTCGGTACAGAGATTCTTGCGGCAAACGCCATCTTGATTCAGATCCACTACATCATGGCTTATATGTATGATGGATTCGCCAATGCTTCGAGTATATTAACTGGAAGAGCAATAGGTTCTAACGATAAGGCACTCTATCGATCAACGATTAAACGTAGTTTTCAATGGGCAATTATCTCCTCACTAAGCATCTCGAGTGTTTATTTTGTATTTAAAGACCGGATACACCTATTGTTCACCTCTTTACCTGAAGTGTTGAATGTAGTAGGAACGTATGAAGCGTGGATTATCATCTTCCCGATCGTATCCAGCTTTGGTGTCGTCCTTCACGGTATTTTTGTAGGAGCAACTGAAGCGTCTTCACTACGTAACTCTATGATTCTAGCTTTAATTGTTTTCTTGGTTTCTCTTTATTTAGCAACACCAGGTCTAGGTAACCATGGGTTATGGTTAGCATTTATTCTTTTCAGTACCGCCCGATCGTTGTTCCTAATCCTGCATGTGCCTAAATTATCACGAACACTAGGATTTCATGAAGTTCGTTATGATGGAGACAATAAGGTATTCAATAATTAGTAAAAAGCAGAAGTGATGTTAACAGGTATTGAAGTCATAAAAAAACTTCACCTCCAATTGTTAGTTGTTTCTAACAATTGGGGGCAGTTAACCTGTTAAAGTGATATCTTTTCTTAAGATAAAGTTATAAATAAACATAAAAGAAAAGCGATACTTGAAAATGGTGTCATCATACGCCTTTCTTTCTTACTCTGAGATAGAAGGTTTGTTATTGTATTTGTACCGAGAAATATCGTAATAATCCAAACTAAAGTGTTCGTAGGTAAAAAATTAAAACCATATAAGACATCCGTATGTTTAAGAAATACAATGCCCATAAATAATAGAATGATAGCATTAATCATACTCATAATACGTAATTTTTTCGGTAGAACCTTATAAAAACCTCCCATCGCAAATTCACCTAATGGATAACCGAGCGAAAGTAATATCTGGAAGACCGAGATGGACACAAACATAATGGCAACAATAATTGAAGAGAAATAAACAAACTCTGTGGCCATTCTTTCCCTCCTCACTTATTTCTTCTTAAACTTATATTCAATCTTTAATAAAATTATCAACACCGAATTGCACTCGATAGCAGCATACCAAAGAGATCGAATATTTTAGAAACCACTTCGGCACAGAATAGAGCAATTAATAACATTGTTTTTTATCATTAGCTGGAAAAAAATACAACACACCCTTGTAATACGATGTACATCGTATTACAATACAATTAGAAAATATTGGAGGGTGAACATGGATAAAGAACTATTGAAGGGAAGCATTGAAATCTTGCTTCTTTCACTTTTAGTGGATGGGGATAGTTATGGCTACGAAATGACAAGGAAGCTACGAATTTTAAGTAACGAAGAATTCTCTATGAATGAAGGAACCCTTTATCCAGCTTTGAAACGCCTAGAGAAAAAAGAGTGTGTGACTTCGTATTGGGAACATGGACCTGACGGAAGCCGTCGTAAATATTATTCTTTAACAACAACTGGCCGAAAAATATTATCAGAAAAGCGAAGAGATTGGAAACAAATTAATGACCTGATGGATAAAACGTTGGAGGGGTTGTTATGAAGGATGTTGATCAATACATTGATGTAATCGTAGCGGGTCTACCGCTTAAAGAAAAAGAGGACATACGAGAAGAGTTGACTCAGCACATCAATGATCATTTGAATGAGCTGTTGATTAAAGGTTACTCTGAGAAAGAAGCGTTACAGATCGCTTTAAAGGCATTCGGAAACGAGAAAAAGATGAATTGGGAAATGAAAAAAGTAGTCTATCCCTTTTATAAGATTACGCGTTTTCTATGGAATACCGTATTCGTTACCCTCGTTTTTTGTGTGCTCTCTTTCTATATCATGGAGCATTACAATCCCGGAGCGGATAACATAGCGCCTCTTTCCAGTGTAATAGGATTATTTTTTATCGTTGCTTTTATTTGCGGGATGGCTGAACTAGTATATGAAGCCATTCAATTAAGTTCGGTGAAAATGAAATACATAACAAATCCTTGGATATTCTTTATCGTTCCTTCATTTGTAATAGGAAGTTTAATGTTTATTACATACTTTCACCAACCAGAAAACTATCAAAATGGATTATGGATTGATCTGTTGGTTGTTCCAATTGGTGCCTTTTTCTACGTGATAGCGAGACAAATATTCAATCAATGTTTTAAACGTTCAATCTAAACGGTGAATGGGAGAGGAGTAGGTGCAACATGATAAAACAATGTCTACATGTGATAGCAGGATTCTTATTTATGCTTTTATTAACCGCTTGTATAGCCGAAGACTATGACGCTGGACCGCCAGAATTAAGACTTAGTGTCAAAGAAGATCTATTTGCTTTAAAAGAAGCAAATGTTGACTGGAAAACAGAAGAAAAGGAATTTAAGAATAAAGTAGACAACTTTTTAACGCTAGCAAGTGAACAAGAGGAAATCAAGCTTTCACCTAATCAATCAGCAGAATTAATCTTACTTGAAAATAAAGAAGATGGCGGAGAATACACAAACGAGACGATGAGGGTATCTCTATGGAAGGGGAATGAAGAGTTAAAGTTAACGACGAAATCATCAAGTGATTACTCCTTTTCTTTTCCAAGCGAACCGGGTCAATATATTTTAGAGATTGATTTTGCAACCAGTAAAGGTTATTCACAATATGTAGGGAATATCATACTGAAATAACTTGATATGAGCTTTTCAATCAAAAGGGGCAGCCGCAAAGCTGCCCCTTCACGTCTATTAATGACAATCCCAGTTAAATAAAACGCTAGAAAAATCTTTGTTTCTTAAATCTTCTTTCGTAATAAAAAAGTTACCTATTCCAGCATCTCCCCACATGATGTCGTTTTCACCTTCATCATCTGTATCGATCTGAAGCAAAGTAATGCGGTAATCATCAAATTGCGTTTCATAATCACGTGGATCTGTTTGTGTAAAATATGCGTAACCCCCTATTTTATGCCCCATGTTCTCAACATGTTCACAGAAAAGGTCATATAGCGTTTCTTCACCCCACATGTTCTCTTCACCTGTAGCCTGATCCATATCAATAGATTTATAACGTTCTCCAAACTGAAAATCACTGACACCAAGAGCTTCTTTTGATAACTCAAAAGATAAACGGTATTCACCATGAAAAGGTAAGTGTTCTTCTTCATTATCTTCAGGAACAAAAGATTCAGTTGTGTGGAGCTGCTCAATGTTCTCATGATAAACCACACGGAAGTTACTTTGATTTGTAGGGGTATCAAAATCCATTCCCATCACATCATCATTTCTAGAGAGATAAAATTGTAATATACCTGACGTTGGGAAGTGTTCGAGGTGAGGAATTTCTTCAAAATTAAGTTGGCAAAGAAGAGCCATTGGTTTTCCAGAAGAATCTAACGGATAAGAAAATCCTTCAGGCAAGTAAGGAAATCCTCCAATTTTGCTATCCTTAATGGCTGTGGGCTGACGGGTTGCTTGAATAGAAACAAAAGGAACAACGGTTTTCTCAATCTCGTTCCTATATGGTTCCAATGCTTTTGGTAATGATAAAGTCATAGTATATGAATCTCCTTTTCTTTTAAGTGTAAGTTTCCTGTAATGGTATTACAATATCAAAATACACTGAATTAACTTAATATAGAGCTTTCATATGTATAATTGAGGTGTGAAAATGGGGATGACCAGAAAATGTTTCTATTATTTTATATCTATTTATTTAACCCTTATTGCGTTCGACTTTTTCAAGTATAAAAGTCTACAGTTATTAGAAAATTTAATTATACCTTCTCTTTATGTGTTGGTCATTTTGATACTAGAGTGGTCAAACCCTAAAAATAAGGAAAATAAGAGCTAAAGTATCAAGTAAGATATTTTATTGCAGGTAATGTTACGAATTTCTTGAATGTATGAAGTAAGTTATTCATATTGGAGGGATTTCAATGACAGAGAAGCATTCTGTAATGACGGAAGCTCAACCTTTTTACTTTGAAGGAAGCAGTGTGGGCATATTAATTTCTCATGGCTTCACAGGTTCTACACAAAGTATGCGGCCTTTAGGAGAAGCTTACGCGGAAGCGGGATATACAGTTTGTGGTCCGAGACTGAAAGGGCATGGTACACACTATGAGGATATGGAAAAGACTACATATCATGATTGGATTGCATCCATTGAAGAAGGATACCAATGGCTCAATGAACGTTGTGACACCATTTTTGTAACTGGTCTTTCTATGGGAGGAACACTTACGTTATACGTTGCAGAAACATATCCAGATATTAAAGCGATCATTCCAATCAATGCAGCAATCGACATCCAAGACATGGAAAACATGCAACATTCCAACGAACGATTTCTAGACGCCATAGGTTCAGACTTAAAGAATTCGGATGTGAAAGAACTTGCCTATGACAAAACTCCGGTTCAATCCTTAAAAGAAATTGTGTTACTGATGAAAAAAGTAAAAGAAAATCTTCATACTGTCACATGTCCAGCACTCATCTTTGTTTCAACAGAAGATCATGTCGTTCCACCCGACAACTCTCAAATTATTTATGATTCCATTTCATCACGAGACAAACAGATCATACAGTTAAAGAACAGCTACCATGTGGCCACACTCGACAACGACCAACAACTAATCATTGATGAAACACTGAAGTTCATAGACAAAATACTTAATAAAGTAAACGCATAATGCCATGTGAAAACCCGAATCTAATCAGAGATTCGGGTTTTTTTCGTGCTTAGAACCGAGAATTTTCATTCATATAATGACTAGCAGAAAGGGAAGGAGAGAAGTGTACTTTGTACGCATCTCCAAGCTCTCTTTGTAATTTATCGGAAAGAGTTTGACCGAATTGATTATGCTCAGCCTCAAGCTCTAAACCATTTTCACATAATCTATCATTGTGCCAATCTATCCATTTACCATATTGCATCGCCCAATTCTGCACTTCCTCTTTAAGTTCTAATGAAAGTGGCATGTTATCTAACTCTAAATTACAGTTACACTGATTACACCAGATTGGGTCGGTATCAACATCAGCTTCTAATTTCATTTCATTTTTAGAACAACACAACATATGCACCACACTCCATTTAACGATCTTGTTATAAAGTTCCTTTTACATAATAATCTCTAGGAATAAGAAAGGAAAGAAACAAAGAAACGAGAATGGATAATAGGAGTCTAAATGTATAAAGTTCAAAACAGGAAGTAAATAAAAAAGCAGGAGAGTGAAATGTATGGTGCATGTGAAACATCTTTTAGCCGATCAACTGTTAGCCAATGCCAACGACGCAAGCTGGTATCTGCCTTTTAATGAATCAGTCGAAAATTTAACAGAGGAAGAAGCCTTTTGGAGACCAAACGATCATTGTCACAGTATCGCTGCAATTGTTCAGCATCTTCTGTATTGGAATAAGACGTGGCAAACCCGTTACATGGAGTCTCATGTACAAGCGGTACCTTCTATTGGTAATAATGAAAAAAGTTTTGTGATACCAGAACATCAAAGTTTCTCACAGTTAAAAGAACAGCTCTTAGATGTTCTTTTGCGATGGCAGACGTTACTATCTGAAGAGAGAGTAGAAAGTGAAGTGAATGGTTTTCCTGTACCGGCAAAATGGTGGGAACTCATTGGGAATGCTGCAACACATAATGCGTACCACATTGGACAGATCATTATGATTCGAAAGCTGCAGAAAAGTTGGAAAAGGGAAGCAGTGAAAGCATAAATAAAGAGCATAAAAGCCCTCCTAAACACAGGAGGGCTTTTGGGTGATTAAAATGGGAAACTTGTAAGGTTAATGAATGCTAGTGCTTCTTTTTCATCCATAAATGCTTTTACCTTATCTTGTGTTCCTGTGTTCTTGGAGATGCGGTTGATCTGCATCTGTTGGATGATATCTTTACAGATTACTACGTTTTTCTCAACGTTTTGAGCGACAACGTTCATCAAATCAGACCAAACCTGTTGGACGTCTGGTTTGTATGGACCAATCAGTTCTCGATTATCAACGATAAAGTACTTAATGCTTGGGCTGCTTACTTCTTTTTTAACTTTCTCTGCGATCTCTGTAGCTTCTTCGATCGAGATCATTGTTGTAGTAGCTCTCCAATAAAAAACTCCATTCTGTACCTTTGTTACGGCTTTAGTTGCGTTCATACTACATTCCTCCAATATATTTTTATTTTACTAACCCGTTTTCAATAAAGATATCATGTGCAGCATAAACCGCATTAATTGCTCGCGGGAAACCTGTATACGGTGCCGCGTGTAGAATGATTTCAAAGATTTCTTCTTTTGTCAGGCCAGCATGTAAAGCTGCATTGATGTGAAATTTAAGTGCAGATTCTGTATTTCCTTGAGCGATCAGTATGGAAAGCGTGATGATTTCTTGTTGTTTAAGGTCAAGTACGTCTCTTTCGTATATCTCTTTATGAAGCTTTGTTGCGAGATTTCCTAGATCAGGGAAGACTTGTTGTAGATCCTTCATGATCGTTACACCACTTTGACCTGAAAGGTTTTCAAGGCTTTTCATTTCATCTATTTTTATGAACACTTCATTCACCTCCTCGGTTAACCTCTTTGTAAAGTAGGGGGAATTTCTTCTTGATCTACCATCACTTCAATGACAGTGGGACCATCATGATGGTTCAATCCATCTTTTATAGCAGTCTTTAATTCTTCTAGTGTCCAACATTTGTATGCATTAGCTCCCATAGCTTCACTGAACTTCTGGACATCAAGTTCTTGTTTGAAACGCGTTCCTTCGGCTTTCCCAACGTTTTTAGACATCCCTTTATCAACCATGTCCAGTCGTCCGTTATTAAAGATCACAAACAAAGTAGCTGCTCCAAGATCAACAGCAGTGGATATCTCATTACCATGCATAAAGAAGCAGCCATCACCTGCTAAACAAACAATGGATTTTTCAGGTTTACTCACTTTCGCTCCGATACTATAACCGATCGCATGTCCCATCGCTCCAAATACATCATCAAAGTAAAATGTTCCAGGCACAGGAAGAGAGAGGTGTTTGATGGCATAAAACGAATGGCTACCGTCGTCACCAAAGAAAACCGTTTCAATCGGTAATGTTTCTCCATCCCATAGATCTAACAAGTTTTTAATGTTACTTGCTGCATCTCCAAGGATGTGATGTGTTTCTGCTGGAATCGACTTACCAATGAAGGTATGATCATAGTCGAAATGAATGATAGTCTCAGGATAACGGGATGGATCTAAACCTACGATTGACATGTCCGATAACTTAGAACCTATGACGATTACAAGGTCACTTTTTTGAGTCAGATAGTCTGCTGCTCGATCAGAACCCCCAAGGCCAAAGCCATCAAGTGAAAGCTCGTGAGTAGTAGGAAACGTGCCTTTTCCACCAGGTGTCGTCATAACAGGAATGTTGAAAGCCTCTGCAAACTGTATGACTTCTTCGTATGCTTGCGAAGCGTGGACACCTTTTCCTAAGATCATCACTGGACGTTTAGCGTCTTGAATACTAGATAACGCATGATGGAGAACCTCTTTCGTCGCTACCATGTGTGGCGCTATTTTCGGTTGCAAAACAAATGGTTCTATCTCTTCTAGTAATACATCCATCGGAATAGAGAGATGAACCGGTCCTTTTACCCCGTGAAGCGCTTTTTCAATGGCATGAGTAAAGTAGTTCTGAAACGATTCTGCACGATCAACCCTAGCGCTAAATTTTGTGACAGGATCAAACATCCCAACAAGGTCCGTACCAAAAGAGGTGGAGTCTTGCCCGAATGGTTTTCAGATGTCTTTTGCAGAAGGTTGTCCGGTTATAAACAATACGGGTAGATGCCAAGCTTTGGCTTGAGCAGCAGCTGTTAATAGATTCGTCCCTCCAGGTCCTGAAGTTCCAATCGTAACACCGATTGTTTGATTCATAAGTGAGTAACCAGATGCTATATATCCAGCTCCACCTTCATGTCTTGCTAGGTTAAATGGAATACCTTGTCGATCAAGTTCAAGTAGAATCGGTACGACAGCTTTACCTGGTATACCAAAGGTGTGTTTCACGCCCAATTGTTTTAAATTCATGGCAAGGACGTCTACAATTCTTTTCATTCATTATCTCCTTCGTCATTAAAAAAACGATCTATTGAATCGTCCAAATAGATCATTTTCTATACGTTTTGCAACCCAGCTGTTATAGGATCTACAACATATTTGTTGGCTTTCGGTCCCCGTTTTTTAACGGGTAAGCCATTCAATTTTTATTAACAGTAGATATACTAGTATCACAAGTAATTTATCGGTAAGAAATAAACATTTGTTAAGTTATTAATTGAAGAAAATATTAAGAAGTTTAAGTGGTCATTTCTATCTTTAGAAAAATCCTCTGAAAGAAAGGAGAAAAGATATTTTTGAAAAACATGTCTCGTAAATCTACAATATATGCCAACGATAAAGTGGTAAAAATAAAAATCTACAATGGAGTTAGTTATGATAAACATTCTTAAGAATTCTTAAGGATTATTCCTCTTAATTCTTTAGGTTTGAATTATAGAATGACTATACATTCAAACAATCGGAGTGAATAATCGTGAAATTTTTGTCTTTTTTAGCACAGTATATAAGTAATCCCCGTTCAGTAGGGGCCATTCTTCCAAGTTCAAGTTATCTAGCTGATAAAATGGTAAAGAGTATCAATTTTGAGCAGGCAAGATACATTCTAGAATACGGACCGGGAACTGGTGTTTTCACAGAAAAGCTGCTTCAGAATCGAAATCCTAACACGGCTATTATCTTAATTGAAAGCAATGAGGAATTCTACAAAATACTTGTACAGAAATACAAAGAGGTGGATAATCTCTTCATACATAATGGATCAGCTGAAAAGGTTGACTGGTACCTTGAAAAATGTGGCATTCCCTATGTAGATTACGTGATATCAGGACTTCCCTTTGCCAGCTTACCAAAGGCTGTTTCACATAGAATCTTGTTTAAAACTTCAAAAGTATTAAGAAAGAATGGAAAGTTTGTTACGTTTCAATATTCAAACGTAATGAAAGCATATATTGAACAGTTCTTTTCAAAAGTGGACGTAAGTATCGAGATCAGAAATGTTCCACCTGCTATGGTATTATGTTGTTCATTAGAAGAAGAAAAGATGGAGGGGACTTATGCAATCTAGAGTCTTAATCGTTGATGATGATAGTGATATTCGGAATTTGATTTCCGTTTATTTAGAAAATGAAGGAATGTATACGGTTCAGTCCGAAAATGCAATAGATGCGTTAGCACAATTGGAGAAGAAGGATTTTGATCTTATCATATTAGATATCATGATGCCAAAGATGGATGGGATCCAAGCGTGTATGAGAATAAGGCAGGAGAGAAATATGCCGATTATTATGCTCTCTGCCAAGTCTGAAGATATGGACAAGATTCAAGGTCTTGCTGCAGGTGCAGATGATTACTTATCAAAACCGTTTAATCCTTTGGAGTTAATGGCACGTGTGAAATCCCAGCTCAGAAGATATCGAAAATACAACCAGGATACTGATTCAAGTAGGGAGTTCATTGAGATTGGAGATCTGAAGATCAATACAGAAACCCGTCAAGTATGGGTGAGAGGGAAAGATGTCAGACTCACACCGAAAGAGTTCTCTATTTTAGAGCTGCTTGCCCTCAATAAAGGCATCGTTATGAGCATTGAGAAGATATATGAAGCGGTGTGGCAAGAAGAATTCTATAAGTCAGACAGTACTGTCATGGTTCATATAACAAAGATAAGAGAAAAACTCGAAGAAGATCCGAAGAGACCCATCTATATTAAAACGGTTTGGGGAGTCGGCTATAAAATATGAGAATAAAGCGGATTAAAATATCATTACTTGTAAAACTTCTTGCAGCAGTTGCTGTTAGCTTTTTTGTATCGACTGTGGTTATGATTATTATCTCTCAAATTATTTTGCATTTCTTTAATCTTCAATATCTTACGATTGAAGATATTGGTGCAACTACCTATAATGTTATCGTTTTTCTGATTTTTACTTTTGTTATTTTTTCTTTTATTGTTACCTTCTTAGCATTGATACGAAACAAAATACTTTATATAAAGCGTATTACAGAAAGTATTAATGAAATCGCCAACGGAAAATTGGGATTGACGATTGAAATGGAAGGAAACGATGAATTAAGCAAGCTTGCCGAAGATGTTAATAGTATGTCAAAGGAATTATCAAGTAAGTTTGAATATGAAAGACAACTTGAGATAGCGAAAAATGAATTGATTACAAATATATCCCATGATTTGCGTTCCCCTTTAACATCCATCATAGGGTATTTGGACTTGCTGAGAAAGGGGAATTATTTGGGCCAAGATCAACTAAGAGAATATCATGATACGACTTACTCAAAATCAAAGCAGCTTGAAGCTCTAATCAATGAGCTTTTTGAATATACTCGTTTGACAAGTCCAGATGTAAAATTAGACATTAAAGATGTAGACATGACGGGTTTATTAGAACAATTGATCGGGGAATACGTTCCGATCTTTGAAAAGGAAGACCTAACTGTTGTAAAGAAAATACCAGAAGATGAAGTTCTAACTTCTATGGATATTGAAAAAATGGTCCGTGTTTTTGACAATCTTTTTATGAATGCTATTAAGTACAGCACGAAACCTTCTATTGTCAAAGCTACCTTTGACATACAATCCAATTATGCTGAATTTAGGCTGTCCAATCAAACAGAAAGACCAGAAGTACAAGATATTAATCAATTATTTGAACGTTTTCTAGTAGGAGACAAAGCTCGAAGCGAGCGTGAAGGAACGGGACTTGGACTTGCTATTTCAAAAAGGATTGTAGAACTACATGGAGGTCATATACGAGCGGAGTATATGGATGGCTGGCTCACGATTATTATCAAACTTCCAATTTGATCAAAGCTTATGAAGCATGCTTCATAAGTTTTTTTAGTTGGGAAAAGTTAAGAATCGTTAAGAATATTCCTAAGCTTTTCTTAAGATTTGTTTTACATAATAAATGTAACAGAAAGAAAAGGGGTTGGATGTTCATTGAATTTAAAAATGCAACGAAGTACGTTTGTATATAAAATCTTTAATCCAGATAGGTATTACTTTATAACACATTTAGGAATACTGTTCGTTTCCATATATCTTCTCTCTCAATCGCTAGCTACATTTGAACCCGTGTATAGGACAATTTTATTAATCACTGGGTATAGTGTTATTATCCTTTTAATTACATCTTATATATTGAAGCGGGAAACATTTTTCGAAAAAATGAAGACGATTTCTATCGTGTATAGCATAATAATGGCTGCTATTTTTCTCACATATAGTATGAGTCGAATAATGGTTACCATTGATAACAAAGGGTTAGAGACGATCTTAAACGAGAAAATGGAGCTTGCCAAGCTTATTTATTTTTCTGTGTGTTATGCTCAACCCATTATCTTGCCCGTTCCAGAAATCGTAACTGTCGTTGCTGGAAGTGCTGCTTTAGGTCCGTTCACCGCTTTTATATTAGGCTTCATGGGAGCTGTATTAGGAATTTTCACGATGTTTTATTTATCTCGAATTTTTGGAATGAAGATGGTGCATCGATTAGTTAATGAAAAACAATTAGATCAATATCATCGTTTTGTTAAGAAGAATGAAACATGGATCTTGATTTTGTTGTTCATTGTTCCTGTGTTGCCAGATGAAATCATTTGTGTTGGAGCAGGAGTGAGTGGTGTTAAAGTGAAACGCTTTGTGCTCATAGCAGTTCTCGCAAAACTTCTTACTACATTCTCATTGGCTTATTCTTTACGATTGACGGATATATTTTAAAAAGGTATGTGGTCATTACCTGCTCGTATAAAAGTGAGCTAGGTATAATAGTAACCTTTCAAATGGAGTCAGCCATCATTTAATTAGTAATAAAGCTCGTATAAACCGAGCTTTATTCCTATTACGTATCAAAATAGCTTTAATCTATCAGACATTACATCCAATGGAAGAATATCTCCTTTACTTCCATAATGCTTAATTCTCAAATATTCCCCCCACACGCGTTTTCTTCCTACTTCTGTTTCCGCCCAATTGTTTCTGTTCACTTCGGTTCCGTTGTAAACAGTATTAAATGTAAAAGGAATGTACTTAATTAGACTTGGCAAATGCTTTTTGAGGGTTCTTATTTGTCTTCCTGTAGCATGACTCTTACAAACAACCATTAAAGTATGTATCTTCGTAAAGTCAAAAATTTCTTTAGCACAGGTTACGTTTTCAAGTGAATTAGTAGATTTTTCTTCAATGAAAATGTTCTTTAAAGGAATTCCTGCACTTTCTAAATAGGACACAATTACTCGTGCTTCAGATACCTCACGATCTGTATTGCCGTCCCAATCGGGATGAGGGAGACCTGTTAAGCTTCTTCCTCCAGTAACAATAATTGTTTCTATGTAGTTAAGATTATAAGCTTCAATGACTTTTTCCCAATGGCCACTATGAGTGCCACTAAATACAAATAGTGCATCACATTTTTGAGGTCGTATCTCTCTTTCAAAGGTAATAACAATTAATAACTCTACGTCACTTTCAGTTAAATCTGGAATAACTGGTTCTTTTGGTATCATAATAGAAACTCCTTCGAATTAGGTTTTAATTCTATAATTAACAATATATTACATATAATGCTTTTTGCAAGATTTTTTTCTGTTTTTATCTTGTTTTTGCTCTTTTGTGCTTGTTTTTTGATTTAAGATAGAGAATGTAGGGAAATCGAAAGAGAACTATTTAAAAATAAAACGACCGATTCAAGTAAATTGAATGGGTCGTTTTGTAAACTTATATGAGTGCATCTTACGTTTTAGGAAATGTAAACCCTTCACCAAACACATCTCTTACATCATGAACCACAACAAATGCTTTTTCATCAACGCGTTGAATCATCTTCTTTAATAAGAATAGCTCTTGTTTGTTGATCACGACGTATAAGATATCTTTTGCTTCCTTCGAATAATGTCCTCTTGCATTAATAAGGGTAACGCCGCGGTCCATCTCATCGCTTACTTTTTTTGCGATTTCGTCAGTATTATTCGATATGATCGTAACAGCTTTTCTTGTATCGAACCCGTCAATCAGGTAATCCAAGATCTTAGTGCTAATATAAATGGATATTCCCGTGTACATCGTGTTTTCAATCCCAATAACAAAGGCGGATCCTCCAACGACAAGAATATCGAAAACAAACATCGTCGTACTCACGCCCCAGCCAAAATGCTGATTTAGCATCCGAGCAATAATGGTTGAGCCTCCAGTTGTACCACCTGATCGTAAGACAAGGCCTAATCCGATACCGATGAAAACCCCTGCGAAAACAGTACCAAGCATAATATCAACTGGTTTTCCGAGACCTTCTGTTAAATGTATAAAGAGAGAGGTAAAGAAGATAGCAATCATCGTATACCACGTCACTCGTTTATTTAATACTTTATAACCAATGGCTAGAAGTAAACCGTTCATAATAAAGTTTGTTAGTCCCGGTGACCAACCTAGTACATAATAAAGAGTCATTGAAATCCCGGTAACGCCGCCTTCACCAAGTTCGTTTGGAATGGCGAACCAATTTACTCCAAGGGCGAAGAACAGGGATCCAATGATAATCAAAGTAATTTCTTTTCTTGTGTGGTTCATCTTATCACTCCGTTCAAGCTAAATACCTAGGATAATATATCACAGACAATTAGTTTGAACAAGATTGTTCTACAATTTTGTTCAAACCAATATGAACTATGTTAGAATAAGGGAAAAGAACAATTAGGCAGGTAGTTGAACATGCGTAAAGAGACAGTTGAACAAAAAGTATATCATCTAATAAAAAACGCCATTTTAAATAGACAAATTGCACCAGGTAACCAGCTGTTTGAAAGTGCCATTGCACAGAAGGTGAATGCGAGCAGAACACCCATTCGAAGTGCAATCATGAAGCTAGAATCAGAAGGCCTAGTGAATGTAATTCCGAATAAAGGAGCATTCATCGTTCAGCCTACGATTGAAGAGATGGTACAAGCCTTTGAGATGAGAAAGACGTTAGAGGAAATGGCCATCAGAAAAGGTTTCTCCAATCTTGCAGCGGATGAAGTCAAACAACTCAAGCAACTTTTGAATGAAATGAAGAGCGCTTATAAGAATCGCAGTATCGTACCTTACCAAGAAAAGAATAATGAATTTCATCTCATAATAGCTAAAGCTAGTGGAAACAGCTATTTAATCGAATTTATGAAGAAGATTTTGAGTCAGATTACAACATATATGGTTCTTTATGATGTTTTTAATGGAGATTCCAACAATGAAGAGCTAGACATTCTTGAACACGAGCAGATGATTCTTTACATTGAGAACGGAGAAAAGGAAAAAGTAAAAAACTTACTTCTCCAACACCTAGATCATAGTTTAACGAAGCTTCAACAGGATAAATTAAATTATCAGTCTCTAACAACTTTGTTTTAGTTCAGTCTGCTTCCAAAGAATAAAGGAGATTTTGTATGGATCAAACAGAATCACAGGGAAAAATTATTATCCTTAATGGTACACCTCGATCGGGCAAATCAAGCATCGCCTCTGTCATTCAAAACAATTTTGAAGGAGTATGGATGAACATTGGAGTAGACCGGATTATGGATATGACACCAGAGAGGTTTCAACCAAGTATAGGTTTACGACCAGGAGGCGAGCGGCCAGATTTAGAGCCCTTCATACAAAAGGTGTATCTTGCCATGTACAAATCAATTGTTGCTTTCTGTCGTGAGGGTTTGAATGTTGTAGTTGATGTGGGTCACCATGAAGGGTATTCGGTAAAGCGTAAAATTCTTCAACAAGCTTCTCATATTCTTAACTGTACGCCAGCATGGTTGATTGGTGTGCGGTGTCCGATTGAAACCGTCATGAATCGGAGGATAGAGAGTTGGAAATTAGGCTATACTCCAGAAGGCGAGGTTCCAACACCTGTTGCACTATGGCAGCAACTTGTTCATGAACCGGGTATATATGATTTAGAAGTGGACACCTCTATACTTACTTCAGAAGAATGTGCAGAGCAAATTCATGAAATAGTGTATGGAGGATCTAAACCTAAAGCGCTCGAAATCGTACAGAATCTCACTTAAGAATACGAAACAAGCTTAAAAATAGTTAATCATTTTTGATTTTCAAACACATGATTTATAATAGTCTTCATAATATCTTGTAAAATCTGAGGGATGTACAATTGAAAATAAAAGATAACAAGTCCAAATATTACGCGAAAATTTCATTAGGAGTCATGGGTGGAGGTTTTCTTGCCACGTTTCCATTTCAGGATTCTATAGCAGGTCAAGTCCTTCAGGGAGGATTTGAAGCAGGATTAGTAGGTGGCTTGGCAGATTGGTTTGCCGTTACGGCACTTTTTCGTCATCCTCTAGGTCTTCCAATACCTCATACTGCGTTACTTCCTAAAAATCGTGATCGCATGCTTAAAGCGATCATTAATATGCTTGAGAACGACTGGCTAACAAAAGAGAGTATCCAAAATAAAATAAAAGATATGAATATAGCGGATAAGGCAGTACACGAATTAGAGCAAAGGTTAGAATCACCTTCCTTTCATAAAGGGGTACAGTCTTTGGTTATTCATCTCATAAATGAAATTGATCCTGAAAAACTTACACCCGTTTTAGAAAAAGAGTTAAAAGACCATTTGCATGGTGTAGACATTAAGCCTGTACTAGACAAGATGGTGAACGAAGTACTTAAAAGAGAGCTGGATGCAAAAGCATTGGATTATGTGTTGGTTGAAACTGAAAAATGGTTGAAGAAAGAAGATACCAAAAACAAGATAGGAACACTAGCCAAACAATTGCTTGATAACACGAAGGCAGACGGCTTCATGAAGATGGCTATTCAATCTTTTAGTCAAATGATCAATGCAGAGAAGTTAGGGAACATGTTGCAACCTTTCTTCCTTAAAAGAATTGTACTTCTTCAAGAGCCAAATAATCCGTATCGAAAAGCGGTTCTTGATAAAATACACAATGAAATTAAGAATGTAAATGAGCGAAGTGAACTTCTAGCAGAACTTGGAGAGTGGAAGAACACTATTGTAGCAGAGTGGAATCCGACAGATCAGTTAAGTTCTTTACTAGTAAAAACGAAAGTAAAATTTATTCAACTGGCAGAAGATGAAGAATGGATTAAGCGTCATATAATCACAATGATCAAAAACCAAATTCAAGCGCTTAAAGAAGATTCTATCAAAATGATGAAAATTGAAGGCTGGATTCAAAACCAACTATCGCTCATGGTTGAGAAGTATCATGCGAAGATTGGCCAACTTGTAAAAGAGAATCTTGAAAAATTAGATAATGAGACTCTGATAAACATTATTGAAAATAATGTTGGAAAAGATCTGCAATGGATCAGGGTAAACGGGGCAATCTGTGGATTCTTAATCGGAATAGTTTTAACTACTTTTAAGATGGTCGTTTAACTTTTCAACATATGAAGAAGACCGAACCAAGGTTATTTTTGTAACTATTGGTTCGGTCTTTTTATGCTTACGTGCATTTAACTTAAAGATTTATCCGATACGGGTGAAGAAAGCCTGATTAACGTGGAAGGTTGTCCAAATGTCATGGAATCATCTATAAAACGTTCTAAAGATTCTACGGACTGGGTCACGATTTTAATAAGGTAGTTATATTGTCCAGCTAGGCGGTGGCATTCGATTACATCAGGATGGTCTTTGCAGAATTCAACAAAAGGCTTACATTTTGTATTGTCGTACAGAATAAACGCCATAATCGGTTTATTCATTTTTTCAGGATTAATAATCGCCTTATAACCTTCAATAATTTGTTTATCCTCAAGCTTTTTTACGCGTTCGTGAACGGCAGGATTCGAAAGACCAATTTTCTTACCTAATGCCGTTATGGAAATGCGAGCATCTTGCTGCAAATGTAAAAGGATCTCTTTATCTATTTCGTCCATACTTATTTCTCCTCGACTTTAAATATTCAGGTATAATTCATCTTTTTCCGAGAGTTTTAATGAAATTCATTGGAAATAGCGTAATTATTCCATGTAAAAGCATATCTGGAAAAAATATAATATATGTAGGAAGTAATTACAACAAAAAGGGGTTTAAAACAATATGTTAGAGATGAGAATGCAATGTGAAAAATGTTCTGTAGAGCTTCATGAAAAGTCGGATGCTTACATATGTGTTCATGAATGTACGTACTGTTCAACTTGCACATCAGAAATGAATCATGTCTGCATGAATTGTAACGGAGAACTGGTTAGGCGCCCAAAAGCAGGTGCTCAAATCCTAAGTTGTTCAATAAGTAAATAAGATAGGGGAAGTCGCATTTTAGCTTTTTTATTCCGAATATTAATAGAATGGGTTTAATAGGTTACGAGTTTGGTAATACTATTAATAACAATAAACTCATTTTAGGAGGAACTAAAATGCTAACGACAACTGTAAACTTGAGTGAATATGCAGGAAACAAGGATTTTGATTTGAATGGTTACATATCTCAATTAATATCTACACCTTCAGAGAAGAAATAACGAATGGCAGCCTTTAAGGCTGTTTTTTTGTTTTACAAAAAAAATTTCCATAAAACTGTTAGAGAAGAATCATTGGAAAGCCTTACCTCTTTAAGTAACATGAAAAATAAAGTTAAGATATGAGGAGGTAATATGATTCTAGATACAGATGTTAAGTGGTTTATGTTTATTAATGAACGTGTTTCAACTTATCCGCTAATAGATCATTTAATGATTTTCTTTGCCGAATACGTTCAATATGCATTTGTTTTATTATTGATCATGCTGTGGTGGAGAAATAAAAAGAATGATAGGGTAATTGTATTTCAAGCCTTGTTTGCATTCTCATTATCATACTCAGTGAATCGACTGATTGAGTTGTTCATTTATCGAGAGCGGCCTTTTATCACTCATGACATCGTACAATTGGTAGAGCATACTGCGAACTCGTCTTTCCCTAGTGATCACGCATCATCTGCAATCTCCATTGCTGTCACACTCATATTAGTAACAATAAGATTTAGGTATTTATGGTGTATGATCGCTATCTTGATCACATTTTCACGAATATGGGTTGGGGTTCATTACCCATTGGATGTGATAGCTGGTGCGTTGAACGGGATCCTTATTGCACTTGTTACCCATTTTCTTCTTATTAAACAGAAAACAATAGCTGATTTTCTTAGAAGACCTATCTTTCATTCTTAATGATTTATATCTTCTACAAAAAAAGAATAACAGAGGCTAAGATAATAAGTTAGCCTTTGTTATAAACTTTTGTTCTATGAATAAATCATTCCTTTGTTCCTTTAATAGAAACTGTATGAAAACCCCTAGAATCAGGACCTCTTACTAACGAAACATCCTTAAATCCATTATTCATCATAAATGGCATCACTTGATTTTCTGAAACTTCCTTTACACTTTTCCACGTTTCATTATCTTTACCATTGGAAAAAGTAATAACCACAATTCCGCCAGGCTTTAGAACTCGATAGATTTCTGAAACGATTGAATCTATCTCATTCCAAAAATAAATGGTTTGAATACTGTACAACTTGGTGAACATATTGTCTTGAAACGGAAGATTGTTAAAATTTGCTTCTAGCAGTTTAGCTTTTTGATTGTTAATCGACTTTTTATTGCGAGCAGTAGCCGACCGAATGGCTGTCGCAGAAAGATCGATACCTACAATTTCCTGAACCTGATATTTTTCTGAAATCATTTGTATGGCATAGCCAGCACCACAACCAAGTTCTAAGACACAATCTTGATTTTGTAGCCCTAATAGTTTTATTGTCCACTCTGTTTCTGGTTTATGTTGTCTGACCATCTTTTCAACAATATATGTACCAATTAATCCTTTTGGCGTTTGGTAGTTCTGATCTACATACTCTTTTATAGAATGAAGTAATTTCATTGTTTTCTCCTTTGATATAAAAGCTTGTACTTAACTTATTCGTCTTATTCTAAAATACCCCTGTAAAAGAAGATATAAAAATAGCAAGGATTAACGATAAAAAAGTGAATTACCAGGAGACAATTCAAACATAGTAAGGACGGGTACCTGGTGTGCTAATTACATTTATATAGTAAGCCGATCAAAATCAAACAAGAATATATGAAAGAGCTCTGAAGCATCTTTTAGTATAAAACCTGAAGAAATGTATCAGTACGTAAACAACGATATGTATTGCATACACAATTTGAGTTAATTTTTTTACCTTCAACAAACTATGGTTAAGATATAATATGTTGTACGATGAAAAATTGTGATGCTTTGTCCCTTGACTTTAGATGTACTTGAAAGGATTGAGAGTATTGGATAAAAAACAAGTTACAATCATACCTTATTTACCTGAATTCGCAGAACAAACCGTTAGAATGTGGCGCGATAGTAAGTTCGAAGTAATTGGAGTAAAAGAGACTCATAGTTTTGAAAGTCATATCTATTTTTTGAACAACATCTTAACAAAAGAGTTTATTGTTGAGCTAGCGATTGTTAATGAAAGGGTTGTTGGGATAATTGCTTATCATGATTCAGAAATAAGCCAGCTATATGTACATAATGATTTTCAAAACGCGGGAATAGGTTATACATTGCTTCAACGAGCAAAGGAACGTTCTAATGGGAGTCTAACGTTGTTCACATTTGAAGTGAACAAAAAAGCACAACGATTTTACGAGAAGAACGGATTTAAGGTAATTGGGAACGGACATGAGAACGAAGAGAATTTACCCGATCTTCAGTACGAGTGGAAAGCAAAAAAATAAATGTGTAAGGAAAATGTATTAAGAAGTGGTTCTGATTATGTTTAAAATAACCCTACAAAGCTAGTATAGGAAAACGTGCGCTTTTAAAAAAGTTGCACGTTTTTTTGTTTAAATGGAAAAGAAGGGATAAGTGTTTGAGGTTCAGAATTAAACAATATACTCATGTTTAGCGTTTAAGGAGATAAGGATATGTTCGAAAAAAATTGTTATGATCTCATTTACGATGAACAGAATGGTTTAACACCCTTAGTCGTGATGATGTGTGGAGTAGCGGGTTCTGGGAAAACGACATTCTCACAACAGTTAGAGAAGAAGGGATTTGTTCGGCTTTCCATTGATGAAGAAATATGGTCTACACAGGGTCGTTGGGGAATCGACTTTCCTATGGAGAAATTTGAGGAATACAGAAAAGAAGCTGAAAGTAAATTACGACAGCGGCTAATTCATTACATTCACGAAAAACAACAAGTAGTCATTGACTTTAGTTTCTGGAATCGTTCAAGGAGGATTGAATATAAAAAGCTTATTGAAGAAGCTGGCGGTAAATGGAAGCTTATCTATTTAAAAGTCCACCCAGATGAGTTACGAAAGCGACTAAAGTTACGAAACGAACGTTTTGATGCGAATTCTTTCCCAATCTCAGAGGAACTATTAGTATCTTATCTAACTGGCTTTGAAGTTCCTATGGGTGAAGGAGAAATCGTAGTAGAAAATTAATTGATACATTTGGAAGGGAAAGTTCGTATGTTATCAACTCACAGTTATACCTATAAAACCAAAACTGAAAGAAAAGTAACAATAAGGGAGGCTTGCCTACAGGATGCTGAAAGGATGTTAAAGGCAGCTCCAAAAGCATTAGTGGACGCTCCTTACATGTTAACTACTGTTGAGGATCTTGAAAAATTAAGCCTCGAAGATATCAAAAGGGAGTTAGAATATTACGCGGCAAATGCAAATTATCTTAAACTCGTGGCTGAATATGAAAACGAGATTGTGGGTGTGATTGATTTTAGAAACGGAAACAAAGAAAAAATTGCACATCAAGGTTCTTTAGCGATGACCGTGTTACCTCACTTTCGAAATCTAGGAGTTGGAAGAGCACTCCTGGAATCATTGATCTCTTGGGGAAAGAACAGCAAAACGATCGAAAAGATTTGTTTGGAAGTTATGGAAGACAACCATGGGGCCATACAATTATATAAATCACTGAACTTTGTGGAAGAAGGAAGGAAAGCAAAAGCTGTTAAAATGGACGGTCGATATCAAGATTTAATCATGATGGCTCTATTTGTCTAATACATATTACAATTTATCGTCTTGAGCTACCTAGTGAAAATTAATAATATTGTGAAAAGTTTTAAAGGACAAGGAAGAAATTTCTCTCACCTTGTCCAAAAATCTTAAAATAAAATCTTATAAAGGTTTCATTATTCTTTTTCTTTTATCAAAAGTCACAATCTCAGAATAACCTGAATCCTTTAAGGTCTGCAAATTGTCAGAAACGTGTTTCCCTAGATCGTCTGGAAAATGGGCATCAGAGGATAAAGTGAAAACAACCCCTTTATTAAAAAGTACTGAAAGAAAAGATGGACTTGGACACATCTCTTTTACAGGATAGCGATAGAAGAGACCTGCATTGATCTCAGTTGCCGTGTCTGTTTCAACTAAGGCATCTGCGATTCTATTATAGAAAGGGAGAAGCTTTTCTTCTTCAGGCCGATGATTAAAGACCTTAAGATTATCAAGATGCGCTACAAAGTCAAAAAGGTTACTCCTTATCGCCATTTCAACTACTCCAAAGAACTCTTCATACGTTTTGAGTAGATCTATACTCTTAAATCGGTCTTGTGTCTCTGGGTTATCAAAACCCCAACCATTCAAGAAATGGACCGAACCGATCACATAATCCCACTCTACCAGAGATAAAAGTTCTCTGAGCTCATCCTCACATCCCGGGAAAAAATCACTTTCTATACCCAATCGTAGGATAACGCCTTTTTGTTCCCAACGTTTCTTTGCCTGATTAATAGCTGTAACAAACTCGTAGATGGATTCTGTCATGACCTGGTCAAGCCACTTTTGTTGAAGCGGTCCAATTTCAGGAGATGTAACATCCATATATTTTTCGTAATAAGACCGTGTTTCACGGAATCGGTAAAGATGGTCGACGATCCCGACCTCATTAATCCCCTTATTTAGTGCTTCTTCTAAATAGAGATCGAGCCATTCTTCTGAATAACATCCTTTGTTTAATCTATTATTTATTCTGGTTTCCGCTTTTTTTATCCATTCAATCGTATGTGGTTTTTCTTGTATGGGATGAAAATGATCTAATGCTAGGTTAGTACGGTCTAACCATCGAAAGGAATACGGCCCTTCTTCTAGGTGTAAATGATAATCAACTTTCAATGGATACCGCCTCCTTTGCTACAATCCAATCTATCCCTGTATCTTCTATGCACTGATGCCAGCCTTCAATGGAAGGAATATCCGTGATTATATGATGAAACCGCTCAAGTGGTGCAATCACAGAAAAGGAATGGCTATCAAACTTTGAGTGATCAGCTAACAAATAATTGTTTTGAGCAATTTCAATCATCTTCTTTGAAATCAGAGCTTCTTCGTTATCGTAATCAGTCACAACATCCATAGAAACTCCACCACATGAAATGTAAGCCTTATCGACCCTATATTGTCCTAGAAAATCAATAGCCATAGAACCTGAAACCGATTGTTGAGCTGCATTTAATGTTCCACCAATTAAAATTACGCTACCTTCAAATCTTCTAGTGAAGAGGGAGGTATTCAAGACGTTAGCAGCTGCAATCGAGTTGGTTAATACGGTAAGTTGTTTCACACCCTCAATGGCTTTTGCGAGTTCAAGCGTAGTAGTTCCACCATCAAGGACGATGGTTTCGCCATCTTTAATAGTTGTAGCTGCTTTTTGCCCGATCTGTTTTTTTTCATAAGCGCTGGTGTTCTGTCTTTTTGTAAAAGGTGGTTCATAGTGCATGCTAGATGATTTAACCGCTCCTCCATGCACGCGTTTTAAGATACCTTGTTGCTCTAATTCATCTAAATCTCTTCTGATGGTCTCTGGTGTTACTCCAAACTGATCCGCTAATTGAGTAACAAAAACCTTACTATTCGTCTCAAGTTGATTCATGATCTCAATCCGTCTTTTTTCGGAAACGATGTTCATGTTAGTGGAATCACATCCTCTTTTGATAGATAAAGGGTTTTAACATCACCGCTCTTCGTATATTCTTGACTTCTATGCAGATGTTCTGCCGAAAAGTGTTGAGTTCCCGTTTTTAACTGATATCGAACAACATTACCGAGTAACGAAACTTTTTGTACTTCACCTGTAACCTCGATTCCATCACCGTGAATGTTCGTTTCAGTAAAAGCTTCAGGGCGGATACCAAATAAACTTCCCTGGAACCCAGCATCGAAACCTACAATTTGTTGAAGTTCATCCGCATGTAACACGTTATAATGACCCATGAATCTTGCGACAAATTCACTATTTGGACGTGTATATATCTCGACAGGAGAGCCACTCTGTGCGATTTCACCATTGTTCATCAAGAATATACGATCAGAAATCGCCATTGCTTCTTCCTGATCATGGGTAACGAAAACCATTGTAATCCCTAGTTTTTGTTGGATGTCTCTGATCTGATTTTGAAGTCTAGCACGGATCTGAGCATCTAAAGCACTCAAGGGTTCATCTAAAAGAAGAACTTTTGGTTCTACAACTAGTGCTCTAGCCAATGCTGCCCGTTGTTGCTGTCCTCCAGATAACTCACGTGGATAGGAACGTTCCTTCCCATTTAAGCCGACAAGGTCTATCATACTTTTCACTTTCTTTTCAATCTCAGTTTTATTCAACTTTTTCATTCTCAAACCAAAAGCAATATTATCTTCTACGGTTAAGTTCGGAAAAAGAGCGTATGATTGAAAGACCATTCCTACTTCTCGGTCCTTTGGATTCATCGATATGACCTCTTTATCATCAATCACAATTGATCCGTTGTCGGGATCCACTAACCCTGCAATGGAGCGGAGGAGGGTTGACTTTCCGCAACCACTCGGGCCGAGGAGGGTGACGAGTTCACCTTCTTCAATGGATAAAGAGAGTTCTTTTAATACGTTTACTTCACCAAAGGCTAAAGAAAGGTTGTTGATTGTTAAAAAACTCATACGATCGGCTCCTTTTTCTTTAATTTCAAGGTTCCTCTACGACTAAACCTAACCATAATCCAACTTAGTACGAGTAACAATAAGAAATATGAGACGACGATAGCACTGGATAGGTGGCCAGATTCTCTCAAGCGACGGTACAAATAGATCTGAATCGTTTCAAAACTTCCGCCTACTAGAATATTTGCAAGAACAAACTCACCGAACAATACAGAAAATGATAAGAGTGAACTTACCATAATTCCAGGTGTTATGTTCGGTACAATCACTTTCCAAAAAGCTGTACTTCGAGAAGCACCTAACAGTTCAGCTGCCTCTACAAGTGTTTTTGCGTTTACCGTTCTTAAACTATTTCGTACACCTTGATACATAAAGGGAAGGATAAGAACAAAATAAGAACCTGCAAGAACAATGACCATTGGTATACCACTCTTTGAATAAATACTTAATAACCCGACTGCGGCTACTACTCCTGGCATTGCATATGGAAAAAGAACGATGGTCTGTAGCCACTTTTCATATTTAGGAGCATAAACCGTAATGGCGAATATAGCAGGTACCATGATTAAAATAGAAACGATCATCGTTCCTCCTGTAAGCTGGATCGTTCGCCATAGTGCGTCAATAAAACGTGGATCGTTATATAGGTCTACAAACCATTTTAGTGTTAATCCTTCTGGAAGAATCGTCTTGTTCCACGTTGTAGATAAGGAATAAAGAAAAGTCGCTAATAATGGAATAAATAGATACAAAAATGTTATCGTTACAATGATTTTATGGGTACGCATGTTTTCCTTCACGCTAGGTCCCTCCTAACAAGGCGCATCAGCCATTCATTGATCAGAAGAGCGATGATCATGGAAACTCCTAAGAATACCGCAAGCGCACTACCTAATTCAGGTTGTGCGAAAATATCACCTGATATCAAAGCTCCGATCCTTATCGGAAGGAGGTTGAAATTACTCCCAACAAGCGCATAGGCCGTTGCATAAGCTCCCATCGCGTTTGCAAAAAGGATACTAAAGGTTCCTGCGATCCCTGGTAAGATGAAAGGAATCCCAATCTTCAACCAAAACTGCAGGGGAGAAGCACCTAATAAAGTAGCTGCTTCTTTCCACCTTTTTTCGATCCCAAGGTAGATCGGGTACAAGAGCATGATAGCAAGCGGAATTTGAAAATAGATATAAATAATGACTAGTCCAAACCAAGAGTATAGATTAAATCCTTGAAGAAAACCGATGCTCAGCTCGTTAAACAATATCGTAAACAATCCGCTTGTCCCAAGTAAGACAATATAAGCAAATGCGAGAGGGACACCAGCGAAGTTTGAAGTCATATTTGCGAGTAACAACAAACGTTCTTGCACTTTTGGTGAAAACTTTGTAAACGAATAAGCAACGAAGACGGCTACAAGTATGCCAATAAGACTGGCTGTGAAAGAAATCAATACCGAATTTCCTATTGCTTGAAGATAAAACTTATTTGTAAAAACTTCAGTGTAGTTGAATAGAGAAAAACCGGCTTCACCATTTTTTTTAAAGCTTGAGATGATCATCGCAATGAACGGAAGAAATAAGAAACCAATAATTAAAACAAAAAAGGGTGTTGCGGTTAGCCATAGAAATCCATTTGTTTTTTTCTTCATCTGTTATAACCACCTTACGTTACTGATTCAATAAACCAGGAAGTTCAACTTTTATCATCTCTTTAGAAGGAGATATCCCTAACAAGTGACAAGCTAGTGGTGCCAAATTCAACTGTCTGACCACCTGATCATAATCATCAGGTCGTACTTTATCGGATATCACGAGAAGAGGAACATCTCTCACATCATTCAGTGTTCCACCATGGTCACCGTCATCGTTCATGCCATGATCGGCTGTAATGATAATCTGATAACCATTGTCTATCCACTGAGGCAAGATATTAGCCAATATAATGTCCGCACGAATGGCCGATCCTCTGTACTCTTTAGAATCTGCTGTATATTTATGTCCCGTATCATCAATGTTCATAGAGTGCACATATAAAAAATCAGGTTGATACGTTTCCATTAGATGGTGTGCATCTGCAAATAAATGAGAGTCAGGATAGTGATCTTCTGAATAAAAAATACCATGTTGAATGGCTCTATCTTCGTCATTTTGAAAACGGTCGGTTAACTGTACAAATGGTGCTTTGTTGTATAGTTCGCTTACCCAATAGTAGGAAGCTGTTGCGTTTGTTAATCCGTTCTTTTTTGTTAGATGAAACAAACTTTCTTCTTTTGATAAACGAACCGTCTGATTCGTTAATATGCCATTTTTATGAGGTAAAGTACCAGTAAGCAAGACCTCATATAGAGGTCTCGACATACTTGGCACTTCAGATTTAACAAGATAACGAGCAGCTATTTTCTGTTCGACTAAGTGACCTAGATAGCCCATCTGTTCAACGGCTGTTTGATATTGAAGGCCATCTAACATGATAAACGCTAGTTTATTTGACATTGATGAGAACCTTCTCTTGCCACATTTGTGGTAGTGATTTCATCGTTTCATCCCACTTTTTCATATCTTTAACGGGCTTTGCATTTTTGTACATATCTTCTGGAAGTAACTTGCTTTTAGCATCTGCTGGAATTTCTACGTTTTCACGTATCGGACGTGCATATCCTCGTGCCAGGTTGGCTTGTCCTTCGTCAGAGAGAATAAATTCTCTTGTTAACTTAGCAGCATTAGGATGTTTTGCGTCCTTATTGATAATGGTTGTATAACCACTTACAACAGAAACATCGTTCGGAATTGTTACTTCAAAACGGTTTTTATCAATTTGATCGCGATAACCTAGAGAATTGAAATCCCATAAGATCGCGACGTCTACTTCACCTTTTTCTAAGTTTGCAACCGTAACATCAGAAACGGAGAGTCTGTTATCTTTCGCAAGTTTAGCGAAATACTTAATTCCAGGTTTAATATCTGTTTCATCTCCGCCATTTGCCATAGCAGCCGCTAGAACAGCAAATTGTGCTTGATTTGCCTTCATGACGTCTCCAACCGCGACTTTATAGTTTCCTTTTTCTAAGTCAGCCCATGACTTAGGGGGATTCTTAACACGGTCTTTATCAGTAATAAATGAGATGGTACCCTGGTAACTTGCAGCCCAATGACCTTCTTTATCTTTTGCCCATTTCGGGATGTCATCCCAATTTTCGGTCTTATAGGGTTGTGTCAATCCTTTTTCTTTTGCAAGAGGTCCGAACGATAAACCAACGTCTCCTATATCCGGACCACCTGGGCCAGCTGATTCAAATTTTGCTAACTCCTCAGCACTAGACATGTCGGTGTCCTTATGATTAATTCCGTATTTTGTTTTGATGTCTTTCCACGTTTCAATCCAGTTTGCCCATGAATCAGGCATACCTACACTGTCCACTTGACCTTCTTCTTTCGCCTTTTTTGTGATCTGATCTAGACTTAAATTTTGATTTTCTTGCGTCTTGTCTTGATTATCATTACTCTGACCGCAGCCTGCTAAGAGTGAAATGGAAAGCAAACTTGCAATCGATGTTTTTGCAAAGTTGTTCAGTTTCATTTTGAAACCCTCCGTGTTGTTTTTGTGTTTGAATGATGTTGCATTTGACAATTTGATTCTACAAAACAAACGTAAAAACAAAATTAATGAGAAGTAACGATTTTGTAAATTTGTATATCAGAATTGTAAATGTAATGGATAGTATGTAATAAAATTTGAAGAAATATGTTGTGAACAATGAATAATGATTAAGGAATACTAATAAATTTGAAATGATTGGAATCCAATGATGGTTTATAGTTGATATAAGAAATGATCAGTTAATTTATATTGACTGGAGGAATAGTATGGAGCTTTCACTAACAGAGCGTCTTAAGAAATACTATTGGTATCTATACCCGAGTGTCATGATCTTGATGGTTAGTAATGAAGTTTTATATGGACAAGAACTTCAATACTATGGATTATCTGAAATGGAAGACATCGGGCGACTACTTTTTGTATTATTAGTAAAAGCGTTCGAAAGTGCTCTAATTACCATTTTGTTAATAGGGATATATATGAAGTTGAAATCAATGTATAAAAATAAAAAGAGACATTGAGGTTAAAATGAGCGAAAACAAAGAACACTGGAAACCACTTTCGGTCGACAAAATCCAAGAAATATTCAGCCCGATTCCTATCCAATGGTGGATTGCTGGTGGCTGGGCATTGGATTTGTATCTCGATAGAATTACACGAGAACATGATGATATCGATGTTGTTATTTTAAGATCGCAACACCTACTTTTACAAAGATATTTGGAAAGTGACTGGGTAGGGTACAAAGCATTTAAAGGAAAATTATTGCCCTGGAAGAAGAACGAAAAGCTAGAAGCTCATTTTGATAATCTCTGGTTTAAGAAAAACGGAGAGTCTAGCTGGGCTTTTCAAGTGATGATCCTAGATTCAGAGAATGATTATTGGATTTACAAACGAAATGGTACAATAAGAAGGAAGCTAACGGATATCGACTTGAAAACTTCTGAGGGAGTTCCATACATAAAACCAGAAATTCAGCTTTTATATAAGGGTGGAAGTTCGGTGATCCGAGAAAAAGACATGGTAGACTTAGAAAATGTCTTGCCTCTCTTAGATGATACAAGTCGAGATTGGTTAACAAAATCATTAATGATTCAATACCCAAACGGACATCAATGGATCGAACGAATAAATGCGTTCAGAGATAGCTCGCAAAATAGGAAACGAGAGTAAGGGTGGTGTATCGCTTCCCTTATTTTCTTTTTCTAGTAATAAAATTTATCAGTAAAAAGGTGAAGTCTTATGAGTAAAATCGTCATTTTAGCAGAAAAGCCATCCCAAGCTAAGGCTTATTCAGATGCCTTTACAATAAAAAAGAAAGATAAAACGTTCATCGAATTAAACCCATGCAGCATCTTTCCAAATGGCGCAACGATTACATGGGGTATCGGGCATTTAGTTGAACTGAAACAACCTAAAGAATATAAATCAGAGTGGGGAACGTGGCGCTTGTCTTCTTTACCGATCTTACCTGAACGCTATGAATTCAAGGTCGCAACGGGAAAGTATGAACAGTTTAATGCAGTAAAACGCTTATTTAAAGAAGCGGACATCATCATTAACGGATGTGATGTGGATCGTGAAGGTTCGAACATTTTTTATTCCATCTACCATATGACAGGTGTGAGAGGGAAAACCATCAAACGACTGTGGATTAACTCTCTAGAAGTGGATGAGGTTCGTAAAGGATTTTCTAACCTTCATAATAACGAGAAAGATCTATTGCTTTATGCTGAAGCCAAAACTCGTCAGATCTCGGATTGGCTCGTTGGCATGAACGGAAGTCGGCTTTATACGCTGCTTTTACAGCAAAAAGGATTTGCAGATAGTTTGAGCATCGGTAGGGTGCAGTCGCCAACAACGTACTTGATCTACCAGAGACACCTTGAGATCGAGAATTTCGTTGCGAAACCTTTTTATGAGATTGAAGGAAACTTTGCTGCAGCAAATGGAAAATATCGGGGTAAAGCAAAAATAAAAAGTGAAAAACAAGAAGAGGTCCAACAGCTGTTAGATAAACACAACATTACGGGTAAAGATACGGGAGTCATAAAATCCGTGCTCAAAAAGGAGATGCGAATCAAATCTCCAAAGTTGCACGCGCTCTCTACGTTGCAGGCAACAGCGAACAGAAGATGGAAGTATAGTCCGAAGAAGGTTCTCGATACGGTTCAAAAATTGTATGATAAGAAAATTCTATCGTATCCAAGAACAGACACACAATACATTACAGAGAATGAATTTGCGTACCTATCAGCGAACCTTGAATCTTATCAGAATCTTCTAGAGAACCGTTTTGCAGCAGCTTCTAAACGACCTAGTAAGAGATATGTAGACGGATCAAAGGTTCAGGAACACTATGCGATCATTCCAACAAAACAGGTACCAACTTCTGCGAAGATTCAAGGATTATTGATAGAAGAAAAGAACATTTACTTTGAAGTATTGAATACGACGCTTGCGATGTTTCATCACGATTACGTGTATGAAGAAACAAAAGTAATAACGAGCGTGAATGGACTAGACTTTGAATCAGTAGGAAAAACAGAGATCAACAAAGGATGGAAAGAACTTTTTAACTATGGTTCAAAGGACAAAGAAAACCCAAATGCTAAGAAAGATGAAAACGCAGCACAAGCTCTTCCTATACTTGAAAAAGGTGAGCAAGTGGAGAGTATCGTCAAAATGAAAGAAGGAATGACTACACCACCGAAACCTTATACAGAAGGTCAACTCATCTCGATGATGAAAACGTGTGGTAAGTCGGTCGAGAATGAAGAAGAAATGGAAATTTTGAAAGAAGTAGAAGGTTTAGGTACTGAGGCAACGCGAAGTGGAATCATTGAAACCATTAAAAAGCACCAATACATTGAAGTGAAGAGAAACATTGTACACATAACCGAGAAAGGAAAGATTCTGTGTCAGTCGATAGAAGGCAATCTGCTATCGAGTCCTTCCATGACGGCCAAATGGGAAACCTATTTGAAGAAAATCGGAAACGGAGATGGGACACCTCAAGCTTTTTTGGGAAGTATCGCAAAGTTTCTCAATAAATTGATTGAAGAAGTACCTGGACAATTGAATGCTGCACCTATCCAGCAGAGCATTGATGGAGTGAAGAATGTGAGCAAGAAACCGATTGCTATTTGTCCTCGTTGTAAAAAGGGGAAAATTAGCGTAAGTCGTTCCTACTATCGCTGCTCAGAACAGGAAAATGGCTGCAAACAAACTTTTCCAGGGAAATTACTGGGTAAGACGATTACCGAAAAACAAGTGAAAGATCTGTGTACGAAGGGTAAAACTAGTCTTATTAAAGGTTTTAAACCAAAAGCGAAAGAAAAGAAAAAGTTTAGTGCGATGCTCATTCTAAAGGAAGATTTCACGATAGGTTTTGAGTTTGCTAATCACTCATTCGTGAAAAAATAAAAGGTATGATTTGTATGAGAATATTATAATTTAGTATTAGTGAATTAAAGGGGGTATGAGTAAATAATGGGAACATGGGTGACGATTTTAACGTTTGTTATACTCCTTCTTTCTTTTATCGTTATGTATCTTTCTGTTAAACACAAAAGTAAAAAGAATAATCTACTATTGCTAATCGGTATGTTTGTTGCTGCGTTTCCACTGGCTTATGCGCTTTATGATGATTACAAGAACGAATATATAGGAGCGAATATCGGACTTGGTCTTGCCTTTCTTCTTACATGGGGTATTACAGGTATTATCCTCTTGGTAGCCATGATAAAGCTAATTCGTGCCCGTCGTTCTTGAATGTAGTTTAATGAGCAAATACGAAAAGACTCGTCCTATCTTGGAGAGTCTTTTACTATTTAAAGCCGATTTTTCGTAAATTAAATATTTTTTTGGAAAACAGTTGACATTTCTGGTACTCAGTCATACAATGTAGAGGTAATAAGTAATACTAAATAGTAATCGTGACTTTGACTCTATTTTTTTAAAACGGTACTAAGTCATACTTATTATAGGTCATATGAAATAAAGGAGGCTCCTGTCATCGAAAATTTAACAGAAATGCTTAAAGGTTCACTTGAGGGCTGTGTGTTGGAAATTATCAGCCGTCATGAAACCTATGGCTATGAAATTACACGACGCTTAAACGATCTAGGATTTACAGAAGTGGTGGAGGGTACGGTATACACGATCCTCGTACGGTTAGAAAAAAAGAAATTAGTAGACATCGTCAAGAAGCCATCAGATATGGGACCACCTCGAAAGTTTTACACGCTTAATGAAGCTGGCAGACATGAACTTGAATCATTTTGGCGAAAATGGGATTTCGTATCTTCAAAGATTAATGGATTGAAATCACAATAAGCTCATAAAGTGTTTCGGTGGCATTATGAATGGAAGGGATAAAAAGGAGGAAAGAAATATGTTGGAATGGATTAAAAAGATGATCGGTGATAAGAAAGAATACAAAATGATGATGGCGCGTGTTGAAGCTCTTCCTGAGGATTATCAGTTTGTATTTAAAAAGATTCAAACGTATATGTGGAACTTTTCATCTGGAAACGGGATGGATATGCTACACATCCAGTATGAGTTGATTGATTTGTTTGAAGCAGGAGCAGCTGAAGGGAGACCGGTGCTAGACATTACAGGGGAAGACGTGGCATCTTTCGCAGATGAACTCGTAGCAAACGCCAAAACTTATTTTGCTAAATATCGTGAAGACCTGAACCAAAGTATTAAAAATGAATTAGGAAAAGAGTAACATTTAGGGCTGAATAGAATGTAGAGGTAACTATTCAGTTATTTTTTACACAGTACTAAGTAATACTTATTATCAGTGATACTGAATAGTGGATATCATATTTTATTAGGAGGAAAAACATGAATCAAACAGCGATTTCTATAAAACGCTTGAAAAAGTCTTTCAATGAAAAGGAAGTTTTAAAAGGAGTAGATTTTGAGGTGCAGCGGGGAGAAATCTTCGCATTGTTAGGATCAAATGGGGCGGGAAAGACGACGGTTGTCAACATTCTCTCCACATTGATGAAAGCGGATGATGGGGAAGCTCTGATCTGCGGAATCGATGTCGATCGTCAACCCGATGGAGTTCGTCAGAGTATCAGCTTAACAGGGCAGTTCGCAGCTTTAGATGGAATGCTTACAGGGCGTGAAAACCTCATGATGATCGCTAAATTGAGAGGTGTTCACAACCCAGCTCAAGTCGCAGACAGATTACTCGCTAGATTCAGTTTGACGGAAGCTGCGAACAAACGAGCAGATCAATATTCGGGTGGTATGAAACGAAGGCTGGATATTGCCATGAGTCTTATTGGAACACCAGAAGTGATTTTTCTCGACGAACCAACAACTGGACTTGATCCTGAAGCACGTATTGAAGTTTGGAACACTGTAAAAGAACTTGCGAATGGTGGTACGACCATATTATTGACCACACAATACTTGGAAGAAGCCGAGCAGCTCGCGGACCGTATCGCGATATTACATGGTGGAGTAATCATTAAGACCGGCACGCTGCAAGAACTGAAAGAGATGTTTCCTAAAGCTATAGTGGAGTACGTTGAAAAGCAGCCATCGCTCGAGGATATTTTCCTCAACATCATCGGTAAAAAGGAGAGTGTGTAGATGAAAAGGATAACAGGAACTTTAATAGGGCGTTTAATGCGTAATATCATGCGAAGTCCGGATACGATTATCACGGTGGCTATTACGCCGATTATGATGATGTTATTGTTTGTTTATGTATTCGGCGGTGCCATTGAGACTGGGACAGACAACTATGTGAATTACTTATTACCGGGAATTTTGCTGATGGCGATCGCATCAGGCGTGGCTTATACGTCTGTTCGACTGTTTACAGATGTGAAGAGTGGATTAATGGCTCGTTTTATAACCATGCCAATCAAACGATCATCCGTATTGTGGGCACATGTTTTAACTTCACTTGTTTCAAATGCACTTACGATCTTGATTGTTATTTTAGTCGCCTTGCTGATGGGTTTTCGTTCTAACGCAGGACTTCTAGATTGGCTTTCTGTAGCGGGGATACTTGGTCTATTTACACTAGCGCTTACATGGCTCGCTGTCATACCTGGTTTAACAGCAAGTTCAATGGAAGGAGCTACCGCTTATTCGTACCCGCTCGTATTCCTACCCTTTATCAGTTCAGCATTCGTTCCTACTGAAACAATGCCAAAGATCGTGCGTATCTTTGCGGAAAATCAACCAGTAACATCTATTGTGAACGCGATTCGTGCTCTTTTGTATGAGGGAGCAGTTGGAAATGATATCTGGATTGCGCTTGCTTGGTGTATCGGAATCATGGGGATTGCTTACTTCTTTGCTAGTAAAAAGTTTAAAAGGCAATTGGGGTAAAAAAAGTGAAGGATTAAAAAGAGACAAAGCGAGAGTTGCTCTGTCTCTTTTGTTATTAGTTTTTAAAAGGAAGGTCATCTTCAGAGTAAGATTGATAGCCATCTCCAATGATATAGATGCTTTGGTTATCTGGAGCAGAAACTTTGGTATATAAAACATTCTTCGGAGATAATACTGTGCTGGCTGTACCCGCTTTTATAACATTAGAACTCGATCCTAATGTTGGAGAGTATTGATAATAAGTCGTGTCTGTATCGATTTCAAAGTGAAGGTGCGGCCCCGTTGAATACAAACCTGTATTTCCATAGTTACCTAATCGTGTATCTTTTGTAACACTTTGTCCTTTAGACACAGCAATTGAAGCTAAATGATTATAACGGAACACAAGATCTTTTGTTGCTCCTGTTGAATGGATGTATGCTGCAGGATATTTCACAATGACGGTGTTTCCTAAAACGTTATCGTAACCTGTAGCTAATACTTTCCCAGATCCACTTGCCCAAACCGCTCTGCTGCTGTTAGAAGAAGTTAAATCCCATCCATAATGTTTGAAGCCAAATTTCTGCTGATAGTTAGCGTTCAAATAGCCGGCCGTAATATACGCGTTATTGATTGGTTGAATCAACTTTTGAGCTGCAGACGCAAACGATGGAGCAACGAGCATGAGTGAGAAAACAAACAATGTTGCTAGACTTAGAAACTTTTTCATAATAACTCTCCTCCTCTTAATGTGTTCCAATATAATACAGAAAAGGAAAGGTGTATATAAAATCAATAGACAATGAAGAAAAATGATAATGTCTTACTATAGAGGTAGTTTCGAATGATTCATCTTTAGTAGTTTTAGTATGAATCTATGTAACTACCTAAGTATATTAAAATAGTTAGGCAACTATGATATAAAAGGGGATTTATTTAAACAGACAAGGAAAGAGAGAAGTCTCTGCTATGTTCGTTGGCCAGAGGGGATTATTTTAGAATTGGCAGAAAGAATAGGTAAGATGACTAGTCAAATAGATATAAACCATAAATAGATAAGATATGGTAAAATAAGGGTCTATCATAAGAACGAAGCCAAATAACGAAAGGAAATAATTGGTTGTTAAGTGGTTCCCATCCTGGTGATTATCGCATGGAAACGGATGATAAAGTATTCCATAGGGGACTAAATACTGCTTGCTATATGCGACAGGGGATAGGATGGGTACTGAAAACTTAAATAACTTTGAAAAGACTCGTCATCGACGAGTCTTTTTTTAATCATCTTTCTTTATTATCTTCCAAAACTCTTTAGCAATCGCCTCATATCCTTTTACATTCAAATGGTTATCCTCAGGATTAGGCATATACTTCTCAAATTTAGAATCAATTGCTTGAGCTGTGGCCACGTATCGATTACCGTTTTCAATAGCTCTAGATTCGATCTCATGATTTAAAGAATCTGAAAGAGGAACAAGGAAATTTTGAACTTCATCTGGGTAATAAGAAAAAGGATTGTAATAGCCCATAATATACACTTTGGCATGGGAATTTAGTTCGTCGATCGTTTCAAGAATTACATCTAAATTCGTACTCGCTGTATTAATGCCTTGTTGTACAGTTGATGGATCGGCTAGAAGTCTTTGAAAGAGGTCGTTTGCTCCTATTGTGATTGTAATATGAGTAGCTTCACGGAGCTCTTTACGCACAACAGAGTTGTTTTGAACATCCTGCTTCAGTTGTTCAGAGGTATAACCCGAGATAGCGAAATTATCATAGTCTTTCATTGTGGTATTTTTGCGCTTAAACATATCTTTCAGCATATCTGGATAGCTAACATCATAGTCACCATAAGGCGTCATTCCTGCCGCTATGGAATCACCCAACGCAACATATTCTACGTATTTCTGTTGAGAAGGTTGAGCCCATGCAGCTGGACTGTTTGAGAATAACATTCCGATTGTGATCAAACTTGCTACTCTTATCTTCAAACCCGATCCCTCTTTTCAATGATTTAATGGTTACCCTTTCATTTTAGGAGTAGTTAATGAGGTTTTCCTGTCATTCTGTGCTTTTAATGAACGGGTATGAATTGAGATGATAGGAGGTTTACTGATAACAAGAGCGAAGTATTAGTTTATCGATCTATTCTAGTAGAGTGACAGAGGTGGTTCAGTATGGAGTGGCTAAATCGAATGGAAGAAGCTTTGGACTACATGGAGAGCAAGATGGAAGAACCCTTAAACATCGTAGAAATCGCAAAGATAGCATATTCTTCACCGTTCCATTTTCAAAGAATGTTTTATATGATTACGGGAATGACAGTAGCTGAGTATGTTCGTAAACGCAAGCTGACTTTAGCTGCTCAAGAACTAGCCATCTCTTCTTCAAAAGTAATAAATGTTGCAATGAAATATGGATACAAAACACCAGAATCCTTTTCCAAGGCATTTCGTAAGATTCATGGAATCCCACCATCAGAAGCTCGTCGATCTGGCGTTTCATTAAAAGCATTCCCACGGATATCATTCCAACTGACGATCTCTGGCGATCGTGAACTAGAATACATAATTGATGAAAAAGACTCGTTTATGATTTGTGGTAAAACAACGACGTTAACTTGTGGAAATGAAGGGAGAACACGGCAAGATTTTTGGGGAGAATGTATGCGAGACGGAACCATTGATGAAATCACTCAAGATTCTAATAGTCACACCTTACTGGGTATAACATGTAATTTTGATGAGGAATTCACCTATATGATTGGGAAAAAAAGTGAAGCAGTACAAACAACTGAGCATTGGACTAGGATAGAAATTCCTTCTGCTACTTGGGCAGTATTTTCATGTTACGGAACAATTCCGGAGGCAGTACAAAAAGGGTTTCATCAAGTGTATCATGAATGGTTTCCGGCAACAGATTATCAGCATGCCGGTTTGCCAGAAATCGAAATGTATGCTCAAGATCTCTCAAAACCGAGGGGGAACAGAACGGAAATATGGATCCCAGTCGAGAAAAAGTAAGAACGAGTTCATGGTTTAGTTCTTTGAGTAAAATCATTCACCTTATTATAGATTCTTTCATATGATAATCTTTATCTTTCTATATAATCGTGTCAGGACACTTTGTTCAAAATGAAAATCCGACTAGTAGGCAAAAAAATGAAAAGTTATGTACGTAAAGCCTAACTTCAACTGAAGTTAGGCTATTCATTTTTAGCCAATTCTTTTTTTGTCTTGTGGAGTCTTGCGGATTTTTTTGTCAGCAAATAATCCGTCTAATAGACTTAAGAAATTACGCATAAAAGACACCCCATATCCTTGTAATGCATGATATAGAGAAGTTTTGCTCTCTATATAGTAGATTATGAGTGAAGTACTCTATTTGATTGGACACTATGGAACATAAGGCGTTTGCGTGTTACCTTTCTATAAAATTTTTTAGAAGACTCTAGTAAATATACAAACCATTTCATAGATTCCACATATGATGAATAATAGGGGTGATGAAAATGGTGAAAATCTTTATCGATCCAGGCCATGGAGGAACTGATCCTGGAGGGGTTGCAAATAACCTCACAGAAAAGGCAATTACTTTAAAAATTGGACTTCGTATAAGAGATATTTTACTTGCTGAATATAGCAATGTTTCCGTTTTGATGAGCAGGACGTCAGATGTAACAAAGTCATTAACAGAACGAACCTATGCTGCAAACGCTTGGGGAGCTGATTTTTTCATATCGGTTCACACGAATGCAGGCGGTGGAACAGGATATGAAGATTACATCTATCCAGGTTCTATAGCACCTACAACAACGTATCAAGATCATTTACATGCGGAAATTTTGAAAGTTGTAAATTTCAGTGATCGTGGACAAAAGACAGCAGATTTTCATGTATTGCGTGAATCGAATATGCCTGCTCTATTAACAGAGAATGGTTTCATAGATAATGTAAATGATGCAAATAAGTTGAAAACAACATCATTTATTGAGAGTATTGCGCGAGGACATGTAAATGGGATTGTGAAGAGCTTCAATCTTCCTAAAAAAGCAACTTATCATACAGTGGTGAGTGGAGATACGGTTTATTCTCTTAGCCAACAATACGGAAGCACGGTTCAACAGATCAAAAGCTGGAACAATCTAGATAGTAACTACAGCATATTTCCAGGTCAAATCTTAAGAGTAAAGTAATACCAAGTACACCGCTTTTGAAGTGTACTTGGTATTTTTTTGAACGCTTTATGCCAATTTTATTCCTTTTCGGTAAGCTTCCAAAAATGCGAATGCCAAAAACGTAAAGGCACCCCATAAGATCCATGCTGCACCAAAACTGATCTGATCTGAATTCGTACCATAAACCCAAGTTCCCCAAGTTAGAACAATTCCATCAAAGAATGTAGCTGTTGCAAGACCTAAACCGATTCCAGGAACAATTTGTAGGGGCTTAAGATCTGCACCTTTCACGATAAGTAAAACAGAAAGCCAAGATACTGGTAAAGCAAGAGCGAAAGAAATCAGACTGCCCGTATGGCCAAATAAACCAATGGCATACCCGAATTTAACAGCCATCGCTCCACAAAACCAAAAAACAATTCCAAATGCGATTAAAATTCCTGTTTGTTTCTTACTGAAAAAACGTGGTGATTCTAAACCGCTAACTTCTGCAACTTCACTGTTCTTCATTTATTATATCCCTCCCATTTTCACAAAAATGTAGCACTTGCTACATAATTAAAATGTAGCATATACTACATAAAAAATGCAACGAGGAAAATGTGATGAAAAAAGGCGAATTACGAAAACAAGAGATTCAAGAAAAAATGGCGAAACATATTCTCACAAACGGTCTTCAGTCAGGAAGCTTAAGAAGTTTAGCACAGGCTGCAGGGACCAGTGACAGAATGCTGCTTCATTATTATCAAGACAAAGAAGAGCTAATGACAGAAGTGTTAACCCAGATATCTGATAACCTGATTACTATTCTTGAACAGGCGCGAACAGTTCCGATTCCATTTAATCAATTAGTACCGCATCTTTACCAATTGATCAAAAACCCTGTCGTGAAACCCTACATTCAGCTCTGGCTCGAGTTAATTGCACGAGCTTCCAAAAAAGAAGAGCCTTATTATTCAATTGCAAAACAGATCGGGAATAGTTTTATCCAATACTGTTCTGAACTCATTCAAGCTGACGATGAAGAAAAAGAGAAACTAGCACCTTTAACGTTCATTATAGTAGAAGGAATTGCTATGCTTGATGCGATTGATTTTGAGCCTAATATTAATAAAGCATTAGAAGGATTTTCTGATTTTCAAAAATAGTTGTCCGTGAAGTGAGTGTAATTGATTCCTGTTTAGTGAATGGAGGATTCTTGAGCTTGAATAAATTAGAGAGAATTCGTCAAGAAGAAAAAGAATACCATGATTATTGTTATGATAATTATAAGCTGTTTGAAAAAGGTTCATGGCTTAACAAACCTGTCAGAACAGTGATGGAGATAGTACCTTTATTAAGTAAATTAAAAGATGTTCGAATATTAGATTTAGGCTCTGGTGTGGGGAGAAATAGTATCCCATTAGCTCAAGCATATAAAAGCCAAGGTGTTGCCATTGATTGCGTCGACTTCCTAGACTCCGCACTTGAAAAACTAGAACAATATAGCAAAGAGTTTGAAGTATTGGATCATATCAAGCCTATAAATGCAGACATAAGCACATATGAAATCAAAGAAGATGCATATGATTTTATCGTAGCTGTTTCAAGTCTAGAACATGCTGATTCTGTTGAATCTTTAAGATCGGTTCTTCAACGAATGGAAAGAGGAACTCGTAACGGTGGTGTAAATTGCTTGATTGTAAACTCCGAAGTCACAGAGACTGATCTAGAAACTCAAACACCACTAGAAGCTCTTATTGAAATTAACATGAATACGAATGATATGAGCAAATTGCTTAAGGATTCCTATCCTAACTGGGAAATTTTAAAAGCAGTCATAAATCCGTTAAGTTTTAAAATCGTACGTAATCTAAGACCTGTCCTTCTTACGACTAATGCCATAACCTATGTCGTAATGAAAAAATCTGTTTAAAGCTTGCAGGAAATTTTCCTGCAAGCTTTTATTTTGGAAAAAAGTTATAAGATTCTTGCCTCATGACAAATACAAAAAATCGTATTTTTGCATTTTGTTCTTTTAAATTAGTTCTATTTACTCAATAAATTAACCCAACCCAAATCCCCTTCCTATTTTTAGAAGTTTTTGAGATGATTAATTCAGTCATAAAAAACATTATTTACCAAGTGGTGCAACCTCAAAACAGAATGTAATACTCCGCTTGGAATGAAAGGGAAGGTAAAACAAATGAAAAGCACGGGGATTGTGAGAAAAGTGGATGAGTTAGGAAGAATTGTGATTCCAATTGAATTGCGTCGTATGATGGATTTAGATATTAGAGATGGCATTGAAATCTTTGTAGAAGACGACCGCATTATTTTAAAGAAATACATACCGAATAATTCTTGTGTGATTACAGGAGAAGTTACTGATGACAATACAGCTTATGCTGGAGGGAAGTTTGTGCTCAGTCCAAAAGGAGCAAAAGCACTTTTAGAAGAATTAGAATTGAAGTTTTAAGTGTGGAGGAACACCAGTGACAATGGAAAATGGAAGAACCGTTTATCTCCTATCAGGGCCGGCAGGAGTCGGCAAATCAACAACATCAACGGAACTGGTAAATCGTTTAACTCATAGTGCCTATCTATCAGGCGATGATATCAGTCATATGCACAGAAACGGTAGAGAGAAACCTTGGGAAAGTGAACAGGAGCATGATTTAATATGGAATAACATTCTTCACCTTACAAGAAACTTTGTACGATATGGAAGTGACGTCGTTATCGATTACATCATCTTTCCAAAGGATGCTGAATGGTTAAGAAACCAGCTAAGAGATCCAGGAGTTACGATTAGATACGTAGTTCTTTGGGCAGATAAAGAAACGTTGGTTAAAAGGGACGCCCTGCGAAATGAAGAAGAACGAATGGGCGAAAGATGTTTGATTCTTTTTGATGAGTTCTTACAGTCTGAACTTAATCACAAGCATCTTCTACATACAAGTCTTCTTACTCCTCAAGATATACAGGATGTCGTTCTTGAAATACAGTCAGATAACCGGTTTATTTACATATAAAAAACATGCGGCCAGAAAAGCTGCATGTTAGTTGTGGAAAGTCGTGCGGAAGATCCTTATTTTTTAAATAATTGTACCCAAGCTCCCTCAAAATAACCAACTCCGATAGAGTCGTAGTTAGAGCTTAAAATGTTTTGGCGGTGACCAGGACTGTTCATCCAGTCTGTCATAACAGCTTGTGGTGAAGTTTGTCCTTTTGCAATGTTCTCACCTGCAGCTGTGTAATTGATTCCAAAGCTGCGCATCATGTCAAACGGTGATCCGTAAGTCGGTGAGTTGTGATCAAAATAGTTATTCTGAATCATGTCTTTAGCTTTTGCTAAAGCTACATTGCTGAGTTCAGCATCAAGTGTTAATGGGGCAAGGCCGGCTTTTTGACGCTCTGCATTTACAAGCAGTGAAACTTGTCTAGCAGTAGAACCGACAGAAGGTTGTGCAGGTGCTGCGGATTTAGGTGCTGACTGTTGTTTAGCAACAGAAGCTGGCAGCTCGATCACTTGACCAGGGTAAACCCAGTTGATCTCTTTGATCTGTGGGTTTGCCTGTTGAATTGCCCATAAACTAACATTTGACGCCGAAGCGATTTTGTTAAGTGTCTCTCCAAGTACTACTTTGTGGAGATTTGAAGAGGATGGAATGTATAGTGTTTGACCAGGATAGATGTTATGGCTACTCAACTGATTCATTCCGATTACATTTGATACGCTTACATTTTGGTGCTGTGCGATCTTCCACAGTGTGTCATTTTGTTGAACCGTATATGGTGTTGAAGCATGTGCTGCTGTTGTCATAGCGAGAAAAGCAGCCAATGAAATAGATAATATTTTTAAACGCATAATATCCCCCGTATATCCAATTCCTCCAACGACTTTCCCTATTTAAATGTTCACATAATTTTGACCACGAAACAACTGGTAATGAGAGAAAAATTTTGTAAATAATTGTATAGGAAAGGGTTTTTGTGTCAGGAAGTCGAAGTAGTCGTCTAACAACATTCAGAAAGGGTGGATATTATGAATCTGCACCAAGCAGCAATGGATGGAAATATAACAGTAGTTGAAGAACTTTTGAAAAACGAAGAAACAAACATAAACGGACTCAGTGAAGGGTGGTCGCCTCTTCATCTAGCAGCGCATTTTGGTCATTTGGAGATTGTGAGACTGTTGCTTGATCACGGAGCGGATGTTCAAGTGAAATCCGGTAATAATATGGCTAACACTCCGCTTCATGCAGCGGCAGCAAATATGAAGAATCGACAAGAGATGATGAGTCTTCTTCTTTCGCACGGAGCGGATATTAACGAAAAGCAGAGCGGAGGATGGACCATTCTCCATCAAGCCGCTCAGCATAACGATCCTGAGATGATCGCTTACTTTATCGAAAAAGGAGCAGACCCTTACCTCGCCAAAGAAGATGGAAAAACAGCCCTTGAATTGGCTGAAGATGAAGAAGCGCATGAGGCAGCTGAAATTTTGAGAAACAGTACACTAAATAAAATCTAAAATACAGGACGCGTCCTGTATTTTTCTTTTTCTCATAATTTGTTATTATAGGTAAGGTAGTTTTTTTAAGAAGTATAAGTAGGTGGTAATCATGGACTTTCAAGTATTATTGTATTATAAATACGTAACAATCGAAGACCCTGAATCATTTAAAGAAGAACATCTCGCTCTTTGTAAGGAGATCGGGTTAAAGGGCAGAATCCTTGTGGCGAATGAAGGGATCAACGGAACCGTGTCAGGAACGGTAGAGCAAACCGAATCATACATGCAGGTCATGAAAAATGATCCTCTGTTTGCGGATACGGTTTTTAAAATAGAGAAATCGAACGAACATGCCTTCAAAAAGATGAAGGTTCGCGTACGTCCAGAGCTCGTTCATTTAAGTTTGGAAGATGATGTGAATCCAAACGAACTTACGGGTAAACATCTATCTCCAAAAGAATGGCTCGAAGCAATGGAATCAGAAGATGTCGTGATTTTGGATGCCCGTAACACATACGAATACGACCTCGGCCATTTTAAAAATGCGATCAGACCGGACGTAGAAACATTCCGCGAGCTGCCACAATGGGTGAGAGAGAACTTTAGTCAGTTTAAAGATAAAAAAGTTCTTACTTACTGTACAGGCGGTATTCGTTGTGAAAAGTTCTCAGGTTTCTTGGTCAAAGAAGGATTCAAGGACGTATCTCAGCTTGAAGGCGGAATCATATCCTACGGCTATGATGAAGAAGCCAAAGGTAAGCTATGGGACGGAAAGTGTTATGTGTTTGATGAGCGGATTTCCGTACCGGTTAACCGAACAGGGGAAGAGGTTGTAGTAGGTAAGTGTTATCACTGCGGAAACCCTGAAGAACGTTATGTGAAATGCGGAAATCCAGAATGCAACGCGCATCTGTTGATGTGTGAAGAGTGTGAGCATGAACATAAACGCTCGTGCAGCACAGAATGCAGAGAACATCCGTGGAACCGTTATATCAAAGAATGTGAAGCAGAAAGCGAAAGTTCTCCTTTGTAGGAGGACTTTTTCTTTTTGAAGAGTGAGTTGATAAATTATGAGTGTACTCTCCAGGAGGATAATGGTTGATATGTACTTTTCAGGGAAACAGAGATAAAGAATTACGTAGTAATCGGATTTTTATACGAGGTAATATGAATTAATTACGTAGTAAATTAATTTTTATCCGTAATCCCCCGAATTGTTATTCCTAATATTGGATGACGTGAAGTAATATGAGATGTAGGGGGAATAATAATGAAAAAAACTTTGAGTTTATGTATTTTAATCTTTGTCAGTCTTTCGTTTTACAGCTCAAGTTTCATAACAACGTTCGATTCGAGTTTAAGAGAGCTTGTTTTAAATTTCCGAAGAGATTGGTTAAATGAAATCGTTCTAGCCTTCACTCACGTAGGGGATGTAAAAGTGCTCGCTGGACTCTGTTTACTAGGTGCAATTGTTCTTTTCATAATGAAAAAATGGAGAAACAGCTTGTTACTGATCGGAAGTATTCTGGTTTCTTATGGTCTGAACTTGCTAGTGAAGTCCATGTTTCAACGGGAAAGGCCACAAGACTTCCGCTTGCTAGAAGAAGACGGATATAGTTTTCCAAGCGGAAATGCCATGGTAGGAACAACGTTTTATTTGTTTGCAGCGGTTCTTCTCTACCAAAGGTTTCAAAAGCCCTGGATCTTAGTTGTAGGTGTTATCCTTCCTTTCTTACTCGGTTTAAGCCGTGTTTATGTCGGTGTTCATTATCCATCAGATATCTTAGCAGGCTTTGCGCTCGGTATTGTAATGGTTATCGCACTTAGCAAACTCACAGACAAACGTGCGAAACAAGTAGAAAGCGTTAACAGAAACAACACAAATACCACTGTATAACATATCAATTATTGTTCGTATTTGGTATAATAAGACGGAATTGTTTACCGAAAGGGTGCAAAGATATGTTACCAATCGTATTTCCAGAGAACAAACTTGAGTACATACCGGCTTTGATTACGCTTGCCCTCTTTACGATTTTTGCTTGGAGAACGGTAGTCTTTTTTAAAAAACATTCTGCAAAAGAGTTAAAGAGAGCACAATTAATAGAAGAAGATTTGTTAAGCCAAGAGCTGAAGAACAAGGACTTATAACGAGTTCTTGTTTTTTTTTGAAAAAAAAATTATATTTCTATGAATAGGTTTTCAGAATTAACCCATACTACATTTAACGGAAAACAAATCAGTTTTTCGTACATATTATCCCAAAGGAGGGAAATCGCATGGCACGTAATAACAGCAACCAAATCGTGGTTCCTGGAGCACAAGGAGCTCTTGACGCAATGAAACAAGAGATCGCTGCTGAGTTCGGAGTACATCTTGGACCAGACACAACTTCTCGTGCAAACGGATCTGTAGGTGGCGAAATCACTAAGCGTCTTGTAGCTCAAGCGCTAGGCGGACTTCGTTAATCAGTAACCTCCTTGTAAGAAGAAACCCGGAATTCGTTCCGGGTTTTATTTTTTTGTCCAAATATAACCCGATACTTCCTCATGAATCATGTATAATGAAAGCGGTGACATACTAGTATTTTGTCGGGGGAGTGGATTTCAATGACAGAGCAGAAAAAATTGGACAGCAAAGAAACAGAAAAGGGACTTCACACGGACTTTATCAATTCAATGACGTATGGTGAGTACCTGAACCTAGATAAGATCTTGTCGGGTCAGAAACGGCTATCCGGTCATCATGATGAAATGTTGTTTATTATTATCCACCAAGTGTCAGAGCTTTGGATGAAGCTCATTCTTCACGAAACGCGTTCAGCAATTTCTTCCATTGAAGATGGAAACCTTCATTCAGCGTTTAAAATGCTTGCGCGAGTTTCTAAGATTCAGTCCCAGATCATCGAATCATGGGATGTACTTTCTACTTTGACGCCAGCAGAATATATGGAGTTTCGCGATAAGCTTGGACAAGCATCAGGCTTTCAATCGTATCAATATCGCATGATTGAATTTGCACTCGGTTATAAGACACCGCACATTTTAGAAATTTACAAAAAAGACGCTGACCTTCACGAACAGCTAACAGCTGCACTTCACACACCAAGTTTGTACGACGTTTCCATTCAGGCACTCGCGAAAGCCGGACTACACATCGACGACGAAGTACTGAACCGTGATGTGACGAAGCGTTATGAATATAACGCATCGGTAGAAGCAGCTTGGCTAGAAGTGTACCGAAATGTAGAGAAGTATTGGGATCTGTATGAATTAGCTGAAAAGCTTGTAGATATTGAAGATTGGTTGCAGCAGTGGCGTTTCCGACATATGAAGACCGTAGAACGCATCATAGGTTTCAAAGTTGGAACAGGCGGATCTTCAGGCGTGAACTATCTTAAGAAAGTATTAGATCAACGCTTCTTCCCTGAGCTTTGGGATCTTCGTACGAGTATTTAACCATTTTCGAAAAAAGCGTGCTGTTCATACAGTACGCTTCTTTTCTTTATTGTATTTATCCTTTTTAAATATCTTTTCAATGCTATAAAAAATTCCACCACAAACCACGCCTATAACAAGTGGTTTTAAGATAAAACTTTGCTCAGCCCAGAACCAATTTATTAGAAATACGATTACGAAAGTTAGTAATGAGTGCATCACCAATTTTATAACAATTCCCCTCCGTTCCTTTTTGTATAAACCTTTAACATAAAATGTAATACAAAATTATATAAAAAGACACAAAAATGGATTAAACTTACAAAATGCAATGTTAAACTTAAGACATAGAAGACTATGTTCTCTTATTTTCAAACTTCTAAAATACCTCATGATAAGGGAGATTCTCTATGAATGAAAACATCATGGTTTTATCTGACGGAAGACAATTAGGATATTCCCTATATGGAGACCTAAAAGGTATTCCATTATTCTTATTTCATGGAACGCCAGGGTCAAGAGTGTGGTTTACAGAAGATGATTCAATCGCTAAAGAATTAGGAATTTTTTTAATTGCTACTGATCGTCCTGGGTACGGTCTTTCAGATAAGAAACATCATTTTAAACTACTTGATTATGCTCAAGATATGGAAGAACTAGCAAAGCATCTAGAGTTAGAAAATTTCTCCGTATTAGGTGTTTCAGGAGGTGGAGCATTTGCTGCAGCTGTTACGTATAAACTTCCCAACCAAGTTGAGGTGTGTATGTTGGTTGGTACGGCAACACCATTTGAAAATGGAAAACCTCCAACAACGATGTCAAAAGAGAATCGAATCGGTTTTTATATGACGAAGTACTGTCCGTGGTTACTTAAGCAATTAGAAAAATCAAAGAAAAAATTGATCGATCAGAAGCCAGAGTTGTACATAAAAAATTTGAAAAAAGGTGGTTCTTATCTCTCAGATTGGGACAACAATATGCTTCAAAGGGATGAAGTTCTTGAAAATGGAGTGCTCCATTCTAAGGAAGCTTACCTACAAGGAGTAGATGGAGTAATCGATGAGAGCAAATTATTAACGAAAGACTGGGGATTTAAAGTAGAGGAGTTAACAAGACCTGTGATCGTTTGGCACGGTGAGAAAGATACATTTTCATCTTTCATTGAGGTTAGAAACATGGCTAACATGATTCCTCAAGTAGAAACCCATTATCTAGAAGAGGCTGGACATTTTTTAACTGAAAGTGACGAAGTTTGGAAGTCCATTTTAACTAGCTTTAAAGAATCCGTTTTTAAGTCCTAACAGGCTTTAACGATAGACATGAGTAGATTGGGGGAAACTACTTGAAAAAGCAGATAGTAGCGGCCATTTTTGGAGGATGTATAGGTGCCATTCTAGGGGTTATTGCTTATAACAATAACTGGCTAGGTTAACGTAAATACCAATATTGAAGTTATCTTTAAGAACCGGCCATGTAAGTGATATTGAAGGTTATTCGTTCACGATGAATGCTAACTATGTTACGCTCATATCATCAAAATTTTTCCATTTATGTAGTCCATTTCAAAAGATAGTTTGTACATAAAGGATGTAAGGGATAGGAGAGCAAAAATTTGAATTCAAACAGAAGTATGGTTGTTGTGGGATTAATCCTAATGACGATTGTTTCATTTTCTAATCTTGTTGGGGTTAATATTGCAGGGTTATCAGTAATTTTGGGTATTACGTTTTTCTTTATCCATAGAAGATTTGGTAAGAGAGATACAGATGGGTTAGACATTAAAGCGATACGTACATATTTAAAACAGAAAGCAATATGGTTTTGGATTGCTTTACCTTTAGTGATGAACATCATTTGCTTTGCTTTAGCAGCTCTTTCTTACCAGAATTCATTGACCATATTCATAATAGAACACAGTTTGTAATCTCTTTTGATAAATTATTGTTGCTCGTCTTACAACTTGCAGTTTTAGCATTAGGGGAAGAAATTGCATGGCGTGCGTTTTTCCAAAATCAATTAAGTAAGTATATACCTATCATTCCCACGATCATTTTGACTTCAATTATATTCTCGCTCGGCCATTTCGCAGTTGGTAATGCTGTTGTGGTCAGTTATGATATTTTCTTCATTTTCATCAACAGTGTCATTTATGGCGTTATTTTTTATAAAACGAACAATGCTTGGATTAGTGCAATTTCACATTTTATAGCAAATGTGTTTAGTATAATACTCATATCTTTTTTTATATTTTAGAAAGATAATAATTAATGGAATAATCGTTCAATTTACTAACTGAACATAAACAGACATAATGGTTCATTACGGTTAAAATTGACGTTTCAACTACATGGCAAAACGAACTAAACGTTTATAATTGTTATACCACTTTACATAGGAGGAACTTTAATGAATTCTATCAATCTACTTATCTTAAATTTGAATGAAGTAAGAAGAAGGAGTATTAAAGTTTGGACATCTATTCCTCAAGAAAAGCTTCATTGGAGACCCGACTCTGATGCAATGAGTTGTTTAGAAATGATACGTCATGTCTTAGAAAGTGAGCATTATTATCACTTGGCCATTAAGAATAGAGGTAGTTTAGAAAGCTTTGAATCTCCCTTTGAAAACAAACCATATACCACTGTGAAAAACGAATTGATATTTGCCGAACCATACCGAAATGATTTTATACATACTATACAGTCATTTTCTGAAGAAGATTTATCAGAGATAAAAATCGATCGTTCAGAATCAGGCTACATACGAGATCTAGGAGATATGCTGCTAAGGATTGCTTATCATGAGTCTGTTCATACTGGGCAATTATTGGATTACTTAAGGTCAGCAAATGTCCCTCGAATAAGAGTATGGGATTGAAGATAGAGGGATAAAGGGTAACGGGTTCTCATTTGAGTGAGAAAACAAGAAAAAACAAGCTAAATCGCCTATCAATTAGCACTATAAATCGCAACTGAATGCGTTGTGGTTTTTTCTTGGTCTTTAAGGGTTTTGATAAAAAAACATCACTTTATCACCTCGATCAGCACCTCATTTCGCACACTTTTAGCAAAAAGATTAAACGGCGGTTAAATTGAATACATAATAAAGTTAAAACGTACTGTCTTTATTCCACAAACGTGCAGGATAAAGTAGGTATAATACTAAGAAAGTAGAATAGAGGTTATTTAAATGAAAGTTGAAGTAGTCAGTTTTTCGGAAAAACCAATAAAAGCTACTGAGCTTATTACTCTTTATAGTAATGCTGGTTGGTGGGAAGAAAGAAATGAAGAAGATATAGAAATAATGTTAAAACAAGTAATCTCAGTTGGTGCTTGGAGAAATAACATTCTTATAGGTTTTGCAAGAGCTGTATCAGATGATAAATTTAGAGCTTACATAGAAGATTTTGTGATACATAAGGATTTTCAAAAATCAGGGATCGGAACAAAACTTGTATCAAAGTTGTTAAATGAACTTTCACACATTGACGTTATTAGCTTGTTTTGTGAAGAAAATTTAATTCCGTTTTATGAAAAGAATAACTTCAAATATAGTAAATCTCAATTTGTGATGCACAAGAAATAAAAATGTATGGTCATCAACAAATCGGGTGCATCTCTTTAGGAAGAGATGTACCTTTCTAATGAACGATAAAGCGTAGACTTGAAAATAATAATACATAGAGGTAATAAAGTTAAAGATTCAACGGTGCGTTTTTAGCCACTCATCAAAAACTGAATATAAACCTAAGAGATTTGGGACAAAGGAAAGTATTTATTCTAAGCAATTGCCTCATTTTAGATTCTTAGTTTTTAATGATGAAAATTTATTGGGCTATTTTTCTTTAAATGAATATTGAAAAAATCTAAATGACCAGACAAACTATTTATTTCATCTGCAAATGGGCTTACTAAGTACGATTTTCACCTCAAAAAGAGAACCTTACAAGTAAAGAGGATGTATTTTTTTATTTCGTTTTATTGATGTATCAATAAAACATCCAATTATTTAAACACATGAACCAAAACGCCGCAAAAAGTATATGATGGATAATCTCTCTAGAACCTGAAGAAAGAGGTGCATGTTTGAAGATATACTTTTGGTTTTTCTTGTTGATTTCCACCTATAATTTTCTGTGGATTGATATGAGCAATTTCCGTGAGTTAATGAATCTTATCATAACTGTGATAGGTCTTTTAGGTATCTACGGATATGTTTACAAAAAAGAAATCTTTCGAAAGAGCTTTTGGAGAATTTTCTTTGTATTTGACCTTCTCTATACGATGGGCTTCATGTTAATGGTTTCGAAAGAGAAATACATGCGAATATACATGCGAATTCATTCCAATGATGAATTCATATTTGCTTCATTAGTGGTTTTGATCTTTCTCTTCGTCTATTTCAGAACCCTCTATAAATACGCATTCAAGGAAACAGGTAAATAACTAATGAGAAGAGTACCGCAAGCTGGGTACTCTTTATAAAATTTTTGAGAATTACAAAATCCACCCGTTAAGAACCATCCCTATGTTTATGACAAAATGAAACAGGATCGCGGGATATATACTCTTTGTCTTTAACACCACCAAAGCATAAAATAGCCCTCCAAATGAAAAGGATAAACTCATTAAAAAAGGAATGCCGATGGATAGGTGTAACAGCCCAAACCCGATGCTAGTAACGGTAACGGCATAAAAGGTTGAAACGTAGTTTTTTAAAGATGATAACAATAGCCCTCTCCAAAGTAATTCCTCCAGTACAGCATTAATCAGAGAAAAGACCAGTGCAAAGATAAGAAGAGATTGCGAAAAACTTTTACTCTCCATAAAAAGGAGGGGGAAGAATATGGTCATTGATCCTAATAAACCAAACCCTAAAAAGGTTAAAGTCTTAATGGTATGATTAGGAAAATCGATTCGACTATTCCAGTTTGGCATCACCGTATAAAGTTTTACTACTTCTTTAGTCCTTCTAATAGAGATAACTGTTCCTAGTATTAGAACGAATAAGAGGCTCCGATTTAGCACAATCTTTGCTTCTTTAGAAATCCTAAACTGAGCGATTACGTCATTTCCTAAAATGAATAATACAAACCCAGACAAAAAGAAGACGAAGAGGGATACGGTAGGTCGATGTTTAAAGTTAATTCTATAGAGTACAAACAAAGATAATACTGAGAGCATACCTAAACTGAACATCCTGTACGAAAAAAAGAGTATGCCTAGAAAAAATAAGCATGTTAAAGAAATGAGTGCATAATTATTTTTCACGAGTTGTATAACGGATCTCTCCTTTATCAATACAAACAAAATCTTCAAGTACATATATTTCTACATTTTTTTACAAAAAACCTTCCTAAATTTAACACTTCAGTTACTTATCAACTTTTTTCTTAGCGTGTCGATGGATCTTAAAGGTCTATTTATAAAGCGATAGTACAGACTCTCCAATTACTTTTACCGATTCTATCAATGAGGAAGGAGAAATAATTTTCATCTGATTTCCAAACCCAATGATATAAGATGCAGCTTCTTGCTTTGTATCAAAGGTCAGTTTTACGGGAAACCATCCGTTTTCATTCGGTGAATCCATACTCACAACTTGTGCAAAGCGACCGCTAAAGGATAAGCGTTCTATAATTGATGGAGATGCTTCCACTTCAACTTCGAAAACAGGTAAATTTCGAACAAAATTCTGTTTCGATTCAGCCCAGAAATCAGCAAGTTGAAAATCAGCTGGTCTGATGAATGTTTCATTCAACAACACAGCTGACTTTATTCGAGATACTCTAAAATTTTTGATCTCTTGATTCGATACCGCAATCAGGTACCATGTACGTCCTTTTGCGACGAGCCCTAATGGTTCTACGATTCTCTCTGATGAATCCTTGTTTGCTTTTTCGTAAGCAATACGTATTTTACGATCTTCCCATAGTGCTTGCTGTAGCTGATTAAGTGCAATCGATTCGTGCTTGGATTGTTTCCAAGGATCTATATCAATATGGATTCTGTTCCATAAGTTATCCGCTTGTGATTGTAGTGTGTTTGGAAGAGCGGCTAACAGCTTTTGCCGTGCTTCTTTCCAGTCTTTTGTATAGCCAAGATCACTTAGAAGCTGAAAAGAAGGGGAAAGAAACAACGTTTTTAATTCGCTGTCTTTCAATCCAGTTAAGCGTGTTCTGTACTGATCCACAAGCCGCCATCCACCGTGTTTGCCTCGATCAGCTAGTACAGGAATTCCTGCAACACTTAACGCTTCCATGTCACGGTGGATCGTTCGCTCTGTTACTTCTAATTCGTTGGCTAATGCCTTTGTTGTCATTTTTCCATGATTCTGTAACAACAATAAGATGCTGATTAATCGGTCTGCTCTCATCTATTTACTCCTAATTTTTAATATGACATTGGATGTCACCTTTTAAGGTTAAACTAAAGATAGATCAAAAAAGGAGTGAATGCAAATGAAACCTTTAGAAGGAAAAATTGCACTAGTAGCCGGAGGAACTCGTGGAGCAGGACGCGGGATTGCGATGGAGTTGGGAGCAGCAGGAGCGACTGTCTATATCACGGGCAGAACGACACGTAACTCGGTATCTGAATACAACCGCCCAGAAACCATTGAGGAAACAGCAGAATTAGTAAACGAACTAGGTGGCATTGGAATCCCAGTTCAAGTCGATCATCTTGTAGCAGAACAAGTTGAAGCTTTAGTAAAACGTATTGAAAAGGAACAAGGTAGACTAGATATTCTAGTGAACGATATTTGGGGCGGAGAGAATATCATTGAATGGAGTACACCTGTGTGGGAACATTCCCTTGAAAAAGGATTGCGCATGCTACGTCTAGCTGTTGATACTCATCTCATTACAAGTCATTACGCGCTTCCCTTGTTGATAAAGAACGAAGGCGGACTCGTGATCGAAATGACAGATGGGACAAAAGAATACAATGAGAACAATTATAGAGTGTCCATGTTTTATGATTTAGCCAAAACGTCTGTTATTCGTATGGCCAAAGCTTTGTCACATGAACTATCACCGTATAAGAGTACAGCGGTTTCCGTGTCACCCGGCTGGATGCGTTCAGAAATCATGCTTGAAGTATTCGGGGTGACAGAAGAAAATTGGCAAGATGGCATTAAGAAAGATCCGAACTTTGCCATATCTGAAACGCCTCGTTATGTTGGAAGAGCCGTAGCAGCATTAGCGATGGATGATAACCGACATGAACTAAATGGACAATCTTTCTCTAGCGGAGACCTGGCTAAGAAATATGACTTTTATGATTTAGATGGCTCACAGCCTGATTGTTTCCGATATTTGGTGGAAGTCGTCGAGGCAGGTAAGCCAGCGGATGTAGAGGGATATAAGTAAGAACCGAGCTATTCTTCCAAAAGGAGAATAGCTTTTCTATTTCGCAATTCAGCACCAATGAAACCATATACAGGATAAATATGGAATGATACACTTGAAGAACCTTCCCAAAAACACGATTCATGCTGTTTTTTAGAAGAGTACATGATGCAGGAGTAGTTGCCATTAAGAAATCCTATTTTTATTTTGTTATAGTCGATTCATCGGCTCTCAAATTCAGATAGGAGTGTTGGTATGATTGAAATACGTACAGAAAGATTACGGATGATTCCTTTGTCCACAGATCACTTGAGATTACTAACTAATGATCAAAACCAATTGGAAATAAACTTATCACTTCAGAAATCGAAAAGTAATCTAAGTCAAGAATTGAAGAAAGCAATGGAAGTTAGATTTTCAAAGGCTTTATTAGATGAACAGAATTATATTTGGTATACAAACTGGATTATGGTATCTAAAAACATGAATGAAATCATCGGAGGCATTATGCTTAAAGGGACTCCAAATGATGAGGGTGAAGTAGTGATAGGGTATTATACGCACCCTGAACATCAAGGATATGGTTACATGACTGAAGCCATTCATGGTATGAAAGACTGGTTGTTGAATCAGACAAATGTTCGTTATGTGATTGCTGATACAGAAAAAGACAATATTGCGTCGCATAGAGTATTAGAAAAAACAGGTGCAGAACTTTATCAAGAAACAGGAGAATTGTTTCTTTGGAGGTATGCTTAATTCATAGTTCTTTGAGGGGTAAAATTATTGGTTATATAATGGGATGAAAGAAGTTACTTTGTTTAGCGTTCTTACAATAATATTAGTTTTGGTTGCCACACATTTTTTTAATCAGTACATTCCAGAGCATCAATACCCAGCTCTATTTAAATTCCTAAAGAACATATAGATTTTTGAAGGACCTGATGAGCAGATATCCTGACCATTAGATAGAGCGGCGTTAATCCAAAGGGGATTAACGCCTTTTTTGCATTAATATCTAGCAGGATTGAATGGGCAGTGTGATAGGTGTACAAGCACTTTCTACTTGATTTCATAGAATATATGAATCGAAGGTATTACCTTCGGGAACTAAGGGGGGATTAGTTATGGGTTGGATTGGAAATAATTCAGGTCATCATTCTTGTGGGTGTAACCAGCGCGTTGAACGTGAGCGACATGAATGTGCATGTAACAAGCATGTTGAACGTGAACATCATGAATGTGGCTGTCACAAAAAAGTAAAACTTCGTCAGACTGAAGGTCAGTTAAGAAGATAAATGTGTAGCAGATGCAATTGGGCTCAATATAGAAATGATGATGCTTGGAGAAGACTTTGTAGAAACAGAGTAGAAAGTGTTCGAGTGGTTTCAGATGCTCCATACTGTGCTTTGCGCAATCGATTAGGCAATGGAAATGGTCAATAATAGCAAAAATTAAAAAAGAAAACGAACAAACACTGATGTAACAAGAAGTGGACCTTATCACTAAGGTCCTTTTTTGTTGCGGAAGATGCTTAGCTATTCTCGCTTAGGTCACAAATTTCTCTTTCAATCAGAAACACGGATAGTTCAAATGCTTCTATACGTCTTTGCGCTAAGGTGATCTGAGATTTATACCGGTTTGGATTTTCTTTACCCTTCAGTGTTTTAACGGTTTCTTTTAGTTTATGAATGGTTGAGTCAAGTTGTCGTTTAGCTTCAACTAAGTTCGTTCGTGTAATCTCCATAGGTATTCACCCCTTCAAATTTCTTGAATAAGTAAGTATACCAAACTTTTGTAAGGCGATAATGTGGAAGAATGAGCAAATAGGAGTTGTATATCTTGATATATATTTATAATGATTATGGCGGAACACATACTACATCATTAGCAGCCGCTTACCATTTGAAAAAGTTACCTTCACATACGAAGCTTACAAAGAAACAGATCTTACATGTACCCTATTTCAACAAACTGAAAACATCAGATATGGGGAAGATGATTTTTCATGGTGAGGATGAGGATGGCCATTCTGTTTACACAGTAGGACGTGGAAACTCTAAAATCTTCGTACCTGGTTTAAAAGAACTGTTCGATATCTTACAAAAGAAAAATGGAACAGAGGAGAAACTCATCTTCTCAAATACATCACCTACTGTTCCACTATCCATGACCTTTGGAGGATTGTTCTCAAGAAGGTTAGGCATTGATTTTATAGGAGTTCCTTTACTTGTAAAAGGTGCAAAACAAGCTTCTGCTCAAATTGAATATCTGGTTGAGCATACGAAAGAGATGGCAAAAAACACGACAGAACAAGTCCTGATCATAGATAACGAGAAGAAGTTGCTAAACGCCAGTTCATCTTAATTTTTGTATCTCTCTAAAGACACCTGATAAGTTAGGTGTCTTTTTAGTGATGTGAATTAAGAAAATAAGGGAAACAATAGCTTACCAATCCAAACAGCAAAAAGTATCCAGATTATAATAAAAAGAATACCAACAAACCAATTCTTAGGTTTACCGTTTTTCTGGATATGTTCAGCCATTGTTCGATTCTCGTCAATGATGTAATCGGGTATGAGTTTTAAAGCAAGAGAGATTCCAAGCGGAACAAGGATTAGATCATCGAGATATCCTAAAATCGGAATGAAATCTGGGATTAAGTCGATCGGACTAAAAGCATAAGCAACCACACAAATGGCTACGATTTTAGCTACTAAAGGAGTTCGAGAATCTTTGTAAGAAAGGTAAAGAACAAAAATATCTTTTTTTAGTTTCTGTGCATAGTTTCTTAATTGATTCAATGTGCTCATTAGAAACCACCATTTTCTTCTTATTATAGATTCACTACTACTACGGTACAAGTTGTTCGATTACAAATTAGCCGTGATCTTAAAGCTATCTTCTTTAAGAAGGAGATGTGTGCTTTGTATTGAATTCAAAGTTGTACCATCTAAAGATGAAACGGAGGTTCTTAACATGAGTGACTTGAAGTTAATAGAAACCTACAAAAGCTTTCTGCAAAACTATTCACAAGAACAATTAAGGTATATACCTGAACAAGGGGTTTGGTCGGTTGGACAAATGTATGACCATTTGATTGTTGTAGCCCATGAATATCTCGATTGTGTAGAAGATTGTGAGAAAGCTGATGATGAGGAACATCAAGGAAAGAGCGAGTTCGGAGAATATTTATTTAACATTGGTTGCTTTCCTCCTATTAAAATTAAATTGCCGGAAGAACTAGATGCCCCACCGGACAATTCAAAATCGAAAGAAAAGATAATAGAAGAGATCGATCAGCTAATGAATAGAATGAGAGAATTAGAAACACGAGTAGAAAAGATAAATCCCCAATATAAAATGAAGCATGGTGGCTTTGGATGGCTGAATGCTCAAGAGTGGTTAGCTCTAGTAGCTATGCATTTTCGTCATCATCTTCGGCAGAAGTATGAGCTAGATCAGAGACTTGAAAAGATAGGAGTTTTGTCTAGGGATTAGTTCGTTTATTTCATAAGCTATGCTTTGTAGTATATAAGGTAATGCGTGCAAAATCATGATTACGGGTAAATACCTTCATATACAGAATGCAAGGATAGGAGAGAGTTACTTTGATAAAAGCTGTACTGTTTGATTTGGACGGAACCCTATTGAATCGCGACACATCGGTTAAAAAGTTCGTAGAGGACCAACATACTCGGCTTTCATCCGTACTGTCCCATATACCCAAACAATTGTTTGCGAAACGATTTATTGAGTTAGAAGAAAACGGATATGTGTGGAAGGACAAAGTGTACCAAAAGCTAGCCGAGGAGCTGGCAGTTAGAAGAATGCCGCCAGGAGAATTACTCGATGATTATTTAACACAGTTCAAGTACCATTGCACCCCGTTTCCTAATCTTATTAGCATGCTGGAGGAGCTGAAGAAAAAAGGATATCGCCTCGGTTTAGTCACGAACGGTTTCGGTGTGTTTCAATATGATACGATTCAAGCACTAGAAATAAAAGAGTATTTCGACACGATCCTTATATCTGAGATGGAAGGACTGAGAAAGCCTGATCCCCTAGTTTTCCAGAGAGCGGCAGAAAGATTAAATGTTAAGACGGAAGAATGCATGTTTGTGGGCGACCACCCAAAAAATGACGTGGAAGCTGCTAGAAACGTCGGAATGGTTGCCGTATGGAAAATGAGCCCTCACTGGAAAAAAGCGGAGGCCGCCGATTATACAATAAGAGATCTGTCAGAGCTTAAGCTAATCCTAGAAACCCATGAAAAGGCTGTGGGAATTTTAAAATAAAGGGGAGAGCTCTGTTCTATTTATGGGAAACCCTTTCTACTTACATCGCTTCTAAAGGAAATTCTAATTGGAAGCTTAGGTAATATCTAACTGATGGAGAATACCATGAATTAGAGTGATCAAATGATCAACTCTTATTCAAATGACGAGTTCTTTTCTATGAGACTAAGGAGAAAGAATGTAGATAACAATCAGGAGGTGAGTATTTGAAGCGATTAAGATTACGACTGATTTATAATCTATTCATCATCTTGATCACGTTAGTAATTGGATTCTTTTACTTTCCAAGCTCTCAATCGCAATTTGCATTTATAGTTTCAGGTATCGGCTTCTTTTTTACACTTGGACTCATAATACCTAAGACGAAAAGAAACCTAAGACTGGGATTTATGATTGCTTTCTTCTTAACGTTTTCGATGGTTTTTGCCATTTCTTATTTTAAGTGAAGCGTAGTTATGAAATGGGAGCATTTATCCAAGAAGGATGAATGCTCTTTTTTATCGAAGTAAATCAAGGTTACAGAATTGAGAAGAGAAGTGATAAAGAGATGAAATATGATCAAAAAGAGTTTTCAGACGAGCTGTTAAAAGAAATTAGGAATATTGAAACAACGTTAAAAGACAATATTAATTCCTTACTTTTAAAGTATAAACCTATTTTTAATACGAAGAACTTGGTTTTTGATGGAGAGTTTCACATACAAGGTGACCATCCATTTACTCCCCAATACGTTTCCTCCATTTCGATTGGTATCTCAGAAGAAAAGGAAGAATTAATAGATCTGCACACAATAAAAATATGGGAATGCTATCGATCTTTCTTAGGAATGCCCATTTCAAAAAGGATTCCAGGCAGTAAAATTGTTGGGGAATTATTAGATGAAACGCTAGACGAAGTTAAGGAAGAATTAAAAGACTATATTGCCGACCATTTACTGAATGATTATAATCAGTAGTCGGGTGCAGTTGTTCAACAATGAAACGTGTTGCAAAGATAAATCAAAAGTTAAAGTATCAATAAAGTGTGTTCATTCAAAAGATTAAAAATGGTTTACCTCCCTCGTACTAGTACTTGGAAACAGTATAATCGGCAGTAAATGGTTGCGTAAAATTCATAGAAGGTCAACGTTCAGTTGGGCACAGGATTAATATAAGTACAGTGCATTTCTTGAAGAAAGGAAGTATCATTCTAAAAATTAATTTCCTTTCATCGATTTTAAATTTCCTTTATTTCTTATGTCTACCTTTACATCAACTTTGACTTTAAGTCGAGGGTAATAATCGGTTTTCCAGGTAGTTAATTGATTTGGAGGTAGGAGAGAGCGGAAATGTTGTCCAAACCCAAACGTATCCGATTGTTCACTTTGGCTCTTTTGAATCACGTTTTGAAAGCGAGTAGTGATTAAGTCATCTAATTGTTTTTTTACATCATTTACACTAGGGTTACCAACTGTTTCTAACACAACGACGTTTAGATTCATCTTTATGGTCAGAAAGGGAAGATCCCCCTTTATTTCAGCATAATTCTGAATACGATTAGAAACTACCATCACACTCGCTTTATTTAATACTTCGATTTTTCCATAAGTTTCGTTACCTTTATACGCGTTTATTAAAAACGAATCATCTCCAGTGATTTTTCCTTTCATAGCGCCTTTATGGAAAATGGCTGACCCTTTATAAACTAAGGTTGTGTCTTTTCCCTTATCAATGACTGGTAGTGTTACATCTTGTGTAGGAGAGTGGATCCCTCTATACATCTCCCATGTGTTCGCGGTAACGATTTGTGGTGTCCAACCTGCAGTCTTATCAAAGAAATCCAGCATGGATATGTTTGACGTCTGCACTTTTTCATTCACACCTGAAAAAAAGTCCTCAAGAGAATCATTGGAACAAACAGCAACCATGGCTTTTGGGGAAATTTCACGTGTTCTCATAATGGCTTCAATTAATTCCTCGGTTCCACTATTAGCGTATTCTTTATCGAGAACAATTAAACGAAGATGAAGCAAATCGACCTGGCTCTCTAGATTTGTTTTAATCTGTTCAATCGCTTCATTAATGGTGTCTCCTGTACCAGTTACAATCTCAGTTTGTATTCCATTAGGATTGGTAGTAGGAATTTCTAGAATAATCTTATAACGATCGTCCTCTATTTTTTTTACACCAACAACGAGTGGGAGTACTCGATGATTAATATCCTTGTTATCCCAGCAACCGGTCAAAAGAAATAAACAAAAAATAGGCAAGTACCATCTACTTTTAAATGGAGTCCTGTTCATGTCTTTTTCTCCCTTTCTTAAGTCCAAATATCAATAAGATAACAGGTATACAAGCTAAACTATAAACTCTTAAAGGTAAATCAAATTTATAGACTGCATCTATCTCATCGAATCCTTGCAATATAAGACCACAGGCGAAAGCCAGGGCCCCTATTAATATCCCCGTCCAATCCTTTCTTAAAGAAGGGAGATATAGACGATGGATAATCAGTGAAAGCATCCAAATTAAAAGTGCCCCAAATATTAAAGAAAAGGTAACAATGGAAAGCATATAAAAGATGGTAATTCGATCAAATACTAACCATCGAATAGAGATAGTGTCCATAGTTGTACTAAACGGCAACAAGAATGTTGAAGCCGTGTGGGGACCGAATGTTAAAATGGGTACATAAACAGAAAGTAAGTAAACGGGAGATAAGCAGATAGCTGCAGTCATAATTTTCTTCGGTTCATAATCAATACGAGATGGAATAAACCCTAAGAATAAGAAGGGTGAGACTGCAAAAAAACTAATTAAAAACTGATCATTATATATGAAAGTAAGATTCTCCGGTGTAATCGGAAAGATATTTAATAGTTGTGCATTTTGAAAGGAAGTAACGACAGCGAAAAATATAATAGGAATAAATAAAAAAAAGACCGCTAGCGCTGTATAAAGGATAGTATTAAATCCTTTTATGGCGATGTACCCAGCAATAAAAATGATCAGTAGATCAATTGCCCAAATAGGTGTGTTTTGTAAAAAGATGATGGTAATGATCTCTGCATACGCTCGTGTAACGACAAGAAGGCTATTGAACAGATAAATCATGAATGGGAACATTAAGACACGGGCTAAAAGCTTTCGTTCTAACGAAAAAATCGAAATTAAATCTTGATTCGGAAAGTACGAAAGCCCTTTTAAATAAACAAACAAAAAAACAAGTTGAAAACTAACTGTAATTAAAACAGGAAGCCAGTGACCGTAACCAATGCTTGACATAATTTTCAACGGATAGATATAGAAGATAACCCCGATATGTGCGATTAAAAATAAAATGACTACTAAATTAGATTTTTTCATTTATCTCGCCTTCTTCGAACTAACATCTAAATAGGAAACACCATAGGTCTGCAATCCGGCTAGATATGCAAATGTAAACACAAGGCCAGTCATTATCCCAAAAACGCCAAAAATTCCTGCTAGAATGATTAATATGTACTTAAACACTCTGATCGATAACATATTTTGAAAACCAAGAATCGCTGAATTTGAGATAGTTGTGGCAGCAATTATGATGATAAGTAGATTACTTACAAGCTTAGCTTCTACGATCGCTGTACTCAATATGATACCGCCAACCATGGTTATGGCTGGTCCAATACTTTTAGGCAATCGAACACTGGCTTCTAATATAAGTTCTATTAGAATTGACATGATAATCATTTCTACAAAGGCAGGGTAAGGTACGCCTTCTCTGCTTTGAGCGACAGAAAGTGCTAGTTCAATCCGTAACACCTCTGGGTTAACCGCTACAAGAGCTACATATAACGCTGGTAAGATAAGGGTTAAAAGAATTCCAATCACACGGACTGCTCGAATAATTACTCCTAGAACAAAAGGATAACTTTTATCGCTAGCAGCAAGAATCGTATCCCAAAAGTAAACAGGAATCACATACGCTGCAGGCTGACCATCGATAAACACAAGCAACCTTCCTTTTTCTAAATAATCAATAGCCTGGAAGGACAGTTCTGTTTGATACATCATAGGGAAAATCAAGCCCTTATTAAATCCTAGTACTTGTGATAACTCTTGAAGATTAGAAATTCTTTCCGAGGAGTTGGTTTCCAAATGTTTTGTTACTTGTTTGACAAAATGATTATCAGCTTTGTTTTCGTAATAAAGCAATGCTACTTTCTTATCTTTAGACTCACCCATATTAAAAGATTCATGTTTTAACTCTCTAGATTTCGTGCGTTTTCGAATGAGCCCAATATTAATAGAAAGATCCTCAACAAATGAATCAAGTGGTGTTTGAATAGAACTTTCATTTATAGGTTCGTGAATAGGACGATTTAAATTTAAGGATACAGGATCTATTTCTATAAGTAAGCGTTCCTTTGTAAGGAAAAGAATAGCTTTTCCTGCAAACACGCTCTCATTTAATTTACTAAAATCAATCACTTTTCCAAAGTACATAAATACATCGTTGAGCTTTGTTTTTAACGGCAATCCAGTTATAAGTTGATAAACAGCAAGTTTAGTTCTGTTCACATCAAACAGCGTTCGAAAACCGGCTAAAATACAGGGATTTTTTAATAACAATAGCTCTTCAGAGTAAAAATCTTCATACTGTTTTAGTTTTTCTAACTGATTAAGCAAAACATCGTCCATTTTTTTCCCTTCTCCAAAAAAGAAATTTCAATAGTTTAGTTTGGTATTAAATATTAATAATTATGTAAGGAGAAACATTCAAAATCACTAATGATACGGAGGTTAGTAATCATGCCAGAAATAAATCATAGAACCTATATTAGAGGACCAATAGAAAAGTATTTACTGAATCTGGCTATACGGCTTCAGAAAAAGACTTAAGTATCTGTATCGGATGTGCAGTTGGGTGGGGACAAGCTTTAACAATATTGAAAGTCTATTTAGAGCATGGAATAGTATATAAACAGGACCTAATTCTATAAAGGAATAGTATGTATTGTACGTATGTATATATCATTGTGAAAAAAATCATCCAACCATAGGGGATTATAGTAAAAGTTTTGAAAGAAGGTTTAAGTTTAATGTCAAACCACGAAAACGAAGAGTTACTAACTGGAGGAAATGTCTCAACCGTATATCGTGTAGGGAATTCGGTCCGACGAGAACTGAAACTCGATAGCGCCAAGATTCACAAGCTATTAAAGCATCTAGAATACAAAGGTTTTAGTTATGCTCCTAAATTTCTAGGCATTGATGGAAAAGGTAGAGAGATCCTGTCCTTTATTGAAGGTGAAGCTGGTCATTACCCGTTAAAAAAGTACATGTGGTCAGATGATGTACTAATGGAGACAGCCAAAATGCTTCGATGCTATCACGATGCTGTAACAGACTTCCCTATAGAAAAAGGTTGGCAACCGATCGATCACACTCCAGAGCCTTTTGAGGTGCTTTGCCATAATGATTTTGCCATTTATAACATTATCTTTGATCAAAAACGACCTGTTGGAATCATTGATTTTGATGTAGCGGCTCCTGGGCCGAGACTTTGGGACATTGCCTATACTCTCTACACGTGCGTGCCTTTAAGCAGATTGTATTTAGATGCAACAGGTGCAACCATAAATTACAATCGTAGCCAGCATGCAGAAAGAATGAAAGAAAGAGTTCGATTGTTTTTTGAGGGGTATGGTGAGGAAGTGGATCCTGATTTCTTGGAGATGGTGCTGCTCAGGTTAAAAGGGTTGTGCAGAACTATTGAAAGAAAAGCGAGTGAAGGTGACTTAGCTTTTCAAAAAATGATAGACGAAGGGCATCTGGACCATTATCTAGAGGACATTGATTTTATTCGTAGTCACAGAAATGATTGGACATAGTAGATGCACATAACAAAGATGGTCATTTTGTAACGGGTTTTCTTTTGGAGTACATAAGCGAATCACTTGAAAAAGGCTTACAAATATTAGCTGAAAAGGATTAGCATATGGTTAAATTGAATATATAATTAAATTAAAAATATGTTGTTCTTATTCAACAATCCGAGCAGTATTGCTGAATAAGAGATGGAGGTGTTAGTTATGAATGGAATATCTTTTGCAATCTCACAAATTACAATTGCTTATAACCAAGAGGACGAGATGGTTGATTTTTATAATCAACTTTTAAACGCCGAATTGAGTCCTTTCAAGGTGGGGGACTTTCGTTTTTATAAAGGAAAGATTGGGGAAATTGGTTTATTATTTTGTCCGAATGAAATGCTGGGTATAAAAGCTGAAAAAAATAATATCCAATTTACTGTACAAGTATCAAACTTGGAAGAAATACTTTCTAAAGCTTCTCAGTGTGGTGGTAAACAAATTCAGGGAATTAATAGAGAGGAGAGTCGATCCTCAGTAGGAATATTAGACCCAGATGGTAATTCCATAGAATTGTTGGAGATATAAGGACCAGACAAAAGAATAAAACGAGCGTGAACAGAATGAAACTTCTCGTGCTTTAGTTAATCAATGTTTGTTCAAGAATAGGGTGCATTTCTTCAAGAAGGAGAAGTGCACTTTTTTATGGAACTTATTGAACATTCCTATAATGGGTTATTCCACAAACGAGCAGGATTGTGGAATAAGCGAAGATATTACTTTATTACAGAGGTCGGGTTTTGTCCCAGCCTCTATTTACATCTCTTTTGATGTTCTGAATTTCCTTAATTCTGTATTAAATAGGTCAGGAATTCATTGGCTTTTTTCTCAGGTACCGAAGTCATGAAACTAACAACGATGAAAAGAAAGGAGGATACAACTATACCCCAGATACCTGATGCCAGCCCCAAAGGTTAAAAGCCCCCACTTCCATTCTGCAGAATTAAAAAAAATCACCCCAATAATCAAAACCCAATCTAATTTCACAGGAGAATAACCAGATGTAAAGACATCTATAAAGACATCTTAAGTTTTTTAAGAAGGGCTATGTACCTATCCATCGCTTTTTGTGGAAATATAAACCATTACTTTGGTTGTGTCTTATTACATTCGGAAGGGTCATACAAATTTTTCATAGAATAATAGACAGGTAGTGAAGCAGTGAACTTTTATAATCATGGAGGCGAATGGCAATTGAAGACAAAGCGCAGTTTGCTCGTAAGCTCAGTTCTTACCGTTTCTTTGCTGCTGGGTGCAGGTCCATTACCCATAACGGCGGAGGAAAACAACTTTCAGAACATCTTGGTCAAAAATGGCATGACCCAGCCTGTCTATTCATTAGGAGAAGCGATTACTGAGACTGTCTATGTTGAGGTGCCGCTTGATAGTGATGCTGACGGCAAGCTGGACCGAGTGCATGCCGATATCATCCGGCCAAAGGAAACGGAAGAAGGCTTGAAAGTACCTGTCATCTATGAAATGAGTCCTTATCGCTCGGGAATAAAAAACGTTCCCGTTTATGATGTGGATCATGAGTTGAATACGGTCAAAGGAAAAGGGAAAAGCACTCAAGTACAGTCACCGAAAGCAGCAGACCTGCCGGGATATTATGATAATTATTTTGTTCCACGGGGCTACGCTGTAGTTTTAGCTGAAAGTATTGGGACAGGCGATTCTACCGGCTGCCCGACAACGGGAGATTACCGGGAAATCCTTGGGACGAAGGCGGTTATTGACTGGCTGAACGGAAGAACAAAGGCGTATGATGCACAAGGAAACGAGATCAAAGCAGATTGGACAACGGGGAACGTTGGTATGGTAGGGGTTTCTTACAACGGAACATTACCGAATGCGGTTGCCGGTACTGGCGTGGAAGGACTGAAGACGATTGTGCCAATTTCCGCGATCTCCAGTTGGTATGATTATTACCGCAGCAACGGGGCAGTTACGGCTCCCGGCGGTTATCAGGGGGAAGACACAGACAACATGGCCGAGGCCATTTTAACAAGAGAAAATCCGGAAGTGTGCGCCCCTGTCATTGAAGAGCTAACAGACGGGCAGGACCGTGAAAACGGAGATTATAATGCCTTCTGGGAAGCGCGTGACTATACGAAAAATGCCGATAAAGTCGAAGCAAGTGTCCTGATGGTGCATGGACTCAACGACTGGAATGTAAAAACACAGCAATTTGCTCAGTGGTGGGAGGTTCTCGGTAAAAAGGATGTGCCAAGAAAACTCTGGCTACACCAGGGCGGTCATTCCAGTCCGTATGGTTTCAGAAGAGACGTTTGGCTCGAGACCCTCAATAAATGGTTTGATCATTGGCTGTACAATATTGAAAATGATGTCATGGAACAGCCGGTGGTAGATATCCAGCGGGAAGACCGAACATGGCACACCGAATCAAACTGGCCGGCAACTGATGCATTGGACACGAAGCTGCATCTGAACTCGGGGCAAAGGGGGGGAACAATCAGTCTCGACCGTTATGAAGGAAAAAAAGAAACGCAGACCATTGTCGATGATGCAATGAAAAAGGCGGAAAGCCTTGTGGTGAATCCATCTGAACAAAACGAAAACAGACTTGCCTATGTAACGGGTGAACTGAAAAAACCGCTGCGCATGAGCGGAACACCAGAAGTCAGCATCCGGGCGTCCTTAAGTAAGCCAGTGGCCAACCTGACAGCACTTCTCGTTGATTACGGCCCAGATAATCAGGCGAAAATCGTAACGAGAGGCTGGACTGACCCACAAAATCTGAAGTCCGATTTACGATCCAAATCGCTCACTCCAGGAAAAGAGTACACCTTCACTTGGACGATGCAGCCAGACGATTACGTATTTGAGAGTGGACACAAGCTCGGCATCGTGCTTATCTCCAGCGATTACGATTATTCCATAAGACCAAAAGCAGGAACCATCATCACGATGGATCCTAAAAAAAGCAATGTGATTCTGCCAATCGTGGGTGGAGAAGGTGCGTTTTAAAAGAAAATAACTAGCGGGCTCAATTGATTTGATAGACATCAAATTTGAGCCAGCTTTTTTTGCGTATTTTTGGCTCTAAGACGGTCTATTCAAAAATCGGGTGCGATTACGGAATAAAGCTTTGTGCAATTGCAATCAATAACTGCGATTTGCAGTGCTTTTTCGTTTGTTAATTTATATGCGATTCTCTAAGTACTCCAAAAGAAAACACGTTAGTCATATTGATAAGCTATTTTTATTTACATAATTTATCCAACCCATTCAATACTAACAAGAGAGACCAGAATTGAAGGAGTTGGAACCATTGCCTGAGTTACCGGAGATGGAAACGTATCGTGAGTTTTTAAATCATAATATCTTAAATAAGCCGATTACGCATGTAGAGATCAACAAAGAGAAGTCTCTCAACACAGGGGTTCAAACCTTTATTGATGCGATAAAAGGATCAAATATCACCTTCGTTAAAAGAAGAGCAAAACATCTGATCTTTGAGCTAAGTTCAGGACAGTATCTATTGCTTCATTTGATGCTTGGAGGACTGATGTTTCTTGGAACTTCAAAAAACAGTCCAGATCGAACCAAACAAATTATTTTGTCGTTTGGAGAGCTGCAACTGAATTTTATTGGTCTTCGACTCGGATATCTACATCTACTGAGTCAATCAGAACTAGATGAAAAGCTCAGCGATCTTGGTCCAGAACCATTTGAATTGCAGCGGGATGAGTTCATAAATAGATTAAAACGGAAAAAAGGGGCACTCAAACCATTATTAGTCGATCAATCCTTTATTGCTGGAATCGGAAACTGTTATTCTGATGAAATATGCTTTCAAGCGAGGTTACATCCGTTACGAAAAGCGAGCGACCTTTCTGATGAGGAGAAAAACCATTTGTATGATAGCTTCAAACCTGTTCTTTCAAGAGCCGTACAATTTGGTGGGTATATGGATTTTCCGATGTATGAAGGTGATAAGCAGACAGGGAAGTATAACGAGAATACATATGTTTATGAGCGAGAAGGTGAGAACTGTCCGAGATGTGGAGGGACGATTGAGAGAGTGGATCATTCTTCACATAAGTCGTTTTATTGTCCGAACTGCCAGAAGTAAATATGTCGAAGAGCAGGATTGTTTAGGATGATTCGAGAATACAACTACTGAAACAATAGGAATAGAGGTTGTAATCACTTGTTATCTATACGAATTATTTTGTATTCTTTCGTCGTATCATTCATGCTCTTTGTATCAACGATCGTTCTACCCGATTATTTTGACTTCAACGAACGAATTTCAAAATGGATTTTTATTATAACAGTTTCTATAATTTTCTTAATCGTTAAAGAGAAATGGTGGATTAAGATCATTTCTGCATTTTTAGGAATAATCGTTTGTATTGTATTATTTGTTCTATAAATTAAGTTTCTTTAATTATTCAATTTACTTGTTTAGCGCTGCATCTTGCAGCGCTTTTTCTGTGTTGAATTATGTATGAAAAAAACTATAGCAACTTTATAGTTAATCTTGTAAAATAAACTTAATTGATAGTGGTTATCATTCTCTTTTAGATATGTTAGGATGATAGTGAGAAAGATGCTTATGATCCATAGGGGGATACAACAATGTTATTAACTCAGTTAAATAAAGGCGAAAGAGCGACGATCATTGATTTATCATTAGTAAACGAAAGCGTAAGAAGACGCTTATTGGACTTAGGCATCTCGGAAGGTTCGCAAGTATGCTTGCAATGCAAACTTCCATTCAAAGGGCCATGCATGGTTGAGAACTGCGGCCAATCACTAGGAATCAGACTACAAGACGCATCTTACATAAAGGTTGAGAAAAAATGCTAAACATTGCTTTAATCGGTAATCCGAATACAGGAAAGACTTCACTTTTCAACAACCTGACAGGGACTTATCAGTATGTGGGGAACTGGAGCGGTGTAACCGTTGAGAAGAAGGTAGGAATCATCAAGAACAAAAAAGGGAATCTGATCGATCTGCCGGGTGTGTATTCACTGAGCCCGTTATCAAAAGATGAAGCGGTCGTTTCTAATTTCTTTGTGACTGAAACGTTTGATGGCATGATTAATATCGTGGACGCGTCACAGATTGAGCGTAACCTGTTGCTCACACTTCAACTGTTAGAGTTCGAGAAGCCGGTTATTATCGGACTGAACATGACAGACGTTGCAAAGCGCCGTGGTATTACAATCAATGAACAGCTGCTATCAGAAAAATTGGGGGTACCGGTCGTTCCGGTCATCGCACGTTCTGGTAAAGGAACAGCGACCATTAATGATTTACTAACCGATGATTTAAAAGTGGATGCATCATTCACGTTGAAGTACGGACCAATCATTGAAGAGAGCATCAATCAAATCATACATCTACTTCCAGCAAACCTTTCTATTCCGAAGCGATGGACAGCGATTCAGCTGTTAGAGGGAAATGCGGAAGTAAGAAAATATATCAGATCTCTTGGAGATGGTGCAGGAATCGATTCCATCATTCAAGCGACAAACGAGCAAATTGCAGACGAAACAGCAGCATCGAACACATCGAAGTGGATTTACTCGGTGCGTAAAGCGTTCATAGAAGAGTTGATACAATCATCTGTTGTGACAGAAGAGTCAGAGAACAAGTCACTTACAGACAAAATTGATAAGATTGCGACGCATCCGTTTCTAGGGATTCCGATCTTTCTAGCCACGATGTTCTTGATGTTCAAGCTCACGTTCGATTGGCTAGGCATTCCTTTATCGGACATTTTGGATGGATTCATTTCAGGGTCACTTACGACATGGCTCACGAACGGTCTGAACACAGCCGGCGCATCTGATTTTATTAAAGCGGTTGTGCTTGACGGAATTGTTGCTGGAGTCGGCGGCGTTCTTGTGTTCGTACCGCAGATCTTTATTCTGTTTCTATTAATCTCGTTCTTAGAAGACTCTGGCTACATGGCTCGCGCGGCACTCGTGATGGACCGTACGATGGAGATGGTCGGTCTGAACGGAAAAGCGTTTATTCCGATGATCATCGGATTCGGCTGTAACGTACCAGGCGTCATGGCAGCGAGAACGATCGAAACGCCAAGAGAACGCATGTTAACCATTCTCTTAACACCGCTCATGTCTTGTTCCGCAAGACTTCCGGTATACGCGCTCTTCGTTGGCGCGTTCTTTGCGAAATATCAAGCACTTGTCGTGTTCTCACTCTATGTACTCGGAATTGTCGTGGCACTCACACTCGCGAAAATCTTCTCTTCTACGATCTTAAAAGGAGAGTTCTCGATGTTCATTGTGGAATTGCCGCCGTACCGCATGCCTCAAGGAAAGGCGTTACTACGTAGTACGTGGGACAAAGGAAAAGGTTTCATCAAAAAAGCAGGAACGTTTATCTTTGGTGGATCAGTCTTGATTTGGTTATTGTCTTATTCAGGACCAGCAGGATTCGATGTACCGATGGATGACAGTTTCCTTGCTATGATCGGAAACGTGTTAGCGCCGATCTTAGCACCACTCGGATTCGGTACATGGCAAGCAGGGGCATCTCTTATCACAGGATTCCTTGCTAAAGAAGTCGTCGTTTCTGCGATGAATATTATCTACCACGTGCCGAACGCTGACTCGTTACAAGGATTACTGTCTAATGAGTTCTCTGCGCTATCCGCGTTCAGCTTCATGGTATTCGTGTTGTTGTATGTGCCGTGTCTAGCGACGGTTGCGACGATTCGAAAAGAAGCGGGATCTGTAAAATGGACATGGTTCTCTGTCGTGTATGCACTCGTGATCGCGTACGTATTATCACTCGTCATCTATCAAGGCGGGAAACTTTTAGGATACTAACAAGAGAGGGAGGACGAACTTATGATCTTCAATATTGTCTCCGGGGCTCTTATATTTGGATATGCAGGCTGGGCCGTTTTTCGTCACATCAAAAAAAGCAAGCAAGGCAAATGTGCTGCTTGCTCACTCGCAAAAAACTGTGAAACGAAATGCGATTCCGTTTCTTAATAGAAAAGGACAGGTTAGAAGTGACGATGACTTCACACCTGTCCTATTTCTTTACAGTTGTTCCTTCGCTTTTGCTTCTTGAATCATTTTATACACATATAGTGCACCGTAACCACCTGCTAAACCGAGTGGCAGGATGATGAAAGGTGCAAAGTTCTTCGTGTGCCATCCTAATAAAAAGAATATCCCATAAATGATGACCATCGACATGATGCTAAACGCTAACCGGATAAAATAGGCTTTCAATAGAAAAACGCTCCTTCGATTCTTACTTACATTTTATGTTTCTTAGAGGTCCAATCCAAACCATCCACCAGCTATTCCTAAGAGAATGATGATTAGGTTGAACTTTCACCGTTATTTAAATCAAACAATTCTAGAATTCCATACGTAACAAAGCCAGTCAATACTCCAAATAACAATCGAATCAAATAGTTCTTCAGAGATAGCCCTTCCCGTCATTTTCTTTTTCCATTTTAACACAACACCGTTATGATATTCGTTTATATCCGAAATAGAAGGAATTTCTTCAATGACAGAGAACCCCCTTTATAGAGAAGGAGTGTTGAAATATGTCGTATTGCCAAGTACAGAAAGCAAGCATCTATTATGAAGAATACGGAAGTGGAACACCGATCGTGATGATTCACGGGTTCTCACCTGATCACCGCCTGATGAAAGGCTGCATGGAACCGATCTTTCAAGAGAGGGAAGGTTACAGACGCATATATATCGACCTGCCAGGAATGGGGCAGACGAAAGACTATGGATCCATTCAAAACTCGGATGAAATGCTAGAGTCGGTTATTCAGTTCATCGATACGTTATTACCAGACCAATCCTTCTTACTAGCTGGTCAATCATACGGTGGGTATATCATAAGAGGCATTATCGCAAAAATTCCAGAGCGAGTACTAGGTGCAGCATTCATCTGTCCGATGATCCTACCCAACCACAGTGAACGAACATTGCCAGAACAAACGAATATCGAGGTTGATTATGAATTCCTAGCTACACTAACAGAAGAAGAAAGAGAAGATTTCAAAGGCATTCATGTGAAGTTAAATGAATACACGTGGAAAAGGTACAGGGAGGAAGTGGTCGTTGGATTGGAAATCGCTGATTTAGCGTTTCTAGAGAAGATCTCAGGAGCATATGGGTATACGTTTTCGATCGACCAGGAATTGTTTGAGAAACCTTGTGTGTTTATAACAGGTAGGCAGGACCATGTTACGGGTTATAAAGATGTATTTGACATACTTGATATGTATCCGAGGGCTACGTTTTCGGTGTTGGATGTTGCGGGGCATAATTTGCAGATTGAGCAACCAGAATTATTAAACCAACACATAATAGAATGGTTAAATCGAGTTGAAGTGTCTATTCATAATAAAGTAGTGTTATAAAAAAATAAAGCTGCCCAAAAGGCAGCTTGTTTACTTCATATAGCTTTTCTCCTTCAATATCCCTTCCTTAACCATATTTACAATCGTTCCTTTATTTTTGAACTTAAAGTACATAATGAGTCGATCCAGGTCTTTTTTAGATAATTCTATTTCATCAGATACCATTTCATAATGCTCTAACTTATGTATAAGAGATTTCGCGTATTCTTCTTGCTTCGGCGTAAGGGGAACTCTACGTGAGTCAATTGCTTCTTTAATTATTCCTTTATGGTTAATTGTATCCTCAATGAATCTTGAATAATTTCCGGTTCTTAACCATGTAAGATCCTCTGAACTAAGGGTATACCATTCTCCATGTACCCGTTTGTTAGTGAAGTAATCATGAAAAGCAGCTTCTGTTTGATGATGGTTGCCTGACTTTACAAGATAAATCAGCTCATTTTTGAAAGGTAAGTTAACAGTGAACCTATTGTTTCGTTTATCTAATTGTGTGGTCTTTCCAATCTGGAAATTACCAGTTTGGTGATCCTGTACGAAGAATACATAACCTATCGCCTGACCTCTTGGATAAGGGGTATTTATTATTTTTTGCAACTCAGATTGATTTTGTTGATAGAGATGAAGAGATCCAGTACTAGGTGTTTTAGTGCCACTCTTAAATAGGGAAACCAGGTATTTAATCACAGTCGTCACTCCGTTTTTACGAGATATGTATAGGTATAGCATAATAAAATTTGGTAAAGTTTACAAACAATAGTTGATTTTTACTAGTTTTTTTAAGAGAATGATAGAAAGATGTCTAATATTGTAAAAATATTTTTGAATAAAAATGAGATAGGTGAATGTCATGGCATACATGGTTCCACTTACAATACGATCTTCTGCCACTGCTGGCGAAAGACTATTATTCCATACACTTAAAAACTACTTTCCTGATGAATATATCGTGTACTATGAGCCAGAAATCCAAGGCAGACGTCCAGACTTTGTTATCTTAGGACCTGATTTAGGGTTAATAGTGTTAGAAGTGAAAGATTATACAAGGAACACTTTATATCAACTTAATTCTGATGACTGGGTTATTTCAGCTGCGAATGGAACACACGCAACTGTGAAGAACCCATTAAAGCAAGCTAGAGAATACGCATTTCATATAAGTAATGTATTGAAAAAAGATAAAAGCCTCATTCAAACAGAAGGAAAGTATCAATTTCAGCTCAAGTTTCCTTTTGGTTATGGCGTTGTTTTCACCCGTCTCTATCAAAAAGATATGGTGAGAGATAACTTATATTCCATACTTGAACCGAACTTGACGTTGGCAAGAGACGAAATTGATCCAGAAAATGAACACTTCTCAGAAGAGTTATTAATGGAGAAAATCCTTGATATGTTTATCGTGCCTTACCGGCTAAAAGAACCGTTAACAAATGAAGAGATCGCAGCCATACGTTATCATTTGTTTCCTGAGGTTAGAATTAGCGCGGAATTTAAACAAGCCGTTCCTTATCAAGATCAGCTATTGTTGTCTTTAAAAGATATTAAAGTCATGGATCTGCATCAAGAGAATCTTGCTAAACAATTAGGAGATAAGAACCGGCTCATTCGAGGGGTGGCGGGTAGCGGGAAGACCTTAATCCTAGCTTCAAGAGCGAAGATGATTATAAAAGAACACCCTGACTGGAAAGTATTGATTCTGTGCTATAACATTTCACTCGCTCAAAGCATTCGTCAAATGGTTCATGCTAAACTATCAGAGCCTGAGGATCTTTTTGATTTTGTACAGAAGCCAGAAAAAAAGAAAGTCAATGACAACATTATGATTCGTAATTTCCATCAATGGTTGAAGCAAGATTTGAAGATTAATGAATACCAAATCCCAACCATACTAGAAAAGATTGATCAAAACGAAGCCATTTTACCCAAATATGATGCGGTGTTAATAGATGAAGGACAAGACTTTGAACCAGCATGGCTAGGGCTGGTAAGTCGTTTGTTAAATCCGGATACACAGTCTTTGTTAATAGTAGAAGATCGAGCACAAAACATTTATAAAAGAAAAACAAGCTATGTCCAAGACACAGGATTGAGTTTCCAAGGTCGATCTAAAATCCTGAATATTAACTATAGAAATTCAGCTCAAATTGTAAAGTTTGCCTGGGATTTTTACCGCGAGCATTCTCAGTTAAATACAAAAGTGATACAGGGTCAGACTGAAGGAATTGAAATTATTCACCCTCAAGGAACGAAACGTAAGGGGCCAGAACCATTTGTATTGGAAGCTACTAACTTTACGGATGAAATGGAAAAAGTAGCACGAACCATAAAGAAACTTCATGAAATTCGTAAAGTGCCTTATTCAGAAATGCTGATTCTTTATCGAGTTAGAAAGACAAAAAAGATCGCTGTAACCGATACAATCATTCGCACGTTTAAAAAGCATAATATCCCTTACTATTGGATAACCGAACATGAAGGTTCCAAGCGGAACTTTGTAAAAGAAGAAGAATCAGTAAAGATTAGTACAATTGAAAGCAGTAAAGGGTTAGACTTTCAATCCGTATTCGTAGTGAATACCGACAGCATGCCTTTCCCTTTAGAAGATAGTAAAGAAAAAGAAGTGTCGTTGCTTTATATCGCTATGACAAGAGCACAAAACTACCTTTGTATTTCTTATTCTGGGGAATCGGAGTTTACTAAATATTTTGCGAAATCTAAAGATGAATTAAAAAGCACATTAAAAGAAGTTAAATAAACTAGACTAAGGATGATGGGAATGGCATTAGTAAAAGAAGAATCATTAAAGAAACTCGATAAAAATAGAAACAGTGTGCACCAAGAGGTTCAAGCTACATATTCGATTTTTAAAGATAATTACAACAATAAATATTTTCAATTAAATACATATGGATCTGAGGAAAGAAAAGTTAAGGGAGTAACAAGTCAGTCTATTCAACTTGATGAAAAAGCAGCTAGAAAATTGATTGATATTCTATCAAAAGAGTATTTGTAGAAAAAAAGAAACAACTAGCCATGCTATATCCGATGTGAATAAATGGAGAACACTTGATTTATTTCAAGTGTTTTTTATCTATTTAAGTGATACACCATAATTGATATGATTTAAGAAACAAGTCTATTTAATAATACTAGAGGGCAGTTGATAACATGCTTGAAAAATTAATTATTAACTATTTAGGGCATTTAAAAGATATCCAGACTTTGAGTTCTATGGAAAACAATTCTATTAAGTTAAATGATAAAGGGTTATATGTTGAAACGGATACGTCCAAAAGAAAGTTTGTAGTAGGTGGAAAAGACAGTTCTTGGGAGTTAATTTCATTTCAATTTTTATATGATGCATGGAACGAATTTTCAAGTATTAGACTAGCTAATTCTTCAGATTTTGTTAAAGCTAAAGGTCGCTCATCTTTTATTATGGCATTGTTTTCTCAACTTCCATTTGTATCAGTAACACAAAAAAATGGAAAGAAAGCTATAATACTAAATCAATTCTTTACAGATCAATTACCAGAAATAAACTTAAATCAAGTATTAGAATTATTAGAAGAAGTTATTGCAAAGGGACTAGATCTTAAATCTCTCAAACAACGCTATCCAGAAGACAATGTTTATAGATTAAAATCTCGTGCCCGACAAGGATTAAAATTATTGGGTTTCATTGATAGTCAATATGTAATAAATGTGGGTTTAATTGAAGAATATAGATCAAGTAAAGTTCGATCAGTTATTCTTAAAAAACAAATGATAAAACATACGTATTTCTCTATTGTCTATGAACTTCTTTCAAAATTCTCCGATTTAGAAAAGGTTTATAAGTTTCAAGCTATAAAAGAACTCGGAATGTTAATTGTAAAGAATTCTGCTGGTGATAATTTAATGCGAGATTCTGTTGCAGATGCTCGGACAAGATATATGCTTTCTTGGATGCAAGAAGTAGATTTACTTGATGAGGAGTTGAACCCAATCATGGAAGAAAGCATTCGTCCCTTACTAATTAAAACAATGCAAAATTATTTAACTGCTAGAACGGAGCGGCTGACTAATCATCCCATGGGAAAATTAGTACGGAATGAGCTGCCTGATGCAATTTGTCGTTTACCTTTCATTGATTCAAATACATATTTAGTTAAAGGGTCTATCGGACAAGGGAATTGGGCAACAGTTCCTTGGTTGGCTATCTTAAATAAGAATGTTACTCCTTCTACTCAACGTGGATATTATATTGTGTATTTATTTAGCGAGAATATGAAAGAGCTTTATTTAACATTTGCACAAGGTATTACAGAGACTTCCAGGGATGAAATGTTACAACTAAACGAGGAAATCAGAACAAACATTGGAATGGATGGAGTTATAAAAAGCAATAATTACTATCTTGGTGAAAGTGCAAAAGCAATAGGATATGTTGAAAGTACAGCAGCTTACATAAAATACTCTTTAGATAACATGCCTTCTGAAAATCAACTTGTAAATGATTTAGAAAAAATGATCTCTTATTATGAGAGGTTCATAGATTATAAAAAAGAAAGACGGGAAGAAGAAATGATTGTTATACCACATGTAAATGAGAAAGAGATAACCGATCATATTCACTCCTACATACAAAGCAAAGGTTTCTACTATAAAAAAGAAGAAGTCATCAATCTCTACTTATCTTTAAAAACAAAACCTTTTGTCATACTCTCCGGAATATCTGGTACAGGTAAAACAAAAATGGTTCAGTGGGTTGCTGAAAGCTTAGGAGCTACTGAAAAAAATGGTCAATTCACTTTAATCCCAGTACGTCCTGATTGGAGTGATGGTTCTGATCTATTAGGCTATTTAGATATTAAAGGTGACTTTAATCAAGGTCCATTAACTTCTGTTCTGGAAAGAGCAATGGATAATCCTAGCAAACCTTTTTTTGTATTACTTGATGAAATGAACTTAGCTCGAGTTGAATATTACTTCAGTGATCTATTAAGTGTAATGGAAAGTCGGCGACGGGAAAATGGAGAGATGATAACGACACCGGTATTACCTTTTGAGGTGGATGGCAGAGACATTATTCTTCCTTCAAATGTTTATATTGTTGGAACGGTAAACATGGACGAAACGACACATCCTTTTAGCAAAAAGGTGTTGGACCGTTCGAATACCATTGAGTTTAATAGAGTTCAATTGGATCACTTTGCTTTTTTAGAAGATCTTGAAGAACAAGAACCTTTGTCTATCGAAAATCAGTCTTTAGCGGGGGACTTCTTGCATTTAAAAGATGCTTACCGGGATAACATGGCGTTAATCAAAAAGGTAACAGAAGTGTTAGTCGATATTAACCTGCAACTTGAAGGTATTGGTGCACAGGTCGGTTATCGAGTACGAGATGAAATTTGTTTTTATGTGATTTATAGCGAGAAAGAAAACTTACTGACATTTGAAGCAGCTATGGATCAATCAATTCTTCAGAAGATACTTCCGCGTATTTCAGGGAGTGATGAGCGTGTATGGGATACACTTAAAGGGCTTTATGAAATTTGCACGAATCAGGTCTATGATTTCGATGTGCTACCTGAATTCGATAAAGTGATATATCCTAAGTCTGCACAAAAGATTGTAGATATGATTAGGAGGTATCAGCTAGATGGCTTCACTTCCTTCTGGATTGGTTCGTGAGGATGTTGAACTTGTATTAATTGAAACGGATGAATTTACTCTGTTTATGAAAGGAAAACCTTATCATCACCGTTTTGAAGGGTTGTCTCAATATAAGAAGAAACTTCAGAATGAAACGATGGAGTTTAAGGCTGAGGGAAGGTCGATTCAGTCAGTTAAAGTTTTCGATGTAGATAATCAAAAGCTAACAGACGGATCAACTTTTAGACCTATCTTTTTTGAAAATGGAATCTATCAAATTATCGTTACATCTAAAATAGATGCAAAGTTAGAATTTTATCATGAACATCATCTTTTACGAAATGCAGTTAGCAGTGTTCCAGTAGGTCCTAAGCAGGTTCTAATGGGAAGTCTACAATTTCAAAATGAAGTCGGTTTGTCGTCTTTTGAAATTCGTACGCAAGGAAAAACCATATTGTCTGTGACTTTTGAAATCTTTCCTTCAAAGCTTGATTATAAAGAAGATTATCGAAAGCTCCTAGATGAAGTGAATGAAGAAATCTATAATTTAGCGTTTCACTTTTTACGGAAAACGTATCTTGGTGCGAGGACTAGGGTAGAGGGAGAAGCCAGTGCTGCTGAATTTTATCGATTAATTCAACATCATCTTAGGTCCTTTCTACAGGCGATCAAAAGAATTGAACACCAACCACATCATCAACTGATTACCACTCATCAAAAGGTGAGAGGTGATCAACTAAAGAAAATGGACTCTTATGGACGAAATCAGCTTAGAAAAAAAGCTTCATTGTTTCAAGAGGTTCCAAATGGTATTCAGTTTGAAAACAAACAACTTATGCCTATTGAGGGTTGTCAGGTTAAAAAAGAGCACTCATTTGATACGATGGAAAACCGTCTAATCAAGTGGTTGATGATTCGAATTAAAGATAAGCTTAAGGATCTGCATAAAAAGGTAGAAGCTCCAAGTGGAAGATACAAAACAGAACCAGATCAAGAAGTGGTTAAAGCTATCAATGATATGCAGAAGCTTCTGCAACAAAGAATTAAAAATCCATTTTGGAAGACCATTAGTAAGTTAGATCGTTCAGTAATGAGTTTAGTCATTCAGATGGCACCAGGGTATAGAGAAGCTTTTCAAATCTATGTTTTACTTTCCCGTGGATTGGAACTACATGGTCAAATCTATAAAATGTCAGTTAAAGATGTAGCTCAGCTTTATGAGTATTGGACATACCTTAAGCTGGGTGCTCTTCTGGATAAGAAATATGTACTCTTATCTCAAGATGTGGTGAAGGTGAATCGAGAAGGTTTGTTTGTAAACCTTGATGGTAGTAATTCTGCCAAACGTGTATATCAACACCCACATACAGGAGAGAAGATTATTCTTCAATATCAAAAGGAAGAAAGGCATCTCCCTACGATCACACAGAAACCAGATACGATGCTGAGCATACAGAAGAAAGGTAAGGACTACAGCTACAACTATATCTTCGATGCCAAATATCGTATTGATTTTGCAGTAGAAGATAGTTATTACGGAAAACGTTATAAGAGCCCTGGTCCGATGGAGGATGACATAAACACAATGCATCGATACCGAGATGCCTTAGTTGTTCAACATGAAGGGCCATATGAACGAACGGCATTTGGGGCATATGTATTATTTCCGTGGTTCGAAGAAGAACTGTATGAGCAGCATGCATTTTATAAAAGCATTGAGACCGTTAATATTGGTGGATTACCTTTCTTGCCAAATGCAACGAGATTAGTAGAGCAGTTTGTGGAACACCTCATTGAAAAAAGTCCTGAAGAGATTCAGGAAGAAGGTATATTACCAAGAGGTACTTTAGCTCGCTGGCAGTCTTCATTAGACGAAACCGTTCTGGTTGGCTTAGTAAGTGATGAGGAAGTTTTTAAGGATTGTATCCTACAAAAAACGTTTAAAATAGCTGTGAAGGACTTGAAAAAAGGGTGGCAAGAGGCAAAGCATGTTGCCCTTTACCTATCTAGTAAAGTTTCGAATAATAATGGAGTAAAGTATTACGGGAAGATTGATGATATTAAGTTCAGTTCGCTGGAAAATAATGAGCAACTCGTTACATTTACCGTGAATGTTTGGGAAGCATTGATGAAAGTAATTAAACCCGTTGGTTATGGTATATCTTCATATATGTTAACTACACTAATTGCTTTGAAGGAAGCAAGAGAATTACCTGAATTATATATGAATAGTAACGATGAGTTAGCTGTATGGAAAACAATGCGGAGGTTATCAAACAATCCTAAGATTAACTTAAATCATATGAACATTGATCAAGCATCAGAGATTGTTCAAATACAATCGGGGGAAATATCTGTTTCTGTTGGTAAATATGAGATGCAGGTTAAGCGTGTAGGTAGTTTACAGTTTGAATCAATAGATAGAGAAGAATTTTTTAAAAATCCGAACCGGTTATTTAAAAAAGTAGTTAATATGCTTAATATGGAACAAAACATTTAGTTTTAACCTAATGAAAAATTTAATCGTAAGTATATCGATTCATTCAAAAATTTGTAATTAATTATGTAGTAATTTTGGTGCGGAAAACTTCTGAAAACCTCATTAGTAGTGTGAAAAAATGAAGCTTAAGGGAGATTATTCCCATAAGCTTCTTTTCCTTTATCTATCATCTCACATAAAACTCAGGTGGTTCTATTCCAAGTAAACGTAGATACGTATACCCTTGTCCTCGATGGTGGATCTCATTTTCAAGTGCGTATTGCAGGCGATCGAAATGACTTTGTTCCGGTCCGAAGAATTCGTCTTTCATCACAATACTTAACTTCTCTTCGTTCATCTCTGCCCACATGTTTCTCGTTTCTTCACGAATGTTGTTACTGATTCTAATCAATTCCTCTTTTGTAGAGGTGCCTTCGAACACATCTTTGTATTCCCATTTGTCACGCGCAATCCCTTGCATGTAGCCGTATTCAATATTTACTATTTCTTTTACCATTTCTGCAAATGGCCGAAGCTTTTCATCTGGTGTGAAGTTAAATAATTGTTCTTCCGAAAACGCCTCGATCACTCTGATCGTCAATCTTCTGTTGCCTTCAAGGATCTCGAAGAAACCTTGCTTTGTTAAGAACATCGTTCAACACTCCTTTTCATTTTCATCGCTATATCATTCAACTACAATGGATAACATTCCTCTCAAATTTGTGAGAAATGTTTTAGCTTTAAGACCATGTTTAAAAAGATAGGAAGAAAAGAATATAGCCTGATCAATCAGACGTCACTATACTAAGAGGGAAGGAGGAGAAGACATGTCAGATAACTGGAACTTTTATATGGACGTATTGGATGATTACTTAGCATCCATCGTTATAGATTTGGACGTAACTGAAGAAGTGAACATAAAAAAATACAAATGGTTATTCTCAGTGAAGATTACGATTCAACATCCAACAGAGATCGGAAATCCCGGCGAACAAGAAGATGAGAAAATTGGTGAGTGGGAATACGATTTGATGGAAAAGTTGAATGATGAAGATATTATTCAAGTAGGCAGGCTTACGACCAACGGCACACGAGAATTCTTTTATTATGCAAAAAAAGAAAAGCACGGTAGTATCATTGATAAACATGCTTTAGCTATCTTTGATAAGAATGGGTATGAAACCGAGATTACCGTGATTGAAGAAGAGGAACCTTGGTCGTTCTACGCTGAATTTCTATATCCCGACGAGTATCAATTCCAGCAGATGTCTAACCGCGAATTAATAGAACTGCTTGAAAACGAGAACGATGATCTGGAAGAACCTCGTAAGGTTGAACATTGGATTGAATTTGAAACGTTGGATAATTTAAAAGCGTTCAAACAAGAGATACAAAAAGAAGGCTTTATCATTGAAAGCTACGAAAAGGAAAGAAACGAGGAAGATACATACAGCATCACCATCTCTCGTGTAGATGGTGTGGATTATCACATCATTGATGGGGTGACCGATACGATCATGTCTGTCGCACAAGAGCATAACGGAATCTATGATGGGTGGGAGTCACCTGTGGTTCTAAAAAAAAACATCCTATAAAAGAAGCCAACCCATTTATATGATGAGTTGGCTTTTTCCTTCTTCTATTCTTCCTTTTCAACAAGGTGTTTCAACATGGAGAGTTTGTTACCCCAAAACTTCTCATAATAAGCTAACCACTGCTTCACTTCAGTTAAAGGCTCTGGATGGATCTGATAAATCTTTTCCCTGCCTTCTTTTCGACCTGAAATGAGTTCAGCCTCCGTTAATATCTGCAGATGCTTTGTCACAGCTGTTCGGCTCATGTCAAAGTGATCAGCAATCTCTGAGATTGGTCGCTCATTTTCAGAAAGCAACCTTAGTACTTCACGTCTTGTCGAATCAGCAATGGCTTTAAAAACATCGTGTTTTTCTGCAGATGCTACCACTTAACCCTCAACGACCTTTTTCAATCTTTCATTCACAATACCAACCCATCCGCCGTTCATGCGGTCACGCACATCTTGCGCTTTTTGATTCACTTTTCCAACGATCGCGTCTTCTTCTTTCCAGCCGCTATGAATCAGTGTGAATTCTGTCTGATCTCCTTTTTCCTCTAACAAAAACGTCACGACCCAGCCGTCCGTGTCCCATGCAAAGGATAGCTTATGCGGTTCATCGATCACAAGCACCTTACACGGTGAAGGACCAAAAGGGGACTGGATATGAAACTTATGTCCTTCTTCTGCTTTAAAGTCATTCGGCATGAACCAAGATGACATGCCTTCCGCTGTTGATACAGAATCCCACACTTTTTGAATCGGTGCGTTAAAGGTTGCGGTTTGTTTAATATCTGGTAGTGTTGACACAAGCATTCATCTCCTAAGTCTGAATATGTAACCATTTGGTTGTACGTTTAGAATATAACACCTTTTGGTTGTATGTCAATTCATTCTGAGTCGATTGGATAAATATGCTAAAATATAGGAATACAACGTGTTCATGAAAAGAGGCTAAAGGTATGACCCAAACGCAAACAAGAAATGAACCAAACCGTATATCTGAAGAAGTAAAGGAAGTATTGAATTCTTACTTTGAAAAAATAGAGAAGAAGCTGCCAAATAAGTTAGAGTCATTTTACCTATTCGGCTCTGTTTCCATTGGAGCTTACCAAGAAGGATTAAGTGACATCGACTTTTACGCTGTATCAAAAGAGAAGCTAACACAATCAGATGTTGAGAAATTAAAAGAGATTCACCATGAGATGAGAAAAGAGTATCCGAAGTCGAGCTTAGATGGCATGTATCTGACGCGAGAAGATTTAGAGAGTGAGAATAACGGTAATTCTTCTTGTCCGTATTTTAATGAAGGAAAGCTTCAAAGTTATCGACCTTTTCACCGTAATTGGATCGACGCGTATCAACTTCAGACATATGGCATCGTCGTTAAAGGACTGCCGATTGAAACATACAATCTATCTGTTGATTGGACAGAATTGAAATCAAACTTGGTCGAGAACATTAACGGTTATTGGCTGAACTGGGTGAGAAATTGTGAGCGTTTTCCGTCTCTTCAATATATAGGATTATACATGAGTGCGAACATGATTGAGTGGGGAGTACTTGGTGTGACACGTCTTTATTATTCGATAAGAGAAGACGACATTACATCAAAAGCGGGAGCAGGTGAATACGCACTCCGAACGGTTCCTGAAAATTATCATCAAATTATCCAAGAAGCACTGCGCATCCGAAACGGCAATAAGTTCTCGCGTTACGGCTCGATGAGAAAGAGAAGAAATGATGCACTAAGCTATATGAAGTATATAATTAAAGAATGTAATAACTTGTAAGATTCATAGAAAAGGATGGGACGAGAATGGCGAAATTAGTGTTTAAGAGAGACAGTCAGTTTATGAACAAGATGAGAAAGTTTGATATCTACTTGAACGAGAGCAAGACAGAACAGATCAAGGACGGAGAAACGAAACAACTGGACGTAGCACCTGGCGAGTATATCGTGAAGATGCAGATCGACTGGGTAGAGAGTGCTACTCATAAGATTCAGATTGGTGCAGATGACACCGTTCATTTTCAGTGTGGAAGCCGATTGAAGGGCATGAAGATCTTGAAAGCCTCTTCCGCTTTAAACACAGTAGATGAGTACATCTATTTAGAAAAGAAGTAAGGTGAAAGAGGAGGGGTTTCAATGAAAAGACTGCAGCATCTGCTTTATGGATTTATTGTAGGTATTGTGTTTCTAGCACTGGGATTAGTAGATGTTGAGCGATTTGGTCCGTTTCGTGATCTGATATATTTTATCAATACCATATTGTTTTATATAGGTTACGGTGTTGTAGTCGTGCTCGGAATCTGGATCTTGCTCAAAGTCATGGAAGAACTTCAGAAATAATTACCAAAGGAGCAAGTGTAGTGGATAGCAGGATACAAGCATTCGTCGATCAAGCCAAAACAACGTTCGGACTAGAAAACTACTATTTACATCATCATAGTCTATGGCGGGACGTGAACTACTTCAACGAAACGAGTTACACACTTTGTTTGGAGTGGTTTCCGAATGGAACGGAGTCCGATGAAGATGGTTCGAACCCAGAAGGTACAGCGGTCATTGAATACAACGTAAACACCGGAAAATTAAAGAATGCGATCTTTGTTATGGGTGAGACTTATGCACAAGATGGGATCACGTTTAATGGTGGAACGGAGGAAGTCATTAAGTGGATCGAACAAGAAACCGGATTAACATATAACGAGCAGTTCCAACTACATAAAGAAACAGAAGATGAAATAGAATGTAGCGCTATTATAGACGGAATTCCAGTTTCGCCATCTGCCAACATTGAAGTGAAATGGAATGCAAAGCAACAGCTGACTTTCTTTTCGGTTCATGGAGAGTTTCCGACAGGTGATCAGGTAATACGTGAAACCTATATTCTTTCATTAGAGGAAGCGGAACACATTGCTAAGGAACAAGTGAAAAGACTAGAATTTCCGTCCTTTGAATATAAGAAATTATTTGCCGTGTATGCGGTGGAAGAGATCTACATAAGAAACAAAGATCAGATGACCAAACCGTTTGAAATGCTTCAAGATGGTGGGACTTCTAAAAAAGTGAATCACATATTGCAGTGGAACGAGCCAATTTCTGGAGCTTTTGAGCGTAAAGAAATCGATTTGCAAGAAGAGATTACCTTAGATGAAGCCTTTTCCTGCACACCTTCTCCAACCACGCGACCTATTACGGAGGAAGATGAGAAGAAGTGTGTGGAAGCAGTAGAACGATTTTTGCGGCAGGAATACCCGGAAGACTCTGGGATATGGCGTGTGACAACTCTACATCGAGACAAAAAGTTTCTAGTTGCGACACTCAGAACGAATCAACATGAAACACGAGTCTTTGAAAGAAAACTTTCGGTATTCCTTAATCCCGATACCATGGACGTTGTGAACTACATCGATAACCAGTTCATGTTAGAGATGTATGATTCCTTTGAAGCATCTGATGGTGTAACGGTCACACAAGACGAAGCGTATGAAAAATTGAAAGGTTTGTTTGAGCTCCAGCCATTTTATGTGTATGACGATGAAGAGAAGCAGTATATTCTATGCGGGAAATTGGACTGTCATCATGGAGTGAACGCTGAGACTGGTGAAGTGGTTTTGTTGGATGATCTAAGATAAGATATTCGCGTCAATCATTGGAGATGAGATTGAAGTGGACGTTATATAAACTGGAATAATTCAGAAATGATATTGAATATTCGAATGAGAAGTGGCTGATAAAATAATATCTGCGAGAACAATCACAGTTAAATTATGAAGGAGTTTCTAACATGAAAAGATATTTGGTCTCTATTGGCTTGGCATTAATCGCCATAGGGTTGTTCGTATATTGGTACGGGACAAAATAGCAGTCTATCGCTGTGGATGAGGTGTGTAAATGATCAAGTTTTCCGGAACTCCCGTTTTAGAAACAGACCGATTACTTCTTCGTCCTTTGAAACAATCCGAAACTCAAAGCATATTTGACAATTGGCTTTCAGACGAACGGGTAGCAGACAATCGAGTGAACGCTGCTCACACGAGTGTTGCTCAAACAGAAGAGCGGCTAAAAAAGATCGTCAGTCAGTATGAAGATCAGGAATTTTGTTATTGGGGCATTGAGTTGAAAGAAACAGGTGAACTGATTGGAGAAATCGATCTGTACGATTTTGATTGCTCGACAGATAACTGTGAGGTAAGCTATTCGCTTGGATTCAAGTGGTGGAATCATGGATATGGAACCGAGGCGCTACAAGCTGTAGTAGAGTTTGGCTTTCGACAGATGAACATCCATAAGGTCTCTGCTGCACATAACACCGACAATCCTGCTTCTGGAAGGATAATGGCCAAAGTTGGAATGAAACAAGAAGGCGTAATCCGTCACATGATTCGCAATGCGAAGAATCAGTATAAGGACTGTTCGGTGTATGGAATTCTTCGAGAAGATTATCTCATATAAGAGGAGGATAAATATGGTTAATGTAAAAGAATTAAATCATGTTTTTGATTACAAAAAAGCTATCACTACGACAATAGATGATGTATTACATAAATTCACTCGAGATAATAGTGGTTCGATAAAGACGATTGGTCCCCATAGCCAACTATTAATAATCACGCAAAATGCTTATATCCAAGGTAAGATTAATCACTTTACTCATGAAGAGGAAGAAAACAATAAGTACTTCTTTTCAGAGGGATTAACAGAACTGGGGAGCAGACTTGAAAGCTTGCCAGAAACGATGACCGCTCTGAATCTAACGGCACCACTTCATCTGAAAGATGTAACTATTAGTCCAATTATCAATCCAGATCAAAAGAGAGAGTTAGACGAAATGATCTTGTTTACTGACCAAATCTTAGGGCTATCCATCATATAATGACCACATTTGTAGTTAATCTTCAAACGTGTTTGGAGGGAAATACTTGAGTGACAAACAGAATAACGCCAAACGCTGGAAGAGTTTTATCCTATTTTCGGTTGTGGTTGGGTTAATTGTTGGTTTCTTTTCAGTTGTGTCTGATCACTCTCCGTACTTTGGAGAGGGTTCCAACGTTTCTGCAACTGAAACGATCATGTCTTATCTAGCAAGCATGATCAATTCTTTACCGATGTGGTTTATCATTGCAATGATTGTAGGTTATTTGTATGGAAGTAACCTTATAGAAGGCATTTTATTCGGCGCTATCTACACGACAATAGCGATAACCTTTTATTTTATTTTGGGTAGCATTTATGAAGAAACAACGATGGCCTTGTCTTCTAAAGAGATAATTACTGTATTTATCACGTGGTATGGAGCGTCAATCATAGGGGGCTGTATCGGTGGAGCTGCAGGATTCTTAGTCAAGAAGACACCGTATGTTTTACTAGTTTTACCTTTGGGATTGACGCTACAACTATACTTACACGGTTTAAGAAGTTGGAGTAATGTTGTAGGCATTGCTCAAAACCTTACCTTTTGTATGATGATTATTTTATCATTATGGCTATTTGTCTCAAAAAGGAAAAAGTATCATTCAACCTATGATGTTCAAAAATAAAAAAGACAGACTTTTATGAGAATAGGAAGAGGCTGAAGCTGATTATGAATTATAATCAGCTTTTTTGTTGTTCACTCTGTATCGTCTGTTGCTTCTCCAACTTCTTAACTCTGTGGAGCACTTGAAATAGAATCGTCGTAATAAAACTGAGTTGAACAAATAGAAAAATTCCGATGAAGAAGGCGGTATCCATTGATCCTCCTCCTAAACTTAACAAAAACATGAGAGCAAAAAATACGATAATTCCTCCGAAAATATTTGCCATGAACACAAACACCCAGTTGTCCATTTCTATTTCTCCTCTAACCAAAATTCCATATTTTAACTTTAAGCTTTTATATGTTGATTTTAAAGAACAATCTTTTCTAAATGATGTATTTTTTTCCTAACTATCTTGATATAATTTAGTTCTTAGAGAAATGCAAAGCCTTCGTTTAAAATCTTTAAACGGTGTTGCTGATCGGCTTTCTCATCTTGTGGAAACTGGTTTACCTGTAAGGGGCCAGTTCTGGGTTCAACCCCTAAATGAAGCCACTCAAAGGCTTGAGGAAAGAACAATTCTGTAGGGAAGACCTCCATTGTTCTTTCCATGTCTGTTGGGTGGTTTCATAGTTTTATAAGAAGGAGAGAACTGTATGATCTCATTTTTAGAATCTCTTGTCGTAATGGGATTTGTGTTTATTGTTGTTTTTGCTGTTCTAGCGGTTGGAAAGAAATTCTTTGCTTCGGTTACGGTGTACGAGTATGAACGTGGTGTGAAGTTTAAACATGGGGCCTTTCAAGAGATTATAGGCTCAGGCAAACATAAATATTCTCCAGCTTCTACAGAGATCATGGTTTTTGACATGCGGCCGACAATTCTGCAGTTGAACGGGCAAGAATTACTAACGGCTGATCAACTTAGTGTAAAGATTAGTGTCGCGGTAAAATATCAGATTACAGATCCACAAATTCTGATCTCTGAATATGAAGATTATGAAGAGCATGTGTACATGAACGTGCAGCTCAAACTGCGTGATGTTGTTTCTTCGTTACAATTAGATGATCTGTTATGGAAGCGGAATGAAGTAAATGATTCGCTTCAACAACTTCTTGTTGAAAATACGTTTGCTGGATTATCCATCCTCTCAGTAGACATAAAAGATATTATGTTATCTGCGGAATTAAAAAAGGCATTCCTTGAAGTAATTAAAGCGAAAAAAGAAGCTCAGTCTTCATTAGAAAGAGCAAGAGGAGAAGCAGCAACACTAAGAAGTTTAGCGAATACAGCTAAAATGCTGGAGAACAACCCAGAGCTAGCAAAGCTTCGCCTATTGAACACGATTGAAAACTCGAAAGGCAATACGTTTGTAGTGGATATGGCAAATAGTACACATAGCATTAAAGAGCAATCCAACGAGTAACAAAGAACGTGCATTTCTTCTAGAAGGAGAAGTGCACTTTTTTATGGAAAGAGTTAGTAGATGATGTGAGGAGTGGTTAATATGAATCATCCGTTAGAAGCGGGATTGAAAAGAATCTTACAAGAAGCATTTGAAGGACCACCAAAGCCAGTGACTGTAAGCTATTTTACGAATACAAAATCAGACTCAGGCATTTTTGGAGGTTTGTCGCATCTAACTGCTGCTGATGCATCCAAACAAATCTATGGTACATCACTCGCAGCTCATACCGATCATGTCCGATATCATATGTGGGGAACCAATGAATGGTTGTATGAAGGAACATTTCCTACAATGGATTGGAACAAAAGCTGGGGAATTCAAAGAGTTAGCGAGGATGAGTGGCTTTCCATTCAAGAAGGATTGAAGAATGAATACCACCGTCTTTTAAAAAAGATTGATCATATACAATGGACTGACGACTTGGCAAATGAATTAGTAGGTTCGTTGGCACATTCTGCATATCACCTTGGCGCGATTCAACAGATGTTAAAAACGATGAAAGATCAGGTGAAATAAAATGTATATCACCGTAATCGTAATCATAGTTATCGTGATTTTTACTTTGCTAGGCATTGATGTGCAACTTAGAAAGAACAATAAACAAAATGAAGAAATCATAGAGTTGTTGAAAGAAATCAATGAAAATATGAAGTGATTTTGAAGTTTATTATGGAGATTAAAGTTCAAGCTGAAATCTATCGTTTAGGCATTCCTGTTAAGCAAAGCAGTTATTGTTGGGATGGATTTTTAAGTGGTGAATGTGTAGATTACGCTGAACCTTTTATGATGAATGAGATAAAAGCGATTACCGTTTCACCGGGTGAAAACATTGCCATATCGTATAATCGCAAACCTATAAAAGTATTAGAAGAAGTTAGAGTGTGGAAAAAAGGTCAATCAGATTCTAGAACGGCTAGAGTACAACAATAAAGTAACCCATCAACGTTTCGTCAGATGGGTTACCTGTATGTTTCTTATCATTATTTTTTCTTCCGTTTTTCCATTTCCTTTTTAACCAAAGGAACAACTTTGTCTTTAATTCCTTGTTGTACTTTCGGATTGCTGAGCACTTTTTTGATTTGTTCTTTCATTTAGCAAACCCCCTAGAAGAATGATAATCCTATATTTCCCCTGTAGATCGACCTGTTAAACGTGTATGTAGGTATCTTAAATATGAAAAGCTGCCCAGAAAGGCAGCTTTTTTCTTAACCGATTCTCTTTTTGTTTTTCTTGCTCTTACGTGCTTTCTTGCAAGCCAATAATCCATCTAATACTTTAATGAAACTACTCAAAGAAGACACCCCCATCTATCTCATGTTGAGAAAAGAATAAGGATCTCAACAATCCCTATTCTCTATATCTTATGAAAGCTTGTCTGATTGGTATGGACATTTATAATGATACTTGTAAATATGACTGTAGAAGGATTATTTCAATGTCTATAGAAAGTAGTGCTATATGCTTTTGTTAATAAGTGGAGGTGCTCTCTATGGATGAAAATCTTCGTAAAGTGAAACAGCGTATTGATAAACGGTTAGAAGAATACGATGAACAGAATCAAACGAACCCTCCTTTTAACGACGCCATGGATCATTATGGAAAGATCGAAGGTTATCCTACTCAGAACCTGTCCAAAGTGAACATACAAGGCTTTCCGTTGCCTATCCGTATTCTAGGGTACTTTTTCCTTGGAACGATGGGTGTGGGGATGATTATGGTTCTACTTTTAACCCTGTTTAAATAAATCATATTTAAAAACTATGGTGAGGTGTTCTCATTTTGGATAAACGTGTTCAATTTGACTTTGAGATCGATTTTTCGAATGGTGGAGGATTGCAGGGTCAAGAATTCCGTCTGGATCTTCACGGTGATGATATTTCTGATGAAGAGCTAGCGAAGTATATTGTTGAGGACATGAGGCTGCTGATGGTTGGGGAAGTCAGAATTCTTAACAAGAAAATCATTGAGGAGAAGCATAAACGGAAATTGTGATTGAGAAAAAGGGTGTCCATTACTGTACAACAGATTGGACACCTTTTCTATTGTAGCCTTATCCCTCTGAATCATAAACAGCATGATTGCAACTAGAGACGACCCGAAAACTATTTCATGAAGTTAGCTTTTTTAAAAGGAATTAATCTGTTTTCATAGAAATGATATAAGTTGATTCATGAAAAGAAGGATGAGGGGGCTGCGTCATGTCAAAGAGTATATTGAATCCAAAAGTAGATGAGTTTCTAAAAGGAGCGAAATCGTGGAAAGAAGAGTTTGAGCAGTTACGACGGATCGCCTTAGACTGTGGCCTCACGGAAGATTTCAAATGGATGCATCCGTGTTATACGTTAAATGGTAAGAATGTGGTTTTAATTCATGGGTTCAAAGAATATTGCGCTCTATTGTTTCATAAAGGTGTGTTGTTGAAGGACGAAAAGAAGATTCTGATTCAACAAACAGAGAACGTACAATCAGCCCGCCAAATTCGTTTTACGAATGTTCAAGACATTTTAGATAGGGAAAGCACGCTTAAAGCGTATATTCATGAAGCGATCGAAGTTGAAAAATCAGGAATCACGGTGCAATTAAAGAAAACGGCTGATTACTCTATACCCGTTGAATTCCAGAACAAGATGGAAGATATTATAGAATTAAAAGAGGCGTTTGAAGCCTTAACACCTGGTCGGCAAAAAGCGTATATCCGCTATTTTGCAGAAGCAAAACAATCTAAAACGCGAGAATCACGTATTGAAAAGTATATGGACCAAATCCTTGATGGTAAAGGGTTGAATGATTGCACGTGCGGGTTATCCAAACGAATGCCGAACTGCGATGGTTCACATAAAAGTATCCGATAACAAGGCAATGGAGTATAAGATGTGAAGGAGACTAAAATGTGTAAGTGGAAGACAAGATTAATATCCACAACAAGAGGAACATTTGAAGTATTCATAAAAGGTAAAGGGCAACCGATCTGCGTGACTCATCACTACTCAGAGTTTAATGATTCTGGTGATTACTTTGCGGACTCGTTTACTGATCATTTTCAGGTGTATCTTGTTAATCTGAAAGAAGCAGGGAATACGTCTAAGGCAAATGAACCTCACGAGTTGAGCATGTTTGACGCGGTGTATGATTTAGAAGCAATTAGAGAGAAATTGGGTTTTTCTGTATGGACGTATGCGGGACACTCTACAGGAGGCATGATCGGATTGTTATACGGCATCCACTTTTCTTCGTCCCTATCTTCTCTGATTATTGTCGCATCAGCAGCTAGAAAATATGCGAATTCTTCTCCAGCTTGTATTTATCATGAGGAGCACCCGAAATTCGGTTTCATGCAGGAACTGATTGAAACACTTAAGAATCCTGATTTGTCGCCAGTCGAGAGGGCAAGCGTTTCAAAAGAAAGAACAAAACTTTCTCTATATAAACCAGAGAAATATGAAGAGTATTTCTCCTTACCGATTACGAAGAAAATGTCGGCAACTCGCATGAATTTTTTTATTAGAGAAGAAATGATATTCGATGTGACGAGGCAACTACAAAACATAACGATGCCTACCTTGATAATGGGCGGAGTGCATGACGTTCAGTGTCCGATATCTTTTTCAGAAGAAATGAATGAAGAGATCTCACATTCTACTTTTGTTCGTTTTAATGAAAGTAATCACTATCCATTTCTAGAACAAGCACATTCGTTTAAAAAAGAAGTTCAGAAATTTATGTATAAAGTTTAGGAGAGTAGATATGTACATACATATGCCACCGAACTACACATGTCCCTTTTGTTTAGTCGTACAAGGGGTTGAGGACCACAACAATAAACTGGTTCAGAGCAAGCAACAGGATATTGTTTATCAGGATGAGTATGTAACGGCGCTCATCGCAACGTTATGGTGGCCGAATAACAAAGGTCATGTGATCATCATCCCTAATCGTCATTATGAAAATATCTTTGATCTGCCACTCGACATCGCCGCTCACATTCATAGAGTGGCTCAGCAAGTGTCTTTTGCTCTGAAAGATTGCTACACGTGCGATGGCATCTCTACAAGGCAGCATAACGAACCAGGTGGGAGCCAGGATGTATGGCATTATCACCTTCATGTGTACCCGCGGTATTTTAACGACAATCTATATCTCACCCATGGTAGTCTTAGCGATCCAGAGGAACGTGCAGGTTATGCTGCAAAACTTAGAGCTTGGTTTCAAGCACACAACACATACATCAAACAAAGTATATAAAGGATGTCATTCATGAATACACATAACAACTTAAAAGAAATTGAAGCTTATCTATTAAAGAAATACGATTGCCACACCATCATTTTGTACGGATCTTATAGTCGTGGAGATTATACAGAAGAAAGCGATGTAGATCTTATCTGCTTTTCAGATTCCGTTATCGAGGATACGAATGAGGTGGAATTTATTGAAGGAAAGCAGTTAGATGCGTGGATTTATCCTACTGAAAAAATGAAGCTCTCTGAACCGTTTCTGCGTGTACATGGGGGAGAAATTTGGATCAACAAGAAAGGGCTAGCAGAAGCCTTTTTAGTTGGCATTCAAAAAACTGTTGAGCAAGGTCCGAAAAAATTAACTCATGAGGAAAAAGACTTCTTGAAAAGTTGGCTTAAAAAGATGCATGTGAGATCTGCTAAAAACGATTTAGAAGGAAACTATCGCTTTCATTGGATGTTAAAAGACAGTTTAGAGATCTATTTTGAATTGAAAGGTGAGTGGTTTTTAGGTCCCAAAGTGTCATTTCAATGGTTGAAAGAGAATGATCCTAAAGCTTTTGATCTTTTTAACCGTGCACTATCAACGAATGCAAAGGATAAAAGTTCTAAAGAATTAATTAATTATCTTTGTGAGTTGTAAAAGTGAGAGAAGATTACGAGTTTAGAAATACTAACGGGTATAATTTTGTTGATTTTATTTACGTGACCGAAGAAAAGCTTGAGAATTTCGGTCCACTTGCTGGCTCCTTTGCTGTCATCAAATGTGAGGGTAAATTCCTTATGGGCTTTAACTCTTTACGACGACAGTGGGAGTTGCCTGCAGGAAAGAGAGAAGCGGGTGAAACACCAAAGGAATGTGCAGTTAGAGAGCTATTGGAGGAAACAGGACAAAGGGTTACAGAACTGAGTTTAGTAGGTTTAGTCGTTTCAAAACATATAGGGAATGGATCTATTAAACGAAACCCTGTTTATTTTTCTGAAGTCGCACAGCTGCAGCGGTTTGTAGAGAATGCTGAAAACACAATGATCATGCTTTGGGATTTGGAAGAACAGATTGGTAGAGTGGATGCACTAGACCTTAAAATATTAGAGTGTATGACTGGGACCTCAACTCATAGCTAGACTACTAAAAATCACCTATCCATCTTTGTTAAGAAGAATGGATAGGTGATTTTCGTTTTACTTTAGACAGTAGCTTTTTCTATGTCTGACTTTATTTCTTGAAACCATTTTAAGTTTACTAAATGGTGAGAACGAGAATTTTCGTTCATACGTCGAAAATAATCAATCTTGCCAGGTGATTCCTTATGATTCGCTAAGTATTCATCAAGAAGAGCAATTCTGGTTTCAGTTTGATCTATCTGGGATTGGATACATTCCAATAATTTATTTGTATCAAATACATCTGCAAATAGTAACGTCCCATAGATTGGTAATTTTACATATTCAGATTTCGTTCCATATTTGGTCATTAAATGATCAAATTCTTCTAAGCCTAAAGACGTGATTTTAAAGGTGTGAACTTCACGACCGTTGTTCGATTGTGTTTGATGTGTTTGTTCAATCCAACCTTTTTCTTCAAGTTGCTGCAAATTGTAATAAAATGATCCTTTTGTAAAGTTAACGATATATTGATAATGTCGTTTTTCCATTAAACTTAATAGTTCGTATCCATGAGCGCCAGGGTTTTGTATAAGTAAGCCAAGAATTAGTAAGGGAATCAAGATTGCATCACCTTCGCCATTTGGGCTTCAAATTCAGCGTATGAGATTTTCCCCAGAGCTAAATTCATACTGTGAATATAAATTTGTTCGGTTTTCGAATAGTTATTGTTTATTTTTAGGGATTGATCCTCATCCTTTAGGGGCTCCAAGATATGACACTTTTTCGAAAATGCTTCAAAATAACGAAAACCAAATTTCCGTTGGGAAACAGCATTTAAATGAATACCATCCGGATTGGAAGTTAAACCTTCTGCCGATACAAAATAACAATTTTGCTGCTCATGAGCAAATCGTCGTAATTGTTTGTTGATCTCCTGAAACTCTGATGAGTACTTTCCAAAACCTGTTTTTCCTAAGAAATCGCCAAGCTCACCAATCATTAATGGAACTTGTTGAAGATTTAATTCTTTACGTAAAGTTTCAATGATCAGAGATAGCTTTTCGTAGTACGTTTCATGTAGAGAATGATGGCTATCACTTTCTCCTTGATGCCAAAGTATGCCACAAATTTGACTGCTTTCAAGAGCAAATCGAGCTTCTGACAAAGCATGTTGAAAAAGAGTGCCTTGTGGATGCCAATCGTCCAAGGAACTGCCACCTTCCGCACAAGGTATCAAACCAATCTCATCATCCTGGTTGGCTTTTGCAAACGCCTCTGCAAAGGATGCAGCTAGACTTACACCAGCAACAGGACGGTCATAATTAATGGGTTCTGTCATCATTTGCCACTGTCCGTTGCGCAGCATTTTTATTTTTTCATTATAGATCGGTTCTACCTCATGCAAGAACCCGCGACCTGCCATGTTTGATTGGCCCAACATTAAAAAAGATTTAATCATTTCATTTTCATTCCTTTGCATAATAGTCTAATTAGACTTGAATATTATAATAAAGTCTAATTAGACTATCGTCAACTTGCTACTGCCATTATTTTTAATATAGAAACTTTCAGCAAGTATATCCATGTGTATGAGTAGGTATTTTTGGTTATTAACCGTATCAGCTAGTAGCAATTAATTTACATGCGTATAATTTTTTGAGAAAGTAGAGGTACTATAAATAATATGTAGTGAATGATGATAAAAAATAAAGAGGTAGGATAAAAATGATTGCAAAAACAGAAGAAGATTTTAGTGGTTTGAAGGAAATTGGCAAAATTATAGCATCAATTAGAGATGAATTAGTACAAAGAACAATTCCGGGCATAACGACCAAAGAACTTGATGATCTAGCCGGAGAACTTTTAGAAAAAGCTGGTGCAGTTTCAGCTCCTAAAGGTGAATATGATTTTCCAGGGTTTACGTGTATCAGTATTAATGATGAAGTGGCTCATGGTATTCCCGGTCCTCGGGTTATTGAAGAAGGGGATCTTGTAAATATCGATGTATCTGCTTCAAAGAACGGTTATTTTGCTGATACTGGAATCTCATTTGTAGTAGGACAAGGAGAAGAAGTATTAACTAGATTATGCGACGTTGCGAAAATGGCATTTGAAGCAGGTCTGAAGAAAGCTAAACCCGGTTCCAAAAAAAGCAGAATCGGAAAAGCAGTTTATGAAACAGCAAAACAGCATGGATTCACGGTTATAAAAAACCTTACAGGACACGGTGTGGGACGTAAAATACACGAAGAACCAGACCATATTTTAAACTACAATGATCCATGGGATCATGAATTATTGAAGGATGGGATGGTTATTGCATTCGAACCATTCATATCTACTTTGGAAGAAGAAGTTTTCCAAAAAGAAGACGGTTGGACCTATGCTACCGAAGAAAGTTATGTAGCTCAAGTAGAACATACAATTATCCTTACTAAAGAAGGCCCGATTATTATCACTCTTTAATTCAAGCAATGAAGTTCTTAATGTAATTGATTATTTAGACTTTCGTTTGCAGGAAAAATATTAGCTTACAACTAAAAATGTATGAATCAACACACTGTTATTCTCAAATAAACAGTGTGTTTTTTTATGGAGAAGGGTAAACTTTCTCATTTTTGAGCCAGTTCGTGGAATAAGAAAGGATTTGAATATGCCCATCTTGAATTAAGTTATTCAGCAATTGTATGAGAAAATAGATAGGATTAGGTAAGGTGAGAAAGTGATACATTTTTTGGGAACACCAACAATAGAAACGGATCGATTATTTCTAAGAAGAATCGTACTTGAAGATGCGGAAAGTATTTTTAACCATTGGCTTTCAGACGATCGAGTAATGGATAATTTAATAAAAGGAGCACACAAGTCTCTATCTGAAACAGTCGAGAGAGTAAAAGAAGTCGTAAGTAACTATGATTCTCAAGAATTTTGTTATTGGGGTATGGAACTGAAAGAAAACGGTAAGTTGATCGGAGCCATTGATCTATTCAATTTTGATCCGTTAACTGAAAATTGTGAAGTGGGTTATTTAATGGGCTATCAATGGTGGAACAAAGGGTATGGAACTGAAGCATTGAAAGCTGTTATTGAATTTGGTTTTAGGGATATGAATATCCACAAAATTTCTGCAGCTCATAATACTGACAACCCAGCCTCAGGAAAAATTATGGAGAAAGTTGGAATGAAGCAAGAAGGAACGATTAAACATATGATTCGCAATGCCAAGAATCATTATAAGGATTGTGCTGTCTTTGGTCTTCTTCAAGAAGATTATCTTGAAATGTTGACAGATAAGTAGTTTTAATTAATAGAATTGTTTTATTATGAATTTATTTATGCAATTAACGGGTGCTTTTCTCTGAGAAGGAGATCTGCACTTTTTTATTGAACTTATTGAACAAACGAAGCAGGATTGTTGAAGAAGAAATATAAGCAATCTTATAACTAAATAACACCAAATTTATTACTTGGTCTTTATGATTTATAGTGTTTTCGTTTGGATGCTGCTTCTTCTATTTTTTATAATTGAAGTAATATACGAAGTGCTAAATGATAATGCAGTATAAATTAAAATAGGAAATAAGCCAACCTCAAATATATTGAGGAAGTTTAGTAAAATTAACGTTAATCCAAATAAGATTGGTGTTACAAACATATTTTTAGTAATTAGTGTACCGACGATAGACACAACGATTGTAGTTAATGGTATAAAAATAAAAATCAATAAGAATACAATCCCAATCATATAACCACCTCATTAATTATTTTCTTGATATTATATTCGCTAATAAAAGTATGATTACCTTTACTAATATTTACAATTTTATTCTTTCTTCCGATCGGGTGCGATTGCTGTATAAGGGAGTTGTTTGGAAAGTAGTAGTAGCTTAAGAATTCATAACCAACCTAAGTAGTTATATAGAATAATAGGAAATTTATTAAAGGGAAAATAACTAACTCCAATAATAAATAAGTTCCTAAATATAATTATGATCTAGGAGAAAAAGAATGAATCATTATATTGAACGGATTAAAGAAGTCTATCCAGAACTTATCATTGAGAATGTTCTTGCTAATGATATTGGCCAGAATAACGATGTATTAATCATAAACCATTCTCTTGTATTCAGATTTCCAAAGTACGAAAAAGGAATTGTAAGATTAAAAGAAGAAGCTCAAATCTTAGATCATATCAGGGATATAATATCAATCCAAATTCCATATCCAGAATATGAGTCATTCGAGCTAAATGAACCTGGTAAAGTATTTACTGGATATCATTTAATTGAAGGTGTCCCTTTCTGGAATGAACATTTAATAAAAGTGAATCATGTGGATTCAATGAAACTTGCAAAACAACTTGTAACCTTTCTAATTGAGATTCATTCCGTATCGAAAAAAACGTTGGTTACGTCTCTAAACTTAATAGATAGTAACCCATATGAAGACATGAAAGAACTATTTTATTCTATACAGGACAAGCTTTTTCATTTTATCAATAAGAAATCTCAAAGTGAGATTACTTTTTCATTTGAGGCTTTTCTTACTCATAAAGAACCCTTAAAAACAACCCTTATACACGGAGATTTTGGAGCATCGAATATCTTATGGGACCCTAAAAGCTGTGAAATTTCAGGAATAATAGACTTTGGTGGTTCGGGTATAGGTGATCCCGCCTATGATTTTGCAGGAATACTATCAAGTTATGGTATGGATTTCTATAACAAGTGTATCAATCTTTATCCAAACGGTTCAGAAATAGCTAAGCGTGTTACATTTTATAAGCGTACATTTGCTTTACAAGAAGCATTGCATGGTTTAATAAACAACGATAATGTTGCATTTGAAAACGGGATAAAAGAGTATCGATAAAAAACACTGTTGAAATTAAATCGCTTTTCAATTCATTTAACATATGTAATAATTAGTAAAAAGAATTACTAAACGCGATGATAAGGAAAGTAAGTCAACCCTCATTTTCTTACAGAGAGCTTCGTTAGCTGAAAAGAAGCAGAAAATAGTTGATTGAAAATGGTCTTTGAGCAGCAAAGTCGACTTCAATAATGATTTAGACTTTGACGAGATTTGGCACTCGTTATAAATGTCAAAGTATAAGAGTGTTTCATTTACTCCGTACTTTTTGAGGCTAATAATGTGAGTTATTGGTAAAATAAGGTGGTAACACGAGATAAACCTCGTCCTTAGACAAATATGTCTATGGACGAGGTTTTTTTTAATATAAGGAGGAATAATTATGACCGTTTTTATTGGAGGCGCATGGCCATATGCTAATGGATCACTTCACTTAGGCCATATTGCAGCTTTATTACCAGGAGATATTTTAGCAAGGTTTTACAGACAAAAAGGGGAAAAAGTACTTTATGTTTCAGGAAGTGATTGTAATGGGACACCCATATCGATTCGTGCAAATCAAGAAAAGTCAACCATTGAAGCAATAGCAAATCGTTATCACGAAGAATTTGTTGCATGTTTTGAAAAGCTGGGTTTCTCATACGATTCGTATACACGTACAGATGCTGAACATCATCACAAGTCTGTACAGGCCATATTTTTAAAACTACTTGAAAATGGCTATCTGTATAAAAAGACGAGTGAGCAAGCTTTTTGTGAAACAGATTATCAATTTCTACCTGATCGTTTTGTAGAGGGAACATGTCCGAATTGTGGCGGTAAAGCAAGGGGAGATCAATGTGATCATTGTTCCGCTATTTTAGATCCACTTGACTTAATCGATAAGCGTTGTAAGATCTGTGGGAATAAGCCTACCATTAAAGAAACAGAGCATTTTTATTTCTCGTTTAGTCAGTTTCAGGTGAAATTAGAATCATGGGTAATAAAAGCGCAGAAGGAAAATCGATGGCGTAAAAACGCGATCTCTTTAACCACTAGATATTTAAAAGAGGGTGTTCCTGACCGAGCCGTCACACGGGATCTGCCAAATGGCGTAGATGTTCCTCTAGCGGGATATGAAGGTAAAAAAATTTATGTATGGATTGAAGCCGTTGCTGGTTATCTAACGGCAAGTAAGGAATGGGCTAATTAAACAAATGAGGATCTTGAAGATTGGTGGAACGGTGACACTATCTCTTATTATGTTCACGGAAAGGATAATATCCCCTTTCATACGATCGTTTGGCCGTCAATTCTAATGGGTATTGGTAATTCTTCTTTACCCACACGTATCATTTCAAATGAGTATTTAACGCTTGAAAACCGTAAACTTTCCACTAGTCAAAATTGGGCAGTATGGGCTCCTTACATGTTAGAGAGATATGACACTGATTCTATACGCTATTTTCTAACAATCAATGCACCTGAAAACCGAGATACAAATTTTTCGTGGCGTGAATTTGTATATAGTCATAACAGCGAATTACTTGGTGCCTATGGGAACTTTGTTAATCGTACATTAAAATTTATCCAAAAGTCATATGATGGAAAAACACCGAGTGGTAAGATAAATATAGAACTACAAGGAAGAGTAAATAGACTCTATAATGAAGCGGCTTTGTTGATTACCGACGGACAATTTAAAAAAACTATAGAGAATATTTTTGACTTTGTAAGATTTGCGAATAAATATTTTGATGAGCAGAAACCTTGGATTCAAATAAACGAAGAGCGATCTTTATGCGATGATACAATGGCAAATTGTATCTATATCATTTCGAATCTTGCACAATTGCTTCATCCTTTTCTTCCTTTTTCAAGTGAAAAGGTTAAAGGAATGTTGGGATTAAATGAATTTACATGGAAGGAGATTAACATATCTTCCATTTCACTTAAAGACATTCAACCACTCTTTAGTAGAATCGATGTAAAAAACATTCAAGAAGAAATAAATAGATTAAATGAAGGAATTTAAAATGTTAGTTAAAAAGGACAAAGTATTCTTTACACACAGATTGGTTATGAAATGAACATTTAGACAAATAGGGGAGAATATGATGGCTGAAACAATTGTACCAATGACATTTGATAAAATAGGACAATGTGTTGAATTATATATTAATGTTTTTAACAAAGAACCATGGAATGAGACCTGGACAGATCGAGATGCTAAAGAAAGACTAACGGATTTAATGCATACACCTAAATTTCATGGTTATTTACTATATGAAAACGATGCTTTAATTGGATTCATTGCCGGAAATAGTAAACAATCGTATGCAGGATTCACTTTTTATTTGGCGGAATTTTGTATTGGTACTCAAATTCAAGGAAAAGGTTACGGTTCGAAATTGCTTCTGTATTTAGAAGGTGAATTAAAGAAAAGAGACATTTCAAGTCTATATTTATTAACAGCTAACGGAGGGATTGCAGAAGCGTTCTATCTCAAAAATAACTACACCATAAATGAGAATAGGGTCGTTATAAAGAAGAATTTATAATTTGTTTACGATATCTGTATACTTCACAAATAGTTAGTTTATTGTTTTTTATTTCATATAATTCCCATGAGCACAGCCTGCTTTATGCTGAATAATTCTATATGGTAAGATCACACTTCATATAAATTTGAATAAAGAGGAGTAAGAAAAGTGAAGAAAGCTAACCTTTGTTTTATAGGTGCTGGGTTCCATGCATCCACAAATATTTACCCTTCTGCTCTTGAAGCTGGAGCGGAAATCCAAGCCATTTCTACAAGAGATCTTAATCGGTCGAAAGATGCACTTCGGCGCTTCGGAAGCAATGGAACACCGTATGATGATTATAAAGCCATGCTTAATTCTGAAGAGTGTGATGGCGTTGTAGTAGTCGCTCAACCTGAAGATCATATCTCTTTAGTCATGGACTGTATTAGAGCGGGGAAAAATGTTTATGTAGATAAACCTCTTGGAATGAATGCTGATGCTGAGGAAATCGCGAATGCTGCTAAGGAAGCAGGGGTCATGTTAATGGTAGGATTTATGAAACGCTATGCGCCCTGTTATCAGAAGTTAAAAGAATTAATCAATAGTGGTAACCTTGGACAAGCTCGCTCTTTTCAAGCAAGATTTGCTGTAGACAGCACCCCTTTTTGTAAAGACGATGAGCAGTTTATGAAGCTCGCTGCTATACATATTGTTGATCTAGTTCGCTTTTTGTTTGGTGAAGTTGTTCAAATATCCGGTTTTAAAAACAGTAACAGGGAATTTATCTCTCAGAGTATTTCATTAAAATTTGAAAATGGAGTCGTGGGTAGCCTTTATTTTACTGGAATGACAGCTTGGTCAAGGGAAAGTGAAAATGTGGCAGTAACATTCGATAATGGATTTGCGATTGCAGATGAAGTTCATACACTTACTGTGCATAAATCTCAGAACTTTGACCAACTACCTTGGAAATCACTTGCAGAGAACGATACCGTATTTACACCTTCTGCATCTCCCATGTCTGGAGGTTACAGGGATCTTTATTTGCGTGGTTTTGTTGGAGAAATGGCTCATTTTATAGAGTGTTGTAAAAATGATAGAGAAGCATCTTCGAGTGGACGTGATAATGTTCGTACGATGCGACTCTGTGATCATATACTAGCTGAACTGGATTAGGCTGAAAGAAAGTCAATGAGGTAGAAGCAAGGGTAGGAGACTCTAAAGGTCCAACAAGACGTTGTTTATAAAGAAGAGAAAGTTCAATATTACATTTCTAAGAAAAGTATCGGCATCTGCCAGTACTTTTCTTTTTTATAATATTTTTAAGGAATATAAAACAAACAGTAATGATATCGTCTATATGTCTAGAGAAGGAGGGACGGTATTAATTAAAGATAGATTTCACTTTTAACAATGGGTTAAATGATCTAAGGAAATAAAACATGTTTAATTGAAACTATATTTCAATTCATACTCTAGGTAAAAAGAATTAAAACTTAAGATAGCATATTTCCCTAAAGGAGTATGGTAACTGTTTATTGAAATGATAAAAAAAGTTTAGAAGAATGAGCGTTATGGATTTATTGATATTTGTATTTATAGATAAAAATCTCAAAGATGAAGGAGAAATGAAAATGATATTTTTATGTATGGGATATTTTAGTCCTGAAAAAATGGATGCACGCCCGAGGGCAGAGATTGAAGCAGTTATGAATGAATGCCAACCTGTTGTTGAGACTTTTTATAAGAGTGGAAAGGTGCTGCTCGATGCTGGTTTAGAATCAGAGGTCAAAAGCTTGCGTCGAGTAAACGATGAGATAGTCGTAACAGATGGTCCGTTTACAGAGACGAAGGAGCTCGTTGGCAGCGTATTCATATTTGAAGCAGAAAACATGGATGAGGCGATTCAGTTAGCTTCCCTTCATCCCACAACCCAAATAAGCAGAGCGGAAGAGTTTGGATGGCGTATTGAGGTTCGTCCTGTTCATTTTTTTAAGAATGATCAATGAATTATTTAGTAGGTTTAGAGATCAACTAGGCTTAATAATACAAAAGAACTTGGAACGACGAAGACCGAACTTTTACGAAGGAGATGCTTTTTTATGATGATTGGAGTAAGTAGTGTTCAGGACGTTCTCGAAAATTACAAATCTTCGGTTTATGAAAAAGATGTTGATCAATTTCTATCGACTTGTGCTGCGGATGTACATATCTTTGATTGCTGGGGAAACTGGGAGTGTAAAGGTATTTCTTCATGGAGAGAGAATGTGGTAATGTGGTTTAATAGCTTGAGTGAAGATAGGAATATATTAAAAGTAATTTTTGATGATGTAACCATTGAGGAAAATACGAATGTTGCATTTGTGCATTGTGCTGTTTCATTCGTTGCACATAGTGAAGAATCTGGTGAGAAACTTCGTCAAATGACAAATCGTTTTACATTTGGCCTAAAGAAAGTAAATGAGTCTTGGGTCATTACACACGAACATTCATCTTTGCCAATAGATATGCATACGGGAAAAGGTGTGTTCGACCTGAAATAAGATAACAATTCTTTTATCTAATCCCAATATTGGATGCATAATAGGAAAATCCATCAAGAAAAAGGTACTCGTACTTTTAGCGTTTCAGCTATGAATCTCTTACAATGGAAAGACGAAACCACCAACTAGGTGTCCTTCTTTCTGGTGATATCGTACGAATCGTAGCAGAACGGGATTGGGTCAGTTCATGTATAGTTATCCTAAATTTATCCCATCACAGTGATGAGATAGGTAGATGCACTAAACGGAGTGTTGTTCCGTACATAATAAAATTGGATGAAAAAAAGCCCTAATCAAAAGCGCTTTTTCATTTTATTTTTTAAAGTCTTTCGGTATCCTTTTTAATTCGATATTCTACATTGAAAGGTTAAAAGTAAACGATCTATTTATTGTGTCATTCGCCGTATGCCAATAGGCTTCTGGAATTTTTAAGGTACTGACACCAAGTTCCTACATAAAACATCTCCTAAAACTCGGACACGTGTAGTCTAATGTGAATGAATGTAATATTTGACTATCTTTTCCAAGCGATGTAATATATAAATTGCATATGTAAACTATATCTTACATTAGGTGGGGGACTAAATGAAAAATAACGTAAAAATAACTAGAATTAAAGCCTCCATTACTCAAGAACAGTTGGCGAGGAAAGTTGGTGTGACAAGACAAACGATCGGTCTTATTGAAAAGGGCGAATATAACCCCAGTCTTCAGTTGTGTGTAGCAATAGCTAAGGAACTTAATCGAACGTTGGATGAATTATTTTGGGAGGTCGATTGAAATGAAATCTTGGATATCTTTTTTGTTACCGGATGATGAATATAAAAATATTAAGATGTTATATTTTTTCTCAGAGGGTGCAATCCTTCTTTTCCTGTCCCTAGTTGTCATGCTTATCGGAAACAAGTCTTTTCAATTTGGTACAGAAACGATCTTATTGGTAGCTATAGGAATCTTCCTTTTGTATGTGTCAGGCAGATATATCATATCTGGTATTGAATATACAGACATTTCAACCGAGAGAGCTTACAGAAAAGAGTTAAAAGCGACAATTATTAAGGTGATTGGATTTGTTGTTATCTTTTTAACAGTCTATCTATTACTTATGGGTGCACCAACAAGTTTAAACCAATGGTTTGAAATAGGGGGGCTACTGATAAGTGTAAGCATAGTGAAGTTTTTATCCACTTATGTTTCCTTAAAGCGATCCTATCAAAAAAATAAGGAACTTTTGTAAATTTCATCATGTACTCACATTAGGAGTGAATCTAAATACATAAATGAGATTGTTTTTTTCTATTGTTGTATAACAAGTGTTTAAATGTAATAAATAAAAAGCACGCTCCTGGCGTGCTTTTTGAATATCGAAAATTAGAATGTTTTAGTTTATAAGAGGAATTTAACTATTTCTGAATATTATGAATTTTAACATAAATATATAATGTGAATTACATCATTCTACCGTGTTTATTATGCAAGAAGGTTGATAGAATCAGAATGTAAATCGATAAAGTTCGTGAATTAATTAACATCAAAAATTTGAGATGAGAGGATTGATGATCTTGAAAAGTGTAGGCATGCTCAAAATATGGATGAGTGTAGGACTATTAAGTTTGTGTCTTATTAGTTTAAGCGTCTTTGGAGACCGATTAAAACCGGCTGAAGCAAAAGAAAAAGTAGAGCAAACAAAAAGTTCAAGTCTTAAGACTGAAAAAAAGTTCATGCAGCTTGAGAAAAAGTTCGATGCTCGACTCGGCATATATGCCATCGACACCCATACAAACCGAACAGTGACCTATAGACCTGATGAACGGTTCGCTTACACATCTACCTTTAAGGCTCTGGCCTCAGGGCTAATTCTACAGCAAAACTCGATTGACGAACTTAATAAGGTTATCACCTACACAAAAGATGACTTAGTTACTTATTCACCAATCACCGAGCAACATGTTGATACCGGAATGACCCTTAGAGAGATCTGTGATGCGGCTATACGATACAGCGATAATACAGCTGGAAACCTTCTATTGAAGGAACTAGGCGGACCCAATGGCTTCGAAAAAGCACTGAGGGAGATGGGTGATAATGTTACCGAGGCTGATCGTTACGAGACGGATTTGAACAGTGCCATCCCAGGAGATATCCGTGATACAAGTACAGCGAGAGCACTGGCCATTAACCTGAAGGCTTTCACAGTAGATGACGTTCTACCGAATGATAAACGTACAATCTTAACAGATTGGCTGGAGGGAAATACTACGGGAGACGAACTGATCCGTGCGGCTGTACCTAAGGGGTGGGAGGTAGGCGATAAAACCGGAGCAGGAGACTATGGGACGCGAAACGATATCGCTATCGTTTGGCCGCCGAATAGAGATCCCATTATCATTGCCATCCTATCCAGCCGTGATACTCAGAATGCCACCTATGAGAATGAACTTATAGCAAAAGCTGCAAAGGTTGCACTCAATGCTATCAAGTAATTTTCTTTAAAAAATTCGACGTTAATCGTACAACTTAGATCTGAAAAATACAACTTTGATGTATACTTAGTTAAGCAACCTCCACTATTATAGGGTGGGGGTTTTTTGGTTGGAAGTATATTGATTCTTAAACAAACGAGCAACGCTTCACTCAAACCTGGTTACTTTCACAGTATCCAAAGAGCATAGAGCCAATGACTTAGATTTATCTTATGATAGGTAAATTGTATGAATTATCTGATTATTAATTGTATTCCTTATTTTAGTGTATTAGTATAGGGCTTGTACAACAAATTAAGGGAGTGACAGAATCCACATGTTCAAACGAAGAATGGTATACACACTCGGCGCATTGGTCCTATCTGCAAGCCTTACAGCACCTACTTTTGCCTCGGCAAACACTTCTCCCGGAACACCTGATCAACAAACGTTCTCTGTAGAAGGATTCATCAATCATGCAGAACTTACCCACAAGCTGCAGCAAATCTCAACAAGCTCTCAAGGAAAAGTAAAGGTTGAAACAGTCGGACACTCTAACCGTAACCGCGAAATCTACAAAGCGACAGTTGGTACAGGTAAAAAAGTGGTAATGATTCAAAGTGAAATCCATGGGAATGAGAAAACAGGTACCAATGCCATTATAAATATCCTTCAGTTCTTAGGATCTAATTCTCCTGATGCAGAGAAAATCCGCAGTGAGATTACCCTCGTTGCCCTTCCGATGATAAACCCAGATGCATCTGAATTGGATCGCCGCGGAAACGACATGAACTGGAACGAAGTTGTGAGCAAATTCCCGCAATTAACAACCGCAAAACCATCGTGGAACTATTATACATACAAAAATGAAACATACGATTATGCGTCTAAACCAGGATTTGATGTGAACCGTGACTTTAACCCAGATCTTAGCTATGTACCCAAAGCATCTGATTTCCCTGGTAAATCCTCTACTGCAGGATGGTACATCACGCCAGAATCACAAACGGTACGTGATGTGTATAAACAACTTGTAAAGGAATTTGGAAAGGTCGAAGCGTTCATTGACCTCCATCACCAAGCACCTTACTACGAGGTGGATGGTACGGATGATCTTGTAACGTTCTCCATCTCCGCGCAGTTCGTACCTAATCCAAAAACGACTGATGGTGCAGCCTATGCGCAATATGCTGATAAATATGACTATGATTACTCCAGACAGCTGAACGTTGCAGTGTATAATGCGATGCAGCAGCAAGGTAATTCCCCATTCGGAAACATCTCATTGTATCCACAGAATCAGAACTTGCCTGGGACAGCACTTGGATCCTTCGCACTGAACGGCAGTGGAACGGTGCTCTTTGAAGTTCGAGGTCAAACACAATCGTTTGGTCAAAAGAAAAAAGGCCAGCTTGTTAAAGCCGTCGAACGCGGACTATACGGAGTCATTGATGGCGTTACTGATGGTTCTGTTTATACCATCGATCCTGAAAAATATGAATCTATTCCATTAACAAAAGGAAGACAGTAAGAAATAAGGGGAACTTCCTTGAAGAAGTTCCCTTTATTCATTGAGCTGTATCGTCAATCCACGACGTTTAAAGTATATATTCCACAAATGGGTGCGTTGATCCAAGAAGGATTAACGCGCTTTTTAACGAAGCTATTGAATAAATGTAGAAGAGTTGCTGAACAAAATATTAAACATTAATGGAGCTATTGTGGCTACTCTACCTGCTGTTCATTTATTAATCTAGCTTGATCAAGGAGAGAGAATCCTATGAATCCATTGTTATTAGATATTCCTTTGCAAATGAATACGGAAAGGTTAATTCTTCGAGCACCTCTTCAATCTGGGGATGAAGAAATTGTGTTTAAAGCCATCAAAGATTCGTTTAATGAGTTAAAAGCGTGGCTATCACTTTTTCAAGAAATTCCTACTCTTGAAGAAACACATATTTTATTAAAAAATGCTCACATCAATTTTTTAAAAAGAGAAAGTTTCCGTTTCCTTATCTTTAAAAAAGATGGAAGCAAGGACTTTATTGGAACAGCGAGCCTTCACGGGATTGACTGGAACATTCCAAAATGTGAAATAGGATACTGGGTGAATACAAAGTTTAGCGGTAATGGATATATGATGGAAGCCGTAAAGGAGTTAGTCGACTTTGGATTAAATCACCTTGCATTGAAGCGAATGGAAATAAGATGTGAATCAAAAAACCTAAAAAGTCGCTTTATACCTGAAAAACTTGGATTTACATTTGAGGGTACTTTAAGGAATGATGATCTATCCGCAGACGGCAGCAAGCTGACTGATACTTGTATATATTCTAGAATAAGTTAACATTGCTTAGCAAGCAGGTGCATTTCTTCATAAAGGAGATCTGCACTTTTTTATTTCCTTTTGTGATGAGCTATACTAGGAATTGGATATATTGAAAATCAGCTAAATAGAAGTGGAGTTTTTTTATGCCTAAAATCGACAACATGCTAGCCGTTTTATGGATGCTTCGGTCAGGTGAAAAAGTTACTGCCAAACAAATCTCAGAGAAGTTAGAGCTAAATATAAGAACGGTGTATCGATACATTGATACCCTTTCAACAAGTGGTGTACCTATCATATCAGATGCTGGACATAACGGTGGATACTCTCTATTGAACCATTTTATAGAGGCTCCTCTTTTCTTTGATATTGAAGAGCAAACGTCACTGTTTCACGCAGCTGTTTTTGCAAGTGAAGCAGGCTATTATGGAGGTGAAACACTAAATAGGGCGTTATCCAAACTAGGTAGATACTCAAATCCAGAGCAGGAAACAAAAAGAAACCAACATTTATCAAGTCTAGAAGTAATCAGTCATTTAAGTTCGTTCTCTGCAGAATCTACTTTAAAGGAGATGGAGACGGCCGTAGCTGATGAGTACTCCGTAAAGATTACCTACCAAAATAGTAAAGAGAACCAATCAAGTTATAGATTGATCGATCCGTACAGAATCATCTATTGGAATAGGAAATGGTATGTGATTGGCTTTTGTCACCTTAGGAAGCAAGTCCGTAGTTTTAGAATAGATCGAATCGAAAGGATAATTCAAACCGAAGACACGTTTATTCGGCCAGATGATTTTTCAGCTTCTGACTTTTTTATGAAAAACCTACTGCCAACTCTTGAAGATAAAGATAAGAGCACCACTTTAGTTATTAATGGGAGTACAACAGCTTTGGGAGATATCTGCCAACATTGGTTTCTAGGACATTATTTACAGAGTCAATCATCAAATCAAGCAACATTTCTTCTGGAAAAAGATATCTTACATACATATGTTCCTCACATACTTTTACCATACGGTACATCTATTCAAGTGATTGAGCCTATAAGTCTTAAGAAAAGGATTATTGAGGTTCTGTCAGATCTAATAAACTTTCATCAAATATGATAACTTCCCTGACGTTAACTGTCAGGGAAGTTATTTTATAATTGTCTATATTACATGTGATGAGGAGTGTTATTGGGATGGAAACAAGAAGAGTGTATCTATATGTATTTAATACAATGTCAGACTGGGAGTATGGTTATTTGATTGCTGAGCTACATACAGGGAGGTACTTTAAAAAAGATATAGCACCTTTAAAAGTAGTAACTGTGGGAGCTGATAAAGCAATGGTTACTACAATGGGTGGACTAAGTATTCAGCCAGATATATCAATAGAGGAGTTCAGCTTAACGAGTACGGATCTTTTAATTTTACCTGGAGGAAATACATGGGGAGAAGTTGTTCATCAACCCATCTTGAAAAAAACAGGCGACGCTATACAGCAGGGTACGATTGTTGCGGCGATTTGTGGTGCAACAATAGCACTTGCGAATATGGGGTACCTCGATACGAGAAAACATACGAGTAATAACTTAGACTACTTGAAAATGGTCTGTTCAAATTATGAAGGAGAACAATTATATGAGGTGGGACCTGCGGTAACTGATGAGAATTTGGTTACGGCATCAGGCTTTGCTCCTCTCGAATTTGCGAGAGAAGTGATTAAAAGATTAGATGTATTTGCACCGGATACCTTACATTCATGGTATAAGCTCAATAAGACTCAAGAGCCTGAATACTTCTTTCAGTTAATGAGCTCTTTGGAATAGATGAGTTTGAACATCCTGTCTCTATTGCGACTCATGATGAAGAATTGTTACAAAGAATCGTTGAACGAGATTATCTTAACCACTCAACAGTCGAAGTTGAAATGCTAGATGGAGTTAGACCTGATCTGATTAAAAGAGTTAAAAACGAAGGACACAGAGCAAGAGTTTATATAACTTATGGTACAGAGTGGTATCTATATTTAGCACACCGTATCGCAGAGTATCCACCAAATATTTATACAGCAATTACTGACGTTATCGAATTTCCAGGAAACAATCATTCATCTTATTAGAAAAAAACACAGTATTACGAGATAATCATACAAAAAGTTAGATCATAAAAATTCAGATCGCGCTAGAGGAATGATCTTGGTATTAGACTGAGATCATTCCTTTTATTTTGCCTTAAACGGTTTGAGATAATGGGATTTATCCCCACATTCGATAAAAGTAAAGAATAGAACAACAAGTTTGCGTTTTACTTCCTTATAGAGATGGAATTCACAATGAATCATCATTCGATAGTAGGTCTTATTGGAGCCCAAGGAATAGAAGCCATTCAAAGCACTACTGGACCTAAAAGATGTATACGACCGGAACTCAAACCTCTATCTTTAATTGAGGATGAAGAAGATTTTAAACCTTAGAGAATAAATAAGTGTTAAAACTTGAGTGATTGATTCAAGTTTTATTTATTGTTTTATCCTATTAAAAAACTGAAAATTTAAAAATAAATGTGTTGACTAAATAATGGAAGGTGAACTATTCTATAAGTAATCGATTACGTAATCGATTACGTCAGTTTTTTTGAGGAGTAATAGGAATGGCAGTGAACATGAAAGAAGTTGCTTTAAAAGCGAATGTTTCCACAGCCACCGTGTCCCACGTGATCAATGAAACGCGGTATGTTGCTGAAGAGACGAAACAAAAAGTATTTCAAGCTATGAAGGAACTCAATTACCGTCCGAACCCAGTCGCGAGAAACTTAAGAAGTCGTAAATCGAACATCATCGGACTTATCATTCCGGTTCAATCCGACGATACATCCAACTTTTTCTTCATGTCCATTGCTCATGGAATTGGAAGCGTACTAAAGAGGTACGGGTACCAACTGATCGTGAGTAACACGAATGAAGAACTGAACATGGAGAGAGAACAGATCACGATGTTCAACGATCAGTTTATTGACGGTCTTATCATGGCACCTACTTCTCAGAGTCATGAGTTTCTACATCAAGAGTTGAACGGAGATTATCCTGTCGTCTTTATCGATCGTAAACCAGAAGGCTACGATAAGGGAGACTTTATTTTAAGTGATGGGAAAAAGGGCACATATGAAGCCATCAAACTCTTGTTATCAAAAGGTCATAAAAAAATCGCATTCATTACAGGACCACTCGGGATCTCAACGAGTGATGAGCGGTTAGAAGGGTATAAGCAGGCTCTATTAGAAGAGGGAATGAAGTTAGACGACACATTGATCAAAGAGGCTGTCCCTACACTTGAGAACGGATACAACCTGACAAAAGAGTTATTATCTTCATCAGAGATTTCTGCTGTACTTACTGCCAATAACGTGATGACGATGGGAGTAGTAAAGTGTCTTCAAGACCACAAAAAAGTGATCCCGAACGATGTAGCGGTTATCGGATTTGACGATTACGAGTGGGCAAAAATCACCACACCCTCGCTCACAATGATCAAACAACCCTCATTTGAACTAGGAGTCAAAGCCGCAGAGGCCATACTCAGAAGGATTGAAAACCCGGAAGCTGATTTTATTGAGATGAGGCTACAAACTGAAATCATACAACGGGATAGCTGTTGATATTTTAAAAGCGCATTTGTAAGCGCTTCATTATTACGTAATCGATTACGTGGAGGTGATGAAATGGAATTGTTATTAAACAAAGAAAAACAAGTCGTTGTTGTTCCAAGAAAGACAACAAGACGGAAAAAAATCATGCGCAATTGGGAGTTGTATCTGTTTGTTCTTCCGTGCTTGTTATGGTTCATCGTGTTTAAGTATGTTCCGATGTATGGTATCCAGCTGGCATTCAAACAGTACATACCTACAGAAGGAATTTGGGGAAGCCCTTGGATTGGCTTCCAGCATTTTACGAGGTTCTTCGAATCTTATCAGTTCTGGACGCTCATTAAGAATACGCTCAGCTTAAGTCTTTGGGCTTTCATCTTTACGTTTCCGGTTCCGATCATCGTCGCTCTTTTGTTAAATCAACTGACGAGTGAACGCTACAAGAAGTTTGTTCAAACGGTCATCTATGCACCGCACTTTATCTCAACTGTTGTTTTAGTCGGAATTCTGTTCGTGTTCTTATCTCCCACAAGTGGAATCGTGAACCATCTGATCGTCTTGTTCGGTGGAGAACCTATATTATTCATGGCGAGACCAGAATGGTTCAAACCACTTTATGTGATATCCGGACTTTGGCAAGAGACAGGATGGGCGACCATTATCTATCTAGCAGCTCTAGCGGGTGTTTCACCAGCACTCCATGAAGCCGCAATTATGGATGGGGCGAATAAGTGGCAGCGAATTTGGCATGTTGATATCCCAGGCATACGACCGACAATTGTGATCCTGTTAATTCTTGCGATTGGAAACATCATGAACATTGGATTTGAAAAAGCATATTTGATGCAGACAGATTTGAATAAATCTGCCTCAGCCATCATTCCAACTTATGTGTATGAGATTGGTCTTCAACGTGCTCAATATAGTTTTGCAGCCGCCATCGGACTTTTTAACTCTGTTATCAATTTAATTATGCTCTTACTGGTAAACAGAATCGTGAGAAAGCTTGGGGGTAACAGCTTATGGTAAGGAGAGGAGATCATTGAGAGCATTCAGAAGAACCAAAGGGGATATGACGTTTGACGTGGTGAACTACGGGTTGATGACTTTATATGCCTTGATGGTATTATATCCGCTGTACTTTATTTCGATCAGTTCCATCAGTGATCCGAACGCTGTTTTTGCAGGGGAAGTTTGGCTTTGGCCGAAGGATATTACGCTTGAAGGATATGAACGGATCTTCAGCGATACGTTGATCTGGGTCGGGTATGGTAACACGATACTATATGCAGCGGTCGGGACAGCGATATCAATCATGTTAACGCTAACCGCAGCTTATCCACTATCAAGACCTGATTTTTACGGAAGGAATCTCATCATGCTCGTGTTCGTTTTTACGATGTTCTTTAGCGGAGGGCTCATTCCAACCTATCTGCTAGTTAAAGACCTTGGGATGGTCGATACCATCTGGGCAATGGTGATTCCAAACGCCGTTGGTGTGTGGAATATTATCATCGCAAAGACATTCTTTGAAACTTCCATTCCAGGGGAGCTTAGGGAAGCAGCGTTTATAGATGGATGTTCCAACACACGATTTTTCTTTAAGATTGTCTTACCTCTATCCAAACCGATCATCGCTGTCATGGTGCTGTTTCATGTAGTTGGACATTGGAATGGATTCTTTGATGCCCTGATCTATTTAAATGATGAATCGAAGTATCCGCTACAACTAATCTTAAGAAATATTTTAGTAGAGAACCAAGTATCAAACTCTGCGGCGATGATGATGGATGTAGAATCATATGCAGCCAAGCAGCGAGTAGCTGAACTCATCAAGTATGGCATGATCATCGTTTCAACATTCCCATTATTGATTCTCTATCCTTTCTTGCAACGTTATTTTGTGAAAGGTGTCATGATTGGATCTATAAAAGGTTAAATCATTCTTTAGGAGGTGATCAGGACTTAAACGGGTTCATTAGTGCCAGCAAAAACATTAGGGGGGATAACATGAAGAAGGTATTTTCAGTAGGAACAACGGTTTTCTTAAGTGCTAGTCTTGTATTAGCAGGCTGTAACTCAAAAGAAGAATCCGAGCCAAAGGATAAAGCGACTTTTGAGAAAACAGGCCTGCCAATCGTGAAAGAAAAAGTTTCACTTAATATTGTAGCACCAAAAGCACCACTCGCACCAGATTATTCTGAGATGGAAATCTTTAAAAGGCTGGAAAAATCGACGAACGTAGCAATCAAGTGGAAGAACATACCTGATACCGATTATCAGGAAAAGAAGAATCTATTATTAGCGAGTGGTGATCTACCAGATGCTTTTTACGGCGCTCAATTTACCGACTATGACCTTGTGACTTACGGACAGAACGGTACACTCATTCCGCTTGAAGACCTAATTGATGAATATGCACCAAACTTAAAAGAAGTCTTTAAGAAACGACCTGAGATAGAAAGAGGGATTACAGCTCCTGATGGTCACATCTATTCACTACCTACTGCAGAAGAGATGGGAATCGGCGATACACCGTTCTTTCCGTCAATCAATAAAAAATGGTTAGATAACTTAGGACTTCAAATGCCTACAACACTTGATGAATATACAGAAGTACTTCGTGCGTTTAAAACACAAGATCCAAACGGAAACGGAAAAAAAGATGAGATTCCATTGAGTTTTATGCATCTCTGGTGGTGTGCGGATATTGGTGATTTCTTCGCTGCTTTTGGTCAACCGGATAACCTCGATCATCGTATCGTACGAGATGGAAAAGTGATCTTTACAGCAGACAAACAAGAATACAAAGAAGCTCTTCAATACTTCCATCAATGGTATAAAGAAGGATTGATCGATCCTGAATCTTTTACCCAAGATGCTGCTCAGTATTTAGCAAAAGGTAAAACAAAGGATGAAACACTCGGATCTTACATCTGGTGGGAAACCGAAGAAGTAGTGGGACCTGAGCGAGCAGGTGATTACGTTCTAATGCCTCCTCTAGAAGGACCAACGGGAGAGAAGTTAGTCGGTCGATCGAATGGTTCAGAGTTTGCTAGAAACGCGTTTGTTATTACGAATGCTAACAAGAACCCTGAGATTACGATGCGCTGGATTGATGAGCAGTATGAACCAAAGATGGCTGCACAGATTCATTGGGGTCCGATCGGAATCGTCTATGAAGAAGACGAGAACGGAAAACTTGTGAACAAAGAACTGCCTGAGGGTGTAGCGATGGGAGAATATCGTCAAAAAGTAGCACCAAATGGCGCAGGTGTTATTTTAAAAGAAGATTTTGGTACGATTGTTGAGATGGAACCACGTGCTAAGCAACGAATTAAGGATCTAGATAACATCTATCGTCCTTTCATGGAAAAAGAAAAGTATCCAACAATCTTCTTCAAACCTGAAGAGTTAGATAAGGTCAACACGATAGAAACGGATGTCAAAGAACTTGTGAATCAGACTCGTGCGAAGTTTATCGTTGAAGGGTTTAGTGATAAAGATTGGAAAGCCTACGTTAAAGCTTTAGAAGAAATGGGAGTCGAAGATATGATGAAAATCTATCAAGACGGACTAGATCGATTTAATAAATAAAAAATCTAGGAAGGCCGGAACACATATTTGTTTTCCGGCTTTTTAAAATCGTGGTGATGAACATGAAAGAGATAGATGTAGTGGCAATTGGAGAGCTCTTGATCGACTTTACTCCAGCTGGGCCTTCACTCAACAATAGACCAACCTTTGAACAAAACCCAGGTGGGGCGCCTGCAAACGTTGTGGCGGCACTGGGAAAATGGGGAAGAGCTACTTCCATGATTGCAAGGGTTGGGGAAGATTTCTTTGGAGAGGACTTAATCTCTACACTAAAAGAGCATCATGTCGATTGCAGCTTAATCACAAAAGACACAAAAATCCCTACCACTCTAGCATTTGTAAATCTAGATGATAATGGCAACCGGTCGTTTCGTTTCTATCGTAAACCTGGGGCAGACCTTATGTTGCATAAAGACAATATAGAGAAAACGGGTATTCAGCGTTGTAAGATATTTCACTTCGGTTCTGTGTCTTTAACCGGTGAACCATCTCGAGAAGCGACATGGCATGCGGTAGAACGGGCGATAGAAAACTCGAAAATCATATCGTTCGATCCTAACGTTCGTGAACTACTATGGGAAGATCATGATGAGATGAAGGAACAGATTATAAGAGGACTCTCGGTAGCCGACCTCGTGAAGGTGTCAGAAGAGGAACTTCATTTTCTTACAGGGGAGGATATGCTAGAAAAAGCAATGACATTACTTTCAGAAACGTATTCAATTTCCTTACTTATCGTTACGTTAGGTGCTGAGGGTTCTTCCTATATATGTAACGGGAAAGTGGGGTTCATTCCAGGATACAAAGTAATAGCTCTTGATTCGACAGGAGCTGGTGATGTTTTTTGGGGAAGTGTCCTACACCAACTTTTGGGACGCGCAAAACTTCTTGAGTTACAAGAAACTGACATTGTACAAATACTTCAAACAGCGAATGCTGTAGGGGCTTTAACTACTTTAAAAAAAGGAGCGATCCCCTCGATTCCGACTATAGATGAGATCGATCTTTTTTTACGCCAACACCGAACACACATGGAGGATAAAACATGAGTATGAAGATGAGTCCGACGAACTTTTTTAACGAAAAGTATCGTCCGCAATATCACTTTACACCGATGAAGAATTGGATGAATGATCCGAACGGAATGGTGTATTTTCAAGGTGAATATCACTTGTTCTATCAATATCACCCAGAGAGTACCGTTTGGGGTCCGATGCACTGGGGTCACGCGGTAAGTTCCGATATGATTCACTGGGAACATCTCCCCATCGCTCTTTTTCCTGATGAGATCGGATTTATCTTTTCAGGTAGCGTTGTCGTAGATCCTTGCGATTCGACAGGATTCTTTAATGGGGGAGAGGGATTGGTTGCCATATTCACGCATGCTGGCGAACATCCTGTTACTCGAAAACCACGACAGGTCCAAAGCCTAGCTTATAGTAAAGACAAAGGAAGAACGTGGACGAAATATGAAGGAAATCCCGTTCTTGAAGAGCCAGCCATCGCTGATTTTCGAGACCCTAAAGTCATTTGGTACGAGGAAGAAAGGAAATGGATCATGGTGCTAGCTGCTGGGAACCACGTTCGCTTCTATTCATCAAATGATATGAAATCATGGGACTTTGAGAGCGCGTTCGGAAAAACGGAAGGTTCGCATCAAGGCGTGTGGGAATGCCCAGATTTGTTTTCCTTACCCATTGATGGTGTTCACAGATGGGTACTGATCGTCAGTATCGGAGATGATCCAGCATACCATGAGGGCTCACGAACCCAATATTTTGTAGGTGATTTTAATGGTAAGACATTCATGAACGATAACGATCCGGATGTGGTGCTATGGTTAGATTTCGGAAGAGACAACTATGCGGGTGTGACATGGAGTGACGTACCGAAAGAAGATGGTCGTCGTTTGTTTATCGGTTGGATGAGCAATTGGAAGTACGCAAACCATGTACCAACAAGTACATGGAGAAGTGCGATGACTTTACCAAGGTCTTTATCATTAACATCGACAAGTGAGGGAACCCGACTTGTCCAGAAACCAGTGCATGAAGTATCTGTTCTTAGGGAGCCGGTAACTTCTATCAAGCGAACGATAACGCTTGTACCGGATGAGAACCTTTTAAAAGATATCAAGAGTAAAACCTTTGAACTTAAAGCTTCGTTTACGATCAAAGAAGCAGCTGTCTTTGGACTTAAAGTGCATCAATCAAATGAAGAAGAAACGATCATTGGTTTTAATTCTCAACGTTCTGTTTTATACGTAGACAGAAGAAAATCTGGAGACTTGGGATTTCATGACGCTTTTTCATGTGTTCAAGAAATGGCTGTTTTGGAGAAAGAGCATGTATCTCTACACATCTTCGTGGATAAGTCTTCTGTGGAAGTGTTTGTGAACGAAGGAAAACAAGTGTTAACTTCTTTGATCTTTCCGAAAGAGGAAAGTGATGGAATAGAACTCTTTTTAGATCAGGGTGTCGTAGACCTTCATTCACTGGATGTATTCAACTATCATTCCATATGGACGAAAGGAGAAAGTTGAAATGTCTCAGTTAATCGCTCATTGGGCATTTGATGAAGGTATGGGAAAGGCGACGAAAGAACAGATTAACGAACAATGGCATGATATCAACTATGTGTTCAACGATGCCACGGATAAACCACCCAGTGATCCTCTTTGGAGACAAGGCATCAAAGGGAACTGTCTACTCTTTGATGGTTATTCGACATCGGTTACTTGTGAAGGTCTTGCTCAAAATACGTTATCAGAGATGACGATCGAAGCATGGATCGCTCCTCGTTCGTTTGAATATGGCGCAGACAACAAGCTTTCAGCAATCATCAATCAACACGATAGAGAAGAGAAGACAGGGTTTCTCTTAGGTCTGTACCGACATGGTTCGTGGTCGTTTCAAGTAGGTACGGGGGAGGAGTGGCTTGAGGTCTGGGACGAAGGCCATCCTCTTCCCCTACATAAATGGTCACACATTGCAGCCGTTTATAGTGCACAACATCACTGTATGAGTTTGTATTTAAACGGACAACAGATTGCAACAAGAAGCGTAAAAGGGTCTAATGTGATCGTAAGTCAAAAACAATTAGTGATCGGAATGCATAACGAGCCATTTATGATCGAGGATGTCTTCTCTTTAAATATGTACAACGGGTTGTTAGATGAGATAAAGATCTATGATACCGCTTTATCCTCTATCAAACTCTTAAACCATTATGCTAGAGTCAAGGTAATAAAAAACGAGATTCCAGAGATTCCTTACGGTGATCTTGCGCTTCAAAGAGAAGTGTATGAAGGAGACCGTCACAGGCCGAGGTATCATCTGATCCCACCCGGACACTGGATGAACGAACCACATGCACCAATATACTTTCAAGGTAAGTACCATATATTCTATCAACATAATCCAAAAGGCCCTTACTGGCACTATATTCATTGGGGGCATCTTGTGAGTGATGATCTCGTTCATTGGAGGGACTTACCGATTGCCCTTACTCCAGAAGCGGGAGAAGTTGATCCAGACGGTGTCTGGTCGGGAAGTGCATGTTTAGATGAGCAAGGTATTCCAGCCCTCTTCTTTACAGCTGGAAACGATGCAGTATTTCCTAACCAGATGACGGGGCTCGCGAGAAGTACGTATAGAGAGGATGGCGACATACTTCTTACAAAGTGGAAAAAGGTTAAAAAGCCTGTAACCGTTCAAACAGAAGGTCTCGGCATGAAGATGGGTGATTTTCGAGATCCATTTGTATGGAAAGAAGATGAATTATGGTACCAGCTTGTTGGAACCTCTCATGAAGACGGAGGTGGAACAGCTGCCCTATACACATCCTCTAATCTACTAGACTGGGAGTATCAGAATCTTTTTTATAAAGCTGACCATGACAAATTTCCGTTTCTCGGCCCCATCTGGGAACTACCTGTGTTCTTACCGATCGGTGAGGATGTGGATGGCAACAGAAAATATGTTTTTTTGATCTCTCCTGTTGGAGAGGGAGCGGATGTGGAAGTGTTCTATTGGATCGGAAGCTGGGATAAGAAGCATCATCGCTTTGTTCCTGATCAAGAAGATCCTCAACTAATCGATGTGGGTGACTTCCACTTTACAGGACCGAGTGGCTTTATTGATCCTAAAGGAAGAGCTATCGTGTTTACGATCACGCAAGGGCAACGTACACTTCAAGAAGAGTACAATGCCGGATGGGCACATAACGGTGGGCTTCCCGTAGAGTTGTTCTTAAGACATGATGGTGGTCTTGGAGTAAGACCGATCGATGAGTTATCATCCCTTCGTTCCGAACTACTCTTAGATTTAGAACATGTAAATTTGACTGAAGCTAACAGAGGGCTTGCAAAGATTCAGTCGGATTCACTGGAGATAGAGTTAGTGTTAAAATTAGAAGAGATCGAGGAAGCTGGCATAGCCGTTAAAATGTCACCTGACAGAGAAGAAGAGACCTATTTGTACTACAATACATCTAGAAGCATCTTGGGAGTGAACCGGGAGAAGACGACCTTAAACCCTTTGGCAAGAACCAAAGGGATACAAGAAGGAAAGCTTGAGATCCAAGAGGATCTTCTGAGTCTGCACCTCTTCTTAGATAAATCCATGATCGAGGTTTATGTGAACGAACGAAAAAGTTTAACCACCCGCTCATATCCAACTAAAGAAGATGCACTCGGATTAGAAGTTCGAGTCTTGGGAAGAACAAGCGTAGTGTCTCTTAAGGTATGGTCCATGAACGGAGCATATGAATAGATAGAATTCTCTATAAAGGGAGTCAAGATGAAAAGATTATTAATATCCATAACCTCTATGTTACAACTTATAGGAAATCTAGTGATTCTAAACGGACTTTGGTTGCTCTTCACCACTTTAGGGTTGATCGCTTTTGGTTTGTTTCCTTCGACCGCGGCTCTGTTTGCGGTAATTAGAAAGACTCTCCGCTCTAGGTCAGAATCAGGGTTGTTAAAAGATTATTGGTTCTTTTATAAAAAAGATTTTATACGGTCGAACATTTTTGGATGTATTTTTATATTCTTTGCTTATTTCTTTTATATCGATTGGAAACTCGTGCAGTCACTAAATTCTCCTTATTCTTTAATAGGATACGTGCTCTTGCTAGGTTTGCTACTGGTCAGTAGTATGGTGATTATTTATCTCTTCAGCCTATTGGCTCATTACGAGATACCTCTCGCTCGTGGAATAAAAACGTCTGTACTGTTAGGGATCTTATACCCTTTCTCTACGCTCATGATGCTTTTTGCGGGAGGGGTTTTGTATTACGTGTTTTCAACGCTACCGATCCTTATCCCATTTTTTGGAGTAAGCGTATATGCTTATGTCCTCAGTAAGAGTGCAATATCCGTTTTTAATCGAAATGAAAATAAGTTAGAGGCAGCCTAAGAAGGCTGCCTCTTGTTGTTTGGTGTTGTAAGGATAAAATCAAATGTAGTCTATAGATTAATACGTGGAAATCGATCAGTCTTATAGTTTAAAAGGCCACATAAATAAATGATACACTATAAATACCAAGGTTTGGTAAAATTGTTAGAGAAGCACAAAAGGAATCTTGAAATCAACTGGAGAGTATTAACATGATAAAAGCATTATATGAAGCACATCTACCGATGAGTGATGTAAGTCGATCGAGTTCTACAGAGGTCTTGGCATTCAACTAGATCATATTTTTGAGATAAGAATGCGTTTTTGTGGATCGTTCAAGAGGAGAGTTGGTTAGGATTATAGCAGACGGATAAGGTAATTCTTGACTACGATCCTTCTATCTGACATATCGCATTTCACGTGTCGCTTGAAAGCTTTAAGAGTTCGCTGACGTGGTTGACTGACAGAGGGTACACGCCGAGGGCGGCATATGGATTTGAACCGACAGAAGATTACTCTTTAGAATTTATCTGTAAACTAGAAAACCCCAAGAAAATATCTAACCACATATATCTTAGTGAGTGGGAAGTACTGAATCCATCCAACGCTAATGTGTAGGATAATTTAAATAAAAGGAGTTAGGAGCAATGAAAGCCATACGTGACGTCCTTAGTGATTATTTTCAAGCGTGGAACGAAGGGTTCATAAGTAAAGAAGGAGATCACATCAGACGTTTCATGTCTAAAGATTTTGTAGGATACTGGGCTCATTCAGGAGTTACTGAACCGGATCCTTACTTCTATGACTATGATCTTAACTTAGTATTAAAACAAATGGACCATGCTGAAAAGACGTTTGACGTTTGTACTTTATCCGAGCGGAACGAAGGAAGAGAAGTAATCGTTGTCGGTAAAGAGACGAACACTATGAACGGGAAACCATTTACCGCTCAGTGTATGTTTGTTTGGAGGAATGAAGAGGACAAGTGGAAATTGTTAAGAGAGTACATCGAGCTAGAGAGGTAGTATCTCTTAGATCCATCTAACTATTGGTACAGTCGCGTAAATCAACGATCCTTTGTTTTGTTTAAAGCCATATATTGCCCGTACAGACATAAAAAACATACGGTGTAGATAAAGAAGAAGCCTAACATTATATACAGAATAACGGGAAGAGAAATGATGGAAAGTACAAAAAATCCCGTCTCTAAGAAGCGTAACCAGAAAGCGTTCTGCTTGATCTCTGTTACTACAAAGGTAAGAGAAGGAAAAAACGGGAAGATGCTTAGTACTACCCATTTGTATCTCGTTGTTCGCTTGAAAATGAGAAACCCTAAAATTAAGATTGAAATAAGAAAAAGTACTGTATACATAAGCCTTACTCCTAAAATATAGTATATACCCTATATAATACCAATATCGTTTGATTTCTGTCTGTATTGAACTGGTATGTAAATGCAGTTGAATCAGATTTTTTTTGCTCTATAATATCAGTCTTTATCATGAATTAACACGGTTAAGGATGTGTAAAGTTGAACCCAATCGTCGATTTACAGAATGTAACTAAATCTTACAGAGACAAATTAGTCTTGGATGCTGTCTCTCTCTCTATTCCAACCAACCAAGTTACAGCTATCGTTGGAAAAAATGGTTCGGGAAAAAGCACCTTACTGAAACTGATTGGAGGCCTAATTAAAGCAGATCGTGGTGAAATCCTGTATAGAAACGGGGAACCTGTTCGTTTTGGTTATGTGCCTGAGGTAACTCCTACGTATATTCCTTTTACACCAATTGAGTATCTTACTCATATGGGGACAATCCGGGGATTACAAAACAAATGGCTTCAACAGCGTATTCATACGTTGTTGGAGATATTTCATATGAAAGATAATGGGAACAATCGAATCGTTCATTTTTCAAAAGGGATGAAACAAAAGGTTACGATTATGCAGGCGATGCTGGAAGAAACAGATTTGTTAATTATGGACGAACCGCTTTCTGGCCTTGACTTAGAAGCACAAACGGAAATGGAAGAACTACTAATCTCTTTAAAAGAAAGAAACATTAGTGTTGTTTTAACCTGTCATGAGACCAAACTACTACAAAGAGTAGTAGATCAAATTATTGTAATCGACCAATGCAACATCATCCAAACGGAAAATCACCAAGCCCAAGAAAAGTCTATGAACAGATTGATCTTTGAACTGACAAAGACTGTTTCAATCGATTCTATAAAACAACAAAATGTAATCATTAAGCAAGAGAAAGAGATGGGTTTTCATAAGAAAATGATAGAATTGAATGTTAGTGAAGAACATACAAACAAAATTGTTAGTGAGTTTTTGGACCGAGGTGCCTCCATTAAGCTATTAGAACCTCTACATAAGAAAGAAACAGAATTTCTCAATCAGTTCTAAGGAGGAGGAGAACAGAACCATGAAAGGGTTAGTTCACTATCACTTTACCACATATTTTAGGACATATAAGTACGTTCCCCCGTTTTCTGTGTTTATCATGATGCTGGTGATCAATTATACATACGTACCGAACCCTATCTTAGACAGTTATTCGTACACGTCGATTATGCTCTTTTTTATAATGGGGTGGTTCACCATTACAATTTTCCATGCAGAAGACGAAGGACAAAAACAAATTACCATTATGCATGCGAAAAATAAGAAAGTGTATTATATCTCCCTTATATTAAATTGCACCTTAACGGCTCTCGTTCTGTGTATTGTGGCTGTAGCGTATCCAGTTGTTTTTAATGCGTTTACACCTGGATTACATTCAATCCATCTTGTAATGGGGTTCTTAGCGCATTTTAGTCTTGCCGTACTATCCATTGCCTTGTCATCCTTTTTCACGAGAGGGCTTGTGAAGAACAATGTCAATTCGTGGTGGGGTGTAATTAGTATTCTTATTGGTTCCTTGGTTATATCAGTGGAGAAAGTAGAGGTTCTAAAAATAAAACTTATAAACTGGGTTTTACCACCTCTTCGTTACAGCATGGAAATCATGAGTGTAGACGATCAAAGTATTTCCTTCCCCGTTAAGGTATACGGACAGTTTGCCTGGATATTCATCTACAGTTTAATCGTAATTACAATTTTTATAGCTGTTATGGAAAAAAGAAAGGCGCTTTAAATCGATAACTTTTTTGTGGAAATAAATAGTCATTTATAGATGTGCAGAACGGCATTTGATAGACTTTAAAAATTAACTGAACAAACTTTGGAATAAAACTAGGGGTATAAAAAAACATACTGTTAATTAGCAGTACATTTTTTTATATCTTATATTCAACAAAAGGCCAGATCACAGAAATTTTAAATGGAAATGAGAAAGCATGGCTAAGGTGAATTTAGATGATTGGGAAGGTCAGGAGAATGGATAGATGGGTTCAGATATTGACGAGGTGTACCATAAAATGCGACCTGCCTATATTCTGGGTAAGTGGATAAGTAATGAATAAAAATGGGTGCATCAACGAGAGCGGGATAGTTTGTGTAGAATGGACGGTCACCATAGACAATTCCACTAAGTGCAAGAGTCATTTGTTTTTTGAAAGTCTTAAAACGAATTTCTGCAACTTTTTGACTGAACTCCCCACCATCTACATACGCTTTTCCGACTAAATTAAAACGTCCATGTAAATCTTTTTTCCATTCTGCTAATACTTCGTCACGCATTACGGGGTTAATTGATTTATAGTTGTACACATATCCTATAGCCAAAAATAATTCTGCTGTAATATCTGAATGCGTGAGAGTATATTTCCTTCCTTCAACAGGTTGAATGAAAGTAGTAGGTGGAATAAGTTTTATGGATAATTTCTGTGGATTAAAAGCGGACATATAATCCCCCTTTTTAAGATGAATCTGCTTGAGTCGGTATAAAACAAATATTTATATGTATTACATTATGTGTGTGTGTATAACTAAATGACTGATGGTGCCCGTTAAGTATGTAAAAATCTTGTGTCTTATTGTAGGAACGGGGCTTGAGTTGAATAAGATCATCAACAAACGGGTGCGTTGATCCAAGAAGGATTAACGCCTTTATTATCGAACTTATTGAACAAACGAGCAGGATTGTTGAATAAGAAACTTAAACAATTTGAAAACGAAAAAAGACCCAATTTATCATTTGGTCTTTATTGCTTATTTCAGTTGTCGATTTTCAAATCGGTGAGATGAACATTTACTATTATTTGTGTAAAAAATGTCTAGTTATAAAAACTGAAATACAAAGCACATAACTTTAGAGGGAGAGAAATTAATGATAATAAATAAAGCGTTTGAAATAATCGAGGATCACTCAGATGATGCAGATTTTATTGGAGAAATTAAAGAACAAATAATTGATTCTGCTGAAGCAGCATTAAATGTAAAATTCCCGATGAGTTATAGACTTTTTTTGAAGAAGTATGGTCTTGGAGATATTTTTGGAGAAGAAATTTACGGTTTGGGAATTGAAGAAAATGGAGTTCCAAGTATGACATGGATTACAAAACACTTTAGACGAGAGGAAGGCTTACCAAATCATTTAATTTGCTTTTACTTCACAGGGTATGATGGGGTGTATTTATGTTTAGATTGTTCCAAAGTACAGAATCAATATGATGATAATGCTGAGGTTGTTTCTTTTGTTAGTGGATTACCGATTAAAGAACAAAATTTTGAAGTTGAAGCAGGAAGCTTTGGAGAATTTTTATTAAATACATTGCAAGAGTCAATGGAGAAATCATAATTAATAGCTGGATCATTATTCAGCAATCGGGTGCATTTCTTCAAGAAGGAGAAATGCTCTTTTTTATTGAAATAAAGTAGCAATTGTTGAAGAAGATTCGAATAAACAACTAAAAAATTTCAATTAAAAGTACATAAGAAAGAGGTAAATATATGGCAACTCCTATTACTATTTTTAAAAATGATAAGGTTTTGTTTGAAGCAACAAATATTCAAGAAGCAGCTAGATTCCTAGCAGAGCAAATGAACACAACAATATCTAAGTGCTATGACCCCATTGAACGTGGCTATGTATATAACATTCCATACACTAAAGAGGAAGACGAATATCGATTTGTTGCACCTATTGCAATGGCATCCAAGCGTCGTGTAGAACTTGAAGAAAGAGATCATCACAATGCTCGTCGTATTTGGTTGGTGCCTGCTAATCCAAGCGAATATGACCTAGAAGGTGCATTTAGTCAATATGAAATATTGGATTGGAAACGCTCTTTTAATTATGAAAATGGAGATTTATTATTTTTGTATGTATCGGGTAATGTTCGTAAAGTACGTTATAAAGTTGAAGTAATAGAGGGTACAGTTCGACGTAGCGATGTTTACTACAATAAAATGTTTTGGTTAGATAAAGAGAAATTTGAGGATTCTAAAAAATGGAATTGGACTCGAATTCGCTTTATAGATGAGGCAGATACTACTGGGTTATCTCTTGAGAAATTACGTAATCATGGTTTAAAGGGCAATATTCAAGGTTCAATGAAACTTACAGGTGAACTACGGGATTATATCATGTCCTTCTTTGAAAAAGATTTAACTAAAGGTTATTATCCGGAAGAAGATGCTGAAACGTTAGAAGAAGGACAATGTAAAACTATAACAGTCAATGGATATGAACGTAACCCTATTGCCCGCAAGAAATGTATGGAGCATTATGGAGTTCAATGTCAGGTATGTGATTTAAACTTTGAAACGACATATGGTGATGTAGGAAAAGATTTCATTCATGTCCATCACATTAAGCCACTTCACGAAATACAGCAGGGCTACATTGTTGATCCCGTAAAAGATCTAATCCCTATTTGTCCAAACTGCCATGCGATGCTTCACCGTAAAGAAAATGGAGAGTATTTAACAATTGAACAATTAAAAGAACGTATTTTAAATACTAGCCTTTGTTAAAAGTATTCAAAGAAGAATAATTCATTTTCTTGTTCAACAAACGGGTGCGATTCTGCAGCAAAAGTTGTGCTTTTTATTAGTAACATTGGAGGTGTATTAATGAAAATGAGATTAGTTAATAAAGAAGAATATAGTTTAATTGAAGACTTTGTATATGAGATATTCAAAAATACCAATTTTACGGACGGAGTAGTTGAAAAAGCTTTAGTAAGAGAGATCCGAGAAAAACACTATTACATTCCCCAGCTTGATTTAGTTGTTGAGGAAGAAGGTGTGATTATAGGACACTTCATCCTTTCAAAACTTCCAATTAGTAATAAGTATGAAAATGAGATATTGATGTTATCACCAGTTTCAGTAGCAATTAATCATCAACGTCAGGGTGTTGGTAAGTATATGTTGGAGGAAGGGATTAAATTGGCTGCTAAAATGGGATTTAAGGGAATAATTGTTGAAGGAGATTATCGTTACTATCAACGCTTTGGATTTAAAACATCAACTGAATTCGGAATATATGCCTCCAAGAAAAATCTTCCGCCTTCTGAGGAGAATTTGATGGCTATGGAGTTGTGTGAATATGGTATGGCAAATATCTCAGGTGAAGTGGATTATTCGATTTATGATGCCTTAAGACATTGACAGGCTACGGATCTTACTCTTTGATTTTAGTATCCTTTGAACTAAAGGATGTTTTCTTTCAATAATGATCTTCCACAATCGGGTGCGTTAATCCAAGAAGGATTAACGCCTTTATTATGGAACTTATTGAACAAACGAGCAGGATTGATGAAGAAGGATAAATAATTTCTAATTGGTGGACATACACCTCTTAAGTGTGGGTGATGTTTATGAGGGAATAAATAAATTCACTCTAAGATTAGGAAGTATGTATTACTTTTCAAAAATACATCATATTTTTAATTAGAAACGAAAGTGCTTTGAAGGGAGTTATACCGTTATGCAGAGGATAAAATTTATGGTTAAACAATTCCTAAAAGAGCCTTTGTGGTTTAAAATACTAATTTCTGTAACATTACTTATTTCAATTATTTTTAGCAGTTCATTTTTTTCTAAGTATGCTTATTTCCAAAGCTGCTCCAAATTAGCTGCGGCAATCTTTTTTTGTGCATATGCTATTAAATTTAGGAGAAATCTTTTAACTTCTGTCGTCTTATTTACTTCAGCCGTTATAAGTATTTTTCTATCCATCCTGACAATATATAAGTGATTAACGTGACGTTTGTTCATTAAGCCAATGCATTATATACACTTAAACCTTTTAAGCCCTGAGCAATGTAATGCCAATTATTGTGTATCTTGTTATATCGAAAGTTAAGGGTGATCGCTCTTTGCTACTAAATGGCAGGATTGTTGAACTAGGTAATAAAGTTGTAAAAAGGCTGATCAATTATCTAATTGAAACCATCAGAGGGAAGGTTAAATGAAGAAAAATCTTATAATGTGGGTCATCATATTTTTATTTATTATTAGTATTATTTGGACATATCATTACGTAAGTAATAATGGTGAATTTGAGAAGTTAACTCACGTAACAGTTGGAAAAGAACTTCTTAACGAAAGAAAAGTTGTTTATTTATGTTATCGTTTTAGGTGGGAAGGCATTGGTAATCCTTCACTTGAAAAAGTAGAATTTATAAAAAAAGATGGAACAATGATTGCAAAAGTGGATAATCAAATTTTAATTAAACCATATATCAGTAAGATTGATTGTGGAACATATCATGAGGAAGATGCAATTAAAGAAGGGATAGTTAAAACATTACTTCCTGTGAAGGGTTTCAAACCAGACGAAGAATTTTCATTAGTATTAAGAGTAGAACTAAACGATTATGAATGGAATAGTGATATCAGTTCAATAAGGATTACCTATAATAAATTTGGTCAATCCGTGTTTCAAAATATTCCTTTTGATGATGGATTAATAACGGAAGAATAATTGAATTGATACTTTTGGTATTTTGTTTTTCTGATTTGTTTATCAAACCTTTTTAACTAGTTTATATGGCAGTTTTTGTGTTATTCCACAAAAAGGTCAACCAGAAATTCTGGCTAACCTTATATTACGAACGGGTGCATTTCTCCAGTAAGGAGTAGTGCTCTTTTTAATGTATCATTGGAAAACATAGTTGTTATTAGACATTAGAAATAAATTTAAAGGAAGTGTTCAAATGAATGAAGCAGAAGTTGTTATTGGTATACCAGGCCAATGGAAAAGTAGAACCGAATTAATACAGGCTGTAGCATCTAAGGGTGAAGGATATTTATTAGCGGGTTCCATTATTCATAATGGTGATAAAAACATAGGTTTTGAGGTAGAAGTTTATGAACAAGATTCAAATCTAAAAGAAGCTTTTATCTATGCGGGTGGAAATACCTTTGCAGAGACTCTTTTAGAAGAAATTGATAAGCATACCTTCATCGTATATGTTTTTGCAAATAAGAACAGCCTTGATGGCTTAAACGAACTCATAGATGTCGGAACGGCTTTGTTAAAAGCAGGGGGATTAGCTGTGAAAATTGAGACATCAGGTATAGCACATACGAAAGAAGCTTGGTTTCAACTGTTCAACGATCAAGATGTATTTCCGATATATTCTCATTTTGTTACTCTCATTGGCGATGAAGAAATTTTCTATTCGTGTGGAATGAAGTCGTTCGGATTACCTGACGTTGCAGTACCTTCTGTAATACCGGCAGATGATGCTGCAGATTTATTAAATGATTTTAATCTTTATCAATTAGTAGATCGATCAACTTTTAAAGATGGGGAAACTTTCAGTTTGGAAGAGGACTCTCCACGATATATGATTCGCTACATTGAAGATAATAGATATGAAGAAGATGACATGTTCTTTAATCCTTATGGCATGTTCAACCTGTCCCCACTAGAAAAGACCATTTAGTAAAATTACACTTTTGCCGAATGATAAGATTTTAAAAGATCTTACCAACCGATTGGGCAAGTGATAAGTACATACACGAGCATGAAAGACTTATCATAGTGTGATGTGGTTCGTCTTGTTTTCTCCTAAACATCCAGAAACGAGATCTCCGCTAACACGACCCGTAAAAAGCAACAATATTAACAAAAGCACAATTCATAATCCACCTATACAATCAGCAATTAGCTTTTGATTTTTTGGCGTTCGTAAAAATAAACTAAAATGAGATACAATAACAAATAAAGCTGAGTGGATTTTTAAAAGGGTGAAAGAGAAAACATAGCTCTATCTACTTAGAGCTGTTAGAACACTAGTTTTCTCTCCGATTCCTGGTGTTCTTTTTTTGTGTGTAAATTGCAATTTTTTCTATAATTATAATCGGAAATAATTTAATTATCTTCTCCTGGTTTATATGAATAAAATCCTTTATCTTCATTATGAGGATTGTTTGTGTCTATAAAGAGTGTTCCTGACGGGGAAACTGTTGCTAAAATGATGTCTTTTAAGTCTGCATTTTTATTATGGATTTTTTTGTTCAGCCAGTCTCGATTCAAGTTTAAATATTTGAGATTATGATCTAAAATTTGACCATCCATGACAACAGGAATTGGGATATATTCTTTTTGAACCTTTAGCTTTAAGTCATTTGGTTGTACAGGACGATATTTCTCTTTTGGTATTACACTTATTTTTCCAGAATCCTCCAGGAGTGCGATGGCAATATTTTTTGTATCACTATAACCTTTCTCACGAAGCTGTGCGAGAAGTTCATCGACGGGCAGCCTGACTTTTTTTAGTCCCTTCCTATCTATATCCCCATTTCGAATCAATACAGTAGGGCTTTCATATAGAATCCATCTCAATTTGTTATTTAAAGAAATATACATAAAGAATTTGTAGAGAAGAACAAAAATCAGCGTATAAAGAATGGCCACCCACACATTACTTTTCTGCAATGGTTGGCTGATCGAGTTACCAATAACGATGATAAATAGCAGGTCAAAAGTATGCATCTGCGAGATTGCTTTTTTTCCGGTAAATTTTAAAAACAAAAATCCAGATACAAAAATCAGTATATTATGGGTTAGAAAGTCCATCTTGTTCCTCGCAAAATAATATTTTTTTCTATTTTAATGTTTAAATTATGAGTAATGAAAAATGCCGCTTAAATCATGAGCTTTTATCTCGATATCAATTAATAAATCATCTACATCAGTCTTGACTTTGGAGTAAGGTCTACCAGCTTTAAGATAGCTATCAATAGATTGAATACGATTAAAAATTTTTTTATCTGTTATCACTTGAATATTTTTCTCAGATGATATTTTTCTAACCTCACTATTTATTCTTTTATAAAGCACTTTTTTTTGGGCTTTTTTGTCTGGTTTGATTCCTATTAGAATTAAATTATTAGCTAAAACAACTGTTGATTCATGGATATGTTTTATATGATTAACTCTTGTTTTTATTATTGAAGAAAGTCCACTATCATAGCTTTTGTCATAACCTAACTCTCTTATGCCGTTTTCTGAGTAGTTGAGATTTTGAAAGGTACCTTCTTTAGAGCTTCTGCTACTTTGCGATGTGCTACATGCTACTAAATTTATTATCAAAATATAAGCAAGTAGTTTTAATATCGTTTTCATTCTTAACTTCCTCTTAATTTGTAATGATTACTGGCTTATATAGTATGCATGAATAAATTAAAATTATCCTGGTATACATTGCTAGGCAGACATTTAAAAACATTGACTTATTATAAATGATTTTCAATATACTAAAAGAATGACTAATTAGAAATTGAGGTATAGGATGATATCTAAAGAAATACGTTTATCTTTTTTATTTTTGTTAATAGGATGTTTATTTTTTTCAAATGTAACGCATGCAGAAATCATTAATCGATTTCAAATTGAAGATAGAGGCGATGTTATATGGGAGGTTCCTAATCAAAATAAGCAAGTAGCTATTACTTTTGATGACGGACCGGATCCTCTGTATACTCCTCAGATTTTAGATGTTTTAAAAGAGAATGGTGTTCATGCTACCTTCTTCTTAACAGGAAAACGTATGAAACAATATCCCGAAATTGTAGAAAGAGAACTAACCGAAGGGCATGAGATAGCAAATCACACATATAATCATCCAAGTTTTCACAATATCTCCAGTGAACGAGTACTAAATGAGGTAACTAAAACTGAAACACTGATAGACCCTCACATGCATAAGAACTACATTAAACTATTCCGACCACCAGGTGGAACCGTTACGATCAATACAATAAATGTTCTTAAAAAAGAAGGCTACAAAATCATCTTGTGGTCGTGGCATCAAGATTCCCGCGATTGGACAAATCCAGGAGTTGGTTATATTGTAAATCACGTGTTAAATCATATTAAGTGTGGAGATATAATCTTGTTACATGATTCTGGTGGAAATCGCCAACAAACAGTCGAAGCACTTAAGACCATCCTTCCAAAGTTAAAAGAGAATGGATATGAAATAGTCAAAGTAGATGAAATACTAAAATCCCATCCTAAATACGATCAATTCCTAGATGAAATTAAAATACATCCAATGTTTAATATTAATAAAAATTGATTTTAATAAGATATGGTTGAATTTTAGCTTCCATCCATAATTTAAGTAAGAAATGAAAAAACAACATTGACATATATGTTAATGTTGTTTTTTGTGACTATCATAATACAGAATATGGTAAAGTTTAAGGATGAGCATTTGACTCACGGTTATCTCTATAACTTAATCATTTAATTAGGTATATACAAGTCATCAAGTTAAAAAAATGACGTAATACTGTAGGAGGTTATTTAATGAAACTAGTGTATCCATTGTGAAGAAACCTTTGTTAAAACAAATAGAAAGCCAAACTCCTTACTTAAGGGATTTAGTATTTAAATATGCATTTTCACTAAACGAATTTAAAACAAGTTCAACAAAAACTGCTACTGATGGTGTCATCCATTTTTTCTTCTTTACTAGCAAATGAGAATAGATTGGATCTAACGTTTCAGAATGACCTAATATTTTTAGCTTTCCATTTTCTACTTCTTCTTTTACTGTAATATATGGTAAAACTGAAAATCCAATTCCGCTCATGACAGTCTGTTTAATGGCTTCTATACTCCACAACTCCATCGTTTGAAAGTGATGAATACCATGTTTTATGAGATGCTTTTCAAACATTGTCCTATAACTACAGCCCTCTTCATTTGTTATGAAAAATTGATTGGTGGTATCAATTTTATTCTCATCAAAATGATCGGGACCATCATTACTACTTACTAAGACGATCTTCTCCTCAGATAAAACATAATGAGTGCATTTTTCAAGCTTTAATTCTGGGTAAACCATTAAAGCAACATCTACTCGTCCACTAATTAAATCAACTTGGTTTTGACCACAAGTACCGTTAGTTAATATCAATTTCACATCAGGATATTTTAAAGAATATTCTCTTATTATTGGACTTAATCTTGAAATAGTTAACGATTCTGGTGCAGCCACTCTTAATACTCCCTTAACTTCTTGGGAGCTTCGCATATTCTTAATCTGATCATGGGTAGAAAGCAAATCTTCCGCTAAAGGAATTAATTCTCTTCCCAAATGAGTGAGCTTTAATTTTCTTTTTACATAACTAAAAAGCTCCCCACCGATTTCATGTTCAAGCGCCTGTATGTGTGAAGTAATAGTCGATTGAGTATAACCTAACTTCAAAGCAGCTCTTGTATAACTTCCTGCTTCTACAATGGTTTGAAACGTTATAAGATGTCTAATTTCCATAAAAATTCTCCTTAATTCGCCTGATGTATCGAAAAAAATGATAATGATTTTTTAAATTTCAATTTTATTTATAGTTATGATTATCTTACAATAAGGATATCGAATAGTAAAATAGTAAATGCAGGTGATTTATGTGAGTATAGTAGCGTTTCTTTCGTATGTTATTGTTACCTCCATTACACCAGGTCCTAGTAACATCTTGATGATGAATGAAGCTCGGAGATTTGGTTTTGTGGGTTCTTGGCAATTTAGTAGTGGTATCTTGGCTGGGTTTGCAATGCTTGGCATTATGAGTGGAGTATTTACAACAGGTTTGTATAATTTTATTCCTATTGTTGAGCCATATTTTAAAATAGCTGGAGCAGTATATCTTCTCTATTTAGCTTGGCAAGTTGCTTTGCACAAGGGTTCAGATGTAAAATCTAGTAAAATGCGATCTTCTTTTTTATCTGGATTTATTTTTCAAATCATAAATGTCAAAAGCATTTTGTTCTTTATTACAGTAATGAGTGCATTTATTTTACCGTATAATCAAGGTATTAACTCGATCATTCTTTATTTAGCTTTGGCAATTTTTTTGGGATGGTTGGCATTACTTTTGTGGTCAGGTTTTGGCTCAGTCTTTAAGATATTTTTTGCTAATCATGACAAGTCATTTAGAGCAATTATGAGTTTATTACTGGTTTATTCTGCAATATCTATATTCATTTAAAGAAAGAGGGAATATATAACCGGTTATGGTGGCTGTTTATTCTGACTTAGGTTTATTATAGAACGCTGAAGAAAAAAGAGTAGGATATATGAACACTTCAGAAAGCTGGTGGGTGGTGAAAACCAGTATGGAATGAGCCACTAGAACTAAAACAAACGCTAGTTTGTCAGAAAGTCTTACCGTTAAAAGAGACTAGGTATCGAAACAGTTTTATGTTTCCGTACGAATAAGTGGGTATACTTTGTAAATGAATAAAGGTGGCAAACCAGGGGAGACTCGTCCTTATTTTAGGACGAGTCTCCCTTTTTGTATTTAACTTAATTATGGTGGCTTCCTTTGACGAAAACAGAAATAGGTTGGGGATGAAAAATCTTTATAACGACAACTTTTAAAAAGGATACCATGGAGAAGCAAATTTTCATGAACTAATATATTCACTACTTCCACTGGAAATAGGTATTATTTTGATATGGACGATGTTTATAAAGTCCCCTGTATTAGATGCAAACAACAATGTAACGCAAAGTGGCTCATCACTGGAAGAGACTTGGTGTGTTATTCCACAGCTTAGATACAACTATACTTTGCTCCACAATCGGCTGCGTTTTTGTAATTTGAAATGTTCCTTTTCTTTGTGAATTGGTCAGATTGTTGCTTAAGTGTTTAAAAATACTTCATCAAGAATAATCAATCATTTGTTATAATTAGAAAAAAATAACATTGGGAGAGTTGTCATGGACAGCGAAAATCTAAAAATATTTAGTAAGGATGGAAAAAGATTAGGAGTTGCTTCACGTGTTGAAGTTCATAAGAATGGTTATTGGCATGAGGCATTCCATTGCTGGTTTATAAGTAAAATGAATGATATAAATTACATAGATCTTCAATTAAGAAGCAAAACCAAAAAAGAAAACCCGTACCTTTTGGATATTACAGCTGCTGGTCATCTATTATCACACGAAACAATAAGTGATGGAATAAGAGAAATTAAAGAAGAAATAGGGGTTGATGTTACTTTTGACGAGTTGTTGCCTCTAGGTGTTATAAACTATTGTACAGTCAAAGAAGAATATATAGATAATGAGTTTGCACATGTGTTTTTATACAAGAGTAATTACACGTTGGACGACTATATCCTTCAACAAGAAGAGGTGTCAGGTATAGTCAGAATAAAGTTCGATGACTTTCATGATCTATGGCTGGGAGACAAAAAAGAAATTAGAATTAGTGGCTTTGAAATTGATGAAGGATCGAAAAACATAATCAATCAAACAGCTAGTAAAGACAAATTTGTTAAACATCCAGCACCCTATTATGAGAGTGTAATAAAGTCCATACAATCAATACTAAATAATGAAAATACAACATTGCAGGAGTAAAAAATTAGAATGCTTGGTATGCTAATTTTATTATTATATTTTTTAATATTAATTCTTTGGATTATGAATTCACAATATTTGTTTTCATTCTTGGGTATAACGTTTTGGATATTAAGTATACTTTTAGGTTTTGTTATTTATAAAAAGTTAAGTAATTTTGATAACCTTAAGAATTTTGTAAGGTTATCAAATTACATAATGTTATTATTAGGCGCATTAACAGCCGCAACATTCTATATAACAAGTTCTATGCCATAATATATTCTTTTTCAGAGAGTGAACAATGACTCCACAAATGGGTGCATATCTTCCGGAATACGACTGCAAAATAGCTTCCTTTCACATGTAAATAACAAAAAACTTGATAAGCTTTAATTTAGTAGCACTGTTATTCGAAATGATATTAACAGTGCTTTTTTATGGAAAATTATGAGGTATAACACTATAAACTAATTTATGGAAAAAATAGATCGAATTTAGTATTAAATAATTGGGTTTAACTGTAAAATATAGGGTGGTTTATGCTTCTATTATTCATAAGGAAATACCATCAAGGAGAAAAGTTATGAAACAATTAGTAAGAATAATCAGCTTTTTAGTTACATTGATTCTAGGATTGACGGGGCTCGCGGCTCCTTTAGTTAGTGCTAAATCAAGTGAAAAAACGGAGAAAATCGAAAAGCTGGTTGAACAACAAAGACATATTAGTAAAATCCCTGGTATATCACTAGTTATCGTGGAAAAGGGTGAAACAGTTTATCAAAGGAATTTCGGCTACAAAAACGTTAAAGAGAAAACACCTGTTACGTCCAGTACATTATTTGAGATTGGATCAACTACTAAGGCATTTACCGGTTTGGCCATTCTTCGTTTGGAGAAGGAAGGAAAGTTAAAACGTTCTGATAGTGTTCAAAAGTATATTCCATGGTTGAAGCTTAAATATCAGGGAGAACTTCAAACCATTACGCTGAATCAGTTACTCTATCATTCAAGCGGAATCGCCTCGAACTCTATAGCGCAAATTCCTGAAAGTACTGATTCAAACGCACTAGAGTTGAACGTAAAGACATTATTGAATCAAGAATTGAATCGAAAGCCAGGAAGCACTTTTGAATATGCAACAATTAATTACGATGTTCTAGGACTCGTTATTGAAAATGTAACGAAACAACCCTATGATCTTTACATACAAAATCAGGTACTAAAACCTATTGGGATGAAAGATTCTTTCGTTGGTCACCACCAACTTCAGTCATCTATGGTCGCACAAGGCTACAAGATAGGATTTTTGAAAGAGCAGAAATACACACCACCTATTTATCGTGGGAACATACCTGCTGGATATATCATCAGCAACACTACTGACATTGCGAAATGGATGAATTTACAGTTAGGATATAATTCGATTAACGAGTTTAATCAGCAACTGATTAAAGAATCGCACCATCCTGATCGATCGGTGGCTGCTTTTGATAAGAATTCTTACTATGCTAGCGGATGGGAAGTAGTAAAAAAGGAAGCAAAACAATATATTCAGCATGAGGGGCAGAACCCAACATATTCATCGTTTATCATTATGCAGCCAGATAAAGAATTAGGTGTAGCAATCCTTTCTAACATGAATTCAAGTTTTACGACATCGATAGGAAAAAGCGTTATGGATATATGGGAAGGTAAAAGTGTTTCAACCAACCAAACTGACAGTTATCAAAAGCTGGACAAAATAGCGACCGTTCTCCTTAGTTTAATCACTGTTCTTGATGTTATTTTTATCCTATTATTACTACGAACAATAAGACAGTTGGTTAGAAAACAACGAGAGAGAAGAGCATTAAAAGGTAAGAGGATCTTGATGTTAACCATACATACGTTGATAGTCTCTGCAATTTTGATTTTAGTAATTTTAATTCCAAAAATCTTATTAGGATTTACGTGGACATTCATACAGATATGGGGACCAGTTTCTATAACAGTATTATTTTATGGTTTTATAGCCACAAGCATTATTTTCTATGTATATGGGGTATTGCTTATTCTCACCAAAAAACATACCGCATTAATTTGGGAAAGCTCTGGTAAATATAATCTCAATTCTAATGGTTAGTACTTCAATGTAGCCTACATTACCCTCTTCCTCATTAATTATTGAACAAACGTAGCAGGATGGTTGAAGAAGGTCCCTTTTTTAATTTTAAAATAGCAGTGGCTGAGAGAGGAGAAAGTGGATGCTTTCAAAGGGGAAAACCACAGCAGGAAAATTGCTTGCTTACTTAGGTTTATGGATTTTTGCTGTTGGATTTGCATTTAGTGAGATTATTATTGATATTGATGATATGCCAAATTTATTAGAGTCTGCATCAATCCCTATGATAGTAATAGGATTATTAATGGTAATTACATCAAATTTCTTTAATAAGAAAAGTTCAAAATATACAAATTGAGGGTATGACGAATTCAAGTCTTCCGTTATTGGGGGCTATTTTTTAGGAAGATTTTTATGAGTGCTAAGTATGATTGTGAAGTTTTTAAAGTACTTTTTCAAAGTGCTTTTTCTTTTGAAGTTGGGTATTGAGCTTCAACAATATGATGATAGATGGCAAAATGAATTTATGGCAATAAAACAAGTAATTCTGCATTCTTTAAATGACATAGTATTAGGGATTGAACACATAGGAAGTACAGCGGTTAAGGGATTAGCAGCAAAACCGATATTAGACATGGAATTAACCTGTAATAAAGGAGAACACTATGTTAACAAAACAACAACTTCAAGATATAAAAAAATTACAAATAGAGTGTGAGGTTCATGACGATATTCAACTTAAACTGAACTGGAGTATGCTAGAGAATCGTGAATCTGATCAACTAGACCTACTTTACTATGAAAATAATAAACTCATAGCGTTTTTAGGCTTGTATCCTTTTGGTTCTACAGTGGAAGTTTGTGGCATGGTGAAACCAACTGAACGACGTAAGGGGCATTTTCAACGTTTGTTTCAAGAAGGAATGGTAGTAGCAAAGCAATGCCAATACAAAAAAATCTTGTTAAATACTCCAGCTGCATCAAGTGGAGCAAAAGAGTTTTTGTTTAAGATAGGAGCTAATTATTCATTTTCAGAGCAGCAAATGGTTTGGAAAAAAAGTTTAGTCGAACCAGTAGAAGGTATAACACTTCGACAAGCAAAAGTAGATGATTTAGACATGTCTATTCGTATATCTATTGAGGCATTCGGAATGACACGAGAAGATGCTACTTCTATGGAACGTTCGTTTCATAAAGAAAGACCAACGGATATGTTAATGATTGATGTGAACGAAGAAACAGTAGGGGAAATTCGTGTTTCACGAAAGGAAGGGGAAGCGTGGATTTATGGCTTTTCCATCTTGCCAGAGCATCAAGGTAAAGGCATTGGTAGGAAAGTGTTGCGTCAAGTTATTAAAGAGCAAAGTTCAGCTGGATTTTCGGTACATCTTGAGGTTGAAACCAAAAATGACCAAGCGCTTGGATTGTATAAAGCAGTAGGATTTAAAGTAGTACATTCACAGGATTATTACACATATCTACTTTAAATACATAGTTAAAATAGGTAAGCGTACCGTGACTTTTTCCCTGAAAAATTGCGAATAACATATCCTCATGTACTTTTACTAACAAACAACCTTCGCCCGAGAGAAGGTTGTTTTTATTATGCTAAAAAATCAATAATAGATAAAATTGATAAGGTTAAAGAATAATTTACTTTATTTACTAAATCAAGACTTTCGTAGCAGGTATTAAGAATCATTATTAACATAATATAAAAAATATTCTGAAAATTAATTGAAATTCTATTTAAAGTAACTATAATCAAATATAGAATAGATGAGAGGAATGATCTTCATGAAAAGTAAAATTATGGCGAGTGCTCTTGCCCTAACACTTGGAGCATCTGTCGTATTAAGTGGTAGCCCGCTTTCTGCTAAGGCGGAAGTTGGTAAAGAAAATAAATACATCGTTATTTTCAAGGACCAAGCAAAGTTGCCAACAGATTTCGGTATTGAAATTTCAAAAGCTGGTGGTCAAATTGAAGCAAAACTGGACAAGTTAGGTGCGGTTGAGGTCGTTTCTACTAATCCAAACTTCCTATCTCAAATTAAAAAATCGAGCACCGTTCTAGATGCAGGAATCCAAAACATTGTGCAGCCTGATACAGCTGCAATCGAAGCTGAGGCACTCGTAACCAATGCAGGTCCTTCTGCTGATTTGTACAATAGTTTACAATGGGACATTAAGCAAGTAACAAATAACGGAGCGTCTTGGAACCTCACTGGAGGCACTGGAAAGTCAGTCGACGGAAATGACATCGTAGTGGGAGTTATTGATACAGGTATCGATTATACACATCCTGATTTAAAAGATAACTACGCTTACGGCAAATCATTTGTACCAGGATATCCTGATGCGATGGACCAGAACTCTCACGGTACACACGTTGCAGGATCAATTGCAGCTAAAGGTCGTACGATGGGTGTAGGTCCAGATTTGAAGGTAGCAGCTTACCGCGTATTCGGTCCTACAGGCGGAGCGGAAACGTCTCATATCGCGGAAGCATTAATGACAGCAGCAGACGACAATGTGGATGTTGTAAACATGTCTCTTGGCGGCTATGATTGGTTCCAAAATCCTGATTATGCAACAAAAGATACGGTAGCGGATGTTCGTTTGTTTAACCGGGCCATTCAATATGCAATCAACAAAGGTGTAACAGTAGTAGGATCTGCTGGAAACAATGCACTAGATATTAGCTCTCCAGGAAAATTATCAGGAGATGATAATGGTGCAACTCACCGTAGTCCTAGCAGCCAATCAATGATAAGAGTTTCTGCTGGTGGACAACTGAAGAATCTAGCATTCTACTCTAACTATGGAGTAGGGAAGATTGATGTAATAGCGCCAGGTGGTGACCTTGGTCCAAACTATGACCCAACAACTGGGACGGGTCGAGACAATACGTATCTCTGCTTAGCTACTGTTCCTGGTGGATATGGTTATAAAGCGGGTACATCAATGGCAGCTCCAAAAACTGCAGCTCTTGCAGGAGTTATTATTGCACAACACGGTAAAGATAACCTTTCGCCATCACAAGTCAAACACATTATCCAATCTTCTTCTGACGATATTTTTAAACGTGGTTATGATGGTGAAGCAGGATTTGGTTTGATTAATGCGGTTAATGCGTTGAAATAAAAAATAGATTTATGAAAAATGGAGCTATCCCGATAGTTCCGTTTTTCTTTTTGTTGAGGAAAAAATAACGAGTCTGTGAATTGAGGTAAAGATGAAAACGTTCAGTTTGTTGTTACTTGATTTAGATGACACTTTGTTAAAAAATGCTTCATGGTTTGATGATGGATTCACTCATTTCATAGCGAATCATCCACTTACAAAACATTTAAATGGGTCGGCGCTCTTAGAATTATTTAAACAACCACCAAGATATTTAATAGAAAAGTTGATCTCTAATGAGTACAGTCCGTCAGCATTTAAGCGAGCAAGATGGGAATATGTACTGAAGCATGTTAACTTATCAATGGATATGGAAGCATTAGATAGTTTGGACAATCTTTTTTACAGAACGAGCATGGATTTTATAACTGTTGACGATGCAATAACGAGTTTAGTAATTGATTTGAGTAGAAATTTTGAGCTAGGTATTGTAACAAATGGTCTATATGATCCAAAACAAAAGTTGAACAATATGGGATTAGGAAAAATATTTAGTGACAACAACGTTTTTCACGCAGAGCAATTAGGTTATAGAAAGCCAAACCCTCGAATCTATTACAAAGCGCTGGAATATTTTGATAGAGAACCGAGTGAGACTTTATTTATTGGGGATTCATGGACACATGACGTAATCGCTCCGATGGAAGTCGGTATGGAAGCCATATGGGTAAATGGTAATAATGTATTGCCTCCAACCGCACATAAGCCATTTGCGATCGTATCGGACTTCACGGAAATTCGAAATGTTTTGTTAGGTAAATCAGTTTAAACGGAGATAAGGGCAACAATTAAATATTTATTGAATTATTAAGCAAAGAATTTGAGATCTTAGGTCCTATGAAAAAAGATTAAAGATTTACAGAAAAAAATATTTACATTTCGTCGATTATACAGATTCTGAATCGTCGTATGAGTGTATTCAAAAAATTTGAGTAATCGAGGAGAGATGACGATGATATTTTTATGTATGGGTTATTATAACCCAGAAAAAATGGATGCTCGCCCAAAAGTGGAGATTGAAGCCATTATGAGTGAATGTCAGCCGCACATTGAGAATTTTTATAATAGCGGTGAGGTTTTGCTTGATGCAGGTCTTGAGACAGAAAGCAAAAGCTTACACCGTGCTGACGGTAGGGTAATGGTAACAGATGGGCCATTTACAGAAACAAAAGAACTGATAGGAAGCATTTTTATGTTTGAAGCAGAAAACATGGATGAGGCGATCAAACTTGCTTCTTTACATCCAACTACACAAGTTAACAGAGGCGAAGAGTTTGGTTGGCGCATAGAAGTTCGTCCTGTGCATTACTTGAAGAACGAATTCAAATGAGGTTGTATTCTACATGAAGTTAAGCTATTTTAGATGAGGAAGGAATTTTGGTAGTTGAGATAGGAAGCGTGCAACAAATATTAATAAAGTTTATTTTAGCTAACTAAGGTATAGTATATAGGTTGAAAAGAATTTCGTTAGATAACAAAAGTAGGTGAACATAGTGGGAAAATATCAATTAGATAACAAAAGCAAGGTAGCTGTATCAAAGTTTCACGAAAAACAGACGCCTGCCCGATTTGATAAAAAGGAGCATCTTGAAAAACTACGCGCGGAGTTTTTGAAAAAGAAGCAAAAACAAACAGATAAATAATGGATAAAAACATAGGAAGATGAAATGCTTCCTATGTTTTTTTTTTCGACTGAAAACCCATGTTTGATATACAGTGTGAAAAATAAAATAAGATGCAAACAGCCAAGTAATATACGACTGTTTACAGATTCATTTTATACTGAAGCGGTGTACAACCTACCACAGCCACAAAATTCCGATGAAACTGACTAGGATTGTTAAACCCCACTTCATAAGTGATGTCCCAAAGAGAGCGATTGGTGTTGGTAAGTAGTTCTTTAGCTCTCTCGATCCTTGTGCGTATCACATATTGGTGAGGAGAAAAATTGGTATAGCTTTTGAAACTCCTTATAAAGTGATACTTACTTTGCTTCACGATCGCTGCAAGTGTATCTACAGAAATGGATTCATGATAGTTCGTATGTATATACTCCAGTACATGTAAGATTGAATGATGAGAAATAGTGGGTAAATGATGTTTATATTCAGCCGAATGACTTCCTCTAAATATCGATGTAAAAAACTGAAAAGCCTCGTTTTCAATGTCCTTCACTACGGAATCTTCATGGCTATGAAAGAGGTAACGGTCGAACCAGTGTTTCACCTGCTTTTTTATTGCTACTGAAGAGATTGTCTGTTGCTCAGAAAATGAGATCTCTTCGTTTAAATTTTCGTTATGCCATGCGTTTAAAGACTCACGTTCTAATCCAATCAAGAACATCGAAGAAGGACGATCGAACTGATGAGCATGACGAGACAAAGGATTCGTTATCAGTGCTTCGCCTTCATGTAAAGTTAACGTTTGTTGATTAAGGTCTGTAATCATCTGTCCTGTAAGCGGCACGGAGATCTGGTACACATCATCATGAGAATGGGGCTTATCTCCCCAATGTGTGCCCTCTATGTATAGAATCTTGATATGATCGAGCTTAAGATGAAACCCCAACGACTCCACTTCCTTCCTTTCTCTATACTATCAAAAGTTGCGGTAAGAAAGAGCACAAAATGCAATGAATGTGGTTCTACTTCTATTCATAATAAAGGATAGAGGAGGGATTTTTATGAGTTTTAAATCAAGGTGTTACTTAGTATATGGATTTGCGCCAAGAGGAACAAGAGCGATCGAAGCCAATACATCCTTAAACAATTGGATTAGTAATAAGAAGTTAGGTAAGATCATCTACCACGAACATTTTGCAACCAAGCCATTAGGTGGCTTCGCGGTATTTGAGGTGAATGAACAGCGTGAACTGGACGCACTTCGTAGTGAACCGTTATCTGAAGATTCACATCTGAAGGGATGGACGGTACGTTATCATCCTCTCACACACAGTACGAATACAGATAAGTTTATCTATCAAACTCAATACACTTTATTATCCTACCGGGATGTGAAGATGGATTATCAGTTAGAGAGCGAAGAATAGGTTGAACAAACAGAGCATGTTACAACTTGCTCTGTTTGTTCGTTATGTACTTCACAATAGTATTATTCAGTTTATTAGTTCTATTAACAATGATGATTTATAATAAAAGTACATATACCTAAGGGGGATATTCCATGATTACTAAAGACGCTGCCGCATTAAAAGTAGAGCGGTTTGATCATAATGACGTCTCAGGATTAATTGAGCTCTCTTCATCAGTTGGATGGGACTACGATGAAGGAGAAATCAATACGATCCTGTTATCAGGCAATATCTATGGCCATAAAAACCCTAAAGGAAAAATCGTTTCAAGTGCAGCCATCATACCCTATGATACGAACCTAGCATCAATAGGAATGGTGATCGTACATCCAGAATATAGAGGTCTCGGGTTAGGTAAACAAGTTACTAAAACTTGTATGGATCGTGTTTCAAAAAACACATCTATTATGCTGATTTCAACAAAAGAAGGAAAACCCTTGTATGAGAAGTTAGGCTTTAGAACGGTAGATGTAGTACATAAGTTTTTATGTGAGAATTTTAAACATAACCCATTTGATCGTACTGCTGAATTTGCGTTAGAACATTTTCAAACTGATGATTTTCAAAAGGTGAGGGAACTAGACGCAGCTTCTTTTGGTGATCAAAGAAGTACATTTCTGCGCAACCGGATTAAACAATCAAAACAATGTATGGTTATAAAAAATCAGTATAACGATATTGTGGGTTTTGGCCTGTCAATACAAGGTTTAATGAATCTCATAATAGGGCCGATTGTTGCACCCGATCATAAAATAGCCGCTACTTTAGTAAAGGCGTTAGCTTTTAATCACAAAGGGAATCTTAGAATTGATGTACCGTCAAGTCATCCTAATTTTATGACACTCTTAAATCAATGTGGGTTTGAAAAAGTGAATGAGCCTCCTATCATGTTGAAGAATTCAGCCAAAATGCCTAGTAGAAATCAAGAATTGTATGGGATTGCTGCTCAAGTTTTTGGATGAACCAGTATATCCTTGATAATTCGTATAAAAATTCGCAATGCTATTTATTTAATAATAGAAAAAAAGATAAAAAGCATAAAAATGTGTAAAACGAAAAAGACGATAAATGCTATGATTTTCGCTTAAAGAGTTCAGGGTATTCTATAACAAAACCATTCTTATCGACGATAATGGGAGACTCAAAGCTACGACTACTATAGTGAAACGTCCGAGTCTCCTCGTCATGGATTAGGGTATACACTTGTTTGACCTTTTTGAAAGATAGATCATTTGCGGATACATATACCATCTGTAATACTTCAGGTTTACCTGATCTCCATGTCAAACGATTAATGGGCAAGGAATTTGTAAAAGGGGTACAAGAGATATCAATATCAATCGCACCTCTTAAACTATGAATCTCCACACCATTGTTATCAAACCAACATCCACCTTCTTTGGAAGAAAGGGATAAAGTTTTATCGAGAGTGTGGTTCTTGATGTATAGATCCTTAACCACCCAATTTGGATCAAACTTGACACGGTAAGTAACTTTTTGTGGAACACCTTCCTCTATAAAAAGAACCGTGCTTTCTGCTCGGAGAGTATGATCGACATACGTTAATTCGAGATATTCGGTTCCTGAAGTTTCTTGCTTTTCCCAGAACATAACTTGTTTAGACATATGGATTGCCTCCGTTAGTGGCTAGAATAAGAGTTTTTACGTAGTAGGTGTATACGTGTTACTCCCTGGAAGACTTTTAATGGTATTCCAAGCGTGAATCGCATCTTCTCGCGTTTTTCCTTTATTGCATGGATCAGCGAAAAAATCACGTGTGAACCGGTTGTATTCAAATTGAGATCCGATTTCTTTTTTATATGTAGGGTCTTTTCTTCGTACTTCTTCATCATGCCAAGCCTTCTCTACATCACGATATGTCCTGCCAACATTCGCTTTAAAAAAGTTTTGAATATACGTAGAAAAATGGAAGTTTGGGATGATGGTTTTAAAAAAACTTCTAACTTCTTGACTGCACCGATGATTAGCAGTTATAACGGTATCCAAGCTGAGTTCTATACACGACTCGTTTTTAACTTTTGTTTTCCTTGTTGGTTGTAAGATTTCTCCTGTTTCCAGGTACGTCTCTACTCTATTACTGATCTCAACCTTTGGTCCTGCAGTACTTAATCCTTCAGTCCTACAGAACGTCTGAAGTTCTTCTTTCAACCAATAATATTCTTTAAAACTCTTAATACTAATCTGTTTTGTTAGGTCCGGTCTCAAACGGTTAGCCTCCTTTTATCATAATTATAGAACGTTCGTTCTTTAATTTCCAGAAGTTAGCAAGAAATGTTAAGTTTTTAAAACCACATCTCGCTAAGATAAAAATACATAAAAAAGGTGGGATCAAATATGGAATATCAAGAAGTGGTAAAGAAATCATTCGTATTAATTGGATATGGTGCAGCAGGAAAATGGGAAGGGGATTGGGTCTATCCAATCCCTAGTTTGTGGGACCGGGCTGCTTCGTTTATTGGTGAAGAGGGGGTAGACAAAATCGTAGGCGTTTGTCTACCGCCAAGAAGTGATCATTATTTCTATATTTGTGGTATCGAGTTGGATTCAGTCGACTTTAATAAGATAGAAGAAGATATGGTTCTCCATACGTTTCCGGAACAGAAGTATGTGGTGTTTACGCATAGAGGAAATACCGACCAAATACCTGCTACCTATGGTAAGATATGGAGAGAATTTGATAGGAAAGGGTATAGAATAAAAGCGGGCATGCCTGAGATCGAAAGTGTTAGAACAGATTTATTTGGTAAAGAAGAGAGTAATGAATATGAGATGGAAATCTGGATACCTGTTGAATAAAGTGACATCGACCAAAGGGACAAGGAGGAATTTTCACTCTTCTTGTCCTATTTATATATAGGTAACTTACGATTACAACGAATGAAATTGTGGAGGATACAAATGAAAGCAGTCATACAAACAGAATTTGGTGATCCATGTGTACTTAAATATGAAGATGTTGAAGTACCGAAGATTGGTAAACATGAAGTCTTAATAAAGGTTGCTTACACGAGCGTCAATTATGCAGATATAAAAAAACGAATAGGAAACAAAGGGAAAGGTGCATTTCCTTTAACGCTTGGATTAGATGCTGCAGGTACGATTGAAGAGGCTCCTAAGAATTCCATCTTTTCAAAAGGAGACCGTGTGATCGCTTTTCCAAAAGGTGGTTCCTATGCGGAATTTGTAGTAGCTAACGAACAACTCGTTTATAAGATTCCAGATACTTTACCTTTGGATAAGGCAGCAACTATGCCAACTGTGTCTATTCTAAGCTATATCCTTCTTCATGAGATTGGACAAGTTAAGAAAACGGATACGATTGTTATCCATAGTGCTGCTGGTGGTGTGGGCTCGATGCTTCTCCAGTTAGCAAAATTAGCAGGAGTTCAGAAAATTATTGGTACCGTCGGGAATCTAAATAAAGAGAACTATGTAAAAAGACTGGGTGCTGATGTGGTCTGTACGTACGAAACATTTGCAGAGGAAGTTTTATCACAAACAGCAAATCTAGGCGCTAATGTTATCTTTGATTCAGTAGCTGGAGAAGTAACGAGTAGGAGTTTAGATTGTTTAGCTCTATATGGCACGCTCGTTCAATTTGGAAATAGCAGTGGGAAAACGGGGAGTTTCAAAACAAGTGACGTTCATAGTAGCTGCAGGAATGTAAAAGGCTTTAGTTTAGGTACAACAAGAAAACATGATCCGGCGCGATTAGCACCTATCGCTGAAATCGTGTTAGACTTGTTTGATTCTAACAAGATCACTCTTCCTGTAGTAAATGTTTTCGATTTAAGTGATGTAGTCCAAGCTCATAGATTAATAGAAAGCCGTAATTACGAAGGGAAAGTTTTGATTAAGATTTGATTAGATTGGCTTACCTCTGCAAAACGAGTAAGTAACCACCCCAGCTTGGACCAGGGTGGTTACTTCTTTTTATTTAGAGATTAGCTTCTTATTCAGCAAGCTTCATCTCTTGTCTCTGTTTTAATTCGCCAGGTCGAATCCATGTCACATTTCCATCGAGTTCAATATCACTCTTCAAGTTGTCTTGAATCGATTTTATATGTTCGACCATTGTCATCACTGTCATTTCAAGTTCCATCAGATGGTTTTGTTGTTCCATCGTCATCTCTGACGATCCTTCTGTTTTTATGCTTAATTGTTCAGTAAGGTTCAATACGTGCTGCATACTTTCGATCAGACGTTGGTTTTCAACTTCCACTTCGGTTGAATTTTGTTTAAGCTCTTCTGACTGTCGAGAGAGGGTGTTGATACTGGAGATCACCCCATCGAAAATATCAATCATATGCAGACTTTTCGTTTGTCCATCTTCTATGACAGAAACATTGTTTTCATGCGATTGTTCTTGCACCTTAATACTACCGTTTACAGCTCTAATGATGGTGTTAATCGTTTCTGCACTCTCTTTAACTTGTACAGATAGTTTCCGAATTTCATCTGCAACCACTCCGAAGCCCGCGCCATGAACCCCCGCTCGTGCTGCTTCAATGGAAGCATTTAGTGCAAGGAGGTTTGTTTGAGTGGAGATGTACTCAATCGCGCTTAGAGCCTCTGTGACTTTTTTCATCTTTTGAAGCAGTTCTTGGTTATAGTCTCCAAATTCTTTCGTGATGGTGATGATCTTGGAGAAAACGACGCTAAAATCATCTACCTTTTGTTTACCTTCGTTGGAAAGCTCAGTTACATCTTTGGTTGTGACATTGGTAACCTCAATGATTGCATCAAGATTTTGAATCATCCCATTGATCCTTCCGAGTTGGTCGCCAAAATATGTGATAAGTTCATGTTGTTTTTGTATATCTCCTACCATTTCTATTAACTGGCTGCTTACCATCTCTGAAGATCCATTTACTTGACCATTTATCGCATTCAAATGTTCACTGTGCGCTTCCAAGTGACGAAGTTCTTCTAGTGATTCAATAATTGTTGAAGAAGGAGTAGTGTCTTCTTTTTGTCTCTCCGCATAAAGAACAGTGCTCTTATTGTTCTTAATGACTAAAAACCCTACAGCAACTGAAACCACAACAAGGGTTCCTATAAAAGAAAGAATAAAAGAATTTACGTAATAATGATAGAAAGCAAGAAGTACAGATACTCCTAAAGCTGAAATGATTAACATCAGATTCTTCTTATTATTCATCATCTCTTTCATATTGCCATGCTCCTTTTTTGCAGGATGCGTTGCAGTTTAAAAGCAAACGGTAGCCCAATCGCATACACCATCATAATCTTTATGAGATTAAACGGTACAATAATGAGTAAGACCGCAGATTCAAAGTCTTTTACAAGTTGATTTGAACTTTTGAAGGCACTCAGATATTGATCCATATTTAGTCCTAAAAGTTTCATGATGGTAGGCAGAATGAAGTAGTAGTTAAGTGCAAACATGGCAATTAAAAATACACTGATTGAAACAACAAAGCTGATCCAGTTTAATTTCTTTTGGTATTGATAGAAAATGCCGATTAGTCCAACGATAAGTGCACCAGAAAAGAAGTTGGCTATCTGGTTGATGGGTAGGCCAACATAGCTTCCGTGTGACAAATATTCAAGACCATTTTTGAAGAATTGAATAAGAACACCCGCAACAGGTCCTATCATAATTGCTCCGACTAGTGCAGGGATATCACTGACATCAAGCGTGAGGAAGACCGGAAAAAAGGGAAGTGGTACCTTGAACAGATATAAGACTAGGCTAAACGCAGTTAAGATAGCGATCGAAGTCATTTTTTGAACTCGTGACATCATGTATTTCTCCTTTACATTCAAAATGAAAGGGTAGCCTATGGCTACCCTAGGAACTAACCCTTTACCGTGACTTTTATGTATGGTGCTAATAGATTAGTAGCATGCTCGATCACCCGTGGGCTTGAAGTTTTGACGCCTTTAAACTTACGACCTTCTTCAACTTCGTGTACACCGAACCCCTCCATATCATAAGCAACCATCATGGATTTAAACGTAGGACTATCAATGATCAGAAACCATTCACGCATCAACTCGCTGTTAGGTGGCAGTTCGATGTAATTGATTCCATCTGTCGAATCCATCACAGCATCATTTTCACCAAAGATATGAACGTTTGAATACTCCGTCATAGCTTGGAATCGGTCGAGTACGTTCTTCGCACGAGAAAACTTTTGAAAACCTGCATAGACATTACCTTTAAGCTTCTTTGTTAACACGATATTTTCCATCATGAGACACATGTACTCTAGTTGAGGAACCTTCGTCTCATATTTTAAAGATTGTGCATTTAGCTGACTCAATGGCGAATTATCCAACTTTTGAACATTTCCTTCTACCTGACCAAAACATTCGTTGAACAGTGATAATTTTTTTAATTCCATAGCAATTGCCCCCTGTTTTTCATTATCTTGATATAGTATAAAAGTACTAGTAGTAAGGTAAAAATATACAGCCCTGTATGTTGAGGCTGTTTTAAAGTGTATTTACGCTAATCATACGATGTCTACATGTTTTTATTCGTTACCTTAGTAAAGTACCAAAGTTTATATACCACTGTTAAAACAATTTGAAACATCTTTTTCCAAAATTAAATAAAAAAGTTAATTGGATAAATTTCAAATTGATAAAATAATATGGCGGAATCTTCTTTATACAGTTATTGTAATTATTCAAATTTTTTAAAGGGAGCCAAGTTATATTATAAGTAAAATAATTAAAAGTATAAGTTTACTTTACTTTTTGTAAAATATAATTTACAATTAGTTTCAAGAGGTGATGTCGTGAAGAAAGATTTTGGTGATTCCATTTCTAATAAGGTTTATGAATATCGTGTACTTGCCAGATTGTCACAGCAAGAATTAGCAGAAAAAGTCGGGGTCTCCAAACAAACCATATTTGTCATGGAAAAGGGTAACTATGTACCCACTCTATTGTTGGCATTTCGAATTGCTGAATTTTTTAATGTGAATGTAAACGATGTATTTACTTATATGAAAGGAAATGATGAAAATGGAAATTAAGTCGATCTCAGATATCCCAGGTGCAGCTTTTTATCCTTTGAAATCATGGGCGGAACAGTCTACTGATAATTGGAACATGTTGATTGGAATTGGATTTTTATTGTTGATGGTAAGTATCGTATTGGCATATGTATTCTATAAGAAGATGGGGAATGAAGATGAACGGACAACAAATATTTATTTAAAGAGTAGCTACTTTATGCTGATGACGATCATTCTATGTGATATCGTTTTTCCTAATGAGTATATGGCGAACATTTTCTTTCTATTTAAATACGCGCTAGCCATTTTAGCATGTGGTATTTATTTAGCCATTCAATATAAAAGAGATTTTACGTAATATTTGAAAGTTAAAACTTCCTAAAAATAACAACGCCTAACTATACGGTGCGTTTCTTCAGATAACAAACAAAAAGGTTTTAGACCCATAATACTGATCAAATGGGGTTTAAAACCTTTTTATCTTTGTAATTTTCTCTTGAAGGGCGAAGACTTATCTGAAAAACAAGGCTATTTTATCATCAATGAGATTTGTATCATCAGGATGAAAATAATAGTTTATCTTATCATAGTGAACGGAGAGTTTATAAGCTATTGGCTCTCCTGTGTAGAACGTCATTTCATACATGAGAGGATCTCCGTCTTTCATATCAGGTTGGTAACTTGGTTTTTCTTTGCTAGTTGTTAATAAGAATAGAATATGATCAATTTCTTCTTTTCCAGATAAGGTTTGTTTTAAAGTACGGTCTACATCATTGTGTGGGTCTATAGCATACGTTTCAATTTTTGTTACTTGGTCAATTGGGATATGTTTAAACCAGAAACGGTCATGCTTACTATTGTATTCAACATATAGTTTATACCCATTGATTTCATATTTATCTTTAACTGCAATAAATCCAGGTCTCCCTTTTACTTCAAACAGAGTTGTACCTTTTGGTAAGAAAGCAGCATCTCCGTTCTTTGTTTTATACTCTGGATCATTTATGCTATCTGATACCTTAAATGTAGTTTTCCCAATCTTTTCTCCAATTAAAGAAGGATCTGAAATAAATCCTGTGTACACCCCGTGGTATTCTTTATTATTCCATTTAATAAAATCAACCCAATCAATTTCAATTTGTCCTCCATAATTACAGCCTGTTAATAAAAATAGAATCAATACTAAACGATATAATCTTCTCAGTTTCAATTCCTCCTCAATTCTTATACTGATATGTCGAACATATAACATAAATTGTTACATTTTTTATTTTCTTTCAAATTTTCCGTAATCTGATTGGTTGAAGTTAGACAAGCAAACATGGGAACCACTTTATGGGAAAATAAAGAGCAGTACATTAGAAATTCTCCAATATTTGATTTTGATAAAATTCAAGTACCTTTTAATCGTTCAAGGTACACAAGACCACCTCTGTTCTGAGGAAGCAGCCCATGTTTTCAGCATTAATTGGCGGTACTATAATAGAAAGGCGTCCTTTTGGGAGATCAATATTGCGGTTTAAGTAATTTATAGGGTTTCTAAAACATACAAGCATAAAATTTCTATAAATTCCCTTCTGGCATTATAATCTGAGTTAGAGAAATAGAAGGGGGAAGTAATATGCAAAACTATATTTGTGAGACATGTGGGGTTCAATATGAGGGTTCTGTACATGAACCACATTCCTGTATGATCTGTGAAGAAGAAAGACAGTATGTGAGTTCAAAAGGACAATCGTGGACTACACTTGAAGCGATGGTTGAGAGTGGTAATTATAAAACGGAAGTTAGTGTCGAAGAGGAGAATCTTTATCGTGTTCAGACGAGCCCGAGTTTTGGGATCGGCCAAACGGCATATCTCGTAAAAGGAAATGGATATAATATGTTATGGGATTGTGTGAGTTACATAGATGAAGATACCATTAAAGAAATTCGGCAACTGGGTGGCATCGATGCAATTGCGCTATCACATCCTCATTATTATTCGACTCAAGTGGAATGGGCTGAGACATTTGATGCTCCACTCTACATACATGAAGATGATAAGATGTGGGTAACGAGAACAAGTGACAAGATCGTTTTCTGGTCGGGAGACAAGCTAGAACTTAGTGAAGGAATTATCCTTCACAGAATCGGTGGCCATTTTAAAGGAGGTACCATCCTTGAATGGAAACAAGGGAACCACCATCAAGGTGTTCTTCTTTGTGGCGATATTGTACGTATCGTAGCAGACCGGGAATGGGTCAGTTTCATGTACAGTTATCCTAACTTTATTCCTTTACCGAGTGCTACGGTAGAGAGGATTGCTCATCAGATGAAAGAATTAACCTTCACTCGTATCTATGATGCATTTAACCGAGTGATTAAAGAAGATGCTGGAGAAGCGGTTCAACGATCAGCAAAGAGATATGTTGATGCGCTGAACGGAGTGTTGTTTCATACATAATATATTATTTTGGTATAAGCAATAAAAAGAGAAACGGAGCTATCTTGGTAGTTCCGTTTCTCTTTTTTCGTTAGAACTGACCGGTCGTTCTCTCGTAAAAAAGTAGTCTATTTTAAGTCCACGAGGCTGTTTCTTATGATGATCAACAGAACGATTGTTAAAAATATAACTCAAGTTTAGATGTTCTTGAGGCGGTTGAAGAAGACAAGATTTATATTAGAACAGACGGAGTACTCAGGCATGACCTTTTTGTACTAATATAACGACCCAAACAATATTCTTATTAAAGAAAATGATAAGAAGGAGGGGAACGTGAAGTGGAAAAAGTGAAAGTGCGTTTACGCCCCATTATTCGTAACATAAATTTACCCATTGTAATTAAAACAACCATTCTACCAGGTGACTCAATGGAAAGATTATTTATCGCAACCCAGGTAGGAGAGATTTTTTGTATAGGAAATGAAGGGATTCGGACTTTTTTAGATATTCGCTCACGTATCATAAAGTTAGGTGTTTCTGGCGGTGGTTATGATGAAAGGGGATTGCTCGGTCTAGCGTTTCATCCTCAATTTTATTATAACGGTCTGTTTTATCTTCATTATTCATTAGCTGGATCACAAGGCCCTGGTGCTTTCTCTAATTCAGAAGATCCTACACAGAATCGAGATGCTCTTCCAAAATTTTTCAAACCAGATCCTTGTAAACCTAAAACTTTAAATTTAAGGTGGACAAACAGAGAAGCAAGATATGATCATATTGATACCGTTGAGGAATGGACTTTACAAGCAAATGGCCAACCTGAAAAGCGTAGAACGTTACTTAACATAAGAAGGCCCTTTTTTAATCATAATGGTGTTAATAGCTTAACTTTTTCACCTGAAACAGGAAGACTTATTTTAACAACTGGAGATGGTGGGTCAGGCTATGATCCGTTCAATTTAAGTCAAGATGATATGGAGATCGCTGGTAAAATCATTGAAATCGATGTAGAGAAAAACACATTTGGTATAAATCCACCCGTAGTGTCACGTTTTCATGAACTTCCTGTAAGTATTCAAGGAATACTTACTGTGATTGCAAAAGGGGGACGCAACCTTCCAGGTATTTCATTTCAAAGACACGATAATCATTATATTAAATATGTAGGGAACGTCGGACAGGATTTGGTAGAGTCCGTTTTTTCATTTGTACATTATAAGCCGTTGCCAGTGATGCAGCTTGTTAAAGCTTATCTCATGAATACTAGATTACAAGAAGATGGATTTATTAATTTCGGTTGGCGAGGTTGGGAAGGTACATTTCCTACTACTATTATAAAAGAATGTTCTCCAGATTCTTCTTTAGAAAAGCAAACATTCGCTTATTACAAAGATGCGTTAAAAACTTCCGTTCAGCGCATTCAGCCACTCACTTGTTATTATCATCAAGACCCCCGCCCTGGTAAGTTTGGAGGAAGTGCTCTAACAGCTGTTCAATCTTATATGGGGAGTGGGATTCCACATTTAAAAGGAAGCGTTGTTTTTACCGATTTTGCGGTAGAAGATTCACCACCTCCGAATAGAGGAACTTTAGCTTATACTAAAATAAGAACAGACGGTAAACTAAATGATTACGATATCATTGAGACCGATTATGATTTCGGTTCTGAATCATCGTTTTACGTTAGTTTAGGAGCAAACCTAAATCAAACTAGACTCTATTTAGGAGTGTATGCTTCTAATAAGGTGAATGATTATAATCAAGGAACTATTTTTGAAATTGTCCCTTAATTTCAGTAAAGAAATGAACGAATAAGAAGTGGCGAGTGAGCAGCAATGTTTATCTCGCCTGTTTTTTAGTCAAGAAATGGCTTGAATTTTTTAAAAAAGAAAGGTGCCATCTCAACCCATAACCAGCTATAAAAAAATGAAAATAGAAATATACAACCTACTGTTAGGAAAGAAAAAGAGTGGGAGACGATTGGACCAAGAACGGGAAATTGGAGAATATATAACAGACAGATAATCCCTAGTGCTAAAAGAATAGCACCTAGACTAATGATATTCCATTTTTCTTTGAAGAAATAAAAACCAACGCCAATACCAAGACCTAAGATTCCAGTTGTAAATGGAAAAACGATAAGTTCGCTAGGAAACAGAATGAATAACAAAGAAATGCTAAGAAAATAAGAAATCACGCCTATTTGTAGAAAGAACATAGTGCCAATAAAAATCGGTAAGGTAGCGAAGGGGCTGATGAAAAAACCGACAACAGGTAAAAGACCTCCTGTTGCTTGAAGTAAAGCAGCGATACAAGAGAGATAAGAACCTAAAACCAGCCATTTTACTTTTGGTTGTTTTTGAAATTGTAATTGCATAGAGCGAATATCCTCTGAAAACCAATTAGCAGACATTGGCACACCTCCATCAAAATGATTTTATTAATGCAATATATTAACCAAGTATTCGAAATGGAACTCTTTTAAGAAAACTCTTGAGGCATTCACTGATATTGCCGCATTTTTCTTGAAACATTACATGGTTTATTTCGTCTTATTTATAAAGGGGGAGTTTATATAAAAATAAAGCATATTCTTTTTTTCTTGCTATTATTTATTTTTTTATGTTCTTTCATATCCCCAACTCCATCATTCGCAACAAAATGGGTACATCAGTTTGTAGTTTGGGATGGATATGTTTACGTAGTGAAAGATGAGTATGTGAAGGAGATCGATGAAGAAATTGGGCAGGTTACGAAGTATTCAGATATGGAACAGTATGCTGGAAACTTCTCGAATGTCTATAAAAAAGGAACGAAATACTATTCCATTAAAGGCATAAATAAAAATGATTACATTGCAGTTGAAGTTGGAAGTGGGAAATATAAAAAAGCGGTACGAGAGAGTGAATATATATTTGCAGACCATTCAAATGGAAATATAAATGAGGGGAAGTTTGCGGATAAAGCGGTAAATGTTTTATTCATTTTTACATTAGGAGTATTTGTAATCGTTTTTATCGTTATAAAAGTTAAAAGGTAACCGATATTAAAAAATGTAAAACTGGATTTTTTAAAGAAAGAAGATAGGACTAAACCAAATACGCTTTCTATATTTCTATGGTTTAGTTCTATCTTTTTACTAGGTAACAGGGTAAAGTCATACACATGTCCCTATTGATTCAAGTTGGTTTTTATTAGAAAATGCAGTGATTATTCAGACACGCCATCTTCAAGAAATTCAATGGTACCTTGATTTGCATCTAATTTAACCTTTATTCCAATCGGAAAAACGTGCGAAGGGAACGTGTGGCCGATATCTACATTCGTGAGAACAGGTATGTTAGTGTCTCCCATGATTTCGAATAACAGGTCTTCTATTGAAAATGGAGCATTTAAATGATTAAAATGTTCGTGTTTACCGATGATGAGTCCAGCAATCTTATCGAAAACACCTGAAATTTTTAACATACTAAGCGAGCGTTCTTGTGTAGCTATATCTTTAAAAGAGTCTTCAAGAAATAGAATGGCACCTTCTAAATCAGGGAAAAACGCTGAACTCATAAATCCGGACATTGTGTTTAAATTACCGCCAATCAATTTCCCTGTGGCAGAACCTTCACGTAATGTTTTCCAACCCGTATTCTTAACCATTTGTTTTTGTCGATCTTGTGTTCTCCAATCAAGCATTTCTTCTGTCCATTCTTGTGGGACATCGAGTACATATGGAGCTTTCTTTCTTAATTGAACAACATCCTCAAAATAATCTCTTCCTTTTGGTAACATTTCAGGATACTCACCAAAGGAGGGAACAACAGCTGGACCATAAAACGTTGTTAACCCTGTCTTCGCATAGATACCAAGCAAAAGTGCGGTAACATCACTGTAGCCCATGATCACCTTGGGATGCTTTTTTAAGTGAGCATAATCCAAATAAGGCAAAAGCGAATTTGAATTCAATCCACCGATGGTACTTATTATTCCACGCACCTCTTTATCATGAATGAAGTCGTTAATCTCTTCGGATCTTTCTTGGATGGATGCTGACCGATAGGATTGTGTTTGTTTGGAGCATTTTCCTTCTTTGATTTTAAATCCCATTGTTGCTAACTGAGATAATCCTCTTTCGTATCTCGCTTTAAACAATACTGGTGCGGGTGAGGAGGGGGTAATAATTCCGATGGTATCCCCTTTTTTTAGTGCTTTTGGTATTAACAAATAAAACAACTACCTTTCATTGTTTCATATTTTGAAATGAGATATTAGTAGGTTTATATTTTGTAAACTGCCCAAATAATACCATAAATTAGTGATGAATCCATTTGTTTTTTGAACGTAAATGGATATGGATTATTTAAGTTGTGCGTTATGCTCATCATGATCGTATAGAATTTAATAAACCATTGAGTAGTTTTATTTATGATAGCTACTCTCCTGGAAGGTGAATCAAATCTTTAGATTATTTTTTACAATCGTTTTCAATCTTATCTTTGGCTACCTATTTCATTATTTGTTCATTTTATTTGTGTTACTTTACCTATACATTGCAGAAGCTCTCGGATGGAGCCTAGATCCAACATTAGAAGAAGGTTTATTAATACCAGTCCTCTTTTTAACAATAGTGATAAGCATCATTTACTTTTCAATCATTGTTCTTACAAACGTATGTGTATGGAAAAAAACGAAAATCAAAAAAATTCACTTCCTATTCATAATCATAGTTACATTTTCAGCGGGCTTCTTATTAAATAGAGAAAGAATGGATCTCTTATTTAGCTAGCGTAACTTTTTTATGAAAAGATATTTTCTATTAAATTAGCATTTCTTATGGGTTAAAAATGGCGTGATTTTAAATATAAGTGGCTTAACGTAAAGGGTTTGTTATAATGGTCAGCATAATCTACTAAAAGCGAGTGATTGATTTGGATTCTACAGAACGCGAATTATTACAACTCATTGAAAAAAACGGACGTCTTGCAACAGGTACGATTGCCAAGTTAATGGGAATTACAGAGGATGAAACAAAACAAATATTAGAGAAGCTAGAAAAAGAAAAAGTCATACTTGGCTATTCTGCCATTATTGACTGGACGAAAGGGACTGAAGAAGGGGCTGTAACAGCCATGATCGATGTAAAAGTTACACCAAAACGAGGTGTTGGCTTTGATAAAGTGGCAGAGCGAATTTACCGGTTCCCAGAAGTGAAAGCAGTATATCTCATGTCTGGCGTTTACGATCTATCGGTGTCGATCGAAGGTAAAACGATGGCAGAAGTCGGGCGTTTTGTATCAGAGAAACTCTCAACCATCGATTCAGTTATATCAACAACTACTCATTTCATCTTAAAAAAATACAAACATGACGGCCTCGTATTTAGTGATAATGATGAGGATAAACGAATTGTGGTGTCGCCATGATTACAGAACCCACTTCAAAATATTTATCAAATACGGTGCAATCCATTCAGCCATCTGGTATCCGTCGTTTTTTTGACCTTGCTTCTTCTATGGAAAACGTGATTTCACTGGGCGTTGGTGAGCCAGATTTCGTTACACCTTGGAACGTAATTGAAGCAAGTTATCATTCATTGGAACAAGGCTATACGGCTTATACCGCCAATGCCGGTTTATTTGAGCTCCGGAAAGAGATCTCTCGTTATATGAAAAGACGGTTTGGTGTTACGTATAGTGCTGAAGATGAAATGGTGGTTACAGTCGGTGCTTCACAGGCGATTGATATCGCTTTGCGGGCGGTCCTTAACCCTGGAGAGGAAGTTATTGTTGTTGAACCAAGCTTTGTCTCCTACGCACCAACAGTTACACTCGCAGGTGGTATTCCTGTGCCCGTAAATACGTATAGCGAGGATGATTTCAAGCTTCAGCCTGAACAAATAGAAGCGGCTATCACTGACAAAACGAAAGTGCTTATGTTATGCAGTCCAAATAATCCAACAGGTACAGTACTGTCAAAAGGCGATTTGGAACGTATAGCGGAGGTAGTAGAGAAGCATGACTTGCTCGTGATTTCAGATGAAATCTATGCTGAACTAACATATGATGAACCGTATACGAGTTTTCCTGCAGTGAAGAATATGCGTGACCGCACGATCTTGATTTCTGGATTTTCAAAAGCATTTGCCATGACTGGCTGGCGCTTAGGCTTTGCTTGTGGACCAAAAGCCATTTTGCAAGCCATGCTAAAAATACATCAATATACGATGATGTGCGCTCCTACGATGGCTCAGCATGCTGCCCTTGAAGCACTTGTTAACGGGCAGAAGGATGTAGTGAAAATGAAGGAAAGCTATCGGCAGCGCCGTAGTTTAGTCATTCATGCTCTAGAAGAGATGGGTTTATCGTGCCATGTTCCAGGTGGCGCTTTTTATGTATTTCCCTCGATTGAAAAGACAGGACTGTCTTCGGAAGAGTTTGCAGAGCAACTCTTGATGAAAGAACAGGTTGCGGTTGTGCCTGGTAGTGTTTTTGGCAAAAGTGGAGAGGGGCATGTTCGTTGCTCTTATGCGACATCCGTTCAAAAACTCGAAGAAGCGATGCGCAGAATTGATCGGTTTTTACAAACGTTATAAAGATCTCTTTTATCGATATAACCATTTAAAAGAATTCACAAAAGATGCATTCCTATCAAAAGAATGCATCTTTTTCTAATGTGAATCATTATGAATGTTATATTCTTTGACCATACAAGAAGGAAATATACTTACAGACAGGGAAGTATTCGTGAGCTGAAAAAGGAGAGTGAGAGTATGAATTTGTTCAAAACTCAATATGACTGGGTACGTTTAACGAGAGAAACTCTTTTTCAATATTGCGAGACATTACCTGCATCTGATTATGAAAAGAAACTGGAAGGATTCAGCAATGAATCTATCCTGAGCTTACATGCTCATGTAGCGGGTTGTTACCAAGTATGGCTAGGTGCTCGTGCACTTGGAAAGTCTCTTCCAGATATTTCGCCTGAGTCCATACATAACGTACAAGAGATGCGTGAGCTTTTTAGAAAAACAGATGAAATGGTTTATGAATTTCTCGACAAATTTGATGACAATTGGGATCAAACCGTGGAAGTGACGTTTAGAAATGGAAGTCAAGCAGATTTTACGGCATTGTGGTTATTTACGCACACATTGACACATGAATTCCATCACAAGGGACAAATTGTAAAGATCGGAAGACAACTATGATACGCACCGCCAGATACAGACCTCGTTGAGCCGATGATAAAAAATCCGTCAAACCGTTAGGAGGATTAGTAACATGAGCCGAGCAGAATTTTTAGTAGATGTGTTAGACTCCACGTTTGATAAGGAGAACTGGTACGCGCCGCTGAAATCAGCTATGGAAGGTTTAACGGCGAAGCAAGCGAGCTGGAGACCACCTGGGGAAGCAACGAAATCCATTTGGGAGAACGTCAATCATCTCATTTATTACAAAGAAAGACTTGTTGCTACGTTGGAAGGACGAGAGTGGACGCGGATGGATGGGAACGACACCTTTTTTATCATTAAACAAACAGAAGACAATAATGACTGGAATCTTACCATCAATCGGGCAGAAAACGTACACAACAAATTAAAAGAGTTACTCAGTCAGATGAGTTCTGAAAATATAAAAGAAAGTGGATTAGAAAGTGATCTCATAGATATCTTGCTTCATGATGCTTATCATACTGGTCAGATCATGCTGCTAAGAAAAATGCAGGGATCGTGGCCATCTCATCGCTAATTCAGAAGAATATTCTTTGAAGTAGGCACATTTATTTACTAATAAATGTGCTTATTTTTATATAACCAATTTTTCTAAAATGATTGACACAAATGGAAAATAAACATACTATGTAATTAGATAGTTAGACATTTATCTAAATATCTAATAATGGAAATCATCCTGAGGTGACAAAATGTCTCTTAATGAAGCGTTTAAAGCATTATCTGATCCGACTCGAAGACAGATCTTAACGTTGTTAAAAGAAGATGAACTAACAGCGGGAGAGATCGCTTCACATTTTGACATGCAAAAGCCGAGCGTGTCTCATCATCTGAAAATCTTAAAGAATGCTTCACTAATTGATGATGAGAGAAGAGGACAGCATATTTATTATTCTTTAAACACAACGGTGTTTCATGAATTAATGAGCTGGTATTTCACGTTTACAACGAAGGAGGAAAAATGATGAAAAAGTATGGATGGAGTTACCTTTTAATTGCACTTAGTGTACTGATCGGTGCTATCGCTTATCCTTACCTGCCTGATCAAATGCCGATGCATTGGAACATACACGGTAAAGTGGATGGGTATTGGGATAAACAATATGCAGCTTTCTTTCCACCAGTGTTAATGATTGTTTTGATGGCGTTGTTTATCTTCATGCCAAGAATCGATCCGAAGAAAGAGAACTACAAGAAATTTTCTGGAAGTTATACGATTTTTATTACGATTATGAATATGTTCTTCTTACTTCTTCAATCCATAATCATTAGCTATGGTTTAGGAGTTAATATAGATATCTCTCTAGTCATAAATTTAGGGATCGGCTTACTTTTTATCGTACTCGGAAACTACATGCCGCGAATCAAACACAACTATTTTATCGGAGTCCGTACACCGTGGACACTTGCTAACGAAAAGACATGGAGAAAGACGCATCAATTAAGCGGGAAGCTTTTTGTTGTTGCAGGACTTCTGCTTGTCGTTATCTCTTTTTTACCAGCCGTGTATCAATTTGCGGGCATGCTTGTTGTAGTTCTTGCAACTGTTCTCATCACAACGATTGCATCTTATGTTTATTTCAATCGTTACAAGAATGCAAACAGCAACTAAATGCTCTACACACAAAAAAGCCTGTGGCATCTTAGCCACAGGTTTTTACATATTCAATTGACTTCGTAATCTTGCCGGTGGCCGGTGGTAACCAACTGGAATCTGAAGCAAACTCGTTCTTTTAAACTTTACTATTTTAAACAGCCCATCGTACCATGGTACATCATATCCTAGGACAGGATGACCATTCATATTTCGTGCAGAGGCAGCGATAAGTAATTTATGAGCTAGTATGCCCACTTCCATATGCTGAATCCGATGCCCTCGATAACCATGAAGTTCGTGATAGTGGTTGTTGCTACCGCTAAAATTAAAAGAAAGGGGAATCTGTGCCATGTTCACAAAATCGGAAAGCAGACCATCTTGTTGAGCCGTTCGATAATCTCCATGCGAAATCAGCTTGAACTCCTGAGTAGAATCATTGACTTCATACAAGCCATTAGAAAGCCCTTCTACACCATAAGCGGTAAATCGAAGGGAAACACGGGAAGTTAAGAGTGATAAATCTTGATCGATATCGTTTCGATAGTGACACATGGAACTTAAATCTTTTAACAGACTGGAAAGAGTTTCTATTGATAGTGGTTTTATTACAAAATCTTGTCCAGGAGAATATCGATCTCGGCATGCTTTTGAAAAAGAAACCGCAGTATCTTTAGGTTGTGTTGGTAGTTTTATAGTATGAGGTTCAATATCTTTAGAACGCTTTTTATAAGAAAAAGAATGCAACTTACATGCATGATTCATTTTACGCAACATAGGATAAGGGCGAATAACACTTGACTTCATGTAATGTTGATGATGTATAGGATCAAACTCTTCACTTAGCTTTTTTGCGGTAATCTCAACTTCTTTTGTATCTTTAAACCATTCCATTTCGTTATCTATAGAAAGAAAGAGAACGGCATACACACTTTCTTCATCTTCATGAACCCCAAGTAGGTGGTTGATTGCCTCATCTAAAAATTGATAATAAACACCAGTCTCAAACTTCTTGCGTTTTCCAACCTCTAGCATCTGGCCGATCAAAAAGCCAGCATCCAGTCCTTGGAGACGGTAAGAGAAGTTGTGATACTTAAAGAAGTTCTTCCAGAAAAAAGTGGATACAAAAACAGTTGCAAAACATTTTGAGACATTGCAGCGATTTCCTAATGCTTGATTCAAATAATTATCAAAATTGCCTTCACGCAGACAAATCAACGAATGATGTGCTGCATCATAATGATAGATGCCATTGGGTAGTTCAACGAGCTTCAGATACAGATAAACCTCACTCGGATAGAGTGCACCGCCTGAGGGAACATAGCGGCGATACGTCATCCACGTATCCTCTGAATCTAGGGAAAGAAACGACTCACTCAACTGTGTAATCCCATAGGAGTACATAAGAAATTGACTGAGGTCGTCTAGAGTTGCGTGAGTACTAGGTGATAAGGTGTCAGAGTGATTTATGGATAATTCAAATTTAGGTAGATCTGTTGTGTACAATTTATAGGGAAGCGGGGCATCTTCCCAGTTCACCTCCCAATCAGACGGCGTAATCTTAGCGGTCTCGTAATGAAGTTTGTAAATAAACTCATCGAGGTTCATGTACAATGCCCCTTTCTTATACAATTTTACGGAAATGGGTGAGGATGTGGGTTTAACTCATCCAGTGATAATGGTTGTTTCACATATCCGAGCTTCATTGGTACCGTGAGGACACGATCCAATCCTTGTAATCGAGTGAGATGATGACCGAACGTCATCGGCAGCATGCCAGGTATGATCACTTTTACACAATGTAGACCGTTCCGTTTTAATTCTGGTCCGGTTTGATCCACAACGATTACGTCAAGATTTAGTTTTTTGAAGATTTTCAGCACACTATTTAGGTCCTCTAAAAGATCGTCAGTTTGACGAGCCGGTTTAAACTCTTCTTCAAAATCACGCACTTTCCGCTTATCCAGCAAAAAATAAAAGCGTTTCTCTGCATCTTTTAAGCCGTAAACCATCGAGTGATCTTCCATATGACGAACAAGACTAGAATCTCGAAACATCTTCTCATATTTCTTGCGGTCCTTTACAAAGCTTTCTTCCATATTAAGCAGCATGCCTGAAAGTTCTTGAACGGCACCTTTGGCTGCTCTCAATGGATCAAGATGAGCGCCTGCTGCGCAAAGCAGATTCAAGCCATCGTTCTTCGTATTTTTTGCCATCGCCCAAATACTTGGAATTCCGTTTTCTGTCGTGGCATTAAATAGTTGAATCTCAAATCCTGTCACATGGAGGATACGCTGAACCATGAGCTGAAGCTCTGAATCGTTGATTGATTTCATGTCCAGACGTGGAATAGGCAGTTCGCCGTACCAAGTCATAAGAAACGCGTCACGTTCTACGATCTCGAAGATTCCATACAGAATAGCTTCTTCTAAACTACCACCGACTGCACAGCCGTTTGATGTTTCATAAACGAATCCTTCTCCACCACCCATGCTGTAATAGGCGAACGTTTCTGGTACCAATGTAGGCCGGTCCTCGGATAACGAATATCCCCACACCCAGTGGATCGGACGGTCTGAATCGAACGGTTTAAATGGATAATGCGGCTGACTGTACTGTTTCTGTGAATGAGTTCCGATTGATAGAGGATTCATAGCTACATTTTTCACTTTGTTGTAAGGTTCATAAACGATTGTTCGTTTTCCACGTGGCGCATAACCACAATACCGCTCAAGTCCCTCCAAAATGCCCGCTTGCTCACTATGAAGATACGAATGTGTCCGACCAGCGTTCAGTTCGTTACCAGTGAGCAAAGGTAGATTAACTACAGTGTCCGCAAAAGGAGAGATCAAGTCATATCGTTTAAAATTAAGAAGACCAGTACGATTATCTAAATAATCTCGGCTTAAAACGTTTTGTAGCTCATCTATTGAACGGGAACGATAGACGTCTGTTGAAATTTTAGGACTAGATTGAAGTGCAATCTTGGCAATATCATCGGTATCAAGTGGTATGTTACCGCATGTCTCACAATACGGATCTGGTAAAAAGAAATGTTTGGTAAGTTTGAACGTTTGTAGGGTCATCAGATATATGTTTTCATGAGTGTGCGGAGTATCATCATGCATAAAACGATCAACTTCATTACAAATAAGGGCAGCTGTCTGATTGAGTGCTAGATTAGTAGCCCAAACATCACGTGGTAAATCTTCGTTTGAAAATAGGTATTCTTTCATTTGAAAATGTTCTCTACGGTCTTGGCCAGTCATGAAAAAGCGAAGATCTGCACATTGTGAGCAGCCTGGTTGGTTTGGATGAACAAGTGGACCAACGTGTGCTTCACCAAAGAAAACAAAGCCGCGCAGCCATGGCATGTTGTTGTTTCTAAACAATTTCTCTGCCTTTAAATGCTGAGCTGGATTCCAACTATCATGAAGAACTAACGCTAACTTTTCATGATTGATTTCCGCATCTTCAACCTTTTTAAAACGAGAGATGTGGTAGGTTGCATGTAGTTGTTGGTAGACGTCGTTTGCAATACTACCATTTCCGATCATTATAATTTTTTGAGTCATGATTGTACCTCCGAAGAGAGTGTGATTCCAAAAATGCCAGAGGTATTTTCATTTAGAATGGTTTCTGCATGCAGCGTGTATAACGTTGCTTTACAGTTGGTATTTTTTAACGTTTGTAGAGCTGATGTCAATGTGTATGTTAGTGTTTCTTCTTTTGATTCTGAAAGGGTAATCGTTTGAAGTCCGGTGGTTGAAATGGTAGCTGATGACTTTATGCAATTCTTGATATGGATTGTTTCTTTATTTTGCCGGTACATAAGTGCTCCTTGTAGTGCATTTTGTAAAGCACGGTTCTCATCTAGACCGATAGAGCCGAAATAATTACGATCCTGCTGAACCCATACTACAGGAAAACCATGGATTTTAGTTCCTAAAAAAAGTTTGATTTCTTCATCAAGCGTTGATAATGCTTGAATTAAAAAGGTGGAATATGCGTCTTGAATGGAAATTGGATCAACTTCTGCAGAAACTTGAATTCTGTTATGAGACTTCGTGAAGATTTCTTGCAGGCTGTTTTGCAGTGCTCTACACATTCCTTCTGCTGCAGACCGCCCGATTCCAACACTCATAACTTCCGGTGAATTCTTAAATAACTTCTTAACGTATGTTTCAATTCCAGATAAACCTGCTTCTAACCGGGCATCCTCATGTGTTCTGTCTGCTGCTGTGATCACTTCTGGCTCACTTTCACCAAAAGGATCAGCTACTTGTACGTTGCACTGTGACAAGGGTAGCTGGCTTAAATCCTCTTCCTCAAACTTTTGGAATATTCCAGTGTCACTTGATGTAATTTGATAAAACAATGAGTGAAGATCAACTTCTCGGGTAGGCGCTTTCTTTATAAACAAAAGAGGATCCTCAATCGCTTCAATTTTAATATTGTTAGTCACGAGCGGGTGAGGGAAAACCGGATGCCATTTTCCTTCTAATGTTTCCACGTTCAGTTGGTAGATGACATTTTCGGGATTTTCCTGTACTCCTGTAATTACTTTGAACAGCATAAATACAGTGACGTTCGCAAGCAAGTTAGAAGCAGTGCGTGAAGATTTGAATTTAGTCTTTTTGTTATCTTTTTTACCCAAACGTAAAGAAGCTGTTTTCCAGCATGCAGCAGAATCCGTTAATTGAAGAGGACCGACAAAAGCTTGATGGTTTTGTAACGTAACGGGTAAAAATAATTTTGATTGATCTCTGCATACTTTTTGAATTATGGAGAGTTGATCTGTATTTTCAACCTCATTTGCATAGAGTACATATTCAATGTTTGCTAGATCTTCTGTACAACTGTTTTCATTAAAAGGAAGAAGTGTAAAGGAAGATTCAGGCTCTGTTTTTGTAGCAGATTTCATTAATTCTTTTAGATTATTTGTTTCATTTTGTTTCGTGTTCGTGTGGAAAATGGTGAATGCCGGAAGTCCTGATTGCAAAAGGGAAGCTGTGAGAGATGAGAGAAGTGGACCACAGCCTATTACTGCGATTTTGGACTCGCGATACTTTTGAAAACGATGCGCGCCAGAGTGGCTGAGATGATCAATAAACTCAATCTGTGATGCATATTTTTCCAAAAGTGCAGGGGAAAGCTGATGTGGAAGGTCCTGACTCGTATCGCGAACAAAACCATTTTTGTATAACACTTCAGCGATCTTAAAGACTTGCTCTTTATAAGGATCAGGCAGACCGTCTGTAATTTCTTCTATAGAACGGCTGCCATCTAGCATGGGAACTAATTTTTGCACCCATTGCTCAATTGTATTTCCTTCCATTTGTATAGAAGTCACGTTATTTCGGAGATAAACGCCGCCGTTATGCTGTGGATAGATGAACGTGTCTCGGTTTATTTTTAAACACATTGAGAGAGTGACGCCTGGCATGATACCCCTCCTAACCTAATGCTCATCATCTATTTGTATGGATTCTGCTTGTCCGTTATGTCAGTTTGTTATGAGGCAATTGAGTAACGTGAATATAAAGCGATTATCGTGAATAAAAAATTTATAACGTGAATATATCGCGGATTATCGTGAAATTATATGGATTACCGCGAATATATTTATGTTTGTAATTCTAAAAATACATTTGTAGAAATTGTCCGCTACAGGGAGACGAAACCATGCCTGTAGCGAATGAAAAATAAAATAGAGGACTGATGCTCAAAAACTTGAGCAAAGCCCCCTGTTACTTCTTCTTCAGCATTTATCTGATTAATGTCCTCCGCAACGTCCGCCGCATCCGCCACAGCCTCCACAGCGTCCACCGCAACCACCGCAACCACCACAACGACCAGCGCATCCCCCACAACCGCCACAGCCTCCACAACGACCAGCACAACCGCCGCATCCGCCACAAACTGCGCAACCTCCACAAAAATTAAAACAGATTCCGATTACACAGCCAGGAATGATAAGACGAGGGTCTTGTGCTTGCTGTTCTTGGGGATGATGTGGCTGACCGCCACTAACTTGAAAGTCTCCAGTACTTAATCCATCCAAATTCCATTGGTGTTTATTATCCAATACAAACACCTCCTTGTTTTTTGTCAGATCTAGAACGAGTAGAGAGTCTCTGCTCAAATTCCTCCTAATAAAATATGGATACAGTCTGTCCACCGTTACAGGATTGGGTGGTTGAAAAAGAACCAGCCTGTGTTTGAGGTTAAACATAGGCTAGGAGTAAATCAAAATGATCATAAAGTGATGGTGAATGGTTATTTCTGAGGAAAAAAAGTTGCTTGAAATCACTTTCTTGCTTTTTAAGAGAACAGTGAGTTGTAACTAGGAGAAAATCTGTAATTATGCTCCATTTTAGCGGCTTGTTCTTATCCACAATATATACCATATAGGGTATTCAACCACGTTATTCAAAAAGTTTATAGCGTAAATCCATAAATTTTCTCAATAATTCCACGAGTTTGAATAATAATTCCACAAGTTTCAATCATTTATCGACGAGTTGCTAAATATCGACAAATTTTGCATGGGTTATACCCTTAGCTAAAGCACTTAGTCACGCTATTCCCAACCTTTGTGATTGGAGAAAGTTTCATAATCACAACCAGTATCATATTCGAAAATTTTACCGGTGCGAAGCTCATACGCTTCAGAAGCTAGATCGAGTAGGGGCTCACACGTATCGTTTTCAGGCATATGTATGGGGTTTTGTAATACCAATTCATAAAAATCTCTACCTTTGGTAATGACAGCGCATCGAAAATATAAAAAATGCTCATTTTCGTCCTTGTAGGAATAAACTCCAATATTGCGTGCGTGTTCTTCTGTATCTAATTGAAAGAGTTTATAAGACAAGGTTTCTTCAAACTGCTTAATATCCCGTACACCTAGTCCTGCTAACTTCTGAATAGCAGCTTCCGTATCTTCATCATCTACTAAAGAGATGAAAGACCAAAACATTTCTTCACTCATCATTTTCTTAGGTGCTTGAACTTCAGCAAGTGATTCTCTAGCCATTCTTTCCTCATCTTGTCGCATTTCTATTTCAAAGTTCTCTCGATCATGTTCCCAACGCCATTCATAATAAGCTTCTATTCCCGTGTCTTTATCCCAATCGCCACTATAACCGGGAAAGCGGCGTTCTTCTTTCATCTGAATATTACCAATGAAAATTAATTCTTTAGGTGCTTTACCATCAACAAGGGAGTGGTTACGAGAGTTGTAGATCGATTATGTTTATCAACAATTCTGATTGCTCCATAGCGGCCATCAGGTAACTTGACGGCATACACATTGCCCACAGAGATCGGAACATTATTAGATTTAAACATACAAACCTCCAAATGAAACACATTTTATGGTTAAGCCTATTATATATCCATTTCTTCAACTTTGTGGGGGCACCAATTTGTAAAATCTCACAATCACTACTCTCACACAACATTTACACCAATCAAACACTTCCTAAAAATAGCATTGCTACTCTTAATCTTGTAACAAATCAACATACATAATCACGGAGGGGTAGCAAAATGACTTCTAAACAAGTGAATCGTCGCGATTTTATTAAGATCGGAGGAGCGAGCACATTAGCGTTAACACTTGGTTCGCTAGGTGATACTTCTAACTTATTCACCGAGAAAGTCCATGCTGATCGAAAAGAAGAAAAAGTACTGAAGTTTCATTCGAATGGAAAGTTCAAGGTCGTTCAGTTTAATGATACACAAGACGATGAACGCATTGATCGCCGAACGATTGAATTGATGGAAAAAGTGTTAGATGCCGAGAAACCTGATTTTGTTGTACTGAACGGGGATAATATCACCGGCGGATGTGATACTGACCTCGAAATGAAACAGGCGATGAACAATGTTGCCGGGCCGATGGAAAAGAGAGGAATCAAGTGGGCGGTTACATTTGGAAATCATGATGAAGATTCTACCCCAAAAAGCGGTGTGGATGAGAGTAAGATGCTAGCATTCTACCAATCTTACAAACACAATGTGAACGATAATGGTGCAAAACACATCACAGGAACCGGGAACATGAGTCTACTCGTGTGGGACGCAAAAGGCAAGAAGCCTGCTTTTAATTTCTGGTTGATGGATAGTGGACGTTACGCACCAAAAGAGATTGCGGGTCAAGATTTTGAGGGTTATCCAACATGGGACTGGGTTCGTTTTGATCAAGTCAGCTGGTACAATGAAACGTCTCAAAAGATCGAAAACCATTTTGGATTTAAGGTGCCTTCTCTCATGTTTATACACATCCCGTTATGGGAGCACCGTTATATGTGGTATTCGAGTGTAGATGGCCGAACAGAAACTGATCATGCACGTGCTAAAAACAAGCATCAGATAACAGGTGAGAGAAACGAAGATGAATGTCCGGGTCCGATCAATTCTGGCTTATTCTCAGCGATGCAGCATCGAGGCGATGTAAAGGGAGTCTTCTGTGGACATGATCATATCAACACATACGCTGGAAACTATTATGGCATTATGCTCGGATATGGGGGAAGTACTGGATTTGGAGCGTACGGACTTCCTGGTGACGAGAAGAATCGACTTCGCGGAGCTCGTGTTTTTAACTTGGACCTAAACCACGAGAATGTTTTAAAAGAAACTCACATGGTGTTTGCGAAAGATTATGGCATTGACCTATCTCCAAACGATCAAAGCATAAATCCTGCTCCTCTCCCAGGAGAAAAACAGCCTGCGATGCAATAGTGTAGTCACAAAAACAAATAATCATATTGTACTATAATGGTTTTCGAGAAGGATTTTAGCCTTAAAAAACTAGACTATTCAACTATATCGATGGTCTAGATTATGTTTAATTGCTAAATTCGTAATGCCAATCCGTAAAGACATGTTATAAAATGATAACGATTCAAAAAAACTACATAATGGAGGATTTAAGCATGTTGAAGAAATCGATGTTGTGTTCATTTGTTTTTACACTGGTAATGGCTTTTGTGTTTGTTTCATCTGATGATCAACAGAGGGCATGGGCGCTACCGCCAGGAACACCTACTAAATCTGCTGCACAATCTCAGTTGAATGCATTAGTGGTTAAGACAGAAGGTTCAATGACAGGCTATTCTCGCGATCTTTTTCCACACTGGTCGAGTCAAGGTGGAGGATGTGATACACGTCAAGTTGTTCTTAAGCGTGATGCTGACTCATTTAGCGGAGACTGTCCTGTTACATCGGGAAGCTGGTACAGCTATTATGACGGTGTAACGGTTAAGAATCCATCTGATCTCGATATTGATCATATTGTACCATTAGCTGAAGCTTGGCGTTCTGGAGCAAGCAGTTGGACGACTACAAAGCGTGAGGCTTTTGCAAACGACCTTACAGGACCACAACTTATTGCCGTAACGGCAAGTTCAAATCGATCAAAGGGGGACCAAGATCCATCAACTTGGAAGCCTACTCGTACTGCAGCTAATTGTGGCTATGCAAAATGGTGGATTCAAACAAAGTACAACTGGGGTTTAAATCTTCAATCAGCGGAAAAAACACAACTTCAAAGCATGCTTAACACTTGCACGTATTAATAGAATTAGAGTATAAACATGGTATGAACTTGTTTAAAAGAGGGGAGCTGTTCCAATGGAAGAGAAATCAACGGTTTTTACGGCAACTCATGGTGTAATGACTAAAGAGGTCGGCGTGATCAGCGGGGAGCTCGAGCTTAAGACAAGTTGTAATGAAGAAGGTATTTTGAAGCTTGCCATCACATATGCGGGAGCGGCAGAGTGGTATACACTTCCGGGTGAAGAATATCGATTGCACGATCCACGCGATCACGAGGTTATTCACCATATGCTGGCCAAAGTATTGGAACGCGCTTAACACATTTAATACAAGAGTGGACCGTCTGAAAACAGGCGGTTCTTTTTTATTGTTAGCGAGAATGGTATATTAATATTTTGTAAAGTAATATTAGGTAAGTAAAGATTAAATAGAGGGAGGTTAGAGATGGTCACGAGGGAAGGGCTTGAAAATCAACAAATATGGATTTACGGTATCTCTTTACTAGTAGGTGGCTTTATCGGCCTCGTGTTTGGGAGTTTAGGAGCTATACTTCAATGGATGACTTCTCCGCTAATCGCTATCCTTCTGTATGGGATGTTTGCACAAATTCCTTTTTTAAAACTCAGAGAAGCTGCTTCAAACATCAGATTCATGCTCGCTTTATTAATCGGGAATTTTGTATGTGTACCCATCGTTGTATGGATTCTTACTTCTATTTTTCCGCAGTCCCCACCAATACTATTAGGGATTTGCTTAGTTCTTCTTACGCCGTGTATTGATTATGTAATTGTCTTTACTCAGTTGGGAAAAGGAAACGAAAAATTGATGCTTGCGGCAACACCACTTTTGTTTGTTGTTCAAATGGTCTTACTTCCTCTTTATTTGTGGTTATACATAGGGGAAGAGATGATAACTGTGGTGCAGATTCAGCCTTTTTTAGAAGCATTTTTCTTACTCATTGTAATCCCATTATTACTAGCAGTCCTTACACAGTTGTGGGCAAAAAAACAAACACTAGGTAAAAATGCCTTGGAATTTACTGCTTGGTTACCTGTTCCGTTCATGGCTTTCGTCTTGATCGTAGTCGTAGCTTCACAAATTGGAAAAGTCTACAGTGATTTTAATATCATCATAAACGTTGTACCGATCTACATTTTATTTTTAATCATCATGCCGTTCGTGTCTCGCTTGATTGCACGGATATTTTCTTTAGATGTAGGTGCAGGAAGAGCATTGATCTTTAGCATGGGAACAAGAAATTCCCTGGTCGTTCTCCCATTAGCCCTTGCATTACCAGATTCTTGGCGTACAATAGCTGCAGCGGTAATCGTAACGCAAACAATTGTTGAGCTAATCGGTGAGTTATTCTATATAAAAGCAGTACCGAAATGGGTTTTACCTGATCCTAATTAAAACGAATTCTACGACAAAAGGCAAGGAGTGCATCAGTGCATCCCTGCCTTTTTTCGGTTTCATCTTGCTAACAATTAGGGGTTAAGGTCTTACTTTATAGGTTTCGCACGTTGAATGATAAAAGTGGATGTATCTCAAAATTCTTTTTGTGTTAGTGGAAAATTATATGAACAGGCGGTTGTACAAGCGAATTAAAATAAAGTGAATAAAATATGAAAGGCAAGTCATGTAAATAGAAAAGGTGATCGTTAAAAATGAGTAAAGCAATAAGTCCTTTTTTCTTTAATTCGTTTCCAAAGAGCGGGACACATCTTATGTTTCAAATACTAACAGGAATTCGTTCCCTAACATTTGATCAAAATCTACATCTCTATGAAGGGATCTCAGCTCAATTAGCTGAACATCAGCGCGAGTTAGAGAAACTAAAAGAGAACGAATTTTTGTCTGGGCACATTTATTATTCCACACCTTGGGAGAAGATTCTTCAAGATCTCGATATGAAGCAAATCTTTCTCTATCGAGACTTGCGTGATGTTGTTGTCTCTTATAATTATTATATTGAGAAGATAGATGCTCCTCTTCATCAATACTTTCAGCAAAAAGAACTCTCTAAAAGCGAACGAATGTTATTAATCATAAGAGGAATTCCTGAAGTAGGTCATCAAGATATTCATGATTGGTTTTCGGAATTTAAAGGATGGTTAACGGCACCTAACGTGCTTTCTATAAAGTTTGAAGAACTATTGAGAAGTGAAGATTCGCTAGACCAATCCGTTCAGAAAATCGTAAAATTTATTATGGAAGAAGAACTTGAAAACCTCGATCACACCGTTATCCAGCGTGCGAAAGAAAACATTTCAACTCAAGACTCTGCTACGTTCAGAAAAGGAACAATCGGTAACTGGAAAGAAGAGTTTGATGAAGAGATTTCTGATGCCTTCAAGAAGACAGCTGGTCATTTGCTCATTGAGTTAGGATATGAAAAGGATTTACTTTGGTAAACAACTAAATCCTGAATGAAGAATACTTATCTACCTTGAAGAATCGTAACGAAATTTGTTGCGGTTTTTTTATTAAAATATGTGAGAATAATGACATAACGGATAAAACAGTTTTAAATACAAAATTTTTACTTTCATCTTTTTTGAAAGTGGTACAATAGTACAAAAGTAGGTGAAATTTTCAAAAAGGAGTGCGCACAATGGGTTTAGTCTTGGAAAAGGATTATATCGAATACTTTACTAATAACAGAGAAGAGTTCCAAGAATCTTTATTAAGTGAAGCCCGAAATGTTCGTGGAAAAATTGAAGAAATAATGTTGGTTGGTAATATCGATTTATTGTCTAATGCTCATAAACTTGTAATGTACACCATCCAAGGGAAAGACCGTGAATTAGAAGAATTTGCAAAAATTGAAGGTGTTTCGTGGGCATCTCATAGCCTTACGCTAGCATTCAAACTTGAATGGGTTCATGCCATTCGAAGAACTGTTTGGAAATACTTGCAGGAATATAATAAATTGAACGATATTGAAGTAGAAGCAGAGAGTTTTTTTATCACAGAGAGACAAATTAATGATTGCATTGATAAATTTTTGAATGAATTTTTTTTAAGTTATTCAGAATACAAAGATAAGCTAATCGAGTCTAAAAATACACTTGTTGAAAACCTTTCTGTTCCAATTATACCGATCACATCTAAGGTTTGTGTGCTTCCGCTAGTTGGAAATATTGATACATATCGAACAGACTCAATTGAAGAAAAGGTTCTTTTAGAAATCAGCAGACTTCGCATGGGTACTTTAGTTATTGATTTATCGGGTATCGCTCAAATGGAGACAGAAGCGATTGCGCGCATCATGAAAGTAATGGAAGGTGCGAACTTGATGGGGTGTGAGTGTGTAATTACTGGTTTACGTCCCGAAATTGTACGCAAAATAACAACTATCGGATTGTCTTTTGAAAGCAAAGCTCAGACAAAAGCTACACTTCAGCAAGCTTTAGAGGATTTCTTTAGATAGTTATAGTTGTAAATGGTGTACACCTCAATAATGGGTATACACCATTTTTATTTTATAGATCTACTAATTCTTTTCTAAAATGTATGTCCGCCGCTCCTGGAGTAGGTAATCCTTCCCAACGAAACAGTTCTTGATAGCCATGACGCTCATAGAATCCCGGTGCTTGAAAGGTGAAGGAAGTCGTGAAGACGTGTGTGCTACCACGTGCTATAGCTTCTTGTTCAAAATCGTGAAGTAATTTTGTACCAAGCCCATCCTTACGAACATCTTCCAGCACCCATGTCATAGATATTCAAGCGGCAACTCCCCAAGTCCAGCCACTTATGCCTGCTGCAAGTTCACCATGATTATCTATAATTTGTATCGTCAGTTCTCGAGCAGCAGGAGTTCCGATCGTTGAAGCGGCGTTCACTTTGTCTAATTCATCAGAAAGTCGCTGATCTAAATCAGCATTTCCTTCACCAACTAACACCTTGTAATGATCTTTCATTTGTTTACTCAACTCCTCAATAGTTAGATTAAAAATGAACGTTTTGTATGTAAACAGTATATCAAATGGTTAAATCACTTGGTTGAGTTGATATTTGAAATGGGAGTGGAGATCAGCTAGGACAGTATATAGTAAAGTTAGACATATTCATGATCATTTTGAGTAAAATGAACGTTTATAGGTGGTCAGTTTCAAATCCTAGGTGTTCAACCTCATTTACAGGTGAAGATTCGTAAAACGTTGGTGGTAAACATAACTTTACAGGTGAAAATCATCCATTTAGCGGTGAACGTGTAAGAAATATAAAAACACGTTCCGTACATACACAATTTTAATTCAAAGCATAGCAAAACCCCCGATCACGACGGTCGGGGGTTCCATTCAGAAAGAGTAATTATCCTTTAAAATTACTTCTTTTTGCTTTTTTTCTTACATTTTTTGTGCTTTTTATTACAATCGCATTTTGTTGGAGAACCAGGATCAATCACTTCTTTAATGACTTTCTCCTTATAAACGTCACGGCGAACATATTTAATGTGTTCACGTTTTACACGAATGATCGGATGAACGAAAGTGACTTCTTTCTCTGTATATGAATCCTCAATGATATAAATAGGATCACAACAGATTACCTTTTTCTTTTCTTTTTTACAATGCTTGTCTTTACCCAAGATAGCACCTCCTACATTTCATACTTTAGTAGATGCAGTTGGAGGGTAAATTGATCTAGACAAGTCACTATTTTTATCAATTATAAGGGAAAGTCCTATTTTTAAACATCCCAAAAATCACTTAATTTTGATGTGTCTTCTTTCTTTTTAACAATACTTAGTACAATTCTCATTGTAGTTCCGTCAGGTCTGTAGGTAGGATCGTTTAACAGTTTCTGTACTTGATTGGAAGGGAACTTTCCGGCTTCTTGCAGCCATTGTAGGTCTAAATTGTGTTTTTTAATCCACGTATTTAATTTTGTATTCATTTTTTTCTCTCCCATAAAGTCTATCTGTTTATAATATATCATTACTTTAAACAAACTTCTACATATTTTGTACATATGTTAAACAACGATTTGATCAATGATGAGAGTAGAGGATTTCACCTTACTCAGTTGAATGATTATTAAGGTAGTTAATGAGTATGGAGGACATAGATGAAGAAGAACATTTCTATTAAACTTTTAACAATCAATGATCTGCAAGCGTTATTTATAATGCAACAAGAAACAGAGAGTTTTTTCAGCCATATGCACCAGAGAGAGAGTCAGATTTTTATTCTTTAGATGGTCAAGCTAGGAGATTAAAAGAGATGGAAGAGCGAAAAGAGAAAGGGTTAGGGTACTCGTTTGGCATCTTCCTTCAAGATAGAAAGGGATGATAGGGTATTCTCCTGATAAAGTACATAACAGTAAAGGGTATATGACCCAAGCACTTCCGATCCTTATGGATTTTGCGTTCAATGATCTTAACTTCATCGAATAGAAGCAGAAGTTATGCATCATCATATAGGTTCTCTTAAGATATTGTTGAAAGCTGGATTTCACAAAAAAGGAATTTCAAAGAAAAATGTGAAAATCAATGGCAAGAGGGAGGATGATCAAGTTCTTGCCATTTCTTAATGAAGATGATTTTTGACATCTAGCTTGTAGAAAAGCAGGCTGCGATTTACAGCCTGCTTGATCCTAATGTTTCTTAGACAGAAGATTGAGAACCGGGACGTTTATTCAATTCTAGTTCTCCGTTTTCAGCCATCATTAAGTTGTTTACATATGCCGCGAGCGCTAATTCATACCTTACACGTTTGCTTGCATCTACAAAATAAGCTTCTTTTACAATGCCAGAGAGAGAATAACGGTGTCCTTTATAATCGACGTTCAATTCGGTAATTTGGTTGAATTTAAATTTCTCTACAGGTTTACCGTCCAGATCTGTTAAGAGGTAATCGCTATATTTCTCGTTGCAGATTCTCGCCACTTCTTCCATGACCTTAAACGCCTCGTCTGGATTTTGTCTGTAGTTGAGGATAAGGCTTTCGTTTACTCGCCGCATCCCGCGGTTTCCGTTTTGAAGCTCGTTGATACTTCCATAGGAAACGGTGTATAAATATCCGTCGTATTGACGAATCTTCAAGTGGCGCATGCTAATTTCCTCGATTTTGCCTTGTTTGTTACCGTTGATGATCACATAATCACCAAGGTTGATCTGTCTTTCAAACAAGTAGGCTAGCCCCATAATGTAATCTCGTATAATATGTTGAAAAATCAATGCGAGAGCACCGGCGACAACGACAGAACCTGTTACAAGTCTCGCTAGATCGAAGAAATGACTAAAAACATAAATGAAGAAGAACACCAATCCAAGCACCTTGATCACTTGATCTGTAAAGTGCATCAACGTTTCTTCACGGTTTTCATCTAGAAAACTTGTTTTATCAAAGAATATTCGAACTGATTTTCTTATAAAGTATGCGGTGATTACGATAACAAAAGCCACAATTAAAATTTTTACAGGCAATTTATTAAACCATTCTAAGTTAAACATTCTTTCAACTCCCACTCTCACTATACCAATAGAATGCGGAAAATAAGCAAAATTATTTTCTAATTCCAATGGATTTTAAAAGATATTGGGAGAAAGGTCAATCAAGGAAACATGAAATTTCTCATTTTATTATAAAATGTTGGTATTGTGACTTGTGTGATAAGGAAAATTTAAATTTGTGTATAAAAATGTCTTCAAATAAAGAAGCCTTTTAAACTCTTACTTAAGCAGGCGTTAAAATAAACTGTTCGGTTTCTTGGACCGCAATTAATTGATAGGTATGGCTTTTTAATTGTTGTCTGATTTCTATGGGGATAGTGAGTCTTCCTTTTACACCTATTATCGGGGTAAATCGTCTTTCGTTCATCTTATCAATGATGATGATTCCATCTTTAACATCAACGCCTACTTTTTCTCCAATTTGAAACTGAAATTCTTCTCGCCATACAACAGGGATGTGAAAATATCCTTTCTTGTTGTCGTAAAATTTATTTAATACAACTGACATAGTGTCACCCCATCAAATGAATTCCAAAATATGTATACTTATACTAATTTGTTTATTTTTATAAATGTTACCATAAGATTTCTGAATTGTTCAATGATTTTTGGTTTTATCTTAACAGTAATACCCTTTGGAATTCAGGAACTTTCCAATCTCTATAACGTAAATCGAGATAAGAAGATTTGATCATATTCTTGTGAACGATGAGTATAGGTAAGAACAATTTCAGAAAGAAAGAATGGGAGTATGAGTTGTATAAAGATAAGTCACTTGAAGAAAAGGAATTACAATTAAAACCAAGAATTCAGTCAGGTAGCTAATGAAAAGGAAGTCTTACAAATCCGGATGTTGTAAAAAAGAGTCAAGAACTTGATCAAGTTTTATCTACCATTTAAGAGAATAACTTAAAAAACAAGTCAGGAAGATAAGCTGTAACACTTATTTCCTGACTTTTATTATTAGTTAATGATTCTGTTGTCTATGATTGTTGATTTAATATCAACATCAATTGGTATCGTAGGGCAATCCTTGTTTCAGTCCATTTTGTTCCAAACTTCAGGATATTTTGATTTAACAGGAAAACCAAGTTCTAAACCATCATTGCCGAACATAAGAATCGCACTTTCAAAGACTTCTTCAATGTTCTTAGTATTAATGAGGAAAAAGAATTCATACTTATCTTTGTACAATGTACATTTTATAAACAAAACGCATAAAAATAAGAGGTCAATACTATTTCTGCCCTTGGAGTGAGTCTTATGAGCAAGAAGCGTTATCCGTTTGTATATCCTGCAGATCCACCTCCAGATAACAATGATAATGGCAATAACAATAGCTCGAATACGTTTCAATATAACCCACCGAATAATGCAGGAAATATACTAGGTATTATAGGAGGAGTTATTACTACTGTAGGCGATGCAGTGACGACAATAGGAGCAATTATACAGCTTAATTCTGATGTGGCGAGTGATTTTGAGTCACAAGTAGATGATTTTCAATCAGACCAAGAAAAAGATAAAATGCAGAAAGAAATCGATGATCTTCAAAACAAAGTGGCAAGCTTAGAGAAATTGATTAGAAGTAAGCTGAGCTAATTCTTTTTCTCTTACATAGTTGGAACCGAAACAACTTTTTTGAAATTACTTGATGTTTGATCATAGATAAATGGAAAATCTCCTCTTATAAATGCTGCACCAAACGTTTCACCTGTTATACAACGTTGTAAGTTGTTCACTGAACCATCCTCTCGTAAATGCATCGGTTTGTTAGTTTTTTTACATTTATTTTCCTAACTAATACCAATTAATGTTAATTTAGAGTAGGATCTATAAAAACTTCCAACCGATAAAGGAGAGGGGAATATGAAGAATATTCATAAGGGAAGACATGTAGCAGCGGTGGAGGGAGACTTTGTTGTTTTTGTAATTGGTATGCGAGTGAATAAGCTGCTTTCATTTTCTAAGTGGATACCTGTATTTAAAGCCATGGGTCCTATGATAAGAGAACTTTATCACAACCCTGACATCGGTTTTTTACATGCAGAATTTCATTTTAGTTGGAGAAGAGTAACACTGATTCAATATTGGAAAAGCTTTGATCAACTCGAAACTTATGCACACGGTAAAACTCACTCAGTAGCTTGGAAAGCATTCAACAAAAAAATAGGTGACGATGGTAGTGTAGGTATCTTTCATGAAAGCTACAAAATTGAAAAACGGAGTGCAGAAGCCATTTATAACAATATGCCAAGAATTGGACTTGGAAAAGCTTTTTCGTTAGCCTCCGTAACGAAACACACTCAAAGTGCTAGAGAAAGAATGAAAAGTGATAGCAGTTGATCTATCCTCCTATGATAGATCTTTGTTATTTTTCTAATAAACACTTGAAACCGAAGAATTGATTCACGGAATGGCGATGGAAGATGAGAGTAATGAAATCGCCATCCAAAAAGTCATGCAATTAGCTAATAATGATAAAGAACTTCAAGAAAGATATAGAAAATCATTATTTGAAGAAAGAGAATTAAAGCTTTGGAAGAAGGTCCCAAACATGACTAGTGACCATCCAGAAACTTTGGAATGGATAGCTCTTATTGGACAATTAAATCGGTTTATTAATGAGGATCCCGGTTGTTTAAATGTTCAAAATATCAGTAGAAGGCTGGATGAAAAAAGAGCAGAAACATTTGATGGTGAATCAGAAAAAAACTCTCTAAACCCTTTAAACATCTAACTTTGTTAAGTTTTAAATTTGATTAAATAAGGTAAAAACTTAAAAAATAATATATAATCTTTTTAGTATAGAGTTGTTCATCATAGTGCAGGTAACTTTTAGAAGAGTATCTTGCGACTAAAATGGTCATTCTATGGATATTACATATTATTTTTACGATTTGAAAGGAGATTCATGGATGGATTCAATTTGGTTAGAGTACGGATGGGCATTATTGATTCTAATTGGTCTTGAAGGTCTGTTATCTGCTGACAATGCCCTTGTACTAGCGGTTATCGCAAAACATTTACCTGAGGATCAGAAAAAACGAGCGATTAGTTATGGGATTATTATGGCATTCGTTTTCCGATTTGGTGCACTTTTTGCAATTTCGTTCATCGCGAACGTTTGGCAGATCCAAGCGATTGGAGCAGCTTATCTGTTATACCTTGGATTAAAACATGTGATTCAAGCTAAATTCGGTAAACAGAACGAAAAGATTCAAGAAGAAGTAGAGGAAGAAGCAAAAGGAAAAGGATTCTGGCCGACAGTTGGTAAGATCGCGATCGCTGACTTAGCATTTGCGATCGATTCGATTCTTGCTGCAGTAGCTTTAGCGCTAGGACTCCCAGATTCCCCACTTGGTGACTTTGGTGGAATGGATGCAGGACAATTCATCGTAGTTGTTCTTGGAGGAGTTGCGGGTCTGATTCTTATCAAGTTTGCAGCAACATGGTTTGTTCAATTACTTGATAAACGTCCTGCACTTGAAACAACAGCCTATGCAATTGTTGCTTGGGTTGGAGTAAAGCTAGCTGTAATTACACTTGCTCACAAAGATATCGGGGTATTAAATCACGATTTTCCACACAGTACAGTTTGGACTGTCATCTTCTACGGTGTATTAGTGGGTATCGCACTAATAGGATGGTTTGCACCGGCTAAATCGAAGAAAACCGAAACATCTTTATAAAAAAACAACAAGAAAGTCAGCGGAATAATCTGCTGACTTTTTTCATTTCCCATGATTTTCTTATATGAAAATAAAATGGAGGGCTTATCTTGTTCTTTTCCGAATTGTAAACAGATGAAATATCATTAGGATAAAGCAAATGATTATGCTAATTAAGAGTCCAACTAAACCTTGCATCATAACCCATCCTGTTGTAAAGGTTCTGAAAATCCAAAGATACCAAAACCCCCCTAATAATATAAATAAGGGTCCAGCAAAAAGATGCAACTTTTTGTTCCATTTAAAAACGATATATGTAGCACTAACCATTAAAATTGTATATAAGGGCGGGATATGGAGTTCAAATCGAGATTGAGCGTCTTCAGGTGATTCATAAGGTTGATTTAATTCAACGAAAGTAAAAACGATTGTAAAGAAAGCTAAAATGGTTAATCCCCATATGGCTCCTCTATTTGCTAAGTTCATCAATAACTCTCCTTTCATATAACCACTTTATTCCATTATATGTTAAATTTCGTTATGAAAGTAAATTATTTATGTGTACGTTGTATACTTACTCGTTTAAATTTCTTTAAGCCAAGAAGGATTACCATGATTTTATATGGAAGTTTTTATTCTCATGAATCAGGATACTAATCTGCATTAATACGATATAAAGGACGTGGCATTTGTGGAAGCAACGGAAATATTAAAAATGAATAAGCAAAGGTGGGAGGTATCAGCCGAACGCTTTTTCGGTCGAACAGCACTTCCAGAATACGGCCCATTTACATTAAGTGAACTAGAACTTCAGTTATTTGGTTCGATATGCGGTAAAAAGGTTTTGGACATTGGTTGTGGTAGTGGTCATTCTTTGCAATATATGGGGAAAGAAGGGGCTAAAGAATTATGGGGATTAGATCTGTGCACAAAACAGATCGAGACTGCGAAATCGGTGCTAAAAAACCAACAAGCAGAGGTGAAATTAATAGAATCTCCTATGGAAGAAAACCCAGGGTTACCGATCGGATATTTTGATATGGTTTATTCGATCTACGCTTTAGGCTGGACAACAGATTTAAGTCGAACTTTTTCTCATATATACGACTATTTAAAACCTGGTGGTACGTTTGTCTTCAGTTGGGAACATCCGCTTCACGATCGATTGAAGTACGAGGAATCTTCGTTCACCTTTAACAAATCTTATGTGATTGAAGGACCGGAATATAATGAAGGTTGGCATAATCTAGCTGTCATTCATCATAGAAAGTTAAGCACATATATAAATGCTATGATTGATGCTGGCTTTGTGTTAGAAAAAGTAATAGATGATGTTTGCTTACCAGTTGAGCATTCTAAGGATCCTTCCAGATGGTATTCTACTCAAAAAGCAAACCTTGTTCCCGCTACATTTATAATAAAAGCGTCTAAAAAGTAGATTGCTGCTTTAAAAGGAGCTCACCGATGAATAGATGGAAACCTCAAGAATTTACTACAGATGACAGATTATATGTTGCACATGAGATATTTGAGACCCTTTTAAGGAAGTATGAAGAACGTTTAATTTCCGTAGCCATTGAAGGGTCAACTGCTAAAGGAATGGATCGTCCCGAGTCAGATTTGGAGTTGCGTGTAGTAGTGGATGGAAGAGAGAGTGAATGGTATGCTTTCTTTTATAAAGAAATGTTCGTAGGGATTAGTTTTAATACAGTTGAGAAGATTCATTCGAAAGCAAGAAGCATGGATTATGAATGGTGTGTTAAGGGAGATGTGTTTTTTACGAGTAAGATACTTTATGATCCAACAAACTTATATGAGACTCTAAAAGAAATAGCATTGGAAACGGAGTCACAAACAAATTTCAACATCTTAATGAAAGATGCTCTTGCAGACATGTATGAACATGTTTATAAAATATTCACATTGAAAGATTCAGACTCGATTGTAGCTGCACATGAGTCACGGCAAGTAGCATATTGGACTACTATGTTAGTTGGGTTAAAAAATCGGCACAAATTCTTATCAAGTAGATCCATGTATGAAGAAGCTTTTAGCTTTCAATCTTTGCCAGACCATTTTGAAACAAACATCAAAGAAGTACTATCGTTACATACAGATGTAGAAAAATTAAAACGCTTTGTAGGCGATCTATGGAGTACCACTTCAGATTGGGCAAGAATACACGGTATTCGCCTTGAAGAGGATTATTTATCCTTTTTGTAAGTACTGCAAGTACTACTTAAAATTGAAAAACAACAAAAAGGTATGAACCTTACATCTTGGAAAGGAGAATGCATATGACCAGTTTTGTAGATAGCCCAAACGGTGTTTTTCCATCGGTTTGTTCTTTAGACTGTCCCGATCAATGTGGGTTGCTCCTCCATAAAGAAAACGGAAAAATTGTAAAAGTTGAAGGTGATCCGGATCATCCGGTCACGAAGGGCTTTATTTGTAATAAAGTTCGAAACATGACTGAACGCCTATATGATGAAAAGCGGTTAAAATATCCGATGAAGCGTATTGGAGCGAAAGGTGAAGGACATTTTGAACCAATAAGCTGGGATGAAGCGATTAACACCATCACTGCGAAATGGAAGGATTTGCTTCAAACCGAGGGTGCTGAGAGCATTCTGCCATACAGCTTTTATGGAAATATGGGTAATCTTGCAGCTGAAGGAATGGACCGCCGTTTTTTTCATAGACTAGGAGCTTCAAAACTAGATCGAAGCATCTGTAATTCAGCAGGTGCAGCGGGCTACAAATATACGATGGGTGCGAGTTTCGGTATTGACCCTGAGGATACCATTCACTCCAAACTGTTCATTTTCTGGGGGATTAACGCTGTTAGTACGAATATGCATCAAGTTTCACTTGCCCAACAAGCACGTAAACAAAATGGAGCAAAGATTGTCGTCATTGATGTTCATAAAAATCAGACTGCTAGATTTGCAGACTGGTTCATCCCCATCTTACCAGGAACAGATACGGCTCTCGCATTGGGATTGATGCATATTCTCTTTGCTGAAGATATGGTGGATGAACCGTTTATGGACCAATACACTGTTGGACATGAAGAGTTACGAAAACATGTTGAGCAGTATGATCCGATTACGGTTTCAAGCATCACGGGTGTACCTGTAGAGGATATTTTGAAACTTGCTCGGATGTACGGTCAAACATCTCCTGCGTTTCTACGCATTGGAAACGGACCACAACATCATGATAATGGTGGAATGTTTGTGAGAACAGTCTCTTGTTTGCCGGCTTTAACAGGTCAATGGCTTGTAAAAGGTGGAGGAGCGATAAAAGGGAATTCAGCTTATCTTGCGTTTAACACTGCTAATCTACAACGGCCAGATCTGCAGGCAAATAAAAACACACGTGTGATCAACATGAATCTGCTTGGAGAAGCCTTGCTCACTTTAGATCCTCCTATAAAATCACTTTTTGTATATGGGACGAATCCGGCTGTTGTAGCACCTGCGGGGAATAAGGTTCGAAAAGGCTTGGAACGAGAAGACCTGTTTACAGTGGTTCATGATTTATTTTTAACGGAGACCGCAAAATATGCTGACATCGTTTTACCTGCTACGTCTTCGTTTGAGAACACAGATTTTTACACGTCATACTGGCATCATTACATTCAGCTTCAACAGCCTGTGATCGAATCTTACGGGGAATCAAAGTCTAATGTAGAGGTGTTCCGTCTCCTTGCTAAAGGCATGGATTTTACAGAAAAAGCATTTGAAGAAACAGAAGCAGAACTGATAGATCAAGCCTTAGATTTACGTTCAAATCCGAGTATTGAGCAAATAGACTTTGAGGTACTGAGTAAAAAACAATACGTCAAGGCAAAGGTGGAATTTCCAACAGAGCTCCCAACCCCGAGCGGAAAAATAGAATTATATTCTGAGAAAATGAAGCAGGACGGCTATCCTGCACTACCTACTTATATTCCTTTAGTTAACGATTCTGATCATCCACTACAATTTATTGCAGGGCCGAATCATAACTTCCTTAACTCTACGTTTGCCAACCAGGACAAACATACACGGTTAGAAAAAGAACCTGAGATTGTCTTGAATCAGTTTGATGCAGATCAAGCAGGAGTTAAAGACGGAGATAGGGTACGCGTGTGGAATGAACAAGGAGAATGTATACTAATAGCCAGTGTTGGTGAGAATGTTCTCCGTGGTGTAGCGGTTACCCAGGGGTTATGGGGAGCAGATCAAGACACGAAGCATCTAGTCAATTCACTAACGCCTGATCGTATAGCAGATATGGGTGGTGGAGCAACGTTCTTTTCTGGAAAAGTGAGTATCAGTAAGTATTAGAAATCAATATAATCTAAAGAAGCTCTCCTTCTTTTATGAAGGAGAGCTTCTTTATTAACATGTTAGAGACTAATGCAAAATTTCTAAACGTACAAAGTTGGGAAAAAACCAAATACATACCTATGTTTATAAGGTCTATTTAACTATAATTTTCCCAAGTTCTTTTCATAGGTTTATAGGTATAATTAACTACACAGAGGTCTTTTGTGTAGTTCTTTTTTATTATGCGTGCTGTTTGAATGAGAAAGGGTTGAGAATTTGAAGCAGATGTTATTACCGAGTAAATTATTATTACAATGGCATCCTACAAAAAATAAAGGTATAGAACCGTGCCAAACGAGTTTTGGCAGTTATGAATACATATGGTGGGTTTGTTCAAAAGGACATGAATGGGGAGCGACCATTCGTGAGCGATATAAAAAGAACTTGGAATGTTCCGATTGTGTCAGAGAAGAAAGGGCGTTAAAGCGATCGTATCAGTTTGGAGAGGTTAAACGTGAGACATTAGCGGAGGCCGATCCTGAACTCTGTCAACAATGGCATCCAACACGTAACCTAAATCTTACTTCTGGAGATGTAGATAGCAAGGAGGTTTGGCCGCAGAGATGGTGGGTGTGTAAAAGAGGACATGAGTGGGAAGAAACGGTGAAAGATCGTGTTCACAACCCAAAAAGTGTGTGTGTCTATTGCTCAGATAAAAAGGCTTACGAAAAGAACTGTTTGGCAACCGTTCATCCCGAGCTAATAAAAGAATGGTCTACCATTAACAATGGGATAACTCCACAGGAGGTAGTGTACAATTCAAATGAGGAAGTAGCGTGGGTATGTGAAAAAGGACATGTTTGGCGGGAAAAAATTCGAAAAAGAATTAAGAATAAGTCCCGTTGTCCAGAATGTATAAAAATAGAGAATTCTCTTTTTATGATGTATCCAGAGATTGCAGCTGAATGGCATCCTGATCGCAATGGTACATTGTTTGGTGTACATAAAACAGCTAAAGATGTTTCCGTTACTTCATACAATAACGTTTGGTGGCTCTGCAAAAATTGTGGTGATGAATACACAGCTAGAGTGAAAGACCGTGTAAAAGGAGTCGGGTGTCAAACTTGTTCAAACAAGTAAAAAACAATCAGTTATCCATTTGCTATAAACTTGAAAAATACTTACACTAAAAAGCAGAAGATAGTCCGAAGTTTAGATCGTTAAAGGAGGAAATTATGGAAGTTTTTATAGATTATTTAGCAAGTATTAATGACCCTGATCAACGAAATCGAATGGAAGAAGTTTTGAAGTGGGTTGCAAAAAAGTTCCCTTCTTTAGAACCACAATTCAAGTGGAATACTCCGATGTATACCGATCATGGAACATTTATTATTGGAATCTCTATGGCTAAACAGCACATTAGTTTAGCACCTGAAGAAGTAACGATGGTGAAGTTTGCAGACGATATTAAGAAGGCTGGTTATACGTTTACAAAAGGGTTGTTCCGCATTCGCTGGAAAGATGAAGTGAATTATGAACTGCTTGAAAAAATAATTTCATTTAATATAGAGGATAAAGCTCATTACACAAAATTTTGGCGTGAATAATATAAAGTTAAATTTTAAAAATTATTTTTCAAAGCAGGAGAAATGTATTTTTTATTGAATAATTAACGGTGTCTTACCTAAATGAAATCGAAGAGTTACTTTGTTAAAATGGTAGGTCAACGATCTAATATCCTATTTAAAAGGTGGTTGGAATAATGGAGACATCTAACAAAGTTATGATTACAGTGGAAACGACCGTACATAAACCGATTGCAGAAGTTTGGAAATACTGGACAGAGCCTCAGCATATTACAGGTTGGAGTTTTGCGTCTGATGAATGGCACGCACCTAAAGCAGAGAATGACCTAAGAGAAGGCGGAAGGTTCCTTACGAGAATGGAAGCAAAAGATGGCAGCTTTGGGTTTGATTTTAGCGGAGCATACGATGAAGTGAAAACAAATGAATTCATTGCTTATACGTTAGATGATGGAAGAAAAGTAACCATTACTTTTGTCGGTTTGGAAAATGACACGAGAATTGTTGAAACGTTTGAAGCAGAAGCGTCGAATCCGGTTGAAATGCAAGAAGCCGGTTGGCAAGCATTTATGGACAATTTTAAAAGATATAGTGAAGCTCAAAACTAATACTGTTTTATAAGAGAGAGTGCATTTCTTTAAATAGAAATGTGCTTTTTTGTTTGCCTATATTTTGAGCTCGCGGAACTTAAGAAAGTCTTAAGATTTTTGCTAACTAAATATAAAGGATTGCTGTGTAGAATAAAGATAATTTCAAATATATGCCATGCTATAATGCAGAAGGGAGTGTGAGGAAATGAATGATTTTAATGTGTTAGTTGTAGATGATGAAAAGGAAATTCGTGATGCAATCGAGATCTATTTAAAAAATGAAGGAATAACCGTTGTTCAGGCTAGAGATGGAATTGAGGCTTTAGAGAAATTAGATGAACAGCCTATCCATCTTATTGTGATGGACATTATGATGCCAAAGTTAGATGGGATCTCAACCACCTTTAAAATACGAGAACAAAAAAACATACCCATCATTATCTTAAGTGCAAAGAGTGAAGACACCGACAAAGTACTAGGACTGCAGATTGGTGCCGATGATTATGTGACAAAACCATTCAATCCTCTGGAGCTGATCGCTCGTGTTAAATCTCAGCTAAGGCGTTACATAACTTTGGGTACATATGAAGGCAAAAGGAATTTCATCGATCTGAACGGCCTAACTCTCGATAAAGAAGCAAAGGAAGTTGCTATAAACGGTGACTCTGTAAAACTAACTCCTATCGAATACAAGATTGTGGAGTTGCTTATGTCATACCCTGGAAGAGTTTTTTCCATTAATGATATTTATGAACGGGTTTGGAAGGAACCTAGTTATAATGCCGAGAACACGGTTGCGGTACATATTCGCAAGATCAGAGAAAAAATCGAGATTGATCCGAAAAATCCTAGATATTTAAAGGTGGTATGGGGAATTGGATATAAAATGGAAAAATAGAACCAAATTCTTTGTTTGGGTAGTATTGTTGACCTTTGGGTTAAGTGGGATCGTTTCAATACTTGAGAACGGACACTGGTATTTTAAGAAGGATTACTTTCATACAGAAGAATTTAACGCAGAGTTTGAAGAGTTTATTAATTTTTTGAGTATATCTGAAGTCAATTATCTATCTAAAGACGAGCTAAAGAACAATATTAAAGTTTCAAAAGAAGAAATTGAAGAGCATCGTACTCGCTATGGAAGTTTGTCAGAGCAAGTAGCGGATATCAAAAACCAATATGAATATCAGATTGATGAAGCTAAGGCTGCAAAAGACGAAGATATTGTGAAGCTTTATGAACAACAAAGAGATGCAAAAATAAAAGATATCATGGAAAACTTTAAAAGTGACGAACACATCGAAGCAAAGATTGTGAAGGAAAAGGAAAAAGAAATAAATGACTTTGTAAAAGAAAGGCAACGTTTTATCTCAGACTATGATCCTAACCGACTAGGTTTCAACTACTATTTAGTAGATTTAAATACAAAAGATGTGTATACAAATGTACGGACAATAGATCGTCCAGCGGAACTTAAAGGAAAATCCAATCTATTCACGAAAGAATATTCCTCTTCATCTGAAGATGGCAATCTGGTCATAAACGAACAAGATTTCTTTTCTGATTACGACTATAACGAATATTTGACACAAAATACAAAGAACCTTCAGGGTATCATCACTCTTCCTAAAGAAGGCAGCTGGTTACAAAAGCAAGTAGATGATTTTGAGAAGAGACAATCTTTCTTTTATGGGATTTCAGTTGCAAGTATTCTACTACTTATCACGGTAATCATATGGGGAAGAAGACTTCATCCACTAAAGATGATTATATCTTCGGATAAAAAGAACATTTATCGAAAAGTGCCGATTGATATTCGTTTAGGAAGCTTACTGATCAGTATGTTTTTTGCATATATGACAATCGTCATGAATGCCCAAAACTACGATCATCTTGCATTTTCAATCATGTATAGTGATGGTCTATTTGAATTTCTGATTACAGCGTTTGTGGTAGGTATCACATTAGTTCAAGGGGTATGGATCTACCGTGATGTTAATAACAAACCGTTGTATCGAGATGCGTTCATTATTAAGTCACCAAGATGGGTTTATCGATTAGTTTCTGATGCCTTTTACAACCGAAGCGTTGGAATTCAAATTATGTTGCTTCTCCTTGTCATCTTTTTGTCAGGTTTCGGTGCAGCCGTTGTATTCTATCAACCTATGGCATTTGTCGTTTATTGCATTCTTTTTTTGCTCTTCACCTTACCCGTACTCATCTACCTTTTTAAAAGGATAGGGTATTTTAATCGAATCATTCAGCATTCGAAAGAACTTGCGGCAGGACAGATGGAACAAGATCTGCCTCATAAGGGAAAATCGGCATTAGCAATGCTTGCAGGTAACCTTAACCTACTCAAGTATGGTGTGAAAACATCTAAACGGGCTGAAGCTAAAAGTGAAAGGCTTAAAACGGAGCTGATTACGAATGTTAGTCATGATTTAAGGACTCCGTTAACATCCATCATCACATATACGGAACTCTTAAAATCACAAGAAGTAACAACAGAAGATCAGAATGCATATCTAGAAATCATAGATCGTAAGTCAAAACGTCTGAAAATCTTAATTGACGATCTGTTCGAAGTTTCTAAGATGGCAAGCGGGAATCTGGAATTGGTTAAACATAAGGTGGATATCGTCCAGTTGCTTCAGCAGTCCATGGCCGAATACAACGAAACCATTAAGGAATCATCATTAACTTTTAGACTAGCAACACCTAGTGTTCCAATATTTGCTCATGTGGATGGACAAAAAATGTGGCGTGTCTTCGATAACCTAATAGGCAACGCACTAAAGTACTCTATGGAGAATACTAGAGTATACGTGTCCGTTTCAGAGGAAAATCAAAAGATTGTCGTTTCATTTAAAAATGTCTCGAAATATGAACTAGGCGGAAACTTTGAAGAATTATTTGAGCGATTCAAACGCGGAGACACATCACGTCATACGGACGGTTCAGGTTTAGGGTTAGCTATTGCAAAATCTATCGTAGATCTTCACGAAGGTAGCCTGGATATCGACGTTGACGGTGATCTGTTTAAGGCGACGATTGAATTGGACGCGGTGAAATGATGAAAGTGAACAAAAAATTCTTACTTGGTGTGACCATTGTGGTGTTAAGTATTTTCGGTTTTGCAGATAATGCAGGTAGTCCTAATATGAAGGAATCGGTTCATGTTACTGAGATCCTTCCAACAAGTGAATAAGTTTTGAAAGCACTTCTTCTAGTCGAAGGAGTGCTTTTCATTTGTTGGCATGTTGAAGTGAGGGGGAATTGTTACTTGTAATTGGAAATGGACAGATTAAGAACGGAATTGGACAGATAAAATACCTAATCGGACAGATTTCATTCAAGAATGGACAGATTATCCTTTCAATCGGACAGATTAGCAGAAAGCTCCCATATAAGTTGATTGGAGTGTAAGGTGCGAGACTCCTGCGGGACAGGTGGGCAGGTGAGACACTTAAAAGTGAAACGTTAAGAATGTGGCTCACCGCCTGCCCTGCGGAAAGCGAAGCACCTGGAACGGAGATCAACGACTTGCAAAAATCCCACGAAAACAAACAACGACCAGAAGTTATCTGGTCGTTGTCCCATTTTCAGGTGAAACTACACTCAATTTATTGTTGAATCTCAAACATATAACGATTCGTCTGCACACTCACTCCGAGTACAATCCCCATTAACATCATGTTGGACAAAAGTGAACTGCCTCCATAACTTAGGAACGGAAGAGTAACCCCAGTTACCGGCAACAGCCCAATATTCATACCGATATTCTGAAAGATTTGGAACGAGAGAAGTCCTATAATCCCGGAACACATATATCCGCCGAAAGAGTAGTTCGACTTCACACCTAAAATCACAATTTTATAGATCAACAAAAAGAACAAACTGACCACTATGGATGTCCCAAGAAAACCAGTGTCTTCCCCAATGATGGAAAAGATAAAGTCTGTGTGGGCTTCAGGTACATACATGATTCCTTCCATCCATCCCTTACCGGAATACCAACCTGAACCGATCGCTGTAATCGCTTGTTTCGTTTGGTATCCTTGGTCGGTGTATTCAAACGGATTTAACCAGCCGTTTATCCTACTTCGTTGGTGAGGAAGAAGTAAGACGAGCAGTTTCGTCTGAAAAAAGTCATTGAATTTAAAATAGATGACGATTAATGCTGTCAAGACGATAGATGGCAATGAGATAACCGCCAAAATGATCTTCCAGCTTACACCTGATATGAATATGATGGATAGAATGATGGAAAGGTAGAGCATGATCATTCCTGAATCTGGCTGGATGGCGACAAAGATAATAGGAGCTAAACTTGCTAGTCCCATTTTGTAAATTAGATATAGATCCGATTTTATCGTTCGCTGAATATATTGGTAATTGTGAGATTCAACGATATTACTGAGAACTAAGATCAAAGCGATCTTCATAAATTCAGAAGGCTGAAAAGAGCCAAGGAAAGGTAATTGATACCACGCTTTTGAACCGTTGATCGGCTTTGCAATACTTTCTGGTGCAAAAATTAACATCACAATAAAAAATAAAACAATCCCATAAAAATACCAAGACATTCTTTTAAGCTGCTCAAAATCTAAGCGTGCAATAGCGAGCATCAAAATCGTACTAAGTGTGTACCAAAAAATCTGCTTCGGAACAAAATTATCATTATATTGACCAGACTGTTGGCCGCTATATATAAACATCAAGCTAATAATTGACAATAAGAAGAGTATAAATAGAATTCCGTAATCTAACTTATCTATAAATGTTTTATTATCTGGAGTATTCATGTAACGCACGTCTTCCTTTTTTTCATTATTTTACCAAAAATAATGATACCACAATTTGACTAGAATGATGTAAATTTAAGCGATTTCAATATGTTGACTTGATAAAATAGTGTGATAAGATTAACTTACGACCGTTCGGAAGGTGGACTGTGAAATGACTTACGATCAATTAAAACAAAATGCACTCATTCAATTTGCACAACTTGGTTATGAAGGTGCTTCTTTGTCGGTAATCGCAAATGAGGTAGGCATAAAAAAACAATCGATCTATACTCATTTTAAGAGTAAAGATGATCTCTACATACAAACATTTCATGATGCAACAGATTGTGAAATCGATTTTGTACAACAATTTATTAAAGATCAACACTCTAATGAGCTAAAAGATGCTTTATTTACATTTTTAACAGAGTATTTAGAACGATTCGAGCAGAACAATAATATGAAATTTTTTATGCGTACAATTTTTTACCCGCCTGTTAAGCATGAAGAAGTGATTAAAGTTGAAAGTAATAAGTTTGTTGATTGTTTGGAGACTTTGTTTATTGAGCTTTTCGAACAAAATTCGGATGAACTAAAAACGAATATTACACCAGAAACAGCAGCTCTTGCATTTTTGACCATGTTAGATGGACTTCTTGTAGAGCTAATCTATGGAATTCCAGAACGTCTGCAAAAAAGGTCTAAACAGTCATGGTCCGTTTTCTGGCGGGGAATTAGTTGTGAAAGTGGTGAATTGTAATGAATCGTTCATGGGGTTATGTTCTTTTAGGATCAGTATTTGAAGTGTGTTGGGTGATCGGTCTAAAGCACTCTAACACTATGTTAACTTGGACGGGTACAACAATCGCGATCATCTTCTCTTTTACACTGCTTATCTTGGCCACGAAACACCTACCTGTAGGTACCGTATATGCTGTATTTACTGGCTTAGGTGCAAGTGGGACCGTGTTGATGGAGATGCTTGTTTTTGGAGAACCCTTTAGAATGCTAAAAATTTTACTGATTCTCGTCCTTCTTGTTGGAGTTATGGGACTAAAATTAGTAACAGGAAAACCAAAATCAGAAGGAGGGGTTCAATAATGGGCTGGATCTTTCTGGTGTTTGCAGGTCTTTTTGAAGTAGTAGGTGTAACAGGTATGAACCTTGTTGCTAAGAAGAGGAGCGTTATATCTTTTCTTGTTCTTGTTGTAGGATTTAGCAGCAGTTTTCTTTTGTTGAGTCTCGCTATGCGATCTTTACCTATGGGAACGGCTTATGCGATTTGGACGGGAATTGGTACAGTGGGTTCCGGAATCGTCGGAATCTTGTTTTATGGTGAATCAAAAAGTAGGCTACGAATACTTTTTATGGCAATGGTGCTCAGTGCCGCAGTTGGACTTAAACTGATCAGCTAAGAGGGAATTCTATAGAAGTTAGTAGAATACCCTGGTTATACACTTTAAGTTTTTAACCTTATCAGGTGTCATTTTCGCCATATTGTCAAAAAAGTGGACCAATATAGTTTTAGGTATTACGATAAATAGCAAACATTTGTATTCTTTTTCTTTTTGCTGCTTGCGATGAATATTGGAGAAGCATAAAGTCATCTATAAATTAAAGCACAAAAAACGATCAGAAAACTTCTGATCGTTTTTTGTGCAAATAATAGTTTTATAATTTTTGAGAAACAGAGAACGTTCTGCCATGCTCGGCTTGTTCAACTGATTTTGTGGAAACTCCAACAAATACAGCCGTTATTGCAAGTGAAGCGATGATGATGCCTGCAGCGAATTTTTTCATTTTAGTGCCTCCTTTTTTTGTAAAGCGCGTTTTGCTTCGTAAGACTCTTTAAAATAATAACTAGCTTTATTGTGGTTCTCTTTGGTGAAGAAGACCTGTGCAAGTTCTCCAGCATAATCTTCTACGAAACCAAAGAGTTCGTGTTGTTTAAAATAGTCGTTTCCTTCTTTAACAATACGTTCAAGCTCATTAATATCTGTTGCCTGATTTAAGGCGTTCAGGATTTTGAAGTGATGAAGATATTCTTCATTCGCGAGCTCGATTCCTTTTTCATAGAAAGGTATTGCTTTTTCTTCGTTATTCAATCGATAATATTCTCGAGACAATAAGAAGTGGGTCTTATAAAAGGCTTCTTCTTCTTCAAATACCTCTAACAAATAGCGTACTGCCAGTTCGGACATGTTTTGTTCAGCATACAGATAACCTATGTTGTATTTGATCAGAGAAGTATATGACTGATCAATACGCTTTGCGAGATCAAGAGCACAGAGGAAATGTTCTTCTGCTTTTCCATATTGTTTCAATGATAGAGAAGCAAGTCCTAATATATTTTCACAACCGGATTGAAGCAGTTCAAAATCTTCTGCTTCAGATAATGTTTTCAAAGCTTCGTTTGCATAATCCAAAGCCGTGAGTGGTTGGCGGATGTGATAGTACAAAACGGCAGCTTTATGATAGAAATCTGCTCGCACGATTTCATCCGTCATGCTGTTCAATACGTTTAATAAGTTAAACGCTCGGATGAAACGTAATTCTGCTACTTCGTAATTCCCTTCAGCGGTTAATAGCATGCCGGTAATTAAGTTCATATAGTATCCAAAAATGTCTGTTCGATTCAAATGAACATCGTTTAAGGTATCGAGTATGGCATGAGCAGAAGCGAGTTCTTTCTTCAATATTAAGTAACGGCTGTTTAACAGTTGATAATACAACTGTGTAGTGGGGTCTTTGATCTGTGTGATCTCACTTTTAATCTCGTTATGTATGCTTTCGGATTGTTGTATGTGATTTGTCCGGATGGCTATATGCCACCGCTCGAGTGACTGTGTAAGGGGCTCTCTAGTTCCGACGTTCATGGAAAACTCCTTTCTATAAGACTTGTAATTTAAATCTAACATAAAATGGAAAAATAAAACTTGGGAAAATTAAATGCTAGAGGGTAGCATAATGTGACATGATTCTTATCAATTTTCCCAATAATCTGACACTGTGGAGGATATCTTATTGTTTCGATACTTGAATACGAGATTATGAGGGTGGAAGGACTATAACACCTTTTATTGAATTAAAGTTTATAAGGACAAATAGAATAGCAGGGGTGAGAAAGCTGTGTTTTTTAAAAAAACATCTCAATATGGAGAAAAACATCATGTTTGTTACTTGAATGGGAAAGTCACTTTTCAAGGTGTTTCCTTAAATGTTTATAGTTATCTCGTAGATGGTGTATTGATTGATACCGGTGCGCAGTCTTTACATAAGCATTTCAAACCCTTTATTGATTCAGCTGATTTTGATCAAGTATTTATTACTCATTTTCATGAAGACCATACAGGGTGTGCGAGTTATATCGAAAAAACAAAAAAAGTTCCCATTTATTTAGATGAAAAAACAATGGATTATTGCAGGAAACGGGCCAGCTATCCATTGTATAGACAGTTCTTCTGGGGAAGAAGAAAACCATTTCATGCAGAAAAAATGAAAACTGAACTTCAATCTAGAAACGCAATGTGGGATGCTATACCTACACCAGGTCATGCACTAGATCACCATGCATTTCTAAATCGAGAAACGGGTCAGTTGTTCACTGGTGATCTGTATGTAATGGAAAGGACGAAAGTGGTTCTCGAGGAAGAGAGTATTCCTACTATCATTCAATCATTAAAGCGGGTTCTAACGTATGATTTTCAGGATGTGTTTTGCAATCATGCTGGGTTTGTTCGAGATGGAAGGAAGGCACTTGAACGAAAACTTCAATACCTTCTAGGAATTCAGCATGAAGTATTAACTTTACAAAACCACGGTGATCCACCAGAAGTCATTTGTCAGAAGCTCTTTCCGAGAAAATTTCCGATTATCAAATTTTCAAGAGGTGAATGGGATTCTATTCATATTGTTCATTCAATCATAAACGAAAATCATGGTATACACACATAATTCATTTAGAAAAAGAGGTAAGGCAATGCCGACGAAACTAGAGAAAAAAATAACGATTCGTACCGTTCGTGTTGAGGATGCTGAAGCTGTTCTTCATATTCATCGTGAAGTGATTTCTGAACACGATTATTTTATTGCACTACCCACTGAATTTAAAAAGACGATAGAAGATCATCAAGAATGGGTATCAAACATTCTGAACAATGAACGAGAGACCATGCTTGTAGCAGAATACGAAAACAATGTAGTGGGATGGATTGTTTTTTTGTCACAAGAAAGAATGAGAATGCACCATATCGGTTCGTTTGCTATTATGTTACAAAAAGAATGGAGAAATAGAGGAATCGGGAAGTTAATGATTCAAGAACTATTATCTTGGGCTGAAAAGCATCCGGTCATTGAAAAGGTTACGTTAGGAACGTTTTCAACTAATACTAGAGCAATTGAATTGTATAAAAAACTAGGATTCATAGAGGAAGGGCGAAAAGTAAGAGAGTTCAAGTTTGGCAACCGCGAATATGTGGATGATGTGTTGATGTATAAGTTAGTTAAGTGATCGGACGATCCAAGAAATAGCGCAAAAACAGCTTTCGCAAACTTTACTTGTGGTGTTTTGCTGAACATGACTGGAGTAGAGCATGGTGAAACCATAAGAAGATTCACCACCTTCGATCCAACCGATATTAACTTGGTACGCATTAACTCTTAACGAATTTGAATAAAAATGCTGCTTCCTTTAGAACGATATGTTCTTTGGGAGCAGCTTTTCGTATTAAGTCTTTTCCTTCTGCCTCACATTCTTCTTAATCAACGTTGTCACGATAAATGCAACTCCCGCAATGATTGAAGCATACACCATCAATTCAGTCGTTGTTAAAGAGAAGATTTTCGCTAGTTCCACGGAGTAAGCAAAGATTGTAGAGGTGAACAGCTTCGATAGTGCTGCAATAATAAAGAACCGTCGAAACGTAACCCCGCCAAGTCCTGCTCCAATACAAATGATTTCGTCCGGTAAAATTGGAATGATAAACATAATAGCTAAAAAGAGGACTTCATTTCTCTGTACATATGTTTGGTACTTTGTGAGGTGTTCTTCTTTTACAAACCTTGAAACAATGCGCTGTCCACCAAATCTTGCGATGAAATACATCACGATGATTCCAGCTAGTGTTCCGAGAAATCCTACGGAAATCGCTGTGAACGGTCCAAATACAGCACTAGCCGCAGCAACCGTTACGACTTCAGGCAGAGGCAAGATGATTGGCTGTGCGAAACAAATGGCTAAGTAGATGAATTTGGCAGCGGACTCATGTAACTTTAATAAGTTTTCAAATCCGTACATGTCTGTTAGCACTAACAGTTTTGTCACGTAAAAGATAGCAAACACGAACATGCTGACGGCAAAGAAATAGAGCGCGATCAGGCGAGTGATTTTTAAGGATTGCAGATTACTTTACATAAAAAGAGTAAGTCAAAAGTTACGATACCGATCGCAAGCCCGATGCCGATCAACTTAAAGATTGGCTGAATGGTCGGTAGCAGCATGATCAGGGTTACAAGGATTAATAACGTTAGTGTGATATGCAGCAAAAGTTCAAGTGTAAGTTGTTTTCTGGTAAAAGTGTCTGTCATAACTTATCTCCGTTCGTAATGTCTTTATAGTATTAGTTTAGACATAAAATGAAGACGCAGACAGTTTCTCCAGTTGTAATTTGAATAAGACTTGAGATGTATTAAAGTGTAAAACAGCATTATGAAAGCGAGTGAAAGAGCGTCATTCATTGGCTTTTTCTTTTGGCAAAGAATGAAAAGGATTGTAAATTTTACATATCGTTTATTGTTGAGACTTCACCACTTCATCACATTATAGTAAAATAAAGTTTCCCGATTCTTGAAGAGCAGGTGAATTATGTATAAGCTGGAAGATAAGTATTATGACAACGATAGAGGTTATATTTACATACCAATTCGCTGGAGAGAAGAGTTTGCGATTAGCAATGGATCAATCGTAGGCATTGATTGTGAAGATGATGTCATTATCATAGATAAAAATATGACGAGGGAATTTACTCAGAAAATCAGTAAAAGAGGTGCATTAACGATTCCTTTGGAACTGAGACAAAAGTTGAAACATAAAATTTATAGCATATACATCGTACATGCTGAAGAGAAAGTGATTTTGGCGGTTTAATAATAAAAATAGGCTTTTTCTGTAACCTTAGGTGCTCTTGGAAGTGGTAGAAGAGTCTTTTGATAATGTCAAAAAAGTGTATTTCGTTTGGAGGAATAAATGTTGCTAGACGAAAGGATTCAAACGTTAAAAGATCAAATGCATAAAGCATGGTCCATCAAGACAAGCTCCAAATGGACGAAAGAGAATCCAGCTAGAGGACAATGCGGGGTAACAGCGCTTGTGGTTCAAGATCTGCTAAATGGAGATATTGTAAAAACACCACTAACAGAAGGGTGGCATTTCTACAATGTTATTGAGGGAAGTAGATATGATTTTACAGATTCACAGTTTGAATCGCCCATTCACTATGAAAATCTCCCATCCACCAGGGAAGAAGCCTTCAGTGATACGAATACCTTACAATACAATCATTTAAAACAAAGTCTCAGTGCTTTGATAAAAAAGGATGGCAGCCCAACTCAAGGGTAGTGCCTCTTTTTTTATGGAAAGATTTTATATTAAAGGAAAGTATTGTAAGTGTAGGGATGAAAAGAAAGACGTGAACTTGATTCTATAACGAACTGGAAACATGCACTTTATGGCAAACGGTTAATGAGGATCCGGGCATAACCACTCTAATTGTTATGTTGCATTTATTGCAATTGGTTTATGCTTTGCGCATCAACTTATCAAGATCGATGAACCTTATTATTCAGATCGTAATGCAGAAATGTTGGAAGTCAGTGAATGAAAATCAATCACTGGCTTTTTTAAATTTCGTATTCAACATCAAATATGGAGGCTGGACCGTTAATTAGAAGATTTGTAATTTGCTCTGCCATGTACTCTGAAGCATACATCATATCGTTTTGCAGCCACCAAATGATTACACCAAGTATAGCTGAAGATAAGTAACTGATAAGAATTCCTTTAGGTACTTCCTTTTTTTGAGAAAGGTTCAGATTTTCATACTCTGCTGTAAATTTGTTAAAGAAAAATTGCGTCAATTGTTGAGTGAAGTTCGGTGTGTCATGACTCGAAAGCATGGTTTTAAAAAATGTTTTTTCTGAACGTATCGCATCAAACACATGAATAAGCATCTGTTTCAGTTCTTCAAGATTCAGTTTGTTATCACGAAGATGAAAAGATGGCTGGATAAGTTCTGAGAGCTTAGCAAGAGCTTGATCTGTCAATTGATCGAGTAAATCGTATTTATCTTTGTAATGAAGATAAAAGGTACCTCTGCCAATCGTTGCTGTACCTGCGATATCTTGAACCGTTATCGAAGTAAATCCCTTTTGACTGATTAGTTCTAGGAAAGCATCCTTAATTAACTTCTTTGTTCTTATAACACGAAGATCATGTTTTTCGGACATGCTCGATCCCTCCTCATCTAAAATGTATCACATTGTTAGACAGAATGTTTAATAAAATCCAATGAACAAATAGCTTCATATTGTCCAAAATTATATAAAAGTGTTACAAATGAACTTCATTTGTACTGTATCATACACTCCAACATTAATTGAACATTGAGTAAAACTATATTATCTCCTATTATTTCCTTAAACAAACTGTTTGATAATGGACAGTTTGTTCAGTTTTAATAAATGGAGGAATAAAAGATGAGTAAAGGATTCAGCTTTTTAGCGAAAAAAATTACGCAAAGCCCCAAAAAGATTATTGTCCTTTTATTACTTTTCACATTGGTAATTGGGTTTGGTGTGACGAAAGTTCAAGTTGATCTTGGACAGGGGACGATGATTTCTCATAAGGATCCCATCTATAAAGCTACAGAAGAATATCATGATGAATTTGGTAGCGATACCCTGTTCATCCTGCTTTCAGGTAAGCAAGGTGATTTGTTATCACCAGATAATCTCTCAGCCATTAACAAGCTTCAGAATGAATTAGTGAAGAAGAAGGAAATTCAATCTGCATTCAGCTATTACAACTTAATTGAAAACGGGACAGATCAAGCAACAAAAATACAGATGAACATGAAAAATCAGCTGCAAGAGGCGGTTGAAAAAGCCGTTCAGGAAGCTGCAGCAAGTGGTGCAACTCCTGCACAGCTACAAGATGCAGCTCAGAAAGCGCAAATTGCATTTATGAAGAAGGTAACCGAACAGTCAGGAGCAGATCTCACCTCCTTACAAGCAGCAGGAGCACCATCTCTTCAAAATGAGAAGTTTGTAAAAGGGCTTGTATTAGACAAAGACGGAAATGTAAACGAAATGTTCAAAACGTTTATGCCCCAAAACGGAAAGCACGCCTTAATTGTCATGAAAGTAAAAGGGGGAATTCCTTATAACGAACTCTCTGATTTAACAGAAGAAGTAAGTAACATGACGAAAGAAGCAGGATTCTCGAATCTCGATACGAAGATATCCGGAACACCAAAGATTTATGGAGCAATCTACAATAGCATGATGAAAGATATGTCAATCATGCTTGGCCTTTCACTCGTGTTGATGGCAGCCATTCTCTTTATCGTTTTTCCTGTTAAATGGAGACTATTAGCGCTTCCGGTCGTGCTTTTGTCTTTATTCTGGACGATTGGAATCATGGGCTACATTGGTGTTCCGATGAGTATGGTAACTATGGCGATTATGCCGATTTTGATTGGCCTTGGGACGGATTTTGCCATCCAATTTCACAACCGTTATGACGAGGAATTAAAAGCTGGTAAGCCTGTAAAAGAATCTATTCTGCAATCCATTAAAAAAATGGGTCCCGCTGTCGGAATTGCTGTGTTTGCGATGACGCTTGGATTCATAACATTACTCATTTCAAAAGTCCCAATGATTCAGCATTTCGGAATTATGCTTTCTGTAGGTGTTATCGTTTCCTACATCGTTAGCTTGTTGTTGATGTATGCCGTATTCATGTTGCGTGATCGGGTAGTTACACAACAAACCGTTTCAACTCCAAGTAAAATGGAAGGTTTCATGGAAAGAATAGCTACATTAACAGTGAAGAAACCTCTACTTCTTTTAGCAATGGGTGTGCTGCTCTCAGCTGGTGGATTTTATATAGACCACTCACTTAAGATTGAAACGAATATTGAAAAATTGATGCCACAAGAAGCCCCAGAGTTAAAAGAGTTGAATGAACTACGTAAGATTATTGGTTCGACTAACGAAATATCTTTTATTCTTAAATCCGATGATGTAACCGATCCAAGAGTGGTTAAATGGATCGCAGATTATGAGGAACAACAGCGGAAAACTCATCCGGAAATTGAGACAACAACAAGTATCGCATCCATTATGAAACAAGCAAACAAGGGGGAAGTCCCAGAAACAAAAGCTAAGATTGAAAGCATTTTGGCACAAGTCCCAGATGAATTAAAAAGCAATATTTTATCAAAAGATAAAGAATCTGCAGCTGTTTCTTTTACGATTGGAAATATCGGCATGAAGGAGCAAGCGGATCTGCTGAATCAGATCGAGAAAGAGATCAATCCTCCATCTGGAGTGGAAATGAAGCCAGCAGGCTCAAATGTCATTAACATCAAATCAGTGGGATCGATGACTGAAAACCGTCACTTATCTGCAGGTATTGGAGTAATGGCAATTATCGCTGGACTCTTAATGGCTTACCGAAGATGGAAAATGGCGATGTATCCGGTTTTGCCGATTGTGCTTGTTGTAGGTTGGTCTTCTCTTATGATGTTCTTGTTAGATATTGAAATTAATCCATTAACAGCTGTACTTGGGTCACTTGTCCTTGGAATTGGAAGTGAATTTACCATTCTTATCATGGAACGCTATCAGGAAGAGCTTGAGAACGGTCTATCACGTGACGAAGCGCTAATCAAATCGATTTCTAAAATAGGAAGGGCGATTACGGCATCGGGCTTAACGGTTATGGCAGGGTTTAGTACACTTATCTTTTCTGAATTTGTGATGCTGCGATCCTTCGGAATCACGACCGTGTTTGATACTTTCTTATGTCTAATCAGCTCATTGTTCATTCTTCCTGCGATAATAATTTTGATTGATAAACGTAAGAGCGGGTCTGAAATGACAAAATAAGTAAAGGGTGTGGGTGAAGAAACGAATCTTCACCCGCTTAACTTATTAATAAACGAAATATTTTGAAAATTATTAGCGAAATATGTAGATGTGTGATTTATTAAATGGTAAAATATTACTATATAGTATGAATTTTGGGGAAATTTGTACTATGGAGGGTTTAGGTTATTGGGGAATTAAAAATTATTTTAGGAGGTTATGAATGAAGCGAAGAATTGTGCACGAGAAAGTGGAAAAGTATTTAATTACGAATAGGACCATTGCTATTCATCCATTTATTAATCAATGGGGAAGGGTTTGCGCAGAAATTTATGAAGAAGATGCCGTCTTCCTTGTTGAGAAGAAACCTTTTCGAATTATCAAAGATTCTTGTCCTTATTATGGAAGTACATATGATGGAAAGAAAGATGCAGCACAGATTATATTAGGGAGGATGTGTTTTCCTCCTATCATGATTGACACGAAACTTGATATATTCTTCTTTCCCACGAAATCACCACGAAAAGACTCCTGTATCTGGCTCTCACAGCCACACATCGATGATATTGAATCCATTGACCGTAAAAAAGTTAGAGTGCTTTTCTTAAACGGAATGGATCTACCTATTGAAAGTACCTCTCGTGCCCTTAAAGCAAAACTCCATCGAGCAGCTCATTATAGAAATGTACTAATTAATCGAACAAATCGAAGTCTAGAAAAGGATAGAGAAAAAGATTTGAAGAACAGTGATTTGATCTTAACGTAAATAATTGTGAACGTGAGCGCCTGATGATGAATCTCAGGCGTTTTTGATATGCGAAAAAGTAAAAGTTACATATATTAGTATGTGGTCTTCTGTTAAAAACCTTCCTGAAAACCTTTATAAATACTGATGTCGAAAGAGTTTCGGCACACAATTCATATAATTATCACTATTTATCGGCTTTCAAATAATTTATAATTATCATATAATAAAGATATTAAAGACTTAAATGTTAGCAATACTAGTTGATATGGTTTTCATGGACAGGAAAAGCTGTAACCAATTGTCTCTTCTTATATGTGAGACGATGGCTTTTTTCTGTAAATTTTAGGTGAAAAGGTTGATAATGATGAGCAACAGAGAAACGAACACAGACGTCCTTTTAATTGGCGCTGGAATCATGAGTGCTACATTAGGAACGATCTTAAAAGAAATAGCTCCAGAAATGAAAATTAAGGTATTTGAAAAACTTGATAAAGCAGGAGAGGAAAGTTCTAATGAGTGGAACAATGCGGGAACTGGGCATGCTGCACTTTGTGAACTAAATTACACATCGGAAAAACCAGATGGATCGATCGATATCTCGAAAGCCATAGAAATCAATGAACAGTTTCAAGTATCGATGCAGTTCTGGTCTTACCTTGTTGAACAAAAGTTGATTCGTAATCCAGAAGATTTCATCATGCCATTGCCACATATGAGTATGGTTCAAGGAGAAAGCAATGTTCAGTTTTTAAAGAAACGTATGGAAGCGCTAACAGAGAATCCTCTTTTTAAAGGGATGGAATTCTCAGATTCTCCAGAGAAATTGATGGAATGGATTCCGTTAATTATGGAAGGCCGTTCTTTAGATGAGAGCATCGCTGCTACCAAGATTGATTCAGGAACAGATGTTAATTTTGGTTCACTCACTCGTATGTTATTTAGTCATCTGCAGAACAAGAATGTAGATGTTAAATACAAACACAGCGTGGAAAACTTAAAGCGTATGAGTGATGGCTCTTGGGAACTGAAAGTCAAAAATCTAAATTCAGGATCTGTTGAAAGACACACAGCTAAGTTTGTTTTTATAGGTGGTGGAGGGGGAAGTCTTCATCTTCTCCAAAAATCTGGTATCCCTGAAGGAAAACATATCGGCGGATTTCCAGTGAGTGGTATATTCATGGTCTGTAAGAATCCAGAAGTGATTGAGCAGCAGCACGCAAAAGTATATGGAAAAGCTAAAGTCGGTGCACCACCAATGTCTGTTCCACACTTGGATACACGCTATATCGACAACAAGAAATCGTTGTTGTTTGGACCGTTTGCGGGATTCTCACCAAAATTCTTAAAAACAGGATCTATGCTTGACTTAGTTACTTCTGTAAAACCTAACAACGTATTAACGATGCTAGCTGCGGGTGCTAAAGAAATGTCACTAACGAAATACTTGATTCAGCAAGTATTGTTGTCAAAAGAACAACGAATGGAAGAACTAAGAGAGTTTATTCCAACTGCCAAGATTGAAGATTGGGATCTTGTCGTAGCTGGGCAACGTGTTCAGGTTATCAAAGATACCGAAACGGGTGGAAAAGGAACCCTTCAGTTCGGTACAGAAGTAATTACTTCCGCTGATGGTTCGATTGCGGCCCTACTTGGTGCATCTCCTGGAGCGTCAACTGCTGTTCACGTTATGCTTGAAGTGTTGAACAAATGCTTCCCGCAAGAAATCAGAAAATGGGAGCCAAAGATCAAAGAGATGATCCCTTCTTATGGCCAGCGATTGATGAACAATCCTGAACTGTTGAAGAAGATACATGATTTAACAGCCCGTACTTTAAAACTTGATGCAAAAGAACCTACGTTAGCGGATTTTTCGGAAATAGAACCTACAGTTTTACATGAAAAGATTTAGATTTGCTATTAAAAGAGCCTTAATTAAAGGCTCTTTTTGCTTTTTTTGTTTTTTATGAAGGAGTTTTTGACCTTTATCAGAAAAGTTTAATATGACTACATATAGACTAGGAGTTTTAAAGATGAATACGGTTAAACATAATAGCAAGGCTTGGGATAAGAAAGTAGAAGATGGTGTGAGCTATACAAGGCCAGTATCAAAAGAAATTATTGAAAAAAGTAAATTAGGTGATTGGCGTATTACCGTTACAACTGAAAAGCCCGTTCCTAGAAGTTGGTTTCCGAAGTCATTACATGGCGTTAAGGTTCTTTGCCTTGCTTCAGGAGGCGGTCAACAAGGTCCAGTTCTAGCCGCGACTGGTGCAGACGTTACAGTTGTAGATATATCCCAAAAACAGTTAGAAAATGATCAGATGGTGGCAGAAACAAATCATTTAAGTCTAAGAGTCATACAAGGAGATATGTGTGATCTTTCTATGTTTGATGAAGGGGAGTTCGACTTAATTGTTCATCCTGTTTCAAATGTATTTGTTGAAGACATTTCTCCTGTTTGGAGAGAAGCGTCACGTGTATTAAAAGACCGAGGTGTACTTATATCAGGTTTTACAAATCCATTATTATTTATATTTGATGATGAAGAAGACCAAAAGGGAAATCTAGTGGTAAGTAACAGCATTCCTTATTCAACTCTTGATTCTATGACACAAAAAGAGAAGTCTGACTATCTTAAAGCTGATGAGACGATAGAATTCGGCCACACATTAGAGAACCAAATACAAGGGCAGATTGATGCGGGTTTTGTGATTACTGGATTATATGAAGATGACTTTGGTGGAAGAAGACCGATCGATTCCTTTATTAAAAGTTTTGTAGCCACACGTGCGGTTAAAATGAAACTAGATTAAAGAGGTGAGAGCTAGCTTAGAAGTATATTCAACTAAGCTAGTTTTTTTCATTCCATACTCCTATCCTCCTAATGTGGATGAATCCCACTCTTCTCGAAGAATGCCCATCCTGATCGAGTCATAATATACTCCATTGTAATAACGACACTTTCTCATTCTCCCTTCCATTTTCATGCCGAGTTTTTCACCAACCTTAATCATCCGCTCATTCCCTGACCATGTTGTGTAACCAACCCGAACAAGTGGAAGGGTGTTAAACAAGTGGTTGATCCATAAGATAGAGGCCCTTGTGCCATATCCTCCGCTCCAATAATTAGGATTGTAGATGCCGATTCCCATCTCTAACCAATGGGATGGCTCGTGCTCCCAATAATAACTCACGGTTCCAATTAACTCACCAGCCACTTCTATCGCCCACCGTTGATCATGATCAACATAGTGATCTTTGTTCCACATAAATTCTTCAATAGGAATTTGTTTGTGCTCAAAATATGGAGCATCCCATAGTTTCCATTCTGGTTCCTTCTCTTTATAGATGAGTTCCCAAAGCTTGGGGAGATCTGGTTCTATAATCGGTCTAATGCATAACTCGTTATCGTGATGTGACATGACATTCCTCCGTTTTTTTGAACATTTACTTTTTATTTTATGATACCATTATTTGTAAAGGGAATTTATTATTAATTTGGGGGATTTATGAAACTTAAAATCATACACACGAACGATCTTCACAGTCATTTTGATAACTTTGCAAAAGCTGTAACACTCATTCATCAACATAAAGACGAAAACACTTTATTGGTGGATGCAGGTGATTTTGCAGATTTCAAGAGTATCGAACTTCAAGGAACGAAAGGAATCGCAGCGGTGGAGCTCCTCGATGCTGCTGGTTATGATTTAATAACGATCGGCAACAACGAGATGTTTAATGGGGCAGACACGTTGGAACATATGGCTACAAAAAGTAAAGTTCCGTTTATCAGCAACAATCTTTTAAAGAAAGATAAAACGACGATTCCTGGTGTTCAATCAAGTGTAATCCTGAACAAGAATGGACTGCGTATTTTCGTAACTGGCGCATCCCCAGACTTAGGCGCTTTTAATGAGGGGCTAGGATTTTATGGAGAAAATTACATTATCGCTATTGCCGAAGAACTGGAGCGAAACCGCGGTAAATACGATCTGTGCATCCTACTGAACCATGTTGGAACGCTAGCGGATATAGATTTAGCAAAAGAGATCTCCTGCATAGATGTGATCGTTTCTGCACATGATCACGTTTTATATAAAGAAGCTCAGGTAGTCAATGATACGTTCATCGTAAGTGCCGGGAACTTTGGTGAACATATTGGTGTACTAGAACTTGAAATCAACAGTACGCACAAAACGCTTTTACAATCCGCTGTTTATAACACATTAGATTCGAAATCAGATGAAGAGATTCTTTCTATTCTTAAACGAAGCAAAGAAACGGCAATTGAGATCTTAGGAAAACCGTTATATAGAATGGATGAACCGTTATGGCACGATGTGATCAATGAAAATCCTCTCACAAATCTTATCGCAGATGGGTTAAAGGATATGCTGAGTACCGATATAGGCTTGATCAACAGTGGGATTGTTAACGCTGGAATCTTTTCTTACGTTTCTCATAAAAAATGTATCGAAATTTGCCCATCACCCCTCAACCCAACATCTTTTGAGATTCAAGGGAAGTACATATTTGAAGCTGTTCAACAATCACTTAATGTTCAACATTGCTTACAAGATGGAAGAGGACCAGGCTTCAGAGGGAAGTATATAGGTGGTCTGCATTTATCAGGCGCAGAAGTTGTTCATGATGGAACGAGAGTCGTTGAAATGAGAATAGGCGATGAACCGTTAGATGAAGAAAGATGGTATTCGGTTGCTTCTTCAGATTATCTCCAACGAGGTTCAGGTTATCCATCGCTTGCCCACAATCGGAACGAGTTTTACCGGCCAGAAGAGATTAAAGAAGTAATTGAAATTTATGCTGAGAAAAAAGAGTTTGTAAGTAGCGCTTTTAATACCAGATTTACTGAACTACAGAAGATTAAGGGGTGACCATAACATGGAATGGGTTACATTTTGTATGGCTGCGACAGCCTTCATTATTGTGTTTCAAGAACAGAAAAGCGAAAGAAACTTGAAAAGCGACTTCAACAGTTAGAAGATCAGCAAAAATAAATGCCAAAGTGACTTAGGGGGATTGTTGTCATGGAAAGATGTGTGTATTTTGAAGATACCTTTTTCTCGTCAGGTAAAACTGATATTTATAATGCAGAGCATCAGAAACAAGGTGTCCTTGATCTAAGAAGCGCATTTTCTTCAGGTGTGAGTATTGAAGATGAATCTGGAAGAGTAATCATTGAAGGGAATTTTCCTTTCTTATCGGGAAAATGGGTGGTTAAGCAATCAGACGGCAGGGAACTCGGTGTTGTAAAATCATCGTTTGCGTTCTTTTCTAAAAAATATCATTACATAACGAATGTGCAAAATTATGAAATTGAAGCTCCTGCTTTTTCAAAAGAGTATACCGTTTTTGATGAGAACAAGGAGGAAGTAGCGACGTTTAAAAAAGTGAATGGATTTTTTCAAGCTTCTGCTTATGAGTTAAAACACACTTCAGATTGCTTATTAACAGAAGAGCTAATTGCTGTTGTAATGGGAGTAAATGCGATCGAAAAACGAAACCGATCTTCCGCTGGAGCTGGTGCAGGAGGCTCTGGCGGCTGAACTTACTAATAAAAGAAGCTTTTACTTAACGTTTTGAAAACATTGAGTAAAAGCTTCTTTTTTATTTGAGTGATGTCCATTTGAGGTGGGCATTGTAATTGAATGTGCGCACGACACATACAAGAGGGGATATATTAGCCATATATCCACGGTAATTCAAAATAATATCACGCTAAATTGCAATATATTCACGTATAAGCTTAATTATTTCACGGATAAAATTTTTTATCCGATATTCGACACAAGATTACTTCTCGTCAAAACTAATCCAAAGCTGGAATTCCCACAAAACTAGAGGCTACTCCGTAATCCCTGCCTGCGTAATTTCCACCTTCACTTTAACGTTGATTGGGATGTCAGGATATTGTTCGTCCCAACGTTTAAAATCAAATCCTCGAGTTCTACTTCTAGCAAGATCTCCTAATCCAATCGTATCAACCTTTGCTTTTTGTAATTTCTTCACGATTTTATTTGTTCGTTTATTCATCGCTTTTTCTGTAGCACTTTCAAGCTGCTCGATAAGAGCTGGATTACTTACCGGAATTTTAGGCGCTTCACTTACTCGTCCTTTCACTTTTACCGAAATGTCTACTGATGGAGAGCGTTTCACGTTTTTAAATTGATACTCTACTTTAGATGACAGGTTTTGAATCGTAAAAAATTGATTATTTTTAAATTTTACTTCATAGATGCCTTTTTCAAAGGGTTCCATGAGAAGCTTTAAAAGGAAAGAATCTTCAAGTTTCAATTGTCCAACCATTTTATCGTCTTTTAAGAGAGCTGTTCCTATTACTCTTATTCGATCACCTTGCTTCTCTATGAGTGGCAAGTTTGGATCCATTCCTTTTCCGTAATATCTATACAAAAAATCATGTATGTTTGACTTTGGTATGTTTGCGTTCATATTTTGATCAAGCAGTTGAAGCAGATACTTAGAAGGTGTTTCGCTGAGTGGGTATTGTTGCTTTAGTAAGGTTTTCGTACTTCCTTTAACGATTGCCATATAAAGATCGCGCCCTAAAGATGGATCACGCTGAAGTGTGTCTACTAGATCATAGATACCATTTTCAGCTAAACGATGATTATAAAGAGCGATATCTAAGCGTCCGATTTCGAATGGTTTAGGTGATTCAGCTTGTTCCAATGCTCTTGCCATCTTGCTCGTATTCGTAGTTGCTGTGAAAACTTCCGAAATGGGAGGGACATCTTCACCTCTTTGTGGAATCGCTACCATTCCGTTTAACTCCACTTGGCTGTTTGACTTATAATCATAACCTACGGCGGAAACGAGCTGAACATCTTCAAGAATCTTCTTGCTTGGAAAACAGCCTGTTAGCAGGAATAAAGTGAAAACGATAATCATATTTTTTCTAACCATTACTTGTTTTCCTTCCTTTTCCTTTTCCGTTTCCTTTTCCTAAAATAAGTTGGATCACAAATAGAAAGGGAATGTAAGCATATAGAATATAAAAACCAATCTGAGAAACTTTCGTGTTCAGTATGTCTACTTGCTGCCTGTCAACGACTAAGATACTGCATATGAAGATTATGAACATCATCGTTCGAAGTGCGCTTTTTTGCTTGATTTTATATAACCGGTGAATTCCGCGACTAACCGACCAAAAACCAATACAGATGTTAGGAAGAATTACGAAGAGCCAAAGAGCGATTCCAGCATATTCAAAACGTTGTGCAAAAGGAAGGTCAACGATTTTCCAAAGCGTTAAAGTCGCCCAAATCGTATGTTGAAGCTGCTCTTGATTAAAATAGACAAAAGATACAAACACAGTGATCAGGTAAGTAAACATCGTAAACAGGTTACCCAAATGTGCCCATTTTTGAGACTTTTCAGGATGTTTTAAGAAAGGCAGGTATAACAAAATGAGCTCAAAACCTAAATAATCAAGAGTAACCCCTTTTGTTGCAGCCATCAAATCACTAAAAGAATGGTCAAGAATAGGTAAAAAATTCGTATAATGTGCATTTTTAAGTGCGTAGTATTTTAATAAGAACAAAGGCAGTGACATAAAAAATCCTAATACGGAGAGCCCTGCTACAACCCGGATTCCTCCTATAACATAGGAATAAGCTAGTCCTAATAGGATAAAGGTGATGATCGGTGTTCCGAGTTCAGGAAAGATCCAAATCTGAATCACTTCAATATACGTTCTAAGTACAGTTAGAATGGTTGAACTAAAATAAATTAAAAGTAAAAAGCTTAGTGTACCACCGATCCATCTGCCAAATAAATTTCTATGTACACCGATGATATCAGCGTTTTCTCTAGAAAGGATTCGATAGATCATCCAGATCAACACGTTGAACAAAAGCCCCCCGATGATTACAGAAATCCATGCATCATGTCCAGCTGTCTTTGCGATATATCGCTCGAACCCAAGAATTCCTACACCAATCTGCATCGTTGTAACCATATAAAAAGCCATATAAGGTGATATCTGCTTGTTTTCACTGATCTGAGACATACATACCCCTCGCTTTTTAGTCTTCTATGTCATGTTTTTCTTTTGCGCGCTTTTTATTCATTTTCGCCTTATCTTGCGGTCGAACAGATGATGGACGGCTGTTCTGCACACTAAAAGGCATACGGATGAGTGCATCTTTTAAATCATTTACACGAAGCGGGTATAGGGGTGCGATGTAAGGTCTTCCGAGAGAAGTAAGTTTTAATAGATGTGAAACAATAAATGCAAAGCAGATCGCAACACCAAGTACACCTAAGAACTGTGCAAATATTAAAAAGGGAAAACGAAGCAAACGAATCGTGTTACTCATCTGATAGACAGGTGTTGTAAAAGAAGCGAGTGCGGCTAGAGCTACGATGATTAGAAGAACGTTACTCGTTAAACCAGCTTGAACCGCTGCCGTTCCAATAACGATACCTCCAACGATACCGATCGTTTGACCGACTTTAGATGGTAGCCTCGCACCAGCTTCACGAAGTAACTCAATCGAAAGTTCTAGTACGATAGCTTCTAATATAGGTGGAAATGGAATATCGTTACGTGAAGCCACAAGTGTAGCTAAAAGATTTTCTGGAATCATCTCATAATGAAACGTTAGTACAGCAACATAAAGCGGCGTTGATAACACTGAAAACATAACCGCCATCAATCGGATCAACCGAAAGACAGAAGCGAGCGTCCAATTTAAAAAATAGTCTTCAAAAGCTGAAAAGAATTCTACAATAGTTGTCGGGCCGGTCAGTGCATGAGGAGATCCATCAGCCATAATCGCCACTTTCCCTTCAGACAAAACACTGGCTACTCGATCAGGTCTTTCTGTATCAATGAGCTGTGGAAAGGGAGAGTTCTCGTTGTCTGAGATCATTTGATTGATATAGGAACTGTCTACGACATGATCGTATTCGATGTCATTAACACGTTGAATCGCAGTGTTCACATTCTCTGCATCAGCGATTCCGTCAATATAGATAATGGCAACTCTCGTTTTAGAAAGTTTTCCAACACGCACTTCTTTTACTGTAAATTCAGGAATAGGAAGTCTTTTACGAATCAAGTTTAAATTGGTATCCAAAGATTCTACGAATGCTTCCTTTGGACCAACAACACTAAATTCGGTTTCAGGAATCGAAATCTGCCTGTTTTCAGTCGACAGACTGGGAACGAGCAAACCTTCTGGGTCGCCTTTATTCATTTGAATGAGAATAAAGCCTTCTGTTACTTTGTTCGCGATGTCATGAACATCATTCGATTTGACCATTCCATCTAAAGGTAGATGCTTCTGGATATCGTCTAAATTTTTTAGAGGCATTTCTGTTATATACGGTAATAAATCACGATGAAGAAATTCGGGATTTACAAGTGTTTTATAATAAGAGATATAGAAGGTGCTAAGAGATGTTTGCTTCACAGTAGAAAAGTCGGCTGAAGCGGTCAGCTTTTTCATGAGTTCTGGAAATGTCAATGTACCTTTTGTAGAATTTGATTTAGCTTCTTGTTGTTGATTTTTCTTTTTTTTCTTAAAAAATATCATTGATATCACCCGTTCGTTAATACGTCGTGAACCTACTACATTCCATTAGCATTTCCTTGGCACATAAAAATATTCTCTAAGGTGGAATGTACCGTTATGATATATAACATTGACAACCATGAGCGAGTAGCCTATGATTATCATTAAATGAATAACCAAACTCTTATTAAGAGCAGGCGGAGGGATTTAGCCCTATGAAGCCCGGCAACCATCGGCGAAACATGAAAGGTTTTGACCGAAACGGTGCTAAATCTAACAGCATTCTTTGCTGAGAGATGAGAGAACGAACGGATATTTTAGTATGAAACCGTGTTCTCAAAGGGAACATGGTTTTTTGTTTTTTATAAGGCAAGATAAGACGATTGCGATTAAAGGTATTTTATAAGAAAAGGAGTGGGTGATATGGTGGCATCGGATTGTATATGGTGGAAGGGAAGAAAACTGGCTCACACCCTTCATTTACCTCAGGCAAATGGGGTAGGTGAAAAGAAGACTCCGTTAATTATTATCTGCCACGGTTTTACAAGTACACGAATTGGCGTTGATCGTTTATTTGTAAAAACGGCTCAAGCTCTTGTTAAACTTGGATATGCTGTATTGCGTTTCGATTATGCAGGCTGCGGTGAGAGTGAAGGGGAGTATGGAGAAAATGAATTTGCCTGTTTTATTGATCAGACAAAGGAAGTAATTTCTTTTGGAAGCAAACTCCCTAGTGTTGAGGAACGTTCTATAACTTTAATTGGTCATAGTTTAGGTGGAGCTGTTGCGGCTTGCACGGCAGCGGATGATGATCGAGTTCATAATGTTATCACGTGGTCGGCTGTAGGAAATCCATTTGCCGATATTAAAGAAATCGTTGGTTACAACGGAGAGCACGCTGTTGTTGATCACTTAGGGTATGCCATAACAGAAGAATTTTTGTTTTCACTTGAGTCTTATTCGCCACTAGAGGCTATCCAGCAATTTAGTGGAAACGCACTGTTTATCCATGGAACGAGTGACCCAGTTATTTCTTGTAATTATTGTTTGGATTATTATGAACACTCTATTAGAGCAATGAGAGGTACAACTTCCATGTTTCTAATAGAAGGTGCAAATCATACGTATTCTTCTATTAAGCATTTTGACAAGCTTATAACTGCCACTTCAGAATGGTTGTTAACGAACGTAACAGTACCTGTTCAGAATAATTTGAAAAAAAGTGTTTGACAACTTGTTGAATACCTGTAATAATACTAAGTAATTTGATAGGAATACTCTTATTGAGAGCAGGTGGAGGGAATTAGCCCTATGAAGCCCGGCAACCATTCATGTTGAACAGCCAATATGAAAACGGTGCTAAATCTAACAGTGGTCACACTGAGAGATGAGAGGATAATCGGAAATGTTTTTCGAGAAGCCTTCTGTCTCTTTTATGAGATCAGGAGGCTTTTTTTGTACCACCTCTTAAGAGAGCTTTTATCAAAGGTTATATAGAAAATAATGGATAGGGGATCAGATCATGAAAAGAATCATTCAAGTATTACTCGCAAGTTTGGTGGTATTCGCATTAGCAGCTTGTGGCTCATCCACAAGTGGTGGAGAAAAAACAGAAAAGTTGGTAGTTGGGGCATCAAATGTACCACACGCTGAAATATTAGAAGAAGCGAAGCCGCTTTTAAAGGAAAAGGGTATTGAATTAGAAATTGTAAAATTCCAAGACTATATCTTACCGAATAAATCACTTTATGAAAAAGAAATAGATGCAAACTATTTTCAGCATATTCCATATTTGACTCAACAGGTGAAAGATAATCCGAAGTATAAATTCGAAAACGCAGGTGCTGTTCACTTAGAGCCGATGGGGGTTTACTCAAAAAGACATAAATCATTAAAAGACATTCCTAATGGTGGGAAAGTAATCTTGAGCAACTCTATCGCTGAGCACGGCCGTATCCTTTCAATCTTTGAAGCAGAAGGACTAATCAAGCTAAAAGAAGGTAAAGGTTATGAAGCGCAAATAAGCGATATTGTAGAAAATCCGAAAAACCTTGAATTTGTAGCAGACATTGATCCTGGTCTTTTAACAAAAGCGTATGAAAACGATGAGGGCGATGCGATTGTCATCAACACAAACTATGCGATCGATGCAGATTTGAATCCGAAGAAGGATTCTATCGCATTGGAAGGATCTGAGTCACCATTTGCGAATATCATTACAGTTCGTGAAGGCGATAAAGATAAGAAATCAATAAAAACCTTATTAGAAGTACTTCATTCAAAAGAGATTACCGATTTTATCGATAAAGAGTACAAAGGTTCTGTGCTAGCTGTAAAAGAGTAATTAAATGAGCTGTCTAGATGGGGAAAGGTACTCGTCTAGGCAGCTTTTATAATGAATTAAAGTGTTTAGTAGGGAGCCTGGAAGTCTCTTTTAAAGGAATTAAGTCTAAAGAAGAAAAATTAAGTTTAGAAAAGAAAAATTAAGTCGTAATGAGCTTCGATTAAGTCGTTCTAGAGATCAATTAAGTCTACATTCAAAAATAAAGGCCGTTCGACAATTTCGACACCTTTCACACTATACAAAGTACGGTATGATATGATGAAGACGTATAAATTCAGTTATTAATCATTGTGGTAAGCGGGTGAAAAAGGAAATGGCAATAGAATTTTGGTCACCTGTCAAATTATCAATCGGCATAGCGTTGACTGCTTCATTGATCGTGATTCTTGCAGGTCTATTTTTTGGCAGAATCATGGCTCATCAGAGGTTTAAAGGGAAAACGTTGATCGAAACACTTTTCCTACTTCCGCTCGTGTTACCTCCTACGGTAGTTGGATTCTTATTGATTGTTCTATTCGGTCGAAATGGTCCAGGGGGACAGTTGATAGATTTGCTCTTTAGACAACCAATTATGTTTACATGGTGGGCGGCAGTTATTGCGTCTGCAGTCGTTGCGTTTCCACTCATGTATCAATCGGCAAAAGCAGGATTTGAATCGATTGACGCAGATATTGAGAATGCTGCAAGGGTTGATGGCGCGAATGAATGGGCCATATTAAGAAAAATCTCAATTCCTCTATCTGTTCGTGCACTCTTATCTGGTGCAATTCTGAGTTTTGCACGTGCATTAGGAGAGTTTGGCGCAACGCTCATGTTTGCTGGAAATATTCCGGGTAAAACACAGACGATATCAACGGCCATCTATATTGCGATTGAATCAGGACATATGGAGCTCGCTTGGATGTGGGTCGCGAGTGTTATTGGAATATCTTTGTTAATGTTAATAGCTGTTAATCGCATAAGGACATAACCATTGAAGAACCCGAATTGGGTTCTTTTAATTATTCACCAGCTTTCTTCATGTTTTCATATTCCTCATCACGTTCTCCTACCTCTCCATAATCACCGAATTGTTCATTAATTTCTTGTGCAAGACTTGTTAAATATTCATCAGAAAATAAAGGTTTTTTTTGTTTAGACATGTGTAAAACTCCTATAGATCATGAAATAATAAGTTTATGTGATTAACTGTTTATACGTAAAACAATATGTACAACATTTCATAAGCCTATTCAACAAAAATTGTTATTTACTTTTTTAAATGGCGGGAGTATTATTAGTAAAGTTTCAAATTTCTAAATCGCTTAAACCAAATGGTGCGGGGGAACCAAACGGACTGGAAGAATAGAGTCCTGGGGTGAATCCTTGTTTAAGGTAGGGCTACTCAAAGGCCCGAATCCGACAGCTAACTCCGTAAGCGTTTATGAGAAGGAAGGTGGAGCTTGTAGAGCCTAAATTATAAAGGCCTGCAGGTCAGATTCGTGATGGCTTGCGGCCTTTTTGTGTTGAAAAATGTGTTTTAGTTAACATTAAAAGTAACATCTTATTATGGACGGAGAGAAAAATGATGTTCACATCGATCAAACGCTTCTTGATTGGTCGCCCTTTAAAATCGACTGCATTAGGCGAACAAAAAATAAACAAAACGAAAGCATTGGCTATTCTTTCATCTGATGCATTATCTTCTGTTGCATACGGACCCGAGCAAATCTTAATCGTACTTATTACCGTAGGTGCAGCTGCTTTGTGGTACTCGATTCCGATTGCAGTAGGGGTTCTGTTTTTATTAACTGCTCTTATTTTATCTTATAGACAAATTATCTATGCTTACCCTCATGGAGGTGGAGCGTATGTTGTATCGAAGACAAACTTAGGCGTAAATTCTGGGTTGATCGCAGGGGGATCGTTGCTTGTAGACTACATACTTACAGTAGCAGTAAGTGTATCAGCAGGTACAGATGCGATAACATCAGCGTTTCCTTCGTTACATGGTTTTAACGTGGAGATTGCAATCGTGTTTGTTATCTTTCTTACATTATTGAACTTAAGAGGAGTAACTGAATCTGCATCTATTTTGGCATATCCTGTTTATCTCTTTGTATTGGCTTTGTTTATTTTGATCGCAGTAGGGCTTTATAAGATTTTGACTGGAGATGTATCTCAGAGCTTGCATACCCCGATCGGTACACCGGTTGCAGGTATCTCTTTGTTTATTCTGCTCAGAGCATTTGCATCAGGAAGTTCTGCTTTAACAGGAGTAGAAGCCATCTCCAACGCGATACCCAATTTTAAAGAACCAGCACCTGTTAACGCTGCTCGTACATTAATGATGATGGGCGGTCTTCTAGCCATCCTTTTCTCAGGTATTGTTACGTTAGCTTATTTCTATGGTATTGTACCTAAAACTGAGGTTACTGTTGTTTCGCAGATTGCAGAAGAAACGTTCGGGCGAAACTTTATGTACTTCTTTATACAAGGAACAACAGCGTTAATACTGATCCTTGCTGCTAACACAGGATACTCTGCGTTTCCTTTGTTAGCTGTAAACTTGGCAAAAGATAAGTTTATTCCAAGGATGTTCTTAGTCCGGGGTGATCGCTTAGGTTATTCAAATGGCATTATCATTTTGGGTCTGGCCTCAATCTTGCTTATTATGGCTTTTCATGCAGAAACGGAACACCTAATTCCTTTATATGCAGTAGGAGTGTTTGTTCCATTTACACTATCACAGACAGGAATGATGGTAAAATGGCTAAAAGAAAAACCAGCTGGTTGGATTCCTAAATTTATCATTAATACGACAGGAGCATTGATCAGCTTTACCGTCACAATCATGTTTTTCTTAACAAAGTTCTCACAAGTTTGGTCCATTCTTGTTTTTCTACCTATTATCGTCTGGATATTTCACCGAATCAAGAAGCATTATGAAGCAGTCGGTGATCAGTTGAGGTTAACAACTTGTGAAGCATCTCCAGATATAAAAGGGAATGTTATCATCTTGCCAGTGGCTGGAATCACCCATGTAGTGGAGAACTCGCTAAAGTATGCTAAATCACTGAACCCTGATCAGATCATTGCTGTTTATGTTGCATTTGAGAGGGAAGATGAAAGAAAATTTGAAGAGAAGTGGAAAGAATGGCAGCCGGATGTTCGGCTCGTAACGCTTCATTCTCATTACAGAAGTATCCTTGGACCTTTGACTAAATTTGTAGATACGATTGCTCACAAAGCGAAGGAAGGCGATTATCAAGTAACAGTGGTTATTCCGCAATTCATCCCGAAAAAAGGTTGGCATAATATCCTTCATAACCAATCAAGTCTACTTATTCGTGCTTATTTATTGTATAAAAGAGATATTGTAATATCGACTGTTCCCTACCACTTAAAGAAATAAAATTTCAAAAAACCGTTTTAGCCGAACTGGCTAAAACGGTTTTTTGGCTAGAATATTAACTAACTTCTTGTTTATATTGCTCTGCTTTCATCGTGTTGAATTGACCTTCCCATTTGGACATCACGACAGCAGCTAACGAGTTTCCTACTACGTTTACAGCTGTCCGAGCCATATCGAGTATTCGATCAATACCCGCAATAAATGCAAGGCCTTCTAATGGAATTCCAACTGTACCAAGTGTTGCTAAAAGAACGACAAAGGAAACACCTGGAACGCCTGCTATCCCTTTTGAAGTAACCATTAATACTAGCAATAAAGAGATTTGTTCTGCGATGGTTATTTCAATCCCGTACATTTGCGCGATAAATAGTGCTGCAATCGCTTGATAGAGAGTGGATCCGTCTAGGTTGAACGAGTAACCAGTAGGAATCACGAAAGAAGTAATGGCTTTTGGACACCCGAACTTCTCCATCTTTTCCATAATTTTTGGTAATACTGTTTCTGAGCTAGCTGTTGAGTAAGCTAAGATCAGTTCGTCTTTCAATATTTTAATCAATGTAAAGATATTAACTTTTACCATAGCTGCAACGCCACCTAGAACAGCGATGACAAAGAAGAACATAGCTCCATAAACGACTAGAACCAGTTTACTTAATGGGACGAGTGATTCAATACCAAATTTAGAAACCGTAACACCGATTAGTGCAAATACTCCAAATGGAGCTAGTTTCATAATTTGATTCGTAATATAGAACATAGCGTCAGCTGTTCCTTGGAAAAAGGCCAATACCGGTTTTCCTTTTTCGCCGATCGCAGCAATCCCTAGTCCGAATAATACGGAGAAAAAGATGATTGCCAACATATCCCCTTTAGCTAAAGATTCAAAAAGGTTTGTGGGTACGATGTTTAAGAACGTTTCTGCAAAGCCGTGACTTTCAACTGATTCTGTTGTCTCCACATAGCTCGAAATATCACCTTTTGTTAACGATTTCATATCCACTCCTGCTCCAGGTTGGAATATGTTAGCGATAAATAGACCAATTACGATTGCAAAAGTTGTAATGATCTCAAAATATAAAATCGTTTTACCACCGAGTCTTCCTAGTTGTTTGATATCACCTACACTCGCAACACCTACGATAAGGCTTGAAACAACTATAGGTACAACGATCATTTTAATTAAGCGAATGAAGATATCTCCAATCGGTTGTAAATATCCTTGAACGGTTTCATTTCCATAGAACAAAGCACCGATGAGAATACCAAACGCTAGTCCGATCAGGATTTGCCACGCAAGACTAATTCTTACTTTTTTCACATTGAGTCACCTTCTTCTTGATGTTAGTTATCTGAGTTGCCACATAAAAGACATTTTAGCGAGTAAAAGGAATGGTTGTCAAAGCAAAAAAATGGCAATGAATAAAGGGGGAATGGAAGTGAATGCACTCATTATTATTTATTAGAAATATTTGAAAATTTTAATGTTTACAAAAATAATAAATGCTTGTAAAATGACAAAAGCGTTATTCGACTTTTATCGACATTCATAGGAGGACTTATGAACTTATTTAGAAAAAAGTTATTAACTACTAATCAAAACAGTGATCAATCATTGAATCGTGTTCTTGGTGCAGTTGACCTTACAATGTTAGGGGTAGGGGCCATTATCGGAACAGGGGTATTCGTGCTAACAGGGGTTGCGGCTGCAAAATATGCGGGTCCCGCTCTTATCTTATCTTTTATTATTGCGGGGCTTGCGTGTGTTTTTGCGGCACTTTGTTACTCCGAATTCGCATCTATGATTCCTCAATCAGGGAGTGCTTACACCTACAGTTATGTAGCATTCGGTGAAATCTTTGCTTGGATTTTGGGCTGGGACCTCGTACTTGAATACGGTCTCGCTTCTTCAGCTGTAGCGAGTGGTTGGTCAGGATATTTCCAAAGCCTTTTAACTGGTTTTGGTATACATCTTCCAACAGCTATCACAAGTGCTTTTGATCCATCGAAGGGAACATATATTGACCTGCCTGCTGTAATGATTATTTTACTTGTCACACTTCTGTTATCGAGGGGTGTTAAAGAATCTGCGAAATTCAATTCTATTATGGTTATCGTGAAAGTGGCAGTAATCTTATTATTTATAGCAGTCGGTGTTTGGTATGTGGAACCTGTTAACTGGGAGCCGTTTGTTCCTTTTGGATTCTCTGGTGTAGTGACAGGGGCTGCAGTTGTTGTTTTTGCGTATTTTGGTTTCGATGCTGTCTCCACAGCTGCAGAGGAAGTGAAGAATCCACAGCGAAATTTACCGATTGGAATCATTTCTGCTTTAGCTATTTGTACAATTATCTATATCGTGGTTTCACTCATACTTACCGGGATTGTTCCTTATACCATGCTGAACGTTAAAGATCCTGTAGCGTTTGCGTTGCAATTTATCGGTCAAGATTGGGCAGCAGGTTTCATCTCATTAGGAGCTATCGTAGGAATTACAACCGTGCTAATTGTTATGATGTTCGGTCAGACAAGGTTGTTTTATGCAATGAGTCGTGATGGACTTCTTCCAAGTAAACTGTCCTCTGTTCATCCAAGAACGAAAGTACCTCTTTCAAGTACATGGACAACAGGATTATTAGTTTCCTTATTTGCTGGATTCGTGCCGTTAGACAAACTAGCAGAACTTACGAGTATCGGTACATTGTTTGCCTTTGCAACAGTATCTTTAGGAGTTGCCGTTCTTAGAAAAACTCGGCCAGACATCGAACGAGGCTTTAAGACCCCTTGGGTTCCATTGATTCCAGCCTTAGCCATTATTTTCTGTGTTTATCTTATGCTTCAACTCTCAGCATTTACTTGGAAAGGCTTTGTCGTTTGGCTTGTGATCGGACTTGTTCTTTATTTTAGTTACGGTTATCGTCACAGCCGTTTAAACACAACGAAATAGAAAGAGATTGATAGTGAGAAAAGCTGCCTTTCATATAGGTGGCTTTTTCACTTTACTTCAGAAACGCGTTCTTTCGTGTTATACTTTTAGTAGTAAAAAAGAAAGGGGGGAGTAAGAAATTGCGGAAAATATCTATATTGGCTTTATTGTATGTATTTGCTTTTACATCACTTTTTCCTAACTACAATATGGAAAATCTTTTTTCGCCGCCTCAAAATGACGTTTATGAACTATCCTCAGCGACCCTTGATGAATCAAAGATCATTGGCGAATATCCAACAAAGAGTAAAAAGTTAAAAAAATCCGTAAAAGCAGTTTATGCGGATAACCAAATACTGTTTGAAGAATCACATGATGATTATGTATTCCCATCATACAGCCAAGTCAACAACAAAATTGTACGTCTTACCCCCTATCAATTTCAATCGAATTACCTCTGACGATCACAACAATCTCAAAAACCTTTAAAATGGCCTTCGATGTAGGGTTTATTTAACAGAACCATCTATTCATAAGCACGTTTCGAAAAAACATGTTTCCGAACGTTTCTTTGTAGTGCTTAAAAAACGAACAAAGGGAGATTGTTATGATCGTTAAAGAAACAGAATTACCTGGAATCGGCAGAAAGTTTGAAGTAGAGATCGCGAATAGAGATAAAGTTGTCGTTATAGTTCATGATGACGGAAGAAGAGAAATTTATCACTTTGACAAACACGATTATGAAGAAAGTCTTTCATCAGTTACGTTAAGTGATACCGAAGCTAGACAGTTTGCTGCTATTATCGGTGGAATGATCTATCGACCAAAAGCGCTTGAAACAATTGAAATGGCATTTGATGAACTTATGATTGAGTGGTATCGACTGGACTCCTATGCATATGCAGTCGGAAAAACGATTGGAGAACTCGATATCCGTCAACAATACGAAGTATCTGTCATCGCTATCATCAAAGGAAATGAAAAAGTGTTGAACCCTGGTCCTGAAACCATGATCGGCTCTGGAGATATGCTAATCATTTCAGGGGAAAGACCTGGTGTTAAACGGATTATTAAGGAGATGTTTTCAGCCGAGGTGAGCAGTGAATGACAAATCATCTTGTACTAGAAGTTGGTACAGCTCTAATCATTATCGCGCTTGCTGCTTTACTCGCAAATAAATTAAAATTTTCTATCATTCCGTTTCTTATCATTTTCGGAATGATTGTAGGACCACATGCTCCTGTAATTGGCGTATTGGACTTCACGTTTATTAATAGCAACGAGATCATTACCTTCTTTGGGAGGATAGGTGTCTTGTTCCTGCTTTTCTATCTCGGTTTAGAGTTTTCGGTAGGTAAATTAGTTCGCTCTGGAAAAAACATCGCTGTTGGGGGAAGTATCTACATCCTCATAAACTTCACATTAGGATGGGTTTATGCCTATATCATGGGGTTTCCTCTATTAGAGGTTTTGATCATAGCTGGAATTATCACCATTTCTTCTAGTGCGATCGTCGCAAAGATCATCGTTGATCTACGGCGTACTGCGAATCCTGAAACAGAACTGATCCTTGGAATCATCATGTTCGAAGATATATTCTTGGCCGTTTATCTCTCGATCATCTCAGGGTTAGTGTTAGGAGATGCAACTTCTGTTCTGGGTGTGACAAAATCCATTTTAATCGCATTTTGTTATATGATTTTGTTCTTCGTTATTGCAAGAACATGTACAAAGCACTTAAACAGACTTCTTAATATCACATCGAATGAGATTTTTATTATTGTGATCTTCGCCTCATTGTTCTTTATCGCAGGTTTTTCAGAAACCATCCACGTAGCAGAAGCGATCGGTGCTCTTTTGTTAGGACTCGTTTTTTCTGAAACGGAACATAGTGAACGTATCGAGAAGATGGTCATACCGTTCCGAGATTTCTTTGGAGCGATCTTCTTTTTCAGCTTCGGATTGAGTATAGATCCGTTCACGTTAGGTGGAGCGGTTTGGCTGGCACTTGGAGCTGTGGTGATCACGATCATTGGAAACTTTGTAGCTGGAATGATTGCAGGAAGAAAGGCGGGACTTTCTCATAAAGCTTCGTCTAACATCGGGCTAACGATTGTTTCAAGAGGAGAGTTTTCTATTATCGTAGCTAACATTGGGATGGCAGGCGGTTTGGCTTCTGTACTAAAGCCATTCTCAGCACTATATGTTCTCATCTTAGCGATACTGGGACCATTTCTTACAAAAGAGTCAAAGAAGATTTATAATGTATTGAATGGAATTTTCAAATGGAAAAAAGAAGAACATCCTCAACTTAAAAAGAAGGCAAATTGAGTATGTATGAAGAAAATACAGCTTCTCTATCTAGAGAGCTGTGTTTTTTTGTTTACTTCACATGCAATAGCCTTAATCGTTTTTATCAATATCTACGGCAAGCTTACTATGTGTCAAATAATTTAATTGTATAGATTTATCTTTGAAATGTTCTTTATAACGTTTAGTCGTGATATTCAAATGAGACACTTTAACTTTTTTATGATGAATCGTTATAGAAGTAACATAATCCGGACCATTTTTTGAACCATCATAAGTGAATGAAGAAGGGATACCTTCTACTGATTCAAAGTTTCTAGCTTCATAGAGATCTATATCTTCATATAGTTGAAACAAGGTGTGTGCAAAAGTAAATGAAAATGCAAGAGAACCAACAATTACAACTGAAACAAGAATGCGTTCTATCCAATTGTTCAATATAGAATAACTTGCAACAAATGCAATAAATAGAGATAGCAGCGACATCGATAGAAACAAGAAAAGCTCTGACAAAACAAGGTGATCTTGAAAAACTGTCGAAGATAAAAATAAACTTAGTGCAGAGAAAAGTAGAATCACCAAAAGTAAGACAAGAGGAAAAGCGCTCGGAGTTTTAAAGCTTCGAGATCCTGTGATTCTATTCTTTTTTTTATAACCCATAATTATCCTCTCCTTAATCAAATATATTCATTAAAGCTAAACCACTATTCATGATAGTGAATATTCATCTCAAAGTTTGGCAAATAACAAGATGTGCCGATGAAGAAAGGACAGTTTGGTATGAAATTAACTCAAGCCCAACAACTTGCCATAGAATATGTTGAACATTATGCAGCAAAACATAAAAATGATGCTCAAGCTACGATTCAACACCTATTAAGAATGGCAAACATAACTGATGATGTTTTTCAACAGGCGGTCTTTAAACTTAAAGAACACGCTCGTATCGCTCTACACTTTCACCCGGATCGACCAAACTCTTCTATGATAAATATTGCAGAAGCTTTATATCAAGAAGGAATCTATAAAAGTCAGTTTGAAACGCTGCTCTCAAACGGTAGTGTTTCTGCATATCCCGGAGGATTGCGTGATCAGTGGGAAGAACAGTTATTTGGAGGAGCTTATCAGACAAAGGGTACAACTCTTAAGGAACGTGCAAAATATGGTGCTTTAAACATCATGAATCATGCAGATGGGCCAGCACCGCGGTTTGGTTCATGTTATTTCTTACTCAAACCTGAAGTTTCAAAACGAGCTACCTTTACATACCTTGACTCTCATCAGAATCCTAAAGAAAAAGGTACTTTTGGAGAGTTTGACATGATACTTGCAGCATTATTAGAGGAAGTTTTCACGAGAGATTATGCGTTAGGAGAACCTAATCTTATGGTAAGTTCGTTGATTCGATACCTTGTTCACAAAATAGAAGTTCCTTTTAAAGACCCAACTGAAAAACAAGTGTACCGAAATCTAAATCATTACATTGAAGCTCAGGTTCACGGTGATCTTTCATTAAAAGAAGATATAGACTTCCTTGTTGCAGATCCTTCATTTATAGGTACGGAGGTTGGAGATACGCTATCAAACCTTTGTACAAAATATGGTATTAAACTTTATTATCACTCTGGATTTCAATTGTCAATAGATCAAGTTCCTTCAGACTTTAGAGGACCAGAAATGGCGGCATTAGCAAAAAGAATAGCTAAAAATCAAGTGATTAATGCACATCTTATAGGTGAAGCTGTAATGGATTTAATGAGAAATCCGGGGACTTGGACTGACAGAGGAACGCCAAGTGAAGTCTTACAAGAGTTGAAGCTTTTGTGGCACGTTTTAGTGAAGTATGGAGAAGCATTTGTAAAAAAATAATGGTTATTCAATCAACAAGACCTTGCATTATCCATGTTAGTTTGTTAATATCATTTCAATGCTAACGATTATGAAAATTGATAAGGAGTGGATCATATCTATTCTTTTGATGAGTACGGCGAGTTGTTGCCGGAAGAGAAGGACACCATCAATCAATTAACGAAAGCACCGATTGAATCACTTAATCTGCACTCTATTACGGTAGTGACGAATCTGTATCGAGCAGCACAAGGACTTCGCAATAAAATGGAACGGGAAGTATTAGCGAAGCATGGGTTGTCCTGGACGTCCTTTTCTATTCTGTATGATTTGTGGATATGGGATTCTGTTGAAACAAAAAAATTAGCACTTTCTGCAGGTGTTTCAAAAGCGACCATAAGTAATATCACGAATACACTAGAACGAAAAGAGTTGTGTTATCGTAAAGTGGACAATCGAGATCGACGCATCACATGTGTTGTTTTGACTGATAAAGGCAGAAAAGTAATGGAAGAACTATATCCAAAATTCCATGAAGGTGAAGTGGAAGTGGTCTCTTCTTTGTCCATTGAAGAGCAGAAAGTAATATCAAGCTTGCTGAGAAGAGTTATACGAGAGAATGATTTTTAATTTCATATAAAAATGCAATGACAGGAAACACAGTAGCAATGATCTCCCTGTTTCTAGAGAGCTGGTGGTTGGTGAGAATCAGCACAAAGATCATGTGAATTACATTTCCGAGAGCTTTCTTTGTTATGTTTTTAATTAAACAGAAGAAGAACGGGAAAACCGTTATTTACTTTTGAGTGGAAGAATAATTTCTTCAATTAGGGTGGTACCGCGTGTAAAAGTTAGACCACGTCCCTTTATTTATGGGATGTGGTCTTTTTTATTTTATAAATTACATTTTGAGATCTTAAAAGGAGGAAAATAGGATGAATCAGATTATGGAACAGCTGAATGAGAAGCAACAAATTGAAGTGAAGAGGCAGATGGATATCTATAAACAAGGCGTTCAGGATATTATTCCAACAGAAGAGCTGGAACTCAAAGTAGCGAAGTCTATTTTAGGAAATTCTCCTTTGAAAATAAAGCTCGGACTTGATCCTTCAGCACCAGATGTTCATCTTGGTCATACGGTAGTGTTGAACAAACTAAGGCAGTTTCAACAGAACGGTCATATCATTCAATTGATCATTGGTGATTTTACAGGGAAGATCGGTGACCCTACAGGAAAATCTGTTGCTAGAAAACAATTAACGACAGAAGAAGTAGAGCACAATGCAAAAACGTATTTCGAACAGTTTGGTAAAATCATTGATATGGAAAAAGTTGAGCTGCACTATAATTCCAAATGGCTTTCTAAGCTGAATTTTGAAGATGTGATCAATCTTGCTGGTAAAATTACGGTTGCTAGGTTGTTGGAACGAGACGATTTCGATGAGCGCATCTCCACAGGTAAACCGATCTCGCTGCACGAGTTCTTTTACCCGCTTATGCAAGGCTACGATTCCGTTATGCTGGAATGTGATATTGAATTAGGTGGAACGGATCAGCACTTCAACATTTTAATGGGAAGACACTACCAAGAGAAGTTTGGTAAAGAAAAACAGGTTGCTATGCTTATGCCGCTTCTAGAAGGACTAGATGGCGTTGAGAAAATGTCGAAATCCAAGAAGAACTACATCGGGATTGATGAAACTCCGCAAGAAATGTACGGAAAGTCGATGTCGATTCCCGATTCACTCATGACAAAATACTTTGAACTCGTGACCGATTTTACGCCTGGAGAACTTCAACGTGTGAAAGGTGACATCGAGAGTGGGAAAATACACCCGCGTGATGCAAAGATGCTTTTAGCAAAAACAATTGTACGGATGTACCATGGCGATCAAGCAGCTGAGGCGGCCGAACAGCATTTTATCACCGTTTTCCAGCAAGGAACCATGCCTGATGAGATCCCGGTGATGGAGTGGAGTGGTGCAGAGGAAGTTTCAGTTATCGACCTGATTGTTGAACTGAAGATGCTTACGTCAAAAAGTGAAGCCCGCCGAATGATTGCGAACCGTGGCGTTAAAATTTATGGTGAAAAAGTGGAAGATGCGAATTTGCGAGTCATTGTAAAAGATGGCTTAATTGTTCAAGTAGGGAAGCGGAAATTTGTGAAGATAAAAAAATAAAAATTGAAGTTAGATGGACCATATCGTATGGTTCTTCTTTTTATGTGACACTATTTCTTGAATAAATTAGGCGTTTATCGTACCCAATGGGACATGAGGTGAATACGTTATAAGATAAGGCTGTTTTTTAAAGTTTGTTGCTTCTAAGAGAACTCTAAAATGGAAATCAACTACTTTCAAAAGCCGCCAAGATAAGTTCAAAGGAGTGCAAAACTTTTATATGCCATTTCCGAGTAATATCCAATTTTCTCCACTAAGTGTTGGCGGACAACCCTATTTTGACGTTGTAGGGGATGAATCTCCAGCTTCCACAGACTTGGTTGGTAATGCGCAATTCCCCTCATTTTATGTCGCCTATGACAGTACAAATGTTTATTTTAGACTTCGTTTAAACAGTGACCCGAGAAACAATGCTTTAACGGCTTTTCGTAACTTTGCTTGGGGTGTGTTAATTAATACAACGGGAGTGCCAGGGACATACAACTGGCTTTTAACGGTTAACGGAAATCTGCAAAGGCTTGAACTGATTCAAAATACGATCGTTCAGTTTAACTCATGGACGGATCAGGCTGAAGGTACAAACGGGCAAGGAGCACCAAACTTTACGCAGCCGATTGTAAACTTTGATTATGCAAGGGTAACGCCTGCGGATTCTAGTTTTAGCGGAGATCCAGACTTTTTCTTAGACTTTTTCATTCCTGTCTCTGTTTTGTTTTCATTTTTAGGAATTAATGCGAACAGTCCTCTTCAACTCATCTCTTTCACTTCAGCAAATGCCAACAACTACAACAAAGACTCTCTTCGAACTTCTGAAGGATTCCAATTTCAAAATGCCCTTTCTAATCCTGTAACTCCTGAAGATGTTAACGTACAGGCAAAACTAGTTGCTTCTAAGCAGTTAATTTCCGGGCCAAGTACCATTCTAGCAGGACAATCTGCCACATACACAGCGAGAATTACACTTTCTAATACAGGTAAAAGTGCGGCCACAACCGTATTTATCCGTGATGTTTTAGGTCTCGACCTGATCTCGAACTTTACACTAATCAATGTGGCAAGCGGAACTGCTACGTATGATTCACTTTCGAAAACACTTAGCTGGAACGTTGGGAATCTGGCCGCAGGGACGCAAACGACGTTAACGTTCTCTGTAACAGGTATTTTTACAACTACAGGCTCTAGAACTCTCGAGACAGCTACAACAAGCGGGATTGATAACTTTACAGGAAAAACTCTTCCTGTAAGTACTGCAACAACGGTGATAACGGTTCAAACGACTGGTGGTATCGTAGGAACTGTAAAAGACGGTTCAACTGGATTGCCATTAACAGGTGTAAACGTCCTTCTGCAACAAGGTGTTACTACGATCGCTACCACTACGACAAATGGTAACGGAGATTATAGCTTTACTGGACTAACTCCGGGTTCATATACATTAACGTTCTCGTATCCTGATTATACTTCAGCCGTTCGCGGTGCAACCGTAACGAGCGGCAATATAAGCCGAGTAGAGCTGCTGCTGAATCCTCTTCCTGCAACAGTGAACGGGACAGTTGTCGGCGCAGGGTTCGGTCCACTGCAAAATGCGGTTGTCAGACTGACGGACACATCGGGTGTAGAAGTAGCCGTTGCAACGACAGATGCTCTTGGTCAATATAGCATTTCGGGCATCATTCCTGGGCACTACACGATCAGTGTAACAGCAACGAATTTCCAATCTGCTTCAAGAGGGATCGACCTTGCTCCTAATGAAACGGAGACCGTTGATTTCACGCTTGCGTTAAATCCGGCTGGTATTCAAGGAACGGTAACCGATACAGGCGGCAATCCAATTTCTGGTGCAACTGTAGAAGTGTTAAATGAAACAGGGATTGTTATAACAAGCACAACGACGAATGGTGCGGGTCTTTATTCGTTAAACAATCTCGCGGGAGGCACCTATCGCGTCCGCTTTTCTACACCTAACTTTGGAACGCAGCTACTTGGTACGACGTTAACAGCGGGTCAGACGACTACGCTGAATGCTGCTCTTGCGCCAAATCCAGGTATACTCACGGGGACAGTCACGGATGCTGGAACAAACGCACCTCTTTCTGGGGCAAGTATTCGTGTGCTTAATTCAAGCGGCATCACTATCGCGCAAACCACCTCAAACGGAGGAGGGCAATATACGGTAGAACAGCTGCCTCCAGGAACATATTCAGTTACGTTTTCTGTAAATGGGTACGGAACCGTTATTTTAGGAGCGATGATTCAATCCAATACGACGAGCACGGTTAACGCTAGCTTAGGAAGAATCGTAGGGCTATTAACCGGTACTGTTACGTCTAATGTGGGCGCTCCGATTTCGGGTGCTATTATTGAACTTTATCAAAACAATTTACTTGTAGGGTCAACAGTAACGGATGCTAACGGCAACTATACAATCAACAATCTGATTCCTGGTTCTTATACTCAGGTTGCCACAGCACCAAATTTTTCGAGCAACACGACAGGGGTCATCATTCAGGGTAATGAAACGACATCTGTTCAAGTGCAGCTCGAACCGAATCCGGGAACGCTGACAGGTATCGTTGTAACAAATGGTACGCCATTGGCAGGTGCCACGGTTGTTGTAAGAGAGAGCAGTTCGGGAACCATCGTTTCAAGAAACGTTGCAGACGACCAAGGAAGATATACGGTTACGAATTTGGCGCCAGGAACGTATACTGTAACAGCTTCTCAGGACAGTTATCAGACACTGTCACTAGGTGCGATCATCAACTCCAACCAAACGACGGTTGTATCCTTTAATCTCGCGCCAAACCCTGCAACCATTACAGGGACCGTTTTCAACAGCACAACAGGAACACCCATTACAGGGGCATCGATTGAAGTAAGGATTTTAAACCTTAACGGAACACCGATTGCATCTGCCTTTACCGATCCTAATGGCATGTATGTCGTTCAAAACCTGGCACCAGGCACATATGCGGTAGTAGTTAGTGCTAATAATTTCCAGGCAAACTCAGCAACTGTCATTTTAACACCTGGAGAAATTGAAACGACAAATATCGCTCTTGCTCCATCTCCAGGCAGCATTTCAGGAAATGTTACAGGATCAGGCGGACCAATCGGCGGGGCAACAGTAAGAGTCACCGATTTAAACGGACTAACGATTTTGACAACGATCACGGACGCACTAGGAAACTATTTAATTACAGGACTTGCGCCAGGATCTTATAATGTTATTGTTTCAGCACCGGGTTTTCAGACAAACCAAACAGGAGCCATTGTTCAGCCGAACTTAATCACAATTCGCAATGTGGACCTGCCGCCTAATCCGGGAACAATTTCTGGTCAGATCTCGCCAGCCTTTGGTGGAGGTACGATTCAGCTTTTTACAGCAGATAATATTTTAATCAGCTCCGCAACAACAGCTCCTGGAGGCGTGTTCCGTTTTGATTCTGTTGCACCAGGTCAATATACGATAACAGCTTCATTGCCTTATTATCAGACAGCCGTTACCGGAGTAAGTGTATTTGCGGATCAGACTTCTTCGGTTTCGCTGACGCTTCAGCCGAATCCAGCCTCTGTTTCGGGACAAATCACGAGTACATCTGGTACACCGATAAAAGACGCAGTTGTACAAATTCTGGATGCTAACGAAACAATTATTGGCTTAGGTTCCACCGATAATAACGGAAACTATTCGATTGGCAACTTGCCTCCAGGAACCTTCCAGGTGAGTATTACAGCACAGAACTTTTCTTCACTGATTGCGGGGATCTCCACAACGCCTGGTCTCGTCATTTCTGGAGCAAATTATCAGCTACAACCAAATCCGGGTGCGATAGCTGGTCAAGTAACTGATGAGAACGGAACTCCGCTAAGTGGTGTGACGCTCATCGTCCGAACAACAAATGGGGCTTTTATAGGCTCTGCTCTAACATCGCCAGCAGGAAACTATATCGTTAGCAATCTCGCACCGGGCAGCTATACGGTTACGGCCAACAAAGATGATTTTTCCACTGTAACAACAGGCGCAATCGTTACGAGCAATCAGACTGCGGGTGCCAATATTCAGCTATCCAGCACAATTGGGAACGTTTCTGGTCAAATCGTTGATCAAGTCGGAAATCCAGTAACAGGCAACAATATTCAAGTCCGCCTGCTGCATTCATCGGGTCAGCTGCTCAGAACATTCCTTGCAAATCCAGATGGAACATTCATCGTTTTAGGTTTAAGTCCGGGCAGGTATTTTATAAACGTAAGTGCGGACCAATACAGCTCGAATACAGTTCCAGTCGATGTGGTTGCGGGTGCAACGGTGCCAGTTACGGTGCCATTAAGCTTATTGCCGGCAACTGTAACCGGCCAAGTGGTCAATGCAAATTCGGGTGCACCAATACCAGGGTCTGTCATTTTAGTAACAACGGTAAACGGAATCTTTATCAACCGTTCGATCAGCGGCAGCAACGGGGAATTTTCCATCTCAAACATCCCGCCAGGTAATGTCATTATCAGTACATCTGCTGATAACTTTGGATCGAATACGGCTACGATTTTTCTTAATCCAAATGAAACAAAAAACATCACATTGCGTTTGTCGCCAACACCTGGATCATTGAGCGGATTTGTTACGGATGTCCGAACAGGTAATCCAATACCAGGAACGATCGTTATTGTTTCTACAGATACAGGTGCGATTATTACGACTGCTGTAGCAGATCAATTTGGTCAGTATTTAGTTCCTGATCTTAATCCTGGATCTTATAGAGCTACGGCAACAGCAGACGGATTCACAACAGATTTAGCTAGCTTTACCATTCAACCGAATGCAACGAGTGTTTTGAGCTTTGCACTTTCACCATCACCAGGTACAATTTCGGGTGTAATCAGTGACCGTCAGAGTGGTCAGCCGCTAGCAGGCGTATCCGTTATTGCAAGACTCTTATCATCGGCCGGACCTATAATAGGAACCACGTTGACAAACAGTGACGGACAGTATGCATTTGCTGCACTTTCGCCAAACTCTTATACCATTGTCGCGTCATTACAGGATTATGGTTCAGAATCAGCATCAACCGTTGTTCTGCCGAATCAGACCACAACAGTAAACATTCTGCTTACAAATAATCCAGGTTCAGTTACAGGTATTGTTACGAATGAAGAGACAGGCACTCTGCTTGCCAATGTTTTGATTCGCTTATTTACGAATACTGGTGTACTCATCACATCTGTATTAACAGATTCTGCTGGCCGTTATTTTATCAATGGTTTCTCAGCGGGACAATACAGGCTAGTAGCAGTAGATCCCCGATTTCAGAGGGAAGAAGTAACGTTTACGGTTGGACCAGGTGGAACTGCGTCTGTAAACATTGAACTAAATCAAATTTTGGGCAGAATTGCGGGGAAAATTACGGATGCTGAAACAAATGGGCCACTCGTAGGAAGTGTAGTCATTGTGTTCCGTACATCTGATACAGATCCAATTGCAAGGGCTATAACAGACAGTCTAGGAAACTATGTTGTTCCTGGCTTGCCACCTGACACGTATAATGTTGTGGGGACCGCGGTCAATTATGCGCGAAACTCTACAGGAGCTACTGTTACAGCTGATCAAACTACGATTACGAACATCTCGCTTATTCCGAACCCTGCAACCATTCGTGGAACAGTTCGCAGCACTTCTGGTGATCCGATAATAGATGCTACGGTAAAAATCGTAAACTTAAATGGAGTCGTTGCAGGAACAGCTTCTACAAGCTCGGACGGATCGTATGAAATTTCTAATATTGCAGCAGGGACGTACACACTTGTTGTTACAGCCCCAGGCTTCGCGAACTTTAACGGAGGAATTACCATTGGTCCAGGGGAAGTTCGGCCGAATGTCGACTTTACACTCGAACCAAACCCAGGAAATATTCAAGGGGTCGTAAGGAATGCCGAAACAGGTGATCCGGTTGTAGGCGCAGTTATTAGTGTAATTAATTCAATAGGTATCATTATTCGTACGACGACAACCGATTCAAGTGGCGCTTATTTGGCTTCAGGTTTAGCTCCAAACACGTATACTGTTAGTGCTGACAAGTTTGGTTTTTCTCCTAACACGGTTGGAGCCATCGTTAGAAGCAATCAAACAACAAATGCATCAATAAATATTTCTGTCATTCAAGGAGATATACAAGGTTCTGTTGTGGATGCAGCAGGAAATCCAATCGTAAACCGGCAGATTTCAGTAAGGCTAGCCAATACAAGCGGTGTTATTATTAGAACGGTCACTACAAATAACTCAGGACAATTCTCTTTCCTTGATGTAAGACCTGGGAGTTACTTGTTAATTGTCATCGCTCCTGGATATCAGTCAAAAACTGTACCGGTCAGTGTTGTAGCTGATGAATTAACTCAGGTAGTTATCAATCTAGCAACTGCCTTTGGAGCTGTACGTGGTACAGTTGTTGAAAGCGGTACAGAAACTCCTATTAATGGAGCAAGAATAACGGTAACGGATATAGCGAACATTGTGGTTGCAACGGGGATAACAGACAGCAATGGACAGTTCTTCATTACCAATCTGCCGCTAGGATCTCTAAATGTATCTGCTTCAAAAACAGGATTCGGAAGCGCAACAAACGGGGTCATCGTTCAGGACGGTCAAATCACGGAAACACGGCTAGAATTAGTGTCTGACCCTGGCGAGCTCACAGGTGTCATTTCTAACCAGCTTACAGGCAACCCAATCCCTGGTGCCTCTGTTCGAGTCATTGACAGCACACAAAGTACGGTCATTTCCATTTTGTCTGCTAATGACGGACGGTACTCTGTTTCTGGATTAGCACCGGGCCGCTATCAGGTGAATGTAACAGCAGTAAACTTTGATTCAAACTTAGCCGGGGTGTTCATCCTAGCTAATGAGACGACTATAGATAACGTAGCATTAAATCCAGATCCAGGGAGCTTAGCCGGAACCGTCACAAGTTTTACAACCGGTAAACCGATACCAAACGCCTCTATAGAGGTCCGTGCATTTGGTGTGGCAGGTCCAGTTATAGCTGTTACGGTAACGAATAATGAAGGTGAATATCGCGTAAACAGTCTTCCGCCAGGTGTATATACGGTTGTTGCAAATGCTATTGAATTTGGAACAGCAGAGGCCAGTGAAGAAGTATTCAGCAATCAGGTTAGCATTCAAGATTTACTACTGCTTTCTCAAATTTCAGCCGTTGGGGGAAGGGTGACGGATCAAGGTGGTCAACCACTAGCTGATACCCTTATAACTCTTGCAAAAGATGGAGCTTCAGTAGTCGTTCAGGTTCAGACCGATATTGACGGCCGTTATTTTATCGGTCATATTGATGCAGGTTCTTATACCATTGTTGCGATTAATTCAAACTTTCAGCAATCACTTCAAAGTTTTACTGTTGAACAAGGAAATACAGCAACGGTAAACTTTGTGTTAGCAGGCAACCCTGGAACAATTGCGGGTAGAGTAACAGACCGAAATACAGGTCTTGCAATTTCTGGTGCTGTAGTGTTTGTCTTTAACACGGATAGTGAGCCAATTACGAGTGATATAGCAGATGAAGATGGGAATTATTCCGTAACAGGTTTGGCACCTGGAACATATTCGGTCCGTGCAACGGCCACTCGATATGCTAGTGATGCAAAATTAATAGTTGTTACCGCTGGAGCAGTAACAACAGAAGATTATCAGCTTGTTGGAAATCCTGTAACGATTAGAGGCAGGGTGACTTCAGATACCAACTTGCTATTACAAGAGGTCATCGGCTCGGACAGCGATGTTTTAGGCATTCAAGCAAACGTACCAGCAAATGAAGCCGTCATTTTGGCTGCGTTCCCGGTCATTAATGCCGTGGTGTCTGTATTCGATGAAAATGGTCTAATCGTTGGCCGCGGAGCAACTGGACCAAACGGAAATTATGTAATCGGAAACTTGCCAGCAGGTACACTGACCGTAACGGGATCAGCTCCTGGCTATGCTGATCAATCAGAAGGCGTAACAGCCCTTCCTGGAGACGACTTAACGGTGAATTTTGTACTGGGCTCAGGATCTGGATTTGGTGCGCTAGAAGGAAGAGTAATCAATGCATTTACTAAACTGCCAGTTTTAGGTGCAGCTGTTGTCTTGCGAGATGGGGCGACAACCTTTGAAACGGTCTCTGGAGCAAATGGTGTCTTTGGTTTCGGAAGGCTAGCTCCGGGTGTTTATTCCATTACCGTTACTCAAAATGGATATAGAGTGTTCACAGGATCGGTGACGATTGTAGACGGTGAAACCACTGAGCTAACGATTAATCTTTTACCAAGCCAAGTACCAAATGGCGTGATTGTTATCATAAAAGGGAAGGCGCTCTGTATTCCAGGAAGTACGTGTCCAACCATTTTTACACTTCTAAGTATCGATCGAAATTCAGGTTGTGCAGTATTAGTCTATTTTGCTGACAGTCCAGGAGGTTCGGTTCGACGAACACTTGTTATTGGTTTGGATTGTGCTACTCTAGTAAATTACTAAAATACTAATTAAAGAGAGATTGACCTGCACGGCAATTTGCTAGTGCTAACGGTCAATCTCTTTTATTGATTAGCGTAATTTGTTATGCGAGAACCGACTTGTTTTTTGGGGGAGGGTATATGGATGTCTGATGTTTGTCGAACTATGGCAACTCGCGGGAATATGGGGAAAACCCGCGGGATTATAGCCAAATCTCGCGGGAATAACTTCAAAATTTCAGGAATTAATTTAAGAATTTCTTGAATTAACAGCAATATACCCCGTGAGGTATAGGTTGAGTCCCGTTTTAAGAGCAGAAAATATACTTTTTTATGGACTAACTGCGGGTTCAGTTACCGTCAGTGTACGGTTGTACGTATTCATGTTTACATTTACGCCGAGTGGTACCGCTGCTTTATAAAATCCATGCGCACTTGCAAGGTTTACCATCAATGGCTTTCCTAGTGGAACGATGAATTCATCGATAACATTTTCGTACGTTTTCCCGTAAGCAGGCTGGCATTCCGTGCACTCTCCCATGATGATTCCGATACAATCGTCAAATTTTCCTGCGATCTTCAGATGATTTAAATATCGGAAAATCGTATTAACGGGTTCATGTGTATCTTCCAAAAATAATATCTTTCCCTTTGTGTCAATTTCATATGGTGTTCCTAAACTTCCTACAAAAGAAGTAAGGTTCCCGCCAACAATTGACCCCGTAACATTGCCGGCTACTTTACTGATGAGGGGCATTTCTGGCGGATTATTAATCGTCCACGGTGCAGTTAATTGTGTAACGCTATTGAAAAATTGGTTATAGTTATAAGGGGGCGTTCCTTGACGGAAATCTAAGAGCATTAGACTTTGAAACGTAACAAGATCAGCAAATTGATAAAGGACATTTAGTAATATGGTGATGTCACTATAACCCGAAATGATCTTTGGGTTTCTCTTAATAATGTTGAAGTCCAGAAAGGGAAGAATGCTGGCAACTCCAACACCGCCTCTAGTAGGCAGAATTAATTTCACTTGCGGGTTTTTAAACATGTTCATTAAATCTGAAGCCCGTTGCTCTGGAGTCCCAGCTAAAAATCCATTAGCGGCGTATACATAGTCTCCCACCACGACTTGAAATCCCATGTTTCTTAATGTATTGATTCCTTCATTAATAATGTTTGCTTCTAGCGGGCTTCCTAATGTTACAATTCCGATCGTGTCGCCCCGTTGTAATTGACGCGGTTTCATTGCCATACATACAGCTCCCTCCATCGAACCATAAAACCTCTTACCATTATATTTTTTTTGGGAGGAAGGTATGAAAAAAACGTCCAGATGAAGTTCCTGAACGTTTTTTATGTGTGTTTTTATCAGTAAGGCTTGTCTTGATAAAAATAATTCGGCTTTACGATTTCGTTTTTATAAGGCTTATGAAAGATGTGGGTAGTTGCAGGAGACATCGGCGGAATGAGCCATGCCCAGTTTCCGGTTACTTTACGGCCACTCTCGGTTTCTTTTTCTTCAAACTTCTTAAACTGCTGCGCTGCCGTATGATGGTCGACGATACTAACACCTTCTTCTCTAAAGGAATGCAGCACGGCAATGTTTAGTTCCACAAGTGCTTTATCTTTCCAAAGCGAGATGGAACTTTTCGTATCGAGGTCCATCAGTGATGCGATCTGTGGCAGCATGTTGTACCGGTCTTCATCTGCTAAATTCCGTGCTCCAATCTCAGTTCCCATATACCACCCGTTAAAAGGGGCTGCCGTATAGCGAATGCCGCCAATTTCAAGTGACATATCTGAAATGAAAGGGACACCGTACCATTTGAGCTGCAGATCTTGAAACCACTCGTATTCCGGATGGCGAATTTCGACTTCTAAAGTAATTGCTTCAGGCAGTTCAAAGAATTTAGGAGTGTCGTTGTTTAATTGAATCACGATTGGAAGAATATCAAATTTTCCGTATTTAGGCTCCCATCCTAATTCCATACATTTTTTCGTGAATTCAATGGATGCTGGATCACCAATCACGCCATCTTCTAATGTATACCCCGCGTAACGAATCATCTGGTGGTTCCAGATACGAACTTGGTGATTCTCCACTTTTGGTGAAAAAATCGTAATGGTTGGACGGATGCGCCCGTGATTAGTGGCGTACTCCATGTGCTCAATAATCGCTTGAAAGATGTCTTCTTCTGTTTCCAGATGTCGTTTATCAAATGTATGCATTTGATCCCAGAACAATCTTCCAATACAGCGATTGCTGTTCCGCCAAGCGACTTTCGCTCCGAACTCTAATTCAAAAGGTTTGTGTTTGTAAGTACCATTTTCAAGAATCTCGCTCGTAATCTCATTGATTCTTTCATGGATTTCTTCTTGTGTTTTATTTAACTCCTGATAGCAGGAAGTGATAAATTCTCTTGCTTCTTGTAAAAGATTGGTTTCCAAAGTAAAGCCCCCAACAAAATAAGTGTATTATTATAATAGCCGAGTTTAAGCCAAAATACCGCTCGGAAGTGTTACAAAAAACGTACATGAACCATTGGAGGAATGAAGATTGAGGGCTCCGTACCAAGTTTTGGTTATACCTTATCGAATAATAGGAAGTTATGTTGAATATGCCATATTAAAAAGAGCGGACCTTAACTATTGGCAAGGGATTGCTGGTGGTGGTGAAGGAGGAGAAACGCCTGTTGAAGCAGCAAGACGTGAAGCATTTGAAGAAGCGGGTTTAGGCGCGGAATGCAGGTTGATGGCATTAGATTCCGAAGCATCACTCCCGGTCGAACATGTTGTGGGTCATTATTTATGGGGTGAGGACGTATATGTTATTCCTGAATACTCATTCGGTATGGAAGTGTTGAATGATGAGTTAACGCTCTCCAGGGAGCACTCTACTTACAAGTGGGTTGATTATGAAGAATCATTGACCTTACTTAAATGGGATAGCAACAAAACAGCACTGTGGGAACTAAATGAAAGAATTAATAATCGGAATACAGAAAAGGAAATTAATGCTAATATAAATACAAAAATAAAAGAATGAGGTTTTAGCGATGAATAGTAAAAATTGTTTAATTTGTGAGCGTATTGAAATGATTGAAAACAAAACAAATCCTTATTTTGTTGCTGAATTAGAAACAGGTTATGTGGTCATAGGAGATCATCAGTATTTTGAGGGATACAGTCTTTTTCTATCTAAACACCATAAGACAGAACTTCATTTTTTGGAGAAAGAAGTGAAAAATAATTTTTTGATAGAAATGAGTCAAGTGGCTGAAGCCATTTATAAGGCCTTCAATGTTGAAAAGTTAAACTATGAATTACTCGGGAATGGAGATTCGCATCTACACTGGCATCTGTTTCCCCGAAGAGAAAATGATTCACCAGTAAAGGGTCCTGTCTGGTGGGTAAATCGTGAAGAGATGTTCTCGGAGGAAGTAAAGCCTTCTAGTGAAAAACTTGAAGAGATGAAAACGAAACTATATGAGGAATTGATAAAAATTACTCCTATTAAAAGAAGTTTCGAAGAGTGAGTCTAGTCGTGTCGTCTACTTTGAAAGTGTCGAAAATTAGCGAATGGCCTTTATTTCTTCAAAACAACTTAATGAGTCATTAAATAGACTTAATTTTTTCATTTTAGACTTAATTCATACCGCTATAGACATATTTCACCTCTGCTTACGTTTCATTGGGTAACAGAATGTTTTTATAGTACCCCCAACTTGATTTTTGTTATAAAACGAACATTTAACTTAAAAGTGCATAATATAGTTAAGATTTTAGTTGAATTTATGAATAAATATTGTTATATTATCAAAGTAACATACATAAAAACGAATTACTCGTATATGCTCGGTAATATGGTCTGAGTGTTTCTACCCGGTTCCCAATGAAAGAACTGGACTACGAGTTGAAGTAACAGGCTGACAAGTTATCCTTTTTATTTGATCAGTTATGATTTAGCAATTTTCTCTTGCTTAAAGATACTTTAACTCTGTTAGTCTAGAGGTAGGATCATCTACATTCTCTAGACTATTTTTATTGAGTATATTCTAGTGATCCGTGACATCTGGAGGGTAATAGACATTGAAAAAATACGGATTATTAGCAATCGCAGCGGTTTTATTTCTATCCGCATTAGCTGGATTCAATTTCAACCAAACAGCATCTGGAAAAGAAAAAGCAAAACAACCGATCATCATTCAAGGGCCAATGCCGATCGAGGCTGAAAACTTTGCCAAACGCCTAAAGAACGTAAAAGAAGAAAAGTCTGGAAACTTTGTTTTTTATAAAGGAACACTAAATAATTATCCCGTAATTGTTGCAAAAACAGGTAAGGGTATGGAAAATACAGCTGCAGCTACAGCGATTGCAATCGAAAAATTTAAACCTGCCGCAGTCATTAATCAAGGTACATCTGGAGGACACGATCCAAATTTGAATGTTTTTGATATTGTTTTAGGAAAAAGGACGGTTAATCTTGGTTCTTTAAAGACGCCTCACAAAGAATCTAACGAAGGAATTCACCCTACATCATGGATTCCAATGGACCTCATGGCATCGGAAGGAAGTGCGGGGGAAGATCCGAACGCAGAAAAAGCACGCTACTTTGAAGGCGATGCAACACTTTTAAAAGCTGCTCATGCAGTTAAAGAAAAGTATACAAAAGGGAAAGTTGTAGAAGGGACGATTGGTTCTGCAGACGTATGGAACAATGAAGTTGACCGTATTAAATGGTTCCATGAGAACTTTGGAACTTCTGTTGAAGAGATGGAAGGTGCATCAGCTGCACAAATTTCTAAAGCTTATGATGTGCCGTTCCTAGGCATACGTGTACTTTCCAACAACAAAACAAATGGCGGGCAATATGATCCTACAACCGCAGCAGCCAATCAAGATTATGTATTCGAAGTGGTTAAGAAATACATCTCTATGACCAAAAATAAATAAGGTAAGGAAACCCCGCTAACCGAAATTTAGCGGGGTTTATTTTTCTAAAATAGCCTTATTGAATTTTTTAAGCAGATGACCAAACTGCTCTCGTTCTTCATCTGTCCAATCATCTGTAAGTACTTCAAAACGATCGAGTCGAGCTTTTTTGTACTCGTTAAAATCTTCTGTACCTGATTTTGTTAGTTGGAGGAAGTAAGCACGACGATCCACATGATCTGGAACTTTGTACACATATCCCTTTTTCTCAAGTGATGCAGCTTGTCGACTAACAGTAGATGTATCGAGCTGTAGTTTTTCAGCGAGCGTCTTCACACCAAGAGGTCCATGAACAGATAATTGGTGCAGAAGGAGGTAGGCTGATCTATCTAGATTACCGATTTTGTTTTTGGATGTGATCGAAGTGACGCGCCTTACAAGGACAGCCATCTCAAGTTCGATCTTTTCGAGTATGGAATTTTTCATTGTTTTTGCCACCTTTGTATACAAAACTCTATCAACATGATAACCGATTCATGCACGATTCAACAACAGAATCATAATTTGACAGCTAAGTAGTTGTACTATACAATTATATAGTTGTATTATACAATAAGTTGCATTGGTAATAAAATATAAAGGAGATGTGAGAATGTCTACAAACACACAAAGTGTTGGTGGAGCTAAGGTTTCCGGAGTTTCGCTCGATAAACAAAGTTTATTTCATCAGCCGATCTCCGTATGGGCTGTTTTTTTCGCTTGTATAACAGCTTTTATGGGAATGGGCTTAGTAAACCCAGTTTTACCATCTATTGCTGAAAATCTTCAAGCATCACCAAGTGAAGTGACGTTACTTTACACGAGCTATAACGCAGTGATGGCTTTTGCCATGCTAATCACAAGTACGGTTTCTTCTAGACTTGGAAATAAAGGAACGCTATTGACTGGAGTATTTATTATAGCGACTGTATCTGCACTAGGAGGCTTTGCTGATAACATTTGGACATTAGTAGGTCTTCGAGCAGGTTGGGGACTAGGTAATGCACTATTTGTAGCAACTGCATTGGCTGCGATCGTATCCCTTTCAAGCAGCGGAACAGCTAAGGCTATTATTTTATATGAAGCAGCAGTTGGTTTAGGAATATCAATTGGGCCTTTACTCGGGGGTACACTAGGTAGTATTTCTTGGAGATCTCCTTTCATAGGAGTCTCAACCCTCATGATTCTTGCATTCATGATTCTTTTGGTATTGATGCCTAAACCCAATGTACAGACAGTAGTGAAAAAGAAACGGACACCTTTATCTGCACCGTTTAAAGCCATGAAGCATCGTTCACTTCTCGTACTAGGAATTGTTGCAGCACTATATAACATAGGATTTTTTACAATCATGGCTTACGCGCCCTTTGTTTTAGGGTTACATCCTAAGGGACTCGGTTATGTGTTCCTAGGTTGGGGGACGTTGCTAGCGATCACTTCTGTATTTATGGCACCGAAGTTAGAAAGAACGTTCGGAACTGTAAAATCTATGGCGATCATGCTTTTGTTATTTGTAGCTGACCTTGTAATCATGGGTTTATTCACTTCAACTCAATGGGTGATTATTTCAGCGATCGTTTTTGCTGGAGCAATATTAGGGAATACGAATACCTTAATTACAACAGCTGTTATGGAAGCTGCGCCTGTTGAACGATCGACTGCATCAGCCGCGTATAGTTTTCTGCGGTTTTTAGGAGCGGCGATCTCACCTTACATGGCGGCAAAACTTGCTGAAATCTTCAATCCACATCTACCGTTTTATGTAGCAGCTGGATTCGTCTTGTTATCTATCGTTTTCATCGGTTGGAACTACAAACATCTAGCACACGTAGATCGAATGGATACCGCACATTAATAATAGTAGAGAAAAAGCCTGCTCAGCGACTTGGAGCAGGCTTTTTTGATTGTTGGGATAGATGAATCCACGAGTTTCAGGCTTGAATCCACAAATTTAAGCTTTAAATCCACGAGTTTTGATCCTGAATCCACAAATTTTTGCTGTTTATCCACGAGTCTACAATCCTCGACACCGTTCGACTCGATTGAATGTGACTTTGATCAAGCACTTATTGCTCATACTAAAGAAAAAGGTTCGGAATTATCCCGAACCTTTTTTCTAATTTAATATAAAAATTCCAACTAACGAGTAGACGATGACGGTAGAAAACAGAATCGTCATATGGATTAGAGAATAGATAAAGAGAAGCTTTGCCCATTTCTCAGAATCCTTGTTTTTCTTATAGCCGTATATGCTCAACACGAGCCACCCAACATTCATAAGAAGTGCCACTAACGTTAAGCCTAGGCTTAATGGCAGGAACAAAAAGCTTGTTAAACTCAATAACACTAGATAGATGTTGGTTTGTGTATAGGTTCTTTTTACCCCTTTTACAACAGGTAGCATCGGTATACGAGCTGCCTTATACTCATCATGTCGGCGAATGGCGATGGCATAAAAGTGAGGCATCTGCCAGATAACCTGAATAATGAACAGTGCAGCGATTGCTGGATGTGTAAGCGTCCCTGTCATTGCTGCCCAACCGATAAGGGGAGGCATGGCACCAGAAATACTACCTACCTCAGTGTTATAGATCGTTCTTCGTTTCGTCAACATGGTATAGGGAACGACATAAAAGAAAAGTCCTAAGAAACCTAATAGTGCCGCAAGCGGTGTGGTGAACGCAAGAGCGACTATACCGAGCATAGCCATTATACTAGCGAGTGTAATAGCAAATTTCGTATCGATCTCACCTGTAACCGTAGGTCGATTCTTTGTTCTTTCCATGATCGCATCAATATCACGATCATATACATTATTAAACGTACCAGCAGCACCAATTACTAAAATTGTACCGATCAATGCGAATAAAACATCGAGTAACTTTGTGCCAGGATCAATATCGTACGTATATAATGCCAGCGTAAGTCCGGCAAACATAGGAACGAGGTTAGATTTGATGATTCCCGTTTTTACTGTTTGCGACAGAATTGCTGAGCGTTTTTGTTTTTCTACTTTTAACGTTTTTTCCATACTATAAGACACCATCTTCACAATAATTCTCTCTCTATATTATCCATATAGTGTAACCTTAAATCCACTTCTATTAAAGCACTAAATGAATTCCCAGTTCAAATAATAGAACACGTTAAGACACTTTACACAACGGTTTTGTGAACGTTCTGTGAGGTTTATGTGATAGAAATGTGATACAAACGCTTACGAAGCTTATGGTCACTCGAATTCTGCCTTTTGCTTTTTGTTACCGATGTAAATATATCGAAGCGCAATTAACATCAATAATATAGCGAGCAATCTCTCCCAAGTAAATGGGACGGATAGTCCTCCGAAAAATCCAAAATGATCAATAACCATACCAGCAGAAAGCTGTCCGATGACGGTTGCAATGTTAGTAGCGATGACTCCAATGCGTGGTACAGCAACTACTGTTAAAAATAAGTAACCAACACCGAACCAAACAGCTGCCAGCTGCCACTTAGGCGCTTCAAAGACCTTTAATATGTTACCTTCACCAAAGAAAAGAATAAGAATGGCTAATAGGAGCGCACCTGAGAAAAAGGTTAAAAACGCAGCTTCATACGTACCGGATTTTCTGCTGAACGCTCCATTGATAGAAGATTGAGCACTAAGCAATATACCGCCTATGACTGACCCTAGAAGAATTAATATGTGCATGTTGTTATCCCTTCCTTCCTAAAAAATGAGTAGCAGTGAGATTGTCATGAGCGTTACTGCAATGAGTTTTTCTTTGTTAACGCGAGCTTTTGAACTTCCAAGCCAGCCTTTGTGCTCGATAAGTATGCTCATAGCCATTTGACCGATGATGACGGAAATCATTGCAATGCCTACGCCAACAATTGGTATCGCTATGATTAAGATTGTTAGATAGATGGTACCTAGGACACCACCAGAAAGTTCCCACTTTGGGGCTTGAAACGTATAAGGGAGAAAGCCTTTACCTAAGAACAGAACGACGATTCCAAGAATAATGGCACCAACAAAAAAGTTGTAAAAGCTGCTTTCTAATTTTCCGATCGTTTTGCCAAGTTCTCCATAGATCGCTCCTTCAACACTAAGGGAGACTCCGGCAAGTAGTGCTAATAGATAAGTCCATATCTTCATAAAAAAAACTCCTTCATATTTACATATTTAAAATTATCGATATAAAAACAAAAAAAGAAGAACCTATAATTCTTCTTTCAGATAGGTAGCTAACTGTTGAATGTTTCTTTCGTTTCTCCGATAGTACGTCCATTTGCCATGACGCTCTGATTCAAGCAAACCTGCTTTCTGCATCATCGATAAATATTGGGATACAGTAGATTGCGAAAGATTCGCTTTTTCCTGTATATCTCCCACACAGATACCGCCTTTCTCATTAATCGTTTTAGATAGATGAGCAGTAGGTTTATCAAAGTGTTGCTGTGGATCTTTGAGCCATTTCAGAATATCGAGGCGAATGTCGTTGGAAAGCGCCTTAAATACATCGATAGGATTGTTCATGATTTATACACTAATCGGTTTTTCTCGATATGTCAATTTGTATACACTCGTTAAAACTGGAAAAAAATGAAACTGATCAGAAATATGAATCGTATTATCAAGTAGAAACCAAATAGGAGGGAAGTAAGATGGAATCCATTTTATCGATTTTAGTCCTCGTTACGTTGATTTTCTCTATTACATATGTCATTCGTCAAAGGCGGATTCAAGGAATAACAGGTCTGAGGACAGCATTAACATCAATCTGTTTTTTCTTGATCGCGGTAGTGAATCTTTTAGCCTACTGGTTTGATTTCCTTGGGATATGGAGCTGGGGAAGTTCGGTTGTATTGTTACTGTTAGGGGCTTATTTCACAAAGTATTTAAGAAGAATTGAGCAAGCTTAAAGGCATATAACAAGGAAGGTGAAAAGAGTAACTTTTTAAGGTGAAAAGGATTTATAGTCCATTAAATTGGGTAATGAAAGAAATCCATATTTAGTAATAATGGCAAAAGCTGAAAAATAGAGAAGATCCGGAAGGCGACTTGAAATGAGAAAACATATGGGCATCGTATCACTATTAATACTTTTATCCACTTTACTTATTTTGCAATTCATTATTGAAAATCATTTAAGTGAAACTGGGTTTATCATTCTACTAATTGGGGTTGTATTAGCGTTTTTTACAGCTTTAATTAGTACAAAAGGATTTTGGAGAACTACTGCTTTTAGTGGTATCGGTTTGTTCTTTCTTATCTTTATTTTTGGAGTGTTATCTTTTATCGGGGTAATATAAGTCTTTCTTTTATATCGTATAATAAGATATAATCTTAATTAACGATAAAAAAGAGGTGTTTATTATGCTTAATTCGTCAAAGTTAAACCAATATTGGACAGACATCTATTTTCACTTGCACTATCCACACGGAGAGAAAATTACTCATCAAGTGGTACGAATACTACAATTAATTGAAAAGAAAGATAGGGTAGTTGTGAATGATGTAGCAACTTACCTCAAAATCTCTCACAATACTGCTTCTGAACATGTTAAGCGAATGATTCATAAAAATTACATAGAAAAGAAACGCGATCTGGAGGATGAACGAAAAGTTATTCTTCAGTTAACGGATATTGGGAAAACGGTACTGCATGAGAATACGAGTCTAGATGAAGAAAAGTTGAATCGTGTTTTTAGTAAGATGGACGAAGTTGAAATAGAGTTAATCACGAATGCCTTTAAACTGCTAAGTGAGCGATCGAAATCATGTATGTAATTATGAAAATTCTAATATCTGCAGGAGTTATTGCAGCTGTTACCGAAATTGCTAAAAGATTTCCTAGCTTTGGCGGAATCGTGGCTGCTCTTCCACTTGTAAGTTTATTAAGCATTATCTGGCTTTATGTGCAAGGAGAGCCAACTAAAACGTTAAGTAAATTTGCTCTTGGCGTTTTATGGGGATTTCCGGCAACTGCCGTTCTATTAGTGATTGTTTATATTTCTTTAAAGCACTCCTTCTCATTAATCACCTGCTTAGGATTAGGTATAAGCGGTTGGTTAGTATGTATTTTGCTTCAAGAGGTAGCTATGAAGTTCATAAAAACAATAATCTGAATACCAGATATTTATTTTCGTAAAGAGGTGAAAGTATGCAAAATACAAGTCTCCCCACTAGATTAGGAAAACCCGCTGAAAGAGCTTTGACATCTGCAGGCATATCTTCAATCGAGCAACTAACAGATTGGAGGGAATCAGATCTTAAGAAATTACACGGAATAGGTCCGAAAGCAATGGGACAGCTTCTAGCAGCACTGCAAGAAAGAGGACTGTCTTTCAAGAAATAGCACACTGTTTTATATAAAAAGGAGAACGCTTACATGTTACAGACTACACTTGAAAAAGCAACAGTTAACGATGCAGAACAATTAACAGCCATTATGAAGAAAACCTTTGATTACGAAGCGGAAAAGTGGCTTTCGAATCGAGACATCATTGATTACAATATCCAGCCGCCTGGATACACATCCATTGAAATGACCAAATATATGATTAGAGAGTTAGAATATTTTAAAGTAATGTACGATGGTCTACTTGTTGGAGGAATCATAGCCACAATCTCAGGAAAGTCATACGGCAGGATTGATCGGATTTTTATTGATCCAGAACATCAAGGTAACGGGATTGGATCTACAGTTATCATTTTGATAGAAAAAGAATTTCCATTTGTAAGAGCTTGGGATCTTGAGACGTCGAGCAGACAGCTTAATAACCATCACTTTTATAAAAAGTTGGGTTATGTTGTGACCTTTGAAGGTGAAGAAGAGTATTGTTTTGTAAAAAATATTAAGCAATCGTTGCAACATGATAGTTTGTTGACGAATCAAAATTTATCTTATCAGCAATTTGAAGGCTCTGATTTAAGTCACTCTGAATATTACCAAGTTACGATGGAAGGCAGTTCGGTGAGTAATAGTAATGTAAGTCATATACATATGAGCAATTGCAATTTAAGTCATTCTAAGTTTCAAAATATTAACTATAGGAAAACGATGTTTGCCGATTTGAATTTATCAGATAGTGAATTCATTTATGTAACGTTAAGTGGTGTGCAATTTACAGATACGAATCTGGGTGACATAGCGAAACCTCTTGTATTTAATAGGTGCGATCTTACTGGTTCAAAACTAATAAATTGTGACCTCAAAAATGTTGAGATTGAAAAAAGTGAAATTAGTGGTATGAAAATTGATAACATTCCTGTTGAAGAATTGCTTCAATTATACTATCAAACTAGTAAAAACTAAGACCCTTCTTTAAAAGACGATAGGAGATGAACAAATGATTCAGCAACTTAACGGTCAAGAAATTGAAATTAGAGGCAAAAAGTTATATGTAGAACGTTACGGTGATGTTGATAAACCAGCCATCCTTTATCTTCATGGTGGTCCTGGGGAAGGGTGTCATGATTTTTCCTTCCATCAAGCTGAAAGATTAGGGAAGCACTTCAATCTTATTTTAATAGACCAAAGGGGAGTGTGCCGTTCTGAAAACATAGAAAAGGACGAACCTTTTGGATTTCAAGATTTGATTAGTGACTGTGAAACTCTCCGTGAATACTTACATATAAAAAAGTGGTCATTGATCGGTCATTCCTTTGGGGGCTTTTTAGCTCTAGCTTATGTTAGGAAGCATCCCGATTCTATAGAGAAAGTCATTTTTGAAGGACCTACCTTTGATTTTGAGCTAACATCTCGAAGTCTTATTAGAAAGACTGCTCATTTACTTAAGAAGTATGGGAAACATGTAGGATACGAAAAAGGATTACTGCTCGCTGAGGGAGATCATACCATTCGTGAATTAACAGAAGAATATATGAAGTTGAGTGATGAGTTAGGTGAAAATCGTATGGAGATCTATCGACATAATCATAATAACCCAACTGATTATTATTCATTTTATTCTAAAGAAGATTGGGACGAATTTTATGACCGTTCAGAGCGCCACTACAACTTATTAAGAGAAGAAGGCAAGATATTTGATTCTTTGCTGAATGAGATTCAATTTGTGAAAAATCCAATGTTATTACTCGTTGGAAAATATGATGCTTGTACGTGTGAAAAACATTTTGAGGTGTTCGAGCGATATGCTATTAACGGAGAAATCTTTATCTTTGCAGAAAGTGGTCACACTCCTCATTACGAGGAATCAGAGAAGTTTAAGCAAGTTGTCATAGAGTATCTACAGTCTTAGTAAAAGGAAGACCATGTTTTTTATGTGGTCTTCCTTTTTCAATTTTATCTTATAGACCACTCTTTTGCTTTGTATAAGTTTTCAATGATGGTTTGTGGAAGATGTAATTTTAATTCTTCTTGTGTTACCCACTTATAGGCTGAATGTTCTTCTGATAGCTGAACTTCGTAAGTGTCAGCTTGACATAAATAGGTTAGTAAAACGACTTTTCGAGTGGGGTCTGTAAAAAAGGTTGTTGCATAAAGAATGTGATCCACTGAAATGACAAGTCCTGTTTCTTCATTTATTTCGCGAATTAATGCCTGTATGATCTCCTCTTCAAACTCTATTTTTCCACCAGGACATTCCCAAGTACCTGCTCCAATTTCATCTTCATCCGAACGTTTAACAATCAAAAATTGATCTTGGTGCATAATTAATCCTTTTACCACAACATGTATTTCACTTTCTCCGTTCATGTTTTCTCTCCATATCTTATAGAATTATTTTCCTTTTTATAGTAGCATAGGATATACAATTTTTAATCGTTAGAGGTGGAGCAATGAAACTCGTATTATTATTTGGCCCACAAGCGGTTGGAAAGATGACTGTGGGACATGAGTTAGAGAAGGTCACAAAGTTAAAGCTCTTCCATAATCACATGACGATCGATCTTGTTACGCCATTTTTTGAATATGGTTCTGAGGATGGGCGTAGACTGGTACACTTATTTCGTTCAGAGATCTTTCAGGCATTTGCGAAGAGCGATCAATATGGAATGATCTTTACATATGTTTGGGCGTTCAATTATAAGGAAGATTGGGAGTTTGTTGAAAGTATTTGTCAGGTATTTGAAAAGGAGGGAGCAGAGATCTATTTTGTAGAACTTGAATCTGAATTAGAGACAAGGCTCCAGAGAAACGTAACACCGCATCGCCTCGAACATAAGCCTTCTAAACGAGATCTAGCATGGTCAGAAAACGACGTAAGAACCTCAATGGAAAAGTATAGATTAAATTCTTATGAAGGCGAGATAAAAAAGAAAAATTATCTTCGTATCAACAATACTATTTTAGATGCGCACGAAGTAGCTAAACTTATTCAATATACATTTAAACTATAGTTATCATGAATAAGTTAAACTCCTCTTCTAATCGTTAAAGATTCAAGGAGAGGAGTTTTCTGTTTATACACCTTATTCATTTTCCCAGTTAAGAGGAGGCTTGTTTAATTGTGGCTTGTATCCCAATTCTTTTGACGCAGCCACTATGAACTCTTTTCTAAAAAAGAAGCTTCTATGGTATACAATTTTGTTATTTTCGACTTCTTGGTATTGAATATCGTGTACAAGCTGACCTTGTTCTGACTCAGCTAAGACGACAATGACATGTTTACCCCATAGCTCACATTCAATAGCATGATGACCTGGTAAGCCGTATGCTAGTGATCCATTTATGATTTCATCCTTATTTACTTCTAAAAACCCTAAAGATGCTTCGTAATGAGCTTGATCACTTATGAGTGATAGCATTCCTTCAAGATCGCCATGATTAAATGCATTTAAATAGGCTTGTATAATCTTTGATTTTTGAGATGACCTCTCAAACTTTGGTTTAACAGATTGATGAATAGTGTTTTGTAACTTGTGTTTCGTCCTTCTTACTGAGGCATATACAGCACCAGGTGTTGTTCTTACGATACTAGCAACTTCATCGGCCTGAAAACGGAAAATCTCCAAAAGAAGAAACACGGCTGTTTGTCGCGGGGTAAAAAGGTCATCTAACTTTAGAAGAGCTTCTTCTAACTCTAGACCGTCCGTGAATTCCTCAAATGCTTCATTTTCTTCCGATAGAACGCCCAGTGTTCGTTTTTCTTTCCTGCAGAGGTCGATCCATGTATTTGTTGCAATCCGAAATATATATGATTTTAGGTTGGTAGGATGCCACCTTGTATAAAGTCCTCCTAGTACTTTAAGCATCGTCTCTTGATACAAATCCTCACCATCCCAAGGTGAACCAGTAAGATATCTGCAATAGTTCCACAGCGCTTCACTAAAATCACTCATTTCTTCATCAAGTCTTTGTCGTATTTCATTCGACTGTGTTTGAAGTGTATTTGTTGACTGAGACATGGTTAAAACTCCCTTCTTTTTTTCGTTCACTATGTACAACGAATATCATACTGAGAATTATACGCTTTTTTGGTAATTTTTTTAAAATAAATTGTGTTATGGTTAACTTGGATAAAAAACACAAGTTTATGGTGTGAAGGAGAAAACGATATGCAGAGAGTATTAACAACTTTAAAGACCGTTGAATCAAGTCAAGTAAGTATAAGCATCTATTCAACTAAACAAAAAGAGGTTGTTTGTTCATTTAACCCTGACTTAATTGTTCCACTAGCCTCAGCCGCGAAAGTAATCCTTGGATCCTGTATAACAAAATGGGTGGAGAGAGGATTGTTTCATTGGAGTGACTTAATCGAGGATTTTCAACTTGATAAAGAGGAGAACAGCACCGTTTTATTTCCACATTTTCAAGGTAGAATGTCTTTGTCTTTAGGCGATCTTGTTGAAGTGATGATCGCTTGTCACGACAGTAAAGCAGCTGATAGCGTTGTGAAATTTTGTGGAGGATGGGAGAAAGTAAATAGAGAGCTAAGGAGAGAGTATAAACACATAAATGTAACCTCTAATCCACGAGATGTTGAAAACCGAGGAGAACTTGGTGAAGTGCTTCAAGTTTTGAAAACGATATTTGAAGGGTACCAAGTTCACCCTCAATTGTGGTTACCAGTAATGAATGGTCTAGTTCGCCCTGGAGATCATCTTGATGGAATTCCACACCATATGTTGAATCATATGAGCGGAGGTTTAGAGAATTTAGTAGTGGATATAGGGATTTTAGGAGAATTTCATCAATATCCATTGCTCTATGTTCTAGGAGTTAATGATATTCCAAATCGTTATATGAATACTTTTTCTGATAAAAGAATAGTAGAGTCTATGAAGTTGTTGTACCAGGAATACACCATTCAAAGAAAAGAACAGATGATTTAAGGAGAGATATGATGAGTTACAAACTTCCTGATCTATTTATTGAACACATTAAAGGTGTTCATGGAGAAGAAGCTAGTGAATGGCTGAATAATTTTGAAGGATTAATCGCTGACTGCGAAGAGATGTATGGATTACACATTCAACAACCTTTCAATCTTTCCTATAATTTTGTTGCTCCAGCCACAACAAGTGATGGAAGTGAGGTAGTTTTGAAAGTTGTGGTTGATCAAAAGGAATTTGAAGCTGAGCTACGTGCACTTAGGCTTTTGTCAGGTGAAAGTACTGTTAAAGTGTTAGCGTTTGATAGAGAACGTGGCATTATGATTCTTGAACGAATACAGCCAGGACAAACATTAGCAGAAATAGAAGATGATAGTAAGGCGACTTTAATTGCTGCCAATGTAATGAAGAAGTTAATAATTCCTGCTCCAGTTGATTCTAATCTTTCGACTGTTCTTGATCGTGAATATAGTTTGAAACGAATTTATCAAAATTACACTAGTTATCAACCTGTTTCAAAAGCAACCATAGAAGAGGCATTGTTCATTACTGAAAAATTAAACACGTCTATAGACAAACCCTATTTGCTTCATGGGGATCTTCACCATTACAATTTACTGGCAAATGGAGATTCTTGGACGGTAATTGATCCTAAGGGTTTGATCGGAGACCGTGAGTATGAGGTTGTCCAATATTTGTTGAATAAATTACCTGAACAAGAAGTGGAAGAAATAACAGAAAAACGAATTGATATTTTTGTAGATGTAATGAATTTGAATAGAGAACGAGTTTTGTTAAGAGGCTATTCACATGCTGTGTTAGCTACTTGTTGGACAATTGAAGATGGCAATATAAATGATGACTTTTTAAAAACCATTCAAGTCTTCAAAAACTTGTTGAGGAAATACATAAATAAAGACGCACTTCTCTAGCGTGAGAAATGCGTTTTTTATCAAACCACTCTTATGACAACGCTCCCATTCTTACGGCCGGTTTCAACATATTCTTGGGTTTTTGAAACATGGTCTAGCTCATAATAACGTTCGATGACGGGTTTCATTTGACCTGATTCAATTCGTTCTTTTATGAATTGTAGATAATGTGAATTAATGGAGGACAGCTTATGAATATACTGAAAAATTTTTTTAAACACTTTTAGATAGTTTTTTCACGGCAATTGCTATTGTTTTCATACAATATCTGTATGAACGAATGAAGTACAAAGGTACACCACTGAAACGAACTGGACTATTAATGATTGAAGTAATCATTTTTACGCTGATACCATTTTATTGAAGTGAATTATTTAATTAGTGGGTGAAAAATTAAGCAAGCTTACGGAAAGTATCTACTTTATATCTTTGAACATAAATTGAATGTTTTTATAGAATGCTGGAAGCTAGGACTTTTTGTTCAAGCGTTTACACATGATCTATCTAAGTTTCATCCAGCTGAGTTTTTTACATATACTAAGAAGTTTTATTCAGATGAGAAGCCGAGTAAAGAGGAATGGCAATATGCCTGGCTTCATCATCAACATCACAATAAACATCATTGGAATTATTGGGTGGTCGATCAGCTTAAAAAAGAAGCGGTGCCGATTCCCCGAAAGTATATACTTGAAATGATCTGTGATTACAAATCTTTCTCAAGAAGATGGGGAAGGAAACGATCAGGACCTACAATTTCAGATCGTTTGATCGCCAATCTTCTGACTGATCGAGTCATTCTGCATCCGGACACAAGGAAAGAGTGTGCCCAAATAATTGAACAGATGGAATTAGTGAATGCTCAGAAGTCGATCTGAGTATTTTTTATTGAAAATAATTGTAAAATATTGCAACTTTTTCTATGGTTAATACGTGGTTGATATGAAAGGGGGAGCGGTGGTGCAACTAGAGGATGTATATAAACAATATATGAATGATCTGTACCGCTATTTGTATTCTCTTTCAAAGAATCACCATATTGCGGAAGACTTGATGCAAGAAGCATTCTATCGAGCCTATCTAACTTTGGCAGACTATGAGATCAGCAATATTAAAGCTTGGTTGTTTAAAGTTGCGTACCACGCATTTATAGATCATCAAAGAAAGAGTAAAAAAACAATAGTAACAGAGGAGATTAGAGAAAGAGTAGATATAAGAGAAAATTCACCTGAAAGCAAGATGTTGGAAAAGGAATCTATTTTATTATTAATGGAGGATTTAAAGTGTTTAAAAGAGATCGAAAAACAGGCTGTTCTGTTGTGCGATTTGAATGAACTTAGTTATCTAGAAGCAGCAGAGATTTTAAATATAAAGCTGAACACATTAAAAAGTCATATTTCAAGAGGTAGAAAAAAGCTAGTGGAACGTGTTAAGGAAAGGATGAACTTAGATGAGCGACGAGCATAAACAGGACCAAAATAATGACGAAAATCTATATAAAGCTTACATGATGAAAACGAAGAACGACATTCATATCTCACCATCTCTTTCTGAAGAAGAGCAAAAAGAAATCATACGAGTAGGATCAAATACAGCTCGGAATGCAACCGTTATGATAAGCTTAGCGATCTTACTGCTTATTCTACCCCTCATGACTTTGATTACTTATATGTATTATGGCATTGGTGGTAAGGCAAACACGATGATTGATGTAGTAGGGAAGACGATTTATGTAACTCAACCTAATGTGAGTCTAGAAGAGATGGAGATTGAGAGTGAAATCGGGTTGTTTTCCATGAATGTGAACTTTGATACGTTTAAGCGTATTGGTAGTGAAGATTATCTAGCTGAAAAGGTGGATGTATATTTCGGATTAAATGAGCCGAAATTTCCTGAAAAAATATCATTTTTAGAACAGCTTCCTCCGATGGGCTATGGAATAGATGTTATGAAAGACGGTCAAAAATTTTTTCATCCAGATGCTGGTATACCGTTTAATGTGTCAGACGAATGGGGTGTATTAAAAGGTCTTCCAGACGGTACGGTAGCAGAAGCATACCTTTCGTTTTCACAATTAATAAACCCTGATGATATCGATGCTTTCTTACCGAAAGAAACGGAAATTCGCTGGTTGGCGGTTGATACAGGATTAGAAGCGAAACAATTGGACAAAGAAGGTGTTCCGATCACTCCAATAGGGTACCCTTCACAAGTTGATACAACTACTTGGTCGCCCTTTAACGGAAGAGAACAAACGAACGAGGAAGTATTTCTCGAGATATTAAAGTTATTAGAGAAAAATGAAGAAACGGCCGAAATTGTATCTGAGATAAAATCACTTGAAATAAAAGAAAGGCGTAAATATGTGCAAGACAATGGCGTCCAAGTTTATGGGGCAGTTGTAACAGGACCTGTCCCAGAGTTAAGAAAATTAGAGCAAGTGAAAGAAGTCCGAGCGTTAAAAATAGGGGAGGTTAAATTATGGAACTGGAAATAAAAAAGAAAAGGAAAAGAAAGCTGCAGACGTTAACTGGATTTATTTCCTTTTTAATTGGTTTACTCTCTCTAGCCGTTTTAAATATGGGGTTATTAATAGAAACGATGGATATACCTGAATTATTTCTATTCCCCTTACCTTTTCTTGGTGTTTTCTTAGGAGTAGTCGGGTTGTTTACGAAAAATCGTTCCAAACAGTTCGCTTGGTGGGGAATAGGAATTAATGGGTTCATACCGATTTTCTTTATCATCATGATGGGATTATCATGGACCATTAACGCTAAACCATAAGTTCCAAGGAGGCAAAGGATCTGAATTGTCAGATCCTTTTTTTCTTTTACTAATCAATTGTAGGGCGTAACCAAAGTTTAGAAAAATCAACATATCCGAAATGCTTAATGTTCACGTTCATTAATTCAGTAGAAAAAGGAATATACCTTTTTTGATAATACAGTGGAATCATAATGCCTTCATCAATAAGTTCCTTTTCGACTTCAACATTCAGATTCGTCCATTCTTCAAATGGCGTGTGAACATATTGTGAGATACGTTTTTGCCATTTTCTATTTTTTCCCAAAATTAAAGGGAGTGGAGCAAACCCATTTGTTAAGAAAAAATAGAAAGATAGATCTTGATTCAACTCGAAAATTTCACCATGTATAAACATATCTGTTTGATCGGTAAGCTGTTTATTAAAAATTGCGTCCTCGAAAGATACATGTATGACTTGAACAGGGATGTCATATTGAGTAAACGTGTCTAAAAGCCATCTAGAAGCTTCTTCTGTATGCTCCGCTACCCTAATGATTAGAGGTTCTGTAAATTCTGGCCGAACTGCAGTTGGTATCGAATAGGGAAGACGATTTCCGATCATGCAGCTGTTGTTGTTCGGTATCGCTCTTGATTCATATTCGGGTATCCTATGGCGATTCTCCGCTAGGATTTGATGGATGTATTGCCGTACTTCCAAATTAGCTATCTGTGATTCTTTACGGTACGCATTCATAATAAGTACACCAAAACCTGAATCACTCTCTACTTGAAAGGTTTCATGATGATCTCGTTCTAAAGATGAGTGATAAACGATCGGGAAGTCTTTTGGAACTTTTACGAACTCAACAGCATCAAGTAATGGCCGCTCTTGAAAATGTTCTTTAAAAGCAGCAAGCGTTGTTTTATGGTCGGTATCTTCTTCGACTAAGAATCCTCCAGTCCCATATATTCTTCCTTTGCTTTCTTTATAAATACTCGATGTCATCATGCTTAACAACGGAAGAATATAGCTGCAGCCACTTGGGTACAAAATATCGACCACGAGTGGAGCTTTTGAAACTATTTCATCGATCGGTCTCCATAGATCTTTATTTTGTTCATGAAATCTTAGTTTTTCTAAACAATTGATAACATCTGTTGCTGTCAAAACAGATCCGTCGTGAAAGCAGACGTCTTTTCTTAAATAAAGTCGTAGTTTCGTAGGTGAAACATCCCAGCTGTGAGCAAGTTCTGGTATGATTTCTCCTTGATCGGTTAACGATACGAGTCGATTGAATACATTTGATACCATATTTGCGCTATGTGCATCTGCTGCATCTAATGGGTGAAGGGTCCTAAAAGGATATCGTTTTGGCACGACGAGTTTGTCTTTCGCTTCTTGTACAAAGCCAAATTGTGTATGGAATTTGTTCATCAATCTTAACTTTGTTTCCGTTGACCAATCATACATTAAATATTTACTGCTGATTTCAACTGGTTCATGATCTAACATGAGCAATACTTCATCCTCAAAGTTTTCTTCGATATTCTTCAGCCATTGTAGACGTGATACATTTCCTCTTCCGCGACCAGGAGTAAATGTTAACCAGCCTTCATCGTTCCATTTTTTTAGATATCGTGCAGTTTGTTTCTGGCTGATCTGCAGAGCCTCAGCAATCTCTTCAGTTCTTATGTGACCTGATGGAAAGTATCTCCATAGAATGAGAAGTTTGTTATCCATGTTTCTCCTCCACTTTAAAAGTAGACATGTTTTTTATAATTGTCTATTTTTATCATTTATAGTCTAGTTTAATATTACAATACAGAGAAGGAGGGGACAACATGGGATGGAGAGAATACCCCCAAAATATTAAAGTGCGTTTGATTACATCGTTCTTTAATCGAGCCGTTTCATCGGCCGTCATGCCATTTATGGCCTTATTCTTTGCTACGGAGAAGGGCAAGGTTTGGGCAGGCACATTTTTGATCTTAACTGTTATTATCGGATTCATTGTGAATTTAATCGGTGGTTACATTTCGGATCGTTTTCCAAGAAAGAAAGTGTTGATGACAACTTCTTTCTTAAATGCAGTCATGTTTTTACTCATGACCGTTAGCTTACTTCCAGAACAGAATTGGATCCTACTCTTTGCGATCGCTTATATTGGATTCATCATTACGAGTAGTCTAGGCAGACCTGCGATGCATGCGATCATTATGGATTCGACCACACCTGAAAACAGGAAAGAAGTATATACGCTTGATTATTGGATGATTAATCTTTCAATGGCAATCGGAGCAGCTTTAGGTGGATTGCTTTATGTGAGTCACCAGATTGAACTTTTCGTATTGTTAACCGTTACGTCAATCAGCATTCCCATTGCTTATGGAATTTGGCTGCGTGATGAGTTCACTGGCTTTTTGAAGAAAACGCATGAAAATGTTTTTCTCGACTTGTTTCAAAACTATAAAGTGGCTTTAAAAGATTCTGCATTCGTAAAAGTGGTTATTGGTGGAACCTTCATCTTTTCAGCAGAATTTACACTGAACAGTTATATTGGGATTCGGTTGGCTGAAACCTTTGAATCTTTCCACATTGGTAATTTTGAGATCACTGGCGTTCGAATGCTCAGTATGTTAAACATCCAAAACATGTTGATGGTTGTTTGTTTCACGTTCTTCATCAACCGGGTTATGGATCGTTTTTCAAAGAAAAATGCTTTATTGATTGGGTTATTGTTATACGGGATCGGTTACGTGACTGTTACGTCAGCAAACGCTTGGTATGTATTACTTCTATTTAATGTGATCGCTACAATGGGTGAGTTGATCTATTCTCCAATCAAAGAAGCTGAAAAAGCAAACATGATACCTAGCGATAAGAGAGGATCATACTCTGCATTTGCAAATGTTTCATTCAGTGGAGCAGATATGTTAGCTCGCTCGACAATTATCTTAGGGGCTTTTTTAGTACCTGTTATGATGAGTGTGTATATGGGAGTCGTGATCATGATCGGCGCGTTTTTCATGTATTCTGGACTCTTTTTGAGAGAAAAGGTAACCGAAAAAGCTGTGAAAAAAGAGGTAGTTGCTCAATATGTAAAATAAACATAATTCAATATAGGAAGTTAACCAAATGATGTCCACCACAATTGAACAAAATTAATCTTTGTTCGAACCGTATGTGCATCTATCATTAATTACGAGGTAATAACAAATAATTACGAGGTAAATCAATTTAATTCCGTATATAAAATTATTTATCCGATTTTCGAAACACTTTGTTAAGCGCATTGAGATTGAAACGAGTAAGAAGAAAAGAAAAAGAAGCTTGGAATCAATCCAAGCTTCCATTTTTATGAATTTTACTCTTTAACAGAAGCGATCTCGATCTTTTCCACAAACATATTGAAGACGCTGCGTTTTTCCTCAAGCTTTTTTAGCTGTTGCTTTAATTCATTGTACTTTTCTTCAAAAGGTTCTTGATAGGTTTTCTTGATGTTCTTGATCATTTCTTCGTTAATGGTAGATTGGATAACTTGCTTCGTAATGCCGAATTTATAAGAATAGAGCTGAAGTTCTGTTTTTACTTTTTCATACTCTTCATCTATCTCTTTCTTTTTTTGCTCGATCTCATCTTTCCATTCAAGCAGAGCATCTTTTACATACGGCTCCATGTTTTGCCTCCTAACGGTGTTCGTACTTCTGTCATTACTTTTTTATGTACTCTATACACTATTAAGAGAGAAACGGTCATTTATGGGGGTATTTTCACTCGTTGACTAAATTTTCCCATCATCATATCATTTAATTTAGATACATGCGTTTGATTTTTATGAACTGATCTATCCCTTGATTTAATGAGCAGAAAGGATTTATGAATATGAGTAGAGTTGAAGAAGCGATTAGAAGCAGATTCAAATGTAACAAGTGCAGCCATACCCGCTGTAGAACAAAAGAGCTTGCCATGACAGGTTCAGGTTTAAGTAAATTTCTTGACATTCAGCATAATCATTTTTTATTTGTGTCCTGTGAAAATTCTGGATTTGTAGAAGTTTATGATCCTAACGTTCTTGAAGGAAAAAAGGGCAGTTAGGTTCTGTACTTGATCTTTTATTTGGATAAAACGTAAAAGAGGTGTTGTGAAGTATGCCGGTATTTGGATGGGTTTTTCTTTTGATCGTGCTTGGAGGAATCATTGTTGGTTCTTTCGTTCATAAGTATCGTTATCGCAACATGAAACTTATCTATACTTCATTTGGTCAGGAAAATTATTTTCATGTCATAGCTAAGCTTGGAGCGGATGGTGTGACATATAAAGTGAGAATTCCAGGGCAGGCATTTGGTGATAGAGAACGGCCAGTAATGGATAACACGCAATACGATATTTACGTTAAAAAAGCAGATGTACATCTAGCAGCGAAAGCTCTTAGAAAGTAAGGGGATGTATCAGTAGTGAAAACTTTGAATTATGTAAATAGTCAAGAAGAACTAAGGCTTATGCTCGGAACCCCAAGCCTAAGGGGGCAGAATAAAGTCATTTCTCGAATAGATGAACATTGCAAAGACTTTATAGCCCATTCACCATTTGTAATTTTAGCTACGTCAGATCAGGAAGGGAACTGCGATAGTTCTCCAAGAGGAGATGCACCAGGCTTTGTATGTGTTATGGATGATCACCATCTCGTTATTCCGGATCGGCCGGGTAATAAGCGTGTTGATTCTATGTTAAACATTCTCTCCAATCCGAAAGTAGGCTTACTTTTTCTAATACCAGGAATGGATGAGACGCTACGGATTAACGGTGAAGCCGCTATTATTAAAGATGAAGAAGTACTAAAAAAAATGGAAGTAGGTGGCAAAGCGCCACTTCTAGGCGTTCTTGTTAAAGTAGAGCAATGCTATATGCATTGTGGTAAAGCATTTAAACGATCCGGTCTGTGGGAACCTGAACGTTGGGAAAAGAAAGAATCACTCCCAAACGCGGCAAAGATTCTAGCAGCTCATGTGAATCTACCAGAAATGACTGAACAAAGAATAGCCAATGATCTTATTGAAGGCTATAACAACAAGCTTTACTAGTTAGAAGTCTTATAAGAAACTTTCAAAAGCACTGCATGCAGTGCTTTTGAAAGTTTATACGGCATTCTTTGTTTTTAACAACTCACCTAGAGAATCATCTAATGTATATGTTGAACTTTGCATTACGGTATGTATAAACAATTTTTTTAACAAAGAAGCAGATTCAACTAAATGGTTAACCGATAATTCTTGTGGATACGTTGAAAGGTATTGCTCCAAAAAATTACTATTTAGAGTGTCGTAAGCTTTAAACTGATGGAGTTTTTTATCTTCGTTTAAGGCTTGTACAATCAAGGTGTAATCCCTCATTAATTCTAGCATCTTCAGTGCATAAACGAGATTATTGCGCTTTAACTCTTTGTCAAACCTAACGTAACCATAGACAAACTCAAAAACAGGATCTTCGAATGTTGCATACTTAATAGGTTTGTTTGAAAAAGAAAGATTTTCTTCTTTCATCTTCTCTGAAACGAAACCTGTTTTGTCCAAAACGACTTTCCATAACGGAGATCTTACGTTCAACGAACTCATTGAATGAATTGAAATATTGAATTCCAAAGAGTTTTCTAAAATAACGATTAATAGATAAATATTTTTTGAAAACTGTTTTTCTTTGATGATAACGGGATTCCATTCTTTATAATATTGTTTAATATAATCCTTTGCCCCAATGACATCATCCTCAGTTGAAGTAGCTACCATTAAATCAATATCCGAGAATTCGTCTTTATAACCGGTTACACCAGAACCTAATTGAACAACACCTTCAACCACTGGAAGTATATTTAACATATCAATCATACTTTGAAAATATGAATCCCTTTCTTTTGGAGTATACATAAGACACCTCGCAATTTTTTATGTTTTTTAATGTTAACATAATTTGTAAAGTGCTGTTCTAATTTTTTATGTATCGGCTCTTTTCTAAAAAAATGTTGCTTTTTGAACCTTGTTGATTGGAGTAGAAAGGAAAAACAACTTCCACATGCAACAAAGCTTACAAAACCAATGTAAAAAACAATAGTTACCCGATCATCTAAATTCCGGATAACTATTGTAACTTTTTATTTTTAAAACAGTGGTGGGACACTCTGAGGATGATTAAATACATTCTCAGGATCATATTTTGTTTTTATTCTCTGCAGTCTAGCAAAGTTTGTTGCCCAATAAGCAGTTCCGAAGTTTTGAATGTTTTCATCTGGAACGTTTACATAGGAACCAACTGTATAGGGTTTTAACTGCTGACGCACAGACTCAACTGAGGCAAGACTACTCGCTTCTTCAGATTTATCAACCCAGGTGGCGTTCCATTCGGTGTAAAACAGCGGATCACGCCAATAGAAAGCTGTCTTATCTTTCGGTACTCTGCTAATCGCACCGCCCCAATTTGTAAAATAAAAATTGGTCTCTGTTCCAGGTGCTTCTTCTAAAAACTGTTTCATAACCTTAATTGGTTCCTTTGGCCAAAGACTAGTCGCCCAAGAGGATGAGAATTTAAAGTTTTGATCAGCGTAAGGTGGTTCAGGTGGATCAAGGAAATCGATACAGTCTGGGTAGAACAGTGTTTCTATGACTACTTCAGAAGGTGTTCCAGCATTAAGTAAAGGTTGTAATATTTGAATCAATTCAGGTCTTGAACCTAAGAAAAGGCCAGTTACTTGACATAGTCCATTTACTTTGCTGTAGATCTCTATATAACTGCCTAATCTTGAGTCTACAAATGGCATCAAATTCTGCCATGCTTCAAATACTGTTTCAAGTTGTTCCCATGGCCAAATAATGTTAAAGACTGTTGCTGTCTCAGGTGCACGATGAACTTTAAATGTATATTCGGTATTGTATCCAAACGTACCACCACCGCCTCCTCTAGAGGCCCAAAACAAGTCTTCGTTGCAAGTTGGACTCGCTTTAAGAATCCGTCCTTTTGCATCTACAGTCTCTAGTGCAAGAAGGTTATCTGATATGACACCAATTGTACGTGAGAGTAACCCGAATCCCCCGCCCGTTGTGATGCCTCCGATGCCAACAGTAGGACTATCGCCAAAGACAGCCAAAAACCCTTCTCGAGCTAGACCTTTTACAAGAGGACCCACACGAATTCCAGGTTGAACAGTAGCAATTCCCTTTTTCTTGTCTAGATGTACTTTATTCATATCACCTGTGTCGATAACGATTCCACCCTTTACCACATTGAACTCTTTGTCTAGAGCATGGCGGCCGCTTCTGATTCTAAGGGGCACATCGTTCTCACGAGCCCATTTAATCGCATTACTAACGTCACATGCATTTTGAGCAAAAACGAATACAAGGGGAAATGTGTTGACATAAGGATTCCAGTTTCGAACGGCTTCATTATAGCCAGGGTCACCTTTAAAGATTATTCTTCCTGTTAACTCTGTAGATCCCATTATTTCCACTCCCGGCAAAGACATATTTGTAGTTATATAAATGTATGCAGGAAACGAATAGTCGGTTAACACCTTTTACTCAGTGAGAAAACACCTTTAAGGAGTGTCTTCCGAAAAAGTGGGGTAGTGAGTTAAAAAAATTGGTGAATAAGGGAATACTATAATTGGTTAATGAACTCACTATAACAAAGCAGTTCATTTGGTTAAAAAACATCACGCATGATATCATTTTCAATTATAGTTTTAGAAAAGGGGGGAAATCGTGCAACGATTATACAACAAGCATCAGTGGTTAGCGAAAATGGTAGCAGCTGATCCTGGATATGTGCGGCTGCAAAAAGCAGGAAGAGCGACTGCTAGTTTAATTCTTGCTGTATTCACTACCCTTCTTATCATGCGATATACCGGTCATTCTGGCGGCATCACACCAGCTATTGTATCCGGTATGCTTGGGTTGATGGGCATCATGGTCGTGATGGATGATACAAAACAAGAGATGAGAGTAACCACATTATTGCTGGGAGTATCAGCTATGTTGGGCATAACTGTTGGTTCTCTAGTAGCAAATAACGCCTATTACATAGATGTAGTTTTAGTTTTAAGTGTGTTTAGCAGTTTTTATTTCTCTAAATTTGGTACACGCTATTTTTCCTTGTTCATGATCTTCTTTATGACGGTGTATTTTTCTTCTGTTTTAAGGTTATCTAGTGAGCAGTTACCATGGTTTTACGTTGGAATATGGCTAGGTATAGCCTATGCCTTTATCCTTAATTTTTTCTTGTTTCAAGATACGGCAAGAAATTTAAAAAGAAGTATTCATTCGTTTCATATACAAAGTAATCTGACTCTTAACCTCTTGCTCGAAGCAATGCAAGATAAAGAATCAAGCCTTAAACATAAGGAAGAATTAGAGAAGAACGTTTCCAAGTTAAGAGATTATGCACTTATTGTTTCTGGTTATATCACCGAGGATGATGTAAAAAAAATATGGCCAGGTCTCTTACCAAGTCAACTTCGGCTTTACGTGTTTGATACGGGGATGTTGATTGAAACGTTAGTTGATTCGGTACGAGGATTGAAAAAGGCAGATGCTCTTCAAGTTGATGAGATTAAGCAATTGCTCATTGCTGTGACAGTTGCTGTTCGTGATGCCGAAGTACTCGCTCCACAAGTGAAAGAACAAAATATTCTCCCCGCTGAAAAATCGGTTCAGCAGCTTCGAATGTTAATCATGAAACTTTTTGAACGAGAAGCGCCTCCTCAAGGATGGATCTACCTTATCCGCCGAATTGAATCAATCGCTAATCACGTGATAGAAGGTGCGGTTACGATACAACAATCACTCTATACTCAGTCTGTAGATAATAAAGTAGAAGAGAAAGGCGAAAAAGTGAGCGAAGAAGCTGCGAAAGAGGAAGACAAATCGTTAAAGCCCTCAACTAAAAAAGCCTATCAAGCACTTGTAGCAGGAATTTTATCAATAATAGTTGGCTTTATAATCTCACCATCACAGCCATATTGGGTTCTTCTTACAGCATTTGTCGTTCTACTTGGAACCGAGTCCATCGGACGGATTTATACGAAAGGATATCAGCGTTCTTTAGGCACAATCATTGGAGCTGTTATCGGTTTTGTCCTTGCTAAACTTCTTTCTGGACACACCGTTTTAGAAGTCATCTTTCTCTTTGTTGTTGTTTTTCTAGCTTTTTATTTAATGACTGTTTCCTACACGTTAATGAGCGTGTTTATCACCATGCTGATTGCGTTTATGTATGACCTTTTATTAGGAGGAATTACGTTTTCATTGATTGGAGCAAGAGTACTAGATACGATTGCAGGTGCATCGATAGCTCTAGCTGTTTCTTATTTGATCTTTCCGAAGAAAACAAAAGTAAAGGTAGCGGAATCAATCAATGAATTCTTAGAAGAACTTGCTCCTTTTGTCACTGAATACGTCAGAGGATTTAGAGAAGATGTTAACGTAAAAAATCTTTCAGAAAGTGCGTTTAAGCTGGATTTGAAACTTCAGGCGATCAGGGATGAAGCGCAATCTTTTCTTCAACGACCAGGATCACCCATCTATGCTGATATGGTCAGTTGGATGACAAGGTTAGCTGCTATTAACTATTATGCAAAACATCTTGTCGCATCTGCTTACAGAAAGGGATTTGATTATCCGGAGGAACTTCTTGAAGGATTTATTGAAATCGAGACAAAAATAAAGAACAACATTGATTCATTATCTGCACTTGTTACAGAAAATGAAGGGGAGTATGTTCTTTATTCACTAGAAGAAGAACAAGAGAAGTTTGAACGTCTTGCTCCAAGCCGTAAACAATCTCAGCGTGACCTGATTCATCACCTCTATTATGTATGGCGCATCAACCAATCACTTGTTGAGTTAGGTAATGAATTGGGAGGAGTAATAGAGAACCAACGTACAAATAAATAATGGATGTAAAAAGGAGATCATTGCGTGGAATTGAAACGAAAAGTAATTTTGTATATTGCATCAAGTGTTGACGGATTTATTGCAAAAGGAAATGGTGATATTGATTGGTTATCTGATGTTGAACGTCCTGGTGAAGATTATGGCTATGAATCATTCATTGAGACCGTAGATACGGTGATCATGGGAAGAAAAACGTATGACAAAGTGTTATCATTTGGAATTGAATTTCCTCATAAGAATAAGAAATGCTATGTCATCTCTAGAACCAAAAAGGGCAATGATGAAAATGTTACTTTTTATGGTGGGGATGTTAGTAATCTGATTCAGGAGTTAAAGAACAAAGAGGGAAAAAATATTTTTATTGATGGTGGATCAGAGGTTGTAAGAGAACTTAAATCACATAATCTTATCGATGAATACGTGATCTCTTATATTCCAATCATGCTAGGTAATGGAATTTCATTGTTTCAGGAAACCGAAACAGATAGCAAACTTGAATTAATTGATAGTAAATCGTTTGAATCAGGATTGGTGCAGGTAAGCTATAGAACGGTATAAAATGGAGGAGCAACTTTAGAGTTGCTGCTTTTCATTATTAATGGGGGAATTTGGAAGGATTCACATAAAGAATAAAGAAGTTAGTTTGAGTATAAATAGGGGGTAAATTTTAATGAAATCACTGAAATCAATAAAGATTTAAAAAGCATCTCAAGAAGATCTGGAAATGATTATAGATTGTGAGGCAAATCATATTAAATTAAATCAGTTTTATGTTAAGAATGGATTTGAATATATAGGTGAGAGCGATAGTCAATGTATATACCAAAAGCCATTTCTTAGGAGGGATGATGAAAGAATCTTTTGAGCAATTTTATAAAACGTATCTAGATAGCTGGAGAAACTTTTCTATCAAAGGTATAGAGAATGTTGTTTCGCCTAAATATATAGCTCGGAAATTAGAGGCAAAGAGGTTTATGATTTTGGTTATGAAGAATCAATTGATGGATGGAAACATGCATTTAAGGAGTTAGACGAAAAGAGAGCGAAGTGGATTCTAAAAGAAGATGTAATCTTTTCGTTAAAAGACGATGAAGTGATGGCAATTATTTGGGCATCGCTGATTGTTGATGATAAACCTTTTGAAACGGCTAGCTTGTTCTTTCAGACTTTTAGATGGGAAGATGGAAGTTGGAAAATGGTTAGAAGTTACATTGAGGCAGAAATACCAACAGAAAAGATGCTGAGTTTAGAGATCACCACTAAAGAAAGGTAAGATTCGTTATGAACTTTTCAATAATAGCTGCTATGGGCGAAAATAGAGTAATAGGCAAAGATAATGATCTACCTTGGAGGTTGCCGAGAGATTGGAAGTATGTTCAGAAGATGACGATGGGAAAAACCATTGTTTTAGGTAGAAAAAACTTCGAATCTATTGGGAAAGCGCTGCCTGGTAGGAGGAACATCGTGCTCACGAGGAAAATGGATTTCTCACCCCAAAACTGTATCGTTGTCCATTCAATAAACGAGGTGCTAAAGGCTTGTGAAGACGATGAAGAAGTTTTTATTTTCGGAGGAGAGGAAATCTATTCGCAGTTTATGCCAATGGTAACTAAAATGTATCTAACAAAAATACACCATACCTTTGAAGGGGATACTTATTTTCCTATATTTAATGAAAGAGATTGGAAAGAGATTTCTAGAGTTAAAGGAATCCAGGACAAACAAAATCCTTATACCTATTATTTTCATCAATACATAAGGAAAGTTTAAGTTAATGATTGAACTTTATGAATATAATCCTCGTTGGGAAGAAGCGTTTATAAGGTTAAAAACAGTTTTTGAAACTGAGCTAGGAAATTTAATAATAGGAATTGAACATGTAGGAAGTACTTCAATAAAAGGGATGATTGCAAAGCCAATTATTGATTTAGATATTATTATTGAAAATTATGATCGACTGTCAGAAGTAGTTACAAAACTTAACGGTTTGGGATATATTCATCAATTACAATGGAGCTTTAAGGGAAGAGAAACATTTGAAAGAGTTAATGAAAAACTACCATGTCATTCTGAATTTATTAAGCATCACTTATACGTATGTGATGAAAATAGTATCGAATTGAAAAACCATTTGGATTTCCGAGATTATTTAAGGACTCATCCAGAAGCTGTTGAAGAATATAATCAACTTAAAGTTTGTTTAGTTACATCGAAAAGCACGCGAGCAGAATACACAGAAGGAAAAACTCATTTTATCTTTAACATCTTACATAAAATCAGAAAAAACAAACTTGACAGAAATTTCTAATCATCTTATTATTAGTAAAAGTTTTCCATCGTTAAACGTGATGATTAGGAGTAGTAGGGGTCTTATTGTTGTTTAGAGAGCTGCAGAAGGGTGCGATGCAGTCAACAAGGATCCTGAACTTGCCTTGGAGTGGACAGACTAAAATGAAGTCTGTACGGTTAACCACCGTAATCAGGTTCTGAGGTTTGCATGGATTTTTTTGCAAACAAAGAAGAGTGGTACCACGTTAGGAATTGCCTATCGTCTCTTTAAAGAGATGATGGGCTTTTTGTTTATTAAGGGGGAGATCAGAAGTGAGTGAGGATTGTTTTATTTGCGACAAACATAAAGGCACTATTGAAACAGCAGGTGAAAAAATATTTGAAGATGAATTTGTTTATGTGGGTCATATCGATAAAGGTGACCGCCCGTCTTACCTTGGACATATCATGATCGATCTCAAGCGACATGCACCTGGTCTTGGTGATCTGACCATTGAAGAAGCAAATGCATTCGGTCAGATCATGGCTCAAGTAAGCCGTGCTGTGAAAGAAACAGAAAATGCAGAGCACATTTATGCACTTGTATCAGGTAATTCTGTTGCTCACCTTCATATGCACATCGTTCCACGTTATCCAAATACACCAGAGGAATATTGGGGACCGAATGAGGTCTATAGTTGGTCAGAAGCTCCGTTTGGAAGGAATGAAGATATTATCAAAGTTTGCGAAAGAATAAGGAATTATTTGGAGGAGAATAAACATGAAGAATTCTAAATTGATTTGGGTTGGAAGCGATCATACATTTGTTGATGAAATAGATGTTACACGAGTACATAATGTGACAGTAGGTAGATTTGGAGGTAATTCTGAAGCGGGGTCATATAAAAATGAAGATGGGTGTTTAGTATGGGTGAACCAAGCTGAAAACTGGGAATTTACAATGATCCTAGATGGGCATAAGACAGCACAGAGTGTTGAACTTGTTGTCAATCAATTTTTAAGGAATGAAAACGAGATCAAGCTTGTGCTCTCAGAATCCGCAGGTGCAGCACTAAAAAAATTAGATCATCTTATACTGGATATCTTTCAAGATCCTGATTTTATGGAATCTTGCCGGAAGACAACGGGTGAAACAGCTTGTTTAATCGTTGTGCGAAAAGAAAAGTATTTATGGTGGTTCTCAGTGGGAGATTGTATTCTTCATCTATTTCATCCTGAACTAATAGCATTAGGAGAAAGACAACTTGTTCAGCGAAGTTTTTATGAATGGGTTGGTGAAGTGAACACATTTGAGCTTCCGGTACCTTGTTATAGTACGGGGAAGAAAGAGATGAGAAAAGGACTTAACCAAATATTCATGACAACCGATGGTCTGACAGAATGTCCGGGTGTTCCATTTGAAGATGCAGCAGAAGTTCAAAATGTATTAAGCAATATCGGTTTGGTTGAAGGTGTTTCATTTCTTTTGAGTGAAATAAAAAGAAATCATGTAAGGGATAGCACGACCATTATTGCCTGGTCTGTTGAAATAGAGGAAACAGCTAGTTTACCAAGTGACTTGTAAAGCTGCTTCCTCCTATTTGTTTCTTTATGTTTTATTTTGAATGGAATCTATTATTTGATATCACTATAATGTTGAAGCACGCGTGGCGGGAAATATTTAAGTGGAAGTGGACGTAAGGAAACAATGATAGTGTGAGGCATGATTAAGTCTTTTTGAGCTTGTTTAAGGCAATTGTACATGTTCTTGCCACCAACAGAGTTCGCAGAGTGAATGGTGATTCGATTGGCGAATAACTTTTCGTTGATCATCATTTTTACGAGCATAAGTCCATTTCTTGTCCTGCTTAATAAATCGTGGTCTAATGATAAATGTTCAATTGGATGGTTCCGCAGAAGATCCATACATTCATCAATCGTTTCGACGAAGACATATCCATCAGGGGGACTACGATAATCATCCATAAATACACTGATCTTTTTCATTTTCTTGAACTCCCTTCCTTAAACGGAGGGTGACTAAGAAAAGTCTAAAGCCCTAAGTTATTTCGATATACTAATTATAACACATTAATCCATCGTATGTTTTTTAAGAAAAAATGCTTTACTCCTTCCATAATTAGAATAAAAACGAGGCAAATACTTTAGTGAATTAAATATTAAAATATTAGATTCTTCGTCAGTTTCTTTTTTCCTTCAAGATAAGTATGATTTTTAACAAAAATTAACAAATAAAATTTTATCATGGTTGATTTTGTTGGAAAAACTCAATCAGGGCTTGAACATTAAGTTTAAGTCCTTGTTTCTTTACGAACAAATATTCGTTAAAATAGTAACGAGGTGGTTATCATGTTTCAAAAAAAATCTATTCAGCAAGTTATGGACGTTTTACGAGAGCCAGAGCTAGCTAATCAAATTGTTCACTGGAAAACAATTGAGCCACGAGAAGCGGTTTCTGTTCCACTTCCTAACTCTATACATCCGACTATTCAATCCGCTCTTTTAAAAAGAGGAATTTCTTCTTTATATATTCATCAGTTATCAGCATACGAAGCAGCTTTACGTGGTGAAAGCTTTGTAGCTGTTACACCTACAGCTTCAGGAAAAACGCTTTGTTACAACCTTCCTGTATTGCAAGAGGTCGCTAATAATCCTGAGGCAAGAGCTCTGTATTTATTTCCAACTAAAGCCCTCGCTCAAGATCAGAAGTCAGAGATGAACGAGCTTATTGATGAGATGGGATTGGATATAAAAAGCTATACGTATGATGGGGATACACCAGCTAATATCCGACAGGTCGTTAGAAAAGCAGGAAATATCGTTATGACAAATCCAGATATGCTTCATGCAGCTGTTCTCCCACATCATACAAAATGGGTATCGCTTTTTGAAAATCTGAAATATGTGGTGGTAGATGAGCTCCATACATATCGAGGTGTATTCGGCAGCCATGTGGCAAATGTCATCCGACGTTTAAAGAGAATCTGTCACTTTTATGGAAGTGATCCCATTTTTATTTGTACATCAGCAACCATTGCCAATCCAAAAGAGCTTGCTGAGCAACTCACTGGCAATCCAATGACACTTATCAACAACAATGGAGCACCTGCGGGTCGAAAGCATTTTCTTTTCTATAATCCGCCAGTTGTAAATAAACCGTTGAACGTTAGGCGAAGCGCTACGCTTGAAGCCAGAAACCTAGCAAAGCTATTTTTGGAAAATCATATTCAAACGATCGTATTCGCACGCAGTCGTGTACGAGTGGAAATATTGCTCACGTATTTGCAAGAACTTGTAAAAAAGGAGTTTGGTACGAAGTCCATTCAAGGGTATAGAGGAGGATATCTTCCTAAGCAGCGCCGTGCTATTGAAAAAGGACTTCGTAACGGAGACATCATGGGAGTTGTTTCAACAAACGCTTTAGAATTAGGAGTAGATATTGGTCAGCTTCATGCTTGTATTCTGACAGGTTATCCAGGATCGATCGCAAGTGCCTGGCAACAGGCTGGACGAGCGGGACGCAGACAAGATGAAAGTGTTGTGATCATGGTGGCTTCCTCTTCTCCACTCGATCAATACGTGATTCAGAATCCAGACTATTTCTTTGAACGTTCACCCGAGTCTGCTCGGATGAATCCGGATAATCTGATTATTTTAGTAGATCATCTGAAATGCGCATCATATGAACTGCCGTTTCAAGAGAATGAGAAATTTGGTGATCAAGAGATCGAGGATGTATTAGAATTTTTAGTTGATGAACAAGTGCTTCACAAAAGAGGAAAGCATTTTTACTGGATGAACGATTCTTTTCCTGCGCATAACATTTCACTTCGTTCTGCTTCACAGGAAAACGTTGTGATCATCGATCAAAGTAATGTGGCTGATGTAAAAGTGATCGGTGAGATGGATCGTTTTAGCTCAATGACACTGCTTCATGAAGAAGCGATCTATCTTCATCAAGGTACGCAATATCAGGTAGAAAAGTTAGATTATGAAGAAAAGAAAGCGTTTGTTCGTGAAGTGGATGTGGATTATTTTACAGACGCAAACCTCGCTGTTTCATTAAATGTACTAGAAGTGGATAAAGAAACGTCACATGACCAGAATGCTAAAGCATACGGTGATGTGATGGTAGTTGCAAAGGCAACCATCTTTAAAAAGATCAAATTTGAAACACATGACAATATAGGCTCAGGTCCCATTCATCTTCCAGAAGAGGAGCTGCACACTTCAGCTACATGGCTTACATTTGAAAATAATGAGTTAAGTGAAGAAAAACTTGAAGCAGGCCTTCTTGGGATCGCACACGTTTTGCGTCATGTCGCGCCTTTATTCGTGATGTGTGATGCAAACGATCTTCACGTTGTCCCTCAAGTCAAAGCGGTTCATAACCAACAACCTACGATCTTTATTTACGACCGATATCCAGGTGGAATAGGGCTTAGTGAAAAGGTATACGGCTCTTGGGATACCGTTCTTGATCAGTCACTTGCTATGATTCAACGATGTCCTTGCGAAAGTGGCTGTCCGTCTTGTACAGGAACCCTAGAAGAAGGGAATAACAGCAAGAATCTCGCCATAAAATTGATTTCTCAAATCAAAGGAGCGACAGAACATGTCGATTAAAAATAAGCTGAATCGACTAAAAAAGCATATGGTCAATCCGGTTTCCGAGCTACCTGTTAAAAGTGAACCCCATATTGAGAATTCTACTCCTGAAAAAATTCAACATGCGGACTATTGGGAAAAGTTTGGTGCTTCAGCTTATTTTTTCGAGGATGATTATTGTATCGTTCGAAAAGTAACATACCCTCTTGATACACAATGGGGCCGTTACCGGTTTTCAGATGTTTTGAAAGCCGTATCGAATTGGAAAGATATCGATGCTGATCATCCACTACACGCTAAGGATCTTGACGCTTCTGATCTCTTGTTCTTCGATACAGAGACAACAGGTCTAAGTGGTGGTGCAGGGAATACCATTTTTATGCTTGGAATGAGCCAGATCAAAGAAGATCACGTATTAGTACACCAATTCTTCTTACCGGGTCCCGGATCTGAAGTGGCTCTTTATCATTATTTTTTAAATCATGTGAAAGAACTTCGGAATTTAGTAACGTATAATGGTAAATCATTTGATTGGCCGCAAGTGAAAACGCGGCACACGTTAATTCGTGACTTTGTACCCTCATTGCCAGAGTTTGGTCACTTTGATCTTCTGCACGGAGCTAGAAGATTGTGGAAAGATACGTTGCCAGCTGTAAAGCTCTCTATTGTTGAAAAAGAGTTGTTAGGTGTGAACCGAATCCATGATACACCAGGATATCTCGCTCCGATGCTTTATTTTCAATATTGCAATGAAGGAGATCCATCTCTATTAGAAGGTGTTTTTCAACACAATGAGTGGGATGTTCTCTCACTCATAACTCTCTATACACACATGTCGGGAATAGTGACAGGTAATGCTTTTCGAACAGAAAGAGAGACATATGAATCAGCAAGATGGTTTGAAGCATTGAATCAAAAAGAACATGCGATTTCTCTTTATCAGGAAGTTTTGCGAACTGGAACTTCACTTACATCCCCATCCAAAAAATCTTTAGCCTCTCTACACAAAAAAAGTGATGGTTTAGAGGTTTCTGTTCGATATTGGCTAGAGTTGCTCGATGAGAATGAATTAGATGAAGAACCAGCTATTGAACTTTCTAAGTATTATGAGCATGTTCAAAAAGATTATGAAAAAGCTCTTCATTTTGCAGCATTGGCATATTCTAGATGGAAGGGTAAAAAAAGGTTAACGAAGAAGAAAGAAGAACTGGAAAAACTAGCGCTGGCGAAAAGAATCGAACGATTAGAACAAAGAGTCATCCAATATTCGTAAAAATCCGTCAAATTTATGAATTCTTGCAAAATATCTCTTCTCAATTGGCTTTGTTTTTTGTAAAATATAAGAGGACCTGAAAATGTTCTTAAGAAAATAAATTCCCCCCATTTTTATTGCCCGGGTAAGCGCAAAAAACGCCATGAAAACCCATATTTCTACTGTGTTTTCGTCAAATTTCTAGAGCGTTCGATTGTTTTCGCGCAATAACCGAAATGTTGAAAAGGGAAATATATAATTTAAGCTATGGAGAGATGGTAAGTGAAGCAGTGGATTGTTGTTCTATTTTTTGTAATCGTCGGGTTAACAGTAATGATTGGCAATCAAATCAGTCACACAACACAAAACTTTTAATGAAGCCCCGGCTATAGACAGAGCCGGGTGTTTTTCATTAATAGGAGGTATTTTCCCATGCTTCAAACACTGCTTGTTAGTGGCTATAAAGCTCATGAACTTGGTATATTTAGTGACAAACACGAAGGGGTATACTACATCAAGAAAGCAATTGGTCAAAAGTTAGTCTCACTTCTAGATGAAGGTTTAGAGTGGGTGATCATTAGTGGCCAGCCTGGTGTAGAGATGTGGGCTGCAGAAGTGGTATTTGAACTACAAACAGAATTTCCCGAATTAAAACTAGCTGTCCTTACGCCGTTTTTAGAACAAGAAGCACGGTGGAAGGAAAATGTGCAGGAAAAATATCATGAAATTTTAGCGGGAGCAGATTTTGTTGATTCAGTAAGTCGTAAGCCTTACGAGTCGCCAGGGCAGCTTCGAGTTAAAAATCAGTTTCTTGTCCAAAAAAGCGATGCTGTCTTGCTTCTTTATGACGAAGAAAAAGATGGTTCTCCGAAGTATTATTTGGATGCAGCCAAACAAAAGCAGGAAATGGACAATTCGTACGAAATATTTTATATTACTCCTTATGACTTGGATGTTCTTGTACAAGAAGAACAATACAATCGTAATGAATAAATGAATCTAAAGTCGAAAAAAATTGACATTTAGGTCAGGTAGTGAAAAAATAATTTTAGAATCTTTGTGTGAGGTGATTCACATGAGTGAACAGCGTTTTCATTTAACGGCGAAAGAAATTTTAGAAAAAGACTTTAAACAAGGCTTTCGTGGCTATGATCAAGACGAGGTAGACAAATTTTTAGACCTTATCATTAAGGATTATGAAAATTTTCAAAAAGAGTATGATGCAGTTGTACAAGAAAACAATCGACTGCGTAAAGAAGCTCAAAGTTCTACTGATCATCAGCAAACACGCAGAATGTCTGCAGTAACTTCAAGCACGACGAACTCCGATATTCTTCAGCGTTTGTCTAACTTGGAAAAACATGTTTTTGGCAGTAAACTGTACGATTGATTCCAGTAATTATCCATTTGTTTTTCTACATTCAGCATGCTATAATGAATCTTGCTTTTAAAACTTAAATCAATAGCGTTCGGGTAATCGCTGGATCTGAATTTTCAGGTTTAGAGGAAAGTCCATGCTCGCACGGATCTGAGATGACCGTAATGATCGTGCCTGGCCAAAAAATAAGCCAGGGTAGATTGGTTTGCTTGAATAAAGCTTACTGGACTAACGGCAGGGAACGCACCTAAGTCCTATGGATATGGTGTTAATACCTTGAAAGTGCCACAGTGACGTAGTCCCGATGGAAACAAAGGGAGTGGAACGCGGTAAACCCCACGAGCGAGAAACCCAAATTATGGTAGGGGAGTTTCCCATTTCGGAATTGAACGATTGGGAGAACAAGAAGCCAAGGCTTTTTGTAGATAGATGATTACCACCGGTGTACGAGGCTACCAGCCGTTTGTAGTACTAAGGAACAGAACATGGCTTACAGAACGTTATTGGTACCTAAATTAAAGCTGAATGAGGGCCCCGTTTACCGGGGCTTTTTCTATTTACATAAAAAAGTGCCGTAAAATAAGGGTATACTTATTGTTATACGAATCGATGAAGTTAAGGAGTTCATATTATGACACAATTACGACTGCTGGCAACAGCGGCTATGGGATTAGAAGCGCTAGTAGCCAATGAAGTTCGCGCGCTAGGTTTTGAAAATGTGAAGGTTGAAAATGGTAAAGTTTATTTTGATGGTGATGAAAAAACGTTAGTAAAAGCTAACTTATGGCTAAGAACGGCAGATCGCGTGAAATTAGTAGTTGGCGAGTTTAAAGCGGAGACGTTTGATGAACTTTTTGAACAAACAAAAGCACTTCCATGGGCTGATTTTATTCCTGAGGATGGCGAGTTTCCTGTAATCGGCCGGTCTGTAAAATCTAAGCTATTTTCTGTATCTGACTGTCAAGCAATCGTGAAAAAAGCAGTGGTTGATAACTTAAAAACGGCGTATAACCGCAAAACGTGGTTTCCAGAGGACGGGGCTTTGTATCGAATTGAGGTTGCGATTCATAAAGATATCGCAACATTAACGCTTGATACGAGCGGTACTGGTCTACACAAGCGTGGATACCGTGAGTTACATTCTGGTGCGCCGATTAAAGAAACGATGGCTGCAGCGCTAATCATGCTAACAAATTGGACACCTGATAAGCCTTTCGCAGATCCTTTCTGTGGATCTGGTACATTGCCGATTGAAGCTGCAATGATTGGACAAAACATCGCGCCTGGATTAAATCGCGAGTTTGCTTCAGAGAAATGGAACTGGATCGACAAAAAGGTTTGGTATGAGGCTGTAGGAGAAGCTCAAGATGTGGCGAAATACGATCTACCTTTAGAGATTCAAGGATCTGATATTGATCATAAGATGATCGAACTGTCCAAGAATAATGCAAACGAAGCTGGATTCGAGGATTTTATCACGTTTAAACAGATGCAAGTTCGCGATTTTACGACTAGAAAAGATTACGGATGTCTTGTAACGAATCCACCTTACGGAGAGCGACTTGGTGAGAGAGAAGAAGTAGCTCAAATGTATCGCGACCTAGGCATGGCAATGAAACCGTATGATACATGGAGTGTTTACGTGATTACTTCTAATGAAAAATTTGAAGAATATTATGGCCGTTCAGCAACAAAAAAACGTAAGCTATATAACGGAGATTTGAAGACGGACTATTATCAATACTTTGGAAAACGTCCGCCTAGACAGCACCAGAACTGATGAGTGCGTTATGTAATTATGGTATGGGTGCCCGTTGAGTGTCGAAGATTGTAGACTCGCGGATAAAAGCCCGAAATTTGTGGATTGAGAAGCAAAACTCGTGGATTGAGCTATTAAATTTATGGATTCAAGGAGAAAACTTTTGGATTCATCCCCATAAACGATAAGGAAGGCTGACTCAATCAAAAAGTCAGCCTTTTTTGGTATGAATCGCACAAATAGAAGCATTGAAACAATTATAATTTCACGTACCGTACATAATTAAGATCTTTTTATTCAAAAAACATTGGGAATTAACCATTTCGAACTAAATTTTATAAAACTACACTTACTCGCTGCTACATTGTTCAACTTTTATAAAGACTTCACCACCAATTGCTGAAACAAAGTTTAAAGACCTTATAAACGCGTACATACTATGCCTATCCATTAAATCAAAGGCAGGTTATTTCTATGTACGCTCAATTTAGCCATTTAGATAGCATTCAAAAGGCATTACAGAACCTACAACCACATCTGGAAGATCATCATAAAGCCGAAATTCAAAGTGTCCTTCATCAATCGATTGGTCACGTAAACAATATTGATCCGTCCTTCGCTGCTTATGCAGAACTATTCAAGGAAGAATTTTAGAAAAAAATAAAATAGACCAGCAGGACTTTTTTATTGCGTCACGAATTCATATAGCGGTATGTTTTTAATGAAACCGTGAAGGGATGAAGCAAAAAATGACACAAACAAAAGTAACTGTTGAAAAAGAATTCTTAGATTATGTGAAAAAAATGGTCCACATCAACGAAGCAATCGGCCTCATGTATTGGGATCTTCGCACAGGCGCACCTAAAAAAGGTGTTGAACAACGTTCTGAAGTAATCGGAACATTATCATCTGATGTATTTGCAATGTCTACGTCTGAAGAAATGAAGAATTACATCGAAGAACTTTCTAAGTCAGATATACAGGACTCTCTGTCTGATGTTACGAAGAAGACGCTTGAGGAAGTAAAAAAAGATTACGAGCGTAATGCAAAGATTCCTCCAGCAGAATTTAAAGAGTATGTCATTTTACAATCTAAAGCAGAAACTGTGTGGGAAGAAGCGAAGAACGCATCAGACTTCTCTTTATTTCAGCCTTATTTAGAAAAGCTTGTTGATTTCAATAAGAAGTTTATCGGTTATTGGGGCTATGAAGGGAATAAGTACAATACACTTCTAGATATGTATGAGCCAGGAGTTACTGTTGAGATTTTAGATGAGACCTTCTCAAAACTACGCGATCGAATCGTACCATTGCTTCAGAAAGTAAAAGATGCAGGTCAACCTGATACAAAGTTTTTATTCGAGCATTTTCCGAAAGAAAAACAAAAAGATTTCAGTTTACATGTTTTAAAAGACATGGGTTATGATTTCGATTCAGGTCGTTTGGATGAAACCGTTCATCCGTTTGCGATCGGATTGAATCCTGGAGACGTTCGTGTAACAACAAAGTATGACGAGAATGATTTCCGTACGGCTGTATTCGGAACCATCCATGAAGGTGGACATGCACTTTATGAGCAAAATATTTCAGATGAATTAGTTGGGACACCCCTTGCTACAGGTACATCTATGGGCATTCACGAGTCTCAATCTCTGTTCTGGGAAAACTTTGTAGGTCGTCACTTCGGATTCTGGAAAAATCAGTACAACATGCTTAAGACAGTTTCTGGTTCACAGTTTAACGGTGTAGAGCTTGAAGATTTTTATCGTTCTATCAACGTGGTAGAGCCTTCACTTATTCGTATCGAAGCTGATGAAATGACATACCCACTTCATGTTATTGTTCGTTATGAAATTGAAAAAGGTTTGTTTAACGATGAGATCGAAGTAAAGGACCTTCCGAGAATCTGGAATGAGAAAATGCAGGAGTATATCGGTGTAACACCTAAGAATGATGCTGAAGGTGTGCTTCAGGATGTACATTGGTCAGGCGGAAGCTTTGGTTACTTCCCATCCTATGCTCTCGGGTATATTTATGCTGCACAGCTAAAAAATGCAATGCTGAAGGATATACCTGATTTTGATGCTCATATGGAATCTGGAAACCTTCTGCCGATAAAAGAGTGGTTAACGAAGAACGTTCACCAATATGGAAAAATGAAGAAACCGATTGAAATCTTAAAAGATGTAACAGGTGAGGGACTCAATCCTGATCATTTGATCGCTTATTTCGAAAAGAAATACACTGATATTTACCGCTTAGAGAACTAACTACATCCTACCGGCGGACTCGAATTTATATATCGAGAATGCCGGTTTTTTTACATAATCTGAAAGTATAATCTGTTTTAAGGATACTTTTTGATGTAGCAACAAGATTATGATAATCGTATAAATTCAACTAACTCTGCATCAAAGGGTGAGTATTACCCAAGTATTCTTAATAAAAATGTTTCATTTGTACTTATTTTGTCTAAAACTATATAAAAAGACACTAGGAGGAAATATACATGGGAGCTGCAACGACACAAGATATCCAGAACCTTTTAAAATTAAGAAAACGTATTGCTGTAGTCGGTCTATCTGATCAACCTTTTCGCACGTCCTATATGGTTTCAGAATATATGCAGAATGCCGGTTACGAGATTATTCCCGTAAATCCTAATGTCTCAGAAGTTTTAGGGCAAAAAGCGTTTGCAACGCTCGAAGAAATTGAAGGACACGTTGATATTGTCAACGTATTTAGACGCAGTGAGTATTTGCCAGAGGTTGCTCGATCTGCAGCAAAAATTAAAGCTGGTTTCTTCTGGGCACAATTAGGGCTTTACAGTGCAGAAGCAGAAGAGATTTTGCAAAGTGCAACGATTCCTTATATTATGGATAAGTGCATTAAAGTGGAACATGCTATGATACGGTAGTAATGAACCACCCGCAATCATACGGGTGGTTTTCCCATGCTATCTAGAAATGTCACTTTTTTATTAAAAAATATTCTTTTCGACACTAAAGGTTTTCAGTCGATTTACCGAGAAATAAGAGGAGAATATACAGACAACAGTAGTATAGAAACAAACGTTCTGCTATTATAGTAGTACTGCAGCAACGCGAAAGGAGCAACACAACTTGGCTAGTAATAAGTCATTAATGGAGTATAACGATGATGCCATACAGGTGCTCGAAGGTTTAGAAGCCGTTCGAAAGCGTCCAGGTATGTATATTGGAAGTACGGATGCTAGAGGATTGCATCACCTCGTTTATGAGATTGTAGATAACGCTGTTGATGAAGCTTTAGGCGGATTCGGTGATTACATACACGTGAAAATTCACAAAGACAATAGTGTTTCGGTATCCGATGATGGGCGTGGAATGCCAACAGGTATGCACAAACTCGGAAAACCAACTCCTGAAATCATTTTTACAGTTCTTCACGCGGGTGGTAAGTTCGGTCAAGGCGGATACAAAACATCTGGAGGATTGCATGGTGTCGGGGCATCCGTAGTAAACGCCTTATCTGAATGGTTGGAAGTAACGATCCACCGTGACGGCAAGACGTATCGTCAACGTTTTGAGAATGGCGGAAAGCCTGTAACAACACTAGAAGTGATCGGAAATACCCGGAAGTCTGGAACGACCGTCCATTTTAAACCAGACTCAACCATGTTTTCTACGATCAACTATAACTATGAAACATTAAGCGAACGATTACGAGAAGCAGCTTTCTTGTTAAAAGGAATCAAGATCGTACTTGAAGATGCACGTAACGGTGAAAAAGACGAGTTTCAGTTTGATACAGGTCTTGAAGCGTTCGTAAAATACTTGAATGAAGATAAAGACTCTCTGCACACTGTTGTGAGTTTTGAAGGTATACAAAACGAGATCGAAGTGGATTTTGCGTTTCAGTACAACGATGGATATGCAGAAAATGTATTATCGTTCGTAAACAACGTGCGCACAAAAGACGGTGGAACGCATGAATCAGGTGCAAAAACGGCGATTACTCGAAGCATCAACGAATACGCTCGAAAAACGAACATGTTAAAAGAAAAAGATAAGAACTTAGATGGATCTGATATACGTGAAGGTTTAACAGCTGTTGTTTCTGTTCGTATTCCCGAAGAATTCCTGCAATTCGAAGGGCAAACGAAAAGTAAATTAGGAACGAGTGAAGCACGTTCTGCTGTAGATACCGTAGTAGCGGTTAAGTTAGCTTATTTTCTTGAGGAAAATCCTGCAATTAGTGAAATGCTCATCCGTAAAAGTATTAAAGCCGCACAAGCGCGAGAAGCAGCACGTAAAGCACGCGAAGATGCTCGAAACGGTAAAAAGAACAAACGTAAGGATTCTATGTTAAGCGGTAAGTTAACGCCAGCTACATCAAAGAATCCTGAACGAAACGAACTCTACCTTGTCGAAGGTGATTCTGCTGGCGGTTCTGCTAAGCAAGGACGTGACCGTAAATTTCAGGCGATCCTTCCGCTACGAGGAAAAGTTATCAACACAGAAAAAGCAAAGCTTGCTGACATCTTCAAGAACGAAGAAATCAACACGATCATTCATGCGATTGGAGCTGGAGTGGGCTCTGATTTCACATTAAAAGATGTGAACTACGATAAGATTGTAATCATGACTGATGCAGATACAGATGGAGCGCATATCCAAGTTCTATTACTGACGTTCTTCTATCGCTACATGAAACCGCTCATTGAAGAAGGAAAAGTGTTCATCGCACTTCCTCCACTTTACAAAGTAAGTAAAGGGACTGGTAAGAAGGAAGTCATTGAATATGCCTGGGATGAAGACGAACTTAGAGAAGCACAGAAAAAGATCGGAAAAGGCTACATCATTCAACGCTATAAAGGTCTAGGTGAGATGAATGCTGATCAATTATGGGAAACAACTATGGATCCTGACACACGCACGTTGATCCGAGTAAGAATTGATGACGCAGCCCGTGCTGAAAAACGTGTATCTGTCCTAATGGGAGATAAAGTAGAGCCGCGACGAAAGTGGATCGAAGAACACGTTGCTTTTGGCATAAACGAAGAAACTAACATACTAGATAACGAGAACTTGTCAGCATTCTGAGGAGGTTTAAAGATTGTCACTGCTTGAGAAATTTAGAGAGCTGCCGTTAGAAGACGTAATCGGCGACCGCTTCGGAAGATACAGTAAATACATCATTCAGGAGCGTGCATTACCTGATGCAAGAGACGGCCTGAAGCCCGTTCAGCGCCGTATTTTATATGCGATGTTCGCAGAAGGAAACACGAACGAGAAACCATACAGAAAATCAGCAAAAACGGTCGGTAACGTAATCGGTAACTATCACCCACATGGTGATTCCTCCGTTTATGAAGCAATGGTTCGCATGAGTCAGGACTGGAAAGTAAGAAATGTCCTGATTCAAATGCACGGTAACAATGGTAGCATTGATGGAGACCCTGCAGCTGCCATGCGTTATACAGAAGCTAGGCTATCTGCAATCGCTTCTGAACTGCTCCGTGATATTGATAAAGAGACCGTAGAATTCGCACCAAACTTTGATGATACAACCGAAGAGCCGGTCGTATTACCAAGTCGTTATCCGAATCTATTAGTCAATGGATCAACAGGTATCTCTGCAGGTTATGCGACTGATATTCCACCTCATCACCTTGGTGAAGTCATCGATGCGGTAACGATGCAGATCGATAACCCCGATGTTTCTCTTGAAGAATTAATGACTGTGATTAAAGGTCCTGATTTTCCAACGGGAGGAATCGTTCAAGGTCTTGATGGCATTAAGAAGGCCTTTGAAACAGGAAAAGGACGCTTTGTCATTCGTGCAAAAACGGAGATCGAGAGCTTAAAAGGCGGTCGTCAGCAGATTGTCATAACGGAAGTTCCTTTTGAAGTGAACAAAGCGAACCTCGTTAAGCGCATGGATGAGTTGCGTTTAGATAAAAAAGTAGATGGTATCGCTGAAATCCGAGACGAGACGGATCGCACGGGTTTACGAATCGTGATCGAGCTTCGTAAGGACGGGAATGCAGAAGGAATTCTAAACTATTTCTTTAAAAATACCGATCTTCAAGTCTCTTACAACTACAACATGGTAGCGATTCATAATAAGACACCGAAACTAATGGGTCTGAAGGCGATTCTTCATTCTTACATTCAGCATCAAAAAGAAGTTTTGACTCGCCGAACGCGATATGATCTAAGAAAAGCAGAAGAACGTTCACACATCGTTGAAGGTTTAATTAAAGCAATTTCTATCCTAGACGAAGTGATAGAAACGATCCGTGCTTCTAAAGATAAACGAAATGCAAAAGACAACATCATTGAAAAGTTCCAATTTACAGAACCCCAAGCTGAAGCGATTGTTACGTTACAGCTTTATCGTTTAACGAATACGGATATTACGACGCTTCAATCTGAAGCTGAGGAACTAGCGAAAAAAATTACGTATCTTCGTTCATTATTAGACAGTGAGAAAAAGCTGTTTAACGTTATTAAAAAAGAGATGGCTGAGGTTCAGAAGAAATACGCAGATCCGCGCCGTACCATCATTGAAGCAGAAATTGAAGAGATCAAAATCGACATGGAAGTGATGATTCCGTCTGAAGATGTTATGGTGACTGTTACAGAGGACGGATATGTAAAACGCTCTAGTGTTCGTTCATACAGTGCTTCAAACGGAGAACCGCCAGGCATGAAAGATACCGATTCACTTCTCATGGCGTCTCAGCTCAATACAACCGAAACGCTTCTCATGTTCACGAACAAAGGTAACTACGTTTACCTGCCTGTATATGAGATGCCTGAGATCCGCTGGAAAGACATGGGGCAGCACTTAGCAAGTCTTGTTGGACTAGATAAGGATGAAAGGTTGATCAAAGCATACCCGATTAAAGAATTTGCAGAGAATCAATACCTCATCTTCTTTACAAAGCAAGGTATGGCTAAGAAAACAGAACTTAAGTCTTATAAAGCCACTCGATATAACAGACCACTGATGGCCGTTAAATTAAAAGCAGATGATGAAGTTGTTGACGTTTCATTAACGAACGGAGAGCAAGATGTTTTCATCACGACACATTTTGGATTGGGACTATGGTTTGCTGAAGAAGAGATCTCAATTGTAGGACAAAGAGCTTCTGGCGTTAAAGGAATTAACTTAAAAGCTGGTGACCAAGTGGTGAGCGGATTTGCGCTGCCAGAAGATCCAGAAAAAGCACAAGTTGTTATTGCCACACAGCGTGGTGCGCTTAAAAAGATGAAGATTTCAGAATTTGAAAAAACATCGCGTGCTAAACGTGGTCTTGTGATGGTAAGAGAATTAAAATCGAACCCTCATCGCATTGTAGGTATGAAGTTAGTTACAGCCGATGATATACAGTTTGTTTTAGAAACAAGTTCAGGAAGAGTTGAAACGATTGCAGCAGCGAACTATAAGCCAGCTGATCGATATAATAATGGATCTTTCGTTGTGGATACAGGGGAAACCGGTCCAATTACTCGAATTAAATCATTGGTTTCAACTGAACAATCAAAAGAGTAGCGTTTGCTGCTCTTTTCTTCTTTTTTTGAAGGTTGAAAACTTCGGAGTCTCGAAAGTGGTTGATTTCAGTTCCAGGATGCTCGCTTTCCGGGGGGCGTGCGGTGAGCCCCCAGGAGTCTCGCACCTTACACTCCAATCACCTTTTTCAATGAGGAATAAAAGATAAAAACGATTAGAGCTATTACTTGTTTGTAAAGAGAAGGAAAGATTAATTGGAAAAGTACACAACCAGAGAAATGAGAGATACATAACATGAAGAGCAACACACATTTACTTGGAGGCGTTGTAGCAGGGGCTGCTTATAAAGCATTTACCGATTTGCCTCCGGAGACTCTGCAGCATGAGCTGACTTTTTTTGGTGCGGCTGTTCTAGGGAGTTTACTTCCTGACCTTTGCCATCCAGGATCCTATTTAGGTAAGAAAACGGTTTTTCTTTCAAAAACGATTTCTAAGACATTTGGTCATCGCACGATCACTCATAGTTGGGTTTTGATTTTATTACTATTTTTATTGCCACAATGGATGGATTGGCAATTTGAAGAATCTTTAAGCATCGGTTTAGTGGTAGGGGTGCTTTCACATCTGGTTTTGGATGCTGCAACATCTAGAGGTATTCAGCTTCTTTATCCGCTGCCCATTCGATTTCGTTTTCCTTTCTACACGAAAACAGGATCTAAAACCGAAACAAACATTGCTTCGTTTCTGGGATTAATAGCGGCTGTCTTGATGATTCACCTCTATATCGTATCTTTATTTTAAGACATGAACTTAAAAAAGGGTTTAATTTACTTCCTCAATGGTAATACAACAAATGTACACAAAAATTGAGGAGTGGTTAAATAATGGCTAAAATTGCAACAGTACTCGCTAACATGTTTGAAGATGTAGAATATACGGATCCAGCAAAGGCATTTCGTGAAGCTGGCCATGAAGTAACCGTGATCGGCTCAGAAAAAGGAGCAACACTTGAAGGAAAGCAAAAGGAAGCACAAGTAACTACGAATGCTGCAATCTCAGAAGTGTCACCTGAAGATTATGACGCGCTCTTCATCCCTGGTGGGTTCTCTCCTGATATTTTAAGAGGTGATGATCAATTCGTACAGTTCACAAAGCATTTTGCTGATGAAGGAAAGCCTGTCTTTGCAATCTGTCACGGGCCGCAACTGTTAATTTCCGCTGAGGTACTCAATGGTAGACACATTACAGGGTATAAATCCATTCATGTTGATCTAAAGAATGCAGGAGCAACAGTTAAGGATGAAGAAGTAGTGGTATGCGGGGGTAATCTTGTAACAAGTCGCCAACCAGAAGACATTCCAGCATTCATTCGCGAATCCTTAAAAACGCTACAACAATAACTTTTGATAGAAAAACCGTCTAGAACCTGGTTCTAGACGGTTTTTCACAGGTTGAAACTAAATTCAGCACAAAGCGTACAATGGGTATGAAAATATAGATGGGATGAAGGACGATGGAATCAAAAGAGTATTTATTAAATGAACTAAAACAGATCGAGAAATGGGAGAAAGATCAAAAAGGCTTGTGGTTCTGGGAGCGTATTACTCGGCTGCCGTTCAAGCTGCTTGATAAAGTGACACCAAAGTTTATTCAAAATAAGATCGGTACACTTCTCGATGAAATTGGCGGGTACATACAAAACGGCGGTCAATATCTATCCAAAGAGGAATCTGTTTTTCAGTTCTACGAAAAACAAACGGGTAGAATGATTCATGAATTAGCAGACTTTAAAACAATACCAGTTGAAGAAATGAAGAACGTTTCTTTAGAACTAGCAAACAAACGAAAAAGTGCTGCTACACTACAAGGAGCCAGTACAGGGATTGGTGGTATCTTTACATTAGCGATCGATATCCCTGCTATATTAGCAATCTCTCTAAAGACTTTACAAGAAATTGCAATCATACATGGATATGATCCTAAAGATAAAGAAGAACGAGTTTTTATTTTAAAATGCCTTCAATTCTCTACGTCTGATTATGTAGGGAAAGAAGCTATTCTAAACGATCTGGCTGCAATCAGTGATGACAAGATGAAATCAAGAGAAGTTATCTCTCAAATACAAGGTTGGCGAGAAGTCACATTAACATTTACAGAGTCATTTGGTTGGAAAAAACTTTTTCAGATGGTACCCATTGCAGGAATTATCTTTGGCGCATTTGCGAATCGATCCATGATCAATGACCTTGCAGAAACAGGAACAATGCTTTACCAAAAAAGAAGAATTGTTGAACGGTTAAAAAGTAATACGATTCCTACTATAGAATCGGAGTAAAAAAATATGAAAACGACATTTCTACAGGAGATGTCGTTTTTTAGCGGACTAGTCATATGCACATTTATTAAACGCTTTTTCTTATAGAAGGACTAATGAACGTGTATGTGGAAAAGTACATGTAATACATAAGGAAGACAGATAAATTTTAGAACGTAAGCAGGAGATGAGGGCCATAGAAGATGTTGATAAAAGAAATCGATTAGAAGAAAAACCTTTTAGTTACCGAGAAACAAAAGATCAAAACGTATTTTTAGATTATTACGGAAAACAAATAAAAATCCTTCGAGGAAAAGAAGCTGAAAAGTTTTTGAATCGAATAAGAGCCGGTGAGAATGAGTTGGCAGAACAATTGATTATGGCTAATAACAGGCAATTTTAAAAGAGGTAATGAACGAAAATCATGACAACTGTAATTCCTTGTTGTGCTCAAATACTAGTAAACTCATTTCAAGTTCAGGAGTGGAGTAGATGATAGGATTCAATTACGAAGATTATGATGGATTAGGACTTGCTGAGTTGGTTAAAAAGAAAGAAGTTCAGCCTATTGAATTGGTTGAAGCTTCCATTAAAAGGATTGATACACTAAATCCTAAAATCAATGCAGTTATAAACATGATGTATGAAAAGGCGCGAATAATGGCGGCTAATGATCAAGATGGCTTGTTTGCAGGTGTACCAACGCTGTTGAAGAATATTTCGCAAGAGGTGGAAGGAGAACCGATTACGGCAGGCTCGAAAGCTTTCCTTTCTTACCGGGCAAAAACGGATTCTGAATATGTAAGAAGATTACGAAAAGCAGGCATTTTATTTCTCGGACAAACAAACGTGCCGGAGTTTGCGTTAGTCGCTTACACAGAACCTGCTCAATATGGACCCACTCGAAATCCGTGGAATTTGAACCATACGCCAGGGGGATCAAGTGGAGGGTCAGCTGCAGCAGTCGCTTCTTTTATGGTTCCTTTTGCAGGAGCAAACGATGGTGGAGGTTCTATTCGAATTCCAGCATCTTATTGTGGCTTGTTTGGATTGAAACCAACAAGAGGTAGGACCCCAGTCGGACCAAATCTTGGCCGCTCATGGCAAGGGGCTTCAACTGAACACGTCATAACTCGAACGGTTAGAGATAGTGCAGCAATGCTTGATCAATTACAAGGTCATGAGAAAGCAGGTGCCTTCCATACACCAAAATTTGAAGGCAGTTTTCTTAATGCAGCTACCACTCCTTTAAATCGAAAGTTGAGAATTGCTTATTCTATCTCTTCTCCCATAGAAACTGAAGTGCATCCTGAATGTCGAGATGCCGTTATCAAATCTGCAAAATTATTAGAGTCTATGGGGCATCATCTGGAAGAAGTTGATGCTCCTGTTGATGGTCATAAGTTAGTGAAGAGTTATCTTATGATGTACTTTGGGGAAACCGCTGCAACTTTAACGTCTCTTGAAAGTATTTTGGGGCGGAGGGCGACATTCAGAGATGTGGAGCCTTCTACGTGGTTACTTGGTTTGCTGGGAAAAGCAACTTCTGCAGAAGAATTTGTACTTAGTATAAGAGAATGGGATAAGGCAGCTTCACAGATGGAGACCTTTCATGAAACGTATGATCTTTATCTCACACCAACCACCGCCTTTCCTTCGGCAATGATTGGAGAGCTTCAGCCAACCGCTTCCGAACAAATTCTTATTCGTACTGTAGGTCAGTTCGGACTAGGAAAGGTTTTAAAGAAAGCAGGAATCGTCGATCAAATTGCTCGGAAAAATCTCGCTCGAACACCTTTTACACAGTTAGCAAATCTAACTGGACAACCTGCTATGTCTGTTCCACTTCACCTTACAGAAGGAGGGTTACCGATCGGAGTTCAGTTCATAGCGGCTAGAGGACAGGAGAGTTTGTTGCTGCAATTAGCTGGAGAACTTGAACAAACTGATCTTTGGGTGGACGTACGTCAAAATCCTTTGTTTAAAAAAACTACGATACATTAACCGTTTAGCTGTAGCTAGGCGGTTTTTTATTTGGGTGAACCATAATCTTTTATCTACATAAGTGACGAGTACTTGTTCATACAATGAAAGTGGTACTCCACTTCATTCATTTTACGACTATAGAAGGAGGTAACGTGTTGAAGACAATAACTAAATCATTGAGAATCCTGGATACTCTCAACAACAATCCTACAAAGGATGATCTTAAGACAGCCCTTTTGTCGTTAAACATTGAATACGAAGACGTGGAATCAGAACTGAAAACCTCAGAGAATAAACCTTATTACAGAAAGCTTTTATATCAGAACAAAGATGTAGAGTTATTAGTCATGAATTGGTCTCAACTAGAGTGTGCACCACATGATCACGGTTCTTCACAAGGGTGGATTAAAGTGCTGAATGGTTCAACGAAGAATACGGTTTATGAGCTAGAAGAAAATGGATTACCACGCGAATTATTTACAAAGAATCATGACAAGGACCAAGTTTTGTTCGCCCCTAAACATGGGGTTCACAAGATGAAGGCTGAAGAAAATAGTGACCTTGTCACACTTCACCTCTATTCACCACCGATTAGTGGTATGAAGGTTTATGATCTTGAAAAATGTTCAGTATGCGTAGTTTCTGATGATTGCGGAGCATGGTGGCCGGATGAGCAACGTCAAAAGTTAAGAGAAATACAGTTGAACGCATAAAAAATGATTAAAGTCCAATTTAAGCCAAAGCTTAATTGGACTTTTCTGATGCATCCTTCTTATCGATCTTCTAAATGTTTTGCAGTAGCACTCCATTCTACCTCTTTCTCATCTTTTAACGTTCCGAATAAGACATCGATAAAAGGAGTGGAAACGCCATACCAATAGTTCTCGTTCTTGTAATGATGTAGGGTATGTGTCTTTTTAATCCATCTGCCAAATCTGGTTTTAGGCTTTAGCGGACGGTGAGCGACATAGTGTTTCCATTCATAGATGAAGAACATGAACAGAAGACCGCTAGCAAATGACAAGGTATACGGAACGGATCGTGTAATGAGATAAAGAAGAGTAGATAAAAAAAAGAGGCTAGGAGCGCTATACCAAACAGGCAAAAACAATAACTTCAATTCATTTGGTTTTCTGTGATGATCATAATGCAACCTCTTTATCAATTTGAACAAAAACGTATTCTTAGGTGCTTTAATATGAAAGAAAAAGCGATGTGTGAAGTATTCGCTGAACATGTAAATTAAAATACCTAGAGGAAAGAACGATAAGACATTAATTGTAATGTCCGTTGTAAATAAATAGCTATTCATCACTATGAAAATAACCATCATTATTAAGATATCCATATGCAAGAAAAAGTCGCCGTATATTCCTTTACTCTTCATTTAGTTAACCTCCGTTCATCTGTTTCTTCCAAAGATGTAAACTGTTTTTCATCATCGATCGAGCTATCTTTTCAGTTCCTTCAATGTCTCCATTCAATAGTGAGTCCAAAAGAGCAAAGTAATATTGTTTAGAAATGGATCGGTGTGAGGAGTTTTCAAAGTATTGTAGTGCCATTCTATGATAAAGGTCATTAAAGCTATTTAAGATTAGGCGATATATGGGATTTGGAGATAACAAAGCTATATCTTGCTGCAATTCCCAGTCAAAAATGGCATATGAATGGGGTTCATCGCTCAATTCATCCAATGACGAGAACAAAGCGATTAATTTTAGCCGTTATGCTCAGCTGCATCTTTTAAATAAGCTGGCGTTAAAGAAATTCTAAGCTCGAGCATATGTTCAATGAAATCAACGGGAATTTCATCTTCAAGTTGCAGCATATCAACTATTGTCATTATGTTTCCTTGTTGCCAATAATCATTGACTGTTGCTGGCATCCCTTTATGAGTTGTGATCCAACCATTCTGTTCTAATCGTTGCAATGCCTCTCTAATTGTTGGTCTTCCTACATTAAATTGAGATGCGAAATCTCTTTCAGATGGCATTAATTTATGAAAGCCTATTTTTCCTTCTATTATGGAATGGATAATCTGCCGTCTTACACTATCTGAAGATCTTGTTTTCACTGTGAGTTACACCTCTTTTCTGCTGGTATTACCAATGACTGATTGTGGTATTACCACTATATAAACGAAAAAGAGGTTCATGCCTCTATTAAAATCTATGGCTTTAAAAATGCCTGAATGATCATCCAGGTGCTTTTTGTGTTTGCATAAAACAGAAGGCAGTTACAAAAGCTGAGAACATCAATTAATTAGAAAGGGGAACAAGAGATGAGCCAGCAATTTTTCAAAAGAAAACGTCATGACTCTTCGTCAGCAACTGAAAAATATGATCATCTTCATGTATCCTCTGATCTAAAGACGAATATTAAAGAAATTAAAAACATTCTAGGGGAAAGTATCGATGTGAAAATTGTAGAGTTTTTAGAGATGCCTATTTCTTTTGGCATTTGTTACATCGAAGGATTGATCAACAAACAACAACTAGAATTATCCATTATTGAACCTATAAAGCGGACACAACTAGAAAATAATAAATTACAACCGAAAGAACTTATCCATCAAACAGAAGTTTCCGCAATGATAAGCTCTTGTCCTCATTTTGATTTAATCATTACTCCCGTTTTAAAAGGACAAATCATTATCTTTGTAGACGGAATGACTGAGGCATACTCTATTCCCCTTGAAACGTGGGAGACACGTGGTGTAGAAGAACCAGAAGCTCAAACGATGGTAAGAGGACCACGTGAAGGATTTATTGAAACCCTTCAGACAAATACAACCTTGATTAGACGCAGAATCTCAAATCCTACTTTACGTTTCAAGCCATTTCAGGTGGGAAAGATTACGAAAACAACGATCTTAGTTTCTTATCTAGAAAGCCAGGTTGATCAAGAAGTCTTACAAGAAGTGATAAAACGGATAACGAACTTGAATACGGACAAAATCTTTGAAAGTGGCATGCTTGAAGAGTTGATAGATGAGAACGGATATTCTCCGTTTCCTACTTTTCAATCTACTGAACGACCAGATGTAGCGGCTGCGGCGTTATCCGAGGGTAACGTTGTGATAATGTTCGAGGGTACACCGTTCGTCCTTATCACCCCAACAACATTTATTTCGTTCTTTCAAGCGGCTGAGGATTATTACCATCACTTTGATCTCTCGAGCTTCATTCGTGTGATTCGTGTTATATCGTTCATGATATCTCTTGCTCTTCCAGCTGCGTATATCGCAGTTACTACCTTCCATCAAGAGTTGATTCCAACGAATTTGTTAGTCAGTTTGGCGGCTCAAAGGGAAGGGGTGCCTTTTCCAGCTTTTGTTGAAGCGCTAGTTATGGAAACGATCTTCGAAATTCTGCGTGAAGCTGGGATTCGTATGCCACGACCCATAGGTTCAGCGGTTTCCATTGTAGGAGCTATTGTTATCGGAGAATCTGCTGTAGCTGCAGGCCTCGTTTCACCTGCAATCGTAATCGTTGTTTCGTTAACGGCCATTTCCAGCTTCGTTTCACCATACTATGGTTTTAGTGGAGCTGCACGTTTGCTTCGATTCATCCTAATGATCTTAGCAGCAACAACAGGGATATTTGGTATGATCTTTTTCATGATCGGCCTACTGATTCATCTCTGTTCACTAACATCAATGGGAAGGCCTTACTTTTCTCCATTAGCTCCTTTTCAATCAGGAAAACAAAAAGACAGTTTATTGCGCCTGCCTCTGTGGTGGACACAAACGAAACTGCATAGAAAATGGGTAAAAAAATCATGAGAAGATGGAACTTAATTGCTGTTATCTTCTCTTTTATATTCATTCTATCCGGGTGTGCGGGTCGAGTAGAGCTCAACGAACTACTAATCGTTTCCTCGATAGGTGTGGACTACAAAAAAGATAAAACGATTGTTCATTTTCAAGTGGTGAATCCTGGGGGCACAGCAGGAGGACAGGGTGGTGAACCATCTGGAGGTTCTGGAGGCTCTGTCTATACGTACACGGTAGAAGGAGAAACTCTTTATGATGCTGTTGAAAAAGGGAGAAATATACTCCCTCGACAATTACTTTTTTCACATATTACAAGCGTGGTTATCGGTGAAAAATACGCAAGAAAAAAAGGGATAGCCCCACTTTTTGATTTTATGGAACGAAATCATGAGGTCAGGGACAACATCATCATGTTTGTTGCTAGGAATTCAACCGCAAAAGATATTCTTTCGATATATACGCCGATCTTTAAGAACCCTGGAGAGTCATTAAGAAATCGAGTGAGGTTAGCTGCCACTTCTACAGGAATATCAGAAGGAATCAAGGAAAAAGACGTTGTCCGATGGCGTTATGGAGAATATAGAGATCCTGTAGTTCAAGGTGTCGAGATCGTAAAGATCAGTGGCAGTCAAGATGATACATCCAATTTAGAAAATATTGATGCAAATGATAAGACCTATCGAATTTCAGGATTGGCTGTGTTCAAGAAAGATAGAATGGTGGGCTGGTTGAATAACAATCAAACGAGAGGTTGGTCGATAATCAATCAAAAAGTGAAGGACATCTTCATATTAAGTCACAACTGTGATAGTCAAAAAGGTAATGTAGGTTTTATGGTAAAGAACGTTGACTCTAAAACGAAGGTCCACTATATAAATGGTAAATTAAAATATGTTGTAAGTGTTAAAGGAAAAGCCATTTTACAAGAAGTGACTTGTGCAGTTGATGTCGGAGACCCAAACACTCTTTTAAAGATGGAAAAACGTGTGAATCAGGAATTAGAAAGACATATTAAAAACACGGTTAAAAAGGCACAGGAAGAAGAAACGGACATCTTTGGATTTGGAAAGCTGCTATACAATAAAGATCCAGAAGTCTGGAAGGGATACAAAGAAAAATGGAACGAAGAGTTTTCTAATGTAGAGCTTGAAACAGATGTGTCTATAAAACTTGAATCTGTAGGAGCAAGGGTGGAAACGATCCATGAGCAAAAGTAAATCCTATCAAATTACACTTACAGGCTTTTGGATCTTTTCAATGATCAACGTAGCTAGCTTCCTGTCGAATAGAAAATGGCTTCCTTGGTCAGATTGGATCAATTCTATCTATTCACCACTATATAAACTGATGTTTGGAGGATAAACATGAACCATACAATAAATCGATGGCAGCTTGTTTTAATCGTAATCAGTTTTATAATGGGAAGTTCATTATTAATGGCACCTAACTTAACTGCTTTTTTCTCGGGGCAGGATGCATGGATTTCAATGCTTTTCGCTGTAATAATTGGTTTGGTCTTGAATGTCATTTGGATATTACTTCTGAAACGATACCACTTTCGTTCTATTTTTCGGATTACCGAAGTTGCCGGAGGTAAAGTGGTGGGAACGATACTAAATATAGTGATCATCTTTTATGCTCTTCATTTAGCTTCCTACGTCGTACGAAATCTTAGTAACTTTATGATTTCGAACGTCATTCCAGAATCTAGTCCATGGACTTTTCAGATCATGATCATCTTACTTGCTGTGTATTCATGCTTTTATGGGCTAAATAATATAGGTCGTGTAAATGAATTTTTAACCCCTTTTATGATTCTCTTTTTTATTTGTTCACTAGCTCTAACAACAAATCAGTTTAGATTTTCACACTTGCAGCCATATTTTGAACAAGGGTTCTTAAAGATCTCACAGGGCGCGTACACGACAACGGGATTTCCTTTTATTGAGATCATTCTATTAGGAAGTGTTCTTACATATGTGAAGAACAAAGATAAACTCTCAAAAAGTTATTTAGCAGGAATCTTGCTTGGTGGAAGTGCTCTCATCTTAACCGTATTTATTGCTGTCGGAGTAGAGGGTGCTTATATGGTTAAAAGACAAAGCTATCCAACCTATGAGTTGATGAGAGATATTTCAATCATCAACATATTTGAAAGGGTAGAGGTCATTATAGGAGTAGTATGGATATTTGGAATTCTTGTTAAAATCGTAATTTGTCTCTTCACAGCGTTAAAAGGATTACAGCATCTATCCAAATCTTCAAATTATCATCCCTTTTTACTGCCTGCTGGTTTACTAATCTGGGCGATGAGTAATCATATTCACAATAATACGATGGAGTTCACAGATTTTGTAGGACGAAATTGGACACTTTGGTGGTTTACCTTATACATGATTGTACTGTTAGTATTAAGTTTAGGGATTTTGCGTAAAAAAGATAAGTCTATCGATCCACACACAGAAGATACATTTCAATAGTATTTTCTATAATAATGAGAAAGTGCAAGCAATGGCCAAATGTTATCATAACTGTGATAACGAATATAAAATGCACCAGGTAAGCCGGCTCCTGTTGGATAGTTGGCTTCTTCTTGTTTAGTTAGCAACCACAAGACAGCTTTCTCCATTTCTGATGTGGGTTGATCGCATATACAAGTTAGAGCATTAAGTGCCCAAGCTGTTTGAGAAGCTGTACTTTTATTTAAACTGACATACGTTCTCTTTGAATCACTTTTACAGGACTCACCCCAACCACCATCTTCATTTTGAATCGCTATCAGCCACTTCTTTGCTTTTTGAAGGGCTCTTTCATTTTCGCGAACTCCACACGATCGTAAGCCTGTAACGGCAGCCCACGTTCCATAAATATAACAAACTCCCCATCGTCCATACCAAGAACCATTGGCTTCTTGGTTAGAAAGAAGCCATTTCACACCTTTTTTGATGCAGTCGTTTTCCTGATTCAAACCATGGAAACTTCCTAAAAAATCTAATGTCCTGCCTGTAAGATCCGGTGTGGAAGGGTCGATCAGAGCATCCTTCGCATGTTTAATCGGGAGACTGCCAATCAAATATCGGTTAGTGTTCTTCTCAAATGCTGCCCAACCACCGTCATCGTTCTGCATAGACAAGAGCCAAGACAAACCTTTCTCATAGCTAGAAAAATAAGTTGAATATGTGCGACAGTATCGTGCAATTGTTCGGAGTGCTACTTGCGTATCATCAATATCAGGATGCTGTGTGTTACCTATAGAAAAGCCCCAGCCACCAGGAAGTGCATCTGGATTATGAACCGTCCAGTCACCATACTTATATTGCTGCTGAGAAAGGAGAAGTCTAGCTCCTTTTAATACTTGTGTATGGGTATGAGGAACACCCGCTTCTAACAATGTATAGAGAATGAGAGAGGTATCCCAAGTGGTAGAAGGAGAGTTCTGTAAATGTATTTTTCCATCTACTTCATAAAACATTTTCATCAAACCACTCAGTGCATGTTGAATAATGGTTGATGAACGATCAACACCATTAGAAAGGAGACCATATACCATAAAAATGGTGGTTAGTGCATAACTAAGAAGTGTTCCATCCGGCTCAATATGATTTTGAATATAAGAAAGAATGTTTTCTTTCTTTGTATGATTGTATGAGTCTCTTACATTCAAAATTGAAAATAGATTGATCCAATCTTCGATATTAGATCCTTGATCTGTTTTTCCAAAAATTCCAGATAGATCTGGCGTATAGCTAGAAGTAAGTTTCTTTTTTCCTTCAATCATTAACATGACAGGAGCAAAGTGAGCTCTCGCATAGCTGCTGATATCATAACGATTGATGGGAGAAGTGAGAGAAAGTGAAAAGAGAATGGCAGGGTCGATCGGAAGCTCTGGCCAGTGATATAAACCGTTCATGGCTAAAAAAACTTTAGTGAGAATGTCCGCATTCTTTAATCCTCCATTATTAATAATGAAGTGCTTGGCGTGTAGAAGTGATTCTTCTGTTTGTGTGAGGGACTGTGAATACAAAAGAGCCGTGTAAGCTTGTATGGTCGCAGACAAGTTTGCAGGTTCCTCGTCCGGATATAATCGCCATAAGCCATCATGAGACTGTTTGGAAAGAATTCTTTCAGCTATTCGTTTTATAAGGCTCTCATTCTTATAGTCGATTGTTCGTAACAAAATGAGCATATAGGCATCTGTGATTAGAGAATTCTCAAAACAATAACACCAAGTACCATCCGCTTCTTGTTGGGAAAGGAGTTTATTACACCGTTTATAAATTTCTGATTCTATCTTCTTTTTTATGTTCAAATTCCTCACCGCACTTTATCCATAGTGTTTACAATGTATGAAACATACGGGTTATCCTATGAACATAGAAGTGCAATCTCTGTTCTTTTTCTGTTTAACACGTTAAAATCTTTTTAAGAAATAAGTTTTGTTTTTAGGAGGAATAAGGTTGAGTAATAAAGAACTTGCAACTTTTGCAGGAGGTTGTTTCTGGTGTATGGTAAAACCGTTCGATGAACTTCCTGGTATTCATGGTATTGTATCTGGATACACGGGTGGAGAACTTGAAAATCCGTCTTATGAACAGATTAAAACAGGGAAGACCGGGCATCGTGAAGCTGTTCAAATCACTTTCGATCCAGAAGTTTTTCCATATCAAAAATTGTTAGACCTATATTGGCCTCAAATTGATCCAACGGATGATGGAGGTCAGTTTATTGATCGAGGTAGTCAATATACAACAGCGATCTTTTATCACAATGAGAATCAAAAAGAACTTGCTAAACAATCTTTAAGAAATTTAGAGGAAAGCGGGAAATTTAAAAAGCCCATCGTAACAGAAATATTACCAGCAAGTGAGTTTTATGAAGCGGAAGAGTATCATCAAGATTTCTATAAGAAGAATCCAAAAGCTTATAAAGAAGAACGAGAAACATCCGGTAGAGATACTTTTATTAAACAGAACTGGAAATAAGATAACTGTAATATTATTATGTTAACTACAAATAAGAGACTTTGTATAAGTCTCTTATTTGTATTGGAAGACACCTTACATTTTATCAAGTAACCAGATCAAAGCATTTTTAGCTTCGGCAGGAGACATACCATTTGAAACGTTTTTTAACGCCGCTCGCCAAAGTGAAGAGAGAAGCACTTCAATACCTGGTATATTTTCATTTAGTATTTCATGAAAAAGTTTAGCAACAAGATCTTCATTTAAACTAAAGTCTGGTTCGCTTAATAGTGTACAAACATTTAGCTTAACAGCGGCATTAAATCCAATAATCATAGATGACTTTAGAGATTCGAGGGAATCTTCATGGACTTCAGAAGCAGCCTCCATTCTACTCGTAATTCTCCTTTCGATCTCCTCACGAACAACTTTATACAATTCTAATTTGTTTCCAAAGTGATGGTATAAAGCCCCCGTTGTTACCCCTATATTTTGAGCCAAATGTTGAACATTCACTTTTTCATATCCGTGTGTACCAAAAACTTTAATGGCTTCTTGTAAAATTTTCTCCCTCGCAGAACCGGGAATCGGAATATTTGATTTCATGTTTAGAATATAGCATATTGACAGGCGAGCGTAAATGACTTACGATTTACGTAAATCATTTATGTGTAAAAATATGGTATAGGAGGAACTTAATTATGAAATTAGTTTTTCATTCTCAACCAGTTAAAGATATGAAAAGTGCTGTTGCTTTTTACCGGGATATTTTAGGAATGGAAGAAGCTTGGAGAGAAGGGAATCATACCGTATCATTTAAAGCGAACACTGATACTCAAATCCTTTTAGAAGACGACAAAATCGAACGTGAGTTTGGTCCAGGAAGCGTGTTTTTGGTAGATAACGTGGATGCGTATTTCACATCAAATCAAAGTACTCTAAATTTTGTAAAAGAGCCTTGTGATATTCCGCCTGGACGATACGCAATTTTCACAGATGATTCAGGAAATCCTATACGAATAATTGACATGTCTAAGCAATAAAAAAATTTGTTTCGATACAAGACTTCTTACTCTACATCCAAAGGCGAATCTAATCTATCGTCTTGTGTGTCTATATAAAGTTTATTGCTACTAGTAAGTAATGCGTATACGACACTTTCAACTGTAAGATCCCGTTTCCTCAGCTCTATTAGTAGCCACTCTTTAGAGATGTTATTTTCTTTTAAATTGTTCAGTAGAATCTCTCCATCCATCATCAACTCTATAGGGAGCTTCACATCTTCTTTTACGATATGTAAATCTTTACGTGTGACAGTGAGAAGTTCTTCTTTTTTCTTAACAGAGAGAAGGCCATTATTTTCAACGAGTGCATAATCAACATCATCGATTGAAAAGATATCTTTCTGCCGAAGCTGTTGATTTAAATAATCTAGCGTATAACGCATTTTTTTCATGTTATGTTCTAATATTTTGCCGTTCTCGATCACTACTGTTGGATCTCCAGCTACATACTTTCGAGCTCGTTTACTCTTTAAAGAAAGGAAGGCTGAGAGATAGATTAAAAGAACAAAAATCAATAACACAAGAAAGATGTAACGGGCTTTTACTTCTAGAGCAAATGCTAAGTTCGCAGTAACAGAACCGAGTGTAACAACTGCGATAAGGTCAAAAATCGTCATTCTAGATACGGTTTGTTTTCCCAATATCCGTGCAGCAAGGAATATAGATAAAAAGGCAACTACAGATCGAATGATAATATCATAATAAGGGTTCACATGTGTCACATCCCAATAGAGCGTTTTAAACTACACTATTCTTTTTATCCAATTTATTGAGTTTTAAGTCGAAATCAAAAAACGCACAGGACCATTCCGGTGCGTTTTCGTGTTTCAATTATTGTTCTTCTTATACTGATTCAGCACATGAACCATACCTTCTTCAATTAATTCATTCGCTGGTCGATCAAGCTTCTTAGCTAATGCCTTGATTTCAGTGTATAAGGAGTGGCTCAAGGTAGTATTCACATTTTTACGATCATGATTTTTTTTTCTTATTTCACTGGTATACATATCACAACCTCCAATTCATAAGGAGTTGATTATTCTTGGATGCCTTTTTGCACGGCGCTTTATTAGCTTTTGGTCTGATTTTACCGTTAGGCGTACAGAATGTTTTCATTTTTAATCAGGGAGCTCAGCAACCCTCTTTCTGGAGAAGTCTTCCTGCCATTATTACGGCAATTATTTGTGACACGATTTTAATCTTACTAGCTGTAGCGGGCATATCTGCAATCATACTAACCTTTAAAACCGTAAAACTATTCTTTATGGGTGCCGGTGTACTATTTTTATTGTATATGGGCTGGTCGATCTGGTCTAGCAAAACCAATCCCAATGCCGATACCTCGTATTCAATCATGCGGCCAAAACAACAGATCCTATTTTCAGCCTCTGTGTCATTATTAAATCCGCACGCGATCTTAGATACAATTGGCGTAATTGGCATCAGTTCTATTGCTTATACGGGATCTGACAAGCTTGTTTTTACCTTTTCATGCATCCTCGTTTCATGGCTATGGTTTATTGGATTAGCACTAGCTGGTAGATTAGTCGGAAAGATAGACACAAGTGGAAGAATAATAATAGTCGTGAATAAACTATCAGCTCTTATTATTTGGTTCCTTGCCTTCTATATTACGATCACGCTAGTACAATCCATCTAGTACTTTGAGACTTATTATTAAAGACTTAAACTGAAACTTTATAATTAGAAAAATCATATAACAAGCAATTGTAAAATCCTTCCTAAGACTCTATGTTAATAAAACGAATTTTGCGATAATTTAGTTTGGTAGCGTACTAAAAACAATAGGAGGTACATATGAACAGAAAATTTGTGTTAAGTCTAAGTCTTGCAACGGCTTTAAGTATTGGGAGTCTTGGCTCATTTGTTTTGGCTCATGATGAATTAGGATCTGACATTATTGAAAAAGGAACCGGGCCTGGATATGAGGCGATTGAATCAACCATACAAGGGTCACAAAGTTTTAACTGGAAAGAAGTTGCTGCTGTTCAAATTAAAGAGAAAAACGGTAAACAAAATAATACAGCAGATGTTTATGTACATAAAGGTTTCGCTTATACAGGAACACATACGAAAAGCGGTGGTGAAGGTGGTGTTCGTGTTTGGGATGTAAAAGACCCAGCAAATCCTAAAGAAGTGGCAGCTTTCGCAGATGATATTCCAGGAACATGGCAAGAAAAAGTAATCGTAAAACGAGTTAGTACGGAACACTTTCAAGGTGACTTAGCTGTTGTTTCCGTTCAGCAACTTAACCGAAAAGCAGAAAACTCTGTTGGAGGTTTTCTACTGTATGATGTAACGGAACCTTATCAACCTAAAAAACTAGGTTTTTGGGCGCTGGATAAGCGAGTTACTGGAACACATGAACTATATTTGACCGAACAGGGTGGAAAACCTTATGTATTGACTGCAAATCCATACGCTGATTACTATACACATGGAGAGCAAAAGGACTTCCAAATTGTTGATGTGACGAATCCATCATCTCCACAAACGATTTATCAATTCGATCCTCGCGACTTACCAGAAGTGCAAGAAAACTTTGACGGCTATAACTGGACAGATTTGAATGGAAAGCAGCGCGCTGTATTCAACCACAGTACCATGGCTGATGTAAACGGTAAAACCGCTTATCTGTCTTTCTGGGACCTAGGTACAATCGTATTAGATTTGGAAAATCCAAAAAAACCAACCTATATGGGAAGAACCACGTTTAGTGCCACACAGCAAGGATCTGCTCACTCAGCCGCTCTTGCTAAAGGGGGGAATGTCTTAATTGAAACCCGCGAAGTATATAACCCTACAAAAGCCGGCTATGAACAGTCTTACGGATATACTCGTATTTTTGATATTAAGGATAAAACAAATCCAAAGCTATTAAGTGAGTTTAAAACAGAGCTAGTTGACGATGTTCAGTATGGCGTAACGTTTGCCAACACCGTTCACGATCCGAAAGTACATGGCAATACATTGTACCTTTCCCATTATGGAGGGGGAGTACGTTCTGTAGATATTACAGATCCTAGTAAACCTGTAGAGCTCGGTAAATATATCCCTGAAAAATCAAACATCTGGGGAGTTGATGTAGCAGGTAATTACGTTTATGCTTCCGACATGGGAACAGGATTAAAAGTTCTGAAACTGACAAACGGTGAAAAATAAACTTTTCTTTATTAAAAAGGAAACAGCCCCATTACTCGCTATGGGACTGTTTTCTTTTATTTAGTTGACTTTTATTTTCTGCTTCTTTCTACATAAGGATAAATCGGGTCTTTTAGATAGAACTCATAAGTCTCTCCATCAACGATACCAACTACTTTTTCACTATCGTATAAATTCAGTAAGAATTCAGCCATCTCTTTACTTGTATGAAATTTTGGAACGGTTCCTTCGTATTGAAAGTTCTCAAGATCCATGGAACGCTTCGCAAATTCTGTCTCAGTAGCAGCCGGGGCCAATACTTTTGCTTGCATGGCATGTCCTTTACTTTTTAATTCCTGTGCGAGTCCTTCTGTAAAGGCACTCACATAAAATTTGGATGCGCAATATGTTACAGCATCCGCAACAATCGTGTAGCCTCCACCAGAAGATATGTTGATAAGCTGTGTTCCTTCAACATTTGCATAATCTCTAACGTATAGTGAAGAAAGAACGGTTAATGCTTCAATATTTAAGTGAAGCATCGTTTCGATCTTATCTAAGTTTTGTTCTCCGACCGAAGCAAAGTTTCCAAAGCCTGCATTGTTGATCCAGGTTTCAATTTCATATTGCTTAAGACTTTCGTAGAAATCATGTGCATTCGATAGTATAGAAAGATCAACGGTTTGAACCACAACATCCAATTCTGGATACTGAGAGAGAACGTTTGATTTCAGTTGCTCTAATTCCTCTGTTCTTCGAGCTGCAATTATTAAATTCTTACCTCTAGCGGCAAATGCAAGTGCCGTTTCATATCCAATACCAGAGCTTGCTCCTGTAATGACGGTGTATTTCATTCATCTCACTCCTTAAATAAATGTTTTGGTAATTGTTCTTGTGTTTTATTATACTGATTAGAGTAAACTCTAAGTCAAGGAACTCGATAACAGTTGGGGTGATTGAACATGTATTCCATTGGAGAAGTTGCAAAGCTTCTTAACGTAACGACGCATACACTGCGATTTTATGAAAAAGAAAAGATTATAACTCCTGAACGAACAGAGAATGGAGATCGACGTTATTCAGAATCTCATTTGCAATGGCTGCGGTTTGTCATAAAACTCAAAGAAACTAAAATGCCGCTTGCTCAGATTAAAGAATATGCTTCATTATTCTTACAAGGAGATCACACTAGTCAAAAGAGGTTGAGTTTGTTAAAGAATCATCAAGATCATGTTCAGAACCAAATACAAGTATTAATAGATATTGATGATATGTTGCGCAAAAAGATAGCAACTTATGAAGAACATATGCAAAAAAGAGATTTCACCTAATACATAGAGAGGTGTTACATACATGCAGCAAAAAAGAATTCGAGATTTTGGTGTGAAAATCGGGAAGCTTGACACCGGAATGAATAACTCAATTACAGATGTAGAAGGTGTTTCAGTAGGACACGTGACATTAAGCGAAGGAAATTGTCAAACAGGGGTTACTGCTATCATTCCTCATGAAGGAAATACATTTATGGAGAAACTGATCGCTTCAAGTTATGTGATCAATGGATTCGGAAAAACGATGGGAACCATCCAGATGAAAGAACTAGGTGTGTTAGAAACGCCTATTATACTTACGAACACATTGAGTATCGGCACGGCTTTTGATGCATTAATTGCATATATGTTAGAACGAAACCCTGAGATCGGAAGAACAACTGGAACGGTAAATCCTATTATTGGGGAATGCAATGACATGTTATTAAATGATGTAAGAGCCCAATTCATAGAGAAACATCATGTAGTAGAAGCACTTCAAAATGCAGGGAAGCAAGTAATAGAAGGCAGTGTGGGAGCTGGAGCAGGTATGCTTTGTTATTCGTTAAAAGGTGGCATCGGAACGTCTTCGAGGTGTTTTTCAATCGACGAGCAGATGTATACGATTGGCGTACTAGTTTTATCAAACTTTGGAATATTAAGTGACTTGCAAATAAACGGAAGAGCGATCGGAAAAGAACTAAAGGAAGCTTTACTAAAATCGTGGGAAGAAAAAGACAAAGGATCTATTATGATTATTGTTGCAACCGATCTTCCGGTTTCCGAAAGACAGTTGAACAGAATCATTAAAAGGTCAGTAGTGGGGTTATCAAGAACAGGTTCATTCATTACTCACGGAAGTGGGGAAGTGGTGATTGGTTTTTCAACAGCAACAAAGATTCCTCATTTTAAACCAAAGCATATTACTAGCATTCCGACGATACATGAAGAAGATTTAGATCTTGCCTTTAGAGCAGTTGGTGAAGCAACAGAGGAAGCCGTCTTAAACTCGCTTGTAACAGCTTCACATGTTAACGGAAGAGATGGGAATGAACGGCCAGCGTTTAAAGATCTTTTAAAGGAATTTAATATTCAGTTAGCTTAAAATGATAAGAAACTACAAAAAAAACCCTATCGATATTAAGTCGATAGGGATCTTTTTTTTATACAAACAAGCTTAATAGCAAGATAAATCCTAATCCAGCAACTGAGATAATGGTTTCTAATAATGTCCAAGTAGCAAAGGTTTCTTTCATACTTAAACCAAAATATTCTTTGAACATCCAGAAGCCTGCATCGTTCACGTGTGATGCTATTAAACTACCAGCACCGGTAGCTAGAACGACTAACGCAAGATTAACATCGGTCTGACCTAATAGCGGAATCACTAGTCCTGCTGTTGTTAATGCAGCAACCGTCGCAGATCCTAACGAGATTCGAAGGATGGCTGCAATGATCCAAGCTAACAAGATTGGAGAAAATGTTGTATCTTTAAACAGTTCAGCTACATAATCACCAACACCACCGTTGATCAATACTTGTTTGAAGGCTCCGCCTCCACCAATAATTAAAAGCATCATTCCGATATGTGTGATAGCTGTCGTACATGAATCCATAACCGTTGTAATTGGAATTTTTCTTGCTAATCCCATCGTGTAAACAGCTACTAGTAATGAGATCAACATAGAAGTAGAAGCGTCACCAACAAAACGGATGACTTCGAATGTCTTTGAGTCATCGATCCCCATCGTGTTTTGAATAAGTGTGATCACCGTAGCAATCGACATCAAAATGACTGGAAGCATCGCTGTAAACACTGAGATACCAAAAGAAGGTGTATCTTCTAATTTAAATACTTTTTGTTCGCCTAATGAAGCAATATTTCCTGTTTTGTTAAATGAATCTGGTACAATCTTTTTTGCAATTTTCGTAAACACGGGTCCAGCTAGAATAACAGTTGGAATCGCAATGATAAATCCATAAAGTAAAACCTCACCAATATTCGCACCATATTCTCCTGCAATTACCGTTGGACCTGGGTGAGGAGGTAAGAATCCGTGCGTTACAGAAAGAGCGGCTACCATTGGAATACCTAAATAAAGAATGGAAACACGTAATTGTTTTGAAATGGCAAATACGATTGGAATTAACAATACAAGACCTACTTCAAAGAATAAAGCGATACCAATAATAAATGAAGCAACAACAATCGCCCATTGAATTTTCTTTTCACCGAACTTCTCGATAAGTGTAATGGCAATTCGTTGAGCACCACCAGCATCAGCGATCAGTTTACCTAGCATGGCACCTAGACCGAAAATTAACGCCAAATGACCGAGCGTTCCACCAAGACCTGCTTCAATGGATTTTACGATTTCTCCAAGTGGCATACCTAATGCTAATGCAACTCCGAATGATACGATGATCAAAGAAATGAATGTGTTTAACTTGAAATACATGATTAATACTAACAATGCTAAAATTCCACAAGCTACGATAAATAATGGCATGATAAATCCCCCTGATATTCATTTTCTCTATGAATCAAACTTCTTTGATACGCTGCAATACGTGAATAATCTTCTTCTAGTTTTCTAGATAGACTAATAAAGATGGGTAACAATTCTCTATATTCTTTTACCGCTTCTTCATTTGGAGTATGAGTGTAGGTGCTCCCAATCATGTCTGAAGCTGCTTCGAACGATTCTATTCTTCCAGTTGCATACAACCCTAGAATACATGCTCCTAAGCAAGAACTTTCGTAAACTTCGGGAACCGCTAACTCTGTATCAAAAATGTCCGACATCATCTGACGCCATGTTTCGGATCGAGCAAAGCCACCAGTCGCTTGAATACGGGTTACAGGTTCATCCATACATTCGATCAATGCCAGATACACGGTATAAAGGTTATAAATTACGCCTTCGAGTGCAGCTCTGATCATATGTTCTTTTTTATGAGACAACGTTAGACCGAAGAATGAGCCTCTTACATCTGAATTCCAAAGTGGAGCACGTTCACCAGCGAGGTAGGGATGAAACAATAGACCATCAGCACCTGGTCGAACTCGTTCGGCTATCTTTGTAAGGATTTCATATGGATCGATTCCTAATCGCTTTGCTGTTTCAAGTTCTGAAGCAGCAAATTCATCCCGAATCCAGCGCAGGACAACACCGCCGTTGTTTACTGGCCCACCGATGACCCAATGATTCTCTGTTAAGGCATAACAAAAAATTCTGCCTTTTTCATCTGTTTGTGGCTTATCTATGATTGTACGAATAGCTCCGCTCGTACCAATGGTTACAGCAATCTCACCCTTACCAATCGCATCAACACCTAGGTTTGATAACACACCATCGCTTGCTCCAATAATAAATGGTGTTTTCGGATCAATTCCTATCTGTTTTGCAATATCCAATTGACAATGATTGAAGATCGTTGTCGTTGGAACTAAGGTAGATAGTTGGTCACGATTAATCCCAGCAACACGTAAAGCTTCTTCATCCCATTCCAGGTTTTGCAAATTCATGATCCCCATGGCTGAAGCAAGAGAATGATCGACAACATATTCATTGAATAAGCGATGGAAGATGAACTCTTTAATTCCTATATATTTTTTTGCTCTTGCTGCGATTTCAGGCTGATCATTTACAATCCAAGCGATTTTACTTAGTGGACTCATTGGATGGATAGGAGTACCTGTTCGCTTATAGATCTCATGTCCGTTACATTGCGTTTTAATTTTCCGTGCCCAAGCTTCACTGCGGTTATCTGCCCAAGTGATGCAAGGTGTTAACGGTTGATCGTCTTCATCCATTGCAATCACGCTGTGCATCGCAGAGCTAAAAGAAATGAACGAGATAGCGCTAGATGGAATTGAAGAGCGTTTGATTACATTTGTAAGGGTTTGCAAAACCGTCTGAAAGATTTCCTCTGGGTCTTGTACCGCAGTCGAAATGTCAGGTGTGTGAAGTGGATACCCGATGTTTTCCTGTGAAAGAACTTTACCTTTTTCGTTAAACAAAACTGCTTTTGTACTCGTAGTTCCGATGTCGACTCCTATCATATAGCTTTTTCTATGTTGTGTACCGTCGATATCCGTCATTGATCTACTCCTTTTCTTGCTCCCGTGCTTTTGATAGCATTTGTTGTGACATCCATAAATCATCTACTTTTCCTTGAACATCATCAAAATTTTGATGAAGCGATTGAATCATGATCTCTCTATTTTTAGAAGAGATCGCATCAATGTAGAGTTCATGGTTCTTCATGATTCGAGAAAGGTCATCGTATTTTTCGTTAAAATGCATGCGCATCGATAATAAGATGAAGCTTTCCATAACAGGTTTTGTATTGTTCCAAATCATCGTGATGTAAGAATGATCAATTGAACGAATGATTGTTTCATGAAACAAGACATCTTGAAGAGCAAACTCGTCAGCGTCTTTGTACTTAATTGCGATCTGCATCATCTCTAAAATTTTTGTGAGTTCTCTCACCACTTGAGTCGTGTCGTTTTTAACAAGTCGTTCAAACACAAATGTCTCAATAAGTAGTCGAACATCATAAATTTCTTCTATTTCTTTTTCTGTTAATCCGACCACAACTGCACCCATACGCTCTAACCGGATTAGGTTTTCATTTGATAGAACCTTAAGTGCCTCCCTTATAGGAGAGCGGCTTACATGATATTCAGCAGCTAATTTATTTTCAGACAGAGTGGTACCGCTTTCAATTAGTCCAGAAATAATCCTCATTCTCAACTCACATGCGACACGTTCTCCAGTTGAAGCTTTTGAAAGCCACTTTTCAGGATAAAGAAAATCATTAGTATCGTTCAACGTAATAACCTCCTTTTGTAGAACGAGTATACTTGTATACAAGTATTATAGTACAGTGATTATAAAATGCAAGCGCTTTTATTTATCGTTAAAAACGAATAGTTGCCAAGCGTTTGATAAAAGGGAGGAGCGAAATTATTAAAATAGAAAAGAACAATTCATTTAATAAATTGTTCTTTTCATTACTTATTCAATTAATGATGGTACTTCTTCTTTCTTCTTCATTTCAGTACCATGAAACTCATTGTATCGGGGGTGCATTTTTAATAGTTCATCAACTGTTACGATTTCATAACCCATTTCTTTTAATCTAGGAAGGATGATCTTTAATGCAGCAACGGTTTGACTTCGGTTACCTCCAGAATCATGCAAAAGAATAATATCTCCGTTTTTCAAATTTGTTAGGATATGTCTAGCGATCCTTTCAGATCCTGGATTAGTCCAATCACGTGGATCTTGATGCCAGGACCAGAGGATAACCTTATATCCCTCTTTTTTCAAGACTTTTAAACTGTTCTCTGTAACCGTCCCACCTGGAGGTCGAAACAATTTTATGTAATCTGAATGATGACCAGGATCTAGAAGATGCTCTGTCTTTCTTGTTTCCACTACTACTTTATGCCTTGAAATTGTGTGGAAACTTGGATGATTATACGTATGGTTGCCAATTTCATGTCCTTCTTTTAGTTCTCTTTTAACAATCTCTGGGTACTTTTCAACCCGTCTTCCAATAAGAAAGAATGTAGCATGAACGCCTTCCTTTTTAAGAACATCTAGGATCTGGGAAGTATATACGGGGTCTGGTCCATCGTCAAAAGTGATGGCAACTTGTTTCTTCTTTGAAGGGACTTCCCAGATCACATCTCCATATTTCTCAACTTCGAAACGATTTACAACACCTGCATCTACTTTAGGCGTGAGAAAAAGAATATGACATAAGAACATCAAAACAATCACTCTTATAGTGGTAAACATTATGAGCCCTCATTCTAAAATTTAATACCTTTAGTATTTGTAAGTAGAAACTGATTTATTACAAAGCAATTTTTCGTTTCAATTAATGCTTTTAAGAGTAGTTGGTATCCCTTTTAGATGCTCGCTGTAAACAGAAGAAATGTCCTTGCAACAAAAAAGCTGTTCAAAGAAATTCTTTGAACAGCCTACGTGTATATTTTACAATCCTGTAGGAGAAAGAGAGATTGCTTTTAATGCGTGATCTAAATCATAGATAAGATCGTCTACGGTTTCAATACCGATTGAGAGACGAATTAATTCTGGACTCACGCCAGATTTTCTTTGTTCTTCTTCTGATAGTTGTTGATGGGTCGTGCTGGCTGGATGGATGATCAATGATTTTGAGTCTCCAACATTTGCGAGGTGGGAGAAGATACTCACATTTTCGATTAACTTTTTGCCTTCTTCAACACCACCCTTAACACCGAATGTTAAAATGGCTCCCGCTCCTTTAGGCAAGTATTTTTGAGCAAGCTCATAATAAGGGCTGCTTGGAAGTCCGGCGTAATTTACCCAATCAACAGAAGGGTGATCCTGTAAGAATTTCGCAATTTTTACGGTGTTTTCAACATGACGTTCTATTCGTAGTGCAAGTGTTTCTAGTCCTTGAATAAATAAAAATGAGTTGAAAGGTGCGATGGAGGACCCTAGATCTCGAAGCAGCTGAACACGTGCTTTTAATATATAAGCAAGGGGACCAAATGCATCCGTATACACAATACCTTTATAACTTGGGTCTGGTTCAGTTAAACCTGGAAATTTACCATTGCTCCAATCAAATTTTCCAGAATCAATGATTACTCCACCGACTGAAGTGCCATGTCCTCCGATGAATTTTGTTGCAGAGTGGACGACGATATCTGCTCCATGCTCGATCGGACGACAAAGGTAAGGAGTTGCCAACGTATTATCCACTATAAGAGGAACCCCTGCGTCATGTGCGATATCAGCAATGGCTTGAATATCTGCAACATCGATTTTTGGATTGCCGATGGTCTCGATGTAAACGGCTTTTGTTTTTTCAGTTATAGCATCTTTAAACGATTGAAGGTTATCAATCTCAGCGAATTGTGTATGAATACCGAGCTTAGGGAGAGTGACAGAGAACAGATTATACGTTCCACCATACAGAGAGGTAGAAGCAACGATTTCATCACCAGAGCCTGCAATATTAAATATGGCATTCGTAATCGCAGCCTGACCGGAAGCAAGAGCAAGTGCTCCAACACCGCCTTCAAGCTTTGCGATAGTCTGCTCAAAAGCGTCTTGCGTCGGGTTCATCAAACGTGTGTAGATGTTACCGAATTCTTTTAGGGCAAATAAGTTTGCTGCGTGCTCTGTTGAATTGAACTGATAAGAAGTGGTCTGGTAGATCGGAACAGCGCGAGCTCCTGTAGTAGGATCTACTTTTTGACCCTCGTGTAATGAAATCGTTTCAAACCCGTACTGTCTTTTTGAATTTTGATCAGTCATTTTGAAATCTCTCCTCAACGTTAATATTTTTATATTCAATCTCATTCAGTTTCAACTTATCCCAGAAAAAAAGACCTCTTCCAAAAGAAGAGGTCCCGATGATTTCACCCGATCGAAGTCTCATCTTTCAGAACAATGATTGTTCTGCTGAAATTAGCACCATGCGTTTCCGCTGGTTGCCGGGCTTCATAGGGTCAGTCCCTCAGCCTCTCTGGATAAGAAGATTTGAATATTGAATTAAGATTTATAATACATAGCTCATAATCAATAGTCAACAGAATTTTTTAAAAATTTCGGATTTTTATTTTCAGGATTGATTTTGACCGCATAGATAACTCCAACCGCCCAAAAAGCAGCAAGTACAAAGTAGATCGAGAACAACATGTTATGTGGCACTCCAAGAGTGTGAAGAAGCGTTCTTGTGTTGGTAATAATGATGAGCCCTCCGACTAAGACCCCTAGTATGTGTGAGGGTATAAGACGGACAAGCCACGCGGCAATGGGAGCCGCAATCACTCCTCCAATCATTAAAGCTCCGACCCAAAGCCATTCAACTTGTTCCCAACCAAGGGCGATAAAGAAACCGAGTGAAGCAGAAACAGCTACTGCAAATTCGCTCGTATCGACAGAACCGATCACTTTTCTGGTTGTTAGATCTTGTTTTGCCATTAGGACCGGAGTAGTGACTGGGCCCCAGCCTCCACCACCTGTAGCATCTAAAAAACCTGCTAATAATCCAAGTGGAATAAGTTGTTTCTTTGTAAAAGGTTTACCATTCGCTGTTTGTTTCTTCTCTCCAAGTTTGAACAAAAAACGATATAAGATATAAATCCCAAGGATAATTAAAAAGATAGAGATATATGGTTTAACAACATCTCCAGGCAGGTTACTTAAAAAACAAGCACCTACAAAAGCTCCTATAGAGCCGGGGAGGATTAGACGAAGAACGACTTGCCGGTCAACGTTTCCGAACTTAATATGAGAAGCGCCGGATGCCGCAGTGGTTACGACTTCAGCAAGATGTACTGATGCAGATGCAGCTGCAGGAGCAATTCCCGCTACTAAGAGCAATGATGTAGATGTAACGCCATAAGCCATACCTAGTGAACCATCAATCAACTGTGCAACAAGACCAATTAGAGCCAATACGATTAACTTTTTCATATTCTTCCTCCTCAAAATAAAAAGGCCCTTAACAAGTGATGTTAAGAGCCTTCGGTTTACCGATCAGCGATACGGATTAAATTTTAGTTAATACTATATGATCCTAAAAGATAAAAAGTCAACTGTTTGTTTAAATTTTTTGTAAAAATAGAAAAATGAAAAAATAGGTCTTGATATCCATTTCAGATATGATATGATTTTATAAAATTTAAACTCTTATCAAGAGTGGTGAAGGGATCTGGCCCGATGAAACCCGGCAACCTGCAATCGTAAGGTGCTAACTCCAGCAGAATGTTTTTACATTTTGGAAGATAAGGTAATACGTTTACCTCCACTATCTTTCCGAAATGGGAAGGTTTTTTTGTTGCTCTTGAGAGTAGTTGATTTCCGCTCCAGAATGCTCGCTTTCCGGGGGGCGTGCGGTGAGCCACCTCGACACTTTGTGTCCTTAGGTGTCTCACCTGTCCCGCTGATCCCCCAGGAGTCTCGCATCTTGCGCTCCAATCAACTTGTCAATGAAGACAAAACAAAAATGACCAAACGACATTTTTAGAAAAAAGCCTTTTAAAGATAGAATGTTAGAAAGGGAGGCAGTGGAGTGGCGAACGAAAAGAGTGCAAACGATTTTCTTCCTCAGCTTAAACAAATGCTGAGCAGTATCAAATTTGGATCGATCACATTAATCGTACAAGATGGAAAAGTAATTCAACTCGAAAAAAACGAGAAGGTCAGAATTAAATAGCTCGCTGACTAGAAAACTAGAGGCGGTTTTAACGATTGGGCAAAGTCCTAAAAACGTTAAAGCCGCTTTTTTAATGGCAAGAAGGAGGTAACACATTGCTAACGTACGAAACATGGGACAACAAAACGCGTGATTTTAACAGTGATAACCCCACAAAAGGTGCACTGCATGTTTTGAAGTGGGCTTATGAAACGTATGAAGATGATCTGGTTTATGCGTGCAGCTTCGGACTTGAAGGAAGCGTCCTAGTTGATCTTGTTCATCAAGTAAAACCGGATGCTCAAATTGTTTTTCTTGATACGCATCTGCATTTTCAAGAAACGTATGAAGTCATTGAAGCAGCGAAGAAAAGATATCCATCCCTTCGTATCAAATTAAAAACACCGGCTTTATCTCTTGAAGAACAGGCAAGTAAGTATGGTGAACAGCTTTGGAAATCAAATCCGAATCAATGCTGCAATATTCGAAAAGTGATTCCTTTAGAAGAAGAACTGAATGGAGTAGCAGCCTGGCTTTCAGGACTGCGCCGTGAACAATCACCTACCCGCCAAAACACGCAATTTGTTAATCGGGACGGGCGATTTAAAAGCATTAAAATTTGTCCGCTTATTCATTGGACTTGGAAAGACATTTGGCGTTACGCCCACAAATATGATTTGCCGTATAACAAACTTCACGATAATGGCTATCCAAGTATAGGTTGTGAGCCATGTACACAAGCAGCACTAAACGCAGATGACCTTCGTTCTGGACGTTGGTCTGGTTTAGGAAAACTAGAATGCGGCCTTCATCAAAGCGATAGCCAATAAAGAGAATCTCAGGAGGAGAGAAACTTAATGAGTACCATACAGCCCCATGGAGGAAAATTAATCAACCGTTATCAGCCAGAGACACCTTATCAACACATAAAAAAAGAAATAACTCTCGATGCGACAGCACTTAGTGATCTTGAATTAATCGCTATAGGAGCATATAGCCCGTTAACAGGATTCTTAAATCAAGAAGACTATCAATCTGTTGTTCATGACATCAGACTAAGTGATGGAACGGTTTGGAGCCTTCCAATCACGTTACCGGTGAATCGCGAAACAGCTGAAGGACTCAGCGTGGGTGAAGAAGTTCGGTTAACGTACAAAGGAGATACTTACGGAATCCTGCAGGTTAGTGATATTTATACTCCTATTAAGCAAATAGAAGCAGAGAAAGTCTACAAAACGACTGATAACGATCATCCTGGTGTAAAGAAATTGCTGGATCGTCCTTCTGTGTATGTAGGCGGAGACATCACGCTCGTTAAACGTCCCCTGAAAAAGGAATTCGAAGCCTATCATCTCGATCCTAGTGAAACGAGAAAGACGTTTCGTGATATGGGCTGGAAAACAGTAGTAGGCTTTCAAACGAGAAATCCAGTTCACCGTGCACATGAATATATCCAAAAAACAGCGCTTGAAACGGTGGATGGCCTCTTCTTAAACCCGCTCGTCGGTGAAACGAAATCAGATGATATACCAGCTGATGTTCGAATGGAGAGCTACCATGTTCTTTTACAAAACTATTATCCAAGTGACCGTGTCTTCCTAGCTGTTTTTCCAGCCGCAATGCGCTATGCAGGTCCGCGTGAAGCCATTTTTCACGCTCTCGTTAGAAAAAATTATGGCTGTACACATTTTATTGTTGGCCGTGATCATGCAGGCGTCGGTAATTATTACGGGACATATGAAGCACAAGAAATCTTTTCACAGTTTACAGCAGATGAAATCGGTATAACGACACTTTTCTTTGAACACAGTTTTTTCTGTAAAAAATGTGAAGCAATGGCCTCTTCTAAAACGTGTCCTCACACAAGTGTAGATCATGTGATTTTATCTGGAACAAAGGTACGAGAACTGCTTCGTAATGGTGATTTGCCGCCTAGCACTTTTAGCCGTAAAGAAGTAGTAGAAGTCTTAATAAAAGGGCTAAGAAAACATGAAGAAAAAGAGCGAAAAGGAGATTCTAATGAGCAAACCGCACAATATAATCTGGCACGATAGCTCGATTACAGTAGAAGACAGAAGAAAGCAAAATAACCATTCCAGTTTTGTTCTTTGGTTTACCGGTCTCTCTGGTTCTGGAAAATCAACCATTGCAAATGCACTTGCAAAAGAACTTTACGATCGAAACATCCGGAATTATGTACTGGATGGAGACAACATCCGAAATGGATTAAACCGTGACCTATCGTTTTCAGATGAAGATAGAACGGAAAACATCCGCAGAATCTCAGAAGTTTCTAAGCTGTTTGTTGATAATGGAACGGTTGTGCTGACAGCGTTTATCTCTCCATTTATACAAGATCGAGAGAAGGCAAAGGCAATTGTTTCAGAAGAAGAGTTTATTGAAATCTTTGTATCATGTCCAATCGAAGAATGTGAGAAAAGAGATCCAAAGGGATTGTACGACAAAGCGCGAAAAGGTGAGATTCCAGATTTTACTGGAATTGATTCACCTTACGAAGAACCGGTATCACCTGCTCTTACCATTTATACGAACGAACAAAGCGTTACCGAGAGTGTTGAGGTCATCTTAAACTATTTGAAAAACAGGAAGTTGATTTAACTAACGATAAAGGAGATCGAAAACGATGGCATATGAAAAAGCGTGGGCAGATAATCCGAAGATCAACAAAACAGAACAAAAAAAGCTCGTAAAAGATGGATTGAAAATATTTGAAGATATTCCTCATTACGCAGAAAACGGCTTTTCTTCTATTCCGAAAGAAGAATGGGATAGTTTCAAGTGGGCTGGCCTATATCTGCAGCGTCCTAAAGAAGACGGCTATTTTATGATGAGGGTTAATGTTCCATCAGGCATTTTAAGTTATGAACAAGTAAAAGCATTAGCTCATATTTGCAAAGATTATGGAAGAGACGTATTCGATATCACGACACGTCAGGCCATTCAATTTCACTGGCTGACCATTGAACAGATTCCAGATATCTTTAATCGGTTAGAAGCAGTTGGGTTGTCGAGCGCGGGTGCGTGTGGGGACATTACGCGAAACATCATGGGGAACCCAATCGCGGGCATCGATCCTCACGAACTCTTCGATACCACTGAAATTGTAAAAGAAGTTTATGAGTTCTTTCAGCATAATGAAGATTTCTCAAATTTGCCGAGAAAATACAAAATGTCCATTAGCTCCAATGTGAACAATAGTGCTCATGCTGAAATTAACTGTGTGGCATTTACTCCAGCTTTGAAAGAAATTGAAGATAAAGAGATACCTGGATTTCACATAAAGATCGGCGGCGGTTTATCATCTAGACCATTCTTAGCACAGCCCCTTGATGTGTTTATTGAACCGCATCAGGTAAAAGAGGTTTCAATCGCAATTACTACCATTTTCCGTGACTATGGTTATCGGGAAAAGCGTCACCTTGCACGCCTTAAATTCTTGATGGCGGATTGGGGACCAGAAAAATTTAAAGAAAAGCTTCTAGAATATACGGGACCGCTTCACTCTAAAGGAAAAGATGCTCTTAAAACATGGAACGGCGGATACTTTTATGGTGTTCATCCTCAAAAGCAAGAGGGTTTAAGTTATATCGGCTTTAACGTACCTGTTGGCCGACTTCATGCTGATGAAGTTTTAGAGCTTGCTGAAATTGCAAAGAAATACGGAAACGGTGAGATTCGAACGGTAAATTCTCAAAACTTAATTATTCCTAATGTGAAACACGAAAACGTCGAGTTGCTTTTACAAAAAGAAATTTTCAAACGCATCACCACGCAGCCTCTATCTTTCATTGGTCATTCTGTTTCTTGTACCGGGATCGAGTATTGTAACTTAGCACTCGTTGAAACGAAAGAAAGAATGCGCAGAATTGCTGAGATTCTCGATCAGCAAATCACCCTCGATGTTCCCGTTAGAATTCATATGGTAGGCTGTCCTAACTCCTGCGGTCAGCGTCAGATCGCAGATATTGGCCTTCAAGGCGTATTGTTAAAAACAAAAGAGAAAAAGATGGTTCAAGCCTTTGAGATTTATGTAGGAGGCACACTTGATGATGGCGGAAAGTTTAACGAAAAGCTAAAAGGAAAGTTCCGTGCGGATTCGTTAGACGAAGTACTTTTCCGTTTCCTTACTGTATTTAAAAATACAAAACTTCCAGCAGAAAGCTTTTTTGACTATATAAACCGACTTGGGTTAGAACAGCTTCAAAAAGAACTGGACCGAATTGCTGAAGAATTAGAAGAAAAAGTCTCATAAAAAGGAGTCTCGCTATGTATTTATACAGATTTGAAGTCATTTCAAAATCAACGGTTATACCCGTTGTGATAGCCGCTTCAACAGATGAACAGGCTTTTCAGTTGGTTGACATCGAGCTCGAGAAGTATTTTTTGAAACAGCCTGAAGTTGATGAGATCTCTCTTTATGAAAAGAAAAGAATTCGTACGGGCAACGGGTTCGTGCTTTATGAACGTGAAACGATATTAAATCCTTAAGGAGTGATGATGATGGGAAAAGTATATCTTGTCGGAGCTGGCCCTGGAGATCCAGGATTGATAACCGTAAAAGGTCTGCGTTGTATTCAGGAAGCGGATGTCATTTTATATGATCGATTAGTGAATAAAGAATTGCTCTCTTATGCAAGACCGGACTGCGACTTAATTTATTGCGGTAAACTGCCAAACTACCATTTCATGAAGCAAGAAACAATCAACAGTTTCTTAGTTAAACACGCTCAAAAAGGAAAAGTAGTAACTCGGCTAAAAGGCGGTGACCCCTTCGTGTTTGGAAGAGGCGGAGAAGAAGCAGAAACACTTGCAAAAAGTCGTATTCCGTTTGAGGTGATTCCTGGAATAACATCAGGGATTGCAGCACCTGCCTATGCGGGAATTCCCGTAACACATCGTAACATCGCTTCAAGCTTTGCGGTCGTTACCGGCCATCGTAAAAAAGGTGAAGAAGATGAACTGAAATGGGAAAGTCTAGCGAACGGCATTGATACGTTAGCGATCTATATGGGAGTCGGCAACCTAGGTTATATTTGCGAACAGTTGACGAGACACGGAAAAAGCAAAGAAACACCAGTAGCCCTTGTGGAGTGGGGATCTTTAGAAAATCAACGAACCGTTACAGGTACACTGGATACGATTGAGGAAATCGTGGTTAAAGAACAAATTGAGAATCCGAGCATGATCATTGTCGGTGAAGTTGTTCGACTTCGCAGTGAACTGAAATGGTTTGAAAAGCTGCATGAAGAACCGAGTAAGCTCGCTGCCGTTAGAGAGGCTCTGTAAATGAAGGCATTGCTCTTTATCTGTCACGGTACAAGACTGGCAAAAGGTCGTATGGAAGCGGAAGAATTTGTGAGACTTTGTATGGCACAAGTAGATGTGCCTATCAAAGAGATTTGTTTTTTAGAGCTTGCTGAACCCTCTATTACCCAAGGCTTCGAAACGTGTATACAAAAAGGAGCAACGAGTATCTCTGTGATTCCTGTGTTCTTACTATGTGCTAATCATATAAAAATAGATATTCCAAACGAACTTCACCACTTGCAGAATCAACATCCAGGAGTTGAAGTGATTTACGGGCGTCCATTCGGTGTACACGAAGCCATTTCGCATTTGTTGTGGGAGAAGATCACGAAAAGTACAGTTAGTTTAAGTGAAAATACACATATCTTGCTGGTGGGAAGAGGCAGCACGGATCAAGATGTAAAGCGGGATCTAGATGCAATAGCGGCTAACGTTCAAAACCATTACGGAATTCCTAGTATTCAAGCTTGTTTTTTAACCGGTTCGGTACCGAGCTTTGAAGAGGCTCTATGGAATAGTCGCGAGTTATTTGAACAAATCATCGTTGTGCCTTATCTTCTATTTTCAGGGCTATTAATAAACGGGATGAAACTGACGATAAACCGCTATCAGCTACAATCTAAACAAAACGTAACTCTTTGTGAGACGCTTGGCTACCACCCTATTCTTAAAGATGTTTTACTCACGCGTATCAATGAAACACTTAAAACAAAGAAATATGCATTTTCTTAAAAAGTGAGGAATGCTATGTATCCCATACATGTAAACCTGTCTAGTAAAACGGTCGTTGTAGCAGGCGGTGGAATAGTCGCGTATCGGAAAATTAATGATTTATTGAATGAAGAAGCAATCATTACTGTAATCAGTCCAACTGTTGTTAACGAGATTCAGGAATGGCATGCAGAAAAAAAGCTGACTTGGATTGAAAGAGAAGTGAAACGTGAAGATTTGGAGAAAGCATTTTTAATCATTGCAGCGACCAATACCAAAGAGGTTAACTCTTGGATTGCAGCACAGGCAAGTTCAAAACAGCTTGTGAATATGGCGGATCAACCGCACCTTGGCAATTTTATTGTTCCCAGTGTCGTAAAAAGAGGTAAGCTTATACTCTCTGTTTCCACCTCTGGAGCTAGTCCAAGTCTATCTAAATCTATAAAAAAAGAGCTTCAGCAAAAATACAGTGAAGACTATGAAACGTATTTAGATTTTTTATTCCAATGCAGATCCATCATTAAGAAGGAATTTCCGGAAAAATATCGAAAAGACTTATTAACAAAGCTAACAGATCAGTCGTTTTTATATGACGTAGAAAAACAACGCTCGTATAAACAGGAATTATTAAAGATAATAGAACGCAAATTAGTAAATGAACCAATAAATGAATAAATCCTTATCAAGAGAGGTAGAGGGAGCGGCCCTATGAAACCTCAGCAACCAGCAGCTACAAGCTGAAAAGGTGCTAATTCCTGCGAGTTCAAATGTTGAACTTGTAAAGATAAGAAGACCCCGACGCTTAAAAAAGTCTTCTTTTATAGAAGGCTTTTTATTTTTATAGAGGAGGCTATCATGAGTTTAATCACAGACTTAGAACAAAACAAGATCCTAATCGGTGATGGTGCGATGGGAACGCTTTTGTATTCGTATGGATCTGACTTCTGTTATGAAGAGTTAAATCTTTCTCAAGAAGAACAGATCTATAACATCCACCGCGCTTATTTAGATGCAGGTGCTGATATCATTCAAACGAATACGTATGCAGCAAACTATTCGAAGCTTGAACGTTACGGACTTCAAGATCATGTGAAAGAGATCAATAAAGCGGCTGTTCATATTGCTAGAACAGCGGCTCATAACGAATATGTTGTAGGTACGATTGGTGGAATACGCGGCATTAAACCAAATAGCATTTCTCTGGATGAAATCAAGCGCAGTTTTCGTGAGCAGCTGTATTGTTTGTTGATGGAGAATGTAGACGGCATCCAATTAGAAACGTATTATGACCTGGAAGAACTAGAAACAGTTTTAGAGATTGCTAGAAAAGAAACATCTCTTCCAATCATTGCTCAAGTGTCATTGCAGGAAGTCGGCTTTATGCAGGACCGCACGCCGATTTCAGATGCTTTGAACCGGCTTGAGAACTTAGGTGCTGATGTCGTGGGGGTAAACTGTCGCCTTGGACCTTATCACATGCTGATGACACTTGAGGAAGTTCCATTACCAAATCAGGCTTATCTTTCAGCGTTTCCTAATGCGTCGCTTCCTTCTTATACAGATGGCCGTTTTAAGTATGAAGGGGACGCGGATTATTTTAAAGAATGTGCCCATTTGTTCAGGCAGCAAGGGGTTCGTCTATTAGGCGGATGTTGTGGTACGACGCCTGCCCATATTCGTGCCTTCTCAAGTGAACTTAAAAATTTAGAGCCTGTAACAGAAAAAGAAGTGAAACAAAGAAAGCAAAAGATTGTCATTCAATCAGCATCAAAACCTAAGTATGTTCCACTAAGTGAAGAAGTAAAAAAGAAGCAATCCATTATTGTTGAATTAGATCCACCACGTAAATTAGATACATCGCGTTTTATGGAAGGAGCCAAGGCGTTAAAAGAAGCGGGAATCGACGCACTTACCCTCGCTGATAATTCACTTGCTTCTCCACGTGTTTGCAACTCTGCATTAGGGTCGATTGTGCAGTCCCAACTTAACCTTCGCCCGCTCGTTCATATTACGTGCCGTGACAGAAACTTAATCGGCCTTCAGTCTCACTTGATGGGACTTCACACGCATGGAATACATGAAGTACTAGCTGTGACTGGAGATCCCGCAAGCGTCGGAGATTTCCCAGGTGCTTCATCTGTTTATGATGTCACCTCCTTCGAACTTATTAAGCTCATCAAACAGTTTAATGAAGGGTTATCACTTTCAGGTAAAGAGCTTGGAGAAAAAACATCCTTTACGGTGGGAGCGGCTTTTAACCCTAACATCCGGTCCATTGACAAAGCAGTTGAGCGGTTAGAGAAAAAGATTGCTTATGGCGCAGATTACTTTATCAGCCAGCCTGTTTTTTCAGAGCAAAGACTTATTGAAACATATGAAGCAACAAAACATATTGATAAACCGATCTATATTGGGATCATGCCATTAACTTCTTCGCGAAACGCAGAGTTTCTTCACCATGAAGTTCCTGGAATTAAACTATCTGATTCTGTGCGTGATCGCATGGGCAAGTATAAAGATGATCCAAAACAGGCGTGCGAAGAAGGCTTATTGATTGCCAAGTCGTTATTAGACACAGCTATGGAACTCTTTAATGGCATTTATCTGATCACACCATTTATCCGTTACGAGCTGACCGTAGAATTAGCACAATATGCACGAGCTAACCATCCATCACTATTAGCCAGGAGGTCACAGAATGCCTAAGTCATCAATAGAAAAGCAGCTAGAATCAAAGATCTTAATCATGGATGGTGCGATGGGAACGATGCTTCAAGAAGCCAATCTCACTCCAGAAGATTTTGGCGGTGAGGCGTATGACGGTTGTAATGAGTATTTAAATGTAACGGCACCCCATGTGATCGAATCCATTCATTATAAATATCTTAAGGCCGGCGCGGATATCGTTGAAACGAATACATTCGGCGGTACGAATCTTGTACTGGATGAATACACACTCGGACATAGAGCTTATGAGATCAATAAGCTTGGAGCAGAAATTGCAAGAAAAGCCGTTGATGCAGTTTCAACAGAACAGTGGCCTCGTTTTGTTGCGGGCTCACTCGGGCCGACCACAAAAACGCTCAGTGTTACGGGCGGAACGACGTTTGATGCGTTAAGAGAAGCTTATGCCGAACAAGCACGAGGATTGATTGACGGAGGTGCGGATCTTCTCCTCTTAGAGACAAGCCAAGATATGCTCAATGTAAAAGCTGGTTTTTTAGGAATCGAGCAAGCGATTGAACAAACGGGAAAAAGAATCCCGCTCATGGTTTCTGGAACGATTGAACCGATGGGAACCACACTCGCGGGTCAGTCGATTGAGGCTTTTTATATCTCGCTGAAACATATGAACCCGATTGCAGTGGGATTAAACTGTGCGACAGGTCCTGAATTCATGCAAGATCACATACGTTCCCTGTCCAACTTGTCTACTACAGCAGTAAGCTGTTATCCGAACGCAGGACTTCCTGATGAAGATGGAAATTATCATGAAACACCAGAATCATTAGCCGCTAAGCTATCCGGATTTGCTCAAAAAGGGTGGCTAAATATCGTTGGTGGTTGCTGTGGAACGACACCTGCTCATATTGAAGCACTATCAAAAGTTATGAAGAACTATATACCACGTCAACTGCAAGTAAACGATATTCATATGGTTTCAGGAATCGAACCATTTATCTATGATGATCCAACGTTAAGACCGATCATGGTAGGAGAAAGAACAAATGTTATCGGATCACGAAAATTTAAACGGTTAATTGCTGAGGGGAAGTTTGAAGAAGCGGCTGAAATTGCAAGAGCCCAAGTGAAAGGCGGTGCCCATGTACTCGACGTTTGTTTAGCTGACCCTGACCGGGATGAATTAAGCGACATGGAGAAGTTCATGAAAGAAGCGGTTAAGAAAGTGAAAATTCCATTTGTCATCGACTCTACGGATGAGGATGTTATCGAGCTAGCTTTAAAGTATTCACAAGGAAAAGCCATCATCAATTCGATTAATTTAGAAGACGGTGAAGAACGGTTTGAAAAGGTGATCCCGCTTCTTCATAAATATGGAGCGGCAGTTGTTGTTGGAACGATCGATGAAACAGGTATGGGTGTTTCTGCAGAACGAAAACTGAAAATCGCTAAGAGATCGTATGACCTTTTAGTGGATAAATATAACGTTTCACCTTCAGACATCATATTCGATCCACTCGTATTTCCTGTTGGAACTGGTGATGATCAGTATATCGGATCCGCCCATGCAACAGTTGAAGGGATACGATTAATTAAGAAACAATTTCCAAAGTGCTTAACTATCCTTGGTGTCAGTAACGTATCTTTTGGTTTGCCACCAGTCGGTCGTGAAGTATTAAATGCTGTATACCTATATCATTGCACACAAGCGGGACTCGATTATGCCATCGTAAATACAGAAAAGCTAGAACGTTTTGCCTCTATTGCACCAGAAGAGATTGAAATGGCAGAAAATCTATTATTTCGTACAACTGAAGAAACTTTATCTGTTTTTACAGACTTTTATAGAGGAAAGAAAAAAGAAGTCAAATCAAAGCTGCCTGATATGACATTAGAAGAGCGGCTTCACTATTACATTTTAGAAGGTACAAAAGAGGGTTTGATTCCTGATTTAGAAATGGCTTTAAAACAGTACGCTACACCGTTAGGCATCATTAATGGACCATTAATGGATGGCATGAAAGAAGTGGGCAGACTTTTTAACGATAATCAGTTAATCGTTGCAGAAGTTCTTCAGAGTGCAGAGGTCATGAAAGCTTCTGTTGCCTTTTTAGAGCCATTCATGGAAACGAATGATGAGTCTGCATCAAAAGGAAAAGTTCTTCTCGCAACCGTTAAAGGTGACGTGCATGATATCGGTAAAAACCTGGTAGACATCATATTGAGCAACAATGGTTTTAAAGTAGTTGATTTAGGCATTAAAGTAACGTCTCAAGAATTGATTGAAGCGATTAGAAAAGAACAACCTAACATCATCGGTCTCTCCGGGTTGCTTGTTAAATCCGCTCAGCAGATGGTCTTAACTGCAAATGACATGCGTGAAGCGAACATCTCTACGCCTATATTAGTCGGTGGTGCAGCCTTATCAAGGAAATTCACCGATACAAAGATATCTAAGGAATACGAAGGAATGGTTCTTTATGCGAAAGATGCAATGGAAGGACTTTCACTCGCAAACCAAATTCAAACGCCAGAAGATTATGATAAACTGGCTGATGAGTTTCACGAAAGGAAAAAAAGTGTAGTGAGTGATGCAGGGAGCTATGAGGGCCCTTCGTCGGTTGCAACAGCTGTAAGGGTCCGGTCAAAAGTATCTCAAACCGCTCCAGTTTTCGTTCCAAAAGATACAAAAAGGCATATTTTAAGAAATTACTCATTGTCCCATATACAGCCTTACATCAATTTACAAATGCTTTTAGGTCATCATCTAGGGATTAAAGGGAAAATTTCTCGACTGCTTCAAGAGAAAGATGAGAAAACACTTCAAATCAAAGCAGTTGTAGACAGGCTGTTGGCGGAAGCGAAGGAAAAGAATTTAATTATGCCTTCAGCACTGTATCAATTCTTTCCAGCGCAAAGTGACGGTGACAGTGTACTCATTTATGACCCTATCGATCAACAAAGGATTATCGAGACATTTGATTTTCCTAGACAAAACAAAGAGCCATATCTTTGTATAGCGGACTACTTAAAATCAAAAGACAGCGGGGAAATGGATTACGTCGGTTTCTTTTCTGTAACAGCTGGAACCGGGATTCGGGAGCTAGCTGCAGAACTAAAAAAAGAAGGCCGTTTTTTAGAAAGCCACGCTCTCCAAGCATTAGCTTTAGAAACAGCAGAAGGCTTTGCTGAACTTGTTCACCAACAGATGCGAGATCGCTGGGGCTTTCCAGATTCAGTAGACTTTACAATGAGAGAACGCTTTTCAGCACGTTACCAAGGACAGCGTTTCTCCTTTGGGTATCCAGCTTGCCCAGAACTTGAAGATCAGCAAAAGCTATTTAAACTAATTCAACCTGAAGATATCGGTATCCATTTAACAGATGGCTGCATGATGGAGCCAGAAGCTTCCGTATCAGCCATCGTGTTTGCCCATCCAGAAGCAAGGTATTTTAATGTGTTGAGTTAATCAATGGCACCTGGTGATCAGGTGCTATTTTTTAGGGCGAATAATAATATTCAAAAAATTATGTATATTTAATGTAAATGAATTTCTTTTTACCGTATGATAGTAAAAAGAGAGGAAGGAGATCCACATGAAACGTGTTGCATTTAATCTACCTACGATCATTCGAGCAGGAAATGGTGAATTTCAAAAATTGGGAGTCTACGTAAAGGAATATGTGGAGGGAAAACGTATTTTAATTGTCACAGACCCTGGTATTGAACAAACAGGGTTCGTAAAACAAGCGATTCAAATGTTAGAAAAACAAGGCTTTGAAGTTCAGACATTTAATAACGTTCATCCTAATCCGCGTGACCTTGATTGTACAGAGGGTGGTGAGGCAGCAAGAAATTTTCATGCGGACGCAATCGTGGCATTAGGCGGGGGATCTGTCATTGACTCTGCAAAAGCGATCGCCATCTTACAGTGTTTAGGTGGAAATCCCCAAGATTATGCGGGACGAGATCAGGTTCCAACAAAAGTGACTCCTATAATCGTAATTCCGACAACGGCTGGAACAGGAGCAGAAGTAACTCGTTCTGCCGTTATAACAGATACAAAGAAAAAGGTGAAGTTTACGATTAAGGATGTTCATATTGCACCTCTATTAGCAATCGTAGACCCTGAACTCACATATGGGCTACCTTCTCATTTGACTGCCTCAACTGGAATGGACGCCCTCGTTCATGCTTTAGAAGCTTACACATGTAAGTTATCTAACCCCATTTCAGACGGTTTAGCTATACAAGCCCTGAAACACATTTATCCAAATTTAAGAACAGCCGTTACCAATGGGAATGATCGAGAAGCTCGTTATCATCTAATGATTGGCTCTACTCTTGCAGGAATGGCCTTTTCTCATGCTGATGTGGCCTCTGTCCATTGTATGGCTGAAGCAATTGGGGGATGGTACGACACACCACACGGAATCGCTAATTCCATGTTCTTGCCGTATATTGTTGAATTCAATGCAGATGCGGAACTAGAAAAACATGCAACCATTGCTAGAACCATTGGAATTGCTTCGTCAAACGATTCTGATCAGGATGCCGCAGTTCGTCTCGTATCAGATATGAAACAGCTCGCAAAAGACCTTTCCATCCCAACTTTCTCATCTTTACCTGAAGTAAACGAAAACGATTTTATTTATCTCGCTGAATCAGCATTTTTGAATGGATCGACACCAAGTAATGCTAGAGCCATAACAAAAGAAGAGTATTTAACCCTTTTTCAAAAGGCTTATTCCAAACAACCAAAGGAAGTCCTGAAATAGATCTGTTCTGAAAACTAAAGGAAGGTACCTTGTATGCTAAAACAAAACGAACAAGCTATATTACATTTAATTTCCTCTGGAAAAGCCACGTATGGCGTTTCCATTTATCACTTCGAAACGAAGGAAAGCATAAACTTTCAATCAGAAGAGCTCTTTTATTCAGCCAGTATTATAAAGGTACCTATTATGGCTTCTGTATTTGCTCATGCAGCAGCGGGGAAGTGTTCATTATTAGATACAATTATGATAAGAGAAGAAGACACCGTTCCTGGCGATGGCATGATTCAGCATTTGTCACGAAGTATAGAGTGGACCATACAGGATTTAATCGTATTAATGATTATTGAGAGTGATAACACGGCTACTAATGCTTTAATTGGGTTAGTAGGGCTAGATCAAATTAATACGTACATGAAAGAATGGGGATTTAGTAAAAGTCATTTGCATCATAAATTGCAGATTAATGCCACAAGAGAACCTGGAAACATGAATATTATAACCGCTGGTGAAGTGAATAATTTTTTAAAGAATATCGCTTATGGATCAGTGATTTCATTAAATGCCTGCAACAAGATGATTGCTATCATGAAAAAACAGAAAATGAATGATTTGCTGCCGAGTAAACTACCGGTTAAAGAAGGTGTAATCGGAATGATTCCGAATTGGGAGATTGCACATAAAACTGGATATGTTCCAGGGATCGAACATAATGTAGGATTGTTGTATTTGCCTTCTCATACCTATGCGTTATCTGTCCTCAGCAAAAACGTGCAAACACGCTCTGACTCTAGACGTATTATGGGTGAGATCGGAGAATTGCTGTATAAAGTATCTACATAAATGATACAAGAATAAAAAAAGCTAATGGACATTGGACGTCCATTAGCTTTTTCTTTAACAGATTGAATCTGTAGGTTTTGGATTTTTAAGACCGAAAAGTGGTCGGACGAAAAGAGCTAAATACGTACCTAACATCGCCATAACTGCCCATACCCAGCCATGGAGGCTAAATGAGGCTATTCCACTAAAGTAAGCACCGATATTGCAGCCGAACGCTAAGCGGGCACCATAGCCCATCAATAATCCACCGATGATAGATGCTCCAGCAATACCAGGTTTGATCTTTCCAGGTTTAAACGTTCCTTGGAAAGAAGCTGAAATGAATGCACCGAGCATAATACCAAAGTTCATAACGCTCGTTGCATCGGTAAGAACACTTTTTGAAAGAGCTGCACCGTTCTTGCCTTCAAAATAACCCCAAGAAGATACATCAACACCTGTTGCCATCATAAATTTCCCGCCCCAAAGTGCAAAAGCGGATGTAATACCCCAAGGACTTCCTTTAACCGCTAATGTTGCAGCATTCAAAAGAGCAAGAACGATTGCTGCTGTAAATAACGGCCACGAACCACGAAATATTTTTTTCCATCCAACAGTCGTTGGAAGTGGCTTCATCATTGGTGGTTGTTTCTTTTTAGCAATTTGAATCGTAATCCAATAGATAAATGCAAATAGTGCTAATTGAACTATTAAAGCGCCGAAATAACCAAGCCCAGGAATCTGGTTCAATGAAAGTGGTGGAAGAGAGGGCAGCCCCATCCAAAACGTAAAATGATAAGCGCCTATGACAGATCCTGCAATAAATGAAATCAATGTCAAAATCATAGAGGAAGATCCGCCACCAAGTGAATATAGAGTACCAGAAGCACATCCGTTACCGAATTGCATCCCTATACCGAACAAGAAAGCACCTACTAGTATGCTTATGCCAACTGGTGAAACGTTTCCTGTTGGTTCAGCACCAGAAAAAGTAAATCCTGTGCTAAAAATAATCGCAAATAATACGGACGCTACAGCAAGCATAACCATATGAGCTTGCAAACCTTGCACATTCCCTACAGAAACTAAACGCCTGAAAGCTGATGTAAATCCAAAACGCGCATAAAGAAGTGCACAGCCAAGCAAAATACCAATGATAAAAAGTGTCCCTTGCGTCCAGTTAGCAACATTGACGATTGCTGTAAGGAGTAAGATCGCAGTGAGTACACCAATGGTTACTAAAGGTTTTTGCATAGGACTGAGTTCAGTAACTTTCGTGGTTGGCCGGCCCTTAAAAGCAGTTTTTGTTTTAGTATTAATAACAGATTCAGCCATACTATCCCGCCTTTTCCTATTAAATTTATCGGAATTAATGTTAACCATTATACTACGAATCGTAAAAAGTGCAAATGAAGGAGCCTAGAAGTAAATATCTGCTTATTTTAGGTTATGAACCAATAGGTAAAACTTTACAAATTTTATATGGTGTTACTAATAAGAATGAACGAAAGAAAAATATGTGAAAGCTTAGAAAGATTATTTATAGATTATTTATAGATTATTTATAGATTATTTATAGAACTCAGACTAAAAAAAGACAGACAATTTGAACGCACGAACACGAGTTCAAAAGGAATGGATTTATGATTGAAATGATTTTTAATTTGCAGAAAGAAATAAGTTCAGCACAAACCTAATAATTGAATACCGATTAATACAATTACCAAATTCAGTATATTTTTCCTTTTTGTCTCACTATCCTAAGTAATCTTTGGTTTTGAGATGTTCTTCGTTCCATTTCGCATAGCTGCCGAGAATAGATATTATGTAAACTAATAAAGAATGAATTTTAATGTGCTTACTTACCTTACTTAATTGATCTGTCCTTCTTCTTTCACTTCTTTCATTCATTAGATGTAGTTTATCTGCGATTAAGTGTCTATGTGGTACAAATATTAACCTACTCGGAAACTGTTCATCCAACGTTTATGGAAATATGTAAAAGATACCCTTCTTGTATAAAAACGATTGGTAGATAAATAATACCCTTAGTGCTTTCAATTTAAATAAATCAAAATTGTAAGTTCTTTGGAGTACCCATGTTAAAAAATTTAGGAGGATATTAATTTGATAAAGAAAATAATGAGTTGGTTCTTATTGATTTTCATGCTTACCCTTCCACTCTCGAGCAATGTTTTCGCTTCTGAGAATTCAGGAAGTAAAAAGGATATTGTTCAAACAGCAACAGACGCAGGAGATTTTAAAGTACTTGTTGCCGCACTACAAAAAGCGGGACTTGTTGAGACACTCAAAGGTGCTGGACCTTATACTGTATTTGCACCAACAGATCAAGCGTTTGGAGAACTGCTAAAGGATTTAAATATCACAGCAGAAGAGTTATTAAACAGAGAAGATTTAAAAAACATTCTGCTTTACCATGTCGTTCCAGGAAAAGTATTGTCAAGTGATCTCAAAAATGGAATGAAGGTAAAAACTTTAGCTGGTAAAGAAGTAACGATTTCACTTAATCCCGTAAAAGTAAACAATGCAACTGTGGTTACTCCTGATATCGAGACATCCAATGGTGTAATTCACGTAATCGATACAGTTTTATTACCATAAATGTGCCTGAAAGGCCTTTTAAGTCAGAGTATTTTCCTTATGGAAAAATACTCTTTTTTGTTTTTTATAGAGATTATCCCTTTTTTCTCCTTTATACGAACATTTGTTCTTAAGTCGAGTTTTTGGCACTTTTGCACAAAAAAAGACGCTATCTCAAATGATAGCGTCTAAAAATAATCTTTACTTCATTAACTTTTTAATGATTTTTAAGCCATGTTTAGCGTTGGGGTATCGAAAACTAAAGTCGAATTTGTTTGTTTGGTTGAGTACACTTTTGTTATGAGAAAACGCAACGAAACTCGACTCACCGTGATAACTACCGATTCCGCTCTCTCCTACACCACCAAAAGGAAGATAAGGTGTTGCGATATGCATTAATGTGTCGTTAATCGATCCACCGCCAAATGATATGTTATTAACCACTTTTTCTTCAATCTCTTTGTTTGTGGTAAACAAGTAAAGTGCAAGTGGTTTTGGGCGTTCCACAACAAAATCGATCACTTCATTGATGTTTTCGTATTCCATGACTGGAAAGATGGGTCCAAAGATCTCATCACTCATAACTGGTGAAGAGGTATCGTGGGGAGCTAGTAAAGTTGGCTCGATCTTTTCACTTGATTCATCATACTTCCCACCGGATAGTATTTCTCCTTCAGATAAGTAACTTTTTAAACGATTAAAATGACGATCATTTACGATTTTGCCGAATTCTTCATTTCTGAGTGGATTCTCTCCGTAAAATTCTTTAATTACCTCTTTAAATGTATCAATGAATGGTTGACGTATATTTTTGTGTAAATACATATAATCTGGTGCTATACACGTTTGACCTGCGTTTGTGAACTTTCCGAAAGCTATGCGTTTAGCGGCAAGCTTAAGATCTGCTGTTTCATCTACAATGCAAGGGCTCTTACCACCTAGTTCTAATGTAATAGGAATAAGCCTCTTGCTTGCTGCCTCCATGACTATCTTTCCTACAGGAACGCTCCCTGTGAAGAATATATAATCTAATGGTTGATCCAGTAAGATTTGATTGGTTTCTATCCCGCCTTCTACCACTGCGATAAAGTCTGGATGATAGTACTCTTTAATTAATTCATCTAACAGTTTTGACGTTAGTGGTGTTAATTCAGATGGTTTTAATATTGCTGTATTCCCCGCAGCGATAGCACCTATTAATGGAGCAAGTTGCAGTTGAAATGGATAGTTCCATGGTGCGATGATTAAAGTCACACCATAAGGTTCAGCGATTGTATAACCCTTTGATCCAATATGGGTTTTTGCTGTTTTTACTTTTTTGGGTTCCATCCATTTTTTAAGATGTTTTTGCGTATGTCGAATCTCTTCTAATAAAAAGCCGATCTCAGTAGTATAGGCTTCGGCTTCAGATTTGTTTAAGTCTTTCTTTAAAGCATGAAGAATTTTTGCTTCATTGTTTCGAATAAGCTTTAGCAGATTGTTTAATGCTTTCATTCGGAAATCGTATGATCGGGTTACCCCGCTTCTAAAATATTTTCTCTGAGCTCGTACAAGTTTATCAACCGATTCCCTTGTGCTCTCTTTTATCATGTTTTGCTGGTGCAAGCTTTACGCCTCCTGTCACATAAAATCAAATGTTTAAACTCATGAACATGAGTGGGTGAAACCACTATAATATCTTTATAAGAACTAGTCAATGATTTTTGCTTTTTATTGCCCGTTTTTTGCATACACTAATTAAGATAACCGTAAAAAATGAGGAATAAACAAAAAGACCCTTTCTAAATGTTATAGAAAGAGTCTAATTTGTTGTTAATTAGTCTTGCTGAACGGCAGATACTTGCCACTCGACACCATATTTATCTGTTAGTTGTCCATACGATGGGCTCCAGAATGTTTCTTGTAGTGGCATTGTCACTTTTCCCTCTTTAGACAGTTTTTCAAATACTTGTTTTGATGCATCTACTGTGCTGATTTGTATGGCAATGGTAACTTGATTTCCAATGGTATAAGGCATCCCTGGAAAATTATCAGAGAGCATCATAATCGTATCCCCCACTTTGAATTGAGCATTCATCACACGATCCTTCGCTTCTTCTGGAAGTGGATGGTTTGGATCCTCTGGCATCTCTCCAAAAGTTTGAAGGGAGATTAACTCAGCATTAAATGCATCAACATAAAACTGTACCGCTTCTTTTCCATTACCATCAGTTACTACGTAAGGGTTCACTGCTACAATCATTTTTAGCACCTCATCGTCTCATTTTTTCGACACAAGAACATTTGTTCGTTTTTTATCATACCAAACCTTTTCCCTACTAGCTACCATTTTTATATTTCTACTAAAGATGATTTACACCTTCTTATGAAATAAAAAAAGAGAACCACTAGGGCTCTCTTTTATCTTTATTAATTTAGATCGATACTATAGATTCCAAATCCGTTTGCATCTGTTTTATTGGTGTATTGAATCTTACCTGTCGCACTCGTATATTTTTGACCGTTCGGTGATGATAGGAACGTTACGTTAGCATTTCCGCTAATCGGAGCGATGGACCAGTTGTTGTCAGCTGTAGGCGTGATCTCCTTCATTTCCGTGATATAATCCATCAAGATCTGACGGTTTTCATCAGCTGAATCTACTACATATTCGCTACCTTTTACTCCAGGGAAGTTTCCGCCTCCACCCGCTCTGTAGTTGTTTGTTACTACGATAAAATCTTGGTTAGGGTCAATAGGTTTTCCGCCATACGTTAGATTTACTATTCGATTGCTGTCAGCATTGATCACTGCTCCGTTTTTATCGTACTTAGAAGCTTTCGTAACATCGACTTGATAATTAACACCGTCGATTACGTCAAAGTTATAAACAGGGAAACCTGCATCTAAGAGTTCTTGTGCTTCTGTTTTGTTCGGATCAATGGTTTTAAATTTACCAGCAGACATTTCTAACCATTCTTTAACAACAGAACCTTTTACTTTTAGTGCTTTTAACGTGTTGTCATAAAGGTAGAGGTCACCCGCACTGCGAATTGTAAGTGGTCCTTTTTCAATCTCAGTGAATTCAGTTACACCGTTTCTTCCTGCTTTAAATGGAGCTCCTACAGAGAGTATAGGAAGATCTTTATATTCTGGCTTGTTTAATGAAATGTATTTTTCTACGTACCATTTTTGAGCATTCGTTACAACTTGTACAGACGGATCATCTTGAACGAGTGCAAAGAAGCTATGAATATCATCCGTCGTTGAACCGATTGGTGTGTTTACATACTTAATTGTTGCATCATGTACATTCTTTACAGTCTTAACCACTTTTTCGTCTGGCTTGACCGCAGCAGCACTTCTAACTGATGACTGAGAAGAAATCACGTTCCATCTTCCACGTTCTTGTTGAAGGGTCAAGTCGATCAGACCGAGTGATCCTCCACCATAGCCTGCTTGTACAGCAGGTACACCATTAATTGTACCTTTTGCATTATCAACGCCAGGAAGAACATTACCTTTCGCGTCTTTAAACAATGCATCTAATGATTTCTCATCAGCAGCTGGGAATATCTTATGTGTGTGTGAGAATGTTATGGCACTGATCCCTTTTACCTTGCTAAGTGCATAGATAACATCTTCTGTGTTCGTTTCACTTCCATTAAAACCAGAGTGTGCTTGTGCGATGATGATATCTGCACCTTTTTTCTTCATTTGCGGGATAAACTTTTCTGCGCTTTCAATGATATTCTTCGTAATTACTTTCCCATCTAGGTGTGATTTATCCCATTCGTTAATCTGTGGTGGAACGAAACCAATATAACCGATTTTTAAAAGTTTCGGTCTGCCATATTCATCTCTAACGAATTTTTTCACAATTTTGTAAGGTGTGTATTTGTTAACATCATTTTTAGGGTTGTTATCCTTATCATCCACGTATACGTTAGCGTTTACAAAAGGAAAATTAGCATCATCGTACGTTTCTGCTAGAAAATCAAGACCATAGTTGAACTCATGATTTCCTAGTGTTGCCATATCATAATCCATTAGATTCATAGCTGCGATGGCTGGATGAACTTCACCATCTTTTAGCGGGGCGATTTTTGCTTTGTATGTACCAAGTGGTGTACCTTGAATCAGGTCTCCATTATCAACTAGCACACTGTTTTGACTGTACTTTAAATCTTCTCGAGCCGTTTTAACAAGTGTAGCTGTCTTTGCTAGACCAACGTTTTCAGATGTTGCATTTTTGTAATAATCAAAGTTTAGTAGGTTTGTATGAATGTCTGTTGTTTCCATGATTCTGAGGTTAACTTTACTTTTGTGTTTTGCTGGCGTTTTAGCGATGGCTTGTCCTGCTAGAGGTGAACTTAAAAGACTGATAGCTAGAGTAAGTGAAGCTGCTTTCTTAACATTTTTATTCACAACAATAACCCCTTTATTTCATAAATTTGAGACGAATTGGTCAGACATAGGAAGATTGACAATGGTATTTAAATTCAACCAAAGATCCTAACATATTGGTCCCAAGGAAGATTATAATCTTCCTTTTCTGATAATACTAGCTTGTTTTTTTAAAGATTCTGCATTTTGTTAAACAACATGTATCTTTTCATCATATAAATATAGTATAGTAGTCATGTATTACCCATTAACTTCCATTGAACGAATTGAAAGGAATGAAGAAAATGGCTAAGTCAAAAGCAAAGAAAATGAGAGAAAGAATAGTTCGTGAAGGTAAACGAAATCCTATTCATGATCGAAGCGCATTTGCTCATCAAGAGATCTATAATCTGATGACATCGAAGACGACAAAATCGAAAAGGGAAAAACTTAACAACATCAAACATAAGAAGCGGCTATCATCCACTGATTACAATGAGGATCATAGCCGCTCTTTCATTTATACAGCTTGCTTCTGACTCTGTTTAACGTGAGAAACGATCACTTTTTTAGACTTTGTGTTAAATAATAAATTTAGTAGAACAGCCATTAAACTTCCGGCTACGATTCCGTTTTCAGTAAGAATTTGAATACTTTCAGGAAGTCTGCTGAAAAGTTCTGGTTCAACGGTTATGCCTAACCCCATTCCGCCGAAATTTTGGAACTCACGTTTAACTCTGTCTACCTCAGCCTTCATTTTGTCAGTCTTCTCCCAGTTCCAAAGGGTAGCTCTACTTATGCCAACTGAGTCTGCAATTTGTTGTTTTTCCAAGCCTTCAATAGCTATAGCCTTGCCGCTGTTTGTTGCTGTTGACTTAATAAATCTTCATACATATAAATCACCTACCTTTGACGTGTCAACATAAAAAGACACTACGTTGAGTGTCTTAAAATATAACAAAATTTAATTTTCTTTCTTTAGTAACCTATGAATTTTTAATTCAAACGCGTTTTTAATTAGATGTTCAACAATAAATATAATATCTTTTAAGTCTTTACGTTCTGGCACTATTACATCATGAATGGTTTCATTACTTTTAATTCTTATTTTTTGTAAAATTAAAGAATGAAAAAAATTAATATGATTATTTTCAAATAGTCCAAAGATTTTCCCTTGAATCTTGTCGGAATAAATTTTTTCATTATTTTTATTTAATATATAATTTCCGTTTTCATTGTGTATATGTCCACCGTCAATATTTAATTCTTTGCATATCCCTTCTATCAATGTTCTTATCCCAGATAAACATAAAATTCTATGATTTTGATTATAGGAAGAGACTATTTGATTGTATAATTCAAGTAGGGTATCGGGTAAACCTTTGAATTTCTTACTTTTAATTGGAATGACATTAATGATTTTTTTTCTTTCTTCTTAGGCTCTTCAGGATACACAGTAAAAGTATCAAAAAAATATTGAGTCCCATTTCTTTCTTCCCATTGGTATTCATCACCGTATTGTTTTACAAAAGCAATGTAATCGCAACCTAAACATTTAACAATGTGATTTTTTTCCCACCAATGAAAATCATCTTCAACGTCAGCTTCGTGATTAAATGAAGTTAAAATTTCGTGATTTCTTTTTCCATTACAATTAAAACAGTATACTTTTTCTTTTAATCTTTCCATATTTTTCATCACCCAATATTATTTTAACATTAATAATATTAGCTACAATGATTAATATTCAATAAAAAAGCACCCCAATTTTAATCGGGAGCTAAGCATTACAATTTATCTTTAAAATCTTTAATAACTTCTGGTATACCTGTAATTAATTCCTGTTGATTAAATGCGAGCCCCAGATCTTTTTTTAGTTGGTTATATTCTTTTACAACAGTTTTCACAAATTCTAAAGTTTTTTTTTCATCAATAGTTATTGAACTACTGTACCTTATCCATACTGAGATTAACTCATCACTTGCAAATCCCATATTCTCTAAGAGAAATATTTCCATATATTCTTTATTAAAATATTTCACATCAGTTCTGGTACCAAGCATAATTTTATTATGCTTTATCGATATATCCTTAACCATATTTATTCGAGTATTTAGCAAACTATATAAAGGTGCGTATAAGTTCTTAAGTTGTTGACGCTTTCTTTCTCTTTTTTCTTTAATAGGTGTAATAATAAAATGATTTAAAATAGCTATTAACAAAGCCACTGTTGCAGATACTAATCCACTAATTAGTTTTATATCCATTTATAAACCCCTCTCAACAACAGTTGTCAAAAGGTGGTATGAATGGCAACATTTATTTCTTATTTTGTGTTTTTAGTTTTTCACAATGCAATAGCAGTTCTTTAAATAGTGCTGCTTTAGATCTACCTAACCTTGCCCCAGTAACCGAGTAAATAACAGTTATTGTTACTATCAAAATAGCAACTGTATTTAATGCTGAACTTATTTTCAGATTATTCACTTCAAATCCCTTATCTAGAACTGATATATAACTTGCTATTAAAGCTGTCATTAAAGTTACTAAACTGGGCAAAGAACTCATAATATTTCTTTCTTCTTGAATTTCTTCCATCCTTGCAATCCCGAACTTAATTGTGTCTATATCTAATTGCTTTAATTCATTCAAACGGTTTTTAAAATAACCTTTGTCCTTACCTAGATAAAAAGAATACTCTTCTTGCAAATACTTAAGTAGTTGCTTATTAGTCGCACTATATATTAGTTTAGTTAGATCTTTCTTCTTCATTAAATCACCCCTATACTTATATCGGTAGGAAGTTTAGGAAATTTTAAAAAAGCACCCAAATTAATGGATGCTTTGTTATTACTCATACTTTCCTATGTCTTCAGGATTAATATGAGATTTAATATCATAAACTAAATTAAAACTTCCATACCCTCTTGAATATGGATTTTCTAAAGTATTAAAAATTTCCTTTAGTCTTGAAATTGTTTGAGCTCCGAAGAGATATTTCACTTTTTCAAAGTGTCTTCTTGAAATTAATTTTTGTAACAATTTACTCTTCTGATATGTTCCATAAACATAAGTACGTGGAAACCATTGGTTTTGGTATGAGTCTGTCTTATTTATCTCTGAAATGTAATATAAAAGATAGTCAGCCTCGACAATGTCCTCTTTAGAATATTTTAAGTTAGCCCTCTTTACTAACATATCAGCAGTCACACTAAGATACTTTTGTGGTAATTTATTATTTCTTATTTCATCTAATGAACGTAAGTAACAATCAAACATTACAAAAGTGTTATTTTCTAGATCCTCTTTGTGCGCATCTCTTATAAAAAATCTTGCCTTTAGAAATTCCCCTAGAGTTTCAAATGATGATTTACTTAGGAAAATCATAACTGTATAAAGGAATACTTCTCGCAAGAAAAATCTGAAATGATCAAATTGTGTATCATAATATTGATTTTCACTTCTTTTTATTTCGGTATATTTATTGTATAAGTCCTCAAATAAATCAATCAAGTAATCAGAGTCTGTTATAGTGGATATTACTTCAATAAATTCAACGTAAGTATTTCTTACAATAGTCATGTCATCAATTTTAGCCAGAATCAAATCATCAATATTTGCAGGGTCTGGAACAGATTGGATCTTAAATTCAGGAAGTAATCCCAAGAGTTCCTGTCTAAAATCTTCCATCAATGAAACATCTATCCTTTCATTTCTTAAGAAATTACTTTTTATTTGATTTAATATTGATTGAAGCTTAAAAGTACTGATTGCTTCATCCTCAAATAAAAAACTAGGAGGTTTACCAACTTGAGGTTTTCTGTACTGCGGTCTATTATAAAGGTTTCTGAGTAGGCTTTCATAATTTTGTGCCATCATCTCATCATTTGATAAATCAATATATTTCCTTGTCTCTATGTAAGTGGGAATATAATGCTGTCCTTCTTCGTTACGTTCTGCAACTATTGGAATAAATTTTTCTTGACCTACATCGTGATAAACTTGAGAGGAAATAATTTGAGTTTCAGTTCCAACCCCTCCAGCTCTTTCATTAGCTTTAGCTTTGTAGCCAGAATCACAAATAATTAGGACTTTATCTATTTCTGGTGAAGTAACCATACTTTCCATAAAGACATAAATATCTTGCCCTTCTTTTAAGTCCCATTTATCAAAAACAACTTCAACCCCATCACTCATTAATCTTTGAGCAAGTTCAAGTACCCAGTCTTCATGTTTAATACTAGTCCAACTATAAGAAATAAAAACTTTTGACTTTGTTGTTACTGTTTGAGCCATCAATATCCCCCTCTTAACATCTATCTGTTTATTATACATGTTAAGAAGGAAACTCTACCATAAAAGAACAAATTTTGTAAGATGTTCTAATGTGTAATGATCAAAATTCTCTCATATACCATACATCTCTTTAAATTTCTTTCTTTCTATTTCGTTTGATTTAAAAGATGCTAAATGTTTTATCCTCTCAGGTTCACCAAATAAATATCGTTCATTAATATAATGGTATTTGTTTAGTAACTCAGGATCTATAAACATTAATCCATGTTCTCCAGCAATGGTTTGTTCTTCAAGAATAATACGACTTAAAAATTCACCAAGTTCTTTAGAGTAATGGCCTTGTTTAATTAACTTAAAAGCTCGATTAATTTTTATTTGCCTCCTATCAAATTCTTCGTCTACCATTCGTCCTAATTCTCGACTAAGACATAATGCAATGTATTGTTCGTAAGAAAGCTCAAAGTTAGGCGCATCTGTTTTTCTTTTTGTCTTTTTATGTTCTAAATTTCTTCCTCATTTTAACTACTGGACTATATAACTCATGTTGATTTCTAATTACCTGCTCATCAAACTTTACGTACCGCCTTGTTGTGAAATCTGGCTATGTCCTACAATTGCTTGTACAGCAAATAATGAAGCTCCTGACGCAAACATTTCAGTTATAGACTATCTCCTCCAGTCATTACATGAAAATTGCTTAGTAATTCCTGCTTTCTTCACATATCGTTTTATATTTCTCCTGAAAGTATCTTCAGACATCTGCTCTCCATAACAATTTAAAAACACAAACTCATTATTTAAATGTATCTGATTCTCATTTAATAGCTCTAATAAGAGTTTAATAACATGGTTTGAGATAGGTATTATTCTAGTTTTCCTTGTTTTATTTCTAATTGCAGGAAGGACAATTCTTCTTGTTTTAATATCTATCTCTTCAATTCTTAGGTTAATCGCTTCATTTATGCGTATAGCTGTATCGTAAAGTAAGGTCATTAATACTAAATCTCTCCACTGAGGATATTGGGATTTATCCGGTACATTGAACAGCATTTGTAATTCATCTTCTGATAAAGGTTGAAATGTTGATTCATCCGTTCTTAAAAAGTTAACTTGTTCTAATGGATTATGTGATGCTATCTCCTCTTTAAACAAAAAATTATAAAAATTCTTCAAGAATCGAATTATAGCGTTGACCGTTTGAGTACTTAGCCCAAATCGTTTTGTTTTGTAGTTAAAATGACTATCTTTCATGTATACCAAGTATTCTCTAAGTATTGGTGTCGTTAGATCGTTTACCATAAGCACTTCTGGATGGTTATTTTCCAGCCATTTTGAAAAGAAGTTAAGTGCTATTTGTAGCTGATTAATGTCTTTTCCCTCAAATCTTCAGATTTTTTAGCGGACATAAAATACTGATATGCTGTTCAAAATTGTAATTATACAATGTGTTCTCTTCGGATATAGGTATTTGATGTCTTTTAGTAATTCGAGTTCGTTTATTCATAAAAAAGAACGCCACCTCCAGTAAATCTCATCGAATAGATAAGAAAATGCAGGTGACGTTCTAACATGTTTTTAGCATTAATATGTGGGACATTAACTTGATTTTGCTACTCTTTTTTCATTACTTGATAATACGGGGATATTTACACTTTTTACTTTTTTAGACTTTGTGTTAAATAATAAATTCAGTAGAACAGCCATCAAACTTCCGGCTACGATTCCGTTTTCAGTAAGAATTTGAATACTTTCAGGAAGTTTGCTGAAAAGTTCAGGTTCGACGGTTACGCCTAACCCCATTCCTACTGAGCAAGCAATAATCAGAAGATTTTCTTGTTTAGCAAGGTTCACTTCACTTAGCATTTTGATACCAGAAGCAAACACCATTCCAAACATGGCAACCATCGCTCCTCCCATCACAGCTGTTGGAATTAAAGTCGTAAGTGCAGCTACTTTTGGAATCAACCCAAGGAAAATCAACATCCCCCCTGCAACATAGATTACCTGCTTTGCTTTTACCCCAGATAACTGAACAAGGCCAACGTTTTGTGAATATGTCGTATAAGGAAAAGCGTTAAAGATTCCACCTAGAATAATGGCAAGTCCCTCTCCTCGGTATCCTTTTGTTAAGTCTTTTGGTGTTAAGTTTCTGTCGCATATCTTTCCTAACGCCATAAATACACCTGTTGACTCAATCAAACTTACGATAGCGACTAAGATCATGGTAATGATCGCACCAAGTTCAAAAGTGGGAACTCCAAAATAAAATGGCTTAGGCATGTGAACCCATGATGCATCTAGAACTGGCGTAAAGTCTACTAAACCTAGAAAAACAGAAACGATTGTACCCGCTATCAGACCAATTAAGATAGAAACGGAACGAATAAAACCTTTTGAAAATCGATATAAAAGAAGGATGAATGCTAAAACACCAAAAGAGAGCAATAAATTTTGTGCTGAACCAAAGTTCTCACTACCTGCTCCCCCTGCCATGTCTTTGATTGCAACGGGAATTAGGGTAATTCCTATAATGGTTACAACGGTTCCCGTCACGATGGGTGGAAACAACTTAAGTATTTTTCCGAACGCTCCAGCAAAAATGACAACGAATAAACCTGCTGCAATGATGGAACCGTAGATGGCACTCATCCCATATTGTCCCCCAATGGCAATCATCGGACCTACCGCTGTAAAAGTACAACCTAGGACAACGGGTAGACCTACTCCGAAGAAACGGTTCTGCCAAACTTGGATAAGTGTTGCTAGTCCACATGTTAAAAGATCGATAGCTACTAAATAAGCTAACTGTTCAGGAGATAATTTCAAAGCACTTCCTACGATCAATGGTACGATCACTGCTCCTGCATACATAGCGAGAACGTGTTGAATCCCTAAAGAAAATACTTTACCCTTCTTCATGATGACATCACCTCAGATTGAATGAACGTTATTCCATTCGTGTTCATTTCTTTTATTCTTGCGATCGATTCTACGCGATACCCCTTATCCTCAAGTTTTCGACGACCGACCTGGAACGACTTTTCGATCACGATACCAAATCCAGCAATCGTAGCATGTGCTTGATCTACAAGCTCAGCTAAACCAAGTGCAGCTTCACCATGTGCAAGGAAATCATCAATAATCAACACCTTATCACCGGGTTGAATAAATTTCTTAGCAACAGAAATCTCGTTTTGTTCTTGTTTAGTAAAAGAATAAACGCTCGATGTTAATAATCCATCTGTTAAAGTTAACGATTTCTTTTTTCGAGCAAAGACGACAGGAACATGAAGTTTCAACCCCGCGAAAACAGCAGGTGCTATACCTGAAGATTCAATCGTAACAATTTTTGTAATTCCTTCATTTTTAAAACGATCTGCAAATTCAGTACCTATTTGCTGCATGAGCTCTGGGTCGATCTGATGATTTAAAAACGAGTCTACTTTTAAAACGGACGAGGACAACACAATGCCTTCATCACAAATTTTCTTTTCTAAAAAATTCATTTTCCCACCCCATTGTTTAATTTACACACAAAAAAACCGGAGAACACCTTCTCTCTGAACGAGTGAAGCAATTCTCCGGTTAAATAAAATCGGAACACATAAATAGCCCAATACATCTATAGAAAGATGCATGGAAAGTTTGCGTCACTCGTAGTCAAACCCTTAACGGGGGTTTGGTAGAAACTTGCAGGCCATATCCCTGCGATTATACGAGCTATATGAAGTTAACTCACATTATACGTTAAAGACTTTAAAAAGAAAACCTCTTTATGCCACTTTGCTATTTTTACGGTTATTCGGCGTATATTTATGAAAGATGGGATATACGAGAAATCCTAAGAAAAATAATCCGATTCCTAAAGTGAAGGTCTTCACATCCGCTGTTCCGGAAATGATAACCCAACTCGAGTAGATGAATGCCAATAAAGCAATCACACCATCTCTTACGCGAGATCCTTTTATATCATTGTAAGTTTCTCCGCTAAAGACAAGCTTTAAAAAGTAAATGGCCGAAATCAAATACGGGATCAAATATGCGAGCGTAGCTGAAGTGGTTAAGAACGTATAAGCTTCACCGATCGTACCTGATATCGTAGAAAAGATAAAAATTTGAGACATGATGTTGGTTACTGCTAATGCGTTCACCGGGCTACCGTTCTTATTCACTTTTGCGAAGATAGCGGGAAATACGCCTGATTTAGCTGCTTGATAAGGAACTTCCGAACTTAACAGAATCCAGCCGATTGTTGAACCGAACAAAGAGATAACAGCTAACAATCCCATTAAGGAAGCTCCCGTATTTCCGATCAGTACGGATAATACATCAACGAATGGTTTGTCTGAACTCATGAGAACTTCTCGAGGCAAAACGTTCATCGTTAGTAATGTCGTAATCATGTAGATGCTAAGTGCAATCAAAAGACCTATGATCGTAGCTTTTTTAACATCTCGTTGCGAAGAAGCTCTCCCCGATAAGACAACAGCTGATTCGATCCCAACAAAAGCCCATAACGTTGCAATGGCCGCCATATTAATCTGACTTCCAAGACCATGAGAGGTCCCTTCATTGTCTACAATTGGGAAGTAAGCATCAGCAAAGATGGTTGACTCAACAGCGAAAAGTGCAGCGACTATAAACAACATAAATCCGATTACTTTTGAAGCCGTTGCCACAAAGTTAAGTTTCCCTGCTCCGTTCATGCTCTTGATTAAAATAAAATGAGTAAACCATAGAAGTGCCGTACACACGACAAATGTAATTAGCTTTCCTAACTGAATGTCTTGGTTAAGTACCGTTCCGATAACCTTTTGACTTCGCATCATAGGGAAAAACGTTGACAAATATCCTGCAAAACTCGTGATGATCGCGACGTTGCTTATCCAATTCGCCACCCAGTATCCCCATACCATGCTGAATCCTGCTACATTTCCGGCTTTTGGATTGGAGAACAAAGCTCTTGCATAGCTTTGAGGTCCTGCTGTTAATTCCGGTTTTCTTATGGATAATGAACCAAAGACTAACGCGATCATTAATACTCCAAACCCTGTAACTGCCCATGCGGCTGTAACACCAAGTGGACTAGCTGTTTGAGCTAATGTGTTCGGTAACATAAAAATTCCTGAGCCAACCATGTTTCCAACGACAAATGCAGTTAGCAACCACACACTCCAATTATTATTTTTCATGATGTAAGTACCTCCTGTTGATATAAAGCCAATAAAAAAACACGTATGGAAACGCCCATACGTGAATATAATCAGCATCCTCCAAAAATCTCTCATAGCTCAACGCAGAACGTTCTGCGACAGTTCTGCACTTGTTCAATGCAGCCCCAATGGATTTGTTACGTGGATCTAAACCCATTTCGGCATCAATTCCTTTTAAACTGTTGTCATAAGCACCACTTGCCTCTAACAGTTCTACTCATAATTCATGCGACCTCTACCTCACAGAGATTAATGTGAGGACTTTTATTTAATTATTTTATTTGTAACGTTTTGTAGATTAACAGATTGTTCATTCTGCGTCAATGGTTATCGTTTATTTATATTCAGAACTCTTACGGATGTTTTCGTAAACTCTTTTTCCAATTAAAGCATATCCTTTTTCATTAGGATGAAGTTTATCAGAGAAATAATCACGTTTATTTTTGTTGATGAAAAGGTCATCCGTACGTATATAAGTCGTATTTTTATATTTCTTTGTAACTTCTTTTGTAGATTGATTCCAAGTTGATACGGCCTCATTAACAACAGCCATATCACTCCATTCAGCTTTCGGGTTATAGATTCCTATTATATAAATGGCCTTTGGCTTTTCTTTATTTTGTATTTTCTGAATGATTTTATTTAGATTTTCTTTGTAGATTTCTTCATTTGCTGCTAGTTCTTTTTTGTTGAATTTTGTTAGTTGATCTGTGCTTTTAAGAAAATCATTCGTACCAATATTTATAAAAATAACATCAGAGCTTTTAGCTGTTTTTGCTATCTCTGGATTTTTCAACCGCTGACGCAGGTCTGTGCTTGTATCATTTGGAACTCCAAAGTCATGAATGACAAGCTGTTTATCTAAATCTTCTTCGTACCGTTTTTCAACATCCCCTATATACCCATTATCTTTTGTATCACCTAATCCATAGGCAAGAGAATCACCAAGTGCTGTCACTTCCATTTCTTTAGAGTTAAGCGAGTACACGCCAAAAGCAACCCCTATCAAAACGATGATACAGATTGTGATGATCATTGTGAATTTCTTCATGTTTTCTCCACCGGCTTTCTAGTTGTTTATTCTAAGTATGTATCAGGAGGGATTTCTATAGACCCGCATGCATATTATTGGTATTCATACCTTTTTTGATTATCTTTTAAACAAAACAAGTATACGCCCGTTGAAAATGGGGTCAAAAAAAGACAACAGAAAAGTGTCTGTTGTCTTAATAGATTATGTTAATTTTTGTGATATCAAGTCTGCAACGAGAATATAACGTTCAGGTGATGCACCTATAAAATCAAAAGGATAACACGTTGATAGAGTTAATGTTGCTCTCGGCTTAGGTACGATAACCGTTCTGTCATCTTTATCTACTATGCGCACATGTCGAATTTTATAAGTAAAGCTTCCTGCTGACGTTTCAACAATCAACGTATCACCCTTACCGACTTCACCTAACTTTCGAAAAACGGTATCTCGATGTCCAGAAAGAACCGAATTATCCTTTTCTCCTGGTAAGACACTTTTATCAAAATGACCTACACCGTTCTCTAATTCTTCTTCATCTGTTCCATGAAAAATTGGAAGTGTAGCATTTAACTTTGGTATGAGTAGGTTACCAATATTCTCACCTTTATTTGGTCGTATTGTATATAGTTTTTTTTGTTTCAAGTTATCCTTGTGCTGTTTGGAGGGTTCTTCAGCACTGTTTACAATGTGTGTTTGATCTGTCTGAAAGAGCATGTAGCCTTTTATAAAAGTATAGGCGTTTGTAGTACTGAACCAAAAACCAAGTAATATTAATACGAATGAAAACACAAGAAGTATCTTTCGAACGCTACCTCTCATTTTCATTAGATTCCTTTTACACGAAATCTTCTAAAGAGGAAAATTCCTGCCGCAAAAACACCTAACCCCATTAATGAGTTCTCTAGATGGTTTGTAGCAGTTTTAGGAAGTTTTCCGCCTTTTACTGTTTTAACCGGATGACTGGATTTCGTTGGAACTGCAGTAACAATCTCTTCAACTTTTTGTATATCTTTACCTGTTTCTTGAATTATTTCAGAGCCAAACATTTCAGCTGTGATACGAATATCAGCCAATAATTCACCATTTGTATTATAGATTTCCATGATAAGATCATTTCCATTTGTCGTCTCCATCTTCATCAGTGAATCCATGGAAACAGGTTGTTTTTGTCCATCAACAACTAGATAATACTTTGTCTCAAGTTGTAAAAGTTGTTTCATCTCAGAAAAGATGGAAAGCAGTTCAGCAACTTGTTCAGAAGTAAGTTCATCTGCTGTTTCAAAATCTTCAAACGCCATCATTCTTTCGGCAAGAACCATCATTCGATCAAGAAAGGCTGGATCTTCCCAATTAAGAGTTTCCATATGAGTTAAAAGCTTTTCTATTTCTTCCTCTGTTAAAGCAATCTCTGTAAATAGATCCTCGATATCATCACCTATATAGTCATCCCCATTTATATAGAAATCAACGGCTCCTTCAAGATCTTCAATGTATTCATAGTTTTCTCTTGCATCATCATTTTCTTTTAATAAAGCGTCCAGTTCAGCAAGAGAAGCTAGGTTGTAATCTCTTAATAACTGTTGAAGGTTTTCATCATTAATAAGAGTTCCTTCCCAGTCATCTCCATTAATATAATAATCAACAGACCATTCAAGATGTTCGATATATTCATAGTTTTCACGTGAATCATCGTTTTCTTTTAATAAAGCATCCAGTTCTTCAATGGATTTTAGATCGTAATCACTTAATAACTTTTGAAGGTTTTGATCGTCTATAGGTGTGCCGATCATAAAATCAACTTCCTCAAACAATTCCTCTTCAAAAATAATATAAGTTCCGTCGAGTACATCTTGTCCTTCTTCAATATTTCCATACTCCACAAGAAGTTCATTGAGTCTATCTCGACTAATGTCAAACTCTTTTAACACTGTCTGTACACCTTTTTCTGATAATGGTGTGCCTAGTTCATCAACCGATTCAAAATCTCTTAATGCCCACTCTTTACTGTTCAAATAAGCTACAAAATCCTTCGAGTTCCAACCGATCTCTTGTAAAAACGCTTTATACTCTTTGTCGTTTGCATTTATAGCGAACGCTGACAATGGCAAGATGCCGAGGCTAATCGTAATAGCCAATAAGAAAGTTACAACCTTTTTCATCCCTGTACCCCCAAAAAACTTGTTTAGTATAATTTCTAGAAAATTATACTGCCAAAGTCTTCTTTTGCATACAAGTTTTTTATTAAATAGAGGAATAAAGTATTATCTTTTTTTTTCATATAAATTGCTCAATATTGTTCGAGTTTACATCTGAAATAGAATGTTCAAGATTTCTTCATTGTAAATACCTTCAACTTTGTTTACGATAAAAGTAACTTCTTTTTATTTAGTAAAAATTCTACGAGGTGAACAATGGGTAAACAAAAAAAGAATAAGGCTTATGTAAACAGCTCAAAGAAAAAGAAAAACTCTTCTCCTGTTTGGCTTTTTTGGACGATTGGTATTTTGACTCTTGGATTGATTGTTTTTCTGTTCAGTGGTGCACTTGATAATAATGATACATCCACAGCTGATATTTCCTACGAAAACCAGCCTTACTTAGGTGAGAAAGATGCAACTGTTAATATCATTGAATTTGGAGATTACAAGTGTCCTGCATGTAAGAACTTTAATGAGTCGTTCTTTCCACTTATTGACAAAGAACTGATTCAAACAGGTAAAGTGAAATTCTATTTCTTAAACTATCCGTTTATTAATGTAGATTCTGAACGATCTGCAATCTTTGGAGAAACCGTTTATAGAGAATTAGGTAATGAAACGTTTTGGAAGTTTCATAAGACACTTTACGAAAAGCAGCCTGACGATCAGAATCTAGAACGACAAGATATCTTTACCGAGAAATTCTTAACAGAAACACTTGGTGAAGTAACTTCAGATGAAGATGTTAAGAAAGTAACCGAAACATGGAAAGACAAGGACAACGAAAAAGCTTTAAAAACAGATGAAACACTTGTAAGTGAACTTGGTGTAACGAGTACACCTACCTTGTTTGTTAATGGTAAAAAGTTCGACGGTACATCTTTAGAAGATTTAAAGAGAATGGTTGATGATGCTGCGAAGGAGAGTAAGTAAAGGTGGGTAATAAACCTTTGTTGATCGCTTGGGTCGCATCGATCGTTTCCACGGTAGGAAGTCTGTTTTTTAGTGAAGTCATGAATTTTGTGCCATGTAATTTTTGCTGGTATCAACGAATCTTGATGTATCCGTTAGTAATTGTGCTAGGTGTTGCCTTTTATCAGCAAGATCATAAAGTCACACGTTATGTCCTTCCTCTATCCATTCTGGGCATCATCGTTTCCGGCTATCATTATGCTCTTCAAAAAATACCTGCATTAAAGGCTTTTGAGGTATGTACATCAGGTGTTCCATGTTCAGGTCAGTATATCAACTGGCTGGGATTCATAACGATTCCACTTCTTGCGTTCGTTGGATTTACGATCATCACAATTAGTTTGTTAGGGATGAGAAAGCAATCGAATTAATCGGTTGCTTTTTCTTTTGCTCTGACAATAAAAACGAGCCTGCCCCATAAAAAAGGACCGGCCCATCACTTGAATAGAATTATTTCAGATCTACGTTATGATACACTTGCTGCACGTCTTCTAAATCTTCTAAGGCATCGATCAACTTCTCAAACTGAACCTGTGATTCTTCTGACAGTTCCACATCGTTTTGTGCAAGCATCGTAAGTTCTGCAACTGTAAATTCCGTGATACCTGCATTTTTAAATACTTCTTGCACAGCATGAAACTGATCAGGTTCAGCGTAAACAATAACTGATTCATCTTCTTCAATTACATCACGAACATCTAGATCTGCTTCCATCAACAATTCTAAAACATCATCAGCTGACTTTCCTTCTAGACCAATAACAGCTGTTGCATCGAACATGTAGGATACAGCTCCAGAAACACCCATGTTTCCATTATTTTTATTAAAGGCAGAACGTACTTCTGCAACTGTTCGATTCACATTATTCGTTAAAGTATCCACAATTATCATCGATCCATTCGGACCAAAGCCTTCATAACGTAGTTCGTCATAGTTTTCGTCAGATCCACCTTTTGCTTTTTCAATCGCACGGTCAATGATGTTTTTAGGTACACTATATGTTTTTGCTCGCTCTAAAACAACTTTTAACGATTGATTGGATTCCGGATCAGGCTCACCCTGTTTTGCTGCCACATAGATTTCGCGACCGAACTTAGCGTAAATTCGGCTCGTATTAGCGTCTTTTGATGCTTTCTTTTCTTTAATATTATTCCATTTACGTCCCATATTGCTCACTCTCTTTCAACTTTAAATCTATGTAGAACATTATACATCAACTTAACTAATTTTTAGTAGTATAAGAGTCGAACAAAAGCTACCTAGTTAACTGGTCGCTTTAGACTATAGTGCATATTTGTAAATTCTTTCTGGTCTGCCTACCCCTCCGTAAGTGATATCTGCTTTAGCTTTTTGTTCTGAAACAAGATATTCCAGGTATCGCCTTGCTGTTGTGCGGCTCACTCCGGTACGCTGTCCGAGGTCTTCAGCAGTAAAGCCTTTTTCGTTCTGCATCAAAATGGACAATATCTTTTCTAGTGTAATAGGATCTATTCCTTTTGGGAGAAAGAATGGTTCAACCTCGATCTTTTCGCGTTTTAATAATGTATCAATAATGTTCTGATTGATTTCTTTATCAGCTGATAATTGAGTAATGGATGATTTGTGCTCATTAAATCGTACGAGTGTATCTTTAAATCGCTGAAAGATGACAGGCTTGACAATATAATCAAAAATACCATCTTCCAATGCATATTTTAAAGTGTTGACTTCTGTTGCAGCTGTTACCATGATCACTTCGATTCCTCGAAACTCACTTCGAATCCACCTTAGTAGATCAAGTCCATTCATATCCGGAAAAAAGATATCTAAAATAACTAAATCAGGTCTTAATATAGAAATCTGTTCTTTTGCCTCTTCCTTATTTAGTGCAATTCCACATACTGAAAAGCCCTCTACTTTTTCGACGAATCTTTTGTTGATTTCTGCAATGCGAATGTCGTCTTCAACGATAAAAACTTCCCATGTACTCATGATGTCTATCCTCTATTCTTTTGGAATGATAACCGTGAAAAGCGTTGTTCCCACTTTTGTTCTCTCAAAAAAGACATGACCGTCTAATACTTCCACAGCTTGTTTGATTAAATATAATCCGTAGCCGCGATCTCGCCCTTTTGTAGAGAATCCCTTTTTATATAACATATTAGCGGTTTTCTCAGGAATCCCTTCTCCAGTATCCTCAACTTCTATGATTAGTTGCTCTCCAAAATCAGAAAGGCTAATTTTTACTATCGGCTCATGTGTTCTAGATTCAACTACAGCGTCCATGCCATTGTCTATTAGATTACCTATGATCGTAACCAGTAATTGTCTGTCGATCGAGTCCGGAATATCTTTTAGATGACTTGAAGGAACAATGGTGAATTTAACTCTCAACTCTTTTGAACGATTGAACTTGCCGATTAATAGACCGCCTATATATGGATCAGAAATATGATTCATTATAAATTGTGTGAAATGCTGATGAACATTTGATTCTTTCGTAATAATATCTTGTGCCTCTTGATAAGAACCTAGCTGTATAAGTCCGGATATTAAATACAGTTTATTAGAAAACTCATGTGTTTGAGCTCTTAAGCCTTCACTATAGCTTTTCACTTGCGCGAGTTCTTCATTTAATCGATAAAGCTCATCTCTGTTTCTAAATGTCGCAACCGCCCCTATTACTTGATTATGATGATCCACTATCGGAATACGATTCGCTATAACCTTCGTATTTCCTAGTTTCATTTGCTCGTCAAATTCGTTTTGGCCAGAAGCTATTACATCAAGTAATCTTGTATTTGGAATAGCTTTTAACACATTTTCACCTATTAATTTCTCATTTTCTGTTTCAAGCATCTGAAGTGCAGTATGATTGGCAAGGGTTATCTCACCTTCTCGATTAACAGCAATGACACCTTCTCTAATAGCTTCCAAGATTGCACTTTTTTCTTTGTATAGCATTCCGATCTCTTTTGGTTCCAAGCCATGTGTTGCTCTTTTCACACCTTTAGCGATCAATACGGAACCGACTATACCTAACAACAGAGTCAAGACGCCTATGATTATAATCTTTAGTTTATATGGCCAGATCTCTTCTTTGATCTGATCGGTTAAAAAGCCTACGGATACTAATCCAATGATCTCTCCGTCACTATTTCTAATCGGAGATTTTCCCCGCACAGCAGGTCCAAGCGAGCCTGTTGCTTCAGTAATACTCGGTTCACCCGATAAGGCTTTTCGGTTGTCTCCACCTACCATCTTCTTTCCTATGCGTTCTTTGATAGGGTGTGAATAACGAACACCTTCTTTGTTTCCCACTACGATATAATGAGCACCTGTTTTCTTTCTAATTTTCTCTGCATAAGGCTGGATCTGTTTAGAGGGGTCACCGCTTTCAAACGCATCAATAACAAGTGGATTGTTACTTACCGCATAAGAAACACTTAGCGCCCTCTCTCCAATTTGACTCTTCATCGTGTCTTCAAACATATTTTGAAAGATAACCGCTAAAATGGTGATCACTAAAAAGACTAGGGAACAGCTGATGAGAATTAATTTTGTTTGCAGTTTCATAGTTTCCCTCCGTAAAAATAGAAAAGACTTTCTCAGAATAGAAAGTCTTCTCTACCTATATTCTTTTATCCTTCAACGTTTACAACAACATTTTTTCCTTTTAACCGTAGAACAAAAGGTATAAGAATCCATAAAACGGAGCAAACCAGGAAAAATGCAGATATAGGCTGTTGAACAAATACCATAAAGTCACCGTTTGATGTTGTTAAAGCACGTCTCATGTTGTTTTCAATCATTGGCCCTAAAACTAATCCCAGTACTAGAGGAGCAATCGGATAATCATGTTGTGCTAATAAGTACCCGGCCAGTCCAAAGCCGATCAATAAAAACAAATCGAATGTGGTTACTTGTACAGCGTAAACACCAAAGACAGAGATAGCAATAATAATAGGCAGCAAATATTTCGCAGGTGTTTCAATAATTTTCGCAAAAACCTTAACAAGCGGCATGTTAAGGATAAGAAGCATCAAGTTTCCGATAAACATCGAAGCGATTAGCCCCCATGCCACGTCCGGGTGATCACTAAACAATAAAGGACCTGGCTGAACGTTATACATGATAAGAGCTCCCATAAGAATCGCTGTCGTTCCAGATCCCGGAATTCCGAGTGTTAATAATGGAATCATGGCTCCTCCTGAAGCTGCGTTGTTTGCTGACTCAGGAGCCGCAACTCCGGCAATCGCACCTTTTCCAAACTTTTCAGGATTTTTACTTATCTTCTTCTCAGAGATATATGAGAAGAAAGAAGCGAGTGTTGCACCTGCGCCTGGTAAGACACCAATAAAGAATCCTAAAAAAGAACCTCGGACAATCGGTCCGGCACTTTCTTTAAAATCCGCTCTAGAAGGGATGACTCTCCCAACTTTCGCAACCTTTTCCGTGTCTTCTTCCTTATGCAGAACCGTCTTAAACACCTCACCTAATGCAAACAGACCGACAGCAACCGTTAAAAATTCAAGTCCTCCAAACAGAACAGGAATATCATAGGTGAATCGAGCAACGCCAGAAACAGCATCGATACCGATCGTGGCGATCAAAAGTCCGGTTACGGTCATCATCCACGCCTTTGTGATTGATCCTCCCGCTAAGCCACTAACTGCGGCAAGGCCTAACAGCATTAGAGAGAAATACTCTGCAGGTCCGAATTTTAATGCCATCTCTGAAAGTGGATCTGCTAATAATACCAATCCGATGATGGAAACAATTCCGGCAAAGAAGGAACCGATTGCGGCGATTGACAAGGCAGCTCCTGCTCTGCCTTGTTTAGCCATTTGATAGCCATCAAGGGTTGTAACGACCGAAGAAGATTCACCAGGTGTGTTTAATAGAATAGATGTAGTTGATCCTCCGTACATCGCACCATAATAAACACCGGCTAAAAGAATGATCGAACTTGTAGCTGCTGCAGATGGATCCATTCCGCTTGTGAAAGTAGCTGTTACTGGTATCAAGAGTGCAACACCACTCATCGGTCCAATACCAGGTAAAACACCAACTGCAGTTCCGATCAATACACCTATAAAAGCAAAGAATATGTTATGTGGCTGTAGCGCTGTTTGAAAGCCTTGCATCAAAAAATCCATAACACCCATATAAATTTCCTCCTAACTAAGCCATATTGGCATTCCAGGCAAAGATCCTTCCAACACAACAACGAATAAGAAATAGACAAAGAATGAGAATGCCAAAGCAACAATTCCATTTTTTATCCAGCTTCCTCTTTCCATCGCTTGAAAAGATACATACAAAAATAAGAAAGTACTAATGATATAACCTAACATTTCAATAGTACCTGCGTAGAAAATACTTGCTAGTAAAATGATGACAAAACGTTTGATCTGTAACTCATCCGTTTTCTTCTTTTCTTTCTGAATATTTTTTAATGATTCAAGAAAAAGTTTAACGCTAAGTAGAATAAGAATAAGTCCTAAGAGAAAAGGAAAAACATTAGGTCCTACTTCACTTCCATAAGCACTTTTTGAGATATTTCGACTTTCTATTAAAAATGTTGCTCCTAGTAATGCAAATAAGATACTTGCATATCTGTCAAATTTTCCTGTCTGCAATGTACTTCCCTCCTTATTTGAAAAATGGAGAAGTAGAAATACTTCTCCATGTCACAAACTATTTGTTCATCCCTAAGGATTTCAATAAATCTTCTACTTGTTTTTCTTGATCTTTTAAGAAGGTTTCAAATTCTTTACCATCTTTAAATTCCGCTTCCCAACCGTTCCGCTCAAGCTCGTCCTGCCACTCTTTACTTTCATTTAATTTCTTCAATGTTTTATCCCAATAAGCAACAGCACTATCAGACATCTCTTTTGGTCCGAAGACACCTCTCCAAATCGTGAATTCAGCATCGATTCCAGCTTCTTTAAATGTTGGTATATCTGCAAGGTCACCTTTTAATCGTTCCGTTGAAGAAATACCAAGGACTTTTACTTTTCCAGCTTTTAAATATTCGCCTACCGCCGAAGCATCAGTTGCAATATAATCTGCGTTGCCTCCCAATAGAGCTGCGATTGCCTCACCACCGCCATCGTATGAAACATACTTAACCGTTTTAGGATCAATGTCAGATTTGTAAGCTGGAAGAACAGCTACAAGGTGGTCCATGGACCCTGGTGCAGATCCACCAGCTGCTGTAACAGACTTAGGATCTTTTTTAACAGCTTCCATCAACTCTTTTAGATTGTTGTATTTAGAATCTTCTTTAACAACGATGGCTCCAAAATCTTTTGTTAGTTGAGCAAGTGGTGTTGTATCCTGAAAGCCGTATGGACTGTTGCCTTCCTTTTTCAAGTTGTTGATTAAGATGGGCGGAGAGCTTACAAAAAGTTTGTAATCATCCTTCTTATGCTGTGTGGCATATTCTGCAAGATAGACAGCGCCACCTCCACCTGGTTTATTCTCAACTGTTATCGTTTGATCAACCATTTTGGTTTCCCCAAGAATCTTAGACAGTGAGCGTGCCGTTAGATCCCAACCACCTCCAGCGCCTGATGGAGCCACTACTGTAATAGGTTTTTTGGGATAATCAGATTCCCCTGCATTCGACCCAGAACCTGATGAACTGCAAGCTGTAAGTGAAGAAAGTATCACACCTGCTACAAGCCACTTTTTCCATTTCATCGTTTTCATCATTCACATCCCCCTTAATTTTGATAGCGCTTTCATTTCCCTTTTCATAATCCTATCACTCGCTTTATCAAATGGAAGTTTAAGGACATAAAATGCATTTTGTTCATATTGTTCACACAAAAAAAGACCACTAAGATTATCTCCTAGTGATCCAAGACTGACTAAGCTTTTACCGTTTAGATGATGATTGAATATTTCTTCCGTAAAAAATCTCGTCCATCTCAGCATTGATCAATCCTGTAATGTGTTTTTGAGTTTCGCTATCGATTTCATCCTTTGTATACCCAAAAAGGTAGTTATTGAGTTCAAAATGCTTTAACTTACACTTTGTGTGAAAGATATTTTCTTGATAAATATTCGTATCAATCATCGTATATGTTTCTTTTATATCAGAAGACAAATAGTTCTGTATGGAACTAATATCATGGTCAATGAACAGCTTGTGACCTTTGATATCCCTCGTAAATCCTCTAACCCGATAATCTATCGTCACAATATCCATGTCAAAGGAATCGATCAGATGATTGAGTGCTTTAAGCGGAGAAATTTCTCCACAGGTGGAAACATCTATATCCGCTCTAAACGTACTGATTCCTTCATCAGGATGAAATTCAGGATATGTATGAACCGTTAAGTGACTCTTATCAAGTTGCATAACAACAGATTCTGGCATAGCTGTTGAATTTTCATCAAATGAATCGGTGGGTACTTCCACAATCGGTCCTTCTGAGACGAGTACAGTAACACTAGCACCCTGCGGTACATAATCTTGTTTAGCTATATTTAGAACATGAGCTCCTATCGTATCAGAAACAGTTTGCAAAATATTCGTAAGTCTTTCAGCGTTGTATTGTTCATCGATATACTCAAGATACGCTTCTCGCTCTTCTCTCGTTTTCGTATAGCAAACATCGTACAGATTAAAGCTAAGAGATTTGGTGAGATTATTAAACCCATGTAATGTTATACGGTGATCTGGTGAGATAGACATATGATAGATTCCCCTTATATTTTAGACATTCAAGATTTATTGTAATAATGATGGAAATATATCTATAATACCCATTTCCACAGTTTAAAAAACGGTTCGTGGATGAAATGACGCCTACAGTATTTTATGATGGTTTGATTCTAGCCGTTAATTAAATATATAAATAGTGAATCCACAAATTTAGAACTCCAATCCACGAGATTTTGCTGTTTATCCACGAGTTTACAATCTTCGACACTTATTGACACATACACCATTGCGGTTCAGCTAGAGCTAACACGATGCATAAAAAAAAAACCCTCAAACGCTATACCAAGCTTTTGAGGATCTTTTCATTTAGGCTTTCTCGACTTCAGCCATCGGAACAACTTTTTGTCTAATAAGCGGGAGCATCGTCAATATTCCGATTGCAAATAGAAGTGCTGCCCCCTCAAACATCAACACAAGTGAAAAAGTTTCTTTTAGCCAACCGGTAATCGACATCGTAAGAACCATCGCACCCATAAATAATGGATTTAATATACCATTAACACGGCCGATGAATTTAGCCTCTGTATTCTGGAGAATGAGTGTATTGATACCGATGTGAACGCATGGCATGAATAGACCACTTATAAACTCGGCCGATAAGGTCAACCAGAAATGTTCGGAGAATCCCATAATCATAAATCCGATCGCACTTGCTCCCATTCCTAGAGCCAATAATAATTGTGGTTTCACTTTGCTTGCGATTCCTATCGTCAAACCACCGCCTAGAATCATTCCCGTTCCAAATGCCGCCATGAGCCATTGCAACTCTTCTTTAGGAAGACCAAGTTGCTCTGTAACTAAGAAGACCGTTAAAGGCTGTGTTAACCCTAAAGCTAATCCAGCAACAGCGAAACATGCACCAAGTAAAGTTAAAGAGCGTCTGTTAAGTACATAGCTGAAACCTTCCTTCATTTCTAACCAGATCGATGGTTTCTCCTCTGTCTTTTCCACTTCTTCATCAGGAGGAAGTAATAAGAGAATAACAGCAGACAATACGAACGCGATTCCCATGATTGCGATAGCTGTTGTAATCCCAAACTGCTGGTAAACATACGTCCCGAGAATTGGACCTAGAATCATAAATACAGCAAAAAGTGTTTGATACATCGACATCCCTAACTGTACCATTTCCTCAGGTACATGAATCTTAAATAACTTCATACCTGATGGCTGAGAAAATTGAGACAAGATCGATGAAACGAGCGTTGCAAAGAATATGACCTTCCAGCTTCCAAAAAGCAGTGTTAATAATACGACAAAGATAGATACAGCGCTTAATAAATCACACCAAATCATCGTCTTTTTGGGTTTCCATCTATCAGCAAACGTTCCACCGATAAATGAAAACAAGAATATTGGAGCAAACTCTGCTACTGATATTAAAGATACCGCGATTGGATTTTCGTTCGTTTTTTCTATCACGTACAATAGGATGGAATAGTTACGAACCCATATCCCGATCTGTAAAAAGAGTACCGAAAAAAGAATGGTACGAATTACTTTGTTTTGAAAAAGCATACCCATTGTGATTTTGGGTTTGTTTTGATCTTGTTCCACTTCATTAATCCCCCTTATTAGAAGAGAAGTTATTTCCACTCTCCAAACCAATGTTTCCATTTATTTAAAATTATATCCTTTAATGGTGGAGAATCAATTCCTTTTTGTTTCTTGAATTCATTATAACTCGCAAATCCAATGAGAAGGATTCCTGTTAATAATAAGTATACCCACCAAGGCATGTTCCCCCAATATGGACGTGTTTGAACCAAGACATTCAGAAGTAGTACGATCAATCCAGTAAAGAAATAACTTTTTTGTTTTGAGATAAATCCATAAATGATACTAGCAAATGATAAAGAACCAAGTATGATCGCATCCATTACTTGATAACTGTCTATCGCATCGATCATCAATGTTATCCCTATTACACCAAGTAACACATATTGAATTATGTTAGCTAAATGTTCCGATATGTCCCACATTTTTCTTGTGATCACATAACTTAACAAAATCCAAGGAAGTATCATTAATTCAGTTTGAATAATAACTGGGATCTCAAATTGATCAAGGAGTGAATAATAAGAGAACAGGGCAAGTAAGCTGGAACATGTTTGGAGTATTCTCTTTCCAATCAAAACATTTAACAACCGATTTCCTTGAACATAAAGAAGAATAGCAAGTATGACTAGACCAATCGTTGTTAACACATTTTCCGATCGCACCAATCCTGTAAGCACATAAAGTATTCCAAAAACTGCAAAGAAATCAAATTGAAGATAATCTGATTTTTTATATAACGTTGTAAAGAAATACATACCTGCAAGTGAAATCGAAATTCCAGAAATGTACCATGCGAGTGAATACATTTCTGTAGCCGTATTATTCATCATTACCCAATCTTCTATATCTATCATTAAATAGATCAGCAATATTACAGATGCGTACGTCCAGTATCTCTTTAACGATTGATAGAACAAGATGAAGCCGATTAAGACAAGAGTATGGATAATAAGATAGACCTCATTAAACTCTCTAATCGTAATATACTCTCCCAAGAAAATGACGGAAAAAGGAACAATGAAGGGCCTTAATCGCTTTCTCCATTCATTGTTAAAAATAAAGTAGAAACCAGCTAGAAGTATGCTGTAAACAACAGGACCTTCATTCGTCAGCCATTCTCTAATAAAGTAATGGAATCCAATTGCTAAGAATATCAAGCTAGCGTAAAAATTATATCTGATCTCTATCTCCTTGCGAGCACGGAACACGTAAACTCCATATACTGTAGCAAGTAGTATGAAAGGAGCTGCTGAAGTTGTTACGAGTAAAGCATAAAAGCCTATGATTAAGGTTATTAAGTGAGAAACAGCTTTCGTTGGATATTCACTACTTAAGTCAATCTTGTGGATTACCTCGCTACTCATTAATAACAAATAGGAAATGAGGATGAACGCATAAACGGATTCCTCAGTACCTATTGTAAATCCAAGGAGTTCCGCTACATGATTAAGTGCAAAGAATAATGCAATCTGTATACCAGAGTACCCAATCGCCCACTTAAAATGGTTAGTGAAAAACCATAACACTAGCATTAGAAATATAGACGATAGAATTTTTAGCCACGTAAAATCACTTTCGACTAAGGTGACAAGGAAATTTAAAATCGTCGTTATGGTCGTAATAGAAATAAATGAAGTTGCAAGCTGCTTCTGCTTTCTTTGCCAAAGATAGACTACTAAAGTGACGACACTGCCAAGAAGTAAAGAGTATGATAATGTCGGTGATGGCAAGTACTTCATCCCCAAAAGGCAGAAACTAAAAAAAGTAAAAATGGGTACAAGCCAGGTGGCTAACATTCTTTCTTTTCCATTTTCAATTAAGAAATGACGAACAGATAGTATGATCAAAATAACAGAAATCATACTTCCTTGACCATAATAAATGAATTCCAAGGATAATAGAAAACTAATAAATAATCCTCCACCACCCACTATTAGGCTTGCTCTGTTCAGTGGTTTGAGATACTGTCCGATAGAATAAGATAATGCGCTTGAGATACCGATTGCTAGCGTCCAATAATCTTCAAAGCGATCACCCGTCACCTGATACACTTCCATAAACGCACAGAATAGATAAAACGGTGCCAAATATTTAAAGAAGAAAAACGTAGAATTGTAGCTTAAGAATATAAAGTTACCAGCTAAAACAAGATACCCTAATAACAACCACACACTGCCTTCTCCTACAGACAATAACACGCCTTCAACAGTTATATATAAGAAAGCAAGTATAGATATTACTCCATTAGCAAGCTGATAATATTTTTTTAAAACTGTATCTGAAAAATTAGCAACCACCACTAATACGAGTGGTATAAGCACGATCAAGAACAAACGATATTCTATTAATAGAGAGTTTTGAATCATTTGATAAAGACCATACGTGATAAAACCAATAAAGAAAAGTTCATATTCTTTTCTTTGATTGACCATTCTCATCGATAAGTATAATACGGCAGTTAAGATGATATTGAAGCTTTGATAAAGTTGATTTTCAAATAGAATTAATATGAACAGTGTCGATAGAATCAAGTTAACTTGTATAAACAAAGGTAAGATTTGAAGATATATAGATTGCTTTGCTTTTTGGAAATGATATAAAAGAATAAACCCTACATTTCCTAATGCATAAACAAAATAAAAAGCTTCCTTTGTTAAGCCAAACGAGAGGATTAAATACGCATACCCAATTGCGGTAGCAACAAAAGTAAACCAGCTGAATAGTTTGGATTTAAAGTATACTCCAAAATAATAATAGATCGGTGTACAAACAACTGTCGTCATAACACCTAATATATATCTTCCCTCCCCATTAAAACTGAGCCATTCTCCAAATAATTCAAAATAACCAGCTGAGAGTACGGTAATGGGAATAAACAAAGCAAACAGAACAAAGAACGTAAAGGCAGTTTTTCTAATATGAAGTACTTTTTCTGAAAGTGCGCCTAGGCCACCAAATAATAAAGCGATACCTCCAACTAACATCGTTTTTGTAATCGAGCTAAAGACTTCCCAGTTGCTTGTAGCTAGAGTAAGTCCTCCTAATAAAAGCAGAATTACTCCCGCTGCCATTATGGTTGTAAGATTTCTTTCTCTTCTCTGTTCAGGTGTGATTTCCACTTTCGGCTTTATTGGTGGAGGAGTTATTGTTTTTACTGGCTGTGGATTATGTTTAGGTTCATCACTCGAAACTTTTGCTGTATGTACAATCGTATCGTTAATTTCTTTTCTTCTAACATCTTCTCTATATCTGTAATAACCATCAAGCACGTTTAAATAATCCTTCTTCTTTACATATCCTCCTTCTCTTAACTCGTTTAGATCTTTAATAAACCTGGACTGGTCCATCATACTGCCCCCTAATCTTCTCCTTTGTTGAATGTATGTAACAAAAAGAAAAGAGATAACATATAGTTACCTCTTTTCGTTATCGTACTTATAACAGTAATAATTTTACATTAATTCCAATTTGGTGTCACTATTTACTGTTGTTAATGCTCAAAGAATTTAACATAAAATGTTGGAATGCCAAAGGAATGTTCATACTGATAGTAGTGTATAAATTCTTAAAGGTGGCACAGAAATGGAGCGTATTTATTCCATTGATTATATAAAATTTTTTGCGATATTTGCTGTTGTTGTCATACATGTTTTTCCTCTAGATGGGTTTGCGGGTTATTTCATTATCGATAATGTAGCTAGGTTTGCTGTTCCCTTTTTCTTTGCAGCATCTGGTTACTTTTTTGCACAAAAGATGAAACATGAAGATGCCCCTTTTCTCTATTTTAAAAGCTATTGTTTGAAGTTAATTAAGCTGTATTTGGTTTGGTTGATTTTTTACACTTGCTATGATGTTGTTCTAATCTTACTTGATGAAGTTCATATTGCCGAAAAACTGAAAGCATATTTTGAACAATTTACGTTATTAAATCTTTTGTATTATGGAAAAGGGACGAGCGGCTATCAGCTCTGGTTTTTGACAGCGTTAATTTGGTCAACGATCGCTGTTTATGTATTTTTTAGGTTTAAACAAATCACTTTACTCTTTTTGATTAGCTTTTGTTTAAACTTGATTGGCCTATTAGGTCAGGCATACACAATGTTTATTAAATTTCCTATTAACAGCACTCGTGATGCAATGTTCTTTGGGTTATTTTACACGACACTTGGCGTATTCTTCGCATCAAATAGCCGGCTGAGCGGTTTAAATAAAGTTAGTGGACGGACGTTTTTGGGTTTAGCTCTTATCGGTGCAGTTGTTCAACCAATGGAAGGGTATATATTAGACAAAGTATTGTCAGGTAGCCATGGCGAATATTTTTTCTCAACGATTCTTTTAACAGCGTTTTTATTTTTATTTGCCCTTAATCATAAAAAGTTAGGAAAAGGTTTATATGTTACAAAAGTAGGAGCTAATGCTTTAGGCATATATATCATTCACGTGTTTTTGTTAGATGTGTTTAATAAATTTATTAAATTTGTACATTTAGATCATTTATCGGAGAACTTTATCTGGAATTTGTGCTATACCCTCTTTATCTTTACATTCTCTTATTTCACTTATGATTATCTTCAAAAAATAAAACGCAACGTTAAGCAGTAAAAGTTCTCCTCACCCCTTTTCCTCCCCATCATATTCTGTATTACATGACGAAAGGGCTATTCACCCATTTCACAAGGGAGGAATACAGATGGGCGTTGAACTTACAGCGCTGCATTGGATTTATGTTGTGTTTATCGGTTTAATCATAGGTTTTATGGTGAAAAGACGCGATACGACTCTGATCTGTATTGTGGGTATTTTTTTAATTGCTATAACAGCTACAGGTTCTTTAAGTGGTTCGATAAGTAGTATATTTAATAGTTTCATTTATGCGATCACCGAACTTCTACCTACGATTCTTGTGATCTCTATTATCGTTGCTATGAGCAGAACCCTTACCACAACAGGGATTAATGATGTGATGATTTCGCCGTTTTCTAAATTAATACGTACTCCGTCACTTGCTTATTGGACGATAGGTATTCTAATGATGATCATTTCGTGGTTCTTCTGGCCTTCGCCGGCAGTGGCACTTATGGGTGCTGTACTTCTGCCTGTAGCTATTCGTGTTGGTCTTCCTGCTCTAGGTGTAGCCATGGCCATGAACTTGTTTGGTCACGGAATAGCTCTTTCGGGTGATTTTATTATTCAAGCTGCGCCAAAATTAACAGCTGATGCTGCAGGACTTCCGGTCAGTGAAGTAATTGATGCGAGTATTCCGCTCGTATTTGTAATGGGATTAGTTACTATAATAGCGGCGTTCTATTTTTTAAAGCGAGATTTGAAGTCAGGTAAGTTGAATAGCACGACTGGGGTAACGGCTGAACGGATAAAGGAAACAACGGATCAAGAATTAAGTTTGTTGTCACAGGGAAAGAAGCGATTCTTTGCTCTGTTTATTCCGTTAATGTTTGCTCTTGATGTAGCTGCCATGTCGATTCTCAATTTACAAGGCGGAGATGCAACAGCGCTGATCGGTGGGACCTCAGTCTTTATCCTTCTTTTAATTACGATGGTGAGTCATAAAAATAAGGGCTTAGAGAAAACAACTTCTTATCTAATTGATGGTTTTCAATTTGGATTTAAAGTTTTTGGTCCTGTAATTCCAATTGCAGCGTTCTTTTACCTTGGAGATTCAGGTTTTGCTAAAATTATTGGTGAGTTTCTTCCAAAGACATCTCACGGAATCGTAAACGATCTTGGTGTAGCACTTGCGTCTGTTGTTCCTTTAAGCAAGGAGATTGGTGCCATAACTTTAACAGCTGTAGGAGCCATTACGGGTCTAGATGGTTCTGGTTTTTCAGGTATTTCGTTAGCAGGCTCGGTTGCGAACATATTTGGAACAGCAATTGGTGCTGGTGCCGCTACTCTGACTGCATTAGGTCAAATCGCAGCCATTTGGGTTGGTGGAGGGACTTTGGTGCCTTGGGCATTGATTCCCGCGGCGGCGATTTGTGGTGTCGATCCATTTGAACTCGCTAGAAGAAACCTAAAACCAGTTACCATTGGCTTAGTAGTAACAACGATTGTGGCAATTTTCTTGATATAAAAAAAGGAGTGTGGGCATGTGCCTCACTCCTTTTCTGCTATGTTATCTTTTGTTTGTTTATAAATCCTTAGAGAGGTTCTCCCGAGCAAATTCTACAAAACGTTGCATGTCTTCTGTTGAAGAAAAACCAGCTTGAGCGGATGTATCGCTTCCGCCCCCTTTACCATTGAATGAGCTAAGGTATTCTTTGAAAAATTTGCCGCACTGAATTTCGTTTGTTCCGTTATGCATGAATATAATACGATTATCTTGTATTGCAGCAAATAAAATGAGTAACTCATTTTCATTTGCAATTTTTATTGCAAGCTCTTTTGTATCATCAAACGATTTTTCTTTAAATACATACGTAAGGAAATCATTTGTTACATGTGTAAGAATTTCTTTTGCTAAATAACTATTGTTCTCTTCTTTAAGACGCTTCATTTCCACTTCCATATCTAGCTGATCCGCTTCCCATTTCTCTAAGCGATTTAAAACATCATTTCGGCCGGTGTTAAATTTAGCAGCTATCAATCCAAGGATCTTCAAACTCTCATTATAATCAACAAGTGCTCGTATACCGCATTTGAAATATAATCTTACCGCTCCTTTTTGTTTCTCAGCTTTTAATAGTTTTATGATGCCAATTTCAGCTGTTGAACGGACATGTGTGCCTCCGCAAGCATTGTGCTCAACTCCTTCAATTTCAACGATTCGTATGTTCTCTGTAATTTTAGGCATTTTTAATAATGGTAATTGTTGAAGCTCTTCATCGTTAACAAAGTAAGTATGTACCATTCTATTTTTATAAATTTCTTCATTAACTGCTTGTTCGAGCCTATCCATTTGATTCTGATTCAGCACATCCATCTCTATATCGATCGTCGCATATTCTGTTCCTAGATGAAAACTGATTGTTCGTGCGCCATGTAAGGAATAACAAACAGCTGATAACAGATGCTGTCCGCTATGATGCTGCATGTGGTCAAACCTTCTATCCCAATTCAACTTACAATTTACCGAAGATGTTTCTGGCAGCCTGTCCAATTGGTGAATCACTTCATCCTTTTCAGTAAACACATCCAAGACATTTATGCCATTGATGGTCCCAGTATCATTCGGCTGGCCGCCACCTGTTGGATAAAAAGCGGTACTCTCTAAAACAATAAAAAATTTACCGTCGTTATCAAATGATTTCTTTATGGTTGTTTCCCATTCGATTGTATACGGTGAAGAATAATATAGTTTTTCAGTCATATCATGTCATCCCTTCTTTCACTCTTTCCTTAGTTTAAACGAACCTGGGTAATGAATAAAACAAAAAGGAGATAACCTTCGATGGTTATCTCCTTTACCAGTCTTGCTAAATCGCTAATTTCTCTTCCCTGTATAAATGTGGATCGCATCTCTTAAAAATTTCGCCGTTCCTGGCTGCTCTTTATCATAATATGCCGTGAACCGTTCGTCATCCACATACATCTGTGCAAGACCCGCATGTGCTTCTTTGCTGTATTCGTTCCAGTACAACATCAGCCATTGTTTATGAAGATCAGCTGCTTTTTGAGCCAGTTCTCCTGCAGGGTCACTTGTTTCGAGTGCTTTAGCAAGTATCGTGTGAATTTCTTCAGCAAGTTTTGTTGCTGTATCATGCTCACCTTGAATCATGTTTAACACTTTTTCGTTTGATTGATTTACAGCATGATCTCCGTATTTTTCACGAATCTCTTTACCATATTTTTGTTCATTCTCTTCAACCATTTGCTGTTTAAACCCTTCAAATTTCTCTTTATCTGTCATCGTAATTCTCCCTTCGTTAGCTGCAATCGTCTGATCCACATTCGCGATTAGACGGTCTAACTGTTCTCGTTTGTTCAGGAGTTTTTCACGGTGTTCATGGAGTGCTACAGCTGCATTAAATGTTGGTGATGTTATGATTTCCTTTATTTGATCTAATGGAAGCCCGAGTTCTTTGTAGAATAAAATTTGCTGTAGTCTATTCACTTCCTCCTCACCATATATACGATATCCGGACGAGTTGATTCTTGCCGGCTTAAGAATTTCAATCTCATCATAATAACGTAAAGTTCTGGTGCTGACTCCCGCCAATAAACCAAGCTTCTGAATGGTGTATTCCATGTGATCACCTCCTGACAATTCTCACTTTACACCTTTACGCAACGTGAAGGTCAATAGGTATTCTAAAACTTTTTTAAACAAATTTATTAAATAAAAAAACGCATATTCATAGGAAATATGCGTAAAATGTGGTTTTGTGTGGTTGTTTCCTTAAGACATCTTAAATCTTTTTTTTGTTTTCACTGCTGCAATTGCTGCTATAACGATTGCTCCTGTGGTATCGGCAATTAAATCCACCATCGTATCAAAGTTTCCTCCGCCTTGTAAGGTCATATTAAAAAATTGATCCATGCTGAATTCATAAATTTCCCACACGACCCCGCCAAAAACGGAAAAGGCAAGTACGAATAAGAATACGAGCCAATAAGAGATATCATTCCTACTATGTTGATGTGTCATTCGTTCATAAAGAGCGATTGCCACAAATGCCAATAATGCGCCACTTAATAGGTGTAAGAAGGTATCCCACCAGCCTAAATGGTAAAAGCCCAAAATGGACCCTAAATATTGTGAAGCAAATAAAAAGGCAAAATAGGAAATCATGATTGGCATATTAAACTTTATTTTCGTAAAAAGGATCAAGCACAACGGAATAAGTCCGCAGAATATTGCCCCAAAAGCAACCTGATAACTATGTGTTTCACCTTTCGTAAAATAATAAAAACAAAGGTAAGCCATAAATATGACGTACGCAGCACTTAGTATCAGAAGAAATTTACGTTTCACGATATGGTCACCTCGTTTTATTAAATACCAAATACTTTTGTCCGAAATAGTTCATTAGGGTATATAGACAAGCTCCGAACAATACGGAAGCTTCTTTATTCGTAACTAGAATGAAGCTTGTATCGTTAAGTACTCCGGACCATAGTAGATCGCTCATACCATAACCGCCAAAATAAGAAATTAAAATTACCGCCACAAACCGTATGCCACTCGCTCCCAATGAAGTGTTGCTTTTAAATGTGAAATTACGGTTTAAAACATAACTAATTACAGCACCACTTGTGTTACCAATGAATGTAGACATCCAATAGCTCATTCCAATTCCGTTCATCAAGAGAAAAATAATAGAAAGTCCTATACATGTATTTACGATGCCAACTAATAAAAAGCGGATAAGGGAGTTAGTTGGTTTCAGGAAGTTTTCGAAGGTTGAGATTATAAGATTCATCTTTCACTCTCTGTGTATTCGTTAATGGAAGTGGCTGTGTAAATGTTTTTGAATCGATTTCAACAATGAACTTTGGCCTGCGCTTTGACTCTTTATAAATCTTTCCAATATACTCTCCGATAAGCCCTATCCCTATGAGTTGAAGACCCCCAATCAGCCATATGGATGTAATCAGTGAAGTCCATCCCGTTTCAGTTTCTCCGATCCATTTCAAGGAGATAAAATATACCCCGAATAGTAAGCTGACAAAAAAAGAAACAAGACCTGTAATTAAAACGAATCTAATGGGAGTTACAGAAAAAGAAGTAATTCCATCGAATGCAAAATATAGCATCTTCTTTAACGGATATTTTGTCTCACCTGCTAGGCGCTCTTTTCGATCATAAAATACAGAGGTTGATTTATATCCAATTAAAGGAACAATACCTCGTAAAAACATATTAACTTCCTCGAATTTTTCTAGTTCTTGTAAGGCTCGTTTACTCATTAAACGGAAGTCTGCATGATTATAGACAAGGTTGACACCCATTTTGTTCATCAATCTATAAAAGAACTCCGCAGTGCTACGCTTAAAAAATGTGTCACAATCTCTTTTTTTCCTTACACCATATACGATGTCATGCCCTTTTTTAAACATATCAACAAATGACGGGATTACATGTATATCATCTTGAAGATCAGCATCAATGGATAAAACACAATCAGAAGTATCTTTTGCAGTAAATAGGCCAGCTAGTAAAGCATTCTGATGTCCAACATTACGAGAAAGTTTTAAGCCTCTAATATGATTTCCTTGTAAACTTCCTTTATGGATGATTGACCAAGTTAAGTCCTTGCTGCCATCATCTACAAACAACAAGTTACTTTCACTTGAGATCTGTTCCTCAGCTATCATTATCATCAGAAGTTTATGCAAGGAATCAATCGTTGTAGGCAATACCTCTTCCTCGTTGTAACAAGGAACAACAATTGTCAAAACCGGTTGTTTCATATGTGCACCTCCTGCCTGTTTACTTCGCTTTGTATAAATGAATTTTCCACGCTGCTGTATCAGATTGAAACACCTTTTCTAGCTGCAATCCTATATCCGCAGCATGATCGATTGGGAGAGCTGAAAATATGTATTCCCCGCCTAATTGTTTAAAAGGCTCGATATTAAGTTGGAGGTTGTTCAATCTTTCTTTCGAATCCTTTTTAAACATATAATGTTTCCCAAGCTGATCGGTAAAAATGTAGCAGCGTCCACCCCATTCATCAAAATACGTACGAAGTCTTTTGTTTTTTTGGAGTTCTTTCTCCATTATTTCCCGAAAGGCGTATTTGTATGTTAAAGGGTAAAAATTGTTATACGTATCAAGGGTATAAAAACCGTTATATTGTGCAATTGCAGGATGAATTCCAATACTAGCCACACGATAGCTCGCCATGGGTTTTGCTATGTAATCTTCAATCTCCTGAAACAAATCTTCCGCATAAAATTCTTTAACACTCGGCTTTTTTCTATAGATGATCTCATCATTAAATAAACAGAGAATGATAATTTGCCCTATGATCATGTAAGGAATGACGCTTTTAAGTGATTTACTATGATCCATTATAATCTTCAGACCGAGGGCAAATCCCATGTATATAATGAGTGGACGCAAAAAGTGGAACCTTGCAAAATTAAACGTGTCCATAAAATGAAAACGTTCTGTTAATGGCAGCCATCCTTTATAGAACCAAAAGGCATACCAGGCAGATAAAGCGAAATTAAAAACAAATAAAAAAACAAAAACTTTCTCCTGCTTCCACAGTCTCTTAAAAAAGACTAAAAATAAGGCAAGTATGGTTGCGAGAAGTATAATCAAACCATGAACTGTCATTACATGTGTATGTCCGAGCACAAAGTTTTTAAACGTGAGTCTCGTCACCCACCAAAAAGGTAAACGAGCATGAAAATATTCATCTCTTGTATTTGGTTCATCATCAAAGATAAATGAATAGACGAGCCGATATTCAATCACAAGAAAAACGGAAGTCATTAAGACTATGGAGAAGAAAAAACGCCAATTCCACCCTTTTCCTCGAACAACATCCACAAACCAAAAAATTCCTAAGGCAAATAAAAAGAAGAAAAAACCGAGAACAAAACTTGAGTAAAACGGAAGCAGTGTGAGAACTAGATAGTTTCTCCATGCTTTTTCCCCATTACGAATATTTAGAAATGCCCACAATGCTAAAGGCATACCAAGTGTACTTAGCATTCCAGACGGCCAGAATGGAGTAAGCGCAAATGCAAGTGCTGTACCGATCGTGATTAAGGTGTACTTTTGCTCAGATAAAAAATGATTTTTTAATAGTAAATACATGCCGATAAATGCGAAAACCCGAGTGATCGCTTGGCTGATGATATAAGCGGTCATAGTTGGGAAAACGGCATGCAACCAAACAATTCCGCTAAACTCTGTTCCTAGTGCGTTTCTCGGGAGACCGTTAATAACTTGCGGAATCGTTGAATGTACACTTCCAAACAACATCCCGCTCTCATTAAGTACCTTGTACCAAGCAAGGTTGGAATCAAGATTATCATGGACACGAATGTGTGCATTCTCACCTAAAATGAGTAAAGGAGATAAATATAAAAGGATAACGAAAAATGCAAAATATAAACATTTACGTTCGAAAGGATTAACGTTTTTAAAGGACACACATAACACCCCATCATTTAAATAGAGTCGATTAACAGGTTTCACATATTAAAAACTTTGTATACTCTAAATTTATCCATTAAAAAAAGACACTATGATGTGCCTTTAATGCTTCCCGCAATTCTGTGTATTCTTTTAAATAGGCTGTTTTCGCAACTTGTTTAGTGTCTCACCTATTAGTTATAGTGGCTAGGCACTCGAGTCAAAAATAAATGATCAATGATGAGTAAAGTATACCTTCATAGCCCATTCACTTATTTCTTATAAATGCCGAGTGAGCTACTTCTACTTTTCGGAAAGCCCGTCTCAAGGAAGTATCCTTACTCATACGTCTACAAGTAAATGCTGGCGCAGTTAGAAGAATTCCTCCTCGCAAACTTTGCGAGAAGCTTCTCAAATGCTAAGCACGCAGCTTCTACTCCATTCAACTGTCTTAGAAGAAACGAGGTTAGTAAATAACAATCTTTTAGTAAAGAAACTTACTTTATATCTTTAATGAATGCAATCAAACGATTTGCTTCTTTAAAACCCACGCTCGTATGAAAGTGATAACTTGTATCATTGGACAACTCAATATCAGAACCTATTTGTTTGCATCCTCTAGTTTTTAACCAACTCTCCCCTTGAGTAATCAGTTTGTTTGATATCCCTTTCCTTCTGTGATCAGGTTTTACATAAATTCCTTCCACAAAACCTGTAGGGCTGGATCGTGATCCTTCCACATAGTCACTTCTAATCGAAACATGAATAAATGCAATAGGTTCAGCATGAATTAAATATACAATCACTTTATCTTTTTCTGAATTTAGAAGTTGTTTGAATTCTTTTCTCAATTCACTGAATTGATTGTCTGGCCATAATGCTATAGCCAATTCCGTCAATGAATCAAGATGGCTTTCACTTGCTTCCTTAATCGATTCCATGGTCCACACTCCTGTTTTACTTTGTAGATATTCTATTTCGACAAACGCTCATGTAAAATCCTTCATAACAAAGTGTCATTATGTCAATAAAATAGTAAGCAACTTCTTTTCATTTTTTCTCATATTGCTTTATAGTCAAAGATAATTATAGGGTTATTTTGGAAAAGAGGAGTTATTGGTGAAGTTTACTATTAAGCTAATCTTCTTTTTTATAGGATTAATAATCTTTAGTTATGGAATTGCCATGAGCGTTCAAGTAAAATACTTAGGAATCAGCCCATGGGACGTGTTGAACCTTGCATTGTATGAGCAGTTTGGTTTCACGATCGGAATATGGAATATTATAGTGGGCTTTCTATTAATGACTTGTACAATGATCATCAATCGGAAATATATTAACATTGGAACTTTTTTAAATGCAGTTTTGGTTGGCGTTTTTGTAGACTTCTTTCTATTTCTTCACTTACTTCCTAATTCAACGAACACCATAGTTGATATAACCCTCTTGTTTGCAGGGATTTTTTTAATGGGAATTGGTGGAGGTATGTATTCAGAGGCAGGAATAGGAGCGGGTCCGAGAGATGGACTGATGTTATCTATATCAGATATAACTGGCTTTTCAATTAGTAGAGTACGAATCTTCATGGAGTGCCTTGTCTTACTGCTCGGTCTCATTATTGGAGGGCCAGTTTTTCTTTTCACATTTATCTATACTTTAATTCAAAGTCCCATCTATCAAAAATCCTATTTAGTTTGATAAGAAGTGGAATCGCAAAGTGTATGTGTAGATTTGAAGAAAAAAATAAGAAAGTTTATTAATTAACGAAAGCAAACATAAGAAGAAGGTTATACAATGAAATTTAAAAGTTTAAAGCTATATAAAAGTTTTCAACTCTTCATCACTATGACAATTGCCTTTTTAGGGGGTTTCTTATTTAATGTGTTTAATTGGCCGATTCCTTGGCTCTTAGGTACTATGGCTGCCGTACTGATTGTGAATCAACTAAGTTGGATCCCTTTATATTGGCCAGTTTTTTTAAGAAATACGGGTTTGATCATCGTTGGTTATTCAATCGGTTTAACGTTTACAAAAGATACGTTAAAGCTTATGATCACTCACTTGCCTTCTATGGCATTTATGACGATCTTATTATTATTAATCTGTTCAGGCATGGCTCTTATAATATCTCGTTCTACATCCATCAATTTTCCGACTGCACTTACCAGTTCAATTCCTGGTGGTCTATCACAAATTATTACTTTTGCAGAAGAGACTAAAGGAATTGATATTACAACCGTTACGTTTTTTCAAGTAACACGTCTCATCGTTATCATATTTGCTGTTCCCTTTCTGATTTTCAGTCCTATTTTTTCCTCAGGAAGTTCCGCTACTATTCCTGATGTGATTTCGGAAGGAACCTCTTCTTCCTTTTTCCCACAGATTATTCCATTTGGACTATTTTCTGTTGGAATGGCTTTTATAGGAAAAAAAATAAAACTTCCTACTGCTTTTTTACTCGGTCCTATTCTTGGGATTGCAGCTTTAAATATAGTTGATTTAACAGGTCCTCCACTTCCTGGTTCAATACTTGATGTTTCTCAATTTTTAATCGGAGGCTATATTGGATTATTATTAAAGCCTGAAAAGCTTAGAAAAAAAGCGAAAATGATTCCAATTGCGGTGTTTAGTGGCTTCATGCTAGTAACTATCGCACTTCTGCTGAGTCTTCTACTAACCTATCAATTTAACTTTTCCTTCATTACTAGTTTCCTAAGTATGGCACCAGGTGGAGCTGATCAGATGGGAATTATAGGACACGAGTTAGAAGAGGATGTTACGATGATTACAGGCTATCAACTTTTCCGTATTCTTTTTATCTTTTTTGCTGTACCTCCATTCTTAAAATGGGTTTTGCGCTCACAAATGAATAAAGAAATCTCAAAAAACGAATAATACTTCACTTTATTAAAAACAAAAACATCCCATTACTGAATGATGGGATGTTTGTTTTTATGTGTCTAGTGTGTTTTGAAAGAAGTGTCCAGATACGGTAAGAACTGTTATTTTCGCTCAGGCGCTAAATTCAAATGTTTCCATATCTCCGCTAGATTGTCACCTATGTCATGAATGATTTCATTCGTTTTAAAGTAATGATTATGTGAAAGTGGTGTAGTACTGCTTATAAAGTTCCCGCTGTTGATTTCTTTATCCTCAGCAATCGCTTGATTATAAGAGTCATTGATTGTTTTTAATGGATAACCGAAAACGTCGTCTTTATCATATATATTTACCCATTTACCATTTAGTTCTGGATAATGATTCTGTAGATGTGGTGATGGAACTAATATCGGCTTATCAAAATCCGCATATCTAAGACTCCACAAAGCTAAAGGACTTCCTAATGAGTAAAAGCTTGTTAGAGTCTCTCCTTTTTCTAGCGGAGTCTTCTGCATATTTTGCAATACATCTTCAGCGATTTTTTCAGAAATGAACTGTAGATCATAAAAATAATTACTCGAAATAACGGTACCCAAACTATGTGCAATTACGATGAGTGGTGCATCTTCCCCCGCATGTTCACTTAATTTACGTAGTCCTTTCGCATAAACCTCATGAACCTTTATATAATTCGGATTATGATTAACTACTGGCTGATAAGCGATTGCATCCCCAAAAAAGTGGATGACAAACTGTCTTAACTGCTTAAAATCTAAGTTATCTTCTATATTTAGTTTTTTCCATAATAGTGATTCCTTTTCATTAAATACACTTCCCCAATAAATAGGTTGAATCACTAGTTCTTCTTCGGGAGTTGCGTAAAACGGTTTTATCTGTTGAGAAAACCTTTTTGTCAGCATCTCAATAAATAAATCAGAAAAATTTTCACTTTGATTTCCAATACCATGAAGAATGGCCACTGCAATTTTTTTAGGCATGATTAATCACATCCTCCCATAGATGGTGAAATACACAGAAAAGAATACATTTCTAACTTAATATCAATACTACTGTTAGATTGTGAGGGATTGCCTTTGAAAATAAATAAAATCCATCTGTTATTATTAATCATCGTTTCCTTATTTTTTTTATGGTCACTGATTCAACCAGCACATTACCCCATATGGATATTGGAGGTAGCTCCATCTCTTGTAGCCCTGATTTTTATACTCTTCTTATATAAACGATTAAGATTCACGACTCTTTCGTATTGCATCATTGCTTTGCTAACGATCCTGACGTTTATAGGCGGACATTACACATATGATGACGTACCACTATTTGATTGGCTACAACAACAATATAATTTAAGTCGCAATCACTATGATCGATTTGGTCACTTTATGAAAGGCTTGTTGGCAATTGTTATCCGAGAAATCCTTCTCGTAAGAACACCTTTACACATTGGAAAATGGGTACAATTCATTGCCATAAGTATAACGTTAGGAATTGCCGCCCTTTATGAAATTGTTGAATGGATTGCGGGAAAGATAGCAAAGCGTGAAACGAAAGATTTTGTAGGTTCACAAGGAGATATTTGGGATGCACAATGGGACATGTCTTTTGCTTTAATCGGTTCGATCATTGCCTTATTATTATTTACTTCATGGCATGACAAGGTGATGAAAAAAGGGTAGGTTTGATCTTATTGTCACAGTAATTATTAGATCAATCTCAAGCAAATCCTTCAATTTTTCTCTTTTTTCTTTCTATTTAAAAACAGAGGTGAATAAAATGCAAAAAGTAAGTTCGATATTTTGCACATTTATTGCGGGATTTCTACTGTTCTTTGCGTGGTCTGGTTATATAAAAGATGAATTTAAAAGTGACGAATTTCAAGGTTATGTTATAAAAAAAGAAAGAAGTGAAAAAGTAATAAGTATGGGAAGTTCACTTATATCACAACCACAATATACTATATTCTTTGAGGATAGGCAGAAATTACAAGTACCTCATGCTATATATATGAAAATAAAAGTAGGTAACTATATCCAGCTCATTAAACACAAGGATAACATAACTTTATCAGAATAAGAGTCTGAAACGGTTACGTTCAGTCTCTTATTCCGGTAAGTATCTAACATCCGTACTGGGAAGAAAGGGGTCATGAATAGAAAGAATATAGATAAGACCTAACATGAGCAAAAAATAACTGATAAAAAACAGATCGTTTCTTGAAAAGCCAACTTTATAATAGTACGTTCTTTTTTTATCGGATTGAAATCGCTTAGCTTCCATTGAAACCGCAATGCGATAAGCTCTGCGAATACTCTGTGATAATAAAGGGATCGCAAGCCTCTTCATTCTTTTTAAAAAGTTGTTCTTCTGTTCTACTCCTCTAACTCTTTGAGCATTGATAATCATTTGATATTCTTCTACCATGATTGGAATTAATCGGATGGCTGCCATAAAACTATAAGCAAACTTAGGCGATAGTCTGAACTGTTGCATGAGAGAATAAAACAGTTTGACTGGTTTGGTGGTTAAAGCAAATAGCAAGCCAAGCATAGCAAATGACAAAGCTCTAAATCCTAAATGAATCCCCCGTATTAAACTCTCTTCCGACACTTGTATATATGCCCACTTGTAAAGAATCGTTTCTCCTTTTCCGAATAAAATCATGGAAGAAGAAGTTGAAAGAAAGATAAGCACAAAAGGCAGAGACAGTATAAATAATTGTTTATATGAGTACCCTGTAGCAAATATAAACAATAGCAAGATCACGCATAAAAAACCAACCATTAAATCCAGGAAGTGAATATTGATCGCAACTATGAATAAGCTCAATATCGTTACTAGTTTTAGAGAAGGATTTATGCTGTGTAACCATGTGTGTTTGGCATCAAACAATGAATTCATCGAGAAGCTCCTTCTCTTCTTTGAGTTGATGATCCGTTACAATTTCACCGTTCTGAACTTCCCATAATCGAGTGGCAAACTGTTCCATAATATGGCGATCATGGGTAACCATAAGTATAATCGTCCCTTTTTGCCGTTCTCGTTCTAACCATTCTAAAAGTTTAAACGTGTTTACTGAGTCTTGTCCAAAAGTTGGTTCATCAAGAAGTAAGATAGATGGTTTTTGCAAAAAGGCTGTTGCCACACTCAGACGTCGTTTTTGACCGACAGATAGGTTATAAGGATGTTGATTCATTTTGTTCGTCAACTCAAGAGAAGTTAGTATTTCTTTTACTCCTTCTTCCTGATGTTTTTGAAGACCATATGTTATTTCGTCGTAAACAGAATGCGTTAAGAACTGGTATTCAGGATTCTGAAATACGAGGTAAACCAGCCCAAAGATGTCTTTCGTTTTTTTAACATGCACATCATTTAAATAATAGTTTCCTGATGTTTTAATAAGCTGCATCAAAGCTAACAATAATGAACTCTTTCCTGCTCCGTTTTCACCCATGATCGTGATCCATTCTCCTGAATGAACCATTATGTCATCAACTACTATCTTATTTTCCTTGCTTCGATACCCTTTGAAATTTTTCAACTTCATGGTGTTCCTCAGTTCAAACTTATTATCAACGGTCGGTATTCGTTTATATTCATCCCATGCACCAGGGTACCAAATTCCGTACTTCTTAATCTTTTCCTTATGAAGAGAAAAAACCGTCGAAGTATCTCCGTCAGCAAGGACTTCTCCGCCTGGTGTAAATACAATAAGACGATCCGCGAAATCCAGGATTTTCTCTATTTTATGTTCTACGATAATTAACGTTTTATCTTTCCAGACTCTTTTTACCGTTTCCCAAATCTGTTCAGTTCCCTTCTCATCAATAAAAGCGGTAGGTTCGTCTAAAAATACAACATCTGGTTTCAGTGCTAATACAGATGCGATGGCTAATCGTTGCTTCATCCCACCTGATAGATGTTGAATCGGTGTATGGATGTCATCGAGTTCAAGGCCAACCTCTTCTAATAATGAACGAATCCTACTTGTCATCTCCTCTCGAGGCACCTGAAGGTTCTCAAGAACAAATGCTAACTCTTCATCAACGAAAGGCATACAAAATTGAGTATCCGGATCTTGAAATACAAAGCCCCATCGATCAGGAATCTGTATCTCCTCACACTTCATGGGTATGTCAATGGTATGTGGAACGAGTCCAGAGAGAACTTGTAAGAGTGTGGATTTACCACAACCAGATGTGCCTAGAAGAAGTACTTTTTCACCTGAATGAAAAGATAGACTCAAATCTTTAAACAGCATTTCTGTCTCACCTGGAAATTTCAATCTTAGATTTTTTACAGATGTTATGATTGTCATCAAACCACCTCAGTTATTGATCTAATGCTTCGTGATCTTTTTTGGAAGAGGCTCGCACTAAATTTGTTACACCTGTAGCTTCTAAAGCTTTTACGATAGAAACGGCAAACACCCCTGTAAACAATATAGAACTGATTACTCTAAATACGATAAATAAAGTTAGGTTCCATGTTGAAAGATCACCAATATATCCTTTGTAAAAGTCCATGATTAAAGATCCTGCACATGAACTTAACGCAGCAAGCGAGATGACAAAAAGGTCAACTCGTTTATAACGAAATGCGAAAAGGATCAACTCTGCAAACAATCCTTGAATGATTCCGTATAGTAATACTTCAAGTCCAAATTCAGAACCCATTAAAAATTCTCCTGAAGAAGCAGCAATTTCAGCCAAAAGAGCAACTCCAGGCTTTCGAATGATTAAGAACGCAACTGTTGCTGCCATGAACCACATTCCGTATATCAACTGATCGATGTGAAGACCAAATGGTTTAACCGCATAGTAGAGCGGCCCCCATATTTTATACAAGATGCCAAATGCGATCGAGATTACAATGGTGATAAGAATATCTGTTAACTTTAAACCTCTTTGCATGCTACGCTTCACTCCCGGTCGTTGTTGTCGCTAGGCTGAATGGAATCGGCCATTTTTCTAACGTATAAGCCATCTCCCAAAAGGAATACTCATACTGACAACTAATTAAGAAATGTTGAATCATTTTGCTTTTTTCCTGGTCGCTTGCGTTTTCAGCCAATTGATTCAATCTATCGATCTGTTCGTTTACCAGTTCTGAGAACCATTCACCGCCATATGCAGCGATCCACTCCTGATAGATCGGCTCTTGTGGTTTTGCTCCTTTAAACGTTTCACCTATTTCTTGATAGATCCAATAACATGGTAGAATGGCAGCAATGATTTCTCCTAAGCTTCCAGACTCTGCTACTCGGTAAAGGTGAGATGTATAATGATAAGCAGTTGGAGCGGGCTCAAAACTTGTCAGTTCTTTCTCTGTCACCCCCAGCTGTTTCATAAACGTCTCATGAAGTCCTAACTCAGCGTCATTTGTACCTTGTGCATGTACCGCCATCCTAGAAGTCGTATACAAATCCTCTGCTCTTGCTGCTCCCATCGCCTGAATTCTTGCAAAATGAGATAGGTAATACGAATCTTGTAAAACATAATACCGGAAGCATTCTAAAGAAAGGTCACCTTCTGCAATTCCTCTAACAAATGGATGTTGAAGGTTCGCTTCCCAAATAGAAGCCGCTCTTTCTCGCAAGATATCAGTAAATGTGTTCATATGAATCCTCCTTGTTTTATCCAACAAAAAAACCACTTTCAGCTAAGAAAGTGGTTGTATATGGAGAATTCAACATAGGAATATATACTCCGCAACACCACTTCCCTACGCTGGTATAATCCAGATCAGGTTCTAAGAGTCTCAAAGTTTCACTTTGATCTCAGCCTTATAAAAGGCACCCCTAGTGGTTCGTTTTTATGTAGTTGGTTTCTGACTTAAATGATAGCAGTCTCTTTTAGATTGTCAATACTGTTTTTAAAGAAGCACGAATAGTGGATGGCACAATAAAAGGGTAAAACCTTCGTGTTTGGTTTTACCCTTTTAGCACTTATACTACTTACTCATTGCTTCTGTTAATACAGGTACAATTTGTTTTTTTCGAGAAACAACACCTTTAAGAACGGCTGTATTGTTTTCTAATTTAACGTTATAAGCTTCTTCAACAGATTGTGATTTCTTACCAAGAGCTAAAGCTGTTGAATCATTTGTTAAAATATCCGTTACAACAAACATGAATAGGTCTAGCCCTTTATCAGCAATCACTTTAGTAATGGCTGATTCTAATTCTTCTTGATGTTTCATTACATCGCTAGCATCCACCGTATTCACTTGAGCAACTTCAATTTTACTTTCACCGATGTTAAATTCTTTAGCATCAAGTGAAATCAACTCTTCTACCGATTTATCACTTAAGTCTGCTCCAGCTTTTAGCATTTCTAAACCGTACTTTTCAGCATCTACTCCTGCAATTTCAGCAAGTTCGCGTGCTGCAGCAACATCCTCTTCTGTACAAGTAGGTGATTTGAATAACAAAGAGTCAGAAATAATAGCAGAGAGCATAAGTCCTGCAATATTTTTCTCAACTTGAACACCTTTCTCTTTGTATATCTTGTTCAAGATTGTAGCCGTACAGCCAACAGGCTCCGCACGATAATACAAAGGATCGCTCGTTTCGAAGTTTGCGATACGATGGTGATCAATAACTTCTAACACTCTTACTTTATCAATGTCATTTGCGCTTTGTTGACGTTCATTATGATCAACTAAGATTACTGCGTTTGTTTCAGCAGAGACATGTTCAACAAGTCTAGGAAGCTCTGCATTAAAATAATCTAATGCATATTGTGTTTCACCATTAATCTCACCTAGGCGAATGGCTTCTACATTTTGTCCTAATTTAGATTTTAAGTCAGCATAAACAAGCGCTGATGTAATCGTGTCAGTATCTGGATTTTTGTGTCCAAAAATAAGTACTTTTTCCATGCGTCTACTCCTTATAAATAAAAGAATTGTTTTTTGCCTAAACCTTATTTTATCATAGATAAAAAGCTTATGGCTTTTGGAGTTTATTGTAGCATGGAAAAAAGTATTAAGGCAAAACCGTACTACCCATCAACGATAGGTCAACTTGACGTGCACAATCACGCCCTTCTTGAATCGCCCAAACGATTAAACTCTGACCACGTCTAGAGTCACCTGCAGCAAATACGCCATCTATATTTGTCCGATAATCACCATGTTTAGCATCAACTTTGTTGTTTTTGATCTCAACTCCAAATTCTTTTAAGACTGGCAGTTCTGCGCCCTCAAAGCCAATAGCGATGAAAACAAGGTCTGCTGGCCAAATCTGTTCGGATCCAGGAATTTCTTTAAAAACCAAATTTCCAGCATCATCTGACGTACGTTGCATTTGAACCGTATGAAGTTCTCTCAGACGACCGTCTTGATCTGATACGAGTTTCTTTGTTTGAACAGAATACTCCCTAGGATCTTGACCGTATTGAGCTGTCGCTTCCTCATAAGCATAGTCCATTGTAAAAATATTAGGTTGCTCCGGCCACATGTTAGCTTCACTACGTACTTCAGGAAGTTTAGGATGTTTTCCAAATTGGACGACACTCTTGCACTTTTGTCTAAGAGCTGTTGCCACGCAGTCAGCACCCGTGTCACCACCACCGATTACGATGACATGTTTACCTTCTGCATCAATGAATGGCTCTGAAACTTCAATATTTAATAATCTTTTCGTAGCTTGAGTGAGATAGTTCATAGCAAAATGAACACCTTCTGCTTCTCTTCCAGGAAGAGTCAAATCTCTTTGTTTTTGTGCTCCTGTACAAAGAATAATGGAGTCGAAATGATTTTTCAGTTCTTCAGAAGTAATATCTTTTCCTACCTCTGTGTTAAGGATAAAATCAATGCCCTCTTGTCTTAATAATTTGATCCGTCTTTCCACTACATCCTTATCTAACTTCATGTTAGGAATTCCATAGGTTAACAATCCGCCAGCTCTATTTGCTCTTTCATAAACGGTAACAGAATGACCCGCTTGGTTCAGCTGATCTGCAGCTGCAAGCCCAGCTGGTCCTGATCCAACGATAGCGATCTTTTTTCCTGTTCTTTTATCTGGAATTCTAGGTTGAATCCAGCCATTTTCAAAACCTTTATCAATGATTGCTTTTTCAATGTTCTTTATCGTAACAGCAGGGCCAGCTAACTCAACTGTACATGAGCCTTCACAAGGAGCGGGACAAACACGACCTGTGAATTCAGGAAAATTGTTTGTTTTTAATAGACGGTCCAGAGCTTCTTTCCATTTTCCTCTGTAGACAAGGTCGTTCCACTCTGGAATCAGGTTGTTAATGGGACAGCCAGACGCAGCCCCATTAATCTCTATACCGATATGACAAAAAGGTGTTCCGCAATCCATACATCTAGCGCCTTGCCTTTTCAACATATCTTCAGGTTGTTTTTCCGTATATTCTTTCCAATCTTTAAGACGCTGGAGAGGCTTTCTCTCTATCGTTTCTTCTCTTGGGTACTCCAAAAATCCTGTTGGTTTTCCCATTTAACATCTCTCCCCTCATCTCATTTTATTTCAGAATTAATTTTGTTGGTCCAGGTCTGCCGCTTGCTTTCGCTGAGCTTGATCCAGCTTCAAAAGCATTCATGATCGCTTCATCTTCTGAATAACCTGCTTTTTTCTCTTCTTCTATTTTCTTGATCATTTCCTTATAGTCAGATGGAATGACTTTCACAAAATGCGAATGTTGTAATTTCCAATTTTGTAAAATAGCTGCAGCTTTTTTACTTTGAGTGTATGAAAAATGTTGAATGACCATCTGCTTGACTGTTTCTGTTTCTTCAGAATCGATTAATCGCTCAAACTCAATACCTTCTTTGTTACATAACTGCTTCAATAAAAGTGGCTGATGCGTGTAGATGTAGGCAATGCCTCCACTCATACCTGCTCCAAAGTTCTTTCCAACATCTCCTAAGACAACTACTCGACCACCAGTCATATATTCACAACCATGATCTCCGATTCCTTCAACAACAATGTTAGCTCCACTGTTTCTAACCGCGAATCTTTCACCAGCCAATCCATTAATATATGCATCACCACTTGTAGCTCCATAAAAAGCAACGTTTCCTAGGATAACATTGTCATCAGCTAAATACTCTGCTGATTTAGGTGGTGCAACAATTAATTTTCCGCCAGACAATCCTTTACCAAAATAATCATTGCTGTCTCCGTTCAGATAAAGCGTCATGCCACGTGGCACGAATGCTCCAAAGCTTTGACCAGCAGATCCAGTAAAGTTAAGAGTAACAGTATCTTCTGAAAGACCTTCTTCACCGAATCGTTTTGTAATTTCACTACCAGCAATCGTACCGGCTACACGATTCGTGTTTTTGATCGGTAAGTTGAGTGAAACAGATTTCTTCGTTTCTAATGCTGTCTGGAGATCAGGTAGTATGTGATTCATATCAAGGGATTGATCGATCTTATGATTTTGAGAAATCTGTTTCGTACGAATACCTCCTGCTTGATAAAGGAGTTTTGATAAGTCGAGATGCTTCGCTTTCCAGTGTTTTTTTGCACGATCTCCCACTTTTAATACATCAGTACGCCCGACCATTTCCTCCATCGTACGGAAGCCAAGTTCAGCCATAATTTCACGAATTTCTTCAGCTACAAATCTCATGTAGTTTACTACGTGTTCAGGATCACCCATATATTTTTTCCGTAATTCAGGATTCTGTGTCGCTACACCAACAGGACAGGTATCAAGATGGCAAGCACGCATCATGACGCATCCTAATACAACAAGTGGTGCTGTTGCAAAGCCGTATTCTTCTGCACCTAACAATGCTGCAAGCACAATATCCTTACCTGTCATCAGCTTTCCGTCTGTCTCAAGTGTTACACGTTCACGAAGTCCATTAAGCATCAACGTTTGGTGCGTTTCAGCAAGTCCTAACTCCCAAGGAAGACCAGTATGTTTAATACTTGTTTTCGGTGAAGCACCTGTTCCTCCATCATAACCACTAATTACAATCACATCTGCTGCGCCCTTTGCGACACCAGCCGCAATCGTTCCAACTCCAGATTTAGCTACAAGCTTCACACTGATTCTAGCTTCGCGATTAGCGTTCTTTAGGTCATGAATCAGTTGGGCCATATCCTCGATCGAATAGATATCATGATGTGGAGGCGGGGAGATCAGTCCTACTCCTGGCGTTGATCCACGAACATCTGCTACCCAAGGATAAACTTTATTGCCAGGCAACTGTCCCCCTTCACCTGGTTTAGCTCCTTGTGCCATCTTGATCTGCAGTTCATCTGCATTTACGAGATAGTGGCTTTTTACACCGAATCTACCTGAAGCTACTTGTTTAATACTGCTTCTACGGTTATTGCCAAGTTCATCAGGAAGAAAACGGGCTGGATCTTCTCCGCCTTCACCACTATTGCTTTTTCCACCCAAGCGATTCATCGCAATAGCTAGAGATTCATGTGCTTCTTGACTAAGAGAGCCAAAAGACATCGCGCCTGTTTTGAAGCGTTTTACAATCTCTTCAACTGGTTCAACTTCTTCTAGTGGTATAGACGTTGTTTCGGGCGCAAACGAGAATAAGTTTCTTAAGAAAGTTGTTCTTTCCTCATCTGCTAGCTTGGAGAACGTTTTAAACAATGAGTAATCATTCTTACGACATGCCCATTGAAGGGTATGAATCGTTTTTGGATTAAAGGCATGATGTTCACCAGTACTTCTCCATTGAAAATCACTTCCTGAATCCAAAGTGTCATCGATCGTTTCTTTATAGCCTAGTTGATGTCTTAGTGTTGACTCTTTTTCGATCTCTGCTAATGTGATGCCATCTATTTGTGATGCGGTAGCAGGGAAATAACGATCGATTACTTCTTTACCGATTCCGACTGCTTCAAAAATTTGGGCCCCACGATAACTCTGAACCGTTGAAATTCCCATTTTCGACATTACTTTAACGATTCCATCAGTAATTCCTCGTTTATACGTTTTAACTGTTTCTGACAAAGAAAGGTTGATATGTTCATTCTGAATCGCTTCTTCAAATGTCTTATAAGTTAGATATGGATAGATTGCATCTGCTCCGTATCCAATGAGCGCTGCAAAATGATGAACTTCTCTAGCTTCACCTGATTCAACGATCAAACTTACTTTTGTCCGGAGTCCTTCTTTTACAAGATGATGATGCAGAGAACTTACAGCAAGTAAGACCGGAATAGGAATAGAAGATTTATTCATTTCTCTGTCTGACAAAATTAATAACGTTGCTCCATCTTGAATGGCTTCTGCCGCATTTTTAAATAGAGATTGCAATCCGATTTCTAAATCTTCAGAAAATAAAGTTTGCAGAACAGCCGTTTTAAATTCATAAATCATGTTATCTGTAATTTGATTAAACTCATTTGTTGTTAACACAGGAGAATTCAATTGAATTCTCTTAGCGTTCTGTGGTCCTGGATGCAAAAGATTTCCTTCAGCTCCAAGCAGCGTCATCGTAGACGTGACAATCTTCTCACGAATGGCATCGATTGGTGGATTGGTAACTTGAGCAAATAGCTGCTTAAAATAATTAAATAGGGATTGAGGATTATCAGACAAAACAGCTAAAGGTGTATCATTACCCATAGACCCAATAGGGTCTTTTCCTTCTGTAATGACAGGAATTAAATATTTATGGATATCTTCATACGTATATCCAAATGCTCTTTGTTTACTTCTTACATTTTCTAAGATAATCCCTGACTCTTCACCATCTTCATCAAGATGATGCAATCCATTTGTCAGCCATAATTCGTACGGTTCTTTACTAGCCATTTCGGTTTTGATCTCATTGTCTGTAATGATTCTACCTTCTTGTAAATCTATCAAAAGCATTCTTCCTGGACTTAATCTCTCTTTGTATAAAACATTCTCTTCTTCAACGTCAATAACTCCTACCTCAGATGAGAATATAATGTAATCATCCTTTGTTACATAGTATCTCGCCGGACGTAGACCGTTTCGGTCCAGTATCGCTCCAATTTGATTCCCGTCTGTGAAAGAAATCGCTGTTGGTCCGTCCCATGGCTCCATCAGACAACTATGATACTCATAAAAAGCTCTTCTGTCTTTTTCTAGATGAGGATTCTCACTCCATGGTTCCGGGATAAGCATCATAGCCGTATGAGAAGGTTTTCTCCCTGCAAGTACAAAAAATTCAAAGGCTTGATCTAGAATAGAAGAATCACTGCCATCAGCATCAAGAATAGGAAGTAATTTTTCAATATCTTCTGCAAATGCTTCAGACACGAACTGCTTTTCCCGAGCCTTCATCCAGTTCATGTTGCCTTGTAACGTATTAATTTCGCCGTTATGGATTAGGTATCGATTCGGATGAGCTCGTTCCCACGTCGGAAACGTATTTGTGCTAAAACGGGAATGCACTAAAGCGAATGGGGACACGAAATCCCTATCTTGTAGATCATAATAAAAGGCATCTACTTGTTCTGGAGTTAATAAACCTTTATATACGATGGTTTGTGATGATAGACTAGCAAAATACGTTTGAAGTCCTTGTTTTCTTGCCCAGTGCTCTACTTGTTTTCTGATTACGAATAGTTTTCTCTCAAAAACTAGATTCTCTGAGAACGCATCATGAGAAGCGATGAAGACTTGCTTAATTAAAGGACAAGTTTCCTGTGCCTTTTTCCCAATCGTTTTATCGTTTACGGGTACCGTTCTCCAGCCGAGTAATTGTTGTCCTTCTTGAATAATAATTTGATTAATTTGATTTTCTAATTTCTGTTGAGCTTCTGTATCATTTGGGAAAAAGATCATCCCTACCCCGTAACGTCCATTTTCAGGCAGATCAAAATCAGTTACCTTTTTAAAAAAATTATGCGGTATCTTTGTCAACAAGCCGGCTCCATCTCCCGTTAAAGGATCACTTCCTTGTCCTCCTCGGTGATCAAGCTGGCATAGCATATGAAGTCCTTTTTCAACAATCTCATGGGTAGCATGCCCTTTTAAATGAGCATATAGACCAATGCCACAAGCGTCATGTTCGTTCTTCGGATTATATAAACCTTGTGGTTCTGGAAATTGACTAAAGGTCATTTTGAACTCCCCCTTATGTTTATCAACTGAAATATTCGAAACTTTCTTTCATTTAGTTTAGGTTTTATAATTAATCGAAACAATATATAATTTAGATTAAAACGATCTCAAAATGAGAATGATTGGTTGTGACAAGCATGGAATTCAGACAATTACAGTATTTTATTGAAGTTGCAGAACGAGAACATGTTTCAGAAGCAGCGATTGCGTTACATGTTGCACAATCTGCAGTCAGCCGTCAGATCGCAAACTTAGAAGCAGAACTTGGCGTTGACTTATTTGAAAGAGAAGGTCGGAATATTAAGCTCTCTCCTGTTGGTAAGCTGTTCTTGACACATGCAAAAACAGCTATGAAAGCAATCGATCATGCAAGAAAACAAATTGATGAATACTTAGATCCTGAAAGAGGTACGATTAAAATCGGATTTCCTACTAGTCTGGCAGGTCATCTTTTGCCTACGGTCGTGTCAGCTTTTAAGCGCGAACATCCCAATATTGCCTTTCACTTAAGGCAAGGTTCCTATCGATTTCTTACAGAAAGCGTAAAAAGCGGTGATATAGATCTCGCTTTTTTAGGACCTGTTCTTACTAATGATCCTGATTTAGAAGGACATATCCTGTTCACTGAAAAAATATCAGCACTACTACCTGAACAACATTTGTTAGCAGAAAAAAGAAGTTTATTATTGAGTGATTTAAGAAATGATGAATTCGTTCTATTTCCAGATGGGTATATTTTACGAGATGTAGTAGTTAACGCTTGCAAAGAATCAGGCTTCGTTCCTAAGATTGCTTGTGAAGGTGAAGATCTAGATGCGATTAAAGGGCTAGTAACGGCTAGTATGGGTGTTACCCTTTTACCCGATAGTTCCTTTTATGAAACGAAGCCACGTTATACAGTAAAAATACCGATAGAGATACCAGATGTTAAACGCACAGTGGGAATCATTACCCCTAGAAGTCGTGAACTTGCACCTGCCGAACAAGTTTTCTTTGAATTTGTGATTAAGTTTTTCTCTGTACTAGAGCAATATCAATAATTTTATGTGAACTAAAAAAGCTTGGCATCTATGCCAAGCTTCTTCTAATAAGAAGTCAATTACGGTCAACTAGCAACATGGGACTGACTGTTTTCTTTTCTTACGTTTCGAATATTAATCCGGATAAGGAGTGAGATGGCAAGTGCTACTACAAATGCACCTGTAAAGATATAAAGCGTTAAGGAATAACTATTAGTCGTTTCACGGATCCACGAAACAACTAAAGGACCGACTAGTCCAGCGGCAGCCCATGCCGTTAAAATGTATCCATGAATAGCTCCAAGTTGCTTCGTACCAAATAAATCTCCTATATAGGCAGGTATAGAAGCAAATCCACCTCCATAGCAGGTAAGTATTAAATAGAGAAGCAACTGAAAGAAAAAAGCATTCGTAACATTCGGTAAAAGTACGAATGCCACTGTTTGTATTGCGAAAAACGTAGTGTATACATTTGGACGACCGATATAATCAGAAATCGATGCCCAACCGATCCTTCCAAAACCGTTAAATAACCCCATGATACCGACCATCGTAGCTGCTGAAGCAGCACTCAGACCTGCAATATCTTGTGCCATTGGAGATGCTACCGAAATAATGGCGATCCCGCATGTAACATTGATGAACAACATCGCCCATAAAGCCCAAAAACGAATCGTTTTAACCGCTTCGTTGGCAGTTAACTGGGCAAGATCTTTTGTTTGACTCTCATCTTTCTTACTTTTTTCATTCATACCTTCTGGCTGCCAGTTCTTTGGAGGTGGTGTAAGATATAAGGAAGAAAGAAACATGATCGTAAAATAAACGGCGCCTAATACGTAAAAAGTATTTGAAATTCCTATACCTGCTATCAGTCTCGCAATAACAGGACTTGCGATAAGTGACGCAAATCCAAATCCCATTATAGCAAGACCTGTCGCTAATCCTCTTCGATCAGGAAACCATTTTACAAGGGAAGAGACCGGAGTGATGTAGCCAATTCCTAGTCCGATCCCACCTAATGCACCGTAAAAAAATAAAGCAGATAAATAGAACCTAATTGATCAGCGAACCCTGAGCCTAACAATCCCGCCCCAAAACATACTGAGGCTATGATGCCAGATTTTCGAGGTCCATACCGTTCAACAAAATGCCCCATAAAAGCAGCAGATAAACCTAGAAACAAGATTGCGATACTAAACGTTAGAGAAATTTCACTTAGCCCCCAATTGTGTTCTTCCCGGAGAGGGTTTGTAAATACACTCCATGAATAGACAGACCCAATTGATATATGAATACCTACAGCAGCTGCAGCAATCAGCCAGCGGTTTTTCACCTTTTTAGCCATCCTGTTTACTCCTCTACTTTTATTACTCTAATGTTTTTTCCTTGCTCTGTTTTACGCGGTCTCTAGGTGAGTCTCCTGTCGTCTTTTCATAGTGTTCTGTTTCTTGGCCCATGCCTTTTAGGAACTGCATCAGTATGGTAACGGCTTTATTGATCTCTGGATCTTTTAACGAACGGACGATATCAAAGTAACTCGTTTTTTCATCTGTATCTTTATGTTCAGCTACTCTGGCGATCCCTGCATCTATTTTTAGTAAAAATGGTTCAAGTTGCTTCACGTTGATCATTCCAAGTGTTCCTAGGAGCAAGAGTAGATTTTTTAATGTGTTGGTGTTATCAGGTTTGTCCATCGCTTTCACAGCAATATCCATTACCTTATCCCCTTGTCCGAACAATCCATTCAATAGAGGTAGAATCCCTTTTTCGTTCATATGGTTTAAGATTTCGAGTGTTTGTAAGATCGCCGACTTATTCTGAATAAGTGCATCTTCTACCTCTCTTAGGTCATTAGATCGTTTTTCTTCTGCTGAAATCGTTTGTTTTTGAACGTTTTTAATCGCCTTAGCCATGTTGATTCCGCCCCTTTTTCACAGCATCACCTGGAAAGATATAATCTTCTCTTGCCCACTTCTTTTCTACTTGAACTCCTATTTGAGGTTGTGGATTGCCGTACCTGAAGTTTGTTCTAGGTAATGGATTCACACCATCCTCCATCAAAATCTCAAGCTTAGCACGTGTCTCTTTGTATGCAGGTGTATCTGTATCTTTGTCTGAATAGCTGCTTGTAAGTAGATTTATAGCTGCTTCTCCGCTATCGTTCATAGGGAGGTAGACTTCTTTACCTTTTACACGGTCCGTTACTAAACAATGAACTTTTACATTTCCATAAGGTGAAGATAATCTTACTAGTGTCCCATCCTTTATTCCTCGTTCTTCAGCTAGTTCAGGAGATATCTCAAGAAAAGTGTTAGGTGTTTTAGATGTAATCCCTTCTGATTGATACGTCATGTTTCCCTCGTGAAAATGTTCTAATAGTCTTCCGTTGTTAACATGAATATCGTATTCTTCTCCAAATTCTACAGGCTCTGTCCAGTTTACTGGAAATAGCCGCGCTTTCTTATCGTCAAAAGGAAATCCATCTTTAAAAAGGATTGGAGTATCTGTTCCGTCTTCAGCCACTGGCCACTGTAGACTTTTGTACCCTTCTAACCGTTCATAGGATACTCCGGCAAATAGTGGCGCTAGTTGTGCTGCTTCTTCCATTATGTCACTCGGATGTTTGTAATCCCATCCAGCTCCAAGTCGATTCGCGATATCACGGATTATCTCCCAATCTGGTTTAGAATCTCCTAATGGTTCTAATACCTGATATAACCTTTGTATTCTTCTCTCCGTGTTTGTGAAAGTTCCTTCTTTTTCGAGACTTGGACTTGCTGGTAAAACAACGTTAGCAAACTGAGCCGTTCTTGTAAGGAAAAGATCTTGTACGACAAAAAAGTCTAGTTTTTCATAAGCGGCATGAACATGGTTTATGTTTGAGTCAACGATTCCCATGTCTTCTCCTTTTAAATACATCGCTTTAACATGGCCATCATGAATACCTTGAACCATTTCATGATTGTTAAGACCAGGTTCTTCTGGTAGCTTAACACCCCAAGCATTTTCATACTTTTGTCTTACCTTGATGTCTGAAACTTTTTCATACGATGGTAATCGATCCGGCATGCTACCAAAGTCACTTGCTCCCTGTACATTATTATGTCCACGTAATGGGTAAGAACCTACACCTTCCCGTCCATAGTTGCCTGTCACTAAAAGTAGATTGGATATGGCCGTACTCGTGTCACTTCCCCCCATGTGCTGAGTAACACCCATTGCCCAGAGAACACAAACACTTTTTGATTGTGAAATGGTTTTTGCTAAATGGATCAGTGTTTCTTGTGATAGTCCTGTTACTTTTTCTGCATACTCTAAAGTGAAGGTTTCAAGGTTTTCTGTAAAAACATCTAACCCGTTCACATGCTTTTGTAAAAAATCATGATCCGCTAATCCTTCATCTAGAATATACTTCGTTACTGCAGACAGCCAAACGAGATCAGAGCCTGCCCGGGGTTGAATAAATAGATCAGCTCGTTCAGCCATCTCATGTTTTCGAAGGTCCGCGACGATTAATTTTTGGTTGTGAAGCTTATGTGATCGCTTAACACGTGTTGCTAAGACAGGATGAGATTCTGATGTGTTTGAGCCGATCACGATTACCAGCTCTGATTTTTCAATATCCTTGATAGATCCAGAATCACCACCATGTCCTACAGTACGAAACAACCCCATCGTGGCTGGAGTTTGACAATAACGCGAACAATTATCTATATTATTTGTTCCAATAACACCACGTGCTAATTTTTGCATCAGATAAGATTCTTCATTCGTGCACTTAGATGAGCTGATAAACGTGAGCGCTTGAGCGCCATGCTTATCCTTGATCTCAGTAAATTTTGAAGCAATTAAGTTATATGCTTCGTCCCAAGAAGCTTCTCTAAATACATCTCCTTCACGAATCAGAGGTTTCGTTAACCGTTCCTCACTGTTCACAAAGTCCCAACCGAATTTACCTTTAATGCATGTTGAAATCCCGTTTGCAGGTGCTTCAATCTGCGGATCTACTTTTAAGATTTCTCTGCCCTTTGTCCAGACATCAAAACTACAACCCACACCGCAGTAAGTGCACACGGTCTTTGTTTTTTTAATTCGTTGTTCTCTCATCGCGGCTTCCATATCTGATATAGCAAGTATGGAGCCGTATCCCGTCTCAACACCTTTCGTGATCTCGATCATCGGGCGGAGTGTTTCGCGATTGATCCCAGTCATGTATCCTGCTTCGCCTTCCATTCCTTTTTCCATCATGGCGTTGCAAGGACAAACTGTAGAACAGTGCCCACAAGATACACAAGAGGATTCATTGATTGGTACATCTTTGTCCCAAATTACTCTTGGTCTTTCTCTTTCCCAATCAATTGTAAGGGTCTCTGTAACTTGGACATCTTGACATGCTTCCACACATCGTCCACATAATATACATTGATCAGGATCATATCTATAAAAGGGGTTAGAATCATCGACTTCATATGGTTTGTGTTCAAAAGGAATGCTCTGATGATTGATTTTCATTTCTTTTACTGTGTTATGTACCTCACAGCCGCCATTGTTATAATCACAAACCGTACAATACAACTCATGATTAAAAAGAATTCGATCCATTCCGATGACTTGAGCTTCACGTACCTCATCAGAATTTGTATCAATGTTATCTCCGTTACGAACCTTGGTAGAACATGCTCTTACAAATTCTCCATTCACTTTAACGATACACGTATCACATGTTTCAATCGGTCCTAGGCTTGGATGATAACAAACATGGGGAACTTGATCTGGTGAACCATCTAACATATTTAATACCGTTTCTCCTTGAGTAGCTTTTCTTTCTGTTCCGTTTATTTTTACCGTAAAATCTTCCAAATGATAACACCCTTTCCTAAAGGTTACATACAAAATATTCTGACATCTCAAACATCCGTTTCCCTAATCGTTATTTCCTTAAACTAATGTTATTTATTCATTTGTTTACAAACAAAAAGACACTCTCCGCGAGTGCCTTTTTAGTCATCTAAATCAATCTCTATCAGATCATAGGAAGTAAATATCCCTAAAGGTTTCTCGTTCTCACTTCCATTTAATGTGATGATGATCGCCTCAAGCTTTTTTCCTTCTTTATGAATGTTTTCGAAAATTTCTTCTGCTTTAAAAATACTTGAAGTTTTAGAAATAAAGGCAACCAATTGTTTTTGTTCACGATCTGCAATATCCGAAATTCTTGCATTGTTCAGGTCGATCACCTGATCAGCAAGCCTGTCAGTTAACCAGTTCAATAAGTATGTAGCCGTTAAGAGCCAAAGGTATTCTCCTTTGTCGTTGTAAATTGGAAAGCGTGAATACGAGGTTTTTCGAATACAGCTTAAAACATCTTCCAAACGGTCACTCTCTTTAAAATGATGTACCTTTTTAGTTGCAATGTTAAGCGCTGTTTCAGGTTTCATGAAATAACCCGCTATTTTTTCTATTCTCTCAACGATCTCTAGATGAGGTTCAGCGATGTAAAAATCATGATCAACTTTTTCATGTACAATAGCATTTCTAAGTTTCGCAAACTGACCGAGCTCATTATAAAAAGATCGAATTAGAGAATGCTTTTTCATTCCTGTTTCCACTAGATTTTTAAACCGATCATCTTTCGTATCTTTTACTTTGTCGATTAAGCATTTGTGAATCTGATTAAAAGCAATTTCAAAACGTTCAGAAAGGCTATTTTCTGTATTAGATTTTATATGAGTGACGGTCATCATCGATCTCTCCTTCTCTCTTCCACTACCCTTTTACTACCCATTTTTTTAACAACTTTAAACTAAAACTTCTAGTCAATATGTAAAGTTATGGAGAGTGCTATGCTAATACTTAGCTAATCATTTAGAGAGTTTTTAGCAAAATAAAAACGAACCCAAAATGGATTCGTTTGTAAAAATTATTCACTTTCAGGGAATCGAGGTAACGGGTCTTCAAACTTACCCCAATCTTCATTATTCATTTCAGAGTCGGTTAATAAGCAATGATCTAACTGTTCTATCAGTTGTTCTTTGTTGTAATCAATTCCTATGAACACTAGTTCAGTAATTCGATCACCATATTCTTCATCCCAGTTTGGATTATGACTTCTTTCTTCTTCTACCATTTCTTCTTGTTCTTCTTTTGGAAGAGCTGCCACCCATTGACCTGCTGGCTGGAAGATAATACTCGTACCTGCTTGACTTAACAAAATTGCCCAATCGTTTCGAGAGGCTACCCAAATAAATCCTTTTGCTCGAACAATTTCAGCTGGCCAATTCTCTAAAAAACTAAAAAGTCTTGCTGGGTGAAAAGGTCTTTTCTTTCTATATACAAAAGAAGAGATTCCGTATTCATCTGTTTCTGGAATGTGTTCTGTTTCAAGCTCTTTCATCCATCCTGCAGATTCACTGGCCTTCTCAAAATCAAAAAGACCTGTAGAGAGAATATCCTTTGGATCTATTTTACCGAATTCTGTTTCAATCAGTTTTGCTTGTGGTTGTAATTTTTTCAATACTCTTTTGAGTTCTTCTCGGTCCTCTTTCTCCAATAAATCACACTTATTTAAAACTAAAACATCACAAAATTCTATCTGATCAATGATCAGGTCTACTACTTCTCTCGTATCGGTCTCATCTAATGCTGCTTGTCGATCTAATAAGCTTTCTCCAGATGCAAAATCGTTCCAAAATCGATTTCCATCAACTACTGTTACCATCGTATCCAACTTGCATAACGAAGCAAGATCAACACCTGATTCTTCATCCAAATAAGTGAAAGTTTGTGCAACTGGAATCGGCTCACTTATGCCCGTTGATTCTATGAGAATATAATCAATGTCACCGTTTTTTACGATTCTTTCTACTTCTATCAATAGATCCTCTCTTAGGGTGCAGCAAATACAGCCATTTGTCATTTCAACGAGCTTTTCTTCTGTTCTAGATAACTGCGTCTCATTTTTTATTAATGCAGCATCAATATTGATCTCACTCATGTCATTAACGATTACAGCAACCTTTAAACCATCTCGATTTGATAAGACATGATTCATTAATGTGGTTTTACCTGCTCCTAAAAATCCACTCAACACGGTTACTGGTACTCGTTTTGTCAATGTATGTAACATGTATTAAAAACTCCTTTTAAATCGTAATGATTACGATTAATATCGTAAATCAGGTTACAAAACAAGTCAAGGTTTAAATACTTAAGTTCTTATTTTTCTCATGTTGTTGGATAAAGAAGCACAAAAAAAAGACGTGTGTTCACTACGATACACGTCTTTTCCTTAAAAATCGTTCCATTCAATTTTTCCGCATTTATTTTCCGTATCAAGTTCAATAGCAAAATTATGCTTTTCATAAAAGTGAATGAGTCGATCTACATGTCCCCAGTCTCTCTTTGCTATATCACCTTTTATCGTTGGGATGTTTTTATCCGAAGCCGTTTCTTTTAAATAATGCATACAGATTGAGCCGTACCCTTTATTAGCAGGTCCTTTAATATCACCAATATGAAGGGTGTTTTCATCTTCATAAACGGCATCAATTGAAAAATCCCAGCCATCATATCTTGATTCACAATCATTGATCATTATTTTACATTGATCCAGTTGTTCAGATTTATATACGATCACAAGGTTATCGTCTTTTGTTTGATCAACACCGATCACATCATAACTTTTAGCAATTTGCTTCATATCGTTTTGCATACGTAATAATTGAAACTCGAGTTCGTTGCGATCAAGTTTTGTTTCTTTATCTTGCTCTTGTCCAAGCAATAGCATTTAATCTAATCTCTCCCTTACAACAAGCTGAAACACACAGTTTCTCATTGTACTAGAGGTGAATAGATATTTCAAATGTATTTTATTACCTCTTAGGCTCGATTAGATAAAATTCTGTTTGTCGGCCTGTTAAAAATTGCATCTTACCTTCTTTAAAACAAACCGTCTCTTCTAGATAGATCGGAACAGCTTTGTTCCATTCAGGGATGAAATGTCTAATGTTAAATTCTAGTGCATAGCACGTGTTATTCTCCATCCTTAACTCTCCCAGAACAGGAATATATTCTTGTTTATCATATAGTCCGATAATCGGTCCTGCTCCATGGCAATGATAGCCGATCGGATGTGAATAAAGCATTGCGTCGATATGATTTAGTTTTGCTTTTTTTAGTACACTTAAAAAAACCTCATTCCCCGACATTCCTTCTCTACTTTCTTCAAAGAAAAAATCTTCAAATTTGTTCGCCTCACTTAATGCGTTTTTTAGCCCTGCAGGAGGTTCTATTTCGTCATCTTTAAGAACATAAGCTAATTGTTGTGTATCTGTAGAAAGACCCAAATATTCAATACCAAAGTCTAAATGTAAGATATCTCCTGGAAGTATAACGCCTTCCAACCTGTCTGAAGATCCACCTTTTCTTTGTATATCAACCGTAGGATAAAAAGATGTTTTTAACCCTAAGTCTCTAACGTATTGTCTAATCCATCCAACCACATCCTGTGTTGAGGTTTTATGAGGAATGATAAGTTCGTTTGTAAAGGTTTTTCTTACGATTTCTTTTGTAATGCCCTCTAATGTTTTATACCAATCAAGTTCAGACTCTGTTCTTGTTTGAAGCCAATCGATCGCAATGTTTTCAGAGGAAATTAGTTTTTTAGCATGCTGTGTTCCTAAGACTTTTACTAGTTTTTCATAATTAGAATGAATTAATCCATCACAAAAAGCATAATGCAAAGAAGAATTAACCGCTATCGATTCAGGGTCGAATTTATCCACTAACCTCATCAATCCATCAAAAGATTCTTCATTAGCTTGTAATGGATAGCATGAGTAAAAAGGTTCAAAATTTTTGTTAGAAGAAATAACATACCGACTAATTTTGTCAGAGTGGTTTTCTTTAACAAATGCAAAAATCGTTATTCGCCTAGAGCTATCGATCGCGGAAGGAAAGAAAGTCCTCCCAATTGGGTCTTCATTATATTCCTTGCCGATCGTTACCCACATATCAACGTTATGTTTCTTCATTAACAAAGGCAATAAATGCTCTAGCCTTTCATAAAGCCACTGATCCATAATCTTTTCTTGTTCTGACATGGATAGAATTTGAATTGCATTTTGTTCTGTATGTAATGTCACATGAATCTCTCCTTGTTTTGCTATATTCTAATCTTTCTCCTTTTAATGTTTAAAGTCCTTCGAGGTCTTGTTTCATTTTTTTTGCATATGAATAAAAGGACAACGTGTACAAGGAGATGCACTCATCGTATGAATATATTTTTCAGAGGAGTATTATTGCTTGCTGCTGCTGCATTAGTCGGCGAAAGCTTAGAATTTATTGTGAACATGGTTTTAGCCAGAGAATTAGGTGAATTAGGACTCGGCCATTATATGTCGATCTTTCCAACTGTCATCCTGATTATTATCATCGCGAGTTTGGAATTACCGATCTCCATCTCAAAATTCGTTGCAGAGAAAGAAGAAAAACAACACTATAGCATGCTGAAGCATGCTACAAAGATGACTATTTTGTTGACTGTCGCAATGGTTGTACTTGCTTTAGTGATTTTACCTTTTATACCTGTTTTCAATAGTTATCACCCATTGGTGAGATGGCTTATGGTCCTATTAATTCCTCTGATTTCGCTAACATCAATAGCTAGAGGTTTTTTTATGGGCAAACAGCAGATGGGTAAGCTGGCGTTCTCAAACTTGTTTCGAAAATTGGCTCAGCTCATTCTATTGACAGGCATTTATCAGTTGTTTTCTTTTGATAACGAAACGGCAATCCTTATAGCTTTAGCAACTTTTGTAGGTAGTGAACTTGTAGTTTTTGTCTATTTATTTACAGCCTATTTGATTCAATACAAAAGAATGCAATCTCATAATAATGAACATCTCTCTTCTAATGAAGTAACTAAAAGTCTTATGGCCGTAACGATTCCTACTACGGGCTTGCGACTGTTTCATGCTGTAACAAACGCAATACAGCCGTTTTTGATTAAATATTCATTGTCTCTTGCTGGCTTTTCAGGAGTTGCAGCAACAGAAGAGTTTGGTTTATTGGCAGGGGTAGCAATCACAATTGGATTCTTCCCTGCTTTTATTGCTCACTCTTTATTGGTTGTCTTGATACCTACTGTTTCAGAAGCTACGGCTAAAAAAGACGTAGAAAAATTAAAAAACCTACTTATCCGTGTAATGGGTATAACAGCATTATATGGGTTTCCAGCCGTTGCTATCTTCTTGATGTTTTCAGATAAACTTACCTTAATGTTCTTCCATTCACAATCTGCCGCCACGTATTTAGAATTATTGTGGCCAAGTTTTTTGTTTACTTTTTTCTTAATCCCTCTTCAAGCTTATTTGATCGGTCTTGGCTTAATAACGACTGCATTTGTTCAATCGGTGTGGTCAACAACATTATCTTTTGTTCTTATGTACATGTTAGGTTCTCAGCCATCCTTAGGTATGCATGGCATCATTATTGGAATGAACGCGGGTTCCGTACTATTGATGCTTCTTCATTACTTCTCTGTGTGTAAAGCGATCGGAATCAACACATGGTTGAGTGCAAGAAATAACTATCAAGATTAAAAAAGCGCTTAGGCAGGATATTTCCCGCTTAAGCGCTTTTTCGTTATCTACACATTAGTTGAGGTTGTTTGTGCTAAGAAAGCCTGAACTCCGTACTTTGTTTGTTCTTGTTTCTTGAATACCCATTGTGAAGGAATTCGAGAACGAAGAAAATCCAGCTGTTCATCTAAGAGATTCATGTCAATTCCAGATTCATTCATTAAAAAGTCTTCGTTCTCTTTTAGCTTGTATTTGGTTTGTATTAAGTTCAACAATCCTCTGATCGTAATAAACTTAAAGGTGTAGCCTGTCGTAATTGCAGAAACAACGGTTTCCCAGTTCTGTTCTGCAAATTCGAAGAAATAAGTCCAGCTCGACTCTTCTTTACCAACATGACGAAGTGCTTCGTAATTTTTCGTCTTGATCACTTCTAGCAACCGGTCCCCAGAAACACCGCCTGCTATAGCAGCTTCCAACAATAAGCCGACAGGCATCGATAACTTAACCATTCTTTACTCTCCTCTAAATCTTATTTCATTGCTACATCTCCGTTTCTTTTTGTAGCAAGTTTCCAAATAATGAATAACAAAAGTAAAATAGCTAACGTAAAACTCGTATAGCTAAGAACATCGATCTCTCCCTTATGTCTAATCCCTATTCCTACATACGCCCATACAAAGACAAGTGGATAGATAATATCTTTGTTTAATAAGGTAAAAAAGATCGCTAATCCTGTACCGACGATCAGCATGATCACAGTCCAAGTAACTGATGAAAGTCCAAAACCATTCCAGCCGCTATATTTTAAAACAACAGCCGTATTGACGATTGTCGCCACACTGATCCATCCTAGATATACCGAGAACGGGAGTCGAATGAACGAAGACTTGTTATCTTGATTTTGTATTTTCGTATAGATCATAATGAGTGACAATAAGAGGCCGATCATAACGATCCAAGATAAACCTAGAAGTTCATTATGCCAAACAAATATCCATGTACAATTTAAGATACAGTTCAAAACAAACCACAGACCAATACTTCCATACACGGGTTCATTTTTGTTCTTAGGCAGCACTTGAATGATCACCCAGATTGTTAACAGCACATAGATGAGGCCCCATATGGAAAATACATAACCTGCTGGAGTGATCAACACGTTGTATTTTGCTGATAATTCTCCTGTTGTCCTTCCATTCAGTGGTAATGCATTAGCAAGATAATTCACAAAGATTACTGCTGCAAGTGCTACAATGTTTAAAATAGCTCTAAATGTTGCTGACATGAATAGTTCCCTCCTTTGGATATATAGTTTCATATATACCCAAATTGGAGTGGAATTATGAGGAAAAGGCAATTTAAGCTTAATGGCTTAACCAAATCTAACTACTAAATGCCTGTGTACCAATATCCGCTTCTCGTTTAAACAACCTGCTGTATACACCATTATCAGACTTCAGCAACTCCTCGTGAACTCCGTCCTCAATCATGACTCCGTTCTCGATGACAATCACTCGATTAGCAGCCAAGACAGTTGAAAGTCTATGCGAAATAATAATGAGCGTTTGTTTTGATTTTCTTTTATTGATCGCTTCATTAACTTGAACTTCTGTGATGGGATCTAAAGCAGAACTTGCTTCATCAAGAACTAAGATGGCTGCATCTTTTACTAGAGCTCGTGCTAATGACAACCTTTGTTTCTGTCCTCCAGATAACAAACTTCCTCTTTCACCGACAAGGGTGTCCAGTCCTTCAGGAAGGGTAAGTAAGAAATCTCCAAGACCGCTGTCTTGAAGAGCAGAAATCAATTCATCATCTGTCGCTTCAGGTTTGGCGATTCGTAGATTATCTGCTAAAGAACCATTTCGAAGCTGTACATCTTGTGAAACAATCGCAATTTGTGAGCGAAGCCACCCAGCATCTATCGTTGAAACGCTCTCTCCGTCAATAAAGATTGCTCCACTCTCAGGCTCATACAGTCGCAATAATAAATCTACAACCGTTGATTTTCCAGATCCACTTGGTCCTACAAGTGCTACTGCTTCTCCGGGCTTTACTGAAAATGATAAACCTTTTAAAACTTTATCTTCTTTTTCAGGATAACCGAATGCAACATCTCTAAATTCGATCTCTCCTTCAACTTCTTTAGGTATAAATCCTTTTTCGGTTTCAGCACACGATACATCTTGACTAAGTAAAAGTTCTGAGCGATCTAAAGCCGGACCGGTTCTTCTTACGGAAAGCCAATTTCTTAACATTCGTTGCATCTCATTTGCAGCGATAGCTACAAGACCTGCTGCAGTTAGCATCTGACCTGCTGTTAGTTTATCGTTCCATATTAAGTATGCGCTAAGTCCATAAACGACAGCTAATGCAAGACCGTTGTAGCTTCCAATCACTACAATGGATTGCATCCTAGCTTTTAATTCGTGACGAGATTCTTTTATGAACGATTTTCTAATCTCGGCTACACTTGAAACCTCACCATCAGAAACGCCTAACACCCTTGAAAGATGGATGCCGGTTACAGATTCTCGAAGTCTCTCAAGATAACGAGAAGCTTCTTTTCTCGCATTCGCTGAAGATTGACGTGTCCGTTGACCGACTGCGTTTGACGTTAGATAAAAGATAACCCCTAACACAACACTCGTGATCATTAAATAGGGATGAATCCAAAGAAGGACGATGCTGTATAAAATAACACCTTGTACAGATGCCATAAAGGTCGATCCTTCCCATGCTAGGAAGTTATGAAGTGTATCTGGGTCATCCGAAACTCGAGCCATCATTTCACCGGATTGGTTGTTTTGATAAAAGGAAAACGGTAAGTTCTGCAGATGTTTAAAGAGTCTTAATTTTTGCCAGTTCGTTACGGTCTTTGCGACTTGATGACAAAAATATTCATCGATAACCATCAGGATTAAATCAGCCACAGCAGCAAAGATTAATAGCCACATCAACCCCCATAGAAGTTGATTGGACTCACCAGGTAAAATGGAATCAACGAGCCAACCTAGTGCAAGTGTCGGGATTAGAGCAGAGAACACTTGAGATACGGCAATCACAAACGCGTCAGCAAACACCCATTTTTTATGTGGCTTTAAAAAGGCTAGAACGCGTCTGCCATCTCGATTTTTTTGTTTCAATTCTGCCTGGCTCATATCGCTCTCTCCTTTTCTAACTCACTGTATTGCGCCATATAAAGCTCGTAGTATTTTCCTCGCTCTGCTAGAAGTTCTTCGTGCGTACCTGATTCGGCTACAACACCCTTGTCTAAGAGTACGATTTTATCTGCATCCCTCACGGTGATCAGCCGGTGAGCGATCGTGATCGTCGTTCTGCCTGGTATGAGTTCTTCAAGAGCGGACTGAACGCGTTCTTCTGTTTCCCCATCCAGTGAAGAAGTTGCTTCATCAAAGATTAATAGTGCAGGGTGTCGAAGGATAGCTCTTGCAAGTGCAACACGTTGTCTTTGTCCACCAGAAAGCTTAAGTCCACGCTCACCAACGATCGTTTCATAGCCTTCTGGTAAAGCAGCTACAAATTCAGTAAGCCCTGAGGCGTCACACGCTGCATCTAAATCGGCTTGAGTTGCATCTTTTCTTCCATATAATAAGTTCATTCGCAGTGTGTTGTTTAAAAGAAACGTTTCCTGTGAAACGACTCCTACCTGCTGACGAAAAGAATTTCTATTATACGCAAACAAGTTTTGTTGGTCGATTTCAATAGAGCCTGCTTCAGGTTCATAAAGACCAAGCAGCAATTGGATGAGCGTCGATTTTCCACCTCCGCTAGTACCGACGATACCAATGTGTTGGCCAGCTTTCATATTCAATGAGACGCCTTTTAACACATATTCTTCGTTGCCCGGATAACGAAACCAAAGATTATCAATATCAATATCCCCTCGAACAGGTTGCATCTTTGGCAGATCATCTTCATGTTCTTTTGGTAGATCAAAATATTCATAGATTCTCTGAAGAGCAGGAATAGCCTGTTGTATGATCAATGCATTCTCAGCTAGTGAACGAATGGGAAAAAACATCGTAGGAATAAACCCTAAACAAGCAACAAGTGTACCGACAGAAATTGTATTATTCCAAACTGCTATTCCTCCAACAAGCATGACTACGCCTGGTGTAGCGATATTAAATAGATTACCAAGACGCCAGTTTACTTTTCCGATCAAAGCGGCACGTATGGAATAATTCTTCCAATCTGTAAGCTTTGTATCTTGTGTATGTATTTCTCTTTCTTGTGTTTGAAACGTACGAACTAGTCTCGTTGATTCGATACTTTCTTGAAGGTGGTGATAAATATCTGCACGCATATCCCTCTGAACCGCACTCATTTTTCTCATAGTGGTTCCAAGTTTAAAGGATGGATACAAATAGATAGCAAATACACAGAACATAACGATTGCGACTGGCCAGTATAGAGCAAATACGGCAATAAAAGCTGCTACCGCACTTACTACTTGCTGTACGAATCGAGGTACCACCGTATTATTTAAATTTTGGACAGCTTCTACGTCATGTGTAAGTCGATACAGCATATCTCCTCGAGGTGTAGTCGTAAAAAAGGACATCGGTGTTTTATGTAACCTCCCAAATGCACGCATTTGCATATCAGTGATAACATCTAAACCGATCTGGATTTGAATAAACTCTTGTAAGGATTCAAATATCACCTTAAATAAAAAGGAGAACAGAACACCTGCAACGAGCCAACCTATCATATCTGTCATTTGATTCGGCAGGATTTCATCAACTAGCTTTCCTGCTAAAATAGGTGGGATTACGGTAAAGGCACCACCGATTAACGAACAAATAAAAGCTAGAAGAAGCCCCCTCCAATAAGGCTTAAAATGCTTTAACGTCTCTCTCAAAAGCTTCATATTTATTTCCCCCTCTCGCTTTCAAGCACTTTATTTTATACTAAATTCATAAAATTTTCATTATTTTTACTTGTTATTTTTTTGAAATTTCATAAAAGACTTATACAAATTGTAAGCAATATATGAATCATGTTGACTTTATATACGAATTTTGCGATCTGAAATACATAAAAAAAGACTTATTAAAGCAACGCATACTTTAATAAGTCTTCTCCTATTGTCTTATTGTAACTCTACACGTTTAAGCGGTTTTTTGGCAGGTCCTTCAACGACTGAACCATCGTATGAAAAGCGTGAGCCGTGGCAGGGACAATCCCATGTTCGATCGCCACTATTCCATTCTGTTTCACACCCGAGATGTGTACAGGTCGTATCAACAATATGAAGCTCTCCACTCGAATCTCGGTAGGCACCACATCGCTCACCATCGACAGTCACCGCACATCCTTCATCTTTGTTTAGACTTCTAGGGTGTTTTGACGGTTTGTCTAACTTACCAGAAACAAAATGTTTTGCAACGTCTGCGTTTTCCTTTATAAACTGTTTAATATCTGATGGATCAGCTTGAAACCTTTGTGGCTTGTAGACTTCAGCGTAATCATTCTCTCTACCTAGGATAAGATCTGTAATGATTAATGCAGCAAGTGTTCCTGTCGTCATTCCCCACTTCTTGTAACCTGTAGCCACCAAAATGTGATCATGCTTATGTGTAAGCTTACCTATGAATGGTATTTTATCGAGTGTGATCAAATCTTGTGCTGACCAACGATAAAGAATTCTTTCTAATTTTAATGACTTTTTCGCTTCCTTTAATAATGCCTCATAGTGCTGATGTGTAGGAATTCCCTGTCCTGTTTGATGACTTTCTCCACTGAGTAATACAATTTTTTCACCGTCCTGTAAGATAGAACGATAAGAGAATGAAGTTTGATCAACTCCCATATACATCCCGTTCGGAAAAGCATCTTGTGTTTTAACGGCTAGAACATATGAACGCTCTGCCATCATCCTTGTAAAATAAAAACCTAGACCGTCAAAAAAGGGAAAATGTGTGCAACAAGCAACAAAGTCAGCGGTAATTTTGTGTCCGTTACTTGTTTGCACAACAGCTTTTTTGTCATTCTCTTCTAAAATATCTGTTGCTGTTGTGTTTTCGTAGACCGCAACACCTAGTATCTCCATTTCTTGTAATAACGCGGTTAAATATTTCACAGGATGAAAATGCGCTTGATCTCTCATCACAAGTGCTTTTTTATGCGGTATGTTAAAAGGCAGTTTTTCAACTAGTTCTCCATCAATCTCTAACTTTTGATAAGCACCTGCTTCTGTTTTAAGTTTTTTGATTCCTTCCTCGGTGTTTGCAAATAGATAGGCATCGTGTTTTTCAAAGTTACAATGAATATTATTTTGTTTAACAAGATTTTCTATAAACTTCCTAGCGTGTTCATTTGATTCATAATATAGACGTGCTCGATCTAATCCGATATGTGAAATAAGGTGATCATAGATGACATCATGTTGAGAAGTAATCTTTGCCGTTGTATGACCAGTTGTTCCATTGATCACTTTCCCTGCCTCAATCAATGTAACTTTCTTTCCTTCTTTAGCTAGAAGATAAGCGGTTGTGATTCCGCTAATCCCTGCTCCTACTACTACAACCTCCGTTTCATGATCTTTATTTAAAACCGAATATGTAGGTAGTTCTAATTGCGTTCTCCAGATTGGTTCTGGAAACTGCGGCATAGTATTTTCATACTTACTCATAAGGTACCTCCTGTTTAGAAACGTTTTCTCACCATTATTCCCAATACTTCGAAAGAACAATCAGTATAGACTATTTTCATATAGCTCAAAGCTTTTAAAAGCAGTTGATTTTCGTTCCATGTCAACGTGGAACGCAGTGAGACACATTTGTCCGTTTCCCTTATTGGTGTCTCACCTGGCTAGCTAATTTATCTAGACAAGTGGAGACTCTGTAAAGCAGCAGGTGCTCACCGCACGACTATAGAAATCGAACAACCTGGGGTAAAAACCACCGGTATAGAAAACCACAATTTATTACCAAAAAAAAAAGGCTATTAAAAATAACCTGTTTCTCAGTTGGATAGTTGAATTTAATTGTTTATTCGTTTTTCAAGTGCATAATCAAAATTCCCTTTATAACTCTCTAGGCTTCCCTCTTCTAACCAAATGGTACGCTCAAATAGTTTGTTCATGAAATAGCGGTCATGTGAGACTGATAGGACCGTTCCATTAAACTCTTCAAGTGCTTGTTCTAATGCTTCACGTGAATCAATGTCCAAATGGTTTGTCGGTTCATCCAAAATCAAGAAATTGAATCCTTCATATACAAGCTGTGCAAGTCTCAGTCGTGTTCGTTCTCCTCCGCTTAGTTCATTTCCTTTTTTATAAACAGATGCACCGTAAAACAAAAACTTTGCTAGATGGTGCCGAGCTTCTCCTTCTTCCATCGGGACTTTATCTCTGAAAATATCAAGTATTGTTTGATTTGATTCAGAAGTAAGTCCCTTTTGAGAAAGATAACCAATAGAAACAGATGGTCCAAGGTTTATCGTACCGCTGTTGTGGTCCAGAGTTTGTAGGGTCTGTAGCAACGTTGTTTTTCCTGAACCGTTTTTACCGACGAGAGCTAGCTTCTCACCATATCGAATCTGTAGTTCAAGATTACTTAATATTGAACGACCTTCGATTGATTTACTAAGCCCTTTTATCACTGCAACGTCCTGCCCGCTTCTCTTGTTTACTGAGAATTCAAATGCCGCTTTTTTTCGTTCCAGTTTAGGGCGTTTCATACTCTGTATTCGATGAAGTGCTTTTTCCATGTTCCTCGCTCTTTTGAAGAACTTTTCATTTCCTGAACGAGCACCCCAGTCTCTTAGTTGTTTGATTGATTCTTTAATCTTTTTTATCTTCTTTTGCTGTTCTTCATACTTCTCAAATTCTAATAATAGGTTATTTTCTTTTTCTTTTAGAAAACCTGAATAACTTTGATGATAAAAGGTGCATTCACCATCTTCTATATCAATAGTCTTTGACGTCACTTTATCTAAAAAATAACGATCATGGCTAATAATAATAACAGAACCTTTATATTTTTGAAGATAGCTTTCTAGCCAATTCATCGTTTCAATGTCAAGGTGATTGGTAGGTTCGTCTAGAAGTAGTAGCTCAGGTTCTTTTAGTAATAAACAAGCTAGACCGACCTTCGTTTGTTCCCCTCCACTGAGTTGTATAAATCGTTGATGAGATAGTTGAGTAAGTCCTAAACCACCTAAAACGCCATTTATCTTTGACTCGATGGAATAACCGTCAAGCTCTTCAAATTCTTCTTGCAACCTGTAAAGCCGATTTAAATTTTTCTCTAATCGTTGCGATTGCTGTGGATCACTTAACAATGTATTAACCTTCTGAATTTCACTTTCAATATCTTTGATTTCTTGAAACGTTGCAGAAACTACGTCATATACACTCATATTCTCTGAATGCTCAGGAAGTTGTTCCAAATATCCGATCTCTGCATCCTTCCTGATGGCTATAGAACCTGAGTCCGGATGGTCAACCCCGCTTAGCAGCTTAAACAGAGTCGTTTTCCCTGAACCATTTTGTCCGACTATACCTACTCGGTCTTGATCGTGAATTTCAAAAGATATGTTTTTTAGAATCTCGTTTCCGCCATACATTTTCTTAACTTGATGAACAGTGCATATAATCATTTTATTTTCTCCTTTTAATCCAATGCCACTGTCCTTTTTTGTATACAAAAAAACCATGAGCAACATACCTGCCCATGGTTACTAACAATTAAAAAAGGATAGGGTAAGGTTACTTTGTGATGTACTTTCATGTTTTAACTGAAAATGGACAGACTCCGCCAATTTTTGAAAATACATAAGTAATCGCACGGAAAACGACCAACCAGTCAAACATTTGTACACCTTTAAGCATGCCTTACACCTCCTTTTAAGAATTTATAAAATATTCTAGTAATAGTATATGGTATTATTACTTAATATGCAATTAGGAATAAAGTTAAATAAAAAGAAAGGTTATTTGCTTTTTTTGTCGAAATAGTTTTAAATATTTATATTATTCTGAAAAGGGTGTGTACTATGAAAGTAAAATCCAACTATCTAACTAAATCTAAAGTAACGTATGTTACAGAAAACATGTCAATCAGCGAAGCGCGATATACCATTATTCAATCCGGGTATCGCTGCATACCCGTTTTAGATGAATCCGAACAAAAATTTGTAGGGCTTCTTTTTAAAGAGACTACATCTGATTATATTATTGATAATGTCGGTTCAGTTAAAGATCATGTTAGTAGAATTGTAGAAGAGAAAGACGCATTTATTCATGAGAATACGGCTTATTTCAAAGTGCTTTTCACGATCAGACGCCTGCCGTTTATGGCAGTTGTTGATGATGATCATAATTTCCTAGGAATCATTACTCATTCAAAAGTAATGGATATTCTAGAAGATTCTTATGGTATAAAAAAGGGCGGCTACTCTCTAACCGTTTCTACTACAGAGGGAAAAGGTTCGTTAAGAAAACTATTTACAGCAATCCATGAAGAATACAATATTGAAGGTGTTTTCACTCAAGACGCGGGTAAGCAATTTCTTCGCAGAGTTGTTATCACTTTCAATGAAAGTGTATCGCGTGAAGAGATTGATGAACTGGTTCACCGAGTGGAAGCGAATGGGTTCAAGGTGGCAGACATTGAAGATCTACGAACTTTTTCAAGCGTTCAATAATACAAAAAAACGTTCCCGTTTAATAACAGGGAACGTTTTTCTTTATGATGAGAGGACATTCAGTTGTTCAAAGAATGAAGGATATGAAACAGCAATCGCTTCACTGTTTGTAAGTGTTGTTTCGCCTTCCGCGATACAAGCGGCTACACTTAACATCATTCCGATCCTATGGTCACCGTAACTTTGTACAGATGCTCCGTGTAATGTAGACTTACCATGTATGATCATACCGTCTTCTGTAGCTTCTATATTCGCACCCATTTTCTTAAGTTCATTCACAACGGTTTCGATTCGATCGGTTTCTTTCACTCGAAGTTCATGTGCGTCTTTTATGATTGTCTTTCCTTCTGCTTGAGTTGCGGCCAAAGCTATGATTGGAATTTCATCGATCAATCGAGGGATAAGATCTCCTTCGATTACCGTACCTTTTAAATCAGAGCTTTTAATGACTAAGTCTCCGAAAGGTTCTGATGCTTCCTCATTTATATTTTGGTAGGTGATATCTGCCCCCATTTCGTTAAGTACATCCAATATTCCGGTACGTGTTGGATTCAACCCTACTTTTCTTAGAGTAATCTCACTGTTTGGAACGATCGCACCTGCTACTAAGAAGAAAGCAGCTGAGGAAATATCACCTGGCACTTCAATATGAGTCCCTTTCAACTTCTGTCCACCTGCGACCGAAACAGATAGATCATCCGTTTCGACTTCAACTCCAAACGCTTTTAGCATGCGTTCTGTATGGTCTCTCGATTTGAAGGGTTCTTTTACAGAGGTTGTTCCTTCTCCATCTAATCCTGCTAGAATAATAGCGGATTTAACTTGAGCACTAGCGATTGGAGAGGTGTAATGAATACCTCGTGTTTCTCCGCCTTTAATGTGAAGTGGAACCTTGTTTCCTGAATCATTCCCATCTATCGTAGCACCCATTTCTTTTAAAGGTTTAGTAACACGATTCATTGGTCTTTTTGCGATTGAATCATCACCTGTTAAGATTGATTCAAAAGGTGTGTTAGCAAGAATGCCTAGCATCAGCCTAATCGTAGTTCCCGAATTCCCAACGTACAAATCTTCTGAAGGTGGAGTTAATCCTGTGAGTCCTTTTCCTTCTACTGTTACTTTTTCACCTTCTTGTTGAATTGAAACGCCGAGTTTCTTGAAACAAGAAATAGTACTTAAGCAATCTTCACCTGTTAGAAAACCTTCTACTGTGGTTTTACCCTCAGCGATCGACCCAAACATGACTGCTCGATGTGAAATAGATTTGTCACCAGGCACTTTAATAGTTCCCGTTAGTCGTTGAATGGGTTGTAATCGTTTTGTCATAGAATAGTGCCTCCTTATAAAGTAATTTGAGTTAAATAATTCTCATTCTGTAGAATATCTTGTGCTTGGTCTCGATCATTATCATCTTGAAAACTCAATCGAAGTACCCCGTTTAGTCCTTCTCTTACTTCTAAAATACTGAGGTTGATTATGCTGATCTCTGATTGTGCCAAAAGAGCAGTGATATGAGACAGAGCACCTACTTTATCGAGGATATCCACATATAGATCTGAAAACGGATGAATCGCACCTTTAGAACGAACAGGTAAGGAATCTCGGAATGATTTTGCTCCATCAAAGTAATCATAGAGTTCCGATTCATCTCCCTTTTCTACGAACTCAATCACCGTATCCATCTCATTTTTCCACTCATTTAATAGTTTAAGAAGATGTGACTTATTTTGACTGACAATATCACTCCACATTTTAGGAGAGCTTGAAGCAATACGCGTAATGTCTCGAAATCCTCCTGCTGCAAGTTGCTGAATCAGCGGTTTTTCCTTCGCATGATGTTGCGCAATCCTCACAAGGCTTGAGGCCACAAGATGCGGAAAGTGGCTTATGATTCCAGTAAGAAAATCATGTTCATCTGGATCAGTAACGAGAAATTTTGCTCTTGTCCCCTTTAGCCAAGTCTTTGCTTCATCGATATCTACTTCAGTAGTTACGGAGTTTGGTGACAAAAAATAAAAGGCATTTTCCAACAGATGTACCTTTGCACTTTCCACTCCTGTTTTGTGTGATCCAGCCATAGGATGACCGCCAATAAAACGAATTCCAGAAGCGGCCATTTTCTCAGCTTTATTCATAATGGATTTTTTTGTGCTTCCAACATCCATAACAAGCGCTTTAATTATAGGTGATATGGAAGCTAATTTTTCCATCACCTGTAACGTTGCTTCAACAGGTGTTGCAATTATAATTAGATCTGCTATTTGGGCAATCCTAGTAAAGTCTGTAACAGCTTCGTCAATTACGCCTATTTCTGCTGCCGTTACACTGTTGTCAGCATAAACGTCATACCCATAGATTGTTGCTTCGTGTTCTTGTTTGATAGAAAGAGCGATTGAACCACCGATCAATCCAACCCCTATTAGTAAGACGTTCTTCATTTATTCATACTCCTTTTTATATCTCTCCTATAAAAGAAGATAATTTACTCTCTAATTCTTCTGAAGTATAAGGTGATAGATAAGGCTTACCGAAACCGTTTAGCAGCACCATTTGAATCATGCCCTTTTCAGCTTTCTTGTCTTTCTTCATACGATTGATTAATGAGGAAGCAGATAAGTGCTTAGGAAATGACGGAAAACCTAATGTTGTTAACCACATTTTCAGTTCTTGTCCTAAAATTTCAGTGTCCTCGTTTAGCGAAAGTGCAAAAAGCATACCTAATGCAACTGCTTCACCATGAGTGATGCCTTTGTATTGAAGCTCTCCTTCTATAGCATGACCGAGTGTGTGGCCAAAGTTTAAATAAGCACGAATTCCTTTTTCTTTCTCGTCTTGTGTGACGATAGCATTTTTTATTTTGATGCCTTGTATAAGAGCTTGCTGTAGAGAATCACCTTTTAGATCATCGATCGTTTTTACATTTTCTCGCAATGAACGATATAGATTTTCATCAGCAATCAATGCGTGTTTAATGACCTCTGCAAAACCAGATCTTTTTTCGTTTCCTGGTAAGGTGGTTAAGAAATCTGTAGAATAGATCACCGCTTCAGGTTGATGAAATACCCCGATCATGTTCTTACCCTCAGGGTGGTTAATACCCGTTTTTCCACCTACTGCACTATCATGTGCGAGTATAGTAGTCGGAATTTGAACAAAGCGAATTCCTCGCATATAGGTTCCTGCGACAAATCCAGCAAGGTCTCCAATCATTCCGCCTCCAAGTGCAATAACAACAGATGTCCGGTCGAGTTCTTTATTTAAAGCAAAGCTTTGACAAGTCATATAGTTCTCGAATGACTTTTGATCATCACCAGCCTGAATCTGTATCGTTTCATAAGTAAAGGCATCACCGATCACATTTTGTACGGTTTCTAGATAAAGGTTTCCAACGTTTTCATCCGTTATGATCAAAAGGTTCTTTGGTGATGGATTCAGGTTTTCAAGGACTACGTTAAGCTGATCGATTACTTTATCACCAATAAAAACAGGATATTTTTTTGAAGGTGTTGTTATGTCTATCGTGTTCATTTAAAACACCCTTGCACGTTCTTGGTGTTGTACGATGTTTTTCTTTATCACTTCCATGTTATCTTGTCCGAATTGATTAACTAGAGCACTTGCCAATTCCCAGGCCACAACTGATTCTGCTACAACACTAGCAGCAGGAACTGCACAGCTATCAGAACGTTCGATGCTTGCCGCAAAGACTTCTTTCGTTTCAATGTCTACACTATTAAGCGGCTTGTACAGTGTTGGAATCGGCTTCATCACACCACGAACAACAACTGGCATCCCAGTCGTCATTCCTCCCTCAAAGCCTCCTGCGTTGTTTGTTCTTCTTGTATAGCCGCGTTCGATATCCCAAACAATCTCATCATGCACTTCACTTCCAGGTTTTCGTGCTGCTTCAAAACCAATACCGATCTCAGCACCTTTAAATGCATTGATACTCATAATTGCAGCTGCTAATTTAGCATCGAGTTTATTATCATAATGCGTATAACTACCAACACCTACTGGCATACCTTCTACGATTACTTCTACAACCCCACCGATCGAATCGCCGTTTTCTTTTGCGGTATCAATCGCTTCCATCATCGTTTTTTCAACATTTTTATCTAGACATCGGACAGGCGAGACCTCGGTTTTTTCGCGAAGTTCGGTTAACGATTCATAAGAAGTATTCTCAGCTACGACACCACCCAGTTCTAACACGTGGCCACCAACTTCAACTCCAAGCTCTTTTAGTACCTTTTTCGCTACAGCTCCTGCTGCTACCCTAACCGTTGTTTCTCGAGCTGAAGAACGTTCTAGCACGTTTCTCATATCTCGATGGTTGTACTTGATAGCACCATTAAGATCTGCGTGACCTGGTCGAGGTCTTGAGATCACTCGTTTCACTTCTGCGTTCTCTTCTTCAAGAGGTTCTGCTCCCATGATCTTTGTCCAATGAGTAAAGTCTTTGTTCTCAACCACGAGTGTGATCGGCGAACCAAGTGTAACTCCGTGACGTACACCACTTAAGATTTGAACCTGATCTTTCTCAATCTGCATACGTCTTCCACGTCCATGCCCTTTTTGACGTCTAGCAAGTTCCTCGTTAATATCTTCTGCTACTAGAGGCAAACCTGCTGGTACACCTTCAATGATTGTTGTGAGTTGAGGGCCATGGGACTCTCCTGCTGTTAAATATCTCATTTTCTATTCCTCCTGTTTGCCTGTTATTTTATAAAAAAAACATTTCCTAACCTCGATGATCCAGTTACGTTTTTAGTTCTGATTGTACAAAAAAATCCCTGCTAATAAGCAGGGACGAATTATTATCGCGGTACCACCCTGACAGCAAATAAACAACCTTTGCCACCTTCATTTTGTTAACGGAATTTTTCCGGCTTTTTTACAAAAGCTTGCTCAAGAATTGTAATTCATGAAAGGCTGTGTACTGATTTGCACCACCATCAGCTCTCTAATAACAGGGAACCATTCCACTACTGCTGTTCTATCATTGCGATTTGTTTTATAAAGTTATAAACAGTTTTAGCACGTTGAAGCGCTGTTGTAAAGGAAATTCATTCATTTTTCTTAAAATTTACATTACCTACATCTATATGTCAAAAAGCTTGTTAGACTGCGTTAAAATAATTTTTTATCTTTTTTCGTGTAAGTACTTGACATTCTTTTGAAATCCCTTTAAAGTTACAAACAATACTTTATGAGACACACGCTTTAAAGCGCGAAAGTGTCTATGTAACGATGTATATAAATAAGCCTATGAGCGGCCGCGATATAGGAACTAATGACAAGAGTATAAATATGGGGAGGAACCACACATGTCAAACGAATTAGTAGACTTACGCAAACAGATGGATGATATTTCTTTAAAAATCTTAGAACTTTTGAACGAACGAGGAAACGTGGCACAACAAATTGGAAAGCTTAAAGAAATGCAAGGGGTTAAACGCTTTGATCCTGTCAGAGAGAGAGAACTGCTTGATCTAATTGCTTCTCATAACGATGGTCCGTTCGAGACTTCGACAGTGCAACATATCTTCAAACAAATCTTCAAAGCAAGCTTGGAGCTTCAAAAAGATGACAATCGAAAAGCATTACTCGTATCTCGTAAAAAGAAACCTGAAGATACAATTGTAAATGTAAAAGGTGAAAAGATCGGTGATGGAAATCCTCACTTCATCATGGGTCCTTGTGCGGTAGAAAGCTACGAACAAGTAAAGCAAGTAGCTGAAGTCATTGCAGAAAAAGGTTTAACGTTAATCCGGGGTGGTGCATTCAAACCGCGTACGTCTCCTTACGACTTCCAAGGACTTGGACTAGAAGGATTAAAAATTCTTCGTAAAGCAGCAGATGAACATCAGCTTGCTGTTGTAAGTGAAATTCTAAATCCTAACGATATTGAAATGGCACTAGATTATGTTGACGTAATTCAGATCGGCGCACGTAACATGCAGAACTTTGATCTGTTAAAAGCAGCTGGTTCTGTAAACAAGCCTGTATTGCTGAAGCGTGGGTTAGCTGCGACGATTGAGGAATTCATGTACGCAGCTGAGTACATCTTGGCTCAAGGGAACTCCCAAGTCATTCTTTGCGAACGCGGAATTCGTACGTACGAAAGAGCAACAAGAAACACGCTGGACATCTCTGCGGTACCTATTCTTAAAAAAGAAACGCATCTACCTGTAGTCGTGGATGTAACACACTCAACAGGGCGCAAAGACCTTCTCCTCCCTGCTGCTAAAGCGGCAATGGCGATCGGTGCAGATGCAGTTATGGCTGAAGTGCATCCTGACCCAGCAGTAGCGCTATCTGATTCAGCACAACAGATGAACATTCCAGAATTCCACGAATTCATGGATGCGCTACTAAACAAAGAAAAAAAGAAGATTCATTCTTAATAGAAGGAAAAAAGCCTGGCTCGCTGAGTCAGGCTTTTTCTATGGTTGCTCTAGAGCTTACCCTTCAAAATATTCTTTGTAGTATCCGCCTATTTTCCCTGTGTTATCTATTACAAAATAAAATTCTTCTGTTTCATTCTTTAGTTCATAGGTTTTACCAGCCGTTAAAGCACGGTTAACCATATATTTTTTTGCATCCGTATGTACGCATTTGATCTCGCGAATTGTGTCTCGATTCGCCCACTCTAAATGAATCATGAAATCTCTCTCCTTTAAGCATTTCTTTTGTTAAATCATAATGTGCCCCGCTCTTTCTGTCAAATTCATTCCTTAGAGACTTCTTTCCTAGTATTACATAGATTGTTTCGGTTAATATGATAAAGAAGATTCTATTAGAATGGAGATCTATATATATGAAAGCTTTAGTGTTTGACTCTTTTGGTGGTCCAGAAGTTTTAGACTATCGAGAAATTAACAACCCGATTATCGGTGATCAAGACATTTTGGTCGAAATGAAAGCCATTGGCTTAAACTTCGCAGATGTTTATAGAAGAAAAGGAAATTATCATCTTGAAGGGCAGCCTCCATATATTCTCGGTTATGAAGGAGCAGGAATCGTTAAAGAAGTTGGTAGTGCCGTTAACGGTGTTTCAGTTGGAGATCGTATCGCATTTGCAGATGTACCTGCAGCTAACGCGGAACTTGTCGTTGTACCACAAGACAAAGCAATTCCTATTCCAGAAGGCGTTTCTTTTGAATCAGCTGCCTCACTTTTATTACAAGGGTTGACTGCACATTATTTAACGAAAGACAGTTTTTCCATTAAAAAAGGCGATGTAGCATTGGTTCATGCTGCTGCCGGTGGTGTTGGTCAGTTATTGATTCAAATCATCAAGCTGCTTGGTGGAAAGGTTATTGGTCTAACCTCTTCAAAAGAAAAACGTCAGATTGCTTTAGAAGCGGGTGCGGATTCGGTATTCTTATATAATGATAATTGGAAAGAAAGCGTGTTGAGTCAAACTTCTGGCAAAGGCGTAGACGTTGTTTACGAGTCAGTCGGTTCTACGATAATGGATAGTTTTGAAGTTACAAGAATTGGTGGAACTGTAGTATTCTTTGGGATGGCTGGTGGCGATCCTGTGTCCATTGATCCTCGTATGCTCATGGATACTTCTAAGACGTTGACCGGAGGCGATTTGTGGAATGTCCTTACCTCTCATGAAGAACGTTTGAATCGTTCAAGCGAGTTGTTTGAATGGATTAAGAATGGCGATGTAAAAATTTCAGAAACACATTTCCCATTGCATGATGGTGCAAAAGCTCATGAATATTTAGAGAGTAGAAAGAGTACGGGGAAGATTTTGTTGATTCCTTAAGTTATATAATAGAAGAATTTACGGCGGCTGCAGATTGCAGCTGTCTTTTTTTCTTTCTAGTTGCATAATGCAAATGTCTTGATCATTAGATAGTTGTATTTCGCAAATTTTATTGATTGTATTTTACAAGTGATTTTCACTTATAAAATAGCAGGCTCTTAAATTCGCATTTTTATTAGATTGAAATAATTTTTTGCTAGTTGAATTATTCAGGAAATGGTAGCTGGTACGTTGCTGAATTAGTAGGGCCGCTCGGAGTAAGCTTCATGGATTTCAGAAGATTTTTCATACAAGTGGATGAATCGATGTGTAAAAAACGTCTTAAGATTTTATTCTTAACAGGTTCATTAAAGATCAATGCGTAGTCATGGATTGCTCTTATATGAGCACCTTTGGACTTTCCATTGCACATAGAACAAACCCAAGTACTTCTCTCTCGTCGCATAGGAATATGATTGCAGCCTTGACAAAAGACTCCAGTGATAATGTCCGCCTCATGGATGTTATAGGTTTTTAATAAGTCTGGGTTATGTTTTTCATGTTGCTTTAGTAGCTTTGTAGTCATTTTGGCGAGGTCTTTCTTCGAGAGAATTTCTTGATGGGATGTCGAAATGTCTTGAATTTTATTAGCTAAACCCTTAGCTCGAATAATATGGGCTGTTTTTTTACCGTAATGCGGCGATAGCGTAATAAAGGATTTAGGATTTGTTAGAACAACGAGGGAATGAAGCGGAATTTTTGGAAACTGACTTCTTTTCAACCAGTTTTCTAAATATATTTTTTGTTGTTGAACTTGATTCACTGGATCAGGAAATGTTTCATCCACCCCATTTTTCGTTCGTTTCATCTGATCGAAGTGATGATCAAAATAAAGGTCACCTGAGAGATTTTTAACTTCGAGCAAAACGACAAATGAAGAATGAAGGATCAGACAGTCAATTTGAAAATAGTACTTCTTTTCTTTATCTCTTGGAAGTCGCAAGTCATGAAAAATGAGATATGAATGTTCATCTAAATCGTGCAAATAATAATATAATGCCACTTCGCCTCTATAACCTGCCGCGTATTTCGCAAACTCAGTTTTTAATTCACCATATTTCGGGTGACTGGGTATTAATCTCTGGATAATGGAGTCCAATTTTAATAATTTTAGGGGCTTAGTACGTGGTTTTTTTATCAAGAAATCACCTCTAGCTTTTTAGTACATATCTCATTCAAGAAAACTGGATAAAAATCCTTTATTTTCAGTAATGATTTGATGATTATTTTCCATTCGGAAATTAGATTGTGCACAATTAAGTCTAATTTGAAAAAATTAAGTCGGAATGAACGTTAATTAAGTCGTTCCACGCATCAATTAAGCCGTTTTCAGCCACGATTAAGTCTAAATCCAAAAATAAAGGTCATTCGACAAACCCCAAGGACTTACTACCCGGAACACCCATCAGCAGCTACACACACCACAGCCTCCTTCACAAACCCACAAAAAAACACCCCCTGCAAGCAGGAGGTGTTCCATATCATCATTACATTCCTAAACATTAACCTTCTAAAAGAAGTGATTCTGGATCTTCCAGAAGTGATTTAATCGTTGTTAAGAAGCTTACTGCTTCTTTTCCATCTACAATACGGTGATCATAAGAAAGCGCGATGTACATCATCGGACGGTTTTCCATGCGCTCTTTATCGATCGCTACTGGTCTCCATTGGATCGTGTGCATACCAAGGATACCAACTTGAGGTGCATTTAAGATCGGTGTCGATAGCATCGATCCGAAGATACCGCCGTTTGTGATTGTGAAAGAACCACCTTGAAGGTCTTCTAAAGATAGCTTTTTAGAACGTGCCTTCTCAGCTAAGTTTCCGATCTCCTTTTCGATACCTGCGAAGCTTAGACGGTCAGCGTTACGAACAACTGGTACAACTAGTCCTTCTTCTGCTCCAACTGCGATACCGATATCATAGAACTTTTTAAGAACCATTTCATCGCCTTGAATCTCTGCGTTGATCGCAGGGAACTTTTTCAGTGCGCCAACAACAGCTTTCGTGAAGAATGACATATATCCTAGTTTAACACCGTTTTGCTCATAGAACTTGTCCTTACGACGAGCACGAACTTCGTTGATCGCCGTCATATCAACTTCATTGAACGTTGTTAGCATCGCTGCCGTTTGTTGAGCTTCAACTAAACGTTTAGCGATTGTTTGGCGTCTGCGAGACATCTTCACGCGCTCTACAGGCTTTTCAGGATTTACCGCTTCAACTGAAGCAGCAGGCTTAGAAGCTGATGCAGCAGGTTTAGATGCTGGTGCAGCTTTCTCTGTGCTTCCACCTTCAGCATGGCGGATAACATCTTCTGTGCGAACGCGTCCAAGTGGGTCACGAGCACTAATTTCAGAAAGATCGATGCCTTTTTCACGAGCTAGCTTGCGAGCTGCAGGAGATGCGATTGGACGGTCAGAAGCTTTCACTTCTTTTTCAGCTGCGTCTTTTTCTACGATCGGCTCTTGTTTTTGTTGAGTTGGAGCTGCCTTTTCTTCCGTTTTCTCTTCTGCTGCCGGTTCTGCAGACTCCGAAGCTCCGCCTTCAACGATTGAAGCGATGATATCTCCAACGGCTACAGTGTCGCCTGGTTCAACCTTGATATTTTTTAGAACGCCATCTCGCTCTGCACTGATCTCAATGTTAACTTTATCAGTTTCTAGCTCTACTAAATCTTCGCCTTTAACAACGGTGTCGCCTTCTTTTTTAAGCCATTGTGCTACTGTACCTTCTGAAATTGATTCGGCTAATTCCGGAACTTTAACGTCAAACATGTTCACGGCCTCCCTCTCGCGATTGAATGTCTAGTGCTAATGATGTTTGGATGATTTGTTCTTGTTCTTTTTTATAGATGTCTGGTTCCCCACCAGCCGTACTCGAACGTTCTTGACGTCCAATATATGAAACGTGTGCTTTTGGTGCTACAGCACGAAGTTTAGGCTCAATGTATAACCAAGATCCCATGTTCTTCGGCTCTTCTTGCACCCAGATCAAGTCTTCAACGTTTGGATACTCTTTTAATAAAGCATTCATCTCTTCTTCTGGGAACGGATAGATCTGTTCAACGCGAACGATGTGCATTTCCGTTCTTGCTACTTGATCTTGCTCAAGTGCTTTTTCAAGATCGATCGCAATCTTACCAGAACAAAGTAAGATTTTCTTTACTTTGTCTTTTTCTTTGCCTAGACCAGGCTGTTGTAACAATGGCATAAAGTGGTCACTTTCAAATGCCTCCGCCATGGATGCTACTTTCGTGTCACGCAGCAAGCTCTTAGGTGTCATTACAACCAACGGACGAACCTCATCCATCGATAAGAGCTTCGCTTGACGTCTTAGCAAATGGAAGTACTGAGATGCTGTACTTACGTTAGCAACTGTCCAGTTATTTTCTGCACCTAGCTGTAAGAATCTTTCTAGACGTGCACTTGAATGCTCAGGTCCTTGACCTTCATATCCGTGAGGAAGAAGCATCACCATACCTGATTTTTGTCCCCACTTCGCACGGCCAGCAGATAAGAACTGATCGAATAGAACTTGTGCAACGTTCGCGAAATCTCCGTATTGTGCTTCCCAAATAACAAGCGTTTCAGGTGCAAACACATTATAGCCGTATTCAAAACCAACAACTGATGATTCTGAGAGTGGACTGTTATGAATCGCAAACGAAACATCGATGTCATCCATCGCATGCAATGGAGAAAACTTCTTTCCGCTCTCACTATCGTTTAGAACAAGGTGTCTTTGCGCGAACGTACCACGCTCAGAGTCTTGCCCCGTAATACGAATCGGCGTTCCATCTTTAAGGATAGAGGCGAACGCTAATGATTCAGCCATACCCCAATCGATCTTTTCCCCTTGGAAAGACTTGCGTCTGCGTTCAAGGATTCTCTTGATCTTCGGATAAACGTTAAAGTCTTCTGGGAACTTGAGCATGTTCTCTGTAAGTTCTTGAAGATCACTAACTGAAATTGTGGTATCGATATCAGGAAGTGCTTTCGATAACGGATCAGGAAGTCTTGTGTCTTCCAATTTGAATTTTTCTTTACGACCTTGTACTTTTTCATATTCAGTCTGATGCTTTGTTAATACATCATTTTCAATGGATTTTACTTCTTCTTCAGAAAGTACTCCTTCTTTAACAAGTTGCTTAGCATAAACGTCACGAACTGTCGGATGACTGTTTACTTGTTTATACAATCTTGGCTGTGTTGCAGATGGATCGTCCATTTCATTGTGACCGAATCGACGATATCCGATCAGGTCGATCAGAACGTCTTTTTGGAACTTTTTACGATATTCATAAGCAAGATGTACAGCTGCAATACATGCTTCTGGATCATCTGCATTAACGTGAATGATCGGAATCTCAAACCCTTTTGCAAGGTCACTCGCATATTTGGTTGAACGAGAATCGCCGCTATCTGTTGTAAAACCTACTAGATTGTTCGCGATGATATGAAGTGTCCCACCTGTTTGGTATCCTTTAAGACGACTTAAGTTCAATGTTTCAGCAACGATTCCTTCACCAGGAAAAGCAGCATCACCATGAATAAGGATCGCGAATGCTTTAGAAGTATCTTGAACCGGATACCCTTTTTTATCACGTGTTTCTTGAGCTGCTCTTGTATATCCTTCAACTACTGGATCTACATACTCTAAGTGACTCGGGTTATTTGCAAGTGAGATTTTAATTTTGTGAGATTGATCTGTTTCGACCAATCGGCTTGCACCAAGATGGTACTTTACATCTCCAGTCCATCCAAAGTTAATTCCTCTTGAACCTTCAGAAGGAATTAGCTCCTTGTTTGGAGAATGATGAAATTCTGAGAAAATGAGTTCATAAGGTTTGCCAAGCACGTGAGCAAGAACGTTCAGACGCCCACGGTGTGCCATTCCGATCAGAGCATGTTCTGCTCCGTCACGGCATCCTTCTTTAGCTGCTTCATCAAGCATCGGTACCAGCATATCAACGCCTTCGATAGAGAAACGCTTTTGTCCAACGAATGTCTTATGAAGAAATTTCTCAAATCCTTCAACTTCACTCAATCGCGTTAGAAGGTTCTTCTTATCTTCAGCCGAAAATTTAGGATAGTGTTTGCTTGTTTCAACCATGGTGTTTAACCATTGGCGTTCTTCAGTCTCATGAACATGACTGAATTCATAAGCGATTGTTTTCGTATACACTTCCTGAAGCATCTGAATCGCTTCAAACCCGTCTTTAACGCTTGATGGCGCTTCTTTCCAAATAAAGGAAGGTGGTATCGCTTTCAAATCTTCTTTTGTTAAGTTAAATTCTTTCGGGTCAATATGGTGGATATCTTTCGGAAATTCCCCTACAGGGTATAAGTTAGCTGCCAGGTGACCGTATGTGCGAATGTTTTCTGCTAATTTTAATGCAGCTGCTAATTTCTCGAAATCCAATCCATCAAAACTCTGTGCAGTACGTTGATTTGATTCAGAGCCCTCAATTGGAGGCCCCCATGCATCAAATTTCTCTTTGAATGAACTGTCAACAGATTCCGGATCCACACTATATTGATCATATAGTTCAAGGATGTAGGCCATATTCGGTCCACTTAGTCCTTGCCAAGGATTTTCTGATTTGGAACGTTGATGACTCATCTTTTGTTCCCTCCTGCTTCCCTTTGTAAGTATTGTGCTGTTGCTGTTAACAGGTGATTCATCATTTCTCGCCATTGAATTTTTCCCTATTTAAAGCGCTCTCAAACAATGAATGAAAAGAACCTTATCATTGATAAGGTTTCAACTGTAACAATGGTCATTGCCATTATACTATATTTTCGCAGAAAGTGAATTTTGTTTTTTACGATTTATGAGATAATTTGCCCATTTTGTTTTGCTGACCGTAAAAATAAGCAGTGCAAGCCATATTAAAGCGAATGAAATGACGTGTATCTGACTGAATGTTTCCTGATACAAAAAAACACCTAACACGAGCATAATCGTAGGAGCAATATATTGTAGAAAACCGATCATCGTCATCGAAATCCGCTTAACACCTTGCGCAAAACAAAGTAACGGTACAGCAGTTACAAGGCCTGCTCCCCATAAGAGCAATGTCGTAGAAGTTCCTCCAGCGATAAAGGAAGCTTCTCCGTTCCATTGAAGGAAGATTAAATAAAAGAACGCTAATGGAAAGACAAACATCGTCTCAAACGTTAAGCCCGTTAACGAATCAAAACTCCCAAGTTTTTTTACAAGTCCGTACAGACCAAACGAAAGCGCTAGAGAAACAGCTACCCAAGGAAATTCTCCATGTTGCCATGTTAATAGAAAAACACCGCAAGCAGCTAACAAAAAGGATACGAGCTGCCAGCTGTTTAATTTTTCTTTTAAAACAAGCATGCCTAAAATTACACTAACGAGCGGATTGATATAATAGCCTAAACTTGCTTCAACAACATGATCTGTATTGACCGCCCATATATACATGACCCAGTTTCCACTAATCAATAGCGAAGCAGTCAATACAGATAGAAACTGCTTTCTATTACTAAAAAGTACTTTTACATCTCTTATTAGTGACTTTTTCTTTTTTAGTAAGAACATAACCGCGATCATTAAAAGAAATGACCATAGAATGCGGTGTGCTAAGATCTCAACAGAACCAGCTGATTGAAGTGGTTTCCAATATAGCGGTAGAAATCCCCATATTAAATAAGAAAAAGCGGCATACCATATACCCTTCGTATGTTCATTTAATTTCATTGTCCGTTCCTCGATCCCATAATTTATATGAAGTTATAAGATTATATAACGGATTCTTGATGATTTGCTACTAAATAAACTTTACAGCAAAATAATCGGTAACTTTACATTTTATTCGGTGTCTGTACGCCTAATAATCGTAATCCTTCTTTCAGCACGATTTGAACAGCTGCACAAAGTGCTAATCGTTCTGGCGTTTCTTTACTATCTAAGATTTTCACATGTGCATAATAGTGGTTGAACTTATGAGATAGTTTTAAGACATATTTTGAAATTATAGATGGTTCTTTTCTGTGAAACGCAAGTTCAACAACTTCAGGAAACTCGCTTAATACAGATAGAATCTCCCAGCTTTCAGATCCGATGGAGAACTCTAGTGGAACGCTCCCGGTAAAGTTCCCTCTATTCAATAAGGTTTGTATTCTAGCTGCTGTATACTGCACATACGGCCCTGTGTCACCTTCGAATTTAAGCATCATCTCAAGCGAAAATTCCACATCATTTCCCTTTTCATTTTTTAAATCATGAAAGATAACAGCCCCCACTCCTACTTGACGAGCGACGGTCGCTATTTCATGTAGTTCAGGATTCTTACTTCGAATATTTTGTTCTGCTAACTTAACTGCTTCTAAAATAACCGTTTCTAATAGGACTGTTTTTCCTTTTCGAGTACTCATTTTCTTACCGTTCTGTAAAATGAGCCCGAATGGAACATGGTGCATGTTGTCTGCCCAATCATGTCCGAGCTTTCTCAGGACTCGCTTCACTTGTTCAAAATGTAGAGATTGTTCGTGACCGACAACATAGAACGCTTCGTCAAAGTCATAGGTGTTCTTTCTATAGAGAGCAGCCGTAATGTCACGTGTTGCATATAAAGTGGCACCGTCTGTCTTTTTGATCAAACACGGTGGTAGATCATCACCTACTCTTACAACTTGAGCACCTTCAGAGAGTTCTAACAAATTCATTTCTTGCAATGCTTTCAAAGAAGCATCCATCTTATCGTTAAAGAAAGCTTCACCGTTATAGGAATCGAATTGGACATCCAATAACTCATAAATTTTCTGAAAAGCTTCTAAAGATACTTCTTTAAACCAGATCCATAGTTCTTTAGCTTTTGGATCATGATCTTCTAATTTCTTAAACCACATTCTACCTTCATCATTTAACGAAGGATCTTTTTCAGCTTCTTCATGAAAACGTACGTAAAGTTTAGTCAGCTCTTCGATCGGATTATTACGGACTTTATTTTCCTCGCCCCACTTTAAATAGGCTGAGATCAATTTTCCAAACTGAGTTCCCCAATCTCCTATATAATTTATTTTTACTGTCTGGTAGCCGCATTTTTCACTGATAGCGGCTATAGAGGAACCGATTACAGTCGAGCGTAGATGTCCCATCGAGAACGGCTTAGCGATGTTTGGTGAGGAAAGATCTAAAAGGATCGTTTTCCCATGACCGAAACGATGGTTGGCATATGCGTCCTTCTCTTTTAAAATTTGAGTCAGCAGAGATTGAGCTTCTGCTTTTTTATTTAAAAAAACATTTACATAGCTCCCTACAGCTTCAATTTTCTCAAACTCACCTGAAATGTTTCCTTGAGCTATCGTTTTTGCGATTTCATTTGGAGATTTCTTAAAGGTCTTAGCTAACTGAAAACAGGGAAATGCTAGATCACCATGTTGGATCTGTTTTGGCTTTTCAATAGAGGCTTCAATTTGTTCCCATGTTAAGTCATTCCCGATTTGATCTTGTAAGTAAGCTGCAAATATATGTTTTCCGTTCATTCGTTTCCCTCCCTAAAATAAAAAAAATCCGCCTCTTCTACATTAATAGAAGAGACGGATATTAACCGCGGTACCACTCTCATTGCCAAAAGGCCACTTGACTTGTTAACGGGAAGTCCCGGTCTGCTCTACTTCGTTTCAAGCAAACATTTCCAAAGTGCGCTTCGTCTGTAAGTAGTGCAAGGCTTACACCGATTCCTTGCTCGCTATGAACATCCTTACAGAGTACTCTCTTTTTCATAAATGATCTGAGTTATAGTTTTTCATATTATATGAGGGCAAAAACAAAAAGTCAACTTATTCCTTATTATCAAAATCCAAGTAATCTCTCATGCGTTTAATGTATCTTTTTAACCGAAATAACGTTTCCGTTCGTAAATATTTTGAATTAAAAGCCGCCGTAACGGCTGGTACTGATACAAAAACTCCATGTTCTGTAACTCTGACCGGTATTATGCCTGTATAAATTGTTTCCCCACTGCTTTTATATAAAAGCTCTGTTGATACCAGTACAATCTTTTCGTCGCTTTGCTCTCCTGGCAGAACAGATTGAACTTCAAAAAGAAATTGAACACTCATAGTTTCTCCTTCACGTATATTAGTTATGTTTTATGATATAATGCATTGTCTCGAATTGACAGTTTAATACTAAAGGAAGTATGCATATGATACAGACATATTCGTTAAGAGATAAATACAAAAACTTCTTAATCCTGGTGATTCCAGTCTTAGTCACTCAGTTAGGCTTGTATGCCATGAACTTTTTAGATACGGTAATGAGTGGCCGATCTGGTGCTGATCAATTAGCAGGTGTAGCCATCGGATCGAGTTTGTGGGTGCCAATCTTCACTGGGCTAAATGGTATCCTAATGGCATTAACACCTATCGTCTCACAGCTTTTAGGTGCTAAGAACACTAAAAATGTTCCCCGATCTGTTATGCAAGCAGTCTACTTGTCTGTTGTAATATCCGTCATCGTTGTTGTTTTAGGATCAGTTATGTTAGATCCTATTTTAGGAGCGATGTCTCTTGAAAAAGAAGTTGAAAATGTTGCAAGAGGATATTTAATCGCACTCTCTTTCGGGATCATGCCATTGTTTTTATATGGAGCACTTCGATCTTTTATAGATGCGCTTGGTCAAACTAGAATTACAATGTTTATTACTCTTGTCGGACTACCCGTAAATGCGATCTTTAACTACCTATTTATTTTTGGTAAAGGTGGTTTTCCAGAATTAGGCGGAGTAGGTGCAGGTGTTGCAACAGCTATAACGTATTGGGTAACCGCAATTATTACCGTTGTCATCGTCGTTAAAGTGAATCCATTTAGGGGATATAAACTTTTTAGAAACTTCTATAAACCTTCTTTGACCGCTTGGAAAGAACAGTTGAAAATCGGCGTTCCGATTGGTCTTGCCATCTTTTTTGAAGTAAGTATATTTGCGGCTGTTACCTTGTTAATGAGTGATTTTAACACGATAACCATAGCGGCTCACCAAGCCGCACTTAACTTTGCTTCATTCCTATATATGCTGCCACTAAGCATCTCTTTTGCGCTTACGATTGCAGTTGGTTTTGAAGTTGGTGCAAAACGCTTTAAAGACGCAGCCCAATATAGTTACATCGGAATAATAACGGCAGTTGGATTTGCTCTAATCCTATCAGGTCTTTTAGTCATTTTCGATGACCAAGTAGCGAGAATGTATTCAAACGAACCAGAAGTCATTCAACTTACGATCTCGTTCTTATGGTATGCAGTGTTCTTTCAATTGGCTGACGCTATAGGTGCTCCGATACAAGGTGCACTAAGAGGCTATAAAGATGTAAATGTAACCTTTATGCTTTCATTTATCTCTTACTGGGTGCTTGGTCTACCCGTTGGATATTATCTAGCGAACTTCACAACTCTTGGTGCATATGGTTATTGGATTGGTTTAATATCAGGTCTAACAGCTGGAGCAATTATTCTATTTGCCCGATTAAAATACATTCAGTCACATTCTTATTCCTCTTCTGAACAAAAATAAAACAGTTTGAGCTTAGGTAATGAAAATTCCACCCTATAAAGGTTCAAAGTATGATTCCGCTCAAATCCATACCTGTTAACTAAACAAAAAAAGATCAAACCCACTACTATTGAGTGAGTTTGATCTTTTTCTATACGTAAAAACAAGAAGTCTAGGACGAATAAACGTAGGACGATTTAAAATTAAATAATCTAACTTGAATTCATGTATATAAAGAAAAACCAGCGAAATGGGCTGGTTTTTCTTTGTCATTGATTAGGTGTTGGCTTATTTTTGTTCGAACAGAGTGAGATATTCTCCGTATCCTTTTTCTTTTAGTTCGTTCTTCGGAATAAACCGGAGTGCTGCAGAGTTGATACAATATCTTAATCCTCCGCGATCTCGAGGACCATCAGTGAATACATGTCCTAAATGGGAGTCTGCATCCTTACTTCTAACTTCCGTTCTGATCATACCGTGTGATAAGTCCTCTTTTTCTTCAACAGTAGATGAACGAACCGGTTTTGTAAAACTTGGCCATCCACAGCTGCTATCAAATTTATCTAAAGAACTAAAAAGAGGTTCTCCAGAAACGATATCTACATAGATACCTTCTTCTGTATGATTCCAAAATTCATTTTGAAACGGTGGTTCAGTTCCATCGTTTTGTGTAACGTTATACTGGATAGGACTTAATGTTTTAAGAATTTCTTCTTTTTGCCCATTGTCTACCCAGTGTGATTTAATAAATGCATCTCTACCTGAGCCTTGACGATAACGCTTGTAATGAAACGGATTCTTTTTGTGATAATCCTGATGATATTCTTCAGCCGGATAGAATGTATCAGCTGGTAATATTAAAGTTGCGATCGGTTTGTCGAATCGGCCGCTCTCCTCTAATTCCTTCTTTGATTTCTCAGCGATCGTTTTTTGTTCTTCATCATGATAAAAAATGGCAGTGCGATACGAATCACCGCGGTCATAAAATTGACCTCCTGCATCAGTAGGATCAATTTGTTTCCAAAACACAGAAACGATTTTTTCATACGAGATGATAGATGGATCAAATGTAATTTGGACTGCCTCAAAATGGCCAGTCGTTTCGCTACAAACTTCTTTGTAAGTCGGATTTTCTTTATGGCCACCCGTATAGCCTGATTCTACAGAAATAATACCAGGCCATTCTTCAAATGGTGTGACCATACACCAAAAACATCCACCAGCAAAAGTAGCTTTTGCATAGTTACTCATGAGATCAATCTCCTTTTTCATCTGTTTGTTTCATCATATAAGAATGTCATTCAAAAGCATAGAAAAAGGCTCTCACCCTTTTTTTACCATGGGACCTGGTGTAACTGGTGTCTTAACCGGAGCTGGAGGTGAGCTATTCTTCTGTTTTCTCGTATTTTGCAGGAAGTAGTAAAGTCCGGCTAATACGATAACGCCTCCACTCCATTGGGAAAGAGTTAGTGATTCATCCAGTATTAGAAAAGCTAACAAAGTGGCACCAACAGGTTCTCCTAAGATTGCCATTGATATCGTAGCAGCCGTAACATATTTTAGTAACCAGTTGAATAATACATGTCCAAAAACAGTTGGAACGATTGCAAGCAACAGAAAAATTCCCCACTCTTGCTCAGAATAACCAGTCATCGATATACCCAAAGTAAAATTGTAGATTCCAAATACAATGACCGCTATCAAAAATACCGAAAAACTATAAAGCGTAGCAGGAAATGTTCGAAGAAGCTTTTGGCCGATCAACATATGGGCTGCCACTACAATCGTACCTAGAATCGATAAAAGATCTCCTTGAATATGTTTTGCAGAGATGCCAATGTCTCCCCACCCAATCATAATGGCACCAAGAATGGCAACCACCATCCCTATAATCGCAGCTTTAGACGTTTTTTCCCGAAACGCTATGTATGCTCCAATCATTACAAATACAGGCTGTAGGGAAAGTAGTATCGTTGAACTTGCTACGGTAGTTAATTTCAATGATCCCATCCAAAACAAGAAATGAAGAGCTAGAAAGGTTCCTGATAAAAATAATAAGCAGATCTCATGCCAAGTTATTTTTTTCAATAAATAAACTTGTTTCCAAACAAAAGGGAACATCATGATCAGTGTAAATAATAATCGGTACATCCCTTGTACAGAGACTGGTGCATCAGACCATTTAACAAAAATGGAAGAAAACGATATTGCTACAATCCCTATTATTAAAGGTATAAATACAGGTATCTTTAAAGAATGGTTATTCAAGTTGTCACCTTTCACTTTCTAGGCATATTTATGTTATTATCAATAACTAATACTTTTATTAAACCTTTTCATACAGGAGGATATATATGAAGAAAAGATATATGATCTCCTTGTTTGTTTTGCTGTTGGTTATAAGTGCGGTTGGGTGGTATTACTATCCACAATATAAAATAAGCCAGATTAAAAAAGAATCTGTGATCGACCACAACGCTTCCTCAGATTCTAAGCAGATCACTTATCTCGATCACCTTAAAAATTCTCCAAAAACAACATTTAATCACCTTGTACTAGGCGATTCTGTTGCTGAAGGTAGAGGCTCTGAAGAAGGTGGTTTCGCCACTAAAGTAAACGATAACCTCCAGAACTTAACAGGGAAAACCTTTGTTCTTGAAAATCAAGGTGTTTCCGGGTTTACGAGTCAAGGATTATTGAATCAATTGGAGATTTCAGCCGTTCAGCAATCTGTCGAAAAAGCAGATATCATTTCAATTAATATTGGCGGTAATGACCTTGTACAAATAGCAAAAAAACAGGGCCCTCTAAAAGCGATACAAAGTTATGATGATGTTAAAACTGAGTATCAGCAAAATTTAAATGACATTTTCGAAAACATCAGGAAGCATAACCCTAATGCGATAATTGTATTAAATGAATTATATAACGTTGTAAATGCCGAACAGAAATATTACCCCGCTACTGAAAAACTTTTAAATGATTGGAATCTAATCGCCTATGAAACAGCACTTTCACACAAACCAGCTCTAGTAGTTCCTGTTAGTGATGCCCTTCAAACAGAAGATATGGATAAATGGCTTTTTGATTCCATCCATCCAAACGAAGAAGGATACGATCGAATTGCAAATAAAACCGTTACAACCTTTCAAAATCAATCTTACAAAGAAGCGCAATGAGGTACAGAAGAACTGCATAATGAAGGCAGTTCTTCTACTACCCCATTCCAATGAATGATCTCTGGTAGAAAATAAAATGTAGTGGCTTCTGTTAATTTGTTTAACACACCTTCTGGATCATACAAGATTACGGTTTTCTTATTCCCTAGAGCAATACCGAGTTCTGTATGACACCCTTTTCCTCCAGGCAAGATTACGATCGTTATGTCAGCTTCCATCACTGCTTCATATTCTTTCTTACCTATTTCAGCCAAATCCTCTTTCGTCTCAGCCCTAGCGTTTAGCGTCCAATCATAAGTCAGCTGCCATTGAAGATTCTTTTGTAAGTCATCCCCTATCCTTTTTACAAGCTCTTTATTTTGAAAACCTGAAGCCACGTAAAATTTCATTCTTATTCCCCCATTCATTTCCTTATTCCTTATGTAAAAATCATATTACAATCAGATGGAAAAGAACATAACGACTTGCATAAATTTGTGAAGATGTTAACATAGTACTTTATTGATAATTAAAATCATTGAAAGAGGGGTTGCATGTTAAAATATAGAAATATTGCGTTTATCGGTGCAGGTTCGATGGCAGAAGCAATGATATCAGGATTGATCAATAAGGCTGGAATTTCTCCTAATCGAATCATAGCCGCGAACCACAGTAATGAAAACAGAAGATTAGAACTAACCAACAGATATAACATTACAACAACTTCAGTTCGAGAACTCTCATTAACAAATACAGATGTGATTATTCTTGCGGTAAAACCAAAACAAGCGGAAGAAGTTCTTCAACAACTTAGACCCGCACTTCAAGATCACCATGTCATTTTATCCGTTCTTGCCGGAATTTCAACTACGTTTATAGAAGAGATCATCGACAGATCTTTACCTATCGTTCGCGTGATGCCTAATACTTCAAGTATGATTGGTGAATCCATCACAGGTATTAGTGCCGGAAAGTTTGTGAAGAATGAAGATTTGGATTTAGCTCAAGAATTATCGAAAGCAATCGGTAAAGTGAAAATCATTTCCGAAGAACAGATGGATGTTTTCACTGGATTAGCCGGTAGTGGACCAGCATATTTTTATTATCTACTTGAACACATGGAAGATGTTGCTGTTGAAAACGGACTCGATCGTGAACTAGCTCGCGACATTGCTGCGCAAACACTTTATGGTGCTAGTAAGATGGTTATGGAATCTAATGATTCTCCTTCTGAACTCAGAAAGAAAGTAACTTCACCCAACGGTACGACAGCTGCAGGTCTCGAAGCACTTGCAGAGAATGGCGGTGGAGTCGCCATTGAAAAAGCAGTGGAACATGCTGCAAAACGATCTAAATCTCTCAGGAAAGAATTTGAAAAAGTCCCAGTTATGTAAATAAACTTTGAAAAGGAGCTGTCCTAATTGTGACAGCTTCTTTTTTTGTTTAGGGGCATCTTTTATTATTATAAATTATATATAACGCTAACGGTACGTGAAATTATTGTAGGTCGAAAATATCTCTTTATCACTCGATTTCAGTGAATCCTAAATCAAACAAAGAAACCGCTATTACTTGATAGCCTTTCTTATTGGGATGGATCGTATCAAAACATACTAGCTCACTTTCTCTACCCACAAACACACTATATAGATCAGCTACTTTTACATAAGGCATCTTCTCATAACTTTTGATCAATTCGTTAAACATGTTGACCCATTGCATAGCTTTACTCCATTTAAAATACGGGTTATATAGCGTGCATATTCGAATGATAAACGGATCAGTTGAATTTCGTTTTATTTTATAGATTTTCTTAAAGATTCTGTTCAGATTTTTTTTGCATTTTTCAAGTGCGTGGTAGATCAAATCTTCTTCTTTCGTAAACATATATTTAAAAGCCGCTTGTATGAGATCGTTGCCGCCTGCTGTAATCAAAATGATTTTTGAATCCTTAATCGACCGCTTGATCTCTTTATCTTGTAAGGAATTTAATATTTCTTCGGACGTTGTTCCCGTGACTGCAAAGTTATTCACTAAGATTTGCTTATCAAATGTGGTTTGTGTAAAGTTTACATACCTTCCAACATATCCTTTACCGAACACTGGTGCCCCTACTCCAACAGTTAAGGAATCACCAATCGCGGTTAACAACCATTCATATGAAGTATGATCATCAGACATAAATCCCTTATCCTCCTTTTCGAAGCACACATTTTTATTATTAAAATATGATGTGTTTTAAATTTGGACAGGGCGTTTTCATCACTTCCACGAAAGGGTTATGTCCCTTTTTCATTCGTTGAATATATATATATAGAAACTATTATGAGGTGATTTTTTTTGAAAGAGAAATCTGTAAGAATGTTCCCATATGGCGGATACGACCCTTTTACTACACCTACTGCAAAGGGATATGCAAATAGCCAAACGGTACCCGGCAGACCGCCATACGCTCCTGCAGCTCAAGCTCCAGCTATGCCACAACAGCAATATTCACAAGGATTCACTCAACAGCCTTTCATGCCGTATATGATGCCAATGATGCCCCCTGGTGGGATGCCACATCCTATGATGCAAGGTATGCCTTTTCAGCAGCAGCAAACGCAAGGCAGTCAAAGTTCGATGGGCATGATGCCAAACAATCAAGGATCCGGACTAAACTTTGGAAAAATGATGGGCGGAGCTAATCAAGTTATGGGCCTAGCACAGCAAATGGGTAACATCCTTTCCTTTTTTAAATAGAAGCCTTAATCAAAGGTTTCTATTTTTTTTTGAGCAACTGATAAAACCGGTTAACTAGAAACACAGATTCTATTTTGTGAAGACCAGACCAATACGCCATCCAAGTGGATGGTGAACGTCTATCGACTAACTTCATCATCTTTATCACGTACTCTTCATCATCAAACCAATCTGAGAAAGGATGGGGTCCATGAAATGTATGCTTCCATACATCCAGAAGAAATGGACTATATATTTTTTTCGTTTTTTTCGTTTTAAAAAAAGAGAGCTTTTCTTTAGGGAATTTATCAGGAGGAGAATAATAAGCTGTAAAGCTATCGTGATCATAATCACATCGTGATCCCGTATGAGAAAATGTATTCGCAAATCTGTGTATCTTCGTTAAAAATTGTGGCTGAAATAATGCGGAATATAAATTCTGCCCTAACCGAATTCTTTCGTCCAGATTTTTAAAATGGTTCATGTTTCTTCCTATCGAACGTTTCAAAGGCCATGTAGGAAACAAGATTTGAGAAAGCTTCAGCCATTCTTGAAGTCGATATGTGATCGATTCTAATAATTGTTTATACTCCTTTGTTTGAACAAGCGCTTTTTCTATATGACTCTGTTCATTAATAATTTGTGCGACAGGTAATAAAAAACTCCGATCTTCTCGCCGAAAATAAACCTCCCAAACTCCTTCTATAAATGGCGAAACATTAAAATGATGACTTAGATGAAACAAAGATATCCCCGTTTTTTTACTTTCTTCATACAAAAGCAATTGAGGGTAAGCATCCTCGAAAATCAAACTGTTTCCTTTCTCAAGCATATCGTATAATTTCTCTACAAACGTCTCCTGAAGAATATGTGGTAAGTACTCACCTTTTAGATCACTCATAAAATATCCAGCATTTCTTGAGACCATATGTGCCAAGAATGACCATGTGATCTCAGGATGTTGGTTATAAAAAGCTAAATAGGCTGCAGTACGCGTAATGTTATTCTTGTTGTTGCGTTTTGTCTCCGACCTGATTCTTTGAACTAATTCTTTATTATGGCTTTGAACATTTATCTTAACGCCATCACTTCTTCTTTTTATTCTCTTCCACTCATCTTGGAGTAAGGTCTTCTGAACTTCACTTAGTTCCCAAACTACTTTTTCTCTATGAAAAAAAGGAATAGCGTTTAAAACCATTTCAAACGGGAGAAGTGTTAATTTTGTAAATAGACGTTTAGAAGTTATCAATCTTAACACCCTCCTTTTCTAACAATGTATGAAATAAAGCAACGAAAAACACCCTTTCCATTACAAGGGTGTTTGTTCATTAGCTAAATTATTTTATTGCGACGCCACCCGATAATAAAAACTTCATGGCCTCTTCAGGTTTTATATCAAGAACTTTGATCTTGTTCTTTGGGACTAAAAAAGTAAAGCCGGCAATCTGAAACGTTTGAGGGATGTACACCGCAACGTGATCTGCTAACTCGTCACTTAAACTACATACATCTTCAGTCGTAACAAAACCAACACTTTTTAAGTTCAGTTCAGGATATTCGATCAGTACAACTTTGGAGAAAGATCTTTTCTCGCCAAACAGAGAATGGATCGTATCTTTTATTACAGAATAAATCGTCTTCACAAATGGTGTCTTCTCTAGTAAACGATCAATGAGACTAAATATTTTTCCTGATACATATTGCGTAGACATCCAGCCTAAGACCGTGATCAGTACGAGCGTTGTGATGAGTCCGATCCCAGGAATATAGTCTTCTTTTAAAACATCTTTTAATAAGTTCCCAAGGATGCTATCTAAGAATCCAAAGATCTTATAAACCATATAAACCGCTAACACGATCGGAAGGATGGTCAAGAGTCCATTAATAAAGTATTTGAGTATTTTTTTCATGTTTTCCCCTACAATTAAGACTAGTTAACGACAGAAGTATTCTTTTTGATCTGTTTTTTAAAGTGGTCTTGTAGTATTTGAGTAACAGGACCAATAACGTATGATTGTTTCTCTGAGCCTATAAGTTTTGTGACAGGTGTCACTTCCATCGTTGTACTTGTAATGAACACTTCGTCTGCCTTTAAAAGTTCCTCTACAGAAAAGGCTTCTTCTATAACGGAGATCCCATTTTCTTGTGCTAATTTAATGACGATCTGTCTCGTGATACCATTTAAGATCAAATTGGTACTCGGATGTGTTTTCAATGTTCCATTTTTTACGATGAAAACGTTGGAAGAAGATCCTTCAGTTACCGTTCCATCTCTGTGCTGAACCGCTTCTTGACAGTCAAAATCTGCAGCTTTCCGTTTTGCCATCACGTTACCAAGAAGGTTTAAGCTCTTAATATCGCATCGTAGCCAACGAATATCTTCTGTTAGATACGTGCTGATTCCGTTCGCTTGAGATTCAGCGATGTTTTCAAGTGAAACGGATTTTGCAAAACCTGTAACAACGCTTTGCATATTTCTTTCATATAGATGATTTCTTGGTGCTACTCCACGCGTCATCTGAATATAGACCATTCCATTTTCGATGTTGTTCTTACTGATCAGTTCATCTGTAAGGTTTTTAAACGTAGAAACATCATACGGCATCGCAAGTTCTAGTTTCTCTGCACTTTGTTCAAACCTCGCAAAATGCTCTTTAAACGCAAAAGGTTTTTTGTCATAAACAAACACCACTTCATAAATCCCATCTCCGAAATGGTAGCCTCTGTCTTCTGGATCAACTGGAATTGATCCGTCTTTAATAATTTGATCATGATACAAAACGTATGAATTTTCCATGATTTTACCACCCCATCTACATAATATGTATACAATTGAGCTTTCATCTACTTTAAATGAAAAAGAGAATGCCTTCAAGAGTCACTTTGATCATTGAAGCTTTTGAGTGTAGATGATTATCATTTCAGGTTTCTCCCTTTCCATGGGGAAGACGAAGTACCAACAATCATACAAAAAACCGCTCTTTATAAGCGGTTTCTTTCTATTATTGCTTTACCGTTTTGACGACTTTATGATTTTCTACTGTTACTATATATAGTTCTTTGTCCATTTCGATCAGAAAATCATTATCATATTGTTCTTTTAATTCTTCTTCAATCTTAAAAGGTTTCTTAAAATGCTCGTCGATAACATTTAATTTATCTTTTCTTTCGTTCTCACGATTGATGGTATCATATACAAAATATGCTAAAAATATGACACCTAATGAGATGATGATCTTCGCCGTTTTACTCAAAGTTATGTATCCCCTTCCCCTTTATTCCAAGAACAAGTATAACCTAAAAAAGACAAAACAAAAACACCTGGTTTTCCAGGTGTTCTCTGCATTACTTCCACCATGTATCATGGATGGAAGCAGGATGATTTCTCTTATGCATGGTTTGAAGATATCTCTTTTCAATTTTTTCTTTAGATTCTAAAGACACTTCTTTACCCTCTAGATAATCATCAATTTCTTCATAAGTTACCCCAAGTGCTGTTTCATCAGGAATCAACGGCTTGTCATCTTCAAGGTCAGCTGTCGGGACTTTTAAATAGATGCGTTCTTCTGCACCTAGTTCTTTTAGCAACTCTCTTCCTTGTCTTTTATTTAATCCGTATAGTGGAACGATGTCACATGCTCCATCACCATGTTTTGTAAAGAAGCCGGTTATCGCCTCTGCTGCATGATCTGTACCGATAACCAAACATTGATAAGCACCTGCAATGTCGTATTGTACTTTCATTCTTTCACGGGCTTTCGTGTTCCCCTTGAGAAAGTGAGAAAGTTCTTTTTCGGTCGCCTTCATAAACGCACTTACAGATGCGTCAACTGCTGGTTTAATATCTACTGTTAAAGATACATCTGGCCCAATGAATGTAAGAGCACGCTGAGCATCTTCTTCATCTTTTTGAACACCATACGGAAGCCTAACTGCAACAAATGTATATTTTTCTCCTGTTTCTTCTCTAAGCTCGTTCATGGCAATCTGAGCTAATTTTCCGGCGAGACTTGAGTCTTGTCCACCACTGATGCCGAGGACATACCCCTTCGCACCCGATTTTTTTACGTAATCTTTTAAAAATTGAATTCTTGATGTAACCTCTTCTTTCGCATTAATTTTAGGTTCTACTTTCAACTCTGTAATAATCTGTTTTTGAAGTTCCAATTCTATCGCCACCTTTTGGTCTATATTTTCTCTTTCCACTGTCTATCCATTTTTAATCAAACTTATAATCTTTTTCTAATGAATACAAACATTCCAATGAACGTTTTGCCCATGGGCTATCGTCCTCTTTCAGTTCCTTTATGTATTGATCTAAGGCTTGTTTTAGAGATTCTTTGTACGGGAGAAGTTCACCATCAAAGTTTTTTACCGTATGTACGGGCACCCATGTTTTTTCCTTGTAACTTAGAGCTCTTCTTTCCTGAAAAAATGGGACTTCTGCTTGTTTAGGATTATGAAGATCACCTTGCCAAGGGTGTTTTTTTACTGCAAGCACTTCAAACAACACCATTTGATTCCGCTCTTCTCCCGCTTTCCCAATATATTGCCCCGTTTTATAACTTGCGATAACAAGATTATCGATGGTCATCTTTTTATTGTCTCCTTTATCGCCTGAATTTCATTAGACACGACAAAGGCAAGGTCATCGTTACCAAACATCGATAAAACTTGAAGTACGGTATCATGAGGGATGTGCTCTGCTTCTTCGATTGAAACCGTTTGTTCGAGCATATGCATCACATAGTCATTATTACTTTGGTCTGGGTACGCTTTAAGATAGACCGTTTTAGGATCGAGCTTATTATTTACACACCATTGAGCATAGATGATGATCATCATACCTTCATCTTTTTGATAATTACTTATCACTTGTTTAGAAATATCGTTAGCTTTATTATTCAACTCTATCACCTCTTTAACACTCTATTATCTGTTTTTGCATCCGTTTTGTTTTCCATGTTTGATATAAAAGTTATGACTATATACCGTTAACTTTAAAACAGGAAAATAAAAAAAGCCAGTATAATCACTGGCTTTATAGCTTAAACGGTTTGTTGTTCTTTTTGTTCCGTCTCATAACGGTTGCGCGGGTGATCTAAACATTCTTTCGAACAAGAACGCTTATGTTTCACTTCACACTCCGTACAGCAAACATGTTGTTTATTACATTCTGGGTTTGCGCAGTTCACATAACGGTCTTCTGTTTTTCCGCAATAATAACATGTAGCGATCACTACATCTTCTTCTGTACGGTTTACAGGAACTGAGATACGTTCGTCAAACACGTAAAGTTTACCGTCCCAAAGCTTACCTTGAACTTCTTCGTCTTTACCGTACGTTACGATCCCGCCCTCAAGCTGTGATACATCTTGAAACCCTTCTTGTAGAAGAAAGCCTGAGAACTTTTCACAGCGGATACCGCCGGTACAATATGTTAAAACTTTTTTATCTTTAAACTGGCTGATGTTTTCGCGTACCCATTTCGGAAAATCTCTTGATGCTTTTACATCTGGACGGATTGCACCGCGAAAATGACCGATCTCATATTCATAGTCGTTACGACCATCGATTACGATTACATCATCGTCTTGCAGCGCTTCGTAAAATTCTTTTGGAGATAAACGTTTACCTGACAATTGATTCGGATCAACATCATCTTCAAAGCGCCAAGTTACGAGCTCTTTTTTATGACGAACAAACATCTTTTTAAATGCATGTTCTTCAACCTCATCTATTTTAAAAACAATATCTTCAAATCGCGGATCTGATTTTAGATGATCCATGTAGATCTGAGTCTGTTCATACGTTCCTGACACGGTTCCATTGATTCCCTCAGGAGCAACGATTATCCTGCCTAGAAGACCTAAATCTTTACAAAACTTTAGATGCTCGTCTTTGTAGCTCTCTGGATCATCGATCGGAACATACTTGTAATACAAGAGTACTCTCATTTTTTCTGACACAATTAATCACCAACCTGCAACGTTAGTTTATTTTTGTGACGCCAAATAAAAAACCACCGGTCCCAATTGCCTTCCCCGTGGTGAGTACCGGTCTAACCGATATTCTTAGTTATTCAATTGGAAGTGGCGCGCCCACCAGGATTCGAACCCAGAATACGAGAGCCGAAATCTCGTGTGATATCCATTTCACTATAGGCGCTAATTACGTCACGAATAATATCATAAGCTTTTTTTGAGAATAATACAAGTGTTATTTACATGAAATCCATAAGCTAACCTTAATTTACCAAATGAAGTGAATCTAAGTTTTCTTCAACACTCTCATAGACGGTGATAACGGGTTCTTCAGGATGCCATTTAAACACACCTTTTTCTCCATTTAGGATAGCTGGAAAGTGGAGCGTCGATGAGAAGGCATCTTCAAACCAAACTCCATGAGACAAAATATTTGAAATGAACATTTCAGCTTCAAGCTCCATAAATTGAATTCTTTTTTCCCAAGCCGCTTTTTCCTCAGCATTCAATTGAGGCTCGACCTGCTGAAAGGATTCATACCACAAGTCAAACTCTCTTTGTAGATTATGTAGTGAATCAAACTCTTTTGAGAGGACCGGAAGCAATTGATTAGCTTCTTCTAATGTATAACGCTTCATTACATCGTTCTCCTTCATCTTCTTGTTCGTATTATAACAAAAGAGAAATACTTTGCACACAAAAATGACAAGAAGAAAACCTTTTGGGTTCACCAAAAGGTTAAACGGTAACACATATATCTTTCTTTGGATTCTTTAAGTCTAAATAAAAATCCCTGACTGTTTCATCTTCAAGAAGTTCTGGAAAATCTCTTCGATATTCTGAACTGATTAAGATTTGCTCAACAAGATCTACAGATCCTCTTCTAAGCAGAAGCCTTAATGTCAACCATTTATCCCGTTTTGATTTAAGGTGGAACTTCGTAATAAACAACATGATTCTATCTCCGCTTGAGAACGTTTTTTCCTTTTCTTTTCGTAAATTAATTTGAGATACCGTTTTCATAGAGAACACCCTCCCTTTAATTTGCGAGCTCTTAATACCATTATTATTCAGTTTTTTCTGAAATATACTTGTCCATCCTAGAAATCTAGTTTTTTGTGGACGGGTATTAATAGAAAAGCCAGCATTTGCCTCATCAATCTTAATTTGATTAAATATGTGTATAAGCAATTAACTAGGAGCTGTGTTTAATGAAAAAAAATCAAAATGAATTCGTGCTCAGCAATTTCCATTCTATCCTGACTGAATCAGAAACGTGGAAGATCGGAGGATTTCCTCTTCCAGATGGATCCTTCCATGAATTTAGAGAGCCTGAGGCAGTGGTTATCGTTCGTAATGACGAGCTATATGTTAGAGTAAATCCATTCACTAAATCCCACCCTTCTGTTCAGTTCTTAGATAATGCAAAACACATGTATTATTCAAATGAACCGATCAAAGTGCCACAAGACGGAACCGTTTCTTTTCAATGGAAAATGCGTTCACGTCCGATCGGAACAAATGCGAATGATCTGTATGACGGTTTTGTTTCTGTAAACTTATTGGACTTTACTACTGGAGCTGCATTAGATTTCTTTGCAGGAAACGATCAATACGCAAGCGTCTATGCTGTGCTTCCATTCCCAGGAGTGTCAGTACCTGAAACAGAAAAACGAGATACTTTTGTATCTTTAAAGAAGAACAAGAATTCAATCAAAGAGAATGGAACGATTATCAGATCTCCTATAACCGATCAGCTGATGAAGTAAAGTTTTTAGTGAACGGACATATCGTTCGAACAGAAAAAGATGTGCCGATCAAGTTTAATGAGTTCACCGTAGCGTTAGGACTTATGACCGAGAAAGACTTATCACCTGATGGAAGTACTTCACTTCATGGTCAAGGGATTATCGGTGAATGGTCTCCAATGAAAGTATCTTTCAGTGAATAATACAAAAATCGGCTTAAAACCTTAAAGGGCTGCATGATGCGGGCCTTTTTTTATTTATTCTATAAATACTTTGAAAATTCCTTTTTTTGCGACAGTTTTATATAATAAGTAATGAGTAAATAAGAGAGGAAGCGGCATAATGTCACAAAATATCGTGTTAGATTTAAATGAGATCACACTTGAAAAAATACAGCATCATTATGAGAACGGTGATCTAACATCTCGTGAACTTGTAACTTTTTATCTAGATCGTATTTCTACATACGATAAACAAGGACCAAAGATCAACTCTGTTTTAGAAATCAACCCCGATGCTTTGTTCATTGCAAAAAGTCTCGATATTGAAAGACAGAACGGAAATGTTAGAGGACCCCTACACGGAGTGCCCATCCTCATAAAAGATAATATCGACACCTCTGATCAGATGCATACGAGTGCTGGATCTTTGGCTTTAGAAAACCATTATGCCAAAAGTGATGCTTTTCTCGTTAAGAAATTGAGAGATGCAGGTGCAGTCATCATCGGAAAAGCAAATATGACGGAGTGGGCGAACTTTATGGCATACAATATGCCAAACGGCTTTAGTTCAAGAGGAGGTCAAGTATTGAATCCATACGGACCTGGAGTGTTAGATGTAAGTGGATCTAGTTCTGGCTCAGCGGCAGCGGTAGCAAGTAATTTTGCAACTCTAAGCATAGGAACTGAAACCTCAGGCTCAATCCTATGTCCCGCTGGAAATAATAACATCGTAGGAATTAAACCCACTGTTGGCTTAGTCTCTCGATCCGGTATCATTCCCATTTCAATTAGTCAAGATACTGCAGGTCCTATGGCACGCAATGTTAAAGATGCTGCGATCCTCTTAGAAGCAATCCAGGGTAATGACCCACTAGATCCTGCAACATTAGCCGCTCCAAACGAGATGAGATATATAGAAGGGCTAGAACAAGCCACGCTGAAAGGAAAACGATTCGGGGTATCGTACGAATTTTGTATAAAGCATTTAAATCATACACAAAGATCAGTCTTCGATGAAGCATTAAAGCTCATAGAGGATGAAGGTGGAGAAATCATATATTTGGAACAGATCTCTCCTTTAGAGAAAAAGGAATCTGATTATAAGGTCCTCTTACACGAATTCAAGTCTGGACTAAACCATTACTTACGTACCGTTTCCACAGATATTAAGATCTCCTCTTTATCAGATGTTATAAATTTTAATGAACAAAATAAAGAAAGATGTTTAAAGCACAATCAAGAGCTTTTGATAGAAAGTAACGCGACTGACGGAACTTTAACAAGTCCAGAATACCTTAAAGCGAAATTAAACGATCTTGAGATGACACAGAAAAAAGGAATAGATCTTGTCATAGAAGAGAACAACTTGACTGCCATAATCAGTCCAAATGATGTCTGGTACGGTATTCCCGCAAAAGCAGGATACCCTTCTATATCTGTTCCCTCAGGGTTTGATGATGATGGCATGCCGTTGAGCGTAATTTTTACCGGAGAGGCATACTCCGAGAAAAAACTGATACAAGCCGCTTATGTTTTTGAACAGATTTCGCAAAAGAGAGTTCCTGTAGTATTTCAATAGAATTTATTTGAAAGCAGTTGATTTCCCTTTTCAGATACTCGCTTTTAGCGGGATAGACGGTAAGCCGCATTTTTTCGTTCACTTTGAGTGTCTCACCTATCTACTTGCAGTGACTAACCCCTCAAGATCAAAGAGTTACATCGACCATTAAGGCAAAGAAGCATTTATAAAAACACAAAGGATGAGCCTTCTTTTAGGGGCTCATCCTTCTATCATTAGTTCTTTTTTTCATCAGTTATAGCCATACATTCTATTATCCTACTACTCGTCTTAATGCTGAGATTGCATGTTCGATATCTTCATCACTAACATCATAATGCGTTGTTAATCGGATCTGTCCTTCGCCGAACGATACGGCAAGAACTCCCTCTTGCTTTAATCTCTCTAAAAACTCTTCATTCTTTTGTTTCGTATTTTCAATATTTATGATGACAATATTTGTATCCGGTTTATTGACTAGTGCTAACCCGTTCATACCTTCGATCGCTTCTGCTAGCTTTTGCGCTTTATCATGATCTTCAGCTAATCGGTCTACCATCTTTGTTAACGAAATGATACCACTTGCCGCCAAAAAACCAGCTTGTCTCATTCCTCCGCCTAAACGTTTTCTCCATTTTCGGGCTTTTTGAATAAACTTTTTGTCTCCTGCAAGAATGGAACCTACTGGTGAACCTAATCCTTTTGATAAACAGATTTGTACAGAATCACAGTATTGGGTATAATCTGACACATTCTTATAGGTTGCTACAGCTGCATTAAATAATCTCGCTCCATCGATATGGACAGGAATTCCTGCCTCTTGTGCCACATCATATATCTTTTTCAAATTATCTAATGAAACGACAGATCCTCCAGAACGGTTATGTGTATTCTCAAGACAGATCAACGTTGTATCTGGAAAATGAATATCTTCAGAACGAATCGCTTGTTTGACTAAAGCTGGATCCATCACTCCCCGTACACCTTCAATCACTCTTGGTTGAACACCTGCTAATGCTGAGATAGCAGCTCCTTCATAAAAAAAGATATGAGACTCTGATTCGACGATGATCTCATCACCAGGTGAACATTGAGCCAGCACCGCCAATTGATTTCCCTGTGTTCCGCTTGTTACAAACAGAGCAGCCTCTTTTCCTGTTATCTCAGCAGCCATCTCTTCAAGTTTGTTTATGGTCGGATCTTCTCCATATACGTCATCACCAACAGAAGCACTATAGATGGCGTCTCTCATTTCTTTAGTAGGTTGCGTTAGCGTATCACTTCTAAGATCAATCATGTTCCACCTCGTCCGATTTTTTTCATTGCATAATCTCTCTATAATTCAATCACACCATATAAAAAACTGGCATTTCGTTTTATGACGGAAAACCCTAAGTCATTAAACTTCGTACTTGTTTTGTTGTCTTTCATCACAACTCGTTTTGAAGCTACTCTTTCTGCTTCTTTAATGGATGCTTCAGTTAGTTCACTATAATCGGCACTGCTCTTTAACCCTTGAATGCCAGGTGATGAGATCGTTGATTCGAACATCGGATCAAAATAAACCACATCAAAGCTGTTATCGTGCTGTTTCTTTAGAAATTCATAATGATCTTCATAGACCACTTCAATTCTTCTCATCGATTCATTCATCTCTTCAAAGTTAGAATCCCACACTTGAAGACCACTCTTCACGACAAACGATATGGCTCTGCTGCTTTCTACTCCGATTATAGATCCTGATCTTCCTGCTACTAAACTCGCAACGATTGCATCAGAGGCTAATCCTAGCGTACAGTCTAAAATCTTCATCCCCTCTTTGAGTTGAGTCGCTTCTATAAAAGCATCTTTTTCTCCTCTAAGAATCTGTTTAACACGAAACATGGAAGAATTGGGATGGAAAAAGAAAGGTGTGCTTCCGTCTTTTGGATGATAGGAGAGTTTGTCCACTCCGATCATAAGAACATGGTCATTATAAGTACTTATCATCGAAGAGATGGAACGGTTCTCTCTCTCCACAAAAGTACCGTCTATCGAGACGGCAACTTCTTGTGCTTTGTTTCTTAATCGTGTTGCATTCTTTCCAGCTGTCGTAATGATCATTGTTTTCACCTATCTGTTTTATTATGGACAATACCTTTAGTGATCGGCCTTATACAAACCTGCTAGTAGGATTACGTATCATTTGCATATCTCATAGAACAAACCTAAAATATGGGAAGATAGATGTATGAGGAGGCTCCAATAATGAAAAAGGGTTTATCGTTTCAAACCTTAGGAAAATTTACATACCGTTTCCGTAAGCTTATTATAACATTTTGGGTTCTAACTACCATTCTCTTAGGCTTTTTTGCTGTCAAACTCCCTTCGATCTTAAGCGGCAGCGGGTTTGAAATGGATGGATCTTTTTCAAAAGTAGAAAACATTCTTCAAGATAAATTTGATCAGCCAAAATCCTCTGTGATGCTAGTCTTTGATTCTAAAACACACGCTCCTGAAGACGATGAGTATAAGGCATTTGTTATGGACACGATCGAAAAGATGGACGGAGTCGACGATGTAGTAGACATCCAAAGTCCTTATGAGGTTCCAGAAAGAACGATAAAAGATAACGTTTCTTTTGCATCAGTTCAATTCGATAAGAGTTTTGGAGATCTTAAAAAGTCGATCGATCAAATCCGAGAGAGAATGCCTGACGAAAAAGAAATTTCGGTTTCGTTAACTGGCGGACCTGTGATCGCAGAGGATATGAACACTGCCAGTCAGCATGATCTTGCAAGAGCAGAGGCCATAGGGATACCTGCTGCTCTAATAATTCTTCTTCTCGCCTTCGGGGGATTGATCGCAGCAGGCTTACCGATCATAGTCGGTTTAATCTCGGTTGCAAGTTCACTTGGTCTTCTTTATTTTTACGGACAAACAACGAATGTGAGCATCTTCTTACTCAATGTTGTTCCTATGATCGGACTTGCATTAGGAATTGATTTCGCTCTTCTTCTCGTCAACCGCTTTCGTGAGGAGCTTCATCGTGGTGTTGAGAAAGCTACCATCATTTCTGTACAAACAGCTGGTCGTTCAATCGCGTTCTCAGGTCTATGTGTTTTCTTAGGACTATCTGGGATGCTTTTGATCGATATTGATATTTTCAAGACCGTTGCCATAGGAGGCATGGTCGTTGTAGTCCTCTCTGTTTTGAATGCCATAACATTCTTACCAGCTATGTTAGCCGTCCTCGGACAGAGAGTGAACGCTTTGAAATTGTTTAAGACAAAAGAGAACAATAGATCGGTTTGGCATAGCTTTGCAGCATTCGTGATGAAACGCCCTATAATAATGGCTGTAATCGCGGCTCTTGTTTTAGGCTTATCTGTTACACCTGTGAAAGATATGAAGCTATCCATACCGGAAGCTGACGCACTTCCACCGGATTATGAATCGAGACTCGCATTTGAGAAGTTTGAAAAAACATTCGGTGAAGATGAGTTATATCCTGTAACAATCGTTGCCGAATCTAAAAATTCTTTTCTCAAAGATGAAGATTCTCTCTTAGCTCTTGAACAACTAACAGAAGATCTTCAAAACGAAAAAGAAGTAAATAAAACAGAATCTATTTTTACCTACACCAACCAGCTAACTGGTTCAGAACTCTTTCAAGCACTGCAGACCGATCAAGGAAAACAGCAGTTCTCTCCTGTTCTGAAACCTTTTATCAATGACGATACTGCTGTAATTAAAGCTTATCTATCAGTAGATGTGACAGGTGATAAGGCGAAACAGTTCGTCAAAAAATGGGAAAAAGAACATGAAGGACTGTCCATCACTATAGGTGGCGTTACGAAGTTTAATCAAGAAATTTTCGATGAGATCATCGAAAAGGCTCCATACGGCTTAGCTATCGTTCTTATAACAACACTCTTCATTCTCATGATCGCATTCCGTTCTGTATTTATTCCGGTAAAAGCGATCTTTATGAACATGCTGAGTTTGTCCGCTACTTTTGGAATCCTCGTTTGGATCTTCCAAAGCGGTGTCATCATGGAACCTGTTGATATTGGATTGATGATTCCCGTTTTTACTTTTGGAATCGTTTTTGGACTTAGTATGGACTACGAAGTCTTCTTGATCTCTAGGATTCAAGAGATATACGAAGAGATTGGTGATAATGATCGTGCTACTCTACTTGGATTAACTTCTACATCTAAGATCATTACATCTGCCGCAGCGATCATGATTGTAATCACAGGCTCATTTGCTTTCACAAACGTCATGCCTGTCAAGCAGATTGGTATCGCTATTGCTCTTGCCATATTTATCGATGCCACGATCGTAAGGATGATCTTCGTTCCGTCTCTCATGAAACTGCTTGGAGACTGGAACTGGTGGATGCCTTTCATAAAAAGAAAAGAGAAGAATCGAAGCGGCGCCCTTTCTTAAGGGAGGCCGTTTTTTTAAAGTAATTGTGGGAAAACGAAACATTATATCCTATAATAAATAATAGCTAGTCTCATCATTAAGGGGTGTTCATATGTTTGAAATCATTATTATTCTTTTACTTTCTTATTTACTTGGCTCGATCCCCTTTGCACTATTAGTTGGAAAAATAGGATATGGCATTGACATCAGAGAACATGGAAGCGGTAACTTAGGCGGTACGAACACATTTAGAACTTTAGGAAAAATAGCCGGTTTTATTGTTTCAGCAGCAGATGTTTTAAAAGGAACGTTAGCTGCAAGCTTACCCATATTATTGGATGTTGATCTTCATCCACTCATTGCAGGAGTTCCCGCTGTAATTGGGCATTGTTATCCGGTTTTCGCAAGATTTAAAGGCGGCAAAGCTGTTGCTACATCTGGCGGTGTACTATTATTCGCTCAACCATTATTGTTTGTACTCGTCTTGTTCACATTCTTTTTGACACTATACATAAGTAAATACGTTTCACTGTCGTCTATCATGGCTGGAGTCGGCTCAGTAGTTCTTAGCTTTTTCATAGCTGGTGATTGGCTGACAACGTATATTTTGATCGGATTTACTTTGCTTTTAATCTATAGACATAGACAAAATATTGTAAGGATCGCTAAAAAAACAGAGCCTAAAGTGAAATGGATTTAAGGATCGTTCTTTTTTAAGAGCGGTTCTTTTTTTTGACCTTAAATCCTTTACTTTTTTTAAAAGGACAAGTAATCATATTGCCCTTTTTTCAAGATGTTTTTTTATAAAAATCGAAAAATAGGCTCTTCTCCTAAAAAAGTACAGGCGATTTCACTAAAAACTCCGCATTTGTCCGTGTCCGTTTAGTTGATTCGGTCATATGGTGTAATGTGACGTTGACCTAGACTTAAATATTTGGAGGGACTGAAATGGAAAATAAAAAAATGAATATGCCTTATGGTGACAATATGAACATTAACATGAAGCCGGTAGCAAACATGCCGATTCATCATGGTGAATATGGTGGAGGCTATGGTGGCTATGGACACGGTTGCGGCTTTTTAATCATTGTTGTCCTATTCATCCTGTTGATCATTATCGGTGCTACTGCGTTTCATTGTAAAGAAGAAGAACATGACTGTGACGAATCTTCATCTTCTTCATCATCTTCATCATCTTCATCTCATTAAGTCATCATATTCTAAAAAAGAAAGAGAGAAGCAGATCAGCTTCTCTCTTTCTTAATAACCAAGAATTCATAATTCTAGGCGTAGCGAATTAACAATGCGCATCATAAGCTCCAAGAAGATTCTCAAGAATCTCTTCAGGAGCATGGTTCTCAATGTTATGACGATGGATAAAATGAACGACTTTTCCGTCCTTTAAAACAGCCATCGAAGGAGAAGATGGTGGGATCTCCCCAAAGAATTCTCTCATTTGAGCTGTCGCTTCTTTATCTTGACCAGCAAAAACCGTTACAAACTGGTCAGGTTTTACGGAATGGTTAAGAGATGCAACAGCGACCGGACGAGCAAGACCAGCAGCACAACCACAGACCGAGTTGATCACAACAAGTGCTGTACCTTCTGACTCCTGCATGAAATAATTAACTTCTTCCGGTGTTTTTAATTCTTCAAAACCAGCACGCGTCAGTTCGTCTCTCATCGGCTGAGCCATCTGTTTCATATATTCTTCATAAGCATTCATAATCTATTCCTCCTGAAAACGATTCATTTACATACCATGTTATTATAACGTATACAGACTAACTTTTTAAATTGTTTTACTTATCTCGTGTATCCTCTTGTTCTCTATAATTTTTACGGATTCATTGTTGGTTTCAAAAGCGGCTCTTATCATAGCTTTTGCAACTGAACTGGATTCTACCGGCTCGTATTTACTAGGGTAGATGAATGGAAGTACTTTATAAAGTTTTTCGGCCAATCTTTCTCCGAACCTGAATTCCTCTCGATCTCCGAGCAATAGTGAAGGTCTCACAATCGTCAAAGATGGTAATCTCATTGAAATCAACTGAGACTCCATATTCCCCTTTACACGATTATAAAAAAATGTGGACTTTTCATGAGCACCCATAGCCGAAATAACAGAAACATGTTGTATATTTAACTTGTGAGCTAGTTTTCCTAATTTTACCGGAATATGTAGATCTACGTCTTCAAAGGCTTTTTTTGACTTTACTTTATTCATCGTCGTACCTATACAGATGAACATAACATCCGCATATGTTCGTTCTATGCTGTAATCAGATGAAGTAAAATCAAATATCACCTCTTTAATCTTATCATGTTTTATTCCCGATGACTTTCTAACTAGCAAGATGATCTCTTTACACTGTGGATCAGTCAATAATTGCTTTACCACTTCTTGTCCTACTAATCCGCTTGAGCCTGCAACAATAACTGTTTTTAAATTCATGTGTTACGGTCCTTTCTCTTACTAGTAAACTTATCTAATCTTGAGCTGAGGTGTATATGGATGAACCATACTTATTTTATCACCGGTTACCCAGGATTTATAGCTTCAAAGCTTGTAAGTGCTCTTCAAAACGAATATCCCTCTTCTACCATTTATTTATTGATCTTAAAGCATGAGCGAGAAATCGCAGAAAAAAAATTAAGATCACGTACCGGAAACGTTCATCTAGTCGAAGGAGATATTACAAAACAAGAACTCGGCCTATCTCCTCAAACGATTGAAGATCTATATGAACGTGTTACACATTGTGTACATCTTGCAGCTCTTTATGATCTCACTGTTGCTTTTGAACCAGCATATCAATGCAATGTGGTCGGTACTAAAAACGTTTTAACGTTTGTAGAAAAATGTGCGAACATACAGCGCTTTTGTTATTTCAGTACAGCTTATGTTTCTGGAGATAAAAAAGGATTGATCATGGAAAACGACTTAAGTATGCCTAGTGGATTTCGTAATTATTATGAACAGACCAAACACGAGGCAGAAAAGAAAGTCCGTGAAAAGATGCATGAACTTCCGATCACGATCATACGACCTGGTATCATTGTGGGTGACTCTCAAACAGGAGAAACGCTCAAGTTTGACGGTCCTTATTTTATGATGCAATTCATGAAGCGTTTATCTAAGTTTCCCATTCCCTATATCGGTAAAACGTCGTCGAAGATCCATCTTGTTCCTGTTGATTTCATTATAGAAGCTACCGTGTTTCTCATGCATGATACTGTTGGAAAATCCAAAACATATCATGTACTTAGTCCTGACTCACCCTCTATCCAGAAAGCATACACTCTTTTATGCCAAGAGCTTCTAGGAAAAAAACCTAGCTGGACGTTGAACAGGAGAATAGCTGAACAGTGCTTAGCCATTTCACACGTTTCCAAATGGTTAGGTGTACCATTTGAAACTCTTTCCTATTTTTCTCATGATGCCATATATGATACTTCTCAACTTCTTCAAGATCTAGAGAAATCAGGGATACAATGTCGGCCGTTCGATGAGTATGTAGGTTCCATGGTGCACTATTATAAGAACAATGCTCACGACAAGAACTTAATACGCTATTAACAAAAAGGGTGACAATAAATCGTCACCCTTCTTGTTTCCTAAGTTATTACATGTGTAGAGTGGACGATACCTCTTTCGCATCCTTATCTGTTTACAAGAGGCGACAACCTCTTTTGCAGAAAACAATCATCATTCCTATATCAACCAAGAGTTTCAATCTCCACACTACGGATACCCTCAATCTTTTTTACATCATCATAGAGATCTGTTGTATACCTTTTTTCATAGATGGATGCTGCCATCTCCATTTTTTTATAGTCGTTATCAAGATCCTTTATTCGAACATTTACGATCTTAACTTTTAACTCATTGATCTCTTTCATCACATCACTCATGATCGTGTCCGGGTTAACGACTAATTTTAATTTAATATCAATCTGCCTTAATGCTTTTGGACCGATCCATTTCATGATTAAAGGAATCAGTTCAACACTAATTAGAATTAAAAAAGCACCTGCAGCTGCCTCTTTATAGAAACCAGCTCCGGCAGCAATTCCTAATCCAGATGCTCCCCATATCATAGCTGCGGTAGTTAGTCCTGAAATGACATCGTTACTCCGTCTTAAAATTACACCTGCTCCAAGAAAACCGATCCCACTTACGATCTGAGCTGCTAATCGCATAGGGTCCATGACCGTCTGACCGGTTAGAAGTGAAAACTGTCTAGCAGATTCTATGCTAACGATCGTGAGCAAACAACTGCTTATGGAGATAACAAGGCTCGTTTTAAGACCAACGGGTTTATTTTTCAACTCCCTCTCAATACCGATGATCAACCCGAAAAATGCTGACATTCCAAGTTTCACTAAGACAAGACTCATGATGTATACACCTCTCTCCTGTTTTTGCCCTTATTTAATAATACGCAAATCATCCCATTAAATCCTTCTAACTTCAAGAATGATTCCCGTTGAATCATACCGTTACTCCGTATATAATAGAAGTTGATTTTATTATCAGAAAATATAGATTATTCAGTAAAAGGAGGTGTAGAAGACTTACTTCACTCAATTAAATAAGAGGAGGAAATGCATTGTTACCTAAAAAACAGCAAAATTTTGAACACTCAAGGTACAGCGAAATCGTGAACACGAACCAATTTCAGCAATTAATGACTGAAAAAAAACGTTTCATCATACCCATGACCGTGTTTTTTTTACTGTTTTATTTTAGCCTTCCTATCCTAACTGCTTACACAGATGTTTTGAATCAGAGAGCGATCGGCGATATCACGTGGGCATGGATCTTTGCTTTCGCTCAGTTCATCATGACGTGGGCTCTGTGTATGATCTATACGAAACGAGCCAAGCGCTTTGATGAACTCGCTGAAAAAGTCATAGCTGATATGGACAAGGAGGCTTCTTCATGAACGGTACAGCATTTTCTTTGTTTTTAGGAATCGTTGCTCTTACTTTAGTCATTACCTATTTTGCCTCTAAGAAAACAAAAACAACAAGTGACTTCTACACAGCCGATGGCGGATTGACCGGAATGCAGAATGGCCTTGCCATTGCAGGAGACTATATGTCAGCCGCTTCATTCCTAGGAATCGCAGGGACGATCGCACTATCAGGATTTGATGGTTTCTTTTATAGCATCGGCTTTCTTGTGGCATATCTTGTTGTTCTTTTCTTAGTAGCTGAGCCTCTTCGGAATCTAGGAAAGTATACGATGGCTGATATGATCGCTGCTAGATTTAATGATAAGAAGGTTCGCGGTGTGGCAGCACTAAATACGATGGCGATCTCCACCTTTTACATGGTCGCTCAATTAGTAGGTGCTGGTGCTCTCATCAAACTTTTATTAGGTATTGAGTACATATATTCTGTACTTATCGTAGGTGTGTTGATGACGGTCTATGTAGTGTTCGGCGGTATGACTGCTACATCATGGGTACAAATCGTAAAAGCGATTCTATTGATGCTTGGTACGTTCATTATTTCTGTCATGGTGTTTGCTAAGTTTGGTTTTAGTTTTACTGAGATGTTCAATCAAGTAAAAAGTGCAACACCACTAGGAGAATCGTTTTTGAACCCCGGTAATAAGTTCAAGGATCCGCTTGATACGATCTCCTTAAACTTAGCACTTGTCTTGGGAACAGCCGGTCTACCACATATACTTATCCGTTTCTTTACGGTAAAAGATGCCCCAACTGCAAGAAAATCGGTTGTTTATGCTACTTGGCTGATCGGAGCGTTCTATATCATGACGATCTTTTTAGGTTTTGGTGCTGCAGCTTTTGTAGGTCAAGATCAGATTGTTGCTGCAAATGCTGCTGGAAATATGGCAGCTCCACTGTTAGCTGAGGTACTCGGAGGAGAATTTTTATTTGCATTTGTTTCAGCCGTGGCGTTCGCAACCATTCTAGCCGTAGTAGCTGGGTTGGTTTTGTCAGCTGCTTCTGCTTTTGCTCATGACTTTTATACACACATCATCAGAAAAGGTCATGCGTCAGAGAAAGAACAGATGAAAGCCGCGAAATGGGCTTCAGTAGGTGTAGCGTTCATCTCTATCATACTAGCCTTATTCGCACAAAAATTAAATGTAGCTTTCTTAGTATCTCTCGCTTTTGCCGTAGCAGCTAGTGCAAACCTTCCTATCATTCTTTTAACGATCTTTTGGAAGCGCTTTAATACTGCGGGCGCCGTAACGGGAATGTTAGTCGGACTCATAAGTTCACTTGTTTTAGTTATGATTTCACCTAGTGTTTGGTCTCCTGTAGAAGGAGCAGCTATTCTTACTGGCGAAGCGATCTTTCCACTAGCTAACCCAGGAATTGTCTCCATACCACTTGGCTTCCTAGGAGCTTTTATCGGAACGATGCTTTTCAAACCATCAGACGTTGATAAGTTTAATGAAATTTTAGTAAAAGCAAATACGGGGTCTGGCCTTCGAAAAGGAGCATGAAGATAAAACCTGAACGAGTTTTCGGACTGCCTGCCTGTACTAGCCTAGAGTCTCGCATCCTCCACTTCAAATCAAAAGTCAAAGAAGGGAATAAAAAAGACTTAAAGGCAACAATCATTTAGAAAACTGAGCTATAAAAAACCGGCTATTATTAATCAGCCGGTTTTTTGATGGATTCAGATGGTTTTGGAACAAAGGGGTAAAACAAGATTCCAGATGCAAGTAATGCGATCCCGAACAAAAAGGTTTTGAGGTCTGCCGTTCCTGCATAGATGACCCAGAACGAATAGATAGCTGCTATGGCAGCTATGATTCCATCGGTCGTTCGGCTTCTACCCGATTTCTCATACGTTTCTCCTCTCAAAACGAGTTTCAACTGATAAAGAGACGCAAACAAATACGGAACGAGAAAAGCCAGTGTTGCAATAAATATCATAAAATCAAACGCCGATGCCATAGACTGAGAAATAACAGAAAACAAGAATAGTTGTGTACATAGGTTAGTGATCCAAAGAGAGAAAACAGGTGCTCCTTTATCGTTTTCTTTTAAAAAGTTCTTAATAAACATTCTCTGCTGTGCTGCCTGAAACGGCACTTCGGCTGAAAGTAAAACCCACCCTACTGTTGCTCCTAATAAGGAGACCACTCCTAATACAGCCATGATCATACTGCCTGATGGTCCGATAGCTGCCATCAACGAATCAACAAGTGGTTTTTGAGAATTGATCAATTCTTCTTGATTCAAAGTTCCCATGACTAACAAGGTAATACTTAGATACAAAGCAAGTGCAATGATCAACCCAAGGATGGTCGCTTTTTTTACATCGCTCTTCTTTTTGGCACGGGTCGCGAAGACAACAGCCGATTCAACTCCTACAAACGCCCAAAGTGTTGCGATCGCAGCGTTATTTATTTGAGATAGGAAACCTGTAGTCACACCGCCTTCACTCTCAATTGGTTCATAAAAAGGAACAAGATTGCTACTTTGGAATGCAAATAGACAAGCTAGTATAAATAATAAGAATCCTAAAACTTTAGCCAAAGTAGCAATAAAATTCACCTTTCCTGCTCCCTCGATACCGTTAAGGATTAAATAATGTACGCTCCACAGAAGAACCGAACAGATAATAAAAGTGATGACTCCCCCTACTCGTACAGAAGTCCCCAACACGGTAAATAAAATGGTTTTGTTCGTCATAACAGGAAAAAAAGTTGAAAGATAACTGGCAAACGTAGTGATGATCGCAACGTTACCTGACCAGTTAGCCACCCAATATCCCCAGCTTACAAGGTACCCTGCTACTAATGAAGATTGTGAATCCTCTTTGAACAAAGCCTTCGCATAGTTTTGAGGTCCTCCATTTAATTCTGGTTTTCTTAAAGATAAGTTTCCGAAAACAAGAGCTGTCATCAATACACCAAAACCTGTGATCAACCAGGCTGTTAATACACCAGATGGACTTGCTACTTCAGCTAATGATCGTGGTAACATGAAAATACCCGATCCTACCATATTTCCTACTACAAGCGCTGTTAAAACCCAAAAACCTAGATTTCTTTTCAAAGTGACTCCACCTTTCTCTACGCTTATTTTACCCAATGAAGTACGTTGCAAATCCTGAGGTTGCATGGTCTAAAAAAGTTTAAAGGAAAGAAAAAAGAACCTGATGTGAAAATCAGGTTCTTTTCCTTAAATTTGAAGAAAAGTCTTTCCATCTTCTTGAATGATTTTTTCTTCTTTCATCAGCTTACCGAGAGCTCTTTTGAACGCAGCTTTACTCATCTGAAAAGTCTCTTTGATCTCTTCGGGAGATGACTTGTCTGTTAGAGGCATCTGCCCTTTATTTTCTCTTAAGTATTGATAGATGCGTTCGGAATCCTCGCTATATGCAATCTCTTTTCTGGCTCTCATCGACAAGTTCATTCTTCCATCTTCTCGAACGAATGCAACACGAGCTCCAAGCTTCTGCCCAAGCCGCGGTTTCACCTTCAATTCGTCGTTATGAATGAATCCGATGTGCCCTGACTCCGTAAACAGAAGTACACCAGCTTCATTGATCTTGTAGACATATCCTGATGTTTGTTGATTAAACATTTCTTCTGTTGCCGCTTCCGCTTGTTCTACCATCTCTTCTTCTGTAGCTAAGTCAGCAAAGATACGGCCTTTTTTATCCAGCTTCATACCTGAATATAAACGATCACCAAGATGCGGCCATTCGTCCCATGATTCAGGAAGATCGTCTTTTGATAAGAGGATATCTTTCTTAATGCCGATATGAAGAAATACTCCTAACTTACGGTTCACTCCAGCAACTTCTAGCCAAGCTAATGAATCCAAACGAACTTTTGGAATCGTTTCGGTCGCAGCAAGTCTTCCTTCATGATCTTGGTATAAGAAGACTTCTATGCTATTACCTTCTTCATGCTTACTTTTTGCTTCAGAACGATGTAAAAGTACTTCTTTCCCGTCTTCAAGATCTAACACATAACCAAGATCAGAAACTCGTGCCACTTTAAGTGTATACACTAAACCAGGTTTTTTTGTTTCCATATTTTCATTCCTTTTTTTAAAAGATAGATTAAGAAAAAAAAGAAAAAACCTACATAGTAGGTTTTCGCCTTCTCGTTCTTAATTATTCATCCTTATTTTCTTTGGATGCTTCCAATTCCATCAGCTTTTTCACCAATATATGCTGAGGCATATGCATCAGCTGTTCGAGTGGTACGTTTAGCTCCTTTGCTAATTTTACCGCCGTGTCAGCTGAAAGTTGTAATGGTTTCATATGCATCCCTCCTACAGAAGTATAGCAGTTTATATGGATACTTTACACTATTTCTTAAAATAGTCCTACTGCTTTTCCGTCTTCTGATACATCCATGTTGTTTGCTGCAGGTACTTTAGGGAGTCCTGGCATCGTCATCACATCGCCTGTAAGGGCAACGATAAACCCTGCACCGATTGATGGTTTTAGTTCTCTGATCGTAATCGTAAAGTTCTTTGGACGACCAAGTTTTTTAGGATCATCAGAGAACGAATATTGAGTTTTAGCCATACAGATCGGCAACTGATCCCATCCAAAATCAGTAAACTGTTTCATTTGTTTTACTGCTTTTGGTGAGAACTGTACTTCTCCTGCACCATATACTTTCTTACAGATCGTCTCTATTTTTTCTTGTAAAGACACATTTAGTTCATACAGAGGCTTGTACTTATTCTCTTCGGTTTCGATCGTTTCTAACACTCTTTTCGCTAATGCTTCTCCACCTTGTCCGCCTTTTGCCCAAACATCAGCTTCTTCAGCAGCAATACCTCTTGAGTCGCACCACTCTTTTATGAATGCAACTTCTTCGTCCGTGTCAGTTACAAATTTATTGATGGCTACCACTACGGGAACACCAAATTCTTTTAACGTTTCTAAATGTTTCTCGAGGTTTGGCATACCTTTTTGAAGTGCTTCTAAATCAGGATTCTTCAAATATTCTTTTGCTAGACCACCATGCATCTTAAGCGCTCTTACTGTAGCAACAATAACAACTGCACTTGGTTTGATACCCGCATATCTCGCCTTAATGTCTAAAAACTTCTCCGCTCCAAGATCAGCACCAAACCCTGCTTCTGTTACGACCATCTCACCGAGCTTTGATGCTAACTTGGTCGCGATAACACTGTTACATCCGTGTGCAATGTTCGCGAACGGCCCACCATGAACAAGTGCTGGCGTGTTTTCTAAAGTTTGTACGATATTCGGGCGAATCGCATCTTTTAATAGTAATGTAAGTGCACCTTGAGCATTCAGATGACCTGCTGTTATAGGTTGGTTGTCATAATCAAACGCCACAACCATCTTAGAAAGTCTTATCTTCAAATCTTCTAGATCGTTAGCCAAACAGAAGATCGCCATGACTTCTGATGCTACCGTAATATCAAATCCGTCTTCTCGTGGAACACCTTGAACAGGTCCACCTAAGCCTATAACAATCTTTCTTAATGCTCGATCATTCATATCTAACGCACGTTTCCATACAATTCGACGTGGATCTATGTTCAATTCATTTCCTTGGTGAATATGGTTATCGATCAATGCGGCTAATGCGTTGTTAGCCGTTGTAATAGCATGAAGGTCTCCTGTAAAGTGAAGATTGATATCTTCCATCGGCATCACTTGAGAATACCCTCCACCTGCCGCACCACCTTTAATACCCATGCTAGGACCAAGTGATGGTTCACGTAAAGCGATAATCGTTTTCTTTCCAACACGATTGAGTGCTTGTCCAAGCCCCACAGTTACGGTAGACTTCCCTTCTCCCGCTGGTGTTGGACTGATTGCTGTTACTAAGACTACTTTTCCGTCTTCAACATTCTGAAGCTTTTGAAACAGATCTAATGAGAGCTTTCCTTTGTATCTTCCATAAGGTTCCCAATCATCTTCTTCAATTCCTAGTTGTCCTACAATTTCTTCGATTCGCAGCATTTTCGCTGATTGGGCAATCTCGATATCACTCTTGAACGTAAGCTTTTCTAGCATGTTGATTTAACCCTCCATCATAATAAATTGACTCCACTCTCTATTGTATATGAAACAAGTATGTGATGCGATTAGTTTTTCTATTACAACTTCTAAACATGTAGTTTACTTGGTAGAAGGTTATCGTATAATAAGAATGGAAAGAAATACTAAGTGTTTATTTTAAGGAGGCAGGTAAAATGGCAAGAATTGATGTGCGCGGATTTGGTACATATGAGATTGAGAACGGTAAAAAACTTGTAAATGCACTTGAAGACAACGGAATTGACATCCTTCACCGCTGTGGAGGCAAAGCGAAATGTACGACATGCCGAGTGGAAGTTTTGTCAGGAGACCTAGGTCCGATCGGAGAAAATGAAGCGAATATCATCGCTACAAAGGGCTTATCAGGAAATGTAAGATTATCTTGCCAGATCTGTGTAAGTGAAGATGCATCGATCAATCCTGTTCTTACTGTAACTTCAGAAGGATTAGACGCTGGACCTCGACCAGCAGAAGAGTGTTAAAATAAATTAAAGGCTGTTGATATGCAACTAAAAGGCCATTATTTTGGCCTTTTTTTAATGCGGATTATTCACTTTAAAATAACATGAGTAAATCTTCTTCCAAACTAAACTAAGAATGTTGTTTGGATGTTTTTTCTCTTCCTATGAAAGTTGATTGGAGTGCAAGGTTGCCGACTCCTATGGGACGAGCGGTCAGGTGGAGACTCCTAATGGCACGTAGTGGCAGGAGGCTCACCGTTCGCCCCATGGAAAGCGAGCAACCTGGAGTGGAAATCAACTACTTTCATAGAAAACTTACTCACTTTCTGCCTTCCCACTCTTCAAAAAATTGCTCTAAAAAGTTTTCTAGAAAGGCATGCCGGTCATTCGCTAGTTTTTTTGCATAAGGAGTATTCATCCCATGCTTTAATTTTAATAATTTCTCGTAAAAGTGATTAATAGCTGTACTTTTTTGATTGCGATATTGCTCTTTTGTCATCGTCTCTCGAACCGGTATCTCAGGATCATACATCAATTGCCCCTTCGCACCAGAATAAGCGAATGTTCTTCCGATTCCAATCGCTCCGATCGCATCTAAGCGGTCTGCATCCTGTACGACTTTACCCTCTATCGATTCCATCTCTACTCCGCTACCACCTTTAAATGACATCGAAGAGATGATGGATAATATGTGCTTGATGTATGGTTCCTCTACAAAAATAGACTCTAACCAATTTCTGACTTCTCGAAGACCCTCTTCTTCCGTTCCTGCGATTTTTTCATCTGCTATGTCATGAAGAAGTGCCGCCATCACACAAACAAAAGAATCTGCCCCTTCTTTTTCTGCAATGTTCAAAGCCAATTTCTTAACACGATAGATGTGATACCAATCATGGCCACTGCTATCATCTTTTAACTTATCTTTTACAAACGTCTCTGTCTGTTCGATCATCTTCTCTTTCATATTTACCCCACTGTATAAGAATGTTTTCTCTCATTGTTGTTTTGTAGCTGATCAAGTAGTTCATACGCTTTTTTCTTTGAGGTGATATTCTCGTTGACCAAAGACTCTAATATGGCGATAAAGTAACTTCCATCAAACGATCGTTGTTTTATTAATGTAACTTCTAATGCAATTTTTACTTGAGGTTCACTTGCATCTGTGTAATGCTTTCCAAAGTCTACAAAATGCAGGTCTCCTTCACTAAGACGAAATCCCTTTGAAGCTAATAGTGCTATATAATCGTCTAGAACGTTCTCGTTCATGTCTACCTCAACCCCAAAATCAAAAGATTCTAGTAAATTGTACCAGTTATGTTTAAGAATTATCAATGACTTCTTTCTTCGCTTGTATGATCTTTCCGTTTAATGCTTGTGTTACGAGATGATCTGCCTCTTTGTTCTTGTTTCTAGCCACCCATTCATAAACAGGTTCGATCTGAAGCTTCTTCAATAGTGTTTCGATTTTCTCTGCCCACTTTTGGAGGTTTGATTCGTAACATGGCCATTCCCCTTTTAATTGCTCTATCACAACTTTCGAATCTCCTTGAATGAGAACTTCTTCATATTGGACACCAAGTTCTTCGAGTTCTTTTACAGCCAACCATAGTGCTGCATACTCAGATTCATTATTGGATTCGAGGTGTGTTAGACTCGCGTTCTTTTTAAGACGATAAGTAATCCCGTTTTGAGAGAAATGAATGATGATACCTTGCCCACTCGTACCCGTCTCTGTCTTAAACCCTCCATCGAAATAGATAGAGATCTCTTTTGGTTCTTCTTTTTTCACTTGTGTTAGTTTGGTGAGCTCTTTTTTCGTCCACGTTACACCCTTCGTATCGATAAAGACCATCTCAGAAACTCTTCCAGTCTTTTCTATATCCGTTGCCGTAAAAAGGGCCTCTGTTAAAGACATAGGATCAGAAACAAATCGAATCTTAAAGGGTGACTTCGGATGTTTATACATATACTCTATTGAGAAGTTCATAGTAATCTCCTTTTTGTTTTTAATAAAGTCCTTTATAATACGAATATATTCTTATAGAGGAGAGACAGAATTGATAGAAATATACATTGATGGTGCAAGTGCAGGGGATCCTGGACTTTCCGGAGCTGGCGTATATGTAAAAGTCGGAAACGGCACTACACATTCGTATCGTTTTCCAATCGGCACGATGAGTAACCATGAAGCGGAATTTAGAGCTCTTATTCATGGCTTAGAATTATGTATTGAAAATAATTGGAGAATCGTATCGTTCCGCACAGACTCACAAGCAGTTGAGAGCGCGATGGATAAAAAATATGCAAAAGATAAACGGTATACAAAAATGTTAGAAGTAGCTATCGATCTTTCAGAGAAATTGGATTTGTTTTTTATCAAATGGATACCCTCAAAACAAAACAAGATCGCAGATGAACTAGCACGACAAGCTATTCAATTAAACAAGAGACCGTCTGATGTTTAAAAAGACTTGGTTTGCCGACTTCAATTTACTCCTTGTCGCCTTGATCTGGGGTTCGACATTCGTAATCGTACAAAAAGCAATCGCATTCTTAGAACCCTATTCATTTAATAGCGTGCGTTTTATTATTGCCGCTATAACATTATTGCTGATTATCTTCTTGTTTAACCGCTCGTCACTCAGGCATTTTACTGATAAAAGAATATGGGTTAGTGGTATCATTCTTGGTTTTTGGCTATTTTTAGGATATGGATTTCAAACTGTCGGATTGTTATACACCACTTCTTCAAAAGCTGGATTCATCACAGGATTAAGTGTTGTCTTGGTCCCTTTGTTCAGTTATTTATTGTTAAAGAACAAACTGAATTGGCAAGTAGGTATTAGTTCTTTATTAGCTGTAATCGGTTTATACTTACTAACGATACACAACAGCCTCTCGTTGAACGTTGGCGATGGTTATGTGTTATTATGTGCCATTTCATTTGCTCTTCATATCGTGTTCACAGGGAAATTTGCAGTATCCTTTAACGCTATAAGTTTAACTGTTATCCAACTGTTGACCGTTGCCACATTCAGTTTCATTACCGCACTCATGATTGAGGATTATCAGCAGATGTTCAAAATTAATTTGGTTCTACAGCCGGAAGTTATCAATGCTCTCTTGATCACATCATTCTTTGCAACGGCTCTAGCTTTTTTGGCTCAAACACATTTTCAATCATTTACAACACCCGCAAGAGTAGCTTTGATCTTTGCGATGGAACCTGTTTTTGCGGCACTTACGGCTTACATCATGCTCAATGAACGACTCGGTTCAAAATCATTGTTAGGATGCGGGTTAATTTTACTTGGTATGATATTATCTGAAATACGGTTCAATAAGGATTTCATAAAACGAAAACAAAAAGAGTGGGATCTTACTTAACCCACTCTTATTTGAATCTCTAATTCTTCTAAAGCACTTCGAACCATCTGTTTATCTAGAATATATCGGCATTCTTCTAAATCTCTGTCGACTACTTCTGGAACATCTGTAAAAATCGTACAGAGATCTTTACTAAGAACAGCCATCTCGCGACCTGCTTCGAGTTTTTTTAAATACCTCTTGTATCTAGGATCTAGATTCTCAAAATTTTCATAAATTGATTCCACAGCACCATACTGTTGGATGAGTGGAAGTGCAGCTTTATCACCGACTCCCGCTACTCCAGGAATATTATCACTCTTATCACCTAATAAAGCTTTTACATCGATCCACTGTGAAGGTGTGATGCCATACTCCTCTTGAAAATGAGTGAGCGTATATTTCAGCTCATCTCTTTTCACTGTAATAAGCTGTGAAGTTTTTTCGCAAAGAAGCTGCAATAGATCCCGATCGTTGCTGTAGATGATACATTCTCCGTCACGTTCGTTTCGCCAACGGTGTGCAAGAGTACCTATGATGTCATCTGCTTCATATCTAGGAATTGTAAGCTGAGTAATTCCAATATTATCAAAAAGTTGAACGAGTGTTTCAAATTGCTGAATAAGCGGCTCGGGTAGTTCGTTTCGTGTTCCCTTATAATCAGCGAACTTCTCTCTCCGTAGTGTTTCGTCACGTTTAACATCCCAAGCAACGACAATGTGAGAAGGCTCATGATCTCGTACGAGCATAAGCAGTTTTTGAATGGTCACGCGTATGGCATTCGTGAACTGCCCTTTAGAGTTTCGAGGAAGATCGTGCATTTCTTTTCCATAAGCTGTCGCGAAATAACATCTGCTGAGCAGATTGAATCCATCGATTAATAGTAAAACTTCTTTCTTTTCCATCTTCTTGTGTCCCCCGGTAGAAATATGTTATGAAAAAAGCGCATTTTACATGTGATGTAAAATACGCTTGTTGTCGTTTAAGTAAATCCGCTCTGCCGTGACTTTATATGCCTTTGGAACCTGATCTCTCAGGTGGGTATCCGCAGCTGCCGTTACAGCCTTCCAAGTCGAAAGCAAGGCTTGACTGTCTGACAGATCATATTGGATTCCCGTCATTAGCACATAGGTTAAAGACATGGAAAAGCCACGAACATCGCAGATTTTTATTATACTACCAGTTTGTTAAGAAGTAAAATCATTTTGTTTTTTTGCCATGATGCATCTTTTCAACTTCCATTTCAGCATAAGACGCAAATTCGGTTTGGTTTTCTGCACCGTTCTCTTTCACGTTGTTATTTCGCTGTGCATTAGCATTAGCTTTTTTCTGTTTACCCATAATTGTATCCCTCCTTTTTCTTACTATGGCTCAATGATATAAAAATATAACTTACATAATTTTTCCTTGATTGGTTAACTTAAGACTAAAAAAGGAGGGTTTCTAAAAATGGCAAATCCTTATTTATGTCCAAACTGTAAGACGAACCGAACGCGTTTTAACGTGATCGAACAGAATCCTGTAGCGGTTAAGCTAGATCCATCCACTGGTGATGTGGTTCAACAATATGAAGATGGTGAGTTAGATATGTTCCATCTTCCGTATAAAGGTTCTGAACGATTGATCCAGTGCGGCGCATGCGGCATAGTTGGAGAAGAAGAGATGTACATCAAACGTGCTCAAAGTAATCCGAGAGCGTAGAGAAAAGACTGCCGTTTATCCATTTCGGCAGTCTTTTTTTTATTTTTTGTTTGCTGTAGGAAGCTTTAAAGGAACTTCTACCTTTTCTTTTAATGGATAAACTTGTGTTAATCTTGAAAGGGTAACGGTGAGGTCATCCTTCGGCAGTCCTTCATGAAAGATCAACAAAAATCCAGGCTGTTCATTATCGAAGGTTTGCATCACATCAAAATTTTGCAGTGCCTTCCCTGATGAATTTTTAATCGTGACGAGGTTATTCATAAAACGTTCTTCGTTTGGAATTCTATTCTCACTAACGTTTGGTTGAAAATAAAGATATTCTTCTTGTGCGATTTTTCCTGTTTTGCTCTCTATAGAAAACTCTATACCTTTTTGATCACTTGAAATATCATTTGTGATCCCTTTAAATATAACCTTATAATCTTTATCGTTCGCGATCACATGATTTTTTGTCACATCTGCTTTTGGGTCTTTTACAAATTTCTCAATATCTTGTTTAGGGACAGAAAAGGAATACGACTTATTCGTTCTATGAATCGAGTGTGTCAACGACATCTTTAATGAATCTGCTTGTTTCATATTAAGAAGTTCATCTAAAGCAAAATACGTTTCCATAAAATAACCTGTCACTTCTTCTCCCGTAATATCTGAATTGAGGGTATACTGATTCTGCCCACCCTCAATTGTTCCAAATAAAGAAACAAGATCTTTATTAATGTTAGAATCTATCTTGATTCGTGCACCCATTTGATAGACTTCAAACTGGTCTAATTGAATTTTTTCGTTGTTGTAAAGCTGCAGAGATCTATCAATGGTTTCTGTCGCCAGAACAGGAGGTATTTCAAAAACATGATGAGGCTTGACTTTAAAAGTTAAGTGATCGATCGTAACCTTTCCGTTATTTGAAGTGAATGTTGGATTAAGAAAATCTAGGGTCTCACTGCTAAAGACCTCTTTCCACTCTTCATCTGTTTTAACGTTATCGTATTGAGCATGTATCATCATGGAACGGTATAGCTTATGTTTGTACACTACTCCACCGATCGCACCTTCTCCTTCGTATAGATCGATCGGAAAAGTAAACTTGTTTCCTTCTTTGGATGTGAGCTCAACTTGATTAAATGATAACCGGGGGACATCACTTTCTTCTTTATCCCTTTCAACCAGGTCAACACTGTAGAGTATATAGAGTTGTTGTCCAAAATCATAGATTCGTTCGACTTGAAACGTTCGTTGATTATTCGCTAACGGAATAGATACATGGCTGTTTCTTAATAACTTGAAATGATCAGCAAACTTTAGGTCGCTGAATTTTGATTTCTCTCGATCCATGAGTTCTTCCCAGTTGTTCATCACAACAAAATTTTCTTCGTTTATTTTCCACGTCGGTTCAGCGCTTTTTTCATATTGCGTGTATAGTACAAATCCAATTAATAATATCAGTCCAATGAGGATCTTATTTCGCTTGTTGCTCAAAAAACCTATCTCCTTTATTCATTTTATCAATTCATAATCATGATGTTCTTGAATGGGATATCCACCGGATTTTTAAGAGGCTTTAAATAAGAGAGGTTTGATAAAGTAATGGTCAAGTCACTCTCAGGAATCAAGATCGGTTTCATCTCACCGTTTCCCATCTCTTCTTTGTTATAAAACGTAATATAGTAGGTGCTTTTATTTTCTTCTTCTGAACTAAGTAATTCGAAGTTATTGATTCTCATTTTCTTCTCATCTGAGATCGAAATGATGTTGTTTTTATACACCCGTTCGTAATCATCAGATACTTCAGCATCACTATAATAATGGTCAGGAATCAAACGCAGATGATTTAGCTGTTGATCCGTGTCAGTTGTTAAGCTTAACTTGATTCTAGAGCTCTCTTCAAAAAGAGCGATACCTTCATAGCGTATTACTGTATCATTCATTCTTACTATTTCTTGGTTCTTTAAAACCGGTTGATTTTTATTCGTTAAAAACGTTTGTATGTCTTTCTTAGGAATTGTCCAAGAGAAAGAACGAGGATCTTTATGTACAGAAGAAGTAAAAGTGAGAGTTTTTTCTTTCTTCTCATTCGTTTCTTCAGGCATATCATAAATGGGAATGTAATAACCATTTTTCTTGGCTCCTAGAATTCCATATGTTCTTGTAGGTCTATCATGTAGTGTGTGGTTTTTGCTAGCAAATCCGATCAAATCTTCATCATCTGGAATTTCTACGCTCAGTCTCTGTTCATAAAGTAAGGCCTCAATGGATTTTATCTTTACTTTTTTGTTGTCTTCATATGTAATTGTTTGATCGATCGGTTCACTTTTCAAAACTTTCGTATAAGGATCTTCGTCAGGCATCGTTAACGCAATATCTTGAATCGAGTCTACCCCTTTGTCTTTTGAGGAGATCGTAAGGTCCTGCAGCCGAACGACATTAGCATTTGATACGATCGACCAATCGTTCTCTGAAGAATCAAACATACTTGGCATCAACATCATGGAGCGGTATAAACGGTGCTTATACACGAATCCTTCGTCCCTTGTTCCAGGCTGCACCATTTCTTCCCCTGCTTTGAGAACGAGCTCCTCACCTTCTTTTGTTTGAAACCGCATGTTTTTAACAGAAAGACGCGGAATATCATATTCGTCCTTGTCTCTCTCTTTTACATCCACACTGTATAAAACATACATGCGTCCATTCATGTTCCAAAGTTTTTCAATCTTTAACGTCCGATAGGAATCTTTGAGTGTTAAAGTCTTGTTTACGTCTTTAAGAAAACCGTATTTATCCATGATTTCTAATTCAGCGAACTTGATATATTCTCTCTTCATTCCATCTTTAAATGAGTCTACCACCAAAAATTGTTCCGCATTTACCGTCCAAGTTGGTTCAGCACTTTTTTCGTATTGTGTATAAACGACGAATCCTCCAATTAAAACAGAACCGATCAATAATTTTTTAATGATTTGCAAGTCTTACAGCCCCTTTGACCTCTATACCAACATATTAGCATAATTTTCCGAATTTTCACTTGGGAAAAATCCATTATTTTGAAAATGCTCATGAAATCATAAAATAACCTCGTCTCTATTGAGACGAGGTTACCGAATCTGTTAAGACGATACCATTTCGTTTATCTTATTAAGCTGTTCCTCGATGACGTGCAACCCTTTAATGAGTTGTTCATCAGAGATTACAAGTGGTGAGAGGATCCGAATCACGTTGCTATAAAGACCAGCCCCCATGATGGCTACGCCATTTTGATTACAAAGTGCGATGATTTTCTTCGCTCGATCAGGATCTGGTGTTTTCGTGACTTTGTCTTTCACGATTTCAAGCGCGCACATAGCCCCTATTCCTCGAACATCCCCGACAAATTCGTACTGATCTCTCCATTTTAAGAAAGTCTCAGTAATTCTTTCACCGATCTGATTCGCTCTGGTTAACAAACCTTCTTCTTCTATCATTGAGATGACTTCTAGTGCCGCAACACATCCTAATGGACTTCCTCCATAGGTACCCCCGATCTCGCCCGGAGCGGGTGCATCCATGATTTCCGATCTGCCCGTTACAGCTGATATCGGTAGTCCAGCAGCTATCGATTTGGACATCGTCATAAGATCTGGAACTACCTCAAAATGTTCCATCGCGAACATTTTTCCCGTACGGCCGAATCCAGTTTGAATCTCATCAGCGATTAAGAGGATATTGTATTTATCACAGATCTCGCGAAGTCCATTTACAAACGTTTTCGAAGGAATTACGAATCCTCCTTCTCCTTGAACAGGTTCAAAGATGATCGCTGCAATTTCCTCCGGTGGAACTTCACCTAAGAAAAAGTCTTCGAATTTTTTTAAGATCGCTTTATCCGTTTCCTCAACATTCCGGTCTTCACGATAATAATAAGGATATGGCATCTTATATGTTTCGGGTGCAAAGGGCCCGAACTCAAATTTGTATGGTTTCACTTTGCTTGTTAAACTCATGGCGAGCAGCGTTCTGCCGTGAAATCCACGTTCAAATGAGATGATCGCTTTTCTTCCCGTATATTTTCTTGCGATCTTAACAGCGTTTTCTACAGCTTCTGCACCACTGTTTAAAAAGAACGTTTTCTTATGATGGTCTCCAGGTGTGATCTCGTTCAGTTTTTCCGCAAGTTGAACGTACGGTTCGTACATCATGACGTGAAAACATGGGTGGATGTATTTTTCCACTTGGTTCTTAAGTGCTTCTACTACCCTGGGTGGACAATGACCAACGTTTAACGTTCCGATCGCTCCAGCAAAATCGATATATTCGTTTCCGTCAACATCAACCATCGTACTTCCGCTCGCATGATCTACAAAATTTAAAACTGTATTAAACGGACCTCTTGGGACGTTCAACTCTTTTCGTTTTAACAACTCTTCTGATTTCTTCATCCATTCTCGCCTCCACACCAGTCATAGATCGTTAAAGCTATGATTTCAGCAGCTTCCATGATCTTAGAAATCTCAATATATTCGTTCGGATAATGTGCGACCCCTGTAACTCCTGGCCCGAACACGATCGAAGGAGTGTCACCAACATGAGATAACAAGCCGCCATCTGTTCCCCAAGGTGACGCTTCAATGATAGGCCGATCTCCGGTTACATCTTCAAAATTTTTAGAGAGCATGTTCATGAGCGGATGCTCAGTTTCAATCAAACCTGGCAACCACTGTGCACCGAACCATTCTACAGAGATCCCATGCTCTTCTAACCATGGATCTGAAACCTTTGATAGGTGCTCCTGAAGTTCATTTTTTACTTCTTCCAACGTTTCATTAGGAGCAACGCCGATCCTCCCTTCGATCTCAACTGTATCTGGAACAGATGATGGCCAGTTTCCTCCAGAAATCTTTCCTACGTTGATCGGAACCGGGATCGGAATATCCTTGTATAGAGGATCTGTCACTCTATCATTTCGGATCGTTTCCAATTGTTTAATAGCATCTAGTACGACTACCGCTTTTTCGATAGCACTAACACCTTCATATCGAGTTCCACCGTGTGCGGCTTTCCCTTTTACTGTAAGGCGAAACCACATAGAACCTTGTTGAGCAGGAAAAATCTTCATATTTGTAGGTTCTGGAATGATGGCTGCATCTGCTTTGTATCCGCGTAGTACCGCAGCGAGCGTTCCTGCACCACCACTCTCTTCTTCTACGACACTATGAAAGTATAAATCGCCTTGTAATTGGACCCCTGTTTCTTTCAGTGCTTGAATGGCAAGCAAAAGGGAGAGGTTTCCACCTTTCATATCTGTTGACCCTCTGCCGTAAAGTTTACCATCTATTATTTTTCCACTGTAAGGATGATCGTTCCATTGGTTCAAATCACCTTCTGGGACGACATCCACATGACCGTTTAGAACAAGTGAACGCCCGTTACCTTTTCCTCGCCATATCCCAACAACATTAGGACTCGTACTGAAATCTGTCCGGCTCGCACAAAAGTTAGGATGCTTCGCTAACTCCTCACCATCCGGATACCACATATCGACCTCAAGTCCGATTTCCTCGAGTTTTTGGGCGATCAACTTTTGTACACCCGTTTCATTTCCAGTCGTGCTCGCTTCTTGAACCGTTTTTTGTAAAAAATGAATGGCGATTTCTTGTTCCTTCATCAACCAGTTTGAGAGTTTTTCTTTAACTAACATGTTTCTCCTCCCTAACATCTCATTGAAAAACAGAGATCTGTTCATCTACAACGATAGAAGCTCCTGTTGTTTGGATCACATCTTCTACCGTATAAGGACTCATGATCTCACGAAGATAGAGTTTCCCCTCTTCACAGTGAAAAACGGCTTTCTCCGTAATGATCATGTCTGCACCTTCCCTCACTGTAAGTGGAAGAGAACAGTTACTCACAATCTTTGGATTTCCATACTTATCTGTATGGTTCATTAAAATGATGACTTTTTTTGCTTTTTGTGCCAGGTCGATCGCTCCACCCATTCCAGGAACACGTTTTCCAGGGACGATCCAATTGGCAATGTCACCTCGTTCACTCACTTCAAGTGCACCTAAAATCGTTACATCAAGCAATCCCTTTCTAATGATTCCGAAAGCTGTGGCGCTGTCAAAGTAAGAAGCTCCTGGCTGGATAGAAACTGGATATCCTCCAGCATTTGATAGGTTACCATCTTCAGTTCCAGGTTGTGGTGACCCACCCATGCCTAAGATACCGTTCTCCGTGTGCAGCATGATATGTAGATCTTGTTCAATATAATCTGCAACAAGCGTGGGAATACCGATACCAAGGTTAACGATCATACCTTTTTTTATTTCGAGGGCTGCCCTTCTTGCGATCCTGTGCCTTGTTTCAATTCCCAGACCCATTTCCAGTCCACTCCTTTACTCTGAATGATATAGTCAACAAAGACACCTGGCGTGACGATTTCTTCCGGATCAAGGGAACCTACCGGAACGATCTCTTCTACTTCTGCGATCGTTATCTGTCCTGCTGTAGCTACGAGTGGATTCGTATTTCGAGCGCTTTTATCATAGATCAGGTTTCCATATCGATCTGCTTTTTTCGCATAAACGAGCGCTACATCAGCTGTTAAAGCTGGTTCGATCATATATTCTTTGTTACCAACAGTGACTTTGTCCTTGTTAGCTCCAACAACCGTTCCTAGACCAACATCTACTAAAATACCACCCAGCCCCATACCACCAGCTCTTATTTTTTCAGCAAGAGTTCCCTGAGGAACAAATTCTACTTTTAACGAACCTTCTTGCATCTGTTTACCTGCTTCAGGGTTTGAGCCGATATGAGAGGCGATCAATTTTTTTACCCGTTTTTCTGTGATCAGCTTACCTGGTCCGATCCAAGGAAACCCGGTATCGTTACTTATCAGAAAAATGTCTTTAATATCTTTTTCTAAGATGAGATTAACTAGAGTTGGAGGAGCCCCAACTCCTCCAAAACCGCCGATCATAAGTGACATACCGTTATGAAAATAAGCAGAAGCACTTTCAAGCGAGATCTGTTTATCAACACCGTTTGTCATTCACAACACCTCTTTCAACTGGTCGCTTCTGTAATATAAATACCTTCTGTAATGAGTTGAGTGGTCAGTTCACCGATGGATTGATCAAGAATATCCATGATATCGGCTATTTGTTCTTTCGTAACGTTTAATGGTGGCGATAAAAGAATAGAGTCTCCTGAAAACCCAGTTACTCCACCTACCGCCGGATAAACGAGCAACCCTTTGTCAAAACAGATGGATAAGAGTCGGTCTGTAACTTTTGATGTAATCTCAAAAGGTTCTCGGGTAATCGGATTCTTAACAAATTCAACGCCGCATAACAATCCTTTGCCTCTCACATCACCGATTAAAGGATATTTCCATTGAAGCCGTTGAAGGTGATTGATCATATACTGCCCCATAGCTTCTGCATTTTCCTGAAGGTTATTTCTTTCCATATAATCGATAACAGCAAGACAAACTGCAGCAGATTGTGGATTTGCGCTAAACGTGTGTCCACTCATAACTACCTTACTTCCCGCCTCGATCACGTTCATAATGCGGTCTGATACGATGGTAGCGGCCATCGGGGTATATCCTGCACTCATGCCTTTTCCTATCGCTATAATGTCTGGTGTAACATTCCAATGTTCCATCGCGAACATCTTGCCCGTTCGTCCCATACCTGTCATCACTTCATCAGCGATCAGTAGAATATTATATTTTTCACAGATCTCTCTTATTTTTTTGAAATATTCGTCTGGAGGAACGATCGCTCCTCCAGATGCACCGATGATCGGTTCTGCTATAAATGCTGCGATTTGATCTGGTCCTATCGCTTGAATAGATGATTCTAAGTCTTCTGCACATTTCACACCGCAACCAGGATAGGTGTCTTTTAGTGGGCACTGGTAACAATAGGGTGGGTGCGCAGCAGGAAAGTCTTCAAGCAATGACGTGAATCGTTGACGTCTCAATTTATGACCAGACATCGACAGTGCCCCTAAAGTAATTCCGTGATAACTGGTCCATCGAGAAATGACTTTGGTTTTCGTCAGGTTTCCTTGTTCTTGAAAATACTGAATAGCAACCTTAAGTGCTGTCTCGGTTGCTTCTGATCCACTATTAACAAAGAAAACTGAATTCAAATCTCCTGGTGCATAATGAGCTATTTTTTCCGCTAATTGTTCTGCTGCTTCACTCGTAAACTGCGAACGATAGACAAAAGATACATGATTTGCTTGATTCCACATGGCTTCTGCAACTTCATGTACTCCGTGACCGATATTACAAGTGATCGCACCTGAAGATCCATCAATATATTGCTTACCTTCTTTATCGTATAAATAGATTCCTTTACCATGACTGATAACAGGATAATCGCTTCCTAGAACCGGTTTGATGAGATGTGATTTTCTCATAAAAAAGGCTCCTTCCTCATAAGGGTTAAAAAGGAAATATCTTTATTTAAAGCTATTTTCACTGTCTCTCTCAGAAAGTTTAACAAGCAGCTTTTAAATAATAATTTTATTGAGAACGCTCTTTTCTAAAAGATTGTTGCTTTTAACTCCTTGTCACCTTTGACAGTTGATTGTAGTGGAAGGTGCGTGCCTACCACCTGAGATACTTCTTGCAAGGCATGCGACGAGGAAGCTTACTATGAAGCATCACTTGTAGACGCAGGAGCAAGGAACTTCTTAAGGCGGGCAGTCCTAAAAGTGGAAGAGGCTCGTTCAGCCCCGACCAGCAAAAGGTGAATGGGCTATCAAGGCTCACTTTGCCTTGTGGGCCATTTAACTTTTGACCTAGAGGGGCTAGCCTCTGCAACTAGACAGGTGAGACACTTAAATGTGAAACATTCGAATGTGGCGCACCGGCTGCCCCGTGGAAAGCGAGCAGCCTGAAACGGAAATCAACACTTCCAATAGCAACAAAGTTTGCGAAAACAACATTTAAAAAAGATACTCCCTTACTCTACTGGTGTTACAATTTAAAATAATTCTTCTTCAAAAACCTCGGTATGCTCATTAATTCTGTGTAAGAAATCGTTGAATCTATCTTCTTTGTATCTATTAACATGAGTTGATCTTCTATCTCATCTACAATATGATCTTCTTGATATTCCATGCCACAAGAAGAACAGGATACAGAAGGGATTACAGTTATTTGGACTGCTCTTGAACCATCAGGCAATTCCCAATAACCTGTTAATCCTGCCGTCTCTGCATATTCACTTTCACACCATAAGCACTTCATGTTATCCTCCTCTCTATGCATTTCTTTGTTCTTCAGGAGTCGTTGAGATTCCTTCGTCTTTTGTCTGCTCAAACTTATATTTTTTCTCTTTTAATTCATCGCGTTTATCTCGTTTATCCTTTAAAGAACTATGCTCCGGATTCGTATCATAATCTTCTCTTCGTTCAAGCCGTTTTAATCCTTTTGGAACAAGATTGAATGCTTCATCGTTCATTAGTGCTGATACACCGATCGCTGGCTTGATGTGGTCTGTTCCCATCACTTCATTAAAATAAGCATCTGCTCTTCCAGCTTGATAGTTTTGAGGTTCAGGATAAGAAGTGATCACACCTTCAAAGTTACGAAGCACTACTTTTTCTGGCGATTGAGAGATCACATAGTTTGGTTGAACAGAAATCTTTCCTCCGCCTCCAGGAGCATCTACTACGAATGTTGGCACTGCATAACCAGAAGTATGACCACGTAATCCTTCGATGATCTCTAGACCCTTTGATACAGGAGCACGGAAATGTCCGATTCCTTCAGATAGATCACATTGGTAGATATAGTAAGGTCTAACTCTAATTTTCACAAGATCATGCATCAGCTTTTTCATGATAGGAACACTATCATTGATCCCTGCAAGAATGACAGATTGATTGCCTACCGGAACTCCGGCATTCGCAAGCATCTCACACGCTCTTTTTGATTCTTCTGTGATTTCGATCGAAGTATTGAAATGCGTGTTTAACCAAACGGGATGATACTTCTTTAAGATGTTGCATAGATTTTCTGTGATCCTTTGTGGGAATACGACTGGAGCACGTGTTCCGATACGAATGATCTCTAGATGTGGAATTTCTCTTAAGTTCTTTAATATATATTCTAAGATGTTGTCATTAATTAATAACCCGTCGCCACCTGAGATCAGACAGTCTCTTACTTGTGGATTGTTGCGAATATAGTTAATGGCTGCATCCAATTGTTTTTTTGGTACACCCATACCGATCTGCCCAGAAAAACGCCTTCTCGTACAATAACGGCAATACATCGAACACTGATTGGTTACAAGAAAAAGAACACGATCCGGATAGCGATGCGTAAGCCCTGGAACTGGAGAATCTTCGTCTTCATGCAAAGGGTCTTCCAAGTCGTATCTCGTCTTTAAAATTTCCTTACCGATCGGAACGGACTGCATACGAATCGGACATCGTGGATCATCTTGATCCATGAGCCACGCATAATAAGGTGTAATGTTTAACGGGATCGTCATCGTGGAAATTTTTACGCCTTCTTCTTCTTCTGGAGTCAAGTTAATGATGCTCTTAAGATCTTTCAAATTTCTGATAGTATTCGTCAGCTGCCACAGCCAATCATTCCATTGTTCTTCTGTGACATCTTTCCATAATTCAAATTCACTCCAATGTTTCTTTGGTTTGAATAATCCATTCACTACAGGCATTCTAATGACCTCCTTTATTTCTACACCCTTACTTATGCAAGAAGCGTGCCAAGTTACAGAAAGTTCAGAATATAGAGATTTATCCTATATCGTATGCATGCTCTGTAGGATGTGGGCCTTTAATTACTGGAAATAAAACAAAAATGAACTGCCGGAAAATCGGCAGTTCATTTTTGTTTTATTTTATATTGCAGAGTTTGCCTCGGTACTCCTAATATTTTGGCAGCTTGAAGTATATTACCAGAAGTATGTTGTAGAGCCCTCTCGATGATCTGTTTTTCATAATCTCCTAATGCCTGTCTTAACGAAGGTATCTTTGACAATTCCTTTTTTATTGTAAGCTCTTTTTCTTCATGAATCGTTACATGTTTTGGAAGTAAAGAAGTCTCGATCAAAGAATCGTCTTCCGCAAAATTCATACAGTGCTCGATCGCATGCTTGAGTTCTCGGACATTGCCCGGCCAAGAATAACGTTGTATGAAAATTTCAGCTTCCGAAGTAATTCCTCGTACGTTTTTTTCAAACGTACAATTAAAATAGTCAATAAAATGATTCACTAAGTATGCAATATCCCTTTTTCTTTCTCTTAACGGTGGCAGCTCAAAATAAACGACATTCAACCGATAAAAAAGATCTCTTCGCAACTTTCCTTTTTCCATACAAACATCTGGCTGTTCATTTAAGGCAGAAATAATCCTAACATCAACTCTCCTTGAAACATGACTTCCTATTCGCTCTACAACACCTTCTTGAACGACCCTCAATAGCTTTGCCTGCAGTTCAACTGGCATCGAATTGAGTTCATCTAAAAAAAGAGTGCCTCCATCTGCTAACTCAAAAACTCCTGGCCGATCGATAGCACCTGTAAAGCTTCCCTTTGTCGTTCCAAATAATATCCCTTCAAGGAGAGGTCCTGGAATCGCAGCGCAGTTTTGAACGATGAAGGGACTTGAAGCACGTTTAGATGAATTGTGTATGGCTTGAACAAACATCTCTTTACCAGTTCCCGTTTCTCCATATAACATGATAGGAGAGTTTGTTTGCGAGGCTTGTTTACATTGTGACTTTACCTCGTTTAGTTCAGTGTCAGCCGTAATAATATCAGAGAAATGGTAAGCTGCAAGGGGTTGATCTTTATTTGTTTTCCGCTTAACTTTCATCTTTTTTTGCAGATCGATCAGCTGTTCAGAAAGAACTTTGATCTTTGAAAGATCTTTCGCTACTTCTACAGCGCCAATCAATTCTCCGTTCAACCAGAGCGGAAGCGTAGAATTTATCGTATCGATCTGTTTGCCTTTTCGGTTCGTATAGGATTGATGTTCATTAAAGATGGGTTTTCCGGTTTCTATGACTTTAAGTAGTGTACTCGTTTCCTTTGTTAAAGATGGAAATGCATCAAGTACATGATGATGATGAACCTCGTCTGTTGTTAATCCATCTAATGAAGCAGCTACTGAATTATAAAAAATAGTGATTCCATCTGCATCGACTACATGTATTCCCTCATCAATCGTCTTTAAAATAGCATTTAAAGTTTCTGCAGTTTCTAATGAATTAGATATCAACAAGATCACCACCAAGAGTGCTTAATTTTTGTCACTAATGCCTAAAATTCGGCATTCATTTTGATAAATCCTTTACCCAAATGTTCATATCTTCGTATTTGTCAAAAATTTTACAGTTGTTGGCTAGTCTTCCCGTATATAGATAGTCTTTTTGATGAAAAACGGCATTCATTCCAAATGAGAGTGCTCTAGCGATGGAATAGGAACAATAAATCTTTCTCTGAAATAACTCTTTTTCAAGTTGATCGACCAGATGCTTCATAAGACCAAATTTTCGGTGCTCTGGGGTCGTCGCACAATCTGTGATCTCAGCGTTATTATACGTTTCATTGACGTCTGCAGAAGCAGCACTAACGATTCTTCCAGCATGCTCAATAATACAAAACAAAGTGCCAGATTCAATCATCTTCCTCACATACTCTATATCGTTCATCGGTGTCGGATACACTTGAAATACTTTTCCATACAGCTCTGCAAGCGACTTAGCATCCTGAACGTCAGCCATTCTTAACGAATATTCGATCTGTAGCGGTTGATTCTTGGTTCCTTTTTCTAGCTTTAGAACATCTTTCAAAATACGATCCTCATCGATCCAATATTCGCTGTTTCTTCTCTCATTCTTAAGATATTTGCACATGGCGTATGCTGTGGCACCATTAAAATATCCTTTGAACTCTCCTTCGTTTATATAGCCTAGCTCTTGCCAAGCATAAACATCATCTCTTTTAGATTTAACAATGATCTTATGAAATCCGTTTTTATCGGCTTCTTCTAGAAGCCATTTTGAAAAAAAGGATACGTTTCCTCGATAATCGTCTGTTCTTAACCGTTCGCTGTAATAATCAAAACATGTATCTGCGATAAAGTGAGTTTTAGAGATTTTTTTGTTCTCGTAGTATGTTGTCTGCATGGTTTTCCCTCCTAATACTTCCTGTTTCATAACTTCCCTAATATATGCTGAAATTCCTGCACAAAAAACCACCCTTGTTTAGGGTGGTTTCATCTATACCTATTAAATTCAGGCTGTTTTCGTAGACTTTATTGTTTTACAATACTTTCACCCAAGAATGCTCGCTTTCATAGGCGTTCCCCTATCATCAAGTCCCATAGGGTGCAACAGTCTTTTAGTAAAAACGGATATTACAAAGCTCTATGTGGAAGTCTCCAATTTAGTTTCAGTGACAACATTCTAAACACAACTAATGAAACAAAAAGAATCATATACTCTACTGTACTGTCCACGATATTAAAGCCAACCATTAAACCGCCTAACAAAGCCCATACTGCATAGATCTCTTCACGCAATACGACTGGTTTTCGACCAGCTAACACGTCACGTATCATTCCTCCGCCAATCCCTGTTAAGATCGCAGCAACGATAACGGCACTGATGGGATGATTCATACTTGATGCAGCGATCGCCCCTTGAATCGCGAACGCGGAAAGGCCGATAGCATCAAAAAAATGAAGGCTCCTCTTAGAAAATTGAATCATGCTCTCTGGCATGAAAAATACGATTCCCATGGAAGCTAAAGCTGCTTTCAATAAAAGTCCTTGCTCCCAAATCGTGTCAACCGGAAGACCGATCAACACATTTCGAATTATTCCTCCGCCAAATGCTGTGACCAGTCCTAATATAAAGACGCCTAAAATATCATAATCTTCTTCCATTGCAACTAAAGCACCCGAAATGGCGAATGCAATCGTTCCAATGATGTTCAATAAATCCCAAGTCAAACCCATTCTTCCTCTCAAAAATCAATATACTCCGTATTGAATCTTATAAGGTTCTAGGCCGACTAGCAAGCTTTATTTACTAAAACTTTTCAAATTGTTCACGATGCTGATGGGAACTGAACAGCTGCCAATGTCTCCATGGAAAACTTCACCGTTACGAAAACCGTGAAAGTCACTTCCTGCTGTTTTAAGGAGAGAGTGTTTTTCTGCAAGTTTCTCATAAAAAGCAACTTGTTCCTCCGTATGATCTGGATGTTTATACTCTAATCCGATCAAACCGTTCTCACTTAAAATCGGAATAAGTTCGTCTGCCCCGTAAATACCTGGATGAGCAAGAACAGGTACTCCTTTTGCATTCCTGATCAATTCTATCGCTTCAATTGGAGAGATACGTTCGGTTGAAGCATAAGCAGCTTTCCCTTTTCCTAAATACTTTTCAAATGCTTCTGGAAGTGAATGTACGATTCCTTTTTCCATCAAAAGTTCTGCAATATGCCCTCTTCCCACGTTTCCGTTGCCATGTCTCTTACCTTCTAATTCTGATTCCATCACTGAGATTCCAAGGTTATTTAATTTTTGAAGAATCATTTTATTTCTTTTGTCTCTCACAGAAGTAAGACTGCTTAATGCTTGTAAAAAGTGTTCGTCTTTATAGTCAATAAAATAACCTAATACATGAATATCTTGGCCTTGGTATAAAGTACTGATTTCGATACCTGGAACGACTGTAAAGCCTTTATGATTTTTTGCTTCTAACATCGCTTCTTCAATGCCAGTTACTGTATCATGGTCTGTGATCGCGATCGCTCCTAGGCCTTTTTCAACGGCTCTTCTAATGTTTTCAGCTGGAGTATAAGTTCCGTCAGATGCTGTAGTATGGGTATGTAAATCGCTTTGTTTCATTTTTTTGTCTCCTAATACTCTAAATTACGGTACATGAAATTTTATTCTGCAGCTTCGTTTATAATTGGGTTTTCATCGTAACTGATCCAGTCACTCCAGCTGCCAGCATAAAGAGCTTTGTTCGTGATTCCCGCTTCATCCATTGCAAGTATGTTCACACATGCCGTTACACCAGAACCACAATACACAATAACGGGTTTCTTTCCATTCATCCCATCATACATACTTTGTAGGTCTTGTCTGCTCTTCCACCAGCCAGGTTCTTGCATATGACTTTCCCAAGGAATGTTTATCGCATTTGGTATATGACCCGCCTTATGATCGATCGGCTCGATCTTTCCTATATACCGTTTAAATTCTCGTGCATCTACGATCAGCGTACCGTCATTTTTCATTTCGCGTAATACATCATCTTTGTTCTTTAACATGTCATCTCTTACTTTTGGAGTAAAATGTGCAGGTTTTTCGACAGGCATTTTACTTGAGATGACATATCCTTTTTCTTTATAGTGTGTATAGCCGCCTTGCATGACATAAACGTTATCATGTCCTAAGTATTTCAAGATCCACCAAAGTCTTGCAGCCATGCTGCCTGATTGATCATCATAGGCGACTACAATTTTTTCTTGGTCAACACCACAACGGCTAAAAAATTGTGATAGTATGTTTACGGAAGGTAATGGATGACGACCACCATGGGTTGAAACGGTGCTTGAGAGATGTTGATCAAGATCTGCATAAATGGCACCTTCGATGTGATCGTTCTTATACAGTTCATATCCCTTTGAGGGTTCAGCTAATGAGAACCTGCAATCAAAGATCACGATATTAGCACTGTTCACTTTTTGGTTCACCCATTCAGGACTTACGAAATTCGACATATTTGACCTCCTGTTTTATGAAGTAATTCGTTATTTTAACTTCATCTAGGGAAAGCTGTAACTATATTAGAAAAGATAGAAAGAAGTGACGTACAGATGATACATAGTATTCCTAACGCATCCATCGTATTGTTTGGAGCGACTGGTGACCTTGCTCACAGAAAACTTTTCCCTGCTCTTTATCAATTGTATCAAAAGGGACATATGAAAGAGAACTTTTCTGTTGTAGGTGTTTCAAGAAAAGAATTCTCTCATGAAGAATTTCAGGCTGAGGTTGCGTCAGCTATTCATGAACATGCACAAGGTGCAGATCGCCAAATCGTAGAAAAGTTTGCTTCTCATTTTTATTACCTAAAGATGGATGTCACGAGTGAAGCAAGCTATCATGAGCTTGAAGAGCTGTTGAACGTACTCGACAGAGATTATCAAACGAATGGAAATCGCCTTTATTATCTTGCGATGGCTCCTAAGTTCTTCGGAACGATTCCTACTTTCTTAAAATCAGAAGGAATCACGAACACGGAAGGTTGGCAACGGATTGTAATTGAAAAACCATTCGGTAATGACTTGCCTTCTGCAACAAAGTTAAATGAAGAGATTCAGCAAAGTTTCAATGAAAATGATATTTACCGCATCGATCACTATCTTGGAAAAGAGATGGTTCAAAACATACATGATCCGTTTTGGAAATGCCATCTTTGAATCGATCTGGAACAATAAATATATTGACTCCGTTCAGATCACATCGAGTGAAACATTAGGTGTAGAAGATCGAGCAGGTTATTATGAAAAATCTGGTGCCCTTCTTGATATGGTACAAAATCATATGCTTCAAATGGTCATGATGGTGGCCATGGAACCGCCGGGTGAATTAAAACCAGAACACATCCGAGACGAAAAAGTGAAGGTCCTACGTTCCCTACGCTTCTTTTCAGAAGAAGAAGTGAAAAAGAATGTGATCCGTGGACAATATTCAGAAGGATCAATGAACGGAGAACAAGTTCCTGGTTATTTAAATGAAGAGAATGTTGATCCAAAGTCTCAAACAGAAACATTTGTAGCAGCTAAGCTATTTATTGATAATTTCCGTTGGACAGGCGTACCGTTCTATATCCGAACAGGTAAACGTATGGCCGTTAAATCTACAGAGATCGTCATTCAATTTAAACAAGGTCCGATGGCACTTTATCATGCGAACACAGAAAACTATCTGCCAAATTTATTAAGAATTCATGTTCAACCAGACGAAGGTGTTAGTCTAACTCTGAATGCTAAACCAAAAGGTGACACACCTGATCTGTTGCCGATCGATATGACATACAACAATAAGAATACAGCTGAGATGAACTCACCAGAAGCATATGAGAAACTTCTGCACGATTGCCTTCTTGGTAATTCTACTTATTTCACACGTTGGGATGAAGTGGCACTGAGCTGGGACTTTATTGACCGAATCACGAAATCATGGCAAGACGGAACGGGAGCTAATCTCACTCACTATCCGTCAGGAAGCATGGGACCTAAAGAAGCAGACGAACTATTGAAAGCTGACGGACATTCTTGGTGGGAACCTACAAAAGTTAGAGAGGAATGTTAGTTCATGAAAATATATGATGTCTCATTACCAATTTTCGAGGGAATGCCTGTTTATAAAAATAAACCTGAAAAACAACCAGCGTTTAACACTACACAAAATGGTCATGTAACAGAAACACGTATCTCAATGGATGTTCATACAGGAACACATGTCGACGCTCCTCTGCACATGGTTCCTGGTGGAGATACGATCGAAACCCTTCCGATCGAGAAACTGGTTCGAAAAGCGAAAGTCATTGATCTTACAGGTTCTACAGGTTTTATTTCTGCTGAAGATTTGGCTGATAAAGATATTCAAAAAGATGACTTCGTCCTTTTTAAAACGAAGAATTCCTGGGACACAGAATTCAACTTTGAATTTATCTACGTAAACAGTGATGCCGCTAAAGTGTTGGCTGAAATCGGTATAGCAGGTGTTGGAATCGATGCATTAGGGGTAGAGAGAGCACAAGAAAATCACCCTACTCACAAACAGCTTTTTGAAAACAACATCATTATCATCGAAGGACTACAGTTAAAAGAAGTTCCTGAAGGCGAATATTTAATGGTCGCTGCTCCTCTTAAGATTAGAGGTCTTGATGCTTCTCCTGCAAGAATCGTACTTATCGAACAATAATAAAAACAAGGGCTTGCATCATCCAACATGCAATGCCCTTGTTTTTTTGTGTAGTGATTATGTTATTCTAAAGCAGGTTTTAATTTTTGAGTATGATTAGGATCTTTCTTTTCTTCGTCTCCCCCGCCTTTTCTCTTTTCGGGTTTAATAGCAAAAAATGCAGCGATAGCTCCAATAATACTCACTCCTGCAGAAGTATAAAAAACAATCTCATGTGACTGTTTCATTAGAATCGCATAGATGGGGGGCCCGAGCGCTACACCAACAAATCGCATCGAACTATAGATCGACGTGATCGTTCCTCTTGCCTCTTTTTCAATTCCTTCAGTAATTAGCGCATCTAGACTTGGAAGTGCCGCACCGATACCTATACCCGCCACGAAAAGTGCACTTAAAAGAAAATAAACGTTTTCTGTAAACGTAATTAAAAAGACGGAACCACCTAACAGCGCCATAGAAATAAACGTACACCACTTCATGATGATTTTATTTTGTTTGATCTTCTTTCCTGCAATAAAGGAGGCTATAGAGAGTGCTAATAACGGTACAGCGATTACTAATCCTTTCATAACACCCTTCACACCATACTTCTCTTCTAAAATGGTCGATAGGTAAAATAAAATACCAAACAGGACAAACATAATAATGCCACCGATTAAAAAAATGGCGATCAGCCATCTTCCTTCGTTATGAAAAATCTGTTTTACGTTTTTGAGATATTCTTTAAAAGGTTGTTTTTCTTGCTCCTTTTTTGGAACTTTAACTAAGAACATAACTAACAGGATAGAAACAATACAAAAAACGGGGATAAGCCAGAATGGCAAAAACCAAACGATTGTTGCAAGAAACGCTCCTAGAATAGGACTTAATACTTTTCCGACCGTGTTGGATGTTTCGATCAATCCTAAACCTGAACTCACTTCTTCTTCCTCTTTAAACATATCCCCTACTAAAGGTAGGACAACGGGTGCTGCTCCAGAAGATCCTACACCTTGAAAGAACCTTCCGATAAGTATAAAAGTAAACGCATTATCCGATTGCCAGGCTGCCCAACCACAGATCAAACCACCGATCCCGGCGATAAAAAGGCTAGGGATGATTACTTTCTTACGGCCAAAGCGGTCTGACAGATATCCCGCGATCGGAATCAACAAGATGGCAACGATCGAATACACCGTGATGATCAAGGAGACTTGGAAAGAACTGATGTTTAGTTCTTTTCCGATCTCAGGCAAAACGGGTATGAGCATAGAATTCCCCAAAGTCATCACAAGGGGAATGGATGCCAGTGCAAGTAAGTCCCACTTTTTCTTTGCTTCCATAATTTCCTCCAAAACCGTACTATTACATCTTTAGTATTGTAAAAAGTCATAAAACCATACAAGAAAATCCACCCATTGACTCAAGAAACCAAATAAAGCTACACTAATGGCAACCTTTAATTTGTCTATTGGAGCGATATGAAGAAAGGAAGTAATTTTTTTGGAACATTTATTAAACAACAGAGCAAAAGACATACAGATCTCAGGTATACGTAAATTCTTTAATGAGGTTATTCAGTTCCCAAACGCGATCTCATTAACTTTAGGACAACCTGACTTCCCAACCCCAGTGCATGTAAAAGAAGCTGCGATCAGAGCGATACATAATAATCAAACGGTTTATTCTCATAACGCAGGTTATATTGAACTTAGAGAAGCCGCGTCTTCTTTCGTTCATGAAAAGTATGCTCTTACTTATGATCCAGCCCAAGAGATCATCGTTACAGCAGGGGCTAGTGAAGCGATCGATATTACATTGCGTACTATCTTAAGTGAAGGAGATGATGTGCTTCTTCCTGCTCCTATCTATCCTGGTTATGAACCCGTAATTACTCTTTGCGGTGCGAATACTATCTATATTGATACAACTCAAACAGGGTTTAAGGTGACACCTGAATTAATCGAAAAACATATAACCAAAAAAACAAAAGCCATCATTATCCCTTCCCCTTCTAATCCGACAGGTGTTGTTTTGGAGGATCATGAATTAAAGGCTCTCGCTCAATACTTGTCTAACAAAGATATCTTTGTCGTATCTGATGAGATCTATAGCGAACTAAAATACGAGGGTGAACATCAGTCGATCGCGAACTACGAAGGCATGCGTGAAAAAACGTTTGTGATTAACGGGCTTTCAAAATCACACAGCATGACCGGTTGGAGGATAGGATTGCTTCTCGGACCAAGTAACCTTATGCAACATGTTCTAAAGATCCATCAATACAATGTTACGTGTGCTTCAACCATCTCGCAGGCAGCTGCTATCGAGGCATTAACAAACGGTAAAGACGATGCTTACGTCATGCGAAACGCTTATAGGGAACGGCTAGATTATTGTTACAACCGTCTTCACGATATGGGGTTGAACTTTGAAAAACCGAACGGAGCCTTTTATCTCTTTGTTTCCATAAAAAAATATGGTCTCTCTTCATATGATTTTGCATTAAAGCTTTTACAGGATCAAGAAGTTGCTGTTGTACCAGGTGATGCATTTTCAAATATTGGAGAAGGATATATACGCATCTCTTATGCGGCTTCAATGGAACAGTTAAAAAAAGGTATGGATGGTATAGAAAACTTTATAAATTCCCTTTACTGAACTGCCCTGAAAATGGGCAGTTTTTTCGAATAAGTTAACATAAACATATTACGGTTAATTTAAAGTTTCTGAATAAGAACTTAAATTAGAAAAAAACTAAAATTAATTTATTCAAAGGATGCGTTTTTGTGAAGTTAAAAGCTTTATTAAGTCACTTATCGATACCTACTGTGATCGAGGATGATCCTCTGATCACAGGAATTACCTCTCACTCTAAAAAAGTAAAACCAGGAAACTTGTTCTTTGCGATCTCTGGTGTTCAAGCTGATGGCCATCAATACATACAAGAAGCATTTGATAATGGTGCTGCAGCTGTAATCGGAGAATATGATGAGAACATTGGCCCTGGCGTTTATATATACGCAGAAGAAACAAAACGTTTATTAAGTTTGGCCGCTTCTTTCTTTTATGAAGAGCCTTATAGAAAGCATAAGATGACAGGCATTACAGGAACGAACGGAAAAACAACAACTTCCTTTTTGTTGCAGCATATCCTCCAGGTTCACGGTATGACCTCTGCTCTGTTCGGTACGGTATACCACTATATCAATTCCGAAATTGTGAAAAGTTCACATACTACACCGGATCCTGTCACTCTTCAGAAGATGCTCTTAAAAAGCAATGATGAAGTAGTTGTTATGGAAGTGAGTTCACATGGGATCGAACAGAATAGGATCGATGGGATTACGTATGATCAAGCGATCTTTCTAAATTTAACGCATGATCATCTTGATTATCATGGAACGATGGAATCCTACTTTCTCTGCAAGTCGAAATTATTTTCATACTTAAAAAACAAAGGAACAGCCATAATTTGCAGTGAAGGTGAATATGGGAAACGACTTAGAGATGATCTGCGTTCAAAAAGCGACTTGCAGATTTGGACTTATGGCAAACGAAAGTCTGATGATTTTTATATCGAAGACGTTGGAATAGATTCCTTCAATCTGGTACATGAAACACTTCAAGTGACCGTTTCATTACCATTACCGGGCGAATATAATGCACTAAACACGACTGCTGCAATCGCTGCTGCCTTAGATTATGGGATACCTATAAAGAACTCTGTAGAATATCTAAAAAGCTTTGCAGGAATTCCGGGTCGTTTTGAAGAGATCACCCTCCATAATGGGACAGAAGTGATCGTGGATTATGCACATACGCCTGATGGAGTTTCTCAAGTGCTTGACGCAGCGAGCAAAAAAGCAGGAATACGTCCTCTTTTTCATGTGTTTGGATTCAGAGGAAACAGAGATCTAACGAAACGTTCAGAAATGATTAAGATTTCTTTAGAATACAGTACGAAGACCGTCTTAACTGTCGATGACTTAAACGGTTTAGATCGTGATCAACTTCTCCAAGAAACAAAAGAAGCCATTCCTAGGTCTTCCCACCAACCTGTGATCATTGAAGACCGGACCGATGCTATATTCTTTGCTTTAAAAGAAGCACCCGCAAACTCAGTAGTGATCATTACGGGTAAAGGACCTGAAAAGTATAAGGAAACATACAATCACCCTTCAACTTCTGATCTCGATTCTATAGAGCTCTACCAAACGCTAAACAAACCGACTTGTATCTAAACAATAGAACGAACCAAAAAGAACAGCACCCTCAACAAAGAGAGTGCTGTTTTTTTGAAGCTGTTTTCGTAAACTTTGTTTCTTTTGGGAGTGTTGATTTCCGCTCCAGGCTGCTCGCTTTCCACGGGGCAGACGGTGAGCCACATTTGTACGTTTCACTGTTAAGTGTCTCACCTGTCTAGTTGCAGTGGCTAGCCCCTCGAGGTCAAAGCATCGATCTTTTAGAAAAAAGCGTTTTAAAAAATCTTGTAATGGTTTTCCGTTTTTGATGCTTGCTTCTTACTAATCGGTCAACCAATTTCACACTTTAGAATGACGATTATTTTTCAAGCTTTTTCATTTGTGTAAGTGAGTTGTTCAATTCTTGAATTCTTGCCTCAAGATCACCAGGCTTCTTTAGTTCTTCAAAATAGTGAACAATTTGATTGATCATGTGAGTTTTGAATTCTTTTTCTGTGTTGACTAAAACCGTTTCATAGTGGTGTATGAGTTTCTTTTCAGCTTCTCTCAGCCAATTTTCCACTTCACTGTCTATTTCATCAACAAGGTGGTTCTTCAATTCGTTTGAACCATTTTGTTCAAAGAACTGTTTCGGATTCTTAAAATAAGATAGCCATCTCTTATGTTTCGATTCATCTTGTATCACAAAATCTAAAAAGAAGGATGGCGTTTTAAACAGATCTGCTGTTTCATTTCTCTCTTGCAGACTTACGCCTCCTTGACCTGCTTTAGAGATCAGATGAGCTACTTTTTCTTTCATGTCTTTTTGTATCCAATGATCTAAACGTAACGAACATGCTTTGAACTCTTGATGCAAATCATGCGAGATCTTACCGAAAAGTTCCCGAATGCATTGCGCTAACGCACTCTTAGAACTTTGAACCGCAGCCGGATGAATCGTTTCTTTATAAAAATCATGATAACGAATCAATACACGCTGTTTTATATAATATAAAAGTTCTTTTTCTTCTTGAAGAAATTGTTTTTTCGATATTTTAATATAATCATTACTGAAATCGATCAGCGTGTTTTCTCTCTTCTGAAGAAGCTCTAAATACTCGTCTTCTTTTTCCATTCTTTGAACTGTTTCTTTGATCATATTTTCAATGACAGTGTTTGCATGGGTAACGGAAGATCTTGCACTCTTGATCATGGTGTTTTCCAACTCATTTTCGATGTAATGAGTTAAGCTTGATGAAAATGCATCAAACCCACTTTCTGTTCGCTTACTTGCCATCAGTTCGTTCTTACTCGAAACCGGGAATAATCTCGGGTTCCTGATACCAAATGAAAGAAGGTTTCTCTTTACATGTTGCACAACATCATTCTTGTCTTCTTCCGTTTCAGCAAGATCTGCAGCATTGATCGCAAAGAACATCTTATCTGATGAGAAGGTATCTTTAATTCTTCCTAACTGAATCAAAAATTCTCGATCTGCATATGAAAAGGCATGGTTAAAGTAGGTAAGATAAATGATAATATCAGCGTGTTTCATATATTCAAACGCGACTTCTGTATGGCGAGAATGAATCGAATTAGCTCCTGGTGTATCAACGAGCACAAGACCTTTTTCAGTTAACGGGCAGCTGTAATAAATCGTTATTTTTTTTATAAAACAAGCTCTTGTTTCATCGGCAGCATACTCACCGATCTCAGAAATTTCTTTATTTAGGACGTTACCTAGATGACCGTTCGCCCAAGTGTAACCTGTTTTGTAAGACGCCAATCTCTCATCTGAAGAATTTAGTAACTCGCTTAATTCTTGATCGGTTGTTTTCAAGAGCATATTGAGCTCCTTCTTTAGTTCTTCTTCACTCTTCATCTCAATCTTGATCGAACCGTGATGATGTTCACGATCTGGATACCGTATCTCATTAATAGCAGCTGTTGTAGGATTCGGTGAAGATGGGAGAATACTTTCACCAAATAATGCATTCGCAAATGATGATTTTCCTGCTGAAAACGCACCGAAGAGAACCATCGTAAACGATCGTTTTTCTAGTCTCTCATGAAGTTCTTCCATCTCAGCAGCTAAATGTGAGAGCCCTCTGACCGGCTTAAGTATCTTAGCTGCCACTGATAATTTTTCTGTTTCTAGAGAAAGAGAGTCTTCACTTGAATGTAAAGTAAGAAAATTTCCCTCTTCCAATTGATCTTCAGGCGCTTCTATTGGTCCTTTATCAAATCGTTCCTTAAACATCTCGATCGATAGAGGCTGGTATTCAGCAAGAAACTTTCTTTCAAATTCATCTATTGGTCGATCGCCAGATACATTTTCATCAAGCAGTTCTTGAAGTTCATGTTTTTGCTCATCCCAGATTTCTGCGATCTCTTTTTCAAGATATAGCTTTTTCCGTTCTTTTTCTAACTTGTACAACTCTTCTTCCAAGTTTGATAGCTCATGATTTGTTTTTGAGTTTAAAGATGTTCTTACAGCATTTATACATTCTGTGACCTCTTGACGTGCTTTCTTTTTAATTTCATTGGATAAATTGTTGCAATAGTTTAAAAGACCTTGCCCTTGAATTGACAAACCCGGTGTGATAAATGAATGCAACATGTCTTTGTCTACTTTTATAGGTTCCCAATCTGGGAGATGATGGTCTACCTCTTTTTGAAGAGAGCTTACAAAATTTTGAGCATGCCAGTTGATATGAGCATCGATTGACTTCTGTAGATTTTCTAATAATTCCTCTGTTCGAACAGTCCGTTCTTGCTCTGTTTTTTGTTTTGAAAAGAATAGACCTATTTTAAAGTCTGTTTTAGCAGATTCAAGAAAGGAGCTTGCTTTTTCTCTCGTCTCATATGGCATTAACTGTGCGGATTCTAAAATATTAATAAGTTGGTCCTTAACACTTTCTTCTTTTTCATTGATGACCTGTTTTATCTTAGATCTCTTCTTTGTTAGATCTTCATATTCTTGAGACAATGATGCTAACCTCTGGCTAACAACATCGATGGTTGTTAAACTTTCTTCTTTTCTTTCTACAAAGTCATGTACAAATTGCTGAAGCTGATTATTCACTTGTTTTAAAAGAAGGGCGTCTTTGTTTTGCTCAATTCTTTTTATATAAGCCATTAGAGCAGTTAGGTCATTGTGCGAAACATCTTGTTTCTTAACACTGGTGAAAAAGATATGCTCTTTCGGTATTCCAAGAGATTGAAAAGAGGCAAACACGTTTTCCTTAAAAGCTGTAAACTTCAACTCTTCTTCACGGTGCTTATCAATCTGGTTAACGATTAAGCGGACATCTTTCTCTCTTTTAATCAGTGATGAGATGAATGACATGTTCGTTTCAGAGAGTATATGATTATAATCCATTACATAAAAAATCAGATCCGCAAGATAGACGACGTTTTCTGTCGCTTTCTTATGAAGGGGATCAGTCGAATCGATTCCTGGTGTGTCGTAAAAAGCGATATTTTCTACTTTCTTATCGTCACCGCCATAATAGATCTCTATCTCCTCAACAAGCTCTGCATCTTTACAGAGCTCTTTTATCTCATTTACGTCATATGGAGCGTGGAATGTAACCACTTCTTTGTTCTTTAGAGTAACAACTGCTCTTTCCTCTCCTCTTACCATCTTAACGATGTTTGCACTTGTAGGAATCGGAGAGGACGGAAGTATGCCGGTTTCTGAAAGTGCATTGATCAAGCTAGATTTTCCTGCAGAAAAATGACCGCAAAAAGCTATAGCAAACTCTTCCTTTGCTACCTTAAGGAATAGTTTGCTTAATTGATCTTCTTCTTTTTTATTGTCCGTTCTTTGAAACACTTCATATAATCCGATCAATCTTTGTTTTTCTGTTATCAATAATTCTTTTTCAGTTGACTTCATCGTATCCACCTGTCTTCAATACTGTATCACTATCCACTTTACCATATATATGATAGCGATTTCACCATTGATTATCTATTATCTTGGAATCCGAATGAGTTATTTTTGAATGGAGTTAAAAAAATACGCCATAAAGTATTCATCTTCAAATTTGCCTTCTATGATCACTTGATCTCTTTGCTTGCCTTCTATTATAAACCCTGCTTTTTCATAAACTCTTACTGCCTTTTCGTTTCCAGAAAAAACAGTAAGCCATATCTTATGTAGATTGTTAATCTCTCCCCATCTTAACGTATGAGCCAGAAGTTCCTTTCCAATACCTAGGCCTTGTGCTTCTGGATGAATCCAAGTTCTAAAAACACCGGTGTGTTTTTTCATTTGAAGTTCTCCTTTTAGCACTCTGGCGATGCCTACAACTTTTTTGTTCCGTTCGACAGCTGTGTATAGATTCCCCTTATGCTTAACCTCATGAATAAACTTAATCTCTTCTGAAACGGAATGAAGCTCCTCTTTTTGAAGGTATCTACCGGCTTTCACGATCGCTTCTATATGTTTTGTGATATCTGCTGCATCTTTTTCTTCTACGGGTCTTAAGATGATCTCTTCCCCATTTTTTGCTGTAAAGAAGAAGTTGTCCCCATTTGGCATGGCTTTATTCCTCCAAAAGTTATGATTGTATTATTATGTCTTCTTTACAGGTTGTCATGCATCAAGAAAAATAATGATGATTGAGTGTGATCGTTGACTGATCGATCATTGCAATGCCGAATGAAAACTGTTTCTGCCTTCTTTTATCTGTTGGCGAACCGGGATTAAAAAGGATTGTACTCCCCTTTCGCTCCTGGAAAGGAATGTGGGAGTGCCCAAATATAATCAGATCAGCATGATCCCCTTCACATTCTCTGTATGCCCGTTCTGGTGTCGATCTTCCTTTTCCAATATGTCCATGAACCATTGCAATTTTTATATCTTCCAGATCAACAAGTAATTTTTCAGGCAACGTATTACTCCAACTCTCTTTGTCTACATTCCCTTTTACTCCAAATAGGGGCGCATACGTTTTGAGTTCTTCGTAAACGGATTGTGCCGTCCAATCACCTGCATGAAATATGTAGTCGATATCCTTCTTTAGAACGTCTAAAAGTGGGTTAGGAAACATCTTTCCTTTTTTCGGCATGTGAGTATCAGAAATAATTAAAATTTTTTTCAACTCTGTAACCTCTTTCCATGAAAACCAGCTATTAATGCCAAATATCTTATATGCTTCATTTAAACATAGAGAGAAAATAAACACAAAAAAAGCAAGAGAGACGTTCTCCCTTGCTTTTTAGTATGATTTATCTGTTTTTAAAGTCTTCACGAACACGTTTTTGTGAACGGTATGATTGATCACGGCTGCCGCTGCTGCTACGGTTTCCACCATCGCGAGAACCACTGCGTTCGCCTTTAGAATATCCAGAACGGCGATTATCTCTTCCGCCTCCACCCTCTCTTTTAGGGCCTCCTCCAGAACGTCTACGATCAGAGAAACGGTTATTAGGACGTCTCTTTTTAACTGATAGTGGCGGCTCATCTGTAAGATTGATCGGAGTCGTATCAGGTTCTTTTGTAAGAAGCTTAAGCGCTGCAGCTAAGAGTGTTACAGAATCGTTCTCTTCTAGCAACTCAACTGCTGTTTGCTTATAACCGTTAAAGTTATCTTGCTCAACCACTTCCATCAACTTTTCAAGCGTGATCTGTTGTTGTCCTTCCATTGCTTCTGATACGGAAGGAATCGCACGTTTTACCATTTTACGCTTTGTAATTTTTTCGATCGTATATAAGTGATCGATTTCACGCGGCGTGATAAACGTTAATGCATAACCAGTTTTTCCTGCACGGCCAGTACGTCCAATACGGTGAACATAGCTTTCTGGATCTTGAGGAATATCGAAGTTATAAACGTGTGATACACCAGAGATGTCAAGTCCACGAGCAGCTACGTCTGTTGCAACAAGAACTTCGATCGTGTTGTTTTTGAACGCACGTAACACTTTGTCACGTTTTGCTTGCGGAAGGTCACCGTGAATTCCTTCAGCTGAATATCCACGTTTGCTTAAAGCTTCAGACAATTCATCTACACGACGCTTCGTACGTCCGAAAACGATCGCAAGCTCTGGAGAGTGAATATCCATGAAGCGGCATAACGCATCAAACTTTTGACGCTCTTTTACTTCAACATATTCTTGCTCGATGTTCTTTACTGTCATTTCAGACGCTTTTACTTTGATAAGCAATACGTCCTTCATGAATTTTGCTGCCAAGTTTTGAATCTGCTTAGGCATTGTTGCAGAGAAAAGCATCGTGTGACGTTCTGTTGGAACGTTTTCTAAGATCTTTTCGATATCTTCAACGAATCCCATGTTAAGCATTTCATCCGCTTCATCAAGAACAACCGTATGAACACTTTCAAGTTTCAATGTTTTTCTGTTGATGTGGTCTTGCACACGTCCTGGTGTACCTACTACGATGTGTGGACCATTTTTTAATGCTTTAATTTGTCGAACAATGGATTGTCCACCATAAATCGGCAATGTTTTAATTCCTTTGAATTGACCGATTTTATTGAGTTCTTCTGCTACTTGAACAGCTAACTCACGAGTTGGAGCTAATACGATTCCTTGAACGAATCGTGATCTAGTATCCATTTTTTCGATTAGCGGTATACCAAACGCAGCCGTCTTACCAGTCCCTGTTTGTGCTTGGCCAATAAGGTCAGTCCCCTTAAGTGCTGTTGGAATGGTATCACGCTGAATCGGTGTTGCTTCCTCAAATCCCATGTTATTAATGGATTGAAGCAACTCAGGACTTAGTCCTAGTTCTTGAAATGTTGTCAATGTTCTATCTCCTTTTCTGTGACGAAAAAGGTTTTACGATAACCTCGTGGATCCGGCAAGGATTGTTATGTTAAGCTGCCGGCCAATTTGTTTTTTCAAAATACATCATGATTTGCACATAAAATAGCATTTCCTAATTAAGTATTGATGGGAAATGCTTAGCCATGTGAATATGCGTAAAAATTAAACGTTAATAGTTACAAGGCTATCCGTAATTCAAACTTGTTCCGTCCATATATATTCCGTTGTTAAACTTATCACGTAAACCTAATAAATGCAACTCTTTACATTAGAAGTGGTGTTTAAAGTTTATTCACACAACTCTTTAAACATGTGATATTTCACTTGAACGGTATTAGTCTAACCAATGAAGTTTTGTATGAAACGTCATTCTTTTGTTCTAAAGAATAAATTTTAAAAAGCATCGCACGCTAACAGTATTATCTCCTGGATGAAAGAAGGACGCTTCATGGATCATAATTGGGTTTCTGTTATACCATTTTTAGTAGTAATTCCTATAGCTATCAAGACTAAACAAGTTCTCCCTGGTTTGATCGCAGGTCTTTTGACCGGATCCTACCTACTCCACCCCACACTTGTCGGTGGATTGGAAAAGATGGTTCAATTTCTAGTGAAAGGACTGGTAGACCCTAAGAATATAAAAATATTAGTATTTTTGTATGCTTTTTCAGGACTCATCTCTATGATTAAACTTTCTGGAGGAATTAAAGGCTTTGTAGAAGAAGCTTCTAACAGGATCCAAACAAAAAAAGGAGCATTACTGCTTACTTATGTCTCTACGATAGGTACTTTTGCAGCTCCAAGTTTTCGTTTCGTAACGATTGCTCCGATCATGAGAGCTCTTTTAAAAAAGGTAAAGATGTCTACCCAAGAACTAGGCTTTGTTATTGAGACTACTGCAACTCCCATCATCGTATTGATACCAATTGCTACCGCATTTGTTGGCTACATGACATCCATTGTCGACATATCGTTGAAGAACGAAAACATTACAGCAGATCCTTATTCTCTCTTTTTACAAAGCATTCCGTTTAATTTTTTCTCTTTTGTCATGATCATTGTAGGAATCTACCTGAGCTTCTTTCATCATTCAAAATCTACAGAAGAAACAGACCCAAAAGATGTAGGTAAAAGCGAAGAGGATGACTGGCATAGTTGTGATCCTGCTGTAAATAAAGAACTTCCGAATAAACCATGGAATTTATTGATCCCACTCATTCTTGTCGTATTTCTTACTCTCCTGCTGACATGGTGGGACGGTTACAAAAAAACGAAAGGCAGTTTCTTTGCCGCGTTTATTTCAGCAGATGTTATGGATGCGATGCTGATCGCACTGTTGTTCACCACCATATTCACGTTTCTTTTTCTTCGTTTTCAAAAAATAAAGACAGGTGACCTGTTAAATGGGTTTATTTTCGGTGGTAACGAGTTAATGAGTGTAATCGTGCTGTTAGCTGTTGTCTGGGGCTTATCTTCCGTTACGGAAGAACTTGGCTTCTCTGCTTTTGTAACTCGTTACGCTGGATGGATTCCTGGGTCAGTTATCGTTCCGTTGCTGTTTATCTTCGGCTGTGCAGTCTCTTATTTTATCGGATCTGCTTGGGGTACATGGGGAATATTGATGCCTCTTGGTGTATCGATGGCAGGGGTGGCAGATGTTTCACTCCCTCTTGTGATCGGAGCGGTCTTCGCAAGTGGAACATTCGGAGCATTCGCTTCACCTTTAAGTGATGATACGAACACGATCGCACGCATTTTAAACCTATCCGTTATCACCTACGCACGATACAAGCTTAAACCCGCACTAATAGCTGCTGGAATAACAGCTGTATTATACGGAGCTACCGTATTCTTTATTTGAACCTCCTGATTTAGGAGGTTCGTTTTTTTCCTTCAACTCTTACTTTATTTATCACTTCTTGATAGCGTTCTCTCGACCATGAATGATAAGAAGGATGTGGTACCCCTTCAATAACGGTTAACTTCTCTCTTTTAGAGAGTTTGTTCACATATTTTTCTGCGAATCTTCCGCATGGGACGATAAGTGTATTTTCTGTAAGCAATGATGTTAACCTCGTTTCAAAATGTTGTAGAAGAAGTTGATCGAAATCAGCTCTACATTCATCTTTAAAGACTTTCACTGAGCTCGTCCTAACTGCTTCAGCGACTTTGATCTCTTCTGAATATTTGGTAACGAATGAACGATCAGGAAATGCGGACCCTTGCAGTGGAAACGAACACACATTTACGATACCAAACGCTGTTTTCTTGTTCTCATTTATGTACTGTTTTAACAACTTTCCCATCGGAAGGGTATCTTCGACTTCAAACAATTCTTTTGCCATCGATCTGCCAGACAAACCCGCCAAAGGCACTCCAGATTTGATCTCCTCTTTGTGAGGTGATTCTAAAATAAATATCATATTCGTGTGTTCAGAAATTAGATCTTGAACACTATAACGTGCTGATGCTTCTTCAAAAAAAGAATGGATGTCCATCAAATCTGCCTCCTTTTCATTTAAAGTTGTCTAATAGTATGTATATTTTTATACAACGTTCTTTTCCTTTCATGCATAAATGGGGTAGCTTGGAGTGGAAAACAATCGCTTCCAAAACCAGCCTTTAAGCAAACTTAATGTGATCGTTTTTATTGTGCTTTCTACATTCGTATGCCACAATATCATCATTACTTTATAAGTAAGTGTTAAGGAGTGAATATATTTTGAAAATCATTATGAATGATGAAACTGCCAATTTTGTAATCACCGATCTTCAAGCAAAACAGAACGATTCCATCCGTTTTTTTGTTCGCCTTGGAGGATGCAGTACAGTTCAAGACGGCTTTTCATTAGGCCTTACAAAAGATACACCCAAACATCCAGCTGCCCAAATCGTTGTAGAGAACCACACATTTTTCATCGAACAAGAAGATGAATGGTTCTTTGATGGAAATGATCTAACCGTTTCTATTAAAGATGGAGAAATCAATTATGATTTTAACGAGAACAAAAACTAAACTATAAGAACTTTTGAAGTTCTTGAATCCGTCCTTCTCTTTTCATGATCTCTACTTGCTTATCCCCGATAAGATCAAAATGGGGATAAGCATCTCGTTCATGAATCCACTCTTCCTTTAAACCGTGAGTTCTTCCCCACTCTGATAATTTTTCCCTGTCGTTACAACCCACTTTTGTTACACTTTTTGCTTTTGGAAATCGCGTATCATACCAAAAATGTGTGAGGAATGCGATGTGGCCTGCCTCCACTTCATCTTTCCATCTCTTTAAGTCCGCACGTTTTATTCCAAAAGCCATTATTCTGATGAGCTCATTTCCATGTAGGCTTCATGCCAATCTGGAAAATATTTTTTGATCGAGATCGGTCGGAAATTTTCTTTTTTTACACAGACATGAGTGGATTCTCCGATAACACACAGCTCGTTTTTGTCGTTAAAAATTTCATAATAATAAACAACCTTAATCCCTGAATATTCTTTTACGGCTGTTTTAATATGGGCTTTTTGCCCGTAGGTTAATGGTTTTTTATATGACGCATGAATGTCTGTTACTGGAGATAGTATCCCTTCTCTTTCCATATCTGCATATTTAAAACCTAAATGTTCGATCAATTTCGTTCTTCCGATTTCGAACCATACCAAATAGTTTGCATGATACACGACACCCATCTGATCTGTTTCTGCATATCTAACATCTACGCTACTTTCAACAAATTTCATATGTCATCTGTTTCCCTTCATGTTGTCTTTTCTTAACACTTTAGTAGAAAATGAAAAAAAAGACCAGCAATATGCCGGTCTTTCTCTTATTGAAGGTCGTTACCTTCTCTATACGCCTTTTCTTCTTGAATCTCATTTTGAAACTGCTCAATGGATTCTTGTCTATGTTGATTCTTCTCTTTAATCTGCTCTTTTTGGCTAGCAGTCAGTTCTGTGTTAGCCGCAGTCTGGTTAGCTTCAGAAATGTTTTGTTCTGTATTCTGAACCATTTGTTCTAAACATTCAACATTGTTGCTTCGATCGTCTCGGTTTGGTTTGTTCATGATGATTCTCCTTTGTAAAAAAATTCGTACCATCATAGTTTGTACAAATGACTGCTATAGTTATTCTTTAATTTTTTTGCAAGAGGATCGGACTCATGTTTTGAACGCTTGATTGACAAAGTTCAGAAAGGTATTTCCAATATTCCACTACACTATCATCTTCAAGATTTTTCATTGTAATCTCTAGCCAGGCTAACTCCTCTGCCAACCTAATTGATGAACCGATCCAATATTTTTTGTTTTTTACTGTAATCTGAAATGGTTCTTCAAATCGAAACGGAAGATAGAACCCTTCCGTGTTCGGATGCAGGATGATGTGCTGGTAAACGGTTCCTTTTGTAAGCTTAGCATAGAACAAAAATACCCCATCGTTTTTTGCTGCTGCTTTTTTTAACTTTTCGAGCGTTTCAACATTTCCTAGTTCCATCGTTGTAATTTCTTTATCCCAGTTCAACTCTTCACGAAAAGGAACTAGATGTCCCAGTCGTTGCATTTCAATCTCTAACTGACGATATAAATAATCCTGATCATCTTTGTTATGTGATACAGGTAATGGTTTGACAGATGCCGTAATCAAACGTACCCCTCCTAATTCTTTCACTACATACACTTTTTCGACAAAATCTATAGTATATGGGAGTCAAAAGAAAAATTATGGAGAGGTATTTTTTAGAAACTAACGTGTTATTTCCCTTTTGGTGGTACGTAATCTGCATGATCGTGCGATTTATTAGCCATCTTTTTACCATTATTACTGTTACTCTCACGCGGCTGAGTGCCTATATGATTTGGAACGAAATCTTCAGGAAAGCGTTTTGGATTACTCAAAGGTCCTACCTCCTTTCGTCTTCTTTTTTACTTTTCCATTAATCAAATCCATCTATTCATCAGTAGAATGGCAATTATTTTTTTAATGTCTGATTATTTCGATTTTACATTGGCTATATTGTTATTATTACAATGAAGAGGTGTCTATCATGAGGAAGAATAGAAAAATGAGTTTTAAAGAACTCGTGAATGAGAACAAGAGGCAATTGTTGAAAGATGAATCTTACATCGAACAACTTGAAATCAAACTTGACGAAAAACATATGAGAAAAGCATAAAAAAATCCTTTGCCTAAAACGAATTGGCAAAGGATTTTTTTATTAGTTTTGAGTTTGAGAAGAATGAGCAAGCTTGTTACGAAGTACCATTGGAAGGATACCACCATGACGATAGTATTCAATTTCAACTTCGCTATCAAAACGAGCTACAACTTCAAATGTTTTCTCAGTTCCATCTTCAAAAACAGCTGTAACTTGAACAAGATCACGCGGTTTAACCGTTTCATCAACAGAAACCGTGAAAGATTCTTTTCCTGTAAGTCCAAACGTCTCAGCATTCTCACCATCTTTGAATTGAAGAGGCAGTACACCCATCAACACAAGGTTTGAACGGTGGATACGCTCGAAGCTTTCAGCAAGTACAGTTTGAATGCCTAGTAATGTAGTACCTTTGGCTGCCCAGTCACGAGAAGATCCCATACCGTAATCTTTTCCTGCGATTACCATAAGACCCGTACCGTTCTCTTTGTATTTCATCGCAGCATCATAGATGCTCATCACTTGGTTAGTTGGCCAGAAAGTAGTCCATCCACCTTCAGTACCTGGAGCAACCGCGTTACGAATACGAATATTCGCGAACGTACCACGCATCATGACTTCATGGTTACCACGACGAGAACCATAAGAGTTAAAGTCGCGTGGCTCTACACCGTTTTGAATCAAGTATCTGCCTGCAGGAGTATCTTTTCCGATCGCACCAGCTGGAGAAATGTGGTCTGTCGTAACAGAATCTCCGAATTTAGCGATAAGCTTAAGATCTTTAAGAGGTTGGATCTCTTTAAGTTCTGCAGAAAGCTCTTCAAAGAACGGAGGGTTTTGAATGTATGTTGATGATGTATCAAAACCATAAAGTTGGTCAGCAGAAGTCTTCAGTTCGTTCCAGCGTTCGTTCTCATCAAATACACGCTCGTATTCCTTCTTGAACAATTCTGGAGTTACTGCTTTCTTCATCGCTTCATTAATCTCTTCTGTTGACGGCCAGATATCTTTAAAGTAAACTTCGTTACCCTCTTTGTCTGTTCCGAAAGAATCAGATTGAAGGTTGAAATCTACAGTTCCTGCAAGTGCATACGCTACTACTAGAGGTGGTGAAGCTAAGTAGTTTGCTTTTACAAGCGGGTGGATACGTCCTTCAAAGTTTCTGTTTCCTGAAAGTACAGAAGTAACAGTAAGATCGTTCTTAGCGATCGCATCTTCAACTTCAAGCGCCAAAGGACCAGAGTTACCGATACATGTCGTACAGCCGTAACCAACAAGGTTGAACCCTAACTGATCCATATAGCTCATCAAACCTGCTTCTTCTAAATAACGTGTAACAACTTTAGAACCCGGTGCTAAAGATGTTTTTACGTAGCCAGGAACTTTTAAGCCTTTTTCGATCGCTTTCTTTGCAACCAATCCAGCACCTAGCATAACGTAAGGGTTAGACGTATTCGTACAACTTGTAATCGCAGCGATCGCAACAGCACCTGTCTTCATCGTAGAAGACTCGTTGTTCGGATGCTTTACTGTAACTTCTTTATTGATCTCATCAGCTGTCAGGCCGAACCCTGCATTGCCTTGTGGAGCAACAAGCGCTTTATTGAAGCTGTCTTTCATTTGAGATAAAGGAATCAAATCTTGTGGACGTTTTGGTCCTGACAAGTTTGGCTCAATCTCAGAAAGGTTGATTTCAACAACGTCTGTGAATTCAGGGTCTGCATCTCCAGCTGTGTAGAACAATCCGTTTGCTTTGCAATAAGCTTCTACAAGCTGAATTTGATCTTCTGTTCTGCCTGTCAGACGAAGATAGTTTAATGCTTCTTCGTCAACTGGGAAGAAACCACAAGTTGCCCCATATTCAGGAGCCATGTTTGAAACTGTTGCACGGTCTGCAAGCGGCATTTCAGCAAGTCCTGGTCCAAAGAACTCAACGAACTTCCCAACTACTTTCTTTTCACGCAATACTTGCGTTACTTTAAGTGCAAGGTCTGTTGCAGTCGTTCCGTTTGGAAGTGTTCCTGTTAATCTAACACCGATTACTTCTGGAACTGGGAAGTAAGAAGGCTGTCCTAACATGCCAGCTTCTGCTTCAATTCCACCAACACCCCATCCTAATACTCCAAGACCATTGATCATGGTTGTATGAGAATCCGTCCCTACTAATGAATCAGGGAAAGCAATGGTTTCACCTTCAGATTCGCTCGTAAGAACAACAGGGGCTAAGTACTCTAAGTTTACTTGGTGGACAATACCTGTTGCAGGAGGAACTGCACGGTAGTTGTCAAACGCAGATTGAGCCCAGCTTAAAAGTTTGTAACGCTCTTCATTTCGAGCGAATTCTAGGTTCATGTTAAAAGCAAGTGAATCTTGAGTCCCTGCTTTATCAACCTGTACAGAGTGGTCAACTACAAGATCAACTGGAATTTCAGGGTTGATCTGAGAAGGGTCTCCACCCATATCCTTCATCGCTTTACGAAGAGACGCCAAGTCAACAACAGCTGGTACTCCTGTAAAATCCTGAAGAATAACACGTGAAGGCTTAAAAGGAACATCGATATCTTTCAGTTCACTCGTGCCCCACTTTGCAAGATTTTCAACGTGTTCTTTGTTGATTACTTTTCCATCAAATTGTCTTAATACAGATTCCAATAATACTTTTACAGAGTAGGGTAATTTTGATACGTTACCAATTCCCGCTTCTTCTAACGCTCCTAAACGGTAATAGCTGTATTCCTTACCGTTCACATCAAAAGTAGAACGGGCATTAAATACATCATTTCTTTTCATGTTCCACTCTCTCCCTTCACTAACAATCATACACGATTATGAGAAAAATTGTCGAAAAAATGTGTTCAATTTCAGAGTCTTTTACACAAAATCTTTTTTTCCCTCTATTATCATACGTAAAACCCTTTCATAAGTAAAATAGTTAATGGTTATCAATCGACATAAGTTTTTCTTATGGTATAAATATCACCACTATCTTCCTGCTTGCATATAGTAAATTACGTAATACTTCTTTTTGTTTTCCCATAAGTACCACGCTTAAAAAGATCGGAGGGAAACAGGATGGAATGGTTAAAAAAACTTGCCGCTTTACTCGTGTTGATCGGAGCATTAAACTGGGGAGCAATCGGTCTTTTTAATTTTAACGTTGTGACAGAAATTTTTGGAAGCGCTACCACTGTTACAAAAGTTTTATACAGTTTGATCGGCCTTTCTGGTGTCTGGCTGTTATTCAGTAAATATAAATCTTGAACGTAAAGAAGCACTCCTTTTTTTGGAGTGCTTCTTCTTTTTGATTTTGCACAAACTAAATGTAACGGAGGTGACAAACAAATGGGAAGAAATAAAGCAAATCACTCGCGTCCTGGAATGAATGCAGCAAAAGCTCAAGGTAAGGGAGCTGGATATGATACAGAATTCGGTAATGAATCACTATCCTTACCTAATGAAAAGTTAAGTGAAGCTGAGCGTCAAAACAATAAGAAAACGAAGAAAAGACATTAAGGTTTTGGAAACTGACTTTGAAGTTGTTGCAGCTCATTTAGAAAGCTTTCTAACTGAGGCTGTTGATGTTCAGAAGCTGTTTCCATTGCGTTCTGTATTTGTTGACAAGCCTTTTCGTTTTCGGTCATAAAATGAGAATAAAAAACACCATATTCACTATTTGACGCGTCCAATGTTTTGGAGAGATCCATCGCATGGTGATAACCTTGCTCAGCAGCTTGATATGCTTGTTGCTTGTTTTTATGATAGGGCATAATTACCATCCTTTGTTTTGATATACCTTTAACGTTCCAATATCATCTAGAATTATTCAATAAATTGCTTTTTATTGCTGGGCAATTGCACAGATGTAGTTGATTTACGTTCCAGGTGCTCGCTTTCCGGGGGGCGTGCGGTGAGCCACCTCGGCGCTATGCGCCCTTAGGTGTCTCACCTGTCCCGCTGATCCCCCAGGAGTCTCACACCTTGCACTACAATCAACTAGGCAATGAAGCATTTCTAACAAATAATTATACAAAAGTGAAAAGAAAGATAGGAGGAGGCTTATTATGGGAGAGCATAATACGTTTAAAGATATCAGAAAGAACGCTCCAAAAGGAGAGAACCCTGGACAACCAGCTCCTATGAGTGGTTCTAAAAAAGTAAAACAGCGTAATCATACGGGACAAAACCGTGGAGAAGGCAGTTAATAAAACAAACAACAACAGGGACCGACAGATAATCTGTCAGTCCCTGTTCTTAATCGATCGATCGTATTGCATCTTCAACCGTCAAAAGCTCATCATCGGAAATCGTTCTGAGATCAAGAAGAACTTCTTCACCTTTGATCCTCACGATAATAGGCGTTTGATGGTTCCGAAAAGCTCTTGCTAGGTAATCTGCTCCTTTAAAGTGTTTAAGTCCTAAACAAAAAGTTGGCAATTTCACATCCGGCATTGTTCCTCCCCCAACTTGAGAGAACTCTTCTAGAATTCTGATGTTTAAAGAAGAATGATCTTCCACTTTTCTTTTTAGTCGCCATACACTCTCTCTGATTTCTTCAGGAGTTTTTAATATATCTCTAACTGTTGGAATGTCTTTATATTCTTCATTTCTATAAGACAGTAACGTTTCGTTTAATGCAGCGATCGTAAACTTATCCACTCTTAGAACACGAGCTAGCTGATGTTTCTTTAATTGATCGATGATTCTTTTTTTCCCTGCAATGATTCCAGCTTGTGGGCCGCCTAAAAGTTTATCTCCGCTAAAAGACACTATATCTAATCCATTATTAATAACGGAGGAGATCAATGGTTCATCACCGATTCCTTCAGACTGAAAAGGATAGAGGGCTCCACTTCCAAGATCTTCGTATATAATCAGATCTTGATGATCCTTCTTCAACTGAATCAACTCACTTGAAGATACTTCTTTCGTAAATCCAATCACCTTAAAATTACTTGTGTGGACCTTCATGATCATTCCAGTTTCTTCATTTATCGCTTCTTCGTAATCAAAGAGATGTGTTTTGTTCGTCGTACCAATTTCCCGCAGTTTCGCTCCACTTTCTTCCATTATAGAAGAAACACGAAATGAACCTCCTATCTCAACAAGCTCACCTCTAGAAACGATGACTTCTTTGTTTTTAGCTAGTGCTTTCAGAATCAGGTAAACGGCTGCTGCATTATTGTTCACGACCATCGCGGCTTCTGCACCTGTTACTTGTTTAATTAGTTCTTCTGTCAGATCATGCCTAGAACCTCTTTTTCCTTGTTCCAAGTTATACTCTAAATTTGAATACATTCTTGCTGTTTCACTCATTCGTTCTACGCTTTTCTCACTTAGTCTAGATCGTCCAAGATTTGTATGTATAACGATCCCGCTAGCATTGATCAATGAGCGGATCTGATGGGTAGGATGAACTAAATTAGACTTTGCTGAATCCTTAACGAGTGATCTGATATCAGTTTTCAAGTCAATAGCATGGTGATCGTTGAGAATATTTTTTCGCCAAAGTTTGATCGCATCTTGAACAGCTCGTGTTACTTCCTTTTCAGGTTTGCCACTCACTTCAGAACTGATATCTTTTACCACCTCATGAACCGCAGGTAGCTGCCTTAACAAATCAGATTTTAACAAAATGAAGCTCCTCCTTAAGGGCTTAACGATTCCTTTAAGGAGGGCATCGTTTTTTAAGCCAATAATTTTTCTAAGTGTTTTATGATCAGATCATGATCCGGAAATTCTCCGGTCTCTTTTTTTGAATAAATTTTTTCGCCATTGACGGATACTTCAAACACTCCTCCAGAACTAGGAATCAGTTCGAGTGAAGAAATTTTAGAACGAAAATGGTTGAACAGGTCTTCCGCGAGACTCGCGGCTTTTGGTGCAAAGTTTCACATCATACAGAATTCAATAGATACTTTCATGTTTCATCCTCCTTTTTTAAGACTATTTTAGTATATCCTTAGGCATTTCACAAAAATAATGTTTATACTAACAAAAGGAGGTGTCCTTTTATTATGACGAGTAAAGATAAAGTTAAGCTCACTCACCTTTCCTCAAAAGGTGGTTGAGGCTGTAAAATCGGTCCAGAAGACCTGGCGCAAGTTTTGCGCCATCTACCAAAACGCGAATATGATCCTAACCTTTTAGTTGGTTTAGATACTTCAGACGATGCAGGAGTCTATAAGTTAACGGATGACCTTGCTATGATCCAGACTGTCGACTTCTTTACACCAATCGTAGACGATCCATACATGTTCGGCCAGATTGCAGCTGCAAATTCATTGAGTGATGTTTACGCGATGGGAGGACGACCTACAACAGTGATGAATATAGTAGGTTTTCCGATTAACACTCTCGGTCACGATGTTTTAGCTGAAATCCTAAAGGGAGCTGCCGATAAAGTGAAAGAATCTGGGGCAGTGCTGGTCGGAGGACACTCGATCGACGATTCAGAGCCTAAGTTCGGTCTGTCTGTAACTGGCCTCGTTCATCCATCAAAAGTATATAAAAATGTTGGTGCGAGACCCGGAGATGTTCTTGTATTAACAAAACCGATCGGTGTGGGTATACAAACCACAGCGATAAAAAAAGACAAGCTTACCGCCGATCAGCTTAAGCTCGTCAGCGAAACGATGGCTGCATTGAATAAGACTGCTGCCGAATGTTTAGAAGGTCTATCTCCAAACGCTGTTACAGATGTAACTGGATTTGGTCTCCTTGGTCACGCCACTGAGATGGCAAAAGGAACAGGAGATATTACAATCGAGATCAATTATGACCGAGTACCACTCTTACCAGGCACTACAGAGCTTGCTCAAGAAGGAATCGTTCCTGGTGGTTCTAAAGCCAATCATCGTTGGATCAAAGATGATGTCCAATACGAAAACGACCTTTCCCAGTATCAGCAATGGATATTATGTGACGCTGTGACCTCTGGCGGATTACTCGTAAGTCTACCTGAAAGTGAAGCGCTAGAATACGTGGAGAGACTTCATACGAATGGCATAAATGACGCAAGCATCGTTGGTCGTGTTCTTGCATTCTCTGAAAAACCGATCAAAGCCAATTAAACACAAAAAACTCCGGCATCGGAGTTTTTTGTGCATTTTTAAGATGTATGGTTATAAATTTCTGCATAGATCTTATCATCAAATTCTTCAGGAGCTCCGTCAAAAAAGAGTTTTCCGTCCTTAAGCGCAATGATTCTTGTCGCAAATTTTTTAGCGAGACAGACATCGTGTACGTTAATGATGGAAACAAGATTTCTTTTCACATGAGTTTCTTTTAGTAAATGAAATATCCGATCAGCCGTTCCAGGATCTAAACTTGCAACAGGTTCGTCCCCTAAGAATACTTTCGGGTTTTGCACAAGCGCTCGAGCGATCGCCACTCTTTGTTTTTGCCCGCCGCTTAACTTCTCCACTCGTCTTGTTGGTTCAACCGTTAGTTCTACTTGATTTATAGCTTCTAAAGCTTGCAATCGATCGCTGGATTTAAACAATCCTAACAAATTTTCATACGATTTTTTGTATCCAAACAGACCGGTTAAGATGTTCTGAACGACACTCATCCTCGGAATTAAGTTAAAATGCTGAAAGATCATACCTGTTTTACGGCGAACTTCTAGCGTTTCTTTGTGAGTCATCTCACTTAATACCTTATCTTCCCATTTTACATAACCTTCAGTTACAGGCTGTAATCCGTTGATACATCTGATAAACGTTGATTTTCCTGCACCGCTTCTTCCTAAGACACAAACGAACTCCCCTTTTTGGAAAGTTACACTTACATTCGCTAAAGCAGGTTCTCTAGCGCCAGGATACGTGACAGATACATTCTTAAATTCAATCATATGATCACCCTAAATTACCTTTTCCCGAATTTTGCTGCCCATATAATCCACCAAGATGACCATGATCATGATGAGGAGGACGTCAACAGAGACTAATTGATATTGAAATGTTTTAAAATGAATAAACAACTGTTGCCCGATTCCCCCGCCACCGATCAGACCTAAAATGAGTAAAGTTCGAATAGCCACTTCAAATCGGTAGAAAAATTGAGACAGGACATTCGGCCATATTTGTGGTAATACTGCAAAAAGATTTCCTATCCATCTACTCGCACCAACTGCAGACATCGCTTCCATCGGACCCTTATCAGCTGACTCGATCAGCTCTGAAATCAGCTTTCCTAATACCCCAATGTTATGAAATATAATGGCGATAACGGCTGGAAACGGCCCAAGTCCAAGTGTTGTTAAAAGAATTAAACCGAACACAAATTCAGGTACTGATCGTAAAAAGCTAAGCAAGAAACGTGTTACGGAATAGACAAAACGATTTTTACTCGTATTTCGAGCGGCCATAAAGCTTAACGGAAGTGCGATGATCAGACCGAATAAGCTCCCCAAAAATGCGATAGCGATCGTTAATAAACTTTCTTGAAACAGAAATGGCAGACTTTCTGTGTTCATCGGAAACCATTTCGACAGAAAGTCACCCATATTCTGAAAATCTCTGAACTTCGAAAGATCAAACTCCGTTAACTTCATGCTTCCTACTACGAGTAAGCTTAAGCATACTACGATTAAAAATTGGCTCCTCTTAAACCAAACCATGGTTCCCCTCTATTCTTGAATGGTACCCTCTTTAATTGCTGCTTTTCGGATACTCTCGTAATCCTTGTTGTCTGCCTTTGTAAACCCAGTTGCACCAAAGGCATCTAGAATCTCTTTATCTTTAATATCTAAAAAGATCTGTTGAAGTTTCTTCATCGTTTTCTCATCTGTACTCTTAGAAACTGCCCATGGATATTGGAACAATTTCTCTGACTTCCAGATCACTTTAAACTGATCTCCGTCAATTGCTCCTTCTTCGATCAACTTATCATAAATGGCGCTGTCGATCGCACCAACATCCACTTGTTTGTTTTGTACAGCTAGTGCGGTCGCATCATGTGAACCTGTAAACCTCACATTTTTAAAATCACTATCAGATTCACTTCTATAGATGCCCTCATCTTTAAGTTTGATGCTCGGAATTAACGATCCGGAAGTGGAGGATGGATCACCAAAAGCAAACTTTACATTCCTCACATCAGTTACCATATCTTCAAGACTTTCATATTTGCTGTCTTTATGCGAGATCAGATAAGAATAGTAGAACGGTTCACCTTTGATCAATTGTGTTACGATCGCTTTAGCTCCACTCTCTTCATGAGCAACAACATATGTAAGAGGTCCAAAATAAGCCATGTCGATCTTATCATAGTTCATCGCTTCCACTACACCGTTGTAATCTGGATAAGAAGTGATCTTCACTTCACGTTCCATCTTCTCAGTAAGCACTTTCTGAAGCTTATCTAGCGCGCCCTTCATCTCACCTTCCGTTTGGGCTGGAATTACCCCAATCGTAAAGACTTCATCTTTCTTTGAACTCGTATTCTTCTTCTCATCGTTTTTTGTTCCACAAGCTGATAAGAATAGAATCATAGTCAGCAATAGTAAACTAAGTTTTTTCATCATGTTCTCTCCTTTATTCTTATTCATCTTTATATAATTCCATATAAGAGTCTATTTCTTTCTTCAGAGTGTGATCCTCTTTTATGGTTTGATACCCATGTTCACTAAGTTGTTTATACGTGTCACGATCTGTAATAACTTTCTTTATAGAATGATATAATTCTTCTTGAGATTGAAACAACAATCCGTTCATACCATGTTGTATGATGCTTGCGTTTCCGACGTTTTCTCTTGCGATTACAGGTTTTCTGAAACTCATCGCTTCTAACAGTGCTGTCGGTTGCCCTTCTGAAATCGATGTATTCAGTACAACATCTCCCCATTCATAAAGCTTCTTCATTTCACTGAGCTCTACTTCAGGCAGATAATGCAACCATTCATACTTATTTTCTGCCTTCTTCACTCGTTCAAATTCTTCCTCATCTAAGATTGCCCCTACAATTAAAAAGCGGAGTTTAGAGAAATCAGTAGACAACCTAATCAAACTTCTTAATGCAAAAAGAACATCTTTAACTGGACGAATTCCAGCTGGCAGTAATAATTTTGGATAACCCTCTGGTAGAGTGAAGCCTCCGATCGTATGATCAGTAATAGGTAAATAAATACTTTGAGGGATCACATGTATGGACTGATCGCTCAGTTCATACTCTTTTACGAGCAATTGTTTAGCTTGTTGAGTAAAAACAGTAATCGCTTTCGCTTTCCGCAAGAGAGGAAGATACCTTTCTTCATCTTCTTTTAACGAGTGGTTGAGATCAGTACCTCCAGAGGTAACAATATATGGCTTATCCAACGTAATCTTATTTTTATCGGCCCACTGAACGAATCTAGAAAAATGAAGAATATGATATAAATCTGCTTTCTCCATCCAATCAAAAAGGGTAGCATGTACACTTGTCTCTTCATACGAAAAGATAGAAAGGTCAACTTTCTCAGATAATCCATGTTCCAATCGTTTAGCTGTTGTTGAATTTCCACGGTTCTGTTTATAGTATGGTGTAAAAAAGACAACTCTCACATACTACACCCATTTCCTAACAGTAGATTCTCGCATCGTGTATCCTTTTGAGTCCATGCTCTCCAAGATCGGAATCAAAAACTTTCTTGATGTATGAAGAACTGCTTTAGCTTCTTGTACGGTAAATGATGAACCCGTATGGACGCGCAATTGTTCAACCACTGAATCAAATGCTTTCCTGCTCAAAAACACCTCGTCAAAAAGAAAGATCACTTGATCTGTTTTTAGTAAAAAATATTTGAACTCTTGGTAGAGAGCTTCTGGGAGTTGCTGAGCGTTATAGAGGTTCCGCAGATCATCCGGTTCAAGCTGACCTTCTTCTAACAGTGAAAGAACATTCGTCATTCTCTTAGCCCATTTTTCTGGATAATGCGGAGTGAAATGAGATAAATGAACAAATTGATCTGTAATCAAAATGGTCGATTCCCCGATCCATTTTTCAAGAAGGGTGTTAACTATCTTCGGATTTACTTCACTTTGTAAGGATTGAACAATCTCTGCCTTAGGTATACCCTGCCTTAAACTATATTCCTTATGGAAGTTTTGAAGCTTGTTCGTGATGCTAGATTCAATATGCTGGATGGTGGAAACAGAAACTAGATAATTCTGTATTTGTTCCATAGCACCCTCACGCAACAATTCTTCCGTCGTGTGTTGAAATACTTCCTCATCCATTCCAATCGATCTTTTAAGTTCTAATTCTGTCAACGATCCTTCTTTATTAAGCAACTGTAAGATACGTTCACTAGGGGTTCCTTCATGCTTCCTTTTTAATCGTTCGATCGTTTCTGTTCCAAACTTATAAGCCGTTCCGTTTGGGTCGAGAACTTCTCCTCCTCCGATCGTTTCCTCAGGAGAAGGTCGTCTTAAGATGAAACGATCACCTCGTTTCGTAACGATCTCTTGTTCTAATCGAACTTGACAATAGACTTGATCTTCATTGTTTTCAAGTTCATTCCGGTCAAAAAGGACAAGTTTCCCCATCACTTCAGAAGTTCCACAATAAAATTTAATAAGAGAGCGTTGTTTTATTTTCCCTTGCCACCCTTTACCCGTTGATAATACGAGATCAATAGTGTCTGTTGTCGAAAAAACATTCGGTTCTACTAAAGCATGCCCTCTTTTCCAATCACCCTTAGAACCACCTGAAAGGTTTAGTGCTGCTCTTTGACCAGCTCTAGCAGCTTGTACATCTTGTTTATGTACTTGAAGTTTTCGAACCTTCACTTTATCGTTCCCTGGCTGAACAACAAGTTCATCACCTTCCTGCACTTCACCTTCATAGACGGTTCCTCTTACAACAGTACCTTGTCCTTTTACTGAAAAGATGTGGTCGATCGGCATGCGAAAAGCGCCTTGTGAAGATTTAACCGGAGTGTCTTTCAAGAGGTTAATCATTTCACGTTTTAGTTCGTCAATGCCAGCTGAAGAAACACTATCCACGAAATGAATGGGAAAATGTTCAAAAACAGATGAGTTTGTAAGTTCAATAATGTCTTCTTCTACTAACAATCTCATCTCATCGTCAATCATATCTGACTTTGTAACCACGATGATTCCCTTTTCGATGCCTAGGAAGGAAAGAATCTCAAAGTGTTCTCTCGTTTGAGGCATCACACCCTCATCTCCAGCGATTACAAGGAGCACGAGATCGATCCCCGCCACACCAGCGATCATCTGACGGATCAGCTTTTCATGACCCGGTACATCAACGATTGAGGTGTGCAGTTCTTTTGTTAAAGGAAATGGCGCAAAGCCTGGTTCGATCGTGATTTTACGCGCTTTTTCTTCTTTTAGCGTATCCGTGTCGATGCCACTCAATGCTTTTGTGAGCGTCGTTTTCCCATGATCGATGTGCCCTGCCATTCCAATCGTATAATATTTAATCGTCATATGTTTAACCACCTATATGTACATACTCTTCTACACTTTATGAAAAGGAGATGTAAAAAACAAGAATAACGCATTATTCATTGTTGAAAAATAGCGATATTCACCCGAACCATATTATTTCCCAAACCGATATAACTGAATGTATATTTATTCACCTCTGTATACTCACAGGTTATCCACAGAACAAGTTATTCACACTTGTCCACAGGACGAACTGTTATAGTGAAAAAAATAATCTGTTATAATGCCCAGCTGTTATTGTTGAATATTTCCTCTGTTACAGTCGCGCTATACCACCGTTCGACAAATCCACCCTCCCCTACCCTAGAGTAAAGCACAAGTCTTGTCCTATAGGGGTAAAATGCTGTATAATGCAATAGCGAGCTAGAGATTTTACTTGGGGCCAGATGTGTAGCTGGTGCTTGCCTGGGTCTTCAAAACCTTTTGGGAGGCGCGTGCCGTCTCCGGTGGGTTCGATTCCCACATGGTCCCGCCAAAAAATTTATACATATGAGGTGGACGCATTGTCTGGATGGTTCATCACTTTTATCGTGTTATGGTCCGTTTTTTTATTTACCATGTTTGCCATCGGCGGATATTTTATGTTTCGTAAATTTTTAAAACGGTTACCTAAAGAAGATGGAAAATCAATACTAGATTGGCAAGAACATTACATCAACCAAACCATTCATCTATGGACTGACGATCAGAAGAAACTCTTAAACGAATTAGTAGCTCCTGTTCCTGAACTCTTCAGAGATGTAGCGAAAGAAAAGATCGCTGGTAAAATCGGTGAATTAGCATTACAAGAAAAGGCAAGTACAATGTCACAAGATTTAATCATTCGCGGCTATATCATCGCAACACCTAAAAGAGATCACAAATGGCTGATCAAAACTTTAAAAAAGAAAAACATCGATATCAAACCTTATCATTCTTTACTCGCATAAAGAACCCCCTGAATCATGAGATTCAGGGGGTTTTCTTTTTGTTATTGAAGTTTACATCGCAATCTCGTTTTTCTTTTTATTGAATAAAACGAGCATGGCAAGTCTCCACGGAAGAATCATTCCAAACGCAACGATAAAGAATAACGAACTTGTTTCAAAGATCGATATCGTCGAACCAATATACCACTTTAGAGCTAAGCGAATGGCGAACAATCCGATAATGATAAAGATAAAAGCCTTCGATCGGACCAAGTAAACATGATCACCTTTAATCTCAAATTTACTTGTCATGATAAGAAATACGGAAAACATGACACCGACTAAGAATGCCTCCCCTGCTTCCGTCCAGGTGATATGAAAAGCAGGAATCACGAACTGTAGAAAGCCTGTGCTCATAGCCAGTGGAGGAATGATGATCTTTTTGGTCGTAACAGGTTCTCTTGTTTCTTTCATTCGGAAATTAAAAACAATCACTGCCATAACGATGGCAAAGCATGTACTCGCAATAAAAAACACGGTTAGTTCCCTTCCCCTACTTCTTTCTCAATCTTATCTTCTGCAATTGAGAGGATAATGGTCATCGTAACACCGATTACTGTCAAATAAACTCCTAAATCAAAGAGCATCGCTGTAGCAAGCTCTGTTTTCCCTAACAACGGGAGTTGAAAATAGCCAAAACTGTGACTCAAAAACGGAACACCCAAAACAAAGGAACCTGCTCCTGTCAGTATGGCGATCAATAAACCAGCTGCTATCATGTACGTAAAATTAATCGGCAAGATTCTATGTACTGGTTGTAATCCGTAGGAAACATAGAGAAGAAGAAATGCTCCCGCTCCCATCAACCCACCGATAAATCCTCCTCCAGGTGCATTATGTCCCGAAAAAAGCATGTTTATCGAAAAAGCTAGAATAACAAAAACAATAATATTTGTTGTTGTTTTTAAGATAAGGTCATTCGATCGTGAATGCATGATGTATATCCCCTTTCAATGTTACTCTTAAAAACCTTTAAATCCTCCAAACACACGGTTTGTAAGAAACGATGTTAATTGTGTCAGCCAATCAAAGTATAGCAAAATTCCCATGAAGACCATAAGAGTCCCGCCAACTACCATAAACTGACGATTGAACTTTTTGATTACCTTTAGTTTATCCAAAAAGAAGCTTAAAACAAAGAACGGTACAGCAAAACCTAAAACATAGGCGATCATATACGTCATGGATGCTGCCGGATTCGATACCCCTAGCGCGATAACACCTGCTAGAATAGGACCCATACAAGGTGTCCATCCTGCTGCAAAACCGATACCGATCAACACTGAACCCAGATAGCCGGTTGGACGGGATTGAAACCTTACTTTCTTATCTTTCATCAGAAAGGCAGGAGTTATGAATCCTATTACTACTAATCCGAAAAAGATTATAACAATAGCTCCGATCTGTCTTAGCAAAGTTTGATATTGAACGAATAGATCACCGATTATCGTAGTGGATAATCCAAGGAAAAGAAAAATGATCGAAAAACCTATTAAAAAAAATGCAGTATGTAGTAGCGCCGTTTTTTTTAGCATGGCGTTTTCTTCTTTAAGTTCTTGAACAGAGATCCCCGTTATATAAGATAAGAAAGCGGGATACAATGGTAAGCAGCACGGTGAAATAAAGGAGAGCAGCCCAGCTCCAAAAGCAAGCAGAATATTAAGATCGGTCATTTTTTTAGTAAACTCCTTTTACAGTTCTCTCTCTATCTTAAAGGGAATATCCATTTTGTTCAAACATAAAGAAAGACAGCTTTGAAAAAAGCTGTCAGAAATGTTTTATGGTTTTTGTAAATACTCTTCGAGGGTAATGCCCTGCTCGTGGATTTTTTTCGCATGATCCACACCCACATATCGGAGATGCCAAGGTTCATATTGATATCCTGTAATCTCTTCTTTCCCTTTAAGATATCTGATGATGAATCCATACTTATGTGCATTTTCTGCGAGCCATTTTCCTTCTTTCGTCTCACCGAACGCTTCCACCAGTTCAAAGTTTACTTCTTGAGAAGTCACGTCCATCGACAATCCCGTCTGATGTTCACTCTGACCAGGTCTGGAGCTTGTTTTGTTTGCTACTTCTTCTCCTTTTTGCTCAGCATTAAAGGCGAAGATGGACACTTGCGTATCATAAGAGCGATACCCTGATTGCGCGAGCAGCTCTAATCCTTCTTCTTCAGCTGCCTTAAACAATACTTCTAGGGAAAGAGCAGCTTCTTTTCTAAGTTTTTTCTTAGGTAAGTCCTCTTTAAAAGGGAACGGAACATTTGGTGTAACTAAATCCTTCGGTTCATAATTACCAGGTAGATTTCTTTCTTTGTTCGCAACAATTAAAAGATCGTCTAAGTTTTGTACGACCGCTTTTCCGTCACCGGATGCGGTTACCGTTTCTTCTAACCAAGGCAGATCAGTCTCCGCTGAAGGTTGTTCATCCGAATTTTCATTTTTGTTTTCATCATTTGGTTTTTGTGTAGTCTGCTCGTTCGAAATCTGTTTTTCGTTCTCTTCAGAGCTCTCTTCATTAAAGGCAGCATTCCACTTCTTTTCTGCCCAATCAACTGGCTTACATGCCGAAAGGACAACCATGCTGCCGATCAACATTGATGGTAATACATATTTCTTCAAAGCATTCTCATCCTTTTATTCAGTTTGTCTGTACGTGTATGCTATCTTATAATAAAATAATTTGCAAATAAGTCAATGCTTAAACGACATGTTCATATTTTCGAAAAATTATAGTAAAAAACAGGGACATTTTGAATGGAGATTCGAATAAAAGTCTTTTTCATAAACCTTGTTCCAGGCTGAGCTTCTTACGGTACGTGTTTTTATATTTATTACACGTTCACCGGTAAATGGGCTGTTTTCACCTGTGAATGCTCTCTTTCCACCTATGAAACGTTTAGGAGCACCGCTAAGACGCGCATAACCACCTGAGATTACTCCGCGATCACCTAAAAGCTATACACAGACAGTACAAACCATTAAGAAAGACAGCTCTGTATTATGAAGAGCTGTCTTTTCATACGTAAACCCTTTTGTTAATCAACCCACATCGTTCATAGAATCTTTTCCATGTTGTAAAAGGAACATCTTATGATACAACCCTCGTTGTCTTAATAGTTCTTGGTGAGTGCCTCTTTCGACAATTTCACCTTTATGCAAAACGAGGATAAGTTCTGCGTCTTGTATGGTTGATAATCTGTGTGCGATCGCAATGGTCGTTCTGCCGCTGCGCATTTTATGAAGAGCTTCTTGTATCTCTTCTTCCGTCTCTGTATCAATGTTTGCCGTCGCTTCGTCTAGTATCAAGATCTTTGGAGAAAAAGCCATCGTGCGTGCAAAAGAGATCAGCTGTCTTTGCCCACTTGAAAAGGTGGCACCTCTTTCTCCTAACCCTGTCTGATACCCCTCTGGCAATCTTTCGATAAACGGTGCAGCTTGAACAAATCTAGCAGCATTCAATACATCCTCATCTGTAATCGTCTTATCATACAATCTTATGTTCTGCATAATGTCTCCTACAAATAAGAAGGGATCTTGCAGAACGAGACCCATCTTGTTCCTTAACTCTTTGTTTTCAAAGTTAGATAAAGGAACGTCATCGATATAGATATTACCTTTGTTCACTTCATAAAAACGCATCAGCAAATTGATAATCGAGCTCTTACCACTTCCGGTATGACCGACAAGGGCAACCGTTTGACCAGGTTCAGCAGTGAAAGAGATATCTTTTAGAACTTCTTGCTCTCCATCATAAGAAAAGGAAACGTTTTTAAATTGGATCTTTCCTCTTGAAACCGAAGGCATCTCATCCCCTTTTTTTACAGGAGCAAATTCTACTTCATCCATGACTGTAAATACTCTTCCTGCAGAGACGATCGCTTGCTGAAAGATAGATAGGCGCATCATCATCATATTGACCGGTTCAAAAAAGCGATCTAGATAATTGATAAAAGCATAGATTACACCGATCTCTACAGGTGAATGAAAAGATTTGATGCCAAAAAAAGATAGAATCATCAACAAAGCCAGCATATATACAAGGTCAACAGCAGGTCTTAACAACAAACCGTTATATTTTATGTTTCTGATCTGTGCGTCATTATGGTCTTGATTGATTTTTGCAAACTCTTTTTTAAGTCTTTTTTGCTGGTTGAACACTTGTACGATCGACATTCCTTGAAGAGATTCGTTCAATTTAGCGTTCAACTGGCTAAGTTTCTCTCTCATATCATAGAACGAACGTGAACTGTATTTACGGTACAACCACATGATCAAAACGATGAACGGGAGAATCCCTAAACAGAATAAAGCGAGTTTTACATTCAAATAGAACATGAATCCAAAGATACCAAATAAAAATACGATATTTTGAACAAACGTTGAGAGTACACTTACATAAAGATCTTTTACTGCTTCTGTATCGTTTGTAATTCTTGAAACTAAGCTCCCGACTGGTGTTCGATCAAAGAATTTTAATCCTAATGAATGTACCTTTGAAAACACTTGAATTCTCAGTGTTTGAATGATATCTAGAGCAACCGCTTGAAACAGAACAAATTGTATGTAGTTTACAACTGCTGAGATGACGATTAATCCGATATATCCAGAAGCAAGCATCACCAAAGCTTTTTGTTCAAAATTGCGAGGTGTGACAAAATCATCGATGAACGTTTTAACAAGGATTGGACCCGTTAATTCAGCAGCAGTTGCAACTAATAATAAAAGGAAGGCGAATGCCAAACGTTTCTTGTGTGGTTTTGTATAAGACATGAGTCTTTTAAATACAGACCATTGCTTCATTTGCTGTAATTCATCGAGCGTTGGTTCTTGTTCGGTACTCATTTGATGACACCCCCTTCTGAGATCAACGTTTCCAATGCTTGTTTCTCATATGTTTCTTTGTACCAACCATCCTCGTTCAATAAACTGAAATGTGTACCGCGTTGTACGATCGTTCCGTTTTCCAAAACGATGATTAGATCGCAATGCGCGATCGATGATAGGCGATGTGCTGTAATAATCGTCGTTTGATTTTGGCGTTTACGCTTCAATTGCTGAAGGATGGACTCTTCTGTTTTCGCATCAACAGCAGAGAGAGAGTCATCTAGAATGAGAATTTCTGGATTCTTAATCAATGCTCGCGCAATAGAGATCCTTTGTTTTTGTCCCCCTGAAAGTGTAACGCCCCTCTCCCCTACTACTGTTTCATAACCATATTTAAACTGCGTTATATCTTTATGAATTGAGGCCAGTTCTGCTGCTTCTTTTATTTCTGAAAAAGGTGATTCTACCTTAGAAAACGCTATGTTTTCTGCTATAGTTGCTGAGAATAAAAAATGGTCTTGAGGTACATAACCGATCGAGCTTCTTAACGCATGCAATTTATACGCACAGATATCGTGATCATCAATAATAATGTCTTCTGATTTCAATTGATACTCACGTAGCAATAACTTACATAACGTTGTTTTACCACTACCTGTTTTTCCGACAACCCCAAGTGTCTGACCTCGCTTTAATGTAAAATGTATATCATTTAAAACAGGAGTGTCAGCCGTATACGAAAACTTCTTCAACTGAAAAGTGATATCACCTTTAGGGCTATTTTCAATTGAACCATTATCCTCAATCTCTTCCTTTACTGCAAGAAGTGATTCTACGCGATCATAAGAAGCTCTTCCTCGCTCAACAATATTAAACAGCCAACCAAATGCAAGCATCGGCCAGATTAATAAACCAAGATAACTTGTAAAAGAAACAAGTTCTCCTATTGTTAGTTCATTGCGCGTTACAAGAATGGAACCATAACCAACTGCTAAGAAAAAGGAAAAACCAATGATCAGTGAAATCGTAGGATCGAACAAAGAATCAATACGTGCTACAGCCATGTTCTTTTTAACAGCATCACTGGAAAGATTCGAAAAGCTGTCAATATCCTCTTTCTCTTGGCCAAATGCTTTAATCACCCTCGTTCCAGAGATACTTTCTTGCACCTTATCGTTTAGAGTTGAAAATGCTTCTTGCGCACTGTGAAACCTTTTATGTAGCATCGTGCCATATTTGTTCGTTGCCCAAGCCATGATAGGTAAAGGTAGAAGACTTACAAGAGTCAGCTTCCAACTGATCGTAGTAGCCATCGCGATCAATGTGAAACCGCCCATCATCAGAGAATCTACCAAAGTCAAAACACCGTCGCCAGCGGTCTGTTGAATGGCTTGGAGATCGTTTGTAGAATGAGCCATCAAGTCTCCAACACGTCTCTTATGGTAGAATTCTTGTGATTTTTTTGTAAAATGTTCGTACAGTCTATTTCTTAATAACATCGCCAGTTTAACCGCTGAACCAAATATCAAGATTCTCCAGATGTAACGGAGAACATAGATACCTACTGCGATACCGATTAAAACAGCAGCATATCTCCATAAGATCTCTTCAGTTATCGTACCTTCTTCGATATGATCGACAATGAGCCCTACTACTTTCGGAGGTACTAATAACCCTAATGAGACAAATGCCAGCATCACGATTCCGCCTAAATATCGCCACTTTTCTTGTTTAAAATACCACATTAATTGAAGAAAAACCCTCAACGCCCGTTCCCCCTTGTTTGCAAATCAAAACAATTATAGTTTACCAATACATGAAAATTCCGAAAAGAAAAAAGTTTCACAAAAAAAGACCCTAGAATAATGGGTCTTCTATTGAAACTCGGTAATCATATGGTTAGCTTAATAAATGGTCTAGTTGATTCTTTACTTCGGTATACATCTCTTGATAAGATTGACTACTTAGTTTGATACACTCACTATCGTATTTTTGCTCGGCGTAATCATATTTTGGATCATAATAGTTTTCTAGTAAGAGGGCTACAACTTTTTCGTAACGTAACGCCTTTAAGTTGTTTTGAATATCCGCCATGACCGATGGTGGTATTCTCCTTGAAAGCTTATGAATTGCCTCCACAATCTCATCTTTATGCAGAAGTGGCTCGTACACATTACAAATATATTGGACTCGCAAATGAAAAGGTAACTCCACATGAATTCGAACACCACTATATTTACCTTCTAAAAGAAAATCAGGCACGACTGCTCTTCCTATCCGTTTACTCTCTGATTCAATGATAATTGACGAAGAGTTCTCGATTTCTTTTAACCGTTCGTAAAGGCTTGATTCAAATTTCTTTTGAGAAGAAGGGTCTTCTCCAATATTTCCAAAAATCGAACCTTTATGTCCTGCCATCTCTTCCAAGTTTAATACAGGATATCCCTCTTCTTGTAGTTCTTTTAATAGTTTCGTTTTCATCGTACCGGTGTGACCTTCGAGTACGATGATGTTCCTAGGTTCTGCAACCATCTTCCTAAAGGCAGATTCAATCCTCTTTCGATAGGAACGTATGCCACCATCTAACTGTAAAGTATCCATACCCATCATGTTCATCGTTTGAGCAATACTTTGCGAACGAAATCCACCTCGTGCACAATAGATGACCACCTTTTTTTCTGGATGTTCTTTACTTTTTGTATGGATCTCTTTATATATTGACGGAAGTTTTGGAGCGACGACTTGGAGTCCACGTTCCATCGCAGCTTCTTTGCTATCCTGTTTGTAGAGGGTACCGATCTCTGCTCTTTCCTCGTTTGAAAAGATACTCACATTATACGCACCCGGAATATGATATTCTTCAAATTCTTTAGGAGACCTGACATCAAAGAGCAAATAATGATCTGCTTCTATCTCATCTATCGAAATTGTCTTAACTTCACTCACTGCTATCATCCTTTTGTTGATGCACTGCTTTAGCTTCAGCTATTATGATAGAACGAAAACAAGCACCCGATTCTATATCAGGGTGCTTGTCCAACATTACTTCATCTGTTTGTTCATAGCCTGCATCATTTGATTGATTTTCTTTTGCGAAGGCTTTTGACCCATCTGCATCATCATCACACGCAACATATTTTCATTAATCGGTGGATTTTTTTGTAAATAACTCATCATATACTTGCGGGCAATAAAAAATCCGATCGCAACACCTGCAATCAGTGAAAGTGCACACACAAGGATTATCATACCAGTACCCATTGTTAAAACTTCCTCCTTCATGTTGTCTAGAACTAGTTTACTACAAGTTTACCTACACATACAAGATTGAAAGAGAATTAAGTGGCATAGACCATGTTCAATTTAAACGGTGAGAGCCAGCCAAATTTTCTTTCACTATAGTCCATCGCAAGGAAATATGGTTCATATTGGCGTAACGCCTCGAATATCACCGTTTCTGCTTCAAAGTTGCCGATGCTATAAAGATGGATATATTGATCAGTGAGTTCAATCCTCACGATACTATCTTTACAAGTTAAAGAATACGTTTCTCCTTCCAAACGCCATTCATGTTTATCTTTTAAATGGTTCCAGAAGTGTTTTTCTAGCTGAGAAACAGATAATAGAGAGGTTATGTAGCTGATTTGCTTTTGTAAAATGGTTTTTGAAATACCATTTGAGCGCTGTTCTTCGAAAAACAACTGAAAAAGCTTATTTTCCTTGCCATAGTAGGAATGAGCAACTTCTTTTGTGATTAAATAAATATAAAATTCTCTCATGAACAAGCTCCTCTCCGATACTTTTCTAAAAGTATATACAATATACGGAAAAAAGCTTGTCTAAAAAAGTGCGCAAATTATAACTATTTTTGTCGAAACAGTAAGAAAAGGAGGCTTCCTCTTGGAAACCCCCTTTTATAAATCATTATTTATTCAACATGTCTTTAACACGTTTTACGATGTTCTCTGGTGTAAATCCAAATTCTTTTTGGATAACTTCTCCAGGAGCAGATGCACCAAACGTATCGATTGTTAACGTGTCTCCTTCAAGGCCGACATATTTATGCCAACCAAGTGAAGCTCCCATCTCGATCGCTAGACGCTTCGTAATATGTTTAGGAAGTACTGACTCTTTGTAGTCATTATCTTGCTTATCAAAACTTTCCCAAGATGGCATAGAAACGACAGAAGCAGAAATTCCTTCTTTTTGAAGCAGTTCTTGTGCGGCAACTGCAATACTCACTTCAGATCCAGCAGAAAGAAGTAAAACATCCGCATCTGATTCAGCTGGTGAAACTACATAAGCTCCACGCTTAACCCCTTCATATGCCTTCTCTTTTGTGTTCTTTAAGATCGGCAAGTCATGACGGCTTAGTACCAATGCCGTTGGTTGGTTCTTGCTCTCAAGCGCTAACTTCCAAGCTGCATTCGACTCATAACCATCAGCTGGACGAATCAGATTAAGATTAGGCATCGCACGAAGAGAAGCAAGTTGCTCAACTGGTTCATGTGTTGGACCATCTTCTCCTACCATAACACTATCATGTGTTAATACATAGGTAACAGGAAGTCCCATTAGAGCAGATAAACGAATTGCAGGTCTTACGTAATCAGAGAACACGAAGAATGTTCCACCAAACACATTCAGACCACCATGCAGTGCCATTCCGTTTAATGCAGCTCCCATAGCGAACTCACGAACACCAAACCAGATGTTTCGTCCACTATAATCGTTACGGCTGAAGTTATTTTCGCCTTCAATAAGTGTCTTATTAGAACCAGCTAAGTCAGCAGATCCACCAAATAAGGAAGGTACACTCTTAGCTAGAGCATTGATCGCCTTACCTGAAGAAGAACGAGTAGCAATCGCTTTATCATAATCTGGAAGATCTTTATCCCAATTCGCTGGAAGGTTCCCTTTGATCGCATCTTGAAGTTCTTGAGCTAAATCTGGATAAGCTTCTGAATAAGCTTTGAACTGCTTATTCCATTCTTCCTCTTTTCTTTGTCCTTCACTTTTCAGTTGTTCAAAGTGTGATTGTACTTCCTCAGGAACATGGAAATCTTCTTCAAACGTCCATTTGTACGCTTCTTTTGTTAATAAGATTTCTTCTTTTCCAAGTGGTGCACCATGAGAAGCAGATTTACCTGATTTATTTGGTGAACCATGTCCAATCACCGTTTTCACTTCAATAAGTGTCGGCTTATTAAGTTCTTCACGTGCTTCTGCAAGAGCTTTTTCAATCTCTTCTAAATCCGTTCCATCTTCAACATAAAGCACTTGCCATCCATATGCTTCAAATCTATCCTTTACACTTTCAGAGAAAGAGTGGTGAAGGTCTCCATCCAAAGAAATATCGTTTGAATCATAAAGAACGATCATTCTACCTAATGCAAGATGACCTGCAAGTGAAGCAGCTTCAGCAGAAACGCCTTCCATAAGGTCCCCATCACCGCAGATCGAATAAGTAAAGTGATCGATCACTTCATGCCCTTCACGGTTATATTTTGCAGCTAAGTGACGCTCAGCCATAGCCATACCTACTGCCATTGCAATCCCTTGACCAAGTGGACCAGTTGTTGCTTCAACACCAACAGTATGTCCGAATTCAGGGTGACCTGGAGTCTTACTACCCCATTGTCTAAAGTTCTTTAAATCATCAATCGTTAAACCATATCCACTTAAATGAAGCAAGCTGTATAACAACATTGATCCATGCCCCGCTGATAATACAAAACGGTCACGGTTGAACCATTCTGGGTTTGCAGGATTATGGTTCATAAATTTTGACCATAAGCTATATGCCATAGGCGCAGCACCCATCGGCATACCTGGATGCCCTGAGTTTGCTTTTTCTATGCTGTCGATAGAAAGCGTTCTTATCGTATTAATTGCTAATTCATCAATAGTTCGTGACAAAAAAATCATCCCTTCATATGTACTAAACAGTTTTGACTTTCATAATAAACGTTCAAGTGCAATTAGACAAGACAAACACATTATTAACTCTAGTTATTTTACCATCTACACATAAAATCATACAAAAACCGCCTGTATTTCTACAACTTTTTCGTTGTATTACAACAGGCGGTTAGATTCTATTATGCTAGCCCTGGTAAGTGACATGAAAAATAATCCGTACTTTCATCATAATCAAGTTTCATATTCTCCACCAACCATTTTTCTTCGTTTCTTACAAAAAACCGAAGACCATCGACCTCTTGAACGTAGTCATCCTCATCGGGTACTGCAGGCGTTACGCCAAGTGAAAAGCCTCCAGAATCACCACTTCCTGCGTATTTCACGAAAAGTCTTAAAGCCTCAGTCGCTTCTAATGTAATGTCTTTATAAAGGTTCGCTGCTGCACTTGTAATTGAAAAAGTCAAAATATTCTCCCCTTTCAAAGTTGTTATATAACAGTATATACTAATATATATAGATTGCAACAGAAAAAGATGCCTATTTACAGTTGAGTAAACAGGCATCTTTTATTAATGTTTAAGGTTTTTTTTATGATCTTTACTTCTTTTTAATTTTTCTGGTGTTACATCATCACCGTTCGGGTCAACAAAGGTCATACCATGAAGATCCTGAACAAAAGATTTACGGAACACTTGTAAATATTCTTCTCGTAGTTTTTTTTGTTCCGCTTTTTCTGCTGATGTAAGATCGGATTGTTTTGATTTTCTAGACAGTTCATTTATTCGTTGCATTTTATCTTTAGATAACATTTTAAAAACTCCTTTTAAAGCATTCTTCACTCTATCCTACAGCAGAATGAAAGGAATTTCTAGTTATCTGTATTTTCCACATGTTCTTTGTATCTTCTATGTACGGTAGCTTTAGAAACATCGAATCCTAAACCTCTGAGAGTTAAGGCTATATCATGGAAGGTAAGCTTCATGTTCTTTAAACGTACGATTTCAGAGATCGGCACTTCTTTTTTGTCTCTGCCACCTCCGGTTTGATTTTTTAGATTCTTTTGAGGTTTATATCCTTCTTTGACAGCTTTTCTCATGCCTCGCTTAATCTTCATATTATGAAGCTTTCGTTGGTATTCCTCTACAGTTGATACAATATCGAGCACCATTTCGTCCGCTTCCGTTAACGTGTACTCTCCGTTATTAGAAAGGGTATATACTTTAATATTGTATTTGATCAACTGATGAAGGATCGCCATCTTAGCTTTTCCTCTGCCTAAACGAGTATCATCTTGGACAAGAAGGCATTGAAACTCACCATCTCTTGCGAGGTCTAATATGTTTAATAGTTCTTCTCGATCTAAAGAGAATCCACTAGCCTTCTCACGATAACAGTTCACCACTTCAAATTGAAATTGTAGTGCTAACTTCTTAAGTTCCCCTTCTTGTCTTTCTAATGAAGTCATTTGTTCATCTTTATCTGTACTTACTCTGGAGTAAATGATTGCTTTCATTTGTTTAAAACCCGCTTTATTATTTATTGACTGGTATGATTACTTTTTGACCTGGAAAAACCGCTGCAGCGTTTACGCTATTCTTCTTTTCGACCCATTTAATAAACTCCCAATTGGAATAATGATGCTTGGCATTATATTCTTCAGAAAGACTCCACAGTGAGTCTCCTTCCTGTATGGTTACTTCAATATATTGAGCTTCTTGTGAGGCAAGATTTGATAACGTAAAAAATATACCACCTAACAACCCTAAAAATACAATAACATGCATTGTCCCTTGTTTCATTGTGATATCCCCTTTCAACAAACGTTTGTTCGCATCTCTTGTTTTTATAATAACTGGAACGTTTGTTCGGTGTCAACTATTTTTTCGAACTTATGTTTGTATCTCTGAATTCCCCATGATATACTTTTTATAGATAAAAAATTCGGTGAGGTGCTAAAAAATGACTAAGTTATCCAGACGACAGTTGGATATATTGGCTTTCATAAAAGAGGAAGTATCACAAAAAGGGTATCCGCCTTCAGTTCGTGAAATCGGAGAAGCGGTTGGCCTTGCTTCAAGCTCTACAGTTCATGGGCATTTAGCAAGACTTGAAAAAAAGGGGCTTATTAGACGAGATCCTACAAAACCAAGAGCCATTGAAGTATTAGGATTAGAAGATAATATTCCTTCAGTCCGTTCTGTTTCAATTCCTGTTATCGGTAAAGTTACAGCAGGTCTTCCAATTAGCGCGGTTGAAAACGTAGAAGAATACTTTCCATTACCTGAACACGTTGTTGGTGATGAGAACGTCTTCATGTTATCTGTTGTAGGGGATAGTATGATTGAAGCGGGAATTTTCAACAGAGACTTAGTTGTTGTTAAACAACAGCCTACCGCTAACAACGGAGATATTATCGTAGCTATGACCGATGAAGATGAAGCTACGGTAAAACGTTTCTTTAAAGAAAAAAATCATATACGCCTGCAGCCAGAAAATTCATCGATGGAACCGATAATCCTGCAAAGCTGTACGATACTCGGTAAAGTGATTGGTGTATATAGAAGTATTCACTAATTCAAATAAAACATAAAGGCTGTTTTTTAAAGGATTATTGCTTTTATCTTTTTTATTGTCTTCTTTGAACAGTTGGTTGTAGTGTAAGGTGTGAGACTCCTACCCCGCACAAAGCAAGCAACCTAAATTGATATCAACTACTTTCAAAAGCAACAATGAATACGAATACAGCCAACATAAAAGAGAAGCAGCTTAGTAAGATAAGCTGTTTCTCTTTTTATATGTTTATCATCGTTAGTCCCTCTCACCTCTCCCCCTTTGTATGCATAAAGTGTACGGATACCCATACAGGAGGAATGAATCATGTATTATAATCCTTATGAACAAACAAGAAACCAAAATGTTAATACTCAGTATATGACGTTAGTAGATCCGTTCGTTGTGAATCGTTTGCGATCAGTAGTAGGTAAAGATCTAGTCGTAGAAACAACAAAAGATACGATTAGAGGTGTCCTTGTCGATGTACAACCCGATCATATTGCATTAAGTGCTGGTAACGACTCCACTTTTTTTGTTCGTATCCAACAAATTGTATCTATAATGCCTGTTTAATTAAATTTTTCATTTTTTTGAAAAAACAATAAAGCCCTGACAACGAATGTGTCAGGGGTTATTTCATTTTAATACATGCTCATATATTGTTCGCGTTCCCAAGGGTGAACTTGCGTGCGGAACATATCCCACTCGATCTCTTTCGCTTCAATAAAGTGCTCTGTAGCATGTGCTCCAAGAGCTGTTGTAAGAACTTCATTTTTGCTGAATAGAGTTAGAGCTTCTTTTAATGTTGCTGGAAGATCTTTGATACCTTCTGCTTCACGCTCTTCTTTATCCATAACATAGATGTTTCTATCGATTGGTTTTGGAGCGTTTAGCTTGTTCTTGATTCCATCAAGACCAGCTGCAAGCAATACTGCCATAGCAAGATAAGGGTTAGCCGTTGGATCAACGCTTCTTACCTCGATACGCGTGCTGATGCCGCGAGACGCTGGAATACGGATAAGCGGGCTTCTGTTTTGCATAGACCATGCAACATAACAAGGCGCTTCGTAACCAGGTACAAGTCGCTTATAAGAGTTTACAGTCGGGTTCGTGATCGCTGTGAAATCTTGTGCATGCTTTAAGATACCTGCTAAGAAATGCATAGCTGTCTCGCTTAATCCTGTTTCAGATTTCTCATCATAGAACACGTTCTCACCATCTTTGAATAGAGACATGTTCGCATGCATACCTGAACCGTTCACACCGAACAAAGGTTTAGCCATGAATGTAGCATGAAGACCATGTTTACGTGCGATCGTTTTTACAGCTAACTTAAACGTTTGAATGTTATCACATGTGCTCACTGCATCAGCATATTTAAAGTCGATCTCATGCTGACCAGGTGCTACCTCATGGTGCGAAGCTTCGATCTCAAAGCCCATATCTTCAAGTTCTAACACGATATCTCTACGGCAGTTTTCACCTAGATCCGTTGGAGCTAAGTCAAAATAACCACCTTTATCGTTTAGTTCTAGAGTCGGCTCACCCTTCTCATCATTCTTGAATAAGAAGAATTCCGGCTCAGGTCCAATGTTGAAATCAGAGAATCCTAAGTCTTCCATATCTTTTAGTACGCGCTTTAAGATTCCACGTGGATCTCCATCAAACGGATTACCATCAGGCATAAAGATATCACAGATCAAACGTGCAACTTTTCCTTTTTCAGAAGTCCATGGGAAAATCATAAATGTATCTAAATCAGGATAAAGATTCATATCTGACTCTTCAATTCGAACGAATCCTTCAATGGAAGATCCGTCAAACATCATCTTGTTATCTAAAGCTTTTTCAAGCTGACCGATCGGAATCTCTACATTCTTAATAACACCTAATAAATCAGTAAATTGTAGACGGATGAATCTTACGTTTTCTTCTTTTACCATTCTTAAGATATCTTCTTTAGTGTACTTAGACAAATCTTTCTCCTCCTTTAAATATAAAGCGCCTAATTATGGCGATTGTTCACATCGTAAGTATAAACAAATAATCTTTAATGAAAAAACCGGGAAAGTTCTCCTTGAATCAATGAGGTTTTTCCATGTCTGCCAGCATGAATCAATTCCCTTTTTAACCTGCGATGAAGCGCAGATTCGGAAATTTGTTGAACACCTTGCACATTCGGCTGATTCTTAATCAATTCTGCTGCTTGTTCATTCAGTTCAAAGACTCGTTTGATTCCAGCTAAGTTTACGCCTTGTTCAAGAAGTGCTTTGATCTCAAGAAGTTTATCAACATCATTAAATGAAAATAAACGACGGTTCCCTTCAGTACGTGCAGGATGAATAAGATCATGCTCTTCGTAATAACGGATCTGACGAGCTGATAGTTCAGTTAACTGCATGACGATGCTGATGGGGAACAAAGGTAAGTTCCTACGATTCATATCGTTCATATTGCCTACCTCCTCTCAACTTCTTTTTATATCTTATGTCACAAAAGCTCACATGTCAATCCTAATGTTAGAAAAATTAACATCAAAACAAAAAAGAGGCTGTTTGCCTCTTTTTTGTTTCATCTATTGTTATCGTTTATTAATAAGTCCATGAGTTAAAAGTTCATCAACAGCTGATAATACAGCAATCTTCACATGTTCATACGTAAGCCCACCCTGCACGAACGCTATGTATGGCGGTCTGATCGGACCATCTGCTGTTAATTCAATGCTTGCTCCTTGAATAAATGTACCTGCTGCCATAATCACATCGTCTTCATAGCCTGGCATATAATCAGGGTATGGAATCGCATAAGAGTTGATCGGTGATGCTTTTTGTATAGCTTGACAGAACTTAATCATCCGCTCGCGATCGTTAAAGATGACAGATTGAATAAGGTCTGTTCTCTTTGCATTAAAAGAAGGGCGTGTTTCCATTCCTAGTTCTTCTAAGAAAGCAGCTGTAAATACCGCACCTTTTAACGCTTGAGCTGTTACGTGAGGAGCTAGAAAGAATCCTTGGTACATTTCTTGAAGGCTGTAAAGAGATGCCCCTGCTTCACGGCCAATACCAGGAGAGGTTAGTCGATAAGAGATCTTATTGATCAACTTCTCTTTTCCTGCAATGTAACCACCTGTTTTGGCAAGCCCACCGCCAGGGTTTTTAATCAGGGAGCCAGCAATAATATCTGCTCCTGCCTCGATGGGTTCCCTTTCTTCAACAAATTCGCCATAACAATTATCAACAAACACGATCACATCTGATTTGATCTCTTTTACGAAAGAGATCATCTCTTCTATTTCATTCACTGTGAAGGATGGACGATCTGCATATCCTTTGGAGCGTTGAATACCGATTACTTTCGTTTTTTCGTTAATCGCACGCTGAACTTCTGAGAAGTTAATCGCGCCTTCAAGAGTCAAGTCTACATGTTGATACGATATGTTGTAATCTTTTAATGATCCTTCACCTGTACCCCTTATCCCCACGATTTCTTCAAGCGTGTCATATGGTTTGCCAGTGATATAAAGCAATTCATCTCCAGGACGGAGCATACCAAATAAAGATAGCGTGATGGCATGAGTACCAGAGATGATCTGCGGCCTAACGATTGCAGCCTCTGCTCTAAAAACATCTGCATACACCTTTTCAAGAGTATCTCGACCAGAATCGTCGTATCCATAACCGGTTGAAGGATGAAAATGATGATCGCCTACTTGATTGTTTTGAAATGCTCTCAACACTTTTAACTGATTCATTTCACTTATCTCTTCAATCAGCTTATGTTGATCTATAATACGTGCTGTTACTTTTTCTGAAGTATGTTTCAATACTTCTTCATTTTGAAACTGTGAATACATGTTATTCTCCTTTGTTGCTGATGGACGGAATGGAAGAGGAAGATAACGCGTATCCCTTGCATTCATAGACCAACTCTTCTTTATTAAATTCTTGCGTAATTAGTATGGTTTCTCCACGAAGTTGTGATAAAAGTTTGCCATCATGAGACGGAACCTTAACCTCATAAAAAGTCATCTGTTTCATCACTTCTTTTTCAATCGTTTCGAGTAACAAGGAAATATCTGTACTCTCTAACGCAGAAATCGATATGGATGGACTCTCTGGGATAAAATCCTCTCCAAACTGATCTTTTTTATTATATACCGTGAGCATCGGAATATGGGATGCCTTTAGATCACTCAAAATACGTTTGACCGTTTGTTCATGTTGGTTACGATCCTCACTAGAACCGTCGATCACATGGATAAGAAGATCCGCTTCAGCTGCTTCTTCTAATGTAGACCTGAAGGCAGCGATCAATGACGTAGGTAGATCTTGAATAAAACCTACCGTATCTGTTAACAGCATCTGAAAACCACTTTTCAGTTTTACTTTTCGCGTTAACGGGTCAAGCGTTGCAAATAATTGATCTTCTTCATAACTATCAGCTTCTGTTAATTTATTGAAGATCGTTGACTTGCCTGCGTTCGTATAGCCAACAAGAGCTGCTTGAAAAGCACCTTGGTGTTTGCGACGTTCTCGATATCTTTCTCTATGACTTACAACTGAGTTGATCTGTGTTTTCAGTTCGTGTATACGAAACCGAATATGGCGTCTATCCTTTTCAAGTTTCGTCTCACCAGGACCACGAGTTCCGATTCCTCCACCTAACCTTGAAAGACTTGCGCCTATACCTGATAAACGAGGTAGTAAGTATTCAAGCTGAGCGAGTTCTACTTGAAGCTTTCCTTCTCTAGTCTTCGCACGTTGAGCGAAGATATCTAGAATCAGCTGTGTACGATCAATGACTCTTGCGTTGAAATGAGACGACAAGTTTCGAACTTGAGAAGGAGATAACTCACTGTTAAAAATAATGATATCTGCTTCAAGCTCTTCTTCAAGTGTAATAATCTCTTCTACTTTACCTTTTCCGATAAAAGTAGAAGAATCATATCGATCCCTTTTTTGCGTAACAACAGCACAAACAGTTCCTTGAGCTGTTTTTGTTAAAGATTTTAATTCTTCCATTGAATAAAAAAAACGCTCGTCGTTCTGCCGTGGAAGCTGACATCCGACGAGTATCGCTTTTTCATGAACTGAATCATTGTTTTTGTTCAAATTTGCGATCCCTGCTTTCCATAGTCTCCTCTCATCATATCAAATCGTATCCCGTTCTTCTAGCACAAGGTCATCACTTTGAATCGTCATCAACGTTCTTCTGTCTTGGTTGCTTTCGTACAAGAGCCTGACAGATTGCCTTCTGACCGCTTTTTCAACCATATTACGAATGTATCTTCCGTTAGAAAACGAACCTGGATTGCTTTGCTTGATCCGCTCGATGTGACTTTTTAGCTTCCATTCACAATCTCTTGTTAACATGTATTCTCTTTCTGAGATCATTCTCTTTGCGATTTCCATTAACTCCTCCACCGAATAATCAGGAAACGAGATAACAAGTGGAAACCTAGAAGGTAAACCCGGATTTAATTTTAAAAAGCGGTCCATTTCTTTTGGATAACCAGCCAAGATTAAGATGAAATCGTGTTGCTGATCTTCCATAGCTTTTACGAGTGTATCGATCGCTTCTTTGCCAAAGTCTTTCTCTCCACCACGGCCCAAAGAATACGCTTCATCGATAAACAAGATCCCACCGCTAGCTTTCTTTAGAAGCTCACGTGTCTTTTGAGCCGTATGTCCAATATATTCTCCTACTAAATCAGCACGCTCCGCTTCGATCAGATGGCCCTTAGAGAGGACTTTCATCTCATGAAACAAAGTCCCTAGTTTTCTTGCTACAGTGGTCTTTCCTGTGCCTGGGTTACCTTTAAACAACATATGAAGAGCTTGTTTTTCAGCTTTTAACCCTAACTCTTGACGGCATTTATTAATATGAAGCCACGCATAGATCTCTTTAACATGAAATTTCAATTCTTCCATTCCTACTAAACGGTTTAAATCTTTTTCCATTTTAATGAGGGGTTGGTGCTTTTCAATCGTTTTTTCTTTTTTTCCTGCAAGTGCCGCTCCATCGTCGATTCTAGATTTCTCATTCCCTTGATTTAAAACGATATTGATCTGCCTTTGCTTTTTTATCGCAATCGGTTCATTCAAAAGGAACCACCTCACTTTGCCAGTCAAATCATTATACGCAACTACATCCGTTTCCGTGACAAATGCCCATACGATTTCTTGATCCACTGTTATCAATTTATGTTGAAGTTTTATGATCTACTACAAAGACAAGCTTTGTTTTTAGAATGAATATATATTTATTTAAATGTAAGCGTTTTCTATTTTCAGATGAATAAAAATACTCAAGTATGCAAGATTTCCGTGTTATGTTAAATAATGTGAAAAAAGTACGAAATGAATGGACGAAAAAATTATGCATATAAAAATACAGAAAAGCTTGTATATACTCATTGGATTGTTTTTAACAGCGATTGGCATAAAATTATTAAACATACACACGTTAACGTTTGGCGGTACAGCAGGAATTGCTACTCTCGTTTCTTTTATGACGAATTGGACATGGGGCATTCTGTTCTTAATCGTAAACTTACCTTTTTTTATTCTATCAATAAAAAAACTGGGTTGGAATTTCTCTCTTCTGACGTTTCTTTGCATCATACTCATCTCTGCCATCTCAGATTTGATGGATTATCTTACACTTCCTCTAATCTCACCGATCGCCGCTGCGGTCATTGCCGGAAGTTTGATAGGTATAGGTGTTAGCTTTGTATTAAATTCAGGAGCATCACTAGGTGGCATACACATTCTCGCTCTATACTTAGAACAAAAATCTAATATCAATCGAGGAATCTCTTTGTTTGTTACAGATTTTATTATTGTGTCTTCTGCTGTGGTCATGTTTGGATTTAAAAATGCATTAATATCAATTATCGCTATAACCGTCGCTTCCTTTTTGACTGGAAAATTAAAAAGCGCTGTTAAACCTTCAGAAGCTGTGTATCAGACGACTGATACAGAAACACTTCAAAATAGTTAAGAGCATTCTTCGTAATCGGAGAATGCTCTTTTCTTATTTCGTTCCAACATCTTTTATTTACATATTAATTATTATGTAAACAAACTGTCTATCTTTGTCATTTTCTGCGCTTGCTTAGGAAATAAAACTTTTTACTCGTAGAGATCATCTCGATCATGATTCATCTCTTCATGCATTTCTTGCCTCTCTGTAGATTTCGACTGCCCTTTTAATGGCTTAATTTTCCCGATTAGAATCCCAAGCTCATTATAGACTCCACTCTTTGAATCATGTTTACTATGTGACGCAGTGTTTCCAAGCTTCTTTATTTGCTCTATCTTATCTGGGTCCGTTGTAATGGCCGCATTTCTTCCATGCGCATTTCCTTTTAATCCGTTATAAACGTCTTGGCGCAGTTGATCGTTTTCTTTCCCCGGTGAAACAGGCTCTTCAGGAACGATGCCGACTAGTGTATAGATACCACTTACAATGACATACGCCTTATCTACTCCGTTTACTTTTTCCGCCAGCAGAACAAGATCCTTAGATTGATGAACTTCATCAGACTTTTCAACCACTAACGGTGAATCTATCTGTGTATTCGGTTTTCGTTCTGATGTATTGTATTTTACTTGCTTTGTATCTAGCGTTTCATCTCCAGAACCGGTTTTGCCTGAACAAGCACTTAAGAGAAGAACTGAAGATAGAACGAACATTGCTGATTTCCGCATATTTAACCATCCTTTTTTCCATAGTTTTCATTGGACTTTGTTGAAATATGCAAAAAAAAGACGCTTTGATATAATGGGAAAAAGAGGTTATAGGAGGCAATTATGGAAGATTATCCACACTTACCCGAATATGCCGAACCATTTATTGTTCACCTACAAAAAAAAGATAGAACGAACAGCACGATAAAACGCTATTATTATGATCTTTTAGATTTTTTTGCATGGGTTAGAGTTATGAAGGAAAATGATGATTTACAAGTGATACAGCACCTGGATGCTGTAACGTTAAATGAATACTTTCTTTTTCTTTCCGAACAACGAGAATATCGAACCGCCACAAGCAAACGAGTTTTCACAGTTATTAAAAGTCTCTTTTCCTACCTGCATGCTAATAGAAAGATTTCATCCAATCCTTTTTCTGGCCTAGAGCAAACCCTTAAAGAAGACACTCATTTTACGGATGATGATTTTATTTCAGATGAAGAATACAAGATGCTTTTTCAAACACTATCTTCATATGATGGCCTAACGGAGAAACAGCAAAAATATAGACACCTTTTGATCAAAAGAAATGAAGCGATCCTCTCACTTCTCTACCGTTATGGCATTACACTACAGGAAATCACGAATATTGAAATGAAGCATGTGCATTTCACACAGCATGAATTAACAGTAATCAACAAAAAAGAAACAAGATTGATCTCACTTGACGATAAGACACAAGATCTATTATACGAATACAAGGAAGATATTCCTGAAGCCATCCGGCCAAGAAAATATTCTTCAGATCGTTTCTTTATCGCGTTTGATTACCAAAGAGGAACATATCGGTTTGATTATGGAAAGTATGAGCCAAAACCGTTAACGGTTATCGCTATACAGAAGATGCTGAGACAAGAGATCCGTCGCTCTGGTCTAAGAGAAGGAATCAGCTCACAACACTTAAGAAGAACAGCCATCTTAAACCTTTTAAAAGAAGGAAAAGCTGAGGAAGACGTTCAATTATGGTTTGGATTAAAATCAAATCTCACTCTGAACCGCTATGAAGCTTATTTAGAAACAACGAGAATAAAAAAGGGATAATCAAGGGTAATGGACTAAATATGTGTAAAAATTAAAAACTCCCTACCAACCTTATAGCAAGGTCAGTAGGGAGAGTTTTTTTATTCATTTGTATTTGCAGAAGACAAATCGACATTTCGGTGTGGGGTAAACGTTGAAATGGCATGCTTGTAAATGAGGTGCTGTTTTCCTTCTGCCTCTAATACAACCGTAAAGTTGTCAAACCCCTTCACTAAACCTTTAAGCTGAAAACCATTCAGCAGATATACGGTCACATAAATGTTTTCGCGACGTAACTGGTTTAAGTAATGATCCTGTAAATTGATTGATTGCTTCATGTGAACAGATCCTCCTCTTTGGGCATTACCCTTATACATTCTCGGAAATTTCTAATTTCCCTTCAACAAAGTGCTGAATTTCTTGAAATTTTTTGTGAAAGGAATCCTCGTCCATGCTGAACCATTCTACATCCATCTGATTTCGAAACCATGTGTATTGTCTTTTTGCATATCGCCTCGAGTCTCTTTTTAACAAAGTGATCGCTTCTTCTAACGTACTTTCCCCTGAAAGATAAGGAAAAAACTCTTTGTAGCCTATCGCTTTAGCAGCCAGACTGTTCGTTATGTCTTGTTCAAAAAGCATTCTTGCTTCGTTTAGTACCCCATGCTGAACCATTTGATCTACTCTCTCGTTTATGCGTTTGTATAATCGCTCTCGATCCATCGTCAAACCAACTAAAGCTAATTGATAGATTGATTCTTCATCACTTCTATTCTTTCCTTGTTCTGTAGAGGGGGCATTTCCTGTTGTGTAATAGATTTCAAGCGCTCTTATCACTCGCTGTACATTATTAGGATGAATCTCTTTTGCACGCTCTGGATCAACTTTGATTAGTTCTGCATGCAATGCCTCTGACCCTTCGATCTCTGACTTTCTTTGAAGTTCATCTCTCAACTGGTTATTCCGATTTGCTTCAGAGAATTCATAGTGATGCGTGACAGCTCTAACGTATAACCCCGTTCCACCTACAAGTATCGGAACCTTTCCTCTTTGGTTGATTTCTGTTATTCGTTCCCTCGCCAGCTTCTGAAACTCAGCAACTGAGAATGATTCTTTAGGATCTTTAATATCGATCAAATAATGAGGGATGCCTTCTTTTTCTTCCTCAGTAATCTTGGCAGTTCCGATGTCAAGACCTCTATAGATCTGCATAGAATCGCCGCTAATTATTTCACCATCGATCGCCTTAGCAAGTTCGATACTGGTTTTTGTTTTTCCAACAGCCGTTGGGCCTACGATCACTACTAATTTTTCCTTCATGGTTTTACTCCTACATCACTCTTTTGAACATCTTCTCAAGTTCATATGTTGATAGATGGATCGTTATCGGTCTGCCGTGCGGACATGTGTAAGGATCTTCTGATGTTCTTAAAGATTCTAACAATGCAAAGATCTCATCGTTCCTTAAATGATGATTAGCTTTTATCGATCCTTTACACGACATCATGATCGCTGCATCTTCTCTTAATTTTTCAATATCGGCCTTTCTATGATCGAGCACCTGCTGGATGATATCTAGCATGATTTCTCTTTCATATCCTTTCGGAAACCACTGTGGATGCTCTCTTACGATAAACGTATTGTGTCCAAACGTTTCTAAAAACAGACCCACTTCGCCGAGAGTCTCTATGTGACTCTCTAAAAAAGCAGATTCACTCGCGGTGAACTCAAACGTATATGGTACGGCTAACAGTTGGACTTCTCGATCGACTTGCCCCACTTTTTTTCTGAAATACTCATATTTAATACGTTCTTGTGCAGCATGTTGATCGATGAGGTACAATCCGTTCTCATTTTGAGCAAGAATATATGTTCCGTGCATCTGTCCGATCGGAAACATAACCGGAATCTTATCAACTGATGCATCAGTCTGGTGAAGGTCATCCTCTTTCGTTACTGGAGTTTCGTTCCATTCAGAATTTGGTAGTAAATCCACCACACCCTCTTCAATCTCATCAACTTCATGTGAAGTCTCTCTTATAAAAGAAGGTTCAGCATCATCTGAAATCATACTGGACCCGCTTTCACTTTGTGCTGTTTCTATATCTTCTTTTACATCCGTGTGAACATCTTCTGTGTTTCTTTGGTAATCGAAAGTAAATGAACGCTGTTCTTCTCGATCGTTCTCTCTTTGTTCTTTTTTCTTAAACTGAACATCTGGGATCAACTGCTGATTTCTGATCACTTTTCTGAGCTCATTCTCAACGAGCTGAACGAGTTCGACTTCTTTACTCAACCTTGCTTCATGTTTGGATGGATGTACGTTCACATCTATAATTGTAGGGTCCATCTTAACGGATAGAACCGCGATCGGAAAACGCCCGATCGGCAGAAAAGTGTGATAAGCATTCTGTACAGCTTTTGATAATGCATAGTTCTTTATATATCTAGCGTTCATAAAGAACGACATATACTGACGGGACGCTCGGTTTATTTCAGGTTTTGCTATATAGCCCGTTACTTCATAATCTAATGAAGAAAAAGAAACGGAGATCATATTTTTAGCAGTTTGTATCCCATATACAGAAGCGATGATCTGCAACAGGTTTCCGTTACCAGAAGTGTGCAGAAGCTCTTTTCCGTTATGCTTTAAACGAAAAGAAACATCTGGGTTAGCAAGAGCAAGTCTGTTCACTAGATCACTGATCGTCCCTAGTTCTGTCTGGATGGTCTTCACATGCTTCAATCTGGCTGGTGTGTTATAGAATAAGTTACGAACAGTCAGATCAGTCCCTTTTCTGCTATTTGTTTGTTGTTGTTTAACGATTCTACCGTTCTCAATAAACAGATAAGCACCCGGTCCCTTACCTGTTGATGATTTAAGTTCTACTTGAGAGACAGAAGATATACTCGGTAACGCTTCTCCTCTAAAGCCCATGGTACGGATTTGGATTAAATCTTGCTCACTTTTAATCTTACTTGTCGCATGTCGGTTAAAAGCGAGCACACAATCTTCCGGCTCGATTCCGTCCCCGTTATCTAGAACACGAATGAGTGATAATCCACCTTCTTCAACTTCGATCTCTATTCTCGTTGCGTTGGCATCGATTGAATTCTCAACAAGTTCTTTAACAACAGAGGCTGGGCGTTCAACAACTTCACCTGCAGCGATCTTATTGGAAAGATGTTCATCTAGCTGTACAATTTTGCCCATTTGTCACGCCTCCTTTATCTTACTTTTTTTTGCAGTTTATATAGCGCGTTCATCGCATCGAGTGGCGTCATCTCTAATACATTTAAACTTTTTAACTCTTTGATCAACTCTTGCTCTTTATTGTCTCTTCTGTTCGTCGTCTCTTCTTTTTCAACAAAAAGACTCAACTGACTTTCTTGAATAACTTCTTCCTTAGTTGCTGATACCTCCTGAATGGGAAGCGCCTCTCGTTTTTCTTGATTTTCATAGGTTTGTAAGATCGTTTTTGCTCTAGAGATCACGGGTTCTGGAAGTTCAGCGAGCTCTGCCACTTGTATACCAAAACTTTTATCTGCTTGTCCGTCAATAACTTTATGCAAAAATACAAGACTGCCATTCTCTTCAACTGCACTTACAAACACATTCTTTAGTGAGTGAAGAGACTCTTCTAAGATGGTAAGTTCATGATAATGAGTAGAGAAGAGTGTTTTGGCAGCTATTTCTTCATGAATAAATTCGATGATGGATTGCGCTAATGCCATCCCATCATACGTGGAAGTTCCTCTGCCGATCTCATCTAGAAGAATCAAACTATTTTCAGTAGCACTCGTTAGGGCAAAGTTCGTCTCTAGCATCTCGACCATAAACGTACTCTGTCCGCCCACTAGATCGTCAGCTGCTCCAATACGCGTGAAGATCTGATCAAACATGGGAAGTTCAGCACTCTCTGCTGGAACGAAACAACCGATCTGCATCATAACAGCTGTAAGTGCTAACTGGCGCATATACGTACTCTTACCAGCCATGTTCGGTCCAGTAATAAGTAACATGTTTCTTTCTTTATTTAAAACAATGTCATTTGGCACATATTCTTGTGCATCCATTACTTTCTCAACAACAGGGTGTCTCCCGTTCACAATATTTACGATACCATCCTCTGAAACTGTCGGTCTTACATAACGATACTGCTCACTGATCTCAGCAAATGATTGCATAACATCGAGTTCAGAAATAGCTGACGCAAGCTCTTGCAGGCCAGGGATAAATTGCTTTACATGTTCTCTTACTTCTAAAAAGAGTGTATATTCCAATCCTGAGATTTTCTCTTCCGCTTCTAAGATGATTCTTTCTTTCTCTTTCAGTTCTGGGGTCACATATCTTTCAGCATTCGCAAGCGTTTGCTTTCTTTCATAGCGATCCGGTACTTGTGAAAGATTAGATTTTGTTACCTCGATGTAGTATCCAAAAATCTTATTAAAACCTATTTTTAAAGACTTAATGCCTGAAGCTGCTTTTTCTTGCTGCTCAAGAGAAGCGATCCATGCTTTACCGTTGCTGCTCGCATCTTTATATCGATCAAGTTGCTCATTGTAACCGGCTTTGATGAGACCACCTTCTTTGATATGAATAGGTGCATCATCATGAATAGCAGAATGTAAATAGTCTGCGAGTGTTTTATGTTCATTCATCTTAGAATGAAGTTCAAGCGCATATTTCCCTTGGATACCTTTGATCTTTTCTTTAAGTACCGGAACACTGAACAAAGATCTTTTTAATTGAACAAGATCTCTCGGACTAGCATTTCCATAAGATATTTTTGCTATCAACCGTTCCATATCATATACAGACTTTAATTGTTCTTTGATCTCTTCACGAATAAAGAATTCTCCGATTAAGTTTTCAACGAGCTGAAGACGCTTCTCGATCGTTTCTTTCACGAACAACGGCTCTTCCACCCATTGTTTAAGTTTTCTAGCGCCCATCGCTGTCATCGTGGCATCCAACAGCCATAATAATGAACCTTTTTTTCCTTTTGCTCGTATGGATTCTGTTAATTCTAAGTTGCGTTTAGAAAACGCATCAAGCTTCATCCTTTTATCGTTCTGTTGATATTCAACCGCTTTAATATGGTGAAACGATCGCTTTTGCGTATGCGTCAAATAGTGGAACAATCGTCCTGCAGCACGTAATAAAACAGGATGAGCGATCGTTTGAACAAGATGATCAAACTGATTGTCTACAGAACTTTCTTCCTGAATAGAAACGGAGGCTTGTCCTGTCTGTGTTACAGTGTTCGTCCAAGCATCATACAATTCTTGGTTTCCGACGATTTCTTTAACACCGTGACTTAAAAGCAATTGTATGAACGATAACTGATTTCCGTCATATGTATAACCCTTCAACTCACCTGTTGAAAGATCACAAAGAACGTATCCATATGTATCGTTATCTTTTTCTATGGATGCTAAAAAGTTATTCTCTCTATCTTGAAGAAGATGGTCATCAATAACCGTTCCTGGCGTTATAATCTGGATGACTTCACGTTTCACTACCCCAACTGATAGTTTAGGATCTTCTACTTGTTCACAGATTGCTACTTTATGTCCGTTCTCAACTAGTGTTTTTATATAGCCCGCTGATGAATGATACGGTACCCCACACATGGGGATTCGATCTTGAGAGCCGCCGTCTCTGCTTGTTAGTGTGATTTCGAGGATCTGAGATGCTTGAACAGCATCTTCAAAGAACATCTCATAAAAGTCTCCTAGACGGAAAAATAAAAAGGCATCCTGATGAGCTGCCTTGATTGATAAATATTGTTGAATCATTGGAGTATATTGAGCCATAATTTCACCTTTTTCATAACATTTCAATGTCGCTATTATAACATAATTCAAAGCATCTATCGTTTTCTCTGCATGAAAAAAACGGGAAGCTCTCTCCCCGTTTATTATTCTTCCAAATCACCTATTAAAAAGTTTGGATCCAGGTCTTCAAAATTCTCATCTTCCACATCATATTCCCAATCTCTTGTCTCTACATCATCAAAACCGTCCGGGTTCACATACACACAGACTTTTGTTTCTCCAATAATTTCACAAACAAACTCTCTTTCTACTTGAACGATCACTTTATTTCCGTTCGGAGAAATCGTCGCTTCTAACGTATTAGGCTCTTGAAGTGCACGGCACGTAACTTCATATTGATCGCCTAACGCATTCTTATCTCTTACACTAAGGTCCACTTTATCTACAAAATGAATGGTCTCTGTTACGACTTCCGTTCGCGTATTATCATTGTATGAATACCACACGTTAATGTCATAGCTTCCTTCTACATCAACCGCTTCCCCATTCCGCTTTGGTTTATAGGCATGATTGATGATCCAGCACCCTAAAATGCTGCTCGGACGATGACTTGGTGCAATGGTATGCGTAGCCTGAGAAAATTTTCTCCCTTTTCCGCAGACCGCTTTTGTGATGATTTCTCTGTAAGTCAGCTCCTGTTCTACGCGTCTTGACATACATGAATCCCTCCTCTACCAATCTACATACAGTATATGCTGGGCGGATGCCTATTGTGTCTTCCATTATTCAAAACACAATTAGTCTAAGTATATGGGCATCTGTTGTCCAATGTTCTCAAAATATTATATGTGGTGAACGGTACGTGAAATTACATTGGGGTGTTTAAACTTTTGAAAGTAGTTGATCTTTACTTTAAGATAAACGCTTTAAGAGGTATGTAAGTCTATAGGACTTCAGGATGGCGAAGAATTTGTCGAGGTTTGTAGACTCGTGGATAAAAGGTGAAAACTTTTGGATTGAGAGCCGAATCTCGTGGATGAACAGCATAAACTTTTGGATTCCACACCAAAACTTCTGGATTGAAAGTACTTAATACCTCTATAGGTATACGCGAAACGTCAGATATACGAGGTAATCACAATAAAAAACACGATGCCTGTAAGAGACATCGTGTTTTTGTTTAGTGACAGCCACAACCGCCAGGAGAACATCCTTCTTGAGAGCCCGTAGTTCCTTTTAAAAGGTCTCCCCCTGTTGATTCAATGATCTCATCTGTCACTTTATTAGAGATTGTATGTGAAACCATCTGTAAGATATCATTCACATCACTTTGTGATTGTTTGAACTCTTGCACAACTGGAATGCTATCAAGCTCAGCCATCAGAGCATCGATCTTTTCTTCTACTTCTCTTGACGCTTCATGCTTTTGATAATGTTGAAGATTAACAGCTTGTTTTTGCAGATTCTTAATCTGTCCCATCAATCTAGCTACATTTGAATTCGTATTGATCTGAGCTTCTGCTTTTTTAAAAAAATCAACTTCATCAGTTGTTGCGATCATTTTTGCAAGTTCTTTTGCTTTTCCCAAGATCTCTTCTTTTGTATATGTGCTCATTAGCCTACCACCTCTGATTTTTCTTCTACCCATTCGCCGCCAAGATTCCATGTTTTAGCATCGGTAATCTGAACTTTCACAATTTCTCCTATTAAGTGCTTAGGAGCTTTAAAGTTTACTACTTTGTTGGAACCTGTGTGACCTGTTAGTACATCAGGATTCTTTTTACTTTCTCCCTCAACTAGCACTTCCACAACTTTACCAACATATGCTTTGTTCTTTTCTAAAGAGATATCATTCAGCATGGCGTTCAGCCTCTGTAGACGCTCTCGTTTCACTTCCATCGGAACATTATCTTGCATCTTTGCAGCTGGAGTGCCTTCACGAGGTGAATAGATAAACGTGTAAGCCGCATCATACTGCACTTCTTTAACGAGAGATAACGTCTCTTGGAACTGTTCTTCCGTCTCATTCGGAAATCCAACGATAATATCCGTAGTCAAGGCTACATTCGGCATCGCAGCTTTAATCTTGCTTACAAGTTCTAAATAATGTTCACGTGTATACTTACGGGCCATTAATTTGAGTACATCGCTGTTTCCGTGTTGAACTGGAAGATGCACATGATCTACGATGTTTCCACCTTTCGCGAGGACTTCGATCAATCGATCATCAAAATCTCGCGGATGACTTGTTGTAAAACGGAGTCTAGGAATATCGATCTTACGGATCTCATCCATTAGATCGCCTAGGCCATACTCTAGATCTTCAAAATCTTTGCCGTATGCATTCACGTTCTGGCCAAGTAATGTTACTTCCTTATAGCCTTCTCTCGCAAGCTGTCTTACTTCTTCTATGATATCTTGCGGATAACGGCTTCGCTCTTTTCCTCGCGTGTAAGGAACAATGCAATATGTACAGAACTTGTCGCAGCCGTACATAATGTTGACCCAGCCTTTAACGTTTCCTTTACGCTTTCTTGGAAGGTTCTCAACGATATCTCCTTCTTTAGACCAAACTTCCACTACCATCTCTTTTGAGAATAACGCGTTCTCAATAATTTGTGGCAGACGATGTATGTTATGAGTACCAAAGATCATATCAACTTGAGGATAAGTAGAAAGTATACGGTTAACGACTGACTCTTCTTGTGACATGCATCCGCAAACTCCTAGAAGAAGATTAGGATTGTTCGCTTTTGTATGTTTTAAATGTCCTAGTTCACCAAATACTTTGTTCTCTGCATTTTCCCGAATGGCACATGTGTTTAGAAGGATCACATCAGCATCATCCGTCGAATATGTGGTTTCATAACCCATCTCATTCAGAATTCCTGCCATAACTTCTGTATCATGCTCGTTCATCTGACATCCGTACGTACGTATATAAAACTTCTTGCCAACACCAATATTCTTTAAGTTTTCCGGAATCGAAAAATCTTTTAATATTTGTACTTGTTCTTTACCACGCTTTTTTGCGTCTTTTAAAGAAGGCGGTGCATACGTAGATTGAAAGTATTGTGAATAATCTCTTTCTTTTTCATTCGTCTTCACTTCTTTATTGTCTTTCGTAGTATCCAAGACATCTTCACTCCTTATTGCCATTACTGCAGGTAATCCGTTCAACATAAATCTAGTTTTTCATCCAACTGTAACATTATATCAAAAATTGGATTATAGTTAAACTTGTAATCGTTTTAGTTTACATAATAATATTATGGTTAATTAATTGTTCGGTTTGATCTGGTCCATTAAAAAAGTTGACTTTAAAAGTCATATTTTCCTTTTAAAGTCAACTTCACAAACAACTAAATGATATTTAATTCTTTTCCTGCTTTTTCAAATGCATCTAATGCAGCTTGAAGCTCCTCTTTCGTGTGCTGAGCAGTCACGATTGTACGAACACGTGCTTTTCCTTTTGCTACAGTTGGGAATGCGATCCCTTGAGCGAATACACCGTATTTTAATAAAGTATCCGATAGTTTGTGCGCTAGCGCGTCATCACCTACAAGTACTGGTGTGATAGGCGTCTCACTCACTCCTGTATTGAACCCTAGTTCTTTTAATCCAGCTTTAAAGAACTTCGTGTTCTCCCAAAGTCTTTCCATGTGTTCTGGCTCTTCTTCTAAAACGTCGATCGCGGCTGAACTAGCTGCGATGACTGCAGGCGGATGCGATGTGCTGAACAAGAACGGACGACCTTTATGAATCAGGTAGTCTCTTAACGTTTGCGTACTTGCTATATAACCACCAAGAACACCAATTGCTTTACTTAATGTTCCTACTTGAATATGAACTCGACCGTTCAAGTTAAAATGATCGATCGTACCGCGGCCATTCGTACCTAATACACCACTCGCGTGTGCGTCGTCTACCATTACGAGGGCATCATACTTCTCAGCGAGTTCTACGATTCCCGGAAGAGGTGCGATGTTACCATCCATAGAGAAAACCCCGTCTGTTACGACGATTCTTTTTCTAAATTCCTGTGTCTCTTTTAAAGCCGCTTCTAAATCTTCTAGATCAACGTGTTTGTAGATTCTTCTTTTCGCTTTCGTTAATCGGATTCCATCAATGATCGATGCATGGTTTAACTCATCTGAAATAACTACATCTTGATCTGTTAGAATAGCAGAAAGGATACCTTGGTTTGTAGAAAAACCAGATTGGAAAACAAGACACGCCTCTGTGTGCTTAAATTCAGCTAGTTTTTTTTCAAATTCTTCATGCATGGAAAGAGTTCCTGCAATGGTACGCACAGAACCAGTACCCACTCCGAATTCTTCAACAGCTTTTAGAGCTGCTTCCTTCATCTTAGGATGACTTGTAAGTCCTAAGTAGTTGTTGGAAGAGAGCTGGATCACTTCTTTTCCATTGATCACAACTTTAGATCCCTGCTCTGATTCTAGAGGTACGAGCTTCCTAAACGTACCTTCTTCTTTCATATGGTCCAATTCTTCTTGCAGGTATTCAAAACCTTTCATCACGATGTTTTGCCCCTTTCGAATTTAAGGAATAAGAACTACTTTTCCGCAGTTTCCTTTTATCATTAGATCAAAGCCTTCTTCAAACTTTTCAAGTGGAAGTGTATGAGTAATGATCGTTTCTGGATGCATGCTCCCTGACTGTAAAAGTCCTGAAACTTGTTGCCACGTTTCATACATTTTTCTTCCCGTAATTCCTTGAACAGTAACTCCTTTAAATACAACATCGTTCGTTAAGTCGATCTCAACAGGTTTAACAGGGAGACTTAGGATAGAAACACGACCGCCGTTTGTGATCATCTTGAATCCTTGATCGATCGCAACCGGATGACCGCTCATCTCGCAAACAACATCCACACCGTTACCATCCGTTAATTCCATTACTTTTTCAACGGGATCAATGGTTTTAGGGTTGATCACTTCTGTCGCACCTACTTTCTTGGCAAGATCTAAACGATAATCGTTAAGATCAATAGCGATTACCTGACTTGCACCTGCTGCTTTTGCAACGTTGACCGCCATGACACCGATCGGACCACATCCGATAACAGCTACTGTTTTACCCGCAACATCACCAGCTAACACAGTATGAACAGCATTCCCCATCGGCTCTTGAATCGATCCGTGTTCAAACGGCATCTTAAGATCATTTTTCCAAATGTTCTCTGATGGCATCGCTACATATTCTGCAAAACACCCTTGAGTATCAACACCGATGATCTTCGTGTTCTTGCAGATATGAAACTGTCCTTTTAGGCATTGTGGACAAGAATGACAAACTATATGTGTTTCAGCTGAAACGTGATCTCCAACAGAGACATTTGTAACAGCGCTTCCAACTTTTTCAACAACCCCTGAAAACTCATGTCCAAATACATATGGCGTTTTCACACGACTCTGTGACCATTCATCCCATGTGTAAATATGGACATCTGTTCCACAGATTGAAGTCGCTTTAACTTTGATTAAAACTTCACTCTCATTGATTTCAGGAATATCTACTGTTTCTAATCTAGCTCCATAACCCGCATGATGCTTAACTATTGCTTTCATTTTTCCTTGCACAGAAACACCCCTCACTTTGAACCTTAATAATCAATTCCATAAATAATTGTACATGGATTGAACATCAAGGTAAAGTGCTGTGTCCATACCACGCGGACATTCGCAGATTCCAAAAAAAATTAGCGGATTTTTTTTATTAAGAAAAAAGCCCCACTCCAAATTTTAGGAGAAGGGCTGTTTCTTACATGAATTCTGCCATCAATTGATTGAACTTTTCTTCAGGCAAGTTCAGATCAACTTTTGCAAGTGCTTCTTTGCTGTATCCGTGTGCAAGATCTTGATAAGAAGGTTTTACTTTATCTTGATAGATGATCCCTTTTACAAGACCTTTATTTTCCATTAGTGTCTGCATAGCCATCATACGGTTTGAAGAATCATAGTCTTCAATCGTGCTTAAAGATACGAGATGCTCTTTAAACCAATCGTATGTGTTCACTTTATTGTATGTCACACATGGGGAGAATACATTGATCAATGAGAAGCCTTTATGGTTGATTCCGGCTTCGATGATCGATGTTAACTCTTTTAAGTCCGTTGAAAAACTTTGAGCCACAAACGTAGCCCCAGCCGTTAAAGCCAGTTCCATAACTCCGATCGCTGACTCTACAGATCCTTCTGGTGTACTCTTCGTTTTAAAACCAACATCAGATCGTGGTGATGTTTGACCTTTTGTTAGACCATAGATTTGATTGTCCATAACAATATAAGTAATATCGATGTTTCGTCTGATCGCATGTACGGTGTGACCCATTCCGATCGCGAACCCGTCCCCATCACCACCTGAAGCAATAACAGTCAGATCACGGTTTGCCATCTTTACACCTTGCGCGATCGGCAACGAGCGACCATGGATCCCATGGAAACCATAAGATTTGATATATCCTGAAATACGTCCTGAACACCCAATTCCTGATACGACAGCAAGATCATCTGGTTCTAAACCTACATTTGCAGCTGCTCTTTGAATAGCCGCCTGTACAGAAAAATCTCCACATCCTGGACACCAGTTCGGTTTGATGCTGTTACGAAAATCTTTAAATGTAGCCATTTTAAACCAGCTCCTTGCATTTCATGACAACTTCTGATGGCAAGAAAGGATTCCCATCATATTTTAACAAGTTTTTAATCTTCTCATGCTGTCCAACATTCATTTTTAAAATGTTCGCCAACTGTCCTGTCGCGTTGTTCTCGACGACGATTACGTTCTTTGCTTTGTCGATCATCGATTTCATCTCATCGGCAGGGAACGGATGGATCAAACGAATGTGGGCATGATTGACTTTTAATCCATCTGCTTCTAAACGAGGGATCGCTTCTTCGATCACTCCTCTGGTTGAATTGAACCCAACTAAAAGAATATCAGCTTCTTCATGAGGAGCTTGTTTGACAACCGGTACGTTAAAACGAAGGTTTTGAAGTTTACGCAAACGCTTATCCATCTGCTTTTGACGGTTCGCTGCTACTTCTGAAGGCTTTCCTGTCTCATCATGCTCGACACCCGTTACATGGTGGATACCATTCTTCATACCTGGTATAACACGAGGAGAAATTCCGTCTTCAGTTACTTCATAACGCTTAAAGTACCCATCTTTATCATCTGTATCTGGAAGCTCTTCTTTTGGATTAAGTTTTCCACGACGAATTTCAACGCGGCTATAATCTAATGGTTCTACGGATTGCTTACCTAGAGAAAGTTGAAGATCAGTAAGTAAAATTACAGGAATCTGATATTCTTCTGCAATATTTAACGCCTCGACAGCGTCATAGAATGCTTCTTCAACCGTACTTGGTGCCATAACCACTTTTGGAATCTCACCATGAGTACCGTAGATCATCGCCATGAGATCAGATTGCTCTTGTTTTGTAGGTAGTCCCGTTGACGGACCTCCACGCTGTGTGTCTACAACGACTAACGGAACCTCTGTCATCCCAGACAGACCTAATGCTTCCATCATCAAGGATAGACCTGGTCCTGCTGAAGATGTAATCGTACGAACACCTGCATAGTTCGCTCCGATTGCCATCGTACAAGCTGCAATCTCATCTTCTGTTTGAATGACAGTTCCGCCAAACTCTGGCAGTTTTTTAATCAAGTATTCCATGATCTCAGATGCCGGTGTGATCGGATAAGCGGACATGAAACGTACGCCTCCTGCCACGAATCCTAAAGCGATCGCATCGTTTCCAATCATGAACATTCTCTTTTTGCCATCAGCTTTATTTAATTGGAATCCATCAATCTGGCCACCAGATAATTCATTGAAACGGTCTGCACCTTTTTGGATAGCTTCCATATTCTTTTCTACTACTTTTGCTCCTTTACGTGCAAAAATCTCTTCTACAACTTCTAAATAGCTTTCTACAGGAAGACCTAGAACAGCACTAGTCGCTCCGATCGCTACCATGTTTTTCATTAGAGATGTTCCTAGTTCACTTGCAATCTCTGTGAATGGCACCGAATATAATCTAACATTCAGGTCTTCTGGAACTGTAGGATTGAATTTTGAGTCTCCAATCACCACACCACCATCGCGAAGCTCATGTACATTCACATCGATCGTTTCTTGATCGAATGCTATTAAAATATCAAGATCATCAGAGATCGAACGGGTTTCACTCGTGCTTACACGAATCTTATTGTTGGTATGACCGCCTTTAATTCTGGAAGAAAAGTGTCGATAGCTATACAGATAGTAGCCTTGGCGGTTGAGTGCCATCGCAAAAATTTCACCTGTACTATCAATTCCTTCACCTTGCTGTCCGCCAACTTTCCAAGAAAGTTGATCAATCATGTACTCCACCCTTTCAGTAACCCAAACGTTAAATTTTTCAATCAATAGTTTGATTTAGTATGGTTTCATGTTGTGTTGAACGCGCATTATCACGTCTACTTAAATTATGTACTAAACGTCTACAATTCTAGACTTAACTTCATAAAAATGCAAGTATTCGCCTATCATTATTCAAACTATTACAAAAAATGTAAATAAATGAAAGCGCTTTAAAAAAGTTACTACTCTTTTACAATTCTAGATGTGTTTCCGCATTTCCTTCTCTTATTCTTCGCATACCTTCTAAAAAGAAAATATGTCTACAAAACTAAAAACCTGCTTACTCTTTTGATGAGCAAGCAGGTTTCACTTTAATTAGCGCGGTTCAACAATTAATTTAATGGCCGTTCGTTCTTCCCCATCGATTAAGATATCTGTAAATGCTGGAATACAAATGAGGTCAACTCCGCTCGGTGCTACGAAACCTCGTGCGATCGCTACTGCTTTAACAGCTTGGTTTAATGCACCTGCTCCGATTGCCTGAATTTCAGCGCCTCCACGTTCCCGGAGAACACCAGCAAGTGCACCAGCTACAGAGTTGGGGTTAGATTTTGCTGAAACTTTTAATATTTCCATTGTTTTGAACCTCCTTCAGGATAGATACCTGTTCTACTATATTCATTGATTTAGGCTTGTATTCCTGCCGAAACAAAATTGTGCATTCTCTCTCTTATTTGCTGATTTGTTAAAGCAGCTGCCCCTATGAATAAACCCCGATATTCTAGTACCCTTAACGAAGTTCTTTCAAACCAAAAAGTGGATTTTTATTAAAACTTTGATGAATTTTACAAGTAAATCGCTCTTTTATCAAAGAACGCCATTGATTGCTTTGATCACAAGCTTCACTCCACATATCTATACGAAATACCCCATAGAAAAAAGCGGTAGGACTGATCTCCCACCGCTTTGTGTGTTTTATTTTGCATATTCAACTGCTCGAGTCTCACGAATGACTGTCACTTTAATGTGTCCTGGATAATCCAGTTCACTTTCAATCTTTTTCGTAATATCACGTGCTAGTCGGTATGATGCTACATCATCAATCATATCCGGTTTAACCATGATACGTATCTCACGACCTGCTTGGATCGCAAAAGATTTTTCAACACCATCAAATGATTCCGAAATCTCTTCTAACTTTTCAAGTCTGCGGATATACGTTTCAAGTGTTTCACGGCGCGCTCCTGGTCTAGCAGCAGAAAGTGCATCTGCTGCTGCAACTAGAGTTGCAATGATTGAAGTTGCTTCAGTGTCTCCATGGTGAGACGCAATGCTGTTGATTACTACTGGGTGTTCTTTGTACTTCGTAGCAAGTTCAACACCAATATCTACGTGACTGCCTTCTACTTCATGATCAATCGCCTTACCGATGTCATGAAGCAATCCAGCTCGTCTTGCAAGATGAACGTCTTCTCCTACTTCAGCTGCCATTAAGCCAGCTAAGTAGGCCACTTCTGTTGAATGTTTCAGTACGTTCTGACCGTAGCTCGTACGATACTTCAAACGTCCAAGAATTTTAATCAAATCAGGATGAAGTCCGTGAACTCCAACTTCAAATGTTGTTTGTTCTCCTACTTCGCGGATATACTCATCCACTTCTCGACGTGATTTTTCAACCATCTCTTCAATTCGTGCAGGGTGAATTCTTCCATCCTGTACAAGCTTGTCCAAAGCCATACGTGCAATTTCACGGCGGATCGGGTCAAAACCAGACAGAATAACGGCTTCTGGAGTATCATCAATAATTAAATCAATTCCAGTTAACGTTTCTAACGTCCTAATGTTTCGTCCTTCACGTCCAATAATTCTTCCTTTCATTTCATCGTTAGGAAGGTTTACTACAGAAACTGTCGTTTCTGCTACGTGATCGGCTGCACAGCGTTGGATAGCTAGGGAAAGAATTTCTTTTGCTTTCTTGTCCGCTTCTTCTTTCGCACGGTTCTCCATCTCTTTTACCATCATCGCCAACTCATGTGTCATCTCGTTCTCAGTTTCAGTCATGATAATTTGGCGGGCTTCATCCCTGGTAATGCTGGAAATGCGCTCAAGCTCTCGCTGTTGTTCTTCTAGCAATTCCTCCACTTTGCTTTCAATCTCTTCAATTTGTCGCTGTTTTTTGGTGAGAGACTCCTCACGTCGCTCTAAAGATTCCTCTTTTTTGTCAAGAGTTTCACTTTTTCTGTCTAGGATCTCTTCTTTTTGAACCAATCGATGTTCTTGTTTTTGAAGCTCGTTTCGACGTTCGCGAATTTCGCGTTCAGCTTCGGTACGTAGCTTATGGATTTCATCTTTTGCTTCTAACAGCGCTTCTTTCTTGCTGGCGTCAGCATCGCGCTTTGCATCTTCAACAATTTGCGCAGCTGCTCGTTCTGCGCTTGAAATCTTCGCTTCAGCAATTGATTTCCTAACAAGATATCCGACAATAGCACCGACACCTAGTGAGACAAGCAAACTGGAGATGAATACTGCTAAACTTGGCATATTCCCACCTCCTCTTGCTTTCTGCTTTTCATACTGCATTTTTGGCGTCAATCGTCTTACATGTGCTGTGCACCATTCATGTCGTACAAATTCTATACATATCTTTTAATTTCATAAGAAATCAAAATATATCTTCATTTTATAGGTGTGCCTAAAGCTTGTCAAGAGAGTCAATCTTCTATAATAATTGCTTGACCTAAAAATAGCAAGGAGCATATTTTGCCTGCTAACTTAGCGATTTTTGAGTGAACTTGCAAGCGATGAGTCTGTTCTTTTTTACGAATAAACAAATTGGCGAAAGAAGAACAAAACACTTAAAAAGAACAATGAAATAGAAAAAAGACCGGTCGCATCTGACCAGTCTTCCCGATTGCTATTCTGTTAACTCAAACTCTTCTTCTAAGGAAGGAGCTTCCACTTCAGCCGTCGCTTTCCCTTCTAGCTGATAATAATTGCGGATCTCAGCTACGATTGCTGATGCAATCTCAGGGTTTTCTTTTAGGAATTGCTTAGAGTTCTCACGTCCTTGACCTAAACGTTCTCCTTCGTAAGAATACCAAGCACCACTCTTTTGAACGATGTCAATGTCCGAACCGATATCGAGAATCTCTCCTTGATACGAGATCCCTTCTCCGTACATGATATCTACTTCAGCCGTTCTAAACGGAGGAGCCACTTTATTTTTTACAACTTTAATCTTTGTTTTGTTACCAACAACATCCTGTCCTTGTTTCAGCTGTTCAGCACGACGTACTTCCAGACGAACAGAGGAGTAGAATTTTAGAGCTCTTCCTCCTGGAGTTGTTTCAGGGTTTCCGAACATAACGCCAACTTTTTCACGAATTTGGTTGATGAATACCGCTATGGTTTTCGATTTATTAATGGCACCTGAAAGTTTACGAAGTGCTTGTGACATCAGACGAGCTTGAAGGCCAACGTGAGAGTCACCCATTTCTCCTTCGATCTCAGCTTTAGGAACAAGCGCAGCAACGGAGTCGATAATTAGGATATCAACTGCTCCACTTCTTACAAGAGCTTCAGCGATCTCTAGCGCTTGTTCACCTGTATCAGGCTGAGACAATAAGAGTTCATCAATGTTAACGCCTAGCTTTTGAGCATATTCAGGGTCAAGCGCATGCTCTGCATCAATGAACGCCGCTTGTCCACCATTACGTTGTACTTCTGCAATGGCATGAAGTGCAACAGTGGTTTTACCTGATGATTCAGGACCGTATACTTCGATAATTCTTCCACGAGGGTAACCACCAATTCCAAGTGCGATGTCCAAAGTGATCGATCCGCTGGAAACTGTCGAGATTCGCTGTTCTGTTTGCTCACCCAATTTCATGATGGAACCTTTTCCGAACTGCTTTTCAATTTGGCGTAGAGCCATATCTAGAGCTGCTTTTCTATCGCTCATTCAATTCACTCCTCAAATTCATTTTGCATGTATTTTTGTTTCATTAATTCTGTAACTTGCTACTTCTCTATCATATCTCTTTTTTATAGATTTGCCAATCATTTTACGAACATTTATTCGATTTTTTTATTGTCCTTCTTTGACCAATTGATTTATATACCGAAATCCATGCTTAACTGTTCTTTCACGAATCGCCTTTCTTGTGCCTGCAAGTTTTAATGAGTAGGAATGTGTTTGTTCGTGCATCGATATTCCGATGAACACTGTACCTGCTGGCTTGTCTTCTTGTGCATCAGGACCCGCAACACCTGTAAAGCTGATACCGATATCTACCTCTGTCTGTCTTCTAATTTCTTCTGCCATCCACTCTGCGCATTGTGAACTTACAACACCATGTTCTGCGATTAAAGCAGGAGGTACTTTAAGCATTGATTGTTTCATTGCGTTCGAATAAACGACGGCTCCTCCTTGAAAAACGGAAGATGCACCCGGAAAATCAGTGATGATCTTGCTGAAGAGTCCGCCCGTCAAACTCTCGGCTGAAGCGATCGTCAGCTCATTATTTCGTAGGAGATCGAATGACTGTTTCTCAAGCGTTTCGTCATCATATCCGTAAAAATGGGAACCTGTACGACTTAATACTTCTTGTTCCACTTCATCTAACAATCTTTTTGCCTCAGTTTCTGAAGGGTGAGCTGCAGTCAGCCGAATCGTAACTTCATGTTCAGATGCTAATGGCGCGATCGTAGGGTTACTTTGTTTCTCGATTAGATCCTGAAGCTTGGTTTCTAAGACTGATTCACCAATCCCAAAAAATCTTAATACTCTCGAATGAAACTTAGTCTGAACATCCATCTTAGAATAAAGATAAGGAATAACATAATTGTTAAACATCGGTCTCATCTCGCTAGGTGGTCCAGGTAGGAGTATACATGTGATGTTATCATGAGTAAACGCCATTCCAGGTGCCATTCCATTATCGTTCGGCAGTACGGTAGACCCTTCTATAATAAGAGCTTGCTTCTTATTGTTCGGTGTCATCTCTCGATTGGTCTGAACGAAATAATTGGTTATATAGTGAAGAGCAGCTTCATCATGGACCAATTCCTTTTGAAATAGTTTTGCGATCGTTTCTTTCGTGAGATCGTCTTTCGTTGGTCCTAGACCTCCTGTAAAGATGATCAAATTAGATCGTGACCTAGCTGTTTCAATAACGGCCGAGAGACGGTTTTGGTTATCACCTGCTACTGAGTGATAAAAAACGTTCACTCCGATGTCAGCAAGCCCCTTAGAAATAAACTGAGCATTCGTATTTGCGATTTGTCCTAATAAAAGTTCACTGCCAACTGCTATGATCTCTGCATTCAACTTGTACACGCTCCTTGATTGTATTCTCTCAATTCATATCATTCAAACTTATAGATTCTAAAAATGGCTTTCATTTCTTTCCGTTTTCTGCGTTTTCTCTTACAGCTAATAAAAAAACAGGAGTTTTCTGCTCCTGTTTTTTCTTCATTCTTGATTACTTTGATTTTAATAAAATATGTTTGCTGTTCACGAAATACTCCCAGCCAGAATATAAGGTAATCAGTGTTGCTGCCCAAAGACTGATCGTTGCAAATGGTAATCCGATCCATGCGAATGGAAGATTATGAAGCAATAGAGCTGAAATCGCAATAATTTGAATCCACATCTTTAGCTTACCCATCTGTCCTGCTGCAATGACCTCGCCTTCTGCAGAAGCAACAGCACGAATTCCTGTAACAGCGAACTCACGGCTTAGAATAACAATAACCATCCATGCAGGTGCAGCTCCAAGTTCAACTAACCCTACAAGTGCTGCTGAAACAAGCAGCTTATCTGCTAGTGGGTCCAAAAATTTGCCTAGATTCGTAACTAAGTTATATTTGCGAGCATAATAGCCGTCGACCCAATCTGTACTTGATGCAAAGATAAAGATCAGTGCAGCTACAAAATGAGTGACAGGCAGTTCTTCACCCGCTATCTTCCATACTCCCCAATCAAAATCGCCTAAAAGAACGATCATGAAGAGAGGGATCAAAAAAATCCTAGAAATAGTAATCTTATTAGGTAAGTTCAATGCAATTCCTCCAAAATACGGTCAAGATCAGTTTGTTTTAACTATTGTTGAGCCTTACGAATCACGATTTTCTGATGGATCAGTTCAGTTGCTGGAACAGGATATGTGAATGCTTCCCCATTAATTTTAATAGATGTTACATGAGATGCGCCAATATTTAGTGTTACCTCTTTGGCAGAAGAAAGGTCGAAAGTTTCCGTCTGACCCTCTTTCATCTGGTTATCAAAATAACTTTTCTTCGTTTCATCTTGAATCCCTACATAACTTGGACCTTTTGCACTCAGTTCCACAACTAGTTCTTCTGAATCTTTCAATTCATAAGTTGTTACTTTACCGACTGTTTCAAGTTTCGTTAACGTTTGTTGTTTCTCTTCTTCTTTTGGAGCTTCCGATTTTTCATCCTTTTCTTCAGCTACATCTTCTTTTTCTTTCTTTGGTGCTTCTTTTTTCTGTGGTTTGTTTTCATCAGCATCCAATAGAACACCTGGTGCATCATTGCCGCTTTTCGCTTGATCATTCCCATCAGGAAGGAGCTTCCATACAATGAAGAGAACAACCACGATCAAAACTCCGATAAGTATGATCGGTACCAACCTCTTTAAAAGAGAATGATCATCTGATACACCGGAACGCTCTCTTTTTGAACGCGGTTCAAACTCTGTGGTTGGTTCTTTTGCCGATTTTGGTATCTCATGAGCATACTCATCAAAGATGGTCTCATAATGCAACCCTACAGCTTCACAATAATTTTTAATGAACGCTCTAGCATAAAACGACCCAGGAAGTACTTCATACTTTCCTTCTTCAATGGCTACCAGATATCTTTTTTGAATCTTAGTTGCTGTTTGAAGTTCTTCGAGTGACATTCCTTTTTCTTCACGTTTTTCTTTTAATAACTTACCGAGTTCTGTCAACCTTCCCACCTACTTACGTCATTCTAAATTTCCGAATCCTGTTTGATCTTGTTTCAGAGCTTCATATGTAATTTCTTCATCACGATGACTCTTTAGCTCGATAATATAGTCAAAATCATCAAGTGTATATTCCGTTTGCTGAACAAAAAGATCAGGATGTTCCACAACTTTCGCTGCAGGAAGCCTCATGATCTCTCGTATGAGCTGCCAATGCTTATCGTTCATATTACGTGCTGAAACGGCACCATCAATAATAAAAACGTGGTCAGAGTCGTATTCGTCATCCGCAAGCATGCTTCTAACAGTCTGACGCAACAACGTGGATGATATAAAGACCCAACGTTTATTCGCACACACACTGGAAGCTACGATACTTTCCGTTTTTCCAACACGTGGCATGCCTCTAACGCCGATTAATTTATGTCCTTCAACTTTATATAATTCAGCTAAAAAGTCAACTAATATACCAAGTTCATCTCTTATAAAACGAAACGTTTTCTTATCGTCTGCATCACGTTCAATATATCTGCCGTGTCTAACAGCTAGACGATCACGCAGCTTCGGTTTTCGAAACTTGGTTACTGTAATGTTGTCCATTGAATCTAAGATCGATTGAAGCCGATTGATCTTTTCTTCGTTATCAATGATCAGAAGCATTCCACGGCGCTCGTTATCAACACCGTTAATCGTGACGATATTAATTCCAAGCATACCTAACAAGGAAGATATATCCCCTAGGAGACCCGGCCGGTTTTTATGTATCTCATACTCTAAATACCATTCTTGCTCTCCCATAATTCATCTCCTTATTCTTTCAAAATGAAACAAAATTCTACATCTATTCTTGTTTCTAATAATAAATGATTTCAATTTATTATGAAAGCAAAATAAAAGGATGTTAAGAAAAAATTCTTAACATCCTTCACCATTTAGCGGCTTCCGTCGTTTTGAACTAGCTTGACCATCATGTTAGCGATGGCGTGTCTTTCGTTTTCATCGGCCACTTTCCAAAGATCGGCAAGAACTTTTTCTTCCTCGTTTTTTGGCTCAACGTGGTTCGCTAAGTAGCCACCGATCTCAGTTGCTAAGTTCGAAATCGTGTCGTGGTTCATACCTTCGTGTTCCGCGTGATTTAAACGCTCTGCCAAGAAATCTTTCCATTGACCAAAGTTGTCTAATACAGACATGCTGTCTCCTCCTTCAAGGTTGATACAGCATTAATATCTCTTAGTTTCACCCTTTTTATACATTTTTTTTAAGTAAACCATGATCCGTTTATCGAAAGGATATGACCAGAGATATAGTCTGCTTTTTCGCTCATTAAAAATTCGACGGCATGAGCAACTTCACGAGGCTCTCCAAAGCGACCGGCAGGTATATCATCCGCCAATGACCGCTTCTCCTCATCTGTAAATTGGTCCATCATGGGAGTGGATATCACTCCGGGAGAGATACCGTTCACTTGTATTTGACTCGGCGCTAATTCTTTTGAGAGTGCTTTAACAAACGTATTCATTCCACCTTTTGCAGCTGAATAGACCGTTTCACATGCAGCCCCTACTTCTCCCCAAACAGAAGAAATCATGATGATCTTTCCAGATTTTCTTTGAATCATGTTCGGCACTATCATTTTTGACAGTGAGATCGCACTTAAAAGATTCAACTGCATCGTCTCTGTTATAGATTCTTCAGTAAAATCTGTAAGAAGGCCAAAATGAGCAGAACCAGAATTATATACGAATACATCTAAGGTTTCCTGAATTTGATTCCATAGAACAGCTGATCCTCCTGCTTTAGACAGGTCTGCACTGACAATGGAAACAGGTACTCCATATTTTTCCTTCAGTTCGTTCTGAAGTGATGCTGCAGCGGATAGATTACTGTTGTAATGAAGAAACAAACGAAAGCCTTTTGATGCTAACAAATGACTGATCTCGCTTCCGATCGCTCCGGATGCTCCTGTGACAAGCGCATTTTTCACTGTTAATCCCTCATTGCTCTAAAAAAACACCCTACCTCAGCAGGATGTTTTTTTCATTTATTATGACTTCTTTTTCTGTACTTGGCAAACAGTCATCGCTTCTTTTTTAAAGTGGTTCTGTAAGACTTCTTTAACATCACGCACTGTAAGTGATTCGAAAACCGGAATCACATCAAAGAGGTCCATTTCATTGAACGCATAACGAGTGAACTGATTGGCGATAAATTCGGGAGAGTTCAATGATCGTAAAAAAGCACCGATCTTCTTTTTTCGAGCACGCTCAAATGAATCTTCATCGATCGACTGTTGTTTAAAGGCTTCTACCATCCCAGAGATTCTTTCAACAAATTCATCTGGAGACCCAGTATCTCCCCCAAGCATGCTGAATCCAAAGCCATTCTCTTCTGTGTAATCAAAAGAGAAGGTCTGGTCGATCAACCCTTCTTCATATAAAGATTCATAATTCGGAGAGCTTTTTCCGAACATCATCTCCAAAAGAAGATTTACACTGAGTTCATGTTTCATTAAGTCTTTGCCTTGGCGATTAGGGGTAGCTTCTTTATACCCCATATAACACTTTGGAGTCTGCACGGTCATCTCGATCACTTTCTTTGTTTTTGCGACCGTTTTTGGCTCTTCGTCAAAGAAACGTTCGATGTGTTCTTTTTCTTTAAACGTTTTTTGTGATTGATTATCTTTTACGAAATTTAAAATATCTTCTGCATCTACCGGACCCACAATAAAAAGAATCATGTTGCTAGGGTGATAAAACGTTTCATAACATTCATATAAATCATCTTTCGTAATCTTAGCGATGGATTTTTCAGTTCCAGCGATATCGATCTTTACCGGGTGGTGGTGGTACATATTCTCGATCAGGCCAAAATAAACGCGCCAATCTGGATTGTCATCGTACATTCTGATCTCTTGACCGATGATTCCTTTTTCCTTCTCGACTGTCTTTTCTGTAAAATATGGTTCTTGTACGAAGTCGATCAAAGTCGTCAAGTTCTTTTTCACATCGCCCGTTGTTGAAAACAGATAAGCGGTTCTGTTAAATGTCGTGAATGCGTTAGCAGAAGCACCTTGTTTACTAAAATCTTGAAAGACGTCTCCGTGCTCTTTTTCAAAAAGTTTGTGCTCCAGAAAATGTGCGATTCCATCAGGAACCTTTACATTTTCATCTTTACCTAATGGTTTAAAATGATTATCTACTGATCCATAATGCGTCGTAAACGTAGCATACGTCTTATTGAATCCTTTCTTTTCAAGTACATATACCTTCAAACCGTTCGGCAGTTCATCATAATGCAGCGTTTCGTCTAATTGATCAAACGTTTTCATTCCCATTCGTGCCAGCTCCCTTCAAGAAGAAAATGGTATCAAGTGTTACTTTTTTAGCTACTGCAACCACATCATCTTTTGTTACTTTTTTTATTCCTTCCATCCACTCTTCAATGGATCGATCCGTACCAGCAACAACATTGTGATACAGCACTTCTGATAGACCGATCGGGTGATCAATCGTCTCTAACACTTGGTTGTTGATCATCGCTTTCGTCTGTTCAAATTCAGATTCTGTGATATTACCCTTTTTCATTTCCTCATGCTGTTCTTTAATAATTTTTACAGCCTTTTCGTAGTTGGCCGTTTCAATTCCACTCATAACAAAAACAGCACCTTTATGGCTCTCAAACCGAGAAGCTGCATAATAAGCCAAACTTTCTTTTTCACGAACGTTCATGAACAACTTAGAATGAGAAAACCCACCGAAAATACCGTTAAACACTTGTAGAGCGAAATAATCATCGTCTGCATAGGTGGTATACGTGCGATAACCCATGTGTAACTTTCCTTGTTGAACATCCTGCTCTTCAAAGATTTCCTTAACCTCAGAAATCCTCTTTTCATCTGCAGCATTCACCGCGTTAGCCTCATCTTCTTTTCTATCTTTCGAAAAACGAAAATGCTTACTAACCTTGTCAACCATCTCATCCGTTGATATATCACCGATCACATAAAGATCGATCTTATCGTTTTTAATCACTTCCTGATAATAATCAAACAGTTCTTTGGATGAGATCGAATCTACTTCATCACCGTTACCATAGACATTTAAACGATAAGGTTCAGAGTCGTACATCTCTTCTAAAAGCCGTTTATTGGCATAACGCATCTTGTCATCATAGATCGATTCGATCTGTTGTTTCAGACTGCGTTTCTCTTTTTTAACGATTCCTTCTTTAAATACGTCTCCTTCTAGAGCTGGTGCTAAAAGAACTTGAGATAACAAATGGAAAGCTTTATCAAGAACATGTTCTGAATTGGATAAGAATTTCTCATTTGCTACTTCCATTCGAATACTGATCACTTGATTCTCGCCTTTTTTTGAAAGATCAGCATTTAATGTAGCTCCATAAAGATCATCCAAAGCACTTCGAAGTTCTTTTGAAGAAGGAAAATCTTTAGTGCCGCTCTGTAAGACATAAGCAAGTAAAGCTCTCTTTGTTACGTTCTTTTCGTTGATCGGTTCTTTAACCTGAAGTATGAACGATGTGGTCTTATACTTTTTTGTTTCAATCGTATGTACAGTCATGCCGTGGAGATTGGTTTTTTTATGATTAACAATTCCCATTGAGTAAGTACCCCTTTCATTATGTCTACATCCTAGTTTACCCATTTTCGATACCTGACATGACATTCCTCCCTATAAAACAAAAAAAGTCCACCGAATGGCGGACTTTTTTATTATATGTTATATAAAGATGTTTTTGAAAGTAGTTGATCTTCGTTTTTAGGGTGCTCGCTTTCCGTGTGACAGGCACGCACCTTCTACTACAATCAACAATTGTTCATAGAAGATAAAAAAAAGATTAAAAAGCAGCGATTGCTATATAATCTAAGAAAATATCACCACCAGTATCTGTTTTTTATCTTTTTCCTTTTTCATAAGGTGTACCAAGAGCTTTCGGTGCATCTGCACGACCTACAAGCCCTGCTAAAGCAAGTATCGTAAGAACGTATGGTGCGATAAGCAAGAATACTTTCGGGATATCTTGCAGACCGGGAATCTGAGCTCCTGAGATACTGATCGCTTGTGCGAGACCGAAGAATAAAGCAGCTCCTAAAGCGCCAAGTGGATGCCATTTACCGAAGATCATCGCAGCTAGAGCCATGAAACCTTGTCCCGTGATCGTAGAGTGCGTGAAGTTCCCTGAAATAGAAGCTACATAGACAGCTCCACCTAGTCCAGCTAGAGCACCACTCAATAAAACGCCAACATAACGCATCTTTTTAACGTTGATTCCCATCGTATCTGCAGCCATCGGGTGTTCACCTACAGAACGAAGACGTAGACCAAATGGGGTTTTGTAAAGAACATACCATACGATGAAAGCAACGAATACGGCTAGATAAGAAGTCAGATAGGCGTTTTGGAAGAATAGTTTTCCAATCACCGGAATATCTGACAGAAACGGTATATCACTTTTAGAGATACGCTGTGAGATGACAGGTGTTTGTCCCGCATTAAAGATTTTCTTCGTTAAGAAGATCGCAAGTCCAGCAGCCAAAAAGTTGATCGCTACACCACTAACAACTTGATCTGCTTTCAGTGAGATACTCGCAACAGCATGAATAGAAGCAAATAGCGCTCCAACGATCATTGCAACAACAAAACTTACCCATGGAGCTGCACCGGCTAATCCAAACTGTTCGCCGTAATAGATCGTTACGGCGCCTGTAAAAGCACCAAATAGCATTAAGCCTTCTAATCCAATATTTACAACTCCTGAACGTTCACTGAAGACTCCACCTAGAGCAGTAAAGATTAAGGGAGCGGCTGAAACGATAGCAGCAGGTATGATTAGTGCTAGAATATCCATAAAACTCATTAGATCTTACCTCCTCTGTTCACACGGTTCATCAACCAATGAACAAGATAGCTGCACGCAACAAAGAAGATGATTAAAGCAATAACGATTCCAACAAGTTCTGTCGGAACACCTGCCATAGCTTGCATATTCAGTGCACCAATCTTTAGTCCGCCAAACAATGCAGCACCTAAAATAACACCGATCGCACTGTTAGCACCTAGAAGTGCAACAGCGATTCCATCAAATCCTACTCCGGTAAATCCGGCATTGATGGTCATGTATTGATACGTACCTAGACCTTCCATACTTCCTGCAATCCCTGCAAATGCTCCTGAGATCGCCATGGAAAGGACAATGTTTTTTGAAACGTTGATCCCAGCGTACTGAGATGCATGCTGGTTGAACCCTACAGCACGAAGCTCATAACCCAAAGTTGTTCTCCATAATAAGAACCACATGATCACTGCTGCAACGATTGCTACGATAATACCATAGTGAAGTGTAGAATTGTCTGTTAGTTCTTGCAAAAACGGTGAAGCAAGAGAAGCTGATTCTTTTACATTCTCCGTTCGCTCACCTGGAGCAAGCATGAAATTACGAATGATTTCATTTGTACTATAAAGTGCAATATAGTTCATCATGATTGTCGTAATTACTTCGTGAACTTTAAAACGCGCTTTTAATATACCAGGAACAGATCCCCATAGTGCACCAGCGACTCCAGCTGCAAGAATTGCTAGCGGAATATGAATAATGGCTGGAGCATCAACAAAAATCCCCACATAAACAGCAGCTAGCCAACCGACTAAAAGCTGTCCTTCTACACCGATATTAAATAAACCTGTTCTAAACGCAAATGCTACAGCCAAACCTGAAAGAATAAGAGGTGACATCTGTCTGATCGTTTCACCCATGTAGTATGAACCGCCAAAAATTCCTTCGAATAGAGCCGCATACGCTTCAATCGGTGGATATCCGCTGATCAGCATGATAATGCCACCGATAAGAAGTCCTAAAAACACGGAGATAAGAGGCACTAAAAATTTCATCTTGTTTGTATTATTCTGCATGAACGGTACCTCTCTTTCCTCCAGCCATCAATAGACCCAGTTCTTGTTCTGTTGTTTCTTTCGGGTTTACGATCGCAACGATCTTTCCTTCATACATGACTGCGATTCGGTCACTCACGTTGATGATTTCATCCAACTCAAATGAAACGAGCAGTACAGCTTTTCCATTATCCCTTTGTTCGATCAGTTTGGAATGGATGAACTCGATCGCTCCGACATCAAGACCACGAGTTGGTTGAGCTGCGATCAAAAAGTCCGGATCCCGATCAACTTCTCTAGCGATGATCGCTTTTTGCTGATTTCCACCCGATAAGGCACGAGCTGGTGTATAAGCATCTGGCGTACGAACATCGTATTCCTCGATCAACTTTTTAGCTTTATCAAAGATTGGCTTAAAGTTCAATATGCCAGATTTAGAATATGGCTTTTGATAATAGGTTTGAAGCACCATGTTCTCTCCTACTGAAAAGTCCAATACAAGTCCATGTTTATGTCTATCTTGCGGTATATGACTCAAACCGTTCTCTGTAACACTTCTAGGAGACTTATTCGTAATCTCTTTATCTCGCAGATGTATCGATCCTTCATGTACTTTATGAAGACCCGTGATCGCCTCTAAAAGTTCAGATTGACCGTTTCCGTCAACTCCTGCGATTCCAACGATCTCTCCTGCATGAACAGTCAAGTTCAGGCCGTTTACCGCAGGTACTTTTCTGCTATCATGAACGACAAGGTCTTTGATCTTCAATACAGCTTCTTTAGGATCAGCATCAATTTTTTCAACTTTAAAGTTTACTTCACGGCCAACCATCATCGCTGCTAGAGAATCAGGGTTAGAATCGCTAACCTCTACCGTACCAACGCCTCTACCTCTTCGTATTACCGTACAGCGATCACAGACTTCCATGATCTCTTTTAATTTATGAGTGATGAGGATGATAGACTTGCCTTCATTAACTAGCTTTTTCATAATCTGAATGAGTTCTATGATCTCTTGAGGAGTTAACACAGCTGTAGGCTCATCAAAAATGAGAATATCCGCTCCTCTATAAAGCGTTTTCAAAATTTCCACACGTTGCTGCATACCAACTGAGATATCTTCAATCTTTGCGTAAGGATCTACACGAAGTCCATATTGATCTGAAAGAGCTTGTACTTCTTTAGCAGCTGTCTGAAGATCAACTTTCCCGCCTTTTGTAGGCTCTTTTCCAAGAATGATATTTTCGGTAACAGTAAACTTATCAACGAGCATAAAGTGCTGATGAACCATCCCAATACCAAGCGAGTTGGCAATATTCGGATCATTGTTCACCACTTTATTTCCTTTTACGAAGATCTCCCCTTGTTCAGGCTCATAAAGACCGAACAAAACGTTCATTAACGTTGATTTACCTGCACCATTCTCTCCTAGTAATGCATGGATCTCCCCTTTTTTAACTTGAAGCGTGATGTCATCATTCGCGACGATTCCAGGGAATTCTTTTCGGATATTGCGCATATCGATTACATATTCCATATTCTTGCTCCCCCCTTATTGCATAAGGAAGGACTTGGCTTCTGCCAAGTCCTGGCCTGTTATTCATTTCACTTGAATTATTTTAAGCTCTTTTTGAACTCTTCAAATTCAGCGTCTGTCTTAGGAACCTTCACTTCGCCAGCGATGATTTTCTTTTTGAAATCTTCAACAGATTGAAGTGACTTCTCTTCAACGTTCTCTTGAGTTGGAGCGATACCTACTCCATCTTCTTTAAGACCGAACTCTACAATTTTCCCACCTGGGAACTTACCGTTCATCGCTTGCTCAGAAACTTCGTATACCGCTTGGTCTACACGTTTTACCATTGAAGTAAGTGTTACGTTCTCAGGCATTCCTTCTTCGTGTTGGTCACGGTCAACACCGATTACCCAAACATTCTCACCGTTCTTCTTACGGTTCTTCGCTTCAGTGAACACACCCATACCCGTTCCACCAGCAGCATGATAGATTACGTCAGCTCCTTGTTGATAGAACGTGTTCGCGATCTGTTGTCCTTTTTCAGCTTTGTTGAAGTCTTCAGCGTATTGAACCATTACTTCTGCTTTAGGGTTCGCTGTTAATACCCCAGCTTTAAACCCGTTTTCAAACTTTTTGATCAGTTCACTGTTAACACCACCAACGAATCCTACTTTGTTCGTTTTAGATTGCATACCAGCTACTAGACCTACTAAGAATGAACCTTCATGCTCAGAGAACGTAATGTTCGCTACGTTGTCACCTTTAACAACCATATCAACGATTGCAAGTTTTGCATCTGGTTGTTGTTTCGCAACTGTTTCTACGTCGGTTCCCATTAAGAACCCGATTCCAAATACTACATCGTACTTTTGACGAATCAGTGAGTTTAAGTTCGGCTTGTAATCACTTTGTGCAGTAGATTGCAAGTATTTGTAACCTTTGCTCTCTTCTAAACTATTATCTTTACCAAACTTAGTTAAACCTTCCCAAGCTGATTGGTTGAAAGACTTATCGTCTACACCGCCAGTGTCTGTTACCATCGCTACTTTAAAGTCTTTTTTCTCTCCTCCGCCAGAAGACTTCCCGTCATCAGAAGATCCACATCCGGCAAGAATCGTACCGGCCGTTAACATTGCAGTTACCATTAATCCTAATTTCTTTTTCAAGTCATTTTCCCCCTGTAAGTGTTTTCATTTTAATGACTAAACCAATGCTGCAAAATAAAGTACCGATCACCCCCTAAAAAAGACTTTAACTATAAGCGCTTTCTTAAAACAGAGAACATAAACTTATCAGATCTAAAATAGTTGCAAGAATAAAGTACAGGTTCATCAAATTGATCGTAATGCATTTGTTTTAAGATGAGGAGAGGAACGCGTTCATCGCTTTCCAATATTTCAGAAACTCTGTCGTGATATCCGATCGGTTCGATGTTTGTTACCGCATACATAACACGTCTTCCCGTTTCCTTTTCCAACATCTCTAAGAATGATTCATAATCGTGTAACCCTTTTGCAGGGAAAAGGTGTGCTGGCATATGGTCCTTACAAAAAACGACTGGTTCACCATCTGCTGTACGTACCCGCTCCATCATCATGAGTCCTTCAGGCAATGAATCATTAAACTTACTAAGTAGTTCTTCTGTAACATCTGTCATCTGCGACGTTAGGAAAATAGTACCAGCGCGTTTGCCGCCTCTTTCTATCATATCGGTCACACTGTAGAGTTCTTCAATGCCAGATGAGAACAAAGCACGAGTTCTTACAAAAGTCCCAACACCATGTTTTCGAATGAGTACGTTTTCATCTTCTAAAATACGAAGCGCTTCACGCAATGTAGCTCGAGATATACCAAGCTGTTTGGATAACTCAAACTCAGAAGGAAGTTTTTCTCCCTCTTTATAAATACCTTCTTCAATATCTTTTTTTAACTTTTCAATCACTTTTATATATAACAAGCGATGGTCAGCCTTTATTGACATTACAAAACCACCTTAACTTAGTTGTTCGACGTATGACAAATTATTAGTAGAATCGACATTACTATACCATTTTTATTTCTATAAATAAATACTATTTTTACAAATTTTTAATAGGTGTTCTTTGCTTTTTACATTACTTGAATTAATTTCCATACACAGAGGAAAACGAGCCCGCATGAGCTCGTTTTCCTAAGACTTATGAACTAGACGCTTCTTTTTCATCAGGCATCGTGGAGATCAACACTTCTCGAGGTTTTGATCCTTCATATGGACCTACTATTCCTTTTGATTCCATCGAGTCGATCAATCTTGCAGCTCTTGAATAACCGATGCGAAACCTTCGTTGAAGCATGGAAACCGAGGCTGTCTGCATATCGACGACAAGTCTGACAGCATCAGCAAACAAGTCATCTTCAGACTCCATGACAGCAGGTTCTGCTTCTTCTGTAGGAATCATCTCTGCTTGGTATTGTGCTCTTTGCTGTGATACACAGTGTTCTACGATCGTTTCCACTTCTTCATCTGATAAAAATGCACCTTGAACACGAACAGGCTTTGAAGCTCCTGAAGGGAAGAACAACATATCTCCTCTTCCTAAAAGTTTTTCTGCCCCTCCCATATCCAGTATCGTTCTTGAATCGGTTTGTGAGGATACACTAAACGCGATGCGTGATGGAATGTTCGCTTTAATAACACCCGTGATGACATCAACAGATGGCCGCTGAGTTGCAATAATCAAGTGTATACCAGCTGCACGAGCCATCTGTGCTAGACGAGTGATCGCGTCCTCAACATCACCAGATGCAACCATCATCAAATCAGCAAGTTCATCAACAATAACGACGATATATGGTAGGAAGGGCTGTTTAGCATCCCCTTTAGCGTTTTGTTTTCGGATCGATTCGTTGTAACCTTCGATGTTCCGTGTACCACTATGGGAGAATAGCTCATACCTGCGTTCCATCTCAGAGACTACCCGTTTTAAAGCTTGAGCAGCCTTCTTCGGCTCAGTTACAACTGGTGCGAGGAGATGAGGTATCCCATTATACATATTTAATTCTACCATCTTCGGATCAATCATCATCATTTTCACTTCATGTGGTTTAGCTCTCATCAGAATACTCGTGATAATGCCGTTTACACACACGCTCTTACCGCTCCCTGTCGCTCCTGCAACAAGCAAATGAGGCATCTTAGAAAGATCTGCGATGATCGGTTCACCGGAGATATCCCTGCCAAGACCGATCGCAAGAGGTGATTGCTGACCCGAAAACTGAGGGGCTTCAAGAACTTCTCTTAATGTTACCATCGAGATCTCTTGATTCGGCACCTCGATCCCAACAGCTGATTTTCCTGGTATAGGCGCTTCGATTCGAATATCTTTTGCAGCAAGAGCGAGAGCCAAGTCATCTGATAGGTTCACGATCTTACTTACCTTAACACCAACATCTGGGTACACTTCGTATTTCGTAACAGCAGGTCCAAGATGAACTTTAAGTACTTTTGCTTTTACGCCAAAACTCTCGAACGTTTTTTCAAGTTTTTTCGCGTTACTTTTACTTGCAGCGTATTGCTTGTCTTTATGCTGTCCGCTGTTTTGAGGCGTTCTAAGATGTTTCATGGTCGGAAGCTGATAATGCTCATTCTGTATGACCTCATCACCAAAGTTAACCGGTAAAGGCGAAGGTGTAGATTCGTTCTCTGCTTCCCTTGCATCTCTTTGCTCTTCTTTTTCTTCATTCTCACCATACATCTGAGGAGCAAATTTTAACTGAACGCCACTCTCTGTTTGTTGAACTCTTTTCGTAAAATCTTCAATGACAGGTTCTTCAGAGATGATGATCTCTTCCGTCTCTTCTTCATCATCAGTTGCCGGTTTTAAACTTTTCTTTTCTTTAACTTTTTTCATTCTTTCTTCAGAAATTGAAGTCTTCTTTTCTTTTATGTACTCTTTCATTTTAGAAGTTGCTGAACTTGATGTATCAACGAGTTTCTGAAGAAGAACGGACAACGATTTACCTGAGATCAACAGGAGGCTTCCTATTATGAGAAAGAAAATGACAAGCTTTGTTCCTCCTGCACCAAATAAAAAGTAAAAAAGAGCGAATCCGATAGCTCCTACAAGTCCTCCACCAATATCATCCGTTGCAGTTTCCCCTTGAAGCTGCATCCAATATAGATCCCACGTGTTTCTTATGACCGACGCATCTTTCCATTCTCCACCGTTTGTTAAATGTTCGAACAACGTTAAGTGGCTCAAAACTAAAAACGAGAAGAAAAGGATATAAACACCTGTTAATTTCTTCGATATGAGAACCGGCCAGCTTCTTTTCCAGATCAAATAAAAGGATAATAAGATACAACCGAGCAGAAGGATGCCATACCATTCTCCACTAAAGAAACGCAGAAGATGAACAAAAGCCATTCCTACGTTTCCCATCTTAGCAAGTGCTAAAGAAGACAGTGCTAAGATGGTAAGTCCCGCTATCTCATACGTCAGCTGCTCTTTCCATCTGCCTTTATTCTTGGCTTTCTTTTTTTTGTTTTTTGCCATTTTTTTCACCTCGCTAGCTTGCCTCAATTATGTATGTATGAACAAAAATAGAAAGAAAAGCAGCCCTGCAAAATTGAAGGCTGCTTTGTACTAGTATAGCATAATTCTTAGATGACTTTTTTAAAAGTTTCGCAGCACCATTCCAGGTTGGCAGTCTTCCAGTAAGAAATGAGAAGGATCTGTGCTCATGATCTGAACGATCTTTGTCTCATCGCCCATACGTTCGATGAGGACAGGGACGTTATTATAAAGTATAACATTCTGCGCAGATTGTTCGTTTCCTTCTTCCGGAAACATCAATTCAAAAGGCTGCATCGTGTACCAGATCATTGTGTTAATCCTTTATCGTCTTCATTTTTGTTCGCTTCGATCAGTTCGTTTAACTTTTTGAGCGCTTGGCCGACTCCGCCTACTTCGTTTATGAGTCCATCACTTACGGCATCCGTTCCAATCACATTGGTACCGATATCACGAGTCAAGTTCCCTTTAGAGAACATCAATTCTTTAAATCGCTCTTCTGTGATCTCTGAATGGCTCGTAACAAAAGAAATCACCCGGTCCTGCATCTTGTCTAAATACTCAAATGTTTGTGGTACTCCAATGACCAGACCTGTCAGTCGAACAGGATGGATGGTCATAGTAGCCGTTGGAGCGATGAACGAATAATCAGCGCTGACCGCTATTGGTACTCCGATAGAATGTCCTCCTCCTAATACGAGAGAAACGCTAGGCTTTGAGAGGGATGCGATCATCTCAGAGATCGCAAGGCCAGCCTCCACATCTCCACCTACTGTATTCAGAATAACAAGAAGTCCTTCGATCTTGTGATTCTGTTCGATGGCTACTAGCTGCGGAATCAAGTGTTCATATTTTGTTGCTTTATTGTTAGGAGGTAACTGCATGTGCCCTTCGATCTGGCCCACGATCGTCAAACAATGTATGCTCGAGCCTTCCATTGTAGGTACGTTCGTTTGTCCTAACGACTGTATCTTCTGTATAAGTCCCGAGCTATCGTCCTTTTTAGGTGCATCTGTTTGTGGTGTTTCTGTTTCTGGTGTCTGATCCATAATTCATACCCCTTCTAAGTTAGGTTCTTCTTAGTATGGGCGTTTTTTCCATTGATATGAGAAAAAAATAAAAACCCGCTGTATCAGCGGGTTAAATTTCCATTATGATCGGCATGATCATTGGTCTTCTCTTCGTTTTTTCGAACAGATACTGACTTAATGTATCTCTAACGTTTGACTTCAGACTAGACCATTCTTTCATATTTTCGTTCATGCACTTTTCAAGTACGTCACGAACTTTTGTATTTGCTTCTTGAAGAAGAGCTTCACTTTCACGTACGTATACAAAGCCTCTTGATATGATCTCAGGACCTGAAATCAGTTTATGAGAATCTTTACTGATCGTAACAACGACCACTAAAATCCCATCTTGTGATAATAGTTTACGATCACGAAGCACGATGTTTCCGATATCTCCTACACCAAGACCATCTACTAATACGTTTCCTGACGGTACTTTCCCTGTTTTTTGAGCGAACCCGTTGGCGAACTCTACCACTTCACCTTTATCCACGATAAAGATGTTGTCTTTTTCAACTCCAACTTCAATCGCTAATTTTTGATGCGCTTTTTGCATCTTATACTCACCATGAACTGGCATGAAATATTTCGGTTTCATCATACTAAGCATGAACTTAAGTTCTTCCGCACTACCATGTCCGGATACGTGTACCTTTTTCTGACCAAATATAACATCTGCTCCTGTACGCATCAGTTTATCAACCATCTTCGCAACTGAAGTTTCATTGCCAGGTATCGGGGTAGCGGCAATTACGACTGTATCTGAAGGACGAAGAGCGATCTGCTTGTGTGATTTTTGTGCCATTCTAGACAACGCTGCCATCGATTCACCTTGGCTACCCGTTGTTAAGATAACTACTTTTTCATCACTGTAATCGTTTGCTTGATCAATCGTTACTAATAGATCTTTTTCGATTGTCAAATAGCCAAGTTGTGATGCGATATCAACAACTTTTACCATACTTCTTCCGTTAACAGCTACTTTTCTGTTTGTTTTTGCAGCAGCGTTCATCACTTGCTGAACACGGTGTACATTTGAAGCAAATGAAGCAATGATTATTCTTCCTTTTGCCGCTTGGAACACATCAAGGATCTCTTGTCCGACTTGTGCTTCTGGACCTGTAGAGCCTGGTCGTTCTGCGTTCGTGCTATCTGATAGCAGACACAGTACTCCTTCTTCAGCTAGGCTTGAGATCTTGCCGAACTCTGTATGCTGTCCATCGATTGGTGTATGATCGATCTTAAAATCACCAGTATTTGCAATAATTCCCTGTGACGTGTGAATTGCAATTCCTACTGCATCTGGAATACTGTGATTTACGTGGAAGAAGCTCACCTTCGCACTGTTAAATGAAAGCTTTTGGTTCGTTTCAATTAAATTTAACTCTGTCGAACGCAATAGTCCCGCTTCTTTTAGCTTTGCTTCTACAAGTCCTAACGTCAAACGTGTTCCATATACAGGTACGGGTACTTGTCTTAAAACATATGGAAGCCCGCCGATATGGTCTTCATGGGCATGTGTTAAGAAGATTCCGGTCACACGCTCTAGGTTTTCCTTCAAGTAGGTCACATCTGGTATGACGATATCGATTCCAAGCATTTCCTCTTGAGGAAACATCAGACCTGAGTCCATGACAAAGATTTCTTCACCTGTGTCCACGACATACATGTTTTTGCCGATCTCACCGACTCCGCCCAGGGCAAAAACTTTAATTTTATCTCTATTTTGTTTTGACAATGTGTATATTCCTCCTATGTTGTATGTAAAAAAAATAAATCCCGATCACGTCACTTAAAATCATTATACTCTATGAGAGGAATACAAAACAAGACTGAGCAAAAGACAAATAAAAATAAGGTTAAAGTGCTTCCTAATTGTTTTTGAACTTTGGTCTTAGTCTATTTACATCCCCCCTTTGCAAAGCGCCTTCGTAGTCTCACCTTTTTTGCTACAATGGGAGCGTCGCAGTCAAAAGTAAGATGATTGAAGGCAGAGAACACTTTCTTGACTGAGTCTGGACTGCCCCAATATGAGAATAGGAAGAGACATAAAACTGGGTCGGAAATATCATAATTGAATAAAATTGAGGCTTTAATTCAATGTTTCTTGATTGAATCAAAGTCTTTTTGTTTATTAAAAGATGATGCGACTGCAATTCGATCTAGTTTAAGTGAAAGTTTTTGTTTGTAGAAATCGCAACGTTTAATAATTTCACGGTAATCCATTTTATTTTCACGGTAAATCAAAATATATTCACGTATAGAGTCAATAATTTCACGGATAAAATTTATTAAACAATCTTCGACAAAACGCGACAACACTAATACGCTCACCTATTAAAAAAGCTCCTGTCTATGTAAGACGGGGCTTGTTTATATTGATCGCTGATGAGTACATAAGAAAAAAGAGCTTCGCATGCGAAGCCCTTCTTTACTACTTTTTATAAGCTATTTAATTTGTTTGAGAGTGCTTCTCTTTCAGATTGATTTAAAGGTAGTAACGGCAATCTAACGCCGCCAACATCAAGTCCTTTTACTTGTAGCGCTGTCTTAACCGGAGCGGGACTAGGCGCTTTAAAGAGCTCTTGCATAACCGGAAGCAACTTCCGATGAATACGCGCAGCTTCTTTATTCTCACCTTCTCTAAACGCCTTGATCATCTCTTGCATCTCGTTTCCGATCACATGTGAAGCTACCGAAACGATTCCTGCGCTTCCTATCGCTAGAGATGGAAGGGTTAAGCCGTCGTCACCGCTATATACAACAAAATCCTCAGGTGTATTCTCAATCACTTCACTCATCGTATCTAAATTCCCGCCAGCATCCTTCAACGCAACAATGTTTGGCACTTCAGCTAGTCGAAGAACTGTATCAACAGAGAATGAGATCACTGATCTTCCTGGGATATTATACGCCATGATCGGAAGGCTTACAGCACTTGCGATCGCTTTATAATGGGCGATGATCCCTTCTTGGCTCGGTTTATTATAATACGGCGCTACGATCATAATAGCATCCACACCGATTTCTTCAGCCTTTTTTGAAAGATCAATAGATGCTTTCGTATTGTTGCTTCCCGTTCCTGCGATCACAGGAACTCTTCCATCCACCACTTTTACAACGTGTTTAAAAAGGGCAATTTTTTCTTCTGTCGTTAATGTAGCAGATTCTCCTGTAGTCCCTGCTACTACTAGACTATCAGTTCCATTGTTGATCAGATGGTTAACCAATTTCGTGGTTCTGCTAAAATCAATGTTACCTTTGCTGTCAAAAGGTGTTACCATCGCGGTGCTAATACTTCCGAAATCCATTTCCTTCACTCCTCAATACTCATTAAACTGCTGCTGTACAATTTCTTGTAAGTTTGCAGATATTCCTTCCTCATTCAAACGAAAAGCGGAATGAAGAGCATTTACTGATTCAATAAGATCTGTTTTCTTTACAAGGACCCAAATCGTAGTATGTGAGTCAGCAGATTGTAAAATTTGTATGTTTCTGCTGGACAATGATTCGACGATAGCCGCCGTCACCCCTGGAGTTCCTGCGATTCCAGCTCCAACTGCTGATACTTTGGCACAATCTCGATTCACTTCAGGTTCATATCCAAGATCTTTTAATTTTGCTAAAGCCAAATCTGTCTTGTCTTCCATAATCGTATAGACGACACCTTTTGGACTAATGTTGATAAAGTCTACTGAAATTTGTTCTTGAGCCATCGCTTTGAACACTTTTGTATGAAGATCATACTGCCCATCGTTCGCATAAACTTTAATCTGGGTAATGTTTGAGACATGTGCAATACCCGTAATGATCGATTCTTGAACGTCTTTTCCTAGAGGGCCTTTTACTGCTGATGTAACAAGTGTTCCCGGTAGATCTGAATACGTTGAACGAATACGTAAAGGAATCTTGGCTTGCATGGCAATCTCCACGGCACGTGGATGAATGACCTTAGCTCCTTGATAAGCCATGTTGCAGATCTCTGCATAGGTTACGACAGATAAGGGTCTTGCATCCTTAACTAGTCGAGGGTCAGCAGTCATGACTCCTTCTACATCTGTAAAAATATCAATAAATTCAGCTTCTAAAGCAGCACCTAAGGCTGAAGCACTCGTGTCACTTCCTCCTCTTCCGAGTGTTGCAATATCCCCAGATTTTGATTGTCCTTGAAACCCTGCAACCACAACTACTTGATTGTTTTCAAGTTCAGACTTTAACCGATCGACTTTCATATCGATAATTCGTGCGTTCGAAAAGTCATCATTTGTTCTGAATCCTGCTTGAGGACCTGTTAAAGCTACAGATGAAAGGCCGTTGGCATTTAACAATCCAGAAAATACGACCGATGAAATAATCTCTCCGCAAGACAACAAAAGATCTTGTTCTCGGTTCGAAATCTTGTTCTTATCTCCTAAAAGACTCAATAAAGAGTCTGTCGCATACGGATCACCGAACCGTCCCATCGCCGAAACGACACAAACGACTTTATAGCCTTCTTCTACCGCGTTTTTAATATGACGAATCGCCTCAATGCGGCCTGTATCATCTTTTAAAGAAGTTCCCCCAAATTTTTGAACGATTATCTTCATGAATGCACCTTCTTTATATATTTAAAGCAGATTTAATTTAATCAAGCTCTCTGCGATTTGTACGGAGTTATATGCAGCACCTTTAAGTAAGTTATCTGACACGACCCACATATGATACGCATTATCACGATCTAAGTCTTTACGTATTCTACCAACAAATACGTCAGGGAGACCTGCAGCTATTGCTGGCATAGGATAGATCTGCTCTTCAGGCTGATCCTGAAGTGTAATACCAGGAGCTGTTTTAAGTAGTTCTCTTATTTCTTGAACGGAAGGGTTACCATTCTCAAACTCTGCATACAAAGATTCTGAATGTCCAGTCTCAACTGGTAAACGAACGCAAGTTGCAGCGATCTCTAAATTCTCTAGATGCATGATCTTCTTCGTTTCGTTCATCATCTTAAGCTCTTCAAACGTATATCCGTTCTCTTCAAATTTATCAATTTGAGGAACCGCGTTAAAAGCGATCTGATAGTGTTTCTTGTCTGAGGCACAAGGCATAATGGAAGCTTCAAATGGTTCATCGTTCAAAATCGCTCTTGATTGATCTTTTAGTTCTTCAACAGCTTTAGCTCCAGCTCCTGAAACCGCTTGGTAAGTAGATACGATTACTTTTTTCAGCCCGAACTTTTCATGAAGAGGCTGAAGGGCAACGACCATCTGTATCGTTGAACAGTTCGGATTCGCAATGATTCCGTTATGTTTTAATAAGTCTTGTTCATTTACTTCAGGTACAACGAGTGGTACGTTCGGATCCATTCTAAATGCGCTCGTGTTGTCTACAACAATCGCACCCCTCTTCACCGCTTCGTGTGCAAGAGCTTTGGAAACAGAACCACCAGCTGAGAACAATGCTAGATCAACACCTTCAAATGCTTCAGGAGTTGCTTCTTGAATCGTATGAGATTCTCCATTAAACGTGATGACCTGTCCTGCTGATCTTTTACTTGCCAGAAGAGATAACTTTTTTATAGGAAAGTTTTTTTCACTTAACGTATTTAACATCTGCTGGCCAACTGCGCCAGTCGCTCCTACAACAGCTACATGAAATGATTTTTGACTCATACTCTATTAACTCCTTTATTGTTTAAGGTAAGCAATCTACAACAGAAGGAGAAACTCAAAGATTTAGTTTCTCCTAGTTAATCCATATAATTTATCATATTTTATCATAAACTTTGAGGTTATGAACGGATTTTCTTCTGTTGTTCGTTGGATTACCCTAAATCTCTTACCCTAAGAACTGGCTGGAGCTGTTTCCCTTGAATTGCGAGGTCAATCGTTTCAATAAGAGCATCCATATGAGCGACTAATGAATTTTGCTTTTTGACTGGGTCGTCTTGGCTGAATGGAATGAAATAGATATTTTTTGTTGCCATCAACCTCATGATATTTACACCGTTCAATCCTAGACCATCGTTCGTAGAAATTCCGAGAACGACAGGTTTTTGATTACGAAGTGTTGCTTTTGCACCCATTAATACAGGAGAATCTGTCATCGCATTCGCAAATTTACTTATCGAATTTCCTGTCAACGGTGCAATGACCATACAATCAAGTGGTGTTTTCGGTCCAAATGGCTCAGCCTTTACAATAGAATCTACCGGTTCGTTTCCAGTGATCTCTTTAATCTTTTCCACCCATTCTCCTTCTACTCCAAAACGTGTAGTCGTGTGACCTACGGTATGTGTAAAAAATGGAGAAACGTTCGCTCCTAACTCAACCAGCTTTTGAATCTGAGGAAACACGACATCGTACGTACAATGAGATCCCGTTAAGCCAAAACCGATATGCTTATCTTTAAAATCCATCATCATTACCCCTTCCGCTTAAATTCATGGATTAAGAGCTGCGAAAGTACATTTGCAACAATCTTACCCGCAGTTTTAGGAGCTACAATTCCTGGTAATCCTGGTGCAAGAAGTGCTTTGATGCCACGCTTTTCTGCATACCTAAAATCAGTGCCCCCAGGTTTTGAAGCAAGATCAACAACTAATGTATGTGAAGGAAACTTTGAGATGACATCAGCATTCACGATCTGTGTGGGAATCGTGTTAATGCAAACGTCCGTTTCATAGACTTCATTCTTTAGATCATCTAAATGAAAAGGGATCATCCCCATCTCAGAGATCCTTGCCATATGCTCAGATTTTCTCGCTCCCACTTTTACACGCGCTCCTAATGCTTGGAATGTTCTCGCTACACTCATTCCTACACGACCAAATCCCAACACAACCGTATTTGATTGATGGATGGTGATATCCGTGTGCTGGATGACCATCATGATCGTTCCTTCAACAGTAGGAATGCTGTTATAGATCGCCACATCATCTCTTTCAAATAGTTTGGTTAGCTTTCTATTGCTGTTTTTTGTGATACCATCTAAATAAGAATTGCTGATACCTGAAAATACTTGGCAATGGTTTTTTGTCTTTTTAAGATGATCTTCTGTAAGAATCATTTTTTTATTTGAGAAGATAGTATCGATCTCCCCCTGAAGTCCTGTTCCACTTACAGGCAGAATGATGCTGTCTAACTTTGTGAAGTCTACTTCATCTATATCCATCTTTGAAGCTCCAGTGAATCCATGATCAAGTTGGTCATAACCAATAAGTGTAAGTATCGCATCCAGTTCTGTTAGTTTCCGAATAACTTCTAACTGTCTCGCATCGCCGCCAAAAACCGCGATATGCAAATCCGTTAACATTCTTTCTCCCCTTTCTCCGTTGTTCCTTTTCTTGCAGGGGATTACTATCCACGTTCACCATCATATGAACACCCCGCCTATCTGGTTACAGAAAGACATTCTGCACAACGGTATACGACTATTTAAAAAACGCTAGATGCTAATAAACACGATCATAAGCTTTCAATCAACACCATTATATTCATGAGCTACTCCTATGTTTGGGGCATTCAGAAAACATTAAGCCCATTTTTAAGGAAGATATCTAAAAACGAGAAAAAACCCGGATACATTCCGGGTTTCTTAGTATAGTAGCTATGCTATTGAAGGACTTTTGGAAGATCTCCAGACGGACTCACTAGAGAAGCTGAACAGCCTTCACTTAAGATAGACTGAACCAACGTGTCTACATCGTCTTTTGAAACGTTATCGATCGATTCCACCATATCATCAAGAGTGCGGTGGTAGCCTAAGATGAGCTCGTGTTTTCCGTTGCGGCTCATTCTGCTGTTCGTGCTTTCAAGACTCAGCATCAAGTTTCCTTTTATCTGTTCTTTTGAGTTCTTTAATTCTTTGTCAGTGATTCCGTTCTCTTTTAAATCATCTACAATATTTAAGATCGTATTATACAATTCATCTAATTGATGTGGAGCTGTTCCTCCATAAATCGTAAAGATCCCATTATCTTGGAAAGCTGAATGGTAAGAGAACACAGAATAAGCTAACCCCTTTTGCTCTCGTACTTCTTGAAACAAACGGCTAGACATGCTTGATCCGAAAATATTATTTAAAATGATCAAACTGTAGCTGCGTTCATCTTTTAGAGAGAGTCCAGGAAATCCAAGACAAAGATGTGCTTGTTCTGTTTCTTTCTTACGGGTTAGCTTCTCAGGATAAAATACTGGCGTTTGAATTTCCGGCTTAATCACTCCGCTTGTTTTGTAGTCACCGAACCATTTTTCAACTTCCTTTATAAACGATTCATCGACGTTTCCTGCGACAGAAATGACTACTTCTTCCGGCACATAATGAGTATCCATATAATCTCGAAGTGTATGACCCGTAAATGTGTTCAATGTTTCTTCTGTACCTAAAATCGGAAAGCCGAGTTCATGGTTTTTAAAACTAGCACGGCTTAACATATCATGAACAATATCATCAGGTGTATCTTCATACATTTTAATTTCTTCTAAGACAACATTCTTTTCTTTCGATAACTCTCCTTCATCGAAGGTTGAGTTAAAAAACATATCCGCTAATACTTCTAAAGCATATGGTGAATGTGTATCTAAAACTTTAGCATAATAACACGTGTATTCTTTAGAAGTGAAAGCATTCACTTGTCCACCGATGCTATCAAAAGATTCAGCAATTTCTCGTGCCGTTCTCGTCTTCGTTCCTTTAAAGAACATGTGCTCTAGAAAATGCGAAATTCCGTTGTTTTTTGTGTTTTCAAACCTAGAGCCTGTGCCGATCCAAACTCCGATCGCTACAGAGCGTACTGTTGGAATGTTTTCCAGAACGATTCGCACGCCGTTTGAGCATGTATATCTTTTAATCAAACTTGTTTCCCCCTAGCTGTCAGTTGTTCCACATAAATCATAGGAACAATATACCATTATCATAACGCGTACACAACTTTACTTGATGGTTTTAGGAACTAATCTCGTTTCATCCATCAAGTCTGAAACCGTTCCGATGCTATATCCTTTTGCTTTAATTCCTTTAATGAGTTTTTCAAGACCGGCAGAGGATGACTCTGTTGGATGCATTAAGATCATTGCACCAGGATGAACTTTACTGAGAACTCTGTTTACCATCTCATCAGGATTAGGTTTTCTCCAATCGATCGTATCCACCGTCCAAAGAATGGTCTTCATATCCATCTCCGAAGCGATTTGTACAACGTCGTTCCGGAAACTGCCACTTGGAGGAGCAAACCATTTTGGCTGTATGTCGAGTGTCGCATGTATCACTTCGTTCGTTTGTTTAAGTTCCTCGGTTATTCTTGTATTGGTCATCTTCTTAAGATCTGGATGGGAGTAAGCGTGATTACCGATCTCATGTTTTTCTTCTGCGATCATCTTAGCCAGTGATGGATTCTTCTTCACCCACGAACCATCTAGAAAATAAGTAGATTTCACATTATTCTTCTTCATCGTCTGAAGCATGCTAGGAAGGTACTCATTTCCCCATGCAACGTTAACTAATAGTGTAACCATAGGTTTTTCAGGGTTCCCTCTATAGATAGGTGATGCAGGAAGGTCTCCAAGATGAACACTAGGATTTATTTGTTTTATAACAAGTTTATTTTGATCAAATTTATTTGCTTTCTTCATCGCTTTAAAGGATGCGTCCATGTCGACAACAACACCATTATAACCAGGAGTTGCTTTCCAGACCGGATCAATTTCTGCATTTTTAGGAGGACGATTAAGCTCCTTTGCTTTTTCTTTGATCTGCTGATAGATTGAATTAGACTCCATTTGTGAAACGGCTATACTCTGAGCCTTCAAACTCTCAATATACGTGCTTGTGAATGGATTATGCAACGAAAATGCTATCGAAGTGATAACCATAACGACTAATGACCATTGAAGAATTTTATTTTTCACATGAACTCCCTCCCTGTAACCAAGGTATGAACGATTTGGACAGGTTAGAACGTTTATAAAACCGCTTGTGTATGTATTAAAAGGAGTGTATCGGCTCTTGTTGTACCAATCCTTAAGTAAAGAGCTATTATTACAACACACAAAAAAAGACTGACCACAATGATACAATGTATCTGTATGGATCAGTCTTTTGCTATTTATTTTATGCGTTTTGTTGCTGCTCGTTCTTTGCTTTTTCTTCTTTCAATACAACTTTACGAGATAAGTTAACACGACCTTGATTATCGATCTCCATTACTTTAACCATGATCTCGTCACCAAGCTTTACAACATCTTCAACTTTTCCTACACGTTCTTCAGCAAGTTCAGAGATATGAACGAGTCCATCTTTACCGCTGAATAGTTCTACGAACGCACCAAACTTTTCGATACGTTTAACTTTACCCATGTAGTACTCACCTACTTGAACTTCACGAACAATATCTTCAATGATTTTCTTCGCTTTTTTGTTCATAGCTTCGTCAGTTGAAGCGATGAAGACTGTACCATCTTGCTCGATATCAATCTTAACACCCGTTTCTTCAATGATCTTGTTGATGATCTTCCCGCTCGGCCCGATTACATCACGGATCTTATCCGGATTGATCTTCATCGTTAAGATCTTAGGTGCATATTGAGAAAGTTGTGTACGAGATTCTGAAAGTGTAGCAAGCATAGACTTTAGGATGATCATTCGTCCTTCTTTTGCTTGTGTTAAAGCTTCTTGAAGAATTTCACGATTAATTCCTGAAATTTTAATATCCATTTGAAGAGCAGTGATACCGTTAGGAGTTCCTGCCACTTTAAAGTCCATATCTCCAAGATGATCTTCCATGCCTTGAATATCCGTTAACACCGTTACATCTTCACCATCAGAGATCAGACCCATCGCAATACCAGCAACTGGTGCCTTAATCGGAACACCAGCATCCATCAACGCAAGTGTACTTGCACAAATACTTGCTTGTGATGTAGAACCGTTGGATTCTAATACTTCTGAAACAAGACGAATCGTGTATGGGAACTCTTCTTCGTTCGGAATCACTTGCTCTAAAGCACGTTCACCGAGTGCACCATGTCCGATTTCACGTCTACCTGGTCCACGCATAAACCCAGTTTCACCTACACTGAATGGAGGGAAATTATATTGATGCATGAAACGTTTTGACTCTTCCACACCAAGACCATCAAGGACTTGAACGTCGCCAAGAGCACCTAATGTACAGATGCTGAGCGCTTGAGTCTGCCCACGTGTAAATAGACCTGAACCATGCGTTCTTGCTAAAATGCCAACTTTTGAAGAAAGTTGACGGATTTCATCTGTCTTCCTTCCATCCGGACGTACTTTCTCCTTTAGGATCAAGCGACGTACTTCTTCTTTGATGAGTTTATGTAAAACCTCTTTTGCTTCGCTGGCTTTATCTTCATCTTCTTCATAGCGAGAAGCGACGTTTGCACTTACAGCGTCTAAAGCTTCTTGACGAGCATGCTTTTCAACAACCTTAACTGCTTCTTTCACATCGTTTCCAACAAATTCACGAACTTCTTGTTCAACATCTTTATCTAGCTCATGAAGAACAATCTCCATCTTTTCTTTACCGATTTCAGCAACGATCTCTTCTTGGAAAGCGATTAAGCGCTTGATCTCTTCATGACCGAACATGATTGCTTCTAGCATCACTTCTTCAGAAACCTCTTCTGCACCAGCTTCAACCATGTTGATAGCATGTTTAGTACCCGCTACAATTAATTGAATATCACTTTTTTCATTTTGTTCAACCGTTGGATTGATCACAAATTTGCCTTCGATTCGACCAACAGTTACTCCAGCGATCGGTCCTTCAAAAGGAATATCAGAAATAGACAACGCAAGGGATGATCCGATCATCGCAGCCATTTCTGAAGAACAGTTTTGATCTACACTCATTACAGTGCTGACAACTTGTACTTCATTACGGAAACCATCTGCGAATAGAGGACGAATAGGACGGTCGATCAAACGACTCGCCAATACAGCTTTTTCGCTTGGACGTCCTTCACGTTTAATAAATCCACCTGGAATTTTACCAACTGCATATAAACGCTCTTCGTAGTTTACTGTCAGCGGAAAGAAACTAAGGTTTTTAGGCTGTTTTGATGCAACAGCTGTTGAAAGCACTGCAGTATCACCATATCTGACCATTACAGCACCGTTTGCTTGTTTTGCTAATTCTCCAATTTCGAACGTAAGCGTTCTACCCGCCCAGTCCATTGTAAAAGTTCTTTTTTGTTGATCCATTTTACTTGGTACTCCTCTCAACACTTAGAAAAATCCTATCATATTATGGTTCTATTATATCCTAACGGAGTCCTTCCTAAAAAGAAAAACTCGAAAGAATTTACTCATACATACCAAGAATAACATGTTTCGTGCCGTTTATGGATGAATGCTTGCAATAAAAAAAGCGGGAAATATATCCCGCTTTGCTGGATTAACGACGTAATCCAAGTCTTCCGATCAATTCGCGGTAACGCGTGATGTCCTTGTTACGTAGGTACGTTAACAAGTTACGACGCTTACCAACCATTTTCAATAGACCACGACGTGAGTGGTGATCTTTCTTGTGTGTACGCAAGTGATCATTCAACTCATTGATTTGTTCAGTAAGGATAGCGATTTGAACTTCTGGAGATCCAGTGTCCGTATCATGTACCTTATACTCGCTGATTAGTTCGTTCTTACGCTCTTGAGTAATAGCCATCCTTTTCACCTCCTTAATAATAGAAACACCAATTACCGAGCAAACGTCGGTGACTCGATTTGCCAAGCAATGGTTATGTGCACATTAAAATGTACAGTTATTATCATAGACTTTTTATAGAATAAATGCAAGTTTTTTATTACAGTGATTGTATGATTTCATACGTTTTGCTTTTATCTGCATGAAGCTGCGCGATAAGATCATCAATTCCATTAAATTTCTTTTCATCACGGATTCTCTTCAACCAAGTGATCCGAACATCTTCACCATAAATCTCTTTGTTGAAGTCGAAGATATGCACTTCAAGGGAAGGTTTTTTTTGATCATCTTTAAATGTCGGCTTGTAGCCTACATTCGCCATCGCTAGATAATTTTTGTTATCGATAGAAACCTCGACTGCGTAAACTCCGACTTTTGGCAGTGAATACTGATCGGTGTCTAGGTTCGCAGTCGGGAACCCGATGGTACGACCTCGCTTATCCCCATGAATCACTGTACCGTTAAGTTTATATCTTCTACCCAAGTAAGGCTCAATCTCATCGACTTGACCTTCTTTTAAGTAGTTGCGAATCAATGTAGAACTTATTTTTTGGCCATCTTTTTCAATCTTTTCAATAACCGTCTGTCCAAACTTTCCGTTAGACTCTTTTACTAATGTTTCAACGTTTCCTTTTCCATACTTTCCATATGAAAAATCAAAACCAGTAACAACATGGACTACGTTCAATCCGATCACATACTGATCAACAAACTCCTGAGTATCGAGACCTGCAAAAACATGATCAAATTTCACAAGATAAAATCGCTCTACACCCATCTCCTCTAGAATCTTCTTTTTTTCTTCTAAAGGTGTGATATAGGTCCAATTTTGATCACTCTTGCCTAATACGACAGACGGATGCGGATGGAAGCTCATAACAGCAGGAACGGCGTTATTCTGCTTTGCAAGCTCTACTGCCGTGTTGATCACACGTTGGTGTCCTACATGAATTCCGTCAAAATAACCTAAAGCCAATACAGTTGATGGAAGGTTATCTTGTTCAAAATGATGCGGATGACTTATAACAATCGTTTCCAAAAACTCACCTACTAACTTCTTTCGTTAATCAATGGCTAACACTTTAACCGGTTTTATTAAACCTGGTTTTGAAGGATGTTTCTCATAAATGGCTAGACATTTTCCTTCTTCATTATAAACACCAAAAGGGCTTTCTACCAAATCATTTGGTGCTTCAAGCACAGAACCATTTTTAATCTTAAACAACAAGTCCTCTGTAACTGTCCATTTTGGAAAGTGAGAGATTCCTTTTTCAAGAGGAAACAGATAATCATCTAAAGGCGTCTCACCGCTTTCAAGCTGCTCAAACTTCACACATTCTTCAATAGTAAAAGGTCCTGATGCTGTTCTGATCAAAGATGACATATGTGCTGGATATCCAAGTCTCGCACCGATCTCAACAGCAAGTGTTCTAACGTATGTACCTTTGGAACATCGTACTCGGAAGGAAAATACCGGCTCTTCTTTACTCAATAAATCACTATCGTTGATCAGCTCGAGTTCATGAATCGTAACATTACGTTTCGGCCGTTCAACAGTCAGCCCTTGTCTCGCATATTCATAAAGTTTTTTACCGTTAACTTTAACCGCGGAATACATCGGTGGAACCTGTTCGATCTCTCCTTGTAAAGACTGTAAAATGTCTTTGATCGCCGAAAATGGGATATCTTTTTCTACTTGTTTTTCTTCTACTTTTTCACCGTGAGCGTCTTCGGTCTCTGTAGAGAATCCTAAAGTAACTTCACCTATATATTCCTTGCCATAGTCTGACATGTACTCTGCGATCTTTGTCGCTCTTCCGATACAAATAGGAAGAACCCCTGTTACCTCAGGATCTAATGTCCCTGTATGACCCACCTTTTTGGTTCTAAAGATTCTTCGTATCTTTGCCACACAATCATGTGATGTCATACCAGCAGGTTTTTTCAATGCCAAAATTCCTTGTCTTGCACTCATAAAAGCTTCTCCTTCGATCACATTATCACGTTTTGTAAGCAAAAAATGGATAGACAAAATTAATTGCCTATCCATCTGCTATTATGGTTTCGGATGCTCTTCGTTTTCTTCGTCTTCTTCATCCTCACGTTTGATATCAGACAAAAGACTTTCGATCTTACTTCCATAATTTAGAGATTCATCAAATTTAAAAAAGATGTCTGGTGTTTTACGCATGCGGATTCGTTTTCCGATTTCCGTACGAATAAAACCTGTAGCTTTCGCTAGACTTCGCAATGTTTGTTCCTTTTGATCGGCATCACCAAACACAGAAACATAAACAGTTGCCTGCTGTAGATCACCAGTTACATCTACCGCCGTAACGGTCACAAAACCTACGCGGGGGTCTTTGATTTTTCGGCCTATAATGTCACTAAGCTCTTTTTTCATCTGTTCCCCAATACGATTGGAACGGATTGTGCCCATTTTTACTACACCCCGTTTCTTGCCACTTGCCTTACAGCCACTCGATGTTTGAACGTGTAACTTCCAACTCAGTAATAGATGTAATGATCGCAAGTGCTCTTTGCAATTCTTTTTCTGCTATTATTTTGTCCGAAGAAACGGTAACCATACTTATCTCTGCGCGCTGCCACAAATCTTGATGATCTGTTTCAGATACAGCCACGTTTAATCGTTGACGAAGCCTGTTTACCGCTTTTTGAACAACTGAAAGTTTATCTTTTAACGACTGTGCTTCATAGATAAAAAACTCAACCGTTAAGAACCCGATCATTTTACTTTAATCTCTTCCATGATGTAAGCTTCAATGATGTCGCCTTCTTTAATATCATTGAACTTTTCTAGCGTGATCCCACATTCATACCCAGCAGATACTTCTTTAGCATCGTCTTTAAATCGTTTAAGTGCATCGATCTTACCTTCGTAAGATACAACACCGTCACGAATCAAGCGAACAGTAGAATCTCTCGTGATCTTACCTTCAGTAACGTAACATCCAGCGATCGTACCGACTTTAGAAACTTTGAAAGTCGTACGAACTTCAACTTGCCCGATCACTTTTTCTTCGAATTCTGGGTCAAGCATCCCTTTCATCGCTGACTCGATCTCTTCAATTACGTTATAGATAATTCTATGCAGACGAACATCAACTTTTTCAGCATCAGCCGTACGCTTTGCACCATTATCAGGACGAACGTTAAAACCGATCACGATCGCGTTTGAAGCGGATGCAAGCATAATATCATACTCGTTGATCGCTCCAACACCTGAGTGGATGATCTTCACTTTTACGCCTTCAACGTCGATCTTTTGTAACGATCCTGCAAGTGCCTCAACAGAACCTTGAACATCACCTTTGATGATGACATTAATTTCTTTGATGTCACCTTCTTTAATCTGATTAAAGAGGTCATCAAGGTTTAATTTAGAAGACTCTTTACGTTGTGCATCTTGTTGCTTTTTGAAGCGTGACTCACCAACTTGACGAGCTTTTTTCTCATCAGCAAAGACCATGAACTGATCACCAGCTTGTGGAACATCATTCAATCCAGTGATTTCAACTGGTGTAGAAGGTCCTACCGTTTTAACTCTGCGGCCAAGGTCGTTGACCATCGCACGAACACGACCATATGTGTGTCCTACTACGATTGGATCACCAACGTTCAGCGTTCCCGATTGAACGAGAAGAGTTGCTACAGATCCACGGCCTTTATCAAGCTGTGCTTCGATTACAGTCCCGACTGCTGTACGGTTTGGATTTGCTTTTAATTCTTCAACTTCAGACACAAGGTTAATCATCTCAAGCAGATCATCAATTCCGTCACCTTTAATCGCAGATACGTTTACGAAGATCGTATCTCCACCCCAAGCTTCCGAAACAAGTCCGTGCTCAGTTAGTTCTTGCATAACGCGATCTGGGTTAGCCGATTCTTTATCCATCTTGTTTACAGCAACGATAATTGGAACTTCTGCTGCTTTAGCATGGTTGATCGCTTCTACTGTCTGAGGCATAACACCGTCATCAGCAGCTACAACTAGAATCGTGATATCTGTTACTTGAGCTCCACGAGCACGCATCGTTGTAAATGCAGCATGTCCAGGAGTATCTAGGAACGTAATCTGTTTTCCGTTGTTCGTGATTTGATAAGCACCGATATGCTGTGTAATTCCACCAGCTTCACCTGCAGTTACCTTTGTGTTACGGATCGCATCAAGAAGCGTTGTTTTACCATGGTCAACGTGACCCATGATCGTAACGACTGGCGGACGAACTTGAAGATCTTTTTCTTCATCTACGATTTCGTAGTTTTCGAATTCAGTCTCATCTACGATGATCTCTTCTTCTACTTCTACATCATAGTCTGCTGCGATCAGTTCGATCGCTTCTTTATCAAGCTCTTGATTGATCGTTGCCATGATTCCAAGGCCCATTAACTTTTTAATGATCTCAGACGTATCTTTGTTTAACTTTTTAGCCAATTCACCTACTTGAAGGGATTCAGTGAAAGTGATTTTGCTCGGTGTTTCAAGAACTTTCTTCTGAGGAGCTTGTTGTTGCTGGTTTCCGCCGCCTCTGTTTTGTTTGTTGCGATTGTTATTGTTCTTGTTGTTGTTTCTATTATTGTTTTGGTTTCTGTTGTTATTATTCTTGTTGTTTGGATGATTGCTATTGCTCTTATTTTGATTGTTGTTGCTATTTTTGTTTTGAGTGTTGTTGCTAGTTTTGTTCTGATTACTTTGGTTGTTAGTATTCGTGGACTTTGGTCCTTTAGCTTGTGACGAGTTATTGTTCTCTTTTTTTATTTTCATATTACTCTCTTTTTGAACTTCCTTTTTATTAGATTTGGTGTCATTACCAGGGTTGCTATTTTTCACATCTGATTTAGGGAGTTGATTTTGATTCGTTGATTTTGGTTGATCTTTGTTGGTCTTTGGACGATAAGCTTCATCCAGCTTTTTAAGAGCTGCCTGATCAATCATAGACATATGATTCGCAACGTGGACATCCATCGTTTTAAGCTTTTCAATAATGTCTTTACTTTGAACATTTTTCTGTTTCGCATATTCGTATACGCGGATTTTACTCATATGTTCACCCCCGAGTTAGTGATCAAGAAGTTCCTTCAATCTCTTAGAAAATCCTTGATCATTTACAGCAACTACAACTCGTTGCTCCTTACCGATAGCCCTGCCTAAAACATTGCGATCTTCTACCCAAGCAAGATCAATTTTGTAAAAGGCACATTTATCTGTAACTTTTTTCTTTGTATTATCAGAAGCATCTTTTGATAGCAGAACAATTTTCGCGTTTTGCTTTTGGATGCTTTTCACAACTAGTTCTTCACCGGATATGACTTTACCGGCTCGAGCTGCTATTCCAAGAAAGTTTTCCCAAGGAGTTGGTTTCAAGATGTATGACTTCCTTTTTCAAGCTGTTCAAACAGATCAGCTGGAATCTTTGTTTTGAGATGTGACTCAAGAACCTTTTTCTTTTTTGCTTGTTCGATACAAGCTGGTTCATGACAAAGGTAGGCTCCTCTTCCGGATTTTTTCCCTGACGTGTCGACAGAGACTTCTCCTTCTGGTGAGCGGACAATACGTGTTAATTCTTTTTTAGCCTTCATCTCTTGACAGGCTACGCATTTTCTCATCGGAATTTTACGTGTTTTCATTGTCTCCACCTCGTCTTTTCTTACTCTTCATCCTCATCAGTATCTTCGAAAAAATCACTGCGAGCGTTTGATGGATCGTACACACCTGATTCTATTGCTTCTGTTTCACTTTTAATATCAATCTTCCAACCTGTTAACTTTGCAGCTAAACGAGCATTTTGGCCTCTTTTACCAATCGCTAATGAAAGTTGATAGTCTGGAACGATAACAGTCGTCATCTTTTCCTCTTCATTGACTTGTACTTCTAGTACTTTTGCTGGACTAAGAGAATTTGCTACATATACAACTGGATCTTCACTCCATCGAACGATATCGATCTTCTCGCCGTTCAATTCGTTTACGATCGTTTGAACACGTGCGCCTTTTTGTCCAACACAAGAACCAACCGGATCCACTTCAGGATCAGCAGCATGTACGGCAATCTTTGAACGGTCACCCGCTTCACGAGCGATCGATTTGATCTCAACCGTTCCATCATAGATCTCTGGCACTTCAAGCTCGAATAAACGTTTTAAAAGACCTGGGTGCGTTCTTGATACTAAGATCTGAGGACCTTTTGTGGTCTTTTCAACTTTAGTAATGTAGACTTTGATGCGGTCGTTCGTAGTATGAGATTCACCAGGCATCTGTTCAGCAGCAGGTAGAAGAGCTTCAACTCTACCTAGGCTAACATACATATAACGGTGGTCTTGTCGTTGAACGATTCCCGTGATGATGTCTTCTTCACGATCAATAAATTCTGAGAAGATGATGCCACGCTCTGCTTCACGTACGCGCTGTGTAACAACTTGTTTTGCTGTTTGAGCAGCAATACGACCAAAATCTTTTGGTGTTACTTCTTCTTCTACAATATCTTCTAATTCATAACCAGGGTTGATCGCTTGAGCTTCTGCCACTGAGATCTCTTGACGATCGTCCTCAACTTCTTCAACCACATTTTTTCTTGAAAAAACACGGATACTTCCTGTGTCTCTGTTAAAATCAACACGAACATTTTGCGCTTGATGAAAATTGCGTTTGTACGCAGAAATAAGGGCAGCTTCAATCGCTTCAATAATAACTTCTTTACTGATCCCTTTTTCCTTTTCTAACAATGTAAGTGCATCCAAAAGCTCGGTACTCATTTTTCTTCTCCCCTCTTCATTAAAAAACAACCGCAAGACGGGCGTTGGCCACTTTAGCATAAGGTAACTCTACCTTTTTCACTTGCGTTTTCACTCTAATCTCCATGAACAGCGTTTCACCGTCAAAGTCTTTTAAAAGTCCTTCATATACTTTTTCGCCGTTTAATGGCTCATAAAGTTTTATGTTTACATTTTTGCCGATAGCATTTTTCACATCTTCAGGTTTCTTTAATGGTCTTTCAACACCTGGAGAAGATACTTCTAAAAAGTAGGGCTGTTCGATCGGATCAAGTTCATCTAGTTTTTCACTTAATTGTTCACTGACAGTCCCGCATTCCTCGATATCAATCCCATCCGTGGAATCGATATATACACGGAGAAACCAGTTTTTACCCTCTTTAACAAATTCAACGTCAACAAGTTCAAGTCCTAGTTTTTCAACGATTGGGGTTACAAGCTCTGTAGTGAGCTCTGTAATCTTCTGACTCATTGCTGCCCTCCTTCTTACTGAATGACCTCAAAACGTAACGAAAGAGTGGGGAGCCCCACTCTTTCGCCGACAGTTATTCATTCAACAGTATTTCCAAAAATACTATACCATAACCAATAAAATACTGCAACTGATCTAGCCTTCAGAAAGCCCTTATTAAAAGAGCGAAAGCTGGTTTGCATCAGGCATTCCTTCCAAACATCCTTGGTCATCCAAGTACTCAATAATCGTCTTGGATAACTTTGCACGCTGCTGAAGATCTTCTTTAGAAAGAAATTCACCCTGTTCTCTTGCTTTTACAATGTTTAATGCTGCGTTCGTACCTAATCCTGCGATCGAATTGAACGGCGGAATCAAAGTGTCCCCTTCTACTAAGAAATCTGTTGCGCTTGAGCGATAAAGGTCGATCTTTTGAAACGATAACCCTCTTTCACACATCTCAAGAGCTAGCTCGAGTACAGTCTGCAAATTCTTCTCTTTTGTAGAAGCATCTAGACCTTTAGCTGAGATCTCTTCGATCTTTGTCTTTAAAGCTTTGGATCCTCTGATCATGGACTCCACATCAAAATCATCCGCTCTTACCGTGAAATATGCCGCATAGAACCAGATTGGATAATGAACTTTAAAATAGGCGATACGAACGGCCATCAGTACGTAAGCTGCAGCATGCGCCTTAGGGAACATGTATTTGATCTTCAAACATGAACCAATATACCAATCAGGTACATCGTTCTTCTTCATCTCATCGATCCACTCATCCGGCAGACCCTTTCCTTTACGTACACTCTCCATGATCTTAAAAGCAAGTGAGGGCTCGAGGCCTTTATAGATCAGGTAGACCATGATATCGTCACGACAGCCGATAACGTCTTTTAGCACACAAGTGCCGTTTGCGATTAATTCGTTCGCGTTATTAAGCCATACATCGGTACCATGAGAAAGTCCTGAGATCTGTACAAGTTCAGAGAAAGTACTCGGTTTTGTTTCTTCAAGCATCTGTCTTACGAACTTTGTTCCGAACTCTGGGATCCCTAACGTACCTGTCTTACACATGATCTGTTCTTCTGATACTCCCAACACTTCTGGGCCTGAGAAGATTTTCATAACTTCAGGATCAGAAGCAGGAATGGTCTTCGGATCAATACCGCTTAGATCTTGAAGCATACGGATTACGGTCGGATCATCGTGCCCGAGTATATCGAGTTTTAATAAGTTATCATGAATGGAGTGAAAATCAAAATGAGTCGTCTTCCATTCCGATCCACTATCATCGGCTGGGAACTGAACAGGACAAAAATCATAGATGTCCATATAATCTGGAACAACAATTATTCCACCCGGATGCTGACCTGTTGTTCTCTTTACTCCTGTACATCCAGCTACGAGACGATCAACTTCTGCCGATCGGATCGTTAAGTTATTGTCTCCTGCATACCCTTTTACGTAACCATAAGCCGTTTTTTCAGCTACGGTACCTATCGTCCCTGCACGATACACATAATCTTCTCCAAATAGTTCTTTCGTGTAGTTATGTGCTCTAGGCTGATATTCACCTGAGAAGTTTAAATCGATATCAGGTACTTTGTCTCCTTTAAATCCAAGGAACGTTTCGAACGGAATATCTTGTCCATCTTTAATATAAAGTACTTCGCATGTTGGACATTCTTTATCTGGTAGGTCATAACCAGAACCAACGGAACCATCATTAAAGAAATGGGATTCTTTACATTTTGGACAAACATAATGAGGGGGCAATGGATTCACTTCAGTGATCTCTGTCATTGTCGCAACAAACGACGAACCGACTGATCCACGCGATCCTACAAGGTATCCATCGATCAACGATTTTTTTACAAGTTTATGTGAGATCAAGTAAATAACCGCAAATCCGTGCCCAATAATACTCTTTAATTCTTTTTCCAGCCTCTTCTCAACAAGTTCAGGAAGATTCTCACCATAGATGCTTCTTGCTCGGTTATAACTCATGGAGCGTACTTCTTCATCTGCGCCCTCAATCTTGGGTGTGTATAGATCATCCGGGATCGGTTTAATATCCTGAATCATGTCGGCGATTTGTCTCGTATTTTCACAAACTACTTTTTGAGCTCTTTCTTCACCTAAGAAAGAGAACAGATCCAACATCTCATCTGTCGTTCTAAAATGCACTTCTGGAAGAGTTTGTCTGTTCAGCGGATTCGCTCCACCTTGAGAAGAGATCAGAATCTTTCTATAGATTGCATCTTCAGGGTTTAAATAATGAACGTTTCCTGTTGCGACAACAGGCTTGTTCAATTTCTCTCCAAGCTGCACGATGTTAGAGAGGATCTCTCTTAAATTCATCTCATCTGCGACTAATTCTCTTTCGATAAGATGATAATAGTTACTAGGTGGCTGAACCTCTAAATAATCATAAAACTCCGCGATCTTTTCAACTTCTTCGATCGGTTTTTGCATCATACCTTCAAACACTTCACCTTTATCACAAGCTGAACCTACAAGTATACCTTCTCGTAGTTTACTTAATCGTGATCTAGGGATACGTGGTGTTCGATAAAAATAGGATAGATGTGATTCAGAGACAAGTTTGTATAAATTCTTCAGACCTTCTTGTGTCACAGCTAAGAGCGTACAGTGAAACGGCCTAGATCTCTGAAATCCACCTTGCCCCATGTTATCGTTCAAACGGTCGTGATAGAAGATATCCTTTTCAAACGTTTCTTTTAATAGCTTCCATAAGAGATAGCCTGTTGCTTCAGCATCATAGATTGCTCGGTGATGCTGAGTTAGTTCGATATCGAACCTTTTACAAAGTGTGTTCAATCTATGATTCTTTAATTGTGGTAGCAGGAACCTTGCCAATTCAAGGGTATCAATAACAGGGTTCTTCGCTTCGCCTAATCCTATCTTGCGTAATCCTTCGTTCAAGAAGCCCATGTCAAAGCTCGCGTTATGCGCTACTAGAATATCATCACCCATAAACGCATGAAAATCGCGAAGCACTTCTTCGATCTCTGGTGCGTTCTCCACCATATCATCTGTAATTCCAGTTAGTTCGATCGTGGTTTGAGATAAGGATTCATGAGGGTTTGCGAACCTTTCAAAACGATCAATGATCTCCCCGCCACGTATCTTTACAGCTGCAAGTTCGATGATTTTATTATATACAGCTGATAAACCTGTCGTCTCAACGTCAAAGACAATGTATGTTTCATCTGTTAACTTTCTCGGCGCCTCGTTGTATGCGATCGGTACACCATCATCTACAAGATTCGCTTCAAGTCCATACAGGATCTTGATCCCGTTTTTCTTTCCGGCGCTATAAGCTTCTGGAAAAGACTGAACACCAGCATGGTCAGTTATCGCGATAGCTGGATGACCCCATTTCTTAGCTTGTCCCACTAAAGAAGAAACAGAGGATATCGCGTCCATCTGACTCATCGGTGTGTGAAGGTGAAGCTCAACACGTTTGTTGTCTTCATCTGCTAGATCTTTTCTAAATTCTGGTTTGATCTCATTAATATCGTTCGCGATCATAACTAGATCTCTCACAAACGTATCGTTTTGAATTCCTCCTCGAACTTTTAACCACATTCCTTTTTGAATACCTTGAAGGATAGGAATATCTTCTTTGTCTCGAGAGAAAATTTTAATTAATAGCGAGTCCGTATAATCGGTGATCTTAAATGTTAATAGTGTACGTCCGCTTCGTAGCTCTCTCGTTTCGGAATGAAAGACATAACCTTGAATCGTTATGCGTCTTTCTTCATCTTGAATCGTTTGAATCGGAACGGGTTCATCCTTGATCGAATAACCGATCATAATATCTGTTCTTGCTGCAGGACCATCTGATCGATTAGCAGCTTTTTCTTTTTCAACCAATGCTTCCATTACTTTATTCTGATCTTCTTGTTTTCTTTGTTCGATAAACTTTTGAAAATCTTCTTCAGAGTGTTTAATCTCTGTTTTGACCATTACAGAATGAAACCCAAACTGACTGTACATCTCCTTAATAACAGGAGAAAGCTTTCTTTGTACAAGCGCTTCTTCCGCATCATTTCGTACGGTCAAACACAAAAAGTTGCCTTCCGCAATAGGATCCTGTGTAGAAAGCATACTTCCTAGACTTGGGGCTGCAGTCTCAACTAATTTTTCTTTGCACAACGGCCAAAAGCCAAGAAGCTCTTCTGCTTGAAATCCCTCTTTCGTTTGTAAAGAAAAAGACACCGCAGCAATGTGCTGAAAAGTTTGGCGAAGGCTGGCACTAAACCATGCATAACTATCAGGGGTTAATGGACGAAGAAGTCCAATTATAAAATGCCAGCTTCTATTATTCTTATCTATCGTAAGTTTTTCGATCGTTCCTTCCGAAAAACCAGTTTTCATCTCATCGGGCATACCTAGTTGTTCTAATAGAAGCGACAGCCTCTCTTGTCTGATCTGTTGATCATTTCCGCTCATAGGAACCTCCTCTTAAAGGGGTTTAATTATGTTTTCACATGACTAACCAACGTAAACCTTAAACGTTACTTTATTAATTATACTATAGCTTTAAGTAGTCAGCCTCGAATATCATCTTAAAGATTAGATCTGCATTCGTAAAGTCCAAAGAGAAAGGCACCTCTTATATAAAAGAGGTACCTCCTCTATGGACATCATCGATTCAATCACGTTCTAACTAATTTTTAAGCTTTTCCCACTCATTCTTAAGAAAGTTGCTTAATTCAGAAACAGGCACTTCGAAAGATTCTCCGCTTTTACGAATCTTCACTTCTACGATGCCTTCTGATGCGCGTTTTCCAACCATAACGCGAATCGGCAGTCCGATAAGATCGCTATCAGTAAATTTCACACCCGCTCGTTCCGGGCGATCATCGTATAAGCAATCAAAACCATCATTCTTGATCTGTGTGTACAGCTCATCTGAAAGTGCTGCTTGTTCTGCGTTCTTACTGTTAACAGCGATTAGATGAACGTCGAACGGTGTTAATGATAACGGCCAGATCAACCCTTTATCATCATTGTTTTCTTCAGCTACTGCTGCTAATGTACGAGAAACACCTATTCCATAACAACCCATAGACATGATTTGATTCTTACCGTTCTCATCTAAATAAGAAGCTTTCATCGGTTCGCTGTAAACTTTACCAAGTTTGAACACATGCCCGACTTCAATTCCTTTAGCAAAAACGATCGTTCCATTCCCATCTGGTGACAGATCACCTTCGACAACAAAACGAAGATCAGCCGTTTCGTCAACCTCAAAATCTCTATTGTGATTAACATTTGTATAATGGTATCCCGTTTCATTCGCCCCACACACTGCATTTACCATATATGGCACCGCTTGATCTGCGATTACTTTAACTTCTTTAGAAGTCTGAATCGGTCCGAGAGATCCATGTTCAGCATTCATCCATTTTTTAGTTTCTTCTGCCGTGGCTAATTCTACTTCTTTAGCAGACAGCACATTTTTAAGCTTAATCTCGTTAACCTCATGATCTCCTCTGACTAAAACTAAAACAGGTTGCTCATCAGCGATATAAAGCAATGATTTAATCACATTTGATGGTGCAACTTGTAGAAAATCCGAAACCTCTTCAATGGTTTTCGCGTGATTCGTTTCTACTTTTTCCAGGTCCATAAGAGCTTCAGGTGAACGTTCTTCGCGAAGAACAACAGGAGCCATCTCAATGTTCGCTGCAAAATCTGAATCCGTCGAATACGCGATCAAATCTTCACCAATTTCTGATAAAACCATGAACTCATGATTATCTTTACCACCGATCGCACCTGAGTCCGCTAAAACCGCACGGAAGTTCAGTCCACAACGACTAAAGATCGCCGAGTAGGCGTCTTTCATCGCTTCATACGTATCATCTAGACTTTCTTGCTTATCATGGAAAGAATAGGCATCTTTCATGATGAACTCTCTTCCGCGTAACAATCCGAAACGTGGTCGTTTTTCATCTCTGAACTTTGTTTGAATCTGATATAGATTAAGAGGAAGCTTCTTATATGATTTCACTTCATCTCGAATGATACTCGTGATCACTTCTTCATGTGTAGCTCCAAGAGCAAAATCACGATCGTGTCGGTCTTTTAATCTCATAAGTTCAGGACCGTAGCTATACCAACGGCCACTTTCTTGCCAAAGTTCAGCAAGCTGTAATGCTGGCATCATCATCTCTTGTGAACCAGCACGATTCATTTCTTCTCGTACGATATTCTCTATCTTATGAAGAACCTTTTTCCCCAATGGAAGAAAAGAATAAATACCAGCAGCATTCTGACGGATAAAGCCAGCTCTTAATAAGAGCTGGTGGCTTTTAACATCTGCATCTGCAGGAACTTCTCTTAAAGTTGGCATAAACAACTGACTTTGTCTCATAATCTCTACTCCTCAAATCATCCCAAATTAACCAAGAAAAATTTTCTGTATATCATTCCATGTAACGACAAGCATCAATAACATCAAAAATGCAAATCCGATAAAATGGACCATGCCTTCTTTTTGCGGATCGATCGGTTTCCCTCTCAAAGCTTCCACTCCTAAGAATAGAAGTCGTCCTCCGTCAAGTGCCGGTAATGGCAGTAAGTTAAAGATCCCTAAGTTGACACTCAATATTGCTGCCCATTGCAATAGCATATATACACCAGCTTTTGCCGCTTGATCTGTATACTCATAGATTCCAAGTGGTCCAGAAAGCTGATCGATTCCATGCTGACCTGTTATCAGTTGTCCAAGCCCTGTAAATATGGCAGTTGTCATAAACCATGTCTGTTTAGCACCATATTCTAATGAACCAACGAATGACGATTCAGTATATGGATGTGCTCCGATAAAACCTTCATTCTTATCATCAGCACCTTTACGAGAGCCAAGCGTAACAGGAACCACTTTCTCTTCTCCGTTACGGTTGATCGTAAACATTAACTTCTCACCCGGGTTTTCTTGAATGACAGACACTAACTCTTTCCAATCATCCATCTTTTCACCCTGAACTGCAATGATTTTGTCCCCTTTAACCAAACCAGCTTTATCTGCTCCGGCTCCTTCTTGGAGGGTACCTAATCTTGATTCGTTTGTAGGGATTCCTTGCATGAGAGAAAATACGACCAAGATCACGAAAGCTAGTAAAAAGTTCATTGCTGGACCAGCAAAGATCGCAAGTGTTCTCTGCATGATCGTCTTCGATCCAAACTGGCGGTTATATGGTGCGATCTGCATCTCTTGATGATCAGCTACAAAAAGAGCATCTTCTTTCACTTTATAAGTCGATGTTCCAGCGTCTTCATTTTCAAAACCAGTCAAATACAATTCACGTTCTAGATCAGCGTTTTCAATGGTAATCGTTTTTTGTACCGGATATTTTTCACGGTGATTGACAACAATTTTCTCCACTTCATTTGCTTGGTTGAAGATCAAACCAACTCTGTGACCTGCCTTAAGTTCAATACCCTCTGGATCTTCTCCAGCCATACGTACGAACCCTCCAAGAGGTAAGAGACGAATCGTGTAGACCGTTTCCCCTTTCTTGAAGGCAAACACTTTCGGGCCGAATCCAATTGCAAACTCACGACATAAGATACCTGCACGCTTTGCCAGCAAAAGATGTCCGAGTTCATGAAAGAAAATTAAAGCACCTAAAATGATGATAATGGCTATCACAGTGTTCATTTCCATTACCTGCCTTTACTAAGTAGTGACTCCACATATTGACGAGTCCTATTATCTGTTTCTTGTATTGTCTCAAGGTCTGGCTTACTGACGTTAGACAAATTCTGCATAGCTCGTTCAATCATCTCTTCAATCTCAAGAAAAGAGATATGTCCATTCAAGAATAGTTCAACCGCTTTTTCATTCGCAGCATTTAAGATGGTCGGCATCAAGCCTCCAGCAGTACCTGCCTGAAAAGCGAGTTTTAAACATCTGAACCGGTCGTAATCCATTTCTTGAAAATGCAACTTCCCAACTTCCCATAAGTTTAACCTTTTCCCGTTTATTAATTCAAGTCGATCGGGATATGTAAGAGCGTATTGTATCGGCACTCTCATGTCTGGTTGTCCCAAATGAGCGATGATGCTTGTATCAACAAACTCTACCATAGAGTGTATGATACTTTCCTTATGTAAAATGACGTCTATTTTCGAATAATCAAAGGAAAATAACCAATGAGCTTCAATTACTTCTAACCCTTTATTCATCATTGTCGCAGAATCGATCGTGATTTTTGCACCCATCGACCAGTTCGGATGGTTCAAAGCTTCCTCGACGGTAACATTTTTTAATTCTTCACGAGTACGGTCTCTAAAACTTCCACCAGAAGCGGTTAATATCAACTTCTCCACACGGTTCGGATCTTCACCGTTCAAACACTGATAGATCGCTGAATGTTCTGAATCGACCGGAAGAATGGCGACGTTATGTTTCTTTGCTTTTTCCATAACAAGATGACCTGCCGTTACTAGCGTTTCTTTATTAGCCAAAGCGATCGTCTTTTTTGCTTCGATGGCTTTTAATGTAGGAATTAAGCCTACACTACCGATCACTGCGTTCACAACAACTGTTGAATCAGTAGAAACTGCGGCCTCGATCAATCCATCCATACCTGAGACAACTCTTGTAGATGAACTTACCTTCGAACGAAGTTTTTGTGCATCTTCTTCGTTTTGAACAGCACAAATTTCAGGTTGAAATTTGTATATGATTTTTTCAGCAGCCTCAATATTCTTACCTACAGACATCGAACTCAATTTGAACTGTTCTGGATGAGAGGCGATCACATCTAAGGTCTGAACACCGATTGAACCTGTTGCACCAAGTAAACTAACTGATTTCATCCTATACCTCCTAACGTTATCCTATCAAGTGAAGTACGTGGAGCAACGGGAATACAAATAACGCACTGTCTAATCTATCTAATATCCCGCCATGTCCAGGAAGCAAAGTACCCGAATCTTTCACATCGTAGATTCGTTTGAATGCCGATTCTGCCAAGTCACCTATCTGACCAAATATACCTACGATAATGGAAATCAATAGTATATTAGACAACGACATATCCACAAAATGAGTCCAATAGCTGATCAACCCTACAACAAGACTAAAGAAGATACCTCCGACCGCTCCTTCAATCGTTTTGTTTGGAGAGATCACCGGCCAAAGTTTTCGTTTTCCGATCGATTTCCCAACAAAATACGCGCCAGAGTCTGTTGCCCATATCATGAATAGGATCAAGAATAAAAGTTGGACCCCACCTTCTAATATTCTTGTTTCTAGTAGATAGAAAAAACCAAACCCTACGTAAATAGAACTAAAAAGTACAAACGAAATATGATTGTAATCTGTATGGTTCTTTTGTACAACAGTTACGACTAGTAATAGAAGAACTGCAAGTATAATGGCATCAGTTTTAGTAAAAGGTTCTAAAGAACTCATCCAGTCTTGTGGTAATGCGATCAAGACTGCTAATAAGAATCCGATTCCCCCTACGAAACTTAGCTCCATTCTTTTCATACGCAATAATTCAAACATGCCAATCCCCGTTAGCAATAGTATTAATAGTGAGAACGGCCAGCTTCCATAAAGGGTAATCCCTATAAATAAAACGGCTGCGATTACACCTGTTATTATCCGTTGTTTCATAAGTCCTCCTTAATTAAACACCGCCATACCGTCTGCCTCGTCCGGCAAATTGTGATACAGCTTCTCGTAGATGCTCTTCAGAAAAATCTGGCCATAACACTTCAGTAAACCAAAATTCAGAATACGCAAGCTGCCAGAGCATAAAGTTACTTAATCGAACTTCACCACTTGTGCGAATCAAAAGATCGGGGTCGTTCAGATCATGCGTCATCAAATGCTGTTCAATCATGGAATCATCAATTTGTGACGGTTCTAATCTTCCTTGTTTCACCTCAGAAGCCAAAGCTTTAACCGCAGCAGTAATCTCATCACGACTGCCATAATTAAGAGCAAAGTTTAAGATTAACCCACTGTTGTTCTTCGTCTTGTTGATTGCTTCATCTACAGCTTTTACTGTGTGAAGGGGTAATAACTCCTTTTTACCCATTATTCGCACTTGTACGTTCTCTTTAATCAAATCTGGAAGAAAAGTATTTAAAAATTCTCCAGGAAGTTTCATTAAAAAGTCGACTTCTTCGCGTGGACGTTTCCAGTTTTCAGTTGAAAAAGCATAGAGTGTTAAAACTTCTATCCCAATTTTATTCGCTTCTTTAACGATTTTACGAACGGTCTTCATCCCTTCATGATGACCGGCAATTCGCGGCATAGCTCGTTTTCGTGCCCACCGTCCATTTCCATCCATAATAATGGCTACATGTTTAGGGATGTTTTCCTCACTGAATGTATGGTTCTCTGGACTTTTTTTCTTAAAGAAAAGCTTGTCAAGCATGTATAAGCCTCCATCTTCTTAGACTTCATAGAATCCACCTCATAGGGAGGTGTTCTCCATATGCCAATCACCTTATCATTTAAAAGTCTAGCAAAATGGTGATATTGTCTAATAAAAAAGCCCCCTTTTATAGAGGGCTTTTTATATTTAATTGTACATGGAAAAGCTTTATACTTCCATGATTTCTTTTTCTTTAACAGAACTTACAGAATCAACTTCAGCTGTGTATTTATCAGTGAGCTTTTGAACATCATCGTTATAGCGACGCAGTTCATCTTCTGTGATCTCAGCTTCTTTTTCAAGTTTTTTCAAATCATCGTTCGCATCACGACGAACGTTTCTTAGAGCTACTTTCGCTTCTTCAGCAAACTTTTTAACAAGTTTAACTAGTTCTTTTCTGCGCTCTTCTGTTAGTGCTGGAATCGCAATACGAATCACTTGCCCATCGTTAGAAGGTGTTAGACCAAGATCAGACTTTAGAATCGCCTTTTCAATATCTGCCATTGCAGATTTGTCGTAAGGCTGGATCACCAAAAGTCTAGCTTCCGGAGTTGTTACACCTGCTAGTTGATTGATCGGCGTTTGAGTTCCGTAGTAATCAACTTGTACTCTGTCTAATAGAGAAGGGTTTGCTCTACCTGCACGAAGTGTTGAATATTCGCGTCTTAAAGCTCCGATCGCTTTTTGCATCTTTTCTTCTGCTTGAGTTAAAACTTCTTTTGCCATTAGTTTCTCCCCCTTATAACGGTTCCAATTTTTTCTCCAGCCACTGCTCGTTTGATGTTTCCTTCTTCCATGATCGAGAAAACAACTAACGGGATATCATTATCCATACATAGTGATGATGCTGTCGTATCCATTACTGCTAGTCCATCTTTTAAAAGATCAAGATACGATAATGTCGTATACTTAACAGCGTTCTCATCCAATTTAGGATCTGCTGAATATACGCCGTCTACGTTATTCTTAGCCATCAAGATGACTTCTGCTTCAATTTCCGCTGCTCTTAGTGCTGCAGTCGTATCTGTTGAGAAATACGGGTTACCTGTTCCTGCTGCAAAAATGACAACGCGTTTTTTTTCAAGGTGACGAATGGCTTTTCTTCTGATATAAGGTTCTGCAACCTGGCGCATTTCTATTGATGTTTGTACTCTTGTTTGAACCCCGATGTTTTCAAGACTGTCTTGAAGGGCTAATGAATTCATCACAGTAGCAAGCATGCCCATATAGTCTGCTGAAGCACGGTCCATTCCCATCTCACTGCCCGTCTTACCACGCCATAAGTTTCCGCCGCCTACTACTACAGCAACTTCTACGTCGAGTTCAACGATTTCTTTTACTTGTTCTGCAATTGACTGAACGATTTTTGGATCGATTCCAGATGTTTGTTCACCTGCTAGTGCTTCTCCACTTAATTTCAAGACGACTCGTTTATATTTTGAAGTAGTCATTTGTCCCTCCATCACCTAAAAAAATGTATTTACTTTGGTGTTAAGGCTTTTCGTATAAAGCTTTGTTGCTTATGAAAGATGTTAATTTCCGTTTCAGGTGCTCGCTTTCCACGGGGCGACCGGTGAGCCACTTGCCGCTTTGCGCCTTTAAGTGTCTCACCTGACCGCTCGTCCCGCAGGAGTCTCGCACCTTACACTTCAATCAACTAGTCAAAGATGTCTTTATCAAGCACAAGCAACAATCTTTTTTGAAAACCATTAAAATACCAAGGTTATTTCTGTAAAAAAAGAGGAACACAACGTGCTCCCCTCTTTTTAAAACTGTGCTTACTTTTTAACTTGAGACATTACTTCTTCAGCGAAGTTGTCTTCACGCTTCTCAAGACCTTCTCCTACTTCAAAGCGAATGAAGGCTTTAACAGTAGCACCTTTGGAAGCTACATATTTACCAACTTTTTGGTCTGGATCTTTAATGAAAGATTGGTCGTTCAAGCAAATATCTTCGAAGTATTTACCAAGACGTCCTTCTACCATTTTAGCTACGATGTTTTCAGGCTTTCCTTCGTTAAGTGCTTGTTCAGTTAACACTTTACGCTCGCGTGATACTTCTTCTTCACTAACTTCATCACGAGAGATGTATTTAGGGTTTACTGCTGCAACGTGCATAGAAACGTCTTTCGCAACTTCTTCTTCTGTCGTTCCTTCAACAACTGAAAGAACTCCAATGCGTCCACCCATGTGAAGGTAAGCGCCGAATGCTGCATTCTCGTCTTTTTTCAAGATTTCAAAGCGACGAAGTGTAAGCTTTTCTCCGATTTTAGCGATTGCTGCGTTGATGTAGTCATTTACTGAAGTTCCGTTAAAGTCAGAAGCTAGTGCATCTTCTACTGAAGCAGGCTCTGTAGCCAACAAGTGGTTACCTAGCTCAGCGATTAAGTTTTTGAAGTTTTCGTTCTTCGCAACGAAATCTGTTTCAGAGTTCACTTCAAGGATAACTGCTTTGTTTCCGTCAACGATTACAGAAGTTAGACCTTCTGCAGCGATACGGTCAGCTTTCTTAGCAGCTTTCGCGATCCCTTTTTCACGAAGGTAGTCGATTGCCGCCTCCATGTTACCATCTGTTTCAGTTAATGCTTTCTTACAATCCATCATTCCTGCGCCAGTTTTCTCACGCAATTCTTTAACCATTTGTGCTGTAATAGCCATGTGTTTTTGCCTCCTTATGGGATATGTAGTGCTAGTTGTGACTTTACATAAAAAGGGTGATAAAGGGTCATCCCCTCTACCACCCTTGAGCATTCCATTTAATTAAGCAGTAGTTTCTTCTTCAGCTGCTTCTGCTACTTCTTCTCCGCCTTGGTTAGCTTCGATGATAGCATCTGCCATCTTACCAGTAAGAAGTTTAACTGCACGAATCGCATCATCGTTACCAGGGATAACGTGATCAACTTCGTCCGGATCACAGTTCGTATCAACGATAGCGATGATCGGGATGTTTAATTTACGAGCTTCAGCAATCGCGATGCGCTCTTTACGAGGGTCAACTACGAATAATGCGTCTGGAAGCTTGTTCATGTCTTTGATTCCGCCTAGGAACTTTTCAAGACGTTCCATTTCCTTTTTAAGAAGGATAACTTCTTTCTTAGGAAGTACTTCAAAAGTACCGTCTTCTTGCATTTTTTCAAGATCTTTCAAGCGGTTGATACGCTTGCGGATTGTACCGAAGTTTGTTAATGTTCCACCTAACCAACGTTGGTTGATGTAGTACATGTCTGAACGTTCAGCTTCTTCCTTAACTGAATCTTGAGCTTGTTTCTTAGTTCCAACGAAAAGGATCTTTCCGCCGTCAGCTGCGATGTTACGCATAACATTGTAGCATTCTTCAACTTTCTTTACCGTCTTTTGAAGATCGATAATGTAGATACCGTTTCTTTCTGTGAAAATGTAACGAGACATTTTCGGATTCCAACGGCGAGTCTGATGACCAAAGTGTACACCAGCTTCTAACAATTGTTTCATTGAAATTACTGCCATAATGGCACCTCCTAGGTTTGTTTACCTCCGTTTGTTTCACCTTTGAGCAATAACTGACTGAGTCAGCACCACATTACTCAAATCCGCAAACGTGTGTGATTAACACCGAGAAATAATATAACATGTTTCGCGCAATTTCTGCAAGTCTTTTTACTTGTTAACGATAAAATTTTAAAAGTAACTCTACTTCACCTTTTCCTCGATGTAGCATTTTTGCAATTTCTTCAGCATTATATCCTTTTTGAGCTAAGATTAATACTTCATTTGTCTCTTTAGAGAAATGTTTATCGTCTGAAATCTGGCCCGTATCTGTCTTTTCAATTTTAACATTCGTGATCTCATCCACATCCATTTGTTGATGGTTCTTCTGTGTGAATTCTAAGATCATATCATGCAAGCGTTCATTTTCTTGCTTCATCTCTTCTGAAAAAAGCTCAAGAAGCTCTTCTACTTCTTCACTTGTTTTTGATTCATGTGAGTTATTTTGTTGTAATTTCTTGTGCAGATTAAAAATTAAATATAAACATACTATGTTTAACATCACACTTAGTAAAACTAAAGCGTACATCGCATCCATCCTAACCTGAATAATCGATTTTACTTCCCTTATAAGGATGACTCGAACTCTTTGAACTCGTCTTTTCTTGCTGATGCTGGTCATTTGTTTGAAATAAACTTGATTCGGTCGCTTCTTTTTGATTGACCCGTTCTGCTTCTTTCTTATCTTTTTTCCGTATTTCTTCTGAAGTATGCTGTTGTTGAAGAAGTCCTCTGTTCATAAGATCAACGCTTGCTTTTGAAGCATCAAGAGTTCTTGGAATTGCCACTTGGAGCTCGATTAATTTAAGACTCACAGCATCCACATCCTATTCTTATAGCGTGTGAACAACAATTTCCTTCTCTTCTAAAAATACTTTCGCAGCAGTGTATGGAGATTGGATCTTTCGTTTATATTTTCCGATCCCGATCTCAACATTAGGATGGAGCGTGCTGTTAATATTAATAGAAGATTTAAGAGCATTTTTACATTTTTCGATTTCCTCTCGATGGTTATTCATCTCCAGTTTCGATTGAGAAATCGTATTTATAATTCTATTAATCGTTTGTTGTTCTGTATTTTTTTGAATCAACACGTTTTTTAAATGAGTTAATTTTTCTAAATTTTTTTCGAGTTCAAGAATTTTATGTTCATGATGTATGATTTCTTTATCCATTCTATCATTTGTTTTTATGTATAGTAACGTTTTGGAGTTTGTATCGCTTCCTATGTTATTCGCTGAGATTCCGTTTCCTGCAATACAGGTGCCACCAGAAATATTTCCTTTGCCACTCGTACATATCACGTTAGATTCCGCCTCACAATGGCTGTGAAGAATCGTTTGTGCTACCACGATGTTTCCTCCCGCGTATACATTTCCTTGACTAATATAAAGGGAAGTGAAATCTCCACCACAACGAACCGTACCTTTTCCTTGACCTAAAACACCGCCACCGATCACAACGCTTCCGTCAGAAATAATATCAGCTGCTTCAACGACGCCTTCGACTCGAACATCACCTTTTGCATTTATTTTAAACCCCGAAGGCACATCACCGGTTATGTGAACATTTCCAACAAAATCAATATGACCCGTCTTTAAGGAAACATCACCATCTACTCGATAAACCGGATAAATGTTTACACGATTATTTTGGAACGTAACCTCTCCACTCGCTGAAGCAAAGACACATTTCTCACTTTCGATATAAACGGTATTCTCACCATTTTTCACTACTAGATCTTTACCTTTTTTTGCAGGTATTACTTTTCCAAAAACACTTATTCCTGCTATGCCTTCAGTCGCGTTTTGTTTCCTTGCTAAGATTTCTCCGAACTCAGCTGTAGGAATTGTAAAAAGTCGTTTGAAATCTAGCTTCTCATTCTCGTTTGTATCAAGCTTCTTCTCATTTGAGAAAGATGGAATAAGTCTTGCAGACTCTCCATCTTTAGGGAGTTTCCCTTTTGCAATCTCAGCAGGGAAAACAAAACGATTTAGATTTTCAACCACTAAACTCAATACTTCATTTCGAATTCCATGTCGTATTCCTTTAGACTCGATCCAAGCTAGCAGTTTAGAATACGTGACTTCACCAGATGGAATATCAACTCCATTTTTTTGTAAAAGAGCTTCTGTTTCACGATTCTCCAATTTTATATGAAACCATTGATCCATATCCCTACCCCTTACATATATCGTTGTAGAACCTGTCGAATTCTAAAGAGTGCTTTTGAGTGTATTTGAGATATTCTGGATGTAGATAGACCAAGTACTTGTCCGATTTCAGTTAATGTTAATTCCTCGAAGTAGAACAAACTTACTACAAGCTGCTCTTTCTCAGACAATTCTTTGATTACTAATGCAAGCTCACCGTGAAGTTCTTCTTGAAGTAAACTATTTTCAGGTGTGATCGCTTTTTTATCTTCAATCGTGTAACTAACTTTTTCACGACTTTCCGTTTCTTTGTTCTCTTCGTCAATTGATAAAACGTTAGCAAGAAAACTTTCAGACATAACGGTTGTTACTTCATTTTCTGAGTATCCTAATTCATCAGCAACTTCTCTTGCGCTAACCGAACGAAGATTTTCTTGTTCCAATCTTTCAATAGCCGCTTCCACTTTTTTTGTTTTTTCTCTTAAACTTCTTGGAAGCCAGTCTTCTCTTCGTAAGCCGTCTAAAATAGCACCACGTATCCGAAATGAAGCGTAAGTATCAAACTTCAGGTCTCTTTCAGGCTCGAATTTTTTTAGAGCATCGTACAACCCTAGCATACCGAGGGATCGGAGTTCATCTTTGTTAACACTTTTAGGCAAACCAACCGATATACGTTGTACGTGATAATTGACAAGTGGTAAGTAAGCACGCATCAGTTCGTCACCTGCTTCTCGATCACGACTCGTGTTCCACTTTTCCCAGCAAGATTGTTCTTCTAATAAAGATGGCTCCGTCATGGTAATCCTCCTCGTTTTTTTTGGTATTTATATGACCTTTGTTCCTGCATTAACCGTTTTAATCGTTAATAAAGTGTTCTCAGGGTTGAACTCGATCGTCCTTCCGCTAGAACCTCCTACATCGCTTGCTAATAAAGGAATCTTTAGAGCTGATAACTCTTCAATAACACGTTCAACGTTTCTTGGACCAATTCGCATCATTTCACTTCCGGAGGTGAACTTAAACATCTGTGCGCCTCCAGCGATCTTTGCTTTTAAGCCTTTTCCATTAGCACCACTCTTGATCAGCATGTCATAGAGACTCTTAATCGCTGTATCCGCATACTTCCCTTCATTTAACATAGAAGTTTTTGAAAGTGATGAATCCGGAAGCATGATATGCGCCATGCCTGCGATTTTTTTTACTTGATCAAAAAGTATGACGCCCACACATGAACCAAGACCTGTAGTTCTAATTGTGTTTGGAGGAGAAACGAGGTTAATATCAGCGATTCCCACCTTAATGATTTCACTCATCCAACGGAACTCCTAATGCATGAAAAATTTTTGAGAAGGATAGAGGGTCAGGCAACAGAAAAAAGTGACCTTTTACCTCGTCTTGTCTTTCTATATCTGTAAATGCTGTATCGATAACAATGGCATAATCACTAACGGTAGATATTTCCAAAAGTCCAAAACTTAAGATCGCTCCAGCCATGTCAATGCTTGTGGCAGGTACAGATGGCTGTAAATTCAGCCCAGTAAAATCAGAGAACGAAGTAAGATATGATCCTGATAGAATGTTACCTACTTCCTGAAGAGCAGATAATGAGATGTCAGACTCATCTTCTTTTGTTAGATCCACTGTTTGACCGACTAGTAAATCTTCTAAAAGCTTCTCAGCTTGCTCAACGGGAAGCATGAAGAACATACAACCGGGAGCATCCCCTACGATTCTCAAGAAAACGGAAGCCACAACGTTCTCTGCTCCGCCGACCATCTCAGATATTTCTTCAAAAGAGATAACATTCACGGAAGGGACTTTCATATCAACAGCTTTGTTCAGCATCGTTGACAAAGCTGTCGCTGCATGTCCTGCTCCAATGTTTCCGATCTCACGTAAGACATCCAGATGGATAGGCTGAATTCTTAGAAAATCCATCTTATTGGATACTCTCCTTAGTGGGTTGTACATCCAGCTTTTCTGGATTCAAAACTTTCACAAGATCAAGAAGGATCAATAGTCGTTTCTCAATCTTTGCCACTCCTTGTATATACTCAGCATCAACGCCACCTACCACTTCTGGAGGAGGCTCGATCTTTTCTTTATCAAGATCGATTACGTCATTCGCCGCATCTACAATAAGCCCCGCTTCGATCGTCCCTACTGATACAATAATGATTCGTGTCGTATCCGTGTGGCTTACTTCTTCAATCTCGAATCGAGAACGCAGATCGATAATCGGAGTAACAACACCTCTTAAATTAATTACTCCTTTTACAAAAGAAGCCGTTCTTGGAATTCTAGTGATTGGTTGCATTCTTTCGATCGATTTCACGTGCTGGACAGGTACTGCATACTCTTCATCTTTCAATTGAAAGATGATCACTTTTTCTTCATTCATCATGATTAACCACCTTATTTTATGAGTGCATTGCAATCGAGAATTAACGCCACTTGTCCATCTCCTAGAATCGTTGCACCTGAGATAGCAAATACCGAAGTTAAATACTGACCGAGTGATTTCAAGACGATCTCTTGCTGTCCGATAAACGAATCAACAACTAATGCTGCCATCTTATCTCCTTTTCTTACTACGACTACAGGAACGTGCTGACCCGATTCCATTGAACCAGGTACTTCAAAAATGTCTTTCATGTTAACAAGAGGTACCACTTTACCTCTAAAATCAATCACTTTTTGATTGTGGGCAGACAGAATGTCTTCTTTTCTAATAATGGCCGTTTCAATGATCGATGATAACGGAATCGCGTATTTTTCACGACTGATTTCAACGAGCATGACAGACATGATCGATAGAGTCAGAGGAAGCTGTATGGAAAAGATCGTTCCTGATCCTTCTGTTGAATCGACAGCGATAGAGCCACCTAACGACTCAATTTTATTTTTTACTACATCCAATCCTACTCCACGTCCCGAGATGTCAGAAACAACATCAGCTGTAGAAAAGCCTGAAGCGAATAATAATTCAAAACACTGTTTATCGGTCAAATTTTCAGACATTTCTTTCGTGAGGATTCCGTTTTCGATTGCTTTACTTAATACTTTTTGTTTATTAATACCCGCTCCATCATCTTGTATCTCGATAAACACATGATTCCCGCTATGAAAAGCTCTTAGATAGATGGTACCTGTTTCATTTTTACCTTTCGAAGAACGGACCTCAGGGTTTTCGATGCCATGATCAATCGAGTTACGAAGCAAGTGAACAAGCGGATCACCGATCTCATCGATTACGGTTCGATCAAGTTCAGTTTCTGCTCCTACGATCTCAAGGTTTACTTTTTTACCGAGATCTTTCGCTAGTCCTCTTATCATTCTTGGGAAGCGATTGAAGACTTGTTCTACTGGAACCATTCTCATCGTTAGGATGATGTTTTGCAGATCTCCTGACACACGAGACATTCGTTCAACCGTCTCGTTTAGTTCCATGCTTTTCAATGATTTCGAAATCTCTTCTAGCCGACCACGGTCGATGACAAGTTCTTCAAACAAGTTCATGAGCTGATCAAGCCTCTCAATATTGACGCGAATGGTTTTTCCGCTGCTACTCGTATTTGAAGGTTGCTGTACTTCACTCTTTTTAGAAGGTTGCTGTACTTCACTCTTTTTATCTTCCGGCGACACTTCTTGTTGCTCTATTTTTTTATTCTCTTCATTCTCGAAATTTGAAGATATGTTGAGTTGGTCTGCCTTAATATCATTTACTTCTACTGTATTAATCTCAGAAACTTTTAAAATACGTTCTTTAACATTTTCAGCAGACTCTTTCGTAAGGATGGAAAGCGCAAAATGTGTTCCAAATTGTTCTGTTTCTAGCATATCTACCGCTGGTAACGTTTTAATGATCTCCCCGATCTGTTCGATCACTTCAAACACCATGTATACTCTGGCAGCTTTTAAAATACAGTCTTCTCTTAATGAGATCGATAGCTCGTATGCATGAAATCCTTGTTCTTTTGATTGAATGATGATCTGTTTTTCATATTGATCATAATCTTGTAATGAGCCTGCTTTATTTTTTGATTCTGCTTGGGTCGATTGTGGAACTTCTCCCTTTTCAAGCGCCTCTAACTCTTTCACTGTCGCAGTGACATCTCGTTTACCGCTACCGCCTTCTGAAATTTCCACTACCATCGCTTCTAAGTGATCAAGTGAAGCGAAGAGTACATCTAGAACAGAAGATGAAACGTTTAATTTGTTATTACGAATCGCATCAAGAACATTTTCCATACAATGAGTTAGGTTAGCTAGGTCTTCATAACCCATCGTAGCTGACATTCCTTTTAATGTATGAGCAGAACGGAAAATCTCATTTACAATTGATAGTTCTCCTGGTGTTTTTTCTAGCAGCATTGCTTGTTGATTAATAGACTGTAAATGTTCTTTGCTTTCTTCAATGAATATGTCGAGATATCGTGTCATTTCCATCGTATATATCCCCCTATTTTACAAATGGTTTTGAATAGCTGATCCGATTGACTCTAAATGAACCACTTCATCTACCTTTTTTGAAAGAACCGCGGCCTTTGGCATTCCATAAACAATACAGGATTCTTCTGCTTCTGCAATCACGACCGTTGAACCCGCTTCTTTTAAATCTATGATTCCTTCTGTGCCATCCGAGCCCATACCAGTCATGATAACAGCAACTATTTGGTAGTCTTGAAGTTTGCTTGCAGACCGGAACAGTACGTTAACTGCTGGTCGATGTCCGCCTACGGGATCATCTTTATGTAACGAAACGTACAATCGCCCCATTTTTTCGTATAGTCGTATATGAAAGCCACCTGGTGCGATGTAAACAGAACCTTTTTGTAACAACTCATGATCTTCCGCCTCTTTTACAGCAACGTTTGATAATGAATTCAATCGATCTGCTAACGATCTCGTAAACCCTGCAGGCATATGCTGTACAACAACTACGGGTGCATCTAAATCACTTGGAAGCTTTGTGATCACTTGTTGCAACGCTCTCGGACCACCTGTCGATGTACCGATCAAAACCAGCTTGTCTTTATGCTCTGTCTTTAACATTCTCTTCTGCACATTGTTTTCAAGTTTATATGGAAACAGAGCTTTTTTTGTTGCGATATTTGCTTTTGAAGATGTGATCACTTTTTCTATCAAACTATTCTTTACTTTATGTAAATCTAAGGATATCGCGCCAGATGGTTTAGCGATAAAATCAATAGCTCCCGCTTCTATAGCTAGAATCGTATTTTCCGCACCGATTTTTGTTGTACTTGACAGCATAATGATCGGAACCGGGCAGTTCTTCATGATCGTTCTTGCAGCATCTATGCCATTTAAAATGGGCATTTCAACATCCATTGTGATAACGTCTGGTTTTAACTTTAGTGTTTTATCAATTGCTTCCTGTCCGTTTCTAGCTGTATCGATCACCATAATCCTAGAATCTTCACTTAAGAACTCTTTGATCAGCTTTCTCATAAAGGCAGAATCATCTACAATTAGCACTCTGATCTGTTTCATGCAGCATCTACCTTTCTTTAAAAAATGATTTTAACTTGCCGATGAAAGACTTATAAGATACTTCTTGCTGTTTCACCGTACCTACATACGTTTCCGCTAACTGATAGACAGCTTTGGAAGCTAATGAGGATGGTTTATGAATAGAAAAGGGAATTTGTTTTTTTACAGCATGCCATACATCTTGATCCATCGGAATCTGTCCTAAACAGATGAGCTCTTTTTGTAAGAACTGTTTACAAACATGGCTTAACTTTTCAACCGTATCTCTTCCTTCTCTTTGGTTTTCATATCGGTTGATAACTAAATAGAAGGGAAGTTCTTTATCTTTCATATAAATGAATTTCATCATAGAATAGGCATCTGTTAGTGATGTGATCTCAGGTGTAGCTATTACCAATACCTCATGGCTTGAGAGCACAAATTTTAATGCCGTTTCTGTTGCACCTGCACCCATATCTAGAAAAATAAAATCATAAAATCTCTCTAATTCTTCTAGTTGATTCATAAAATGTACCAACATCTCATCCGTTATGCTCGTAAGAGAACCGAAATTCCTACCGCCAGCAATCGTATGAAGGCCGTCTTCACCCTCTTCGATGATCTCCCAGACAGATAATTGATTCTGTAGCATGTCCATCATATGCTTGTGAGATCTTCTTCCGAGAATTAAGTCTACATTTCCCATACCTATATCTAGATCCAGTACCAAAACGCGTTTCTCCATCCGAACCAACGAAAGGGCAAGATTCACCGTGACATTTGTTTTACCGACGCCGCCTTTCCCACTGACTACAGAGATTACGCGAGCACTGCTTGATGAGACAGAGACCAACTGTTTTCGAAGGCTTATCGCTTGATCAAGCATGTTGTGTTTTTTCCTTTAATAGCGTCTGAATTAGTTCATCCGCATCGGCTTCAAACATATCATCAGGGACGTTCTGGCCATTTGTAACATACCCGACCGGTACACTGTTTAAGATTGCAAGATTTAGAAGTGAACCGTAAGTCTTCGTTTCATCTTTCTTCGTAAAAATCACCTTATGAACAGGTAAACTCTTAAACTGACTGTAGATGGTTTCCATATCACGATATTTTGAAGTTAGTGAAAGGACGAGATAGTTTTTCATATCTTTATCAAAATGGATGATTCTTTGTAGTTCTTCAATATAGAATCGATTTAGAAAATTTCTGCCTGCAGAATCTACGAGAACAAGGTCATAGTCTTCGAACTTCTCTTTCGCTCTCTTAAAATCATCCGCCGTATATGCGACCTCACATGGAATGTTTAATATTTCAGCATATGTCTTCAGTTGATCGATAGCTGCGATCCGATAAGTATCAGTCGTAATAAACGCCACTTTCTTACCATCCTTTAAAACCGCTTTTGCTCCAATCTTTGCTATCGTTGTTGTTTTACCAACACCAGTCGGTCCGATCAAGTTTAAAAATTTTGATTCGTAATGAAAGCCACCAAACTCACTTTTAGCCATTCTTGCGCTTAGATAGCTACTGATCCATGTATTCCAGTCATAGTTCTCTCTTTCTGCTTCATCCAGACTTTCATATTTAGAAGATAATGATGGAATGAGTTCTTCAAGTATCGTTGAATCTACTTCTTGGTTTACAAGAAAAGCTTCCCACTCTTTAACAAATGGTGCTGTATCTTCTGGCTTTTTTGATTGTACGGTCAATGTGTGAACCATCTTCTTTAGTTGACGAATCTCCATTGTTAGATCCTCTTCTTTAAAAACAGGTTGCTGATCTCTCATACTATTCTTGTGTTGCTTCTTTGTTAGCTGATAATCTACGTCTTGATCCAGTCCAGCGAAAATCTCAACATTTTTCTTAGTAAAGAATCCGAAGAATCCGCCAACTTGAACCTCTCTTGTATTTAATATGACCGCACCGCTTCCAAGATCTGCTCTTACTAGTTTCATAGCTTCTGGCAAGTTCTGTGCTGTATACTTCTTTACCTTCATCAGATGTTCACCACCCCTACACTTTTCACTTCTAGCTCAGGTTCCAATTCGTTGTATGACAAAACCGCTACATCCGGAAGATAACGCTCAATCAGTTGCCTCACGTACATCCTTACTGCTGGTGAACATAAGAGAACGACCGATTGGTCAAAACTTCGTCCCGATTCCAGTTCAGATGTAATGCTGTCAAAGATCGATTGAGAATCTTGCGGATCTAAAGACAGGTAGTTACCATGTTCTGTTTGCTGAACAGCATCCGCTATCTTCTTTTCTACTGACCCACCAAGTGTGATGACATGCAGAGGTTCATTTTCATTCGCATAGCTTTTTGATATCTGTCTGGATAAGCCTTGTCTTACATACTCTGTTAAAAGATCTGTATCTTTTGTCATCTTTGCAAAATCAGCCAACGTTTCAAAGATTACCGCTAAGTTACGAATCGATATACGCTCACGTAAAAGTTTGGATAAAACTTTTTGAACTTCTCCGATCGTAAGCACATCTGGCGTTACTTCCTCCACAATAGCTGGATACGATTCTTTGAAGTGGTCGACAAGTTGTTTCGTCTCTTGTCTTCCAATCAGTTCGTGTGCGTGCTTCTTTATCACTTCTGTCAAATGCGTCGAGACCACTGAAGGGGGATCTACAACCGTGTATCCTGAGTATTCAGCTCGTTCTTTCATCTCTTCACCGATCCAGATGGCCGGCAGACCAAATGCTGGTTCCATCGTTTCGATACCTTGTACCTCTTCATCATCAATTCCTGGACTCATCGCTAAATAATGATCCAACAGCAACTCACCTTTTGCGACTTGACTGCCTTTTATTTTTATTCTGTACTCATTCGGCTGAAGCTGGATGTTGTCTCGTATCCGAACGACGGGTACGATCATTCCAAGTTCTAAAGCCAGCTGTCTTCTGATCATAACGATCCTATCCAATAGGTCACCGCCTTGCGAAGTGTCTGCTAATGGTATAAGACTGTAGCCAAATTCAAATTCAATCGGATCGATCTGCAGAAGGTTCACTACAGATTCAGGGCTTTTCAGCTGTTCTGTCTGTATATCTTCTTCCACCACTTCTTCTTTTACTTTTTGTTCACGTTCTGCTTTTAATAGAAGATAGCCGCCGATTGCTAAAATTCCTCCGATCGTAATCGTAAAAAAGTCATTGATCGGTGTGAACAACCCAAGCATGATGATCGTTCCTCCAGCTACAAAAAGCATGACAGGATACGCAAGCAATTGTTTGCTGATATCAAACCCTAAGTTTCCTTCTGATGCCGCACGTGTCACAATAATTCCTGTCGCTGTAGAAATGATGAGTGCTGGAATCTGCGACACCAATCCATCACCAACGGTCATTCTTGTAAACAATTCTGCACTCTCACCAAAACTGAGGCCCATCTGAAGCATTCCGATGATGATTCCGAACAACATATTGATCAAGACGATGATAATACCAGCTATAGCATCACCTTTAACAAATTTACTCGCTCCATCCATCGCTCCGTAAAAATCTGCTTCGCGTTCAATCGTTTCACGTCTTTCTTTCGCTTCCCGATCTGAAATCATACCAGCATTTAAGTCTGCATCGATGCTCATCTGCTTACCAGGCATCGCATCAAGTGTAAACCTTGCAGCAACTTCTGATACACGTTCAGATCCTTTCGTAATTACGATAAATTGAATAATAATTAGAATGAAAAATACTACGATACCAACAAGTATATTCCCACCTACAACAAATTCACCGAAAGTATGTACAACGTTTCCGGCATCTCCTGTTGAAAGGATGCTTCTCGTTGTCGAAACGTTTAGCCCTAGTCTAAAAAGCGTCACTAACAATAACAATGACGGAAATATGGAAAATTGGAGAGGCTGTGTTGTGTTCATGGCAATCAATATGATTAAAAGTGCCAGAGATATATTCGTTATGATTAAGAAATCCAACATAAACGTTGGCATTGGTATGACGAGCATGGCGATAATGAGAATAACGCCTGCTAAAACACTCATGTCTCTAGCTTTCATCTGTAAACTCTCCTATTCATTCCTTACGCTTTTTTCTTTACACGGTATACAAAGGCTAAAATTTCAGCTACTGCTTTAAACAGATCTTCAGGAATCACATGCCCGATCTCAACGCGGGCGTACAGCGTTCTTGCTAGAGGTTTGTTTTCTACAACCGCTACGTTATGCTCTTTTGCGATCTCTTTGATGCGTTGAGCGATTAGATCTACTCCCTTTGCCACAACGACTGGAGCATCCATGCTGTTATCGTCATACTTTAAGCAGATCGCATAATGTGTAGGGTTTGTGATGATAACATCAGCTTTAGGCACTTCTTGCATCATTCGCCTCATAGCCATCTGTCTTTGTTTTTCCTTGATCTTCCCTTTAATCTTAGGATCACCTTCAGATTTTTTGTATTCGTCTTTGATATCTTGTTTAGACATCCTAATATTCTTTTCAAAATCGTATTTTTGGTACATATAGTCAAGAAACGCAAGAAAAAGTAAAACGAGTGAAGCAGCAAAGCCCATCTTGACCGCAAGTCCTCCGAATACAGGAAGTGAGGATTCAATACTCACTAAGCTCATTCTTAAATAGATATCTCGTTCACTCCATAGGATAAAAAAAGTTACACCACCGATTAATAAGATCTTAAGCATCGATTTAGATAATTCAACGAGAGCTCTCACCGAGTATATTCTTTTAAATCCAGACAACGGATTGATCCGTTCAAGTTTCATCTGAATCGCCTCTGTTGATAATAAAAAGCCAACTTGCAAATAGTTTCCTAACACACCAGCGACCATTGCTGCAATCATTACAGGTGCTATGATCATGGCGACTTCAAGAGAAAGCTCCCAAAACAGTTTAGGAATACTAGATTCTGTAACGTCATAAAGTAGTTTTTTATCTAAGCTGTATGCGAAGAGGTGAAGTAATCTTTGCCCCATCCACCCCCCCATAAAGGATAGAAACATGACAGATGCAAACAGCACAAGTGCAGCATTGATGTCAGCACTTTTCGCTACTTGACCTTTTTTTCTACTTTCCTGCCTTTTTTTTGGTGTTGCTTTTTCCGTTTTTTCTCCTGAAAAGTATTGTAGTTGAATTGGATATCTCATTGACTTACGCTCCCAACAATTCCATTAAGTTAATCATGCTGTCACGCATCTGATCGACCAGCATCTGAACAGATACAAAGAATGCGGGCATTACGACTAAGAACAATACAAGAGCAATCAGGATCTTCACCGGCAGACCGATAACAAAGATGTTCATCTGCGGAACGGTTCTTGCTACGATCCCAAGCGCTAGATCTGCTAGAAACAACGTGCCTACGATCGGAATCGCCATCTGCAGCGCAACTAAGAACATACCGGAGAACACACTTAGTACAAACTTCATGACCCCGCCATCACCAAAATTAGATATGGTCGAATCGATGGGTAAAAATTGATAACTATAAAAGATTCCATCAAGTAACATGTGATGCGCATCTGTTGCTAGCAACAATAGAATGGCAAACGTATACAGATATCTCCCCATTAACGGTGTCTGGATGCCTGTTTGCGGATCGAACACGTTCGCGATCGCAAAACCCATTTGTAGATCAATAAATCCACCAGCAACTTGAATCGCGTAGAAAACGATCGCTGCAATAAATCCGATTGTAAGTCCGACCATCGCTTCTTTAATGATTAACAGAAAGAATGTACCATCTAACGGAATTGGTTTTGGGTCAACAGCGTACAACATGATCCAAGATAAAAATAGCGATAATCCGATTTTATGCATCACAGGTAAATTTTTATTGGAAAACACAGGAATTGTTAAGAAAAATGCCGATACTCTAGTTAGGATTAATAAAAAAGCAGGGAAAGCCACTAAATCTACCATTTCATCATCCTATATAAGTGTGTAAATTTTGGAAAATATTCGATGTAAATCCTAGGATTTGAGAAAGCATCCAAGGTCCAAAAAACACAAGACCTACTAGCACGGCAACAATCTTTGGTATAAACGCAAGTGTTTGTTCCTGAATCTGTGTTGTTGCTTGAAATATACTAACGATCAAACCTACGATCAGGGCTAGTAACATGAGCGGACCGCACAAAAGCAAGGTCATGTATACCCCTTTTTCTGCTAAAGAAATGACAAATTGAGAATCCATGTTTTCACCTGCCCTAATAGCTTAATAGCAATGATTTAACGATGAGGTACCAGCCATCAACTAGTATGAATAACAAGATCTTAAATGGCAGTGATATCATAACGGGCGGCAGCATCATCATCCCCATCGCCATTAAAATGGACGCAACGACCATATCTATGATCAAGAACGGTACAAAGATCATGAATCCAATTTGAAAGGCTGTCTTAAGTTCACTTATGGCAAACGCCGGAACAAGTGTCGTTAAAGGGATATCTTTAATACTTTCTGGCTTTTTCGCACCTGAATATTCCATAAACAGCATCAGATCTTTCTGACGTGTATGTTTTGCCATGAATTCTTTGATCGGAAGACTTCCTTTATCAAACGCCTCTTCTTGTGAGATCTCACCTTTTACTAACGGCTGGACCGCTTCTTTGTTTACCTCATGCATCACTGGCGCCATGATAAAAAACGTTAAGAACAATGCAATTCCAATCAAAACTTGGTTAGGCGGCATCTGCTGTGTCGCTAATGAAGTTCTTACAAAAGATAAGACAATGATAATCCTCGTAAAACAGGTCATAAGAATTAAGATACTTGGAGCAAGCGAAAGGACTGTTAACAACAGCAACAGCTGAATCGTAGTTTCCATGTTCGCTGGATCGCTATTATTAATAAAATCCAAGTCTAATCCAGGAATAAATTCATTCATGATGTTTCCCTTTCTCTAGCACTCTCTGAAGTTCTTTTTGCTGATTCTTCTTATCTTGAACGATCGATTGCAGCATATTCTTAAAAGATTGCGTCTGATCTTTTGTTTCGGACGAAGTGCTACTAGACTCTTCGTTTCTATTCTTCAGCCATTTTAATTTCAATGGATTCGTCATCGTTGAAACGTTTTGAGACGGACGCTGATCGAGCATCATCTGAACTTCATCTTCATCGGTGATCTCTTTTAGGAGCGTTACGGAGTCACCCACACCTACTACTAAAACAGAATTACCTGTTTTGATCAGCTGTACGGAACGATTCTGTCCGATTCCGATGCCTCCTAAAGACTGAAGGTTTTTCCCATCTTGAAAACTGACAGATTTTCTTTGAATAAAGCGTAAAACAAAAAACAAGATCGCTAGAACGATACCAAGCATAAACACGAGCTTCACAAGCATCATGAATGTGCTTTCACTCTCAGAACTTTCAGGGCTACTAGTTGCTGGTGCTTTTTCCTTGTCACCCTTTTGATCCGATTTATTTATGGTGTCATAAACACTTTTCCCTGAACTGCTGTCTTCCGCTTGTACACTAAATGGTACAAGCAAAAGACAAACTGCAAAAAAACTAATTAACCATCGATACATGAAAGGCTTATCCTAAAGTTTTCTTGATCGCTTCGATTACACGGTCAGCTGCAAACGGCTTGACGATAAAATCTTTTGCGCCAGCTTGGATCGCATCGATAACCATCGCCTGCTGCCCCATCGCTGAACACATGATAATCTTTGCTTCAGGGTTCGTTTTCTTGATCTCTTTTAAAGCTGAGATGCCGTCCATCTCTGGCATCGTGATATCCATCGTAACGAGATCTGGTTTTAACTCTTGGAATTTCTCGATTGCTTGCGCACCATCTGCTGCTTCACCTACTACATCAAAACCATTTTTCACTAGAATATCCTTGATCATCATTCTCATAAATGCTGCATCATCAACAACTAAAATACGTTCTCCCATGTCACTTACCTCCGATAATTATTTCAATTTTTCTAAGCGATCACGCTGACTTAAAATTTCGGTTACACGTACCCCGAAGTTCTCATCGATCACAACAACCTCGCCTTTTGCGATCATCTTTTGGTTTACAAAGATATCAACTGGTTCACCAGCTAGTTTATCGAGCTCAACGATTGAACCTTGAGACATCTCTAAAATATCTTTGATCGTTTTTTTCGTTCTTCCTAGCTCAACCGTTACTTGAAGTGGAATGTCTAACAGCATGTCTAAATTTTTCGTATCTCTTTGGTTCGTCTCATAATCTCCAAAGTCCGAAAAGCTTGCCGGCTGGATGGAAACATCTCTCATCTGCGGTTGATAAGCAGGCTGAGGATCACGTCTTGGCTCACTAATAGGACGCTCTTGATAATGATCTACCGGTGCAGTTGGTTGAGCAATTTCTTCATGAGGTACATAGTCCGCAACCGGTTCTTTTTCAACAACTGGTTCAGGATTCATCAACTTATGTACAAGGTCCTTTGAAAACTCAGCATCAATGAGCTGCATGATATTCGAATCAATCAGTTCACCCACTTTAAGTCGGAATGAAACTTTGACTAGTATCTCTTCATCAGGAATTAAACTCGTGTTTGATTCAATATCCAGAAAATCAATTTTAGGTGGAGAGATATCTACCTTTTTATTAAAGATCGTAGACATCGATGTAGAAGCTGATCCCATCATCTGATTCATCGCTTCACCAACAGCACTTAGTTGCAATTCTCCAAAATCAGGAGATGGATTTGTACCTTCGCCGCCAAGCATTAAGTCAGCAATGATCTGTGCATCTGTCTTTCGGATCACTAACAAGTTAGCTCCTTCGATCCCTTCTGTATACGTAACTTGGACTGCAACATGCGGAATCGGAAACTCATCTTTTAGCTCGGTGCGTTTAACAACTGTTACCGTCGGCGTCGTGATGTCTACTTTTTGATTTAACAACGTGGATAGTGCTGTTGCAGCACTTCCAAACGAGATGTTTCCGATCTCACCTAAAGCATCACGTTCGATCGATGATAGGTATTCTTCGGTTTCGGTCTCTCCGGACGAGGAAGGACTTCCACCATTCAACAAAGCATCAATTTCGTCTTGTGAAAGCATATCTCCACTTACCATTGATCCTCATCCTCCTTAATGGTTTCGATAATTTGAACGGCTAACTTTTTCTTTACCTTTCCGGGTTGACCGTAGAACTTCGGATTGTTTTCTACTTTTATCACGAGAGGTTGGTTGATCCGTTGATCTAGTTCAATACAGTCACCAATTGATAAGTTTAGAAATTCTTCGATTGACATGTCTGAAGATCCTAACTCAACTTTAAAAGGCAAGAAGGCGTTCTTTATCTTTTGTTCAATAAATTCTGTCTCTCCCGGGATTGGTGTTTTCTTCTTATTCTGCATCCAATGATGAACGGAGAGCTTAGGAATGATCGGCTCTATGACAACATGTGGGAGACAGATGTTGATCATTCCGCTCGTTTCACCAATCGTCGTATTCAAAGAGATCACGACTACCGTTTCGTTCGGAGAAACCATCTGTAAAAATTGCGGATTCACTTCCAAATCGAGCATGAATGGCTCCAGTTCGATCACACTTGTCCATGCTTCTTTAAAACTATCAAGTGTGTTTTCAAATAACTGATTCATGATTCTGGTCTCGATCTCAGTTAAATTCTCGATCTTATTCATTCCAGCGCCGCTACCACCCATCACTCTATCAAGCATGGCATATGCGATATTCGGATTGACTTCCATTAAGATTCGCCCTTCAAAAGGATGGGCTTCGAACACATTCAACAGCGTCATCTTCGGAACAGAACGGATGAATTCTTCATAAGGCAGCTGGTCAACAGATGCAACACCGATCTGGACGTACGTTCTAAGCTGAGCTGAAAAGTAAGTCGTTAATAGTCTTGCAAAGTTCTCATGCAATCTCGTTAAACTGCGAATCTGCTCTTTCGAAAAACGAAGGGCTCTTTTAAAATCGTATACTTTAACCTTTTTCTCTGACTCTTCCTTTTTAAGCTCTTCTGCATCCATCTCTCCGGTGGAAAGGGCGGAGAGAAGAGCATCTATTTCGTTTTGTGACAAAACATCAACCAAGAGTCTCACCTCTTTTCATGCCGTTTTTAGTGAATTATTGTATGATCTTTTGAGTTGTGTAGACTCTGACTACTTTCCCATCTTGCATAACCTTATTAATCTCTGTTTTCAACTTGTCTTCAAGAGAGATCAATCCTTGTTGTCCAGATAGTTCTTCTGTTTTTTTGTTCGAGATCTCATAGATGATCAGGTTGTTCACTTGAAACAATCTTTTCTCAAGTTCGTGTTTAGCATCTTCATTATCCGCTTGAATCTTGAACTGAATCTTTACATAAGACTGATCTGCAAGATTGGTTGTCATTTCATTGGTTTCGACCATCAGCTTGTCCAGTTCTTCTGCTGTAGGTTCAGAAGCTTCGGTCTTAGGTGAGAACTGCTTAAACCCGTAATATCCTGCAGCGCCGATTAAACCGATCGCTACAAGCATGGAGAACATGATCGTTACCACTTTATTTTTTCCCAACTACAGACCCTCCTTTTTCTGACTTATTGGCAATAGCGTAATATCTCTATAAAAAGCTGCTATCAATTGAGCAACCTCTTCTTCACTTTCTTTAACCACAAACTTTTTGCCAGTAGTTAATGTGATCGTAGTATCCGGAAACGATTGAATCTGTTCGATATAGATCGCATTCAACGTAAACGTATTGCCATTTAGTTGTGTTAATGAAATCATGAGTTTCGGGGGTTAAGCCGTTACCTGCTTACCCCTACCTCCCTTCACGTTAACGTTTTAAGTTCACTAGTTCTTGAAGGATCTCATCCGATGTCGTGATGATTCTTGTATTCGCTTGGAATCCACGCTGTGCAACAATCATCTCGGTGAACTCTTCAGATAAGTCTACGTTGGACATTTCGAGAGCACCCGCTACAACTCCACCTGCACCATCAGTTCCGGGAGCGGAAACATTGGTATAGTTAGTTCCATTTCGAATAGTTCCAGAGTTGGTAGTTTCTCTGTAAAGATTTCCGCCGACTTTTTCTAAACCACCTGTATTGGAGAACTTAGCTAAAAGTATTTGCCCAGCAACTTTTGGTGTACTGACCCCCTCTTGAATATATGTCACCATTCCATCTGGTCCGATACTAAAACTTTTAGCATCTGTAGGTATAGAAATTTTTCCTGCAGTACCCAATACCCCTGTGTTAGTATTGTTTGGTTCAGCTGCAATAAGAAACATTCCATCAGAGTTAACCAAATTTCCATTTTTATCTAAATAAAAATTACCTGCTCTAGTCACAAAATCATTCGTTCCATCATTTACAATAAAAAATCCATCTCCAGAGATTCCTAGATCTAAAGGTCTACCTGTTGTTTGCAGACTTCCTTGTGTATGAACTGTGTCTATTGTTGATAATTGTGAGCCTAATCCTACTTGTAAAGGATTAACTCCTCCTCTTCCATTAGTAGCAGCAGAAGGAGCACTAGCCCCAGCAATTTGCTGACTCACAAGGTCCTTAAAAGTTGTACGGCCTTTCTTAAATCCGTACGTATTAACGTTTGCGATGTTATTTCCGATTACATCTAGCTTCACCTGAAAGTTTTTCATACCACTGATTCCTGAATACATAGAACGTAACATTTGTTTTTATCTCCCTTACTTGGTTTATTAACTGCTTCTAACAATCGGCAGTTTTGTGAGCCTCCTGTAAAGGTCCAGCTCGTTTATTCGTCTATGACGATGGCACCATTGATGTTCGTAAAGATCTGAGATGTACTTTCGTTTCGATCTAACGCTGTAATCACGGTTTGATTTGGCGCATTCACGACTAGCGTGACATTCTTCATGATCACTAATGAATCTTTAATACCTTTTTGTCCCGCTTCGATCACCTTTTTGCTTATGTTGTTCCAGCTTGTTTCTGATATCTTAATATTTCTATCTTGCAGTCTTTTTTGAGCGTGTTTACTAACCGTGAGTTGGTTCTCAAGCTCTTTATGAAATACTGACTGAAAAGATTGATCTATTTTTTTCTGCTGTCGATGTTTCGGATAAAGCATCGGCTGGTACAATTGATGAGCGTGTATACGTTCGCTCATGTTATCCACTCCTTACTTTGCCTGATGTGTTATTTTTATCACTTGGTAACTTGTGATCTTTGTCCCATCACTCATTTCCAACATGACAGATCCTTTTTCAAACAACACCGATTTCACTACAGCTTCTTTTTCTTCAATCTTTTTATTACCCTCTGCGTCCACTGTTTCCGTTTCGTAGGTTACTTGTTTACCGATCATCTGACTTTGTTGTAATAGTGAAGATTCTGTTTGGAACGATAAAAATTGCTGCATCGTTTGGTTCATGTTTGTCATCTGTTCTAGTGATGAAAAGCTTGCCATCTGTGCGATAAACTCTCGGTCTTGCATTGGACTTGTAGGGTCTTGGTTTTGAAGCTGCGTGATTAATATCTTTAGAAAATCATCTTTTCCTAAAATGTTTGATCCTGTCTGCTTTGTTTTTGCTTGATGATTAGAAAGCATCAGATCTTCAGAAATCTTAGTCATCACTCATCACACCTTTTCGTTTAATACCATCTGCGATAATTGTTCATCGAATGATAGATGATCTGATTTCTCATCTTCAGACATGTTCTCATCTGCATGCTGTTGATCTTCATATCCTTGATTATGTTGATCACGGAAATCAAAGGTCTGTTCGTCTCCGTTAAGAAAGACATCGATCTTTTCAAAATCTATATCTTGACTTGTGAAAGCTTGTTTTAATTGTGTGAGCTGACTATCCAAGGCATCTTTCGCACCTTGGCTGGATGCAATGATCTTTGCTGTGATCTCACCATGTTTTTGGATCAGTTGAATCTCTATATTGCCGAGATGTTCAGGTGTTAATCGAATCTGCATCTTTGTAAATCCAGATTCTGTAACGAACAGTTTTCCTCTTGATATAATTTGTTGAACCTCACGAACAAACTGCTCCTTCTGTCCTTCCCCTCCTGTAACAGGCACTTTCAATGTCCATTGTTCTATAGGAGAAAGTGGACTCTGTACCGTTTGAAGATCTTTAGAAGCTGAAACATTAGTTTCCACTGACTTTGCTGTTGGTAGGTATCGCTGAAAAGCTTGGTCCGCAAAGCTCTTCACCTTTTTTTCGGCCGAGAGTGTCTCAAAAACTTTTAAGAAAGTATTCTTATCATTACTCGATGATTCGCTTAGAAGCTTTTTAATCTCTCCAAAAATCTGCTCTGTTTGTTTTGTTAGAGAATCTTTTTGGTCAAGCTTTACTCCTGGAAACCATCGGCTGATCATTTCTGTGATCTGCTTCTGGTCTTTTTGCGAGAATGGCTCAACTTCTTCATTAACAACAAGCTGTAACAATAGAGCTAGCTTCATCTCAGGCGAAGGGTTTATTGCAATATCTGAAAAATCAATCTCGCTTTCAAGAAGTTTCTCAACCACTTCTTTCATTTCAGGCGGTAGATCGTTTAATAATGATTGAACAGTTTCGTTATCTAATAGTTCTGAACTCCATTCAAGTCCCTCAATGTTACCTAGAATACTTGCGATCATTTCTCCTAAACCTTCTGTTACTCCCTCGTTTTCAGTAGCTGAAGATGCTAGCAGTTGAGAAAAGAGAGAATCTATGTTGCTATTTTTCTGAGCAGATCCAGATACTGGTGAAGACTGCACTCCTGAAGCCGCTGGCTGCGAAATCATTAATTGCACGTTTTTCACACCTCCTTTTATAGCGTTTTGTTTGCCATTAGAACCGTAAGCTCGGCTGCACGTTTTGCATCAAGTTTGGAAAGGATCTCAGCTTGCGTTTCAGACTGTAAAAGCATCAAGATGCCCATGATCTGATTATTGTTCATCTCTGACATAACAGCTGCAGCATCTTTTGCTGACATGGCTTCATAAATCTTTTTTACTTGTTCATTCTCTTCCTCTTTTACAGTCGTTTCTGCATCTTCCACTTGCTTTTCTAAGACGGCAATATTGCTTTTTAGATCGGTAACTTCTTTTTCTTTCTTTTGCAGATCAGCGGATAGTACTTTAATGTAATCTTCTTGTTCATCGAACTTTGATTTCCATTGCTTATCTTGTACATTGCTTGTTACAGCCACATCCGTTTTCTCGCTAAAAACATTTTTGATAATGGGTATATTCTTACCCGTGTTTTTTGCTTCTTCCCAAACGTTCACTCCCATAAAAGAAAGGACGATTCCGAAAACAGTCAGTGCAAAAACGAAAGGGACGAAGATTACTAATAAAAACCAAACCATTCTGCTGGATTTTTCGTTCTGTTTCATCTGATCACCTGATTTATTTACGACTTCGCAAAACGCAATACCGAAAATTCGTCGTTCTGCTTACTTTCATAAGAAGCAACTTCCACTCTATATGCGATGAGTTGTCTTTCTTTTAGCTTTTCGTATTTTTTCACTTCAATGGACTGCTGCAATAATCTTTGCTGAATAACGTGCATTCTCTCTCTTGCTCGTTGTAACAGCGGCTGTAATTCTTTGATCTTGTTCGTCATCGACAAAAGAAAACGCTGTGTATTCTGTAGATCGTTTACTACGATTCTTTGTTGAAAGGTATAGTTCGATTGGTTCTCGATGTCTTCTTTCCTTTTCAGGAGACTGTATATCTCTTCTGCTATGCTCTCAAATGCTTGCACAGCTTCTCCTAATTCTTGTTCAATCGATTCTTTTTCTTTTTGTTTAACAGACAATACCTTTTCCATAGAAAAATGAAATGACATCAACGTTCATCCTTCCCAAATTCAATCAACAGCCGCTCTAGAGCTTGTTCATAACTAACATCTTCATCTACTTGCTGTTTAAGAAACGCCAGAATGCTAGGGTACATCTGAATGGCTTCATCCACTGATTTAGAAGAACCCCTTTTGTATGCGCCAATGTTGATCAAGTCCTCTGCTTCCACATAGGATGAAAGAAGTTCTCGAAGACGTTCAGCCGCTTGCCGATGTTCTTTCGGAACAATATCATTCATCACCCTGCTTATACTCTTAAGAATATTAACAGCAGGAAACTGTCCTTTATTGGCTAAGTTTCGATCTAAGATAAAATGTCCATCCAGAATGCCTCGGACAGTATCTGAGATCGGTTCGTTAAAATCGTCTCCATCCACTAAAACGGTATAAAAAGCTGTAATCGTTCCGTTCTTATTCGTTCCAGAACGCTCTAACAATTTTGGAAGAACCGCAAAGACGCTAGGTGTGTATCCCTTTGTTGTTGGTGGCTCTCCAACAGCTAGGCCGATCTCACGTTGAGCCATAGCCACGCGTGTTACAGAATCCATCATCAACATGACGTTCTTGCCCTGGTCTCGAAAATACTCAGCGATGCTCGTTGCCGTCAATGCACCTTTTATCCGCATTAATGCGGGTTGATCGGAAGTCGCAACGATTACAATAGATCGCTTCAAACCTTCTTCACCTAGATCTCGCTCGATAAAGTCAAGAACTTCACGTCCTCGTTCACCGATTAGTGCGATCACATTTAGATCAGCTGTCGAATTACGTGCTACCATACCGAGCAGCGTACTCTTACCTACACCACTCCCAGCAAAAATACCTACCCGCTGTCCTTTTCCCACGGTTAGCAAACTATCGATCGACCGGATACCAAGCTGAATACTTTCATGAATTCTTGGTCTTTCCATTGGATTAGGCGGCTCGTTCTCTGAAGGATAACGAAACAATCCGCGAGGTAGAGGAGAACCATCCAATGGAACACCCATACCATCAAGTACTTTTCCGATCAAAGAAGGTCCAACCTTTATTTCTAGCGCACGATGTGTGGCTTCTACCAAACTGCCAACTGCAATATGCTTTACATACGTAAACGGCATCAACAAAACATTTTCTTCCTGAAAGCCGACTACTTCTGCTTTAATTTTTTGCTTGTTGTTCCCCATGTGGATATAACAGACCTCACCGATAGACGTTTTTGGTCCTTTAGATTCGATCATTAAGCCTACAACTCGAATCACTTTTCCATATCTTTTATAGGAATCGATTGATTGAAGGGACTCGATCATGTGTTCCACGTTCATTGATCTGACACCTCAAGTTGTTCTAGCAATTTTTCACGAAGCTCTTTAAGCTGAACGTCAAGTGTTGCATCGATCTTCCCAAAAGGAAACTCGATTATTGCACCATTCTCGGTCAAGTTCTCATCTGGATAGATGAAAAGAGTCGCTGTCGATTGAAGAATGTTCTTTAGTTCTTCACGATGGTTTTGAGTGAGTTCAAACCAATGTGGAGGAACATATAGTTTGATCTCTTCAAACTCTCGAGCTTCTTTAACAAGTTTCTTTACGATAGAAATCCATGTTTCAGGAGCATGTCGTAACGTTTCTCCTAAGATTTTTTCAGCGGCTGCCATGGCAAGAATGGTCATCTGTGGCTCTGCTTCACTTAAGATGTTATGGTAATCGTTCCTCAATGTATCTATAAAGCTCTTGACTTCATTCAATTGTGAAGCCCAGCTTTCGTGCCCTTGCTCTAGACCATTTTGAAAGCCAGCGTCATATCCTTCATGCTTCGCTTGTTCATAAGCCGCTTCTAACTTCTCTTTCCAGAGAGTCTCTTCCTCAGCTAACCTTTTTATATGGGCCTCTTTGTATTCTTCTGCTTCCTTCGTTATAGAAGCAGCCTCTCTTTTTGCTTCTTCAAGCAGGTTATACGCTTGATTTTTAATGTAGATGACCTTCGATTCTTCGTCCTCTACTTCTAAAATTGCATGGTTTTTCGTTTTAAATAATGAAAGTGACTGAATTCCTATAACGACTTCGCTTGTTTCAGACTTCTCTTTGTGATCGTGAAAAGATTTTATGACTTTAGACAATCACATCATCTCCTCCGCCTCGAGCGATCACGAGCTCTCCGGCTTCTTCAAGTCTTCTGATGGTTCCAACGATTCTAGACTGAGCTTCTTCTACATCACGAAGTCGAACAGGACCCATAAATTCCATTTCTTCTTTAAAGTTTTCAGCCATACGTTGTGACATGTTATTGAACATCACTTCTTTTACTTCCTCGCTAGATGCACGTAAAGCAAGGAGTAGATCCTCGTTCTGCACTTCACGAATAACTCTTTGAATCGCACGATTATCAAGCGTAACGATATCTTCAAAGACAAACATTCTTTTCTTGATCTCTTCCGCTAACTCAGGATCTTGTATTTCAAGTGCATCCAGGATCGTCCGTTCAGTACTACGGTCTACACCGTTTAGCACCTCCACAACGGCTTCTACTCCACCAGCTTGTGTGAAATCCTGTGTAACAGTAGCAGATAACTTTCTTTCTAAGATCTGTTCCACTTCATTAATCACTTCAGGAGATGTTCGATCCATTAATGCGATCCTTTTCGCTATATCAGCTTGCATCTCTTGTGGAAGTTCAGAGAGAATCTGCCCAGCCTGTGATGAATCCAAGTAAGACAGAATCAGAGCAATCGTTTGAGGGTGCTCGTTTTGTATAAAGTTTAATATCTGTCCCGGATCTGCTTTTCGAGCGAAGTCAAACGGCCTCACTTGTAAAGTGGATGTTAAACGGTTGATGATCTGCATCGCTTCGTCTTTACCTACCGCTTTTTCGAGTACCGTCTTCGCATAGCCGATTCCACCTTGGGTAATATAATCTTGCGCAAGAGCTAACTGATGAAATTGTGTGATGATCTCATCTTTTAATGTTGAATCTACTTTTCTAACTTGTGAGATTTGAAGTGTTAATCTTTCAATCTCTTCTTCACTTAAATGTTTATATACTTGAGCAGCTACATCTGGACCTAAAGAGATAACGAGGATTGCCGCTTTCTCTTTCCCAGAAAGTTCTTTCATGCCTTTTGCCATCGTTCGTTACCTCCTTACTCCTCTGAAATCCATGTTCTAACTAATTTAGCGAATTCTTCCGGCTTTTCTTTTGCCATTCTTTCTAATTGTTCCTTACGAACGGTTCCTTCAGAACCTTTTTCTTGGTTTACATCAGGCACGTAGTAAGACTCTTGTGGCTCATCCATCTCGAATTCTTCAATCTTGGTATCAGTCTCTGTTTTTCTTTTTCGAGACAGCAGGAAGATTAATAGAATAATGACGATTAATAAGATGCCACCGACAATGTAGATCCAGAATGGAATACCTGTAGACGCTTTGCTTACTTCTTGCTTGCCGTTGAACGGCTGTGCAGATACAAATATTTTTTCTTGTATATCATCTTCTGATAATGTTTCATTAATATCTTTAGAGATACTTGTTCTTACGATTGCACTCAAAATTTGTTCAATATCATCTAATCTTTCTTGTGGTAATGATTCTGGTTTATTAGGAGTTGGAGGCTCCACCATGACCTGAATACCTAGATCGCGTATCTCATAAGGACTTTCTACAATTTCTTTACGAATCTTGTTCACTTCGTTATTGATACGTTCTTCTACTTTTTCATAGTCTCCGTTTGAACCAGCAGCCGAACCTGGGTAGGTAGGTACCTCTTGATCACCCGTCCCCCCGACTCCACCTTCTCCTGCACCTTCTCCAGTAAACGTTTCTCTTATCCGCTCTACGCTTACTTCGATGCCTTTCATGTTTTCTTTGTCAACAGGCTCTACAATATTCTCTTCACGTTTTTCTTCCGTAAAGTCAATATCTGTTGTCACTGTAGCGACTACTTTCCCTTGTCCCATGATCGTTGATAACATCTGTTGAACTCTTCGTTGTAAGTCTCTTTCAACATCCTGCTTAATCTTTCTCTGCTCTTCGTATTTTGAAGCTGAAGCTGTAGAGTTTACAGAATTCAAATCGTAATAATTAAAGTATTGATCTGTGATGACGATATTCTCCATAGGAAGGTTACTCACACTCTTTGAAACGAGATGATAGAGTGCTTTCACTTGATCTTCATTTAATTTAGCTCCCGCTGCTAAAGAAAGAACAACAGAAGCTGATGCTTTCTCTTCTTCTTGATTCACCCAGACACTGCTTTCAGGTAAGGTGATCATTACGCTTGCATCTTCAACCCCGTTGATGCTCTTGATTAAACTAGCAATCTCTGTTTGTGTGGCTTCTCTTTCTAACACACCGAATTCTTTATCTGTTATTCCAAAACCTGATTTTTCACCAAAATAGGAGAAATCGATATTTCCGCTTTCAGGCAATCCTTCTGCGGCAAGCTGCACTTGCAGGTTGTTTACCTGTTCTTCAGGAACCAGTATGGTTTTGCCGCCATCTTGGACTTCATTCGCGACACCTTTGCTATTTAAATTCTCTTGTATTTGGCCTGCTTCCTGAGGGGAAAGATTTGAATACAAAGGAACAAGGTTAGGTGATGACATCATGATGGTTACAAAGATGAATGCTGTGATTATGAGAAAGATTCCTCCGAGAATCATTCCCTTTTGTACATTGGAACGAGTTTTAAATCGCTCTGTCGTTTGCTTGATGATGTTTTTCCATTTTTCTTTCATTTTTTCCCCCGATAAACGCAATAAAAATTTTTAACAGCTACCCCCAAAATCGAATGCTAATATCGAAATATGTAATAGAGACTATACTTGCATCCTCATGATTTCTTGGTAGGCCTCAACAACTTTATTACGAATCTCAAGAGTTGTTTGCATCGTCACACTTGCTTTTTCGGCCGTAATCATCACTTGATGGAGGTTATCCATATTTCCATTCATCAAACCTTGAGTAGCCTGATTCGATTGTGCTTGTGTTTCACTCAACGTTTCTAGCGCACCTTTAAGGTAACTTTTAAAATCTTCTTGAGCTTCATATGGTGTCACTTTTGCAACGGAAGTTGGATTACTAATATTCTGAAGTGAACCGATTGATATTTTGTCCATGTTTTCAACACTCCTAACGGCCAATTTCTAATGCTTTTAAATACATTCCTTTTGCTGCGTTCAGTGCTGTAACATTTGCTTCATAAGATCGAGTAGCACTCATTAGATCAACCATCTCTTTTAATGGATCTACATTCGGAAGCTGAACAAATCCTTCTTCGTTTGCATCAGGATGTTCAGGCTGATAAACCGTTTTGAATGGCGTTTCATCTTTCACAATTCCATTTACTTTAACACCAGCCATTTTTCCGTTATTAACGGCCTTATTAAACATATTTTTAAAACTAGATTCACCCGAACCTAAAACGACCATTTTACGTCGATACGGTTCCCACACACCATTCTTATATTCCCCACGTGTCGAATCGACATTTGCCATATTAGAGGAAGCAACATCCATTCTAAGCCGCTGAGCGGTTAAACCGGATGCTGATACATTCATTGCATCAAATACTCCCATATTTATCTCCCACCTTTAACAACCATCTTAATCGAATTAAACTTTCCATTGATTCGCTGTACAAGTGTCTGATAATAAAGCTGATTCTTCGCTAATTCTGCCATCTCTTTATCTACGTCAACATTGTTTCCGTTATGATTCATCACTGTATTTGTTTTTTCTCTTACACTAAAAGAAGAGGATGATTCAGTACCGAATGAAAAATGCCGTTGATCTGTTCGATAGGCTTGCAAGCTTTTTTTGAATTCCTGGTTAAAAACTGTTTCTTTTGCTTTATATCCAGGTGTGTCCACATTAGCTAAGTTATTTGAAATGGTCTTTTGTTTTAATGCTGATCCATCTAATGCCATTTCTAAGTTTTTCATGACTGAGCCAGAGAACAAATTCTTCACTTCCCTCTTTTTTACTATAGAAGTTTCATATTATGTTAAATCTTACCTCACTATCATATTTTAAGTGATATATCCAAAAAGTGTCTATGTATTTTTTCCCAAACTGACTTTTTTCGATAGAAAGGACTATATTTCGACCGTGACTTTATGCCTAATTTGAAAACTAGTAATAAAATCCCTATATTTATACTACTTTTGGTACCTCTATACCACATTCGTACACAATCGACAAATATTTACAATTCCGGCCTTTTTGATGTTTATTATTTACAATAAACAAATATTAATTGTTTTCTTCAACAATTGTTCCGAACGAGTTCACGTATAAAACATCTGGAAAATGTTGATTGAGGGCACGGGAGTCAAATACTCTCTGAATGTACAAATGAACATGAAATTCATAATTCGTAAATATTATTTTTTAAAACAAAAGAACCAGCTCTGATTTACAGAGCTGGTTCTTATTATTGGTTATTATGAAGTTTTAAGCTTTTCAAGTTCAAGCAAGAACTTATCGTTCAACACTTTAATATACGTTCCCTTCATACCTAAAGAACGTGATTCAATTACACCAGCACTCTCTAATTTACGAAGAGCGTTCACGATTACTGATCGAGTAATACCCACTCTGTCTGCAATCTTACTTGCTACAAGCAACCCTTCATTTCCTTCTAATTCTTCGAAGATGTGTTCAATCGCTTCTAGCTCACTATATGATAATGAACTGATCGCCATTTGAACAACCGCTTTGTTACGAGCTTCTTCTTCGATCTCTTCCGCTTTTTCACGAAGGATCTCCATTCCAACAACTGTAGCGCCGTACTCTGCTAGAACGAGATCATCTTCTTCGAAAGATGTGGATAGTCTTGAAAGAATAAGAGTTCCTAGTCTTTCACCACCACCTACGATCGGAACAATCGTCGTTAATCCTGTTGAGAACAAATCTTTGTTTTCTACAGGAAACGCTGTATAATCGCTCTCTATATCAATGTTTGAAAGAGACTCTGTAATGTTGAAAAGATTTTTTGTGTAATCTGTAGGGAATTGACGATCCTCGATCATCTTCTTCATACGCTCGTTTTCAATTTCTTGTTTAAGAGCGAGACCTAGCAGTTTACCTCGACGGCTGACCACAAATATATTTGCTTCGATCACCGTACTAAGTGTTTCAGCCATCTCTTTAAAGTTTACTTGTTTACCACCTGTTTGTTGAAGCATCGAGTTGATACTTCTTGCTTTGTTCAATAAATTCATTGTATTTCTTCCTCCTACTGCATCCTATAATATATATTGGCTCAGATCCTTGTTCTTTGCGATGTTAGCCAGTTTTTCTTCTACATACTCGGGTGTAATGGTAATTTGATCTAAGCTGATATCAGGCGCTTCAAAAGATAGATCTTCTAATAAGCGTTCTAATATGGTATGAAGTCTACGTGCACCAATATTATCGGTGTCTTGATTCACTTCATAGGCAATGCTTGCAATCTTAGCAATAGCATCGTCAGAAAATTCAACATTTATACCTTCCGTACTCAATAGAGCTTTATACTGTTTTATGATCGCATTATCAGGCTCTATTAATATACGTGTAAAATCCTCAACAGACAAGCTATTTAGTTCAACTCTGATCGGAAATCTTCCTTGCAACTCAGGAATGAGATCTGAAGGCTTTGAAATGTGAAAAGCTCCAGCTGCGATAAACAGGATATGATCTGTCTTGATCGAGCCATACTTCGTCATCACTGTAGAACCTTCTACGATCGGAAGGATGTCTCGCTGTACACCTTCACGGCTCACATCAGCAGAGTTTTGGTTCTTTCCTGCAATCTTATCGATCTCATCTATAAATATAATACCTGTTTGTTCGGTCTTGTAAACAGCTTCACTCGTAACATCGTCCATATCGATGAGCTTTGCCGCTTCATCTTGTGTTAACACTTTACGAGCTTCTCGAACTGTAAGTTTCCGTTTTTTCTTTTTCTTCGGCATAAGTCCACCGATCATGTCCTGCATGTTCATTCCCACTTGTTCAAGTCCTGAACCTTGGAACATGTCTAGCATCGAAGGGTTCTGCTCTTCTACTTCTACTGTAACAAGATGATCCTCCATCTCTCCGAGCGCAAGCTTTTGAGCCATTTGGTTGCGTCGCTGTCTAAGATCTGCAGCGTCATCTTGCTGTGGCTTTTGTTCTTGCTCTTGATTACCTCCACCAAAGAACATCTCTAATGGATTTTTAAAACTTGTTTCTGTTTTCTTACCAGGAACTAAAAGCTCTACAAGTCTCTTATTCGCATTTTGTTCAGCTTTGTCTTTTACATCGTTCATCTTAAGCTCTTTAACTAGCCTTACTGAAGTTTCTACTAGATCACGGACCATCGAATCAACGTCACGGCCAACATAACCCACCTCAGTAAATTTAGTTGCTTCAAGTTTAATAAAAGGAGCTTGAGCTAGTTTTGCTAACCTTCTCGCTATCTCTGTCTTCCCTACGCCGGTCGGCCCGATCATCAGAATATTTTTAGGTGAGACTTCATCACGAAGCTTGTCGTCAAGCAAACTTCTTCTATAACGATTACGAAGCGCAACAGCAACAGCTTTCTTCGCATCGTTTTGACCGATAATATACTGGTCTAATTTTTCAACAATCTGCCTTGGAGTTAATTGACTGTTCATTGCAACCGCTCCTTTACTTTTTACAATTCTTCTAAAACAATCTCCGTGTTCGTGTACACACAAATTTCGCCAGCAGTCTTTAAGGCTGCAAGAGCGATTTCTTTTGCAGAAAGTTCAGGTGCATGATTCTTCAGTGCCCGACCAGCGGCAAGAGCATAATTCCCACCTGATCCGATCGCGAGAATCCCATCATCCGGCTCGATTACTTCACCAGTTCCTGAAATCAATAACATATGCTCTTCGTTTATAACGATCAATAGAGCTTCAAGCTTTCTGAGAACTTGATCTGTTCTCCATTCTTTAGCCATCTCTACTGATGCACGCTGCAGGTTTCCACTGTATTCTTCTAATTTGCTCTCAAACTTTTCATAAAGCGTAAATGCGTCTGCAACCGAGCCAGCAAATCCCGCAAGCACTTTTCCTCCGAAGAGCTTTCTTACCTTTCTGGCTGTGTGTTTCATTACAACTGCGTTGCCGAACGTTACCTGACCATCTCCAGTCATAGCGGCCTTGCCGTTATGCTGAATCGCAAAAATTGTAGTAGCATGAAATGTTGACATTGAAAAATCCCTCCCTTTTTGTTTTTATGCTCGAGGATGCGCATTATTATAGATTTTTTTTAAATGGCTTTTTGAAACGTGTGTATAAACTTGTGTAGAGGAAAGGTTCGCATGCCCTAAAAGTTCCTGAACCGCTCTAAGATCTGCGCCTTCATTCAGCATGTGCGTCGCGAACGTATGTCGCAAAACATGCGGGCTGATATGTATGGTAAGGGAGGATTCCTCAATTAGTTTATTTAATATAGTTCTTACGCCTCTAACGGTTAAAGGTTCCCCTTTATAGTTTAAAAATAATGCATCGGACTTTTTCTCCGTTTTTTCTATAAGCAACTTGCGACCGTCCTGTATATACTTTTCAAGCGTTTCTCTCGCAAACGATCCGATTGGAACATATCTTTCTTTTTTACCTTTTCCTTTAACAAGTGCTATTTCTACAGTCAAATCAAGATCTCTCAATTCCATCTTACACAATTCACTGACACGAATACCAGTTCCGTACAATATTTCGAGGATGGCTTGATTTCTCTGTCCCATAGCCGTTGTAACATCAGACACATTAAAAAGCCTCTCCAACTCTTTTTCATAAAGAAATTGAGGAAGCATTCTTGCTTTTTTAGGGAGTGATGCCATAGCGAAAGGATTATGTTCTTCAATGATCTTTTCGCGGTTTAGAAAACGATAAAAGCTTCTCATCGCTGATATCTTTCTTGCTACTGTATTACGAGCATACTTCTTCTCATGAAGGGTCACTAAATATTGCCTGACTAAAACATAAGAAACAGCAGCGAATCCTTCGATTGCTTGCTGTTTCAAAAAAGAAGTAAAATCATTAATGTCTTTTTCATAGTGTTCAATCGTATAAGGTGAACAGTTCTTCTCGATCATTAAATAATTCAAGAAATCCACCACGTGTTGGCGTTCTGATACCATTTCATACACCTCACAAAGCCCCTAAATCGTAACACAATTTAGGGGCTAAATCAATACATGTTCACAAATTTGTTATAAAATTCTGAATTGTTTCCAATGCTCTATCAGCTAGAGCTGTATTACGCTCTTGTTTGTTTTTGATTCTCTTTTCAAGTGGTGGAAGAAGACCAAAGTTAGCATTCATCGGCTGAAAATTATCAGGATTAGCAGTCGTAATATAATATGCCATGCTTCCGATCGCTGTTTCTTTCGGGAAGACAGCTAGTTCTTCACCTTTGATTAACTTTGCAGCATTAATTCCTGCGATCAAACCTGAAGCGGCACTTTCAACATACCCTTCAACACCAGTCATCTGACCTGCAAAGAAAAGGTCTTTTCTAGCTTTTAACTGATACGTCTCTTCTAAGAGGCGTGGAGAGTTCAAGAACGTGTTGCGATGCATTACGCCGTAACGTACTACTTCAGCGTTCTCTAAGCCTGGAATCAGTCTTAAAAGCTCTTTTTGAGGCCCCCATTTAAGGTGTGTTTGGAAACCTACAATATTATATAGCGTTCCTGCACTGTTATCTTGTCTTAATTGAACTACCGCATAAGGAATCTTGCCTGTTTTCGGATCTTCGAGACCAACAGGTTTCATCGGTCCGAACAATAGCGTTTTCTTTCCTCTTTTAGCCATAACTTCAACGGGCATACACCCTTCAAAAAAGATCTCTTTTTCAAATTCTTTTAGAGGCACTGTTTCAGAAGTGATTAACGCTTCATAAAAACGGTCAAACTCTTCTTCTGTCATCGGACAGTTTAGATAGGCTGCTTCGCCTTTGTCATAACGAGACTTTAAATACACCTTGTCCATGTCGATGCTGTCCACTTCAATGATCGGTGCAGCCGCATCATAAAAATAAAGATACTCTTCTCCCGTTAATGAGTTCAACGATTTTGACAAGTTATCAGAAGTTAGAGGTCCTGTTGCAATAATAGTCGGACCTTCAGGGATCTCAGTTACTTCTTCCGTGATCACCTCAACATTAGGATGATTCTTAACTCGCTCTGTCACAAGACTAGCAAATTCGTGACGGTCGACCGCCAGAGCTCCACCAGCCGGTACAGCACAATCATCTGCTGATGAAATAATAACAGAGTTTAACTTTCTCATCTCTTCTTTTAATACACCGACAGCGTTCGTTAGTGTATTGGCACGAAGTGAGTTCGAACATACTAGTTCTGCAAACTTCTCTGTGTGATGAGCCGGTGTTTGTCTAACCGGTCTCATCTCGTATAATTTTACTTGAATTCCTCGGCTAGCGATCTGCCAAGCTGCTTCACTACCAGCAAGGCCTGCTCCGATTACGTTAACATGTTGATTCATGAAGATAAACTCCTTACTTTGCTTCCTCTTCAGCATAATCGCAAGATACACATTGCACGACTTTGCCTTTTTTCGTTTTCTTTTCTACTAACATACTATTACACTTCGGACACGTTCTGGCAATAGGTTTATCCCAAGATACGAATTCACATTCTGGATAACGGTTACATCCATAGAAAAGTCTTTTTTTCTTGCTCTTTCGTTCTACGATTGTTCCTTCAAGACAAGTTGGGCATGTAACACCGATTTCTTTCACGATCGGTTTCGTGTTTCTGCAATCTGGGAAGTTTGAACAAGCCATAAACTTTCCAAAACGGCCCATCTTATAGACCATCTCATGTCCGCATTTCTCACAATCTTCACCGGCTGGCTCATCTTTAATCTCTACTTTTTGCATTTCTTCTTCTGCAATCTTCAGTTTCTTTTCAAAACCTTTGTAGAAGTCATCGATTATTCTGATCCAGTTTTCTTTCCCGTCTTCTACTTCGTCAAGATCACTTTCCATCTTGGCAGTAAATTCAACGTTGAAAACTTCTGGAAAAAACTCTAGTGTCATCTCTAACACAAGCTCACCAAGTTCAGTTGGAACAAATTTCTTTTCGTCTAGAGCTACATACCCACGTTTTTGAATCGTATCAAGCGTTGGTGCGTATGTTGATGGTCTGCCTATACCCAGTTCTTCCATCGTACGAACAAGTCTTGCTTCCGTATAACGCGGAGGTGGCTGTGTAAAATGCTGTGTTGGTTCAAGGTCTTTCTTTTCTACTTTCATGCCTTCTTGAACATCTGGAAGAATACGATCTTCTTCTTTTTTTCCATCATCATTGCCTTCAACATAGACTTTCATGAATCCAGGAAACTTAACTTTAGATCCAGTCGCACGGAAGTTAATTCCGTTGTTCTCTAGATCCACTGTCATCGTATCAAGAACGGCTGATGCCATTTGGCTCGCTAAGAATCGCTCAAAGATCAGCTTATATAATCTGAGTTGATCTCTTGAAAGATAATTCTTTAGATCACGGGGATGATACATGACAGAAGTTGGACGGATCGCTTCATGGGCATCCTGAGCGTTCTTTCCGGATTTCTTCTCTACTCGTGATTTGTTGACGAACTGCTCTCCATATTCTTTTTCGATGAATTCAGCAGCTTCTGTCTTAGCTGTATCTGAAATACGTGTCGAATCTGTACGCATATAGGTGATCAGACCGACCGTACCCTCTTTTCCAAGATCGATTCCTTCATATAATTGCTGTGCAAGCATCATCGTCTTTTTAGCTCGGAAATTTAGTTTTCTAGCCGCTTCTTGTTGAAGTGAAGAAGTGATGAAAGGTGGCGAAGGATTTCGGCGTCTTTCTTTTTTCTGAACAGAATCGATCTTAAATTGTTTCCCCTTTATCGTCTTTAAAATCTCTTTTACTTCTTCTTCGTTGGAAAGTTCTTTTTTTTTGCCGCCCGTTCCGTAGAACTGAGCTTCAAAGTCCTCTCCAGCAGCACTAAAGATTCCTTTGATCTTCCAATACTCTTCTGGCTGGAAAGCTTCTATTTCTTTTTCACGTTCAACGATCAATCTGACAGCAACCGTTTGTACACGGCCAGCGCTCAATCCCTTTTTGATCTTCTTCCATAATAACGGACTGACTTTATAACCTACTAGTCTGTCAAGCACCCTTCTTGCTTGCTGTGCATCGACTAAGTCCATATTGATCTTTCTTGGTCGTTTAAATGAATCTTTTATCGCATTTTTGGTAATCTCATTAAACACAACTCTACAATCAGAATCTAAATCCATGTCTAAACTGTGAGCAAGATGCCATGCAATTGCTTCACCTTCGCGATCCGGGTCAGCTGCGAGAAAAATACGTTTTGCTTTTTTCGCTGCAGTTTTCAAGTCTTTTAAAATTGGCCCTTTGCCTCGAATCGTGATGTATTTCGGTTCATAGTTTGCATCTACATCGACCCCAGTCTGACTTCTGGGAAGATCACGAACATGTCCCATAGATGCTTTAACGTCATATTTACTCCCTAGGTACTTTTTTATTGTCTTTGCTTTTGCGGGAGACTCAACAATGACTAAATATTTTTCCATTTACAGTTTATCCCCCTTTAAGGGTTTAGTGAAATCTTCCCTATTATTAAATAATGTATCTGCATTTGTCAAACTGTTTCCTCATTAAAATGAAAACGGTTAGAAACTTTCATTCTGTATATCTTCTGCACTCATGACTAATTTTGCTCCATTTTGGATCAAAAAATTGGTCCCGTTCGCGCACTCTTCTAAAATGGATCCTGGTATCGCAAATACATCTCTTCCTTGTTCGAGTGCTTGATCAGCTGTAATTAAAGAACCACTTTTAGTTCGTGCTTCAGCAACAAGCGTTGCACGGCTAAGACCGCTTATTATACGGTTACGAAGCGGAAAATGCCAGCGTTTTGGTGTAACCTGAGGGGAAAACTCAGATATAACAATGCCATGTTCACTAATTTTTTTCGCTAGTTCTCTGTTTTCTCTCGGATAGATCTGTAATAAGCCTGAGCCTAAAACAGCTGCAGTCAGAGCGTTGTTCTGAACACTTAACTCATGAGCAAACGTATCGATCCCTTTAGCTAATCCGCTTATCACGATCCAGTTATCATCAATTAATGGCTCAAGCACTTTCTGCAAAGCTTGTTTTCCTTGTTTACTAGGATTACGAGTACCGACCACACTAATCATTTTATCCCGATTTAGAACAGTCCAATCGCCTTTTCCGTAAAGAACCCATGGGGGATCATAAATACTTTTTAAAAGCGGCGGGTAATTTTTATCAAAAATTGTTACTGCTGAAATAGAATGTCTCATAAGATTCTTCATTATGTATGTACTATTATATTGTTTCATGTGTTGATAGAGACGCTTTGCCGTTTGTTCACTCAGTCCAAACGACATTCTCAACATGCGAATATCCATGGTAAAAACAGATTTTAGTTCAGGATCAGCGGCGACTATTGATTTTAGATGGTTCCAAGTGAGTCCTTCGCAATGATGAAGAAAAATTAAGCGTTCTTTATCCAAACTACATTCCTCCTCATGAAACAAATCAATGTAAACAAAAAGCTCCCGATCTGGGAGCTTTTCACGTTGTAATCGTTATTACGCTTTTGCTTTATTTGTTACACAGCGATCATATAAATCGTTTTCTTTCAAAGCTTCAACTAAAGTTTCACCCATAACTGAAGGCGTTGCTGCAACTTTAATTCCACAAGCTTTCATCGTTTTGATCTTCTCATCTGCTGTACCTTTACCACCAGAGATGATCGCACCAGCATGCCCCATACGTTTTCCTGGAGGTGCAGTTTGTCCACCGATGAATCCTACTACAGGTTTCGTCATGTTCGCTTTAACCCATTCAGCGGCTTCTTCTTCAGCCGTTCCACCGATCTCACCGATCATGATTACTGCATATGTGTCCTCATCTTCGTTAAATGCCTTTAGGACGTCGATAAAGTCAGTTCCGTTGACTGGGTCTCCACCGATACCTACTGCTGTAGATTGACCGATTCCACGCTCTGTCAGCTGGTGAACAGCTTCATACGTTAATGTACCAGAACGAGATACAACCCCAACATGCCCTTTTGTATGAATATATCCAGGCATGATACCGATCTTACATTCTTCAGGAGTGATTACACCTGGGCAGTTCGGACCAACTAGACGAGTCTTCTTGCCTTCCATATAACGTTTAACTTTTACCATGTCCATTACAGGAATACCTTCAGTAATACAGATCGCTAGATCAAGTTCAGCGTCAACAGCCTCGATGATCGCTTCTGCAGCAAATGCAGGAGGAACATAGATAACAGAAGCGTTAGCTCCAGTTTCTTTAACTGCATCCACAACGGTGTTAAAAACAGGAAGACCTTCAACTTCTGTTCCACCTTTACCTGGTGTAACACCGCCTACAATTTTCGTACCATATTCAAGCATTTGTTTTGTATGAAAAAGACCAACAGAACCTGTAATACCTTGAACGATAACTTTTGTATCTTTATTAATAAAAATGCTCATGCATCCATCCATCCTTCCTACGATGTTTTCTCTATTACTTAACTAAAGCTACGATCTTCTCTGCACCATCAGCCATAGAATCAGCAGCTGTAATGTTTAGACCAGATTCTTTAAGAATCTTTTTACCAAGATCAACGTTCGTACCTTCTAAGCGCACAACAAGAGGTAACTCAAGACCAACTTGTTTCGTTGCTTCAACAACACCGTTCGCGATGATATCACATTTCATAATTCCACCGAAGATGTTAACGAAGATTCCTTTAACATTTTGGTCAGAAAGAATGATCTTGAATGCTTCTGTTACCTTCTCAGTAGTTGCGCCGCCCCCAACGTCAAGGAAGTTAGCCGGGTCTCCGCCGTAATGTTTAATGATGTCCATCGTTGCCATAGCAAGTCCAGCACCATTAACCATGCAGCCAATATTTCCATCTAGAGAAATGTAGCTAAGATCATATTTTGAAGCTTCGATTTCTTTTGCATCTTCTTCTTCAAGATCTCTGTATTCTAAGATGTCTTTGTGACGGTATAAAGCATTAGAATCAAAGTTCATCTTTGCATCAAGTGCCATAACATTTCCGTCACCTGTTACAACTAATGGATTGATTTCAGCGATTGAACAGTCTTTTTCAACAAAAGCTGTATAAAGACCCATCATGAATTTCACTGCTTTTCCTACTAATTCAGTAGGGATGTTGATGTTATAAGCAAGTCTTCTTGCTTGGAATGCTTGAAGGCCGATCGCTGGATCGATTACTTCTTTGAAGATTTTTTCAGGTGTCTTTTCAGCCACTTCTTCAATTTCAGTTCCGCCTTCTTCAGATCCCATCATAACAACACTAGAAGTTGCACGATCTAATACAAGACCGATATAGTATTCTTTCTTAATATCACAGCCCTCTTCGATAAGTAAGCGCTTAACTTCTTTACCTTCTGGACCTGTTTGATGAGTTACAAGAACTTTTCCTAAGATTTCATTTGCGTATGTACGCACTTCATCAATATTTTTAGCGACTTTAACGCCACCTGCTTTACCGCGGCCACCTGCGTGGATCTGTGCTTTAACAACAGATACAGTGCTCCCCAGCTCATTAGCAGCTTCTACTGCTTCTTCAACGGTAAATGCTACTTTCCCGTTTGGAACAGCCACACCATATTTTCTAAGTATCTCTTTACCTTGGTATTCGTGGATATTCATTTACTCTCCATCCTCCTATCATGGTGAAAACTTAAAGTACCGTTATCATTGTATAAGACCTAGTCTATTATGTCTACTATTCTTCAGAAAATTGCAAGCGCATACAGCTTTTTAACCAAAATAAAAAACCAAAATCATTTTAAAATGACTTTGGTTTCAACGCTTTTTCGTTCTCTTTAAGAACGAAAAGACCTTCTTATTTCATTTGTTTTTTTCGTTTTTCTGTTTTTTGATAATTTTAGGTGTTATCGCTTCAGATTCGGCTGCTGAACGGTACATGCCAAACTCTTCAGCCATCTCTTCTTTAAACTGGTTCACTAGTTGCTCGGATTGTTGTACAACTAATTTATTTTTAGGCATTAAAACACACTCCTTTTAAGATAGGAATGCCCCGTTTCAATGACATTTATGTAGTTTTTCCCGCTTCTTTATCCAGGTGATAGATAAAAGCGAAAAGTTCAGCTACCACTTCATATAATTCTTCAGGAATACTCTCTTCGATCTCTAGCTTCGATAATAAATGGACTAATGAGGGATCTTCCTGTATCGGAATGTTATGATTTTCTGCCGATTTAAGAATACGCTCTGCTGTTTCCCCTTTCCCCTTTGCAATCACAACCGGCGAGGTCGATTCGAGGGGATTGTACTTTAAAGCCACAGCTTCTTTTTTACGATCACTCATACTCTTAGATCCAATCCTTTATATGAGATAGATGTCTCGTTATTTTTAATCTTTTCGTTTTGAGAACTGAATGTAACGGAAGATAGCGTATAATTCATGTTCTTCATGCTTGCCTTTAACGTATTCAACAACGGTTCTGAAAATTTTTCGATGGATGATGGATGCGAATGGAAAACTTTTAATGAAACGATCCTGTTCTGAATCTGCACATCTAAAGCTATATCTTTTAGATGCTTCATCTCTAACCAAAATAGCATCCTGCAATGATCTGGATCGAGCCCTTTCCCATCTTGCTTTTTACTTTCCCAACGAACAGTCATCTCTTTCGGATTTTCTGATTGGCTAAACGGTATATGAAGAACAAATTGCTGCATATTCTCGTTACTCTGTAAGTTTTGTAACTGCTGACCAGTTAGTTTACTCAACGCTTGTTCTGTTTTTTGTTGGATGATCTCAGGCAGCTCTAGACGGTCAGCGTTCTGTTGCAGGTATAGTAGTTGTGATTTTAACGTTTCTGTTTGTTTAAGTTGCACCGGATCTAAAATAATGTTTTTTTCATGCAATAGACCGGATTTCACTAGCCACTTTTTTGCAGCTGTTATAAATTCTTGTGATGGGTTCAGATTTGTTTCTTTAGAAACCTTCATTCCATCGTCTTTTAAAAAGCCTGATATGTTTTCTTGACCATCCTTTATACCCAATTGAACCTTTATTGGATCTGGAAGTTTCCCATTCGATGGCATAACTATTTCTGGTGTGTTCTTCAAATCCATACTTCGCACTCTATCTAGAATTGGAGCCTGTTCCTTACTTCCCTCGTTACCTTTAAATACATAGAGATCTTTTATTAGCTCTACTGTTTTCGAAACAGCTTTATCTTTATGAATAAAGGGTAAGAGAGACTCATAGAGCTGTTTGAATTCATCACTTGAACCTGTACTGCTTTTTAGACTAAAAGTCACTGCTTGGATGATTTCTTGCTTTGGAGGCAGTTGAAGCTCCATCATTCGCTGAACAACTGCTTTTTTTTCATGAAAAGGCAACGCGTTCGTATGTTTTAAAATCTCTGAAATGACTTTAATGTTCTCTTTTAATAAAGGTAACTTTTCTATAACAGCAAAATCAATTGCTTTTTTGTTTAGATCAGATGCTGGAAGGCTCCATCTCGATAAGATCTGTTCTGAAGTAGACTTAACGGGATCTAAGTCCATCTTTTTTAAATAGATCGCACCGTTCTTCTCAGACACTTCGAATAGATAGTTTTCCCCTTTGATTAAAGGCGCTTCTAATTTCGCATGAAGTGTTGAACCGTTATATTGAACCTTCGCTGTTTGATCAGGAAAAATTTCTAAAATTCTTGCAGATATGAACTGATTAAGCTTTATTAGTAAAGGTTCATCCAATGGTCTAGACGGGTTTAACGGTTTACCATTAATCTGATTGATTTGTAACAGGTTAATCACTTCCTGTAAGTTTAATAAGTTCTCCTACCGGACTAAATGATCGACGATGAATGTCTGTTGGGCCGAACTGCTGAAGTGCGTGTAGATGTTCCTTCGTTCCATAACCCATATTTGAATTCAGTCCATATTGAGGATATTTTTCATGTAGCTCCTGCATATATCGATCTCTTGTAACCTTTGCAACGATCGATGCAGCTGCGATAGAAATACTCTTCTCATCACCTTTTATTATTTTTAATTGATCAATCGCTAAAGGAACTTCCATAGCATCAATTAAAAGCTGATCTGGAGTAACATTCAGCGAGCACACCGCTTCTGTCATCGCTAACTTAGATGCTTGATAGATGTTGATCGTGTCGATCTGATCTGGTTGCACTAAATGGACACTGTAGGAAATCGCATCCTTCAAAATGATCTCATAAAGGGCATCTCTTTTTTTCTCAGATAACTTTTTAGAATCATTGACCCCAGGTAACATATACCCTAGAGGTAAAATAACGGCAGCAGCAACGACAGGACCAGCTAACGGTCCACGGCCAACTTCATCTACACCCGCGATCAAAGTTTTACCCTGTCTTTGGCATTGCTCTTCGTAAGTATGCATTAACTTCAGTCTCGTTCTCTCAGCTTCTTCTCGCTGTAAGCGTTTGGAGAAGGTTTGGAATAACTTTTTTGCACCTAATCTTTCATCTTCAGAGAGGATTTTCAGTAGAGATACTAATTCAGTATCTTCACAAGCTTTTAATTTTTGTTCCCATTCTTTTATCGACAGTTTCATATTTATCACGCTCTTTATGTATGTATTATCGGTTTTATATAAGTACTTTTTAGAAGCTATTTCATAATAGATTGTAACTTTTGCTTATTCTTTATGAGCATCGTTGACAAGTTGATTGGAGTGTAAGGTGCGAGACTCCTGGGGGATCAGCGGGACAGGTGAGACACCTAAGGGCGCAAAGCGGCGAGGTGGCTCACCGCACGCCCCCCGGAAAGCGAGCAACCTGAAACGGAGATCAACCACTTCCAAAGAGCAACTTTGTCTTCAGAAAGACTTTTAGAAAGCCCGGAAATTTTAAAAACAGGCACTTTCATCAGCGCCTGTTCGGTTTTCACTATTTAATTTCAAACTCATTTGGGCGCTCATAAGACAAGCGTCCTAGCTTTTCTGCTCGAAGGTCTCGCAACACAATCTCAGCAGTCTTTTCAAGATCTACTTCTCCGCCACTCATCATACACCCACGTTTCTTTCCGATCTCTTCGAAAAGGGGCAGCGAGTCATCTGGAATCTCAGACAGCTTGTATCGTTCCACTAAACGCTCTTCGTAGTGCTCTTTTAAATATTTAATCGCATATAAGACGACTTCTGTAAAATCAAAGAGTGTTTCTTTAATCGCTCCAGTAACTGCTAATTTCAAACCGATTGACTGGTCTTCAAATTTTGGCCACAGAATCCCTGGAGTATCTAATAATTCTAATGTCTTACCTGCTTTGATCCATTGCTGCTTTTTCGTTACACCAGGCTTATCCCCTGTTACAGCAATGTTTTTGCCAGCCATACGGTTGATGATCGTTGACTTACCAACGTTAGGTATACCAACAATCAATGCTCGAACCGCACGTGGTTTAACGATTCCTTTTGCTCTCATCTTATCGAACTTTTCTTTTACTAGCTCATGAGCAAGCGGTTCAATTTTTTTAATCCCTTTACCATCTTGCGAATTTATAGCAAGAGATGGGATTCCTTTTTCAGAAAAATAACTTTCCCACATCGATGTTACTTTTGGATCTGCCAGATCAGCTTTGTTCAAAAGCACAATACGAGGTTTCTGATCCAGAATTTCATCGATCATAGGATTTCTTGAGGCTAGTGGAATTCTAGCATCTACTAACTCAAAAACGACATCGATCATCTTGAGTTTTTCAGTTATTTCCCGGCGCGCTTTGGCCATATGTCCAGGAAACCATTGAATGGTCATGTTTTCTTCACCCTACTTTACAAATCCAATATCCTTTAACGGCCAGAAACGGAAAGATGCTTTACCCAAAATCGTATCGTCATCAACAGTTCCAATATTTCGGCTGTCCTGAGAATTTCTTCGGTTATCACCTAATACAAATAGCTGACCTTGAGGAACCTTTTGCTTACCCGTTACTTCAAGCAACTTAAAATCATAAGTGAAGTTTCCGTCTTTTGTTTTCTTTTTATACGCTTCTAAATATTCTTCTTTTACCTGCTTACCATTCACATATAAAGTATCGTCTTTATATTCGATCGTATCTCCAGGTAAACCGATTACTCTTTTTATGTAATCTTTTTCTTCGGTTGCATGGAAGACAACAATATCGAATCTTTTGGGATCGCCAATCACATATGAAAACTTGTTCACGATCAGTCGATCTCCATTGTGCAGAGTTGGCATCATAGATTGTCCATCAACCACTACAGGTGCGAAAAGAAAAAATCTGATGATTCCTGCTAATAATAAGGCTGCCGCTAATGCTTTAATCCATTCCCACGTTTCGTTTTTTGTACGTGCCATTCTTAATCCTCACCATCTCTTAGAAATTCCTTACTTATAATATGGAAAAAGGAGCTTGAATAAGTCAAGCTCCTTTCGAGAATTATTAGCGAATTTCTTTAATACGAGCTGCTTTACCACGAAGTGCACGTAGGTAGTATAGCTTCGCACGACGAACTTTACCACGACGAACTACTTCAAGGTTCGCGATCTTCGGTGAATGTAATGGGAACGCACGCTCCACTCCAACACCATAAGAAATTTTACGAACAGTAAACGTTTCAGAAATTCCTGATCCACGCTTCTTGATAACTACACCTTCAAAAAGCTGGATACGCTCACGAGTACCCTCGATTACTTTCACGTGAACACGAACAGTGTCACCTGAACGGAATTTTGGTAAATCTTTTAATTGATCTTTCGCTAGATCTGCAATAAGCTGTTGCATAGTTTATTGCCTCCCTTCCCATGGATGTTCTTGCTAAATGATAGAGCAGCGGAACACCGGATTAAACGGGCATAAGCCACAAACAATATAATACCATACAATTCAAACAGTGTTCAAGTTGTTTTATGATCTTTTATCTCATTTAGCCAAGTTTCTTCTTCTTTTGATAAATTAATTTTTTCTAATAGATCTGGGCGGCGTTCATATGTTCTTTTTAAAGACTCTTTTTTACGCCAAATCTCAATATTCTTATGGTTGCCTGACATGAGAACATCAGGCACTTTCATACCTCGAAAATCGGCAGGTCTCGTATATTGCGGATGTTCTAACAAGCCTGTGCTAAATGAGTCCTCTTGGTGAGATTCTTCTTTACCAAGAACATTAGGAAGCAGTCTCCCAACTGCATCTATGACTACCATAGCCCCAAGCTCCCCACCCGTTAGCACATAGTCACCGATTGAGATCTCATCTGTCACAAGGTGTTTCCTAACGCGTTCATCATAACCCTCATAGTGACCACACAAGAAAATAAGATGCTCTTCTTCTGCCAACTCTTCCGCCTTGCTCTGAGTAAACGTTTCTCCTTGAGGACATAGAAGGATGATCCTCGGCTTTACAGCTGCCTCTTTCGTTAGATGATCAACCGCATCGAACAAAGGCTGAGGAGTAAGGACCATGCCTGCTCCTCCTCCGTATGGGTAATCATCCACATTCCGATGCTTGTTGGTTGAAAACTCACGAAAATCAACTACTCGAAGTTCTAGAGCATTCTTTTCCTGGGCCTTTTTTAGAATCGATTGACTAAATACGCCGGAAAACATTTCTGGAAAAAGGCTTAAGACATCTACTTTCATTAGAATAGTCCTTCTAAAGGTTCAATAACAATCCTTGCTTCTTTCACATCCACTGATTTCACAACAGAAGGAATGTAAGGGATAAGAATGTCGGAACCAAATCCTTTTCTTTTTACTACCCAAACATCGTTTGCTCCAGGAGACAGTATTTCTTTTACTTTTCCTAGTTCTTCACCTTCAACTGTGAAAACCGAGCAACCAATAATATCATGATAGAAAAACTCTCCTTCATCTAACGAAACAGACTGGTCCTTTGGCACTCTGAGAAGATTCCCTTTAAATCGTTCAACATCATTGATGTTATGCAGATTTTCAAATGTTAAAAGATCAAATTGCTTATGCTTTCTATGCGTTTCAATCTTAACAGGTATATGTTCTGATCCCATATCCACATATAAGGTGTTACCGATCTTATAGCGCTCCTCAGGAAAGTCTGTTCTTGAGATCACTCTGACTTCTCCTCTAATTCCGTGTGTATTTACTATCTTACCTACGTTCAGCCATTCATTTTCCATATTGATACACTACCTCCGTACAAATTAATCAGTTACTTATAATCTAAATTTTAGCATAAAACTCGATATGTATACTTTTAAAATAAAGTCTTATTTTAAAGACTTGTTCAGAGCGTGGACTAAAATTCACAATCTCTAAAGTACGCTGGACGAAAGCATAAATATTACTTAAAGAGGGACCCTCCGAAAAACTCAGCATTTTTTTGAACTTTCCTATTGAATTGCTTTTTAGATTTTCTCCAACGTTCAGTTGATTGGAGTGCAAGGTGCGAGACTCCTGCGGGACTGGCGGTCAGGTGAGACCCTTAAGGGCGCAAAGCGGCAAGGGGCTCACCGCCTGCCCCGCGGAAAGCGAGCACCTGGAACGGAAATCAACTACTTGCAAGTCATTAAAAACTTACTAAAAAAGCCTTTGAATAAAAGAAAAAAGGAAGAGGTTTCCCTCATCCTTTTTTAGACGATTTCGATTGAAATCCTTTTATTTTGATTCGTACCTGCTGCATTCACAACCGTACGAATCGCTTTAGCCACTCTTCCTTGTTTACCGATAACTTTTCCCATATCCGTCTGGTTAACAGTTAGTTGATAAACAAGTCGGTGTCCTTCTTGTACCTCTTTGACGCTAACTTCATCTGGGTGATCAACTAGAGCTTTCACAATTGATTCGATCAACTCTGTCATATCTGTTCCCCTTCGTCAAAATTATTTTTGGTTTTTCGCGTTATGGAACTTCTCCATAAGACCAGCTTTTGAGAATAGGTTACGAACTGTGTCAGATGGTTTAGCACCGTTAGTCATCCACTCAAGAGCTTTTTCTTCGTTGATTTTAACTTCAGCTGGGTTAGCAACTGGGTTATACGTTCCGATCTCTTCGATGAAACGTCCATCACGAGGAGAACGAGAATCTGCTACTACTACACGATAAAAAGGAGCTTTCTTAGCACCCATACGCTTTAAACGAATTTTTACTGCCATTATAACTTGCACCTCCGAAAATAGTTCACACAAAATAATATAATAGTATAAATTGACAGGTTTGTAAACCTGAAAATTCAGTTTACATAAAAGGGAATTTAAATCCACCTTTTTTCTTTTTGCCATTCATCATTCCAGACATTTGTTTCATCATTTTCTTCATGTCCTCGAATTGTTTGATGAGGCGATTTACTTCTTGTACCGTTCTTCCGCTTCCTTTAGCGATGCGGCGTTTACGGCTGGCATTGATAATCTCAGGCTGTTCTCTTTCATGAAGAGTCATCGAACGGATAATGGCTTCAACGTGTCCGATCTGTTTTTCATCGATCTGTACGTTTTTGAGGCCTTTCATCTTATTCGCACCTGGAAGCATGCCAAGTATTTCATCAAGCGGTCCAAGATTTCTCACTTGTCCCATCTGATCAAGAAAATCATCGAACGTGAACGACATATCACGCATCTTCTTCTGAAGATCACGCGCTTTCTCTTCATCTACTGAGGTTTGTGCCTTTTCGATAAGCGTAAGCATGTCACCCATTCCTAAGATTCTGGAAGCCATACGATCAGGATGGAAAGGCTCTAAAGCATCCATCTTTTCACCTAGACCTACAAATTTAATAGGAAGGCCTGTAACAGCTTTAATCGAGAGTGCAGCACCACCACGTGTATCACCATCAAGTTTGGTTAATACAACACCTGTGATTCCTAACGCTTCGTTAAAGCTTTCTGCTACATTCACAGCATCTTGACCAGTCATCGCATCTACAACTAAGAAGATCTCATCAGGTTTTGAAATCTCTTTAACCTGCTTCAACTCATCCATCAGCGTTTCATCAATGTGCAAACGCCCAGCTGTATCAATAATAACATAATCATGATGATCTTCTTTTGCTTTTGCGATGGCTGTTTCAGCAATTTTGACAGGACTTACTTGATCACCCATCTGAAACACAGGAATGTCTAACTGCTTCCCTACGGTTTCTAATTGCTTGATCGCAGCAGGACGGTAGATGTCAGCTGCAGCCAGTAGCGGTTTGCGATTTTGCTTTTTACGTAAATGATTTGCAAGCTTTCCTGTTGTCGTTGTTTTACCAGCACCTTGTAATCCAACCATCATAATAACGGTTGGCGGTCGGTTGGAAACAGCAATCTTGCTTTGTTCCCCACCCATTAAGGTTGTCAGTTCATCGTTAACAACTTTAACTACTTGCTGACCTGGTGTCAGACTCTTTAATACTTCCTGACCAACAGCACGTTCAGATACTTTTTTCACAAAATCTTTTACTACTTTAAAGTTAACATCCGCCTCAAGAAGAGCAAGGCGTACTTCCCTCATCATTTCCTTTACATCCGCTTCATTTACTTTCCCTTTTCCACGGATTTTTTGTAAAGTGTTCTGAAGACGGTCGGCTAAACCCTCAAATGCCATCTCACTGAACGCCTCCTATTCCATATTTTCAAGGCGATCGATAATTGCAATTACGTTATCAGGTTCAGAATTCAGAAGCTCTCTTAAAGATGACAGCAACTGTTCACGTTCCTGAAACTTTGCAAAAAGCCCTAACTTATCTTCATATTCTTCTAGCATCGCCTCTGTCCGTTTAATATTATCATAAACGGCCTGGCGGCTGACATTATATTGTTCAGCAATTTCACCGAGAGAATAATCGTCCAAATAGTACAAACCCATATAATTCTTCTGTTTAGGGGTTAATAATGCTTGGTAAAAATCAAATAGATAATTAATTCTCATTGTTTTATCTAGCATTCTTCCACAACCCTTGTTAAGTGAAATGCCTTTACTTGAATACTATACAACCCATGGTTTTAGATGTCAAGTTTTTTTCTTAACACTGTTGTTGTTAAAGGTGGCCTGGAAATAAGAGGTTCCTATCGTTTTTTAAGCGCGTTCTAACTGATAATGTGAATCAGTGAGTCTGCGAGTGTACTGTGTCCGTGGGAGACAATAAAAATTGATACCCTACTGGGTATTTAGATCGTATTTATAAGGATTTATCCACATAAAAAAGGCTTCAATCCAAAAATTTTGGTTATTTATCCTCGAGTTTTTGACTCGAATCCAAAAATTATGTTCATTTATCCGCGAGTTTACAATCCTCGATAATTCTCGATGTTCAGATACCCCCTGCTAAATCAAAAAACCATCTAGCTCCCAAGTAAAGAGAGCTAAATGGCTTTAATAATAAATTACAGATTTACTCTGCACCTTCTTCTTCTGTTCCTGCAAACAGACCATATACAAACTGATCAGCATCAAACTCCTGCAGATCATCAATTTTCTCACCGAGTCCTACAAATTTCACTGGAATATCTAGTTCATGACGGATTGCTAAAACGATTCCGCCTTTTGCCGTTCCATCGAGCTTTGTTAGAACTAAACCTGTTACATCTGTTGATTGTCCGAATGTTTTTGCCTGATTCATAGCGTTCTGCCCTGTTGTAGCATCTACAACAAGAAGAACTTCATGTGGAGCACCTGGAATTTCACGTTCAATGACACGTTTCACTTTTGAAAGCTCGTTCATCAGATTCACTTTATTCTGAAGTCTTCCAGCTGTATCACAAAGTAATACATCCGCTTTGCGAGACTTAGCAGCTTGGATGCTGTCATAAATAACAGCTGCTGGGTCCGCTCCTTCATGATGCTTGATCACATCAACACCAGCACGTTCTCCCCATACCTCTAGCTGATCGATCGCGCCTGCACGGAAAGTATCTCCAGCAGCCAAGATTACTTTCTTTCCATCATTCTTTAACTGATGTGCGAGTTTTCCAATCGTTGTTGTTTTTCCTACACCGTTCACACCTACGAACAGAATAACCGTCATTCCATCGGTCTGTAGGTTCAGCTTATTATCGCTTTCTTCTTTTTGAAGCATTTCAGCTAACTTCTCAGTGATGGCGGATCGAAGCTCCATTGGATTTTGAATGTTCTTCGTACGAGCAACATCTTTTAGTTGATCAATAATATCAAGAACGGTATGGACCCCAACATCTGCTCCGATCAAGATCTCTTCTAGCTCTTCAAAGAATTCTTCATCTACTTTTCTAAATCGCTTTAGAAGGTCGTTCACTTTAAATGAAAAAGAGTTCCTCGTTTTTTCAAGTCCACTCTTAAACTTTTCTGATGATTCCTCTGATTGCTGTGTTGAGAATTTTTCTTTTAATCGTTTTAAAAAACTCACTATCCATTTCCTCCCTATGATGTTACAAGTTCTTTTGTTTCTTCAAGCCTCACAGAAACAAGCTTCGACACACCAGATTCCTGCATGGTCACCCCATAAAGGACATCTGCTTCTTCCATCGTCCCTTTACGATGTGTTACTACAATAAATTGAGTTTCTTTGCTGAATGCTCGTAAAAATTTTGCGAATCGGTTTACGTTCGCATCATCAAGTGCCGCTTCAACTTCATCTAGTATACAGAATGGAACAGGTCTAACCTTCAAGATTGCAAATAATAAAGCTATAGCAGTTAAAGCTCGTTCTCCACCAGATAATAGGCCAAGTTGTTGCAGCTTCTTGCCTGGTGGCTGCGCCATAATATCTACACCAGTTAAAAGCATATCATCAGGCTGCGTTAAAACGAGATCTGCTCGACCACCACCAAATAACTCTTTAAAAATAACACCGAAGTGTGAGCGAATGGCAGTAAACGTTTCTTCAAATCGATTCTTCATCTCTTCATCCATCTCAGAAATTACGCCATAAAGAGTATCCTTCGCTTCTGTTAAGTCGTTTCTTTGTTCAGTAAGAAAATCAAAGCGTTGGCTTACTCTGTCGTATTCTTCGATCGCTCCAATGTTTACAGCCCCGAGCTCTTCGATCGCCATTTTAATCAGCTTTACTTTTCGTTTTGCATCTTGAAGCGGTATCTCTAACCGATGCTTCAATCTCGCGCCTTCGTATGATAGTTCATATTCTTCTCTAAGGTGAGTAAGCCTTGATTCTAGTTCAACATCGAGGCGATTAATACTAACCTCTTCTGTTCGGAGGCCATCATGAAGTTGCTTATATTGTCTTTTAGCCTCTTTTAGACCGATCTCCATACTTTCAATAGAATGGAAAGAATCTGTTCTTTCTTTTCTTCGTTCTGCAATTAATTTCAATGCATTATTTTTTTCATGCCTTCTCTGTTGAATCTGTTCATCAAGAGAATCTTCACCAGAAGAGCTCGAGTTCATCTCTTCTTCAAGAAGCCAGTAATCTTCTTCTGTTTCTTTGCTCTTAGCTTCCACTTCATAAAAATCTTCTTGAATTCTTAAGCATTTTTCTCGCTGATTGGCGACCTGCTGTTCGAGTTCGGCAGACTTGATCTTCAATTGTGTTAGTGCTTCTCTAAGTTCTTCTTTTGAACTCTGATTGTTTTTCTTTTTCTCAGTAAGGTCAGCTATCGTTTTTTCAAGCTCTTTACCCGATTTCATAGCTAGATCGAGTTTTTTCTGTAGAGCTGTGAGACGTGTATCTGCGGCAGAACGCTCTGATTCATAAGAATTCTTTTCGCGATCATACAGCTGAAGCCTATCGTTTAAGCTCTTTTCTTCTATTTCAACTTCTCTTAAAGAAGATCTCAACTCTTGTTCTTGTTCTCTTAAGAGCTCTCCTTCTGTTTGAAGAGATTCGAGTCTTTCTTTCTTCTCTGTTAGTTTTGATCGTAATTCACTAACTTTTTCCTCTAGTTGAAGTGTTTGCTTCTCCATTGTTGCTACTTTGTCTGTAAGAGAATCAATCTCTCTTTGTCTACTCAATAGAGAATTACTTTTTTGTTTTAGACTTCCTCCAGACATCGATCCTCCTGGAGACACAACATCTCCTTCAAGAGTAACGATTCGGTAACGGTAGTTCACTTGCTTTGCAATCTTGTTTGCACCCGCTAAATCTTTAGCGACGATAATATTTCCTAAAAGATTGCCTACGATGTTTTGATACTTAGAATCAAACGTAACAAGGTTTGCAGCAACACCAACAAAAGCATCGATAGAGCTTGCTTGGTGAGCATCTGAACCAGAGATCTGACGTGGCTTGATCACATTCAAAGGTAAAAAGGTTGCTCTTCCAGCTCTCGTTTGTTTTAAAAATTGAATAGCTTTCATAGCGTTCTGTTCATGATCTACAACAATATGCTGCATAGAAGCACCTAATGCCGTCTCAATTGCTGTTTCCACCTCAGAAGGTACCGATAAAAGCTCCGCTACCGCTCCTTCAATTCCAGTGAGCTTTGTTTCCTTCGCTTTTAAAACCTCTTTAACGCCTTGCATGAAACCTGCGTATTCGTCTTGCATGGATTCTAGCATCTCTTTTTTAGATTTGAACTGTTGAATAAACTGATACGCTTGGTACAATTTATCTTGGAGAGTTCTCGTTTCTTGATCCTCGATCGAGATCTCAGATTTTAACCGCTGATATTCTTCTTGCTTTGTTTTTAATTGTGTTTCTGCTGCTTGATAGGCAGCTTCAGCATTCTTTCTTGTTTCTTTTAATGCTTCTCTTTGTTCCAAATATTTTGTGTTCTCTTCATCTAGCCGAGAGCTTTTAGAGCTCTGTTGCCGAGCTTGATCCTCGATATAACGCATCTCGTTCTTAATCGTGGTTTGTTCGTTCAAGCGTTCAAAATAATCACTTTTTAACTTTTCAAGTTCTGCTTCAACATCCATCTCAAGAACTGATAATCGAACTTCTTCGTCTTTCACTTGCTTTTTGATGCTTTTTAATTGCTTTTCTTTATCCTGCAACGCATCTTTTTCAACAGAAAGCTGATTTCCTAACTCTTCTTTTTTTGCCTTGAAGAGTTGAATTTGTTCTAATAAGGAAGTTTTATTTTGATCGTAATTCTTTTTACGCTCTTTTAAGACTTCTTTCTTACCTTCTAGTTTTTCCAAAGTTTCACTAGCTAGAAGAAGAGCACTTTGGAGTTCGTCGATCGATTCATCCATCGCTTGCATATCAAGCCTTGCTCTCTCGATCTTATTCTCACCTTGTTTCACTTTTACCGATAGGACCGTTTCTTGCTTCTGTAGTTCTGCAACGAGTTCTTTTTGTTTTTCCCATCGAGCATGCAAGTCTTCGATCTCTTGAACAAGAACAGCTGTTTCAACGATCTCGAGCTCTTCTTTTTTCTCAAGGTAATCTTTTGCGATAGAAGCTTGTATTTTTAAAGGCTCGACTTGTCCTTCTAATTCATGAAGAATGTCTTCAACACGATTCAGGTTCTCTTGCGTTTCAGTAAGCTTTATTTCTGCCTTTTGCTTACGAGTCTTATACTTTAATACACCGGCAGCTTCTTCAAAAATCTTTCTACGTTCATCAGATTTGCTGCTTAGTATCTCCTCAACCCGTCCCTGTCCGATGATAGAGAAAGCTTCTCTTCCGAGCCCTGAATCCATAAACAACTCTACAATATCTTTTAAACGACATTGTTGCTTATTGATCAAGTATTCGCTGTCTCCTGAACGATAAACTCTACGTGTGATTGATATTTCATTGTAATCCAGCGGTAGATGCTGATCTTCGTTATCTAAAGTAAGGGTAACCTCTGCCACATTTAATGGTTTTCGGTTATCACTACCTGCGAAGATGATATCTTCCATCTTAGAGCCTCTCAAAGATTTTGCTGACTGTTCACCTAACACCCAGCGGACGGCATCTGAGATATTACTTTTTCCGCTTCCGTTCGGGCCAACAACCGCTGTAACCCCTTGTACAAATTCAACCTGTATCCGCTCTGCAAATGATTTAAATCCTGCTACATCAATTCGTTTGAGGAACATCATTAAATCCCCCTTTACTTCTCACTTTTTCTTTCCCGTTTTTAAAATGTTCGGGCGCTCTATTTGAATTTCATATGTATTTTTTTCTTTAACCTTTATATTTTATCATAGATTCACACATACATAGTCACAAAGATTACAGTGTGCTAAAATGAAATGTGTTTGGACATAAAATATGTTTGCACGTAAAATCTCACATAAAGATATGTGGATAAAAAGGAGCCCACCATGGACTTGACGACTCAAAATCATGAGAACTTATCATTTATGATCGAAGGATTAAAAAAGAAACTTCAGCTTGTTAACAGCGGACTTATTCAACCCGAAGACTATGAACTCTCAAAGTACGATGACATTAAAGAGCTTTATGATATGGTCATGAAGATGCCATCATTCAGCATTCGAGACATGGAAGGCATCGTTGAAGAACTTGCATCACTTAAAACAAAGTAACAGAAACCCCCTCACACGGCTAATCGCCTGATGTTAAGGGGGTTTTTTGTTTAGCTCTTTTTAGAAACTCTCTCTATCGCTTCTTGTGCCGCATGTTGTTCAGCTTCTTTCTTGGATCTCCCATATCCAATTCCGAAACTCGCTTCATTCAATCTTACTTCTGACACAAACTCTCGATTGTGTGCCGGACCTTTTTCTTGAATGATTCGATAGTCGATATGACCTAATCCTTCACGCTGTACATATTCTTGTAACTGACTTTTAAAATCCATCACATGAGAAAAAGCACCTTCGTTTATTCGTGGTACCACATACTGATTTAGAAACTCTTTTACTTTTTCGAGTCCTTGATCGAGATATAGCGCTCCAATAAATGCTTCAAATACATCTGCTAAAAGGGCTGGTCTTGATCTTCCTCCAGTATTCTCTTCACCTTTTCCCAATAAAACAAACTCACCAAAATGAAGGTCGTTTGCAAAGAGAACTAACGACGGCTCGCATACGATAGCTGCTCTAAGTTTCGTAAGCTCACCTTCACTCATATTTGCAAACTTGCTGTATAAATATTGAGATATGGTCAATTCAAGAACGGCATCACCTAGAAATTCAAGTCTTTCATTATCCTCAAACGTTCTTCCTCGATGCTCATTCACATATGATGAATGCGTAAATGCTTGAGCTAACAATTTTTCATTTTCAAACTTAATGTTTAAACGCTCTTGTATCGGGGCTACTTTTTGAATGCGCACCTTGTCATCCATGCCCTTTTTGGAAGCTGATTTAAACCGATTTTTCACCGTTTTCTTATGAGTTGAATGTTGTTTTGAACCTTTCATAAACTTCCTCCAAAAATCTCGTAAAAGGGCTATTTTGCTATTGATATTTTTCCGTTAAAAAGGGAAGAAAGCCCCGCTGTTTTGCACGGGACTTTATCCGTCTTACACTTATTGTTTGCTGTTTATGTAATTTACAACGTCACCAACAGTTGCAATTTTCTCAGCATCTTCGTCAGAAATTTCTAGTTCGAACTCATCTTCAAGTTCCATTACTAGTTCAACTACATCAAGAGAGTCAGCACCAAGATCTTCTTTAAAGGAAGCTTCAGGCTTAACCTCAGATGCATCAACACCTAAACGGTCCACAACAATCTTTGAAACTCTATCTAAAACATCTGCCATTTTGTGTGTCACCTCCTTTCAATAGTATATTCTTTTTCCCATTAAAAAACTAGAGGGATTTGTAGTCATTGAAGGTTCTTTTCTTACATCACCATTCCGCCGTCTACATGGAGGGTTTGGCCTGTGATATAAGAACTTGCATCACTTGCTAAGAATGCTGCCGCTGATGCGATATCATCAGGCTGTCCAAAACGAGCAAGCGGAATGCTTCTAAGCATTTCCGATTTGATGGCCTCTTCTAGTTTACCAGTCATATCTGTCTCGATAAAACCTGGTGCGATGGCATTAACCGTGATTCCTCTTGAAGAGAGTTCTTTAGCAGCTGTTTTCGTTAAGCCGATCACACCAGCTTTTGCCGCTACATAATTTGCTTGTCCTGCGTTTCCAGATACACCAACAATAGAGGCAATATTAATAATACGGCCTTTTCTTTGTTTCATCATCTGTCTTGTTACAGCTTTTGTAGTTAGGAAGACTCCTTTAAGATTCGTGTTGATCACCGCATCCCAGTCTTCTTCTTTCATTCTCATCAAAAGGTTATCTCTCGTGATTCCTGCGTTATTAACGAGAACGTCGAGACTTCCAAACTCATCAACAACTGTTTTGACCATGTTTGTAACATCTTCTGATGAAGAGATATCCGCTTTAATCGCAAAAGCAGTTCCACCGTTTTCTTTTATCTCATTTACAACTTCATTCGCCTTCGCTTCGCTTCCAGAATAATTTACCGCTACTTTAGCGCCATTTTTAGCAAAATACAAAGCAATCGCTCGTCCGATTCCTCGAGAGGCACCTGTTACTAAAACTGATTTTTCATTAAGCATCCACAGACTCTCCTTTTAGTTTCTCAACTGCCATGTTAATCGTCTCTAAATCGTTTACAGCTATTACGTTCGCTCTTCGGTTCACCTTTTTAACTAACCCCGATAGAACTTTTCCTGGTCCGATCTCAACAAACGTATCAACACCTAGGTCCATTAACTCACGAACCGTTTCTTCCCATCGAACAGGCGAATAAAGTTGTTCGATTAACTTTTCTTTAATCTTATCACGATCGGTTATAGCTTTCGCCGTTACGTTAGCAATAACAGGTGTTTTCGCTTCGTTTATCTCAATTTGATCTAATATTTCGTTGAATTTGTCTGCAGCAGGTTTCATAAGGGAAGAATGAAACGGTCCGCTTACCTGAAGTGGAATCACTTTGGCTCCTTCTTCTTTGGCGAGGACACTAGCTTTCTCAACCCCACCAACGGTTCCAGAAATAACGATCTGCCCTGGACAATTAAGATTAGCGATCTGAACGCTCTCTTCACCGTTAGTGACTTCCTTCGTAATTGTTTCTAATCGTTCTTGATCGAACCCAATCACAGCTGCCATCGTCCCAACACCTGCAGGAACAGCTTCTTCCATGAGCAATCCTCTATTTCTAACCGCATAAACCGCGTCTTCAAAAGAAAGACTGCCAGCTGCAACAAGTGCAGAGTATTCGCCAAGGCTATGACCTGCTACATAATCAGCTTGAATCCCGCGCTGTTTCAACAGTTCAAGAACAGCAGTTGAGACCGTTAATAACGCCGGCTGTGTATTTTCTGTTCGTTTGAGCAAGTCTTCCGGTCCTTCAAAGATAATATTTGAAAGTTTCATAGCAAGTTTTTCATCCGCTTTATCAAAAATAGCTTTTGCTGATGCTTCCTGTGCTACTAGCTCTTTACCCATTCCTACTATTTGAGAGCCTTGTCCTGGAAAAAGAAAAGCGATTTTCCCCATTTCTTACTCCTCCTTGTTATCTTGGGATTGTACATGATTTTGAATCGTAGGTACTACGTTTTTCTCTATCATACTTCTCGTTTGTCTGATTGCGTTCAACATCGCATTCGCGTTTGAGGAACCATGCGCTTTGATTACAGGTGCAGCTAATCCGAACAAACCAGCTCCTCCGTACTCTGTATAATCCAATTTATCTTTAATGCCTCTTAATTTAGGTTTTAAGATACCAGCTGCAAGTTTAGAAGTTAAACTTGATGTTAGCTGCTCTTTAATCATCGAAAACATGCCCATGGCAGTACCTTCAATCGATTTAAGTACTAAATTTCCAGCAAATCCATCACACACCACTACGTCGGCCGCTCCCATTAAAAGATCTCTCGCTTCCACATTACCAACAAAATTGATATCTGCTTCTTGTAAGAGAGGAAAAGCAGCTTTTGTTAGAGCGTTTCCTTTTTCACTTTCTGTTCCAACGTTTAGCAAGCCTACGCGCGGTTTTTCAACACCACGCACTTCTTTCCAATACACAGAACCCATCAATGCATATTGTAAGAGGTGCTCTGGCTTCGCATCCATATTGGCGCCTACATCTAAGAACAAGAAACCGTCACCGTTTAAAGTCGGAAGTGTCGGAGCAAGTGCAGGTCGATCAATGCCTTTTATCCGCCCGACATAAAACAATCCACTTGCCATCAAAGCTCCAGTGTTACCAGCAGAGATATACGCATCCGCTTTACCTGATTTTACTTCATTTGCTGCTACTACCATTGAAGCATTTTTTTTCCGACGAACCGCTCGAACCGGTTCCTCTGATGTTTTGATCACTTCATCGGTGTGGATGATCGTAAACGCGTGCTTTTCAGGTAGATGTTTTACGATTTGATCTTGATCTCCGACTAATGTTATCGAAAGCTCTGGATATTGTTCTTTCGCTAGAATTGCACCTTTTACGATTTCTTCTGGTGCGTTGTCGCCACCCATTGCATCTATTGCGATATTCATGCTGATTTAACTTCCTTCCTTTGTATCTTGTGCAGATCTATACATGGTAAATTCACCTTTAAAGACAGGCTCATTCTCTACATAACTGTTAACTTCTACAATAGTTCGCTCTTGAGTGGTCTCTTTTACTTTGGCTTTAGCAACCACTCTCTCTCCTACTCGAACAGGGCGAGAAAACCGAATGTTCGCTTTTGCGGTTAATGCCAACTCATCATTTATTATCGCTACAGCCAGGGAGTTCGCTTGAGCAAAAACGTGATGGCCTCTTGCGATTTTATTTCGAGAAAATACATGCTCTTCTTTTATATCTAATATAGAAATAGCGGATTCATCTAACTGCAAGTCAATGATTTCTCCGATGACCTCTTCAAGCGGAAGTGCTTTTACATCATCCAGCTTTGTTTCAGCAACAGACTTTATTCTTTCTCTAAGCTCTGGAATAGAAAGTTCCAAACGGTCAAGTCTGATCGTCTGAACGCTGACACTGAACTTCTCTGCCAATTCTTCATCTGTTATAAAAGGGGTTAATTTTATCGTTTCCCTTAACAGCTCTTGTCTCTCTTTTTTTGATTTTTTCATAGTTTCTTCCTTCTTCCATACAAAGGTCTCATATATGAGAAAGATAGTGAGTAAAGATGCAGTGCGTAGAAAAGCAGGTAACGCCATTACAGCGTACCTGCTATTTATCTTTCTGCTATTAAGAGCTGGTACTAATAGTAGTATATAGTATCAACACTCTTCTTTCAAGATTAATCTAGTCTTTCTTTGTCGAGTACACCTTGCCTTGTTAATACTTCTCGAATGGAACGATAGGTCTCATCTTTCCAAAATGCTTCTGATTGAACAAGTCTAGCTGCATCATTTCTAGCCGTTTCTAAAATTCGATAATCATGCACGAGGTCCGCTACTTTAAAGTTCGGAACACCGCTTTGCTTATTTCCGAAAAAATCACCTGGGCCACGTAACTCAAGATCTTTTTCAGAAAGCTCAAAGCCATTCGTTGTCTCTGTCATAATCCTCATTCGCTCTTGACCTTCCTCAGACTTAGGATCTGCGATGAGTACACAATAGGACTGTTCGCTTCCACGACCAACTCGTCCTCTTAACTGATGGAGTTGCGAAAGGCCGAATCTTTCTGCATCATAGATGACCATGATGGTAGCGTTCGGAACATTTACGCCTACCTCTACAACCGTCGTAGAGACGAGAATTTGACAAACATTCTCTGCAAACTTTCTCATCACTTCATCTTTTTCAGTCGAATGCAATCTGCCATGCATTAGACCTACTTCATATGTTTGGAAGTAAGCACTAAGCTGAGCATGTACGTCAATCGCATTCTGAACATCTATTTTTTCTGATTCTTCGATTAAGGGACAGATCACATAAGCCTGTCTTCCTGATTCAATTTCTTTTTTTATAAAATCAAGAACACGATTTAGCATACCGTGTTTCGCCCAATGCGTGATGATCGGCTTTCTTCCTGCTGGCATCACATCAATCGTTGAAACATCCATATCACCGAAAGCTGATATCGCAAGGGTTCGAGGGATAGGCGTTGCCGTCATAAAGAGAACATCCGGGCTCTCACCTTTTTCCCTTAGCACTCTTCTTTGATTAACACCAAACCGATGCTGTTCGTCTGTAATCACTAGGCCAAGATGATGAAAGTTCACTTCTTCTTGGATAAGGGCGTGTGTACCTATCATGATTTGAATCTCACCTTGCTGTAAAAGGTTCAACGTTTCTCTTCGTATTTTCCCTTTAACCGAGGAAGTTAAAAGAGCTACTGTGATTCCAAACGGAGCAAACAGCTCTTTTAACGATTGGAAATGCTGTTCAGCGAGAATTTCTGTCGGTACCATCAGCGCACCTTGTCTGTTTGCCGTAACAGTTGCAAATAACGCTACAGCTGCTACTACCGTTTTACCAGAGCCAACATCACCTTGAAGCAGCCTGTTCATCCGGCTTGTATCGGAGAGATCTCTTAATATCTCGTCTACTACTCTCCGTTGAGCTTCCGTTAGCTGAAACGGTAAAGAACGAATGAACGTTTCTACTTGGTCCCGATCAAAATTTAAAGCTGTTCCTTTAGATTGTTGTCTGTTCCATTTTCTAAAAATCTGCATCTTTAATTGAAAATACAACAACTCTTCATACGCAAGCCTTCTTCTTCCCGCTTTTAACGCTTTAAAATCTTCAGGAAAGTGCATCATTCTAAGAGCTGATTCTCGATCTGGAAGTCGATAAGTTTCACGTATCTCTTGTGGAAGTGGATCCTCGATCCCTCCAGAAAACTGGCGAAATGCCGAATCGATAATCTTACGCATCGTTTTGCCATATAAAGAACCTTTGACCGAATAGACCGGTTCAATCTTATGATCATCACTGAATGTGCCAAAATGAACATCACTGACGGTTAATGTCATCTTGTTTCGGTCCCATTTACCTGTTACTGTAAGCGTCTGCCCTAATGCAATCTGATTCTTTAAGAAAGGTCGGTTGAAAATTGTAGCTGTGATCAAATATTTACCGATCAACATCCTAAATGTTAAGCGTGATTTTTTCTTCGGAAAATAACGCAGAGAAGGCTCAGAATGAACCTTCCCTTCAATCGTTGCTTTTTCATCATGTGCAATCTCCGCAAGGTCTTTCTTTTGGTAATCTTCATACCGATAAGGGAGATATTCTAAAAGATCTTCTACAGAATGGATACCCATGCTAGCCAGCTCTTCAGCCTTCTTCTCTCCAATACCGTTTACCGTTGTTATGGATTGATTCAGCATCGTTATTTCTCGTTCAGCGGGATGCCGAATATTTTTGCTTCAAGCTCTCTTCCTGTCGGTGTAGCCGCTAAGCCTCCAAGGGCTGTTTCACGGAGAGCAGATGGCATCGATAGACCAATCTTGTACATAGCATCGATTACTTCGTCACACGGAATACGGCTAACGATTCCAGCCAGTGCCATATCTGCCGCAACGATTGCATTGCTAGCACCCATCGCGTTTCGTTTCACACAAGGAACTTCTACTAATCCAGCGACAGGATCACAAACAAGTCCTAGCATGTTCTTTAAAGCGATCGCCATCGCTTCGGCTGATTGTGAAGGAGACCCTCCTGCAAGTTCGACGATGGCGGCGGCTGCCATCCCTGTAGCAGAACCTACCTCAGCTTGGCATCCACCTGCAGCACCAGAAATAGAAGCGTTGTTGGCCACTACAAAACCAAACGCACCTGCAGCAAACAAATACTCCACCATCTGTTCTCGGGTAGGATTTAGTTTTTCCTTTAACGCAAACAGCGTACCAGGAACGACCCCAGCAGAACCAGCAGTAGGCGTAGCACAGATCGTACCCATTGCCGCGTTCACTTCATTCGTTGCCATCGCTTTACTTACGGCATCAAGCATCAGTTCGCCTGATAGAGACTTACCAGATTTAATATAGGTCTGTAGAAGTTTTCCATCCCCGCCCGTTAGACCTGAATGAGATCTCACATCTTCAGTAATTCCTCGCAAGACTGCTTCTTCCATCACTCTTAAATTTCGATCCATAAATCCAAGAACTTCTTCTCTGGAACGACCTGTAACATCCATTTCTTGCTGTATCATAATCTCTGAGATCTTACAATTTTTCGACTCAGCTAATTCTATTAATTCAGCTACATTACGAAACATACTTCTCACCTCTTAATCGTGTATCTTTACTACTTGTTGAACAATCGGGAGAGAATTTAGTTCGTTTATGATGATTTCGTCTGCATTCTGATCGATCTCAATAACCATCAATGCTTCTTTCCCTTTTTCTTTTCTTGATACTTCCATATGACCAATGTTGATCTCATGCTTAGCTAATATGTTTGCCACTCCTGCTATCGCTCCATATTTATCATTATGAACGATCAAAAGAGCTGGGTGATTTCCAGATAATCTTAACTCAAATCCGTTCAGTTCAGTAATCTCGATTTTCCCACCACCGATCGAAATTCCAACCACTTCGATTCTGTCTGTTTCATCTCCAATAATCACTCGAGCTGTGTTAGGGTGGTCGGTTATAGCATCCTCAGCAGTCATCTTAACCTCGATCCCCTCTTGTTTAGCGATTGTAAGCGCATCCACAATTCGAGTATCAAACGTGTCGTAATCTAAGATTCCACCGACAATCGCAACATCCGTCCCGTGACCACGATAGGTTTTAGCAAAAGAGCCATAGAATGAGATGGTTGCGTATTTAGGTTTCCTGCCGAAAAGACTTCTCGCTACTCGTCCGATACGTGCAGCACCAGCTGTATGTGAACTAGAGGGTCCAATCATAATGGGACCGATAATATCAAATACACTTTTATATTTCATGACGTTCTCCTTCAAGTTGCGTTTTTTCCCATAAAAATAAGTATTCCCTCTTAACTTTATCACACTTTAAGTTTAAGAGAGAATACTTTTCATTTTTTACTCTACAGATAAGATGAATGAATAGATCGGTTGCTTACCATTATGAATTTCAGCTTCCGCATCGGGATACTTTTCTTCAATAAATTCAGCAAGCTCTTGTGCTTCTTCTTCAGAGCTATCTTCACCGTAGATGATCGTAACGATCTCTGAATCTTCATCAAGCATGTTGGAGAGAAGTTCTTTCGTAACTTCTTGTTTGTCTGTCTTAGAAGTTAGAATCTTCCCTTCAGATATTCCCATAAAATCACCTTTTGCAATTTCAACACCATCAATCGATGTATCACGAACTGCATAAGTAACTTGGCCTGACTTAACAGAAGTAATCGCTTCGTTCATCTTCTTTTCATTCTCTGACATATCAGCTGAAGGATTGAAAGCTAATATAGAAGCGATACCTTGTGGCACTGTTTTTGTGCGGATGATTACAACCTCTTCATCAACAACACTTGCAGCTTGTTCAGATGCCATGATGATATTACTGTTGTTCGGAAGGATGAACACTTTCTCAGCGTTAACTTCAGCAATCGCTTTTACGATATCTTCAGTACTTGGGTTCATCGTTTGTCCACCTTGGATCACTGATGCTCCCATTGATGAAAACATCTCTTCGATTCCTTCACCCATCGCAACTGTAACGATGCCATATTCTTTCTTTTTCTCTGCTGTAGATTGTGAGTATGAAGGAATCACTTCGTTCTCACTCTCTAAAATCGCTGAGTGCTGCTCACGCATGTTTTCAATCTTGATGTTGATCAAGCTACCATAACGATGTGCAAGTGTTAGCATGTTACCCGGTTGTTCCGTATGGATGTGAACCTTCACGACGTCTTCATCAGCAACAACTAATAAGGAATCACCATGTTGACTTAACTCATTACGGAAATTGATCTCATCGAATGGATTGTTTTTGATCTTTTTGTCTTCGAACCTTACCATGAACTCTGTACAATACCCGAAATGGATATCTTCCGTCTTCATGTGCATCTGTGCTTTATGATGCTCAGCGTTAACAAGTTCACCCATCGATGGAGCGTTAACAGATACTTTTGGCAGCTCTTTGCCTTCTAGTACAGCTAAAAACCCTTCGTAAACAGTGACTAACCCTTGTCCACCCGAATCAACAACACCTACTTCTTTCAGCACTGGAAGTAGATCTGGCGTGCGGTTTAAGGAAGCTTTCGATTCTTTAACAAGCTCTTTCATAATGTATAGGATGTCGTCTGATTTTTTAGCTTCTTTAACTGCTTTTCTTGCAGCATCTTTAGCTACAGTTAAAATCGTACCTTCTACTGGTTTCATAACAGCTTTATATGCCGTTTCTACACCTTTATCAAATGCATTGGCAAATTCAGCAGCGTTGATCGTCTCTTTTCCTTCGATTGATTTAGAGAATCCTCTAAACAATTGTGAAAGGATAACACCAGAGTTTCCGCGTGCTCCCATAAGTAAACCCTTTGCAAAAGCACTGGCAACAGCGCCAATTTGATTAGAAGTATTTTTTTCTACTTCTTTTGCACCAGAAGTAATCGTTAGATTCATGTTCGTTCCTGTATCACCATCTGGTACAGGGAAAACATTAAGTGCGTCGACCATTGCTGCGTTTCTTGTTAAGTTTGAAGCACCCTCGAGTACCATTTTTGAAAACTTTTTTCCATCTAATACTTTTAAAGACACAAAACTTCCTCCTAACTAAGGGGTTGTCACCCTGACACCCTGAACGTAGATATTGACTGAGTCAACCGCCAAACCAAGCATTTGATCCAGGGTATATTTCACTTTGTTCTGAACGTTATGAGCCACTTCAGAAATCTTTGTTCCATAACTAACGATGATGTACATATCAATATGTACTTCATCTTCTTCTTGTCGAACAACGATCCCTCGGGAGAAATTTTCACGTCCTAAAAGCTCAGTTATTCCATCCTTTAATTGCTTCCTTGATGCCATGCCAACAATTCCGTAACAATCAATTGCGGCTCCACCGGCGATAGTTGCAATTACTTCATTAGAAATATCAATTTGACCATAGGTTGTTTTCATTTCAATGGACATGCTTACATCCCCCTTTAATTTGTTAAATGGCTAACAAATATTTTACTATATATCAGCGTATTTTGAAAGGACTACTACATTTCACACTATGTAAATAGTATTGTCAAGGAAATTTACTTGAAAACCTTTTACGAATATGTTGCATTGCTTCTGAAGTCATGCTAATATTATTTAGTATTTAACATACGATTGAATTGATGCAAAGCTTTTTTGCTGTAAAGGAGGTTCACCTACATGGCTCGTAAATGTTTTATTACTGGAAAAGGACCTAAAACTGGTAACAAGCGTTCTCACGCAATGAACAAATCAAAGAAAAGCTGGGGAGCTAACGTCCAAAAGGTTCGTATTCTTGTGGACGGAAAGCCTAAACGCGTATACGTATCTGCTCGTGCCCTTAAATCTGGCAAAGTTGAACGTGTATAAATAAAAACAGCAGCAGCCGCTGCTGTTTTTTTCTTTGTCCAAAAAGCGCTTTGATAACTAATAATAGATTCAAGTGGACAGTATTTATTCCAAACTGGACAGTAAAAAGCTGAAAGCGGACAGTATTTTCTTTAAACTGGACAGTAAATCATCCAATCTAAAAATTATTTACTCTTAAAAGACTCTTTCTAAATGATTTTTGCTTTTTTGGTATTTTCTTTTTCTCATCTTAGGCAAGTTGATTGGAGCGTAAGGTTGCCTGCCTGCAACATGAGGTGCTTCTCGCAAGGCATGCGACGAGGAATTCACTTCGTTAGCATAAACTTGTAGACGCAGGAGCAGAGAGACAACCTTGAAGCGGTCAGGTAGAAACTCCTAATGGCGCAAAGCGGCAGTCCGAAAAGTGCAAGTGACTCGTTCAGCCTCGACAAGCAAAAGGTAAATGGGCGAGGACGGCGCACTTTGCTCATCACAGACCGTTTAACTTTTGACCTCGAGGGGCTAGTCACTGCAACTAGACAGGAGGCTCACCGTTCGCCCCATGGAAAGCGAGCAACCTGGAGCGGAAATCAACCACTTACATAGAACCACTACAAAACAAACAAAAAAAGCGCACAAGCGCTTTTTTTGTTTGTTATCCTTTTTTGAAAGAACCTAAGACGGCACGTACGAAGCCTCCCAAGAATTTAGGAAGTTTAATGGTATAAAATTTCATCTTACCCCTCCTCCAGGCCCATAAAAAATGATAAGAGCTAAACATAAATACTTTATTCCCCTTTTTATAAAAAGGTGCATTGGGGGCCTGTATTCCGTGATTTTTTAATCACGGCTCTTTACCATCAATATTATGCCGGAGTCAAAAGAATAAGTACCACTTTTATTTACAAGCTCATTGGAAACACATAATGATGATCCAGCCTGAAGCTTAGCTTGTTCTAACGGATATTTAAATCCCACTAAAGTTATGCCTGTCACTTCTTCACTTTGAGCCAGAAATGAGATGTATGAATATCTATGATCCTGCTCAATATCATAACATCCCGGTAAATGGAGAGAGATTTCATTCCTGTTATCAATAATTTTAACGTCTGTACGTACTCTCAGAGATCGATATAATAATTGGATGTTCATCAATTCATGATCTAACCTTCCACCAGTCGCACCGAATATGAGTATTTGTTCTGGGTTCTGTTTCAACGCCCACTCTAGTGCGAGCTCCATGTCTGTAGCATCTTTTTCTGATCGATATTGATTCACTATTATGGATGAGTCTAGAATACTTTTTCTCTCATCATCAGAAATAGAATCAAAATCGCCAAATGCATGCTGTGGGAAGATGTCATTTTTCAACAGAAAGAGCGTTCCTCTGTCGACTCCGATCCAAATGTGATCCCTTTTGAGATCGTAGTGCTTTAGATCAGGAATCAGATATTCAGGACCACCTGCGACGATGCTTATCTTCATGCTGCTTGGTGATGACCATTACGTGCGGCATGTAGTAGTTTCGGTGCTGTATTCGTTAATAGAATAACAACTAGCGCCGTAATCGCAAAAATAACAACCATGAATGATCCGTTGTATAAGAACGAATAAATCCATACGTTCATCTCTTCTGCTAAATCGCTAAAAAAGATAACCCCTGAAAAAACGTGAGAGATGGTTCTTAACAAGCACCCTACGAAGATTCCTGTAACCATCAAGAACGTTCTCTTGCTTGCACTTTGAGAGATAGATGGTGCGAATGCCCCCGCAACACCTGCTAAAGCAAACGCTAAAGGATAGTCTAGAATCATCTGAGCGGGGTGGATCACATAAGGATTCACAAGTAGCTGTAAGAGCCCAACAGCCAATCCTGTAAGGACTCCTGCTTTCAGTCCTCTTCTAAACGCCATTAAAAAGATCGGAACCATCTCTAACGAAACAGAACCACCTTGTGGCCAAGGACCTGCAAACTTAATCAAACCTAAGATCAACGATAATGCAGACATAATAGCGATTTCTGTTAGCAATGAAATGTTGTTTGTTTTCATTCAAAATACCCCCTATATTCTTCCTTTGACAGAAAACAAAAAAAGCAACCGGCATGTGAGCTCGGTTGCTTTTTAGATATACATTCAAAAAAGTCATACGACTCCACATCCCTACGCAGGTATGATCCAGCTTCAGGTTCAAAGGGTCGGGAGAACACTCCCCTCTCAGCCCTTTAAAGGACTCCCCCTGTGGTTGCTTATTTTATTTTCTTTTCCAATTATACACCACGAATGGCTTCTATTGCACCCTTTAAATCTTGCTTCCCGTAAATGGCAGAACCAGCAACTAATACATTTGCACCTGCTTCGACACAAAGACGAGCTGTTTTTGGATTCACGCCACCGTCAACTTCGATCTCAACGTTCAATCCTTGTGTTTTTACTAGATCGGAAACTTCTTTAATCTTAGTCACTACGCTCTCAATGAACGCTTGTCCACCAAAACCAGGATTTACAGTCATCAACAACACAAGGTCAACATCTTGCAATATATGTTTGATCGAGTCGACTGGAGTAGCTGGATTTATTACTACACCCGCTTTTACACCCAGTTGTTTAATGAGTTGAATCGTTCGATGAAGATGCCGTGATGCTTCTACATGTACCGAAATAATATCAGCACCCGCTTTTGCAAATTCTTCAATGTAATGATCAGGATTTTCTATCATGAGATGTACATCTAAAGGAAGTTTCGTAACAGGTCGTATCGCTTGAACGACAAGCGGTCCAATCGTGATGTTCGGGACAAAATGACCATCCATCACATCAACATGAATATAGTCTGCACCTGCTTCTTCAACAGCTTTTATATCATCGCCTAACCTTGAAAAGTCAGCCGAAAGAATGGAAGGAGCAATTTTAATCATCAGTACCTCCGTTTTTGATCTTTAATTTCTTGTAAAAAACTAACATAATGGTCATAGCGGAAGGTTGGAACGACTCCGTCCTCTACACCCTTTTTAACCGCACACTTTGGTTCTGACGTATGTGAGCAGCCCCTGAACTTGCAATCGCCACGAAGCTCGTTCATCTCAGGAAAGTACATGGACAAGTCTTCAGCTTCAATGTTTAAAAAGTCTAACGAACTAAATCCAGGAGTGTCAGCAACCAAGCCATTACCGAAAAGAATGAGTTCCACATGACGAGTTGTATGCTTCCCTCGACCTAGATGGCTCGAGATCTCATTTGTTTCGAGCATAAGTTCTGGATTGATCGCATTTAAAAGTGAAGATTTACCTACCCCAGACTGCCCTGCAAAGACGGTTACTTTGTCTTTGAAAAGCGGATAGAACATCTCAAGGCTATCATCAGTTTTGGTCGAAGTTGGAATAACTTCATAACCTAAAGTTTTGTACGTCTCAATGTAATGGTTGATCTCTTTCATCTCATCCGGTTTCTGTACTAGATCCATCTTTGAGATACAGATTACAGGCAAGATGTCGTTCGCTTCAATATGAACGAGAAAACGGTCTAACAAAAGCGTGCTAAAATCCGGTTCGGTAGCCGAAAAAACAAGAATGGCTTGGTCTACGTTTGCGATAGGAGGCCGAACTAATTCGTTTCTGCGTTCCTTCACATCAAGAATGTAACCATCTGTAATGTTGCTTGACTCGTATTCTACCCAGTCCCCTACCAATGGGTTTACTTTCTTTTTGCGAAAGTTCCCTCTTCCTCTGCATTGAAAAACTTCGGATTTCCCGTTTTCCTTAACGTAATAAAAGCCGGCGAGCGCTTTAACAATTCTTCCTTCAGGCATGCTTAATCACCATCGTCCCCTTCCTGATCATCTCTACTCATTCGTCCACTAGCACTCTTTACATCATCATAATTGATCGTCTCGGATTCCTCTTCTTGTCCATTGACATATACAACGTAAGAAGCAGAACCTCCTTCACCAATCGTTAGAGGCAATTTGTATTTCTTTTTGTCCGTAATCTGTTCTTCAACAAACACTTCATTCGATGCATTCTTGTCCGAATATACGATCCTAACTGTAACTGGTTCTCTTTTGTCCTTCTTATCTACCTTAACTTCAATATCTTTTGTAACCGTTCGGTCTTCAGCAGGTGGTTCCTCTTCAGCCGGTGGTGGTTCTTCTTCTACTGACTCTGGTCCATCTGAAAGTACAACAGAAATCGTAGCCCCTTTTTCAACTTGCCTGAAAGGAGATGGGTTTTGCGAGATAACTCTGCCTTTTTCAACGGTATCAGAGAACTCTTTTGAAAATTCAACTGTCAGTCCAGCATTGTCAGCAAACGTTTTTACATCTTGTTCAGATGCACCGATCAAGTTCTCAACTTGAACCGTTGGTGTCCCAGAACTGACCGTTAGCGTAACTTCTGTTTCTGCAGGTGTTACTTTTTCATCGCGATCAGGACTTTGTTCGAGTACGGTACCTTCAGGTTCAGAGTCCGATTCTTCATAGTTGATATTGATCTGTGAGAAGCCATCTTCTTTCAAACGTTCTTTCGCATCTTCTATATTATACCCTTCTACATCAGGCATATTTTCTTTTTCAGGTCCTTTTGATACGAATAAAGTGACGATTGCCTCCTGCTTCACCTTTGTTCCAGGAGATGGGTCTTGTCTTACTACAAGGCCTTCTTCAATCTCGGGATCAAATACTTCCTGCCGTTTCACTTCCAGACCTTCTGCTCTCAAGCTATCGAAAGCATCGACATATTCTTCTCCCGCTACATCTGGAACACTGACTTCTTCAACATAAAAGATTGAAGGCATCATCGTAAAAGCAGCAATTCCAGCTCCGCCTAATAAAAGAAGTGAGAGAAGTAAAATAAGCCACCAGTTTCGTTTTTTCTTAGGTTTCTCAGGCTTTTTTTCTTTTACTTCTTCTCCTTCAGCTTCCACTTTCTTTACTGGTGTCTCGACAGGTGGTGCGACGATAGGAGGAATATACTTCGTTTTTTCGTCTTCCTCGCTTTCTTCGTTCCACTTTTGTTCATACATACGGTCTGGATCTAGCGCTGAATTCATATCGCTCAACAATTCATCAGCACTGTCGTATCTTTTCAAAGGATTTTTTGCCAACGATTTTAATACGATGTTCTCTACACTTTGCGGGATTTCAGGATTCAACCTACGCGGTTCGATCACGTTTTCTTGTAGATGCTTTAACGCAACAGAAACCGGTGAATCTCCTACGAAAGGCACTCTTCCTGTAACCATTTCGTAAAGTACAGCTCCAAAAGAGTAGATATCCGATTTTGCGTTCGCGATACCTCCTCTTGCTTGTTCAGGTGAAAAGTAATGAACAGAACCCAGTATAGAGTTTGTATGCGTGATCGTAGCTGAAGTGATGGCGAGCGCGATTCCAAAGTCTGTTAACTTAGCGGTTCCGTTATCTGTAATTAATATATTATGCGGTTTGATATCGCGATGTATGATTCCATGATCATGAGCGACCGCCATCCCTGAAACGATCTGCTTCATTATGTGCAAAGATTCTTCTACTGATATTTTTCCGTGTTCTTTTATGTATTGCTTTAGTGTTTTACCCTGCACATACTCCATCACGATAAAATAGATCTCTTCATCTTCTCCAACATCATAGATGCTCACAATGTTTGGATGGTTAAGACTTGTTGCTGATTCAGCTTCTCTTTTAAATCGTCTGATGAAATCTTCGTCTTTATTAAACTCTGAACGTAGAACTTTTACTGCTACATCTCTATCTAAGATTAAATCTTTTGCTCGATAAACGATGGCCATTCCGCCGTCACCAATAACTTCTAAAAGCTTGTAGCGGCCACTGACTCTTTTTCCTATCATGTTATTGCTTCCCCTTTTATCTCTGTGTCAGAACTATTCTGTATAAGGATAGCAGTAATGTTATCTTCTCCACCGGCATCTTTTGCCCAAGTGATCAATCGTTCTACCTTCTCAGTAACAGATTCCAAAGGATCTTGAAATACTTCTTGAATCCGTTTAGACGATACTTTATCTGATAGACCGTCAGAACAAAGCAAAAGATAGTCACCGTACTGCCAAGTGATCGTATTAAACTCAGCTTCTACGGTTTCATCAGTACCTACAGCTTTCATGATCATGTTTCGTCTTGGATGAATCTCTGCCTCATCTTCTGTTATCTGACCAGATTTCACTAATTCTTGGACAAGTGAGTGATCATCCGTTACTCGTTTCAACTCACCATTCGAATACAGATAGCATCGGCTGTCACCGATATGAGCGACTGTAACTTCTTTATTGGTACCTAAAGCAGCCACAACTGTAGTGCCCATACCTCTCGTTTCAGGATTTTCCTGAGAAAAATCAAAGATATGTTTATTCGTGTCTTTTAAAACATTCTGAATCCATTCTTTCACGTTTTCCATATCTTCTTCAAATTGAGACCATGCTTCTTTCATCACTTTCAGGGCTTCTTGGCTCGCGATATCGCCTGCTTTATGTCCACCCATACCATCTGCGATAACTGCAAGAAAGTGTTCACCCTTTGTGAACACTTCCCCGCTGTCTTCATTATGCTTCCTTACCATTCCAACGTCTGTTTGAAAGGCAATTTGCATTTTCCCGTCACCTCGTCTCTTCTTTACGTTCCTTCGCACGCAGCTGACCGCATGCAGCATCAATGTCATGTCCTTGTTCTCTTCTGATGGTGGCATTAATGCCTCTGGAGGTTAACGTCTCTAAGAACTTAAAAATTTGTGTCTTTGGTGTTCGGACATAGTCTCTTTCTGGTACATAGTTTACAGGAATAAGATTTACGTGACACTTAATATCTTTGATCAGATCGGCTAACTCGTTCGCATGTTCTACGGAATCGTTAACTTTCCCGAACAATCCATATTCAAACGTCACACGACGTCCTGTCTTTTTAATGTAATAACGAATAGAATCCATCAATTCGTTCAACGGATACATTCTGTTTACTGGCATCAATCGGCTTCTCGTCTCTGTGTTCGGTGCATGCAAGGAGATCGCAAAATTGATCTGCATCCCTTCGTCCGCAAACTTATAGATGTATGGCACTACACCACTCGTTGAGATCGTAATGTGTCGAGCTCCGATATTAAGGCCTTGATCGTGATTGATTATTTTCAGGAACGACATGAGTCCTTCATAGTTATCGAAAGGCTCACCTATTCCCATAACAACTACTGAACTAACTCTTTCTTCTGTTTCATCAAGTGCACGCTGAACTTGCAGAACTTGAGCCACGATCTCACCAGCTAGAAGATTACGTTTCAGCCCACCTAATGTAGAAGCGCAGAACGTGCAACCTAAACGGCATCCTACTTGAGTAGTCACACAAATACTATTTCCATATTCATGTCTCATGAGAACCGTTTCAATCGAATAGCCGTCTTGTAGCTCAAATAAGAATTTAATCGTGCCATCTGAAGACTCTTGACGCACAACTTCTTTTAATGGTTTGATATAAAAATCTTTCTCAAGCTTCTCACGAAGACCTAAAGGAAGGTTCGTCATCTCCTCAAAAGAAGACACACGTTTTTTATACAGCCATTCAAAGATCTGTTTTCCTCTGAACTTTGGTTCTCTTATATCTGTAAGCCACGCTTCTAACTCATGAAGTTCTAAAGAGAAGATAGAAGGTTTGATATTTGGTTTTGTTTGTTTCTCTGTTAAAGGTTTAAGCATGTTTCTCACCACCTGTTGTCTTTTTTCTGAATGCTGCTATATAGAATCCGTCACTATTAAAATAGTGCGGCATGATCTGAAGGTCCGATCTACCTTCTATTATATAGGATTTTATCTTCTTAGGCATTTTTTCGGCAAATTGGAAATCCCACTCGAAATCCGGATGGTTTGTTAAGAACCAATCGGCAACGTTATCGTTTTCTTCTTTATCTACTGTACACGTACTGTACACGAGGAGTCCGCCTTCTTTGACCATAACTGAAGCAGCGTGCAGTATATCTCTTTGTATGCTAGTTAATCTCGTCACATCTTCTTCTGTTTTTGACCATTTTAAATCAGGCTTCTTACGAATTACACCGAAACCACTGCACGGCGCATCTACGAGAACTCTATCAAAAGATCCAGATGGAAACTCTTCCGATACTTTTCGTGCATCTAAAACGGACGCTTCAATATTTTCAAGTCCAAGACGTTCTGCTTGTCTTTTGATCAAGTCAATCTTATGAGCATGAAGGTCTAGCGAAACTACCTTTCCTTCGCCTTGCATCAGTTCTGCCATGTGCGTTGACTTACCACCCGGTGCGGCACATGTATCTAGAATGGTCTCTCCAGAAACAGGATCAACAGCCCGTGCTACTAACATGGAGCTTTCGTCTTGGATCGTTACGAGTCCTTGTTTATAAACATCAGTTGCTGGAAGATAACCTTCTTTAACGATGATACCTTCAGGAGACAATTCTCCTTCTTCAGCTACAATTCCTTCTTCTAAAAGAAGCTCCAAAACGTCTTTTCTATTGCTTTTCTTCGTGTTCACTCTTGCGGTTACAGGAGAAGCTAATAAGTTAGACTGTGCCATCTTTTCGGCATCCTCTTGTCCGAACTGATCTCTCCACCGGTCAAACAACCATTGAGGCATGCTGTATGAAAGAGCTTCTTTTTCAATGCCTTCTTCTGCCTTTTTATCCATGGCCGCTGTACCTTCTCGCTGAAGTTTACGCAAAATACCATTGACTAGACCCGCTAACCCTTGATTTCCGCGTTCTTTCGTTATCTCTACTGCTTCATGAATGATCGCATGATCAGGAACTCTATCTAAATATAACATCTGAAAAATAGATAATCTCAGTAATGAAAGAACCCAGCGATCTTTTTTCTTGATCGGTTTATTCAACAATTGATCTAAATAAAAATCAATCGTGTTTTTTCGTTGTATCGTTCCATACACGATATTCGTCAGAAGTGCTTTATCGACATTCTTTAAATTCGTGTTCTGTAACGTTTGATTCAATTGTAAATTGCTATATGCCTGGTTCTGTTCTATTTTTTGTAAAACGTCCAGGGCGATTGCCCGAATGTTGTTGTCCAACTCTACTCACCTAATCTCAAGCCTTTTGAAACGCTTGCTCCTTTAAGATAATCACTTGCTAACATCCTCTTTTTACCAGAGAGTTGCAAATCTGTAATAATAATACTTGTTTTGTTTCCTGTTGCGACCTGTAGTCCTTTTTCATGAACACCGATTACAGTCCCCGGCTCACTATCAGCACTTGTTTCTTTCTTTTCACCCCACCACACCTTAAGTGGCTGTCCGTTCAAATACGTATAAGCAACTGGCCATGGGTGTAGCCCACGAATGTGGTTATAAATTTCTTCACCAGACATCGTCCAATCGATCTTCTCTTGATCTCGAGTGATGTTCCAAGCAAATGAAACTTCTTCGGCCACTTGTGGCATAGGGGTTAGTTTTCCTTCAACAAGTTGAGGAATAGTTTCAGACAATAATTTCGCGCCAGCTGCACTCAACTTATCGTGCATCGAACCAACGTGATCATGTTCTTCGATTTCAACTTCAACTTGGGTAAGTATATCACCTGCATCTAATTTTTCAACCATATACATGATCGTGATCCCAGTCTTATCGTTTCCATCCATAATACTTTTGTGGATCGGAGCACCTCCACGATACTTTGGAAGCAATGATGCATGTACGTTGATACATCCATGTTGAGGTGTTTCAAGGATCGCTTTTGGTAAAATCTGTCCATATGCTGCTGTGACGATTAAGTCTGGTTGAAGAGCGATGATTTCTTCATAGTCTTCTCGCAGTTTAATAGGCTGATACACAGAAATTCCATGTTTTAACGCTTCTTCTTTAACAGGGGTTTGCTTGATCTCTTTTTTTCTGCCTACCGGCTTGTCAGGTTGTGTGACAACCCCCACGACATTGTAGCCATCTTCCACGAGCTGACGAAGAACAGGTACGGAAAAATCAGGCGTTCCCATAAATAATACTTTCATGCTTATCCCTCCAGTTCTTCCGTTTCGTAGTATTCGATTACTTTTGAAGTAAATAAAATTCCGTGCAGATGATCGATTTCATGTTGGATGGCACGAGCAAGAAAATCATTTGCTTCTATAGTGAACGCTTTTCCATCTACGTCTTGAGCTGTAACAGTAACGTTAAAAGGACGTTCGACTTCACCGAACAATCCTGGGAAACTCAAACATCCTTCAGGGCCAATTTGGCTTCCAGATGCTTTCTTGATAACAGGGTTTATTAGAACCAGTTGACCGGTGTCATCACCAATATCTACAACAGCGATCTGTTCTGCAATGCCGATCTGTGGTGCAGCAAGTCCTACACCTTCTGCCTCATACATCGTTTCGAACATATCTTTCACTAATTTCTTTAACTTTTTATCGAATGTTTTTACTTGTTCACATTCAGTCTCTAAAACGGGATGTGGATGTTCTACAATTTTAAGAATGGTCATTATATATCTCCTTAACTCGTTACATAAGTGTTTGGGCGTTTAAATCACCCGTTATCTGAAGATCTTTAATCTCTTTATCTTTTTGAAAATGAGCCATAATCTCTTCAAACCAAGTTCTTAGCTCCGGCTCATTTTTGTATTTTATCATGACCTGATAGCGATATCTATCCTTCACACGTGCGATCGGTGAAGTAACAGGACCAAGAAGCAGACTATCCGGTGATAATCTCTTCGATAGGTATGTTGCTGCTTTCTCACTTGCTTCAACAACTTGCATGAGGTCGAGATGACTGAACGTTAACAATCCTAAATAATAAAAGGGTGGATATTGATGCAGTTTCCGTGTTTGCATCTCATGGTTATAAAAGGTGTGATAATCGTGTTTTGATGCTAATTGAATGCTGTAATGCTGTGTATCATACCCTTGTACGATCACCTTTCCCTCAAGTTCGTGTCTGCCTGCACGTCCGCTCACTTGTGTAAGAAGCTGAAAGGTTTTTTCTGAAGCTCTAAAGTCTGGGAGATGAAGCATCGTATCGGCAGCCAATACACCTACTAATGTTACTTTTGGAAAATCTAAACCTTTTGCGATCATCTGAGTACCGAGTAAGATATCAGCTTCACCATTTTCAAAGGCCGTCAGCAGCTTTTCGTGACTTCCTTTCTTTGAAGTCGTGTCAACATCCATCCGGATCACGCGCGCTTCAGGAAGGACTTTTGCAAGCTCTTCTTCTACTTTCTGTGTTCCGGTTCCAAAAAAACGGATATGTTCGGAAGTACAACTAGGACAAACAGAAGGTGTACTCTCTTTATAACCGCAATAATGGCATTTTAATTCACCAAAACGCTTATGATAGGTTAAAGATATGTCACAATGAGGACATTGTGCTACGTATCCACAATCTCTACAAAGAATAAACGAAGCATAGCCTCTTCGATTTAAGAACAAAACCGACTGTTCTCCCTTTTGAAGTCCATCTTTCAGCTTGTCCATCAATGCAAGTGAAAACATAGAGCGGTTCCCGTTCTTTAATTCCTCTCTCATATCGACTATGGTGACTTCTGGCATCGGATTAGCATGTACACGATTAGCTAGCTCTGCTAACTGATACCGTCCTTTTTGAGCTCTTGCGTATGTCTCGAGCGCTGGTGTCGCGCTTCCAAGAACAATTGGACATGAATGGTATTTTCCTCTCCATATCGCGACATCTCGTGCGTGATAGCGTGGGTGATCTTCTTGTTTATAACTTGTTTCGTGTTCTTCATCTATAATGACGATTCCTAAGTTTTGGAACGGAGCAAAAATCGCAGACCTCGCTCCAACAACGACTGAAACTTCTTTTCTAAGAATCTTTCGCCATTCATCATATTTTTCTCCAATTGATAATCCGCTATGAAGAACAGCAACCGCACTACCAAAACGGCCTTTAAAACGGTTTACCATCTGTGGTGTGAGCGAGATCTCAGGTACGAGTACGATGGCTTCTTTTCCTTTATCCAGAACATTTTGGATGGACTGCAGGTAGATCTCTGTTTTCCCGCTTCCCGTTACGCCATGGAGAAGTACAGTTTCATGTTTATTGTTTTCGATCGAATGTAGAATCGGTTTAATCGCATTTTCTTGATTTTCTGTTAATAGAAGAGGCTGTGTTCGTTTCATGGTACGCCCTTGAAACGGATCGCGATAGACCTCTTTTTCTTCTATAAAAAGAATGCCTTTTTTAGATAATGTTTGTGCTGTTGAAAGAGTAGCTCCTGTTTCATTCAAAATTTCCTGCAAAGAGTACTCTCCATCTGGCCGATGTAATAGTTCTAAGAGAATCGCCTTTTGTTTTTCAGCGTTTTTGTTCAACTTGTGGATCTGTTCGTCAGCTAAAGTCCGGTCTTTGATAGAAACGAATTTCCGCCGCTTTTTGTTCGCTTTATTTTTCACTTTATAAACAACTTCAAGAATTCCTTCTTTTGCAAGTGCCTGCAGTACCGGCAATAAATCAGGATTTGATTTTGTCACATCACTTACATGAATCTCATTGCTAGTTGAGAGAAGGGAATGAATTGAATCCGGAAGTTTATCAGGTTTGATCACTTGAAAAGACTTTTCGTAAGTGGCTTTCATCGCAGCTGGCAACATGGCTTGATAAGCTGTAATGTAAAAGCTAAGCGTATTTTCAGCAAGCCACTTGCCTAGCTCGATCAGTTCGGAAGTTAATACAGGGAGCGGGTCCAGAATTTCCGTAATGTTTTTTATCCCTTTTACTGTGGACGTTGTTTTTACCTCTAAAATGAAGCCTTGAAGCTTTCTCGGCCCAAACGGTACGATAACACGCATACCAGGTTCAGCCCATTTCTCCCAAACAGCTGGAATTTTATAGTCAAAGGTTTTGTTTACACTACCTGAAGGAACGTCAACTACCACTGCAGCGATCATCTTTTCATCAATTCCATAACTTCTATCAATATTTCATGTGCTGCCCTTTCTTTTGACAGAATCGGCAGAACCTTCTTAGAGCCATCCTTCTTGATTATTATGATCTCGTTCGTGTCACTTCCAAAACCAGAACCTTCTTTTGATACATCATTTCCTACAACCATATCTAGGTTTTTTCTTACCATCTTATCTTTTGCGTAACTTTCCAGGTTTTCAGTCTCAGCCGCAAATCCTACTAACACTTGATGTTCCTTTTTCTCACCTAATGATTGCAAAATATCAATCGTCTTTTTCATCTCAATCGTCCAAATATCATTTTTCTTCTTGAATTTGTTTGAATGAACCGTTACAGGTGTATAATCAGCTACGGCTGCACATTTAATGACAACATCTTGTTCATGGTAACGAGACATTGTCGCTTCATACATATCCTTAGTGGAAATGATATTTTCAATGGTAACGCCTTTTGGAACTGGCAGTGCGGTTGGTCCTGTAACAAGGGTTACATCAGCACCTAGGTCTTTTGCAACTGCTGCTATTGCATACCCCATCTTGCCTGATGAATGATTTGTAAAATAACGAACAGGATCCAATTCTTCTCTTGTTGGACCAGCTGTTACGAGTATTTTTTTTCCTGTTAACGGCTTATCTTCTGCTTTTTGTTCATTAAAATAGGTATGAACAGATTCTATTAGTTCTTCAGGTTCGGCAAGTCTCCCTTTACCGATCCATCCACATGCTAAAAGTCCTTCGTTCGGTTCTATAAAACGCCATCCAAATGAAGCTAATGTTTCCATATTCTTCTTCACTGCGGGATGGTTGAACATATTTACATTCATCGCAGGTGCGATCAGTACGTCTGCTTTTGTTGCAAGCAATGTTGTTGTGAGCATATCGTCCGCGATACCGTTAGCTAGCTTACCGATAGAGTTTGCTGTTGCTGGGGCGATTAATACAAGATCTGCCCAGTCGGCAAGATCTATATGGCTAACAACTGCTGGATTTTTTTCTTCAAACGTATCCGTATAAACTTCTTCTCTTGTTAGCGTTTGAAAGGTAAGTGGTGTAATGAACTTTTGTGCAGATTGAGTCAAGATCACTTTTACTTCGTATCCGTTTTGAAATAATCTGCTTGCTACTGTTGCTGCCTTGTATGCAGCTATTCCGCCTGAAACAGCAAGCAATATTCTCTTCTTTTCCATAATAAACCCCTTCCGCCGCTCTTGACTTATACATGCTAACTCTATTTTACAGCATTTATATGTATTAAAAAATGAATTGAAATCTGTCGAGAACAAAAAAATAACAACCTTTAGTCAAGGTTGTATATTTTTTCGCTTGTTCTATTAATCTTCTGGAGTTTCTCCGACTTTCATTAATACACCAGATTGAATTTCTTCAAGTGCTTTACCGACAAACTTGTGTGATACAGGTTTTGCGATCTGCTGGTTATCGTATTTTTGAATTTCTCTAGCACGCTTAGAACTAAGTGTAACTAGTGAGTATTTTGAATCTATCTTTTCCATAAGAGAATCGATGGATGGATATAGCATTATTTGTCATCTCCTAAAATTTTTTCGTATTTTGGACGAACTCTGTCCACACGGCAATGCTCGGTGGTAATGATCGCTTTGATTCGATTGCAAGCAGCATCGATCTCATCATTCACTACAGAATAATCATAGTGTCTCATGAGTTCGATTTCTTCCTTAGCTACAGACATGCGGTTATTGATCAAATCTTCCGTCTCAGTTCCGCGTCCAACAATACGACTTCTTAACTCATCCAGACTAGGCGGTGTTAAAAAGATGAACACACCTTCTGGAAAAATATTTTTAACTTGAAGTGCACCTTGTACCTCGATTTCCAAGATAACATCTTTACCTTCATCAAGCGTACTATTCACATATTCAATCGGTGTTCCATAATAGTTGCCAACATATTCTGCCCACTCGAGCAGCTGTTTATTTTCAATCATATCAAGGAACTCTTCTTTTGTTTTAAAGAAGTATTCTACCCCATGCCGTTCGCCTTCACGCGGCTTTCTAGTCGTTGCTGAAACGGAATATTGAATGTCCAGCTTTTGTTCACGAAGCGCTTTACACACCGTTCCTTTTCCAACACCCGACGGACCGGAAAGAACAAACAGAATGCCTCTTTCTTTTTCCATAAAAACCTCCACAACCTAACTTTCTTCTGAGCCCTCATCAACCGACATCAGTCTGTGAGCTACTGTTTCAGGCTGAACAGCTGACAAGATGACATGATCACTGTCAGTCACAACAACCGCTCTCGTTCTGCGGCCATATGTAGCATCAATCAGCATGTTTTTTTCTCGTGCGACCGTGATTAATCGTTTAATCGGTGCAGATTCAGGACTGACTACCGCAATAATTCGGTGAGCAGCAACAATATTTCCGTACCCAATGTTAATTAATTTCATCTCTAAACGCCCCTAACCTGCTACTATTCTAGCCAAATGGAATAACGGGTCATACGCTAATTGTACGATATTGTGAAAAACTGTACACATGTTCTTATATTTTAGCACATAAATCCTGAAATCTAAACTAATTTCCCTATTTTTAAGGAATTCGCGTAAAAAAGTTGAAAGATACATCTGCGACTTGTACAGCTTCGAATTTTAACTGAAGCCCTAGAATCGCTCATAAAAGTCTAGAATCGCTCATAAAAGTCTAGAATCGCTCATAAAAGTCTAGAATCGCTCATAAAAGTCTAGAATCGCTCGTCCAGCGTGCTTCACAGCCGCTGGACGAGCGCATTAACACTTGTCATGATAAAAAATAATAGGAGCTGGTACCCAAACAACTGGGAACCAGCTCTATTTGTTTATCTTGCTTCTTTTTTAAATAACTGAAAGCCTGCTAGAGCAAATGTTGGAATAGAAGCCATACCAAGAACGAGTAGCCATTGTCTTATGGAAAGCGGTACCGTATGGAATATATCTTGCAAAGGTTCTACGTACATAACGACTAGTAACAATAGAATAGATGAAATAACCGCCAAGACTAGGTAACCGTTCTGAAACGGATTTCTATGAAAAACAGAGCGCTCACTTCTGCAATCGAACACGTGGATCAATTGTGCCATAACAAGTGTTGCAAAGGCTACGGATTGCGCGACGATCAGTTGATCTGGATTTTCTTTTAACGTGACCCAGAATGCAAGTATTGTCGCTCCACCGATCAAGAATCCCCTTGAAACGATCTTCCATCCTAATCCTCTAGAGAAGACCCCTTCTTTCGCTTGTCTTGGCTTTCTTCTCATAACGTCTTCTTCAGCCTGATCAACACCTAGTGCCATTGCCGGCAAACCATCTGTCACCAAGTTAACCCAAAGAATTTGAATCGGAACTAAAGGAAGTGGTAATCCCATGATCATCGCAAAAAGCATAACCAAGATCTCACCTACATTGGACGCTAAAAGATAACGAATAAATTTTCGTATATTTTCATAGATGTTTCTTCCTTCTTCAATCGCCGAACGAATCGTTGCAAAATTGTCATCACCAAGAACAAGCGAGGATGCTTCTTTCGCAACGTCGGTTCCGGTTATACCCATTGCAATACCGATATTTGCTGACTTGATCGCTGGCGCATCATTGACGCCATCACCTGTCATTGCTACAACGTGACCTCTTCGTTGAAGAGACTTTACGATTTTTAACTTGTGCTCTGGAGAAACCCGAGCGTAAACGTAAACATCTTCTGAAACTTTGTCCAATTCATCATCGCTTAATTGTGCAAGCTCAGCACCTTCCATCACTCTTCCACCAGTAGGCAGCATGTTTAATTTTTTTGCGATACTCGCTGCAGTTACTACGTGATCTCCCGTTATCATCACCGTTTTGATGCCGGCAGTCTGGCAATCTCTAATACTTTGTTCAACTTCAGGGCGTGGCGGGTCCATCATTCCCTGTAATCCGATAAATGTAAGACTTCTTTCTGCAAAAGAAGCTTGTGAGTAGTGCTCGCCGTCTTTTAAAGGTCTTATCGCAACTGCAATCGTACGCAGTGCCTGGCTGCCGAGAGCATAGATCGCTTCTTTGATTCTTTCTTTATGAGCTTGTTTGATCAACTGTTTCTTATCATCCCACACGATATAATCACTTTTCTCAAGTAGGACATCTGGTGCTCCTTTTACCACGAGCATCTGATTTCCTTCTGTGTCCCGTACAACAACGCTCATCATTTTACGTGTAGAGTCAAATGGAAACTCATGCTGAATCGAAAATTGTTCACTTAATGATTCTTTCGTGATTCCTGCTTTATAAGCACTAACGAGTAATGCAGTTTCGGTCGGATCACCAACTTCTAATAACGAGCCTTTCTTCCCTTCTTCTATCGTGGCATTGTTACAAAGAGCTGCATATGCCAATACTTCTGTGAGTTTATCTTCTCGTTTATTGTTTTCTTGAATACCGCCACCAATGACTTCAAAGCCTTCTTCATTTACACTCCACTGTCTGCCTTGAGACCAGATACGTGTAACCGTCATCTTATTTTGAGTCAGTGTGCCCGTTTTATCAGAGCAGATGACAGTTGCACATCCTAATGTTTCTACAGACGGCAGCTTTCTTACAATCGCTCGTTTTCGAATCATCTTTTGAACGCCTAACGCGAGTGCAATCGTAACGATAGCTGGAAGTCCTTCCGGAATGGCAGCAACAGCTAGTGACACACCTGCTAAGATCATGCTATAGAGATCATGTCCTTGCATAACACCTGCTAAAACGACTAAGACCGTTAATAACAACGCAAGAGCGATCAAAATTTTTCCAAGCTGTTCAAGTTTCATCTGTAGAGGCGTTGCAATATTTTCAGCTGTTTGTATGAGGTGTGCGATCTTGCCCATCTCCGTTTTCATACCTGTTGCTACAACGATACCTTGTCCTGTTCCTCTAGTGACCATCGTGCCCATAAACGCCATGTTCTCTTGATCACCAAGATTTAAGTCTTCATTAGAAATGATGTTGTTGTGTTTTTGTGCGGGTACAGACTCACCCGTTAGAGCTGATTCCTCGATTTGTAATCCTGATGTTTTTAGAAGTCTAATATCTGCTCCGACTCGATCGCCACTTTTTACTTTAATTACATCCCCTGTAACTACGTCTTTTGCAGCGATGGAAACCCATCTACCTTCTCTTAGCACCTGCGCACTAGGTGCTGAAAGTTCTTTTAAAGAAGCTAAGGATTTCTCGGCTTTTCGCTCTTGTATAAACCCTAGAACACCGTTCATCACCACGATTAATATGATGGCGATTGCGTCTAAATATTCTCCTAAGAAACCGGATAACAATGTAGCCGCTAAGAGGACCAGGACCATGAAATCTTTAAATTGTGCAAGGAACATCAAAATGGCAGACTGCTTCTTTCCTTCTTCTAGCTGATTCGGTCCATCTAACTTTAACCTTCGTTCTTGCTCACTTTTCGAGAGCCCTTCTTCCATCCTGCTGTTAAGAATGGATTCAATTTCGTCTTGCGGCAGCTGGTACCAATTCATAGCTTCCACCTCTGATAAGATTAGTTAATACCATTTATATGCAGGCATGTCCGCAAAAATGCTATACTATGAATCAGAAATAAGAGGTGACCATAACATGAGTTTTGACGGAATAATGACACGTGCCATAACAACTGAATTACAAAACATACTTACTTCAGGACGTATCTCCAAAGTCTATCAACCACATAAGACAGATCTTGTATTTACGATCCGAGCGAACGGAAAAAATCATAAACTTTTATTATCTGCAAATCCTTCATTCGCAAGAGTACATCTCACTGAAAATACGTATGAGAATCCAGATACTCCTCCTATGTTCTGTATGCTTCTTAGAAAGCATTTGGAAGGCGCTTTTATTGAAAAAATTGAACAGCTTGATCTTGAGAGAATCATAACGATCACTGTTAAAAATAGAGATGAGATCGGGGACGAAACGACAAAGGTACTTTATATCGAAATCATGGGAAGACATAGCAACATTATTCTTGTCGACCAAAAATCACAGAAGATTGTTGACAGTATCAAGCACATTCCCAGCTTTCAGAATCGACACCGTACCATCCTGCCAGGTTTCGAGTACATCATGCCTCCTGCACAAGAAAAAACGGATCCTTTTACAGTGACAAACGTCGATGAATTTGTTTCTAAGATTTCTTGGAACGAAGGAAAATTGGATAAACAACTCGTATCCAGATTCAGCGGGTTCTCTCCTCTAATCGCTAAAGAAATCGTGCACAGAGCGGGACTCTCCGTTAAAAACGAAGTGGCGGAAGCCTTCTTCAGTGTGATGAAGCAACTATCAGATCAAGCATATGAACCTCAAATGATCATAAACGATAAGAAAGAGTATTTCTCAGTTCTTCCACTGCATCATGTGACGGGTGAGAGCCGATCATTTGATACGGTCAGCCATATGCTAGATCGGTATTTTTATGGGAAAGCCGACCGTGATCGAATCAAACAGCAAGCAAACGATCTTGAAAAATATCTATCGAACGAATATGACAAGATACAGAAAAAGATAGGAAAATTAGAGAAAGAACTTCAACAAACGCATAATGCCGAGGAGTATCAACGAAAGGGAGAACTTCTTACAGCTTATATGTATCTCGCGAAAAAGGGAGATAAAGAAGTTGAGGTAGAAGATTACTTCACTGAGGATCAACCACTTGTAAAAATCACGCTTGATCCTCTTAAAACGCCTGCTGATAATGCGCAAAGTTACTTCAAAAAATATGGAAAACTGAAAAAATCAGTTTCTATTATTAAAGATCAGATCGAAAAGGCAAAAAATGAATTGCTCTATTTTGAGCGTCTGATCGTTCAGATGGATTCAGCATCCATGAAAGATGTTGAAGAAATTAGAGAAGAGCTTGGTGAAGGTGGTTATTTAAAACATAGACAAAGTAAGAACAAGAAAAAACAAAACAAGACGCCTCAGCCTGAAAAGTTCATTTCTACTGATGGTACAGAAATCTTAGTGGGTAAGAACAACAAACAGAACGACTACCTGACCTTTAAGTTATCAAGAGCAAATGAGACATGGCTTCATACGAAGGACATTCCAGGTTCTCATGTTTTGATCCGTTCGTCGAGTCCCAGTGAAACAGCTATTAAAGAAGCGGCTGTTTTGGCAGGTTTTTTCAGTAAAGCCAAAAATTCGAGTTCTGTTCCAGTTGACTACACGTTAGTAAAACATGTGAAGAAGCCTAACGGGGCAAAGCCTGGATTTGTTATTTATGACAATCAGCAGACGCTTTTCGTGACGCCGGATGAAGATCTTGTTTTCCGTTTAAAAAAGTAGCCTTTTTTGGAAAAACCGTATGCAATGATGTTTTTGAATGTGTTGATTTCCACTTCAGGTTGCTCGCTTTCCGGGGGGCGTGCGGTGAGCCTCTTAGCGCTATGCGCTATTAAGAGTCTCACCTGTCCCGCTAATCCCCCAGGAGTCTCGCACCTTACGCTCCAATCAAGTATTCAGTGAAGTATTTTAATACATTTGAAGTCTAAATACAGGATGTTATTTAAACCGTGCTGTTTTAAATACTCTGAAACTCCTTTGCATCTATCAGAAGTAGATTATGACCATAAAAACACGTTTCAGAAAGCAATAATTAAAAAACGCAGAGCAGCTTAATTTTAGCTGTTCTGCGTTTTTTTTGCTTTACTGATAATGGCGAGGCCACCTAACACTTCATAATGTTGAACCTCAGTAAATTTTAGGTTGTGAAGTAATTCTGTCATTTCATCTGTTGAATAACGATGTCTTCTCGTACTCACATTTGACCATTTCAATAGGGCTGTTCGTTCGAACCCTGAAATGTCATGCTCCTTTGCGTAAGAAGCTGCGCTTTCTTGACTCATTTTTCCGCTTGGATTCAACATGACGATATGACCATCATCTTTTAGAACACGATGAACCTCATGGATTCCTTTAGCTGGATCCGGTAATAGAAACATCACACAAGTTGATAGAGCAAGATGAAACGAATGATCTTGAAACGGAAGGTTCTCTGCATCAGCAACAATAAACTCACTTTTCCCACTCAACTCATGGTAAAAGAACTGCTGAATACTAGCCTTGACCATCTCTGATGACAGATCAACTCCGACTAGTCTATTCGCTTCCTCAGCTCCACGTAACAGCAATCTCCCTGTTCCACATCCAACATCTAAAACATCTTTTTCACTCCATGACCCTGTTACTTCTTTTAGATGATCATGAACTTTTTTCAGCCAAGTCGTTCTCGCCATGCTGTCAAAAAAGGAAACAAGTTCATCAAATTCTTCACCGTTCATTTTTCTCAAAATGTATTCTCCTTACGTAACACTATTTAGAAAAAGAGGCAGCTCCCCAATGTTCTGGGTCTTGTTGCCATTCTTTTAATAAAGAAAGCCCTTGTTCACTAATCTTTCCGCTTTCTTGTGCTTCCTCTATTAATGTACTAAAATTTGTTACGGTTTGAAAAGGAATATCCAACTCACCAAGTGCTATATCTGCCTTTTTCAGACCATAACTGAAGATGGCTACAACACCGACCACTTCGATCCCTGCTTCTCGAAGGGCAATTACGGATTGAATCGAACTTTTGCCGGTTGAAATCAGGTCTTCAACCACTACTGCCTTTTTGCTTTTATTCGTTAACCCTTCAATTTGGTTCGTTTTCCCATGAGCTTTGGCACTCGATCGTACGTAACACATCGGTAAATTCATCTGATCCGCTACAAAAGCAGCATGAGGTATACCTGCTGTTGCGGTTCCGGCGATAAGATCAGCTTCTGGGTAATGCTTCTCTATTAACGCGGAAAGCTCCCCAGCAACTTGTTTACGAATCTCAGGATACGCAATAATCAAACGGTTATCGCAATAAATGGGAGATTTCATTCCAGAAGACCATGTGTAGGGACTTTCTGGTGAAAGAGTTACGGCCTCAATGTTAAGCAAATGTTGGGAAGTTGTTGTTTTCATGACTATCTCTCCATTCATTTAATAGTTGAGAATACGTTGTAACAGGTGTTTCTGATTGGGTGATACTTCTGCCGATCACCATATAATCTGATCCTTTTAACGCAGCTTCTCTTGGTGTCGCAACACGAGCTTGGTCATGTGTATCAGAGCCGCTCGGACGAATGCCAGGCGTTACTGTCAAGAAGGTGTTTCCACAAACTTCTTTGATCTTCATAGCTTCTTGAACAGAACAAACGACACCATCTAATCCTGCTTTTTTAGCAAGATCTGCATAATGCGTTACACACTCTTTCATATCAACATCCTTAATCAAGAGCTCTTCGTTCAATACTTTTTCTGTTGTACTTGTAAGCTGTGTGACCGCAATCAATTTTGTATGGTTGGCACCAGCTGCTAGTAGACCTTCTTTTGCAGCACTCATCATTTGAATTCCGCCTGCTGCATGAACATTTACCATGTCAATGTTCAGTCCACCTAATACCTTCATAGCTTTATGAACCGTTGTCGGGATGTCATGTAACTTTAAATCTAGGAAGATACGAAAGTTTCTTTCTTTTAGCCATTTGATAAAAGAAGTTCCTTCCGCATAAAAAAGCTCCATACCAACCTTTACATAAGGAGAATGTCCTTCAAAGTTTGATAACAAAGATTTTGCTTGATCTGCATCTTTAAAATCTAACGCGATGATAACGGGGTTTTCCATTGCTTTGTACTCCTTCCTGTCATCTCACTAATATTTTCTACACCAATCTCGTCGAGCAGTTTAGGAAGCTGCTCTATGATTTCGGGACAAACATAAGGATTTACAAAGTTTGCTGTACCGACTGCAACAGCTGATGCACCAGCAGACATCATTTCAAGAACATCCTCAGCTGTACTGACCCCACCCATACCGATTATCGGAAGTGACACTTTTTGACTTACTTCATAGATCATACGAATAGCCACAGGCTTTATGGCTGGCCCTGAAAGTCCACCCGTCTTGTTCCCTAATATCGGATTGCCGGTTCTCCAATCTAATTTCATTCCGACTAGTGTGTTGATCATCGAAAGGCCGTCAGCTCCTGCTTCTTCGACCGCCTGTGCCATCTCTACGATGTTTGAGACATTTGGAGAAAGCTTCACATAAACTGGTTTTTCTGATACAGCTTTCACTTTTCTTGTAAGATTAGCAGCAGATCTATAGTGTGTACCAAACTGGATTCCGCCTTCTTTCACATTCGGACACGAAATATTTAGCTCTACAGCAGACACTTGAGGAGAGGATGAGATCTGCCTTGTCACTTCGATATACTCTTCTTCTGTTGAACCCGCAATATTCGCTAAGATCGGGATATTAAAAGGTTGTAACGCTGGAATTTCATTCTCTAAAATTTTCTGTACGCCTGGGTTCTGAAGACCTATAGCATTTAGCATTCCGCTCTCTGTTTCAGCCACTCGAGGGGTAGGATTGCCAAAACGTCCTTCTAGAGTAGCTGCTTTTATCGTAATACCACCCAGTACACTTAAGTCATACCACTTGGCATATTCTTTTCCGAATCCAAAGCATCCTGATGCAGGAAGGATAGGGTTTTTCATATTTAAACCTGGTAATGAAACATGCAGCCTACTCATAGTACAACCTCCCCCATCTTAAATACCGGTCCATCGCTACAAATTTTCACATAACCTGATTCTCTCGTTTCGGTTGGACAGACACAGGCAAAACATGCTCCGATTCCACAGCCCATCCGTTCTTCTAATGAGAGATATCCTCGAAGGCCACCTGCTCTCTCTTCTACCGCTTTTAGCATGATTGCTGGTCCAACAGAGTAGATGATGGGTTCATCGTTCATAACGTTCATCATCGCGTCTGTAACAAAACCTTTTATCCCAAGGGATCCATCAACTGTTGTCACGATGGTTTCACCGATCTCATTAAACTTCTCAATGTAAAAGCTGTCTTCAATCGATTGATAACCTAGAATAAACGTAACTTCTATTCCTTTACTCTTTAGGTGTTTCCCAAGGTAATACAGGGGTGGCACACCGATCCCTCCGCCGATGAGTAATGCCTTTCTGTTATGATCATTTTCAGCGAGTTCAAATCCGTTACCTAGCGGACCTAGTACATCTACAATTTCACCTGCTGATTTTTGACTGAGTTGTTTTGTACCTTCACCTTGTGCACGGTACAAGAGTGTTACTTCTTCTCGGTCAAGATCGACATCACAGATCGAAAGTGGTCGGCGTAATAGTTTTGAAGAATGATTTCCTACAGAGACATGGAGAAACTGACCAGGTGTAGTCATACTACCTACACCAGGGCCAGTCAGTTTCATCTCAAATATGTTTCTCGCGATTTCTATATTTGATGTAACGTTCAACAAGTGCTTCTTCATACGAGCACCTTATCTTTTTTAGTGAATGCTGAAAGTGCATGTGCTGAGAACGAGATAGACTCGAGTACTTCTAATAGAGCGACTGACGTATCTAAGTTTGTCAAACATACCACTCCGTTCTCTGCGCATTCTCTTCGAATGCGGAATCCGTCTCTTGCCGGAATCTTTCCTTTTGTTAATGTGTTTACTACAAACTGTGCTTCACCTTTACGGATTACATCTAGGAGATTTCTTCCTTCAGATCCGATCTTGCCAACAACATCAACAGGGATGCCTTCTTGTTCAATGATGTTTGCCGTTCCTTCTGTTGCCATAATCGTATAACCGATCTCGTAAAATCTCTTCACCATCTCTAGCGCTTCTTCTTTGTCTTTGTCTGCTACTGTAAAGAGTACCGTTCCGTGTGTTGGAATTTTCATACCTGAAGCAATCAAGCCTTTGTATAGTGCTTTTTGAAGGTTCTTATCTCTTCCCATCACTTCACCTGTAGATTTCATCTCAGGTCCTAAATACGTATCCACTCGACGCAGTTTTGCGAACGAGAATACGGGAACCTTGACCGAAACTTCATCTGCTTCTTTCTGATAACCCGTTTCGTATCCTTGACTAACTAGATTCTCACCTAGGATGACTTTTGTAGCGACGTTCGCCATTGGTACACCTGTGATCTTACTTAAAAATGGTACTGTACGGCTTGAGCGGGGATTCACTTCAAGTACATACACTTCATTCTTGTGCCAAACGAACTGGATGTTTAAAAGTCCGATGATCTTTAAACCTTTAGCGATTGAAATCGTTCTGTCAATGATCTTCTGCTTGATCTCATCAGGCAGCGTTTGAGGAGGATAGACTGCGATTGAATCTCCAGAGTGAACACCTGCACGCTCAATATGCTCCATCATTCCAGGAATAAATACATCTTTACCGTCTGAGATCGCATCTACTTCGATCTCTTTTCCTTCAAGATATCGATCGACTAATACCGGGTGATCAGGATTTACTTTAGCTGCGTTCTCCATATACTGAAGAAGCTCGCTTTCTTGGTACACGATCTCCATTGCTCTTCCACCAAGCACGTATGATGGACGAACGAGGACAGGATATCCGATAGAATTCGCGATAGTCACGGCATCCTTAACGGAGAACGCCGTTTTTCCAGCCGGTTGCGGGATCTCTAGTTGTTTCATCACTTGTTCAAATCGCTCTCTGTCTTCAGCTAAGTCCATGCTGTCTAGTGATGTACCGAGGATTTTAATTCCTCTTCTTTCAAGCTCTTCTGATAAGTTGATCGCTGTTTGACCACCGAATTGTACGATAACGCCTTCTGGCTTCTCATGATCGATCACATGCATAACATCTTCTACCGTCAGCGGTTCAAAATAGAGCTTGTCTGACATGCTAAAGTCAGTAGAAACTGTTTCTGGGTTGTTATTGATGATGATCGCTTCATAACCTGCTTCTTGGATTGCCCATACCGTATGAACGGTCGCATAATCAAACTCAATACCTTGCCCGATTCTGATCGGACCAGATCCTAGAACGACCACACTCTTTTTATCTGTGATGATTGATTCATCTTCTTCTGCATACGTTCCGTAATAATAAGGTGTAGCTGACTCAAACTCAGCAGCACACGTATCTACCATTTTGAAGACTGGCTTGATTCTCTCGTTCAATCGGAACTGATACAGATCATACTCGTCCATTTCCCAAGCTTCTGCAATCCAACGGTCACTAAATCCTTTTTCTTTTGCTTTCTTTAAGATGACTGGATCTTTTTTACGTTCTTTAAGCCGTTTCTCTAAAAGTATGATGCCGTGAAGCTTTTCTAAGAAGAAATAGTCAATCTTTGTCCATTCGTGTATCTGTTCTACCGTAATTCCCATTCTTAAGGCTTCAGCGATGTAGAACAGCCTTTCATCATCTGCTCTCAAGATTTTTTCTTGAACGGCAGATTCTGTTAAGTTATTCTCTTTCACATCAAGGTGGAAAGCCGAAATCTCAAGAGATCGTACCGCTTTTAAAAGGGACTCTTCAAAGTTACGTCCGATCGCCATAACTTCTCCCGTCGCTTTCATCTGTGTGCCAAGCTTACGGTTCGCTCCTTCAAACTTATCAAACGGCCATCTTGGAATCTTTGAAACGATATAATCTAGTGCTGGCTCAAAACATGCATAAGTCGTTCCCGTCACTGGGTTTTTGATCTCATCGAGTGTGTAGCCTACTGCGATTTTTGCTGCTAGCTTCGCGATCGGATATCCTGTCGCTTTAGACGCAAGAGCAGATGAACGGCTAACACGCGGGTTTACTTCGATCACATAATATTGTGAGCTTTCGGGATCTAGAGCGAGCTGTACGTTACAACCACCTTCAATTTTTAGCGCTCTAATAATTCTTAAAGAGGCGTTTCGTAAAAGCTGATAGTCTCTATCCGTAAGTGTTTGGCTTGGTGCTACGACGATGGAATCACCTGTATGAATTCCTACCGGATCGATGTTTTCCATGTTACATACAACGATGGCCGTATCGTTCTTATCTCTCATGACTTCATATTCAATTTCTTTGAATCCCGCGATACTTTTTTCGATCAATACTTGTCCCACAGGACTCGCGTGTAAGCCAGATGGTGTGATCTCTAAGAACTCTTCTTCATTTGTTACGATTCCGCCGCCTGTTCCACCAAGCGTAAACGCAGGACGGATGATTACCGGAAAGCCGTTCTCGTTAACGAATGCTCTTGCTTCATCCATGTTATGAACGATTGCACTCTCAGGAACTGGCTCGTTCAACTCTCTCATCAATTCTCTAAATAAATCACGGTCTTCAGCTTGTTGGATCGAAGGAAGTTTCGTACCTAATAGTTCCACGTTGTATTCTTCTAGAACGCCTGAGTTAAAAAGTTCAACCGCTAGATTCAGACCTGTCTGTCCACCTAATGTAGCTAACAGTCCATCTGGACGTTCTTGGCGTATGATACGAGATACAAACTCAAGAGTTAAAGGTTCGATATACACTTTATCTGCCATATTAGGGTCTGTCATGATCGTCGCAGGATTAGAGTTTACGAGTACAACTTCATATCCTTCTTCTTTTAAAGCTTGGCAAGCCTGTGTCCCTGCATAATCAAATTCTGCAGCTTGTCCAATTACGATCGGTCCAGAACCAATCACTAGAATTTTTCGGATGTCATGTCGTTTAGGCATATTGCATCAAACCTTCTTTCTTCGTTGTTTTTATCATGTTCATGAAGTCATCAAAGATCGGATTCGAGTCTTGTGGTCCAGGTGATGCTTCTGGATGATATTGAATCGAAAACGCTGGTTTTACTTTATGTTTCAATCCTTCCACCGTTCCATCGTTAACGGCTTTGTGTGTTAGAACGAGCTCTGAGTTTTGTAGAGATGCTTCTGTTACGGCATAACCATGGTTTTGAGAAGTGAGCGCAATTTTTCCAGTCTCAAGATCTTTTACTGGATGGTTCGATCCTCGGTGTCCAAACTTCAGCTTTTCTGTATCGCCACCACAAGCAAGAGCTAACAGCTGATGACCTAAGCAGATTCCTAAGATCGGGATGTTATTTTTTAAAAGCTCTTGAATCATCGTAATTGCTGAGTGAACATCTTTTGGATCTCCAGGTCCGTTGCTCAAGAGCACACCATCCGGTTGAAGGCGGATAATATCTGCTGCAGATGTGTTGTGTGGAACAACGATCACATCACACAATCTTTTAGACAACTCGCGTAACATTCCGCTTTTTACCCCAAAATCTACGACTACCACTCGATGACCGCTGTTCGGTAAGTGATAAGGTGTTTTTGTTGATACTTTAGTCACTTGATCCGTTATTCGCTCTTCGGCATTTAAGTTCTTTATTATTTCTTCAGCATTTTCAATAGAATTTGTCATTCTACCTTTTAACGTTCCGTGCTGTCGGATTTTCCTTGTAAGTTTACGTGTATCAATACCATATAAACCAGGAATATCTTTGGCTGTCAGCCAGCTGCTTAGGGATTGCATGCCTTCATGATGGTTTGGAAACTCAGCATGTTCATTCACAATGATTCCACTCGTTGCAGGAGAGATCGATTCATAATCTGAACGGTTGATTCCGTAGTTTCCTACTAGTGGATACGTGAAGCAGATAATCTGATCACAATATGAGGGATCCGTCATCACTTCTTGATATCCTGTCATACTTGTTGTGAATACTACCTCTCCACTAGATTCACGTTGTGAACCAAAAGCCAATCCGTTAAAAATCGTTCCATCTTCTAAAATTAAGTAGCGTTTCATACTAAGCTCTCCTCTCGTTGATAAACAAGTTTTCCATCAAATATGGTCGCAACTGGCCATCCTATGCAGTTCCAACCGTCAAACGGTGTGTTCTTTCCTTTAGATACAAAATCCTTAGCATGGATTGTTTCTTCTTTTTCTAAATCGATGATTGTAAGATCAGCAAGCGAGCCTTCTTCAAGTCTGCCATATGGAAGATTAAAGCTTTCTGAAGGCTTTTTCGTCATCTTATCCACGAGTTCTTGCAGCGTGAATATCTTCTTTTTCACAACTAGCTCTGTATATAGAAGAGGAAACGCTGTTTCAAGGCCCACGATTCCAAAAGGTGCAAGTTCAACACTCTGTGCTTTCTCTTCTGCACTATGTGGTGCATGATCGGTTGCAATGAAATCAAGCGTGCCATCTTTTAGTCCCTCGATTAAAGCTTGGCGATCAGCTTCACTTCTTAACGGCGGATTCATTTTATAGTGTGTATCGTTCGCTTTAATGTCTTTATCACTTAAGATCAAGTGATGGGGTGTTACTTCTGCTGTTACTTTAATTCCTGCTGATTTCGCATCTCTTATGACTCGAACAGATTCTTTCGTACTCACGTGACAAACATGATATCTTGCATCTGCTGCTTCTGCGAGTAGTACATCACGTGCGATGTGGACAGATTCACTAACAGATGGAATTCCCGGCAAATTTTCCTTCTTTGTAAACTCACCTTCGTGAAAAGCTCCTCCTTTAGGAAGAAGGGTGTTGTCTTCACAATGTGCTACGATGACAGCACCCAGTCGATTTGCTTCCTTCATCGCGTTCAGCATCATACCCGCTGATTGGACTCCTACTCCATCATCCGTAAAAGCGAATGCACCACCCGCCAGGAGCGTTTCAAAGTCGGTCAACTCACTTCCAATCTGCCTTGTTGTGATCGATGCGTAAGGGAGTACTCTGCAGTTTGCTGTGTCACTGATCTTGTTTTGTACGAGCGCTAAAGTTTCTTTGCTATCTGGTACAGGTCTCGTGTTTGGCATCGCAGCAAGTGTTGTATATCCACCTTTTACCGCTGCTTTCGTACCTGATGCGATGGTCTCTTTATGTTCTCCACCTGGCTCTCTTAAGTGAACATGAAGATCTACAAAACCCGGTGTTACTAATTTTCCTGCTACATCTAGCACTTCATGATTCTGAGTATCAATATCTTTCTCTACCTTTTGGATTTTGTTATCCACAATTAAGATATCTGTTTGCACAAGATTGTTGTTTCCGTCTAGGATCTTAGCGTTTTTTAATAAGTAGCTCATCGTTAATAGCCTCCTGATTCGTATTCAATGCCCATCTCAATACCGCCATTCGGATAAACACACCATTCTGTACTTGCTTAAATATTCTTGAGCGTTCACACTCTACAAGTTCATCTGCTAGTTCAACGCCTCGATTTACAGGTGCTGGGTGCATGATGATGCTGTGTGCTTTCATCCTTTTCTCGCGTTCAACCGTTAATCCATATTGCTGATGGTAATCGTCTTTCGAGAGATGCATAGAAGCGCTATGTCTTTCGTGTTGTATCCTGAGCATCATAAGAGCATCAGCTTGTTCGATTGCCTCATCCATCGGTATAAAGTCTTCTTTCCATTCATCCACGAACCACTCTTCTGGCCCTGAGAAAAGGACTCTAGCCCCCATCTTTCGGAGGACTTCTGCGTTCGAGCGAGCGACACGGCTATGTAGAATGTCCCCTACGATTACAACCGTTAATCCCTGTAGTACGATAAATTCTTGTTGAATCGTTAGTAGGTCTAACAAAGATTGAGTTGGGTGATTGCCACAACCATCGCCAGCGTTGATGATCGGCACATTTATTTTTTCAGCTAAGCCATCGAAAAAGCGATCTTCCGGATGCCTGATCACAAAAGCTTCCACGCCTATTTCTTCTAGCGTTCGTAACGTATCGTAAAGCGTCTCTCCTTTTTGTACGGAGGAACCGGTCACTTCTACGTTTAAAGGTTTCATGCCAAGTCTGTGTTCTGCAGCTTCAAAGCTGAACCTTGTTCTCGTACTTGGCTCAAAAAATAAATTCGCGATCAACTTTTGTTGAAAGATCTCATCTTGCTTTCCGCTTTTAAACTCTTCTGCTTTTCTTAATATAAATTGAATGTCTTCAATCGATAACTCATTCATCGTTAGTAAATGGTTCATCCTAATCTCTCCTTTTGACATAAAAATAGCACCCTGAAATGTTTTCAGGGTGCTCTTAACAGAAGAAGAATATCGTTCCTCTCTTGTCGTCACCCTTTTAAGTCTCTCGTACTTAGTTAAAAGGTGTTTTATGCGGCTGTGTCGTTATCGTTTGTTTTGAACATTTTGTTTATTAGATCTTTGTCGTTCTGTCGCCCTGGAAGCACTAGGTTTAAAACGATACCGATAAGCGTTGCTAATGCCATACCTGCAATCTCAAAGTTCGCATTAATCTTTAATGCTGCTCCACCAATTCCTGTTACTAAGATCACGGATGAGATGATCAAGTTTCTTTTGTTTCCAAAATCAATATTGTTGTCTACTAACATGCGTAAACCTGATGAAGCGATGATACCGAATAATAGGATGGAGACGCCGCCCATGACCGCTGTAGGAATCGTACTGATCAACGCTGTTACTTTTCCAGAGAATCCGAATAGTATGGCTGTTACCGCTGCTCCTCCGATCACAAAGACTGAATAGACACGCGTGATCGCTAATACCCCAATATTTTCACCATATGTTGTTACAGGAGGTCCTCCGATGAATGAACCAATGATCACTCCCATTCCATCGCCTAAGATCGAACGATGAAGACCTGGCTTTTCAATAAAGTTTCGCCCAACTACTTTTGAAAGCACGAGCTGATGTCCGATATGTTCTGCTATCGTTACCGCAGCCACTGGCATCATGATCATTGCGATGCTCCACGTAAAGTCAGGTGTATAATTTACAAAAGGTACGAAGAAATCTGGAGCTTGAATCCACTTCGCTTCAGCTACTTTCGAAAAATCTACGATTCCTCTAAAGTAAGCAAAAGTAAAGCCTGCTATGATTCCGATCAGAATCGGGATGATTCCTAAAATTCCCCTAAAGAAGATCGAGCAAACGATGGTTACTGCGAGAGTAAATAATGCTACCGTAAAGTGCATCAAGCTATATTTTTCTGTGGCCGGATCGTTCATCGCCATGCCTACTGCTACATTTGCTAATCCTAAACCGATTACAATAATAACCGGACCGACTACTACAGGTGGCAACACTCTCATCAGCCACTTAAAACCGAACCCTTTGATCAAAAGAGCTACCACTCCGTATACTAATCCAGCTAAAAAGCTTCCAAGCATCGCTGCCTCTGGCCCTCCAAAAGCTTTTACCGTTAAGATCGGTGTGATAAATGCAAAACTTGATCCAAGATACGCTGGAATCTGTCCTTTTGTCACGAGTAGATAAGCTAAGGTTGCAAGTCCACTCGAAACGAGAGCTACACCTGGATGAAGCCCCACTAAGAACGGTACTAATACGGTAGCTCCGAACATGGCGAACAGGTGCTGCAAGCTCAACGTTAACCACTGAACGGGTGATGGTTTATCATGTACATCTAAAATCGCTTTTGTCTGGTTTTCCATAACGATTGACCTCCTGATTGATAACACATAGTTTTTTGCAAAGGTACTTTCAGCTCTTTGCAATAAAAAAACCTCTTCTGCTTTTTGCAAAAGAGGCCGCGGAGGCACAAGTGTACACGGATCGTGTCACTTGATTCATACCTCCCTTGCCAGCCTCTCTGGACTGAATTTAAAGGGACTTATTTAGTTGTTGAGATAGAAACTTCATCGAATCCGTCCACTTCAATCAAAGAAGCGGAAATGATTTCTTCGCTTGATGTTGGAACATTCTTTCCAACATAATCGGCTCGAATCGGAAGCTCTCTATGTCCTCTGTCGATGAGAACCGCAAGCTGTATATTAGAAGCTCGTCCTAGATCCATGATGGCATCCATTCCCGCTCTAACTGTTCTTCCTGTATAAAGAACATCATCCACTAGGATTATCTTTTTGTCTGTCACTTCAACCGGGATATCCGTTCCTTTTACTTCGGGTTCTGAATTGTCCGTTTTGATCTTAAGATCATCTCGGTACAATGTGATATCAATGACACCTACTGAAACAGCGTTCCCTTCAATCTGTTCGATGCGTTCAGCAAGACGCTTTGCAAGAAATTCGCCACGGGTCTTTATGCCAGCTAATACAATGTCTGTAACTCCCTTATTTCGCTCAATGATCTCATGTGCGATTCGAGTAAGTGCTCTTCTGATTGCTTGGTCATCCATTAATATGGTCTTTGACATAAACTAACCCTCCTTTAAAACTTGTTGCCTTTAACCGTTAATTCCAAAAAAAAAATCCTCCCGTCACATGACGAGAGGATAGAGAAATCCTAAACAAGAATTCTCAAGAATAACGTTTCCTTCTCAGCCTCACGGGACTAAAGTTAAAGGACTATTTAAGTTACATTGATTATGACAAACCGTTAAACGTTTGTCAACTTCTTTTCTCTAAAAGATCTAATAGCTCCATCATATCCGCTGGGATTTCTCGCTCAAATTCCATATATTCACCCGTCGTTGGATGATCAAACCCTAAAGTTTGCGCATGAAGCGCTTGACCTTCGATCTGCAGCGTCTTTGAAGGGCCATACTTCGGATCTCCGGCTAATGGGAATCCAATATATTTCATATGAACACGAATTTGGTGAGTACGTCCTGTTTCAAGTTGACATTCTACAAACGTGTAATTTGTAAAGCGTTTGATCACATTAAAATGTGTAACAGCATCTCGGCTGTTCTCATCGGTTACGGTCATTTTTTGACGATCACTTTTGTCTCTTCCAATCGGTGCATCAATCGTACCTTGGTCATGTGGCATCACTCCGTGAACGATTGCTTTATAAACACGAGTTGTTGTTTTTGCTTTAAGCTGATCAACAAGTGATTCATGAGCCTTATCGTTTTTTGCGACCATTAATAAACCAGAAGTATCTTTATCAATACGGTGGACGATCCCTGGACGAAGTACACCATTGATTCCAGATAGGTCTTTACAGTGTGCCATTAGTCCGTTGACAAGTGTTCCACTGTAATGGCCAGGTGCGGGGTGTACGACCATCCCACGAGGCTTATTTACCACAAGCACATCAGAATCTTCATATACGATATCCAGATTCATCTCTTCTGGAACAACATCAAGTACTTCTGGTTCTGGAATATCAATCTCGATGGCATCTCCAGCTACACATTTATAATTAGACTTTACGGGTTTTCCTTCTAACAATACGATCTTATCTTTGATCCAGTTTTGAATCTGTGAACGTGACCAATCATCTTGTACATCAGATAAAACTTTATCAATACGGTTTCCTGCTTGTTCAGGAGTTACCGTATATTCAAATTTGTTCATTTTCTGGCTCCTTCTTTTTGCTTTCCATAAAACTTTGAATAAAAATCAAACCAACACCTACGACGAGTGCTGAGTCAGCCACATTAAAAATCGGGAAGTCATAGCTGCCGATGTAAACATTTAGAAAATCAACAACTTCTCCGCGAAGCAAACGATCGATAAAATTACCAATAGCTCCTCCTAATACGAGAGCAAGCGCCGTTTTCAGGAGTGTATCATGTGCGTGTTTTTGTAGGTAATAAACTACTGCACCCACAACAATAACGGTAATTATGATAAAAAAGTATCGCTGATCTTGGAGAATACCAAAAGCGGCTCCCCTGTTTCGGTGAGAGGTTATGTAGAATACTTGATCAATAACAGAAATAGATTGCCCTAATTCCATATTCTTTACGATTAGCCACTTCGTCACTTGGTCGATTACCAAGATGAACAAAGCTACAAGATAATAAAACAATAGAACTCCTCCGATACAGAAATTAATGTCTTTATGAATTGTAGCACAGCCATCGGACGTTCTACAATTTAATTTGTGCCTAACATCAATGAAGTACACCACAACAAACAAAAATCCCGCAAAATGCGGGATTTGTTTTTTGGGGTATTTTCTAAAATGGAATGCACTCTAGCTCATTCACTTCACAGTCAAGTTGATTGGAGTGTAAGATGCGAGACTCCTGCGGGACAGGTAGGCAAGTGAGACACTTATACGAGAAACGTACGAATGTGGCTCACTGCCTGCCCCGCGGAAAGCGAGCATCTGAAACGGAAATCAACCATTAACAAATAACAACTTTGAATATGAAAACAGCTTTTAAGCGTAGTGCTTTTCAACGATCTCCGCGCAGCTTGCACAAAGTGTTGGATGGCTCTCGTTCTGACCAACATCTTCAGAAACAACCCAGCAGCGTTCGCATGTTTCACCTTCTGCAGAGCTAACCGAAACAGCAACATGCTCATAGACTCCTGCAGATTCTGGAGCTTCTGACTTTACTCCTCCAACCTCAGCTTTAGAAACGATAAAGAGCTTATTTAAGTCTTCCACTGATTCTAACCATGGTTTTAATGATTCAGTTGGATAAAGAGTGATGGAAGCCGTAAGTGACTTACCAATTGTTTTTTGGCTTCTTGCTTCTTCAAGTGCTTTTAATACTTCATCACGAACATCCATGAATACATCCCAGTCTTTTTCAAGCTTTTCTGTACCTTGGTAGTTCTGCACTTCTGGCATTGTTGTTAATTGAACACTCACTTCATCAACACCCGGAATGTATTCCCATACTTCATCAGCTGTATGAGAAAGTACTGGAGCAGAAAGTTTTGTAAGAGCCATTAAGGATTGATAAAGCACAGTTTGAATGCTACGGCGTTTATGATCGTCCTCTGCTTGAATGTATAGCGTATCTTTTGCCATATCGAGATAGAATGAACTCAACTCGATCGTACAGAAGTTGTGAATCGTATTATATACCGTGATAAACTGATATTCTTCGTAAGCTTTTTTTACTTTGGCTACTACTTTATCAAGTTTAACCATCATGTATTTTTCTAGATCAGGCATATCTTCAAACTTCACAGCATGCTGATTCGGATCAAAACCATGCAGGTTACCTAACAAGAAACGAAGCGTATTTCGGATCTTTCTGTATACTTCGGCTACTTGTTTTAAGATATCGTCTGATACACGTACGTCAGATTGATAATCTACAGAAGATACCCATAAACGGATGATATCAGCACCAAGTTGCTTCATCACTTTGATCGGATCTAATGTATTACCGATTGACTTGCTCATCTTACGTCCTTCTCCATCCAGAACGAATCCATGGCTTAAGACTGCTTTGTAAGGAGCTTTTCCAGTGATCGCAACAGATGTAGAAAGAGAAGAGTTAAACCATCCACGGTATTGGTCAGAACCTTCAAGGTATAAATCTGCAGGTCTTACTAAATTTTCTCTCTCTTCAAGAACACCCCAGTGAGATGTACCTGAATCAAACCACACATCCATGATATCCGTCTCTTTAGAGAAACGGCCATTCGGACTATGAGGAGAAGTAAATCCTTCAGGAAGTAAATCTTTTGCTTCTCTTTCAAACCAAATGTTTGAGCCATGCTCTCTGAACAATTCTACAACGTGAGCGATCGTTTCTTCTGTAAGGATTGCTTCACCATCTTCACCATAAAAGACAGGAATTGGAACACCCCAAGCTCTTTGGCGGGAAATACACCAATCTTCACGGTCTTTGATCATGTTGTGTAAACGTGTTTCGCCCCAAGTTGGAACCCAGTTTACTTCTTCGATCGCGCGCAGCATATCTTCACGGATTCCTTTAATAGATGCAAACCACTGTGCAGTCGCACGGAAGATTACTGGCTTTTTCGTTCTCCAATCATGTGGATAAGAGTGAGTGATGAATGAAAGCTTTAGAAGTGCACCCTTTTCTTGTAATTGTTCCGTGATCGGCTTGTTCGCTTCATCATAGAACAATCCTTCAAAACCAGGTGCTTCTTTTGTCATAACACCTCTGTCATCAACCGGACACAATACTTCTAATCCGTATTTCTTACCTACTAAAAAGTCATCTTCCCCGTGACCAGGAGCTGTATGAACACAGCCTGTTCCTGCGTCTGTTGTAACGTGGTCACCAAGCATAACTAGTGAATCACGTCCATATAACGGGTGGCTTGCTACTGCATTTTCAATTTCAGCACCTTTGAAACGTTTAACAATTTCAGCTTGTTCCCATTCGAATTCTTTTGTAAGAGATTCTAATAGTGCTTCTGCAACAACGTATTTACCATTTTCCGTTTGAACAGAAACATAGTCTAATTCTGGATGAACAGAGATTCCTAAGTTTGCTGGAATCGTCCATGGAGTCGTTGTCCAGATTACAAGTTTCTCATCTGTATCAAGAACACCTTTTCCATCCTTAACATCAAAAGCTACATAGATAGAAGCTGAGCGTTTATCTTGGTACTCGATCTCTGCTTCTGCTAATGCAGATTCTGAAGAAGGAGACCAATATACAGGTTTTAACCCTTTGTAGATCAGATCTCTTTTAGCCATTTCACCAAATACTTCAATCTGTCGAGCCTCGTAACCTTTATCTAACGTGATATATGGGTTTTCCCAATCTCCACGAACACCTAGACGTTTAAACTGCTCACGTTGATGATCGACCTGCTTCAACGCATACTCTTCACAAAGCTTACGGAATTCTGCAACAGTTAATTCTTTGCGTTTTACTTTACCGCTTTTTGTAAGAGCTGTTTCGATCGGTAATCCGTGAGTATCCCAACCAGGAACGTAAGGCGCATAGTGACCTGTCATTGATTTAAAGCGCACGATGATATCTTTTAAAATTTTATTCTCTGCGTGTCCGATGTGGATATCACCATTGGCATAAGGTGGTCCATCATGCAGGATAAACGGAGGTAAATCCTTCGTATTTCCTAACACCATATTGTAGATGTCTAGTTCTTTCCACTTGTCTTGAACAACAGGTTCTCTTTGAGGAAGATTTCCTCGCATCGGGAACTCTGTTTTCGGCATTAATAACGTGTCTTTATAATTCATCATCTTTCCTCCTTCATTACGATAAAACGTGACAGATGACCAAAAGTACCATGTGAAATCAAAAAAACCTTCTCGCCCCTACTGCATGCTAACAGTAGGGACGAGAAGGTTATCCCGCGGTACCACCCTAATAGGTTCGTATTAAAACACGAAACCCGCTTAGTCATCCGTAGCGTGGATGAAGCGCCTGAACTTACTACTTTTTTCAGTTCAGGAACTCAAGGGTGATCTTCGAATACTTCTCTATACTAGGCTCGCACCATTTCCTAGATCGCTTGAATAGATTAAAGTAATTTACTGTCCCCGTCTTCGTCACATATTAATCTTAGAAAAGTATATGCGATTTTTCAAAGTAATGTCAAGCTTACGACTTTACTTCTTGAAGTTCATAGCCTTCAAGATTATCTGGTGCATTTAAAGAATCCCAGTCATCATTCTTTAACATTTCAAGTTGCGCTTCAATCAACATTTTGAAACGTGTTCGGTAAACAGAAGACTGTTTCTTTAATTCATCGATTTCCATCGAGATCTTTCGAGATTTAGAAAGCGACTCGTTAATGATTCTATCCGCATTTTTTTCAGCTTCTTTAACAATTAAACGAGCTTCTTTCGTAGCTGTTCGCTTTACTTCTTCTCCTGTTTCCTGAGCAATCAGAATCGACTTATTTAGAGTTTCCTCAATGTTTTTAAAATAAGAGATCTTTTCTTCAAGGTTCGCTACCGTTTCCTCTAGTTCTTTCTTTTCTCGGATCACTGTTTCATAATCTTTGATGACTTGATCTAGAAAGTCATTCACTTCATCTTCACTATACCCTCTGAAACCTCTTGTGAATTCCTTGTTATGAATATCCAGTGGTGTTAAAGGCACAACGGCCACCTCCATTGATGCATTATTTTTTACCTAATTTCGACAAATTTTCTGTCATTCCTTCTATTTAAGGAAATTATTTTAAAAGTCCGTAGCGGATGCGCCACTTCTCTTTCTTAGTCGTTCCCTCGATCGCGATGAGTTTACTCCTGCCAAATCCTCTTACAGAGAGCTCATCACCTTCCATCAATTCAGTTGAAACATGATCAACGATTTTGTGGTTGAGCTTAACTCGTCCTCCTTGTATCAAAGGAGAAGCTTTTGCACGAGACAGGTTGTACACCTCAGCGACAATCACATCAAGTCGTAGGGAAGACACAGTACCAGTCTTTTCGTGATATTCAGTCTTTACTTCTACTAATTCATCTTCTTGAATCGTATGTAGCGTAATACCTGTCTTGCCGATTTTCGTTAAGTTCAAATCGATAAATCCAGCGATCTCGGTTGCACAGATGAACTGTACACGATCTCCTGAAATTAAGATATCACCATACTTACCTCTTTTAACACCTATGTTCATTAAAGCACCCAAAACATCTCGATGTTCAATCGTAGAGAATTTAGCAGGATATTGAATGTCATAACAGACTAATTGAAAATCTTCATTTTGAGCAGTAAAATAATCCGGATAAATCAATGCTCTCTTCCGTTCAGAAAAAGAAGAGCCTCCCCATAAAGAGAGGCGAACTTCAGTATCGTTACCAATGATGGTTTTTACGATTTCTTGTTCTCTCGGATCAAGAAAGTCAGTCAATCTTGGACTATACCTCTCCAACACCTCCGACTTCCAGTTCAAGACCCGGTCCACAAATTCGTGCTCTTCTGGTCTGTAATGCTGATAGATACTCATAACAAAACCTACAGTGAACGTGCTATCATCTGTGCGATCGCCGATACTCCAAAACGAGCAAAATGCAGTGCCATAAGTGCTACGATCGGAGAAAGATCAATCATGCCAAGAGGCGGAATAATCTTTCGAAATGGAGAAAGATATGGTTCAACTAGCCTAGCGATCACCTGACCGATAGATGACTCACGAGCATTTGGAAACCAAGATAATAGTATGTACCCGATAATCATGTAGTAGTAGATCTGAATAAGAGTTAGTACTACGTCTTCAACTGCATAGATCATATTCAATAATTTTCACCTACCTGATTTAATCTTCTTCCATCATTTCTGAAATCGTTCCGGAAACATCAACATTTTCAGGAGTACATAAAAATGTATTCGGTCCCAACTTTTGAATGTCGCCACCGATTGCATAAACAGTACCTGATAAGAAGTCTACGATTCTTTTTGCTTGATCATGCGGAATTCTTTGTAAATTCATAACAACAGCTCTGCGATTTTTTAATTGATCCGCAATATCTTGTGCTTCTGCATATACTCGAGGTTCGACAAGCACAACTTTAACTTGTTGTTGGATACTCTGAAGACTCACCACGTTCGGTTTTCCTTTTTTCGTATGGGAAGGTGTGATTTCTTCTTCTTCAGGCATCGACTCTTCCTCATATTCCTCTTCATACTCATAATCGTCTTCCAGATCAAAGAAACGCTTGAATTTTGTTTTAATTCCCATCTGTACCACCTCCTAAAATTCTTTTCCTACTAAACTCGTCCCTACTCTAATAAATGTTGCACCTTCTTCAACAGCAATCGAATAATCGTTAGACATCCCCATAGATAGTTCAGTACATGGAGCATGAACCATTTTTTGTTTCTGTATCTCCAATTGAAGTTGCTTTAGTGTTGAGAACACGTTTCTGATTAAGGATTCATCCTCAGTAAAAGGTGCCATAGTCATCAGGCCGACAACCTTTATACGATCGTAGTCCTTTAGTTTATCGACAAAAGCTACTACATCTTTTACTGGCAAGCCGTGTTTGGAATCTTCTTCAGCTACATTAACTTGAACAAAACAGGAAATAGTCTTAACTGCTCTTTTCTGAATCTCATTTGCTAAACTTAAACGATCTAATGAATGAATATAATCCACATGTTCAATCACGTCTTTTACTTTTCTAGTCTGCAAAGTTCCAATAAAGTGCCATTTTACAGGCAGGTCTTTCAGATATTCTTTTTTGGATAACAGTCCTTCTATTCTGTTCTCACCAATATGTTCGATACCTGCTAAGACTGCTTCTCTTGTTGTTTCGTTACTCACATATTTCGTCACAGCGATCAAATTAACGCCCTTTGAAGACCTGTTTTTTTTCTCACATGCGCTTTGTATTTCATTTAAAATGTACTCTTTGTTTTCTTTGATACCCAATTTCTTAATTAATCCCCTTTCCTGCCTATATAACTCATCATTCTTCCTGTCTTGCCCCTGTCAGAACGATGTGAAAAGAACACGTCGTTCTGACAGCTCGTACATTGATCGGAAACGCTCATATTTTCAGGCAATACTCCAGCTCTTAAAAGAAGGACCTCATTCAATTTTTTTAAGTTTAATTGATAGTTTCCTGCTTCATTCTTCTTATACACCTTGTCTACATTATCTACGCCTAGCGCTATATTTACTTCATTTATCACTACATCATCTACTTCATAACAACATTGTCCTATAGAAGGACCAATCGCAGCTAATACCGACTTTACGTCAACATTCTCTTTATCTTGCCACATGGTGATCATCGATGGACCGATCTTCGCAACCGTTCCTTTCCACCCCGCATGCGCGAGTCCGATTAAGTTATCGTTGGGTGAATAAAAGTAGAGAGGAACACAGTCCGCATAAAGGGATGTTAAAAGAATATTTTCGTCTGATGTATATAATCCATCCGCATCTGGTATTGCTGTTTCGAAATCTAAAGCACCTAAACCTCTGTCTTCTTTCGTTATCTTTACAATATTTTTAGCATGAACTTGTTTAGAGCCTACCCAATTTTCAACTGAAAAACCGATCTCATCTGCAAATAATTTGCGGTTTTTTCGTACCATATCTGGATTGTCATTCACATGAAAGCCCATGTTCATAGAATGAAAGGGCATTGTACTATTCCCGCCCTCACGTGTTGTGAAACCAGCTATAAGATTAGAATTTATCTTTTGCCAACTCTTTATTGCAAGATGCTTTCCAGAGCGTTCAAATGTGTTCATCTGTATCTATTCCTCCTGGAAAGTTTTATCTTTATTTTACCACAATTTTAAGCAAGAAAGAAAAAAGAACCGTTTATTTCAATTGATCAAACGGTTCTTTAACATATTCATTTAGTTCGCTAGCTTCCATATGTCTTACAAGAATAACATCTGCACCGATCTTAACAATATTTCTCCAAGGAATCACGATGTCGTTCTCTCTTGCAAAAAAACCAAGCATCTTTCCAGCACCAGGGATGATGATCGCATCTATCTTACCTGTATTTAAGTTGATTTCAAGATCAGCTATATGACCGAGCTTTTTCCCATTTGCTACGTTAACCACATCTTTGACTTGAAAATCTGATATCTTATTCATCTACGATCCCCGCCTTTCTTCTTTCAGTATATGAAGGACAAAGCTATTTCATGTTTCTGTCCAAAAATAAAAAAACCCGTGAAAACGGGTTTTAACTGCTTTGGATGTTTTTATTCATCTGAGAGATCGCTGCTTTTTCGAGTCTTGATACTTGTGCCTGTGATATTCCGATCTCATCCGCTACTTCCATTTGCGTTTTCCCTTGAAAGAAACGCATCGTTAAGATCATCTTTTCTCTATCATTCAAACGGCGCATTCCTTCTTTTAAAGCGATCTCCTCAATCCACTGCATGTCTTTTGCTTTATCATCGCTGATTTGATCCATCACAAAGATCGGATCACCGCCGTCATTGTATATCGGTTCAAATAGTGAAACTGGATCTTGGATGGCGTCAAGCGCAAAGACCACTTCTTCTTTCGGTACATCTAGAGCTTCTGCAATCTGTTGTGCAGTTGGCTCCCGAGATAGTTTGTTCATAAGCTGATCTCGAACTTGCAGTGCTTTATATGCGATATCCCTTAAGCTTCTAGAAACTCTTATCGGGTTATTGTCTCGAAGATATCGGCGAATCTCACCAATGATCATCGGAACTGCATAGGTTGAAAACTTAACGTTCTGACCTAGATCAAAATTGTCTATGGACTTCATCAGCCCAATACACCCTACTTGAAATAAATCATCTACATGCTCTCCGCGGTTGTTGAACCGTTGAATGACACTCAGAACGAGTCTGAGGTTTCCGTTAACCAAAGTTTCGCGTGCATCAGGATCACCTTTATGCATCTTATCAAAAAGAATACGCATCTCTGGATTTTTTAAAACAGGAAGCTTTGATGTGTCAACTCCGCAAATCTCAACTTTATTTCTTGTCAAGTCTTTTCCCTCCTGCCGGGAGCTAATTTCAAATTAAGTATCACCGAACGGAGGGAAATTTATGCAATTGTCATTTTAGAGATAATGGTAAAAACAATTCAAAACCTATATAGAATAAATGCTAAACCATTTTATTAAATTCTTTTTGAAGTCTCTTTATGATCCTTTTTTCTAATCTGGAAATATAAGACTGAGAAATACCGAGCATATCAGCCACATCTTTTTGTGTTTTTTCTTCACCGCCTGAAAGACCGAAGCGAAGTTCCATGATCTGTTTTTCACGGTCGTTCAATGTAAAAAGAGCTTTTAATAAGAGTTTACGGTCTACATTAGCCTCAATCCTGCGAGTAATGATGTCGTCCTCTGTACCTAGAACATCTGAGAGCAAAAGTTCGTTTCCATCCCAATCCACATTTAACGGTTCATCAAATGATACTTCTGACCGCGTCTTGTTGTTCCGGCGCAAATACATCAAGATTTCGTTCTCAATGCATCTGGAAGCATAAGTGGCGAGCTTGATCTTTTTTTCTGGATTGAACGTGTTTACAGCTTTAATCAAGCCTATCGTTCCAATACTGATTAAATCTTCAATGTTAATTCCTGTATTCTCAAACTTTCGTGCAATGTAAACAACTAGACGAAGGTTTCTTTCGATCAAAAGAGATTTAGCAGCTTGGTCACCAGAAGGAAGCTTTTCAAGTAGGACCGCTTCTTCTTCTTTACTAAGTGGTGGTGGTAAAGCTTCATTCCCACCTATATAATAAATCTCGTCTGACTTCAGCCCTAACTTAAAGAGTAACTTATACCAATACATCGTCATCTTTAAACGCCACTTATTAAACATCATAACTCCCCTTCCACATGATCTTTTTAGTTGTTTCTCACATATAACTGTTGTTAAAAATACTTTCAATGTGTATCAGGTGTATTTTTTTCCCGATTTATCTTTTGCCTTTTAAGACGCTTGTACATGTTGCATAGACATCTTAGGATGAACGATGGCATCGAACTGTCCTTCGCTAGATAAAACAGTCCAGCTCAAGCCTATGAGGCATTGTGGAGATACTAAAGAAACACCTTCTTTTTCAATTTCAACATGATCTGGTTTCAAACAAGCTAAAAACTGCTGATGACCAACTGCACGGTACGGTACGATTCGGAGTCTATTCAGCCAAGGGTGCTCATTGTCATCGGTATTCAATGCGAGAACATCTTTCGCAGCGGTTCGGATAACTTCAGGAAAAGAGTCACCGTGTTTGTTCATATCAAGAATCATGACGGGCATTTTAGAAATGGGATCATATAATTTATTTCCGGTATCAATAAGGCCATTTGCAGAAATTATGGTTTGATCAATTTTGATAGAAACTTTGACAAGACTGTTGGAATCCATTTTTTCCACAGAAATATCATCAACTCGTTTCTTTGAAAAGTACCAAAGAAGAGGAACACCCACTACAACAAAAAGCCAGCTGATCGGGTCACCCATCCCTGAACTTTTTGTCGTGATAACACCATTCATAATCACAGCATCACTCTGCATAAAATAATGAAGACCGAAAATACCTCCACCTGTAACAAAAGAAACGAAATAAAACATGGCGATATTCTTCATAACAAATTTAAAACGCTTAAACCCAAAGGCCACAATCATGATGAAAACGGATAGGATAAATTTCATGACTGGTTGTGAAAATAACATAAGTTCTGGGAAGATGATTAAAAACACATAACTTGATGCTAATAAAGAAGCAAATAGGATTCTCTTTTTCGATGCATTGCGCTTTAGCACATACGCTGTCAGAGAGATCAAAACATAATCAATGCAGAAATTAAGAAACCAAATGACATCCAAATAAAGGGTCATTGGTTTTCTCCTTTCTTAATTTTGAAATCAGTATAACGTATAGGTTGTTTGAAAGTCTGTCAGTTTATGAGAGAAGTAAAGTTCTTATTTTCTCTATTTTTGTCAAAATAACTTATATGTTAGATATACGCTTTTCGGACAAGAATATGACAAAAAACTGTATGCTTATACATTGTTGTTCATGAAGGAGGTTAATTTCCGATGCAGAGCTCGCTTTCCGCAGGGTGTGCGTTGAGCCCATTCGCCGCTTTGCGTCATTGAACGGTCTCACCTGTCCCACTCATCCTGCAGGAGTCTCGCCCTCCCTCTCCAATTATCTATTCATTGAAGCATTTTTCAAAATTTATTGATAGCAACAATCTTCTTCTCAAAAATGCCACTAGTACTTTAGAAAAGCTGATTTAATTTGGCTCTTATCAAAAAGCTGGTTACTAAAAAAGATTTTGTAATTCTTCATTGTCAAGTTGATTGGAGTGGAAGTTGCGAGACTCCTGTGGGACTGGCGGTCAGGTGAGACACTTAAAAGTGAAACGTTACGAATGTGGCTCACCGCCTGCCCCACGGAAAGCGAGCATACTGGAACGGAAATCGACAACTAACAAATGCAACATGAATCCTAAAACAGCTTTAAAATACCTTTAGGAAGAGGTTTTTTGCTAAAACAAAAAAGCATGCTCTCTAAAATAGAGAACATGCTTTCATTTTGTATTTATCTTCTTCTGTTACGGCTGCGGTTACGCAAGAATGTTGGAATATCAAGCGTATCTGAATCAGCATTCGTGTAAGAAGTATTTCTTGATTCTTGGCTCTCTTCACGAGTTTGCCCTTGAGACTGGCTTTGTGGTTGAGATTGACTTTGAGATGCATGAGACTGACTAGATGTTGGAGCTTGTTGCATTCTAGGACGCTCTGCTCTCTGTTGGTTGTTAACCATCTTTTCCGTTTCATCAAATCCAGTAGCGATTACCGTAACTAAAATCTCATCTTTAAGTTCTTCATTAATCACGGAACCAAAGATCATATTCACTTCAGGATCAGAAGCAGATGAAACGATATCTGCAGCTTCGTTTACTTCGTAAAGACTTAAGTTAGCTCCACCAGTAATGTTCATCAATACACCTTTTGCTCCATCAATAGATGTTTCTAGAAGTGGAGATGAAATGGCTTTTTTCGCAGCTTCAGCGGCACGGTTCTCCCCAGTACCTACACCAATACCCATCAGTGCAGAACCGCGTTCCGTCATGATTGTTTTTACATCGGCAAAGTCAAGGTTGATCAATCCTGGTACAGCGATTAAATCAGAGATACCTTGTACACCTTGACGAAGTACGTTATCCGCTTCACGGAAAGCTTCAAGCATAGGAGTATTTTTATCTACGATCTCTAACAATCGATCATTCGGAATGACAATCAGTGTATCCACTTTTTCTTTTAATACAGAAATTCCACCTACTGCTTGAGTAGAACGCTTGCGTCCTTCGAAAGTGAACGGTCTTGTAACAACACCCACTGTAAGAGCGCCAAGATCTTTCGCGATCTCTGCGACTACAGGAGCTGCACCAGTACCAGTACCGCCACCCATACCAGCTGTAACGAAGACCATATCCGCACCGCTAAGTGCTTCTTCGATCTGCTCGCGGCTTTCTTCAGCAGCCTTTTTACCAATATCAGGATTTGCACCTGCACCAAGTCCTCTTGTTAATTTCGTACCGATCTGCATTTTTACAGGTGCTTTAGATAGGTTTAGAGCTTGAGCATCTGTATTTACACAGATGAATTCTACACCTTGCACACCGTGTTCGATCATTCGGTTAACAGCGTTACTTCCGCCGCCACCAACACCAATAACTTTAATTGTCGCCAATTGATCCATATTCATATCAAACTCTAACATGAGCGTTCCTCCTAATGACTAGTTCCTTAATGTTATTCAAAAAATAAACCAAACCAGTCTTTGACTTTTGATTTCATGCCACCGGATTGTTTTTCTTGTCCCGATTTTTGGCTGGATTGTTGCTTCTTTTTAGGTAAAGGTTCTCCAGCGTTATCAACTAACGCAGTAGCAACTTCTTTTCCTTGAACTTTAATATTTTTGTGAGTGAATTGGATTAATCCAACTCCCGCTGTAAACTTCGGTTCTCTGACTCCGATATAATCCGGCAACGAAACGCGTACGTTCTGCTGGAAGATATCTTGAGCGAGTTCAAGTACTCCTGGAATTGCAGCAACTCCGCCTGTAATAACAAAACCACCTGGCAGTTCGGAATATCCACGCTGATGCAATTCATCATCAATCATCTCAAATATTTCAGCCATACGAGCTTCAATAATTAATGAGAGTTCGTATTGCGAGATTTCTTGTTCTTGTGAAGATCCAATTTGCGATACAGTAAATGTTTCATCTTTTGATGCATAATCCACGAAAGAATGACCATGCTTCAGCTTAATCTTTTCTGCATCTTCAGCAGAAGTTCTCAATCCGATGGAAATATCTTTTGTGATAAAGTCTCCACCTATCGGAAGAACGGATGTTAACTGCATGGTTCCTTGGTCAAAAACAGATAGTGTAGTAGAACCCCCACCAATATCGATCAGTGCTACACCAAGCTCCATCTCATCTCGTGAAAGTGCAATCGATGATGTTGCCAATGGCTCTAAACAAATGTCCGCCACTGTTAGTCCAGCTCGTTCTACGCATCGTAATAAATTATGTAAGATCGTTTTGGAACCCGTTATTACGGTTCCTTCCATCTCAAGGCGTACACCTAGCATGCCTCGTGGATCGATAATCTCATCTGTACCATCGACAATAAATTGTCGAGGAATCACATCTATAATTTCGCGTTCTGGAGGCACTGACATAACTTGAGCTGCCTCTATTACTCTAGCAATGTCTTCATCACCAATTTCTCGGTCTTCCCTTGATACCGCAACTACACCGTGGCAAGGTTGAAGCTGAATATGGTTTCCTTTAACACCTACGATGACGGCATTAATCGGAATACCTAACATTCTTTCGGCTTGCTCTACGGCTTTTCTAATGGAACGAACAGTTTCGTCAATATCTACAATGGAACCTTTTCTGATTCCAGCTGATTTTGCATGGCCAACACCAATTACATTAAAGGACTCACTAGTCATTTCTCCAATGATCACTTTAATATTGGATGTACCGATGTCTAAACTTACATAAATTTCATTGCTGTTCATTCTGTGGCACCTCCTTACCTTTCATCCAATAAATCTTCATTTTTTTAAAAAATCCCTTGATTTGCGCTTAATTATGGAATAAATTCCACAAACAACGGGTTATCCCTCTTTTTTTTTACCGTTTTTTCAAATTTTTTAGGCCTTTTTGCGTGAATCTGACCATTTTGAAATGATTAAGCGTCTAATAACTGCGATATTATTAAACAGCCTAACACCAAATGCAAAGATTGCTGCTAGATACAGGTCAATACCAAGGTGCACCCCTAAATATGCAAGCCCTGCAGCCAATAAAATGTTAAAGAAAAAACCAGTAATGAACACTTTATCTTCAAAACTGCCTTGAAGATGTGCACGAATACCGCCGAATAGGGTATCAAGTGCAGCTAAGACAGCAATGGATAAGTAGTTTGCATATTCTGGAGGGACCCGGATATCAGACATGAAACCTAATAACAGACCTAATAGCAGTCCAAGTACCGGCAACCACATCTTACGTTTCCTCCTTTGCCGGTTTCATAAACTTCACCTTCATATCTTTATCGAAAGCTGGCAAAATAACTTTAGCGGTTTGCTTAGATTCTACAAGAAAATTTTCTCGAATAAATTCTTCAACAGCTGGTGAAGCAATAATCTTCTGATGAAGTTTTTCATTGTCTTTTGCCAAAACTCTGATTTCAATCGGAAATGAAGAAACAGGCTCATTGTTTATGTAAATGTTTCCATTCACTTCCCGGATCGGGGTTTTCGATACGATACGTTGTCCATCGATGCTGATCTCTTTTGCATCATATCGATTTAATTCATTTACAAGTCTTCTAAGCATATCAGGATCTATTTTAGGAACAGGTTGACCTACTCCAATTAGCTCTTCATTAAAAGGTTCGATCGTTATCACGATTCCTTGTCCGCTAATCGTCGTTAATCCTGCTTGTTTTTTTAAATCTCCGAGTGCTTTTTCCATTGCTTGGATTTTTTCGTCTTTCCCGTTACCTTTGTATTGGTTTAGAAGTTCACTGTAGCGTTCAAATTCCTCATTAAGCTCCTGCTGACGCTGTTTTTCTTTTTCCAAATCAGCTCTTAATTCCCATAAATCTCGAGTATCCCGAACAACAGGATTGTTTGTGGTCTCAAATTGGATCGCCAGCATTCCGCCAAGTATGAGGGCAATTGTTGCGAACATGAATTGTCTCTCTTTCAACTAACTCATCCCTCTTCTGTAATAAATGGCTCCATCTCGATCGCGCTCTCTTGCTCCACTCTCACTTCTACACCATCCGTTACAATTTTATCAACGATGTATAGATTCAAAGATTTCTCTAGGGTTGTGGAATTCCCAATGGCTGTGATCACAAAAGGTGCAGGGTATTGGTTACCATCCACAGAAACGACAGGACCGATACAAGCGATATACGTATCATGAGAGATCCTTTGACCGTTTATCGCAATGGCTTCCGCACCTGATACGTGAAGTTCGTCAATGACACTTCTAATATGTTCTTCATGGACGATATAATCGTTAGGGTTCTCCCCTTCCGGTATATAGGAGGAATCTTGAAGGGTAACTTCTACCCCCTCCCCTTTCACTTTTACGTTTCCTACTACCATTCTGAGCTCTTTCAAATCTTCTACTAGTTTAGAAGATATCTCCTCTTGATCTGCCAGCTTGTTTTCTTTCTTCTCAACATTTTGCTGCAGACTTTGAAGGTCGCCTGCTAATTCTCTATTCGTTTTTTGAAGATTTAAGATTTGGCTTCGCAATGAATCTTCTTTTTTCCATTCATTGTTCTGCACAACATTTTGCTTTTCGATCTGTGCTCTCTGATAGGAGAAAGATAGTATGAACCCGGTAACGAGAAGGATTAAAGATAGGAAAAGATGCGTCCCTTTAATTTTGCTCATTACTTTCCTCCACTTTGTTGTATCGTTCAAAACGTGTGCTGATTCCTAAATAAAATGTTCCTTTTTCCTCAGGTTTTAGTTCGCTGACTAAAGACGGATATGCTGTCAGCCTATCTGAGAACTTAGAGATCGTCGTCACCACTTTGTTACCATCCGTCATAAACAACGTTAGTTGATTTGAACTGTTGGCAGCAGGTGTATGTGTGATCTCAGATATACGATGAATGATTCCTTCAGGTAGTTTTTGTAGTTCCTGTGCCATCATCTCTAATTGTTCTGGATCCTTCCAGCTGACGATTACAGGCGCATTCACGGGTCTCTCATTTTTCTTCAAAGGCTCTAACATCTTCCCGTTCTGAAGCATCGGGTAGTATAGGTTCTCTTTTCTGAAATAACCGACTCGTTGAAACTCACTCACTTTAATTATAACTTGGTTAAAAAACTTCTTTTGGATGGAAACAGAACTAATTTCTGAGATTTCCTCAAGTCGCTCCATCATTTCATCCTCAGATACATTTAAATACTTTGTCTTTGTTGAGATTTCACTTTTTTCAAGAATTTCATTGTCGGTTACAAAATAGTTGCCTGAGACGGTAATTTTCTTCACATGACTAAGATCAGATTGAAAATAAACGACGACCAACAATAACAGGAAGAAAAAGGACAAGTAATAAATAAGACGACGATTTGCTTTTTGTTTGCGGTGTTCTTTCAGCTTCGGAATTCGGTCCTCAATCTTGACAACCTTTACCTTGTCCATCCTCTTCCTCCGTTTTATAAGTTAGTACAAGAAACATTAACGGTTGACAGAAATAAAAGAACTTGGCAGCTAGACGCCAAGTCTTCAAAAGGTACTGATAACAGTCCAACTGTCAGAAGATAACGAAATGTATGGTTCGTTTCGAAACGTCAAAAGTTAATTTTTTCTTGTTCTTTGTATTATAGCACGGATAAGCCGCAATTCAGCACTATTTATCCAATTTTTTGTTAATCATTTCTACCAATGATCTCAACTTCTGTATGAAGTTCAACACCATGCTTTTCTTTAATCGTTTTTTGTATAAAACTGATAAGATCCAGCACGTCTTTTGCTTTTGCATCTCCAGTATTTACAATGAAATTCGCGTGCATCTCAGAAACTTGTGCTCCACCTACTTTTGTTCCTTTAAGTCCCGATGTTTCAATAAGATGTCCTGCATAATTAGGGAGAGGATTACGGAACACACTACCACAACATGGAAAGTTCCACGGCTGAGTGTTTCTGCGATAATCTTTATTCTTCTTAAGCTCGGCCATAATGGTTTCTTTATCGCCCTTATCCAAAACGAGGATGACTTCTACACAGATCCCACCTGTCTCTTGAAGGACAGAAGTACGGTAAGAGAATTTAAGTTCTTCATTAGTAAGCCATGTAAGTTCACCATCAGGTAATAGTATTAAAGCCTTCTCAACGATCTTTGACATATCTGATCCATGCGCACCTGCATTCATGAAAACAGCGCCGCCAACCGAGCCCGGAATACCTGCTGCAAACTCTAGACCCGTATATGCTTCACGTGACATTAGAGTTGCAAGCGGAATGAGTGAATATCCACCACCAACTCTGATCTTGGTATCGTCTTTTTCAAGGTGGTTGATCCCCTCCCCTACTTTAATGACAACACCTTCTATGCCCCCGTCAGCAACTAACAGGTTAGATCCTCTTCCGATTGCACGTATCGGTGCGTTCGCTTCTTTTATATAACCTAATGCTTTTTTTAGACTTTCAATATCTTTCGGTTCATAAAAAAGATCAGCTGGCCCACCAATTTTTAATGTGGTGTGATTTTTTAATGGCTCATTTACTAGGACAGTACCTAAATCTTCACTTTTTAATTTCTCAGCTAATTGGCTATACATCATTAAAAACCCCCTACGTTCATACGCATCGTTCTATTTATATGCTATGCGTTAATCTTTTCCATGTTTTCAATGTCCTTAAACATCGACAAAGTAGTATTCGTTAGAACTAACGATTTTGTTTCTTATTTCTGAAAAACGACATCTGATTATCATTGTCGCTCTTGAATGTGGTTGATTTACGTTACAGCATGCTCGCTTTCCGCGGGGCAGGCGGTGAGCCACATTCGTACGTTTCTCGTATAAGTGTCTCACCTGCCTAGTTGCAGTGGCTAGCCCCTCGAGGTCAAAAGCTAAATGGACCATAAGGCAAAGTGCGCCTTACTAGCCCATTCACCTTTTGCTAGTCGGGGCTGAACGAGCCACTTCCACTTTTAGGACTGCCCGCCTGTCCTAGCTGAGAGTCTCGCACCCTCCACTTCAATCAACTGTCTAGAAGACAAGAATTTAAGAGCAGAGACTAGCTTATAAGAAACAATAACATTAAAAAACAAATATAGAAAAAGAAGTTACCCTGCCATAATTGACAGGGTAACGTCTTTAAATCGCTATGTTTAGAATAAGAGAATTTCCTTTGAAACTCAAGTATTAATACCTTGAATACCGGCTAATATTGAGGATTACTCCAATTGATGCGAGCATTAGTGTTAATGAGGATCCTCCATAACTTAAAAATGGAAGTGTTATTCCAGTTACAGGCATCAAACCTGTTACAACTCCGATATTAATCATCACCTGTATAGCGACCATTCCTATGATTCCTATCGCTAAAAAGCTGCCGAATAGATCTGGAGCTCCTAAAGCGATTCGGATACCTCGCCATAAGAGAAGGCTAAAGAGGATTAATACAAAAACAGCACCAATAAAACCGAGCTCTTCTGACAGAATCGCAAAGATAAAGTCCGTTTGCGGTTCAGGGAGATAACCAAATTTTTGTCTACTCTGCCCTAAGCCTAGTCCAAGCAATCCACCTGGACCGAGAGAATAGAGTGACTGTATAATCTGAAATCCACTACCTAATGGATCACTCCAAGGGTCAAGGAAAGAAGTAATCCTCTTAATTCGATAAGGAGCAGATATGATCAGCCCCGCAAGTCCGATCAGACCGATCAAAGCCATCCCAACAAAATGAGAGATACGCGCTCCTGCAACAAAAACCATCACGATACTAGTTCCGACCATCACAGCACCGGTTCCTAGATCTGGTTGAAGCATGATCATTCCAAAAGCGATCATCACTAATCCTAGAGTAGGTACTAAACCTTTTTTCAGTGAAGTGATCTTTTTTTGATGCTCTGATAAATACTTAGCTAAGAATGTAATCATGGCAAGTTTCATAAATTCAGACGGCTGGATGGAAAAAGCACCCACACCGATCCAACTTCTTGCACCGCCTCGTACCATACCGATACCTGGGATAAGAACAGCGATCAACAATACAAAACAAATGATCAGAAGGATCTTAGACCAGACTCTCCACGTCATGTAATTGATGTTCATGATAAAAAACATCGCTGCAATTCCCACACCGGCAAATAATAATTGTCGCTTTGCAAAAAAGAACGCATCATCAAACTTGTATAGCCCTAAATCTGCACTCGCGCTATAAACCATTATTATACCGATCGATAACAACAAAAGCGTAACAACAATCATTATGATATCAGGGGTTGATCTCGTTGCAGGCAAAGGGAAACACCTCAACTCTTCTTATTTGTACAAACCTTATTTAAGTTTATGCACAGAGTTGATAAACATGTCCCCTCTTTGTTCGAATGTCTTATATTGATCCCAGCTTGCACATGCAGGGGATAACAAGATAACGTCTTCTTCGTCCGATAGACTGTACGCAAGGGGAACAGCATCTTCCACATTATCAGCACGTTTTATCGTTTCTATTCCTGCCTGATTTGCAGTTTGTGCTAATTTTTCAGCGGTTTGACCAAAAGTAACCATTGCTTTTACATTCTTTAGTGATGGAAGCAGATCATCAAATGAATTTCCACGATCAAGACCACCAGCTAGTAAGATTACAGGTTGTTCAAATGCCGACAACGCGGCATTCGTCGCTAATATATTCGTGGCTTTGGAATCATTGTAGAAACGTCTTCCGTTAAGCTCTCCTACATACTGGAGACGATGTTTAACTCCCGGAAACGAAGTTAGGACTTGACGGATCTGTTCTAATGTTGCGCCAGCTAATAAAGAAGCGGCTACAGCTGCCATAATATTAGATAGATTGTGTTTACCAGGTAAGACGATCTCGCTTAGATCAATAACTTTTTGATCCTGAAAATAAAGTGCACCATCTTCCACATAGACCCCACCCTCATGTTTCTCTTTAACAGAAAATGGGATATGTTTAGCTTTAGAGTTCTTCATTAAATATGAGACACGTTCATCATCTGCGTTATAGATTACATAATCAGAGGAATCTTGGTTCTCAGTGATCTTAGCTTTTGCTTTTCCGTATTCATCAAGAGAACCGTGATAATCTAAATGTGCTTCAAATAAGTTCAGAAAAACGGCGATCTGTGGCTTGAACCGCTCTGTTCCCATTAACTGAAAGCTAGAAAGTTCAGCTACTAATATATCTTTCTCAGTAGATTTGGCAGCAACCTCGGAGAACACAGTACCGATATTCCCTGCTACGACTGGTGTCTTATCACTGTTTTTTAACATATCCCCAATTAGGGTGGTTGTTGTCGTCTTACCGTTTGACCCTGTGATCGCAATAATGGATGCGTCTGAAATCATACCTGCAATTTCCACTTCCGTATATACCGGAATGTTTCGTTTGACCGCTTCATCGATCAAAGGGTTTTGATAAGGAATTCCTGGATTCTTTACAATAAAGTCCAACTTGCTATCTAGCAATGTCAGCGGATGGTCTCCACAAACCACTTCAATACCAAGTTTCTCCAGTTTTTCTGCTTCTGCATTTCCTTCTCTAGGGCTTTTGTCGTTCACTGTTAGATGAGCCCCAAACGAATGAAGCAGTTTTGCACCAGCAAAACCGCTCTTGGCTAATCCTACGATTAATATCTTTTTGTCTTTAAAAAAAGTAGTGTCCTTCATTTATACCCACACCTCTAAATAAATTCCTAGTGCTGCAAATACCAATCCTACAAGCCAAAATGTAACAACGATACGCCATTCACTCCAGCCTGACAATTCATAGTGATGATGAAGCGGGCTCATCTTAAATACACGCTTGCGAGTTAACTTAAATGAAGCTACTTGAATCATTACAGAAAGGGTTTCAATTACAAAAACTCCGCCAATAATAACTAGCAAAATCTCAAGCTTGGTTAAGATTGCGACCGCACTAATCGCACCACCTAGAGCCAGTGATCCGGTATCTCCCATGAACACTTTCGCTGGGTGCGCGTTAAAAACTAAAAAGCCAAGTACAGCACCAACAACAGCCACACAGAAGATGGCAGCTTCAAATTGGAGAATGGTAGATGACAAGACAGCGAATGCACCAAAAGCAATAGCTGCTGTTCCTGCCAACAATCCATCCAGTCCATCCGTTAGGTTTACTGCATTAGAAGCACCGATTAACATGAATACAACCAATACTGGGTAAAACCATCCTAGGTCAAACGAAAAATCTGTTCCAGGAACTGAAATTTCCGTTGAAAAATCAATCGCTCTTAATCCTAAGAAGAAAAGAGCTGCAATGATTAATTGCCCTACTAATTTTTGCTTCGATGTTAAACCGAGATTTCTTTTCTTCACTACTTTAATAAAATCATCTAAAAAACCAATAAGTCCATATCCTAATGTAACGAGGATTAGCAGATGGGTTTCTGCTGTAACTGCAAAAAACTTAGCGGTCATCGCATAAGTTGCGATAACGAGGGCTAAGACGATAACAATCCCGCCCATCGTAGGTGTTCCTTGCTTTTTTTGGTGAGATTTCGGGCCTTCATCACGGATGCTCTGCCCAAATTTCAATCTTCTTAAAAACGGAATGAAAAAGGGTGAACTTAATACCGCAATTAAGAAGGATGCTACTAATGTAAATAGTAAGACTTGCTCAATCATTTTTTCGACTCCTGTTCTTTCTCTACAAATTTCGAGACTAGGGTTTCTAATACCATCCCTCTTGATGCTTTAAAAAGAATAGCAGTGTCTTTTGATAATAATCTAGTTATTGGTTCTTCCGCTTCTTCTTTTGTCAGACATTGAATAACTTCAAGGTCTTCATTTTTATGTTTCATTAGTTCATCTGCGATCCAAGCACCTTTTTGCCCTACACATATCACGTGAGAAATCGTATCATCCACATGCTTCGCTATGTTTCGATGCATCTCTTCTTCATTTGAGCCTAATTCATACATATCTCCGAGGACAGCGACCTTTTTAGAGTAATCCTTCAGTTCAGCAAGTGTTTCTAGAGCTGCAATCATACTCGTTGGACTAGCGTTGTAGGCATCGTTGATAAGAAGTGTTTCCTTCTTGCCGCTTTTCATTTCAAGACGCATGGAAGTCACTTTAAGGTTCTCAAGTCCTTCTAGTATCTTATTTTCTTCAATATTCAAGTAATGTCCTACAGCTATGGCATATGCTGCATTTTTAATATTATGACGTCCGAGCATTGGTATGCGATACACGGTCGTACCTTCTTCTAAAGAAAACGTTACACCATTTACATCTGTCTTAAGGTTAGATAACTTCAGTGTATTTGAATCTCCAAAACCAACTTGTAATACGTTCTCACCTTTTACATGTGAAAGAAGCGGTTCATCTCCATCGATGATAAACAGCCCACCTTGTTTTAAACCATCTGCGATCTCAAGTTTCGCTTTTGCAATTCCTTCACGACTACCAAGTTGTTCGAGATGGCTTTCACCGATATTCGTAATAACAGCCACATCTGGCTCTGCAATCTTACTTAAAAGAGATATCTCTCCATAATCACTCATACCCATTTCTAGAATGAGTACTTCTGTAGTATCTTCCATCGCTAGAATGGTCAAAGGCATTCCAATATGATTGTTGTAATTCCCTTGCGTTTTAAACGTCTTAAAGTTTTCAGAAGAAACACTTTCGATCATGTCTTTTGTTGTTGTTTTACCGTTACTGCCCGTTACAGCTACAACAACAGGATTGATCTTCTTCAAATAATATTTAGATACATCTTGCAAAAACGCCACTGTATCTTTTGTGTAAAGAATAGGAAAATCTTCCGGCAATCCTTCTGGAAGAAGTTTCCCTTCCTCCCAGACCGTAGCTGTACAACCTTGTTCAATCGCATTTAGTAGAAAATCATGACCATCAAATCGCTCGCCAGCTATCGGTAAGTAAAGTGCATTTTCACTTTTAAGTCTTGTATCTTTAGAAACACCCTCTAATATAAGGTTTTCATACTTTCCACTCGTACGATCTGCTAATGAGACCAGTTCTTTAAAATCTAATTTCATTTTTTCACCGCCTTAATTGCTTCCCTTGCAACGATTCGATCATCAAATTCTAAAATGTCTTTACCAATGATCTGATAGGTTTCATGACCTTTACCGGCTATTAGTATAACATCGTTTGCACTAGCCTGTTCAACTGCATATTCAATTGCCTTTTTACGATCAGGGATGGTCACATAATTCCCTTCGTCTACACCCTCTTCCATATCTTTTAAGATCTGAAGAGGATCCTCTGTTCTCGGATTATCACTAGTGAAGATCGCATGATCAGCTAAGTTAGCTGCAATTCCTGCCATGAGTGGGCGCTTTGTCTTATCACGGTCACCACCACACCCAACAATCGCTGTAATTTTCCCTGTAGCGAATTCTTTAATGGTTCTCAGAACATTCTCTAAGCTATCTGGCGTATGTGCGTAGTCAACGATCACCGTATAATCTTGACCTGCGATAACAGGTTCAAATCTGCCAGAAACTCCTGTTACTTCTTTTAGACTTGAAAGAATTTGATCTAGATCTAATCCCGATAACAAACATGCTGTTGTTGCTGCCAGCACATTATATACGGAGAACTTTCCGATCAGCTTCAACGTAACCTCTCGTGACCCGACTGGAGTATGCAGTGTAAATGTAGTTCCTTGAGATCCAATCAAAATATTGGTCGCACGAACGTCACTATCATTATCTATTCCATAAGAAATAACCTGTGCCGATGTTACACTTCCAAACATTTTTGAAGCTGGATCGTCGTTATTTAGTACTGCAACTTTTCGATCTGATTTGTTATAAGTATTTCCCATTTGAGAGAACAGAAGACTCTTTGCAAACTTGTATTCTTCCATATTTTTATGGTAGTCCAAATGATCTTGTGTCAAGTTCGTGAATACAGCGATATTAAAGTCACATCCCCAGACTCTACCTTGAACGAGAGCATGCGAAGACACTTCCATTACAGCTGCCTCAACTTTCTCTTGATTCATTTGATAAAACGCATTCTGCAAAAATAATGAATCAGGTGTAGTATTGGCTACCTTAAAGCTTTGATCTTTGATCTTCATTTCAATCGTCCCGATCATCCCAGTGCTTTTCCCAGCATCTCTTAAAACTTTTTCAATGAGATGTGATGTCGTCGTCTTCCCATTCGTACCAGTTATCCCTATCAGATGAAGCTTTTGTGAAGGGTGGCCATAAAAGGCATCCGCTAATACCGCAAGAGCTTTTTTTGTATTTTTCACTTTTATAACAGGAATGTTAACATCGATGTCCTTCTCAGCTAAAATAGCAGCAGCACCATTTTTAGCGACGGCTTCTGCAAAATCATGTCCATCAAACAGTAGACCTTCCATACAAACAAAAAGACAGCCTTCCCCAGCTTTCCTGGAATCCATTTGAATGGAGGTAATTTCAGGATTGGCTTGGATATCCATTTCATAGTTCACTAAATATGTAAGCAGTTCTTTTAATTCCATTAATCCTGATCTCTCCTCTAATCATTGTTAAGCATTAATTTTTAAATAGTGTAGTTTCGCATAGTTGTAGCAGCACATAGAAAGCGTCTTTTTGTGTTATCTTATATCACTTGAAGATGAGTGAACCAAAGTAACATCTTTCTATAATAGAGCGTTTAATATGCATCTTTAAAGAAAATAAGCCAAGCAAGATTCCGCGCTTGGCTATGTGTACATTCTTTATTTTAATCTTCCACTTCTTTTTTGTCACCCAAAAATAAACGAATTGTCTTACCAGCTTCAAGCTTCACACCAGCTTTTGGAGCTTGCTCTACGATGTAATTCCCTTTTCCGGAAGTTTCAATTTTAAGGTTATACAATAGGTTCGTCAGCTCTTTCGTTTGTTTTCCAACTAAATCTGGAACAACTATCTCTGGAGCATCGAGCCAAGTTTTCTCTTTTTCTATCTGATCTTTTTGCTTTTTAACTCCCATGGCAGAGAGACTGTCTTCAATAATATTTCCTACGATTGGTGCTGCCACGATTCCACCAAACTGAAGGGTTTCTTTCGGATTATCTATTGCAACATAAACAACGATCTCAGGGTTATTAGCAGGAGCCATCCCGATAAAGGAAACGATATGGTTGTTCTTTAAATAGACACCACCTTCTGCCTTTTGAGCAGTTCCCGTTTTCCCTCCAACACGATAACCATCTACAAATGCATTTTTCCCCGTCCCTTGAGCTACAACACTTTCTAATGCACGTCTAACTTCTTTTGACGTTTTTTCAGAGATCACTTTTCTCTTCAGTTTTGGAGTCTGCTTACTCACTACTTTTCCTGTTATAGGATCCACTAATTCTTTAGCTATATAGGGTTCGTACAGATAACCACCGTTTACGGCCGCAGACACGGCAGCTACTTGTTGAATCGGAGTAACAGAAACCCCTTGTCCGAACGCGGTAGTAGCAAGCTCAAGTGGACCAACTCGATCTAATGAGAATAAGATTCCTCTACCTTCCCCAGCCAAATCAACACCTGTCTTTTCCCCAAACCCAAAGTCTTTAATATATTCAAAGAGCTTATCTTTACCTAATCGTTGACCAAGAATCACGAATCCCGGGTTACAAGAGTTCTGAACGCCTTCTAAAAAGCTCTGACTGCCATGACCACCTGCTTTCCAGCATTTAAGCTTTCTCCCTGCAACTTCGATCGATCCAGGATCGTGAAAATGATCTTTATTTAAGTCAACTTTATCTTCTTCGAGTGCAGCAGCAAGTGTAATGATCTTGAAGGTAGAACCAGGTTCATATTGTGCCCACACTGGCAGATTTCGATTGTAGACTTCTGGTGAAACACGCTTATACTCTTCTGGGTCAAAATCGGGGCGTGAGCTCATGCCAAGAATTTCGCCCGTATTCGGATTCATCGCTATAGCGATCGCTCCATCTGGGTCATAAGTAGCTTGAGCGATATCAAGCTCTCTTTCAATAATGGTTTGAACACGTGAATCTGTCGTTAATCTAAGGTCGTATCCATCTTTCGGTTTCTCATACTTGTCCGATAACGATGGCATCCTCCGTCCCCTTGCGTCCGAGAAGAAAGAGATATGACCTTTTTCCCCATTCAGCTGCTCATCATAGTATAGTTCTAGGCCTGTGAGCCCTTGGCTATCAATACCTGCAAAACCCAACACATGAGAAAGGTAAGAACCATATGGATAATGCCTTTTACTATCTTCTGCAACAAAGACACCCGGCAGGTTCAATGCTTCCACTTCTTTTGCTTTCGCATTGCTGATTTTTCGTCCTCCATTATCAATCCTCACAATTGAGGCTTTCTTCGTAAGTCTTTGATACACTTCTGTTTTTGATATATTTAACAAAGCAGCCAATTTTTCAGCTGTTTCATCTGGTTCCTTTATCTGTCTTGGAACAACAAAAACGGTCGGAGCACTAATATTTGTTGCGAGTACCACATCATTTCGGTCTAAGATCTTCCCTCTTTTCGGTTCGAAGGGTATGTCCCTGCTCCAGGAATCAAGCGCTTGATCTGTCAACATATCTCCAAGCACAAATTGAACATAGCCGAGCCTTACAGAAATGACAAAAAAGAAAGCTACCCCAAAAACAAGAACAAAAATTAAGCGCCTGCGTACAGTTACATTCGAAACTCGCACACACAATACCTCCCTTGTATGTCTCGTTTCAAATATATGCTTGTACACAAGCGCCTAGAACATTTAGTCTGTTACCGGCAGATCTTCATCTTCTGACGGTTCTTCTGTAGATCCTGTTTCTTCCACGTTCTCTTCTTCAGCATCTGTTTCTGTCACTTTAGGAGGTTCTAGTTGAACAACAAAGAAATCTCCTTCTTTAACAGGGTTTCCAGGTTTAATGCTTTGCTTTACTGCAAATCCACTTCCTGTAATCGTTTCTTTCAATCCAAGAAGTTTACTGATTCTTAAGATATCCATGTAAGACCAGTCTTTAACATCAGGCATCTTCGCATCCCCAGATGTTCTTAAGATGACTCTTTCACCTTTCATCACATAAGCACCTTCATAAGGTTCTTGGTTGATGATCTCATTACCTGAACCAATGACTGAAACTTGCATGCCGAGTTTTTCTAGATCGCTCTTGGCTTTTTCAGCCGACTGACCCGTATAATCTGGTAATTCTTTGCCGTACGATTTTTTAACTTTAGAGGACTTATCGTTTACTTTGACTTCAGGCTGAATGTTTAAATATTGAAGCCCGCTTTTCATTACACTTGTAAAAATATTCGCAACAGGTGTAGAACCCATCTCAGGGAATTCAACCTTTGGACGCTCCACAGCCACATAGACTAACAATTTAGGATCATCTTTAGGAGCCATCCCCAAGAAAGAGAACACATTCTCCCCCCAACCAGAAATGTATTTCCCGTCTTTCCCTACGATCTGTGCTGTTCCTGTCTTTCCGGCTACGCTGTAACCGTCGATCATATAAGGTTTACCCGTTCCATCTGTTACTACTGTTTCTAATATATCTCTTACTTGTTTCGCAGTTTCTTCGGAAATCGGTTTACCTGCTACTTTCGGTTCATTCGATAACACCGTCTTCTTCGTTTCTGGGTCCATGATCTTGTCGATCACGTATGGTCGCATCATCTTACCGCCATTGGCAATAGCTGTTGCCGCTTGAATCTGTTGAATTGGCGTGATCGTCGTTCCTTGTCCGAACGCAGTCGTTACTTTTTCTATCTCATAGTTATAAAGAATGGATCCACTCTTCTCATTCGGCAGATCAATATTCGTCTTTTGATCTAAACCAAATTTAGAAAGATAACTTCTATATTTCTCATAACCTAGTTTTTCACGTACAAGTTTAGAGAAGGCAACGTTAGAAGAGTTTTGAACTCCTTCGTTATAAGTGATCGGTCCCCATCCTCTTTTATTATGGTCATAGATCGGTCTTCCGATGTTCGGAAGCTTATACGATCCAGATTGGAACACCTCATTACCGTTATATTTACCTTCTTCGATGGCGGCTGCCAAAGTAAAGATCTTCATAGTGGATCCTGGCTCAAAAGGATAAGAAACAGCAAAGTTCGTATAGTTTTTTATGTCCTTTTTGTTCGGATTAAAACTAGGTGAATTACTCATCGCGAGAATTCTTCCTGTTTTTGGATCAGCAACAATACCAGTAATCTTTTCAGGTTTATATTTTTTAGCCGCTTCTTGGACCGCTTCATCTAAATAAAGTTGGATCTTTTCATCAAGTGTTAAATAAACATCCTGACCATGTTTTGGTGGTGTGATCGACTCTTTATTCGCTGGAATCGCTCGACTGAAAGCATCCCCAACAAAGGAAATCTTGCCATCCTTTTCTTTTAGATACTTGTCTAGTGATTTTTCAAGTCCCATCAGACCGGTCTGAACACCTTCTTCACCATTACCCGTGTACCCTAATACATGAGCCGCGAAGCTTTGGTTAGGATAATAGCGTCTAGATTCTCTTAAGAAATCAACACCAGGAATCTTCATCTTTTCGATCTGTTCTTTTTTTCGATAAGACACTTTTCTTCCAGACGGAATCTCTACTTGAAATCTTCCTTCTTTACTCAATAGTTCTTCTAGGTCTTCCTTATCAGAATCCAAGACTTTTGTAAGTTTTTCTGCTGCTTCTTCTGGATCTTTAATATGATTTGGATACTTTTTATCGAGTATTGCTATTACGCTGTATGAAGGAATGTCTTGCGCTATCACTTCACCGTTTCGATCAAACATGGTTCCTCGTTTTGCATCTAAAACATCGCTCTTCATCCATTTCCTTTTGCCATATTCGATTAGATCTACTCCTTCTGCAGATTGAGAAGAAGCCACTAGAAAGAACTTACTCGTTAATACAAAAAAGAGCACGGTAAACACAACCATCAGAATACCTGCTCCAACATTTTTTCTTTTTAATTTCATAACAACACCTGCTTTTTAGTCCTGAACCACTTTGACGTTCTTATCGTCAAAGATGAACCCCTGTTTCTTTGCCAATTTCATGATGCGTTCCGGATTACTTAGTTCTGTAACTTGAAGATGATAATCTTCAACGATCTTTGTTTCAGCAGTAAGGTCCTTTTGAATACTCTCAACTTTAGCAGTGGCCTGATAAACAGACGCGTATAGAGAAATGAGCCAAATCAATCCAGCAATTAAGACGACCCCCATAGCTCCCCATAAAACGACTTCACCTTTTGTAAATATCTTTCGAGATGGTGATGGTTGCTGTACCGGCTTTGGATTTCTTTCTGGCTGTAACTGTACTTGTTGTTTTTGAACTTGATAGGCTAAATTGCTCACTTTAGCTCTCCTCTCTATTTTTGTTTTTCAGCGACCCTCAATTTTGCTGAGCGTGATCTTCTGTTTTCTTCAAGCTCATCATCTGTAGGTACGATTGGTTTTCTTGTGATGAGTTTTAACTCTGGTTTGTATTCTTCTGGTATAACCGGCAGACCTGGAGGGAGTTCCGGACCTGTGCTTGCTTTTTTTAGTATATTCTTACACGCACGATCTTCTAAAGAATGGAAGGTGATAACTGCAATCCTGCCACCTACATCTAATAGTTCAATGGAATCTTGCAATGCATCTTCAAAAGCGTTCAATTCATCATTTACAGCGATACGAATGGCTTGGAACGTTCGTTTAGCAGGATGACCACCTGTTCTTCTTGCAGGAGCAGGTATAGCGTCCTTTATTATTTCGACAAGTTCACCAGTTGTTTGAATCTCTTTTTTCTCACGAGCCGCCTCAATCTTTCTAGCGATCTGTTTAGCGAATTTTTCTTCGCCATATCTTGAGATGATCTTCATCAGCTCATTGAACGACCATTCATTCACAACTTCTTTTGCTGTAAGATCACTTGATTGATCCATTCGCATATCAAGCTCAGCGTCATGCTGGTAGCTAAACCCTCTATCCGCTTCATCTAGTTGTGGAGATGATACACCTAAGTCGAACAGGATGCCATCTACTTTATGTATGCCACGTTTAGAAAGCTCTTCTTTAATATGACGGAAATTGCTGCGAATAATCGTATACTTTCCTTCATGTTCCTTTAGAACCTGACGGGCGTTTTCAATAGCTATGTCATCTTGATCAAATGCGTATAGATGGCCAGTTTCTAATTGAGACAGGATAAGTGCACTATGACCTGCCCCACCTAACGTACAATCAACATAAATTCCATCTGGTCTCACGTGTAAAGCGTCTACTGATTCTTGTTTTAAAACGGTTATATGGTCAAACATGGAAAATTCCTCTCTGCTATAAACTTAAGGGTTATAAATCAAAATCCATCAGACTCTCTGCAATTTCTCCAAATGAGTCTTCTGACTTTGAGAAGTATTCTTCCCAAATTGATTTACTCCAAATTTCAATTCTATTCGACACACCTATTACTACGCAATCCTTTTCTAGTTTTGCATAGTCTCTGAGCGGAGATGCAATGTTTACTCTTCCCTGTTTATCTAACTGACACTCAGCAGCTCCAGAAAAGAAAAAACGAGTAAATGCACGTGCATCCTTTTTAGTGAATGGCAAACTCTTCAGTTTTTCCTCGATGACTTTCCACTCATTTAAAGGATAGCCGAATACACATTGATCCAATCCGCGAGTTAAGATAAACTCTGTGCCTAGTTCTTCACGAAATTTGGAGGGAATGATCATACGTCCTTTTTCGTCGATGCTGTGCTGATACTCTCCCATGAACATATGATCACCCCACTTTCTCCCCTAAATCTACCACAACGCTCCACTTTTCACCACTACAAGTATTATTCGTGTACAAAAAAAAAAATCCTGCTGTAGCACAGGATTTTTTCTAAAATATTTTAAGGTTTTAAACATATACAATCTTATGTTTCCCATTGAATTGATAAGGGTATTGTATAAGTTTGTTCATAAGAGAAGGACCTTCTCCATTTATGAATTGATAGATGTTCCATACCCTCTCTTGCAAGATTCCAGTCGGTTTCAATTGAAGCATGATTTCATCAAATTCGGCAAGTGGCTCTTTTATCTTTTTTCGAACGCGTTGTTCTAACTTATTCTCCATATAGTCGATCTCAGATAAGATTCGTTTTAAATTCAAATCTGCAACCGAAAGGAGTTTTGGATCGATATCTTCGGCTAATCGAATCAACTTTTCATAGGAAGAAGTGAAATCTGCTTTAACAGATTGCACGGTGTCGTAAGTCTCAATCGGCCGGTTCATTGCATACCACTCACGCTTATATTCTTCTGTTCCATTCTCTAGAACTTGTTTCACCGTTATTTCCTTTGATTGAAGCAATTCATTAACGCCAGTCGTAACGAGAGTAAAAGATAGCCTTGGTGTCAGTATAGGCATCATTCTATTAAATTGACTGAAAACCTTTCCTAGTACAGCCCAATACGCAATCTCTCCTGGTCCAGCAACAAACGATAATACCGGTAAAAGAAATTCTTGCATCAATGGTCGTGTCACTACATTATTGCTGAATTTTTCTGGGTGGTTAATCGCTTCCTCAAGAAGTTCTGATTCAGAGATCGTGAAGTCTTTCTCTTTAGAAGAGAATCCCTCTTTATCACGATACAGTAAGATCCGTTCTTGATTCTTCATGTAGAAGAGGTGCGCATTGTTTTCTTGAATCTCGATCGGAGCTGAATAGCCACTTTTACACAGTTCTTCAGTTCGAACGTTAAAAGCTTTATCTATCGCTTTGTTTTGAACAATCATCTCTTTTAACATGGAAGATTGCAGTTTTTTAAACGAAGGATCTCCAGAATCTAAAACGATAAGCCCCTCTTCAGAAAACCATTTGGATAGAAGCTTCGCGAAGAACGTAACGATAGAGTCTGAGTCTTTTAAGATACGTTCAGTCTCTGCGACTAAATCACTTGTAAAAGCTGTTTCACCGAAGGAACGAAATACTTCCTTCAACCAAGGTTGAACCTCATCACAATCCCACTCCCATAGGGAGGCTGAAGACTTCACGCTGCTCGCTGACTTTAATGATACTTTTTTAGCTGTATTGTTCCTAGAGACCATAACATGATTGATCTCATCCATATCATGATCTTCACCAGCTATCCAGAAAACAGGAACAACGGGAACATTTAATTCTTTTTCAGCTTGTTTTGCTAGTTGAATGGTACTGATGCACTTGTAGATGACTAAGAGCGGTCCGGTTAGAAGTCCCGCTTGTTGTCCACCAACCACAGCCAAACTCTCTTCTGCATTCAGTTTTTGTATATTCTCTATTGTTTTGGCAGAGGAACCGATCTTTTGATTATAAGTAGTCAGATAATCCGTTAGACCCTTTCTAGGAAACGAATAACGCTTCAATTCCTGTTGTCTCTTTGTCCATTCGTGTTTATCATAAGGAGATTTATAATCAAAAAAACGGACAATCTCCGCATCTCCGTTGGAGTACCCTTCTAAAAAAGGCGATGTATGAAGCTGCATTTCCTCCAGTCTCATTTATGAACTTCCTTTCTACGTATCAATTACATCCTTAACGAGTATAGCAAAGAACGAATAAAGAACATAAAAAATATGCTCTAAATGTCCAAAATACGTGAAATGATTCCATATGTCATCAACGAAAAGTAACCGATCGAAAGAACAAGAAAATGTAGACGCCAATTTAACCTAAGTATTTTTCCGATAGACAGTTCTAAATCATTTTTCCAAATCACATATGTAAAAAACAAACAACCGAATAAAAATACGAGTATAAGAATCCAATAATAAGAGTGTCCCCAAATTTCCACCGTCATTCTTTCAATAGCAAAAAATAAAAATAACGTTGTACTATCAACACCCGCCTTAAAGGCTTTTCTCCTTTTTTTCGTAACTTTCAGCATACTCTTATTAACAAGAAAAAAGACAATATAAGGAACGGTTATCAATGTAGCAACAATCGCACCTACAACACTAGTCAATCATTCATCCTCTCCAATCCAATGCACGAATCGCTTCATACGCAAAACGAGAATAAGGGGTTTGGACCTTTAACTCGAATCCTCGCTTAATAATCTCACCCGTAATACTCTCTATTTCCGTCTGCTTGCCGCTCTCTACGCTTTTTAACATAGAGGATCGGTTTAATGAAGTATTTCTGCACAAGACTAACAATTCCTTCCATAATACTTCACGCTGCTCTGTCATATTCAATACAGCAATGGTTTCTTCAAAAAGCTCTCTCATCATGGATAACGCATGCGAATTTGTTAAAAGTTCTCCATTTGTTATTCTTAATAACGCTGTAAGAGGATTGATGGATGCATTCATAATTAGTTTTTCATAAACCATTGGTTCCCACTCTGCCTCTAAAAGAATTGGAAAATGACTTGAATGAAGAAGGTCGCTCCATCTCTGTTCAGAATCCCCTCGATATGAAGAGAGTTTAATCCTGCCCTCTCCGAGGTGATGAACGGTCGTATCATCTTTCTTAACCGATCCGTGTTCAACAACACCAATGACTATTTGTTTTTGTGGCATTCTTTTTAAAAATGGTAGATGACTGATTCCATTTTGTAAAAAGAGATAGGAAACGTTTCGGTATTTATTCAATCCCCTTAATTCATGCATAGCATTTTGTTTAACTGCAATCACACACGAGGATTCTTCACCAGAATATTGTGCAAAAGGTTTTGCATCGACCATTACAGTTGTCTCAGAACCATCAACGTTTTTGTACGTTAATCCAAACTTTCTAAGTTCCTCCGCTTGTTCAAAGCTTCTTGTATAAACTACAGGTTCTCCCCCATTTTTTTTTATAAAGTAGGAAACCAATAACCCGATTGCCCCGCCGCCAATGACACTTACTCTCATATATAGCTCACCCCATATTCTCTTTCTCGATATTATCATATTCTTAAGGGATACTAAAAAAACCTCCCGAATACGGGAGGTTCATGTGTTTAAACAGGATAAACAGGATGCTTTCGTTCACTAAATACCATTTCTTTATTTTCATAGAATGCAAAACGATTTATTAGTTCATCTCTTAAGAATGAAGGTGAAACGATATCATCAATGATCATTTCCGATGCAAGTTTATAAATATCGATATGTTCTTTATATTCTTGTTGCTTTTGCTGAACAAATTGAATACGTTCTTTCACATCTTCAATCTCATTGATCTTATTTGAATATACTGCGTTCACTGCTGCTTCTGGTCCCATTACTGCAATTTGAGCCGTAGGCAAAGCGATGCAACAATCAGGTTCAAACGCTGGACCTGCCATCGCGTATAGACCGGCACCGTATGCTTTTCGGACGATCACTGAAATTTTTGGTACCGTTACATCACTCATCGCTGCTATCAACTTTGCTCCATGACGGATGATACCCGCTCTCTCTACTTTCGTCCCGATCATAAATCCTGGAACATCTGATAAGAAAAGAAGCGGAATGGAGAAAGCATCACAAAGCGTGATAAATCGTGCTGCTTTGTCCGCAGAATCAACAAAGAGTACGCCGCCTTTAACTTTAGGTTGATTCGCAATGATACCAACTGGTTTTCCATCAATTCGACCAAAACCCGTCACGATCTCTTGCGCGAATAATTTTTTCATCTCAAAGAAGCTACCCTCATCGATGAGTCCATCTATAAATTCATACATATCAAACGGAACATTCTGATTTTCTGGCACGATTGCTTCTAACTCTCTCCCCGCTTTCGGAGCAATAGCATCAGCATTCGGAGCTTTTAATTTATAGTTACTAGGGAAATAAGATAGATACCTTTTCGCTTCTTCAATGGCTTCTGTTTCATCCACTGCTAAAACGTCACCGCATCCACTAACCGAACAATGCATTCTTGCTCCGCCCATTTCTTCAAGCGTCACTTTTTCCCCAATTACTTTTTCAGCCATTCGCGGACTTCCTAAGTACATAGAAGCATTTTGATCGACCATGATCACGATATCACAAAAAGCGGGTATATAAGCGCCACCTGCCGCTGATGGACCAAATAGAATACAAACCTGTGGAATCATCCCAGACATCTTTACTTGATTATAAAAAATCTTTCCTGCTCCACGGCGGTTCGGAAACATGTCGATCTGATCCGTAATTCTAGCACCTGCCGAGTCAACAAGGTAAAGCATCGGAACTTTTAACTTTTGTGCTGTCTCCTGTATGCGAATGATCTTTTCAACTGTTCTAGCTCCCCAAGATCCAGCTTTTACAGTCGAATCATTGGCCATTACACAGACCGTCTTTCCGCCAAGTTTTCCAATCGCCGTTACAACTCCATCAGCTGGAAGGTCTCCTGCTTGGTTGTTTGCAAATTTTGCATCCTCTACGGTGTATTCACCATTATCAAAAAGAAGTCTTAGTCGGTCACGAACGAACATCTTATTTTGAGAACTGTTCTTTTCATGATATTTCTGTGCACCACCAGCTTCAATCTCGTCGATCTTTTCTTTTAATTGATTTTCTAATTTTGCTACCATGATATACCTCCTTCAAGAGAGTGAGCGCTCGTTCAGATTGTTTGCACGCTAATTCTATTTAAGTGTAACCAGTACGTCACCCTCATTCACAAAGTCTCCAGATGCAAACTTAATGTTTTCTACTGTTCCCGCATCAACAGCGTCAACGGGAATTTCCATTTTCATAGATTCTAAGATGATAACGGTTTGTCCTGCTGCTACCTCGTCACCTTCACTAACCAATACTTGCCAAACTGTGCCTGCCATAGATGCTGTAATTTCTTTCATTTCTCTCTCTCCTCTTTTTAATTTATGGTTTTGATACTTTCTTTTTACTTAAATAACTCGTGGTATAGTCACCTTTTACAAAATCCTCTTCCTTCAAGATCATTTGAAATAGCGGTGTGTTTGTTTTTAGGCCTTCTATCTCAAGTGCATCAAAGAATTCAACCGCATTCTTTATACACTTCTCACGATTGGAATCGCTTACAATTATTTTCGCAATCATCGGATCATAAAAAGGTGTAACAGCATTTCCACTCTCATAACCAGAATCGATCCTTACTTTCTCAGAACTTGGCCATATAAGTTTTTCAATCTTACCAGGGGATGGGAAGAACGTGATCGGGTCTTCCGCATAAAGCCTAAACTCTATCGCATGGCCATTACTCATGATTTCCTCTTGAGTTAATGGTAACTTTTCACCTCTAGCTACTTCGATCTGCCATCTTACTAGATCAAGCCCTGTAATACTCTCTGTAACAGGATGTTCGACTTGAAGTCGTGTGTTCATCTCTAGAAAATAGAAATCTCCATTCTCGCTTACGACAAACTCAACCGTTCCAGCATTCACATAATTCACAGCTTCAGCTGCTTTAACAGCAGAATCCGTAATTTTAGAACGAAGGCTTTCTGTTAGAAATGGTGATGGTGATTCTTCAACAACTTTTTGATTTCGTCGCTGAACGCTGCAATCTCGTTCAAAAAGATGAACGATATTTCCATGAGTATCACCCATGATTTGAACTTCAATATGTCTAGCATTCTCGATACATTTCTCAATAAACATTCTGCCAGAACCAAAGTAGTTCTTTGCCCTTTGTTGCGATGAGACAAAATGTTTATGAAGATCTTCGCGGTTATCGCATTTTACCATACCGATTCCGCCACCACCGCTACTCGCTTTAAGCATCACGGGATAACCGATCTGCTCAGCAAGTTTCACACCTTCTTCAACATCTTCGATAGGCTCGATCGTACCAGGTACGATAGGTACACCTGCTTGCTGCATCGTTTTTCTCGCCATGATCTTATCGCCCATCCATTCAATTGTTTGTGGCGACGGACCTATGAATGCTATTCCAGCTTTCTCTATCTTTTTGGCAAACTCATCATTCTCAGATAACAATCCGTAACCCGGATGAATAGCATCTACCTTATGTTTAAGAGCGACTTCTAGAATTACATCACTCTGCAGGTAAGATTTTGCTACTGGAGGTTCACCAATATGTACCGCTTCATCCGCAGCTTTTACAAAAGGGAGGTCTTTGTCTGCTTCAGAATATACAGCAACCGTTTGAATGTCCATTTCTTTACACGTTTGAATAATACGCAGTGCAATCTCACCACGATTAGCGATTAATATTTTTTTCATGTTCATCCTCCTTCCTGTTGTCAACATTACGTTTTTCGACATAAAAACCAAAATTCCTTTTTGTAAGCGTAAACTAAACGAATATTTTATTTTTAAAGAATTTTTTGTATAATTAGTATATACTATAAATATAGAGAAAAGTACAGAAAGACTGGGGGAGAACATATGTTTAAGTATGAAGTAAAAAAATTATTAGTTAACTATAAAACGCTTGAAGAATTTAAGCAGTTCAAGGAATACGGCGTACAAGAACTGTCAATGCTTGAGGATCTTCAAGAAAATATGATCGAAAACGACAGTGAGTCTCCATTCTACGGAATTTACTATGGTGATAAACTAGTTGCACGTATGAGTCTGTATCAGATCGAAGCTGCTTATGATCAATACTTTGATCCTCCACAAGATTATTTAGAGCTTTGGAAGTTAGAGGTATTGCCTCACCATCAGACAAAAGGTTTAGGGAAAGCTTTAGTAGAGTTCGCAAAAACGTTCCAGCTTCCGATCAAGACGAATGGCAGACAACAGTCTGGCGGTTTTTGGGAGAAGATGGGCTTTGAAGCTGTAACCTATAATCAAGATCGTGACCGCGGACAAAATCCTTACGTATGGTACCCAACAGGTGTAAGTGAACAACGCCTTGCATAAAAAATAAAAAAGATGGCGGAAGCCATCTTTTTTTAATTTCTAACAGGTACTTCTACTAACTTTCTTGCCCTGTCCATAATCTGCAATACATCTTGATAATCTCGTTGTACGGCTTCATATTCTTTATTCACTTTAGTAAGTTTATTCTTCAACGTTCCGTTTTCTTTCTTCAGGTTTTGAAGTTTCAACATCAGTGCTTTATTTTCCGCTTCTAAGTTCTTGGAAACCGGCTTTTCAGCCTGAAGCTGCTGCAAAAACAAAATAATCTCGTTTAAAGATAGTGGCTTATCATTTTTCGCGGTGTTAGAATGCTCCATTTGAAGTACTTCGTTATTGTGATGTTCAATGGTAGATGCAAACTGTTTAACTTTTCGCTTGTTTCTCTCTTTGCGTACTTTTTTAGCCTCAGTTATCGCTTTATCATATTGTTTACGAATAAGTGAGTTCCACCGAAATCCACAGGCTGCTGGTGTTCTAGTCAGCTTCTCTCCTACCTCTTCAAAAGCAACCAACTGTGTGCTTCCCTCGCGAATATGCCGAAGTGTTACTTCAGCAAGAATAGCATCTTCATCTTTTGTCCAGGCATCCTGGCGCAAATTTGTCATTTAGATCCCCCCATTTTAGTGGTTTGTAATAAGAATATGCTAGTGCTAGATAAGATAGACTTTTTATTCTACTAAAATGGGGAAAACTTATTTTCTTAAGAATGCCTCTACTCTTTTATGATGGTCATCTGACGCCCATAGCTTTGAACATCGTGTGATCTCATTTTGTACGCTCTGCTTTATTTTTTCTTTATCAAATCTTTCAAGCTGAAGAGCTTTATAAGATTCGATGACTCCGAGAGGTTGAGAAGTAAAACGACTTACATAGCGTTCCGTTTCTTTCAAACTGTTTCCTTTAATGACATATTGGATGAATCCGTAATCCATACCTTGCTTAGCAGTAACAGGAGTGGAACTGTATAAGAGATCCATAGCTCTTGTCAGGTTGATTCTTTCTAAGAGGTATGTACCGCCTCCCCAGCCCGTTGAAATGCCTAAACGACCTTGTATAAAACCCACTTTTGCCTCTGCACGAGCTAGTCTGATATCACATGCGGATGCAATCTCGCATCCCCCTCCAACTGCTGATCCGTTTAAAAGAGCGACAGTAGGTTTCGGGAAGAAAAATAGATCGTGAAGGATGTTTCCCATTTTCGATAACATCCCATACGCTTGATCTTCAGTCTTTAATGAATGAAATGCACTGAGGTCTCCTCCCGAACAAAACGCTTTTGTACCTGCTCCTGTAAGGATAAGAACTTTAACCTCTTTATCCAGTTTCGCTACGTTTAAAAGCGTTGATAATTCTTTCATCACATCGTAGTTAATCGCATTACGTACAGAAGGTCGATTTAATGTGATCCATCCTATTCCATTCTTTTTCTCCCATAGTACAGGTTGCTCGTTCATTATGTTCACCTCCGATACAAAAGAAAACGCTTTATTTATGTATATGAAAAAACAGGAAGCCTATAGCTTCCTGTTTTCATTACTTGCTTACTACTTCTTTTCCTTTGTAAGATCCACACTCACGGCAAACGCGGTGAGATAACTTGTATTCTCCGCACTGTGGACACTTTACCATACCAGGCATGGAAAGCTTGTAGTGTGTACGACGCTTCGCTTGGCGAGTTTGAGAAGTTCTGCGAAAAGGTACTGCCATTTGTATCCACCTCCTTAAAGGTTCTAGAAAGAATCATTATAACCTATTCTTTCACTTTTTGTCTTCGTCAAAAAATTTAGCCAGACCTTCCAAACGCGGATCAATCCGGTTTTTCATGTCTTCATCCGTAACCCTCTTCCATCCTTTTCCTTCCTTAGGAGCAGGACTGTCTGTCACATCAGCAGCCGTAATTTTCAACGGTTTTTCAAGCAAAATATGCTCTTCGATGACAGGGAGAAGGTCAACGTAATGTCCTTCGACTTTGTGAAGGCTCTCTTCATCTTCGTATTCCGTATAATTCGGATCGAAAATAAAAATTTCCGTCGTTTTTACCGAGAATGGAAATTCCACATCTACCAATGTGTTGGCACATGGCAACACCATTTTTCCTTTTATGTTTAAGTAAAAAGTGGCTTTTTGCTGAGTTACATCTGCATGTCCTTCTACGTGAACAGGATCAACGCTTCTGATCTCCGGGTCTTTTTCCATCACTCCGCTCGCATCAACATTTTGTTCAAACGTTAACGGTTTACGGTAAAAATTTTTAATTTCTTGTAGTGACCATTTCATGTCTTTATCACCTCAAGGCAACAGTAGTAATTATATCGGTCATCAAATAAAATGTCAATATTTTATCTTTACACTGATACTTTTGATTCTAAACTCTTTTTAGTACAATGTAAACAAGTATAATCGAACGTTTAAAGGAAGTGGAACACTTGAAAGCAACTGGTGTTGTTGTAGAATATAATCCGTTTCACAACGGACATTATTATCATTTACAAGAAACGAAAAAAGCTACAGGTGCTGATTGTATTATCGCCGTGATGAGCGGTAATTTCCTTCAACGAGGAGAACCTGCTCTCTTATCCAAATGGAAAAGGACAAAGATGGCTTTATTAGGTGGAGCCGATCTTGTTATTGAACTTCCGTATGCTTATGCCACTAGTCATGCACCTCGTTTTGCTTCTGGCAGCATTTATTTGCTGCAGTCTCTTGGTGCAGAATCTTTTTGTTTTGGAAGCGAATCTGGGGATGCTGAACTTTTTAGCAAGACACATGAATGGTTGGACGATAAGCAGGAAACGTATCAAGAACTTATTCGTTCATTCTTGAACAAAGGTCTATCCTATCCTTCAGCAGCTTCAAGAGCTTACGAATCACTAGATATTCCATTAGCCCTTGATCTCAGTAAGCCCAATAATATCTTAGGTTTTGAATATGTAAGAGCTAGCCGTGAGTTAGGTTCACATATTCGACCTGTTACAATAAAGAGGAAAAATGCTGATTACCATGACGTGATGCTAGGTACAGGCAACATCGCTAGCGCCACGGCTATCAGAGAAGCGATTTTTACAAGCGATGCCGAACAAGCAGCACCGTATATGCCTAGTTACACATTTGAGTTGTTAGCTCAAGAACAAGTTGAAAAAGGTACACTTATGAACTGGGAACGCTTTTATCCACTTCTTCGTTATCAACTATTATCTACAACTCCTAGTGAAATAAACCGTTATTACGAGGTTGAAGAGGGTTTAGAATATAGGATGATCGAAGCGATGAAGAAATCTGACTCATTCGATACGTTCATGAAACATCTAAAGACTAAACGTTATACTTGGACAAGACTGCAACGTGCGTGTTTACACATTTTAAATAAGGTGCAAAAAGAAGAGATGCTAGCCATTCTAGACTCTCCCCCTTCCTACATACGCGTGTTAGGGATGACAGGTAGAGGCAGGGAGTATCTAGGTTCTGTAAAAAAATCGTTGGATCTTCCTCTTGTTACAACGGTCTCGAAGCATGACTTATCTGGATTAAGGATGGAGGCTAAGGCATCTTTGGTCTACGCCCAAGGGGCAGCTCGAAATACTCTAGAAGCTGAGAAAGAAGAATTTAACACTCCGCCGGTAATGGTGTGATGATTGGCTGGCTCTTCTTAGCGTGGTTAAAAGCCGCTCCGACGAGCGAAAAAAGGATGCAGAAAAGCCAAATGTGGCTTCTGCATCCTTTTTCTCTACAATTTCTTTAAATAATCCAGTGCATCGTTCAACGTTTTAACAGGAACGATTTTCATCTTAGATCCAATATCTTTTTGAGCTTTCACTGCATCACTATAGTTTTCTCCATCAACAGGAGCAAAGAAAATTTCGGCGCCAGCTTCATCAGCTGCAACAATCTTTTGTTGGATACCGCCGATCGGTCCAACATTCTTTTGAAGGTCCATGGTTCCAGTTCCTGCAATCTTCTTTCCATGGGTTAGATCTTCTGGCGTTAGCTGATCCATAATTTCTAACGTGAACATCAGCCCAGCTGATGGCCCTCCGATCTGTGAAGTGTCAATTTTCACTTTAGGATCTGTTACAATTGAAACATCTGCTACAGGAGAAGTAATGCCTAGACCCGCTTTAGGTCCTTGATCTTGAATATATTTCTTTGGAAACTCCTCGATATTTATATTCACATTCATTTTCTTATCGCCGCGGAGTATCGTTAAATCTACTGAATCTCCTGCTTTTTTAGGAGCAAGTGTATCAAGAAGTTTTTTTGTTTCCATAACCGGATTACGGTCAACTGCAATAATCTTATCTCCAACTTTTAACTTTTTTTCTGCCGGCATGCCTGACATGATCCCCGTAACATAAACACCATGATATTCAATATCTACTTTTTTTCCTGCTTCTTGAAACGCAACAATCGTTGCAGCATGTTGTGAATCTTCCATCATCTGAAGTTGTCGTTGATTGTACTCTTCATCTGTCTCATCTTCTCCTCTGATTTGATCAGCAGGAATGACTTCGCGGTAATCACTCAGCTTTGCCCATATGTATTGCGGAATGTTCGCTGTACCCACAGATACTGTAGTCAGCATAAAGACTCCTGTATCTTCGTCTCCTCCCTCAACATTAATGATGGGATCTAATACCCTTGCATCTCCAGGCGAGGTAATGTAGTAAGGAAGTGGATAGAACGCTAAAAAAGCAAACACCAACAAAAATAGAATAATGAATTTATTTTGCGAGAAAAAGTTTTTTCGTTTTGTTGTCTTTTCAGTGGTCATGCATAGACTCCTTCCAGTTGTTGATCTTCTCTAAAATTTTTGGGATCTGTTTTGTGCCTGCTTCTTCTCCTATAGCGATTATATCATTTACATCTTTAAATGCTGTAGAGCTGAATTGTTCAACCATCGGACGAATCATAATATCTGCTGAAATTTCATGCCAGCGGACCATTTCCCGCTGCATGATATCAATGCTCTGAATGATAACATCAAAAATAGATGACACTTGAAGTTCCGCTTTAAAGTGAGAGATATCTACTGCTATCACAAGATCTGCTCCCATCTCTCTTGCCACTGAAACAGGTACTCGATCGATGACTCCACCGTCCACTAAAAGTTTGCCATCTATTTTTTCAGGTACTAATATTCCAGGGATCGAGATGCTAGCACGAACTGCATCTGCAATCGGACCAGTTCTGAATACCACTTTCTCTCCTAACAGTAGATCAGTTGCTACAATCGCTAACGGAATATCCGTTTGTTCAATATGTTTTTGTTTAGTAAGAAGCCTTACGAGTTCTTTGATTTTCTTCCCTGTAATAAATCCCATCTTAGGGACTGTATAATCCATATAATATTTACGTTTAAAAAGCGTTGCCATACGGTAAAGATTTTCATCGCTATGACCCATACTTACCATCGCACCCACTAATGCTCCCATGCTGCTTCCGGCTACCATATCTATAGGAATCCCAGCTTCTCTTATTGCTTTAACAACACCAAGATGTGCAAACCCCCTGGCACCACCAGATCCTAGAGCAAGTCCGATTTTCGGTTCTTTCATCCTTTGCTCCTCCTTTAGAAGCACCGTCTTTTTTTAACATATGGTCTAAAGAGTAAGGCTATACGTATAAATAAGGATGAGGACAAGTAAGTATAGTGTATTTTGCGAGAGGAGACCCCCCTTATGAACAAAGCCTATTTCAAAACCTTGTTTTTGTCAGCATCAGCCATCATCTTAGCAGTTTCAATAATAATATACCCAAAAGAAACATATATCGCATCTGTTAACGGTCTGAAGATGTGGTGGGACGTTGTTTTCCCATCTTTAATGCCCTTTTTTATCTTATCAGAAGTATTAATGGGATTTGGTGTGGTACATCTTATAGGTGTTTTATTCGAACCACTCATGAGACCGCTTTTTCGTGTGCCTGGTGCTGGAGGGTTCGTTTGGGCGATGGGCATATCTTCTGGGTTTCCTGCTGGCGCAAAGCTAACAGCCCGACTATGGCACCAAAAACAGATTACGACACTAGAAGCAGAACGCCTTGTATCTTTTACGAATTGTTCAAACCCCTTGTTCATGTTCAGCGCGATTGCAGTTGGCTTTTTTCATAATGCAGCTCTCGGCATCGTTCTTGCGGCAAGCCACTATTTAGGCAATTTTTTCGTAGGACTGATCATGAGGTTCCATGGTTGGAAAAAAGAACCCGTTGAAAAAGAGATACGGTATAGAGGAAAAGGTTTGACCAACGCGTTTAAACATATGCATGAAGCAAGACTAGCGGATAATCGCCCCATCGGACAGCTTCTTGGAGATGCCGTGCAACAATCTACAAAGACACTGCTTATGATCGGTGGGTTCATTATTCTCTTCTCTGTACTAAGTAAGATGATGGATCTTCTTCACGTAGCAGAACTGCTTTCAAGCATCATCAATTATTTTTTTATAACGCTATCGCTTTCTGAACAGTTAAGCCTTCCTCTTATTAAAGGAATCTTCGAAATTACGTTAGGCAGCAACTTAACGAGTCTCGCACAATCACCCCTTTTACAACAGGCAGTGATTGTAAGTTTTATATTAGCTTTTAGCGGTTTTTCCGTACAAGCTCAAGTTGCTAGTATCCTTGCAGATACAGATATCAAGTTCAAACCTTTCTTTTTCGCAAGAATACTTCATGGTTTTTTATCTGCGACCATTTGTCTTTTAGTATTCCCCTATTTGTATCACGTTAAAAGTACTACAGCTCCTGCATTTGCATTTCTTACAGAGAAAACGGTGCATATTAGTGAGTTCGGTATGTATGCACTCATGCATAGCCATTATGTAACACTCGGATTCTTGATTCTTTCAATCCTCATTTGGAACAGAAACCTTGTGAAAAAAAACAGCCTCCGTACTTAACGGGGGCTGTTGTATTTTACTTTTAAGGCTTCTTCTACAACTTCAGGGACAAGGTCTGAAACGTTCGCATGATATTTTGCTGCTTCTTTAACGATACTTGAACTTAGGAATGAGTATTGATTGTTAGTCATCATAAAGAATGTTTCAACTTCGTCATCTAATTTTTTGTTGATAGAAGCGATTTTCATCTCGTATTCAAAATCTGATACCGCACGAAGTCCCCTAAGAATAACATTTGCTCCGATATTCTTTACGTAATCGATCAATAGTCCATTAAACGAATCAACTTTCACATTTGGAAACTGTTTCGTGACTTCCTTTAAAAGCACAATTCTCTCATCCACTGTGAACAATGGGTCTTTACTCTGATTGTTGGCTACTACGACAATTACTTCATCAAATACAGTTGCTCCACGTTTAATAATGTCCAGATGACCACGAGTAACGGGGTCAAAGCTACCAGGACAGACTGCAGTTGTTGGCATTTTCTTCACCTCATACTTTATGTTAATCGCGTTTGTAGATCGTTATTGTAGTTGTTTTACCGTATGTTTCCTGTCTGACCTGATAAAAGTTCCCGATCTCCTCTGGTAGTGTTACATCTGTACCATGTTCAGTCACTATACTTCCTTCTGGAGATAGAAGTTCGAGTTTATCAATCTCCTCCATGTCCTTTAACAACATCTGTCTCGCATAAGGAGGATCAAGGAATATCATATCGAATTGCATCTCTCTTTTATGAAGCGCTTTCAATGCTCTTTTCGCATCATTCCGAAAGACTTCTGTTTTGTCTTCGTAGTTGCATTGTTTAATATTCTCTTTGATCGTATGTATCGCTTTTTGATCTTTGTCAATGAAAATGAAATGCTCCATACCTCGGCTTAATGCTTCTAAACCTAAGCCACCGCTTCCACCATATAAATCAAGACCCGTACCTCCATCAAAGAAAGGACCGATCATGTTAAAGATGGACTCTTTGATCTTATCAGTAGTTGGACGAGTAGTTGTACCTGGTACTGCTTTTAGTGGTCTTCCTTTACATTCTCCAGCTATTACTCTCACGTTCTTCACTCAATTCTTTATCCGTTTTCCCTTACTTATCCTATCACAAGTATTCCTGTAATCAAACATCAAATCTTTTTCTTATAAGTATAAGGCAAATTAAATGCGGTCATACTATTTATAACAACATCAACGAACGATGTTGTTGCCAACCGCGGAGAAGACTTACTCCCCATAAGTTCTTCATCCGGTTTCTCCTCTCCCATCGCCTTTGAACAGAAGTGATTTTGTTTTAAAGGCAACCTGCAGTTTTTGCTGCAGGTTTTTTTTCATGCTGAAAATCCTTTAAAGCTCATAGATGATTGTGCTACATTGTTTTATAGAAAGGGGATTGAATCATGATTCAACGATTTATTGAGCTTGGGGAAGGGTATTCAGATCTTTATGAACTTCTGGAAATCATGGAAACAAACAAAGAACGCATCTCACAGCTATTATGTCTAAAAGTCAAGAAAGAAGATAAAATGTATGCGTCACTTGTTGCGGTACTTCACCCTGCTTCTGAAGGGAAGTTTCAGCCGCTATACATTTGCCGAGAAGGAGTGCCTTATCCTTCGAAACGAATAGACCTGTTCGAAACAAAATCCGCTGAACTGAATAAAGAAGTGATAACTTTTGATGTGAAACCATCAACAGATTTTGCTGAAACCGAACTATTTTTTCACTATTTAACAGGGATTCTTCGCTTGAACTATCTCATCCCACCATTAACATAGAGACAGAGTAACGAAATAAAAAAACAGGCAGCTATTTGTATTAGCGGCCTGTCTTTTAAATCCCCATCTTATAATCATACTCTTTTGCTTTATCAACGATCTTACTTTCATATTCTGTCTTGATCTCCTGTTTATGAGACCTTTTTACTTCTTTTACAAAATGCAGGGATTCAAGCTTTGCTGCGATCTCTTCTATTTTGTTTCCATCACAATAAAGAACAGCGTATTTTAACCTTCTAGAAACATAGTGTACATTTCCATAGCGTCTTAACTGTTTTGAAAACTTTAATGAATGGAGAAAAACAGATAGCCCACGACGATTACCTATCATAATTAAAGCCCCTTTTATATACTAAAATTGAAAATAAAATGAATACTCCTTATTAGGAAGTGATGAATTTTGGACTTAGATAACATTTGGGAACAGTTCTTGTATCGTATGAACCAAGATCCAACGATCATTCATGTTGAGAAAAAAATGATGGCCGGTATCCCTTTCATATATGTAACGGTTTCTTCGCAGTTTACAATCGAACAATCAACTGATTCTGTAAAAAAACATGCCGTAAAAGCTATGAAAGGGAAACGGCTAACATTGAATCTTACATTTGTAAGATATGAAGATAATCTTCATGTGTACCGCATGCGTTTTTTAGTTCCGCAAGAGAAAATGTTCTGCTGTGGCAATCTATGTTTTGATTGCATTCGGTTTAAAGACTGAAATTAAGCACAGCCACAAGATCCACCAGAACCACATCCACCACTGCAAGAGCTTTCATCAAAGAACGGATTACCCGTTGGAACTTTAATTTGTTCTGAAACACTATATGCTATGATTTTGCTGCATTCCATCAATAAATTTTCAAGTTCTTTTTCTGCTTTCTTAAATTGAGCGATATTTTCATGAAAATCAAGCTCTCGTTTAAGTGTTCGAACTTGTGTTGAAACGGTATGAAAATCAGGATGATATTTACCAAAACGCTGAACTTCTTCATACTGTTCTTTCATCTTAGCGAAACGAGCAATCAATTTCTGTGCTTCTTCATCTTGCTCTAGGTGATATTTTGACTTTCTATATGCTATTGCAACACTGGAATCAGCAACCATATCTGCTAATGCTAAGGACTGTTCCAGCAATACACTTTGGTCTATACTCATACGTCACACCTCCCTTTAGGTATGAGGTTTCTTATCCATTATAGCGGATATTGGATGTACTTAAAAGCATAGGAGCCTTATACAAAAAATAAAACTCTTCAAAAATCGAAGAGTTATCGAACTTGAACGACTATATTTTTCTTTAAACCGTAATCAGAACCATCCTTTTTCTTCAGCTGTAAAGTAATTGTGTGTTTACCAGGATTCATATCTTTTAAGATAAACATAGATTGATTCGCATTCATTCTCCACTTATTATTTACAAAAACCGCAATATACCCATCCTTATTTCCGGGTGTCTTGGTAAGACCCCCTTGGAAGGAAAACCTTGAAATAATATTTTCAAAATATATTCGCTGCTTTTTCACATGATAGTTGACCGCCCAGTCTTTATCCATTAATGGATACGAAGCGGAAACCTCAACGGCTTTTGATTCTTGAAGTTTGGTCTCAGAAGGTCCTTCGTATAATTTGGTTACCGTAAATAGTGTGAGAACGATGATCACTAATAGAGCACCTGAATAGATCCGTCTATTTCTTTTCATAAAAAAACCACTCCTTATAGAAGTAGTTTTTTCCTTTTACATGTTTATTATCCCTCATCCTTACCCGTTGTTCATAGAGTCTGGCATCGGTGGAAAATCATTCTGTACGGGAGCACTGCCGCCTTTAACTTCATCTCCCATGACAGAGATTAACTCCATCAACAAACCAAAATTTTGTACTTGTTGATGAAATTTATCTACTCTTTGCCCAAAGGTACGTCCGTAAAACACTTTTGCACCCTCTTCCAGCTCTGATACTGAAAAAGGGTTTCTGCTTAACTTTCTATACCACTCCGGCTTTTCTCTTATATAATATTTCAAGTCAGGTCTTGTATTTAAATATTCAAGAATTTCTCTTCGCACTCCGCACACATCCTTTTAGTCCCTATAAGAAGGATAATCATTCATTTTATTTTCCGGCAGCTGGTTCGGTCTGTCAGACTGATTGTTAAATTGCTGTAATAGCTCTTGTACCGCATCCATCAAACTACCAAATTGCGATAAATATTTTTGTACATCCGTGATTTGAAGCTTACTTAAACCCGTTACGATGTCTCCAACTGTAAGTTCTGTTCTCGTCTTATCGGACTTAGAGCGATCTTCTTGTTTATTTTCTTTGTCTTTTGCATACTGATTCCAGCTTTCATGTTCTTCTCCTAAAACAATCCAATCTTGATAAACTTCTTTCCAAGGCCTCTTATTCTTCTTCACTTCCTTAATTAAATCAGGATGTTTATGAACGAACTCCTTGAAACTTTCAATATCAGTCTTTACCACAGAATCCACCCCCAGCCATCCACTGACGAATGATGTTTACTACATGATACATAAGTGCCCATAAATTGGTGCGCCCATTTTTTATAAATGGTGCAAAGTTAATTCTGTTTACTTTATTCTCATCCGCCCAAAAAGGTACAATAAAAATAAAAAAAGATTGAGGGAGAGAATATTGGATATTAAGGACGAGTGGAACGATTTCTTTGAAACGAGTACGGAACAAGAACAACAAGTCATGAAACTTTTCTTAGACAGTTTAAAAACAAAAAGAGAAAAGGACCATATGACACACATTGCTTCTTTATTAAACTTTAAAACAACTAGAATCGATGATCATACCCTTGAAATGGAGATGCCTAATTCCCCACTTCTTGATAATTCAATCGGGATCTTACATGGGGGCTTAACAGCAACCCTATTAGATACAGCGATGGGCACAATGGCCAGTCTTGTTCCAGGTAACAAAAGAGGGGCTGTAACGGTAGAACTAAAAGTGGACTATTTAACACCAGGTGTTGGAGAATTGTTTATCTGCCGCGCTGAAGTTGTTCATAATGGCAGACAATTAGTACGTATGGATGGAAAAGTGCGTAACGAACACGGTACGTTAATCGCTTCGGCTTCAGGTACATTCTTTAAACTTGCTGAGTAACACCCAAGTTCATCAAAAAAAAAAGCTGAACCCTCTAAGGTTCAGCCTTTTTTCAACAATCTACTTCATGGGTACTAAAAAGTTCTGGGTGTAATACTTATGATCTACACCTACTCCTAAGTGAGTATATTCATTGTTTAACAGCGTCTTTCGATGTCCTTCACTGTTCATCCAGCCTTCTACAGCTGCGATCCCGTCCGTGTAGTTTGCGGCTATGTTTTCGCCTGCTTGCAAAAATGTGACTTCTTTTTGCTGTAGCCTGTCAGAGAGCGTCCTTCCATCCTTACTCTCATGGGAAAAATATTGCTGATCCAACATATCTTTTGAATGCAAGAATGCTACTTCTGAAGTTCTTTCATCCCATTCTAACGGGTTTTTTTCGTATTTGAGACGTATGATGTTGGTTAACTCAAAAACTTGTTGTTCTTCAGATTGATCTACTTTTTTCTGTTCATCCTCACTCAATTGTCCAAGCGGAGGCAGATCACCCCGATAAACGATTGAATAAGGTCTCTGTTTTAATAATACATCTGAAGTCGTGTACCTGACACTAGAGAGCTGATTTGTGAACTTATCAAAATACAGTTGTACCCAAACGTTATCTTTCAATTTAATGAGTGGACGTAACATGACTTCCTGCTCAGATAGTTCGAATCTAAAAAAATCTTCGCCATCATTAATGGTGATATCACTCTCTATGGGAAACTTCTGAATGATCTTATTTGAATTCTCTCCAATTGTAAATGGTGAGGTGTTCACGTCAGATCCAATGACGAACAACGTAACAACTTTCCCGTTTTCTACTCCGGCTTGAAGATAACCTTTTGGACTCTTATTGCCATAAATGTACCATTCATAACCATAACTTGATGGATCGATCCTTTCAGGTTCTCCCCATTGCTCCTTAAATGCACCTATATCTTTACCTACCCAGTTAGAAACAGCATCATCAGGAATCTTTAATGTTTCCTCTATGTACTCTACTTTTGTATCAGGCTTTTCTTTCTCGACCTTAAATTCTGGCAGAACATCATAAAAAAACAAACCGATCAAAATAAAAACGGATAGGAAAAAAGTAACCAATCCTCGCATAATGGTTCCCCCTATATCTTTCTTCTCTTCTTAGTTTAGCATAGAGGGTATGTGTTTGGATGAACCGTTTCAAAAATAAAACAGCTCCATTTTAAATAGAACTGTTTTATACTACTACTGGTTATTGAATTTGATTCCGCTGCTCTGAAACTTGTGAAAGAGTATGTCCAGCAGCAGAGTCACTCTCTTTTGCAAGAGATAGATCTCCTAAAGAAATAATCCCTACAAGCTTGTTGTTCTCAACGATAGGTAACCTTCTAATTTGTTTATCTGCCATAAGGTCTGCGGCTTCTTCAGCTGTCATATCTGCAGAGCCTGTGTATAATTCATCGCTCATAACATCTGTTACTTTTGTAGAACCTGGACGTTTTTCAGCAACTCCTCGAACGACAATATCTCGGTCCGTGATGACTCCTATTATTTGTTCATTTTCACACACTGGAATAACACCTACATTGTCATTCTTCATTTTAACGGCCACTTCATAAACATTGTCTAGAGGTGTTACAAAATCTACTTCCCGCGTCATGATCTCACTTACCTTTTTCAAAATCTTTACCTCCTCTAAAATGGAAATCTATTCTTCCTTATGCTTTACGAAAGAAAAACAAATATACGCACTTTTGACAATGATTGCATCTTTAGCGCTTTCATAATATCATTAAGAAGTGATTATTATTTTTTTATTGAATTCCTAGGAGGTTTCACAATGAAATTTGAAGAAAGCGGCTTAAACGGGAAGGTTGTTGAGTTTTCACTTTTAGAACATGTAATGGAAAACCATGGCATGATCCGTGCTGGCCAATGGGATTATGAACGTATTACATATGATTACAAATTTGAAGACATGACGAATGGCGATGTTTATTATTTCCGATTCCCTTGTCATGTTATTGAAGCTGAAACAGAAACACCACATGCTAAAGTTGAACTTGGAACACCTTATGTAGGGAAACATTATTACCCTCACGGTGTGGAATATGATGAAGTATTTCCGAAACACGTTGTTAATCAATGCAACAAATTAATCGAAGCACTTCATAGTGAGTTACACGTTTAAAAAAACCCCTCTAACATGAGGGGTTTTTCTTATTCAGCAGCTCTTTCTGGAGATTGAGAGGAATACCCTTCAAACAGTCTGCCACCATATGGAGCGATTACTTCGTCAACAAATTCAATTACATTTGATTTGATGCGATTGGAATAATAATCATCAAATACAGATGCAAATTGTTCTGCAAACGTTTCGTTGTATTCTTTTAAAGCACGTAGAATCCATTTCCCTTCTCCGATCCAGTGCCCATTAACACGTAATACAAATTCATGTGTCCGATCAGCGAGTTTTGAAACGATGAATAAATCTTCTAAAACATTCGTTGACCCTTCCAAATCGTTTAATAGATCGGTTAAGAAATAACGTGCTTGTTCAATCTCAATCGTTTTCCAAGGTGTTGGACCTGCTTTTAACAGCTGTAAAGCTTCATTCTTGATTCGTGATGCCTGTCCTGTGTCACGAAGAATGATCCCCTCAGCACACATTTGAGGAAGAGAGGGTCTAGCTCGATCGATATTTTGTTTAAAAAAATGTTTGTACGTAAACATATTGTGAACAAAGACCTCTATCGGCCAATCATACTCAGTAAGTGATTCTCGGTATGATTCACTAACAGAACGATCGATGATGATAATATCTAGATCAGAGCTCTCTGTTTCTTCTCCCCTAACTACGCTTCCAGCCAAATAGGCAACATCACAGTTTGGATAATGAGATTCTATAAATTCTTTAGCTGCTTGTCTGGCACTGATTCTCATGATCTTCTTTCCTTTCTATTGAGCTTTTACTTTTATTATTCGACATACACTGTCCCATTTCTTTTTTTTCTTATATTTTACTACCTCTCATCTCAGAAAAGGTGCGTATTGAACAAGGATCTCATTCATCACTTTTACACAAAAAAATAACCCGCAATATGCCGGTTACTTTAATTCAGGTTTCAATTGATTATTTTGTCTCTTAATTAACTCTAAATCTGCTTTATCGCGCAGTCGCTCTTTTTTCACCCATCTTGTGAAGATCAAACCGAGTACAAATGCGTAGATAACCTCTTGGAAGATTTTCATCGTTACTCCACCTACGTGCTGATCTTCTTTCGGTGTCATCGTTTCAAATAATTGTGGTACATTTCTGTATGTTTCATAGAGTTGAAAATCTGCAAACATGATCAATGCGCAAGCTGGAGTCATTAGAACTCCATTCGCAAAAACGTATCCGATCTTTTTAATATCTGATAGCGTATCAAGCTCTTTAACCGGACAAAGAACCGGCCACCACATCGTATAAGCTGTTATTAATAACAAAGCATGATACCCATAATGGATGATAGGATTTGAAACGGCGGCATCAAACACTAATGGAATATGATACAAGGAAAATACAGCGTTAAAGATCAGCAGTGCAAGCAACGGTTTTGTAAGGAAATGAAAAACACGAGTGAGAAATGTTTTTTTGTTTAACCAATTCTTCCATTTCACCTCAGGAATCGCAAGGATCATGAGTGGTGCAATCATTAAATAAAGCACTGCCATCTGCACCATGTGAACACTAAATAAATAATTGTGTCCTAAAACCTGAACAGGAGTCCCTTTTATAATGATCAGTAACAAGAGTGAAGCGATCATTGAAGTTTGCTGCCATTTTGTCGCGAGCTTCTTACCCTGTTTGTCTCGGGCAACGAATCGAAAATAAACGAACGCTAGAATGATGGCTAGAACATATATAGAAGGCGGAAAAAGCTCGTACCAGTTATAATCACTCAAACTAGTATGATGAACATGATGATTATGATGCATGTCTGTCATCTCCTTTATAAAAGTACCCATAACCACTATATCAATCATAGTTGGTACTTGTACGGAATGTTAGTGACAATTCGTAATATTGTAACAAATAAAAAGGGCTGCATACAAGATGCAGCCCTTCCTTCTTTACGATGTCCAAATAAGTCCCATTAAGGAAGCTACTGTTATAGCTGCAACCAATATACCACTAGCCATACCCCAGATTGGGAAGTCATGTCCTTTGTGGCTTAAGTGCATCCAAACATACAGCTGGAAGAATACTTGAACAACTGCCAATGTTAGGATAAACAAAACAGCAAACGAATCACTGATCTTGTCGCTCCAGATCGCAAAGAATGCAACGATCGTTAAAAGAATCATCATGACAAAAGAAACGTTATGATGCTTACGCTCCTCTTTCAAGGCAAGCTTACGCTGAATCTCTTCGTGACGATGAACGGTAGTTTCAGGGTTTTGTGTGTGATTAGCCATGAGTTTAGCCTACCTTTCCCATTAGATAAACAACAGTAAAAATGAATACCCATACAACATCGACAAAGTGCCAATATAGAGCAAACAAATAATACTTTGGAGCATTAGATAATGTGATTCCTCTGTTCCAGTTTCTTGCTAACAACGTAGTGATCCATAGAATTCCGAACAATACGTGAGCTCCGTGGAAACCAACTAATGTATAGAAAGCTGAACCAAATGCAGAACTAGTAAACGTATGACCTTCGTGAACATAATGTATGAACTCATAAATCTCTAGGCCTAAGAACCCAAGACCTAATAATAAGGTTACCAGGAACCAGCCTTGTAAAGAGCGTACTTTGTTCTGCTTTAAAGAAAGTACTGCGTACACACTCGTAAGTGAACTAGTAAGTAGCAGCATTGTAGCTAGAAATACTAATGGCAGTGAAAATAGTTCTTCCCCAGAAGGACCATCTAAATGCATGTTTCTAAGACCAAGATATGTCCCAAAAAGTGTTGCAAACAACACCGTTTCTCCACCAAGGAATAACCAGAATCCTAAAAATTTATTCTTACCTTCAAGGGTAGCTTTTTCAGGATGAGCAGGGAAATTAGCATCTGTTAAACGTTCTCCAGCATTCATTAAGCTCTACCCCCTTTAATGTCTGCTTCAACTTCTTCTTTATGAATATGATACCCATGATCATCAATAATAGAACGTAGGAACATGGTGATCAATACAAGCCCGAGTCCTGCTCCTGCTACGTACCAGTTTGAGTAGATAAAACCAAAACCAGCAATAAACATGCCTAAAGATAAAATGAACGGTAGAATTGATCCGTTTGGCATATGAATCTCTCCTACAGGTTCTGCAGGTGTCATCTCGCCGTTTCCAGCTGTTTTTTCAACATACAATGCATCAAGACCACGAACGAGTGGTGTTTGAGCAAAGTTGTATTCTGGAGTTGGTACTGGCATAGACCATTCAAGTGTACGACCATCCCATGGATCTTTTGTTGTTGCATATTTAGAAGATGCTGAAATAATGATGTTGATTAAAAGTACGATTGTTCCAGCTCCCATAAGGATTGCACCGATCGTACTTACAAAGTTTGCTCCGTCAAGTTCTTGGCCAGACATATATGTATAAACACGTCTAGGCATCCCCATTAGTCCTAACCAGTGTTGAGGGAAGAACGTTAAATGGAAACCAATAAAGAACAACCAAAAGTTCCACTTTCCAAGTGTTTCATTTAATACGCGGTTAAACATTCTAGGGTACCAGTAGTATAAACCTGAGAATAATCCTAAAATCAAACCACCTACGATTACGTAGTGGAAGTGAGCTACTACAAAATAACTATCATGGTATTGGTAGTCAGCAGCAGGTACAGAAAGCATAACCCCTGTTACTCCACCCATTACGAACGTTGGTACGAAACCTACTGCAAATAGCATAGCTGTCGAGAAACGAATCTGTCCGCCCCACATCGTAAAGATCCAGTTAAAGATCTTAACACCTGTTGGAATGGCGATCGCCATCGTTGCTACAGCGAAGATTGAGTTAGCTACAGGTCCTAAACCAACCGTGAACATGTGGTGAACCCAAACCATGAAGCCTAGGAAACCGATAAGTACTGTTGCAAAAACCATTGCGCTATAACCGAACAAGCGCTTATTAGAGAATGTAGAAATAACTTCAGAGATAATACCGAATGCTGGAAGAATTAAGATATAAACTTCCGGGTGACCAAAGATCCAGAAAATGTGTTCCCAGATTAAAATGTTACCACCCATATCTGGATTAAAGAAATTTGCATCAAATACACGTTCGAACATTAGTAAGAAGAATCCTACTGTAAGTGCAGGGAACGCGAAAAGAATAAGTCCTGAAGTAACAAATGAAGCCCACGTGAACAATGGCATACGCATGAATGTCATACCAGGGGCACGCATGTTGATAATCGTTACAAGGAAGTTAATTCCTCCTGCAAGAGTACCTGCTCCGGCAATCTGAAGACCCAGTACATAGAAATCAACACCCGTGTCTTCTGCTACCGTGGATAAAGGTGCATAAGCTGTCCATCCAGCTTCTGGAGCTCCACCTAAGAACCAACTTAAGTTCAAAAGCACTCCCCCGAAGAAGAATAACCAGAATCCGACTGCGTTCACATAAGGAAACGCTACGTCACGAGCACCTAACTGTAAGGGAACGATCGCATTCATAAAACCAAAGATGATCGGCATAGCTGCCAAGAAGATCATCGTTGTTCCATGCATCGTTAACAATTGATTATAAAGTTCACCAGTGAAAATCTTGCTGTCTGGTTCCATAAGTTGAATACGCATTAAAACTGCTTCAAGTCCTCCGATTAAGAAGAAGAAGCCACCAGCCAAAAGATACAGAATCCCGATCTTTTTATGGTCAACGGTAGTGAGCCAATCCATTAACCCACTTCTCTTTTTGTGACTTTCGTGAGTTGCCACGGTGTAACCTCCTTTTTTGCAATGCTTAAGACTATTTCAATTTAAGACCTAACAAGTAATCTGAAACAGCATCAATTTCCTCATCAGAAAGATTAACTTTAGGCATGTTATTACCTGGTTTCACTTCTTGAGGATCCTTGATCCACTTTTTCAGATTTTCTTTATCATGTTCTAAGATACCTGCTACACGGTCTTTATCCCCAAAACCAGTTAAGCTAGGTCCTGTGTTCCCGCCGTTTTGTCCGACAGCATGACAAGATAAACAGTTCTTTTCAAAGACTTGTTGTCCATCAGCATTAGCAGAAGATTTTTCGTCAGCCGCTTTATAGCCCGCAACCCAGTTCTTGTAGTCTTCTTTAGAAACAACTCTTACTTTAAAATCCATTAAAGCATGGGATGCACCACAAAGCTCAGCACATTTCCCTTTGTACACTACATCTGTCTTGCTTCCCGTATCAAACCACATGTAGTTCTTGTTTTTATCACCAGGGTTCGTATCCGTCTTACCAGCTAGTGAAGGAATCCAGAAAGAGTGAATGACATCAGCAGATGATAATTCAACGTGTACTTTCGTATCTGCTGGAAGAACCAATTCCTGAGAAGTGATTAATTCTTCTTTCGGATACTCAAACTCCCACCAATATTGGTGTCCAGTAACCTTGATGCTTAGCTCGTTCTTAGAAGCTGGTTTTGCATCTGCAGAGAATTCAAACGTTCTCATAACAGTTGGTACAGCCAAGATGATAAGCAAAAGAATCGGAATAACTGTCCATAATAGTTCAAGCATGTGGTTACCTTCCACTTGCTTAGGTGTAGATTCGTCACCTTTTCTCTTTCTAAACTTCAATAATACGAATGCATAAAGAACGAAAACTACCACCAGGACCAGGATCATAATACTAATAGAGATCAGCATCAGCTGGAACTGTTTGTCAGCAACTTCACCTTGCGGAATTAAAGTTGATAGAGTCGGATCTCCGCACCCCATCAAAAGAAGAGCCAACATGGCAAATAAGGAAAGAAAACGCCCTTTTTGTAGCCATTTTTTCATCACTACATATACCCCACTTTCTCGTTGTAGTCTGTTTTGACTGAATGTTCTATCTATTCAATTCAAATAAATAGGTTATTTGAATGGAAATAGCAAAAGTAAATCTTACGCTGTAACACTAAATTGTTCTCGATCAACTAGTTGTCTCACTCTCTATTGAGTGATTACAAAGAATTAGGCTTCATCCATACTTTTTTATGAAAGCCCTTTTATGTAAAGGCGATTATAGGAACAGCACAATTGCGCTGTTCCAGCATAAAAATCTATATGTTCACTAAGATCATAGCAACAAACATAATGGTCATATAATTCAACGAATACACGAACATCATACGAGCCCACTTCATGTCATCTTTAGTCTTTAACCCTGATAATGCTAGAATCAGCCAACCTGTTCCTAACACAGCAGCCAAGATCAAGTAGACGATACCAAATTCAAAAAGGTAAAGAGACACAGGAAGTAATGCGGCTACATACCAAATCATCTGACGTTTCGTTAATGCGAAACCGGATACAACAGGAAGCATCGGAATTCCCGCTTTTCGATAATCTTCACAACGTTTCATCGCAAGCGCCAAAAAGTGTGGTGGTTGCCATAAAAACATGATCAAGAATAAGATCCACGCAACCCAATGAAGGTTTGCATCTACAGCCGCCCAACCAATTAATGGCGGTACCGCCCCAGATATACCTCCGACTACCGTATTAATAGAATGCGTTCGTTTGAGCCACATCGTGTAAACAACGACATATACGAAAAGTCCGATCAATCCCATTACGGCTGCGGTTAATGTTGTCATGGCAAGCATAACTGTTCCGATTGCGGAAAGAATAATACCTACCCAAAGAACTTGATTCGCACTAATCCTGCCTGTAACTGTCGGCCTCTCAATCGTACGTTCCATCAGTTGGTCTATATCTCTATCAATATAGTTATTTAAGCAGCAACCACCTGCGATAACGAGTGCTGCACCTAAAATACAAAGAACTAAATCACCAATCTTGTCGGAAAATAAAAGATTGTTATATTTTAAAGCTAGAAAGAATCCAGCAAATGTCGTAATCAAGTTACTCATAACGATCCCGAGCTTCGCGATGGTCAAAAAATCTTTCCAGGTGCCTGTAGGATTCGCTTCAGATAGAGGTCCAGGTTCCATTACTTTGTTAGCGACTTCATATGCAGTTGGAGTTTTGCTCAACAGATACACCTCCTTTTAGAGTAAAATGTTCCAAATCTTGCTTTTGCTGTTATTTAAGCCCTCATTCATTCTATATGGGCTTGACTCTAAAATCAACGGTAAAAAAATGTCTTCATCTGTTCACAATATGTAAAGTAGAACGTTTTACCTATATGATAGGATAGTGATATATAAAGAATATATAAAGAAAATGTCCTCTAACATTATAAAACAAATCAAGTCCTTTGTATACTTCGACTAATATAGACACTATCTTATATTATTTGTACGATGGAAGTGTTTGGAATACTTGTTGAAATTATTACAAATTTGTGAACGGTTATAGGACAAAAAAAGCAGGTGAATGAATTGAAAAGATTTTATCAGATTTATTCTATTATTACTTCACTAGGAATGTTGCTCGTATTGCTAATGGGAGCTGTTGTAACAAAAACAGGCTCGGGAGACGGATGCGGTAATTCTTGGCCCCTCTGTTATGGAGAGATCTTGCCTACAGCACCTAAACTTGAAACGATTATTGAGGTAAGTCACCGGTTTGTGTCAGCATGGCTTGGTCTTCTCGTTATCATACTCGCGATTTGGGCATGGAGAAGAGACCCGCATAGAAAAGAAATAAAGATTCTAGCTGGATCAGCGGTATTCTTTATTATCCTTCAAGGCCTTTTAGGAGCCGCTGCAGTTGTTTGGAGTCAATCTTCAGCTGTTCTTGCTTCTCATTTTGGCTTTTCACTCGTTTCGTTTGCAAGTGTTCTGTTGATCGCGATTCTTTCTTTTGAAGATCCTGATCGCCCATTTATAGCGAAAGTATCACCAGGATTCAAGAAAAATATCTATTGGTTATTTGCGTATCTATATGCGGTTGTATATACGGGTGCACTCGTAAGACATACCGGCTCAAGCATGGGATGTGGTCCAGAGTTCCCGTTATGTAACGGAACCATATTTGCAACGATAGGATCTCAAGCTAGCATTCATTTGTTGCACCGTATTGCGGCTATCGTACTTTTTATTTGGATCGTATATTCTTGGTATCACGCGAGAAAGTACTACAGCGATCAAAAAGTAGTAACAAAAGGATTTCAGTTCGCTCTCCTATTCGTCATCCTCCAAGGTGTATCAGGAGCATTGATCGTTTATTCAAACTTAAACTTATTCGTAGCCCTTGGGCATGGATTGATCATCTCTTTCTTGTTTGGAACACTGAGCTACTTAGCTTTAATCGTATATCGAAAGTAAATCAAAAAACCCAAGGTGCACGGTTTGCACCTTGGGTTTTTTATTTTGCTGTTATCGTATGTTGCTTTTGGAAGTATTGATTTCCGTTCCAGGCTGCTCGCTTTCCACGGGGCAGACGCTGAGCCACATTCGTACGTTTCACTCTTAAGTGTCTCAGCTGCCCGCCTGTCCCGTAGGAGTCTCGCACCTTCCACTCCAATCAATTGTCAAAGGTGACAAGGAGGTCAGAGCACAATCTTTTAGAAAAGACCGTTTTATTTTTACTTAATCAACTCTATTAATAGATCGCCGGCAGCGATTCCCTCTCCGTTTTGAACAGAGATCTCTTTAACGGTTCCATCAAATGGAGCTTGAACCGTCGTCTCCATCTTCATGGCCTCAGTTATCATGAGGTGGTCACCTTTTTTAACCTTCTCCCCTTTTTCAACTAGAACTTTGATCACAGTTCCTGGCATACTTGCACCAATCTGTGAAGGATTTGAAGGATCTACCTTTTGCTTTGCAGATACCGTGACTTTAGCACTTTCGTCGATAACTACGATTTCACGTGATTGACCGTTAAGTTCAAAATAAAGAACTCTTGATCCATCATTCTGTGCCTCACCGATTGAAACGAGTTTCACGATTAACGTTTTACCTTGCTCGATCTCTACTTCAATCTCTTCTCCAAGCTTCATCCCATAAAAGAACGTTGGAGTATCAAGAACTGAGATATCTCCAAATTGGGAATACATCTTCTCTCGATCTAAGAATACCTTTGGATATAAGGCATACGCCAGCACATCAAAACTAGTTACTTGACGATTTATCTTGTGGAATAACGTTTCCTTCATGTCATTAAAATCAGCCGCCTCTAAAAGCTCTCCAGGCCTCACTGACAGAGGTTCTCTTCCTTTTAAGATGATGCGCTGCAGTGCTCTAGGAAAACCTTCATACGGCTGTCCTAGGTACCCTTGAAAGAATTCTACAACAGAGTCAGGGAAATCCAAAGAATCTCCTCGATCATATACATCATCTTCGGTTAAATTGTTTTGAACCATATAAAGAGCCATGTCACCTACAACTTTTGAAGATGGCGTAACTTTAACCACATCACCAAACATATCATTCACTCTACGATACATCTGTTTTACTTCATCCCAACGTTCACCAAGGCCGACTGCCTTTGCTTGTTGTTGAAGATTACTAAACTGACCGCCTGGCATCTCATGCTCATATACTTCTGGGTCTGGTGCAGCTGAGTTGCTTTCGAACCCAGAATAATATTTCCTGATATCTTCCCAATAAGAAGAGAGGTCTTTAACATGGTCAATGTTCATTTCAGGTTGTCTTTCGTTTCCTGCTAGCGCGTAGTAAAGGGAATTTGCACTCGGCTGTGATGTCTGACCTGCCATTGAACTTACAGCAACATCTACGATATCCACACCTGCTTCAGCCGCTTTAGCATACGTATAGATTCCGTTTCCGCTCGTGTCATGCGTATGAAGATGGATTGGAATATTAATGGATTCTTTGAGCGCTGATACTAAATCGTAAGCAGCTTGTGGTTTTAAAAGACCAGCCATATCTTTAATCGCTAGTATATGTGCCCCTTCAGCTTCAAGCTCTTTTGCTAGATTCACATAATAATTCAGATCATATTTTGTTCGTTTCGGATCTAAAATATCTCCTGTATAGCAAATAGCAGCCTCAGCGATCTTTCCTGTCTCACGAACCGCTCTAATTGCTACTTTCATACCTTCTACCCAGTTTAAGCTATCAAAGATACGGAAGACATCTATACCTGCCATAGCTGACTTTTTAACGAATTCTTCAACCACATTATCTGGATAGTTTTTGTACCCTACCGCATTAGAAGCTCTCAGTAACATTTGGAACAGTACATTCGGAGCCTTTTCTCTCAGCTTAATCAGGCGGTCCCATGGATCTTCATTTAGGAAACGATAAGAAACATCAAATGTGGCTCCACCCCACATCTCAAGTGAGAACATCTCTGGCCATAATCTTGCAGTCGGCTCAGCAATATGAAGAAGATCATTCGTACGAACGCGAGTAGCTAATAATGATTGGTGACCGTCGCGGAATGTCGTATCCGTAAGAAGTAGTTTCTTTTGATCCTTTATCCAACGAGATACTGCTTCTGGCCCTTCAGCATCTAACAATTGCTTCGTCCCATTCGGAATCGGCTCAGAATGTTTAATCTGCGGAATCCTTGGTTTAGCAAAGTTAGGTTTGTCCTGCTTACTAAGTCCTGGAAATCCATTGATGGTTGTCGCCCCAATATACGAAAGCATCTTCGTCCCTCTATCTTTACGCTTTGGAAAAACGAAGAGTTCACTGCTTGTATCAATGAAAGAGGTATCATAATCACCTGACAAGAACTTTTCGTGTGTGACTACGTTCTCAAGGAAGGCAATGTTTGTTTTGATACCACGGATCCGAAACTCTTTTAAGTTTCTTAACATTTTAGAAGCTGCTTGCTCATAAGATAAAGCCCACGTTGACACCTTAACGAGTAAAGAATCATAAAAAGGCGTGATAATAGCACCTTGAAATCCATTTCCAGCATCCAAACGAACGCCAAAGCCTCCACCAGAACGATAGGCCATAATCTTACCCGTATCAGGCATGAACTGATTAGAAGGATCTTCTGTAGTTACACGGGATTGAATCGCATAGCCGTGACAATAGATATCTTCTTGCTTTGGAATACCAATCTCTTTTCCGTGTAGCGGGTATCCTTCTGCGATAAGAATCTGCGATTGAACGATATCAATACCAGTGACCATTTCCGTAATCGTGTGCTCTACCTGAACCCTTGGATTCACTTCAATGAAATAAAATTTGCCATCTGGTGTTACTAGGTACTCAACTGTACCTGCATTGATGTAACCTACATGCTCCATCAAAGATACAGCGGATTGACAGATATCATGACGTAGCTCTTCAGATAGAGAAACACTTGGTGCAACTTCAACTACCTTCTGATGCCTTCTTTGTACAGAACAGTCGCGTTCATATAAATGTACCAAATTGCCTTCATGATCTCCTAGTATCTGTACTTCGATATGTTTAGGGTTCTCAACAAACTTTTCGACATATACTTCATCTTTACCAAACGCAGCTTTAGCTTCTGATTTTGCACGGTCATAACTTTCCGCAAGGGAGTTTTCACTTCTCACGATGCGCATTCCACGTCCGCCGCCACCCATAGAAGCTTTGATAATGATAGGAAAACCGTTGCTCAGAGCAAAGTCTCTCACTTCTGAAAGACTGTTAACAGGTCCATCACTACCCGGAATAACTGGGATGTTGGCATCGATAGCAGCTTGTCTAGCTTTGACTTTATCTCCGAAAACATCGAGGTGTTTTTGGTTCGGACCAATGAAAATAATTCCTTCTTCATCACAACGTTCTGCAAATTCTTTGTTTTCTGATAAAAAGCCGTATCCTGGATGAATCGCGTCAACACCATTCGTCTTAGCGATCTCAATAATGCCTTCGATATCAAGATAAGCATCGATCGGTTTCTTACCCTCTCCTACAAGATAGGCTTCATCAGCTTTATAACGATGATAAGATCCCGTATCTTCTTTTGAATAAATAGCTACTGTTCGTATATCTAGTTCGGTACAGGCTCTGAAAATTCGAATTGCAATTTCTCCTCGGTTTGCTACTAAGACTTTGCTGATTTTTCTACTCATACAAGTTCCTCTCCTTTTACCGTTACATGATAGCTTTTATCTTTCTGTTTACTTCGGGCTTTCGATCAGGCACTTTTTTGTTCAGATTTACTTTTGCAGAAATATTTATGAGAATCCCCATCGATGTTAGAAACAATAGAAGGGATGAGCCCCCGTAAGAAATAAATGGTAACGGAACACCAGTAATAGGTAATAACCCTACTGCCGCACCGAGGTTGACCACTGTTTGAATTCCAATCATTCCAGCAATACCAAATGCTAATAAACTTGAATATGTATCATTACTCTGCATGCCAATCCAGAATCCTTTTAAAACGATATACGCTAACAAAGCGATTATTGAAAATACTCCAATAAAACCAAGCTCTTCTGCAATAATGGCAATGATAAAATCTGTGTGTGGTTCAGGAAGGAACCCATATTTTTGTATACTCTCGCCTAAGCCTGATCCTGTAATTCCACCTGCAGCGATTGAGATATAGCCATTAACAAGCTGATATCCATCACCGGCAGGATCTTTAAAAGGTGCAAATGCTGCATCAAAACGGGAAAGTTGTTCAGGTGTCAAACGAAGGAATATTCCTAATCCTACGATACCCGCAAATGCTGCCATAGAGAAAATATGTTTGAATTTAATACCCGAACAAAACAAAATAACTCCGGCTACTCCCGAAACGATAATGCCTGTCCCTAAGTCCGGCTGCCTTAAGATTAAAAGGAACATAATGGCGAAAATCGTTAACGGAGGAATGACTCCTTTTTTGAAATCTTGCATTTTTCCTTGTTTCTTAGAGTAGATAGCTGCTAAGTAGATGGCTAGTGTTAGCTTGATGAATTCAGCAGGCTGAATACCGATCGGACCTATGTATAACCAGCTTTTTGCGTTGTTCACTTCTCGTCCGAACAATAATACAAATATTAAAATAAGAATAGAAAAGACGACGATAGGCATCATTAGCTTTTTATAGATTTGAACGTTAAACCTCATGGTAAAATACATGAGTCCTATCCCAACTAAAAGAAAGATTAGTTGTCTTGTAAAGAAAAAGCTGCTGCTATAATCGTATTTGTTGATCGTTACCCCTATACTCGCGCTGTAGATCATGACTAATCCAGCACTGCACAATAATAGTACGGCTACTATCAAAGAATAGTCATAGGGTCTTACTGCTTTTTTCACGTTGTTCACCTTTCTCCTCTCTTATGAAGTCTTAAAAACTGCATCTTTATAATTATTAGATATTGTAACACATAAACCTTTTTTATTTATGATACAACACTACAGCTCCTGCTTCTTATAGTATTTCGAATGATATGTCGGCTTTTTGATGAACATCCTCTCATAAATGTAAATGACCCTTTGGAAAGCAGAAACCTGTAAAAGAGATCAGCAACTCACAAGAAAATGCAAGCAATTGTATGTATATAAAAAAATCCAGTCCAAATTTTATTCTCGGACTGGTTGTCGATCATTTTTTCATTGAGGCATCGTGCAAAGCAGTTAACTGCTTTTCAAGTGATTCTAATAACTTCTTACCTGTCTCTTCTTCGACCAGGTTTAAACGGACTGCAAAATCTATTTCACGGGATAAACCAAACATTTGCGTATCCAATACTTCCTCATAGAGGGGACATTGTGGCATTGTTAAGTTTTCCATTTGAACTTCAATTAGTTTCAGGATTTTGTCTGCATCTGCTTTTAATAGTTCAAATGCCCTTTCCCGATGTCCAGTTGCCATCTCAGCTGACAATGATCATCCCTCCGTTCGACACGATTTCTACCTTTAAATATAAAGGTTTGCATAAAAAAAATCAACATATTACAGTATTCTTATAATCGTGCTATGCTTTTCATAGCGTTTTTAAATTCAAGGAGGTTTATATGGAATTCATCGTTGCATTAAACGGAAAAGTAAACTATCCCCTTACATTAGATCCAGGTGTATGGATTTTTGATGATAGAAAAGAGGATTTACACACATTGTTCGATTTAGATAAATCGAAGGAAAACGAACAAGAAAAATACTTAAAAGAAGTGTCTGCACACTGGGACCGTGAATTACAAGAAGGTGCTGTCCCTCCATCAGAACAAAAAAAACAAAGCTCTAAGAGCACATTAAAAGAAACACTGTTAACAAGTTCATTCGCTATTTCTCTTTCGTATTTTATCTATAATGCACAACCGCACCCTGACGCAGAAAAAGTGAGGATAGAGTCAGGGGACGGTAGCGTTGAGATCACACTTGAAGAAGCTCAAAACGGCTACTTTGCTTTTTCGAATAATGGAAAACCACTCAAAGACGACGGTCCTGTTCATTTCTATTTTGGCGATGGTCGTAACAAAGAAAATCCGATCAAACACATTTCTGCCGTAACGATTCTCTAATTCAAAATTAGACAGCTCATACATGGGCTGTCTTTTTTTACTTATTCTTCTTCACACTATTTATAATAGATCCGCAGCAATCTGGGCCAGAGATGAACGTTCACCTTTTTCTAAACGAACATGACCACTCAATGCTTGATCTTTAAACTTCTCTACCACATACGTTAATCCGTTCGTAAACTCATCAAGATAAGGATGATCGATCTGTTGGGGATCTCCTAAGAGAACGATCTTACTACCTTCTCCTACACGGGTCAATATAGTCTTCACTTCATGTTTCGTTAAATTTTGTGCTTCATCAATGATAATGAACTGATCTGGCAGACTTCTTCCTCTGATATACGTCAAGGCTTCAACATGAATAGAACCGATGCCAGCTAGTATCTTTTCAAGTTCACCGGATTTTTTTGTATTAAATAAATATTCTAAGTTGTCATAGACTGGTTGCATCCATGGTTTTAATTTTTCTTCCTTTTCCCCTGGTAAGTATCCGATATCTTTTCCCACCGGAACAATTGGCCGAGCGATAAAGAGCTTTATATAATCTTTTAAGTCTTCTGTTTGAAGCAGTGCTGCAGCGAGGGTGATCAGTGTTTTTCCTGTTCCTGCCTTACCGATTAAAGTCACGAGTGGCAAGTCTTTGCGTAGAAGTAATTCAAACGCCATCTTCTGCTGAACATTTCTCGCTCGAATTCCCCATATCTGTTCTGAATCGTACCGAAGAGGCTTTAGCGTCTTACCGTGTTCATCCACTTTCCCAAGAGCAGAGACAGATGACCTGAACACATCTTTTAGAATTACAAATTGATGAGGATGGAAAGAATGACCCGTCAACTCGATCAATTGAAGTTCATTTTTTTCGTAAAATTTATTCAACAGATCACCTTGTACATATATTTCTTTGTATCCTGTATACGTTTGGTCATTCTTATCTATTACGCGATCGCTCAGAAAATCTTCTGCTTCAATACCAAGCGCGTCAGCTTTTACTCGAACGAGGACATCTTTTGAGACAAGTATAACTTTGATGCCACTTTTCTTTTCTTCTTCTTCTTGTTGAAGGTTCAAGGTTACAGCGAGTATTCGATTATCGTTCGTTTGTTCCACAAATGTTTCTTGAAGTCTTTTAAAGGATTTATGATTGAGTTCGACTCGAAGGGTTCCACCATTTTCAAGAGGAACTCCTTTATGCAGCTGTCCATTTTGTCTGACTCTATCGATCAGACGAGAAACCTCACGTGCGTTTCTTCCAATTTCGTCCATGTAACGTTTTTTTGAATCGACTTCTTCTAACACAACTGCAGGAATAATTACTTCACTATCTCCAAAAGATTGTATGGAGTATGGGTCCTGCAACAGTACGTTCGTATCTAGGACGTATCGTTTATTCAACATTCAGCCTCCTGACTTAATGTGTTCTTGAAATCATTAAATGCAAAGTGTTTAGGGACTGCCTATTAAAAATGTATGTACAAAGGAATAAAGTTAGAAGAATGTACAAAAAATAACGAAAAATGAACTGGAAGGATGAATTTCATTGAAAATATTTCGTATCATAGCCGTCCTTAGTGCCATATTCGTACTTTTTGGCTGCATGAACAATAATAAAGATAACGCTCAGAATGACCAAAATACTCCTAGGCTCACAAAAGTGAACCAAACCGCAAACAGTAAAAAACCTCACCAGCCAAAAGGTTCTCAAGAGATATCAAGGCACCTAGTAGGATTAGCTACTGGTATTCCAGGTGTAGAAGATGCAACAGCTGTTGTATTAGGTCCATATGCTGTCGTGGGGATAGATGTGGATCGCAAGCTAGATAATTCGAAAGTAGGATCTATCAAATATTCGGTTGCTGAATCCTTAAAGAATGACCCTAACGGGAAGAATGCTCTCGTTACAGCTGACCCTGATACAGTAGAAAGACTTCGTCAGATGGGTAAACAAATTCGTCAAGGCCATCCGATAGGCGGAATTATGAAAGAGCTAGCAGGTATTGTTGGAAGATTAATGCCACAAGTGCCTCACAGCATTCAGACCAAAAAGCCTTCTCCAACGGAAACGAACGATAGCCAATTATCAAAAAGAGAACAACAAGAGCTAAAAAATCAACAGCAAAAACAAGAAAAATCAGATAAGAATCAGCCTCAACGATTAAATGAAACGTGATTTTTTAGAATGGAAAAGACTCATGACGCCTTAGCTCATGAGTCTTTTTTATACGTTAACACAGAGGTTTTGTCGAAAATCGGATAAAATATTTTATGCTCGTAATTATTTTGAATTACACGTAAATAAGGGAGCTTTCTTCGGATAAAATACAAATCACCTCCTATAAAAGGATGTGTGTTCGCTATCGAAAGACAATCCGTTTATTTTGTTCACCTGAAAATTAGCTATCTACTCAAAGCCTAAGCGTCGTTCGTTTAATTTTCCAATTTCTTTATGGTATACTAATTGAAAGAGGTGAAAAACATTGCGTGTAAAATGCGTATTATGCGATAATATTGAAGTTATTGAAAATGAATGCTCCCTTGCAAAAAAATTAAGAAACCGTCCTATACACACGTTTATGTGCGAATCTTGCAGAGAACGCATAACGCGAAAAACTGCGGAGCGTGAAGCTACCGGTAATTTTACATTGTACCGAAGTCCGGATACTAACAATGATTGGTAATAACAAAAGGATTATTTCATGGATTTTATTTGGTACCATCGCCGGCGTTCTGCTGGCTTGTTTTTTTTACATGCTAGAACTATTATTTGGGATGAAACTTTACACATTTTTATTAAATATCGATTTTCTGCCTCTTCCTGATTCCATTATCTATAATGAACCCTTTCAGTTCTTTCTTCATATTATCATTGCGATTATCCTTATCGCAGTTGTAGATATACTTTGCAAAATCTATAATCACCCTTACCAGATCTCTTTAGCCATCAATGGAGTCATGTCGATCACCTTTTTCCCTCTTTACTACTTAGCTGTGGAAAAGCCTTTTTCAGACTCATTAACGTTACCATTCTTACTTTGGTTACTCGGCCACATACTCTTCGCGATTATCATTGCATATTTCGTAGCTCAACTTAACAAAAAAAGGAGTACTGATTAATCAGCACTCCTCGTTAAATCTTGGTTCACTTTGAATTCCTTCGTATAAAGCATCAATACTGTCTATAAAAAACTTTTCCGAGCTTTCTGTGCCGTTCACTTCATATTTTACCTCATAATAAGGACCTGAAATTGTTACAGCAACGATGTTCACGTGATGATCTTCAGTAAGAATCTCAGTGAAAAATTCAAAAGTCTCCTTAGCTGCTAGGTCATGGGGTCTTTTTTCATGTACTTTCCTAATGCTCAACCAATTGGATAGAGCGTCAACAAGCTGCATATAAGCCCCCCCCTATCAGCCTTTTTCTTTCTTACTCTGATGAAGTCGGACTTTGTAAATGATCAAGATGAGTGCGGCTACCATCAAACCTTCAGCAACTGGCAGTCCAATGCCGAAAAATGCTAGTGGCAAACATCCGATAATCAAAAACAAATAGATTACTACCGCTTTTAACGGCGGTAGTTTCTTTGCAAATCCTAACTTAAAAACAATGATGCTTAACACTGTTATGATGAGATATAACAGCAGAAAAGCTCTGACGGGGTCGTTCTCAATCCCTAGCAGCAATGCCATGGAGGACGAATCTTCCCCTGTCGCTTTCATGATTTCTTGTTCCTCCACGATTCCCACTCCCGATCGTTTTGTTAAGAAATATGTTTAGCCTTGAGCAAGTTTCTTTTTCTTTTCTACTCTTTCACGCTCGTTCTTATCAAGCACTTTTTTACGAAGACGGATGCTTTCAGGTGTTACTTCGCAATACTCGTCATCGTTCAAGTATTCTAATGCTTCTTCTAGTGACATGATACGAGGCTTCTTCATGCTTACTGTTTGGTCTTTGTTCGCAGAACGCATGTTAGTCATCTGCTTGACTTTAACGATGTTAACTGTAATGTCATTCTCACGAGTATGTTCCCCAACGATCATACCCATGTATACTTCTGTTCCTGGCTCAACGAAGATCGTACCACGGTCTTCAACACCCATGATTCCGTATTGAGAAGCTTTCCCGTTTTCCATTGAAACGAGTACACCTTGGCGACGTCCACCAACGTTTCCAGCGACCATCGGCTGATAGCTGTCGAACGTGTGGTTTAAGATCCCGTAACCACGTGTTTGTGTTAAGAACTCAGTTGTGTAACCGATCAAACCACGAGCAGGTACCATGAATTCAAGACGCACTTGCCCAGAACCATTGTTCACCATGTTCTTCATTTCACCTTTACGGTCTCCTAAAGATTCCATGATCGCACCTGTGTACTCTTCAGGAATGTCAATTTGAACATGTTCTACTGGCTCACATTTTACGCCATCGATTTCACGAACGATTACTTCAGGTTTTGATACTTGAAGCTCAAATCCTTCACGGCGAAGATTTTCAATCAAGATTGAAAGATGAAGCTCTCCACGACCAGACACTGTCCAAACATCTGGAGAATCCGTGTTTTCAACACGAAGACTTACGTCTGTTTCAAGCTCAGACATCAAACGCTCTTCAATTTTACGGCTCGTTACATATTTACCTTCACGACCAGCGAACGGTGAGTTGTTAACTAAGAACGTCATCTTCAAAGTTGGCTCATCGATACGAAGAACAGGAAGTGCTTCTTCTTGACCTTCAGGGCACACTGTTTCTCCAACGTTGATTTCTTCCATTCCAGATACAGCGATAAGGTCTCCCGCTTTTGCTTCGTTAATTTCAATACGCTTTAGGCCTAAGAAACCAAAAAGTTTTGTAACACGGAACTTTTTCACGGATCCATCAAGCTTCATTAGTGAAACAGCTTGACCTACTTTAATTGTTCCACGGAATACACGACCAATTCCGATACGGCCAAGATAGTCGTTGTAATCTAGCATTGTAACTTGGAACTGAAGTGGCTCAGCACTGTTATCTTCCGGTGCTGGAATTGTTTCAATGATCGTATCAAGTAGAGCTGTCATATCTTCATCTTGCTTGCTTGGGTCCATTGAAGCAGTCCCTTTAAGTGCAGATGCATAAACAACAGGGAATTCTAATTGATCTTCTTCAGCACCTAGTTCGATGAATAGATCGATCACTTCATCTACTACTTCTTCAGGGCGTGCAAAATCACGGTCAATTTTGTTTACAACTACGATTGGTGTTAACTTTTGCTCTAGCGCTTTTTTCAAAACGAAACGCGTTTGCGGCATACAACCTTCATATGCATCTACAACAAGTAGAACACCATCAACCATTTTCATGATACGTTCTACTTCACCACCGAAATCGGCGTGTCCTGGAGTGTCCATGATATTAATGCGTTTCTCGTTATAGTTAATTGCTGTATTTTTAGCTAGGATTGTAATTCCGCGCTCGCGTTCTAGAGCATTGGAATCCATAGCACGTTCATTAACTTGTTCGTTGTCACGGAAAGTTCCTGACTGATGTAACAATTTGTCCACCAATGTCGTTTTACCATGGTCAACGTGGGCGATAATTGCTATATTGCGTAAATCATCTCTTCTATTCAAATGTATTCTCTCCTTATATCCTATCTCTTTTTCTTATCATTTTTTGTTCAACTCGACTATTATATCACAAATTTACAGAAAGGCTTTTTCTTTTTATGTAAATTCGGTACACTTAATACAGTATAGACAAGTTTTTGGCTTTGGAGGTCATCATGAATATCATTTTCTTTTTTATAGCTCTATTAACGGCATTCGCCATATGCGGCATAGGTATAGCAATTGGTGAAAAAAGCTGGTTGATCTTTCTAATATCGATCGTTTCTGTATTTTTACTTATGGGATATGGTTTTACTCTTAAAAAGAAGCAAAGAGAACGTTCATAATCGAACGTTCTCCTTTTTTCTGTGTTTTATATTAAGTGCTCTAACATTTCTTTATGCAATCCAGGCTTTGCTGCCAGAATGCTATTTTGTTCGAGAAGTTGAACAGGTTCACCGTCCGTTCGGCTTACAATAGCACCGACCTCATTCAAAAGGATCAAACCCGCCGCAAAATCCCACGGTGAAAGTCGCAGAGTCATATAAGCGTCTAGTCTACCGGATGCAACATAAGCGAGTTCGATCGCAGCTGATCCATATGATCGACTCCCTCTGGATTTTCTGATGATCTGCTGTACATGCTCATGATTGATGCGTCTGTTCGGACTAACCCACGTAGCATTAACTCCTACCACAGATTCAGATAATGTCACTTCCTCTAATCTCGGTAATTTCTTACCATTTAAATAAGCGCCTTCACCTTCTTTAGCAAAATAAAGGTTACTTCCCTCCACATCATAAATCAGTCCTAATTTCCCAATACCATCTTCATAAATTCCAACTGAGATCGCAAAGTTAGCTTGTTGATGAATAAAGTTTGTCGTGCCATCGATCGGATCGATAATCCATATTACACCTTTGGAGTTCCCTTTAATCTCATCTCCATAGCCTTCTTCTCCAAGCACTTTATGATCTGGAAAAGTTTGTTGGATTTTCGTTATAAAGAATTTTTCAATACTCTTATCCATATCGGTGACAAGATCTGCGATATGTGATTTATATGTAATCGTTAACGTGTTCTGAAAAGAATCTTTTAAGAGCTGTGCGGATTCAAGTGTCCATGTCTTCAAATGTTTCTCAATACTCATCAATTCTTCGTTCGTCATGTTTTCACTCCTTACCTTTCTTATAGTATAAGTCAATTTCATTCTCTTCACAAAAAAACGAACCATCCGTTCATGATGGATTCGTTTTTGTTATCCGCTATCAGCTTGGATCATGCTTCTAATCTCACGAGCTCCAGCCTTAATCGTTCGAGCTTACGCTTTGATTCGTTGATCTGTTTCTGATCTTTCGCTTTTAAAGCATCAAACAAAGTAGCTAGTTCATAATCAATCTCAAGTTTTAATACTGGAATTCTTCTTTCTGCATCCGTTCTTTTCAATGTGTTCATTACTTGTTTCATTTCACCGGCACATCCTTTCTTTTTCTCGTTATCTTCTTTTCTTCATTTTATGAAGCAGCCATGTATATGGAAACGGCACTTTGCGGAATCTAATGCAAACATTTTTTTATAAAGCTTTTCCTATGTTAAAATTCTTTGTAGCACTTGATGACCAGGAGGATTTCTAAATGACATTTAACGGATTCAATGATTCAGACTTTAAGGTTTTCCAAACACAAGGTCTTGATGAGCGTATGGAGCAAATCATCAACCGGATTCGCCCAAAACTCGAGGCCTTAGGGAATAAATATGCAGAAGAACTAAGTGCACTTACTGGAGAAGAGATGTTCTTTCATGTTGCAAAACATGCAAGAAGAACGGTAAATCCTCCAAAAGATACTTGGGTAGCTTTTGCACCTAACAAAAGGGGCTATAAGATGTTGCCACATTTTCAAATAGGACTTTGGGAAACGCATGTATTTCTGTGGTTCGCACTCATCTACGAAGCACCTATTAAGGATGCTTACGGAAAGATTATTCTTAAGAACTTAAACAAGATCAAGAAGGACATACCTAATGATTTTGTATGGTCTGATGATCATATGAAGCCTGATAGCACTCCACATCGTGAAGTGAAAAAGGATCGTCTAAAAGAAATGGCAACCCGTCTTAGCACGATAAAAAAAGCAGAATTACTTTGTGGCGTTCGTATTGAAAGAGATAAGGCAGCTACGATGAGTGAGAGTGACTGGTACGAACGAATCGATGAAACGTTCAAGACACTGTTACCTCTTTATGAACTAAGAAAGAAACTATAAATAAAAAATAGTGGCAGGAAGCAGAAGTTTCGCTGCTTCTTACCACTAGTATATTGCCGTACAACAGAAATGTATGGGTATGTATCCTCATTGTTAGAAAAGTGTTAGAAAAGGTTGTTTAATCTTTGTTTAATGGTTTCAGCTTCCGCACTCATCCTTTTGAATAACGCTTCTACTGAAGGCACATCGTTAATCTTACCGATAATTTGTCCAGCCCATCCAAATCCTTCGTCTCTTCTTCCTTCATAGATTAATTTTTGATTCGCCTCTCCACTAATATAATCTTTTAAGTGTTGATATGTACCACCCTTATTTTCTTCTTCTAAAATTTTTAATGTGAAATCCGTTCGAAGCGTTCTGCCAGGTGCACCTAATGTCCTCTTAATGACCACAGTATCTAATTCTGAACTTTCAACAACAAGTTGTTTATATAAAGGATGTGCGTGAACACATTCTTCTGTAGCGATAAATCTTGTTCCCATCTCAACTCCTTCTGCCCCAAGCGCGAGTGCGGCCATCAGTCCTTTCCCATCCCCTATACCTCCTGAAGCGATCACTGGGATTGAAACATTGTCAACAACTCTAGGAACCAATACAAATGTTCCGGTGTCCTCTTTCCCGATATGGCCACCACCTTCTTGCCCTACTGCCATTACTGCATCAGCACCTAATTGTTCGGCTTTCATAGCTTGTCTGACGCTTGACACGAGTACTAATGTTTTAATTCCTGTACCTCTTAACCGATCTAATATAGGCGCAGGGTTACCTCCTGTTACACTGATTACTTCAACCCCTTCTTCTATTGCGGCCTCAAGCATGTCTTCATACGGTCTTCCATGTTGTCCGATCGCAAAGTTAACTCCAAAAGGATGAGATGTTAATTTTTTTGTTTTTTGAATTTCAGACTTTAAGGCATTTGAATCTGGTAATGACATGGCCGTAATCTGACCAAGACCACCAGCGTTAGAAACAGCTGAAGCAAGTTCTGAATATGCTAGGTATGCGAGTCCTCCTTGAATGATCGGAAACTTAATATGTAATAGTTCTGTAAGTCTAGTTTTCATTTTTATTTCCTCCCTGAAAATTAAATCATTTACTTACATCTTCATGCATTTTCTGTTATACTTCTTTTGTTTTATAAAAAGGGAAATTTATTATAAGTTAACGATAGATGAGGTGTAGAATACATTGTCTCAACACGAAACTCCTTTATTCACTGGTTTGCGTGAACATGCAAACAAGAACCCATTGCAGTTTCACATTCCGGGTCACAAAAAAGGACAAGGAATGGATGAAGAATTTAAAGATTTTATTGGACCGAACGCACTATCAATCGACCTGATTAACATTACTCCATTAGATGACCTGCATCATCCTAAAGGCATGATTAAAAAAGCACAAGCCCTTGCCGCACAAGCTTTTGGTGCCGATCACACGTTCTTTTCTGTACAAGGAACAAGTGGTGCCATCATGACGATGATCATGTCTGTCGTGTCACCAGGAGATAAGATCCTCGTGCCGCGAAACGTGCATAAGTCAATCATGACAGCTATTGTTTTTTCAGGTGCAACACCAATCTTTATCCACCCTGAGATCGATCCTGAGCTAGGGATCTCACATGGAATTACGCCTGATAGCGTTGAAAAAGCTTTAAATCAACACCCTGATACGAAAGCGGTACTTGTGATCAACCCAACTTATTTTGGATTTGCAGCTGACCTAAAAGGTATTGTAGATATTGCTCATAGATTTGATGTACCTGTACTAGTAGATGAGGCACATGGAGTATTGATTCACTTTCATGATCACATGCCACTATCTGCGATGCAAGCTGGAGCAGACATGGCCGCAACGAGTGTTCACAAATTAGGTGGCTCACTTACAGGAAGTTCAATCCTAAATGTAAAAGAAGGTCTTGTATCGCCACAACGTGTGCAAACCATTCTTAGTATGATGACTACGACATCAACATCCTATATCCTTCTTGCTTCATTGGATGCTGCTCGTCGTCGTCTCGCTACTGAAGGGTATACACTGATTGAAAAAACAATCCGACTTGCTAATGAAACGCGAGCAAAGATCAATGATATTCCTAATCTCTACTGTGTAGGTGAAGAAAAGCTCGGCACTTCAGCTACATTTGATTATGACCCATCTAAGCTCTTAATCTCAGTAAAGGATCTCGGTATTACAGGATATGAAGCTGAAACATGGCTGCGCCAAAACTTCAATATTGAGGTAGAGTTGTCTGATCTGTACAACATATTATGTTTGATCACAACGGCTGACCATGAAAAAGATACGATGATCCTCGTTAAAGCGTTAACTCAACTTTCTGATGAGTTAAGCCACTCAAAGAATGAGGAGATCAAGGCACTACCTGTACATGTCCCTGATATACCTGTGCTTGCACTTTCACCTCGTGATGCTTTTTACGCGAATACAGAAAGTGTACCGTTCGAAGAATCTGCAGGTAGAATCATCGCAGAATTCGTCATGGTCTATCCACCAGGAATTCCGATCTTCATCCCTGGAGAAATCATCACGAAAGAAAATTTGGATTATATTAAAGAAAACCTCGAAGCGGGTCTCCCAGTTCAAGGCCCAGAGAATGCAGATTTAAAATACTTGAAGGTTATTCAAGAACAAGTTGCTATTCGATAATCAACCATAAAAAAGAAGACCTTAGGAGGTCTTCTTTTTTCTTACTTATCTAAGTTCGTTTGCTCATGGCAATGCGGGCATGTGTTTGAATATAAAGTGGTTACTTTTTCCTCTTCAAAATGCTCAATTGTTGTTTCACACGTTTGGCAAATGATTACTCCCATCCGTCCCATCTCCCTTCACATTTTGAAAGCGCTTACGTTTATACTCTTATATTATTATGTCACATTTAATTTGTCAACACATTTAGTATAACACATTTAAAAAAATATGTTATTTAATCGTATTGTTCGATCGTTTGAATATTTGGTACTGCTTCTTCAAAGAAAAGCGCTAGATCTTCAGCTTCTTTAAGTGTTTTTATGTGAAACACCTGCTTGATGTATTCAAGATTTCTCATATCATTTGAATCTAATAACGCTGATCTTCCTGTTTGCATGCATACAACTAACGGCTTACCAAAAAACATATTCGTATAAACAATGCCAAAATCATACCTGACAGTATCTGTAGTAAATCCTACAAACCTGACATTTACGGACTCACTCTCGTCGTACAATTTTTCAAACCATTCCATATTACCCCTCCTCGTATGATTACCTCGTTCATCGATCGGGTCGTCTATTTACTGGAACTAAATAAGTTATACTAATGGAAGTGTCATTGAATGTAAGAGTAATTCCCTTATTTCAGAAGTTTCAAACTCAATTTGTCAAAATCTTCTTAAAATATGATATACTATTCATATGTGTAGTTGACGATAAAAATTACAAATTGGAGTGGATTACATGTCTCAAAGCGCCTATGTTAAGCTTGTTCCCGCATCTATACAACAAGTGATCACAATAGATGAACTAAAAGACCTTCTGCTGTATTACCGTTCCATTACAACAAAAACAGGTGAACAATTATCATGGGGATATGCAGAAGCAGCCTTTCCTTACACGATCGAAGAAAAGGAAGAAGCGAAAGGAAAATGGTTTTATTTAAAAGGTTTAGATCAAAGAAAAAATAGATATATTTTAGTTGGTATCGGAAAAGAAGATGATAGTGACAATGAACAACATTACATACAATTTACACTTACCGACATTTCCACTCATGGTGATAAAGGTAAAGCCAATGAATTCTGTAAGTTTATCGCTTCCAAATTAAAAGGTGAACTTCACCTTTTTAATGGCAGGGTGATGTATTATTATCCTAAAAAGTAAGACAAATAAAGACTTTTATTGAATAGGAAGTCCAATCATATGATTGGACTTCCTATTTTATTTTTACTACAATGTAAACTTTCGGGCCCTTAGGGAAAAATAAAAAGAATACATATCATGAAAGGATGTGAAGAGATGAAAAAACAACCGAACATTGTTTTTATCGTTTCGTTAATAATTTCTGTCGTTTTTGTTATCATAGGAAGTTTATTCCCTGCCGAATTCCAAGATAAGGCAACCGATATTCAAAATTTCTTACAAGAGAAATTTGGCTGGTTCTACCTGCTTTCAGCAACGAGCTTCTTGATTTTTGTGCTTTATCTAGCATTTAGTAAGTACGGTAGAATTAAACTTGGTGAACCAGATGATAAGCCCGAGTACTCAACGATCACATGGTTTGCTATGCTGTTTAGTGCTGGTATGGGTATTGGCCTTGTCTTTTGGGGTGTAGCTGAACCAATCAGCCACTTTTATACACCTCCATCAGGCGAAGGAGAAAATGCCGCCTCTGCTCAAGCTGCGCTACGATACAGCTTCTTTCATTGGGGATTGCACCCTTGGGGGATATACACGTTAATCGGATTGTCACTTGCTTATTTTAAATTTAGAAAAGGCGCACCAGGATTGATCAGTGCGATCTTCACCCCATTGTTAGGAGATAGAGTTAATGGCCCCATTGGTAAAACGATCGATATTGTTGCAGTTTTTGCCACGATCTTTGGAGTTGCAACTTCTTTAGGACTTGGTGCCGTTCAAATTAGTGGTGGTGTTTCTTATTTAACGAACATCTCAAATAACTTCACCACACAATTGATTATCATCGCCATCGTTACTGTTTTATTCACTCTTTCTGCTCAAACAGGATTAAACAAAGGAATAAAATATTTAAGTAACTTGAACATTATGTTAGCCGTTCTACTCATGGCGTTCTTGCTTTTCGCGTCATCTACGAACTTCATCATGGATGTATTCGTACAATCTCTTGGGAACTACCTGCAATACCTTCCTAGCATGAGTTTAAAACTCAGTCCGTTCAGACCTAGTGAAGCAGGCTGGATTCAAGGCTGGACAGTCTTTTATTGGGCTTGGTGGATCGCATGGGCACCATTCGTTGGTACATTTATAGCTCGTGTATCAAAAGGGAGAACCATTCGTGAATTTATTATGGGTGTATTGCTCGTCCCGACTATATTTGGAGCACTCTGGTTTTCCATTTTTGGAGGAGCAGCTCTACATCTAGAAATCTTTAATAACGTTGGTCTTAACAAAATCATTTCGGATAAAGGTACAGAGGTGGCGCTTTTCGCACTGTTTGAACATCTTCCGTTCGGAACCATCATGTCGGTCTTAGCTATTTTCTTAATCAGTACGTTCTTTATTACATCAGCAGATTCTGCTACGTTCGTTTTAGGTATGCAGACAAGTGACGGTCGTTTGAACCCTTCTTCTATGACCAAATTCATTTGGGGAATCGTTATAGCTGCTTCTGCAACCATCCTATTGTATACAGGTGGATTAGAAGGATTACAAACAGCGTCAATCATTGCAGCCTTTCCCTTTGCATTTGTATTGATCTTTATGATGATCTCTCTTAAAAAGGCACTTTCTGAAGAGACAAAATTAAAATAAGATTGATTATGATATCTCATATCGCCCTTGGGAAGTAGTTTTTTCCACCTTCCAAAAATCAAAAGATGAATGGCTAAGAAGACCTCTTCTTAGCCATTCATCTTTTGCTGTTTAGGTTGAAAGAGTCATTTACACCCTCGTACAGACCGCTCGTCCTGTTAGGAGTTGCTCCTTTCAAATGGTAAGGAAAATCAACATTCATGAGGAACATTATTAGAAAAAAGCATAAATAATAGTTAGGATTTATCCAATTATCATTTTACCGGTCACATATATAAGGGTTAATGATATGGTCATGTTTAAAGCAACTGATCTGTTAATGTTCAAACGCTGGGCTACCAGAAAGTTGAAATATCCAAACATCAACATTAATATTGTTTCATAAAAATTATGGTCGTGATGTGAGAGAAAAAGTACGATCGAATAACCGCACCACATGACAATCTGAATGACAGTGCATAATAAAACTCTCATCGCTTCCTCCATGTAATTAATAATCTTGATCGGTTTCAACAATTAGGAAAAATGCATAGTTTTCTTTATATATTTTAGACAAGTGCTTTTAAATAAAGATTATGACGCTTCTCCTTATATATGATTGAACAAAAAAACCCCTTGTGAACTGCGAACAGTCACAAGGGGTTTCAATTGTATATTTATTTTACAATGTGTACAGGAAGTCCGATAGCAACTTCAGCTGCTTCCATAGAAATCTCTCCGAATGTCGGATGAGCATGGATCGTCATAGCGATGTCTTCAGCAGTCATACCCGCTTCAATTGCCAATCCTAGTTCTGCAATCATATCAGATGCATTTCCACCAGCAATTTGAGCTCCTAGTACAAGTCCATCTTCTTTACGAGTGATCAGTTTCATGAAACCATCTGTCTCGTTCATAGATAGAGCACGACCATTTGCTGCGAACGGGAATTTAGATGCTTTCACATCAAATCCTGCTTCTTTAGCAGATTTTTCGTCGTAACCAACTGTAGCAAGTTCCGGATCTGTAAACACTACAGCAGGGATAGCCATGTAATCGATCTCTGCAGCATGTCCTGAGATTACTTCCGCAGCTACCTTACCTTCGTAAGAAGCTTTGTGAGCAAGAGCTGGACCTTCAACTACATCACCGATCGCGTAGATACCGCTAATGTTTGTTTGTGCTTTTTTGTTGATCTTGATCAGACCGCGTTCAGTCATTTCAACACCAACTTGCTCAAGACCAAGTTCTTCAGTATTTGGACGACGACCAACCGTTACGAGAACATAGTCAGCTTCAAAAGTCTTAGACTCACCTTTGATCTCAGCTGTTACAGTAACACCGTCTTTCGTTTCTTCAACGCCTTTAGCCATAGCTTCTGTAAATACTTCTACATTGCCTTTTTTCTTTAAGCGTTTAGAAACGACTTGGCTCATTTGCTTTTCAAAACCAGGAAGGATTTGTTTGCTTCCTTCAAGGATTGTTACTTCTGTACCGAAGTTCGCATATGCTGTTCCAAGCTCCATACCGATATAACCGCCACCGATCACTACCATCTTCTTAGGAATCTCTTTAAGAGCAAGAGCTCCTGTAGAAGAGATAATACGGTCACTCCATTTAAAACCTGGGATTTCAATAGGACGTGAGCCAGTAGCGATGATCGCATTTTTGAACGTGTATGTTTGAGAGTTCTTCTCATCCATGATACGTACAGTGTTTTCGTTTACGAAATAAGCTTCACCACGAATGATTTCAACTTTATTTCCTTTTAAAAGTCCTTCAACTCCGCCAGTAAGCTTCTTAACGATGCCTGCTTTCCAGTCTTGAACTTTGCTGAAATCAACTGTTACGTTATCAACAGTAATCCCCATATCTTCAGAGTGATTAGCATGTTCTACACGGTGACCTGCATTAATCAAAGCCTTTGATGGAATACAACCAACGTTCAAACAAACGCCGCCCATTTCTGCCTTTTCCGCAATAGCCACTTTTTGTCCTAATTGTGCTGCACGAATTGCTGCAACATATCCCCCAGGACCTGAACCTATGACAAGTGTGTCTAACTCAATTGGAAAATCTCCTACTACCATCGAATTACGCCTCCATTACTAATAGTTGTGGATCGTTCAATAAACGCTTAATGTGATTCAATGCATTTTGAGCTGTTGCACCATCGATCAGACGGTGGTCAAAGCTAAGAGATAAAGCTAAAACAGGAGCTACTACCACTTCTCCATCTTTAACAACTGCTTTTTCAGCAATACGGCCGATACCTAAGATCGCTACTTCTGGGTGGTTGATTACTGGTGTGAACCATTGACCGCCTGCAGAACCAATATTCGTAATCGTACAAGATCCGCCCTTCATCTCTTCACCAGAAAGCTTACCATCACGCGCTTTAGTAGCTAGCTCATTGATTTCAGAAGAGATTTTGAAGATGGATTTACGATCAGCATCTTTAACAACTGGTACCATAAGACCGTTATCTGTATCTGCTGCAATACCGATGTTGTAATAGTGCTTGTATACGATTTCTTCGTTTGCATCGTCGATAGATGCATTAAGCACAGGGTATTCACGTAGTGCAGAAGTTAATGCTTTTACCACGTATGGAAGATAAGTAAGCTTGATGCCTTTATCTGCAGCAACTTGCTTGAACTTCTTACGGTGTGCAACAAGATCAGTAACGTCCACTTCATCCATAAGTGTAACATGTGGAGCTGTATGTTTGGAATTAACCATCGCTTTTGAGATCGCTTTTCTAATTCCTTTGATCTTTTCACGAGTTTCCATTTCTCCAGCAGGAATTGCTTTAGGAGCTTCTTTCTTCGCTTCAGCTTTTGGCGCATCTTCAGTTGCTTGTGGTGCTGCTTCAGCTGCTCCTCCGCCACTTACGAATTTATCGATGTCTTCTTTAAGTACACGTCCGTTATCTCCAGAACCTTGTACTTTACGAATATCAACTTCTTTTTCACGCGCATATTTACGAACAGAAGGCATTGCGATTACACGCTTAGATTCGTCTGCAGGTTCTTCTTTAGCAGTATCCTCAGTTTTTGCTTCTGATTTATCTGCTTGAGCTTGATCAGCAGTTACGTTCTTTTCTTCTTCAGCTTTAGGTTGTTCTGGAGCTTCATCGCCACCGCCATGAGCATCAGCAGGAATTTCACCTTCTGCTTCAATTGTTACTAGAACATCACCAACTACAGATACTGTTCCTTCGTCTACTTTAAGTTCAAGAATTTTACCGTCTACAGGAGATGGGATTTCTACTACAGCTTTATCGTTTTGTACTTCAAGCAGGATATCGTCTTCTTTAACTTCGTCCCCTGCTTTTACAAACCACTTTACAATTTCACCTTCGTGAATTCCTTCTCCAATATCGGGAAGCTTAAATTCAAATGCCACGATTAACGCCTCCTATTTTATAACAATCTTTTTCGTCAATGATGTGAAAGAGCTGAAAGAAACAGTCACGAACGGACGTCTCTTTCAGCTAACATTCATTTTTTCTTAGAAATTGTAGACTTTCTTAGCTTTGTCTACAATATCACGATGATCTGGAATCCAAACATCTTCAGCAGAAGCATATGGGAACACTGTATCTGGTGCAGTTACGCGCAATACAGGTGCTTCTAAGTGAAGGATTGCACGATCGTTGATTTCAGCTACAACGAACGCTCCAATACCAGCTTGTTTTTGTGCTTCTTGTACAACAATCGCTCTACCTGTTTTTTCAACAGATCCCATGATTGTTTCGATATCAAGCGGGCTGATCGTACGAAGGTCGATCACTTCAGCTGAGATTCCTTCTTTTTCTAATTCTTCAGCAGCTTTTAATGAAGCGTGAACCATAGCACCGTAAGTAATGATAGATACATCCTTACCTTCACGCTTCACGTCTGCTTTACCAAGTTCGATCGTGTATTCTTCTTCTGGCACTTCGCCACGGAAAGAACGGTATAATTTCATATGCTCTAGGTAAACTACTGGATCGTTATCACGAATCGCAGAGATTAATAGACCTTTTGCGTCATATGGAGTTGAAGGTATAACAACTTTAATACCAGGAGTTTGGTACATTAAACCTTCAAGGCTGTCCGCATGAAGCTCAGGCGTTTTAACGCCTCCACCAAATGGTGAACGGATTGTTACTGGAGATGTGTAAACTCCACCTGAACGGTATCTCATACGGCCCATTTGTGCTGCAACTGAATCAAATACTTCAAACACAAAACCAAAGAATTGAATCTCCATTACTGGACGGAAACCTGTAAGCCCAAGACCTATTGCAAGTCCCCCAATTCCAGACTCAGCTAGCGGAGTATCAAAAACGCGGTCTTCTCCAAATTCCTTTTGAAGTCCTTCAGTAGCACGGAAAACTCCACCGTTTTGACCAACGTCTTCACCGAAAACAAGAACTTGTTCATTGTTTTTTAATTCATTGCGCATAGCATCTGTAATCGCTTGAATCATAGTCATTTGAGCCATATTATTTCGACTCCTTTGCTGTGTATTCTTCTAACTGCTCACGAAGGTTGAACGGAAGGTTCTCGAACATGAACCCGATTAGGTCAGTAACCTTTTGCTTAGGCGCTCCGTCTGCTTTCTTAATCGCAGCTTTAATATCTTCTTTTGCTTCTTCTACAACTTTGTTTTCTTGCTCTTCAGACCAAAGGTTCTTTTTCTCCAAGAACTTACGGAAACGAACAAGTGGATCTTTCTTTTCCCATTCATTATCAAGATCTTTTGTACGGTAACGAGTAGGATCGTCTCCTGCCATCGTATGTGGTCCATAACGGTAAGTAAGTGTTTCAATCAATGTAGGACCTTCACCAGAAACTGCACGCTCACGAGCTTGTTGAGTCGCTGCATAAACGGCAAGGACGTCCATCCCATCAACTTGAATTCCTTCAATACCAGCTGCAACTGCTTTTTGAGCGATCGTTTTTGCAGCAGATTGCTTCTCAACTGGAACTGAGATCGCAAAACGGTTATTTTGAACAACGAAAATCGTGTTTGCACGGTAAGCTCCTGCGAAGTTTAATCCTTCGTAGAAGTCACCTTGTGATGCTCCACCGTCACCTGTGTAAGTGATACATACGTTATTTTTACCTTGTTTTTTCAGTCCGAAACCAACACCCGCTGCTTGAATGATTTGAGCACCGATGATGATTTGAGGCATCAATACATTTACGCCTTCAGGAATCTGTCCACCTTGGAAGTGACCACGAGACCATAGGAATGCTTGTGTTAATGGGAAACCATGGAAAACCATTTGAGGGATATCACGGTATCCTGGAAGAATCCAATCTTCTTTATCTAACGCATAGTGAGTTCCTAGCATGGAAGCTTCTTGTCCAGCTAGTGGCGCATAGAAACCTAGGCGTCCTTGTCTGTTTAAAGAGATCGCACGCTGATCCCAAATACGAGTGTAAACCATGCGGCGCATTAATTCTTGCAGATCTTCATCAGACAAATTCGGCATTGCCGATTCGTTAACAACTTCTCCGTCTTCAGAAAGAATCTGGAACGTTTCAAATTGATCTTGAACTGCATCAATTGTTTTCGTCATGAAAAGTCACCTCTTCCTTTCTTTTACCCTGTCAATTTTCCCTAATCTTAAAAACATGCACATATTTATCAGGTTGCCCAAAGTGAAACATTTTTAAGACAGGTTTATATTTTTAAAAGGCTTTTTAGGTATGCCTTTGTGTACCCATCTGAAGTTTTCCCTTGAATTCAAGAGCTAAACCCTCTTACGGCACCCTAACTGTATTACTAACTTATAAAAATAGAGTAACACAACAATCCTTTTCACGTAAATTAGTTTACACCACTGCTGATATACAGTCAATCTATAGGTTGCATATAGTTATCACATATTTACGGGCTTGTTCAACAAACGTTTACTAAGCCTCATCTGCTCAACTGTTTCATATTATTTTTTCTGCTGTATCAGTCATTTTTTACGTTAACAAGTACAACTTACAACATAAGTTATTACTAGAGGATGACATAAAATATTTTATTCCCGTTCTTTTTTATTAAAAATCCTCTATGTTATGATAAGAGGAAATTAAATGAACTTAAAAGTATATCTGCACGGAGGTTTTGCTTGTGTTAACAATGAAAGATGTAATAAGAGAAGGTAACCCTGTACTCAGAAAAAAAGCGGTCGAAGTACCTTTTCCATTTTCAGATGAAGATATTAAGACAGCTAACGAGCTTCTTGAATTTGTAAAGAACAGCCAAGATCCAGAGATTGCTGCAAAATACAATCTAAGACCTGGTATCGGAATAGCCGCTCCTCAGATTGGAATCTCGAAGCGAATTTTTGCTTTCCATGTATCAGATGAAAACGGAAATTTATACAGTTATGCACTACTAAATCCGAAAATTATGAGTCATTCTGTACAAATGACATATCTAGATGGAGGAGAAGGATGTCTGTCTGTAGACAGAGATGTGCCTGGTCTTGTTCCTCGCTATGCGAAAGTTACTGTAAAAGGCTTCACACCTGATGGCTCAGAAGTTAATTTAAAGCTAAAAGGACTTCCTGGTATCTGTTTTCAACATGAACTTGATCATTTAGACGGTATCATGTTCTATGACCGAATTAATGAAAAACAGCCATTCGAACCTCCCGCGAATTCAGTTGTAATTAGATAATATACATCAAGAAAAACTCACTAAGCCTTTTGGGACTTAGTGAGTTTTTTGTTCTCATGCTGATCTGTCGTGTTCTAAGTTTAATACGTTCTTTTTCGTTCCTCTCTTACCTGTTAGGTAGACGCCAGCAAAAATAAGCATCAATCCCCAATATGCACTTCTATGTATCATCTCATCTAATAGAACGCTACCCCACATGACAGCTGATACAGGAACTAAATAAGTAACTAGAGTTGCAAACTCGGCTGAACCTGCAGATATCATATAATAATAAAGCAAATAGGCTATTCCTGAGCCAAAGACTCCAAGACCGATAAGTGATAGTACAGAATTGTAGTGAATAGGATTTTCAGGAACTGCCCAACCATCCGTCAAAAACATCATCAACGCACTTAATAGCATTCCTGCAAATAGTGTAGACGAAGCAGTGATCCAAACCGTTGTATGCTGAAGATGTTTTTTGGCATATTGTGAACTATATCCATAACAACAAGTAGCTACAAGCATCAAAACAATACCTAACAACAATTGATTCTTGCTCAATCCAGGAGCATCTACGTCCATTAGTAACATAATCCCTATAAAGCCGATCATTACCCCCACCCATTGTTTCCATTGCAATGAGACGGAAAAAAAGAACACACCCATCATTGTCGTCCAGATCGGAGTAGTTGCGTTTAATATAGCCGTATACCCACTGTCTAAGAACGTTTCGCTCCATGCGATAAGTCCCCAAGGAAGGCCAGCGTTTAAGAAGCCAACGAAAAGTAACTTTTTGATGGGAAGTCTTTTCCAATCAACTCTCTGTCGGGTTATCAGGAATAGAGGAATAATCGTGACTATTCCTAGCAAACAACGAAGAAATACGATCTGCCAAGGATCGAATATCTCAAGAAGGACTTTTATGAACATGAAAGACATTCCCCATATCAAACTTAAAACAAAAAGCGCCGAGTATAACTTCATTCGTTCAACCCCTTACTTAAAATGAAAATAGCAATCATGAAATGTAACAATTTCCCTCTAAAAAATATCCATTCAACGACACATACTAGTAATAAAAACAGTCGTGGAGGGTAATAAATGAAGATGAGAACGCGCTTATTAAAAAAACTTAGGAAATGGGTAAGACAACAAAATAATAACGGTAAACTAATTCTTAACTAAGTTAAGTTTCTCTTTTAACTAAGGTAATTATATAGGAAATTCCCTATAGCTTAACAGTTATTATTTTTATATTTTTATGGTTTTCCAATGATGCATTATGAAAAAACATGAAAAACATGTCACTTTCCTTTATAATAGGACGAAGAAACTCAAAAACTACAGACCGGTAAGGAGACATGAAACATGATTTTTAAAGTATTTTTTCAAACTAGCTTAACTGAGGTTCCTGTTCGTGAACACACTCAATCAGTGTACGTAGAAGCAGAAACGATTAACGACGTACGTAAAAAACTTGCTGACCGCAAATACAACATTGAATACATACAAGAAATTAACGGTAAATTTCTTGAGTATGAAAAAGACACAAATTCATTGGAATTGGAGAATGTATAATTTATGAAATTTGTAAAAAATCATCAAGCCGCCGTTTTCGCGCTTGGCGGTCTAGGAGAAATCGGTAAGAATACGTATGCCGTCCAATTTCAAGATGAGATCATCCTTATTGATGCAGGTATTAAATTCCCTGAAGATGAACTCTTAGGAATTGATTACGTCATTCCCGATTATACGTATCTTGTAAAGAATGAAGAAAAGATCAAGGGCTTGTTTATCACACATGGTCACGAAGATCATATCGGCGGTATTCCTTATCTCCTAAGACAAGTGAACATTCCGATTTATGGTGGCAAACTCGCACTTGCTCTCATCAAGAACAAATTAGAAGAACACGGATTGCTTCGTCGTGCACAGTTACATGAAATTACTGAAGACGACGTGATCAAATTCCGTAAAACATCTGTAAGTTTCTTTAGGACCACTCACAGTATCCCAGATTCCTATGGACTTGTAGTGAAAACGCCACCAGGAAATATCGTTCATACGGGTGACTTTAAATTCGATTTCACGCCTGTTGGTGAACCAGCAAACTTAACAAAGATGGCTGAAATCGGAAAAGAAGGCGTTCTCTGCTTACTTTCTGATTCAACAAACAGTGAAGTTCCTGGCTTCACTCTATCTGAGAGACGTGTCGGGGAAAGCATCCAAGACATCTTTAGAAAAATGGAAGGTCGAGTGATCTTCGCTACTTTCGCTTCGAACATCCACAGATTGCAGCAAGTCGTTGAAGCTTCTGTTGCAAATAATAGAAAGATAGCTGTGTTTGGTCGTAGTATGGATTCAGCGATTACTGTTGGACAAGAACTTGGATTTATTAAAGCACCTAAAAATACGTTTGTTGATGCAAACCAGATCAACCGTCTGCCTGATAATCAAGTTACGATTCTATGTACAGGTAGCCAAGGGGAACCTATGGCTGCTCTATCCAGAATTGCTAACGGCACACATAGACAGATTCAAATCATTCCTGGAGATACTGTTGTATTCTCATCCTCACCTATTCCAGGAAATGCATTAAGTGTAAGTAAGACGATCAACCAGTTGTTCCGTGCAGGAGCAGAAGTCATTCACGGATCCCTAAACGATATCCATACTTCCGGTCATGGTGGACAACAAGAACAAAAGCTTATGCTACGTCTTATGAAACCTAAGTTCTTTATGCCGATTCATGGTGAATATCGTATGCTTAAGATGCACACGAAGCTTGCTTCTGATTGTGATGTTCCTACTCAGAATTCATTTGTAATGGATAATGGCGAAGTATTAGCCCTATCTTCTAACGAGGCAATGGTAGCCGGGAAAATCCCTTCTGGTTCCGTCTATGTAGATGGAAGTGGAATTGGTGATATCGGAAACATCGTACTTCGAGATCGTAAAATTCTCTCTGAAGAGGGTCTAGTAGTCGTAGTCGTAAGTATGGACATGAAAGAGTTTAAAATTGAAGCAGGACCTGATATCATCTCTCGAGGTTTTGTATATATGCGAGAGTCTGGAGATTTGATTCATGATGCTCAAAGTCTTCTTAGCAAACATCTAGAAACGATCATGAACGAAAAAAGAACCACTCAGTGGTCTGAGATCAAGAACGAGATTACAGACACATTAGCGCCATTCTTATATGAAAAGACGAAGAGACGCCCAATGATTCTACCCATTATCATGGAAATATAGTTCTTCATAATAAAAACCGTTCCCTATTTAAGGGCAACGGTTTTTTTATTCTTCATTAGCCATTTGTTTTTCTAAGCGATTGATGTCTTTATCACCACCGATTACGATCAATACATCTCCTTGATGGATGGATTGGTCAGCCTGTGGTGAAACATAGATGTCTTTACCTCTTTTAACAGCTACAACATTACACCCATACTTTGCTCGAATGTCTAACTCGATCAAAGATTTATTATTCATCTTTTTTGTAGCGACCAATTCAACGATGCTATGTTCATCGGAAAGCTCTAGATAGTCTAAAACATTGTTTGAAACGATTTGATGAGCTATTCTTATCCCCATATCTCGCTCTGGGTGAATGATTTTATCTGCTCCAATCTTTCTTAATACCTTTTCATGGTAATCATTTTGAGCTTTAACCGTGATTTTTTCTACACCCATTTCTTTAAGAATTAGTGTTGTAAGAATGGACGATTGAAGATTGTCACCGATTGCGACCACAACATGCTGAAAATTTCTTATTCCAAGACTTTTCAATACACCCTCATCTGTAGAATCAGCAATTACAGCGTGCGTAACCACGTTAGAGAACTCATTCACTCGATCTTCATCAATATCAATCGCTAGGACTTCCATTCCTTGATCGGCTAATGCTTTACACATACTACCGCCAAATCGACCTAGTCCGATAACAGCATATTGCTTTTTCAAAGTCCCTCACTCCAATCTCTAGGGGTATAGCCTTATTTTACCACAAAATCCATATCTAACTATTACCACTTATGTAAAAACCGCAGAATATGTTCGCGTTTTCATATCTCATTACAAAAATAACCCAAGAACAAAGTCTTGGGTTATGAAATGTGCTCTATTATGAAAATTAAAGAGTCTTTTGACCAGGTTTCCAGTTTGCTGGGCAAAGTCCACCTGTTTGAAGTGCTTGAAGAACACGTAATGTTTCATCAACATCACGACCAATGTTGTTATGGTTAACAACAGAGTACATCAATTCTCCCTCAGGAGAGATGATGAATAATCCACGAAGTGCAATACCTTCCTCTTCGATTAGGACACCGTAATCACGAGCTACAGTGTGGTTCGTATCAGCTGCTAGAGAATATTTTAACTCACCTAGACCATTCATGTCACGTGGCGTGTTGATCCAAGCTTTGTGAGTGTGGATAGTATCTGTAGAAACACCAATTACATCAGCATCTAAATCTTCGAACTCGTCAAAACGGTCGCTAAGTGATGTAATTTCTGTAGGACAAACGAAAGTGAAATCCATCGGATAGAAGAAAAGAACCGTCCATTTGTCATTCTTCATATTTTCTTCTAAGCTAACTTTTCCAAATTCTTTGTTTGGTAATACTGCATCCATTTCAAATCTAGGTGCTTGTTTTGCTACCATACGTTCTGCCATAGGTGTAAATCCCTCCAAAAAAACTGTTTTATTTACATGGGTAATTATAGTACAGTCCTTATTTTTAGTCAATGTTAAATAATAATTAATTTAAATAAGGAAAGTTGTTCCCACGTCTTAATTTCTCCTTAATCATAGCAACTTAAACTAAAAATGTGAAATTATCCGCTCATTTTACATGCGATTCATTCTCAATAAAGAGTTTACATTGAGGATTTCTCGGGAACTCTTTGTGCTATAGGAGGGATTAGAAATGCCATATGATTCACTTAAAGATCTGCCTGAGGGAGTAAGAGATCACCTTCCTCATCACGGTCAGGAGATCTATAAAGAAGCATTCAATTCTGCACTTAAAGAATACAAAGAAGAAGAAACAGCCCATAAAGTAGCATGGAGCGCCGTAAAACATAAATATGAAAAAACTGAAAATGGACAATGGAAAAGTAAAGACTCCTGAACATCGTTCAGGAGTCTTTACTCGTTTCCGTTTCCTTATCTTCTGAAATCTTTTCAATTCCTATTTTTTTAATCTGTCTGCCATCCAGCTCTAAAATCGTAAAGCGATAACTTTCGTAATTAAAAGCATGGTTTGTTTCTAAATCAATAGATCTTGTGAGAACCCATCCACCAATCGTATCTATTTCACTGTTATCAATATCGAGTGCAAATAATTCATTGATTTGTGAGATGAGGACCTTGCCGTCAACTACGGTTTGATTTTGATCCACTTGTTGTATTTCTGGCTCTTCATCAATATCAAACTCATCTCTGATCTCTCCTACAATTTCTTCCAAGATATCTTCAACCGTGACAATTCCAGCCGTTCCACCGTATTCATCTACGAGTACGGCCATATGTGTCCGATCTTTTTGCATTTTGACGAGTAGTTTTTGAATCGGTATTGATTCATGGACAGTAATGATGGGACGAATATAATCATTCAAGTCAAAATTTTCTCTACTAAAGTGTTCGTTAAAGAATTCTTTAATGTTTACGATTCCTACAATATGATCTTTGTCATCGTGTCCAACAGGATATCTCGTGAACTTTTCTTCACGCATGATTGCCATGTTCTGTTCACTCGTATTCTCTAAGAATAAGCAAACCATTTCTGTACGAGGAATCATGATTTCTTTTGCTACACGATCATCGAATTCAAAAATTCTGTTTACATAACGGTATTCTGATTGATTAATCTCCCCGCCCTGTAGACTCTCTGAAAGAATAAGACGCAACTCTTCTTCTGTATGTACTACCTCATGTTCGCTAGCTGGGCTAATACCAAAGACGCGTGTTAAAAGATTCGCTGATCCATTTAGTAAAAAGATAAAAGGGTACATGACCTTATAAAACACGATAATTGGTTTTGCTGTAGCTAAAGAGACTGTCTCAGCTTTTTGAATCGCAACTGTTTTAGGCGCCAGTTCCCCAAGAACAACATGTAAGAACGTAATTAAAAAAAATGCGATTGAAAATGAGAGCGTATGCGTAAGTCCTTCATTCAATCCAGCGTTTTCAAATAAGGGCCTTAAAAAGATTTCAACCGTCGGCTCACCTAACCAACCAAGACCTAGTGCTGTTATGGTGATCCCCAACTGACAGGCTGACAAGTAACCATCTAGATTTCCAATTACTTTTTGTGCAGCGATCGCTTTACTATTTCCTTCGGCTGCTAAATGGTCGATTCTCGTCCTACGGACTTTAACAATAGCAAATTCAGTGACTACAAAAAATGCAGTTAATACAATTAGTAGAATAATCATGATTACATTTACGATTGGCATATGGACCTCCCCATCTGCTGCTAAACAACATATTTTTTTATGGTTGATGAATTAATTCCCTTATAAAACGTGCATTAAACAGAAATAAAGGGGCAGCATGGCTGTCCCCAGGAGTGTTATGATTGTAATCTGCTTTCAACAGCCTGACATACTTCATCTGCTGACATACCATGAGCGTTCAACACAGAACCTTGTGTTACTGCATTTTGAATGCCCATAACGTTTTGATCCTGGCCGGAAATTACACAGCAATCACAGCCATTCGCGTCTTGTTCTTGACGAAGTTCTACAACGTCATAACCCTTAGATCGCAAAGCATCTGAGACATTTGATAACGATTGTTCAACACCAATTCTAGCCATATTCCCACCTCCTTACCTTTCTTAATGTTTCCAACTCCTATTGGGAATATGTAATGGAACAATGAAGTGTTGCTAGAAGGACACGTATGTCGATATAAACGTTACGTGTCGACTCGTGGATAAATCATAAAAACTTTTGGATTGAGCACCGAAACTTGTGGATTGTGTATTAAAACTTTTGGATTGGAGGTTGAAATTTCTGGATTGAAAGTAAACATTCGTGGATTGAGTAACATTAGGAGACTGAGACTAGGGAAAAGAGCAAGAAAAAAACGGCCGAAGTGGCCGTTTTCCTAATCTCTATTCCCTTTGAAGATAAAATATTTAACTAACAGATTTACCGCATGCCCAATCGCTTCTTCTTGCGGCTTTAACTTTGAATGATGAAGACCATACGGGGTATCAACCCCAAGCCAGAACATGAAACCAGGAATCTTCTCTAAGAAATATCCGTAATCTTCTCCTGTCATAGCTTCTTTACATTCAAATACATTCACAGTTTCCTGCTGTTTAGCAAATTCCATGAATTCTCTAGTTAAGGTCGGTTCGTTATCTACTTGTCGATAATTCGAACCATAATCAATCGCCGTTTCACATTCAAACCCGTGAGAAATACCATCAACTAGTGATTCAATCCGTTTTTTCACCTTATCCATCGCTTCTGGAGATAACGTTCGAATGGTGCCTTCGAGTCTTGATTTTTCAGCGATGATATTCTGTTTCGTTCCACCAGTTATCTTCCCTATAGTAACAACCGCTGAATCCAGTGGGTCAATATTACGTGAAACGACCGACTGCATCTGAGTAACCAAATGGCTTGCAGCGACTACCATGTCATTGCTTAAGTGTGGATAAGCTGCATGACCGCCTTTTCCGATCAGATCGATGAAAAGTTCGGATGTATTCGCAAATAATAATCCTTCTTTTACAGCAATCGTACCGACCGGATACTCCGGAGCAATGTGAAGCGCTGTGATCATGTCAGGTTTCAACTGTTGAAACAGCTCACTCTCTCTCATGGGGAGAGCCCCCCCTGGTCCTTCTTCTGCAGGCTGAAAAATAAACAACAGATGATCATCTATTGGGTTCTGTGCAAAATGAGACAATAAGCCGATCGCAATCGTCATATGAAGATCGTGTCCGCAGGCATGCATCATTCCTTCATGAACAGATGAGAATTCATAGCCGGTTTCTTCGACAATAGGCAGTCCATCCATATCTGTTCGATAAGCGATCGTTTTAGATGGATTTCTTCCAATCACTTTTACATATATGCCCGTTTCCCACGTATAAACTTCAAGATGATTCTGAGGAAAAGTAGAGATGAGATCAAGGATATATCTCTGAGTTTTAAACTCTAAAAATCCCGGCTCCGGTATACGGTGCAAGTCTTTTCTAATCTCAAGTAACGATTTCATCTTCTCTCATCCCCTACACTATAATTAGTCGTTTAACTGACGAAGCTCTTGTCTGATTTCTGTTTTTGATTTTGTTTTCTCGTCGATTTTTTTAAGTACACGTGCAGGAGTTCCACCGACCACTGTGTATGGTTCTACGTCTTCGATTACAATTGCACCTGCAGCAACGACTGCACCCTTACCTACTGTTACGCCCTCAAGTACGACTGCGTTCGCTCCAATGACTACATCATCTTCTACAACAACTGGTTTTGCAGAAGGTGGTTCGATTACACCCGCAAGCACAGTTCCTGCACCGATGTGACAGTTCTTACCAACTGTAGCTCGTCCACCAAGAACAACGTTCATGTCGATCATCGTTCCTTCACCGATTACAGCTCCGATGTTAATAGAAGCGCCCATCATGATTACAGCATTGTCACCGATCTCAACCTGGTCACGAATGATAGCACCTGGTTCAATACGAGCTTTGATGTTCTTCATATCTAACAAAGGAATCGCTGAGTTGCGACGGTCATTTTCAATCACGAAGTCTTCAATGTTACTTTCATTTGCTTTTAGCGCAGCTTCAATATCTTTCCACTCACCGAATAGGACAGCTGTGTTACCTGAAGGGAAAACTTTTGTTTCTTTCCCAAAATCGATATTTTCAAGATTACCTTTTACATATACTTTTACTGGTGTAGATTTTGTTGCGTTTTGGATAAATGAGATAATTTCGTTTGCATCCATCATTTTCATGTTTGGTAGTTCCTCCTTAAAAGTCATTCTGTATTGTATTAAACCACTAAATATAGAAAGATTCAAACGTTATTCATTCGTTAGTTTTCGAATCAAATCCATAAACACATTCACTTGTTTGAGCTCCGATCCTGTGCCGTGATGAATGAGCCACGTATCGCGTTTAATGGCATTCCCCTTTTTATCTGTTAGTGGAATCTTATAGAAATCGTCCTCTGGCTGAAGACTAATCGATGGTAGAATCGCATAGCCAATACCATTTAGAGCCATCTGCTTACATGTTTCAATCTGGTCAACAACAATCGTTTTTTGCGGCGTCGTTTTAAAATGAGTATGCCACCAATCTTGTATCTCTTGATAATACGTTGAATGGCTCTTAAATTGAATAAATGGTTTAGTCGTATCGGAAAGTTCGTCAAGAGATGAGATCGTCGTATCGACCAAATATAAATGGTCTGACAAAATATGTTCTTTACTTCCTCTCCATTCTGGATTTCCCCTTACGATTCCAAGATGAATCTTATCTTCATAAAGGTGCTTGATGATCTCGGAACTCCAACCCGTTATAAGTGAAATATTTACATGAGGATAAAGATTCACATACTCTTTTAACACGTGGGGCAACCAATATTGACCGATGATGGAAGCCACCGCAAGCTTCAATGTACCGTGAACATGCTCTGACAGGGATTGAAGCTCTTCTTTTACAAGCTCCTCTTTTTGAAGCACTTCCGTAACAAAAGCTAGAATCTTTTCTCCAGAAGGTGTTAGATTCAATCCTTTTTGAGAACGAACAAAAATAATGGTTCCCCAATTGTTCTCAATGGTTTGAAGCCTTTGACTCAGAGCAGGTTGAGACACATATAGCCGCTCAGAAGCTTTCCTCATATTTAATTCTTCAGCAAGAACTTTTAAAATACGAAACTCAGATAACTGCATTATTTCTCCTCTTAGCATCCATAAGTTTTTCTTATTGAAAATTATCGAATTTATGTAATTTATTTTAAGTATACCTTAACATAGGATAGATATGTAAAGAGAAATGAAGGGATGTGAAAACATTGTATATCCTTATATTCGTGGGTTTTATCGCTACTTTTATCGGCACCCTATCTGGAAGTGGCGGCATGATCAATTTTCCGATCATGTTATTATTAGGTGTTCCCGTCCACTCTGCGATCGCAGCGAATAAATTCGCCAATATGTTCAGTTCTTTTTCCAGCTTTTTTGTTCTTTTACGAAAAAATGATACGAAGCTTTCTCCTTATCTCATTTCAGGTGCTATTAGTCTACTAGGAGGCGTTGCCGGCGGTTTGACTGCTTCTGCGATATCTAGAGAAAACTTAACCATCATCGCTCTTTTCTTACTCACAGGTGCTCTGTTTTTAACTTTTCTAAAATCAAAAAGAGAAGCAGATCCTGAACACGAAATAAAACAGCTCCCACCTAGTAAATATCCTTATCTTTTTGGTATCGGAGCCTACGACGGTTTATTTGGTCCGGGTCAAGGAACCCTGCAGATGCAGCTTTTTTTACGAAACGGCTTTACATATATTCGGACCCTTTCGTTTACGCGTTTTAATACGTTCTTAAGCTGTACGGGAGCTGTGTTCACCTACTTATATACGGGTCACTACATGTGGAACGTAGCTATACCGCTTACGATCGGAAGCATCTGTGGAGCGCAGGCTGCTGTAAAACTAGCACCTCGTTTAAAAACAAAACAAGTTACAATCCTTATGAGGACTGTAACTGTTGTACTTATTCTTCAATTAATTATTCAATGGAGGTAATCGAATATGAAAATAACTGGTATTCATCATGTCCAATTATGTATTCCTCGTGGTAAAGAAGAGGAAGCTAGAGCTTTTTATGAAAGTATGTTACAGCTTAAAGAAATTCCGAAACCAGAGGCGCTTCGAAAAAATGGTGGGATGTGGTTTCAAATCGGACATCAACAACTTCACATCGGAGTGGAAGAACAGGTTTATAAAGGTAAACACCATCCCGCTTTTTTCGTTGATAACCTCTCTAGCTTCAAGGAACACCTTTCTCTCCACCACATTCAGATCCAAGAAGAACTTCCCATTCCAGGATTTTCTCGATTTACGATAAGAGATCCCTTTGGGAATCGGATCGAATTTATTCAGCCTTCTTTAGTTTAATAAATTATCTTTGTCTTTCCCATCCTCTGGTTCAACGTGAACTTGTATACTCTCCACATTATAAGCTTCTTTGATGGTGTCTTCGATCTTTTCTGTGATCTCATGACTTTCCACCACGTTAAGGGAAGGATCGACTTTAATCGTTACATCGATAATCGCTCGATTACCGTGTTTACGAGCTTTCAGGTCTCCCACGTTCTCTACACCTTCAACATCTAGAATCTTGTGTTCCATTTCTTTGCCTTCTTCATAATCAAAGCCATCTGATAGGTTATGGGAGGTTTCAGTGAAAATCTCCCAACCTGTTTTAATGATGATAAGACCCACAAGAACGGCTGCGGCAGGATCTAGCCACGGTAAACCGATCTGTGCACCAAAGATTCCCACTGCAGCTCCAATACTTACAAACGCGTCTGAACGATTATCTAGAGCGGCTGCTTTTAGCCCTTGACTGTCTGTTTCTTTTGCTACCTTAATATTATACAAATAAACGATGATCATAACAGCCGCCCCAAACAGTGCGATTAAGGCTGCCGTCAAGGAAGGCTCTGTTTCCACTCCGTTAAACATCTTTTTAATAGAAGATATTAATACTTCTATTCCGATAACAACCATGATAAACGATGCAACCATCGATGCAATCGTTTCTGCTCGTAAATGACCATAAGGATGGTCCTCGTCTGCTGGCTTTCTTGAAATTTTCAGCCCTATTAATACGGCAATAGATGCGATTATATCTGTAGCATTGTTTAATCCGTCTGCAACTAATGCATCTGAATTAAAGAAAATGCCTGATACTAATTTTACAATGGATAGAAAAATATAAGCTCCTAAACTAAGATAAACACCACGTTCCACTCTTCTTTGCTGATCAGATTGCATTCTCTATTCTCCTTCGTTAAATAATACCTTTTACATCATAAAGAATGGATTCCGGGTGGGTCTAGAGCAATCTTTTTCACTACAGGAAACATTAATGTTCATAGATCATTTTTCTAGTCATCCCGCCATCGATCGTAATATTTTCCCCTGTAATAAAATTATTGTCAGACTGCGCTAAAAATAAGCATGCTCTTGAAATATCTGCTGGCATACCTACTCTCTTTGATAGATGCTGTTCATGATCGACTTCACGCAACTCCTTATAATCTCCTGTGTGAATCCAGCCAGGGCTTATAGAGTTTACGGTAATAAAATCTTCAGAGAATGATGCTGCTAAAGCATGAGTTAAAGCAACGATTCCACCCTTAGTCGCCGCATAGGCTTCAGAATGTGGCTCAGACATTGCTGCACGAGTGGAAGCCATATTGATAATGGATCCTCCACCTGATTGAGACATGTACTTGGCTGTTTCTCTTGAAAAAAGAAATACGCTTCTTAAGTTTGTGTTTAAAATATCATCCCATTCATCTACAGATAATTCATAAGGAGATTTCCATTTCGAAAGACCAGCATTGTTGATTAGGCACTGAATATCACCTAATTTATCATGTGTTTCTGCAACTGCTTGCATAATATCATCAGGATTCTTAACGTCACATGTTACCGCGATTGCTCTCTTTTCAATCGATGTAACTTCAGACAAGGTTGATTCTAGTTCATTTTTATCAAAGTCAATTAATGAAGGGATATAGCCTGCTTTGGCAAAATCGATTGCGATCTGTTTTCCTATCCCTTTAGCTGCTCCTGTAACGATTACAACCTTTTTATCACTACTCATTTTTCATACCTCCAGAATTTTTTTATGTACTAATCTATTCATTCCCCATACCGTATAATTTTCACACAAATTCATACAAAAATAGAATAGAAAAACTGCCGACAGAGTCGACAGCTTTACTATTACTTCTTTCTCCAAGGGCCACATGGGCCACATGGCGGTGGGCATGGTGGAGGACAAGGTGCCATGATTGGTTGTACCGTTCCACAAAGGTTTTGCTGCGTTGCTTGGTTTACGACGTTCGTGTTCTGCGGGAAGTAATGTACATATTTGTAGTTCATCTGATTGACTTGAGTCGTTTGCGTTGGATGAATCATCGGAACATATACATCTTGCTGGTTATATTGAACTTGTTGATTCGTTGGACTGAACTGTGCAGGCAAAACTTGAGGAGGGTAGTATTGAGATGGTGAGACTGCTGGGTATCCACATCCACCCATCTGTGGCATCTGTTGCATAGCTCCCATCGTAGGCGCCATCTGCCCCATTGCTCCCATCGTAGGTCCCATTGCACCCATATTAGGAACCATTCCCTTTTTGGCAAAAATGCCAGGGCGTTTAAATAAAGCCAAAAAAATGTTCTCCTTTCAAAAACCTTATATCCTATTTCTCTATATTTTATGTAGGACGACTTAAAAAGTTCGTCCATTTATCAATAAGTATTAAAAGGATTTTGTAGAAATTAATCGAACTGTACTTGAAATATATACTATTCAAATATCATTTAAGTGGAGAGGAAGAAGAAATTTGAAACTTTTAATTTCATTTTCAAACAGATTGATGCAAAGGTATATGCCTGACCCCTTCTTGTTAGTCATCTTACTGACATTCTTCGTATGTGGCCTAGCTTTATTAGCGACAGATAGCACCCCTGTAGAAATCGTTAATTATTGGGGTACAGGTTTTTGGAGTTTATTAACGTTTTCCATGCAGATGGTTTTAATATTAGTAACCGGTCATGTGATGGCAAGCTCCCCACTATTTAAGAAACTATTAGGTTCTTTAGCAAAGTTACCTAAAACACCAGGACAAGCTATTATTCTCGTAACATTGGTCGCGCTCGTCGCATGCTGGATCAATTGGGGATTCGGTCTTATAATTGGTGCTCTCTTCGCTAAAGAGATCGCAATAAAAGTAAAAGGTGTGGACTATCGGTTATTAATCGCAAGTGCTTATAGCGGTTTTATCATTTGGAGTGGAGGTCTATCAGGCTCTGTTGTCTTAACGATCGCTACACCTGGACACTTTACAGAGAATATTATGGGCGTTGTTCCAACGAGCGAGACAATTTTTTCATCGTTCAACTTCATCATTCTTGCAGGTCTATTCCTATTGGTACCGATTATTAATAGATTAATGGTCCCTCCAAGTGAAAAAGCGTTTGTAATCGATCCTGCATTGTTAGAGGAAAAAGAGTCTCTAGAAGCAGCAAGTAAAGAAGAAACAATTCAAACACCTGCTGACCGACTTGAGAATAGTCAGTTATTATCTATCCTCATCGGGCTTTTAGGAATTTCATACCTCGTCTATTATTTCACAAAAAATGGCTTCACCTTAAATCTGGATATTGTTAACTTTTTATTCCTATTTATCGGTATCATCTTACATAAAACACCACGGTTGTTTTTGAAAGCGGTTACGGATGCTGTCAAAAATGCAAGCGGTATTATTATTCAGTTTCCTTTTTATGCAGGACTAATGGGTATCGTGACTTCATCAGGATTAGTGGCTGTTCTGTCCAATATGCTTATTTCCTTCTCAAACGAACATACTTTTCATTTGTTTACATTATGGAGTGCAGGTCTTGTTAACTTTTTTGTTCCTTCTGGCGGTGGACAATGGGCGGTTCAAGGACCTGTTATGTTAGAAGCAGCGCAAAACTTAGGTGTTTCTCTATCAAAAACAGCAATGGCAGTAGCTTGGGGGGATGCATGGACAAACATGATTCAACCATTCTATGCCCTTCCCGCTTTAGCTATTGCGGGATTAAAAGCAAAAGACATCATGGGGTACGGACTTGTTATGATGATTATTACAGGGGTCTTCATCTCTGGCGTGTTTTTGTTGCTATAACACACAAAATTTAACTAAAAAATGATCAAAAAAACCTCCTTATCGCTAAGGAGGTTTACTTATTATGTATGGTGACTCGAGAGGGGTTCGAACCCCCGACCTCTACCCTGTCAAGGTAGCGCTCTCCCAGCTGAGCTATCGAATCGATATCTTTGTCCAACAAAAATTATTATATATGCTTTTTAAGAGTTTTGACAACACTTTTCTTTATGGTAAATCAAAAAAGACATCTTCAATGATGTTTGAAGTGTCTTTTTTGATTTGTTATCCGATTTTCTCTTCTTCATCACGAATCTTAATCTCTTCTAGATCAAGCCGCTCCTGCTTATCTCGAAGTCTGTGTGCGAGTCGACTTGATGCGTTAGCTGCAATACTTGCAACAAGGTCATCTAAAAATGTGTGCACTTTACCATTTGCTATCTTTGTATCTAATTTTTGAATAATACCCATCTTAAATTTATCTAGGTGCCCAAAAGTTGTAACGGCTATCGATCCATATCCGAAAACGGCTCCAAGTGCGATTGTTTCATCTACCCCAAACAAACCTTCATCTTGTTCAACGATACTTTGAAGGGGTTCAGACAATTTTCTTTGTTCCGCTAGCATATCAAGTTCTACACCAACAAGAATGGCATGCTGGATCTCGCGCTTCATAAGAACAGCATCGACGCTCTCTATACATTCTTCTTTCGTTAAGCCAGGTGAAAATGGTATCTGCATTTCATATACAATCTCAGCAATTTCAGGAATTGTGACGCCTCTTTCATTCAACAGCCTTCTTGCAGCTGCTTCAACTTCTCGACTGTGCACTCTATTATTCAACAGACTTCACCTCTTCTTAATGTTCGATCTCTTTTGGCAAAACGAATTGATTCTTTCATTATATCATTATGTGATACAATAATACGAGTTGAATGAAAACGCTTATAATTTAAAGATCAGTCAGCACAGGAGGTACTTTTTATGGCCATACTTAAAGGTTCAATCACAGATGATACAATATACAGCAACTACTTGGATGAAGAAATTGATTTGCTCATTTATTTGCCTGCAAAGTTTACTCCACTCGTTAAATACCCGATCCTAATCGCCCAAGATGGCAGAGATTACTTTCAGTTAGGAAAACTAGCTAAAACCGCTGATCGTTTAATGGAAGAAGAAAACTTGCAGAGCTGTATCATTGTTGGTGTTAATCATAAAGGCATCGAAGATCGAAAAGCAAAATACGACCCAACAGGAGAAAAACACGAAAATTACATTCGATTTATGGCCTTTGAACTTACCTCTTACTTAAATGAGAAGTTTAACACACTCCAACTTGGTGCGGGTATGGGCTTAATCGGAGATTCTCTAGGTGGTTACATAGCATTTAAGCTTAGCATTCTGTATCCGAACACGTTCGGTAAAGTAATCGTCCAGTCTCCTTACGTTCCTGAAAGTCTTATTGAGACCGTAGAATCGATCGAACAGATGCAAACGTTGACCATTTATCACTCAATAGGTGATGAAGAAGAGCAATTTACGAATCCTGAAGGAATAACGAAAGATTTTTTAACGCCAAACAGACAACTGAGTGAGCTTCTAAATAATTTGGCTCTCGATTATAAATACGCCGAGTTTCAAGGAAATCATCTCTGGGTAAATTGGCAGAAAGACTTAATTCCCGCGTTAAAGTTTATTTACAGCGACTAGTAACTGTGGGAAATAAATAGAATATTTGGTATACTAGTTCAAAAGATGAGGGAGGAAGAAATATGAAATACGGCATTGCAATTTTTCCATCAAAAAATCTACAAGATAAAGTGAATTCCTACCGAAAACGGTATGATCCGCATTATGCCCTTATCGCACCTCACATTACTCTTAAGGAGCCTTATGAGGCAACTGAAGAAGAAATTCAAGAACAAATCTCTTATATTTCTTCTGTTGCAAAGAACATAGATCCTTTTTCTATTCTAATTAATAAAGTAGGATCTTTCCATCCTGTCAACAACGTAATCTTTCTAAAAGTTAATGAAGCTGATGAGATTAAATCACTGCATGAGCAGTTATATTCTGGTCCGCTTGAACACCAACAACCATACAATTTTGTACCGCATTTAACACTTGGACAAAAGCTATCTGATGAAGAACATTCAGACGTTTTAGAACGCTTACGTATGATAGACATCGAACATGAAGAACGAATCGATCGTTTTCAACTTCTCTATCAACTGGATAACGGATCATGGACAGTTTATGAAACATTTCGACTTGGAAAAGGAGTTTAATAAGATTGATTAAAACGTATACAACGAACGAGCAAGGTTTTCAAGATGCACTAGCTGTAAGAAAAGATGTTTTCGTTCGCGAACAGCAGATTGATGAAAAAGAAGAGATTGATAACAATGAAGATGCGTCCTTACACTTTGTTCTTTACGATGGAGACACACCGATTGGTGCGGCAAGACTTCGTGAAGTGAATGGAGAAGGTAAAGTAGAACGCGTCTGTATCTTGTCTTCTCATCGAAAAAAAGGACTAGGAGAAGAATTGATGAAAGCTATGGAAACAGCAGCCATCAAACGTTCTTTACCGAGCCTTATATTATATGCGCAAACTCAGGCAGAAGACTTTTATAAAAAACTTGGGTATGTAACAACCTCAAAAGAACCATTTCTTGATGCTAACATTCCGCATGTAGCAATGAAAAAAGCATTGAAATCGTCGTAGTGGCGATTTCAATGCTTTTATTGTTTATTCCCGTCTAATCTCGTCAAAACTGTTATATAAAACGTACGTTGAGGAGAATAGGTTGATGGACATTCATGTTGGGCAATTGACGACAGAACTAATCGTAGGGTTTATCGCTCTCTTTTTATTAACAAAAATTTTAGGAAAAACACAGATCTCACAAATAACCCCCTTTGATTTTATATCGTCTATTTTCTTGGGAGAATTAGTTGGTAATGCTATGTATGATGATGAGACTTCTATATTCGTCATCTTGTATGCGATTGTGGTTTGGGGCTCTATGGTTTATATTGTTGAAATTATTACTCAGAAATTTAAGGGAACACGAAAATTTCTGGAAGGCGCACCTACTATTGTCATACGGAACGGACTAATCGATCGTGATATGCTTAAAAAGAGCAAACTAGACATCAACCAACTTCAAAACTTAGTTAGACAAAAAGGTTTTTTCGGCTTAAGAGAAGTTGAGTATGCCATTTTAGAATCTAATGGATCATTAAGTATATTGCCTAAATATCAATACGGCCCACCAAACAGACAGGATTTGAACCTGCAAAGTCAGGAGCAGCCGGAATTGCCCATTACTCTCATATTAGATGGTGAACTTAACCACGATAACCTATCAACAGCGGGACTATCAAAAAATAAACTTTTAGAACAAATACACAAACATGGGTATTCTGATATAACAGAAGTCGTGTATGCAGAATTTTCAGAAGGTAAACTGTTAGTTATGCCTTGTACGAAACCGAAAAAATAACAGGTTTGCCACCCATTATCTTATATACTGCACTTTCGTTCTCTAGCAATTGTATAAGATGTGCAGAGATGGCCGTTCGAAACAAGGAATATGAACCTAAATTTGCCGGTTCAACTTCGTATTTCATTAGCATGGACGCTACGATATTCTCAAATGATATTCCAAAATCACTTGAATGGTTAATTACATTTTGCACTTCTAAAGTAATTTGCTCATGGATTAGGATGTTATCTTGAATTACATTTTTATACTCGGTTACAAAGTTACCATGACCAGGGACCATTCCTTCTACATCTATCATCTTCAACTTGTGAAGCGTTGCTATGTTTTCACTTGCATCAACAATAAAAGGGATCTTATGCTTTTGGAGCACATCTTTTCCTAAAAAAGCATCGGCTGCATATAAAATACCGCGGAATAAGATACCATGTTGATTATAACTATGACCTGGAAGATGAATAACTTGTACTTCTGGAAATGGTTCTAAATATCCTTCTGAACAAATTTCATCAACACGTATAGCTGGTGCTTCTAAAAATTTATTTCTCATTTCATTTAACGGCGAATTTCCATTTGATAAGTAGATCGGTTCTAATATAGGATTTCTCATAATTGCTTCTTCTAGTGCAGGGGCGATTGTATGTACATCAACGTTTTGTTGTATATAAAAAGCTCCTCCAAAATGGTCGGCATGTGCATGTGTAATAAAAAGATGAGTTAACGGAAGCTCCTCACTTCGAAGTTGCTTTATCACTTTTTTTGCTGCTGATGATTCAAGACCAGCATCAATTAACATACCTTTACTCTTATCTTCAGTCACGATATACCCAATATTGACAGCACTCTTGAAATAATAACAGCCTGTTGAAAGTTCGATGAATTCCACTATAAAACACTCCAAGTCTTTATGTTCTGAACAAAAAAAGAAACCATCATATGGTTTCGTTGATCATGAGTCCTTTACCTTCTATTTCACTTAAGATTTGATTAAAGCTGGTTTTTTCTTCAAAAGTTAAACTCTTCTTTTGCTGAAAGGAACGTACATCTTCATTTTGAATAGGAGGAACACTAGCAACAACAGGTAATCCTCTTTCGGCTTTTTCCATCCTACTGGCATATTGCATCTGCTGAATGGGTAAGTACGGCAAGATATATCCCATCAAAATCCTCTCCTTTATCATTACTTCTATATTTCTTACCCTATTCCTTTTAAATCTATGTTTTTCAAGTGTAATAAAAAAAGAGCACTCCGTTGAGAGTACTCTAAAGAAACATTTGGATTGCTTAGACCCAAGGATCATAGTGGCAGCTTGTGCTTGAGCTTGAGCTGGAACTTGAGCTTGGGCTAGAAGAAGATTCATGTTTTGAAGAAGATTCATGCTTTGAACTAGATTCGTGCTTCGAGCTAGATTCATGCTTTGAGCTAGATTCATGTTTAGAAGATGACTCATGTTTGTGGCTAGACTCATGTTTATGACTAGACTCCCATTTGCTAGAGCTTGATTCGCACTCTACCTTCTTTTCATGAATGATAACTTTATCTGCTTTGATGATTACTTTATCAGCATAAACCTTCTTATGTTTTTTATGCTTCTTCTTCTTCTTCCTTTTACAATAATAACAATCTTCCATGTTACAACCTCCTCGTATAGTACATCATATGCAAGTCTGACGAGTTGGTTATAGGCTGTCTCACTAAAAGTTAATCGCTATATGATTAACTGCTTTTGTTCGGTAGTTTTGTTTATGAAAATAAACAAATGCTTCTACCGTAATGTTATCATCGATACCACTCTTAAAGGGAATCTGGAAATCATCCAAAGAGAGTTTATCACCACTTTTAAATGTGGTTTCACGTAACGGGCAGATCCACATTTCTCCCCGTTCTTTAGCTTTTTCTGCCCACTCATTATCCATGTACATCCAAATAGACTGTGTCATCTCTTCCTGTGTAGGTGATGCGATCAAAGAGATGATTTTCCCTTTTAACGCACAAGCCTCTGCAGGTTGAAATCGGAAACAAATATAAGGATTCTCCAATGTCTCTGTCCCAGTATTCTCGATAAAGAACGAACCTCTAATAAAACCCTTCTTATCTTTTGTGAAAATTACCGAATAGTCGAAATAGCACGCACTATTGAATCCATCTTTTTTCTGAGGTTCTGAATGTTTATTGTCCGTATCGAGCTCTTCAAAGACCGGTTCAGATGTGCGGTTAATGTTGATTCGCTTTTCCATACTTTTGATACGTTGTTGATACAGGTCGATCTGTTGGTCTTTATCGTTCATTTCATCTTGAATGCTCTTTAATAATTCTTCGTAGCTCTGCATCCTTTTTTCCATCTCATGCCCTTCTAAACGCTTTAATTTCTTTGTGAGTTCTTCAACTTGTTTTCTTAGTGCTAGAAGTTCCTTTTCGTTTTCTTCAATTATCTTAAGAGATCGATCATTGTTCGTCTCTTTTTCAAGTCTTTCGATGGTCTCTTCAGCGAATACGAGCTTTTTTTCAAGATCAAGTGCTTTTTCCTTATAATAGTCCACCCTAGAAACGAGCCGCTCGTAACTTATTTTATCCTTCGTCCCCATGCATCTTCCCCCTTGCATAATTAGGCTCTTTCCCTATTGTATGTAAGCTATTATTATTCGTTCACTTTTTTTTCATGAACAAGAAAGACCCGAGGCAATTGCCTTCAGGTCTTTCTGTTCTTCAGATCTATTCATTATTGATGTTGCAAGCAATTTTCTATAGCGATTTCTCCAGAATCTGCTTTTACAACACCCGTAGTAAATACCTTATTTCCTGCTCTGTCAATAAGTTCTACCTCAAATTGATTTCCATCTGCTGTCTCGACAATAGCTAGGTTAAACTTATACTGTTCACCAGAAGCATCCAGCGTTCCTCTTCCTGAAACAGTTAATCTTAGTCCACCAGCATATTCATCACAGCTGAGTGTATCTTGAGTGAATTCAGTAGCTGTATATCCTGTATCGTTTAAAGATAATTGGAATCTGCTTCCTGACAGGTTATAATTCGGGCAGATTTCAACGGATATCGTTACTCTGCCGGCTTCTGTAGCTCCATCCTCTTCACACGTTAATCCGCTAGCAGTTCCTCGTGATCTACACAGGCAGCCTGGCCTGGGATATATGTCCGGGCATTGTTGTGGAAACACTACCTCTGGACACATTTCTCCCTCGCTTTCCTCTGCATTTAGGTCATTTTCACGAGGTGAGCAGAACTTCGCTAGTACCTCTAGTTTCACTTCTGCTTCAACTTGGATATCCACACAGAATGTAATGTCTACAACGAATGAAGTTGGAGATGGACTATTCAACAATACCGTTCCTGTTGGGATGCGAGCAAAGATTTTAGTTATGCGGCAATATAAGTCTGTTCCATCTGGATAACACAAGACGAAAGATTCAAATACTGATGCATTAACCAACTGTTCTACAACGATTACTCCGTTACGGTCTACAACTTGAACTTTGATATCTGTGGTAAAGAGTAGCTCTACTAGCTGTGCTTCAGAAAAACCTCCGTGAAGTGCTACAGTAACATCTCTCTTTTCTCCAACTTGCTCGCATAGATAAAGTTCAGGGCATGCTGCTTCACTTGTTTCACCTGTTAGCGGGAATGCTGGAGGAGTTTTAGGTACTTTCGTAACTAATCTTAACGGTCGGCGTGAAGGATCATCCAATGCTTCTTCTATAGCTACGATTTGTTCAGGAGTAAAAGAAACGGTCTTTCTTACGTTTAGTGTATCAGTCACCCAGTCGTAAACTTTCTGAACGCGGATACACTCATCCTGCAAGTGTTTATGATTATTTCCCATTGTTTCCCTTCCTTTCCTCATCATGATCTGAAGATTCCATACATACTATGGAAATAGAGTGGGTTATGACACAAGAACGAAAGCCTATTTTTATAGATAAGCGTTAAGGAGGAAGGTATCATGAGACCAATCTGGTATCAAGATCAGAAGGTATGTGAGTTATCATCTATAGAATATGAGGCTTTAAGTCTTTTATTGCCTTATTGGGGATTGCAGATCTCGGATGATGGAGAAACGATTTCAGGCGCTCTTTCTACATTTATGTTTGGCATCCAGGGGCTATCACAAAAGAAAGTAAAAGAACTAGATCAGCAATTAAGTCATACAGGGATCAGGATGACAACCGATGACCATGTTAAATGTGACCACCGTTTTTATGTAGATTTCCATAGCGGTCATCCTATGCCACTGGCACTGAATACACCTGAAAAACAACTGTATTATTTAAACCCTTCTCCTACATTCAGGTTGCCCGTTCAAGCGGGTATTCACAAGGGAATCACATTAAAAAGAAAAGATGGACCTCTCTTCTTAGCGGTCCAACCTTCTTATGAAGAGAAAGTTGTAGAATGGATCAGTTATTTGGTCATTCAAACCTTTCTACGCGTTTCATTTGAATCTCTTTCTTCCGTTTCAGAATCCACATTCTTTTCATGTGCGAACAAAGTCTTAAAGCCTATTAATTCTTACTTTGCAGCCGCTCAAATCCCAATAATAGACACAGTTGAAGAAAGACCAAATGCAGAAGTTAAACAGAAGCCACATACTTCTTCTCCTGTACAAAATAAGAAACAAGATCTCTTTTATGAAGCAACTGAACAGAAGCCTGTTAATAAAAGATTAGATGCTCCAAAAGCGACTGTTCCGCAAATTCGACCTTTTTCATCAGCTGGTTCGCTCATTACAAACCAAATTCCAAAACCTTATGAGCAAAACAAAATATTATCAAGACATGCAAGTCCAATCAGCCCTTTCAAATCTAACAGCCCAACGGAAAAAACGATTCAACCTTTTAATAGGAATGCTTCTGATTCAAAGAAAACTTCAGTCATTCGTCCATTTCAGCCGAATAAAAACACCCCGTCCTCCGATTAAGAATATACTGGCATTGGCCAAAATATTCAATCAAGAGGAGAGATCAGAAGTGAATAAAGAAGATTTACAAAAGCTTTATGCTGAGATCAAAACAAAGAAATTGAACAACGCAGGAAAGAATCAGTCTTTAATTAATCCCCCTGTAAAAAAAGGCTGCAGTTCATGCGGCAAAGTAACGTGGAAACCTAATAAATCTAACTAAAAAGCTGTCACCCTCAGGGTGCAGCTTTTCCTTTAAGAGATATATTTTTTGGACACCAAGTAATTAATGACTTGTTCAGCACATTCTTTTACTCCAAGAAGGTCTGTTTTTACAATGATCTCAGGAGAAACAGGTGCTTCATAAGGATCAGAAATACCTGTAAAATTCGTGATCAATCCTTCTCTCACTTTTTTATAAAGCCCTTTTGGATCTCGTTTTTCACATTCTATAAGACTGCAATCTATATAGACCTCAACAAATTCTTCCTTAGACAATAAACTTCTAACTGCATCTCGATCTGCAGCAATAGGAGAAATAGATGCCACTAAAACGATCGAGCCACTTTCCACAAACAACTTTGTGACTTCGCCAATTCTTCTGATGTTCTCCGTCCTTGCTTCTTTTGAGAAAGATAGATCTTTATTTAATCCGTGTCTAACATTATCTCCATCAAGTAACATGGTACTGTGATTCCTTTTGTATAACATTTTCTCGACTTCGGATGCTATTGTTGATTTTCCAGAACCAGATAGACCTGTAAACCAAAGGACGAAGCTCTTGTGACCATGAAGTTTCTGTCTCATTTCCTTTGTTACGTTATGCTGTTGCCATGTTATATTCTTTTCTTCTTGAATCAATTGTTTATCCTCCATAACGATTTATTTAGCATAATAGTCCCGTAATATTGAAATGACTTCACTCCTGCTAAAATTAATTGGAATCGGCTCATTATTACTCAGCATCTCTCTTACTCTTGTTCCTGATAAAGTAAGTCTGTCTTTTTCGTCATGCGGGCATGTTTTGACCGTAGCCATCGCTCCACATTTTGTGCAATAAAAACTATTCTCGAAGAAAATAGGTGTGATTCCTATCTCTTCCTTATCAAACTGAGTAAAAATATGTTGAGCCTCATAAGGACCATAAAAATTTCCTACTCCTGCATGATCTCTTCCTATAATAATATGACTGCATCCATAATTTTTTCTTATGATGGAATGAAAAATCGCTTCACGCGGACCTGCATATCTCATCGATCCAGGAAAGGCACCCAAAAGAACGCGATTTTTCGGATAATAATGTTGGAGAAGTGTTACATAGGATTTCATCCTAACTTCTGCAGATATGTCATCTTGTTTTGTTTCTCCCACTAAAGGATGTAATAAAAGCCCGTCCATCTGTTCTAGCGCAGTTTTTTGTAAATATTCATGTGCACGATGAATGGGATTTCTCGTTTGAAAGCCAACGATTTTTTCCCATCCGTTCTTTTTAAACTGTTCCCTTGTATCTTTAGGATCTAAATAATATGCAGAATCTACTTTTCGAGGAGGTTTTTTCACCAACGTAACTCGTCCGCCTACGTACCAGCTTCCTCTATTCATCACATTGTGTACCCCTGGATGCGTTTGATCCTCCGTACGATAGACCTGTCTTACTTCTATAAGTTTGTCAGGTTTATAGATATCCGTAATTTCTATTTTTCCATAGACCGTATTTTCATAAATCAGTAAAGCTTCTTGCTGCTTTATTAATTGTTTAGCCTTGTCGTCAGTAACAGGCAATGTTATAGGAACACTCCAAGGAAGTCCGTTAGACAACCTCATCCCATTTACAACACTTTCATAATCCGCTTTGTTCATAAACGAATCAAGTGGACTAAATGCACCGTTAGAAAGACATTCTAAATCAGATAAACTGATCGCATCTAATTCAATTTTTATTTGGTTTTGATTGCACTCGACATTAATAAATTGTCGATTGACTAAATTTCCACCATGAGGAAGAAGGAGCATCGATTTCACCTCAACTATTAATCAATTAGCTCTTGCTAATCATTACTAGTGTATGAAATTAAGACAAGTTTTGTGAGTGTATTTCACATTAGATGTTTTTGAATACGGTTGATTTCCATTCCAGGATACTTCGGATACTTCGCTTTCCTCTTGGTGGTGCGGTGAGCCTCCTTGGCGTAGGAGTCTCACCTGTCACCCTGATCCCGCAGGAGTCTTGCACCTTCCAATCCAATCAACTTTTCATGGGGAAGACACTATTAAATACAATTAAAAGTTTCAAATAATAATGAAGTAAATTATTTACCAAAATAACCAGTCCACTTCTTGCATAAATGAATAGAATGCTTGTATCGCACTATGACATTATCAATCATAGAGCAATTGAACTTAGGAGGAACTTTAGTGAAAGTAGGCGTTGTACTCCCCGTATATCATCAGGAAAGGGAGTATATTTTTGAATGTATAGAATCTATGGAAAAACAAACATTCCGTGATTATAAACTTGTAATCGTACTGGATGGACCTAATGATGAAACGGTCGCCTCGATAAAAGAAGCTAGCAAGCTTTTAACGATTCCATATGAGATCGTTGATAGAAAAATCAATCTTGGAATCTCTCCTACATTAAACGAGGGCTTCGAACTTCTTAAACATTGTCCTTATCTGACATGGATATCCAGTGATAACAGACACGATCCAAATTTTTTAGAGCGGTTAGTCGATACGATGGATCAAGCATCGAATGAAACGGTCTTGGTGTATTCATTTTATCGGCGTATTGATCAACATGGGACTCCAATCACTTATACAAAAGCATGGTACGAATACGTTGAGCATTTTATGACGAGAAAGAAAGAAGAGATTTTCCAGAATTGTTTCATTGGAGCATCTTTCTTGTTTACGAGTGAAGCTTTTTCAAAAGCTGGAGGCTATCGCCAAGATTTCCCTAACGTACAAGATCATGATTTTTGGATTCGTTTGCTTCAGCATGGCGACTTTGTACTGCTTCGTGAATATATTATGGAATATCGCTTTAATGGGCGTTTTGCACTTACAACGAACATTCCACCTGAACAGCTAACGATGGAAAGTATGGCTAGCAGTATTGATATTCAAAAACGGATCGGAAGGAATCCAAAAGTAAGTATTCTTCTTTATTCACATAACCATGTTAAAACAATAGATCATGCATTAAACAGCATTCTTCAACAAACCCTGAGCGATTTTCAGATAGTTGTAGTGGATGACGGTTCAACCGATTTAACTCCTGATTCTATTCATATAACTCACGACTACAGAATGATTCCATTGCTGCTAAATCATCGAGGAAAAACCGAATCCGTTGAAATCGCTTTAGATTATTGCATCGGAGAATATATTCTTTTTATGACCGGTGAAGACTGGCTTGACCCACAAGCGCTCGAACAGATGGTGTTAAAGATGGAATCCTTACCTTCTGAAACAGATATGTTGGTAACGAATCATAAAATTTGGTACGAACGTCGAAATCGATTGTCTCCAGGACCAATTATAAAAGGTACTCGGTATGTTCATTTTTCGTTAGACAAAACCATTCAACCATACGCAATAATGTATCGATTAAATTCTCTTCATAAAAGCTTGAGTGGCGTCTCAAACGATCAAGTTGAAACACACTTTTATAGCCAGCATATTAAACCTGGAAATACGTATTGGATGAATATGGCTCTATACCATAAACGAATAAGATAAAGAAACAGCGTCCCCATCACAATTAGGGACGCTGTTTTTAGTGGATTCATTTGTTATATTAACTAATTGATCTGTAGTAAGAAAGAATTTGTTTAATTGAAATTTCTAAAGGGTAACTTCTTTTCCAATGAAGTTCTTGCATCAGCTTCGAGTTCATGACTTCAGGTCTTTTATCTGGAGAAGCGGCAGTCTCTAAAATAATAAGTTTTTCTTTCGTTAGCGTTTGAAAGATATCAGCGACCTCTAACAATGATGTCATCTTACCTGATCCCATTTCGTAGGTCATTTTCTTAGACCCTTTCTTTAAAAGAACTTCATAAGCAGATATGGCATCTCTAACATCTAAGAACTCCCGCTCGTTTTCAAGATGGCTGATGCTGATAGCACTGTTATTACCAGACGATTCCATCTGAATAATACGGTTTGCTAAAAAAGAAACGAAACCAGGTGATCTGCCTGGTCCGATTAAATTACATGGTTTTGCAACCATAACTTGAAGATCGAATAGATGTGCCCATTCCGTCACAAGTTCTTCTTGATGTTTTTTACTCACACCATACGGATGATTGATTCCTGAAAGTGCTGAACTTACAATAACTGTTCGGCATGATGGAACTGCTTTCCGCATTGCCTCTAGCAAATAAAGGGTACCGAGTACGTTGGCTTCAATTGTTGATACAGGATCATTCCATGATTGGGGTACAGAATTCACACCTGCCAAATGTAAACAGAAGTGAGGCTTAAACGTGTTAAAGATCTCGCAAACTTTTTCTTTGTCTAGAAGATCACATGTTACTGAACGCACCTTCAAATTAGATACCGAACTCCTTGAAATCCCTATTACTTCATATCCTTTATCAACAAAATGTTGACACGCATGAATTCCTGTAAATCCTGCTGCACCCGTAATTACTATCCTTTTTTTCATTTCAACCAATCTTTTAAATCTTTTACCTGTTTTTCGTAAGATGCCACTTTAAATTCAGAATCCAACCTCGTGTTAAAGAGCGTTCGATCTAAACGTGGTTCGGTATGCGGAATAATGTCAACGTCATCCTTTTGATAGACATCCTTGATAATCTTCAATAGTTCATACTTCGAAAGAACCTCTGGTGCGGTTAGGTGGTAGAGCCCTGTAATCGGATTACTAATGGTATGATCTATGAATTTAGCAAGTTCTAGCGTTGTGACACCGTTCCATTTCACATGAGTAAAACCTTTGATGGTTCCCTTCTGATGAATAAACCAATGAAATAGACCGATACCATTCTTAAGCTCAGGACCAATAATAGAGGTTCGAATCGTTAAATGTGGTTGTGTTTTTATTTCTCCGAGCTGTTTCGTTTTCGCGTACATCGTCAACCCATCTGGTACAGATTCCTCATTGTAGTTGCCTTGGTGTCCGCTGAACACACAATCTGTACTAATATGAATCAGTTTTCCTCCATAAACATTGAGCTGATTTGCTAACTCGTGTGGGAGTAAACTATTAACCAGGATCGCTTCTCTTTGATGGATGGCAGCATACTCATTTAAAAGACCTATGCAGTTAATAATTAGATTTGGCTTGTGACGCTGCACAACTTGAGCAATCTGCGTTAAGTTCGTTGCGTCAAGCTGAATATGACCTTCCGTCCCGTCTCTAGAAGTCAGAAGGAGCTTGTGTGTTGTCTTTGTTTTGAAATAGGAGGCGATCATATGACCAGCCATCCCATTCGCCCCTAATATCATGATTTTCAAGACAGAAATCCACCTTCAACAAGCATCTTATGAATCTCTTCTTTCGTCATGAGATCCGTCTCGGAACTATAACTCTCAAGCTCTACTTTTTCATATGAGGCATAGTGTTGATTTAATCCTTCAATATCAATTGTAGGTAGAATAACGAAATATTCGTTATCAAAGAGTACGGTTGTTGCACTTTCGTATTCAGATAAAAGGATCTCATGCAGCTTCTCTCCTGGACGTTTTCCAAGTTCGATCATTTTTACGCCTTTTTCTCCCGAAGCATCAATTAGAACTTGTGCTAGATCTGTAATCTTGCACGTAGGCATCTTCATAACAAAGATCTCACCACCAACACTTTCATAAGTGGCTTTAAATAATAGACTGATCGCTTCTTCTAAGGTTAAAAAGAAACGTGTCATTTCAAAGTCAGTGATGCCCACTTGTCCTTTGTTCTTGATCTGACTTTTAAAAACATGAATAACACTGCCATTCGTACCTAAAACATTTCCACCTCTTACACAAACAAATCGTGTATGTTTACTTAAAAGGTTTGCATGGATGATTAATTTTTCACCGATCGCTTTCGTCATTCCGTAAAGATTAGAAGGATTCGCTGCTTTGTCAGTTGAAATATAGATCACTTTCGTTACCTTATGATGAATGGCTGTTTCGATTACGTTTTGTGTTCCTTGAATATTACTTTTTAATGCCTCATAAGGTTGAAGCTCACAGATCGGCACATGCTTTAATGCTGCAAGATGATAGATATAATCTATACCTTCACTCGCTCTCATTAAGGAATCTTTATCTCTAATATCACCAATCATAAAGGTAAGCTTGGGATTATAATCAAACTGTCTTTGCATCGCTACTTGACTTGCCTCATTACGCGAGAGAACAATGATCTCTTTAGGTTCTTTTGGCAGAAGCTGTTTGACTAGCTCATGACCCCAAGATCCCGTGCCCCCCGTAATTAAAATTCTTTTATTAAACAATACTATTTCCTCCTAAAATAAACTTTACGACTCGATCTGAAACATCTAAATCTCCATAGCCTTCGGGGATGGACCATTGCTTCTTCTGATTTGTCATTACTTTTACAGAAGCCAAGATCTGTTGTGCTGAAACACCTGATACACAATTGCTGCCGCACTCAACGGTTTCTGGCCGTTCGGTACTATTTCTCATCGTTACAGTCGGTACTTGGAACAAACAACACTCCTCTTGAACGGTCCCGCTATCTGTTAGTGCACAAAATGCGTGCTTTTCTAACTTGACAAAGTCAAAAAATCCAAAGGGTTCATGAAACTGTATGAACGGATGCATCTGTAACGTACTGGTCTCTAGAATTCTTGATTTCGTACGTGGATGAATGGAACAGATGATTGGCATGTTAAAATGTTCAGCAACTAAATTTAAACCTGTTAATATTTCTTTTAAATGAACATGATTGTCCACGTTCTCAGCACGATGGGCAGTGACTAACATATACTTTCCTTTTGAAACATTTAATTTTTCTAGAATTTTGCTATTATCAATCTGTTCTTCAAATTGAGTTAACACTTCATAGATCGGGTTACCTGATACCATGATCCGGTTAACAGGAACACCTTCTCTTATTAAGTTCTCTCTGCTGTATTTGGTATACGGCAGATTAAAGCTAGAGATGGCGTCAATTACTTTTCTGTTTTTTTCTTCTGGTACATTTAGGTCAAAACATCGATTACCCGCTTCCATATGAACGACCGGTATGTTCAACCTTTCTGTAACAATAGAAGAAAGAGCGCTGTTCGTGTCACCTAGAACCAAAACCTTGTCAGGCTTTTCGTGTAACAAGATCTTCTCTAGCTCTGAAAACAGATGTGCAATTTGATTTCCGAAAGAAAATTGTTGTTTCATTAAAATATAGTCTGGCTTTCTGAGTTGAAACTCTTGGAAAAACACATCATTTAATGAAGGTGTAAAATTTTGTCCCGTATGAATCAAAACATGTTGATCTGCTAATTGATCTAATTTTTTGATGATCAAACTTAGCCGAATAATCTCTGGACGTGTTCCAAGAATGGTTACTATTTTCAATGAAACTCTCCTTCCATAATTAAATTAATACTTTATATTAAATTATGATTGTATTCCCGATGTGGACTAGACCCCTACCCTGTTCATAAAAAAAAGGCGGCTATTTAACCTACCTTATTTAACAACTTTTCAGGATGTTCATATGATGGCTTATAAGGTAAAAAGGAGCTATCAAATGACAAAATCAAAAATTCTCTTTGTCTTTTATTTACCAAGCGGCGGAATGGAAACCCTAAACCGTCAACGCTGTAAAGCACTACAAAACTATGATATTGAATGCCATCTGCTTTATTTACAAAATGGAACCGGCATGCAGAATATTTCTTTGATTCCTACTTATGTAACTAATACTGATGCTGAGATTAAGAAAATCCTATCCAAAAACTTTGATGCAATCTTTGTTAGCTCTGACATGTATATGCTAAAAAGAATTCGTGATCTAGGTTACAAAGGAAAATTAATCTATGAAATTCAAGGATTAGGTAGTGTGAAAACTGCGGAAAAAATTTTAACACAAGCGGTACCGTTTGTAGTAAATTATTCAAATGGCATCCTATATCCAAAGACATCACACTTAATGAGATTAATGGATACTCTTTATCCTTCTACTCCAAAACATTGTTTTCACAACTGTTTTGATAGTAAAGAATTTGGATACCGTTCTATCACTCGTATGTCATATCCGATAATTGGCTGGATTGGAAGATTAGAGCTAAATAAAAACTGGGATGAATATCTTATGTTTGCTATGCGTTTCATAAAACAGAAACCTAACACAAAATTTTGGATGTTTATTGATGATACACTTGGAAATCACCATGAGAAAGTACGATTTAATAAATTGTTAAACAGATATAAACTAACAAACGCTGTAGTCGTTCACGCCAATGTTCCTCATAAACAAATGGCGGACTATCTTTCAATTATTGGAGATAGTGGAGGATTTTTATTATCTACTTCTAAGGTTGAAGGTTTTGGCTATGCTGTTGTAGAGGCGATGAGCTGTAAATGCCCTGTTCTCACTTCAGATTCTGATGGCGTAAAGGCATTTATCACCCATAATATAACTGGGAAATTTTATAAGAATGAAAACATAGGATCAGCCGTTTTACAGGGAATTGAACTAATAGATAATCTTGAGCTTAGAAATAACATTATTTATCATGCATTAAATCACCTGTCTTTTTTTGATTTAGAAACGTATGCAAATGAATTCATTAAAATATTAAAATAAAAAAGGCTGCTAAATAGCGGCCTTTTTATTTTAATATTGTTTTAATGAAGGAAAGACTTTACTAAAGCATTCATTTTTGTTAAGTGCCGTTGAATCGTTAATTGGAGTTCTTTCCTTATCTCTATTCTGTGTTGTTTTGTTCCCATATTCTCATGCACTCTATAATGAACAAGTGCTTCTGGAAAATAATAAAAATGATAGTGAGGCAAGATCCTTAGCCAAAAATCATAATCTTGTGTGTAAAGTAAACTTTCGTCGAATAAACCAAAATCTTTGAATACGTTCATATTTAACATAACCGTACACCCGTTTATCACACATCCTCTTCGCATCCGTTTGAAAAATTGGACTTTATTTGAAAAACCCATACCTTGAGGAGGAGAAACAATGGATCCCTGATCATTAATTAAATAAAAGTTTGAATAGCTGGCCTTTGCATTGTTTTGCAACATAAAATGAAGCTGTTTTTCAATCTTAGTTGGCTGAAAAGTATCATCAGAACTAAGCCAGGCAAAATAATCTCCAGTGGAATTTTGTATACCAAAATTTAGTGCTGAAGCTGTACCACCATTTTCTTTTTTAATATAAGTAATTCTATTTAAGTATGGGATTATTTTCTCATGGTGCTTAGTAGATCCGTCATTCACTACAATAATCTCTATGTTCTGATAGGTTTGATTTATGGCACTTTCTATGGCTTGTGCAATAAATGGGCAATTGAAAAATGGGATAACTATAGTTACTTTGTTGTTCAATGAAAAGAACACCCTCCTTACCGAGTACTATTTTGTAAGAATTGTTGAATAGTGAGAACCATTTCTTTCGCTCTAATTTCAGTGGTATGTTTTTGACGTATTAGTTGTAAGCCGCTCTGGATGATTTGCTCACGATGATTGTCATTCATTAAGAAGTAGTCTAGCTTTTCTTTAAAATTTGTTTCATCTATTGCCACAAAAGTTTGACCATCAATAAAGCCTAGGTCTATTAATTCATCTGAAGCTGGAGCAGCTAGCAATGTTCCACAAGCTAGTACTTCAAAGTACTTTAGTAGAGGGAAATGATGAATAGAATCACAAGTTAGAAAGATTTTAGCTCTACTTATGGTTGTAGCGTAACTTTCACCAGCTATACCCTTTCCTGCTATTCCGTATCCTGGGTGAGAATAATAAACAAACCTAGGATCACTTTTTAATTGTTGAAGAAGATAATGGCGAAAAGGATAGATGTGTGAAAATGTAGCTCCCATTAGTAAGAGCGGAATCTCTTTAGGTATTGAATATGGTTGGAATATCCCCTCAGGCACATGATGCGGAAACCAAACAAACCGGTTGATATGGTCTGGCAGCCACCTATTAAAAGCCTCACGGTAATGGCAAAAAATCAGCGCAGGTTTTTCTTCGTGAATTAAAACATTTCTTTTTGATAATTTATAATGAAGATCATGCATCAATGTGCCATGTGGTATCGACAAATTTTTTAATCCTCTTATAAATGGCCGATACTCAGGTTTATAATCATTTAAAAGAATGAAATCAGGTTTAATAGAAAGTTGATCTAGTATAAATTTAATGTCGCCATCATGTTGCCAAGTTATGAGATTAGTAAGTTTAGCGAGTTCTTGTTCTAAATAAAAACTGCTTCGTTCCAGTTGCTGTGAACGGTCCTTAGTAATAAATAGGAGGTTAATCTTCCTCATTTCTCTCTCCCTTCAAATTAAATAACTCCACGCTTAAGCGTGGAGTTACATTTTAATCTACAGCTCAACCAATAGAATTTTGTCTAATGATACGTAAGAACGAGTAGCACCTGCTGAACCTGCTTGTGTAAATACTACAAAGTCTCCCCCAACTTCTAGCACTCTTACGCCTGTTAAATCAGGTGTACCTGCTGGTTGGTTTGAATTAATCAGAAATACTTCTGAAATCAATTGTTGAGATTCTAAAAGCAGAACAAAAAGAAAACGGTAAGGACCAAAATAATTTGACATTGTTAATAAACACTCCTTTAACACTTTGGGCATTTAATAAGCCCTACTTTAATATATTCTTTTCGTTCATATTGGTTTGGACAAACGTCTTCCTTTTAAAAAATGGACTATTCGAGTAAATGCCCATTTAAAGTAAAAATGGTTTAATACCCCATTCCATTTCGTACAAACATCCATATAGTATAGTAACCTGATAACTGAGAGAAATCAGGTACATGTATCTATTTCAAAGGAGGAAATACATTGAGTTTATTTAATAATGGCTCATGTTGTGGCAATGGCAATACAGCTGGCACAACGAAATCTAAGTGCGGTGGCTGTGTGTGTGAACTTTTGAACCAGCTTGCTAACGCTAGAATGAACGGTAACTTCTGTACAATGGGACAGCAGCAAGTAGTTCAACTTGTACTAAAAGGTGCTTCAGAACCGTTGAGTGTAGCACCAGGTCAAGCAACTGACTTTACTGTTGTAAGTTTCGACCCTGAAACTTGCTGTGCAGTCTTTTCATTCCGTCAAACTGGTAACGAAACACGCACAATCGTACTAGATTGTCGTTGCATCTGTGCAATCATTTGTGTTCCAGAACGCAATGGCGGCGCACCAACAGCACTGTAATCCACTTCACTCTCCACTAGGCTGAAGAGTAAAGGATACAGCCACAACTTAAAATAGGACTGATGAGAATAGGATACAGTCCGAGACATGAAAAAACCCCGAATCCCATTGAGAGCATTCGGGGTTTTGTCTATTTATTTTTATTAGCGTGCAATCGTGTTATAACCACTGTCCACGTGAAGAATCTCACCTGTAATCCCACGAGCTAAGTCACTCATCAAGAACAATGCAGCATCGCCAACTTCTTCTTGCGTATTTGCTTTACGGAGTGGTGATTTTTCTTCAATTTCTTTTAATACAGAGTTGAAGTCACCAATTCCTTTAGCAGCAAGCGTACGGATCGGTCCAGCTGAAATGGCGTTAACACGGATGCCATCTTTCCCAACGTCACTTGCAAGATACTTAACACTTGCGTCTAGTGAAGCTTTTGCCACTCCCATAACGTTGTAGTTCGAAACCACTCTTTCTCCACCAAGGTATGTTAGCGTTACGATGCTTCCGCCTTCTGTCATAAGAGGACGAGCTTCTTTTACTACTGCAGTTAGTGAATACGATGAAATATTATGTGCAAGTAGGAAGCCTTCACGCGTTGTGTTTAAGTATTCGCCTTTTAACTCTTCTGTGTTAGCAAAAGCGATACAATGAGCAAGACCGTGAATCACGCCAACCTCTTCTTTTAATGTAGCAAAAGTCTTTTTAATTTCCTCATCGTTCGTAATATCACATGGAAGAACGATTGAGTCATTTCTTCCTAGTGATTCTGCTAGATCGCGAACGTTCTTCTCTAATCTTTCGCCTGCATATGTAAATACTAGGCGGGCACCTGCATTTGAAAGAGATTGCGCAATTCCCCAAGCAATACTCCTCTTATTCGCAACACCCATTACGACAAACGTTTTGTTTTCTAGTGAAAGTTGATACATATAAAGATTCCTCCCCATCGTTCTGTTCATTTTTTATTTATTAGTATTTGTTATTAGTACCAAGTCCTAATTAGTATAACAGAAGCAGAGAGGATTTTCACTATTAACCTTTACTAGTCTGGATATCTTTCACTTCATAACCGCATGAATCACAGCGATAGATCACATTTTGATTCGACTGAGCGATTAAGACCTCTTGGTTTAAATCATGATCTTTTCCGCATTTTGGACAATGTACAACGGGCATCATATTGTTTCAACTCCCTATTTTTATTATTCTTAGCATGCTCTTTTTTCTAGTAAATTAGGCTAAATCTTTTAATTGCAAACAAAAAAGTACTGGCTCTCTCAGCCAGTACTTTTTTTATCTAACCTAATATTTGCCTCATTTGCAGCACTTGTTCCTTACTACCCGTGACAACCATTTTGTCACCTAATAGAATCTCCGTGTCACCGTGCGGAACAATCGACTCTTTTCCTCGGTAGATCCGAACGATAATGCTATCACCAAGGAAAGGAAAGTTTCTTAAAGCGGTTCTGTGGTAGGCACTGTTTTCAACAAGAATTTCATTTAGACTATTATCTGACGTTGTAAGGATATCCACAACCGCTGGATTCTCTATTAACGCTTTTAGTAACACTTGAGAAGAAAAGTATACAGAATATACTTCAATTCCTTTGTCTTTCAGTGCATCTCTCTTTAATGGATTCTCAATTCGAGCGACGACTCGTTCTACACCTTCCTCTTTTGCGACCAAAGCAAGGTTTTCATTTGTTTCATCGCTTCCTGTTGCCAGCACAATAATATCTGTATCAAAAACTCTTTCTTCGATTAATGTTGTTGTTTCGTAATCATCCAATTCTTGAATTTTAAAGCTATCCAATTGTTTTTGATCCTTTTCTTCTTGTTTCGTATGATATAAACGATACTCAAACCGTGATTGATCGAGCTCTGATATTAACGGTAGCGTAAACTGATTCGCTCCAACAAATACAAGCTGTTCTTTCCCCGCTTCTTGTTCCTCTTTTTTAGGAAACAGCTTTTTAAAGAAAATAGGTGTAATGATTGCGCTAATAACAGCAGTTAAGATCAATGCGGATGAAGTACGGGCATCGATTACATTGATTCGTTCACCAATCTTTGCAGCTGCAATCACCAATGAAAGTGTAGATGTTAATAAGAACCCTGCAGCCGTTACCGTTTTCCAGTCGTACCATTTTCTAAGGTAAAGAATAGGTAGAAACTTAGAAATAAGCAATGCGATCAATAATAACGGGATGAGCGCTAATGCTTTAGGATCTGCGAAAATGGAACGAATATCGAGCTCCACCCCTACCATTACGAAAAAGATAGGAATTAAAAATCCATAACCAAATGAATCGAGTTTATGAACAAGTTGTTTGTTTGGTGAAAGAAGAGAAACGAGAACGCCTGCTAAGAAAGCACCTAATATGTTCTCAGCTCCTACGGATTCAGAAAGTCCGACCAAGACGATAATCAACGTGAATACCGCTCTTGTATCTAACTGTATGGTTCCTTTTGACATCGTATCTAAAAACGAACGATTCCTCATCTGTTTTCCGATAAAGTACAAAAGAATACCCGCTCCAAACAGAATAAGTAACAACCACATTCTGCTCGGATCTCCCGATTCCATTGAAACAAAGAGAGCAAGAAGAATCATGGTTACGAGATCTGCAATTACTGCGACAAGTAAGATGATCTGACCAATCGTCGTTTTAGAAAGCTTTTCTTCTTTTAACGTGGGTACGACTACTCCTAGTGAGATGGTCGAGATCACAAGTGTCATAAAGAACGCACTCTCAGTAAACCCACCCCAAACAAATAGAAGTGATAATCCATACGACAGGATGAGTATGAAGAGAAAGATGATACTTGAAACAACAAGTCGATTCGGTTCTTTCTTTTCTTTCTTTTTCTTAGAATTAGATTCACCTGCAAAGATACTAAAATCAATCTCAAGACCACTTAAAAACATTAAGAAAATAAAGCCAAGTACGGATAAGATCTCAAGCCATGCGTCAGAATGAACGACATCAAAACCGCTCTTCCCTAGAATAATTCCTACAATAATTTCAGCTACGACTACGGGTATGACCCGCAACCGAAATTTGTTTAGCAGAATAGGAACAAAAAATGCTGTAAGAATGACTAATACTAATGAAGTAAACGATGCATGTTCTTCCATAAAACCTCCGTCGTTTCTTTAGATTATTGGTTTACTATAGTAAAGCAGAAAAAGAAATGTCAAACGATTATACTCAAAATGATTTGCAAACCCACTGTTTTTAGGTAAGATAATACATGTTATTGTTTTACTTTAAGGAGTCGATCCACATGCAAAATAACCACAAGTCACCATGGCAGCAACTCGATTACAATCTTTTGTTTCTATTGTTCTTAATGGTCATCACGAGCTGTGTTGCCATCTATAGCGCGCAGATGATGGATCAATACGGCAGCAACTTCGTCATAAAGCAACTCGTTTGGTACTTTATCGGTGGAATCGCTGTAGTAGGCGTTATGGTATTAGATTTCGATCAGTTTAGAAAATTATCTTGGTACGTATATGGATTTGGTATCCTTTTACTGCTTGGTATTCTGGTCGCTCCTGAGAGCATCGTTCCAAATATCAATGGTGCGCAGAGCTGGTACAGATTCGGTCCTTTCGCATTGCAGCCTTCCGAACTTGTAAAAGTAGCTCTTGTTATTGCCATCGCCAATACCATTGCTACTCATAATGAGAAGTATATCGTTCGTTCTTTGCATGAAGACCTTTTATTGCTAGGAAAAATTGCTTTAATCGCTGGTTTCCCTACACTTTTAGTTTTGATGCAGCCTGACTTAGGTACGAGTCTTGTATTTATGGCGATTACAGGTAGTCTTTTACTCGTATCTGGTATCAGATGGAGAATCATTGTTATCCTTATTCTTTCCTTTATCTTGTTCATATCAATCCTAGTTTGGATATATTTTACCTTTCCACAATTTTTTGTGGATCACATTCTTGATCAATATCAGCTTAATCGTTTCTATGCTTGGCTTGAGCCTTATGAACATAAAGATGCAGGATATCATACTAGAAATGCATTACTTGCGATCGGTAGTGGGATGCTCTTCGGAAAAGGCTTTACAGAAGGTTCAGTTTATCTTCCGGAAGCACAGACTGATTTTATCTTCTCCATCATTGGTGAGGAATTTGGTTTCTTCGGAACAAGTATCGTTATCTCCCTATTCTTCTTGATGGTTTACAGAATGATCAATACCGCTTTAGAGAGTAATGAAGCTTTTGGAAGTTATTTATGCGCAGGCGTAATTGGCATGCTAACTTTCCAGGTGTTTCAAAACATTGGTATGAACATTCAAGTTATGCCAATCACAGGTATTCCCCTACCGTTTATCAGTTACGGAGGAAGTTCGATTCTTGCTTACATGATCGCCTTTGGCCTCGTTCTAAATGTTCGGTCGAGGACCACTAAATATATGTTTGAATAGCACCTGATATTATCAGGTGTTTTTCTTTTGTCTTTGAAGTATCCTAATGATTATGAGGTGATCCATTTGAAATTTGATATTATAGGTGACATTCATGGATGTTATGAGGAATACAAAGAGCTTGTAAAGCAATTAGGATATGAGTGGAATAACCATTTACCTGTACATAAGGATGATCGAAAACTCGTATTTTTAGGTGATTTGATGGACAGAGGACCAGAATCATTAAAAGTGATGGAGCATGTTTATGAACTTGTACAAAATGATCTAGCCCTATACTCACCAGGCAATCACTGTAACAAGCTGTATCGATATTTTTTAGGGCGTAACGTTCAGGTTCAACATGGACTTGAAACAACAGTTGCAGAACTTAACGCGCTCTCACCTGCTGAAAGACAAAGTGTCAGAGAACATTTCTGTACCCTTTATGAAAATGCTCCACTTTATCTGCATCTCGATCACGGGAAGTTAGTCGTTGCTCATGCTGGAATTAGAGAAGATTATGTTGGGCAATATCATAACAAAGTGAAAACTTTTGTCTTATATGGAGATATTACGGGGAAGTCAAATCCTGATGGGACCCCTGTACGAAGAGATTGGGCAAAAAAACATTCTGGAAAAATCACTATTGTTTATGGCCATACCCCTGTTGAAGAAGTTCGTCATATTCATAACACTTGGAACATTGATACAGGATGCGTCTTCGGTGGAAAGTTAAGCGCGCTTCGATATCCTGAAATGGAGACAATAAGCGTCCCTTCAAGCTTGCCCTTTGTCCCTGAAAAATTCCGGACTTTCCACGATTAAAATAAAGGAGTGCTCAGCCTTTAAGCCGCACTCCTCATTTACGTGATTCTGATTTGATTTCATCGGTGTTTCCAAAGTTGTTGCATATCTGTAGGTAAATCTGCAACTAACAAGATGCGTTCTCCTGTAAAGGGGTGGATGAATGAGGTTTTCTCACTATGCAAAGCCTGACGCTCAATCATTTCTAATTTCCCGCCATACAAATCATCTCCGAGTAAAGGGTGGCCAATCGAAGACATATGTACTCGAATTTGATGTGTTCTTCCTGTTTCTAATCGTAAGGAGACAACAGAAAAGTTTAAATGCTCTACAAAATCCAGCTTTTCGTAATGAGTAATCGAGCGTTGACCATCCTCACTTATCATTCTTTCAATGATGCTCTCTGGATTTCTAGCAATCGGTTGGTCGATCGTTCCTCTTTCTTCCTTCAATTCACCATGCACAAAAGCAATATATTCCCTCTTTATGACTTTATCTTTTTGCTGTGTAGACATGAGTGAATGTGCGAAACGATGTTTTGCTATTAATACGATACCTGAAGTATCTTTATCCAATCGGTTTACCGCATGAAACGTACTAGGTATATCGTTTATTTGATAATGGTATAGGATGGCTGAAGCCAGTGAACCATTCGGTTGATAAAGGGATGGTATGGTTGGCATACCGGCGGGTTTAAGAACTGCAATAAAATGAGGATCTTCATAAATAATATCTAAAGAGATATTTTCTGCTTCCATTGAAGAGCTTTTCTTTTCAGGCGGAAACCATACAGTAACCTCGTCACCACTATTAAGCATCGTCCTTACAGTTACTTCTTTTTTGTTCACAAAAAGAGCGCCGCCGTGAAACTTAATATCGGTCAGCGCTGCTTTAGAAATCTGTTTCGACTTTAAATACTCCCTTAAAAGGACGGGAGCTTCTTCATTTTGTACAACCCATGTAAATGTGAATGTATTCATATTATTCTCCGACGAAAGATTCTTTAACTCGTTTCCAAAATGGAAAAGGACGAAAGCGAGCAAAACGAATTTTCTCTTCTGCTACTCGGTATTGTATGGACTTTACTTTTTTCTGTACTAAGAATCGGTGGTCGATTGTAATATGGAAATCCACATCGTTTACCGGTTTCAATATACATGTATGGTGCTGTGGCAGAACGAGAGGTGACCCTATCGTTCGGAACACTCTATTGTTAATAGAAGCCATTTCTGATAATTGTATGGATGCAAGAGACGGATGGATGATCGCTCCACCGAGTGCTTTGTTATAAGCTGTACTTCCTGAAGGAGTTGAAATACAAAGACCATCGCCTCTGAACGTTTCAAATTTTTCTCCCTTGATCTCAACATCCATAACGAGAGATCCTTCCACACTTTTAACTGTACATTCATTAACAGCGAGATATCTCTTCTCATCTAACCCATCAATATACCTTACCGTAACTTCAAGTAATGGATATTCAACAATCTGAAAAGGAGTTTTCGCGATATGTATAACAAGCTTTTCCACCTCTTCTGGCAACCAGTCTGCAAAAAAGCCAAGGTGACCGGTATGAACACCAACAAATGCGGTTTTGTCAATGCGGTGTACATAATGGTGGAAGGCATGAAGCAATGTTCCATCACCACCAACTGTTATCACAATCTCAGGCTCTTTTTCTTCATAAACCAATTCGAATTCTTCCAGATATGCTCGGATTTTTTCAGTTAAGATATTGGATTTATTATCTCCCTTTGATACGATGGCAAATTTCATTCTCTCTCTCCATCCTTTATGATCCTAAATTAGTTTCATTGGATTTATCATTGCGTTCCAAAAACACAAGCTGAGCTTCTTGAATTTCCCCTTTGATCTGAGACATCTCTTCGTCTAATCGGTTTGCAGCTTCTGCCGCTCTTTGTAACCTTTGACGAATATCTTCAGGAATTTGTCCCTGATACTTATAGTTCATAGAGTGTTCGATTGTAGCCCAAAAATTCATAGCTAGTGTTCGTACTTGAACTTCTACAAGAATCTTCTTCTCCCCATCCAATACTTGAACGGGATACTCGATAACGATGTGGTACGAACGATAACCACTTGGTTTTTTATGTGTAATATAGTCGCGTTCTTCAACAATCGTAAAATCATTACGCTGCCTGAGAAGATTGATTACTGTTTTTATATCATCAGTAAACTGACACATGATTCGAAGTCCCGCTAGATCTTGAATTTCCGTTTCTAAATGTTGATCGGGAATGTTCTTTTGATACGCTTTGTTCACGATTGACTTGATGGGTTTCACTCTTCCAGTAACAAACTCAATCGGACAATGCTGATTTGATTTTTCGAATTGCTCACGCATTCCTCTAAATTTAATCTTTAGCTCATCAACAGCTTGCTTGTACGGAATTAATAGCGCTTCCCAGTCCATGCTCATTGCGCTTTTTCCTCAGTTCCAAAAACCTTGATCACTTCGTCTTCCATCTGTTGACCATAGTTAGCGTTTCCTTGTATGTTGTCAGTTAAAAAGTCCATTTCTCTAGAGAAAGCAGTAAGTTCAAGCTCTTCTCTTTTTTCATTCTGAACAACGAAAACAGCATCTTCTACAAGAGCTTTTTTCACTTCGTTCCAATGATTATGACCAATTGATATATAATTGAATCCTTCTTCATCCTCAAGAACATAGATGAATGCTAACCCATCAGAATCGACCAGCATTCTTTCACTGTCTTTCCAGTCAGTAAGTTCTGTGTTTTGTTCATCCTCAATAAGCAAGATGAGCTTATTTTCTTTCCATGCAGTTGACTGCACATTCAATCGTCGTGGCATCATGTTAACAACCTCCTGTTTCTTCTTTTTTAGTGTAACACAAAATAGGCGTTTAATAAGAAATTGAGATGCAGGAATCGCTATGAGATAATATGTTTACTAAAGTTATAGCTACAGGGGGATAAATCAAGTGTCACAAGAAATTGAAATAGAATTTAAGAATTTGCTAACACAACATGAATTTTTAAGACTTATTGATGAATTTGATGTAAAGCAACAAGATTTTCAAAAACAGACCAACTATTATTTTGATACCCAACAATTCGACCTGAAACACCACAGAAGTGCTTTACGAGTTCGAACGAAAAATAACGGTTTCACGCTCACGCTAAAACAGAAATTGGATAAACACATTTTAGAGACACATCAGACCGTTTCCAAGGAAATTTTTGAAGGTTTATTAAAAGGAGACCCCTTACCTTCTGGAGAGGTTTCTGATCAAATTAAAAAGATGAATATCGATGTGATGAACATTACATATTTAGGGGAATTAACAACATTTCGAGCTGAGTTTCCTTACAAAGATGGCCTACTCGTTTTAGATGAAAATCATTATTTAGGTAAAATCGACTATGAAATAGAATACGAATCTGCCGATTATACAAGTGGACTAAATAATTTTAATGAATTACTAACGATCAAACAGATCCCGGTTAGAGATACAGAAAGCAAAATTGCTCGTTTCTTTAATGAGAGCAGCAGAAATATGTAATCTGATCTCTTATTATGTTAATCCATTTAGGAGGATATCTCTTGAATATTCAATCGTATAAAGCACTAATGGAAATTCAAGCACTGCAACAGTTGAATGTAAATGCCTCATCTTCTTCTGTTTCAAGTATGCAAAATACAGTCTCAAGTCCTTTTGCAGCATTATTGCAAGAAGCCTATTCTAACGTAGGGGCTTCATCAGAGTCGGAAGTTACTTTTAATGCACACATGTTTCAACCTCTAACTGTTCATACAGGTGCTCAATATGCCTTACCAGTAACACCATCTGTTCCGATTACAACAGAAAAATTAAACATTCCATCAAAAAATTTGGATGAGTTGATCGAAAACACAGCTACAAAGTTTGGTGTAGATCCTAACCTGATCCGTTCTGTCATCAAACATGAATCCAACTTTAAAACTACCGCAGAAAGTCATGCAGGTGCTCAAGGACTTATGCAACTGATGCCTGCAACAGCAAGATCGTTAGGAGTTACAAACCCTTTCGATCCGGTACAGAACGTTGAAGCAGGAACAAAGTATTTAAAGATGATGCTTGATAAATATGATGGAGATCAAAAGCTAGCTCTTGCCGCATATAATGCAGGTCCCGGAAACGTTGCAAAATATAATGGTATTCCTCCTTTTAAGGAAACCATCTCTTACGTGAATAAGATAATGAATACGTACCACTCACTCGTATAACCCTCAACTGCTGAGGGTTATTTTTTTTGCATTCTACACTCTTATTTTTCCCTTTGTAAGAGAGTCTTTGGAAGGTACAAACAAACGTTGTCTATTCATATTGTTTGCTTACCCTTCATAAACCTTGCTACAATAAAATTACAATTTGACGCAAGGAGCTTTTGGACCATGTTTGACGAATCAAAAACACCATACGATCTATTAGGAGAAAAAGAGGGAATCGCAAAACTAGTTACTACGTTTTATAGCTTGGTCAGTCAAGACTCATTGCTTTCTCCACTTTTCCCTGAGGATCTAACAGAGACTGCCTATAAACAAACTCAATTTTTAAGTCAGTTTTTTGGCGGGCCGCCATTTTATACTGAGGAACATGGACATCCTATGCTCAGAGCGCGTCACATGCCATTTCCAATAACAAATTCTCATGCCAAAGCTTGGATAGCTTGTATGGAAAAGGCCATGACGATTCAAAAAATAGATCCTGACTTACAAAACATACTGTTAAGCCGATTAAAAATGACTGCTTTTCATATGGTTAATACAGAGGATTCAGAAAGGGGCGAGAATGCTGACACTGTCTAATTCCAATTCCTTTTATGACGAACAAGAGAACAATAAACCCTATGCCTGTCAAAAGCCATTGGAAATCTATTCTGTCATCGATCCGCTATGCCCAGAGTGCTGGTCATTAGAGCCTGTTCTAAAAAAATTACAAGTTCAATACGGCCACTATTTTACATTACGCCATTTTGTTAGTGGCAGCCTTGAATCACTCAATACGTACGTTCCTCGCAAAAAGGGGATAAATACAGCTGAACAAATTGCTGAGAAGTGGGAAAAAACGGCATCCATATCTGGTATGAGCTGTGATGGAGATGTATGGTTGGAAAATCCAATTTCCGCTCCCCATAAAGCAACACTTGCTATAAAAGCTGCAGAGCTGCAAGGAAAACAACAAGGTATGAAGTTCTTAAGAAAACTCAGAGAGAACTTGTTTTTGAATAAACAAAACATTGGAAATGATGATGTGTTGTTAGAGATAGCTCGCTCTGTAAACTTGGACGAAGATGAATTTTTAAGTGATCTTTCATCTGAAGCAACGATTAAAGCTCTACGGTGTGATTTGAAGTTTTCTCAAGAAATGGATGTTACTCAAATCCCAACACTTATTGTTTTTAATGACAAAACAGATGATGATGGCATTAAGATATCTGGCTGTTATTCCTATGATGTGTATGTAGAAATCCTAAAAGAAATGTCTGACGTTCCTCTAGAGCCTTCTCCACTTCCTGAACTAGAAGAATTCCTTTCTTCTTACTCATTTGTAGCGACAAAAGAGGTTTCAGTGGTCTATCAGATCAGTTGTGAAGAAGCAGAAAAAAGATTAAAACGTCTCGTTCTGCAACAAAAGGTTGAACGTGTACCAGTGAAGTACGGGACATTTTGGAGATACCTCCCAAACCGCTGATTTTTTTCAGCGGTTTTTATTATGGCTATCATCTGAGAAGCAGCGGCATATCCTGTCCCTACATGAATACACATGTACAAAGGGAGGGAGATTTTTTATGTATTTGATTATGATTTTGTTTAGCTTACTTTCACTTACAGGGAGTTTTTATTTCTTTGTGCTCTCTCTGTTAAACATGGCACCCAAAATTTTAGCAATACCCGGCCTCTTTATCGCCGTACTACTCACAACACTCTGCTATAACTATCGATCAAAACTAAGGAGAATTGGCTAGAAAAAACATAACAAAATCCTGCCCAGAAACTATGGCAGGATTTTTTGTGTTTATTTCTCAAAAAGCAGTTCTTCCATCTCATCAAGAATTGATTCAAAAACTTTAAGAGCATTTTCAATTGGTTCTGGTGTAGTCATATCAACACCAGCTTTTTTCAATACTTCGATCGGATAATCAGAGCTTCCTGCTTTTAAGAAATCTAGGTAACGGTCAACAGCTGGTTTCCCTTCATCCAAGATCTGTTTCGACAAGGAGGCTGCTGCGCTAAAGCCCGTTGCGTATTGATAAACATAGAAATTGTAATAGAAGTGAGGAATTCTAGCCCATTCTAGACCAATCTCTTTATCGATCACAAGGTCTTCACCAAAATATTTAACGTTCAGATCGTAATAGATCTTCGTTAACAGTTCTGGAGTTAAAGGTTCACCGTTCGCTGCCCGAACATGAATTTCTTGTTCAAACTCTGCGAACATCGTCTGACGGAAAACAGTTCCTCTAAATCCTTCTAAATGGTGATTTAACAAGTACAACTTCTCTTTCTTATCCGATGTTTTCTCTAACATGTAATGATTCAACAAAGCTTCGTTACATGTTGATGCGACTTCTGCAACAAAGATCGAGTAATCCGCATAAGGATAAGGCTGATTCTCACGTGTATAGTAACTATGAACCGAATGTCCGATCTCATGAGTGAGTGTAAACAAGTTGTTTACGTTATCTTGCCAATTCATTAGGATATAAGGCATTGTTCCATAAGCACCTGATGAATAAGCACCACTACGCTTACCAGCATTCTCATGTACATCGATCCAACGCTTCTCATAACCTTCTTTTACGATCTGTTTATATTCGTCGCCCATAGGATCTAAACTGTCTAAGACAAGCTGCTGGGCCTCTTTAAAGCTAACTTCCATCTTTGCATCCTTTACAAGTGGCGTATAGAGATCATACATATGAAGTTCATCTAGTCCAAGCGCCTTTTTACGTAAGCGAACATAACGATGCAATAAGCCTAGGTTATCGTTAACGGTTTTGACTAAATTATCATAAACAGCTTCAGGAATGTTATTGTTGTTTAGTGCTGCTTCACGAGCTGAACTAAACTTTCTAGTTTTTGCAAAGAAATTATCTCGTTTTACTGTTCCAGCAAGTGTACTTGCAAATGTATTTTTGTAAGAATCATATGTGCCATATACAGCTTTAAAAGCATCTTCTCTCACTCTACGATCTGAGCTCTCTAAAAAGCGGATATATCGTCCGTGAGTTACTTCGATTTCTTCCCCATTCTCATCTTTAATAGTTGGGAACTTGAGATCCGCATTATTCAGCATACCAAATGTATTGCTTGAGGTATTCGCTACTTCTCTAACATCTGCTAATAGCGCTTCTTCCTCTTTCGAAAGTACATGAGGACGCTGGCGGTTAATCTCATCTAAAGCTTGTTTGTACAACTTTAAAGGTTCATGAGTTTGTAAAAATTGAACCAATGCTTCTTCAGATAAAGAGAGAATTTCTGGCACTGCAAAAGATACTGTACTGCTTACTTGAGTTGCCAAGTTGGAAGCACGATCATTCAGTCCTTGGTAGAAGGAATTCGTTGTATCTTGGTCGTATCTCATATGAGCGTATGTATAAAGTTTACCAAGCTTTTTGGTCACTTCATCTTGCTTTTGGAAATAGGAATAAAGGGTTTCCGCAGACTCACCAAGTCTTCCTTGGAACGATTTTAATTCAGGCAACAAGTTTTTTGTTTCATCGAATTCTTTTTCCCATACATCGTCTGACGCATATATTGCTTCTAAATCCCATGTATCTGAAACAGGGACTTCATTACGTTTTGGCAATGATTTTGTTTTTGTTTGAGACATACATACACCTCCAGGTAGATTAAAGAGAAAAGTAGGAATACTTTCTCCTTATGTATATCTACATATTACCAGAAAATGCTTATGCAAAGTCAAAAATTAAGACTTTTCACTGAAAATTTCGTCTAGTTTTAGTGCCTCATCTAACGTTTTTGGATAGTGAACGTGTTGGAGCTTTCTATAAGTTCCCACTGAAACTTTTTCGAGCAGATGATGATCCACTAAGTAGGATAGATAGTTCTCGACAGCATCCCTCCACGATTCTTTAAGATATGGAAAATCTCGTGTCTGAAAAATACGTTTATCCAGCAATCGTTGAAATTCCTTTTCAATGAAACACGTAGAGAATAATGATAATGGCAATTTTTCCATCAAAAACAGTATGTATGTCTGCCATAAGTAAGGCGAAGTTTCGATGTGATAAAAGTTAGTTGTGGGGATGCCCGCAATGGAAGGAAACAATGTTAAGGAATGGTGGTTGAAATACAAAACTTTTTTTATATACATAACTGCAGGAGAAATATTCTTAAAAGCTGTCGTTCTCCACGTGGTTTTCTGCTTTTTCCATAAGATTATATGATTTAGGTTATGGGTCTCTAAATTCGAAAACGTCCTGGATAACCATTGTACATCACAACATTGCTTCGCTGAAAAAGCATGTCCATGGGCAGCAACTTTCTTTTGTGATAGAGGAATGATATTTCTTAGCAGAAAAAACTGCTCTTTAAGCGGACAATAATAATTAAGATATAAGTGGCCATTGCTATCTTTTTTTGCTGCAGATAGATCGGAGCTATTCATAACGTATAGATCAGGTCCTTTTTGCTTTATTCGCTTCATACCAAAGATCCAGTCGGAAGCGATCTTTTGAGACTGATATCCTGATATTCTTTTACTTAGATCTTCAGGTGTGATCGTTGCACACTGAAACTCAATGGCATGCTGATTTTCTTTAAGAAACAAATCAGGACGCTGTTTAATATCACGAATATAATACTCCAGAATCGTTTTTCCTTTCATCTGTGTGACCCATCTAAATAAGCCTTTTTTTCCAAGCAGATGATAATCCGTTTCTCCTTCATGAATACCATCACATTCTTCAAAAGAATGATGTGCAAAATGCCATGTCTTTTTGGTTCCGCATTTCGGTATCACTCTATTTTGACAGACAGGGCACCGTAACTTTCCAGACTTATTTTTTAGATACCATTCTTCTTTCGTTGTTTCTCCCACCATATCAACGAACTGATCATTAAAGAGAGCGACTAACAATCTCTTTCACCTCCACAATTCATATCATGGACGATGAACAAGGAAAAGTCACTTCGTCATTTTCTCTATTTCGCCATCAGAAAGATTGGTTTTTCATCAAAACTCTCACTAAAAAAATAAAAACCGATTTCAAAATAGCTGAAATCGGTAATCTCTTATAATTTAAAATATTGTTGTACATGCTCTAATGCTGCTTCTGAAACAATCGTTTTTCCATACTCTTGGATGCGGTAAACGGATAGATCAGAATCGTTACCGTATTCCAACAGCTGGGCTAACAGATCATCTTGTTCTCGATCCGTTGTTTCCACATTAAATGTCACATACAAGTAATATTTACCCTCGAAATGAAACAGAGAATTCTCAAAAGAAGAAGAATCAATCGTGTGACTTAAAGAGATTACGTCTTCAAAGTCACCAAAAGAAATGAGGAAGGATAAATAGTCTTCTTCTGTTTCTTCTAATTCATCAAAATCTTCTTCAACTTGAAACTGTTGATCTAATATTTGTTCTATATTTTGATCAACAGGTAAATCCAATTTATCGTCGCCTATAGGAAGCTCAATTTTTTTACCGTCTTTGGACATTTGAGCACGAGTTACAATAATTTCAAGACCTTTATCCAGAGCCTGAACTTGAATCCACAGTGGACCTTCTAATGGAAACTGCTCTTGCTGATGTGCTTCGTCCATCATTTCCCAAAAAAGTTCTTCTCCTCTTTCGCGATCAGACCATATTTCTTCACGGTCGAAACCGCGATCTTCAATATCTCTGTACGTAATGAAAAATTTAATGGTGAACTCATTCACTCTTTCAATTTCCATTTCTGCTTCTCTCCCTTCTCTCCGGTTTGTTCGTGAAGGGATAAATACCCCTAGAAAAAAGCAATTCTTCTTTCAAATCTTTCTCCGTTGAAAATTACATCAATCACTATTAAACCTCTTGTACCTTATTCTATGACAAAACGGAAAATATGGAAATAAAAAAGGCCTGTATAAACTGCCCTTTTTTGCACCTGTACACACTTTGAATATCAAGCTCTCAACTTGACGGAGCAGGTCAAGCTAGACTATAATTCAAATGGTCTTTAAGGTTAACATATTGTACCATAACACAAGTGAAATTTCATTATTTACGGGGGGTTTACGTTTGGAAACAGAATTTCTGATATCATTGCTTCAGATCATCGCAATTGATATCCTTCTTGGCGGAGACAACGCTATTGTAATTGCCCTTGCCAGTAGAAACTTACCAGAAGCTCAAAGAAATAAAGCCATTTTCTTAGGAACTGGACTAGCTATTGTTTTTCGTGTAGTACTAACCATTGTAGCTGTATATTTATTAAATATTCCTTTCTTATATCTAGCAGGAGGAATTTTACTTCTAATTATTGCTTATAAGCTAATCTTAGAAGAAGACGAAGAGCTTGATGTTAAAGCAGGCAAGAACCTATCTGACGCTGTAAAAACCATTGTATTTGCTGATATTGCTATGGGACTTGATAACGTACTCGCTGTTGCAGGTGCTGCACACGGAAATATCGTATTAGTCGTAATCGGTCTTTTAGTATCTGTTCCAATTATTATATGGGGAAGTAAGATAATATTGCACTTTATGGAAAGATTCCCTGTTTTAATTTACATTGGTGCCGGAGTACTTGCTTTCACATCAGCTGGAATGATCGTTGAAGAACGCATGATCCACTCTGTATTTGAAGGAAACGACTTTCTAAAATACGGTTTATACGTATTTTTAGTTGTAGGCGTTATACTTGCAGGTATTCTAACAAATACATTTAAAAAGAAACGTGCCAACTAGATATCAGTTCAAGTTAAAAGAAGGCCATGTACTAGTACAAGCCTTCTTTTTTTAACCAATAAAAAAACTTCCGCTATTAGATAGCGGAAGTTCTTTCTTTATTCATTGACAAGACGCTGTGCTTCCATAAGTTGAAATGTACGTACACGTCTTGGTAAGAAACGACGAATTTCGTCTTCATTATAACCAACTTGCAAGCGTTTTTCATCCAAGATAATAGGTCTACGTAATAATCCAGGATGGTCTGCAATCAATTGGTATAAGTCTTGCAATGGCATGGATTCGAGATTGATGTTAAGTTCCTGGAACGTTTTAGAACGAGTTGAAATAATCTCGTCAGTACCGTCCTCTGTCATTCTCAAGATTTGCTTAACTTCTTCTATTGATAAAGGTTCTGAAAAAATATTTCTTTCTTGATAAGGAATATCATTCTCTTTTAACCATGCTTTTGCTTTACGGCATGATGTACAGCTCGGCGAAGTAAATAGTGTGACCATAGTGGAACTCTCCTTCCCCTCTCTCTGATTTAGGCACTTTAAAAAAGTTATTAAATCATTCATAGTATACTACACATTTTACATTTTCGGTAGAGGTTATACAGACTTTTGTACATTTTTACGAATTTGTCATACAAATGTAATACATTAACAAATGTTTCTACATAACTTTTCCGTATCTACATTTATATAGACGTATTACCCAAGAATAAGTTTCATAAAACATAAAAAAAGAATATCTTTAATAAGTGGATAAAAAAAAGGGCTGTTAGACTTTGTTCTAACAGCCTAACTTTATGCGATTGTTTTCTTGACTTGTGATGCAGGGCCTTTTCTAGAGATGCTTGGATGAAATTTTTTAAGATTTTTTTTGAGCATTTCTTTCCAAAGTTCTCGTTTCGTTTTTTTCTTCTTGTCCTTTTGTTTCATGACGCCTCGTCCTCCTTTAAAAAGGAAAAATCGTATTACTCTGAAACAGGTTTTCCTGAAGCATCTATTGACTTTTCATCGACGACTTCAGGCTTAGGTACTGAATTCTCTGTATCTAAAGTTAACACTTCACTTGCAGGCTGATAGGACTTACCGTACAATTCACTATCTTTGTACGTGTGTATTTCATTATACGTCTTTTTCATGTTTTCATAAATAGTTTCTTCCGATTCTTTTGTTGGTGACCAGTAAAGAATCTCCATCTCATTCACTTCGTTCGTAGCAAGAGATCGTCTTCTGTATCCTATGCTTGATGCATGTTCGAATCCTTCACGTGTGTAGAAACGCAACCTTTTTTCTGTATCTGTATCTTCATAATCGACTGGCTCAACTTCTAAGATGATCGGTTTTCCTTTTGCTTTTAACTTTTCGATCAGTTTATGGCCGAGACCCTGACCTCTAGCATCTTTTGACACAAATAAATAATCAATAAAGACAAAGTCAGAGAGTTCTACATACATCAATACATGATGTTGACCTTCATCTTTATGATAGATGTCACTCTTTTCGTCTAATAATAATTCCATGTGCTCTTTAGATTTCATTTCTTCAATCGGAAAATATTGATTTAATTTCTCATACCAGTTCATGGTTTCCCCATCAGCTCCTTAAAAATTTGGTGATAATATATAGTTTCCCCTCTTTCTTCCTTTGTTATCATGAGATACAATAAAGAAAGAAGTTCGTGTTGAACTCGTTGTGAAAAGGAGGAGTCCTCATTTGATTTCATTCTTTACCGATTTAACTTTGCTGGCACTTTGTGTGGTTGGAATTACAGCTCTGATGGGAAGCATCTCCCAATTCATCGCTGTCAAATTGTTCGGCGGTAAAAAGGTTTTTCATTTTGTGGATAAATCGAAGTCTTTTCAAGAAAACTGGAGTCCTGTAAAAAGAAGATAAAATGCGAACAACCCGTGAATTTTGGGTTGTTTTTTACATTTCTAGTCTGAACTACTTTATAATATAAGGGTAGCATACATAATAGAGGTGTACAAATGCATAGAAACCTTAGAACGTTTATCAACCAGTTAAGATCTGAAAAAGAAATTGTAGAGATTCATACAGAAGTCGATCCTTATTTAGAAATTCCTGAAATCCATAGACGTGTGATTTCTGAAGAAGGACCAGCCCTTCTATTTACAAATGTTAAAGGTAAGAATATTCCAGTTGTAACAAATCTATTTGGAACGATCAAGCGTGTAGATATGGCTTTCGGGCCGAAGCCCGAGCAACTCGTAAAAGAACTCGTAGGATCGATCGATGAGTTAATGCCTCCCTCTCCGTCTGTATTATGGAAGAAAAAAGGTATGATCAAGGATGTATTAACTCTCGGTACGAAAACAGTTAATAAAAATAAAGCACCATTATTAGAAACGTTTACGACAAATGTGAATATGCAGGACCTACCGGCATTAACAGGTTGGCACTTAGACAGTAATCCATTCGTAACACTGCCACTCGTATATACAGAACATCCAGACAAACATGAACATAACCTTGGGATGTACAGAATTGAGATCAAAGAAAAAAGTAAAACGGGGATTCACTGGCAGATTCATAAAGGTGGAGGCTTTCATCATTATGCCGCTGAACAAAAGAATGAACCCTTACCTGTGACGCTGTTTCTAGGTGGACCACCATCCTTAATGATCTCAGCGATTGCTCCACTTCCTGAAGCCGTTCCTGAGCTGATGTTTTCCTCTATGTTAATGGGAGAAAAATTAAGTCTTACTCATGTTGATGGTCATCCTCATCCTTTAATCGCAGAAGCAGAGTTCGCGTTTGGAGGAAACGTTCCACCGCATGTTCGAGAACCTGAAGGACCATTTGGCGACCATTATGGATATTATTCATGGGCACATGACTTCCCAGTATTCAATGTTGATAAGATGTGGAAGCGTAAAGATGCCATCTATCCTGCAACAGTAGTCGGAAAACCAAAGCAAGAAGATTATTTTATCGGAGAATATTTACAAAGATTGATGAGTCCCCTCTTCCCTGTTGTTATGAACGGTGTACGAGATCTTTGGACGTATGCAGAAACAGGCTTTCACGCGCTAGCAGGAGCTGTTGTTCGCGAATCATATTATAAAGAAGGTTTGGCACACGCGTTTCGTATTATGGGCGAAGGACAGCTGACGCTCACTAAGTTCTTAATGGTAACGAATAAACCTGTAAATCTTCAAAATTTCGCTGAACTTGCTGAAGGGGTTCTAGAACGATTTCTCCCTGAACGTGACCTTTTGATTATCCATGATACTTCTATGGATACTCTTGATTATACGGGGCGTAAATTCAATACAGGTTCAAAAGCAATTATGACCGGACTCGGGGAACCTGTTCGTGAACTAAAACGCAATTATGATGGTGGTACTATTTCAGGCATTCATGACGTTGGCGTATTTTGTGGTGGCTGTTTAACGGTAAGTGGACCATCATTTGAAGAAGCACCTGACTTTGCAGAAAAACTTCTTGAGAATGGTCACGATTCTTTCAAAGATTGGCCGTTAGTTTTCCTTGTTGATGATGCATCCATTGCAGCAACACAGGCTGAATTTTTGTGGACAACCTTTACACGATTCGATCCAGCCTATGATGTATACGCAAAGAGTACGATTGACAGAAATCGCATTAAATATGAAGGAACAATCATTATTGATGCACGAATGAAGCCATTCTATCCAGATGTTGTTGAAACTCGAGAAGATATAGATCGATTAGTGACAGATCGTTGGAATGAGTACTTTAAAAAGTAAAAAGTAATCCAATTTCAAAATCAGATCTCAAAAGAAGCGAATTCTCGCTTCTTTTTTTGATTTATTTTTGTTGATATATTGTCCAATAGGTGTTATTGTATATAACAATATACATTTTTACAGAAGGGAGAAATCACATGAGAAATATTACCTTACTCGATCTATATAATCATCCGCATGTACAAAAATATGTAAAACGCTCTGGAATGGTTCATGCCATCTCAACGGCTTATCATGCATATCGTTTGTCTCAAAAGTATGGTGTAGATCCTGATTTAGCAACGAAGGCTGCTTTTCTTCATGATATCGGTCACTATACTTGGTATAAGAACGGCCATTGGGACTATGACATGTACAAAGAGAATGATATTCACGCGATTAAAGGAGCAGAACGTGCACACCGAATTTTAGTATCTTTAGGTGAAGATCGTAGAAATGCAAAAGAAATTGCTCTTGCCATTTTACTTCACACCGATTCTTATCTACCTGCTGGCTCACTTAACCTGAATCCCTTGCAAAAAGTAGTTGCTTTAGCTGACGAAGCAGATGAAGAACCAGGAGGAAGCCACCACTACCGTACGATTAGTGATAAAAAAGCTAAAACCATGATCAAAAAATTAGATGAAATGGTAGATGAATATCATGAAGAAGAAAAAGTAAAACACTCTGTTTCCTAAAGCAGGAAAAGAGTGTTTTTAACATTTTTGTATTGATTTGATTTAATAGGCTACAAACCCAATAGCTTTTTCACTCGAATACGTTCCAATCGTGCTTCCAAAACGAGTATAGATGACTTTCGGAAAACTAGATAGTGCGAATAATTCTTCAAATTCTTTTATCACTTCATCCGTGGAAGGAAAACTATGGATAAGGTAAAGTGTCTTTTCAGGGTTTTCTTCTCTCCATTCAGAGATATATTCTTTCATTTTCGAAAGACCCTTCTTACTTCCTCTAAACTTACCAATCGTTTCAACCACTCCATCAATGATTGAAATCATGGGTTTAATATTTAACATACCAGCAATAGCACCTTGTACGGCAGATATTCTTCCACCTTTTTTCAAGTTCTCTAACGTTTCAAGCAGTACATACGCTCTAATGCCCGACTTCGTCTTCTCTAAGCTATTCACAATTTCATTGATCGCCTTACCTTCACGTGCCATCTCAATCGCTTCATTTAATAAGATCTGTACACCACCTGAAGCGATGCCGGAATCAAGAATGATTACTTTTTCCTGTTCTTCTTCATTTAACATGCTTTTTCCAATCGTAGCACTTTGAACCGTTCCACTTAAATTTGATGAGATTCCGATGTATAGGACATCATGGCCTTTATCAACTTCTTTTTGAAACGCTTCATAAAAAGACTGCGGTGATGGCTGACTTGTTTTGGGCAGTTCTGGTTCCAGACCCATACGTCTATAAAATTCATCTTCCGTAATATTCACACCATCTAAATAATGATCTTCTCCAAATTGCACATTTAATGGTACAAGTGTTAGAGAATAATCCAGTTTCTCAAGATCTATTTTAAGGTCACTTGCGCTATCAACTATAAAACTAAGGTTCATATTGTTCTACCCCATTTCTGCTTCTCGATCAATTATTAGGGATGTATAAAGAATTGTATACGCTTTACACACTTCTAATAGTTTAACATAAAAACGACCTCCTGTATTATAGGAGATCGTTTTAAATGTGTTAATTCTGTTGCTTTACTGCTTCTTCATCATAAAGGTGACAGGCTACCCAATGACCTTCTCTAGCTTCTTGCCATTTAGGCTTAACAGCTGCACACACATCCATCGCGTGTGGGCAACGTGTACGGAAACGGCAGCCACTTGGAGGATTGATCGGACTCGGAACATCTCCCTCTAAGATGATACGTTCACGGCTTCTTTCAAGTTCAGGATCTGGAACCGGGATCGCTGATAAAAGAGCTTGCGTATAAGGGTGAAGCGGCTCTTCATAAAGCTCATCACTTGTTGTAAGCTCTACGATGTTACCTAGGTACATTACACCTACACGATCAGAAATATGTTTAACCATAGATAGATCATGGGCAATAAATAGGTAAGTAAGTCCGCGCTCTTTTTGAAGTTCCATCATCAAGTTAACAACTTGCGCTTGAATGGATACATCTAGCGCTGAAATTGGCTCATCTGCAATGATAAAGTCTGGATCTACTGCTAGTGCACGAGCAATCCCAATACGCTGACGCTGTCCACCTGAGAATTCATGCGGGTAACGGTTTGCGTGCTCTTTATTTAAACCTACTGTTTCAAGTAGTTCGTAAACACGATTTTCACGGTCTTTCTTTGTTTTCGCCAATCCGTGGATATCGATACCTTCAGCAATGATATCCTTAACCGTCATACGCGGATTAAGAGAAGCGTATGGATCTTGGAAGATCATTTGCATTTTGCGGTTAAATTTCTTTAACTCAGAACGAGACTTTTTATCGTGAACATCATCGCCCTCGTAAAGAACTTCACCCTCAGTAGCATCATATAAACGAATAATTGTACGTCCAGTTGTAGATTTACCGCAACCTGACTCACCTACAAGCCCAAGTGTTTCTCCTTTATAGATATCAAAGGAAACATCATCTACAGCTTTTAGTACGCCCTTTTTTCCAGCTGGGAAATACTTTTTAAGATTCTTTACTTCTAATAATTTTTCTCTTTCTACTACTGCCATTATCGAGCACCCCCAACTAATGCCTCTTCCGGCGGTTCAACTTTTGGCGCCCGCTCATCTAATAACCAGCAAGCTGCTTTGTGAGAAGAAGATACATCTGTAGCTTCAGGCATATTCTCCAAACAAACTTCCATCGCATATGGACAACGCGCTGCAAACGGACATCCTTTTGGAGGATTCATAAGATCAGGCGGTGTTCCCGGAATCGCTAAAAGTTCTTTTGATTCTGCATTTAATTTAGGCATTGAAGCCAATAGTCCCCAAGTGTACGGGTGTTTTGGCTTATAAAAGATTTCATCAACCGTCCCAGTTTCAACGATCATACCACCATACATAACAGCCACACGTTGAGCTAAGTTAGCTACAACACCAAGGTCATGTGTAATCAAGATAATCGCCGTTCCTGTCTTATCTTGTAAATCGCGCATCAAGTCAAGAATCTGTGCTTGGATGGTAACATCTAATGCTGTTGTAGGTTCATCCGCAATTAGTACTTTTGGATTACATGAAAGTGCAATCGCAATAACTACACGCTGACGCATACCACCTGAGAATTGGTGAGGGTATTCATCCACACGAAGCTCTGGGTTCGGAATACCAACAAGTTTTAATAAGTTAACCGCACGTTCTTTTGCTTCACTCTTGCTCATGTTTTGGTGCTTACGAAGACCTTCCATGATCTGTTTCCCGATTGTCATCGTCGGGTTGAGAGATGTCATTGGATCTTGGAAAATCATTGAGATTTCAGCACCACGAATTTTTTCCATATCACGCTCAGATGCTTTTGCAAGATCTTTACCTTGAAACTTAATCGATCCTTGCTTGATGGAGCCGATTTTATTTGGCAAAAGTCTCATGATTGATTTTGAAGTTACAGATTTACCTGAACCAGATTCACCAACGATGGCAAGTGATTCACCTTTATCTAATGTAAAGCTAACGCCACGAACAGCCTTAACTTCTCCCCCATACGTCTGGAAGGAGACATGTATGTTATCTAGCTCTAATAGTTTTTCCATTTATATAATCCCCTTCCTATCTTCTCATTTTAGGATCAAGCGCGTCGCGAAGACCATCACCAAGAAGGTTAAAGCTGATCATCAGTATACATAATACTGAAGCAGGATAAATAGCTAAGTGAGGATAGATTCTAATGGATCTAAACCCATCCGCAATCAACGAACCTAATGATGCTACTGGAGGCTGAATTCCTAAACCGATAAAACTTAAGAATGATTCAAAAAATATTGCCCCAGGAATAGTAAACGTACTTGTTACGATAATTGCACCTAGTGTATTAGGTAAAAGATGCTTGGAAATCAATCTTCCGTTTGTTGATCCAAGCGTTCTGGATGCTAATACGAACTCACGATTCTTTAATGAGATAATCTGCGCACGAACGATACGTGACATACCTATCCACCCTGTAATTACAAGCGCGAGTGTTATTGAGAGTATTCCAGGATCAAGTATGATGATAAACAAGATGATTACCACCAAGTTAGGAATACCATATAAAATTTCTACGATACGCTGCATCACATCATCTGTTCTTCCACCGTAGAATGCTGAGATTCCACCGTATGCAACACCTATGATCAACTCGATAGCTGAAGCTAGAAAAGCGATATATAAAGAAATTTGAGTACCCTTCCAAACTCGAGTCCATTGGTCTCGTCCTAGGTTGTCAGTTCCAAACCAGAAGTATTGGTCTTTAGGCACACTCTTCATTTCATATTGATTAACTCCACGAATGTCTACACCGTTAACTCCCAGAAATTCAATTTTCTCAAGACCAGGAACTTTAGGTGGTAGATTAGATCTCATTAGTTCTTGATCATCAATACCATACTTAGTAAGTGTTGGTGCAATTAAAGAAAAAATGATAATAAACACGATAGCGAATAGTCCCAGCATTGCCCCTTTGTTTTGTTTAAGACGTCTAAAGGCATCTTGCCAAAAACTTAAGCTTGGTTTAGAAATTTCTTCTGCTTTATTCGAATCAAGATTCGCTGGGCGGAATAAATCAGGTGTTAGTTTGCGTTCTGACATGCTCATTATGATTTACCTCCTGCTACACGAATACGTGGATCAATAATTCCGTATAAAATATCTACGATTAAGATAATCGCTACGATTAAGAAACTATAGAAAATTGTTGTACCCATTATTACTGGATAGTCATTTACCTGTATCGCTTTTACAAATTGCTCACCAATTCCAGGAATCGCGAAAATATTTTCGATAACTAAAGAACCCGTAATCAGTCCAATAGCCATTGGTCCAAGGATAGTAACAATCGGTATTAAGCTATTTCTTACAGAGTGCTTGAAGATTACTGAAGATTTACTAACTCCTTTTGATCGAGCCATTAGAATATAATCTGTTCCTAAAATTTCAAGCATTTCAGTTCTCATAAAACGAGCTACTGTAGCTATAACTCCTACGGATAAAGAGAATGCAGGCAAGATGTGATATTCTGGACCATTCCAGAACGCAACTGGAAGCCATTCGAGCTTAACACCAATGTAATATTGCAATAGACCTGCAAATACGAAAGATGGAATGGCTATCCCGAACACAGCTATGACCATAGCACCATAATCAAGAAAAGTGTTATGTCTTAACGCTGCCAAGATACCTAAAAGCAATCCGACTATCGTACCGAATAAAAGTGCCTCAAACCCCACAGTAGCTGATGGTCCCATACCATTGACAATTAATGAATTGACGGTACGTCCATCAAACTGAAACGTATATCCTAAATCACCCTGTGCCAATTTGGTTATATAGTTGATGTATTGAACAGGCACCGGGTCATTTAACCCGTATTTTTCATTTAACGCATACCTTTGTGTCTCTGTTAACTTATCTTGGTTGTTAAATGGAGAACCAGGTAACAACTTCATTAAAAAGAATGTAATCGTTGCAATGACCAGCAAAGTTAAAAGCATGTATAAGATCCGCTGTGTAATATAACGCAACATTACAAACACCTCCCCCAAATGTTTCAAGCCTTAATATTTTGAAATCTTTCTGTAATATCTATCTTAAGGGACAAAATATTTTATATCAATAGAAAATATTCTTTTTTCGACATTTTCTGATTTCTTTTGCTATTTGTTAATTCTTCCATTTGCCTTTTTCATGGCAAAAAAGAGAGTACATGTCAGGAACACATGTACTCTCCTGAGAAAAACTATTTACTATTTTTCAATAGAATTATTTTTGTTTACCTTCGATGTACATCCACTTGTAAGAAGTATCTGCACCGAATAAGTGGTTAACTGTGCCTTTAACATAAGGTTTACGAAGGCCAGTCAAGCCTCTTTGGTAGATTGGTGAAATTGCTTGATCTTCAAATAATACTTTTTCAGCTTCAAGCATCATTTCCCAACGCTTGTTAACGTCAGTTTCTTTTTTCGCATTGTTTACTAACTCATCATACTTAGGGTTTGAGTAGTTCATTTGGTTGTGAGCTCCATCAGTTACGAACATGTCGATGAAAGTCATTGGATCTTGATAGTCAGGACCCCAACCAGCATAAGAAATATCATATTCTCCGTTAGACTCTAACTCAAGTTTTTGCTTAAACGGTTGAGCTTTGATTGAAACTTTCAAACCAGGAAGGTTCTTTTCTAATTGGTTCTTAATGTATTCTCCATCTTTCTTAGCACCGTCAGAATCGTAGTTTAAGAATTCAATTGAAACTTCTTTCTTCCCGATTTCTTCAAGTCCTTTTTCCCAAAGCTTTTTCGCTTCTTTAGGATCGAATTTTCCGAAGTCTCCGTTTGTTTTACGGAAATCTTCATTTCCTTCAGGGCTGAACGTGAACTCACCAGGAACTAGGTAGTATGCTGGAGTAGATCCGTTGTTAAGTAGTACATCAACTAATGATTTTTTATCGTAAGCCATATCGATTGCCTTACGGATGTTTACGTTTTTAAGTTCTTCTTTCTTTTGGTTGATACGAAGGAAGAATACTGTTGCTTCTCCACGCTTTGTAATATCTTCGTTACCTTCGAACTGATCAACAAACTCAGAGTTTAATCCAACTGAATCTACTTGACCTGTCTCATATAAGTTAACACCAGTAGCTACGTCTTTAACAATTTTTACGTTAATTTCGTCAAGCTTTACTGTGTCTTTGTCCCAATATTGATCGTTTTTCTTATACTGCCATCCTTCGTTATGCTTCCACTCAGAAAGAACGAAAGGTCCGTTGTAGATCATTGTGTCAGCTTCAAGAGAGAACTTGTCGCCTTGTTTCTTAACATATTCTTCTTTTTGTGGGTAGAACGTTGCAAATCCAGTTAGTCCTAAGAAATAAGGAGCTGGAGCTTCAAGAGTTACTTCTAGAGTAGTGTCGTCAACTGCTTTAACACCTAATTGGTCAACTTTACCGTATAATGGGTCTCCATCAGTTTGGATCGCGTTAGCGTTCTTTACAGGTCCCATGATGTAAGCATACTCAGAAAGTGTATCTGGGTGTAATGCTTTTTGCCAAGCGTAAACGAAATCTTTCGCAACTACTTGAGAACCATCGCTCCATTTAGCGTCTGGGTTTAATTTAAACGTGTATACTGTTCCGTCTTCACTAACTGTGTGACTAGCAGCTACACCTTCAGTTGGTTGGTTGTCTTTATCAAGACGGTATAGTCCTTCGAATACGTTGTTCATTACTTCGAATGAAACAGCGTCTGTTGCTTGTGAAGAATCCATTGAAGGAATTTCAGATGAATCAACAAGATTAAGTACTTGTGGCTCATTTGGCTTTTCAGTTGCTTTCTCGCCTTCGCCACCTTTAGAATCGCTTGTGTTGTCTTTGTCTCCACCACTACATGCAGCTAAGAACATGCTTAGTACAAGTACTAATGTAAGAAGCAAAGACCATTTTGACTTCTTCATGAGTCGACCTCCCCTTTTTATCCTGTTAAATTGTTAGCAGATAAAAGCATCAAGAATTATCAGACATTTTCATCTACAAGTTCGATTATACAAGTTTTCAAACAATTGTGCATTTATTTTTTTTAAGAGTTTTACAAAAAGCCCATTATATTTACTTTCTCTTAACAAAAAATAGGTATAAATACCTATTGGTGATAAGGGTTTATTTTCTGATAATTCTACAAATTTTACCAAAAATATGTGTAAACTAGCATGAATATTACATTCTCGATTTTTCGTGAACGTAGAAGATGCTTTATTTTGTAAGATAATTCGTCACTTTTATATTTCATTTGTTACAATGGGAGTAAAGTCTGACGGTATAACCCAAAAAATATGGTACATTTTTTTATGTTTATGGTGTAATTCTTACTAGATGGAGGCTTCTATTGATGAACATACTTTTTAAGAGAATCCTGATTATATCAGCGTTCCCTATCGTAATAGCATTTGGCATTAGTTTGATATCTTCCGGACCTTTTACCCTTGAAAAATACGTAAATACATTATTTTATTTTTCATTGTCGATTGCGCTTATTGGCATAGCTTTGTATGTAGCAAAAGGCGGATTTTTTGATTTTATTACGTATAGCTTTAAAAAAGTGGCTCGAACCTTATCTAGACATCCAGAGATCGATGATGTTGTTTCATTTAAGACTAACTTTCAAATATCAGAGCGAGTTAACGTCTCTTATATGAAGTCGTTTCTGTTCAGTGGCTTACTTTTATCCTTTATAACGATAGCCGTTGCATATCTTTTGTAATTTGTGTATACTACAAAAAATAAAAGTTATATGCGATGAGAAAGAAGAGTACATGATGTGAAGCTTTCAGAGAGCCTGTGGTTGGTGAGAACAGGTAGTGAACCATTATGGAATGGGCTTTTGAGCATTCTGACCGAACCCTTTATAGTAGGCTCAGACGTGTAGATGTCCGCACGATATAATGGACGGCGTATCGGATTTTTTCTGTACGTGTTAAAGTGATTTTCTGTAAGTTTGAAAATTATAAGGGTGGCACCGCGGTCCATTCGTCCCTTGCATGAGGCGACGAGTGGGCCTTTTTATATTGATTTTTAAAAACAAAGGAGAGATGAACCATGTCTGTAATCTTCTCAGGCATTCAGCCGAGCGGAAATTTAACAATCGGCAACTACATTGGAGCGATGAGGCATTTTGTTGAACTTCAACATGAACATGAGTGCTATTTCTGTGTGGTTAACCAACATGCCATTACAGTAGCTCAAGATCCCGTTGAATTAAAAAGAAACAGCCGAAACCTAGCTGCACTATACTTAGCAGCAGGAATCGATCCTGAAAAATCGACAATATTCATTCAATCTGAAGTTCCTGCTCACACGAAGATGGGATGGATGATGCAATGTGTATCTTATATCGGGGAATTAGAACGCATGACACAGTTTAAAGATAAATCTTCAGGTAAAGAAGCTGTATCAGCTGGATTACTAACCTATCCCCCTCTTATGGCAGCAGATATTCTACTTTATAACACGAGTATCGTTCCTGTAGGAGATGATCAAAAACAGCATCTAGAGCTAACTCGAGACATCGCTGAACGTTTTAATAAGAAATATCGCGAAATCTTTGTGATTCCAGAGCCACGCATTGCTACTGAGGGTGCCAGAATCATGTCACTCGTGGATCCTGAGAAAAAGATGAGTAAATCGGATCCGAATCAAAATTCATTTATCTCTATGCTTGATGATGAATCTGTTATCTTAAAGAAAATTAAGCGTGCTACTACCGATTCAGAAGGCGTAGTTGCTTACGACAAAGAAAATAAGCCAGGCATTTCAAACTTGTTGACGATCTATTCTCAACTTTCTGGTGAAAGTATCTCTTCACTTGTCGAGAAATACGAAGGTAAAGGGTATGGAGACTTCAAGCAAGGTGTGGCTGAAGCTGTTATTAATGCTCTCAAACCTATCCAAGAACGTTATCACGAATATTTAGCATCAACTGAGTTAGATGACATTCTTGATCGTGGTGCTGAAAAAGCTAACTTTGTAGCGAATAAGACGTTAAATAAAGCAGAGCGTGCAATGGGATTAGCTCGTAAAAGAATTTAATAACTGATTCTGAGCAGTTTTCACAGAATTATATAGACTACGGAGCAGTCAATAACAATAAGCCAGTGGAGAAAATCATTGCACTTCTCCACTGGCTTATTTATTTCAGACTGTTTATTGCAGAGGGTCGTATGGAATCGCTCATAAACCTCGAGAATCGCTCATAAACTTCGAGAATCGCTCATAAACCTCGAGAATCGCTCATAAACCTCGAGAATCGCTCATAAACCTTGAGAATCGCTCATAAACCTTGAGAATCGCTCATAAACTTCGGGAATCCCTTGTTTCCAGCGACTTATATCCAACTCTTGAGGATATTGTTTTCTTCCATCTGAGGACCCTCATCCTTAACCGCAATAAGCTGGCTCTCCGTTTTGGAGAGCCAGCTTATTTAAGTGCTTTTAGTTCACTTGCGTTCCGTTCTCAAGCTCCCAGATCTTTTCAAAATACGGTTGTCCTTTTACTAACCGTTCACACATATCCATATGTTGTTTCGACCAACCGCTTTTCAACTCACAGTATAACGCGTCCCATGCTTCGTCAAAATCCATCCTCTGAATTCTTCCGTATTGCTCTGGCATCCATTCAGTACACCAGTATCTCATCTCAGCAACGTTTTTCGTTGAATGAAGCTGATCTAGGGCCATAAATAAAAGTTGCTTCAGCTGTCTCTCTTTGCGAGTCAACCCTCTCATGCTGTCTGGATTTGGGGAGAGGATATGATATTCCTTACTTAACTGTTTTTCACTGAACGTATATACTTTTGTCTCCGTCTGTTCTGCCATCTCAAATACGAGCTGTTCTTGTCTTGGTATTAGTCTGCTCTTGCGGATTGGTATTCTATAACCCATCGTATCTATGATGAGAGATTTCTTTTCATCCGTAATAATAAAACAATGTTCGAGTTGTACCCGTTGGTTGTTCTTTCTGACATAAGCTTTCTGGTGCACCTCTTCAAGGAGAGAATCCGGCAGATCATTTAAATCATTTTCGATGTAATGAAAAAGTGTAGATTCAATCTTAATAATTGGCACCTGATCCAATAGTTCAATATAATCGTCTTTTCTCCATTCATGAAACTCACAAACGTTATAGCCGTTCTCTTCTCCTTCAAACCAGTTGACCCAAACATCACGTAAATATAACATCTGTACCCCTCACTTTTTTGCCGATTTGTATTTAAAATCAGTATAGTCAGAGGTTGTCTTTTTTATTCTAAATAAAGGTAATTAACTCGAAGTATGCAAAACCCCGCTTTCATAAGAAAACGGGGTTTGATCGTGACTTATTCTTCGATTTTTTTAAACACTAACGATGCATTATGTCCACCGAACCCTAGTGAGTTACTAAGCACAGCTTTCACTTCTGCTTTTCTTGCTGTATTCGGAACATAGTCGAGATCACACTCTTCATCAGGTGTTTCATAGTTGATCGTTGGAGGAAGAATACTCTCTTGAATTGCTTTTACTGAGAAGATGGCTTCGATTCCACCAGCAGCACCTAACAAGTGACCTGTCATTGATTTTGTAGAGCTGACCGGAATCTTATAAGCATGCTCGTTAAACACAGCTTTAATCGCAGCTGTTTCAAACTTATCGTTGTAATCCGTACTAGTTCCATGGGCGTTAATGTAAGAGATTTCTTCTGGAGCTAGACCGCTATCTTCAACAGCTTGTCTCATCGCACGTGCTCCGCCTTCTCCGCCTGGTGCAGGCTGAGTGATATGATACGCATCACCTGTTGCTCCGTAACCTACGATCTCTGCGTAAATCTTAGCTCCGCGTTTTTTTGCAAATTCGTATTCTTCTAGAACTAGAATTCCAGCTCCTTCACCGATGATAAAGCCTGTTCTATCCTTATCAAACGGACGGCTAGCTGTTTTTGGATCTGGATTAGTCGAAAGGGCTCCTGCTTGGCAGAATCCTGCTAATGCCATGTCTGTGATCGGTGCTTCTGTTCCACCTGTAACCATTACATCTGCATCTCCGCGCTGAATCACTTTGAATGCATCTCCGATTGAGTTTGCACCAGATGCACAAGCTGTCACGGTACATGAGTTCATACCTTTCGCACCAATCGTGATCGAGACCTGGCCAGATGCCATATCCGGAATCATCATCGGAACGAAGAATGGGCTAACACGTCTTACACCCTTTGCTTCAAAAATACGGAATTGTTCTTCATGAGTATCCATACCACCGATTCCAGAACCAATCCATACCCCTACGCGAGGTGCAATTTCTTCCGTGATATCTAAGTTTGCATCTTTAACAGCCATAATGGATGCGGCAACCGCAAATTGCGTGAAGCGATCCATACGACGTGCTTCTCTTTTATCCATAAAATCTTCCGGATTAAATTCTGTTGCTTCCGCAGCAACTTTAACAGGAAATTTCTCTTTATCTCTTCTTGTGAGTGGTCCTACACCACTTTGACCTTCAACAATTTTTTTCCATGTTTCTTCTACACTGTTTCCAAGAGGAGTTACGGCTCCTAGACCAGTTACGACTACTCTTTTTTTCATTGTAAAACCAACTCTCCTTTGTACACATTTGCTTTAATTGATGTTTATCGGCCCCAACGAAGTGCAACAGCACCCCATGTTAACCCTCCACCAAATCCAACAAGTACGATTGTATGATCTTCTTGTATTCTACCATCTTTCAATGCTTCTTTTAATGCCATCGGTATGGAAGCTGATGAGGTATTACCAAATTTGTCGATCGTCATGACCATTTTTTCTTTTGGCAGCTCTAACCGTTCTCGAGAAGCTTCCATGATTCTAATATTCGCTTGATGCGGAATTAAGAAATCCACATCTTCCTTAGACAACCCTGCTTTATGAACCACATTAAGTGAAGATTCACCCATCTGACGCACGGCAAATTTGAAAACTTCTCTACCGTTCATATGGATGAATTCATTTTGATACAAATGTTTAGCGCCTGTTCCGTCTGAACCAAGTTCAAACGAAAGAATCCCTCTACCTTCACTAACATTAGAAAGTATAGCCGCTCCAGCTCCGTCTCCAAAAAGCACAGCTGTATTACGATCTTTCCAATCTGTTATCTTAGATAGCTTTTCAGCACCAACGACTAGAACATTCTTATACGTTCCTGTTTCAATGAACTGCTTTCCAACGACCAAACCATAAATAAACCCTGCACACGCAGCACTTACATCCATACCTACAGCGTTCTTTGCACCTAAAGATTCTTGTAATTGACACGCGACTGATGGAAATGGATTGTCTGGTGTAACAGTTGCAACAATGATAAGGTCAATTTCCTCTGCAGAGATGCCTGCATCTTTTATTGCCTCTTCCGCAGCATATCTAGCCATATGAGACGTTTTCATTGATTCTTCTGCAATTCTGCGTTCTACGATTCCCGTACGAGTTCGAATCCACTCGTCACTTGTATCAACCATTTTTTCAAGGTCGGAGTTCGCTAGAATTTTTTCAGGGATATAGCTTCCCATCCCTATGATTCCTGCATTCATAACATTACCCCTTTGGTTACGTTTATTTTTAAATAAAGTTTGTTACTCGATCACACTGAGACGAGTAATTTGAAATAAGAATTTACGAAACAATTGAAAATTAATTTTATAATCAAATATTATGACCTGGTACTAATTTTATGATATCTCTTTTATTTTGTCTAGTTAAAGTTCTTTTCTTTCACCAATATAAGCCATAGGGCATATCCTGTATGGAAGAAAAATGTAAGTTTAGCGAAATTGATATTAGGAGTGGTTCAACATGCATAATCCTCAAGCTAGACAGCAACCGATGTATCCTCCGCAGTTTCCTGGACGTTTTCCAATGGGCCAAAACCAACAGCACATGCAGCAAGGTTTTCCACCACCACAACATTTCGGTGGCCCTGGATTCCGAGGTATGCCGGCACCGTTTCATCAACCGATGCCTCGACCATTTCTACATTCTTTTCGAACGCAGGAAGGCTCTTTAGATTACAATAAAATTTTTTCTGTTATCGACCAATCTGTAAAAGTCGCACAACAGATCACCCCTATCTTTTCTGCGTTTAAGAAGAAGTAAAAAAAGCCAACCTGAGCTGGTTGGCTTTTCTTTGTTTACTTCTTATTTTTCTTCTTTTCCAAGTTCGTAAGCATCATTCATGACGTTCATTAAAAGCTGAAGCATCGGCTGAACATCTTCCATCCCAAGCTCAATTCCTTTTTTCTCTAAAAAAGCTTGTGCTTCAGGAAGATGTGACATCGCAATCTGCATAAATTTCATGTTGCGTTCTGTATCCATCTTTATAATCCTCCCTTACTATATGTACAGAGTTATTAACCCTTACCTATTATAAAGAAAAATGTGAGATGGATAAACGTTTTATGATTAATTTTCAATCTAGCTATTGGATTCCAACATACTGGCTAGGGTATGAGTATGAATAATTTGAAAAATTCTAGGTGGAATTAGAGAAATTTCGAATTTATATTGACGAGTTTTTACGATCATTCACCGAGTTTTCCTCGCTTATCGACGAGTCGACATACAACGACAAAGATAACCTCATCTATACCCTCATGTTAGCCCACTGCAATACAAATAAAGAGTGACCCCAGAAATCTCCAGGATCACTTTCAATTGTTATATCTCTTTAGAATTCGGCTTTGATTTTTTATTTCTATTCCTAAAGTGCATTATTTGTTTCATGATACCTTCTTTTATTTTGGTCTTAGCACGAAACCCGAGTTCAGTCTCCGCTTTCTCACCTTTAATCCGCATCTTTCTTTTTTCTTTGAATGTTAATTGATCGGCTTTTAATTCTGTTAATCCTTCAAGCCATTGGTTCTGGTTGCCGCTAGAAATGTTATAGATTTCATTTTTTGCAGCCGATTTACCTGCCAGAAATAAAGCTTCGGCGGCGTCATCAACAAAAAGAACATCTTCCGTAACAGAATCCTTGGAAATTGAATCATTTCTTTTTTGGTCTTGGTGTTCTATTGAAATCACTTGTTGGTACGTATGATGTTCAGGCTGACCTGGCCCATAAACTGTAGGCAGTCGCATGATAACGAATGGAAAATCATGCTGTTCAGCCAATTGTTTCACGATATTCTCTTCTGTTAGTTTTATAAGACCAAAAAGCGATTCCGGATTTTTTGGTGAAGTTTCCAACACATCTCCTTGTCTTTTACCATATACATCATAGGAAGATACATAGATCAATTTTGTTTCACTGTTAGCTAAAGAGGCAACTTTTTTTAGAACAGATACGTTACGCTGTACTTCATCTTCTATATTAGCCCATGGTGCTGTTGGCTTGACTGAACAAGCGAGGTGGAAAATAACATCGCATCCGTTTGTATGAGGTTCAAGATCCGTTTCATTTATATCATATGGAAGATATTTAAATCCGGCATGACGAGCAATGAAATCAATCCGGTCTGGAGATTCTGCCATATCTATGCCGACGACGTCCACTTCTTCATCCAACAAACGGCTGCACAAATGGTAACCGATAAACCCTGCCGCTCCTGTTACAAATGCCTTTTTCATGTAAGAGCCTCCAGTCCATTTTTCTCCTCTTACTATCCTATGGTGTTACCCATTAGAATACGATACTTTTTTTGCACACAAAAACCCCATCACACAAATCACGTAATGAGGTTTCTATAACACTTTTTCATGTTTCTTAAAATATTCTTGAAAGGCCCTAGCCGGATTAAACGTAGCTTCAGGTACATGAATAGACAGAGAGATCGGTGCCGCTATTTCTTGTCTTCTCTTTTCATAAGGTCTAGAGTGATCTTTAAAATTAAATGCAACACCACGAGCAGCATGCCAGATTTGAACGGGTGTAGTCGCTTTTAGTTGTTCTGTTGATGGCAGATTATTCATTAAGTACTCAATATCTTCTTCAGTATTGTAAGCGGATATGATTTCTCTGATCAATCGTTTGAAAAATAAACGGTTCTGTCTTTCGTGATTAAAATGGTGCTGCAAGTCAATGCAAGGATTAATAAATAAGGCTGAGCGAATATTTTTTTCCATATCCTCCATGAGCCGTAGTGCAACAAGTGATCCCATACCCTCTGCGATCAAATGTATATTCGGATTTAAAATTTCATGCTTCATCACATAGTGGTATAGTCTTTTGGCTAAGACGACTGCTTTCGGACTGCCCCAATGTCTTCCGTATAGATTAGAATAAAAGATGGTATATCCTTGATTTTTGAGGGATTGGATGAGGTTTGCACGTTCAGTGTTTTGTTTCCAAAGACTCGTATGCTCATCAACATAATGACTGCAATCACCGATGATCATAACGGCAAAACCATTCGGTTGCTTTGGTAGGTGAATGATATTCCATTGATTGTCTATTTGGAAAGTGCGTTTGTCTATACTCACATTTCTCCCCTCGAATTCGCTTTTCTTAACTAATGTATGCAGGGGAAACAAATTAGCTAAAGTTATCTGCCTAAGAATTTAGTTCTTTTTTCAGTTGTTATAACGTTTGTTTTCCTTCCACCGTTAAATTCGCCTCTTCCTGTTCTTCCAACGCTTTCAATTCTTCCAACTTTTCTTCCATATTAAAAGATCCCTCCATTTAAACCTGTATTATGTAAGTACCATTTTCTTCGCAATAGATCCCCTATCCTGTTAAGCTTGAACAATTTATGAAAATTTTTAACATTTATCGCTTTATGGGCGATTATTTACGTAAAGAATCTTTCCCTTTATCTCAACTTTTGTTACTATACAGAAGGGTAAAGAATTCGTTTACATAAAGAGGTGAATGTGGCATGCGTTATATTTGGACGTTAATCTGGTCTTTATTATTAAGCAATATGATTTTTTATGTGCTCGTTTCAATGCAAGGCGGAACATTCGATTTCGTAAAAGCTTGTATTTTTGGAGTAGTGTTTACAGTCATAATTTCTATTCTTGGTGAATTATTGCCAGCAAAAAGCGAAGAGATATAAAATAAAAACCCGGTTTGTATGCCGGGTTTTTATTTTTGCTATGGCTTTCGTTTATATGTCCAAACTCTGTTATGATTCGTTGTTTCTGGAAATCGATCTCCGGCTGATAAATGAATCTGTTGCGGATCATTTACCATACTTCCTGTTTCACCGATTTCTACATACATCCCGTTATTTGGTGCTTTCTGACCATGTTTAAATTGTTTATGCTGCCCCATATGTTGATGTACCTCCTTTCTTTTATAGGTTACCCGCGCTCTCATTGATAACTCTTGCTAAAAAAAGAAGGATTCCATCAAAATTTCCCTTAAAATGCCCCGTTTACCCCTGCCACAGCTTGAAGCGGAAACATACATCGATAGATCTGATACCCTCTTACATCATATTGCGCTTCTGAGTTTCGATTTTCTTGAGATTCTTCTACATAAGGTATTGCAAAATATACGTTTTGCTGATCAACATATTCAATAAATCCTGTATAGGTTGCACCATCCATCAACATTAATTGCACATGCTGGTTTCTGTTTTTTAAACATGTTTTATACATTTTTTTAAATGAAGACCGACCCATTCCTGCCGATTGTCCACCAAAATTTTGCGATGCTCCATATGGATATGGTTGTGGATACATATTACCCCCTCCTTCTACCACATCCTATTCAAAGAAAAAGAAGTTGGTACATTTATCTATAGACAGATATTCTACCTTGAAGGGAATGATAATACCGTGGAGAAAGGTACATGTGAATTGTGTAGAAGGGAACCCGTAGAATTAACTGTTCATCATTTAATTCCTAAAGAAGAAGGCGGCAGATTTTTTGAAACAGCAAATCTTTGTATTCCCTGTCATAAACAGATTCATTTTTTGTATACTAATTCCGAATTGGCATCACTGTACGATTCGATTGAGAAGTTAAGAGATGCTCCGGAACTAAAAAAATTCTTAAAATGGTTACGTAAACAACCAGCCTCAACGCTACCTCGTATGAAAAAGTCAAACCGTTTAAAACGAAGGAGATAAGAACATGAAGGAATTGGTGGGGACCTGTGCGATTTGTGGTGTAAATCTATATTGTATCGACGGTTTTTTTCAGGGTCATATCGTCAATAATCAAAATTTCTGTCTTCATTGTTTTAAACAAAACACAAAGGAACCTGCAGAGTAATAACGGACAGGTTCCTTCTAATCGGATGTGCTTTGAAAGGTTTTTTAACGATCTGCAAATTGTTAACCTCCACTAACAGGTGGAATAAAAGCAACGGTATCGCCATCCTTCACTTGACCCGTTAACTCTACATACTCCTCATTTACAGCAAGTAGGGCATTTTCGATTCCAGTTAATTTTCCAACTTTCTGTTGCAACAAGGTTCTTACTTCTTTTACGCTAAGTGCAGAATTTACTTCTATCGAAACTTTTTCTGTTTCGGCCTGCTGTGCTAAATTTGCAAACAATAAAATGTTTATCATCATTTCACTACTTCCTCGGGATGTCCAGCAGGATAGGTTTTTGTCCCTTGTTGATTTCCTATCCATTCTTCTCCATCCGTGTAATGCTCTTTTTTCCAGATGGGTACGATCTCCTTGATGCGCTCAATCGCATATCGACTTGCTTCAAAGGCATCTTGACGATGAGGAGTGGAAACTGCGATCGCAACTGCGATATCGGATATTTGCAGCGTTCCGATTCGATGGGAAATCGCAGTGATCGCACTCGGCCATTTTTCTTGAATCTCCATTCCAATTCGTTCAAGTTGTTTTTCGGCCATCGGAACGTATGCTTCATAATGAAGAAACTTCGTTTGTTTTTGTCCTGTCATTTCTCTAACCGTACCGATGAATACGGAAATTGCTCCTGCATTTTGATGGACGACAGAATCAATAACGTCTTGATTGTTTATTGGTTCTGTTGTTATCTTATACTTCTTCATAATTCCCTCTCCTTTCCATGTTCACGAGTGATATGAGTGATTAAAAAGTCCTTCCATCCTTCTTCATCGTCCCTCATGAAATGGGGGCTTTTCGATTCCTGAAAATTGACTCTGTTAGGTTTATCAGAATGGATAGATGCAATGACATCATGAGAATTCATCAGAATTTCTCTATCTTCCATCTCGTTTCGCAAAAGGACGACTCGAGGAAACTGAATATTTTTATATCCTTCTATTAGAATACAATCCATTTCAAGTGTTTCATATAGGGCGATGGCTTTATACAATGGTAGTTCCGAATTCATGGATAATATGGCGTTCTTCGATGATGTAACACATGTTATATAAGCACCAGCACTTCGATGTTGCTCTGTATCTTTGCCAGAATCATTTTGATCTACGCGATCTCCATGCCCATGATGTTTGATGACTCCTGCCTGTATGTGCCGACTTGCTAACTCTTTTAATATTTTTCTGATTAGCGTTGTTTTTCCACTGTTTTGATAGCCGACGACTTGGAGAATAACGGGTGATCCCACGGCCATTCGCTCCCTTCCCCATGCCATGTGATTACGCCGACTTCACTACCTGTTTCCCAACCCCTCGTACCTCCCGGCAATACGATCAGACAGTTTGCTTCGATTAAAGAAGAAACAGAACTGGACTTATCGAGCCCCGCAGGAGTTACAACGTTTCCATCAGTATCTTCAGATAGAATAGCCCTAACAAATCGTGTAAATGGATTTGGTTTTGGAAAATCTTTTGAAAGTATTGCTTTTGTAACCTTGCAGTGTGGTTTTAACACACTCATTCCTTTTAAAATAACTGGCCTTACAAAAAGTTCAGCACCTACAAAGCATGCAGACGGGTTTCCGGAAAGACCAAAGAGCCATTTATCTTCGTAAATCGCAACGGTCGTTACACTCCCTGGACGCATGGCAACCTTATTAAAAAGAACTTCTGCACCTAGTTTTTTGTATATCTCTGGTAGGAAATCGTAATCTCCAACAGATACTCCCCCAGTCGTGATCAAAACATCTATTTCATGTAGTGCTTCCTTTATATTTTTGTACAAAGAATCAAAGTTGTCTTCACGATGTTGATAGAGTTTTACTTTTGCGCCCATCGCCCTTACTTGAGCTGCACACATGTATGCATTGCTATTTCTTATTTTTCCTGGTTGCAATTCTTCATTTACATCAAGAAGTTCTGTGCCTGTTGAAAGGATTCCGACGACTGGTTGTTTGTACACGGAAATTCTGTGATAGCCAAAGGTTGCAAGAATGGCCACGATGCCTGGGGTAATTTTAGTTCCTGCTTTTACTAATGGTGTGCCTTCTTTAGTGTCTTCACCTTGAAAAGAAATGTTTTCATCTTTTTTAACAGACCGCTTTATTATGATTTGGTTTTTGTTATCTGTCACCCGCTCTTTTACTAGTTCTAACATGATAACTGCATCAGCACTCTCGGGAATTTTAGCACCTGTCATAATTCGAACGGCCGTTCCGCTTTTTACTTCTTGCTCAGCTACTTGTCCTGCACCTATTGTTTCAACTACATTTAATATAATTGGATGATCGAGTGAAGCATGTTTGGTATCCTCTGAACGAATTGCGAAACCATCATAAGGAGAACGATCAAAAGGAGGAACATCATGGGTAGCAGTCAGATCCTCTGCTAGAATCCGGTTATCACATTCGTTGATTGAAATTTTTTCAGTTCCCCAAAGCCTCGTATGATCCATGATTTTATATACTGCCTCAGCAACAGGTAGTGGTGTACGTTTTGTAACTACCAATCTTCCCACTCCTTTAATTATCAGAATATAAACACTTTTCAGTTTACTTTTATAAGCATTTTTGATATTATTTTTTTAAATTATGGAAAGGATGTTGATCGAATGAAGGTTTCTTATGAATATTACCACCGTTCTGGCTATAAAGTAACCATTACCGACATCCCAGAAGAATTTAACGAACAGGGAGTTTGGTCCCTACGCATCATGCATTCTCTACAAAAGCAAATTGACGAAATCGATCATATGTATCAGCCCAAAAGAACATATAGGCTTAAACTAGAAGAAACGGGGTAATCCTTACACCGTTTCTTTTTTTGATTTTAATTGTTGTGCGACCCACTCAACTGCGTTTAAATACGCAGCACGTGACACTTTGTGACCAGACGTTTTGTCGTTCATATACACAGACGCACTATTTTTCTCAGTTAATGTTTGCACGTAAGGTTTTGCAAACTCATAAGGAATGACCGCATCAACCTCACTATGCCAGATGAACAATGGACGGTTGTTTAGTTTATCAAGGTTACGTGTAAGATCGTAATCTTTCGTAGAAGAGATAGCATTCTCAAGCTCTTCCACAGTGAGAGGGATTTCATAACCCGCCTTTTGAATTCTGTCGATCTGCCATCTTGCAAATTTTTCGTGTGCTGGAGTTCCCATGAGTGCACATCCTGCTATTATTTTTGGATTGTTGACGAGTGAACCGTAAGTGATAATAGCACCCATTGAAGTTCCACCGACAGCAACTTGATTCTCTAGAACAAATTCATTCTCTTTTGCCCAATCCATAATAAGGTTCACATCTTGAATGCCTTGTTGAACGATATTCCAGAAATCATATTCCATGGATTTAGGAGGATTTGCAACGATTCGCTCACCATGATGTAAAGCATCAGGTAAGATCACTCGAAAATCTTTTTCAGCGAGTGAGTATGCAAAATGTAAATTGTGTTCTTTAGCACTTGTGTAGCCGTGTATGAAAATAAATAGGGGCAATGGTTTTCCAGCATTCTCTTTTTTTTCTGCAAGTAAGAAAGGAATATCGCCGATCGTTCCTTTTTGTATTGAAACCATGTGTGTATCTCCTCTTTCTCTTTTTTTCCATCTTATCATGATACATGTTTCTTTTTCATGAAAGACGCCCTGTAGGAATAGACTTTTTGTAAGTAAAATAATACACTTTAAATAAGCATCCTAAAAAAGGCAGGTACTTTTGTGACACAACCTTACTTAATTGCATTAGATCTTGATGGAACTTTATTAAATGATGAGAAGAAAATACCCAGAAAAACAAAAGATTTACTTTTTCAACTGATCGATCTTGGCCATCATGTTTGTATTTCAACAGGTCGTCCTTTTCGATCATCAAACATGTATTATGAGGAGTTAGAACTCAACACTCCGATTGTGAATTTTAACGGAGCTTTTGTTCATCATCCACACGATGCAAATTTCGGTATACACCATTCTCCACTTGAACTGGACGTTGCAAAACGAATCATTTCAGCGTGTGAGAACTTTAAAGTCAAGAATATCATGGTTGAGGTTCTTGATGATGTGTATTTAAAAAAGCCTGATGAAGTTATCGTTAATACTTTCATCATGAATGAAAACCCTCTTCAGATTGGTGATCTTCATAAAACCTTAAAAGACGATCCAACGGCTATTTTAGTTCATCCAGAAGACCATCATATTGCTGAGTTAAGAGCGATGCTTCAAAAAGAACATGCTGAAGTTGTGGATCAGAGAGTTTGGGCAGCTCCATGGAATATCATTGAAGTTATTCGTTCAGGTATCAGCAAAGCTTCTGGACTTAATAAAATTGCTGAATACTACAATATTCCACAAGAACGGATTGTAGCTTTTGGAGATGAAGACAACGACTTTGAAATGATTGAATATGCCGGTCATGGTGTTGCGATGGGAAATGCTATTGATGAGCTTAAAGCACGTGCAAATTATGTGACCCTTACAAATGAAGAAGAAGGTATTGCTCATTACTTGAAAAATATTTTAAAACTTGTTTAGTCTTAATAAAGATCTTCAGCTGAGTGTCAGCAGGAGATCTTTTTTCCATTTCTTTTTCCATATGTTTAAGGCTTCAATCTACATATTGTACTTCTTACGGTAGAAACTAAACGTACGGGAGAAAAGGAGGAATTCCATTGAGTAAAAAAAGTCGATCCAAACGTTCTATCAAGCAAGGTGCCGATATGGTGAGTCAAGAAACCACAATGGCTTTCAGTAAAAATGAGCAACAAAATCGCAAAAATGAAAAAGAAGAAAGAAATTCATTAGGAGGCATATAACGATGGCAAACAGATTATTTCAAATCGCGAGAAATGCCGTTCAACAAGCTGTAGGAAAGGTCCAACATTCAACACATGAATTAAATAACCAGATTTCTAACAGTGAACATGCCAATCATGCCGAACTTTCTAGTCATGACAAAGAAGTCGCACAGAATGCTCTCTCTTCTGCAATGGCAAATTCTTCTGATGCAGAGCGCGCACAGTTGGCTGAATTCCAAAAAGAATTGGATAGCCACTCTGGTGTTTCCTCGCATATGAATTCTGATGCAGCAGAAAACCAGCAGCACTCGGATGCAGGACAGCCTCAATCTTTTACTCAAGCTACCGGCTTAAGTTTAGAAGACGCCCAAAGCTTATTGGAAGAGAATCCCGATCGCCTCAACTAATTAGAATGAAGAAACAGCTTTCTCTTTTCACGGAGAAAGCTGTTTTTTTGGAAATGTGATGGCAGTCAATGTTTTAATCTTTCTTATTACAAGTTCACTAAGTTCTTCATATCCATATTTATTAAAATGAAGACCATCATCTATGACGTATTTTTGAATGTTCTTTTCAACCAATGTTTCAAACAATGGTATATATGATGTCCCCTCGTGTTTCGCCACTTTTTTAACGGTTTGTGCATATTGTTTCATCCTATTGTTCGTCCGTGCTTTCTGTTGGTCTTCAAACACAGGAGCTGGGCTGATCAAGATGACTTTATCTGCTCCAATTTTATTCACCATATAGGTTAGGTTCTTTTCGTATTCTTTTAATGGAATAAGTCTATGATCGCTTGAATCGTTGGCCCCAAAAAGTATAGTAACAAAATCAGGATGATGCCTCAGAACGTCATCTTGCAGCCTTACAAGTGCCGCTCTCGTCGTTTCTGCAGGTATTCCAGCATTCATTACTACCCATTCGGTTAATTCTTGTCTTAAGCGGGAAGTTAACCTAAGTGAGCCATCTTTACTCTTTTCTTTTGAAGTGATGCTGTCTCCAAAACAAACAAGAGTCTTCATTTCTTACTCATCTCCTCTGTTTGAATGTCTCTAATTAGACTATTCGAAAGAAATTACCATTTATCAAACGTCAAACCATCATTATTTTTGTTATAATGTGATATGTGAAGAAGATATCTTATGTTTTAGAGTAACTTTGGGGGCATTGTATGAAAATATATCGTGTAACGAAAGAAGCTGAAACTCATATCATTGAAGAAATTGCCCATTTATTTTTACAGCAGCGTACGATGGACGGTGAGCCAGAAGAGAGATCCAGAACGTTTGCTGGTATTAAGATGGCGCTTGAAAACCCAGATAAAAGCGGAATTATCATCGCAGAAGAAGAAAACTCCGTGATTGGACTTGCCTTTTTTAACTTAGGAGTAAGCCTTCGAATCGGTGGACCTTACCTTTGGTTAAATGAGCTTTATGTACATGAGAACCATCGAAACAGAGGAATTGCCCGTAAACTTTTGCTACACTTGATCTATTGGGCTGAGAGAGATGGAATCAAATCCATCGAACTTGAAACAGGGATCAATAACTCCGTTACGAAGCATCTATACAATTCATTGGATTTTCATGATATCATCTCTAAAAGGTATGCATTTCATTTTTGATACTAAATACTATTATTTGAAGGAGTGTTCGTAATGGCAGTAGAATTTTCGATCCAACCAACACCGAACCCTAACGCAATTAAATTTGATGGTTCAGAGAAATTTTTAGAAGGAAGACTTTCTGCACGTGTAGGTGATGATTCAGACTCCCCTCTTGCTAAAGCACTATTATCCATTGATGGCGTAGATTCAATTTTTGGTTTTGAGAACTTTATAACAGTAAATAAAACAAACGACAGTGACTGGAACGAATTGATGCCAGAGATTCAAAAAGCGTTAGAAGAGAACGCTTAAGTGGTTTACGCCAGCCTTTACGATAGGGCTGGTTTTTTTGTTGCGACATTTTAAGATTTTTCTATTTAAAGGTCTGAAGCGGCACTGACAGTGTATCTGATTTTTTCCCGTTCTTTGGACTGTAGTAAAACAGTTCTAGCATGAGGGTACCGTTTATCGGCAGGTCTTCTTTTTTCAAATGGACTTCGAATAAAAATGGAGCCCAATCTGGTCCACCTTCCACGATTTGTTCATTCTTTTCAACAAAGATGTTATGGCCATCAGAAACGGAGTAGACAAATGTGCCTTCAAACACTCTTGCCTGTCCAGATACTTTATAAGTACCGTCTTTTCCTGAAAAGTGTATATTTCGAAAAGATTTATTCTCCTTTTCCTCAGAGCCCCCTTGAAGAGTAAGCACTTCTTCTACTGATAGACGCTCAGTCTTCAATGATCCTGGTGAAATTTCATGAGGTAGAAAAGTTGCGCTGACTCGATAAATCCCTGCTTTTCTGCTCGCAGCTGAAAGCTCCCACTTTGTTTTCCAAATGTGGCTTGCACCTGCTTTAATATGTACATCCTCTTGTTTTTTCTCATAGTTCTTTCCTTTAGAATGCCTAAACACTTCTTTATTCGAAGAATCCATAATAGTCACATCAAACATCTTGGAGCTATTGAAAGATAAAGTTACCATATGATTGCTATGATTCTCAAGAACTGCGAGAACATCAATCCCATCACTTCTTTGTTGGATGGATAAAACCGGATTTAGCTGAGAAGAAACTTCGCCTTGCTTACCTTTAAGTTTACCCTGTTCTTTGCCACACGCTGACAGTAAGAATAGAACCGAACAAACCGTTAGAAAGACTATAACGGAAATTTTAAATGGCCTCATGTTATCATTCACCTCCCTTTCATTTTTACCTTTATATGGTGAATTTATTGAAAACATTCATAAAAAAACACCAAGTATGGACCTTGTCCATACCTGGTGTACAAAAATGAAGGTTTTGTAATTGTGTGGGGTCAGACCCCTTAGTCATTTCTGAAGAAGCCATAGATGCCTGTTGTGTGTACGATATTTGTGAAGGCATTCGGATCTACCTCTTTAAGCACTTGCTCTAGATCGTACAGTTCATAGCGTGTGATAACGATGATGAGCATCTCTTTGTCTTGCTTAGAGAAAGCGCCTTTTGCAGGTACAATCGTAATACCTCGAACCATCTTTCCGTGTATCGCTTCTTGGATTTCGTTCCCCTTCTTCGTGACAATCATCGCTGTTAGCTTTTCGTGACGCGTATGTACAGCGTCAATAACACGTGATGATACGTAAAGAGCAACAAGCGTATATAACGCCTTCTCCCATCCGAAAAGGAAACCTGCTGCAAGTATGATCAATCCATTGAGGATAAAGAAATAACCACCGATCGGTTTGTTCTTCATTCTTGATAAGATCATGGCGATAATATCAAGTCCTCCTGTTGATGCTCCATACTTTAACGTCACTCCAACACCTAATGCTGCGATAACACCACCGAAGACCGCATTCAGGAGTATGTCTGAAGAAACAACTGTGATAGGTATGATTTCTAAAAACGCCGTGATCATAATAACACTTAAGAAACTATATATCGTAAACGACTTTCCTACTTTCAGCCAGCCTAAAATCGTAACAGGAATATTAAATAATAAGTACAAAATACCAGTGCTGATCGGAAAAGCCGTATTAACGAGCAGTGATGAGATCAGCTGAGAAACGCCAGTAAATCCACTCGCATAAACCTTTGCCGGTATTAAGAACATGTTAAGTGAGACGGCATTAAGCAGGGCTCCTACGATTATAAAAAATATTTTTTTTAGTTCAGTTACGCCAAGATCATTTAAGCGAAAACGTTCTGTCATAAGTGAGAGTCCCTCCTTTTTCATTAATCCAAGATTCATTTTTAACAGATAAAGATAGCCCACGTCAATAGTCATAAGAGCTATTTTTCAAACATGATCATTGCCTTTTCATTCCATCACAAGTTAAACTATAGAAAAAAGCCAAGCAGGTGAACAATAATGACTACCATAATAACCGATACAGGATCTGATCTACCCAAACAATTATTGGATGAATACGAGATCATCATGTTGCCTTTAATCGTTCAGGTTAATGATGAAGAATATTTAGATCGATCTAATATCGAACCAAAGCAGCTATATACATATATGAAGGAAGGCGCCGTTCCCAAAACAGCTCAAGTTCCTCCATCGATCATCAAAGAAACCTTAACTTCATGTGCAAGAAACGGACAACCTGCCATCTATATCACTTTATCCTCAGGTATCAGTGGGACTTATCAGACAGCTGTTCTTATGAAAAATGAAGTATTAGAAGAATACCCGAACGCTCAAATAGAAGTTTTTGATAGCCAATCTGCGTCATTAGGGTATGGTCTAATGGTCTATGAAGCAGCTAAAGAAGCGAAGGAAGGAAAATCTTTTGAAGAGATCCTAATTACCCTTCAACACTATCAGAAGCACCTTGAACATATTTTTACCGTTGATGACCTTGAATATTTATTGCGCGGCGGAAGAGTAAGTAAAACGGCCGCTGTCATGGGCACACTCTTAAAGATCAAGCCCGTTCTTCATATGGAAGATGGAAAACTGTTTCCACTTGAGAAACTGCGCGGAAAGAAAAAAGTTCTCGGACGAATGGTAGAAATCATGAAAGAAAGAGCTTCATCTCTTGATGACATCACGATCGGAATCAGTCATGCTGATGATACAGAAACGGCAAAAGCTTTAAAAGAACTGATTATTGAAGAAACAGGGAACAAAAACATTTTAGTTACGATGATCGGTTGTGCGATCGGTGCTCACGCAGGTCCTGGGACAATCGCCTTATTCTTCTTAAATACACCTAAAAAAGTATCTTAAAACATGATGAATAATGAGGCCACTTCTGACAGATGTTAGAGACAGGAGGGATTTTCATGACACATCGTAATACGAAAGACAATAATAAGCGGCCTGAAGATAATCAGGCCATGAATCAACTGAAAAATGAAGCAGAACTTGTGAGCAAACAAAAAGGAAAGCAACCTTTTTCAAAAAAGCCAGATCATCTCTAGAGCACTAAAAAAGCCCCCTTATGCTAGATAAGGGAGCTTTTTTCATCTTCAATTATTTAGTTTATCATAATTAGATGAGTGGAAATCTTATCGTAAAACAAGTATCGTCTTTCGTTGAACTTACTGAAATCGTTCCGTTATGTTTTTCAACGATCTGCTTACAAACCGAAAGCCCGAGTCCTGTTCCGAGTGACTTTGTCGTTACAAACGGCTCGAAGACATTTTCAAGTAAATAGTCAGGAATCGGATTACCATTATTACAGATTGATAATTCTGCCATGTTCTCTTCGTTTTTCTTTAGAGAAACTTTAATCTTTCTCTCACCATTCCAGCCACTTAATTCTTCGACTGCGTTCACTAGGATGTTTAATAACACTTGTTTGACCTGTGAACTGTCACCCTCTGTAAACACGTCATTTTCGACTCGTGATAAGGTTACAATATTCGTTTCAGTAAAACGCGGATACATAAAATTAAGCATTTCCTTCAAAATTGATGATAACGAGATTTTCTCAAGCTTATCTTGCAAGCCCCTCATCTTTGATAAATAGAGAAACTGTGTGATCTTTTCTTCAAGGCTCTGCATCTCGTTTTGTATAATTTCAAAATAATACTCTGATTGGTCCGTCTTATTCAATTCTTTTTGAAGAAGATAGATAAAGCCTTTAACAGAAGTAAGGGGATTTCGAAATTCATGAGCAAAACTGGCAGCAATCTGCCCAAGCATAGTTAACCGATCATGATGCATCTCTTGAATGAACTGATTTTTCCGATCAATGATCGAATCCTTTAGTGCTGTGTATTCCTGAACACTCAAGAAGACGAGCTGATCAAAATACAGTTGCATCTTTAAAACGCCATCGCCTTTTAATTGGTCATTTAAGAGCGAACACATTAAAAGTTCATATACGATGCTTCGGCCAACATTGATGTTATGAACAAAATCCCCTACGTTCGCTTTCGCTTCGATTCTTTCTTTTGCGACCTTACTTGTTAAAGCTTTCAGTCTTTCAAGTGAACCGGTTTCCAAAAAGTTGATCAATTCTACTATCGTTTGATGCCCGTTCTTTTTAACTTCTTCATAAAAAGGATCATTTTGAGGCAACAGTACGTGTTCCAGCCATTTTTCAACAATGCTTGTTCTTTGGTTCTTTAAAAATCGAGCAAGTTCTGTATTTGATTGTGTGTTTGTACTGCTATCCAATGTTATCACCCTTTTGTTGAAAAAAACTCTATTCTCATTATGAATGAAATAGCACGTTTCTACAATGCATTGTCGAAATGTGTTTAAATTATGGAAAAATATACATGATGTTGATCCGTATGGAGAAACTAACTGTAAACGAGTTATGAAAGGATGGATTTCATGCACACGATGTGGAAAGGTGCAATCAGCTTTGGTCTTGTTAATATTCCAATCAAGCTGTTTGCAGCAACTGAAAATAAAGATATAAAAATGAGATATTTACATGAGAAGTGCCATAGTCCGGTTCAGTATGAAAAAATTTGCCCTGTCTGCGAAGAGACAGTTGATTCTAAAGAAATTGTTAAAGGGTATGAATATGAGCCAGGTAAGTTCGTAGTGGTTGAAAAAGAAGAACTTGATGAACTAGCAGGTGTTTCTGATAAATCAATCGAGATCATCGATTTTATAAAGTTAGAGGAAATTGATCCTATCTTTTATAACCGTTCTTACTTCGTTGGACCTGGCGAAAACGGTACAAAATCTTTTGCCCTCTTAAAAAAGGCAATGGAAGACACCGGGAAGATCGGACTTGCCAAGTTCACACTTCGATCAAAAGAACACCTTGCAGCCGTTCGAGTATACAAGAACGGTCTAGTTTTGGAAACGATTTTTTATCCCGATGAAGTTAGAAATGTTGATCATGTCCCTGGTTTGACAGATGAAGTTTCACTCAACGAAAAAGAAGTTGAGATGGCGAAGCAGCTTATCGAACAGTTAACTGCTCCGTTCGAGCCTGAAAAGTATGAAGACGAATACCGTGAAGCCGTTCTCGAATTGATCAACTCAAAAATTTCTGGTGATGAAGTAAAAGTGGCTAAAGAAAGGCCGAAAACGAATGTTGTAGACCTAATGGAAGCACTTCAAGCTTCTATCAATGAGAGTAAGGGAAAAGAAACCCCTGATAAAGGTAAGAAGACCAAAGAAGCTGCTTCGAAAAAAAGCAAAGATTCCACAGAAACGAAGCCTAAAAAGAAAAAATCAACAGCAAAGAAGAAAGCTAGTTCATGATTCAATCCTTTTTAAAACCCATGCTCCCTTCTCTTTCAAATGAGTTGCCCGTAGGAGATCAATGGGTATATGAAGTGAAATACGACGGGTTTAGATGTTTACTTTATTGGGATCATTCAACTGTGATCATGACATCTAGAAATGGTCATCCTCTGCATGGTATTTTCCCTGAGATTGCAGATCATCTGAAAAGCATTGAGCATCGTGTTAAACACATGTTTCCCCTTCTTTTAGATGGAGAACTATGCATTCTAGAAAACGAGAATAAAGCCGATTTTGAACACATTCAAAAAAGAGGCAGATTAAAACAACCCGATAAAATTGCACAAGCTTCTAAAAATAACCCATCGTCGTATTGTGCATTCGATCTGCTAGCTAGTAAGGATGATTACATTTATCAAAGGGGTTTTCTGGAACGAAAAGAAAACTTGCAGAGGCTTCTTCAGCTTGCAGGTGTTCAAAGTAATAAAATTTCACCCGAGAGTCGTCTTAATTTTATTCCATTTACTTCGGCAAGATCGGAAATAACGAAAAGAGTTCAGGTTGACAAGAGTGAAGGAATTGTGGCAAAGAGTACTTCTAATAAATGGACTCCAGGAATTCGGACAAATGAATGGATCAAAGTGAAAAATCTTAAATATCATCCCTTTATCGTATTAGGTTATGATACGGAAAACGGTTTTTTCCATGTTGGTGTAATGAATGAAGGGACCGTTGAGTTTGTCGGATTATTCTCTCATGGCATATCTCCAGAAGAGAAGGAAGCGTTGATTCAAATCATAAAGAAAAATATGATAAGCAGGAAAGGTACGCTTATTATGATAGAGCCTTCGATCTGTGTAGAACTTTCGTATTTAGAACTATACAAAAATCAATTGAGACAGCCAAGGTTTGTTTCATTTCGTTTTGATACAAGCTGGGAGGAATGTACATGGGAAAGTCTTCAAAAGAACAAATAGATCTTAATGTAAACGGCGAGATCGTTACGTTAACAAGCCCAAACAAACCACTTTGGCCGGATCACAATATTGTTAAAGTAGAATATATCAATTATTTGACTCAAGTAGCGCCATATATGCTGCCTTTTTTACAGCATCGAGCTTTAACGGTCATCAGGTATCCTCATGGAGTGAGTGAAGAAAAGTTCTATCAAAAGAATTGTCCAGATTATGCTCCACACTATGTACATACGGCTCTGGAAGAAGAGATTAATTATATCCTTTGTAATAACTTACCTACATTGCTCTGGTTAGGAAACCAGCTTGCATTCGAGTTTCACATTCCTTATCGAACCGTTGAAAATGTTCACCCCTCAGAGATCGTGATGGATTTAGATCCTCCCTCTCGTAAGGAATTTCATCTTTCGGTAGAAGCTGCACTTTTGATAAAAGAAGTCTGTGACAAGTTACATCTCACCACATTCATCAAAACAAGCGGTAATAAGGGTATGCAGATCTATATTCCATTGCCTGAACAATCCGTTACATTTGATGATTCACGTCTATTCACAGAATTTCTAGCCCATTATTTAATCGAACGTGAGCCAAAATGGTTTACGATCGAACGACTAAAAAAGAATCGTGGAAACCGTTGTTATGTGGATTACATTCAGCACGCCGAGGGGAAAACCATTATCGGTCCTTATTCAGTAAGAGGAAATGATGATGCGTTAGTGGCTACCCCTCTATACTGGGAAGAAGTGAATACTTCCTTAAAGCCTGAACATTTTCCACTTACATCAATCATGGATCGGATAAAAGAAGTAGACGACCCGTTTAAAGATTTTTTTTCTTGTAAAAGTAAGCAGCCGATCCTACCTGTAATTAAAGCTCTTAAGGAAAAAAGCCTCTAAGAAGATTTGAACTTATCTTCTTGAGGCTTTTTATTATGCAGTATTAATGAGCTTACTTCCCACTAACCTTACTGCACGTCTGTCTTTCGATCAACTGAAAGGGAACGACTACTCGTTTTGCTTCTTTTTCTGGACATTGAATGCATTCCAGGAGTCCTTTAGCGGCTTCATAACCGAGTTTAAAGATATTGATGTCTACAGATGTTAGTGAAGGTGATGAGAGTTCAGATAGCATAACGTTGTTGAAACTTAGTAACGAGATGTCATCGGGTACGCTCACTCCTAGCTCGTTTAACGTGCTCAACACACCGAAGGACATAACGTCATCAATAACAAGAAGTGCTGACGGTGGCTCTTTTAATGCAAGAAGTTCCTTTACCGCTTCTTGCCCTCCTTCTTTTAAGAACTCTTCATGAACAATATACTCATCTTTATAGGGCAGACCCGCATTTCGTATCGCCTTTTCATATCCTAATAACCGGTCGATGGTTACGACTAAATTCAAATTTCCTCCTACAAAACCGATTCGTTCGTGACCAAGTGATATGAGATATTCAGTCATTTCTTGAGCTGCTTTAAAGTTATCGTTATCTATATGTGTGATCGTCTCAGCATTTTTAAACGGCTTTCCGATTACTGTGAAAGGAAATTTCTGTTCTTGCAAGTAGCACATGATACGATCATCAACACGTGAATACAACATAACGATGCCATCCACTCGACGACCTTGTACCATACGCACAACCCCTTCGAAGATTTCATCTTCCGTATTTCCTGTGGACATGTATAGGGCGTATTCTTGTTCATGTGCAATGGTACTGATTCCTCTGATGACTTCTGGAAAAAAGGGATTTTGAAAAGCTTTGTCTGCAGAACTAGGCATGACAAGACCGATTGCCTGAGTGCTTCGGTTAGCCAGACTTCTTGCATTGAAGTTTGGATGATAGCCAAGATAGTCCATTGCTTCTTTAACTTTGCGCTTTGTTTTTTCAGATATTCGAGGATTATTCGCGATTACCCTTGAAACGGTTGAGGGGGCAACATCAGCTAATTTTGCTACGTCTTTTATCGTAACTGACATGTTATAGTCCTCCTTTCAGACTATTTGGCATAGTGTATACGCTTACTTATTCCATCAATAATTGTATAGCGTTCGTAGGAAAAAAGAAATATTAATTCCTTTCCACTTTTAATGTTTCTACTTTTTTTGTAAATCGAACTTCTTCATCAATTTCACATTGCATCCAAATCATTTTTACGTCTTTTTTCTTTTGTATAAATAGAATACACTTAACACCGCTATTATTAATGCTGCAGCAATTACATAGAACTTCCAATCAGAATCTGCTTTTTTCACAGCATATATTTCAGCTGATTCCCCAGCCATATTCATTTCGACAGAAGTATCGTTCACCTTTATCTCTTCGTCTGATAACAAACTTACAAGTTTTTTATTATGAAGGTTCTTATCCGAAAAAGAAATAGCAGACTTCTTCTTATCATTGTTAAACGCGATATAGATTGTTTCATCCTGATATTTTCGTTTAAACACGGCTTTCCCATCTTTATCAACAATCATCGAATAATCGCCACGTCTAAGTGCAGGATGTTTCTGTCTAAGCTTTCCTAATTTTGATGTGAATGTTTCGAACTCCTTATTTTGAGAAAAATCCATCATACGGCGGTTATCAGGATCTTTGGCCCCATCCATCATATGCTCTGTTCCTTGATAGAGGATAGGAATACCAGGTGCCGAGTAAAGGTAAGTAAGAGCGAGCTTTAGCCTCTTTTCCGGATCTTCTTGCTTCAGCAGTGCTTCACGCACGAATCGAATGTTATCATGATTATCTATAAAATTTCCTAACGTATACGGATCTTTATAATAGAACTTGTTTCTCTCCCATACAGCGTTCAGTTCTGAAAGCGATTGTCCACTTTGTCTAAAGATTCGAACCATCTCATTAAACAATGGATAATCTACAAACGATTGAATGCCTGCATTATTGTACTCAGCAATATATCTTGGATCATTGTGCCAAACTTCACCGATTAAATAAAAGTCAGGTTTAGCCTTATTTACTCGTTCAGAAAACTCTTGCCAAAAATCTTTTGGCACATGTTTTACCGTATCTAAACGATAGCCATCTATGTCTGTTTCTTTGATCCAATATTCAGCCATGTCGAGTAAGTACTTACGTGTTTCATTGTTCTCTGTGTTCAGATCGGGCAATCCAGCGAGCCACCCGTTCTCAACTTCTTGTTGGTTATCCCAGTTGCCGATTTCCATCTCTGGGTGGAACCAATCTTGTTTTGACTTGTCTTCTAACCAAGGATGTTTATACCCTGTATGATTTACGACAAGATCTAATATGACTTTTATATCTCGATCATGTGCTTTTTTGACAAGCTGTTTTAACTCATCCTTTGAACCGAAATGTTCTTCGGTTTCATAGAAGTCCTCCGTCCAATAACCGTGATAGCCTCCGGGTTCGTTCTTAACCACAGGCGTTAACCAGATCGCCGTAACCCCAAGATCATCAAGATAATCAAGCTTATCCATGATCCCTTTGAAGTCTCCCCCATGATAAGCTGAAGGGTCATTAAGATCTACATCAAAGTCGTTATCTTTGTTTCCATTATTAAACCGGTCCACCATGATAAAATAGATCGTTTCGTCTTTCCATGATCGTTCTTCCTTTTTTTCTGCAAGCGCTTTATTTTGAACAGATAAAAAAAGAAGAAACGACATAGCTAAGAATATCATTCTTTTGCCCATCGCCGTTCCTCCTATAGTAAGGTGCTGTGATTAACCTTTTGTACCACCAGCAGTTAAGCCGGAGATAAAGTAACGTTGCAGTGATAAGAAAAGCAATCCAATTGGAATCGCTACTAATACAGAACCCGCTGCAAACAATGTGAAACTGTTCCCGAACTCATTCTTAATCATGTTAAACAGACCAACGGCAAGTGTCATCTTTTCATCCGAACTGATCAGAATAGACGCTAAGATAAAATCAGCGAACGGTGAGATGAAACTAAAAAGTGCGATTACCGCTAAGATTGGCTTTGAAAGCGGCAGGATGATCTGCCAAAAGATACGGAAGTGACCAGCGCCATCAATACGCGCAGATTCGTCTAGTTCTTTTGGAATCGTATCATAATAGTTTTTTGCCAAATATGTGTTCATCGGAATCAACCCACCGACATAAACAAGGATTAAAGCAAAGTGTGTATCTAGCAATCCTACTTGGTAAGCAAGGATGTAGATTGCAAGAATCGCAACGAATTGCGGGATCATCTGTAAGATTAAGAAAAGAAGTAATCCGTTCTTACGCCCTATGAACTTATATCTTGAGAATGCATAAGCCGTTAGGCCGATAAAGATAACAGAAAGAACCATCGTAATAAAACAAATCTTCAATGTGTTCCAATACCAGATCAGATAATCCGTTTCAGCAAATAGCTCTTTATAATGAGCGAGCGTCGCATTTTTTGGAATGATCGTAGAACTTGATAACGTGTTTCCAGGATTAAAAGAAGAACCTATTACCCAAAGGATGGGATAGATCACGATTGCGATCGCTGATAATAATACTAGATAGGACAGAGTTAAACGTATTCTTCTTGCTGTTTTTATACTCATATTAAATCATTCCTTCGTCCTTAAATGATTTCGTCTTTCTAAACTGCCACAATGCCAGTGACACGATGATCAACGATAATAATACAGTTACAGCTGCAGCCTTGCTGTATTGAGCTGAAGTCATCGTTAAGTTGTAGATCCAAGAGATCAAGATATCTGTCCCACCTGCATTTTGATCTGCTACTGCAGGTCCACCATTGTTAAATAGATAGATAACGTTAAAGTTATTAAAGTTAAACGTGTATTGCGTGATTAATATTGGTGCTGTTGTAAATAAGACCATCGGAAGGGTGATCTTACGGAATTTATCCCAGTTCGATGCTCCATCCACAGTCGCAGCTTCATAAAGTTCACCAGGAATTGACTGAAGCACACCTGTTGTCATCGCCATGATGAACGGGAAACCGAGCCATGATTGGATAAAGATCAAAGCCACCTTTGTATAGAACGGATCAGTCATCCAAGGTATGGAATCGATTCCAAGTGGTGCTAAAATAGATTGGTTGATCGCTCCGAATGTATCATTGAACAATCCTGAGAAAATTAAGATCGATACGAAAGCCGGTACAGCCCAAGGCAAGATTAATAGTGTACGAATGATCCCTTTAAACTTAATCTCTTTCTGGTTCAATACAACTGCTAAGAAAATACCGACAGAAACTTGAAGTGTAGTCGCTGTAAATGTCCAGATAATCGTCCATGCAAATACCGAGATAAACGTCTCACGCCAAATGTCTAAAGAGAAAATTTCAATAAAGTTTTTGAATCCAACCCAGTCAACAAGCTTTGCTGGGGGTGAGTTGTATAAGTTGTAGTTCGTAAAGGCTAACAACAACATAAAAATGATTGGAAAAATAACAACGAAGATCAACAATAAGAATCCAGGTCCAACCATTAAATAAGGAAACCCTTTATCTACTACATTGTGGTATTGCTCTTTTAGTGTGTTAAGTTTAACGCCGTTATCACGTTTTTTTCCGTTTTGAAAAGCATCATAGATATTAAAGTAGTAAAATCCTAATCCAATGCCTACTACAAGTATAGAGATTACACCGTTAACAAGTAAGAAGATGGAGTGATCTCTAGGTACTTCCGTTCCAAGCGTTACAATTCCCCATAGTCCAATGTTTAGAAAATCAAGAAATGCTATAAAATAACAAATTGCCAAAAACAAGAATGCGAAACCTTTAACAAATTGCTTGTTATAAAATTGCCCCATTCCTGGAATGATTGACAGCAAAGCTGCGGTCTTACGGTGTGTCATTACAGGTTTCCCCTTTCTTTTCCCCACTTTTGTGTATTGTTCGAAAGATTTTAGGACCCATTTATAAGTGAAATCTTTCCAACACACACAATAGTTAGAGAAAGCAGTACCCGCGACGTCTGGGTACCGCTTTCCAGTTACTGCTTATTATTTTTTACCATGGTTCGCTTCAATGTTTTGTCCGATCGTCTTAACTGCGCTTTCTAGAGCAGCTTTTGGCTCAGACTTGCCAGTTGCAGATAATTGAAGTGCGTTTGCAGCTGGAGCCCAAACTTCTGCCATTTCAGGAATGTTTGGCATTGGAACTCCACGTTCTGATTGAACGGCTACAGCTTTAGCTGCTTCGTTGTCTGCGATGATTGGGTCCTCCATTAAAGATACGATTGGAGGGATCTCTGCTGTTTTCTCAAAACGAGTCTTAGCGTTTTCTTCGTTTGTGATGAACTCAACAAGCTTCGCAGCCCACTCTTGGTTTGGAGAGAATTGGCTTACGTTGTAACCTTTAACACCGATAAACGTTTTTACATCTTCACCGTTTGGAAGTTTAGGCATTGGTGAAACACCAATATCGATTCCAGCATCTTTGTAGCCTTGGAAAGACCATGGTCCGTTCATTACAGAAGCAACTTTACCTTCTTGGAAAAGACCGTCGATCGTAGGGCCAGCTTTTTCACCGATGATTCCTTTAGGGAATAAGCCATCTTTGTACCAGCTAGTGATATAATCTAATCCTTCAACAGCACCTTCGTTAGAAAGACCAAGGTCTTTTGCATCTAAAGTTCCGTTGTCGTCTTTAAATACATAGCTTCCATACCCAGAAAGTACACCGTTTGCAAAGTAGAAATCTGTCCAGTTAGCTAAGAAACCATACTGTGCTCCACCTTTGTCACCTTTAGAGAATGCAAGTACATCATCAAAAGATTCAGGTGCTTCTGGCATTAATTTTTTGTTGTAGATGAATACAGGTGTTTCAGTTGATTTTGGAAGTCCGTAAAGCTTTCCATCATATGTTAATGCGTTAATTGAAGATTCAGTGTAAAGCTTTGTAACATCATCAGAAACTTTAATTGGTGCGATAAGACCTTCGATCGCTAATGGCCCGATACGGTCATGCGGAGTTGTAATAACATCCGGTCCTTTTTTAGCTGGTCCATCAAGACGAAGCTTCTCTTGTTGATCTAGCATCGGAATTTCTTTTAAATCAACTTTGATGCCGTATTTGTCTTCGAACTTTTTGATCGCGTCTTTCGTTCCAGCACCTTTTTCTTGGTCTTCCCACATTACTAATTTTTCAGGCTTGTCTGCAGCCGATTCTTTCTTGCCGCCTGTAGAAGAACTATCTTCTTGCGGTCCGCAAGCAGCTAACGCACTTGCAGCTAGAGCAAAAGTTAAAGGCAATGCTAATAACTTTTTCATCAATTGTACCCCCTATTATTGTTAAAAGATCAAAGCATACAAACGTTTGCACAGATTAGCAAAAAAAATGTTTTCTGTTTCTTATCATGTTTTCTGCTGTTTATGAAAACGATTGCATTACCTGCTCAATTTCATTATACCTATGCTTTGAATTTTTACAATACTTTTTTAATTATTTTTGGTTTCGCTTTCATTTCCCTTGATTTTGTTAGTGAAAGCGGTTTATACTATCACCATTACAAGTTGAAGGCAATGTACGTTCCTTAGGGGTACAACCTAGTTTCTATAGGTTGTGCCCTATTTTTTTTGTTGCCGAAAACTGAGAGGAGATCAAAATATGTTAAAAGAAGCAATATACCACAGAGCAGGCAACAACTTTGCTTATGCATATGACGAGAAAACCCTTCACATCCGTCTTCGTACAAAGAAAGGGGATGTGGATTCTGTAACGTTAATTCACGGTGATCCTTATGACTGGACAAAGGATGGCTGGCAGACGTCTCGATCGCTCATGACACTTTCGGGTACAGACGAATATTTCGATTACTATTTCATTGCGATTCAACCTTCTTATCGCCGTTTACGCTATGGATTTGAACTAAAAAGCGGTGATGAAACGTTAGTGTTTACCGAAAAAGGCTTCTATAATGAAGCTCCATTCGATGACACGGCTTATTACTTCTGTTTTCCATTTCTAAATGGCATAGATGTATTTCGTGCTCCTTCTTGGGTGAAGGACACGGTTTGGTATCAAATTTTCCCTGAACGGTTTGCAAATGGAGATAAGAGTAACGATCCTGAAGGTTCACTTCCATGGGCAAGTGAAGAACCAAAGTTTAATAATTTCTTTGGCGGAGATTTTCAAGGTGTGATCGATCACATCGATCACCTCGTTAAACTTGGTGTGACAGGGATCTATTTCACACCTATCTTTAAAGCGAAATCTAATCACAAGTACGATACGATCGACTATTTAGAGATCGATCCACAATTCGGTGATAAAGAAACGTTTAAGCAACTAGTGAAAGTTTGTCATGAAAACGGCATTAAAGTTATGCTTGATGCCGTGTTTAATCATAGCGGGTACTATTTTGAACCGTTTCAGGATGTGTTAAGTAATCAAGAAAACTCTTCTTATAAGAATTGGTTCCATTTAAGAGAATTTCCGATCCAGACTGAACCACGCCCTAATTATGATGCTTTTGCTTTCGAAAAAGCTATGCCGAAACTGAACACTGAAAATCCTGAAGTTCGAGATTACTTGCTCAAGGTTGCACGCTATTGGGTGGAAGAGTTTGATATCGACGGTTGGAGATTAGATGTTGCCAATGAAGTGGATCATTCATTTTGGAGAGAATTCAGAACAGCTGTTAAGTCTGTCAAACCAGATGCCTATATCTTAGGTGAGATCTGGCATGATTCGATGAATTGGCTCCAAGGAGATCAGTTCGATGCTGTTATGAACTATCCATTCACAAACGCAGCTCTTGATTTTGTAGCAAAAGAAACCATTGATGCAAAAGTATTTGCTGAAAAGATCACTGCTGTTCTTCATATGTATCCTGAAAATGTTAACGAAGCTGCGTTCAATCTTTTAGGGTCACATGATACAAAACGTGTTCTAACGTTTTGTGATGAGAATAAGGATAAGATGAAGTTATTGTTCTTATTAATGCTAACCTTTAAAGGAACTCCGTGTATCTATTATGGCGATGAGATCGGCATGACGGGTGGTAACGATCCTGGTTGCAGAAAATGTATGGAATGGGATGAAACGAAACAAGATCTAGATCTGTTCAATCACATCCAATCCTTGCTTACACTTCGTCAAAATCATAAGGTCCTAGCAAATGATGGAGAAATAAAGTTTATTAATGCTACTGAGCAAACATTGGTATACGAACGTTCAACAGAAGAAGAAAGTATTTGGATTCTTTTGAATGCGAGTGAAAACAGTGCGGACCTTTCGATTGAGATTCCTGAAGGCTACTCTCTTATTTTAGGGTCATCCATCTCAGACTCTCTTCCTGCATATGGTTTCAGTATCTATAGAAGAAATTAATGTTTTCCCCTCACTGTAAAAAGTGGGGGGATTTTATTTCAGTAAGTACGCATACCTGTTACAATAGGTAAATGTTAAAACCATACAATATAAACACGATGGAGAGGGATTTACATGAAAGGCAACAAAGCTGCTAAGCTTTCCCTTTTTGCCATAACGTGGCCAATATTTATTGAAATAATGCTTCATATGTTAATGGGGAACGCTGATACTCTCATGCTCAGTCAATATTCTGATCACTCTGTAGCCGCTGTGGGTCTTACGAATCAACTACTTTCAATCGTAATTGTTATGTTTGGGTTTGTTGCTACAGGAGCAAGTGTTGTTATTGCTCAGGCAATAGGTGCTAAACATGAACGAACTGCTGCTGAAGTAGCTGTCGTTGCGATCTTAGCAAACTTGCTTTTTGGCTTGCTCTTAAGTGCGGCGTTATTGCTCTTTGGAGATGTGTTTTTAAAATGGATGAATACTCCATCTGAGTTAATGGCGGAAGCATCGAGTTATCTTATGATTGTAGGAGGATTTTCTTTTATACAATCGGTCATCATGACGATTGGGGCTGCGATTAGAAGCTACGGTTTTACGAAAGATGCTATGTACGTGACGATTGGAATGAACATCATAAATGTATTTGGAAACTACTTATTTATCTTTGGAGCTTTCGGTTTTCCAGTACTGGGTGTTGAAGGTGTTGCGATTTCAACCTCTGTTAGTCGGTTTTTAGGCTTAGTTGTCATTCTATATCTATTATTCAAGCGTTCTTCTATACCACTGCCTTTTGCGAGCTCGTTCAAACTATTCCATCTTCATATTAAGAGTGTATTAAAAATCGGGTTGCCATCAGCCGGAGAACACCTTTCATATAGTGGATCTCAGATGCTGATCACATTCTTTATTACGCTACTTGGTACAACTGCACTAACGACTAAAGTGTATACGTTTAATATCATGATGTTTATCTTCCTTTTCGCTGTAGCGATCGGTCAAGGTACACAAATATTAATCGGTCACTTGATAGGTGCAAAATCATATGACGCTGCTTATAAGATGTGTCTCAAAAGCCAGACATATGCCATGATCATAAGTTTTCTTATGGCAGGGGTAGCTTCTCTATTCGCAAAGCCACTGCTGTCTATTTTTACAGACAATCCTGAGATTATTAAAGAAGGTACTATCCTCTTATACTTAACTTTGCTGCTAGAACCTGGCCGATCTTTTAATCTTGTTATCATATCAAGCTTGAGGGCTGCAGGTGATGTGAAGTTTCCGGTCATAATGGGTGTTATCTCTATGTGGGGTGTAAGTGTTCCTCTTGCTTACTTATTAGGAATAACATTTGACTTAGGCTTAATAGGAATTTGGCTAGCTTTCACTGCAGATGAATGGCTTCGTGGACTATTTATGTTGGCGAGATGGCGCAAGAGAAAGTGGCAAAAACAATTCATTGTGCCACAAGAAGCAACTGCATAAATACAAAAACCGGAGAACAATATGTTTTCCGGTTTTGTGTGTTTAATCTATGATATTTACATTATAATCAGTTAACCAACTGTCGATCTGTGCAAGATGAGCCATTAATTGCGGGCCTGTCATAAGCTGACCGAACCAAGGTTCTTTAAACGTCTCTCCATTCGTTTGAATGATTTCCTGAACGCGTGCTCGGTTTAACACTTCAAACAAAGGTGAATTCTTTTTCGCGACGATGCTCGTTAACCAATCTTTTACACCGTTCGTATAGTCTGGATGGAACGTTTTCGGATAAGGACTCTTTTTTCGATATAGTACATCATTCGGCAGTACACCGGTAAGTGCTTTTCTAAGTATTCCCTTCTCTCTCCCATCCAACATTTTCATGTCCCATGGAATGTTCCATGCGTATTCTACAATTCTATGATCTGCAAAGGGTACCCTTACTTCTAGTGATGCTCCCATGCTCATACGGTCTTTGCGATCCAATAGAGTCGTCATGAACCAAATCATATTTAAATAGAAGATCTCTCTTCTTCTCGCTTCTATTTTAGATTCTCCCTCTAAAGTTGGTGTTTCGTTCACTGTCTCTTCATATCGTTGCTGCACATACGAAGCTAGATTCAGTTTGCTAGCCCACGAGTCTTGCAAGAGGTTCTGACGCGCTTCCGTTGAACGCATCCAGGGAAACATCGGACGATTCAAGAGCTCTTCTTTATGAAACCATGGATACCCTCCAAAGATTTCGTCTGCACATTCTCCAGATAAAGCAACGGTTGACTGTGGTTTGATCTGACGACAGAACCATAAAAGTGAAGAATCAACATCAGCCATACCTGGCAGATCCCTTACTGTGACAGCTTCACGCAAATGATTGATCAACAGTTCATTATCAATCACGCAGCTATGATGAACAGATCCTGTAGCCTCAACCATCTGATTGATCCAATACGCATCTGAATTGGGTTGATAATCACTCGCTTTAAAGTACTTCTCATTATCAACATAATCGATGCTGAACGTATGAAGTTCACCCTTGTTTTCTTCTTTAAAATATTTAGCTGCGATTGAGGTGATGGCACTTGAATCGAGGCCTCCAGAAAGAAATGTACACACGGGTACGTCCGCAACCAGCTGTCGTGTTACTGCATCCGTCACAAGAACCTTCACTTTTTCAATCGTGTCTTCTAATGAGTCTTGATGTGGTTTACTTTCCACGTTCCAATACCGCCAAATTTTCATACCGTTTTTAGAATACGTCGCAGCATGTGCTGGGCGAAGTTCTTTTATTCCTTTATAAACACCATTACCAGGTGTACGGGATGGTCCTAGTCCGAACACCTCTTGTAATCCTTCACGATCGACTTCAGCCTTCACTTCAGGATGAGCGAGTATGGATTTTATTTCGGATCCAAATAACAACATTCCGCCTTTTTCCGTAAAAAAGAACGGCTTAACTCCCAGTCGATCTCGAGCTACAAATAAACTTTGCTTCTCTTCATCCCAAATTCCAAATGCGAATATACCATTAAACCTATCAATACAGCTTTCTCCCCACTCTATATAGGAAGTAAGCAAAACTTCTGTATCGGAATGTCCCTCAAACGTATAACCTCTTTGTAAAAGTTCTTTTCGTAGGTCTTCTGTGTTGTAAAGCTCTCCATTGTAGCAAAGCGTATAATTCCACTGGTTCTTTGTTCTTGTCATCGGCTGGACGCCGCCTTCAATATCTACTACTGCTAACCTAGCATGACCAAACCCTGCATGTGTGGTACTCCATACATTGAGTGCATCTGGTCCTCTTTTTGACAAAGGTGTGGCCATCTTGATTAATATATTTTTTTCATGTGTGAGGTTACGATTCCAATCTGCCCAACCGGTTATTCCGCACATTGGTTTCATCCTTTCTATAGAAACTCCATTTCTAGTACGTATGCCCATTACTCAGCATATGCTTTTATCCTTGTACCGGTGTTTTTTAAAAATTTGTGTATGTTCTTATAAGTTGTATATAATGAATACATATTTCAGAAGATAAAGGTGATCATTAAATGCCACAGTCGAAGTTTTTTCGTATCGGTTACGGATTTCTCCTCATTTTTCTAATTATTTTGGTAGGAACAAAGATTGATTTTATTTTCAGGCCGATCGTCGTTCTTGTTCAAACGTTATTTTTTCCGTTTTTGCTTGGCGGTGTTCTTTATTATCTTTTCCGGCCAGTCGTTCAGTTTTTGCATAAACGAAAAGTTCCTAAGGTATTATCCATCCTTCTCATCTACCTGCTTGCGATCGGATTATTCGTATTGCTGTTCTATTCTATTGGTCCGATTCTACAAAGACAGGTTAGTAATCTAATTGAGAATACCCCTGCTTTAATCGATGCTATTCGATCTAAGCTGAATGATTTACAGCAGAATGAATGGGTAAGCCGTTTCCAAGAAAGTGAACAGTTTGATGTAAAAGAAATCTCTGATAAAGTAACCGCTTATCTGTCTACTAGTGTTCAGACAATTGGTACAAACATCGCAAACTTTATTGGAATCATTACAAACATTATTATGATTTTTGTTACCGTACCTTTTATACTGTATTACATGCTTAAAGAAGGTGAGAAAGCTCCACAGATGGTGCTTCAAACACTTCCTGAAAGACAGCGTAATAATGGAACAAAAATTCTAAAAGACATGGACATCGCACTTAGTTCTTATATCCAAGGGCAGATCTTGGTCAGTGTCTGTGTGGGTACAATGCTGTATATCGGTTATCTCGTAATCGGAATCGACTACTCGCTGATTCTAGCTATAATCGCCATGTTCACAAACGTGATTCCGTTCCTCGGACCGATTATCGGAGTCGTTCCCGCATTGATCGTAGCGATTGTAGATTCACCGGCGATGGTGATCAAAGTTCTAGTCGTTATGGTTATCGCTCAGCAGATCGAAGGAAATGTAATCTCTCCGCAAGTTATGGGTAAGAAGCTGGATATCCACCCGCTTACCATTATTTCGATCTTGCTTGTTGCAGGAAGCCTAGGTGGTCTGCTTGGATTGATTCTAGCCGTTCCAGTATATGCGGTGTTAAAAGTTATTGCCCTGCACACGTATCGCTTAATCAATCTTAGAAAATCAAAAGAGTTATAAGAATAATGAGGGAATGGAAAAAAGCATCGACTACTGAAGTCTGATGCTTTTTTCTTTGCTCGTATTTTCTGTATAGCGCTCGTCCAGCGTGCTTGTCAGCCACCGGACGAGCGCCAACTTGTTATTTCAAAAGAAAACACACCATTTCGTTCGAATGAAATGGTGTGCTCTGTATATTATTGAGCTTCTTGGGGCTGTTTATCGTAGATTGGAACCCAGCCTTCTTTTGATTTAAAGATGCGAACCGCTACTACTTTACGATCTTCTTGCAGCGTGAAATAGTGACGGAAATTTTCTGGAACAGAGATAAGGTCTCCTGGTTCAAGTTCAACATCGAAGAATCTTCCATTAGGTCCTTCGATCGCAAAGATTCCATGTCCAGAAACGATAAAGCGTACTTCATCATCCGTGTGATGATGTTCTGATAAGAAGTTTTTCAATAGCTCATCTAAGTTTGGTGTCGCATCAGAAAGTGAGATAACATCTTCTGTCACATATCCTCTGCGCTCAGAAATATCATCGATCTCACTGCGGAAGGTTTGAATCACTTCTGCTTTGTCCTTATCACTTAACGAGAAATTTTCACGAAGATGCGCTGGAAGTTTTTCAATGTCCCATTTCTCGTATATAACTTCTTGAGAGTTCAGATACGCTTCTACCTCACTCTGTTTTTCAATTCTTTCGTTGTTATCATGAAATCGTAGTTGTGCCATTTTTAACGCCTCCAAATGATTGATTTTTATTTAAAACGTTTAAAGTTTGTAACTTGATGTGGTAAGAGAAAAGAAACTCAAAAGCTTCTAAATGTTTCTTCGCTTCAAAAGCATTTCTTCCCCATACGGTAATACCATGATTGCGAATCAAGACAGCTTTTGTATCCTGTTTGATTACTGTACCCACTGCTTCAGACAGCTTCGAAAGATCAGCATAATTTTCAACGATCGGAACCGTGATACGGCCTTCTTCCTCCCATATCCCAAATGCTTTAATCAGTTCTTGGCCTTGGAATGTAATCTCTCCTGCATCACCATACAATTCAGAGATTAAGTTATTATCCACGGTGTGAACGTGTAAACAACAGCCTGCTTTCGTTAACCGATACACTTCACAATGAATACCTGTTTCTGCCGAAGCTTTCAAATGCGTTTCTTCTACCGGTTCACCGAACTGATCCACTAAAAGAAAGTCTTCTGAGGTACGTTTTGTTTTATCTTTTCCGCTTGCAGAAACGTAAAAAGCGAGAGGTGAATCGCTTACTTTAATGGATACGTTACCACTGGTTCCAGGAAACCAGTCTCTTGATGCCAGTTCATCCTTAACATCTGCAAGCTCATTCCAGCGCTGTTGTTTACTCAACTTTTTACACCTCTTTTCTCTAAGACATGAATGATGTCATGAAAGGTTTCAAATGGTGTGTATGGTATTTGGTTTTCTTCACATTTTTCAATCAGATAATCTCTTGCGAAAACAACATCAGCCATCTTAGAAGCTTGAAGATCAGTAATCGAATCCCCGATCACAATCTTTTCAGCTCGGGGAAACTTCTCTTCCAGCCGCCTTATAACAGACGGTTTACAACATCCACAATCATTGTCACATTGATCATCACATACATTCGGCCAAGTGATTTTTATCATGTCGTTTGTAAAATCACTTGCGTTACAAAAAACATAGTCTTTTTCTAGTTTGTTCTCTAGTACAGGATGAACAAAAAAATCAATACCACCGCTAACGATGTAAAGTGGAATCCTCTCACTTTGAGTAAATGAGATAAATTCCTGAAAACCGTCTCTAATCTTAGAACGTGTTACAACGAATTCAATGATCTCTTCCTTTTTGTCCGAAGAGATTCTCGAAAACAATTTACCGACTCCTTCTCGAATCGAGATGGTTTCATTCAAGATTTCATTCACGATCGGCTGCCAGCCCTCGGGTGAAAATTCTTCCATGATCGCAACGATATTATCTTTCTCAGTTACAGTTCCATCAAAATCACAAAAGATTACCGATTGGTGTAGAGTTGTCATTTTACTGGAACACCACCCCAAAGCTCTAATGCTTTTTGTAGTTCTAGATGTTTTTCTGCAAAACTCTCAAAGTCTTCCCCTTTAACGACGGCATCTATCGCTTGACGGAAGGCACGTGCTCCACCTGCTGCTCCATCTGGATGACCATGTATTCCTCCACCTGCGTTTATAACACTGTCCAATCCGAAGTCATTGTATAAAACCGGTGTTAAACCTGGGTGGATACCTGCTGATGGAACTGGGAACGACTTGTTTAATGAGATGCTATCTGTTGTTAAGGCACCCGCAATACTTAGGGTTTCGTTACGATCAAGGGCTACGCTTCCATATGGTGATGGGAACAACACCAGATCTGCCCCTGCATAACGAAGCAGTTTACCCAATAAAACGGAATAACCAATCCCGTAGAGAGATGATGATCCTATAGCTCCAGATAGTGCAGGATGCGCCATGATTGGAAGAGGTATCTCTTTATCTTCTGCCAATTCTTGTAATACATCTGGTCCATAGGATAGTACGTTAAACAATAATGCGTTAGCACCTAATTCTGCTGCGCGCCGCGCTTTATCTCGAAGTCCACTCGTTCTGCCTGTCAAGTTAACTGCGTAGAGCGTCTTTTCGCCAGTTCGCTCATGAACGGACTTTAAAACTTCTTTAGCGATTCTTACTCTTTCTTCAAAAGGCGTAAGTGGGTTCTCAAATAGAATTTCATCATCTTTCACAAGATCTACCCCGCCTAAAGCCTGCTCATATAATTGTTGTTTGAAGAATGATAGATCTTTTCCGAGCACCCCTTTAAAAATACTCATAACAAGTGGACGGTTATGTACGCCTAAGATATCTCGGATTCCAGTTATCCCAAACTTTGGACCAGGAAATTGCTGTTCTAGATTCTTATCAAACTCTAAATCTACGAGTTTGATCTCACCATCTAACGAAAGTTTACCGAAAACCGTCGTTAGTATAGCGGGAATGTCATTTGAAAAGTTTGCTGATGGATAGGAAATCTTAAGTAAGCCTCTAGTTCTTTTACTTCCTAAAAATTGATCTGTACGTGGATCTTCAGGAAGTTCAATGACTTCTTCCACGATACCTTTATGTTTTTTTAGCTGTTCTTGCTCAAGTTGAGGAAGATCAGTCCATGAACCTACAGTAAGTCCTAGCGCAATGCCTTCCGCTTTTTTGTATAGATTTTCTTTTTTATCATGTACCAAGTACGTTGCTGTAATTTTACTCATGTTCGTAGTTCTCCTTTCAAAAACGCAAAAAACCCCTTCACGAGGAAGGGGTGTCTACATATTGACAGTTCCGCTTCCTCTTATCTCTCAGTCAAACGTTCGACTGCAAGAATTAGCACCGTTTTCAGTTAAGAAAAATTAACTGAATGGTTGCCGGGTTTCATCGGGCTAGTCCCTCCACCTGCTCTTAATAAGAGTGCAAATTGTTAGAATATAATTTTAATTGTGATTATGACAGGGTATGAAGGATCTGTCAACCAAAATCTTCAATATCTTATTAGTAAGCTTTAAAGTTTTTGAAAGATGTTGATCTCCGTTCCAGATACTCGCTTTCCACGGGGCAGAAGGTGAGCCACATTCGTACGTTTCACTCTTAAGTGTCTCACCTGCCCGCCTGTCCCGTAGGAGTCTCGCATCTTACACTCCATTCAACTAATCAAAGAGGCATAAAGAATTAAATAAAACTTCTAAAACAATTTAGTAATTCGATCAGCAGCCTCTATCAGACGTTCTTCTGACGTTAGTAAGCCGGCACGTACATATCGATCGCCTTCACTTCCAAATCCGATGCCAGGTGCGACGACGACATGTGCTTTCTCAAGCAAATAGTCAGCGAACGTTTCTGATGTATACCCTTCAGGTACAGGTAGCCAGCAGAAGAAGGAACCTTTTGGCGATTCCACGTTCCATCCGTTTTCATTCAAACGTCCGATGAATGCATTTCGGCGTCTTTCATATGTATCTACCAGTTCATCCACACATTGCTGTGAGCCGTTCAATGCCTCAGCTGCTGCATGCTGAACCGCTCCAAACAAGCTTACATAAAAATGATCTTGAAGTAGATTAATGGATTCGATGACAGATTCATTTCCAACCGCGAAACCAACGCGCCATCCTGCCATGTTATACGTTTTAGAAAGGGTATAGATCTCTATGCCTACGTCTTTTGCTCCTTCGGTCTGTAGAAAGCTGATCGGCTTCTGTCCTTCAAATCCAATAGCTCCATAAGCAAAATCATGGCAAACGAGAATATCATGTTTGTTAGCGAGTTCTACTGTCTCTTTAAAAAATGATTCCGTTGCAACACCTGCTGTAGGATTGTTCGGATAGTTTAAGAACATAAGCTTTGCTTTGTTCAAGACCGTTTCATGTAAATCATCGTACTTCGGGAGGAATTCATTTTCTTTTCTTAAAGGCATTGTCTCCATCGAAGCACCAGCCATTGCTACACCTGACCAGTAATCCGGGTATCCTGGATCTGGAACGAGGGCAACATCTCCTGGGTTTAAGTAGCACTGTGATAACTCTACTAATCCCACTTTTCCCCCAAAGAGAATAGCTACTTCTTTATCAGGATCTAAGGTCACACCATACTCTCTTTGATAAAAATCGGCAGCAGCCTGCTTTAAGAATCCGTGTCCTCGAAACGGGGAGTATTTATGAAAGTCAGGTCTTTCTGCACCTTCCTTCAATGCTTCAACGATATGCTGTGGCGTTGGTCGATCGGGATTTCCTTGTCCTAGATTAATAACGTCATAGCCTTGCTCCACATAGTGAGATACTTTTTTTACAAGCTTGGCGAAAAATTGCTCTGGCAATTTCCCCATCACTTCTGCCTGTTCAAAACGTTTCACGACGATCACTTCCAGTCTAATTTGAATGTTCTTGAAATTCTAATCAGTTATGTTATACGCTTAAGGAAATTCTGTAAAGACTTTTTTACAATCTGGAGGATACAATCATGAAAATTGCCTGCATTCAAGTCGACATACATTATGGCGATCCTAAAAAAAACTATGAACACATTGAAAATAAAATTCGTGAAGCAGTTGTTCAGCATCAACCTGATACGATTGTTCTCCCAGAACTATGGGATACAGGATATGACCTAACACGCTTAGATGAGATTAGCGATGAGAATGGCGAGAGAGCAAAGCACTGGTTAAGCTCCTTATCAAAAGAACTTGATATCAATATTGTTGGCGGTTCTATCGCTTACCGTGATGAGGATGAAGTATTTAACACTTCTCTCACCTACAGCCGAAACGGTGAACCGATCTCTACGTACTCAAAAGCTCATCTAATCACATTGATGGAAGAAGAAAAGTATATCTCTCCCGGGAATATCAGTACACTGTTTACACTCGATGGCACCCTTTCCACACTTGCAATCTGTTATGACATTCGATTTCCTGAATGGATTCGTGCTCCTTTCTTAAACGGCGCTAAGGTTTTATTCGTTCCCGCAGAATGGCCCATTCAAAGACAATCTCATTGGCGAGCTCTGCTTATCGCACGTGCTATAGAGAATCAATGCTACGTGGTTGCATGCAATCGGGTCGGAAGCGATCCTAAAAATACCTTTGCCGGTCAATCGTTGATCATTGACCCTTGGGGAGATATTATCGCTGAAGGATCTGTACACGATGAGGAGACCATTACAGCAGAGATATCACCTGAATTAGTAGACGAAGTACGCGAAAAGGTTCCTGTGTTTAACGACCGTCGAACAGACCTGTATTAAACCTTTTTGAAAAATTGTGTTGACAGATCTTCACATCACGTTGTAGTATAACGATTATGAATTGCGTGAATATTATTACGCATTAAAAAAACGAATAATTTTGGTCTCTTATCAAGAGCAGGTGGAGGGATATGGCCCGATGAAACCCAGCAACCGACCGTAATACCATTGCAAGATGGGGCGCCCGCATTATATGGGGAGCCGCTGATTTAGTCAGCGTATGGCACGGTGCTAATTCCGGCGAAACAATTTTGTTTTGCTAAGATAAGAGGCGCGGGAAATCATCATTCCGAGCCTCTTTTCTTATACGAAAAGAGGCTCTTTTTATTTGTAAAAAAACTTTCCGGGGGGAACAAAAATGAGCGTACAAGTAAAACCTACATATGAACCGTTAAATAAACTGACAGTCCTTGATGTGGTAAAACCTTTAGCATTTTTCGATGAATCCGAACATAGCCAACTGCTTGTTAAAGAGATTGGAGATGGCAACTTAAACCTTGTTTTTCATATAGAAAGTGCACTCTCTAAAAAAGCGGTGATCGTCAAACAAGCACTTCCATATGCAAAAGTGGTTGGCGAAAGTTGGCCGTTAACACTAGACCGTGCACGTATTGAGAGCGAAGCCTTACTAAAAGAAGCCGAATCAGTTCCTCACTTAGTTCCTAAAGTTTTGTATTCAGATTCAACACTTGCCGTAACGGTTATGGAAGATTTATCTGATCATGTCATTCTTCGAAAAGGGCTAATTGAAGGACAGATCTACCCACAACTTGCTAATGACATTGGAACGTTTGCAGCTAAGACAGCTTTTTATTCTAGCGACTTTTATCTTCATCCGTTTGAAAAGAAAGAACAAGTGAAACGATTCTCAAACCCTGAACTGTGTAAGATCACTGAAGACTTAGTGTTCACAGATCCTTTTTTCAACATCGAAACGAACGACTTCCCTGCTGAACTTCAAAGTGAAGTTGATGTCATTTGGAACGACACAGAGCTTCTAAAAGAAGTAGCTCAACTCAGACTTTCATTCTTAACAAAAGCTGAAGTCCTCCTTCATGGTGATCTACATTCTGGAAGTATTTTTGTGAAAAGCGATTCTACTAAAGTGATCGATCCTGAGTTTGCGTTCTATGGCCCAGCAGGATTTGATATCGCTCATTTCATAGCGAACCTTGCTCTTAATCACCTTTCTCAAAATGCTCATGCGAAAGAGCCGTTTCATCGAGAGACTTTACAAACTTATCTTTTAGAAACCATCGAAAAAACTTGGGAAACATACAGTGAAACATTCACACAGCTTTGGAACGAGAAAGCGACAGATCCTTTTGCCAAGATTTTGGGTGTTCTTGAAAATTTCTTAGAAAAAACGTTTCAAGAAGCGATTGGATTTGCTGGTTGTGAAATCATTCGAAGAACGATCGGACTTGCACATGTAGCTGATCTAGACTCTATTCCCCAAAAAGAAGTGGAGCTCTTTTATAAAAAAACAGCCCTAGAGCTAGGTGCAAAACTGATTAAGAATCAGAGAAAACTTACAAACATCACAGAACTTACTGACTGGATTAGAGGTGCTTAAATTATGACTGTAGCTGAAAAGTGGGTTCCTTCTGTTCGATACAGAGGTAACCACCTTCTTATATTAGATCAACAACAACTTCCCCATCATACGGTTTACTTAAATGTAACCACGATTGAACACGTATGGGACGCCATTTCAAAGCTTAAAGTTAGAGGCGCTCCTGCGATCGGAATCGCTGCTGCATTCGGACTTGCACTTTGGAGTAATTCTGAAAAAGAGGTTGATCATTTTTCATTTCTATCAAAATTGAAAAAACAAAGAGATTATTTAGCCTCCTCTCGCCCTACTGCTGTTAATTTATTCTGGGCGTTAGATCGTGTTGTCGCATCTGCCAAACGATCCGCTTCTGTAGAAGAGGCGAAAAAAAACATTGAAGCTGAAGCACTTTTAATTCAAGAAGAAGACGAAAATACATGCAGAAAGATTGGTGAGTACGCGTTATCCCTTCTTCAAGACGGAGATGCTGTCATGACGATCTGTAATGCAGGTGCTATCGCGACAAGCAAATACGGAACAGCTTTAGCTCCTTTTCATCTTGCAAAAGAGCAGGGTTGGAATCTTTCTGTATACGCGAACGAAACGCGTCCTGTCTTACAAGGATCTCGTTTAACTGCATGGGAGCTTCAAGCAAACGATATTGCTGTGACGCTAATTACGGATAATATGGCAGCGCACACTTTAAAAACAAAGAATATCAAAGCCGTTATCGTTGGATGTGATCGCGTGGCAGCAAACGGGGATACAGCTAACAAAATCGGGACTTTTGGTCTTGCACTTCAAGCGAGAGCACTCGGAATTCCCTTTTATGTAGCATGTCCTCTATCTACGTTAGATCTCAAAACATCTAGCGGCGAGGATATTCCGATCGAAGAACGCCCTGAAGAAGAAGTCACGCACCTAAACGGAGTTCGCATTGCTCCAGAAGGAATTAAAGTCTTCAATCCAGCTTTCGATGTAACTCCCGCTGAATACATATCAGCAATCATTACAGAAAAAGGAATCGTGAGCGGTAATTATCAAGAAGCCCTATCTACACTTAAGGAGGATGAAAGCATTGAGACCTTATAAAGTCTTGGCAACCGCTTGCCTTACTACTGCCTTGTTCTTAACAGGATGCACAAATGAACAAGATGCTCTTTCCAATAAGACAGAATCCAAACCAGCTGCCGCAAATGAGTCGCAATCAAAACAAAAAAATACCGCTTCAACGTCAAGCAAAGTTCCAGAACAGCTTCAGAAGCCATTAAAAATCGCTTCAATCAACCAGTTCTCTATCGGGACGTTCTCCTCTCAATATATTAGTGGTGTAAAGAAGCAAGTGGAAGAGTTCGGTGGTGAGGTGCAGGTCTATAACGCTGATAACGACCTTTCAAAAATGGCAGCGTATGTAGAAACAGCCGTTAACCAACAAGTAGATGGAATCTTAATTGATCATGGTCGTGCTGATGCGATCGCACCAAGTGTAAAAAAAGCAGTTGCAGCAGGAATTCCTGTTGTCGCTTTTGATAGTGATATCAACATACCAGGTGTAACCGTTATCGACCAGGATGATTATAGCCTTTCGTGGAATGCTCTGCGAAGCATGGCGCAAGACTTAAATGGAAAAGGTGAGATCGTATACGTTTGGGTAGGTGGTTTCACACCAATGGAAAGAAGAAACGTTATGTATGAAGCCTTCAAGAAACGTTATCCTTCGATCAAAGAGATCGCGCGTTTTGGTACAGCAACACAGAATACAGCGCTTGATACACAATCACAAATGGAAGCCCTGTTGCAAAAGTATCCTAAAAAGGGTGACATTGACGCGGTGTTCGCTCCTTGGGACGAATTTGCTAAAGGTGTGACACGTGCGATTCAACAAGCAGGACGTGAGGAAATTAAAGTATATGGAATCGACCTTAGTGACGAAGATCTGCAACTGATGCAAGAAAGTGATAGTCCATGGGTGTCAACGGCAGCTACAGATCCTGCTGATGTTGGAAAATTACAAGTTCGCTTTCTCTACCAAAAAGTAGCCGGTGAAGAAACACCACAGATCTATAGTGTTCAACCTCACCTTGTTGAAAAAGAAGATCTACCTAAGTCCAAAGTATCTATGGATGAGATCGGTAAGTATGTGGAAGGCTGGGGCAAATCTGATGCCGGAACATCACCGTGGATGGAAAACTTAAGTAAGGATAATAAACAATGACGATACTCTCATTAACTTCTATACAAAAATCATTTGGTGAACAGATTGTATTAAAAGGAGTGGACTTTACCGTAAAAAGCGGTGAGGTCCATGCTCTTTTAGGAGCCAATGGTGCTGGTAAGAGTACACTCATGAAGATACTCTCAGGCGATTATGAACGCGATGGCGGTGTCATCACTTTGAATGAAAAAGAACTGACGATTAACACACCGGCTCATGCAAAAGCAGCTGGCATTGAGATGGTCGTTCAAGAAGTAGATACTGCCCTCGTCTCTTCATTAAGTATCGCAGAAAACGTAACGATGAATACTTTTATCAAAGGTCCTGCCTTTTTTTCTTGGAAAAAAAGATACAGAGTGGCTCAAGAACTATTGAACAGAGTTGGCTTAAAACTTGATCCAGCCATCCCCCTCTCTCGATGTTCTTTAGCAGAGAAACAGTTGGTACTCATCGCAAAAGCAATTTCTGAAGACATCTCATTTATTATTTTAGATGAACCTACAGCCGCACTTAGCACGAAAGAAGCTCAACATCTGTTTACTGTTCTTCGTGAACTTCAGAAGCAAGACGTGGGCATCATCTATATTTCACACCGCTTACCTGAAATTATGGAACTGTCGACAAGAGTAACGGTCTTAAAAGATGGATACGTGACTCTATCAAAAGAAACATCTCACTGTTCTTCTGAAGAGATCGTTCGTGCGATGCTAGGCAACGAATTGGTTGAACTATTGAATGATGAAGAAGATAGAATGCTAGGCGATACCCTTTTAGAAGCGAAGCAGTTCAGAATTCCTTCTACAGGTGAATCCGTATCCCTATCTGTTCGAGAAGGAGAAATTGTTGGCGTTGCCGGATTAGTGGGTGCAGGTAAGACAGAAACGGCAAGAGCATTGTTTGGTGCAGACCCATCTAAAGATTCTCTTTACATGAAAGGGAAAAAAATAAGGGTATCGAATCCTCAAAAAGCGATTTCGGCCGGTATCGGGTTCGTCCCAGAAGAACGACGTAAAGAAGGAATTCTTGTTGATTACAATGTGGTTGAAAACTTAACCTTGCCTGTCTTAAAACAGTTTACTAAGTTTGGTTTTATCCAAAGAAAACAAGAAAAAACAGAAGCGGAAAAATGGATTAAACAGCTTGGTATCAAGACACAAAAATCCTCACTCTTGCTGAACCATCTAAGCGGAGGAAATCAACAGAAAGCATCGATCGGCAAATGGCTTCTTACTGACGGAGATGTGTTTATTTTTGACGAACCGACTAAAGGGATTGATGTTGGGGCTAAGCAAGATGTGTTTCAATGCATCAAGAACTTAGCTGCTAATAAAAAGGGCGTCCTCTATTTTACGAGTGAGATACAAGAATTGCTCGCTTTTTGTGACCGAATCCTTGTCATGTACGATGGGAAAATTGCCGGAGAATTAAACAAACACGAAGCTACCACTGAAAAAATTATGCACTATGCAACTGGAGGTCATTATGGCACAGTACGTTCATAAAGAACACGTTGAGAACGATCTAAACACTTCTAAACTCTCACTTCAAGAAAAGATCTTTCCTTTTCTTTACCGATACGGTACCCTTCTTGTCATATTATTAACCGTTATTGGATTTAGTCTTGCAAACGACAAGTTCTTAAGCTATCAAAACTTTACGGATATCCTACGCTCCGTTTCTATCATTACGTTGCTTGCGATTGGTGTAACCATATCCTTGATCGTTGGGGGCTTTGACCTTTCTGTTGGATCCACTGCGAGCCTTGCAACGGTTACAAGTGCAGCAGCTCTCGTTCTATATCGCCAAGAAACGATCGTCGCCATTCTTATTCCGATAGCAATCGGTCTATTAGTAGGTCTATTAAACTCGTTCTTCGTTGTAAAAGTAAGGCTTCCAGATCTACTCGCCACATTAGCGGTAATGTATATCATCAATGGATTGCATCTTACGTTCACAAAAGGATTTTCGATCTACAACAATATGCCTTTATCAGAAGGTGGAACAGCTCCTGGGGTTTTCCTTCCTTCTTTCTTGTATATTGGTCAAGGTGAAATATGGTCTGTTCCGGTACCTGTCATCATCATGCTGATCGCGGTTATTGTTGTTCATATCATTCTACAGCAGACTCGCTTCGGCAGATTATTATACATTACAGGAGGAAATGAAGAAGCTGCTCGTCTATCTGGTGTCCCTGTTCAGCGCTACAAGATGTATGCTTATCTTTTATCTGCATTCTTTGCCACTCTTGCAGGTATTCTGTTAGCAGCACGAATTGGAACCGGCCAAGTTTCCGCTGGTGCTCCTCTATTGATGGATGGTGTTGCCGCTGCGTTTATTGGCTTTTCTGTATTTGGTGCTGGAAAACCGAATGTGATCGGCACTTTTGTAGGTGCTGTTTTGATCGGTATACTTCTAAATGGTTTAACGATGCTGAACGTGCCTTACTATGCACAAGATATCGTAAAAGGTTCGATTCTGATCGGTGCCCTGGCGTTTATGTATTATGAAAAGAAAAAATAATGCGCCATTAGGAGTCTCCACTTGTCCGCTCGTCCTGTAGGAGTCTCACATCTTCCACTTCAATCAACCAAGCAATGAAGGTAAAGACATACAAAACAATAAAAAGCAAAAATTCTAATAGAATCAATCAAAAAACAGCACACCCTTTAAGGAGTTGTGCTGTTTTTTGCCGATAAGAAATTTCTTAAGAACTCATTCGCCTCACAAGCAGGCATAGGCTTGCTGATTATATATCCTTGAGCAGTGTGACAGCCATACTCTTGTAGTAATTTCATCTGTTCATGTGTTTCAACACCTTCTGCCACTGTTGATAGAGAGAGTCCTTCACACATCATAATGATTGCTTTAATGATCGCTGCATCACTCGTGTTAAAGAAGTCATCGCTAAGATGTCTGATAAAGCTTTGATCGATTTTTAAATAATCGACCGGGAAATCTTTTAAATAACTCAGAGAACTGTAACCCGTACCAAAATCGTCGATCGATAAACGAACACCTAGCTCTCTTAATTCTTGCATGATGCTGATACTGTATTGTACATTTTGAATCATCGTACTCTCTGTTAACTCGAGATGTAGATATTCTGCGGATATTCCGGCCGTTTCTATCGCTTCTTTTACTTCATAGACAAATGATAACCTCTGAAACTGTCTACCAGATACATTAACAGAAACAGAAAGAGTAGGAGCTCCATTATCATGCCATCTCTTAAGTTGCTTACAAGATTCGAATAGAACAAACCGCCCGATTTCATCAATAAGCCCGATTTCTTCAGCTAAAGGAATGAATTGCATTGGAGAAATTAGTCCCAATTCAGGATGATTCCATCTTACAAGTGCTTCAAATCCAATAATTCTTTCCGTTTTCAAACAATATTGAGGCTGAAAGTAAGGTTCTAGCTCACCCTTTTGAACCGCCTTACGTAAAAAGCCTTCTAGCTTTAACCGTTCAAGTGTGAATGCGTTCATATCACCGGTAAAGAATTCACGCTTTCCTCTGCCCTTTTCTTTCGCTTTATGGAGAGCGGTGTCAGCATTCTTGATGAGAACATCGGCACTCGTACTATCATTTGGATAGATGCTGACCCCAATCGACGTACTAACGGTATACTCTTGGCCATCAAGATAGATCGGCAATTGAAGCGCTTCTTCTATCCGATCTGCTGTATCGATTACATCAGCTGGTTTTTCAATCGTTAAGATTAATGTAAATAAATCCCCAGCAAATCGGCATAGTAAGTCTTGACTATGAATCACCTGTCTAAGTTGATTGCTTACATGCCTTAACACAACGTCTCCGATATGGTGGCCTAAACTCTCATTAATAATTTTGAAATGATCAATATCCACAAACATTACAGCTAATAATTGGTTTGAATGATCACTTTCAGAGACGAGTTCTCTTAACCTCTTTTCGAATAAACTTCGATTTGGCAGACCTGTTAACGAGTCGTGGAATGCAAGTTGTTCGATCTCTTCTTCCGCTTTCTTCTGCCACGTGATGTTCTTTCCGATCCCATATACACCAACAACTTGATCGTTCACAACAATGGGAATGTTCGTGATGCTGTTTAAAATGTGGCCGCCATCTTTTTTCTTAATACTCGCCACAAAATTTTGCGGTTTATCATGTATGGCAAGCCTAAAGTGTTCAACGACCCGTTTATGATCTTCCTCACATACAAATTGCAGTGCATGGGTCGAGAGCAACTCTTCTTCTGAATACTCTAAGGACTGAACGAGTGCATGATTTACACTCGTTATATACCCTTTTAAATCCATAGAATAGATCATATCTGGATTATGATCGAACAACGACTTATAGCGTTGTTCAGATTCAATTAAGTTATCATTAAGCTCTTCCATCTCTTTCGTATTCATCTTGATTAAATGAGATAGCGCTAAATATTCATCCATCTCTTTCATTCTTACACCTCATCTGTCCAATGAACCCCATTAATATAGTGATACGTTTCTATCATTTATATCGGTGCACAGGAGGCATTGTTAACAAAACAATAGATGGTTATTTTATACAAATAAAAAAGTCGCTCCGTAAAGAGCGACTTTTAAAAGTATTAACCAAGAACGGAATAACCGTAGAATAACACTAATAATAAAGTGATCCAGAAAAACACCCAGTTCAGCAGGCGACTTTCACCACGTTTTCTTTGTACAAGGATGATCTCCATCAAACCGATGAGAACAACTCCTAAAGTTCCTTTGATGATAATCGGTCCTTGATTAACGATACCAGGGTCCGTTAGATAACCAGCAAGCATATGGCCTCCTGTTGCAAGGATCGCTAAGTACAAAACGCGAAGAATCATATGCAAAATTTTTGATTTTTTTCCGGCATTTTTTTTGTATAGCATATACGTTACAAAAAACAAAATTAACGCCAGGAACCAAGATGTTACGTGAGCATGAATCATAAATATATCCTCCTATGTATAATTCTCCATATAACTATACCATGAACTGTTATAAACTAGGCAATGAAATGAGTTCCCTCTGTAAAGTAAGCACTTTCATTGCTATAATAGCAATGTGAGAAATCTTGCAGAATTGAGGTGTTTCCTTTGAAACAGACAGAAACGAAAAATACAGAAACTGTAATTTCAAAAACGGAACAATATGGTGCACAAAACTATCATCCACTTCCTATCGTTATCTCGGTAGCCGAAGGTGTATGGGTAACAGATCCAGAAGGTAACCGCTACATGGACATGCTAAGTGCATACTCTGCGGTAAACCAAGGGCACCGCCACCCTAAAATCATTCAAGCACTAAAAGACCAAGCAGACAAAGTAACACTAACATCACGTGCATTCCATAACGACCAACTTGGAGACTTTTATGAAAAAGTATCAAGTCTAACGAAGAAAGATATGGTATTACCGATGAACACAGGTGCTGAAGCGGTTGAGACGGCTATTAAAGCTGTTCGCCGTTGGGCATATGATGTAAAAGGTGTTGCGGATAATCAAGCTGAGATCATCGTTTGTGAAGGAAACTTCCATGGACGTACGATGACAGCCGTATCGATGTCATCTGATCCTGATTACCAACGTGGATTCGGTCCGATGCTCCCGGGAATCAAAGTAATTCCTTATGGTGACTTAGACGCGTTAAAAGCAGCCATTACACCTAATACAGCTGCATTCATTCTAGAGCCGATCCAAGGTGAAGCAGGAATCGTTATTCCACGCGAAGGTTTCTTGAAGGAAGCTCTTGATGTTTGTAAGTCCGAAAATGTACTTTTTGTAGCGGATGAAATCCAATCTGGACTTGGACGTTCTGGCAAAATGTTTGCTTGTGACTGGGAAGAAATCGAGCCAGACATGTACATCTTAGGAAAAGCACTTGGCGGTGGTGTAATGCCGATCTCATGTGTAGCAGCTAATCGCGAAATTCTCGGCGTGTTCAATCCTGGATCTCACGGATCAACATTCGGTGGAAACCCGCTTTCTTGTGCGGTATCTGTAGCTTCTGTAGACGTGCTTGTAGAAGAAAACTTAGTTGAGCGTTCACTCAAACTTGGTGAATATTTCTTAGGCGAGCTAAAGAAGATCGATAATCCAGTAATAAAAGAAGTTCGTGGTAAAGGTCTCTTTATAGGTGTTGAATTGAACGAACCCGCTCGTCCATATTGTGAGCGCTTAAAAGAACAAGGCCTGTTATGTAAAGAAACACACGAAAACGTTATTCGTTTCGCGCCACCTTTAATCATTTCTGATGAAGATCTAGATTGGGCGATCGAACGCATTAAAAAAGTACTTTCTGTTTAAATCATCGACTGAGGCTGACTCTTTTTGGAGTCAGCTTTTTTTGGGGGCTATCATTGAGCTCAGTTTCATATACGCACTAGGGGATTTATCCTCAGTTTGATAGATGAATCCACAACTTTTATGGATCAATCCAAAAATTTTAGCATTTTATCCAGAAGTTTTAGCTCCCAATCCAAAAGTTTTCACTGTTTATCCACGAGTCTACAAAAATTGACATCTACACTGAAACTTATACCCCACACTTAACTCAAAAAAGAAGCAGCCAGAGTGAGCTGCTTCTTCCAATTATAGTGCTTTCACCATACCGCCATCGATCAGCAGTGACTGCCCCGTTATATAAGTGTTTGCATCAGAGCAAAGGAACACGACCATCTTAGCAAACTCTGCAGGTTCACCGTAACGACCAAGCGGAATTCCACTTTCCATGGAAGTTCTGACCTCTTCTGCAGAAACTCCTTTTTTCTCAGCCACCATTTGATCTAATTCACCTACTCGATCAGTTCCAATTCGTCCCGGCCCGATCGTATTGATCAAAATGCCGTCTTTCCCTAACTCTTGTGAAAGACTCTTAGATAATCCGTTAATGGCTGTTCGGAAAGTGTTAGATAAGATGAGTCCGTCGATCGGCTGTTTAAAGGACGAAGAAGCGATATTCACGATGCGTCCTCCACCGTTTTTAATCATGTTAGGCGTAACGGCTCGAACGGAACGCACAAGACTCAGTAACGTTAACTCAAAAGCACCTTGCCAATGCTCATCTTCAAAATCATTGAACGTACCAGCTGGAGGACCTCCTGCATTGTTTACGAGCACGTCCACACTCCCAAACTTCTCAACTACTGTTGCTACAAGCTCATCGATTTCATTGCGCTGTGTGATGTCACATTTTTTATAAGTAACCACTGCGCCTGTTTCCCGCTTTATCTCTTCCGCTGTCAAAGAAAGCTGCTCTTCATCACGGCTGGTTAGCATCACGTTCGCACCTTCTCGTGCAAATTCAAGTGCGCAAGCTTTTCCAAGTCCTTTACTTGAAGCAAGGACAAGTACATTTTTTCCTTTTAGCCCTAAATCCATATCACATTCACCTGGTTTCTTAGAAAGATTTTATAATACGAAACTTACGTATTTCGTTTCAAGATAAGCTTCCATACCTTCTACTCCACCTTCACGGCCAAGACCGCTCTCTTTCATACCTCCGAACGGTGCTTGTGCAGCAGAAGGAACACCATCGTTCCAGCCTATGATTCCGTAATCTAAACCTTCAACCACTTGAGTTCCTTTGGACATACTCTCTGTATAAACATATGCCGCTAAACCAAACGGACTCGTGTTTGCAAGGCGGATCCCTTCTTCAACACTGCTGATCTTGTGAATTGGAATGACTGGACCGAACGTTTCTTCATTCATGATCAGCATATCTTGTGAAACATTTTTCAGGACCGTCGGCTCGTAATAATACCCACCGTTATCTGCTCTTCCTTTTCCTCCTGTTACACACTCTGCACCATTTGAAACCGCATTTTCCACGTGTTCGGAGATCTTTTCATACCCGTCTTTGTTAATGATTGGACCGATATCTGTACCTTCTTCCATACCGTTTCCTACTTTTAATTTCTTAGCTTCAGCAGCCACTCGTTCTACAAACTCTTCATAAACACTTTCTTGTACGTATACTCGGTTAATACAGATGCACGTTTGACCTGCGTTACGAAACTTAGAAGCTACGATTCCAGCGACTGCTTTATTTAAGTCGGCATCCTCAAGAACAACAGCTGGAGCATGTCCGCCTAGTTCCATAGAAACGTTCTTTACAGTTGCGGCACTTTGCTCGATCAATTTCTTACCGATCTCTGTAGAGCCAGTAAAGGTAACTTTTCTAACTTTCTCAGAATCCATAATGGCTTTGCCGATTACAGAAGAAGATCCTGTTACAAGATTGATGACACCTTTTGGAAAGCCTGCTTGATCGGCTAATTCGACTAACTTAATCGCTGTTAGTGGCGTTTCTTTTGGTGGCTTCACAATAAAGGTACAGCCAGCTGCAAGCGCTGGACCAAGCTTTCTTGTGATCATTGCTGCCGGGAAGTTCCACGGTGTGATGGCTGCAACGACCCCAACAGGCTGGCGTAATACTTGCATTCTCTTATTTTCGGCACTAGAAGGAATCGTACGGCCGTAGATGCGCTTACCTTCTTCGGCATACCACTTAATAAAAGAAGCAGCATACATCACTTCACCTACAGATTCTTTTAATGGTTTTCCCATCTCAAGCGTCATTAGTTCTGCTAATTCTTCTTTTTGTTCGATCATTAAGTCATGCAGTTTCATCAGATAGTCAGCGCGCTCATAAGCCGTTAACTTTGACCAGCTCGGAAACGCTTCGTGCGCTGCATCAATCGCAGCATCTGTTTCTTCTTTTCCACAAGATGCTACAGTCCCTACCACTTCACCGTTAGCAGGATTATACACCTCTATTTTTTCAAGAGAATCTCCTGTCCATGAACCGTTAATATAAAGCAGTTTTTCCAAATGAATTCCTCCTCTATGTAACTAGTTAATTCGACTTCATTCTACTATTTCATTACGAAGTGTCCCGATTCCTTCAATTGTAATTTCGATTGAGTCTCCAGGCTTTAAAAAAACAGGAGGCTTCATCCCTTTACCTACTCCAGCAGGTGTACCTGTCGCGATGATATCTCCAGCTTCTAACGTCATACCTTTTGAAAGCTCATTAATCATCGTGGGTATGTCGAAGATAAGATCAGATGTGTTTCCTTTCTGTCTCACTTCTCCGTTCACTTTTGTGACAATTGATAGGCGACTTGGATTTGGTACCTCAGAGTGATGGACGATCCATGGCCCCATCGGGCAAGTTCCGTTGAGACTTTTTCCGAGTAAAAATTGCTTGTGCTTCTGTTGCAGGTCACGAGCGGTAATATCGTTGATGATCGTAAAACCAAAAATGTGATCCATCGCTTCTTCCTTCTTTATACTCGTACCCGTTTTGCCAATAATTATAGCTAACTCACCTTCATAATCTAGTTGATTGGTTATGGTAGAATGACTAGGAATCCCTTCATCATGACCGATTACAGACGTAGGAGCTTTTGAGAACACCATGATATCTTCCGGAATGTCTGCTTCGCTTCCCATTTCTATCGCATGGTCTCTGTAATTCTTCCCGATGCAGAATACATTTTTACTTGGCCGGGGAATTGGTGCTTTTAATTGAATCTCATTGAGTTCGTATGTATGGTTGGGTACTAGATCAGAGTGAATTAAGCTCTCTACCTTTTCTAAAAATTCGTCACCAAGAGAAATCGCCTCTAGTAGGGTTGAAGGAAATTCCATCTCGCTTTTTTCCGCGAGCTCTGATACATTTATAATCTTTTCTTCTCGTACGATGCCTATGAAGCACTTGTCATTTTTAACAGCTGTAACCCATTTCACAATAACCTGAATCCTCCTTTAAGTAACGCTTACATCTTAATGATTACTACTATATCGGTTCTGACTTTGTACCGTAAAGAAATTTGCTGTGTAAATAGACAATACTCGTTTTTGATTCTTTTTAAAATATGGTAAAATAGTTTGTCATCTAAAACGCCCTTTCTTAGGGTAACAATAATGAGGTAATCAAAATTATGAAAACTGTACTAAGTACGTTAAATGCTAAATATATACACACATGTCTTGCGTTACGCTATTTAAAAGCTTACAGCGAACCTGACTTTCCTGTAACGATTCGAGAGTTCACGATCAAAGATCCTTCTTTAAATATCGTAACCGACCTTTATAGCCAAGAACCTGATGTTCTTGGATTCAGCTGCTATATTTGGAACATTGAAGAGACGATTAAAGTAATCCAGATGTTTAAAAAGATCAAACCGGAAACGAAGATCGTCTTAGGTGGTCCTGAAGTATCTTATGATGTAGCGCATTGGCTCGAACACATTCCAGAAGTAGACTTTATAGTTGTGAACGAAGGTGAGGAAACGTTTAAACATCTACTCACTCAGATTCAGAATGATGGTGGCTTCGATTCTGTTGCCGGGCTGGCATATCGAAAAGATGGCAATCCTAAAATTAACGGGCCACGAGAGAAACTGGACTTAAAAACAGTACCATCTCCATTCCGCTTCGAAGAAGATATCCAGTCTTTATCAAAACGGATCACGTATTTTGAGACAAGCCGCGGCTGCCCCTATTCATGTGCGTTCTGCTTATCTTCTATTGAAGTTGGGGTTCGATATTTTGATCCAAAACTCGTTAAAGACGATTTGATCTTCTTAATGGATAACGGGGCTAAGATAATTAAGTTTGTAGACAGAACGTTTAACATTCGCAGAGATTATGCACTCGATATGTTCTCATTCCTTATTGAAAACAGAAGACCAGGGGTTGTATTTCAGTTTGAGATCACAGCAGATATCATGAGACCCGAAGTCATTGATTATTTAAATGAACATGCACCAAAAGGTTTGTTCCGTTTTGAGATTGGTGTGCAGTCGACTAATGACGCTGTGAACGAATTGGTACAACGCCGACAGAATTTTGAAAAGCTCACACGTACCGTAACAACTGTTAGAGATGGCGGGAAGATCGTTCAGCATCTAGACTTAATCGCAGGCTTACCTGAGGAAGATTACAATTCGTTTAGAAAGACGTTCAATGACGTTTTCGCTTTTGGCATTGAAGAAGTTCAGTTAGGTTTCTTGAAGATGTTAAGAGGTACAGGGCTACGATTAACAGCTGAAAAACATGACTATGTGTATATGGATCATTCTCCATATGAAATTTTAGGAAACAACGTTCTAACGTTTGATGAAATTATCCGTATCAAACAAGTTGAAGACGTATTAGAAAAATATTGGAACGATCATCGCATGGATCATACCGTTAAATATTTGATACATCATGTATTCCAATCGCCTTTTGACTTCTTCCAAGAATTCGGGACTTATTGGGAAACACGTGGATGGTCAAGAATCGGTCATCAGTTAGAAGATTTGTATACGCGCTTGATCGCATTCTTAACAGAAGCTGCACCACACTCACTTCCAGTTGCAGAAAGCTTGATGAAACTTGATTATTTAGAAAGACAACAGTTCAAACCGCGTAAGCCATGGTGGGAGAACACACAAAACAAAGAAGAAACATCAAAAGTACTCTCACTGCTCGCACAATATCCTGAAATGATTGATGGGTTTCCGGCTCTTTCTGAAAAAGATATGCACAAGCACGCGTTTGTCACGGATACAGCGATCGATCCACTATCCGATCAATTAGAGCCACAAAGTGAGAAAGATTTCTTACTCATCGCGTTGTTTGATCCTAAGCAACAATCAACAAAAGTGTTCACAACATCTAAAAAGTCATTGCTAACAAAAAATTCTTAAATTCGTTAAAGCGGGGATTTCCGTTCCAGGGTACATGCTTTCCGCGGGGCGGGCGGTGAGCCCCCTGCCGCTCCAACCCCTAAAAGTTAGCACGAAAAAGAGTAAAGACACTAACTAAAAAAAGCTAAGTAAAAAAACAAGGGTTTCGCAAGTAATATACATGCGAAACCCTTTTTCTTCTTAAAAAAACGTCAAATTAGTGTAATCCCACTGGCATTTTTATAGGTAAAAGGTAAAGAACTACTTCTTTAAAACCGGTTGCCCTGAAACAAATACAGACGAAGGATTCAGCACGACTACCTGACCTTTTTTGAGTCCTTTTGTAATCTGCACGTTCCCCTTTTGCTCTAGACCCGTGGAAACGTTATGTTTATACAATTTGTTTTTAACAATCGTGAGCACATACGTTTCCCCATCGTCTTTTAAGATGGCTTTCTTAGGGACGCTAGTCGCTTTTTCTGCCATTTTTTCTGTTAGGATGATCGTAGCGGATTGTCCTTCAACCCAAGCCGCTTCATCTTCGACAAGAACAGTTAACGTAAAGGTATTCTGTTCAGTTGGCAAAATCGTTTGTACGGTTCCTTTCAATGATTTCTTACCTGTGGATTTGATTTGAACTTGGTCCCCAGTTTTCACGAGTGAAGCCATTTTTTGGTCGATATTACTAACTAGTTCAAAGTTTCCTTGTCCTACAATAGTCATAAGCGAATCTTCATCGCCAACTCCATTTAATTCTGATACGACACCGTCAGCTGGACTTTTTACACTAAGGTCATCGAGTTTTCTTTCTAGTTCCGATATTTCATCTGATAAGACAGAACTTTCGTTTTCAGCCAAATCACTTTGCAACTCAGCTTCAGCTAATTTTTCTTGAAGAAGCACTTTAGCATCTTTGCTGTCTTTTTCTTCATCAGAATCTGAAAGTTCACTTTTCCATTCACTTATTTGTCCGGAATAATGACTACTTCGAACATCAGCTGATTCTTTGTCTCGCTTCAAATCGCGAAGTTCTTTTTCGATCTCTTCGTTTTCATATGTAATTAACGTTTGACCAGAAGTAACCGTATCACCCTTCGAAACCATTACTTCCTTTATTGATCCAAGTGATGCATTTTCATAAATTTCAAAGGTGTTTTTTGATTGAGCGACACCCGTTGTTTTGTGTTTCCTAATAAAATCTTTCTGTAAAGATAGACCGGTTTTAACTCTTGGCGCTTCAACAGCGGCAGATTCTTGTTTATCAAAAATCACGATGTTCATTACAAGCAGGAGGACAACCATAATAGCTGCAGCAACCCATTTCAGTTTATTCATAATCGTGTCTCCTCCTTAAACCAGCTGTCCACTAGCTAATGCAGCGTATAGTGAAGATAATAAAATGAACATCACAACAAATCCAATCGTAACAACGAGGCAGTATTTCTTTTCCTTAAACGATAGTTGTCGAAGTGCATAATACAAAACAATTGAACCCCAAATCGTAAATATATTGATGCTGTTTAATAGTTCTTGCCAAAAGCCATGCTTAAAGAACAACACACCCGCAAAACCGAATCCTAACGGCTGAACAACTTCTTCAGCACCTGTTACAAACTGAACCGGAAGTTCAAAAAGTAATCCGAGAATAAATAGGAGATATACCGTTGTCATTACATAAAAGAGTGCTTTATATCCAATATCACGGAAGAAAACATATAAAAAAAGTGCTCCTGAATTTACCACTAAGAACGGGACAATCATTCCCCAAGCACCGCCTACTAAAGCGATGAGATATCGTAACAACTCAAGTTCCGTTCCACTTAGTTTTGCTGCCTCTACAAAAGAAATCGTTTTGAATGAGGGAAACGCTGCAAAAAATGAAAGTGCATGCAACAATCCACTTGTGATTAAAATAGCAAAAAAGCGAATCCAAAAACCCTCTTTATCTTTCCACTCATTATAAAACGCAAAGTATGTATTCGGCTTTGTTAAAGCAGGAATAAATTGTGCTCTTCCTGTCATGGTGCCGCCCCCTTCTCTCTTTATCTCTGTCTATGTTATCACAATTTTTTACTCATAATGACAATTTCTGACTCATTTTTGAAAAATAGTACCTTATCCGCATAAATACGTTGAGGTAGCGAAAACTAAACCAAATTATTGCGAATCGGGATGATGTTCATCATGACTTTCTTTAAAAAGCCAAGAAAATTGCTAGAACAAAAAAACACCAGTAATGAAGATAAAATCCAAGAGTCTAGTCCATCCTCTCAAACAGATTCTGTTAATACCTCTCACTCTCTGCAGGATGCGAATAGTAAACAAAATCAATCGATCGATGATCTGCTAAAAGACATTGAAAAAAGCTTTTCTTCTTCAGAAGATTTGATGACTCATTGGATTGAAATGCCTGCTGATAAAAGCAGAGTGGCATTGATTTTCTTAAACTCTATTATTGATAAACAGAAACTTCAGGATTTGATCTTGAATCCTCTATTTGAACTGGACAAAGATATTGATCTTCATACTTTCGAAAAAGTCATCAATATTGACTTTAAACAGCAAACAGATTTTTCAAAGATTCAAGAGTTAATCTTACAATCTTATACATTGATCTTTACGAAAGACACAACCTGTTATTATTCAGTATTCACTCCTGTTAAAACAGAACGCGATATTAAAGAACCGGATAACGAGGCCGTTATTCGTGGATCTCATGAAGGATTTATTGAGAGCATGTCAACGAATATAGCGCTCATTCGAAAGCGACTCAAAAGTCCTAAGCTAGTTGTAAAGTATTTACAAGTTGGTAAAGAGACTCACACAAATGTTGCGATGCTTTACATGTCAGATATTGCTAACCCAGATGTACTTCATGAAGTTGAAAGGAGAATAAAAGCTATTGAAGCAGATTCTGTTATGACTCCAGGTAATATCGAGGAGAGTATTGAAGATAAAACATTTAGTCTATTTCCGCAAACGTTGAGTACAGAACGACCTGACCGTGTAGCTGCTAACCTGATGGAAGGAAGAGTAGCACTATTATACGACAGCTCACCTACCGTAAACCTAGCACCCGTCAACTTTTTTGTGTTCTATCAAACACCAGATGATTACAACAAACGTTGGATGTTAGGTAGCTTTTATAGAATGATCAGGTTGTTTAGCTTCTACATTGCGATTGGTCTGCCAGCTTTTTATATTGCAATCGTTTCTTTTCATTTCGAGGTTATCCCATCCGCTCTCATACTCTTGATGAAAAGTTCACTTGAAAATATTCCATACCCTCCACTTTTTGAGGCATTAGTGATGGAACTTACGATCGAGTTAATCCGTGAAGCCGCTATTCGTTTACCTACTAGAATCGGTTCCACGATCGCTATCGTTGGTGGTTTGGTAATCGGAGATGCGGTTGTAAAAGCAGGACTCATTTCAAACCTAATGATCATCGTTGTTGCGACGACAGCGATTGCTGCTTATACAGTACCTTCTAATGAGATGAGTTTGGCAGTTCGTTTATTGCGTTTTCCATTCATGGTAGCTGCTGCGACATTCGGTTTCTTAGGAATCGTATTCGGATTGATTCTCATGTTCTTTCATCTCTGCCGTTTATATTCATTTGGCACACCCTATTTTGCACCGCTTGCACCGTTTAAAATTGGAGATTTAAAAGATACGATCATTCGATTACCTTTTTTCAAGATGAACTCTCGACCGAGTGATATCACGCCAATTAAAAAAGATGAAGATAATCATACAAGAAAGTGGGATAAGTCATGAATAACAGCCACACGATTACTCATAGACAGCTGTTCTTTATTATCGTTCAATCCCAAATTGGAGTTGGTGTCCTGTCTCTTCCTTATACGTTATTTGCAAAAGCCAAAACAGACGGTTGGATGTCACTATTATTAGCAGGACTCTTTATTCAGATCTCCATACTTGCGATTTGGAAGCTTTGTGAGATGTATCCTAAGCAGACGATCTTTGATTTTATGCCTAAGATTGTTGGAACAAAATTAGGAGTCATTCTAAATACGTTATTCGTTCTTCACTTGTTCTCTGTTTGTGTAGTACTTCTCATCCTGTATAACAGCATTGTATCTAAATGGATTTTCTTTCAGACTCCACGTTTAGTCGTAATATCCATATTAGCTTTTACGTGCGTCTATTGTATTACATGTACGGCTCGAGAGATCGCCAGGTTTTTGATGTTAGTATCACCTTTACTTCTTGTGCTGTTTATCTTTGTTGCCTATGCCTATACGGATGTTCATCTTCTTTATGCTTTTCCAGTTGGAGCAACGGGCATCAAAACCATCCTTTCAGGGTCTACAGATGCATTAATCTCTTTACTAGGTTTTGATACAGCACTTGTATTTTTAGCTTATACGCAAGGAAAATCAAACAGTAAATTGAAAGTCATATCGTATGCTTCACTATGTGTCACCCTTTTTTATTGCTTTGTGACATTCACAACATATATTTTTTTTAATCCTGTTGAAATTGTAATTGTCCCAGAGCCAGTGCTTTATATGTTAAAAGCTTTTTCATTCAAAATCCTGGAGAGAACAGACCTTATCTTCTTATCCATATGGATCGTGTTTGTTACAACATCTCTTATTAGTTATCTGTTCTTTACGGCAAAAGGCGTACAGTCGCTATTTAAACTAAAACATCATAAAACAGCTGCACCTTATGTAGGAGTTATTTGTGCATTGATCGCTTCAATTCCAGCAAGTAAAATAGATGTTCAACTGTGGTCAAAACTGATCGGGATGTCAGCATTGTGCTGTTCTGCACTCTTTCCCATCTTCTTGTTGCTGATTGCCGTAATCCGAAAGAAGAAAGAAAAAGGAGCGGTTTCCACATGAGGAAAGCTACATTACTTTCTCTTTTTTCTAGCCTTTTCTTATTAAGTGGATGTTGGGATCAAACACAGCTAAATGAAACAAAACTAGTCAGAGCGGCAGGATTCGATTATATAAAGAACGGAAAAATAAAAAACACAGCATCTGTTCCTCAATCTATCAATACTGAAGCAGGAGGAGTAGGACAAGTGAATAATCAGGTTTTCTACGCTGTAGGCAACACGGCTCGACAAAGTAGAATTAAACTTGACCGAAAAATATCTGAGCAAGTGGATGCTTCCAAAAATTTAATTGTCATTTTAGGAGAAAATGCTGCTGAACACGACATCTATCATATTTTAGATGTTTTCTATCGTGACCCTAAATCCGCTCTTAACGCACGAATCGCCGTAGCAAAAGGGAAAGCATCTGATGTGATCAGTTCCAAATTTGAGGAAACAGAAACAACGGTTGGTATAGGTCAATATCTAAATGAATCTGTGAGGTCAGCAGAGAAGGCTTCTATTGTTCCAACAGAAAATATTCAAACGATTTGTCCTGTCATGTTTGATCCCGGTCAAGATTTTGGTCTGCCTTATCTCGTTCCAGAAAAGAATGATGTATCTGTTAATGGGATTGCCATTTTTCATGGTTATAAGATGGTCGGCAAGATTTATGGGGCTCAAGGGGTCATGTATACATTGCTAACAGGAAAACAAAAGCATCTATCCATGTCATTAACGAAAAAAATCACAGACAAACACAAAGACAGAATTTTAAATTATGTTTCAATAAAAGTGAAAAAGAACAAACGAACGTTCAACGTGAATGTTTCTCCAGATGATAAAATATCTGCTCACATTAAACTAGATATGAAAGTTGTAATTACTGAATACCCAAGGGATAACCTTACTACGAAAAAGAAAATCCAAAACATTGAAAAAGCATTATCGAAGAGACTGACAAAGGATGCAAATACCATCCTCCATGATTTGCAAGACATGAACAGCGACGCTTTTGGTGTAGGTAGAAAATTAATCGCGTTTCATAATCCAACGTGGAAAAAGTTAGATTGGAACAAAGAGTATCCGAATATTGATTATACCGCTTCAGTGAATGTGAAAGTTATTGGTCATGGTATTATCGAATAAAAAAAGATGCAAGGCGTAATTGCCTTGCATCTTTTTTTACAACTGATCTAATCTGACACGAGTTCCTCTGCCTGAGTGCTCCGCTGGTTCTACGATCAATCGTTTCGTTAATCTTGCTTTTAATTCTGGTACGTGGGATATTACGCCGATTGAAAAGTTTTCCATTCTGACTTTTTCAAGTGCGGTTACAACTGTATCTAACAACTCTTGATCCAGTGTGCCGAATCCTTCGTCTAGGAAAAAAAACTGAAGAGGAAATCTCCCTCTTAGCTGGATTTGAGCAGAAAGCGAGAGAGCGAGTGCAAGTGATGTTAAGAATGTCTCTCCACCAGATAAAGAGGTGACGGGACGTTTGATTCCACCGTTTGCATCATCCCGTATAACAAATCCACCTGCTGAATCGACTTCGATCGCATAACGTCCACGAGTAAGTTTAGCGAGCCTCCCTGACGCATCACGTGTTACAAGATGAAGCTGTTCTTCTGCCATAAATTCAACAAAAGCATTACCACGGAATACAGCCTGAAGTTTACCTAGTTTCTCTAGTACGTTTGAAACTTTATTTCGTTCCTTCTCCAGTTCGTTGTAACGTGTGTGATTTTTCTCGATCATCATATACCTTTGTCGCGCTTCTCCAACAGCCTCATGCGTATGATTCATATCTTGCTTGAGACTTCTCAGCTGGTTTTTGGCAGATTCAACATGTTGATCTGAAAGAATCTCCTTAGGAAGCTTTTCTTTTATCGCTTCTAAAGCCATAGCATTTGATTTACACCGATCATGGTAATCCACTAACTGCTTTTCCCATTCCAACTGCACGTTCTCATCTTTTAAACAGCTTTCAAAGTCTTCGTATGATTGGAAATCAGACTTACTCAACCGTTTGTTCCATTCTTGTTTTGCTTTTTCTAACCTTGCTTCAGCATCGTTCATTCGTTGAACAGCAGCATGATATACTTTATCACTTTCGACATACTGCTTTTTAGCATCTTCATACTCCCGTTCTGAGCGAACGAATGCTGTCTTCATCTTCTGCAACTCATCTTGAACTTCTTCAAGAACTCGTTGAACCTTTTCATCGCCTACTCTGTCGTACAGCTTTTCTTTTAAACTTTGAATTTCTTTTTGAAGCATTTCTAGCTGGTTAGAAGAGACCGATATTTTCATTTTCAAATCAGATTTTTGCTCTTTGGCCGAATCCATTTTTTTCGTTTGTGTTTCTAGAAATTCTTCTGCAATCGTTAAACTTTTTACGATTTCAGCTTGGCGACTTTCTTTTTGTTGAAAAAGTTCTAGCTTCTCACTTATTTCCTCTTGCGAAAAAGGGATTTCCCCTTGCTTCCATTCCAAATGAATTTGATCCATTTTTTTTGTTATCAAACCAAGCTGTTGTTTTAACTTATTCGTTGTCTCTTCCTTATTTTCAACAGAAATTGATATTCGTTCAAATTGTTTTTGATCTTCCTCTAATTTTGACAATAAATTTTGCATTTGCTCTTCAATAAGGAGCTTATCTTGTTGTATACCTTTTACTCTCGTTATATGGTCGTTAAGTTGGTCCAGAGAGAACGAGCTGATTGTTTCTTTCTCCACTGTAATCGTACTTTGATCTGATGCTGCGATTTCAGCTTCAGCGAGATTTAGTTTTTCCCAAAGCCTTTGGGAATCCTTTTCAAGTCCTTCACTAAGATGTTTGAGCACATGATAGTGTTCTTTCAAACGTTCATGATCTTCTTCTAGTTCTTGAATACGCCCGCTTTCATGTTCAATCGTTTCATGCGTTGTGTTCGGTGAAGGATGGGTAGTTGAACCACAAACCGAGCACGGTTCGTTCTCTTTTAATTCTGCAGAAAGCTGTGCTGCCAATTGGTTGATCCTTATTTTTTCTTGTTCGTTTTTCCATTCAATCCGTTTATCCAATAGAGCCTTTGAGATCTTTTCATTTGAGCGCAGCGCATCAGAAACTTCTTCATACATTTGTTGAATATGGTGCTGCAGTTTTTTTCCTGCATCAAAAGTGTCAGATACTCTTGAACTGATCTGTTTTCTTATTATTTCTTCAGCATTCATCTCAGTCTCTGATTTAGAGATTTCTTTTTGAATCTCTTTCTCTTCTTCTTGAACATCTTCTAAGCGTTGATTCAGTAAGATCGCTTTTTGAAACAGATTGCGATCTTTTTGAGTGATTTCAATTTGAGATAATTCTTTCTTTAGGGCAGATTGTTTATCTTTCCCGCGTTTAAGTATTTGCGCTGCTTCAAACTCTGCTTTTTCGCATTCTTCGTACGATGTGATTAACTGTTTATGTCTTTCCATTTCGGTTTGCAAAATCTGATTTTTTTTATCCAGATCTTTTTCCCATAGAACCGCTTCTTTTAAGCCACTTCTTTTTTCAATAAGAACAGGTTCTTCTTGATTGATCGCTTTCTTGGCTATTTCATATTTCTCCTCAAGCTCGTCAAGAATGGTTTTAAGCTGTACAGTTTGTTTCTTTAATTGCTCTTGCTCTTCGCGGATTTTTTTCTCTTCTGTGAGTGACTGCTTCCATTCGTTCGCGTAAGGATAAATCTTATCTGCAAAAATAGCTTTTCTTAAATCCCCTTGAAGACGTTCCATAGAAGTTTCTTGTTTTTGCAGTTCGTTTCTTTCTTCGATTAGCCTTTCATTTTGAACTTGAGCATCCCAGAACACCTCAAGGATTTTGAGATTCTCTTCTTCTTCTTTGTATTGTTTTGATAGAAGCTCTAACTTTTTTTCATTTTCTTTTAAGTGAACAGATGCCTGTTCCAATGTTTCTAAAGAAGCTTCACCTAATCCTGTTTGCTCTGCTGTAATTTCGTTCAGACGGTTTTTTTGTTCATCTGACCGCTTCTTTAGCTTTTGATTTAATTGATCTCCGTACTTTTCTAGTTGAAACAGACGTTGCAGCATCTGCCTTCGATCAGCACCTTTAAGAGATAAAAATTCAGCAAACTTACCCTGAGGCAGTACGACTGCCCGCGTAAAATCATCAATTGTTAGTCCGATCAGCTCTTGAACATGACGAGTGACATCCCGTTCTTTGTCGGCATGAACGATAGATTCATGATCTACCACTTCAATTAATCGACAAGTACTTGTCCGGATGGAATGTTCGCCACTTCGTTTAAAGATTCGTTCCACGCTGTATTCTTTTTGCTGAGTACCTTCACCTATTTGAAAAGTAAACGAAACAGACAGTTTATCTTCTGCCTGATTCATGATTCCATGTGTTCCACCAGCCGCTCGTTCTACCTTTCCGTATAAAGCGAGTGTCACAGCGTCTAGAATCGTGGATTTCCCGCTTCCAGTCGGTCCAAATATACCGAAGACACCACCAGAGCAAAGCTCATGAAAAGGAACGGATTGCGCTTCTCGAAAACTTTGCAAACCTGAAACGGTTAATGCTATAGGTCTCATTCTCGTTCCTCTCCTTCTGTTCCCTCTTCTCCAACAAGATCAAGAAATAACGAGATCAACTCTTCGTCTGGAACCGCTCCCCCAGTCTGTCGCTTATAAAACGTTGTAAACAGTTCATCAACAGGTAGTTTTTGTGCAGATACAGTGACTTGGTCTCCAGACTTTTCTTGAAATACAGGTTTGATATGAACAATTCCATCATGTGCTTTTCTGAGCTGCTGAATTTGTTCCATAGACAGTGCATCTTGTACATGTATGGATAGATCAATCCAGCAATTCTGATGCAAACCATCTTGAATTCCATGAATGACCTCCTGGACTCCATCTTTTGCTTCCCATGCTACTAGTGGCTTTCCGGAACGTAAATACACCTCTTCAACTTCTGCAGTTCCGTTTGGTTCAACGTCAATGATGAACACAGATTTTGCTTGTCCACTTTCTGAAAAACTATAGGATAGAGGAGAACCTGAATATCTTGCATCTGTTTTGGCTCGTTTAATTTTTTGCGGACGATGCAGATGACCTAATGCAACGTATTGAGCTGCACTCGGAAGACTTTCTGCAGCTACCGTATACGCACCACCAATGTGAACAGGTCGTTCAGAATCGGTTTCCTTGCTTCCTGCAACATAAAGATGACTCATCGCAACATGCACGTTTCCTGGCGTAAAGTGAGAGGTGATCTGCTTAAAATACGAGTTCACCCAATCATCATATTGAGTTCTAACATCTAATTCTTCAGCAGATTCACTCAAGAGTACTTTTAGTCTTGATTCAGAAGGATACGGCAGAGCAGCGATTTCTAAGATCTCTCCCGTTCTCTTAATCGGAACACGCTGAAGTTCAAGCGTTGGCAGTCCTACAAGCGTGATGCCTAGCTCTCTTAAAAGGGGAAAAGAGGCTGCTAGCCTTTCAGGATGATCATGATTCCCAGCAATCGCGATGAACGGACATTCTCCGTTTCTATTAATTCGTGACAGTGCATCATAAAACATTTGCTCTGCCGCAGCTGGAGGGTTTACCGTATCAAATACATCTCCTGCCATCAGAACAGCATCTATTTTTTCCCGTCGTACGATTTCAACAAGTTCGTCCAAAAATTCTTGTTGTTCATGAAGTCTGCTGCGTCCTTCTAATGAACGCCCAAGATGCCAGTCGGCTGTATGAAGTAGTCGCATCGTATCCCTCCTTATCTCACATGAAGAATGTGTCCCCCATCAAAAAAGTAAAGATAACTTTCTTTAACAGGCTTCTTTAATATTCTTTCAATAGCTTTAGCGTACAAATTCAGCTGAAGTTCGTATCGTTTGTACAGGATATCCTTTGCTCCTGTATAACCGTTTGTAAAGCGGTGCGTGATTTTGTCTGTTTTATAATCTATCAATATAAATCCGTCTTCCTCTTCGATCAGACAGTCAATAACACCTTGTACAAGAACATGTTCATCTTCGCCTGACCAATCTCTTTGAATCTCTGATATCGGGAGTGCCATACTAAACGGCATTTCTCTTTTCAAGTTCTCGGTCTTCATTCTCTTGCCGAGTGGCCCTTCCATGAACTTCTGAACTTGAGGAAGCTCTATATATTGAGCTTGTTCTCTTGTAAGTAACTCTTTCGTTTCCATTTCTGCAAGCTGATCCTGTAGAGATTCAATTGTACTTGGTTTTCTAAAATCAACATGCTGCATGACCATATGCATGGCTGTACCCACTTCAGCTGCATTCAACTGCTCTTCTTGCATAAATTTCGGCCGCTCATGTATAACTTGTTGGGCAGCTTTAACTAATTCGGTAGAACTGTACTCATCTGCTTGATATTGTTTTTTGATCTCTGTAACTGACTGTTTGGAACGGGTATATGTGGATTGTTTATGTGTATAACACCATTCTAGACGACGTTTCACTTCATCAAAGTCATCTGAAGCAACATTCACTCTTTCAAAGTTCTCTAACTGTTTCAGCAATTCTTCTTGCTTATCTTTCTCTTCCACTTCTAACTCTTCATATTGACTCGCTGGAAGAACCTCAATCTTCCAGTCTGTTTCATCTATATAGACTTCACCTCTTCCTCTTTCACCTGTTCCGAGTAGCGATAAAAGAGGCGCTGCATTCTTATGCCGGATGACAGCTCTTCCGATCCAATCAAGATAACTCTTTACTCCAGCTCTTTCAAAGTCTGGTAGAATCCAGTTTTCTTCATAAAGAGAATCCCTCCACGCATCCACAGATTTTTCAATGTCATTAACTGTGCCGACTAAATACAGTTTTTCTTTAGCACGTGTAAGCGCGACATATAGTACTCGCATCTCTTCTGCGATTAATTCCATTTTCTTTCTTCCGGCGATCGCAAGCTTCGGCAGTGTCGGATAGGCAACGCGGTATTCTGGATTTATATATTGAGTCCCCAGTCCAAGCTCTTTATGAAGCAACACTTTTTCGTTTAAATCTCTTGTATTGAACTGTTTGTTAATACCTCCAACGAATACGATAGGAAATTCTAGACCTTTACTTTTATGAATCGTCATAACACGAACAACATCTTCTTGTTCACCTAAAGCTCTTGCAGCTCCTAAATCTTTTCCACGCTCCTGCATTCTTTCAATAAATCGAAGAAAACGGAAAAGCCCTCGAAAAGATGTACTTTCATACATTTTCGCACGATCATATAGTGCTCTTAAGTTTGCTTGCCGCTGTTTTCCACCAGTTAATCCGCCTACATAATCAAAATATCCAGTTTCTCGGTAGATGTCCCAGATCAGATCAGAAAGAGAACCTTGACGTGCTTGATGACGCCACTTTTCCAGCTGCTCTAAAAACATAGAGACCTTCTCTTGAATCCGAGCGTTTTCTCCTTCTGTACGATACAGTTCTACGGCTCCCAAATAATGATCTTGTTTTTGTTTCAATCTGATCACTGCAAGTTCTTCACCTGTCATCCCGACTAGCGGCGAACGTAGAACAGCCGCAAGCGGTATGTCTTGCAGTGGATTATCGATCACTTTTAACAGTGACATCATGACATGAATCTCCGTCGCATCAAAATAACCAGTTGAGAGTTCAGCATACGCTGGTATCCCTTGCTGTTTAAACTCTTCTAATATGACCGGTGCCCATACGGAGGTTGCCCGGAACAACATGACGATGTCTTTGTATTTTGCAGGACGCAATTTTTTCGTATGCTTATCAAGAACGAGATGAGGAGAATTCCCCGTTGTTCCAACGATTTGTTTTATTTTTTCAGCTATAACTCTTGCCTCTAACTGGACGGTTTCAAGCTCAGATTTTTCTACTTCTCCATTCTCAAGACCTTCTTCATCTGTTACAGGCTGACTTTTATTAATAAGAAGAAGTTCTGGTTCATTTCCCTCTTGCTCAGGATAATAAGTGGCACCAAGCTTTAGTTCAGCATCATCGCTGTACTCAATTTCACCTACTGTTTCGTTCATGATCTGTCTGAACAAATAGTTTGTAGCTTGCAAGATTCCGTTTCGACTTCTAAAGTTTTTGGCAAGGTCAATTCGTAACCCCTTGCCGCCTTCTTTCGTAAACTGTTTGTACTTAGATAGAAAAAGAAGTGGTTCTGCAAGTCTGAATCGGTAGATGGATTGCTTTACATCACCTACCATGAACATGTTTCCTGCTTCCCCATCCTTAGAAACTAAGCGAACAATGGATTCTTGAACAAAATTCGTATCTTGATATTCGTCAACTAGCACCTCTACAAATCTTTCACGGTACTCTAACGCCGCATCTGATGGAACGGGCACATCCATCGTTGACCCTTCACCTTTCAAAACTCCAAGGCAATAATGTTCAAGATCTCCAAAATCAACAAGAGATTTTTCTTGTTTGGCTGCTAGATAGCGTTCCCCAAATTTTTTCACTAAGGAAGAAAGTTCCTTAACAACAGGAGCCATCTCTTCGATATGAACGATATACGAATCAGGATGTCTTTCAAAATACTCTTCTTTTAATGCACCTGTCCGTTTTTTAATGTTGTCTCTCATGGCTTTTACTTTATTTTTCAATTCTTCATCTACATCTTTGCCACGAATTGCTTTTAACTTCGGCGGCTCATAGGCTTGAAATTCCTCATAAAGCTCACTCCAGCTATTCTTCGCACGAAGTAATCGTTCGATAAAGACGAGATCTTCATGAAGTGTTTCTGCGTATGCAAGAGGTCCTCCTGGATGCTCACTCAGCTCGATTGCTCGTAAAGCCAACGAACGAACGCCTTCTATCTGTATTGATATATCGAACAAAAGCTCTTTCGTCCAAGGAAGATCGTCAATGGTTGCAGCTTGGACCTGATACGTTTCTGCCATCTGATCTAGCCAGCCGTTCGGATCAGGATGACTTCGAGAAAAATCATAGAGAGATAAGATGAGTTTTTGAAGTTCCATATCATTTCGGTCAGAACTATAAGCATCGACCACTTGGTAAAAAATATGGTCTTCTCCCTTGCTGTACTCTTCTTCAAATAAATCTTCTATCACTTCTTGGCGAATAAGTTCTGCTTCAGTTTCTTCTGCCACACGAAATCCTGGATCGAGGTCCGTTTCAAAATAATGTTTACGAAGCACCTCTATACAAAAAGAATGAAGAGTAGAGATCGATGCTTTGTTTAACAAGTTAAGCTGTCTTCTTAAGTGAAGAGATGAAGGATTTAAAGACAGCTCTTTTTCAATCGCTTCTCCTATCCTTTTTCTCATTTCAGCAGCTGCAGCATTTGTGAATGTAACGATAAGCAAACGGTCTACATCCGCAATCTTTTCACGAATCATCGTGATGATCCGCTCGACAAGGACAGCTGTTTTACCTGATCCAGCTGCTGCAGCAACGAGAACATTTTCTCCTCTGGCCTGAATAGCTTGCCACTGCTCGTCTGTCCATGTTGCACCTTCTGGTTTTGGGATTAAAGTCTTCAATTGACCTTTCCTCCTTCCTCATGCATTTTCTCTAGAATAACATCATCTTTCTCAGAACGAAGTTGACGGTATTGGTTCTCTTCAAGGGTTTGATCAAACTGACAAACAGGTTTATACGAACAGAACGTACATGGTGTTTTTTTCTTCATCTCATATGGAGAGATATCGATCACTCCGTTTGTAATTCCTTCTCCACTCCTTACAGCCATCTTTCGAACATGATTACGCATCGTGTTAAACTGCTCACTTGAGGCGATTGAGGAATGTGACTTATGAAATCCTTTTTGAGTTAGAGCGACAGGAATGATAGAAGAACGCTTTTCCATGGTACTATCCATAAGTTGAACGGCTTCTTCTTCTGCAAGAACTAAACCTTTCATCTTAAATTTCTTTAACACTTCTTTTTCGATTTCTTCCACACTAAGCAGTTTCTTTTGATTTAAAAGCGGGTTGTGAACATGAAAGTACAGAACCCCTGCCGGAACGGACTCTTCACCTAACCAGCTTTGTGAATGTGTGACCGCAACATCTAGATAGGTCAGCATCTGCAGAGCAATGCCGTGATATAACTCTGCCAAGTTGAGTCCAGTTGAGCTGGATTTATAGTCAATCACGCGCATGAGAAGTCCTTTTGAACTTTTGGCTGTATCCACACGATCGATACGTCCGATGACTTCCATCGTCGTGCCGTTCGGTAATGTATAGGTTAATGGTGGCAATGTTGCACCAGAAGCAAATGCTAATTCAAGACCTGCAGGTGAGAACCCGCTTGCCTTTGCGTGCTGACTTAATATGTGTGAAGCCTTTCCAACTACTTCTTTTAACTTCTTCTTAATATAAAGATGTCTGTTGGAACTTAACAGAATTTCATGCTGAAGCTGTGGTGCCAAAAGTTCAACAATATCTCCTGCTAAACGATAACAATCTCCCTTAGAAAGATCACTCCAGGCCACGCTTCTTTGTTGTAATGAATCATTCATCTGTTTTAACGCAGCATGAAAAAGTTGTCCGATATCAGGAGCTTCTAGCTTGTACGTTTGTCGTTCTTTTAGCTTAAGCCCGTAGGACATGAACTGAGAGAATGGACATGACTGAAAAAGCTCCATCCTCGAGATGCTCGTTAAGATCTTATCGCCATAAAGTTCTTTGGATACAGATGAGCTGAGTGGTGCTTCTCGATTGTAATAAAAAAGAGAAGAAAGAGCTCGCTTTGCATAGAGATCATACTCGTTGTCTTCAATCATCCAATTGTATACATCCCACCAGATAGAGGAGATCGGATATCCCTTTTTCCATTCGCGGAGCTGAGCACTTAAAAAAGAGATACTTTTTATCGGATGCTGTACAAAATCCTTATCATTTTGTGAAGCGGGTTCGTTTTGATAAAGCTCTTCCTTCAAATCAGGGAAAAGGTCATGCAATCTCTGTATGACCATGGAAGGCTGCAACGTTTTTCCTTCCTCATCTGCTAGTGCATACGAAACAAACAAATGGTCACTTCCATTCGTTAGTGCGAGATAGATCATAAACTGTTCATCTAGCAGCTTTCTGCGAGCAGTCGGTGCTAGCACTACACCGTTTCTTTCAAGAGCTTCCCTTTCATCTTCTGAAAGTAATCCATCGTCTTTTGGTTTTAACGGAATAATTCCATCGTTTACACCGAGAACAAAATTTACCTTTACGTCCGTGAAACGAGACCTTTCCATCGTTCCTACTAACACTTGATCGAGAGAAGGAGGAACAAGAGCGAACTTAAGACTTTCAAGCCCTGTTTCAAGCATTTGCATCCACGTTTCTTTTGAAAGTTCTTCCTCACCAGTCAACTCTACCATTTCATCTAAAAGCCCTAACACCGCATTCCAAACTTGTCCATGTTCAGATGCTGCTCGTAGTTTCCCTGCGGATTCGGCATGAATTCTTAAGCGTTCAAGTTTCATCGGCACATTGAGGTCTTCAAGAAACTGATAAAGACTTTTACAATATTGAATGATGCTTTTACTGTTTGATAGGTTTTTAGAAAGACGACTCAATGGGGATACAATGATATCTCGCATATCGTTTATCAATTGTTCCTTTTCATCATCACGGGTTGTCTTTCCAAAATCTTCTGATTCGAACCCTCTAAACCTTTTATATTTCCAAGGTTTAGGATCTGTCCACCTGTTTCCTTGAATACCGAGTGCTAACACATAATTTTCGAGTTCATCCATACAACGTCTCATCTCAGAAGTTGTTTTTCTTATCTCGTCAAGCGGATAGAGCATATCTGTTTTAACCGCTCGAAAAACAGATTCATAGCGCCAATTCTTTAAGACAATATCTAATGATGAACGTATGAGCTCGATCAAAGGATGGTGAAGCATAGATTTTTTTTGATCCAGAAAAACAGGTATCTCATAATCTGTAAACACCGTTTCGATCAGTGTTTGATAACTACCCGAATTACGTACGGTGACAGCGATATCGCGATATCGATATCCTTTGTCACGAACGAGTTCTGTGATTTTCCTTGCTGCTCCCTCAACTTCAGAACGAATATTAACTGCAGCCGCTACTCCAACACCTTCATGATTGTGAGAAGGTATAGCAGGTCTTTGATCATACTGTTCTTCGATGTGAGCGATAGCACTTGAATGAAACTTTGGCTTCTCATGAAGATAGATCGGCTCCTCAACGAACACACCGAGTTCTTTCGCCAGTGTTGTTAGTGACTTTATCGTTTTTTTAGTCATATTAAACAAATCTAATTCATGAGGTTCTGAGCCTGAATTAAAGAATTCATCTGTCGTAAGTGCAATGGTTACTTTTTTGGCATGTGCCATTAATCCAGCCGCAACTTCTAGTTCTTGAGGAGTAAAAGAATGAAATCCATCTATGTAAATTTCACTTTCCTTGATGCTCTCTGATAAAGGAATCTTTGCTTGGAGCAGACGTAAGTAATCTTCTGAATCAATATACTTTCCAATTAGTGCTTCGTCTAAGGCACTTGAAAGGACACTCAGATCTGATAGTTTGTCCTTAAGCACTTTTTTGTTATTTTCTTTTTGTCCAAGAGAAAGCAGTGTTTCGGCATTCCACGAAAGGTCGTCTGCAGAAACACAATACCGTTTAAGTTCTGTAGTCATTAACTCGAGCAGCTCGTAAAAACCGCTTTGTTCTGAAGCTTTTCGGAAGATTTTAAGGTCCTCTTTTTTATGCTCAACAATTTTTCGCAGCATCATTCTTATTCCGGTAGAACTGATGTGCATTCTTGTCAGACCACCAGTCTCACCAAGAATACGCCAAGCAAGCCTTGAGAAACTAAACACTTGTGCACGCATCATTCCGGAAAGACCAGGTGTTGAAGCTAGCTTATACTCCGATTGAAAAGTCATCTGATCGGGTACAAGATAGATGATCGGATTGCCTGAAGGACATTCTGTAAGTTCTTTTTGAATCTCCTTAAATACAGAGTGGGACTTTCCGCTGCCGGATCGTCCCAAAATAAATTGCAAACTCATTTTTTGTTCATCCCCTGTTCCGCACTTGAATTCTAACTCTATTATCTCATAATCTATTAGGACATCAAAGGCTCCTCCCCTGAAAAACAAGCACTTCTCCCTGGTAGTTATAGGATAGATATTGAAAACGGAGCATTCTCGAATAAAAGTTACACCTTACCTACATGATAGATACCATATAGAAAAGAAAAAGGAAAACCGCTACATCGTTAGCTGATTTTCCTGTTCTCTGACGATATCCAGTTCACATGCATTTCTTCCTGCTGCTTTTGCTTCATATAATAATACATCAGCTCTTTGGATAATCTGTGAAGGCTTTTCACCTTCTACATAACTCGCAATCCCGTAGCTAAGTGTGACAGGTAACGCTCCATCACTTGACATATAAGGATAGGTCTCTAAATGTTTATTGATTTTTTCGATCGTATTTTTTACTTCTGTACGGCATGTCGTATGGAGAATCCAGGCAAACTCTTCTCCTCCATATCGATAACTTTCTCCTTCTTTTAGAGAGATAAAACGTTTAAACGTAGCTCCAACAAGCTTAAGCACTTCATCACCTATCAGATGACCGTGAAGATCGTTGAACTTTTTAAATCGATCAATATCACATAACACAAGTGTAAAAGGCTTACCTTGTTTTGTTTTTTCTAAGACGTCTTCTTGAAATTTCCGGTGATTCAATAAACCCGTCAAATAGTCTTGTTCAGATTGAAGCTGATACATATTCTTCTCAAAATAATATTGTCGTTCTTTAGAAGCGATCACTCCTCCATAAAAAGCGATCAACCATAAGAAGATGCTTTTCATGAAAAATTCAAAAGAAGAAAGAGTGTTCATGTACCCACTATCTCTTATGAAAAAGTAAGTAAGGATGATAAAACTCGCTGTTCCTACTATAAGGGCGCCTCTTAACCTCCAATATAGAGCGGCATGAATAACGATTAAATATCCTACAGAAACAAACGGGCTGTCAGCTCCGCCAGTTAGCTGCATCAACCACGCATAAGCGAGGCAATCAAAAATAATTCCACCTCTAGTAAAAACGCGGTAATACAGTGACGTTTCAGGCATTCGATGTAAAACAATTTGCGTGGAGGTCATATATACGATCCCTATTAGGAAGAGGATCGGAAATGTATCTGTTTCGAATTTAAGCACGCTCGAAATAGGTGGATAATAAAAAACAGGTAAACAAAGTACTAAAAAGAACCACCGTAATAAAGAAGATATCGTTTCAGAACGGTGCTCAGTAATCGTAAATGAATCTTTCATGCGAGTCATCTTCCTTTGCATAATACGATCTGTGAAACACAGAAAGGCCCTTGTTTCATATTGTTCAAATGAATGATTTATTCTCACTTCTTGATCTTTTATTGGTATACATTCGCTCATCTACAAGTTGAAGGTAATAATCTATGTTCTCACATGCATCTGCAAGTAATTCTATTGTGCCATATGCTAATGAAATGGATTCATTCCATACGATGAGCTGACTCTCTAACTTTTCAATTAGGATGTATGCTTCATCTTCTGTTATCCCTGGCAAAAGAAAAACAAATTCATCTCCTCCAAATCTAAATCCAGAGAACAATTTTAACCGTTTAGAAAGTTCTGCAATCTGCTGAAGGATTTCATCACCCGCGTGGTGTCCTAGCTCGTCATTAATCAATTTAAAGTTATTGATATCAAACATGACAAGTGTAAGAGGAAGTTTTAAGCTGTGCGCTTTTTTGAGTTCTTTTTCTAAGCAATCATAAAAGTATCTGCGATTATACAGATTCGTTAGTGGATCCCGAATGCTAATCTCCTTAAGATCTTTGAATTGTTGAGAGGAGAAACCACTTAAGAAGCCGGTTACAGCTCGGTGAGATATTCGGTTCCAACGATCTAACATAAACAACTGTATCACTAACGGTTCATTTTTTGTTGCTTTTTTTACTTCAAGTAAAACAGATTCACTGATACTCGTTGTAAAACATGCTAATGCTTGATGAGGAATTCGTTGATGTCTTAAAAAATGAATGCCTGATCGAAACGCTTTTTGTTCTCCTTGCTTTAAAAAAGACTCAAATCGTTCTTCTTCTAGAAACACAGCATGCACGATTGCCCGTAAAAATTTCTCTAATATCTTTTCGTATTGCTCAACAAACCCGTTTAGAAACGTATGAAAGTCTTCATTTTTTCGTAGATGCTCTTTGTGTGTATGTATCATAGCAGGAATAGACTTCATAAATTCTGGCAACAAGTTTTTTTTGAGTGCGCGTAAGTCTAGTTGGAAGTTTTCCATTCTACAACCCCTCAAATTCCTCAAAAATTACATACAAAAAGCCATCACCTAATAAAGGGAATGGCTTCTATTGATGTTCGAGACACTATACTCTCTATGACTGCTTCATTACTAACGTGTGATCAATCCTCTTTCACACAATCGAAAAAGCTTCATAGAAACGGTTGTGTCTAAACAAGAGTCCGTTTCCCTTTGGCAACCGGCTACCATTGCATGTTCAACATACTTTAGGCCCATAGCTTTGCGTCCCAGCTTTTCAACTGGTTTGCCCTTAATAACAAAGGTTTCTATTGATTTATAGTTATTATATCCTACTTAGGTAGTTTGTGCCAATCATTTTAATGAGTCATTAGACCTATTATTTACTACCTTTTTTTTTGGATATTTTTAACTTCCTATAGTACCTATACCCTATCCTTACTCCGTTCAAAACAAAATAAGGTATCTTAATCGGAAAATGAAAGAGAGTTTTTTTGTAAATGGTGAAATAAGCCTTTCGAAGATCTTTCCATTTTCTGCACGTTTCGTATCGACTAAAATCAGAAACGTCCACAATAATTCCTCTATTATTAGATATCATCACATTTTTCCCATGCACATCATTCGGAAACAACCCTTTGTCTCTCGCATGCCTGACTGCTTCATCAATATCGTAGATTACACTCTCATGGATTTTTACCCCTTTATGCACACAGTCAAATAGAGTCATGCCTTCAATGCGTTTTAAGATTAAAAAACGCTGTTCCGAATGATAGCAAACAGAAAATCCTGGATGTTTGCCTAATCGATCATATACTTTCTTTTCTTCTACTAGACCATGCTCATCCCTGCCGTAGATCTTTACTACATATTCAGGATGATCAGGATGTGAAAAAACGGCTGCATAGTTTCCACAGCCGAGCATCTTCCAAGGATGTGGGGTATTCACAGGGCAAACCGGATCAAAAGGGCTACGACTTTCAATCAAGATCTCATCGTTCAATTGTCTGGCTAGCCGGATAAAGTGTTCCATAACGTTCCTCAATTCAATTTCTAATCCTTATCATCAACTTATGATTCTGCTATACGTTCATTGTATACAGTTGTTATAAAAAATGAAACTTGAACGCTTTATCCATTATTCAAGGTTTACTTTTAGATAAGAAAGCATAAGTGTCTCGGCTTTATTCTTCAGATGAATGTTTGGAAATCTCATAATTTCACGATAACCTCTAATAAAGATCTCATATTCAGTAACATCATCTTCACGTTGTGCATCCATCACTTTAATTCTTCGTTTTCTTAATTCGATTCTAACATCATATAGATCTTTGCTGATTTGATTCATAATTTGTTCTACTAGCGCTCTGTATGGCTGTTTCAATTTAAAAGGAGAGCCGTTAATAATCTGCAGATCACGATTAAACACAGTAAGTAAAATCGGATACATCACAAATTTTTCAATAAGCGAACGCTCTTCTTCGCTTCCATATTGCACGACAAACCCTCCAATCTTATGAAGACAAACGTGAATGAACAGATAATATATTTCTTATGTGAAAACTTCGAATCTGTTTTCTTGTTGAACAATATCCTTTGATGATATGACCGTCAAATGAGTATGGAATGACAATACGGTGCGAGATGTCACCTTTTTGTGAGAGGTAGATCATTTCTATTCCAACTCGTTCTTCTATACATCTCATTAATAAGTTAGTCATGAAGCAACCTCCTTTTTTATATTATATGCGAACAAACGTTCTTTTTATACTAGAAAAAAATACCTACCCTTTTTTAAGAAGGTAAGCATTCATAGATTATTTACTGTTTTGAGGTCGAATCCCCATAGCCTCAAGCTCCTGATACAAGTTTCCAGCAATAGAAAATCCGTCAAAACTGATTCCTAGCGAAACAACCGTCTGAGCAAGCTCAGGTCGCATACCGCTTAAGGTTACATTTACACCTAAAAGCTTGAGTGAATTGATCACCTTAAATAAATTATGAGCCACCATCGTATCAATCACTGCTACACCAGATAGATCGATAAAAAGATGTTCAATCTGTAATTCCATGCATTTTTGAAGAGAAGTTTCCATGATCAATTTAGAGCGATGCGTATCAATCGTACCTACAAGCGGAAGAACCGCAACCGCTCTTGTCAGTCTTACAACAGGTACAGATAGTTCTTCAATTGCCTCTCGAGCCAATCCGAGTACACGATTATTATTTTCAACATATGCCACACTAAAAGCATGGACTGTTTCATCCAATAAAGGGTCGATGATTGATGCAGCTTTCATAACAGTTTGAACGGTAAATTTCTCATTGTTGACTTCGTTACGAATAAAATCCCATAGCACCATTCGATAGTATCTCGTACTACTTAATGCTTTGTCTAGAGGAACTTCGTGTTGAACAGCCAGCTCACCATTTTTTCTTCCCCATTTGATAAAATGATCTTGTGAAGTTTTTTTATCTTCATAAAGTGCTTGTCCAAAATATGAAAATAGTTCTCCCCTTAGGTTCAGCACGAATTCTGAAAGTTCCACTGGTTGCTCACCAAGCGATAAACGCACCTCATCAATTTTCTTTGATAGATCATACTTATGTTCAATGATCTTTTTACCTAATTCCCTCAATTGATGCTCCATTTTTAGTTATTTCCCCCTATGTACACAAAAATATGGCATACCTCCACTTTATTTACCATTAACTTGTGTACTTAAAACCTATTTCATGAAAAAATGGGTTTGTTCTCTCCTGACAAGGAGTAAGTGGTAAAACCCGAAATGAGAGTCAGTTGTTTAAAGGAACAATAAAGACGAAAAATCCTAGGATTATGAGAAATCAATATGAACAGCAAATCCTGCAGCTTTAGCTTTTCGAGAAAGTTTCTCTGCATTTTCCCTAGATGAGAACGCTCCTATCTGCACTTTATAAAGCTTTCCTTCTCCAGTTACTTGCTCGTTAAATTCCTTTTGATTAACAACAAACTTTTTTAACTCATATTTAACATCTTCAATAAAGAATGGAAATGTCTTACCATATTGATGAAAACAATTTAAAGGATCTGTTCTTCTTTTTGGGTCTAGTTGAAAGTGACCTTTTATGTTCCGGGCAGGATCCCATTGGTACATCTCACATAAATACGCAAAAAACCATACATAACGGCTATAAGCTTTATTAAAATCAATAGATGGCCCATAACACAACTCTACTCCGATTCCCCATTCATTGGCATCTGATACATCGGATCGAACGTGCCATGCTTTTTCATCTAATGGAATAACCTCTAATATTTGCTTATCATCTATGAAGACGTGCGCAGATGCTTCTAGATGCCTGCTGTTAAAATAATCATAGTTTTGTTGCGCCGTCGAGTTGGGGTTTCCGGTATCGTGGGCGACCGCAAAGCGTGGTCTACGATTACCTCCTGGCCGTTGCTTCCATTCTTTTTTTATAAATTGATTGGTGATCTGGTATTTTTCTTTCATTCATACACCTCCCATTTATTTAATTTAGAAGTGTATGATAAAACAAAAAAAGAGCCATTACGGCCCTTTTTACATTCCCCCTGGTTGTGATTGTGTTGTGATCGCCCAAACCCAATAAGCTGCTCCGATTAAAAATCCAAAACCTAATAACACAAAAAATAATGTTGAATTTTTCATAATCCGTGTCTCCCCAAACCTTTTGCTTTCTTTCTTATTAAATATAAATTATCATATACTAGTAGAAGAAGAAACAAAAAGCAAGGGTGTTAAAATGGAAAATAGAGAACAAACCCCATTAAGAAATGATTTAGAACGTGAATTGGAAATGAGTTTACGCAGACTTTTTCGTACGTTAAGAAAAGGTTTAAACGAAGTATACTCAGATTATATTCCAAGCAATGAGTTTGCTGTTCTTCAGACTTTGTTTATCCAAAGTCCTTTAATGGCATCAGAAATTGCAAACGAATTAAAAGTATCCTCAAGTCATATTACTGCGGTTACTGATCGGCTTGTTGGCAAGAATTACATTCAGCGTGTACGATCAGATTCAGACCGTCGGATCGTCTATTTGGAAATTACTGATGATGGTAGAGAAATCGCACGAAAAATGGATAACATTAAGAATAACTACCTGGAAAAAAAATTTGCTGCATTAACAGATGAAGACATAAAGCGAATGATAGATTCTTCAATAAAACTGCTTGATTAGTGAAGCAGTTTTCCTTTTCAATAATAATTCACATTGTGAAATATTTACAACATGAATAGGAGGGTGATGCATGGAACATCTAGAAATGCGGCGAAAAGTAATTATTATGCTTTCTATCATGTCTGCTATGCTTTTTGCAGCGTTAAACCAAACCATCGTTGGTACGTCTTTACCAAAAATCATTGCTGATCTTGGAGGAATCGAATACTATAGCTGGGTTTTTACGATTTTCATGCTCACTTCAAGCATTACAGCCATATTAGTTGGAAAACTATCAGACATTTATGGAAGAAAGCCATTTATCTTATTGGGGATCGGTGTATTTACAGCAGGTTCACTTTTATGCGGTATATCAGGAAGCATCCTTGAACTCGTCTTATTTAGAGGGGTTCAAGGCTTTGGAGGCGGTATGATCATGTCGACGGCTTTCACAGCAGTCGGTGATCTATTTCCACCACGAGAACGCGGTAGATGGCAAGGGATCATGAGCAGTGTTTTCGGCTTAGCAAGTGTGTTTGGCCCAACTTTAGGAGGATACATCGTCGATCACTTTCATTGGCACTGGGTATTCTGGATCTTTCTTCCTTTTGGTCTTGTCGCTTTTGCTGCTATATCCTTTTTATTTCCTTCTGTACAAAGAAAAGAGAAAGAATCCATTGATTACACGGGTTCTCTGTTACTAACGTTAACCATGGTTCCTCTCCTTCTTTCATTCACATGGGCAGGAAATCAATATGATTGGGTTTCTCCAGAGATCATCGGCCTTTTCACGGTAACGATCGTAGCTTTCTTTTTATTTGTTGCAACTGAAAAACGTGTTTCGAGCCCCGTACTTCCACTTGATATGTTCAAAAATAAAGTGTTCACCGTTTCTAACATAATTGGATTCTTCCTAGGAGCTGGTATGTTTGGGTCTATCATGTATATGCCTTTCTTCATACAAGGGGTGATGGGAACATCCGCCACCAAATCCGGTTTTGTCATGATGCCATTAACACTTGCTATGGTTGCAGGAAGCACGATTAGCGGGCAGATGATAACGAAGACAGGAAAGTACAAGAAATTAGCTATGCTTGGATTGTTCATCATGGTTAGTGGTATGACGAGCATGCATTTTATGGATACACAAACGACGAATACGACAGCAATCCTTAATATGATTCTTGTTGGTTCAGGACTAGGAATCGCTTTTCCGATCTTCACCTTAACCGTACAGAACGCGATTGAGCACAAGTATTTAGGTGTTGCGACCTCTTCTGTTCAGCTGTTCAGACAGCTTGGTGGTACGATTGGTGTTTCAATTATGGGAAGTGTGATGAATAACTCTCTAGCAGAACACTTCAATAAAGAGTCTCAAAAGCTAGTTGCATCTTCTCCTAGTGTTACACCTGAGATGGGTGCGCAGATTAAAGAGCTTGCAAACCCTCAAGTGTTGCTGAACCAGACAGCTGTTTTAGAAAAATTTAGTGCTTTACCTCCTGAATCATTAAATATGATTAAACAAGTGCTTGGCATACTGCGGGAATCTTTGAGTTATGCATTAAACGGTGTTTTCTTAACGGGTGCAATCGTTATTGGCACTGCCTTCATACTAACCTTTTTCTTCTTACAAGAAATCCCACTAAGAACATCTAATGAAGAAAAGAATACTTCACATGAACAAGCTTCAGAACGGAAGCTTGGTTAACAAAAGAGAAAGACGGCGGAATCGATAGATATCGATTCTGCCGTCTTTTTTATTTTTTTTAAGTAACTTTTCGTAAACTTCGTTGCTTTTGGTAGTGTTGATTTCCGTTCCAGGCTGCTCGCTTTCCACGGGGCAGGCGGTGAGCTACAAAAACAATAAACTTTGAAAAAAGACGATTACTTTAACAGACTTCACTTGTTTTAATCCTTATTTCACTACTACTTGGTTTTTTGGTGTATCTGTTGTTTGAACAGCATAGTTCATACTCCAAAATCCAATATCTTTAAAACCTAAACGCTTATAGATGGAACCTGCTTTTGGATTATCATAGAAAAGACAAAGCGTTTTCCCTTCAGCTAAAATATCATAGCATAGTGCTTCCATACAAAGTGAAGCATACCCTTTGTTTCTTTTTTCAGGGTGTGAACAAACACCGACAATCATTGCGGACAATGAATTTTCTGCAGTAGAAGAAGCACATGAAACAATGGTATCCTCTTCCTTTATATAATAGGTCCGACCTGTTTTTGTCATTAATGCTTGTTCCAAGCTTTCTTTTGCTGTTTTTCCAATTGAGAATTCTTTGATCAAATATTTCAATTCCATGATGCTATCAACATCTTTAAGCTCTGCTTGTAAGATGCTTTCTCTTGCTATATTTTTCTTTATGGATTTTGCATCTTTTAGTTCAGCAAAATATAGTTCTTTGGTTCGTTCAAAATTTAAATAAGGAGTAAACTGTTCCGTGATTTCCTTTTTACCCGAAAGCATCTCATAATTTATGTCTTTCTTAATAATTTCCGAAAAGGCTTTTGCATTAATCTCCCCTTTTGCATAAGGAAGGTAGTTTCCTTTATAACGAAGAAGGATGCCTGTGATCGTTCCGTTCTCCTCAACATCTGCCCAGATGTCTTGAGAATCTGTTTCATAACCAAAATTCTCAATATCAGCAATAATAAATAAGTTTAGCGCAGGTTCTTCACTCAAATAGGCCATAACTTTTTCGTGCCACGTTTGATCCAACTTAACTATCATCTCTTTACCTCCTTATTTTGTTTAATTGTATCCGCGAATTGGAAAAATGCAACATTTTTTTAAAAATAAAAAACCAGTCAGAAGACTGATTTTTTATTCACTCATAATTAAGACTTAACTTGACTTCACTAATATTTTTATAGTAGATGAGACAAAAACATTGTTGCTGTACCAAAGTATACCAAGAGTGAAAAAATATCATTCAGTGTTGTAATAAGTGGCCCAGAAGCTACAGCTGGGTCAATCTTAAATCTGTAGAGTAATAACGGAATAAGTGTTCCTGCAAGCGTACCGATTATCAATGTAAAGAACAAAGAGCTACCAACAACTAGCCCCAGTATTAGATTCCCTTTCCAAAGATAAGCTACGATTGAAATGAGAATTCCACATGTAATCCCGATAATAAAACCAACACCAAATTCCCGAAGTATTAATTTCATTATAGTTGGCCGATCGATGTCATGAGATACAAGTCCACGAACGACAACCGCAAGAGATTGTGTGCCCGTATTCCCTGTCATACCTGCAATCATTGGCATAAAGTACGTAAGTGCAACCGCGCGTTCGATCGTTCCTTCAAACGTGCTAATAATACTTCCCGATAGAATCCCGATAAACAAAAGTAAAATAAGCCAGGGTAGTCTTCGATAGGAGGCTACAAGGGCACTCGTCTGAAAATCAATGGATTTCCCCGTTGCTGATAACTTCTCGATGTCTTCATTCGCTTCTTCAATTAATACATCGAGAACATCATCGACTGTAACTATCCCGATCAAACGATCGTTTTCATCCGTTACAGGAACAGCTATAAAGTCATAGCGCTCAATGGTACGCGCTACTTCTTCTTGATCAGTCTCTGCGGGTACGGAGATAACCCTGCTGTACATGATTTCCTCTATCTTCTCATCCATCTCTGCTAATAATAGATCACGATAAGAGACTACACCAACAAGCTTTCTATCATCATCAATGACATATAAGTAATAAATATTCTCTGCAAAACCGGCGAATGTTTTTAGCTTTTCAACCGCATCTCTAACGGTATAAACTTGTGGGATCCAAACAAACCGGTTGGTCATGATACCACCAGCAGTATCTGAATCATATTGCATCAGGCTTTGAACGGTTTTGGATTCATCTGCTTTCATGGAAGACAGAAAATCTTGGATCTCATTCACTTCCAAGTTACCAAGAAGATCGGCTAAGTCATCATTCTCCATCAAGTTCATGATATGAGATGAGCGCTCAATGCCAAGCTTGTTCAGGATTTCCATCTGAAGATCACTTTCTAACTCTTGAATCAAAGAAGCAATCTGTCTTGTGGTTAAAAACGTAACAAACTTATGTCTGTGTTTCTCAGGCAAGTTTTTATACACATTTGCGATATCATACGGGTGAAGTTCATCGATTAAAAGCTGGAACTCTTTTTTCCGTAACTCTTTTAAATTTTTAATGACATATAATAATATCTGGTTTTCTGACATCTCTTTAAACAAGGAACGTCACCTCCTTATAAAAGTACTTCACCATTATAAGTGATTTTTCTAACTGTGACTATGGTATCGCATTGAAACTTTTCATCTGATCCTCAGCATTTTTGGCAAAAGAAAAACCACTTAGGATAAAGTGGTTTGATCAATTACTTCTGTATTCCATTTTTATTTTAACCAAAGGTAATCAAGAGAATAATCTCCTCCACCTATTAATGCAACTCCTATGACTACAGCGATTAAGACTAGGTTAAACTCATAACCGTTCGCCGTTACCCAAAAACCGTTCTGCAAGTGTACTTTAACCGCAGCCACAAGCATCGTTCCTGCGATCAGCACAGCACCAATTTCGGTAAATAAACCTGCAGCAAACAAAAGTCCTCCTACAAATTCAGCAAGACCTGCTAATAGAGCCATCGTGTAGCCTGGTTTAATACCGATGGATTCCATCCAGCCCCCTGTTCCTTTTAGGCCATAGCCTCCAAACCATCCAAACAACTTTTGCGCTCCATGTGCTGCTAACGCAAGCCCTACAACTAATCGAATAATAAGTAATCCTAATGATACCATCCATAATCCCCTCTTTCTTCTCATTATTTTAACTTACTTTATGTTAGTATATTACAATGAGTAACTTGTCTATGTCAAGTTACTTTAAAAAAATAACCTTAAGAGCAAAAAAAATTACCGCTCTTCTCTTTAAAGAATATGCGGCAATGTTTATTTTAAGCTTGTTCTGTTAAAATAATTGGTCCATCTTTCGTAATGGCAACGGTATGTTCATATTGCGCTGAAAGACTTCCGTCGTACGTCACAGCTGTCCAACCATCCTGCGTCAAACTAACATGCGGTTTCCCTGCATTGAGTATAGGTTCGATGGTTATGACCATACCCTCTTTTAAAGTGATTCCCGTATTACGCTCTCCAACATGGTGAACTTGAGGCTCTTCATGTATAGAACGACCAATACCATGCCCAATAAACTCTCGAACGATTGAATATCCCTTACTCTCCGCATAGATTTGGATCGCATGACCAATATCACCTATACGATTACCAACTTGAGCTTGTTCTATCCCTTTATATAGTGCTTTCTTGGTTGCATCCATCAAGTCTTGAGATTTTCTAGAAACGCTACCAACTGCATACGACCATGCAGAATCGGCCAACCATCCGTTTAAGTTCACAACAAAATCAATCGTTACGATATCTCCGTCTTTTAACGCTCTTTTATTAGGAAGCCCGTGGCATACTTCATCATTTACAGAAGCACAAGTTGCAAAAGGGTAGCCCATGTATCCTTTTTGAGCAGCTTTTGCCCCGTGAGCTGTTAAAAAAGTTTCAACAAATTGATCAAGTTTCAATGTTGTTGTTCCTGGCATAACAAGCTTACGCAATTCTCTGTGACACGAAGCGAGCAGCCTTCCTGCTTCATACATCTTTTCAATCTGCTTTTGTGACTTGATCTTAATCAATACAAAGTCTCCCTTCCTCTTTTTTATCTATATTCAAGGAAAAAGATCTTCGTGAAAGCAAAAAAGCACCTAGCGCTTTTATCACGCCCGATGCTCTGATTCTTTAAGTCTTGATTCAACAATTTTTCCACCTAGCCACAATACAAATATACCGAAAGCAATCATTCCAAGTTTTAAAGGACTCTTCAACACATCAACAAAGTCATATCCGATAAATGAAACGATCGCGATCATCACCAATTTTCCGAGAGTCAACGCTAGCAGGAATGTTTTCGTATTAATTCGTGATAATCCGCCTACTACGTTTACAAGAGCAGATGGAGTAAACGGAAAACAATAAATAAGAAAAAGCATACCGAAGCCGTGCCTCTCAACCCATCCAAGCATCCGCGTTGTGTTTGTATGTCTGTTTAAAAAGTTCAGAAATCGCTTCTGTCCAAATCGTCGTACTAGTAGAAACACAATGATTGATCCTACACATACCCCAATCCACGAATAAAGAAAGCCTAACCAAAATCCGTATGCCGCTGCATTTCCCGCTACAAAAATAAAAAGTGGAAGGATCGGCAAAAATGATTCGAGCATAGGTAGCAATATCCCTGGCAAGAAACCTAGATCTTTGTATTGATCGAGTAGCTCTAATATGTTTTTTTCAGTAAAATAGCGTTCCCAGTTTCGCCAGTCCATCAATCGTTCTCCTTTTCTTCCTCATACCCTCATCGTAGCCACAGTTACCTTGTTTAAAACCAACTTACAAGGAGTTAATCATCTAATTTTATCACAAAGTAAAAAAGTTCACTATTTGCTGATCGTTTTTGAATGTGTTTTATCACTTTTTAGTCCTAGAATTACCGTACAGCAACATACTGAGAAGAAAGACATGAATGGATACAAGAAACTAATAATCTGCATTCCTTTAGTCTCAGCTTCGAATGGGAATAAGAGACTGTACATAACCACCGCTCCATGTATGACTGCTCCCACTGTAGCTATTATGTAATTTATCCACGTGATCTTAAAACGGTTTAACGCACACAGAAATGCAACAATCCCCCATAATAAAAGAAAATAGCCCCAAACACTCAAACCATCTACTTTCGTTTCCAAAAGGCTCGTGATCTGCAGGATCCCGACCAATATTGAGATAAGCCCCGATAAGAGAAACAGTCGGTATAGAATAGGCATTTATGATTTCCCCCTTTTCATATGACGCTATCTTTAAATGGTACAAATTAAATAGACAAAAAACCGCCACAACATAATGTTTTGACGGTTTGTACGTTTCTTCTAGTTGTTAAAAAGTCAGCGTTATTTCATTAAAGCATCATACACTTGTACATCTAACTCTTTTGCCTTCTTTTCGTTATACGTTTTTTCATATACCGGTTCTTGAACGATCTTTGCACCCCAGAACATACTTTCAAACACTTTATCGATATCCACTTCGATCTTCGCAAGCTTTAAGGGTACACCTTCCATGGTTTCTTGCAGTATGTTCGCTTTTCCATTAATCGAATACACCGTTTCAAGTCCTACTACCGTGAGAACTACATGTGGATTTTCTTTAATGTTTGTTACAATGCGTGAATTGTTCGTCACTGTAAAACGTATCTTCTCTTTTGACAAACTCTTTACCCATGAAATCGCGTTAACAGATGGAGCTGTTGTTTCCACGTCAACGGTCCCTAAGAGGACAAGCTGTTCGCCTTGCAGGTGTTCAAACAATTCAGGACTTAACGTTGTTGGAATTTCTTGTTTTGCCACATGATCGCCACCTTTTAAGAAAATTATGTATGTTCTCTATTTTACCATATATTTCATAGGTTGAAAGTGAAAAAGGAAGCGTTTACCTCGCTTCCTTTAGTCTTCAAATGTTCCCTTTATAACTACTTCTCCACCACGAACCATCACCTGTCCCAGCGCAATGACAGAATCAATGCTAAGGTCAGCATTAAGCAGAACAAGATCTGCATCTAGACCTTCTTGCAGTCTCCCTTTTTGTTTAAGCTTTAAAACGCGAGCAGGATTAGAAGTAATTGTTTGCAATGCTTGTTGAAGAGGAACACCCTCTGTTTGGACAGCATCCCGCACTTCACTGTAAAGTGAGTTCACTTTGCCGATACGAAGGCCAGTAAATTCTCCAAATTCATTAAACGCAGGCAAACTTCCTTGTGCGTCTGATGTAAACGTGATTTGCTCAATCGCAACACCGGCATCAAGCATCCTTTTGAGTCCAACAGAGCATTTGACTTCGCCTTCTTCTAAAAATTTCTTCGTCGTACTTGTTGTAAAATCTACAATACCGCCTTTTTTCGCGTAATGAATCCCCGCTTCAAACAAATAAGAATTCCGGTTAATATGCGTCGGATAAAATTGAGAAAGAGGCAGATCTGTTGTTTCTACAACTTCTTCAATCAAAGATAACATGCGTTTGCTGTCGCCAAGATGGATGTTCACAACACCTGCTTTTCCTGAAAGCATGCCTCCGACTCTTGCTTGTGAAGCAAGCCTAGCCAGTTCATGAGCGATCGGCTGGCTGGAACGATGATCAGAAATCGCAATTTCACCTACACCGATAATCTCATCAACCATCATAATGTCTGTTTCGATATTTCCTGTTAGCGTTTTAACAGGAACCTGATAAGAACCAGTATGCACAAAGCATGAGATCCCCTCTTCTTTAAGCGCTTTTGCTTTTGCGATTAAGTTGGTCATCGTACGCGCTGTTCCGTCCGTACCGATCACACCAACAATCGTTGTCACACCTGCTTTAGTTACATCTGACAAATAGATCTCAGGAGTCCTCGTTTTATATCCGCCTTCTCCTCCACCGCCAGTAATATGAACATGTCCATCGATAAAACCTGGTGCCACCATTTTTCCTGTTGCATCAATAACATGGATATCAAGTGCTGGTGCAGGCCAATCAATATTTTCTGAGATGCTGGCGATCTTCCCAGCAGCTAGTAAAATATCCTTTTTACCGAGATAATGAGGTGCGTATACCTCACCGCCTTTTATAAGTGTAAACATGTGAATCATTCCTTTATTTTTTCAAAGATAGATTATTTAAAACCAATAAGTACTGCAGTAACAATTACAATAGAAGCTAAAATAAACAACAATAGCTGAAACTTAATCTGGAATTTGAACCATTTAGACCACTCGATACGTGCCGCACCCAATGTTCCCATCAATGCTCCGGAAGTCGGAACGATCATGTTAGTAAATCCGTCACCAAGCTGAAATGCAAGTACTGCCACTTGTCGAGTAACGCCTGCCATGTCAGCAAGCGGAGACATTAACGGCATAGTAAGAGCAGCTTGGCCAGAACCTGAAACGATAAAGAAGTTGAACACGGCTTGGAAGACATACATGATCCAAGCAGAAACAGCTACAGGTACATCTGAAACAAGTCCGCCTGCTGCATTCAGCATTGTGTTTAATACGGAAGGTTCAGCCGGGTTGTCTCCACCTAACATGATGATAACTCCTTTTGCCATACCAACAATGAGGGCCGCAGGAAGAATATCTCTAGCTCCTTGTTTGAATCCATCAGAAATACCGTTTACTGTCATGTTATTTAATTTAAAGATTACTCCAATTATACCCGCAACTAAACCGATTGTGAAAAATTGAGTTGCAATTTCAGGAATGTAGTATGCTCTTTTTACAACGCCCCATACTATCCAGATTACCCCTGCTACTATTGTTAAAAGTATAAGGATATGTCCCGTTCCAAAATTCGCTTTGATATCCGATTGTTTAAAATCTTCCCGGAAGTATGCATCGGACTCATATGATAATGAACGTTTAGGATCTTTTCTAATTCTAGAAGCATAGATCCAAGTATAAACGATACCTATTAATGTAAAGAATGCCCACATCCCAATACGAAAAGGTGCGCCAGATAATACGGGAACTCCCGCAATTCCTTGTGCGATTGCTACACCAAACGGATTCATCCATGATGTTGCAAATCCAATCTGGGTGGCAACATACGTAATCATCACCGCTGTAATCGCATCATAACCAAGAGCTATTACGACTGGTACCAGAATCATCGCAAATGCAATGGCCTCTTCACCCATTCCAAAAACAGCTCCACCTAAAGAGAATAACAAGAACATAATCGGAATAATAAGAACTTCTTTTCCTTTGGTACGATCAATCATCTTTAAAATACTATCTTCAATCGCACGCGTCTTCATAATGATTCCGAATGCGCCACCGATAATAAGGATAAACGCAACAACCCCAACAGCAGATCCCCACTTATCCCCAGTAACTAATCCTTCAAAGATATAGTTTAAGAATCCGGCACCGCCGCCTTCTTCAAAAAGGCTGACACCTTTAGTTGCAGGCTCACCGTCTTCCCCTTTTACATACGAGAAACTGTCTGGAACAAGAACTGTTTTTGTCTGCTCTTCCCCGCCTTGTATATAGGTCGTTTCTTTCGTTTCAAATTGACCTGCCGGAATGATATACGTTAATAGAGCCATTAATGCTACAACAAAGAATACGATAACAAACGTATCCGGCATCTCAAACTTTCTTTTCTTTTTATCCACGTTTCTTCCCCCTTTTCTAAAATTCAACTTGTATTATTTGCAAGAATTGTGCCAACATTCCGTTCCTTTTATTAAAGGTTTTTAAATATTTTGTTTTATTAATTGGCTAGTTATAAGATAATAGCTTCGTAACCAAAAAACATCCTTAAAAAGACCATTAAAGAAGGTGTAAATGATGGAGACAAAAAAACAGATTGTTCTATTGGCAGGTACAAAGGAAACACGGATAGCACTAACCCATCAACTTCAATCCATATTGGGTGATTATTTTCAAATTCGGAGCTATTCTTCTGAAGAGATGCTTCCTACACGATTAGAGAGTGAAATTGTAATTCTCTCTTCTTATCTGATAAAACGTGAGGTAGCTCACTGTTTAAGTGAATCTTGTAGAGTGATTACGGCAAGACGCACCGTCAACTACGAATATATGGATCAGCTTTTACAGTTGCCAGAGGGGACAGATGTTATGTATGTGAACGATTTTCCTCAAACGGTAGAACAGTCCATACAAACTCTCATGCATCTAGGAATCAATCACTTAAATTACCTTCCTTACTATCCGGGCATTCCTCACTACCAACATGCAGATATCGCTGTTACACCCGGTGAGATGCATCTAGTACCAAAAGAGGTTAAGAGAATTATTAATATTGGCGTACGTCTGATCGACATTACTACCATAACAGAGATCTTGGGAGAACTTGGTGTCTTAGATGACCGCGCAACAGGCATATCTGAACGATTTACAGAAAAAATTATTCAGTTGTCGAAGAAACTTGCACATGCTAATCAAAAGGCCCTTCAACTCAACGAACACTTGGACAAAGTATTAAATGGCGTTAATGATGGTATTCTATCATTTGATCATACGGGAAAGATCACCGTATTTAATGAAGAACTGAAGAATATATTTCTAACCGACTCAAAGCAAGCTGTGGGAAAACATATTAAACAGATCATTAAAGATAAAGAGTTGCTTCACTTTCTAACAGATACGGCAAGTGAACCATATGATCAATTTTTTACGATTAATGATATAAATTTTATGGTTCACAGATTTTCATTACCAGTTGAAAACACGATGATTGCAACATTTAAAAACACGAGTACTACAATCTCAATGGAAAAAGCCGCACGATATGAACTCAAACGAAAAGGCTATCTCGGAAAATATTACTTTAGTGATATCGTCGGTAACTCCGAGGCAATCGTTCAAACAAAAAACATTGCAAAAAAACTGGCTGTAACAGATCTTTCCCTCCTTTTACAAGGCGAGAGCGGCACGGGTAAAGAACTCTTTGCAAGTGCCATCCATAACGAATCACGCAGAAGAAACGGCCCCTTTCTCGCAGTAAACTGTTCTGCCCTTTCAGAGGATCTATTAGAAAGTGAACTATTCGGATATGAAGAAGGTGCATTTACAGGTGCAAAAAAAGGCGGAAAACAAGGTCTCTTTGAACAAGCAGAAGGTGGCACCATTTTTCTCGATGAAATTGGTGATATTAGCGTAAAACTTCAAACGCGTCTCTTGCGTGTTCTGCAAGAAAAAGAATTAAGGCGAGTCGGCGGAACTCGTGTGCTCCCTATTGACGTAAGGGTTATTTCTGCAACGAACAAAGACTTGGCATCTGACATAAAAAAAGGACTGTTCCGAGAAGATCTGTATCATAGATTAAATGTTTTATACTTAAAAATTCCAGCTCTCCGTGAAAGAAAAGAGGATATCCCCCTTTTACTGAATCATTTTTTGGCCATTCGTACCTCTAAAAGAATGAAAGTCGAAAACGACGTACTTGGTCTTCTGATAAACCGCACTTGGACCGGTAATATTAGAGAACTAAAGAACGCTATTGACTATATGCTTGCCGTTTCTGAAAACGAGAAGATCACTGTTAAAGATCTGCCTCAGGAAGCGATGAAGATTAATAGTGATGAAAGGGTTTATTCGTCAGAGACATTTAAAGAGGTTGCAGCCACCTCTGAGGAAATTCCGCTTATAGCACCACATGAAGAAGCTGCGATTATGAGCTGCATCTATCGTAACCATCTTTCTGGTAAAGCATCCAGCCGAAAGAGCTTACTGCTGGACTTGGAAGCACAAAGCGTTAAGCTCTCAGAAGCTCAAGTCAGATTACGATTAGACCTTTTGGAGCAAAAAGGGTTTGTCGTGAAAAGCAAAGGTCGAAGAGGAACTAGATTGACTGAAAACGGACTAATCTATATTAAGAATGAATTTGAAAGATAATTAATCTTGAGAATCGCTCATAAAACTTGAGAATCGCTCATAAATCTTGAGAATCGCTCATAAATCTTGATAATCGCTCATAAATCTTGATAATCGCTCATAAATCTTGATAATCGCTCATAAATCTTGATAATCGCTCATAAATCTTGATAATCGCTCATAAATCTTGATAATCGCTCATAAATCTTGATAATCGCTCATAAATCTTGATAATCGCTCATAAATCTTGATAATCGCTCATAAATCTTGATAATCGCTCATAAATCTTGATAATCGCTCATCCAGCATGCATTTCATACTGCTGGATGAGCTAGATTGGTCCTATGCATCTTTGAAAACCTTCAAAAAAGCCGGCTCCTGCAAATTACAAGCAGGACCGGCTTCAATTGTTTTATTTTATCTATACTAAACCCAATCATCAAGTCACAAAATCAGGCTTACGCTGCGCTAGTGTTGGACTTTTTAGCTCGACAGGCTCACCTTTTTCCAAACTCAAGAACGAAGTTGCCTCGTTAAACCAGCTGTCAGGAGCTTTATGTCCCCAAAACGTCTGGCGTCTCGGGTCGTTAATATCCCATTTGATCGGCTTGAAGTCTGGATCACTCGTCAGGTAATCCCCATTGTATAGTTCAATTCTGTTACCATCCGGATCCCGAACATATAAAAAGAATGCATTCGATAAGCCATGACGTCCTGGCCCACGCTCGATGTTATCTGCGTACCCCATGCTAGCCATCACATCACAGCAATGTATTAAACTCATCGGATCAGATAGCCAAAAGCCTACGTGATGAAGACGAGGACCTTCTCCGTTCATAAACGCTACATCATGAACAGTCGGTTTGCGGTGCAGCCATGCTGCCCATGTTCGATCGTCTTCTGTTGCCGTATATTCTGAAACTCTAAATCCGAGTTCATCTGTATAGAACTGAACAGCCGCTTCCACATCAGGAACCATGCAGTTGATGTGATCAATACGTTGAACACGGGCGCCACGGTAAAGATCATATTTTTGGATACAGCGCTCAACACTCTCCATCTCCACAAAAAATTCGAGCGGAATGCCTGAAGGATCTTCTACACATAGTGTTTTCCCGATTCCAACGGCAGAGTCTGCATCTTTCCACAGCACTCTAGCTCCCTTTCCTTTAAAGAAGGTTTCAAGCTCATTCAAGTGGCTGTCTTCCCACACTTTGTAGCTCACGACATGAACGCCAGGTTTATCTGCCTTTTTTAACAAAAGGCTATGATGCGAGTGTTCTTCTAGTCCGCGTAAGGCCATCCATTCTGAAGTAGCAGCCGTTTCGATGAAACCTAAGGCGTTCACATAAAAATCACGGGAAGCATGGAGGTCGGTAACGTTCATAACAACACGCGCGATTCGTATAATGTTAAAATCCATGTCGACTCCTCCTAGACACTACTGTAATTATGGCTTTTGGAATTCACGCGCTGCAGAAAATCTTTTACCATCGCTTTGTAAGGCTCTTTGTTAAATTGATCGTAATAGATGTTCGACATACGAGCTGGGTCTCCAAAGAAATAATACTCATAAAGAGCTTGGCGTCCGCCGAACGTGCTGATAGAGATATCCCATGCTAAACGGAATAGTTGAGTACGCTCGTATCCATCAATGTTTGCTCCTTGCGTATAACGATGAACGAGTTCGCCGATGTCATCCGCGTTAAAATCCGCTTCTGTCGGAATTCCCATCAAACCTGATGCACCAAGAATCTTCACGATCTCAACAATGCGCTGATACATTTTCGGGTACCAGTTACGCGCAGCGTTCAGCGGTGCAAAGTCCGGTGTCATGTTTCCATACTTATCGATTGAAGCGTTGTGCTCAGCACGGTAGAGGTGAGAACGCATCGTTTCAAGAATCAGCATAACTTCTGATGCTTTTTCTTTTACATGTGGAAACACATCGATGCCAATCGATTCCATCATATTTAAGATAACACCGAGCACAAATTCAGTTTTCACCGTATTCTTCGCGATTACTTGATGCGCCATATGAACGATCGCATTTGTCTCCACGTACGTTCGGTTACATATATCGGAGCTACCGCTTACGAAAACGCGGTCCCACGGTACTAGTACATTATCAAAAACAACGATCGCATCACTTTCTTCAAATCGAGAGCTAAGCGGATGATCCCATTGACTTCGACCGGTATCAAACGATTCACGGCATAAGAACTTTAATCCTTCTGTATTATTCGGGATAGCAAAAGCCATCGCATACGGATCGTCTTCAGATGAAGCTTTATTGAGTGTAGATGGGAACACAACGATTTCATCCGTTACCCCACCTAGTGTTGCTAGCAGTCTAGCCCCTTTTACTACAATCCCGTCTTTGTTCTTTTCCACGATACGAGCAGATAAGTACGGATCTTTTTGCTCAGACTGCTTTTTTGATCGGTTCGTTTGCGGGTGGATGAGCGTATGTGTTAGGCTGATATCATTTTCACGGCAATAGTCGTAATACTTTCTGGCATTTTCTGCGAACATCGGATCGTTTTGTGCAAAAAAGTTGCCTGACGTACCGAAAGCCATAACACTCGTATTTAAATAATCCGGCGTACGCCCCATCATCCCACCTGTGTATCCTGCCCATTCAGAAATCATCTCACGTCGTCTAATTAAATCATCCACAGTTTTAGGTGCAATAAAGGAAAGACCAACTTTATCTCCTGTCTGTTCAGAGGTATAGAGCATCTTGTCTGCTTTTTCATGCTGGAGGTCATACAGATTAGCAATGGATCTTACAATGTTTCGAAATGCTGGATGAGAAGGAACATCATCTACTTTCTCACCATGAATCCAAACGTTATTCTTAGCCTTTGAAATCCCTTGAATATATTGTTCCCCCGTGCGTGCAGGCAAAGAAATCCCTCCTAATGTTTCGCTTCAGTTTGAAGCGACTGTTTTTTCTTTCCAAACTGCTGAATGTGATGGTCAGCTAGTGCAACATGCACCACCTTCATCTCTGTGTAAAACTCAAACGCGTAGTGTCCGCCTTCACGGCCAATTCCTGAATTTTTAGAACCGCCAAACGGAATACGAAGATCACGTACGTTCTGTGAATTCACCCACAGCATTCCGGCTTCAACGGCGTTTGCAACGCGAAGACCTTTTTTCATATCGTTCGTCCACACATAGCCTGCGAGACCGTACTTAATATCATTTGCGTATTCAATCACTTCCGCTTCATCCATAAATGTCATCACAGACAAAACTGGACCGAAGATTTCTTCTTGTGCCACCGTCATATCATTTTTCACATTTAATAAAAGTGTCGGAGCGACAAAGTTTCCTTTTTTGTGAGATTCAGATAGTGCTTGGGTGTAAACTTCAGCACCCTCGTCTTTGGCAATCTTTAAATATCGTTTCACATTTTCATAGTGTTCTGTATGAATAAGAGGACCAACTTCAGTATCTGGATCAGATGGATCGCCAACGATAATGTTATCCACCCTCTCCTTTAAACGAGCGACGAACTCATCTTTAATCGATTCTTGAATGAACAAGCGAGAATTCGCCGTACACCTTTCTCCGTTAAAAGAGAAGATTCCCCATACACAAGCATCAAGAGCACGTTCAAAGTCACAATCATCAAATACGATGATCGGTGACTTCCCACCAAGTTCCATGGAGAAACGCTTTAAAGAAGCAGCACCGTTTCTCATAATTTCTGAACCCGTCTTCGTCTCACCTGTAAACGAGATGAGCTGTACATCTTCATGTGCTACAAGTGATGCTCCCGCTGTCTCACCAAAACCATGAACAACGTTGAAAACGCCGGCTGGCAATCCTGCTTCATCTACAAGTTCAGCTAGTTTATTAGCTGTTAACGGTGACCATTCAGCTGGTTTCAAAATGACCGTGTTTCCCGTTGAAAGTGCAGGTGCGATCTTCCATGTCTCAAGCATGAACGGGGCATTCCATGGTGTGATCAACCCTGCAACGCCGACCGGCTTTTGAATCGTATAGTTCATGAACTCATCATCCACATGATAAGCTTCACCAGACATACGGTTCTTTACCATTTCTGCATAAAATCTAAAGTTATCTGCAGCACGTCCTACCATCTTTCTCGTTTGAGCAATAGGAAGTCCCGTGTCATAAGACTCTAACAACGCAATCTCTTCTACATCTCGATCAATGAGTTCAGCAATCTTATAGATATATTGGAGACGCTTTTCCTGCTTCATCTTTCCCCATGGACCTTGTTTAAAAGCATCCTTTGCCGCTTTTGCTGCTGCATTAATGTCTTCTTTCGTTCCTTCACTTACCTTATTGATCTTTTCGTTCGTATAGGGATTGATATTAACGAAAAAGTCTCCTTTATGCCCTGAAACAAACTGTCCGTTAATATAGTGCTGAACCTCTTCTTTAATTTCCGGTTTCATGATCCTTCCCTCCCGTTGGCACTTTTTCCGTTCGTCCATCAACAATCGTATTTTCAAGGACTCCTAGATAATCGATCTCTAGCCTTACCACATCGCCAGGGTGAACGTGAGAGATACCTTTTGGCGTACCTGTCCAGATCACGTCATTCCTTTCAAGCGTCATGAATGACGATACAAATTCAATGATTTCCGGGATCGAATACATTAAATCCTTTGTATTTCCTTGCTGTCTTAATTCACCGTTTACATATGTGCGAAGTTCAAGGTTTGTCACATCGGGAATGTCAGATGCATCTACATAATAAGGACCCATCGGACCAAAAGTGTCGTGTCCTTTTGCTCGGACAGGCGGACGGTACCAGTTGTTCACAAAGTCACGGACGGTAACATCGTTCGCTATGGTGTAACCGCTTACAAATTCCATCGCGTCTTCAGCTTTAATGTTTCTTCCCTCTTTACCGATGACAACGGCAAGTTCATTTTCGTAGTGCATGTATGTTGCACCGTCTGGATAGAACACTTGGCCTTTATGACCTACTAATGAGGAATTCGGCTTAATAAAAAGGACAGGTTCTGCCGGTTTTTCTAGCCCTAGCTCATCTGCATGATCGGCATAATTCAGCGCTAACCCTATCATTTTGTTTGGCGTAAAAGGTGGAAGCCACGTTTTGATCTCGCTCACCTTTGCTGATTTTCCTGATGAAAAAGTGATCACATCATCTATTACCGTTCCTCTTTGTTCTCTTCCTTCAAAAATAACGCGTGCGTGTTTCATTTAAACTTCACTCCCTATTTTTTCTACTAACCCGTAATCAGCCAGTACGGCTCTGATTTCTTTTTGCAGAGATTCAGTTGGCAGATCCATTGGCATTCTTAATGTCGGATTGATTCTGCCCATCATTCCAAGTGCAGCTTTCAACGGTGCTGGATTCGTATCTTTAAAAAGAACATCATTTAAAGGCATCAAATCATAATGAAGCTTTAATGCTTCTTCTACATTTCCAGAATCCCATGCGTTGTAAACTTCTGCGACTTTGGAAGGAAGTACGTTTGCTGTTGCAGATATGTATCCTGCCCCACCGATGGCTAGCATCGGATAGCAAAGCAACTCTATACCTGAATAAAGCAAAAAGTCACGTCCACAATGTAAAAGCACTCGGTTTATGTGTTCAAAGTCTTTATTTGATTCTTTCACTCCAATAATGTTTGGACAGTCTTCATTAAGTCGCGCTAGCGTCTTTACTTCCAGATTCACAGCGGTTCTTCCTGGGATGTTATAAATGATAAGTGGGATGTCTACTGAGTCTGCGATGAGCTTAAAATGTTTGTAAAGTGCATGTTGTGAGGGCTTATTGTAGTAAGGAACGATAACCATAGCGGCATCTGCTCCCATTTCTTGAGCTAATTTCGTTAGATGAAGAGACTCTTGGTGATTGGTCGATCCAGTTCCAGGAACGATAGGCACGCGCTTATTTACCGCTTTGATCGCTGTTTCCATTACAAGCTCGCGTTCTTTTAATGTCAGCGATGAAGGTTCTCCTGTCGTACCAGTAACTGAGATGCCATGACTTCCAGACTGGATATGCCAGTCTATCAAACTTTTAAGTGTCTTGAGATCTAACGATTCATCTTCATGAAAAGGGGTGATGACGGGAGCAATTGAACCTCTTAAAGATTTCTTAACTTCTTCTACTTTCATACTTTCATCTCCTCAAATAGAATTTTGTTGCGAATCCTCAAGAAAAGCTTTTAGTGTATTCAATTTATGGTTTCTTGCAAATGTCTCTATAATTTTGGGGTCTTCTCTTTTTTCCATCATCTCGATTAGTTGATAGTGTTCTATAACTGATCGCTTCATTCGAACAGGTTTCATGGTTGATCCCTGTTGACGAACAGTCCCGAGCCTTTCCCAAGTTGTATGAATCTGTTCTAACAGAAATTGATTGGTGCAATATTTGTATGTGAGTTTATGAAATTCTTTGTTGTAGTTGGAGAAAAGAGAATAATCAAGTTGTTCAAGTGCATCTTCCATAAGCTTTGTGTACACTCTTAAACCTTCAAGTTTTTCGTGAGGAAAGTGTATTGATGATTCTGCAGTCGCAAAACCTTCTAATACGGCTAGAACGGATAAAGTTTCTAAATATGCTTGTTCATCAAAGGGGGTAACAATCGCTCCTGAGTAAGGCTTGAACGAGATTAAAGAATCCGCTTCTAGCAGCCTGATCGCTTCACGAACGGGAATTGCACTTGTTTTGAGCTCTCTAGCAAGTTGGTCAATAACAAGTTTGTGACCCGGCGGATACCTGCCATCTAAGATACGGGAACGAATGACTTGATAAGCATACTGCTGTTTGTTTGTTTTATGTGTAGTCTTCATAATCCTATGTTAATCTCAAATCATATATGATTTCAAGCTAATTTTCAGAAAAATCATATATTATTGTTAATTTAGGAACAAAGTATGATAGGAGAAAAACAATAAAAAAAACTATAGTTAAATAGTCTTGTTAGTCACAGTAAAAGTTTACATATGTAGTAAGAATAAGCTATTCTATTCATATAGATTGTGTATAAAGGGGTAAAAAGCCCATGAATGTAAAAAACGCCATGGAGATTCTAGTAGAAGAAGCATTAAAGAATTATTGGGGACAGCTTCAGCTTCCTTGCAAATGCGAGATTTGTAAAGCTGATGTCTTTGCGATCACACTGAACAACTTGCCACCTCGTTATGTTTCCAATGAAGATGGATACGCTTTTGTCAAAGCTCAAAATTTTGACGATCAATCCAGAGTTAACATCTTAAATCAGATTGTAAAAGCGACAGGTATCGTAGCAACTCGGCCATCACATGATTTGAAACCATCTCCTACTAGGGAATAGAAGGCAGATGGTTTTTTATTTTTGCTATGTTTATCCACAATAAATATTGAAAAACCTTCACATTAACCCATAAGGTTCAGTTGAAAATTGTATTCGAGAAAATATCCTGACTCTTTATTCCTATTTTTCAGAAAAGTTCCTTGCGAGAGCTTTTTTCTTATGATATATTTGTGACAACCATTCAGTACTGGATTACATCTTAACTTAAGAGTTTGAAAGTGGTTTGGTAATTACAGAGCACAAAAGTGCAAACGTTCTAGGAGGCATTCACATGCAAACAGGTAAAGTAAAATGGTTTAACGCTGAAAAAGGTTTCGGATTTATCGAAGTTGAAGGTGGAGACGACGTATTCGTACACTTCTCTGCAATTCAATCAGAAGGATTCAAATCACTTGACGAAGGTCAAGAAGTAGAATTTGAAATTGTTGACGGAGCTCGCGGACCACAAGCAGCTAACGTAACTAAAAAATAAGTTCAGCCTATATATAAAGACCCGGCAGTTGCTGCCGGGTCTTTTCTATGTAAAGAAATAGGACCATTTGAAGAGGCTCCCTACTTAGGCAGCCTAATCTTTTAAACCAACTTTCATCTTATACTTTTGTATTTTACCTAAAATATCTACCTTGTCTTCCTGCGAAAAGATTCCGAGTTTGTGTAGGATAATCGTGTATTGTTGCAGCTTAAACAAAGAGCTTTCTTTATACCACATAACATTCACCTATCTTTCCTTAGGGAAACTTTTTAAACCTTTGTAAATATTATATGCCATATGCTAAATTTATGATAATCATTTATTCTTCTTTCCTGTAGATTCAAATAAAAAAGCGCATCTAAAGATACGCTTTACATTACTATTTCGTTTGAAGAGTAGAAAGCATGGCCCAAATAGCTTGTTCCCATTTAGCCGCATCCTTATGTTCTGGCAGATTCACTGTATATTTAACTTGATCTCCATTACTTAACTCTTGAATAACGATGTATTTTTTGTAAGACTCTTTTGATGCTGTAATAAATAACGAAGTCTTTTCAAATGCCGGTCCAGCGACCTCTACTCCATTCACTTCGTTTACTTCCCCGATTGCTTCCAGTTCATCCTTTGCCCATTCTTTTAGATCATCGATGGACGCCTCTTCTGACAACGGCTCTATTCTGACAAACGTCTCTGCAAATTTTGTTGCAAACAATAAGTCTTTTCTTGGCTCTTCTGCTGTAAATTCAAAATCTGGAAGTTTGTAGAAATAGTATTCAAGCTCACTCTCTGTTAATACAGCGTCTTCTTCCACTGAAGTCCCATCCACTATGTACGTAAGCTTTTTTGATGTAGGTGCCTGTGGCGTACTTACTTCATTAATTTGCTCTAAGACCCATTGCCCCTCATCATTCTTCTTATAAACAATTTTCACTTTGGCACCATCCTTCATACTCTCGACGGCACCTCTAACTTCATCCGTTAGACGAAGAACTAATGTCTCACCTGCTGCCTCTACTTCAATAGAATTATTGTCAATCTGACCAATGTACGTTCCTTCTTCTTCAATGGAAGTTACTTCTTCGGTAACAGGCTCTTCTTTAACCTCTTCATTCTTCTTTTCAGGTGGTGAAGGTTCGGTCGTTTTCGGAGCTGATTCTTCTTTTGTATTTGTGTTTTTTGATTCGCTGCTACAAGCTGCAAGCAACAGAATGATAGCAAATATCCAAGTCTTTTTTTTCATCGTTAATCACCTCGAATGATAAGTTTAAAAGCAAAAGGTCTCATCTACTATTCAGTTATTATGGAAAATGTTCACGATTACAATAAATACAGAAACAACTAAAACAAAATTTGGTAAACGCCTTAAATGCAAAGAGAAATCTACCGATATAAAAGCAGTACTTTTACATTTTAAAACGGAGATGACGAAATTTGAATCCATCATTTGCCTCAAATTCACAAACGAATAAACTGGTTACAAAAATGTTATGGGGTATGTATGTTCTCGGTCTAGTAAGCACATATGCGAGTACGAAAACCATAGACAGTGTCTTTTTTTATGGTATAGCTGGCCTTCTAATCTTATTATCACTCTCGATTTGGACGTACCGAAAGTGGGCTCCCTTCGCAGTTCAATATTTTGTTGTTCTCGGATTAACGGTACTAACCGTTATCATGGCAGACTCGAATCCGAAGATTTCTACTTACCTGATGACTTATGTATGCTTAGCAGTCATCACGTTATATCATAACTACCTTTCCATCTTACTATCGGGTATTAGTGGATTATTGTTAACTAATTTCTTCTTCTTTCAATATAAAGAAACGATGTTTGCTGGACAAGATCCTAAGATTATTATCTCATTAAACGTCTTCTTAACTGTCATTACTGCTGCATTAGTAGCACAAGCAAGAATCGGTCAGCGTATGCATGAAAATATTTTAAGCGCTGAAAAACAATCAGAGCAGGCTAAGAGGAAATTGGAACAATTGTTGAGTAAAATAAAAGATGCATCAGAGAACCTGCATCATTTTAGTCAGTCTGTGAAGGAGAACGTTACACGAACAGGAGAAATATCAAGTAACATTACGTATGCTTTTACAGAAGTAGCAAAAGGTGTAGAGTCTCAGGCTGTCAGTGTTGGTGGAATGAGTCAGTCTGTCACAAGCACCAACGATGTAGCAAAAGGTCTTTTTCAACACTCGAATGATATGAAAAAACTTTCAGAGCAAACGGTAATTGTTACAAATGCAGGAGAAAATCAAGTATTAGAACTTTCTTCTAAGATGAAAGAAGTGAGTGAGCTGATGCAGCAAACGAACACTCTTATGTATGAATTAAATGAGCAAAGTGAATCGATTGAAGGGATCTTAACGACAATAGAAGACATCTCTTCTCAAACGAATCTCCTTGCATTGAATGCGGCGATTGAAGCTGCACGAGCTGGAGATCAAGGTAGAGGATTTGCTGTTGTTGCAGACGAAGTTCGGCGCCTTGCTGAAGATTCTCAACATTCAACTAAGCAGATTGGATCTATATTAAGTGAAATCCGCAACAAAGCCCAACAAGCCGCCCAATTTGTAAATGGGTCGCAAGGGGTCGTCACATCCAGTCTAGAAGCAACAGAGAAAACGGCAGAGAATTTCAGTCAAATTTTAATGAACACCAATCAAGTTGCTACACAGTCTTCTGAAGTGCAAGAATTGATCAATCAACTGTATGAATCTACCGGATACATTGTAGGAGAGATTCATTCGGTTTCTGGAATAGCAGAAACATCAAGTGGTTCTGTTGAAGAAGTTCTTGCATCTGTAGAAGAGCAACATAGATGTGTAGAAGAAGTAGTCGATAGTTTCAACAAGTTTGAAGCTTTAACATCAGAACTTAATGAACTGGTAAAAGAATAAGAATGATACAATACCTTTTCATCGAACATGAAAAGGTATTTTTTTGAGGGGGCTTACGAAATGCATAAACACAGGGGAATCTATTGTATTTGTTTGAACGAGTCTGGAGAACTGCTCGTCATTGAAAAGACCGGTGGTCCTTATAAAAATCGATTCGACCTTCCTGGTGGCACACCTAACGACGGTGAACCAGAATATGAAACGGTTTTTCGTGAAGTTTTAGAAGAGACTGGGTACAGGGTGCTAAATGGTATAAAACTAGGCGAACGCTGTTATGAACTTCCATGGAACTATAAAGAGTGGACGCGATCCCAACATTCAGCGGTTTTCTTTGACTGTATGATAGTTATTCATTCACAAACGGATATAGCAGACATTCCAGATCAAGATTCAAGAGGAACAAGGTGGATCCACACGGATGATCTAGTAATGGAGTGGTGCTCTCCTCTTGTTTGGGAAGCCGTTCACTATGCTCTAACCAAACATATTCCGTCTGAAATGAAAATATATCATTCATGGCAAGTTCAAAACGTACCATTATATCCTATAGGATAAAAAAACAACCGCCCAGAGGCGGCTGTTTTTAGTAACAGTAGAAGGAACTGATTTGGCGTGTATCCATGCCAAAATAGATCCATCTATTGCCGGTCCAGCGAAATCCTGCAACCGATCTACGTCCTGCAAAAGTAAGCCATGCCCAAAATCCCGGACCCCATGTTGGCCAGATATAGACATATTGGTACAAACAAGGTCTGATCGCGCCTGGATCAACAGCATAGACTCCTGGCTGACTTCCTCCGCCGCCTCCACCTTGCAAGCTAAAACCTTGTGCTTGAGATGGTGTAAAGGATGGAGGTGCTGATGTTGGTGCCATTCCGCCACCACCACCGCCTCCTGGAGGTCCGCCTGGAGGGCCACCTGGTGGGCCAAATCCTTGCCCTCCGCCTTGACCGCCGCCTTGACCCGGAAAAGGTGGAAAACTTCTATACATGCTCAATACGTTCAACTCCTATAAAATTGTATTCGGTTCATATTATTCATATCGTGATGAAACGTATAGACAAGTAACCCGTATTACTATAAAAGGATTGCTTCATGCTGATTTCGGGTATATTACTTGAAACAACTATGATTTTTATAGGAGGATGAAAATGGGACGCATTAAACAAGGGATTAAAGGAATGGCAGTTGCTTTTTTAATTAAACAAGGTAAAAAAAGGTTACTACCTATCATTAAAAGAAAATTAAAAAGCAGATAATTATAGAGCTCCTTATTCGTAAGGAGTTCTTTTTTGCTTTTAAAGTGCTTTACTCCTGCTATGAATAAATGAACAATAAGGTTTTTAGCGCTTCATGTTCATTAGCTCTTCTCTTAAAAAACGTACCTCGAACTCGATCAGGGATTCACCCGTCTCTTCTTCAAACAAGCGGTAAAAATTTTTCTGTTTATTAAGCAATAAAGATTTGATCTTAGCATCATTTCCGTCTCTCACCAATTGATCGATGGCATAGTAGCTTTGTCGGTAGGGGCGGTGACTAGATCTTCTCCGATTTTCATAAGCCCACTCCTTTACTGAGTGAAGTCTCGTGAAGGGAATAAAATTTAAAGGTACAAAGTCTGGCACTTCTCTCACGCTCTGTTTTCCTGCATATTCTGCAAGCCCTTCTTCAAACCATCTCGGCAGATGCCGATTATCCAATTTATTATTTAATAAGTAACTATTAATCCAATGATGTGTGTATTCATGTCCGACCAACTCCAAAAATCGTTTAGTATTTTCATCCATGTCCTTAGTAACAAGCAGATGAATCGTCTCTTGAGCAGGAACGTATAATGCTTGCAGGTTTTCATAAGCATGAATCGGCAGATGTTGCTGAAAGATTAAAGGATTTCGATACAGAATGACCGTAACAGGAAGAGCATCATGAACATCAATCCATTCATTGTGATAAGACTGCATTTTACGAATGTGACGAATCGCAGAGACTGCTAACTCCCGATCTTGGGGTTCATAGAAAACCGAAGCGCTTTTTTCATTGACATTTTCTAGTGTCTTTAAAAAGGATACTCGTTCAAAAATCCTATCTTTTTCTACTACCATCGCTTCCAGATAAAATTGATTTTTTATTCTAGGAGATAAAGAGTGAGGTAATGAGCTTTCGAGCGCATAATTGTTTACAGATAATAAGGCTGTAGAGAATGCAATAAGAATAATGATAATGAGATTCGGTTGAAATCTTTTCATTGCAAGAGTTTTCCTTCTCCCTATTATCCATCCAATGAATCGGATGCTGAATATGAAAAAGCATACTAAGAGAATGAACACTCCGATAAATAACCCTTCAATATCGCCTAGCAACAAATACAACCCATAAATACAAATACAGGAGAAGAAGCTAAGGAAAAACGTTTTTGTAAGGATAATTAGCTTCTTCAAGGTATGCACTTCCTTTGTCCAATATTTTTTAGAAGTCGTACTATTATCGATATGCCCTCCATAAAATGATAATGAATCTTAGTTTTACAGGAGGCGCTATGACCGGATACATTGTTGAAGGCAAAAGTGATCAACTGAGAGTACAGAGTGTTCATCCTCACGCCCATTTTGTCATTTTAAATGGAATTTCCTTTCGGCATAAAGAACGAAGAGCGATTGAAGAAGCATTGATTCTTTGTGATGAAGTATATGTATTAACTGATCCAGATGAACCTGGCGACAAGATCGCTTTAAAGATCATGGAAACATACCCAGAGATCAAACGAATTCATATTGATCCGAATAAAGCTAGAAATGTTAGAGAAAGTCGCTACAAGTATGGTGTTGAATACTGTTCAAACCAATATTTAAAAGAAACGCTGCCAGGCATTTAATTCTCAATCATAGACTTCTTGACTTTAGTCTCATCACCTTCTCCGGATGACGACTCTTTACAAAGAAACAAAAAAAGACTGCAATTATGCAGTCTTCATTTCTATTTACTCTCAAAAAATTCGAGTGATTCTTCATCTGGTCCAAAAAAGAAAAAGTATTTTCCATTTGGAAGCTCTGTAATTTCTTTATCTTTCATGACAACATCCTTTTTCCGCAAAAGCTCATACTGCTCTTCAATATTCCGTACAGAAAATGCAATGTGATGGACCTTCCCTTCATTCGTTACCGGCCCTGTATAACCAGCGATCAACTCAACAAGTACTTTTCCTTCTACCCCTAAGAATGCTAACTCAACGGGTACGCTTGTATGATCGAAACGATCTATTAAATCTAAACCAAGTACCTCAGTATAAAACTTGATAGAGTTCTCCATGTTAGAAACCATAATTCCAGTATGTTCAATTCCAGTAATCATGCTGATTTTCCCCTTTCTAAGTTGAAGCAGATTGTTGTTCTAGGAGCGTTTTGCGGATACCTTCTCCGTACTGAAAGAATGGCAAGGAAAGCAATGAGATCAGCGTTAGAATACCAAACACATAAAATCCCTGTTCGAAGCCAAACGTACTTAATAGTAAACCGCCGATCCATGGCCCCGCACTGAACCCAATCGATCGAAACGACATCGCCCCAAAATATGTACCTCTCATATGCTCAGGCGCTAAATCATCTAAAAGAACATCACTCATAACGAACACGATAATTTCTCCCACTGTTAAAAACACCATGCTTATGACAAGAAAAATCCAATTTGTTGAAAGTCCAAATCCAAGCAATGCAAGACTGAACGCAATACTCCCGAAACGGAGTGCATTCATCGGCTGAAATCTCCTTACATAGTTTGTTACCGGAAACTGAAGTAACAAAACCGTTATTGCGTTTGTAACAACAAGATAGGCAAAAAGCTTAACGCCATTTTCAAACTGAGGTGCGTTCCCTATATATTGCGCGAGTGTGGTATCCATTTGTGACTGTGCCATCATTACAATCGTATTTCCGATCAGAAAAAAAGCAAGCACTCTATCTCTTGAAAGTACTCCTATGGCAGACTTGATAGAGAACTTTCTTTCTTCTCCACCCTGTAATTCTTTAGAGTAGCCTCTTAAAGTGAAAACAATCAATAGCGCATAAATTAGGTAGGCGACCGCGGTTATGTAAAAAGCTTGTGTTGAATTCGATGTTCCTAGCTGTGTTCCTACAACCGGACCAACTGCAGCACCAACATTGATTGCAAAATATCGAGCATTGAAAACAGTCAGCCGGTTTTCTTTTGTCGTTACATCAGCAAGCAGTGCTCTTGATATAGGTTCAAACCATGAGCGGCACAGTCCGTTTAACATGTTTAATAAAAAGAAATGCCATACTTGGTCTGCTACCGCGAATCCAACAAACACAGCACTCCAAATGAAGATAGCAACCGTCATCACAGGAACCCTTCCTATTCGATCAGACAGATAGCCCCCAAAGAAACCACCGAACGTACCTGTTAGAGCACTAACTCCAATAATCAATCCAACCATAGCAGGATCGATTCCCTTTTCATTGTACAAATAAATAGCCAAGAATGGCATCGTCATAAAAAATGCTGCTCGAGTAAACAATGTTCCTGCTACAATAACAACAACTGCTGGATGCCACTTTTTAAGTAAATTTCTCATCCCATATCCTTCTCTCTTCTCTTCTGTTACTTACTCTATCACTTTTTGAAGAGCTAGAAAAAGAATTTTTAAAAATTTTGAAACTTTTCTATTTTTCCTTCGTCTTATATAGGTGTACCCCCCTTTCCCGAAAAAAGCCCTCCCCTAATTAGGGCTTTTTTCATTTTAATCCGCTGCTCTTTAGTCCGTCAGCGCGACTTTGTCACAAAGTAATAACGTTTATCAAAAAAATCACACATTCGGCCATTTTTAATGTGACCTTGCTATATTATAGACATCCCTATCAACAACCCCCTTTTTTCATTGTTAAGAACGAAAGAGAGCGCCAAGAAGGAAGTCCTTCTAAGCGCTCTTTTTTCAATATTTTTTAATTTTACTCACATTCGTCGCCGTCACAAAATTCGAATTTAGCATCCCTGATCGCGCCTCTAAGAGCACGTTCAATATTAGCTTGCGGATGCAGACCTTTTAATACTCTCTCACCAATAATGATAGTTGGAACAGCCGTAATGTTCAAATCTTCTGTTGCCTCTTTTAGAATCATTTCTCTTTCTTGCTTAAACTCACGGAATTCCAATGCTTGTTGAAATGCCTTACCATCGAGACCAATTTCCTCAGCAATGTTTTGAAGAACTTCAATCTTCCCGATATCTTCTCCGTTTTGATAGAAAGCTTTGAAAACGAGATGTGCATACTCTCTTTCCTTATCGTGTTTCTTGGCAAACAATAATCCTTCATGAGCAAAGAAAGTATGGGGTTGAGGAGATACACCTGGCAAGATCATATGAACCCCCATTTTTTTTGATAAAGGCTGGACTGTCTCCTGCCATGACCGTTGTAGATAGTCTCCTTCAGGACGCAATGTTTCTTGAGGAAATGGTCGGAGTTCGTATGGCATCCACTCAATCTCAACATCTTTATCTTCCGTCGCTTTTATTAATGGCGATTCAGCTAAATAACAATATGGACAAACAAAATCAGAATATACTTTTATTTGAATGGTCATGTTCATATCCCCTTTTTCACAGCATACGTTCTACGTTTTACTGTTTTCACGTGTGACGCCTATGATATTTTTAAATGGATACTTGTTCAAGTAATATGACTTAGTTCCCTACCATATATATAGGATGCCTCGTTTATGGTAGGGCGTTCGATCAGAAATTCCTAAGTAGGTGTAAACGATTCATGAAAACAATCTCTGTTCACCTTTTGTATTACATGATATATTTAGAAAGGCTTTATACCTTACATACCATATATTGATTTTAAACTTGTGAATACATATGTTTTAAACTAGTCTCGCATCACTGGCTTTAGCGCCGATGAAGCACCATTTAGGAGGATATACCGTGATTTTAATGGCAGGTATGATCGGTACTGGCAAGTCTACATATGCTGAATTTTTGAGCGAGCAGCTTGGAAGCTCCATCTTTTATGAAAGCGTCGTTGACAACCCTATTTTACCCGATTATTACAAAAACCCGAAGCGATGGGCTTTCCCGCTTCAGATTTATTTTTTAAATACACGTTTTAAGACGATACGGGAAGCTCGCACGAGTCCAGATAACGTTCTGGATCGAAGCCTTTATGAAGATTTAATTTTTGCAGAACTAAATTTTGATTCAGGAAACATGACGCAGCTTGAATTTGATACCTATAAAGACCTTCTCGAAACGATGATGAACGAAATCGACAAGACCCCGAAGTCTCGTCCTGATTTACTTGTCTATTTGGATAGTGATTTTGAGACGGTTTTAAATCGTATCCGTCAAAGAGGGCGCTCATACGAGCAAGTTGAAGAAAACCCTGAACTTTTTGCCTATTATAAAACGCTTCATGCTAAATACAAGGAATGGATTAAAGCCTATGATAAAACGCCAGTATTGTTAATCGAAAGTGATCAATATAACATTTTTGATAAAGACGATCAGGAAAAAATCCTTACACTCGTACAGAATGAACTGGCGCGCCTTCATTCCTTAAAGCAACCTACTTTACTTATGCATGAAAGCCGTTAAATCCACAAACACTATTAGGACAAACAAGGTTTAAGGAGTGAACTCATGTTTACACTGTTCTTTATTTTGTTATCTGTCCTTGTAGCAGCTGTAGGTCTCTGGTGGACGATGAAAATCGCAAAAAAACAAAAAGTGTACACAGAAGATGAGGTGAATCCTGCAGTCTCCAGACATACTGCATTGTTGAATCCCGTCTTCATTGCACTAGCCGGCTTTACAATCGTGATCGGTCTCATCATCTACATTGCCTATTTTATTTATTAACAACGTAAAGACCAAAAGACATCTAGTCTTTTGGTCTTTTTTCTAAATCTTGTGGTTTTTCAGGATTCCAAAAACTCATACTTTCAATAAATTGTCTTGTCTCCTCTTGACCAAGATCATGAATCATCTGATAGGCTTCTCTTAGTTTCTGATCATATCTATCATTGTCTGAGTCATTTGAATAAGGTACATATGGTAAATGAGACCTTACAAACGTATCATTTGCAGTACTGTCTAATTCACTAAATTTTCGTTCGAGATGCCTTACGTCTTCATCAGAAGCAGATATTTCAAACTGAAAAGTAGAAGCGGTTTTAATCGGAAGGATCTCACCGGTCTCAACATTGATGTAATACGGTCTTTTTTCCATGCTTCACGTCCTCCTTTTTCTTTATTTTCCTCAGCACATACGTTTTTATGTAAAGGTCACCACCATCTTTTCTTTTTAAAATAACTCATGATCACAACAGGCAGCACTAAACAAAGAGTTAAAACGTAAAAATAGCCATATCGCCATTTTAATTCAGGTATGTATTCGAAATTCATGCCATAAAGACCTGCGATAAATGTTAAGGGAATGAATACTGCACTAACGAGCGTCAACGTTTTCATGATTCTATTCATGTGATCAGATTTTAAAGACATTTGCAGATCTAAAATACCTTTTAAATTTTCTTTAAAACTGTCAAAAGCAGCGGTTACCCTTGAAAAAGAGGATAGTAAATCTTTAAAATAAAATCCTGACTCTTCATTGGCGTATTCGAAGTCCTCATGACCCATTTTCTGTATGATGCTCTCTTCAGCTTCCACATATTGTCTGAGCTTATGCAACCGAGTCTTCCAGCGATACACATCGCGTCCGATTTCTCGTTTTTGTGGATCGATGAACACACTTTTTTCAAGCTCTAAAAACTCATCTGAAAGTTGATCCACAACTTCAAGATAGGAACTCACAATATCTTTCATCAGATAGTACAACATATAGCTTACATGCTTCATATGTTCAGGATTGTTAGTGAAATCCTGAACAAGCTGTTCCCGAAAGGAAATTTCACGTTCACTCATTACGATTAAATATCTTTCACCCATTAACAGGTTAAGCCTGACCGGTTCATAATCTTCTGACCCTAAATAAAACGTTGATACCACAGCATGATTAGCATAAACATTAAGTTGTGGATGTTCAGAAAAATGTAAGAAAGCATTCTTAGCTAACGGATGAAGATCGAATTGCTCTAACACACCATCTTGATTCATTTCTTCAAGAGATTGATAAAACATCCAGATCGTTTCTTTCTCTTTTGGCATTACAAAGTGTTCAATTCGTTCGGTTTGATTTGTTACCTCTTTATACATTAACATCTCATGAACTCCTGGCATCCTTTTTCTCTATCTTTCCCATAAGTTCAGATTCACATGACAAAAAAATAACCCTTTATGTTTAAAGGGTCACTGTACTAATACTTTTTACTTTTTTCACAACCACTCTATCTCCTTGTGCAGGGGGATGAGAAGTTAAAAGAAACTCAACAGGCAAACTTGATTCGTTTCGAACTTGATGGGTTGTCCCTGCAGGTATATCTAATCCTTGATGCGCGCTAAGGATAAATTCTTCACCATCTTTTTCGATCAACAGTTCTCCGTTTAAAACAAAGAAAAATTGATGGGAAAAAACATGATAATGTCTCACCTCAGCTGTTTGAGGAGGCATTCTTTCTTGTATGATGCTTAGGTTCTCTTGCTTTACAAGGTGCCAGCCATCACATGCATCTCCCCATTGGTAATGTTCTGCATTTAACGCACTTTTCTTTGCCATACAGCCTCCAATTATTTATTCAAAACGTCCTCCAGATTGATCTTCATCCGTTGTGCACTAGGTGGACAAGTTAAGTTATACTGAAAGACTTTTTTGTTAATGGTCTCTACGGTCTTTTTGATGTTGAATTCTACGGTATACGTTTTTAGTTCTTCTTTAAGTACGTCTATCTCCTGACCAAGTTTCACCCAACTCGGGAGAATGTTATTATCTTTCATTACTTTATGAAGACGCTTCTCGGGATTATACGTAAGATCTTCATCTAGATTAAGTGGCTTGCCTAATCCTTCGAGATCATCAAATGCACCTTCTTTTCGGGCGCGGTTAACGATGGCTGTAATGTGGTCTTCGTAATACCAAGCATTGGTTTGCTCGTCTTTCATTAAGATTTCACGTTGCTGCAGTTCCTTTTCAAGCGATGGTTTTTTATTCATTACAAAAACCTCCAGGAATAAATTTATTCTATATTTATACATTATGTTTATTATTCCTATTCCCTTGGAAAACTTATGGCAGATTTATTGCGAAATTGTGTACAAATTAAGAACGCCTTAATGCAGTTCTTTGAAAACAAAAAGGAAGCGAATTTCTCGCTCCCTTTCTATATTCTCTTATTTTTCTAAGAAATACTTTTCAAGATCATCTAGCATTAAGTTAGCAGCTTTTACTCCACCAGCTGTATTCCAGATGGCATCACTTACTTTATAAGCTTTATCCGCTTTTACAACTTCGAGGTTCTTCCAAAGCGGATTACTTGTCCACTCTTTTTCTGTATCTGTCGCTTTTCCGTCACCTTCTTCATAAGTGAAGTAGAATAGAATGTCACCATTCATATCTGGAATGCGTTCTTGTGTAACTTCTTCCATAAAATCATCCTTGTTTTGATCACCAGGGCGAGCAAATCCAATCTGATCTAGAATCACACCAGAAAAAGAATCTTTATGATAGATACGAGAAGTTCCAGGTAGGAAACGAACAACTGAAACTTCAGTTTTTAACTGATCTGCTGCCTCTTTCTTCATATCTTCAATACGCTTGTCGAATGCAGCCAAAACTTCTTTCCCTTTTTCTTCTTTATCTAGCGCTTTTGCGTATAGTTCGAAGTTGATCTTCCAATCACCACGAAGTTCTTCAGAAAATACAGTTGGTGCAATTTTGTTTAATTCATCATATTGTTTTTCTTGACGCTGTTTGTTTCCGATGATTAAGTCCGGCTTTAAAGCTGCGATTTTCTCAACGTTTACCGTACTCTCGTCACCTACAACTTCTACATCTTTCATGTCATCCTTAATGTGATCATACCAAGGATCACCTAACCAAGATTTAACGGCTCCAACCGGTTTTACGCCAAGAGCAAGTACGGCTTCAGTACCTTCATTAGTTAGTACAACTACTCGTTTGTTTTTCTTAACTTCTGTTGTACCCATCGCATGTTCTACTTTATAAGAAGCAGAAGATCCTTCTGACTTTTCTTCTTGTTCTTTATCTTTTCCTCCGCAAGCTGCTAATGCAAGCATTAACGTCAATACCGCTGCGAACGCAAGCCATTTGTATGTAATTTTCTTCATTCGATTTTCTCTCCTCTTTTTATCTTGTAAATGATAATGAGAATCAATTACAATTCGTATCATAAACTGATATGAATACGTTGTCAACAACTAAATGATAATGATTTTCAAAGTCATTGACAGATACCTACTTTACTTTTAAACTGATAAATGAGAATAACTTTCATTAATAAAAGAGGCTCTAATGAACGGAATATTATACGGAAATAAAATTAAAGCAGCTGGACTTATCGCAGGGCTATTGATTGCACTTATTATTATGGTGCTAAGTGTTGTACTAGGGTATACGAACACTTCACTAAAACAAGCCATTGAAGCATATACGGCTTTTAACGGCTCGAACGAACATTTAATCATTCAACTTTCTCGAGTACCACGCTCACTCGTTGGTATGGCAGTCGGAATTTCTTTAGGAATCGCAGGCGTCCTCATGCAAGCGCTAACTCGAAATCCAATTGCCTCTCCAGATATCTTCGGTGTGAATGCAGGAGCTGGATTCTTTATTGTTTTTGGTGTTACTTTTCTTGGAATTTCATCTATACAGCAATTTATGTGGATTGGATTCCTAGGCGCTGCTGTTGCTGCAGGATTGGCTTATGCATTAGGCTCTGCCGGACAAGGTGGGCTTACACCCGTCAAACTAACATTGGCAGGAGCTGTTATGGCCGCTCTTTTTGCATCCCTCACGCAAGGTATGCTCGTGACCAATGAAAAGGCGCTAGATGAGGTTTTATTCTGGCTTGCGGGTTCTGTTGAAGGAAGAAAACTTTCTATGCTTGCCGCTGTCTTACCTGCACTCGTTATCGCCTGGGTCATATCACTCTTATTATCAAGGCAATTAAACGCCTTTGCACTCGGTGAAGATGTTGCCATCAGCTTAGGTCAAAAAACAGTAGTGTTTAAACTAGCCGCGGCTCTCATGGTTATCATACTAGCTGGAGGATCAGTTGCGATAGCTGGACCTATCAGTTTCATAGGGATCGTTGTTCCTCACTTTGCTAGATATTTAGTAGGAAATGATCACCGCTGGATCGTGCCATACTCTGCGGTCATCGGTGGTATCATGCTCGTTATGGCAGATATTGGTGCACGATATATCATCATGCCTGAAGAAGCACCTGTTGGAGTTGTAACTGCTCTGATTGGTACACCATTCTTCATATATATTGTTCGAAAAGGAATATTTCAAAAATGAGAAAGTACTGGGTCCTACAGCGTAAATCATTTTCTTTTTTAATTGATAAAAAAACCACTGTTAGCATCATTGCCCTAACATTTGCGGCAATAGTTGCCATGCTAATCAGTATCGGTGTCGGTGATATGTATATTGCACCGTGGGATGTATTTCAAGCATTAATGGGAACAGGGCTTGATATTAATCAGCTCATCATTACTGAATTCAGACTCCCAAGGGTATTGGTCGCATTTATTGCAGGATCTTCACTTGCTCTCTCAGGTGCAATTCTGCAAGGGATCATACGTAACCCTTTAGCGTCTCCCGATATGATCGGAATAACAGGTGGAGCAGGTTTTGCAGCTGTCGCTTTCCTAACGATGTTCAGTGATGATTCTAACAACCTCTTATTAAGCATTAACTATTTACCACTGTTTGCTTTTGGTGGAGCGACAATTGTAGCATTCCTGATTTATGCATTAGCTTGGAAAGACGGTGTTACACCAATTCGTCTCATCTTGATCGGAATCGGACTCATGGCTTTATTGCAGGCGTTAACAACGCTCATGATGCTCATAGGACCGATTTATAGAGCTAGTCAAGCGACTATTTGGCTTACCGGAACGGTATACGGTACTTCCTGGAACGAAGTAAAAGCATTGCTTCCATGGTTTTTAGGAATATTACCTATCTTAGTACTACTCGTCCGCCGATTGAACATTCAAGGTTTTGGTGATGATTTAACAAAAGGAGCTGGAATCTCGGTTCACCGTGAACGATTCTTACTTTTAATGGTCTGTACAGCTTTAGCTGGTTCAGCAGTCGCGTTTGCAGGAGCAATGGGGTTTGTTGGACTTATCGGACCACATATCGCTAGAAGAATTTCAGGCTCGTCGTTCGGCGGCTTGCTCCCAGCTTCGGCTTTAATCGGTGGTATCATGGTCGTTTTGGCAGACCTTGCCGGACGTACATTATTCTCACCTCTAGAAGTGCCTGCCGGTGTTTTTACAGCGGCGATCGGTGCTCCCTACTTTATTTATCTATTATTTAAAAACCAATAACAGGAGTGGATGACAGATGGCTGTATTAACAACCTCTAACCTAACTTTAGCTTATGGAAAAGAACCGATTATTGATGACTTGAACCTACAGATCCCAAAAGGCAAAATCACCGTCTTAATCGGAAGCAATGGTTGCGGAAAATCCACTCTGTTACGCTCTATGGCAAGACTATTAACGCCTAAAGATGGGCATGTTTTGCTAAACGGCAAAGATGTAGCAAAACGTTCTACAAAACAAGTAGCAAAAGAACTGGCGATCTTGCCGCAAGGACCAATCGCTCCAGAAGGATTAACTGTCCTTCAACTTGTTAAGCAAGGTCGCTTTCCTTATCAATCATGGCTACAACAGTGGTCACAAGAAGACGAAAAAGCCGTGATGAACGCGCTTCGTGCGACAAATCTTATTCCTTTTATGGAAACACCGGTAGATTCCCTGTCAGGTGGTCAGCGGCAAAGAGCGTGGATCGCGATGACACTCGCTCAAGGAACAGAGACGATTCTACTGGATGAACCTACTACTTACTTAGACATGACACATCAAATAGAGATTCTCGATCTGCTGTTTGAGTTAAATGAAAAAGAAAAGCGAACAATCGTTATGGTGCTTCATGATTTGAATCTTGCTTGCCGATATGCTCATCATATTGTTGCGATTCAAGATAAAACCGTCTACGCAGAGGGTGCACCTGAAGAAATTATGAACGAACAATTAGTAGCAGATGTATTCCAGATGTCGAGTACCGTGATTCCTGATCCTGTTTTCGGCACACCAATGTGTATTCCTTATGGGAAGGGGCGAGTCGTTCGACATGTCAATACTCCTCAGTACGCCTAAGTCAAACGGTTGGACAGCAGAAGAAAAAAATCATATCAGTTCAAACTATCGCTTCTCTTTTCAAGCACCATATGAGAATGAAGTTGTCGTTTCTGCCGAACAGCTGTTGAATTCTGATCAACTGCTTCAATTTTTGGATCAAACAGGACCGCGTATTGGTTCGAACAAACGCCCTGTAACGGCATCTCTATTCTTTAAACGCTATGCGTATTGCAGTTTAACTTCCTGTTTATATGGAATGACCATTCTTAATAAGTCATTCGATATGAATATAAAAAATGTCTATCTTATCGATCACAACTCAGACAGCATGTGGCTTCCATCATTCACACTGAAAGATGCATCTGCTCGCATCGCTGACGAAAATAGAGCAGATTGGCGCTCTTCTGTTATCGAAACACTTTTTAAAGAAAACATGTCTGTGATGTTGAATCATGTTGCAAGCACGGCACGCATCTCAAAAGCGACTCTTTGGGAGAACGCATGGATTTACATACGCTGGGTTTATGAAACTTGGTTAAATGAAGAACATCCAGCAGAAGTTAAACAAAGAATTCAAGAAGATTATGCATTCTTTATGGATGCACCTGCCTTTCATTTTGGGTTAACCAAAAACCCGTTCCATCGTTTTGCTGCTCCGATCGGCTGCGGGCCGACTAAGACCCGTAAGACATGCTGTCTTTATTACAAAACAGAAAATGGAACTTGCTGTTCAACATGTCCAAAGCGATAAAAAATCGAGGCTTTCATCCCTCGATTTTTTGTTTTTTCTTGAATGATTTCGGGTAATTTAGTATAGATAGATTGAATGGAGGCGATTGAATGATGTGGTTATGGATTTTCTTAGCTGTATGCGCAGCAGCAGCTCTTTTTATTTTAATTCCAGGAATTAAAGCGATGAAAGAATCAATGGGTACCGTTCAACAGATGAAGAGCACAGGTGACAGCATTACCGCTCGTATGAATGATGTGAAGACTCAACAGCAACTTCTTCAAGAAAAGAAAGATTACTTAAGATATGACATTTACCAAAAGAAGAATAGCTTTGTAGCTGTTAAAGAAGGATTCACAGATTTAAAAGATACCTTTAAGAAAATAAAAAACTAAAGGAAACGTATAACCATGCGGATTACAATATTTGTGATGGCTGCCATCGAACAGCCTGATGTGGAAACATTGAGTGAATTGCACGAGGAGGAATTGCCCTCTTATGAGATCTCAAAAAAAGGGTTGTACACCGTCTATTCCTTGGAGTCTGGTGAACGGTTGATTAAGGACGAAAAAGATACGTGGTACGTGTGTGCTTCTTTTGAAAGAAAAACGCTTCATGAGATCAAATATGGCAGACAGCTTTTTGCACCACCTTATACGGATATTCCTATGGAACAACTACCTTTTGTAGAGTTATTAAAGCGCAATCATTGGACACCTTTACACGCTCATTATGATAAAGCACTTTGCCATGTTATCGCTGAAGTAGAGGATATAGATTCTGTTTCATTAGAATTTCAATCCAGACTAGCACATGCTGATGGAGATGACGATCCGCAAGTTGCACACGCTCTTCATTACATAGAATCTAAGCTGAACGGAAAACACACCCGATTTATTTCAGGCTGGGAATCTCATTCTTTTGCAACGATTACGGAAAGTGACGAATTTGCTCAAAATATTCTTTTGCCTACCTCTTCATGGCTGTATCTCTTGTATTTCGAACACTTTCTACATCACGATGGTTCGATTCCCTCAGACCAGATGATGCCAAGATTATTAGGGAATCTGTGGGCTTCTACTGGAAATGAATTTCCTTACAATAATGAGCTTGTACAGATGAAAGAGTTATAAAAAGCCTCTAGCTAGTAAGCTAGAGGCAACTTTTTTTATTTGACTACGAGTTTTGATACCATATTTGCATGACCGTTTCCACAAGGAACGCTGCAGCGAAGTGTATATTCCCCAGGCTTTAAATTCACAACATCAGAAGAACCACCCGTTACGTTCACATCTTCTCCCTCGATCATAACCGCGTGGTTGCCATCAACGTTTTCAAGTTTAAGAGCTACGTCTTTATTTGCTGGAATTTCATACTCTTTTTTATCGAATTTAAAATTACTAGCTTCAATGGTAATCGTTTCTTCAGCACTCTTTGTGCTTTTTTCTTTGTCTTTTCCTCCACCGCAAGCTGCTAGTATACCTATAGCAAGAACTGCGATCGCTGCAAGCCATAACGATTTTTTAAGCATGGAAAATCCCTCCTAGAGTCTTTCTACTCTCATTATAACCCCATTTTATAACAACTAGTATGGAGAAACTGTGACAGATATCATTTGCGAAAAAATAGTCCGTTAGTTGCCGGACTTATTTTTCTAACTTTCTATATTCTTCATGGATCTGTTTAGACGTTTGATCGACCTCTTCTCCCCAATGATCATTCACTTTAGTCACGATAACCTTTCCTTTGTTATCGATCAGTGCGTACCCACGTTTAGCTACACTGTCCCCTTTCATATTTAGGTGATCAATGAGCTTAAATTCCGGATCTGATATCCAGGTTGCATCTCTAGATGGAGGAAAGACAGATGCTCGACCGTATCTGAGCTTACCACATAGATATTTACATCCTATCTTTAATTTCATTTATGTTTTCGTTCAGTTTAACCAGTTGTTGTAATAAAAAAAATGAGTGATGGTTTGTCAGATAAAAAAACACCACAGGTCCACCATTTTGGTTCTCTTTTATTTTTGCATCGTTTTCACATCCAGCAGCCACGGGCATAAGAACGATGGCTAAACAAATACTGAGTTTTCTATGTAACTTTTCATGCTAATCTCCTTACGGAAAATTCTAAAGCTATTATATGTGGCAATCTATAACCTCTTTGCCTTATCTTTTATATAATAGGAAGTGGTAGAGCATATAAAAGAAATCAAATACAAAATAAAGGATGTTTCTATGTTAAAACCAAAATTGCTAGTCTCTTTTTTTAGTGCCATACTCCTTATATCTGGGTGTAGCTATCTAAACTCAAGCGACGATAAAAGAATTCCTGTAAAAGTTGAAAAGGTTGTTGACGGTGATACGATTAAAGTTCGAGTTGATGGAAGATTAGAGACTGTACGCTTCCTGCTAGTCGATACACCAGAAAGCGTTCACCCTTCCAAACCTGTTCAGCCATTCAGCAAAGAAGCTAGTACATACACATTACGAATGCTAGAAGATGCTAATGTCGAGTTAGAACTCGGAATAGGAGAAAGAGATAAGTACGGTCGACTTCTCGCTTACGTTTATGCTGATGGACAAAGTGTTCAGGAAAACTTGCTAAAGAAAGGGTTAGCCCGTGTAGCGTATGTATTTGAGCCGAATACAAAGTATGTTGATCAGTACGAACGTATTCAAATACAAGCCCAAAAAGAGGGTGTCGGCATTTGGAGCGTAGAGAACTATGTTCAAGAAGAGGGTTATGTTTCTGAGGATACAAAACAGCCTGAAAATACGGCAAATCAAGCATGCACAATCAAGGGTAATATTAATTCTTCTGGAGATAAAATTTATCATCTTGAAAGTGGAAGGTATTATAAAATAACTAAACCAGAAAAATGGTTCTGCACAGAAAAAGAAGCGGTCGCTTCTGGTTTCAGAAAATCTAAGCAATGAAAAACCGCTAGTGGCTCTTAACAAAGTCACTAGCGGTTTATTTTCTTAACAGCAATCTTCTTGTCCGAGCATCACGAGACCAGATCCATATTTAGAATCTTCAAAGTCTAGTTTTAATGTGGAAGTCTGTTCCTTAATTCTTGGATCAAACGCCACTCGTATGCCATTGATTTCTTCGATGATATCTGTGTTTTCAGGCTCATCCAGAGCCAGGCCAAGCTTAGGACCGCCTCAGCCCATACCTGAGAAGTAAACTCTTATTCCATTGGCGTTGTTCATTTCAAGCACTTCTTCTATATACTTCTTTGCGCTTAATGTTATATCCATAACCATCACCTCTTACTAGAAGTATAACGTAAAAGTGAGGTCATCGTCTAAGAAAGGGCTTCATCTATTCATGGTATAAGTACAAAAGTATGGATGAAAATGTAATTGTCTAGGGACTGTCCCCCCCACGCAGTTGTTTCAGCACTTGCTCGATATCTTTAGGGGAGAATCCGCAGATTTCCATTGCTTCCGATACTTTTGCAGCCATATTTTCTTTTCCTTGGTGTTCTTTGATCCGCAGAAGCAACTCATTCACTTTAGCTGCATTGTATGTTTCATGATAACTCTTTATAAATGTATCCATCTACTATCCACTCCTTTCGTTCATGTTGCGGTAGACATATATATGCTGTGTACATCCCTCATTAGAATTTGTCTACGTTATTACCAAAAAGAATAGGAAAAAAGCCTGATGCATAAACACCAGGCTTTAACGTGGAAAAGGTATAGATGATAACTATTTCTTCTTCACTTTATAAAGAATGAACAAGAAAATAACTACAACTGCAATAATCATGATGCCGCGTGTATAGGGAGCTGCGATTGTTTTTATATCTTCCCAGTTAGAACCTAGGCGGCTACCTAATTCGATAAAGAAAATGGACCAAGGTACAACAGCTAATGTTGTGAACAGGGTAAACTTTGCGAATGACATTTTCGCGATTCCTGCTGGAATACTGATTGCATGTCTTACGACCGGAATAAAACGTGCAAAAAAGATGACGCCTGTTCCATATTTATTGAACCATCTTTCTGATAAGTCGATCTGTTTTTTAGAGATTAATACATACTTTCCATACTTCTCAAGAAACGGACGACCTCCATAATAGCCCATCCAATATAAAAAGAGCTGTGCTAGTGTTCCTCCGATCGTACCAGCAATTACACTCAATGTGAAGTTCAAGTGTCCCTGAGACACCATATACCCTCCATAAGATAACACCAGTTCACTTGGGATTACTTCAACCATCAAACCAAGTGCGATTCCTAGGTGTCCTAAGCTCATAATCCATTCTAATAAAGAAATCACTAAATCTTTCATTGTATCTCCTTTAATGTTTTCATTGGCTGTTTACGTATTCGATTCTGATTGATGAAAGTAGTTGACTTCCACTCCAGCTTGCTCGCTTTCCATGGGGCGTACGGTGAGCCTCCTGCCGCTTTGCGCCATTAGGAGTCTCCACCTGACCGCTCGTCCCATAGGAGTCGGCAACCTTCCGTTTCAGTCAACTTGCATAAGAAGTGCACAGGATTCATTAAATAGCAAAAACCTTTTAGAAAACAGCCTCAAGAAGTCTTTTTATTTTATTCAGATAATAAAGCCAGTCCAAGCTGCTAATAACCCTAATATATATGTAAGCAACAAATACGTTAGACCTTTTTTAGCTTGATTTCTTAATAGAGTAACAGCTTCAAATTGCAAGGTAGAAAACGTGGTAAGTGCGCCTAAGAAGCCAGTCGCATAAAGCGAACTCAACAAACTATCTCCCTCTACTGCTACATACCATCCTAACAGAAAAGATCCTGCTATGTTAACAGCAAAAGTCCCCCATGGGAAATTCCTGTTCATTCTTTGACTCACTACGAAACGAATAATTGCACCAAGCGCTCCACCTGCAGCTACTGCTATCGTTTGTTCAATCATTGTTCTGCACCCGCTTTACTGCGTGTGATTGAGCCGATCTTCATTCCAAGATATATTGCAATTACACCAGTAATGGCACTAGTCGTAAAATACATAATTGCCGTCTTGTAATGCTGCTCCTCGATCAATAAGACGATTTCTGTGTTGAATGTAGAAAACGTTGTAAACGAACCGATTACACCTGTCTGAAGAGCCAGTATGATGTTGTTATTCTTAATCTTTTTCACACTATAGATAACAAACCAGCCTAGAACAAAACTTCCTACTACGTTCACAAAAAAAGTAGGAAATGGAAATGACGATTCTGGGTTAAAAAGAAACAGCCCACACCAAAAACGAAGCAAAGCTCCAACGATTCCACCCCATGCTACGGCAAGTATCTTCACTTAAATTAATCCTCCTGTATGTACAAAAAGATTAAGACATTCAGCCTTAATCTTTCGTAACTTCCTTATTCCAGATTAAATTTGCACAATACTTGATAATGTCTCGTCTTCTTATAATTCCGATAAAATGGCCGTCATCATCTGTAACAGGTATAAAATTTTGGTCAGTAGACAAAGTAATAAGATCTTCCATATTAGAGTTAATGGAAACCGATATATTATTTATACGCTGAGGAACATTCACTAACTTTGTCTTTAATACTTCATCATACCCTTTGTCGAAGGCTTCTCTAAGTTTCCATAAAAGATCGCCTTCTGTTAACGTTCCTATGTAACGACCTTCTTCCGAGACGAGAGGCACAGAGGTGTACTTGTGGTAGGATAACTTTTCAAGTGCCTGTCTCATCGTTGCTTCTGGGTTCAAATACTTCACTTCATCTTTAGGCAACAAATAAAAAGCAATATTCATGTTAGTACGCGCTCTCCTTTTTAAGCCTGATTCACGCTTATTTAAACGCTTAAATAAAAAACACCTTCTTTATTATACCAAAAAGGATGTCCATCTGCTGTATAAATCACTACCCTTTAGTGAATCATTTTAGACGATATTTTCACATCTATTGAAAAAACTTTCAAAGATACAAATAATATTTTACAAATCGTAATCATTACGTTTATAATGAGTAAGGATTGTTTGAAAGGAGAGAAAGGGAAATGCGAATAATAAGCTTACTTTGTATAACGTTCATGCTGATTCTAACAGCAGCATGCGGTAATAATAGCACAACTGATAAAAAAGAAGGTACATTGAAGATTTACACTACCATGTATCCTTTACAATATTTCACTGAAAGAATAGGTGGAGAGCATGTAGACGTATCTTCTATTATACCTCCTGGAGCTGATGCACACACCTATGAGCCATCTACAAAAAAGATGGTAGAAATGACTGAAGGTAATGCATTTGTTTACAACAAACTTGAATCGGATGAATTCTCATCTTCTGTTGCAGATACATTAAAAGAAGAAGATATGCCTATTATAGATGGTGCTAAAGGAATTTCCTACCATGAATCAAAAGAGCATGAAGGTGAAGATCATGCTGCTGAAGAGGAACATTCCCATGAGGAAGAAGAACATCACGATCACGGTTCACTAGATCCTCATATTTGGCTTGATCCTGTTCTCGCCCAGCAGATTGCAGATAACATTTATAACGGACTTGTAAAATTAAACCCTGATGCAAAAGATGACTTTAAAAAGAACCATGAAGCACTCATAGCCGATTTAAAAGAATTAGATTCTTCGTTTAAAACAAAAGTAGAAAACGCACCAAAGGATTCGTTCATCGTCTCTCATGCGGCTTATGGCTATTGGGCAGAACGCTATGGACTCGAACAGATTGCAATCAGCGGTCTTTCACCATCACATGAACCGAGTCAGCATCAGATCGAGAAGATTATTGAAAATGCAAAAAAAGAAAAGACAAACTATATTTTATTTGAAGAGAACGTGAATAACAAAGTAGCAGCGATGATCAAAAAAGAAGTTGGAGCAGAAACATTAACGCTTCATAACTTAGAGACATTAACGAAAGACGACATTAAAAAAGAGCGAGACTATCTATCCATCATGAATCAAAACATTGACACACTTTCAAAAGCATTACAGTAGAACGAAAACGCCTGGGAACATTATTCCCAGGCGTTTTTATATCGCATCAAGCATCTTAAACTGAGAGACGACTAGATGATAATAGATGCCTTCTGCTTCCATAAGTTCAGCATGACTTCCTTGTTCCATAATCTCACCATGATCGAGAACAACGATATTATCTGCTTCTCTGATCGTAGAAAGACGATGGGCAATGATAATCGCTGTTCTTCCATTTAACAGCGTCTTTAGGGCTCGTTGAATCTTTTGTTCAGATTCCGTGTCGATACTTGCGGTCGCTTCATCCAGAATTAAAATATCAGGATCTGCAAGAAGTGCTCTGGCAAAGGAAAGAAGCTGTCTCTCACCGACTGATAAAACATTTCCTCTTTCTTCTACTTCTGTTTCATAGCCATTCGACAGTCTCTCGATAAAAGCATGTGCTCCGACTGCTTTTGCAGCGTTCTGAACCTCTTCATCGGAAGCACTTGGTCTTCCAAAGCGAATGTTCTCTTTAATCGTTCCTGAAAAGATGAAAGTATCTTGAAGAACGACACTTACTTTTTCACGTAGGCTCGCTAGATTAACATCTTTTAAATCTTTGCCATCTATCTCCACTGCACCAGATGTTGGGTCATAAAATCGGCTGACTAAGTTCGCGATCGTCGTCTTACCTGATCCTGTATGACCGACTAGTGCGACAGTCTGCCCACCTTGAATCGTTAAATCGATGCCTTTTAGCGCTTTTCGGTCAGCGTTGTAGGAAAACTCAACGTTCTTGAACTCAATTTCCCCTTTAATGGTTGAAAAGGAATACGCGTTATCTTTTTCATGAACGTTTGGTTTTTCATCCAAAAATTCAAAGATTCTTTCAGAGGAAGCCATCCCTACTAAAAGCTGATTGTAAACTTGACCGAGTCGCGAGATCGGCTCCCAAAACATACCCAGATAAAAAGCAAACGTAACAAACACCCCAATATCAAGTGCTCCACCTTGTATCAAGTAAGAGCCAAACCACAATAGAATGACTGTTCCAATCGCATTCGACATTTCAACAAACGGCCTGAACAATGCGTTCTGTTGTGTAGCTGTTTTCCAGCTATCATACGTTTCATTGTTCACACCATTAAAGAAGTCCATGTTCTCTTCTTCTTGCGTGTACGATTTAGTCACGCGTATCCCTTGTATACTTTCATTCAGATGCGAGTTAAGCTTAGCTTGCTTAATACGGACCACTTGCCAAGAGCGTCTGATTTTTTTTCGAAGACTTGTTGAGATGAAGAACATCAGCGGCAAGATGACCATGATCGCAAGTGTTAGTTCTGGGCTGTAGATGAACATGATGACAATGATCCCAAACAAGAGGATGACATCCATCAATACGTTGATGACGCCGTTCGTGAACAAATCTTGTAACGAGTTTACGTCATTAATGATACGAACTAGAATAGAACCTGCAGAACGCTGGTCAAAAAAGCGGTGCGATAAGCGTTGAATATGCTTGAACAGATGCTGACGTATGTCATAGATCACATATTGTCCGAGATAGTTCATCCATTTGATCCGTAATGTATTGGCTCCCCAGGATAAGAGATAGAGTCCCGCTATCGCAACGATTAATGTAACGAGAAGGTTTGTATCTTTGTTTTTAATCGCATGATCAAACGTCAGAACACCTATAAAAATAGGAACTACAAGTCTTACCGCCGTAGAAACCATCATCGCAATAATCGCTTTTGGCAACAAGTTTTTGCTATAAGGCTTCATGTATTGAAACAATCGAATAATCTGCCCCCAGTTGAACGGTTTATCGATTACTTGCTCTGAAGAATATTTAAAACGAGGCGTCTTCTTCGTCTGTTGATCGTTTTGCATCTTCCCTACACCCCCTGCCCGTTCATTTGAAACACTTTATCTTTGTCTTGATATTGAATATCATAAATTTTGCGATACGCTCCAGATTCCTGATGAATCAGTTCTTCATGTGTACCCCGTTCAATCACTTTCCCATTTGATAGAACAAGAATCTCATCAGCATGTTTTAATGAAGAGATGCGATGAGCAATAATAAATGTCGTTCTGTCACTCATCACTTCTTTTAGCGCTTTCTGAATTCTAAATTCTGTTTCCATATCTACAGCACTGGTCGCATCATCAAGAATTAAAATGGTTGGATCGATAAGAATCGCTCTAGCTATTGAGATCCTCTGCTTTTGCCCTCCAGATAGCCCAAGCCCTCTCTCTCCGAGAATCGTGTCGTAACCATCCGGAAGCTCCATGATAAAGTCGTGTGCTTGAGCCCTTTTCGCCGCATTGATAATATCATCCATTTCCGCATACGGATTTCCATATGAGATATTGTCTTTAATCGTTGACGAAAACAAAAACGACTCCTGAAGAACAGTACCGATATTTTTCCGAATCGTTCGTAATGAGTAGTCTTCAAGTGGTTTACCATCTATTTTGATCTTTCCTGATTCCGGATTATAAAATCGCGATAGAAGTTGTGTAATGGAGGTTTTTCCAGAACCCGTAGCACCGATCAATCCAATCGTCTGACCAGGCTTTGCTATAAACGAAATATCTTTAAGTGCTTCCTTTTTCTCGTTCTTGTAACGATGTGTCACATTTTTAAACTTCACTTCTCCATGAAAGCGAACCGTCTCAAGTTCACGATCCTTTCCTTCCATCTCAAATTGTTCGTCTAACACTTCTAACAGACGTTCTCCTGACGCTTTAGATTGAGAAAATGTATTCATGATAAACCCTAGGTTCATGATGGGTCCCATGATGTACCATACAAGGCTAAAAAAGGCGACGAGCTCTCCTGCTGTAAGGTTTCCTTGTATAACGAGATAACCTCCATATGCAAGTAACAAGACGACAGAAAGATTTCCGATCAATTCCATAACCGGGAAATATTTAGCCCAAATATGAGAAGTGGTTAAATATTGAGATTTATAATCTTCATTAGACGTATCGAACTTATTAATCTCGAAATCTTCTCGTGATAACGATTTAACAGTATTTATTCCGCTAATATTTTCCTGTACTTTCGTATTGAGATTCGCCATAGACTTACGAATTCCACGGAAAGCGGGATGAACTTCTTTATCAAACTTGTAAACAACGATTGCGAGGAATGGCATCATACACAGTGTGATGAGCGCTAACGGAACGGAGTAGAAGAACATGACGGAGAGACTGAAACCAATGATTAATACAAAATTGATGAGCTGTGAGAATCCAAAAGAAAGAAAAAAACGAAACCCTTCAACATCAGCGGTTAACCTCGACATCAAATCTCCAGTCTTTGCATTGTCATAATAATCGAAAGGCAGAAACTGAAGCTTTTCATACAGGGATTCACGAAGTTCATAAACAGACCGAATACCGAACAGATCTCCATAAAACTGATGAGTGTATGTAGCTGCCCCTTTTATTACCATCAAAAGAATAAAGCCTATTGCAACATAGGGTACGGTTGAATATTCCCCTTTGATAATGATTTCATCAATGGTAAATTGTAAGACCATCGGATAAATAACGGTGATTCCAGACACTAGAATCAATGTCAAGATCGACCAGTAAAAGTACTTTTTGTACGGCCAATAAAAATCTTTTAATCTCTTAAATGTTTCCAAACCCATCACCTTCCCCCTTTTAAATTGAAAAGACAATATACATCATATAACAGAATAGTTAGAAAAAACTATCTATTTGCTCATATTCTTTACTAAAAACCAAATAAATAGTTCACTTTGTTACCTTTCCTATAGTACGAAAAAAAGCCCCGATATATTCGAGGCTTTTCCTTTAACGTTTTCTTCTAAAAGCAAAGAATGACACAACAGCGATCACAATTACTAAACCAATCGTTAAGGGAGCAAAGTAAGTGGGGTTATTCGGCTTGTCGTTTTTTTCTTGGTCGTTCAATGCTTTTTCACCGTTGTTTTCTTTTTCTTGTGTACCTTCATCTGTAGTTCCTTGTTCAGGTGATTCTTCTTGAGTAGGACGATCAACAGAAAACGAATAGTTCCCTTCGATTACATGACTATCTGCACCAATGATCTTATAAGCAACCGTGTAGGTTCCATTTTCAAGTGGATTGGTAATCGCGCCAGTCATTTGATCATCTTCTATACTAATCTGAAGAGGAATTTCTTTGTCTCCATTTTTTAACGTCATCGTACTTAACGATTCAATCTTCGTAGAAAAAGTTAACACCACTGCTTCAAGATCTGTTGTAACTTTCTCTCCTTCGGCTGGAGTAGAAGTTTCAAGTTCAGAATGAGCAGATGCTGATAAAGGCAGTTGGAATACAATCGTAAATAATAAGAAGAACGGTAAAAGTATCTTTTTCATAAGCTGACTCCCTGTCACGTATTTTCTTTCTACTTTCATTAAAACAAAGAATATATGTTCTTCACAAGTATCCAGTCTTTACAAATCGTTGACACTTTCATGGTCAAACATACATTTACAGCCTATTTTAATGGAATCTAGGCTCCTGCCCACTTCAATTATGAAAACAGGCATAGGATATATGGAATTAACAATTGCAAGAATTAAAGGAGGAAAAATCGATGGGTTATTCTTATGGCAATTCTTTCGCATTGGTAGTAGTGTTATTTATTCTATTGATTATTGTTGGGGCAGCTTGCTTCTGCTAATCATGAATAGTGTGAAGGGAGAAAACCGGCTTCGGCCGGTTTTTTTCTATTTTATAAAAGCTGTTTTCGTATAAATTGTTAGTGTTGGAGCTAGTTGATTTCCGCTCCAGGTCGCTCGCTTTCCGCGGGGCAGGCGGTGAGCCACATTTGTTCGTTTCACTCTTAAGTGTCTCAGCTGCCCAGTTGCAGTGGCTAGCCCACCGACGTCAAAAGTTAAGTCGGCCATGAAGGCAAAGAGCACCTTCCTTGTCTAAGCAACTTTTGCTTGTCGGGGCTGAACGAGCCACTTCCACATTTAATACTGCCAGCCTGTCCTAGCCTAGAGTCTCGCACCTTATGCTCCAATCAACTGTCATAGACGTAAATAAAAAAGATTTAAAAGTAACAATCTTTTAGAAAAGAGCCTTTTAAAAAATTCAAAACGAATACAAAAAGAAAAACTCAGCATCATTCTGCTGAGTCTTCTTCACTATCTTTTTCTAAATTACCGGTAACTGTTGCTGCATTCTCACCGTATTCTTCTTTTAAGTTCCAATACGCTTCGAGTGCACGTTGTCCGATGTATTTGTTGATCTTCTGGAAACTACCTTGAGGAGTTCCTTCTGGCACAACGACAGCGAATGCAATCTCAGGATTTTCAAAAGGAGCATATCCTACTAATGTAAGGTTATGTTTCTCTACAATTTGTCCAGTTCTTGGATGTTTTAGAATACGTTGAGCTGTCCCTGTCTTACCAGCAGGATTATGATACTTTGCTTCATCATCAAAATAACTTTTTGCAGTCCCACCTTGTTTATGCATGACTTGCCAAAAACCTTGTTGAACTCTTTCTATATTCTCCTCTGACATTTCAAGCCTATTTAAAATCTCGGGCTCAAACCTCTTTAAAAGTTTTCCACCATTTTCTGATGAATCAACAGGTTCTCTAATTTCTCTTACTAATTGAGGTTTTACTCGATATCCACCGTTGGCAATCGTTGATACATATTGTACAAGCTGAAGGGTTGTATACGTATCAAATTGACCAATACCTAAGTCATACAATGTCCCGGATTGACCTTCTATTGGAGTACCTCTATATCCCGTTGCTTCGTCTGGAAAATCTATACCTGTTTCAACACCTAAGCCGAATTGGCTAAACATATAACGAGCTTCATCATATGTTTCGGTCCAATGTTCGGGTCCAATCATTCGATCCATAATATTAAACATATAAACGTTAGAAGACATCCTCAGAGCATCTAGATCATTAATAAAACCCATGTTTTTCCAAGAGGATTTTGGTTTACCACCTGCTATTTGAAAAGGTGTGTCATGTAGGACAGTCCCTCTTGAGATTACTTTCTCATGTAGTCCTGCTAAGACTGTTGCTCCTTTAACCGTTGAACCCATCTCATATGAATTGAATAATGCTCCATATTCCTGATTAGTAAATTTTCCATCTTCATATTTCTTACCAGCTATCCCTTTGATTTCTCCCGTTTTTGGATTCATCATTACAATATAAGCTGAATTTAATAAGTCATTTCCTGGCAAAGGTTTTGCCTTTAAAATTTCCTCTTCTAAAATTCGCTCTAACTGGAATTGCAATTCCATATCTAGAGTAAGTACGATATCTTTTCCTCTTTGGCCAGCTATTGTTTTAGGCTCACCAATAGTTTCTCCCGTTTTAGGATTCGTTAGATATACTGATTTTTCTTTTGTACCTCTTAAAACCTGTTCATATTGAACCTCAAGTCCACTTATACCTACTTGATCACTTCTGTCATATCCCCTAGTCATGAAATAATCCATTCGTGACTTTGGAATTTGTTTAACAGCTCCAAAAATTGCTGATTTCCCATAAGGATAGATTCTCTCTGAATCCGCCATAATATCTACCCCAGGAAGGTCACCTAGATTCTCAGAGATCACGGAAACTTCTTCGTTGTTTAAGTTCGTTTTAATTCGTTGTGCTGAATATGCATAGCCTGTATCCATCGCACGTTTATAAGCGAGAATCTTAATATCTTTGTCAGTTAGACTCTTGATTTCTTCTTCTGTAATCTTATTGACGAGTGCGATATATTGATCTTTATCACTTAGTTTCTTTTCCTTCTTGCTAAGACGCTCTTCTATCATCTTTGTCACATCTTGTTTTGCGATAAAATAGTCTTTTTTATCGCGTTCTGTGATCTTTTTAATCTGATCCTCTGTAACACCAAGGCGATCAGCTAGCCATTCTGCAATCCGCATCGTGTCTTTTGCTTTTGTATCTACTGTTTTCGTATATGTTAAAGAAAAGAAAGGTTCATTTCCTACAACCTCACGAAAGTTGCTGTCTAACAGCTTTCCTCTTGGTGCTTCTTTCCTTGCAATAACTTCTTCAACTGCTTCAGACTCTAGTCGTTTTTCCTCTCCATTTACGATCTGGAGAACACCTAGCCTTAAAATAAGGACAGAGAATAGAAAAAAGACGACCAAAAACAAGACATTTAAACGAAAGGGCACTTGCGACTTTTTCTTCTTTTTTTCCGGATCCGCTTTCGTTACCATCATTCCGCTCCTTTTGGAAATATTCCCGTTAATTTTACAATTATATTACAAAAGCATCTATCTATAGATTACTAGATGTTGGCTACTATTCCAAGTGATTCGCTAAAAAAAACCTTATCTTTTTTTGATAAGGTTTTCGGACATTTATTGAACGGTCGCAGCTAATGATTCTGTCGGAACAGGACGGCCAAAATAATAGCCTTGAGCAAGCTCTACTCCGCATTTCAAAGCGATCTCTGCTTCTTCTTTTCTCTCGATTCCTTCAGCAAGTACAACTGCGCCTATTTCTTTAGCGACCTCTACGATTTTCTGAATCATATCTTCTTTAGATGCATCTTCATCACAGAAAGAAATGATTTTACGATCAATCTTCACATAGTCTGGTTTTAACTCTTTTAATACAGAAAGTGTTGAATGGCCAGCACCCAAGTCATCTAGTGCCACTTTCATTCCTTGCTCTTGATATGCATGAAGGATGCTTTTCAAATGATTGATGTCTGCGATTTCTTCAGTCTCCACTACTTCAAAGACGAGGTCGTTTGGGTCTACTCCTGCCTCAGCAGCAGCTTTAAATGTTGTAGCCAGACAATGCTTAGGGTCATAGATCGATGACGGAAGAAAATTAATAAATCGTTTCACCCCTGGCGCAACAGCTCCAGCGCTGTTTCGAATAGAAGTCATCCTAGCATTTCCGTCTAATAATGCCTGTAGACCCGTTCGTTCAGCATACTGAAAAAGTTCATATGGTTTAAATTCATATTCCTCAGATGATGGTCGAAGTAAGAATTCATATCCATAAATATCTTTGCTCTGTAAAGAAATTATTGGCTGAGAATGTGTAGTAAAAAGCTGCTGTTGAATAATTTCATACAAATCAATTTGCTTCATTCTTTCAAAAAAGTGTTGAAATGGAATCCATGGAGTGAAGACACTCACTGCTTCCATTGTAGATGTAACTGAACAATAATACGATTCCACAGCAATGTTGTTGAATGTTTCAAGTGACTTTGTCATCACGTCTTGCAATTCTATTAGATTGCTGTATTTTGCTGATGCAATATTTCCAGAAAGGATGCCTTCCAGCCCGTTTTCTTTGAATAAACTCATCAAGCTTTGCACAAGTACGGGATGATCGGTACGGATATGAATAAAGCCACTCTCCGGAAAATCTCCTGTTGGGCGACACTGTGAACATGACATAGAATAACCTCCAAAAAAGAATTGCAAACTTTTGTAAAATTTGCTATTTTATAATTCTGCGCTAAAAAATGAAAACTTCATAAAGGGGGACTTATGGTTTATTGGATTCTATTACAAAAGAGCTTTATGCGTAACATGCAATACAAGGTGGCACATCTGATTAACAATGCAGCAAGCGCAATCTTCGGATTTGTTTTTATCGCTATTTGGATCGGTGTACTCCAAGGAAAAGAAAATGAAAGTCCCTACAGTGCCCTAGATATGACCTATTATATTGCGGCTGTACAATGCATCCTCTGGTTATCCGGATTTCTAACGGCAGGACTCAACATTCAAAACGGAGTACGAAACGGTGCAATCTCTTTGGAACTCGCAAGACCAACAAACTTTTTTCTCTATGTTACCTCTCAAGAAGCTGGACGATTATTGTATAATTTGTTCTTTCGCTCTCTTCCTATCGGGCTTGTTTTTTTCTTTACGGTAGGCTTTTATATACCTCAACACATACCGACCTATTTTTTCTTATGTATTTCCATTTTGTTTGCCATGATTATTTCAATCAATCTGCACTATCTAGTTGGAGTAAGTGCTTGCTGGACGACTGAGATCAACTGGGCACATTTTGTGAACTTTACTTTATTAGTTGGTCTAGGTGGACAACTCGTACCTATCGACCTGCTCCCAGCTCCCCTGTCTTCTATCACACCTTATTTACCTTTTGCTGGGGCCATCTATTATCCTGTCATGATATTTCTTGAGAAAGCTTCAAGTGATGTTATTCTTATTCAGCTAGTTTGGGTCATGGTGTTAACAAGCTTCAATCTATGGATAACTGAGAAAGCTCGTCATAAGTTAGAAATTCAAGGAGGATAAAATAATGAACCTTTATCTGAAACTATTATCAGGTAGTTTACGTTCGCGTATGCAGTATAAGATGAACTTCCTTGTATCCTCCTTATCATACGGTTTGATCATGGCAGTGGACTTTGTACTGCTCGCAGCCATACTGCAACGTTTTGATGATGTAAAGGGCTGGAATCTTTATGAAGTGGGATTGCTCTATGGAATCTCTTCTGTCGCTATAACTCTGTACAGAGTATTTTGTGTAGAGGTACATAATTTTGAACGATACATGATCGAAGGTGAATTCGATAGTCTTTTAATTCGACCTGTCTCTCCGTTATCTTTGCTTTTAACTAAGAACTTAGACCTATCCCGAATAGGTGGAACGATACAAGGTATTTTAATCCTTGTTATTTCTATTATCGGTTTAAAACTTAATAACGTTGAATTATTTCTTTTGTTAATTTATTTACCTGTAACTATTTTTTCGGGAGTGCTTATTTGTTTTTCTCTAGGGTTGATCACAGCTACCATTGCCTTTTGGACACAGAGGATAAAAGATTTCCAAACCTTTACTCTTTATGCTCCTTTTAATGCAGCCAACTATCCGATGAATATCTATCCCGGCTGGCTCAAAATCATTTTTTTCACAGTCATCCCTGTAGGATTTATGAACTATACACCTGTTCTGTTTCTATTAAATAAAGGTGGTGACACTTGGAACCTAGCATTACCACCACTCGTATCAATCATTTTTCTTTTCATAGCGTTACGATTTTGGAAGTTTGGAATCCGACATTATCATAGTACAGGAAGTTGAGGAGGGCTATATATGATTCAAGCTCAACAATTAAATAAACACTTTAAGATCTATGAAACAAAGAAAGGCTTTATCGGTTCGTTTACTTCTCTTCTTTCTACAAAGCATCATGTGGTAAAGGCAGTAGATGATCTATCTTTTTCTGTTGAAGAGGGTGAATTCGTTGGTTATATCGGCCCGAACGGAGCTGGAAAATCCACTACGATTAAAATGTTATCAGGTATTCTGCATCCGACAAGCGGCGAAATCAAAGTGGGAGGATTGAGCCCTCAGAAAAAAAGAAAAGAAGTAGCCAAAAAGATCGGCATTGTATTTGGACAACGTACACAACTATGGTGGGATCTCCCGTTACGTGATTCTTTTGATATCTTAAAAGAGATGTATAAAGTATCTGACGAAAAGTATCGACAGTTTTTGAGGTTATATGATGATATGCTTCAGATCGGAAAGTTTATGGACACTCCAGTCCGAAAACTTTCTTTAGGACAACGTATGCGTGGAGATCTAGCTGCAGCTATGATTCATGATCCTGACATCCTTTTTTTAGATGAACCTACAATCGGATTAGATGTGAATGCAAAAACGAGTATACGAGCCTTCTTAAAGGAACTGAACCAAAATGAGAAGAAAACTATCCTGTTAACCACACATGATATGGATGATATCGAACTGTTATGTAGTCGCGTGATTGTGATTAATCATGGACAAATTGTATTAGATGGGACGCTCGCAGATTTAAGGAAGAATATTGGATTACCAAGCGTCATGGAGATTCAGTATCGAATAAAACCAAACACCCCTGACATTCAAGTAGAAGGCATTGAAAGGATGACATGGGAAGGCGAGAAGTTAATCATAGATTATGATCGCTCTCTTCTCTCTTCACCTCTTTTACTTCAAAAAGTCACACAATGGGGTGAACCGGTCGATATTCAAATGAAAGAACCGGATATTGAGCAAGTGATTCAAAAGATATATTAACCAGAAAAAGCTTGCTATAGAGATCTTTTGTGACTTGTATAGCAAGCTTTTCCTATTTATTTCGTATAAAACATTTAGTCTGCGAGCCAACTTCTTAAGTTATCCAATTGGTTCAGAGCATCAACTCTTCCTTGTTCATAAAGAACTCCGAGTCGTTTTGGATCGCGTTCTATTCGTTTCACCTGCATCTTCTCTACGGGACGGAGTACGAATAGATTACCATTTTTTTCTTCTTTCTCTATAAAATCGAGTGTTTCATTATACTTGATATAGCGTCCACGCAAACTTTCGTCGAGTCCTGTGTACTCAGGATAGAATCTTTTTGTTACCCATGTCATTTTAGGCTTTTTCTTGCGGTACCCCTCGTTCTGAGTCAGTACAACAACTCCTTTTCGAACACCATCTTTTAAAGCTTTATGAACAGGAATAGGATCTGCAATTCCCCCATCCATCATCTGTCCTCCTGCAAGCTCTACAACTGGTGCGATAAATGGAATGGATGACGATGCGCGTAAGACATTTGAGATCTCCATCTCTTCGTAATCTTCTTTATTTAAGTAAACGGGTTGGCCCGTTCTTACGTCTGTTACAACAACAACAAATCTTTCTTTCGATTCTTTAAATGCGGCATAATCGAAGGGAACTAATCGATTTGGAAGTTCGTCAAATATGAAGTCCATGCCGAACAATCCCTTTTTCTTAAACAACCAGTTCTTATATGAAATATATTCAGGATGAGAGCTGTATTCTAGATTCACCGTGCGATTCCTTCCGTGCTGACGTGAAAGGTATGATACAGCATTACACGCACCAGCAGATGCCCCGATCACATAAGGAAAATAAAGATCGTTCTCCATAAAAACATCAAGTACTCCTGCCGTATAAACACCGCGCATTCCGCCACCTTCAAGAATAAGTCCAGAGTTCTCCAAGTTTGGCACCACCTATTGTTAACTACATTTATTATTTATGCTTTTAATTATATGAATAAACGACGCCTCAAATCCAGTAAATCGGTTTATAAAGATAGAAAAGAGCTTATGTAACGTTCAATGTAACGGCATGACTATTATTCCAATGAATTTTTTTGTTCAAAAAAACGGCATCTCCTAGGGTTTAACCACTTGAGATGCCGCTAATAATCTTTATTGAAAATATTGAGCCAAACCTGCTGTAATACCCGATGCGGCTTTATTTTGAAACGAATTACTCTTAACTGTTAATTCATCAAATGGATTCGATAAAAAGCCAAGTTCTACTAGAACAGCTGGTTGTTTGTTCTCACGTAGAACGTGAAAATTTCCATACCTCACATTACCACTTTTTAATCCCGTATTGGCTTGAACCAATCCCGCGTTTACCGAGTTTGCCAAATTCAGATCCTTTTGACCGTAGTAAAAGGTTAAGAGTCCTGTAGCACTTTTATCTGTAGCTGAATTATAGTGCAAGCTTACGAACGCATCAGCAAAATGATAATGACTGATCTCCACTCGTTTATTAAGAGAAATATACGTATTATCACTTCGGGTTAAGATCACTTTAGCTCCTGCATTACTAAGCTGTGTAGCTAATAATCTCGCACTCATCAACGTCATACTAGCTTCTTGTGTACCGGATGATTTACCAGATGCACCTGGATCATTTCCACCATGACCAGGATCTATCACAATTCTTTTTCCTTTTAATCCTGAGTAGGATGGTTTAGGACTTGATGGATTGTTAGAAGAAGGGGATTGTTGTACAACCACAAGCCATCCTGCCACCCAAGCACTTTTACCATTTGGCATCTTGATTTGTACCCAGTCGTTCTTCGATTGTAGATAAGCAAATTCGTCCCCTTGATTTGCATTTCCTACGATTAAATAGCTTGTAGAAGGACCTTGCCTAACATTTACACCATCTGACATGATGACAACTTTTTTAGAAACAGAAGAAGGTGGGACAACTGGAGGCTTCGTTGCAGGCTTAGGATTTGTTACGATTGGAGATCCTCCCGTTTGTATGGATATGTATTGACTAGATACCCAACCCTTCTTTCCATCCAAAGTTTGAATGTAAAGCCAACTTCCTGATTCTGACACAATCTGAACCGAAGTGTCATATTTGAGTGAACCAAGAATAGGTGAAGATAGATTACCAGCAGATCGAAAGTTTAAAAACGTTGCTGTTACCCTTCCCCACTTTCCACTATTTACAGGATTAGTCGCAGAAGGCTTAGGAGTAGTCGGAGCGGTACCTGTTTGGTTCAAAAGATATGCACTACTTACCCATCCCTTCATGGATCCATAGGAAATAGAAGTCCAACTGCCTTCTTCTTTAACGATAGAAACGACAGTTCCATTCTTAAGCGATCCTATCGCTTTATACTGTGCTCCTGCACCATCTCGCACGTTTAGCGATGTTGCTGTTACTTTTGCTGTTTTCGTAGGTTTTACTTCTTTTTGAGATGATGTAGTGGGACTATTGGTTGCATTCACTTTAATGTATGCGGAACTAACCCAAGCTTTTCTATCTTTAAAAGAAATGTTAGCCCATCCTTTTTCCACGTTGAACACGGTAACGATTGATCCTTTTTTTAATGAACCGATCTGTTTAGATGAAGAGGAAGGTTCAGTGCGTACATTTAAGCTTGTAGCGTTTACTGTAGCCGTTTTAGTTGCTGCAGAAACAGGTATACATGGAAAGTTTGCGATTAATAAGACAGTGATTAGAAAGAAATACATCATCTTTACATTCGATCTCACACGATACAACTCCTATTCAAAAAGTTCTATACTTGCTGTACGAGTTATATCGTCAATTAAGAGGCTTTCTTGACCTTTCTCACTGCATTTTTGCGAACAAAAAACACCCTAGTTGTGGTTAACTAGGGTGTTACTTATTAGATCAATCCAAAATGCTTAAGTCCGTGATAGATACCATCTTCATCTACTGATTTAGTTACGTAGTCTGCGGCGTCTTTTGCTTCTTTTAATCCGTTACCCATCGCAATTCCTGTTCCTGCTGCTGTCAGCATCTCGATATCGTTTAATGCATCACCAAAAGCGTATACGTTCTCCGGCTTCATGTTCATCTGGTTCATAAACGCTTGAATTCCTTTTGCTTTTGAACCACCAGTAGGTAATATGTCTAATGCATTTTCATGCCAGCGGATAAAATCGAACGTACCTTTGTATCCATCTCGATAGACATGTTCGTGCTGTTCTTGGCAGAATAATAATACTTGATAAACCTCGTTCTCCTTATAAAATCCTGGGTGGAAAACGGGATAACTTGGCATGAGATTAAACGTACAATTCTTAATGATTTCGTGATTATCTGCGTTGCTAGTTGCTCTCTCATGATCAAGGTATACAAGAGGATGACCAGCCTTATCTGCTTCTTCTTCTATTTTCAGTATTGCTTCTCTCGATAACGGTGTTTTGTGGATTACTTCATCTTTAAAAACAACATAAGAGCCGTTATAGCTTACAAACGAATCAACCTCTAGTTCTTCTCGAATCGGTTCAAACATAAACGGACCTCGTCCAGTTGCAATCGCAACATGTACACCATTCTTTTTTAATTGTGCAATACTCTCTTTCGTGCTGTCAGGAATTTTTTTCTCATCGTTTACTAACGTTCCATCTATATCAAAAAATACTATCTTGTCGTTCATCTCGTATCGTCTCCTGTTGAATGTTCTATCTTACAATAGTGGTACGATTCCGTATAAATGTCAAATCAAGCGCTTCTCATTACTTTTTTAGAGATTGATTTACTTGAATCCATCCCTTTTCTGGCATAGACAACAAGAATACTGTCAAAATAATAAGCATGCCACCCGCTGTTTGAAAACTTCCAAACGCAGTACCTAACCAAATAACGGATACGATCGTCGCTACTAAAGGTTCAGCACTTCCAAGTAAACTCGTTTCAGTCGAACTTATATACTTCAAACTATCTAAGTAAAGATAAAAAGGTAATAAGGTACCGAATATAACAACAAATGATAGCATCCCGAATAGGGAGAATGACCAATTGATCTCATTCGGCTGCCATGGCTGAGTAAAAATGGAAACAGCAGATCCTCCAAGCAACATCGCCCAGCCAACAATCGTAGCAGATGCATATTGCTTTAAGAGTCTTACAGGATAGACGGTATATACCGCAACAGAAACACCTGACAAAACTCCCCAGAAGATAGCTTTTTCAGAAACCGTGATCTCTTGTAAACTTCCATTCGTTAATAGCAAAAAGGTACCCGAAAGCGCCATTAGAACCGCAATCCATTCTTTTCTTTTTGGCCATTTTAATAATTTTAACGCAAAGTAAATTGTAATAAAGACCGGTCCTAAAAACTGAAGCAATGTAGCTGTTGGAGCATTCCCCGCCTCTATACTCAAAAAGAACGTGAGCTGTGCGCCAAGCATACCCGTTAAAGAAAATACTACCAAATCAAATCGGTCTTTTTTATTTCTCCAAACTCCAAATATATTCTGCTGAAAAGAGATAAGAAATAAAAGCAGCACTCCAGCCATCACCATACGGACAGATACTAACCAAGTGGCAGTCATTGCTGAATGTGAAAAGATCCACTCTGCCGCATTTCCTGAGAATCCCCAAAGTGAAGCTCCCGCTAATGCTAGTCCTATCCCTTTCCACCGAGAATTTTTTATTTGATTCCCCATCTTACACCCACTTCCCATTGCAACGTTCAATTTTCGTTCAATGCTTATTTATATCACACATAATTGTACATCCTTCATTTATTATAGAACGAATCCGTTAAATTCAAATACATTTTCTTTATTCTAATTTCTACAAGTTTAGTTTGTTATGTATCAAACAGCTGAAATTTAAAACGTAGTTTATTTTTTTATCAAAGGCCACGAAAATAGAAAGCACTGAGCAAAAAACCAGCTCAGCGCTTATCTAGAAAATAAAATAGGGGGATGATGTATCATACGAAATTTACAGAGTTTGGTGTCGGTTAAAGCAAAAATATGCGAATACCTATTGAGCATATTCACACGTTGTATAAATTTGTTAAATATATACAAACTAGTAGTACAAGGAGGTGATACATATGGCACGTAACAATAACTCTAACGAATTAGTAGTAGCTGGTGCACAAGCAGCTTTGGATCAAATGAAGTATGAAATCGCTTCTGAGTTTGGTGTTCAACTCGGACCAGACACAACATCCCGTGCGAATGGATCTGTTGGTGGTGAAATCACTAAACGTCTTGTTCAAATGGCAGAACAACAGCTAGGTGGCGGATACCGTCGCTAGACCGATTTCAATTTGAAAAAGTCATCCACATCATGCGGATGACTTTTGTTTATTGACTGTTTTCTTAAACTTAGTTGCTTTTGGCCGTGTTGATTTCCGTTCCAGGTTGCTCGCTTTCCACGGGGCAGGCGGTGAGCCACATTCGTACGTTTCACTTTTAAGTGTCTCACCTGTCTAGTTGCAGTGGCTAGCCCCTCGAGGTCAAAAGTTAAACGGCCAAGAAGGCAAAGTGCGCCTTCATAGTCCATTCACCTTTTGCTTGTCGGGGCTAAACGAGCCACTTACATTTTGAGGACTGCCCGCCTGTCCCGTAGGAGTCTCGCACCTTCCGCTCCAATCAACTGTCAAAGAAGTAATACAAAGATTTAAAAGTAAAAATCCTTTAGAAAACAGCCTGTTTATTTATCTGACTTTATCTAGTTTGACCTGAATCAATACAGGATCATGATCACTTGCTCGACCGTGTTCTTCCATAAACTGCGAATTGATATGAACGATGTCCACTTTTGTTTTCTTCGCCATATTATTCGTTACTAAAATATGATCTAGAACTTGAGCGTTTCCTTGATAAGAATACGTGTATCTTTCTTTGAATGGAACTTCTTCAATCATGTTCGTCAACTCATTGCCTTTTACTTTCTTCAGAGTTTTCGTAAACTCGAAATCATTGAAATCTCCCAACAAGACTACCTTTGCATCCTTATCTTCATTCGTTACATCTTTAACAAACTGATTCACAATCCCTGCGATCTCTAAACGTTGCGCTTCACTTCCTAAGAAAGGAGGCTGATTTTTCCCAAACAGCGGCTGATCTCCACCCTTTGAGTTAAAATGATTGGCAACTACAATTACGCTTTCACCATTAAACATGAACTGTGCTGCGACAGGCTTACGACTGTTAGCAAATGCTGGGTTTGTTGGATCGATTCGTCCAGGGTTTATTGTAAGCTTTCCATCTTTGTAACCTACTGCTTCTGTTGCTGTTCCTTTTGTTCCTTTTGCAAGGGAAACACGTTCAGGATTGTAGATGAATCCTACACGAATGTTACCACCAGGAATCCCACCATCTTTTCCATCAACTGGAGCGATATCTGTATACACATAGCTTGGACCGCCTTGCGCTGTAATCTCTGCAATTAATCGGTCAGCACTTGCTTTTGCATCTGTCGTACCATCATTTGTTGGACCATTTCCATCTTGCATCTCAACAAGTCCAACGATATCTGGTGCGTTTAAGTTACGTACGATCGATTTTGCGATACGTGATACTTTTTCATCACTCGTACTGTCACGTCCTTCTTTTAGTGCAGAGAAGTTCTCAACATTAAAGCTGGCAATCGTTAACTCTTTATGTTTTTCATGAATCTTTGTAACTTCCGGTTTAGTTTTTCCTTCAACAAATGTTGGAAGTTCCTCGCGATCAGCTAACACTTTATAGTTACCAAATCCGTAACTCACAACACCTGTAATAGAGCCTAAGAAGAAATCTCCGGTTTTTGCCACAAACGATTCATCGTTCATATCAATAAAGATTCGTTCAGGGTTATAATCAATCTCTGTGATGTTCAGACCACCTGATGAATTAAATTCTTTTTGCTTCCAAAAATCAGGAACTACAACGAGTTCTCCATACTTTTGAGGTGCAAGAACACCAGGGTTCTTCACTTCTACAAGCATCCCTTCTAAACTTTCATAAAAATCAATGCCGTCTTCTTTTGGATCAAACACTCCAAAGTTATCATTATCGATTACTTTTGTAGGCTGTTGAAGACCAAACAAGCCGATAATCGTTGATTTTGGAAGTTTTTGTCCTTCTTGCAGTTTTGTGATGCGACTTGCATTAATCTCTGTAACAGCTAGATCTGTTTTTAATTTATCTGAATACCCTTCAAGTACCCATTCTTTTACTACCCCATCAACGGATACTAGATTTCCTTTAGCTTGTCCGTGATTTTTTTGATAGACCAAGATACCTTCAGATGTTCTGTAGTCTTCATCCGGCTTTACGTCTTGCATATAAAAATTATTGTTATCCACCACTTTTGTTACAATACCTTCTACGCCTTCTACCGCTTTGTTTGCAACAGGAGATTGATGACCTGCTCCTTGAACATCATGGATACGAAGTCCAGATAGAGCAACTTGGTAGTTAAACTCTGAAATGGTACTATTCTTTAACCCTTCTTTAACAGCAACAGCTTTAATCGTTACATCTTCATTTACTGTTATAGGAGAACTATAACGTGTGCTCTCTGTAGTCGGGTCTTGTCCGTCTAGCGTGTAATATATGGCAGCGTCCGCTGTTTCAGTAGATAGTACGACAGAAGTCCCTTTAGAAACAACTTGTCCCTCTACGGATGATTTCACTTCTTCGACTTGTGGTTCAGAAGGAGTTCCATCAACAAATTGATACTCGTTTACATTTTTAAGGCCGGGCACACTAAAATACGCCTCAAGCGTTCCTTTGAGTTGAACTTTCTTCCCTAAGTTCTCAGGATGCTCAACGAGATTCAATGCACTTCTAAGAGGAGTGTTAGGCAACTGAACAGTCAAAATCTTCGTTTTATCTGTTTCACTTGGCGAATCGGCAAGAGCTAAATTTGTATTCGCTGTAAATGGTCCTTCATGTGTGAATGAGATAGAAGACCCACTTCCTCCTTTAACAGTTCCTACGATATACCCTTCAACTGTCTGTATTGATTTATCCTGCTTAATCAATGCTTCGCTAACTGTTAGAACGTCAGCTGCAGAAGCTGTTTGTTGCAGTGGCAAAACCATGCTAAGCACCATTACTAGCATGATACTTATATTTGTAACCCTTTTCGTCATTTTCATGAACATATCGTTCCACCTGCCCCACTAATAGTATGTAAAACATAGTAAATCCATGAAAAATATAACACAATTTTGTCGATTCAATTGTTAGTTTTATATTAAAACAGTTAGAAAGACTTACAAAGAATTTACAATATAGGACTCATGGATTATGCCGCATATAAAAAAAGACCGTTCTTCCGATCAAACTTTGATCAAAAAACAGTCAGTTCGTTCTATGAACGCTTAAATTTAAAGTCACTTGCTCAGCAAATAGTTCAGGATCGTTGTCTTTTAGGATAGCAAGTAATTTATCCTTCCCTGCTGAGCGATTCAGCCATTCTTCTCCAGCCATCGGCTCTAACATCACCGGCATCCGATGATGATATTTTATCATCGATGCATTTGACGCTTTCGTCAAGATCGAACAGGTTATTCTTTCTTCTTGTTGACCGTTGACTTCCCCGATCCACCTTGACCAAATGCCTGCAAATGCAAACGGTTTTTTATCTTTCAAGCTAAATTGCAATGGATACTTTTTAGTGCTATCGTCTTCTGCCACCCATTCGTAGAACCCGCTTGCAGGAATCAAACACCTTTTTTGATGAAATGAATCTTTAAAGCTTGGTTTATCAGAAACGGTCTCGCTTCTGGCATTCATTAACTTATTTCCTATTTTCGGATCTTTCGCCCAACCTGGGACAAGTCCCCATTTCATGTATCCAGCCCTATTACCAGTACTAGCTTTTATTACAGAGAGGACTTGCTGGCTCGGTGCAATATTGAAGCGTTCATCGTAATCAAAATCATTTTCTAGATTAAAGGCATCAATGATCACATCTTTGTCGTAGTAAAGCATATATCGCCCACACAAAACTCATCACCTCAACTTCAGGGAATGGATAAGGAAGTCAATCGTGTTAAAACTAATAACAGGAGGTGTACACAATGAAAAATCCTGTACTTATTTATCTCATTTTATTATTCAGTATGTTCTCAATACTCATCACGATCGATTGGTTCTTAGGAATTGCGCCTGCTACCGTGCTAAAAAGATCATTTATGTCATTCTTTCACTATGTGGACAAGGTGGAATATTTCCTAGTTATCGCTCTGATACTGTTACCTATCCTGACATTTATTCTCTCGATGTGGATGGAGAAGAAACAAAATGTTTAAGTTTCTTTCTTCTCATCAAGCATACAATAATGAACAGACTCGGTAAAACAACTTGAAACGGAATATGGATAAAATGTGGAACGATCTTCAAACCTTCCGTAATATGTTCTACATAGTTAGCTGCAATGACAATGGATGAAAGGATTAATACAATACCGATCGGACCGATAAGCTTTTTTTCGTCTTTTACTCCGAAGATGTCTTGTGTAGCTTTAACGGCAACATAGAACAATACAGAGATTTTGAAGAATCCTCCTATAATTAAGGTGAACACCACTAGCGCATCTAATCGTTGTATAAATTCTCCTAAATTAATCTTCGCAACTGCTGCAAGTAATGGGAAGTAGACATGAGTGGCAACATGTCCCCCTAAAATCGCAATGTCCATCGCTACTGTTACACTTAAGATCACACCACTCAGTAATATCGCAATTAAACCAACTGTGAGTGCTTTCGTTTGCTTTGTTGTTTTTAGATAAGGAAACAGCATCGTAAAAACCACCATCTCTCCAAAAGGAAAAGTAGGCGTTACTGGGAACGCTGCCTTCAAGACCGGTAAGAATCCCTGACCTAATACGGGAAGAAGGTAATTGTATTTCATTAAGTCAGCTGATAGTACGAGTACAGCAAGAATAACTCCTAATAGAACGACTAATGAGAATATGATCTCTCCTGTTCGGACTAGCACTTCAAAACCTAATTTGAGAACATAGACGATCGTAGCAATCATAAGCGCATTTACAACAATAATCGGTGTTTGAACAAAAACAGCTGATAGCAGAAGGCTTCCAAAATCGCGTAAAACACGAGCAGCTAGATACATGAAGTACATGAGATATAAAAAAGCAAATAGCTTTCCAACATACTTGCCGAACAAGATCTCTACATATTGTGTTAAAGATTGCTCAGGAAACTGCTTATAAAGAAAATAATAACCTAGAAAAAGAAACATACCGCAAATCATCCCTAATAGTATCGCGATCCATGCATCTCTGCCGGCATCCATTCCTAGACCAACAAGGATCGCACTTCCAAGTTCAAATAGAACGATAATGATAAAGTATTGTTGAACATCAATCTTGATGGTCTTCATTAGGGAGCCTCTTTCTTTTTCTTTTCTTCAAATAAGAACGGTGAAGTTCGAATACCTGATCGTCTAATACGAGAATCAACGTTCACCTCCACTTTTAACTGTGGAAAGATTTCTTTGTAGTGCTGTTTATATTCATTACGCCATTTTTTCGGATTCTCTCGATACAACAATTCACCAAAACCAAGAACATCGCTATTAAAATCTTGTGCAGCTGTTATCGTATTTTCAATTTCTTTTTCAATGACTCCGTTTAACTTCTTTTCGATTTTAAAAATCTCAGAAGGTTTTTCTAGATTCACTGCACAGTTCGCTTCAGCAATGTTCGCTTCAGGAAATACTTCAATCGCTAAAGAAGGTATCTTCCCTTTAGTATCTGCAGATAGCTCAGTATTAGAACGGACAATCTCGATAGAATAGCCGTTATCATTACCCATACAAGGTACGGTGATCGCAGAACTAACAAGCTTCCCCTTTATCCAAAGAACACCTCTCGCTTCAGGACCATCCAGCCAGCCTTTGAGCTTGCCATCTCTGAAAACCCCCATACCTGATAGCTGTACTCGCGCAGGGTCACCTACTTCATAGTTTTGTGCTGTTACAGCCAACTTTTTGTCACCCGTAATTTTAATACCATTGATAATCGGTTCTCCGCCTTCATCAATAATGGATTGAAGCACTTCATTAATATCTTGTTGCATGTTTTCTCCCCAATTTTTCTCTGAGATCTTTAATATCGTAGCCACTTCATCAGACGTAACTTTATCGATGGCGGTAAACGTTCTTAACAGTTTCGATGGCGTAGTACCTCTCGCAACAACAACTTGAATCGTCGAACGAACTTCCGGGTCACGTGAGATCATATCGACCGCTTGATATATGCTGTCTTTTGCAATTTTCTCACTGAAAACAAGCATTCTTGCATGAGCAAAAAACAAACGTCGTGAAGTTTGTTTACTTGCTTTTCTCGTCGCTTCCATCAAGTTTCTTCCCTTTGTTTCATAAACCGTGAAAACAGGTTGTTTTCCTCCTCCTGCCCCTGTTATCCCTGGTGCGACTTCGGTGGGATTGACCACTTGATAAGTCACGATCAGATCTCCTTTTTTATCGATGTTAATTCCGATTCCCATTACGATTGAAAGCTCATCCAGTTCATTCTGATCCCAGCATCCTGTGAGAAATAGAAGACAGATACTGAAGGATAGGCAACTTTTTAACAGTTTCAACGTGTTGTTTCCTCCTCCCTTTTCTTCTTCACAGAATAAGGGCGAGTGCGTGTTTGGTTACGTTTCGAAAGCTTCTCTGGTCTTTTGAATAACTTCTTTATTGGAAATCGAAACAAACTATCCTTTAGGTCTTCTGTTTGAATAGGAGCAAAAGGACTCAAATAAGGATATCCAAAAGATCTTAAACTTGTTAAATGCGCGATAATCACGATTAAAGCAAGTGTAAGCCCATAGAAGCCAAAGATAGAAGAGATCAACATCAACGGAAAGCGTAATAATCGAGCGGATGTGGCAACTGCGAAAGATGGAATCGCAAAGCTGGCCACAGCTGTAATTCCTACAACGATAACCATAGCAGGGGATACAAGACCTGCTTGCACTGCTGCTTGTCCCAAAACGAGAGCCCCCACAATTGAAACAGCTACGCCTACGGCACGTGGCATCCTAATGCCTGCTTCTCGTAATATTTCAAAAGTAATCTCCATTACTAATGCTTCTGCTATTGCCGGAAAAGGGACACCTTCACGCTGAGCAGCGATCCCAAACAAGAGAGTCGTTGGAATCATTGCTTGATGAAAAGTGGTAAGTGCAATATAGATGGATGGAGCGATCAAGGAAATAATAAAGACTGAAAATCTCAACAAACGAAGAAAAGTGCTGATGTCATATCTCATATAATAGTCTTCGGATGATTGAAAGAACTGTATAAATTGTGCAGGTGCGATGAGTACGAACGGTGTTCCATTAATAATGATCCCTACGCGGCCCTCGAGCAGATTTCCAATCACCACATCCGGCCGTTCTGTATTCAAAAATTGCGGAAACACCGTAACGGTCTCATCTTGGATAAACTCTTCAAGTTGACCGGATTCTAACAAGCCGTCTGTCTTTACTTCTTCTATTCTTTCTTTAATTTCATTAATCAATAGAGGATTTGCGATATTCTCTAGATAAACAATCGCCACATCCGTATGTGTGACCTCTCCTATTATAAATTTTTCCACTCTAATATCTTTAGAGCGTACCCTACGTCTTATTAAAGAGATATTTGTTTTAATTGACTCTGTGAACGAATCTTTAGGTCCACGAATAACGACCTCAGAAGAAGGCTCTTCTATTCCCCTAACCTTCCCACCGGTCGTTCCTAGTTTAAGTCCCTTTGTATTCCCTTCAACCAATAGAACACTGAACCCAGCAAGAAGACCTTCAACTAGTTCATCTTCTGTTTCAACATCCAGAACTCTTCCTAATGCTAATGCATTTTGTTTAATGTAGTGTAATGCATGGTCAACTGGCACTGGAGAAGATTGCTTGTGTGATGACAGAGACATCAATGGTGCTAGAATGAACTCATTTAAAATTTGAGGATCGTTCATTTCTTCTAAGAATAATAAGGTTGCCGTAACCTTATGTTCTAACTCGAACTCAAACTCACGAACAATTAAATCCATAGGCTCACCTAATAGGTTCTTTACCCTGTCAACCATTACATGCAGAACTGGACTAAGCTCTCCGGCAACCTTTTTTGTTATTACCTGCTTACTTGAGGTTTCCATAGAAATGATTTTTGACCGAAGAGAAGAAGGATCATCAAGCTTTTTATCTGCCAACATATCTGTTAACTTTTTATGAGTTTTAATGATTGGACGTTTTCTTCTATTTCGCATAACCATCCCCCTTTTTTACCAAACTTTTCTTAGCATTTGCACAACATGCTTTGGTTATGTAATATTCCCATGCCGCTCTAACCTTTTGATAGGTATCATACGTTCATGCTTTTATTGCACACAAAAAAGCCCCAGATCGTTTTCATTCACAAACGGTCTGGGGCTTTAACAATTAACAGTATAAATGCCAGGGTTCTGTATCCCTGGCTGGAAAAAGGTAACTTAATTATAGCATCTTATTTTCAAAATGCGAATCTTATGAACTGCAAAATGCTAAAAATATATCTTTATACTCACATGGGATCCCACGGTTTTTTTACTCCGAACTCTTTCGCTAATTTCTTACTTTCTTCTCTACGTTTTTTCCTTGCTACCGCTCGTTCTGAAGCATGCTCGTGGAGCCATTTTTCTTCTTCTGTTTCTGGTATGACTTTTGGCACTGGCGTTGGTTTACCCTCTTCATCTAATGCGACAAACGTGAGAAAGGAAACTGCGCAAACTTTTCGTTCACCAGACAATAAATTCTCTGAGATCACCTTTACGAAAACTTCCATTGACGTTGTTTTTGTCCACGTCACAAATGATTCTAAACAAACGGAATGACCTTCTTTAATCGGCTGTAAAAAATCAACCGAATCCGTTGATGCCGTGACTACATTTTTTCGTGCGTGTCGGATTGCAGAGATAGCGGCAACATCATCAATATAAGCCATCAATTTTCCTCCGAACAGTGTACCGTGATTATTTGTATCGGGCGGCAGGACTACAGAGGATTTAACCGTACGAGATTCGCGCACAAACTTTTCTTCCATAATCAAAACTCCTATTCTTGTCTCTTCATCTATAGTATATGTTAACTTGTAAAAATATAATGAAAGACCTCCGCTTGTCCGTGCAAGCTTAGAGGTCTCCATCAAAGTATGCTTATTTTTTTACGACTGCATGTCCACCAAATTCGTTACGAAGCGCTGCAACGACTTTACCGTGGAACGTGTCATCTTCTAATGAACGGAAACGCATGAATTGGGACAATGCAATAACTGGAGCTGACGCTTGGTAGTCAAGTGCAGCTTCAACTGTCCAGATTCCTTCACCTGAAGAATTCATCACTCCGCGGATGTCTTCAAGTTTAGGTTGTTTGCTGAATGCGTTCTCCATCAGTTCGATCAGCCAGCTACGAATAACTGATCCATTGTTCCATACTCTAGAAACCGCTTCATAGTCGTAATCGAAGTCACTTTTATCTAAGATCTCAAATCCTTCTCCGATCGCTTGCATCATCCCGTACTCGATTCCGTTATGAACCATTTTCAAGAAATGACCAGAACCTGCACGGCCAGTGATCATAAATCCTTTTTCTACACAGATTTTTTCGTATAGAGGAGCAAGGTAGTTAACAGCATCGTCATCTCCACCCATCATTGCACAAAGACCGTAACGAGCTCCATCAGTTCCACCACTCGTACCAACATCTACAAGATGGATGCCTGTTGCTTTTAGTTCTTCATAGCGGCGAAGAGTGTGCTTGTACATGGAGTTACCAGCATCAACGATGATATCGCCTTCTGTTAGATGTGGCTTCAGTTGTTCGATAACTTGGTCAACAATTTCTCCAGCTGGAACTAAAAGAATAACCGCTTTTCTTCCTGTAAAAGAATTAGCAAGTTCTTCGATCGAGTCAACACCTTTAACACCTTCTGCTGAGATCTCTTTCACTGTATCTTTGTTTACATCTGTAGCGAAAACCGTATTTCCTTTATCATTCATATTCAGTGCCATATTGAAGCCCATTTTTCCAAGGCCGATTAAACCGATTTCCATTGTACATATCACTCCAATTTATGTATTTAAGTCTGTTTTGTATTATTCCACAAAATAAAGGGGATTAACCTCTACTTGCAACACTGTCTATTAGAGTATCTAAAAATGAGAAAAAAAACAATTATTTCAGTTCTTTTTGTATGAAATAACAAAGAAAAAATTTTTAATCTTGACCATTTGACCTGTAGCATTCTCAATTTGTCCACATAATCTATAGAATCTCTTTAATTGGAGGACCTTCTATGAAAAAAATTGTAATGCTTGCTCTGATCGGACTCATGGCGCAACTCATCGACGGCTCTCTTGGTATGGCATATGGAGTTACTTCTACGACTCTTTTGTTAGTTGCTGGTTTCTCACCTGCATTAGCTTCTGCTTCCGTTCACTTATCTGAAGTTGTGACTTCAGCTGTCTCAGGCTACTCGCATCTTAAATTCGGAAACGTCGATAAGAAAACGGTGAAGAAGCTTGTCATTCCAGGGGCTATCGGCGCATTTTTAGGAGCTGCTTTTTTAAGTTATATTCCTTCCACCTTGATTAAACCGTATATCTCTTTATTTCTATTAGGACTTGGCTTTTACGTATTGTTTCGTTTCTTATGGATCAAAGTGAACGTAAATATAGAAACTGATTCTACTGAGAGCAGTGCTAAAAAAAGGATGTATCGACCATTGGGGCTCATCGCTGGTTTTATGGATGCAACAGGAGGGGGCGGATGGGGACCCATAACAACTCCAATTCTGCTTACACAAAAGAACCTTACTCCTAGTAAGGCAATCGGCTCTGTAAACTTCAGTGAATTTGCAGTCTCATTATCAGCTTCTATCGGTTTCTTTTTGTTTATCGGTTGGGAGACTCTACTTTGGCAGGTCGTTGTCGCGATGATGTTAGGTGGGGTCATTGCCGCTCCTTTTGCAGCATGGCTCGTGCAAAAGCTAAAGCCAGCACTATTAGGTGTCCTAGCTGGAGGCTTAATCATCATAACGAACTTAAGAACCATTTTGAACGAATTTTTTTCTGTAGATTTGTTTACAGAAGTGTCCGCTTTGGTGCCCTTCCTTATTCTTTGGGGTGTTTTGATCGTCTTTGCCGTTAGAAAGAGAGTGTAATAAACAGAAACTAGCATAGATCGTTAAATGCAAAACTGCCAGAATGTCCATCCAGGATGGACATTCTGGCTGTTTGTAATTGTGCGGGGTCAGACCCCTATTCCTCGAACCAGAGGATGCCGAGGGTGCCTGCGCCGACGTGAACACCGATAGCTGGACTCAACTGCCCAAGATTAAATGAAATATGAGGATACTTCTCTTTTAAAAGATGAAGCCAATCCTCCGCTTTCTCTGATGGGCCGCTGTATACGACACTCACACCGTATGCACCTTTATTCTGAGCAGCTTCCTCAAATAATGCGAGAACGCGCGATTCTGCCTTTTTTAATGTCCTGATCTTTTCAAAGGGTACGAGTGATCCATCGTCAAAGGTAAGGATCGGTTTGATCTGCAGAAGATTTCCAACAAGGAAGCTTGCGCCAGATAATCGACCACCTTTTCTTAACTGTTCAAGACTTCCGATGCATACATACCCTTTAACATGGTCTGCCGTTTCACGGAGCATCGCTGCTATTTCCTGTGCTTCTAAGCCATCCTCTTCAAGCTTCTTTCCTTTTAACAATAGTTGTTTCATGGATTCAGATGTTATCTTTGAATCTACAATATGGACAGGAAAGTCTGCCATGTCTGCCCCAAGTCTAGATCCGTTAATCGTACCGCTGAATTTTTCAGAAACATGGATCGCGATTCCACAATCATACCTATGCTTAAGAACTTCATAGAAGTCTGAGAATTCCCCCACTGTTGGTTGGCTCGTTTTTGGGAGTTCAGACACACTTTCAAGTTTTGTATAAAATTCATCCGGTGTAATATCTACACCATCTTTATAGATTTTATCTTCCATTATGATAGAAACAGGAATGATATGAATGCCTAATTGCTTCGCTTCTTCCTGCGTGATGCAGCTTGTACTATCTGTAATCCATGCAATACGTGCCATGTTGCACATCCCCCTTTGTCTCTCTATTTTTTATTAGATAAGGATAAGAGAAATCCTCTATTGTCAAAGAATATATTTTTATTTCTAAATTAAACCTATATTTCAATAGTTTAAATACTAGCACAGAGATACACATTGAAAACTAGATACTTTATACTACTCTTTAATGGAACTTATCGGAAATTTATATTAAAATAGGAGTAATGTAAGCTAAGGAGGCAGTACTGTGAAAGTGGTGACAGATAGTAGAAATGTATTAATGGAAGTAGAGCGTATAGAGAAAGCGTTCAACGAAATCATGGACGTGATAAAGCCTGAGATTTGGGAAGAAGAAGAGATAACTTCTACTCAATTCCAGATATTAAAGACTTTATCATCACGTGAAAAATGGACGGTTTCTGAAATTGCGGACGCAATGAAAGTACGTGCAAGTGCTACTACCGTTATCATCGACCGACTCGTTAAAAGAGGACTAGTAGATCGTTATCGCTCTGACCTCGATCGAAGAATTGTATACGTGCAATTAAATGAAACCGGTTTATTAGCCTTTCATGCAATTCAAGAAAAAAGAAACGGTGTACTGATCAAGTACATGTCACAGCTCACTGATAAACAGCTTGCGGATATGGTTCAATGTATTGAGCACCTTTCTTCAATAGTAAAGAACTGATTCTAAAAAACTGCTTATAACAATGACCGCAGATTAGTTTTCCTACCTTTCATACTACGAATCAACACGTTATCCAGAGGAATAACGTGTTTTTAAATTTATTCTTACTTTATTTGGATAAGCCCTAACATTTCATCATATTTGTACGATATAACATACATAAACTAGTACAAAAGTTTTAATACATGAATATGTCAATTAGGGGTCTAACATGTCAAAGATAAAAAGACTGGAACGGCTACTGCTTTCCATAAACTCAAAAAAGCATTTTACTTTAAAGGAATTATCCGATGAATTCGGAGTATCTACTAGAACGATTCAACGAGATCTTCTAAATCTTATTGAGATGGGTCTTCCTATCGTTTCCGAATTCGGTCCACACGGTGGATATCGAATTGAAAATGACCGGATCCTCCCTCCTATCGGATTTACTGAAATGGAAGCTTCCTCTATTCTTTTTAGTTTACAAACGTATACTGAAACGAGTTTTCCATTTCAAACGCAAAGTAAATCTATTGTGAATAAACTTCATCAATTTATGCCTGAAGATGCTAAAGATAATTGGACTCAGATTCAAAAACGACTTTTTGTTCAGCTTCCACTGCCTCCGAAGAATTCATTAGCACCAATCATCCTTGAGGCTGCAATCAAACAAAAGATGGTTACCATTCTTTATACGATGAAAGAACAAAAATTGTATTGCAACATTCAACTGATCGGTCTTTTTAGCGAAAATGGTGAATGGTACTGCCCCGCATATTGTTATTCGCTTATGGATTATCATATTTTCAAGCTTTCAGATATTAAACATGCTGTTATAAACTACGAACCGATAGAAGTGAAAGATCTAACTGAGGTGACTATTCATAATTGGGCATCCCAGATCAAACCTAGAAACTATTTTAGACTTGAAGCAGATATTTCACAAGAAGGATTGAACTATTGTGAGTCTCATCCTTTTCTACGACAATTTTTACGAGCGAAAGAGAATGGTCTACATGGCCTTTCTGGAACCATTCTGGCAACCTATGTTGAGAAAACGGCTGAGTATTTGTGGCCGCTCAAGACGAGCATCTCTATACAATCTCCTATAGAAATCAAAGAGTTCCATGCACGTTGGGCGAGGGAAATCTCTACTCATTATGAAGTTATTTTAAATATGTAATCAAATTGATACATATTTTTCCTCTTTTAGGCGTATACTATAAGTAGAACAGAAAAGGGGGATATCTATGGCTTTTTTTTCAAAACAACCTGCAGAGCCGATTCCAGACGTAGAAACGAAGGTTTGGGCATGTACGAGTGATGGATGCTCATGCTGGATGCGCGCTGACTATTCTTTGCAAAAAGAACCGCAATGCCCCATTTGCAAATCTGCAATGAATGAAGAAGTTCGTATGCTTCCAGAACTGAAAAGTTAATGAAATAAATAGAAATCGGCCGGGTGCTCGTTGCCCGGCTTTTTCTATTCTCTAAAAACCTCTGTTTTTTTCCTCGTTACTACTTGAAACATTCGATCTCTCCCGCCATTCAAAAAGGTTTGTGTCCTTACACTAATCCCGTTTTATTACCTCATGTTTATCATCAATGGGTTCCGGGTAGGGTTTTATACAGACTAAAAGGAGGATTTAATACTATGCCTAACTATACAAATACACCAACGACTACTGCAGAACCCGTTTTTACACATTCTGATTTTCAAACTCGAGATACTGCTGATACGAATGTTAGCAAGAAAAGTAATGCCTCTGGTTTCGCTACAGGATTAGTAGTGGGAGGTCTTGTGGGAGCTGCCGCAGCTCTATTATATGCACCTAAAAACGGTAATGAATTTAGAAACGATCTTCGTGATTCGTCAATTAAATTGAAAGAGCGCACGCAACAGATGAAAGACGAAACCATGCTAAAAGCGAAGCTTGGAAAAATGGATGCTAAAGATACAGTTGCTTCCATTAAAGAAAAATCAGGAAACCTTTCTCTATCTGCTCGTCAAAAGCTGCAAGAAGCTAAGAATACAGCGAGCGAAGTTAAAAGTGAAACAAAAACTGCGATTGATGAAGCAAAACAAGAGGCGAAACAAGACGAGTACCAATCAAATGCCAACACTCAGACAAAAGCTGTTGTAACACCACGTACCCTATCTTCAACAGACACACAACAAAAAACAGGAACAGATTCCACGTACGAGAAAAAGTAAAGTGATGTAAATAACAAATCTTATTAATCGTAACAATGAGAAAAAGCCGAGACGATGTGTCCGGCTTTTTCTTTAGTTATTTTAACAAACGTAACCCATTTAAAATGACTAATATTGTGCTTCCTTCATGTCCGATCACCCCAAATGGCAAGGTGAGAAACTGTAAATAGTTCGCACATAATAAGAGTAATATAACACTAATTGAAAAAATGATATTTTGTTTAATCACTTTTGAGAGTCTTTCAGAGAGGTTCATTCCATAAAGCAGCTTACTCAAATCATTTTTAACGAGTACGACATCCGCTGTTTCTATGGCAGCGTCGCTTCCCATCCCCATCGCAACACCCACATCTGCTATAGCGAGTGCAGGTGCATCATTCACACCATCTCCGATCATCGCTACAACCGCATCTTTTTCTCTCCATTTTTTCACGGTGTTCACTTTATCTTCCGGCATGCATGAGTAACCAATTTCGTCGACCTTTGCTATCCTTCCGATCATCTCTGCCCCACGCTTAGAGTCTCCAGTAAGCATAATCGTTAAGATTTGTTTGGTTTGCAAATCTTTTATCGCGTTAACGGTCTCTTCCCTTACTGTATCTCCTAAAAGAAAGTAAGCCACTAGTTCATCGTCAGCTGTAACATACACAACCGTGTGTCCTGTATTTGCAGAATCATCTAGTTTCTCCAAAAGTTCAAACTCTTGCTTTTCAGTGATGTTCGCCCACTCACGGCTCCCTATTTTCCAGATGATACTTTGAATGTTCGCTTTAACCCCTTTTCCAGGAACATCTTCAAACATGGTCAGTTCTATAGGTGTGTACTCCTCCGGAATAACTTTAAGATGTTCATTTATGGCCTTTGCAAGTGGATGTATGCTATTTTTTTCAATCTCATAGATGATCGAGGCTAACTCTTCTTTATTCCACGATGAATGCAGAAATTCTACGTGTTTTACTGAAGGCTGGCCTTTTGTTAAAGTACCCGTTTTATCAAAAGCGATCACATTTACTAAACTCAGCTTTTCTAAAAAGACACCGCTTTTAAATAGAATTCCATGCTTAGCCGCGTTAGATAAAGAAGCCAATAATGCAGGCATGGTAGAGGCTACGAGTGCGCAAGGAGAAGCGACAACTAACAGAACGCAAGCGCGGTATAGAGATTCTGAATAACTCCAAATCCCTATCGAACTAGGAACTAAAAAGGTTAATGCCGCTGCCAGTAAAACAAAAAGAACATATTTGGTTTCAAACTCTTCTATCTTTCTTTGAACAGGCGGAGCATCATTCTGTGCGTTGTTCACAAGATCTATCATTCTTTGAAATACTGAGTCTTTCATGTGTTTTGTAACAGAAATCTCTAACAATCCAGATTGGTTCAAAGTTCCGGCTAATACTTCTGATGACGTATGAACTTCTCGAGCGAGAGGTTCTCCTGTTAAGGCGGATTCATTGATAAATGAGTTTCCTTTTACGATGATACCGTCTGCCGGTACTCGCTCTCCTGGTCTAACCTTTATACGATTACCAGGTTCTAATGAGGAAGCTTCCACTCTCAGTTCCTTATTCTCCAATAAAAGCCAAGCTTCTTCAGGCTGCAAGGAAATTAGCGCTTTAATCTCTTTATCGCTTTTTTGTAAGGTATACATTTCTAGAGCGCCAGAATAAGCAAAGATTAGAATCAATACAGCTCCCTCACCCCAATAACCGATCGCGGCAGATCCGATCGCGGCAAACATCATTAGAAGTTCAACGTTCAATTGTCGATCTTTTATGCTTTCCTGAATGCCTTCGATTGCTTTTGCATAGCCACCTACGATAAAAGCTAATAGATAAAAAAGAACATAATAAGGAGAATCTGAATGTTTTTCCATCATCCAAGCCGTTAGTATGAAAAGACCAGACGTTGTTGCCATCAACAGTTGTGTACGTGCAGAGAGTTCCAATGGACTTCCCCTCCTGCGTATTTGATAATAACTATCATCCTCAAGTACCCTTAAAAAGCAGAAATGCTGCCGTCTTTTACGACAGCAGCCTGAAAACTTTCCAATATTCGGTTCCTAGCACTAATATTGTATGTGGAATTATCCTTTTGGTTACTTCATTATTTATTTTATTATACATGTTAATCAAAAGATTTAGAATATTTATAAAGGAAGATTTCTTTTCTTGAACACGATCAAGCTAATCATAAATAATAAAAAAGTTGAGATACTTAGTGAACATCCGATCCAAAACGCATCTGTTTCATTATTTATCATCTTGATCGGATCATACCATTTAAAGATTGAAAAGTTTAACATCCACTCTGTTTTCTCACTTAATTTGCCCGCCATATTTAAAATATAAAATAAAAGCGTAATTCCTGCAGAGATTCCGAGTGCTTTCTTCTCATCATTACTTATAGAAGAGATCAGGAAGCAATATCCGGCAATTGAAGAGAAGGTTAAAAAAGTGAGTATGTTCAATGCAATAAAAGAAGCAACATCTAATTGATAACCTTCGATCAGCCACTCGCTTGCAGCAATACCACTAAATGTTGTAAAACCTACAATTAAGGCGAGTCCGGTAAGCAAGACTGCTGCTTGTGTAATGGCTATCTTTACTCTTGAATGGGGTGTGGCAAGCAAGTAGGCCATAGATCCTTGATCGACCAGCCGTGCCATCACTCGTGTCGAAGTCAAAATCACATAAACCATCAAGATGATCAGAAACAACATGCCGTAAAATTCACCCGCTACATAATCTGATAAGGAGTTTATGCCGTTTTCCATCCCGATAAGCTTCCGCATACTTTCTGGCAGTGCACCAATCATATCATTAAATCCTTGCATATCAGCAATAGAGGGATAGATCCAAATGATCAGTACAATATAAGCTGAAGCACCGTAAATGAATCCCCCTAACATCTTTCCGTGACTTTTCATCATCGCAAGATATAAAGGCAAGCTCATTTCTCCACTTCCCTTCTGTCATAATAATGCATGAATATATCTTCTAAATCCTGAGGCCGTGTATCAATATGCTGAACTTCACAACGACTTAACAACTGAACAAATTCCTGATCGTTCCCTTGTACCGTAACATGAACAGTTCTCGCGCCTTTCACTTCTATATCGAGTGATGATCGAAGGATGTGTTCCATATCATTCTCAGATTTCACTTTCACTTCAAATACTCGTCGTTGTACGCTTCTCAACAAATACATATCTTCTAAGGCCACTAGCTTTCCATCTTTTATGATACCAGCCGAGTCACACGTTCGCTCAATCTCTTGAAAACTGTGAGATGACATAAGTATCGTTTTGTTATTTTGTTTTTCTTCCAAGATAAGATCGATAAAGACCCGTTGCATGAGAGGATCTAGCCCAGATGTAGGTTCGTCTAAGATAAGAACTTGTGGGTCATGCATAAACGCTGCAATGATTCCTACTTTTTGTTTCATACCTTTAGACATCTTTCTTATTGGTGTTTTTACATCTAACTGAAATCTTTCAATTAACTCGTCTCTCCGCTTTGTAGTTTCTTGCTTTCTCATTTTTTGAAGTAGTGACAAAAATCCAAGCCCACTCATTCCCTCTAAAAAAACAATCTCTCCCGGTAAGTATCCTGTTTGGTCTTGAATACGCGCGGCGTTGTTCCAACAGTCCATACCATTAATGGAAGAATGACCACGATCTGGTTTCATAAAACCCATTAAGTGACGAATCGTTGTCGATTTGCCTGCTCCATTTGGTCCAATATATCCAAACACTTCCCCCTTCTTCACCTCAAAGTTCAGATCGAATAAACCTTTTCCTTTAGAAAAATGCTTTGATAGTCCCTTTACATGTATCATGTTCTCACCAGCCTTATTGAAATATTAATCAATGTATATTTCAAAATAATCATAAATCTTTTCCTCACACTAAGCAATACTTTTTGAAATATGTGATTTGTTATTTTTCAAAAAGTGTTTTATCCTAGTAAAGAGGTGAAGACTTTTGAACGGATACGAACGTCGAAAGGAACAAAAGAAAAAAGATATTAAGCAAGCTGCTTTCTCTCTGTTTCAAAAACAGGGCATAAAAGAAATCAAGATAGAGGATCTAGCAAAACATGCGGGGGTATCTCAAGTAACCATCTATAACCATTTTGGAAGCAAAGAAGCATTGTTCCGTGAAGTGATTAAAGAGTTCGTTGCAGATGAGTACGAATTTCATAAAGAGCTCTTTCAAAAAGATCTCTCTTTTAGAGAAAAAATAACTACAAGCATTCTTCATAAAACAAATAATGTACTAAACATTCATCCTGAAGTTATAGAAGAGATGATGTTAAACGATGAAGAGTTAAAATTATTCCTAGCTGACTTTCAAACTAAGTATGCCATTCCATTAATCGTTGACCTAATCAAGAATGCTCAAAACAACGGGGAGGTCAATCCTGATCTTTCCATGGAGTCGATCATGGTATATATTCAGCTATTTAATAACAATACGCTCATTTCCATGATAACAGGCGAGAATGGACAAAAACTCGCAACAGATATTTTTCAAATGTTTTTCTATGGGCTTTCACTGCCCAAAGATTCCAAATAGTTCGTTTAGGGAATGATGAAAGAAATGTAGAGTTTATATTTCATTTCTAAACATTTGTTAATCCCATGTTAGTTGAACGTTAAAAGAAAGCTTAACTTTGTAAAGCTTTTGTAAATTATTGATTACAATTCATTCTTTTTCGACAAAAACTCTTATTTTTTTGTATAATGTGTTGGGTGGTTAAAAAAGAAAAAAAAATAACTACCACAAAAAACGTAAAAGAAAAAGGATAAAAGACATTTCTTTTGGAGGGTACTATGTTTACAAAGAAAAAGGATAAGTTCATGGTCATGCTAACGGATATTGCTAGCAACTTGAAGGACTCTGCTGGTTATTTCCACGATTTCAAAATTAATAACGAAAATGATCTTCGCGAATTTGCAGACCATTTAAAAGAACTTGAATCTAAAGGTGATTCTTATGTTCATACCGTTATCATGGAACTGAACAAAGTGTTTATTACACCTATTGAAAGAGAAGACATCTTATCACTTGCTATGAGCATGGATGATATTTTAGATGGTATCGAGCAATCTTCTGCTTTGTTTGACATTTACGCAATCACAAACCCAGATCAATACATGGTTAAATTTGTAGAATACATCAAGTTAAGTGCGGAAGAAATTCTTCTTACTGTTAACTTGTTATCAGAGAAAAAACTTCTTGATATGCGTGAACATGCAATCAAGATTAAAGATTATGAATCAAAATGTGACGATCTTTACCGCGAAGCACAACGCGAATTGTTCGCAACCCAAGCAGATCCGATCAAAGTTATCAAGTATAAAGAGATGTACGAAGTGCTTGAAGGCATTGCCGACAGCTGCCAGAACGTTGCGAACACATTAGAATCTATCATTATGAAAAACGCGTAACGGGTGGCTGGTATGGATACAGTATTACTCATTACCATTCTTGTTGTTATCGGTGCGCTTGCCTTTGATTTTATTAATGGATTTCATGATACAGCGAACGCGATTGCAACATCTGTTTCAACAAAAGCTTTAACGCCAAGAAGAGCTATTATTTTAGCTGCAGTCATGAACTTTGTCGGAGCCATGACGTTCACTGGTGTTGCAAAAACGATCACAAAAGATATCGTTGACCCATTTACACTTCCTAACGGGTCAGTCGTTATTCTTGCTGCTCTTGTTGCAGCTATCGCTTGGAACTTGATCACTTGGTACTATGGTATTCCAAGTTCATCTTCACATGCGATTATTGGTTCTATTGCGGGTGCTGCCATTGCAGCTGCTGGATTTGAAGCCCTTCATTATTCTGGATTTCTAAAAATTATTTACGGTTTGCTTCTTTCTCCGATTCTAGCATTTATCGTAGGTTTTATATTTTATAATGTTATCAAGATGATATTTAAGAATACGAATCTAACGAAAACAAATAACGGTTTTCGTAAAGTGCAGGTAGCTACAGCCGCTCTTCAAGCTTATTCACACGGCACGAACGATGCGCAAAAAGCGATGGGGATCATCACGATGGCATTAATCGCGAACGGCTACACAGATAGCACTGACATTCAGCTATGGGTACAGATTTCCTGTGCACTTGCTATGGGTCTTGGTACATCTGTAGGTGGTTGGAAAATTATCAAGACGGTTGGCGGAAAGATCATGAAGATTCGCCCTGTTAACGGGGTATCTGCTGATTTAACAGGAGCATCTGTTATCTTTGGTGCTTCATTCTTAGGTATTCCTGTCAGTACAACGCACGTTATCACTTCTTCTATCTTAGGAGTTGGTGCGTCTCACCGATTAAAAGGGGTCAAATGGGGAACAGCTAAGACGATGGTCATCACTTGGTTCATCACCCTTCCGATCTCTGCAACTTTAGCGGCCCTATCTTACCTCGTATTAAACTTAATCTTTTAGATAAAGTTAAGCCTTCCGTTATTCGTTAACGGAAGGCTTTTTTGTTTTGTTTTACTTTTTGCCAGTGATTCGGATGAGTTAATCTATCAGGGAGTTTTGTTTCAGCATTTCCTTTAGCCGAATTTACTTGAGCTTGTGTCAAAAAGATACTCCCTCTTAAGTCTGCACCACTTAAATCAGCATCACGTAAATCCGCTCCTATTAAATCTGATTTTCTTAAGTCCGCATATTTTAAATCTGCCGCTATGAGCAGAGCGCCACGTAAATTTGCGCCACGAAGATCTGCTTTTCGAAGCTTAGCACCGATAAAATTACTAACCTTCCCTTTTATTTGATATTTTTTGTGAATAAATTCTGCTCTTACTCGTTCACTCGTACGAATCAGCAACTCGTTGATTTTCATACGGATGTTGGATACGTTAAACAGTATGATTTCCGACGCTCTGCGTTGTGTGAGATGTTCTATTTCACCTATCGCCACTTCTATCTCATGATGTATAGGTTTTGTTTCGTTGAGGGTCAACGCTTCTGTTAGGTAATACAACATCTCGTGAAGTTGTTGCATGATTGGAAAAACATCAAACATATCTTTCGCTAGCTCTGGATTTGTCTCCCAATCCATTCCTGAAAAAGTGTTTTGTGAGACTTTTTGTCCTGCACCGAAACATTCATACACCGTACAACCTTTAAACCCTTGATCTCTTAGATGTTGGTGAATCCCGCAACGGAAATCGTCTTGTAAGTTTCTACAAGGCGTTCCACTGTCTTTATCAAAAGCAAAATCTGCTGATTTTGCGTATGGTAGCGCCACACAGCAAAGGCCAAAACAACGAGAACAGTCAGCTTGTAATGAAGAATTCATCTGTACACTTCCTTTATCAACCACACATTGTTCATTCTTGTTACGTTAAGAGTACCATGTACAAAATGATTTGAGGATGAGGAACTTTTATATTTTTATAAAAAAATCTCTAACTCAAGATAAGATGAGTTAGAGATGGTCACGCTTATGCGCCTTTTTGTTCTGTTAACGAACCTGTCTTTTTCAAGAGCCAGTTCTTACCTTCAACTAAACGCGCCGTCAACATACTTGCAACATTATCACCAGTCGCGTTCAGCAGTGTAGCTGGTGGATCAATAATGGCAGAGATCGCTGCGATGATCGGCAGTGCCTCTGGAGGAAAACCGAACAATGATAGAATAAGCATTTCTGCTATCAGTCCACCTTGAGGGATCGCACCCATCACCATACCCACTAAAAGCGCTACTCCACCAACTAAAAGATACGTGTTGATGCCTGAGAAATCCATACCAAATATTCCAAAAAGGAACGTGATCTTTAATACCCCACCAATAACAGACCCGTCTTTATGCAGGGTTGCACCAAGAGGAATCGTTGTTTCACTAATATCATCAGGCACTCCCATTTTCTTAGTAGCTTCTAAGTTTACTGGGATACTTGCTGCAGAACTACACGTTGCAAGACTTGTTACAGATGGTGAGAGCATATTTTTCCAAAACACACGTATACCCAGTTTTCCATGAGCCATGAATGCGTAAAGCGTAAAGAAGCCAAAGAAATAAAGAATGGAAAACGGATAGTAGAATAAAACCGCTTTAAAATAGGAACCGAGCAACGTTGGACCGAATTCACCAACAAGTGCTGCAAAATACGCTCCTAAACCGATCGGAGCATAATACATCACGTATTTTACCATCTGAAGGGTAACTTCACTTCCCGCTGAAAGGAAGTTTGCGAGCGGCTTGGCTTTCTCTCCCACTTTAGATGTTGCAAGGCCTAACAACACAGAAAAGAGAATAAGTGCTAACATATTGGCACGACTCAATAGATCGACAAAATCAGGAACCGTAACTGTACTTACTAGCTGATCACCAATCGATACTTCTTCACCTGTTGTATCAGGTTTGACTAAATCGATCTTCACACCTTCGGAAGGCGGAAAGATCTTAATTCCTGCCATACTGATAATAGCTGCAACTGTTCCGGTGAATAAAAACACGATTAACATAGAGCTGATGATTTTACCGAAACGCTTTGTGCCAGCCATGCTTGCTACACTCGAGGAAATCGAAAAGAACACGAGTGGAACAACGATCATGAACATTACGTTTAGAAACAGATCGCCGAACGGTTTAAGAACAGCAGCGTCCTTACCCATCGTCGAACCGATAATACTACCAGCAATGATCGCCAGTAACAAGATAATCGGTGAGCGATATGCTTTCCAAGTATTTTTCATAAAACATTCTCCCCTTAAATAGAATCATAAACACTCTATCTATTTTATACGGAAAAAATATTTTTCATAGAGGGGAAACAAAAATAGTACTATTTTCTAACCATTGTTTCTATTGAAAGTTCTATTTTTATATGGATTCGTTCTTTTTGGATAACAAAACCTATCTTTTGAAGAACCTGCTTTTACGAGTGTAATCAAGGTATTCTCCATTTCTACTTTTTAAAAAGTAACATATTGCTCCATTCCAAAAAATACAAAAGACTTCATGATAGAAGTCTTTTGCTTATCCATTCTTCATCCATTGATTCATTACTGTGTTTGACTTATTTGCTTTATTGAAACCAGAAATGATTTCGATGATTGAAAAAACAGCTACGATTGTGGCTATTGTAGATACAAACCAAAAGGCGGGAACGTTCGGGACTGTGATATATAACTTTTCAAGAAATAACTTATTATAAAGTGTTTCGTCCGTTAGCATAAAACAAAATAATCCTACCGAGATAAAATGATAGATCAAGTTCAATGAAGCAAGTAGGTACGTCCATCTTCCAATGAAGAATTTATAGATGGCCAAACCCACCTCAATGAGAATCAGAAGAACGATAAAAGGAGCATACGAGAACAAAACTTCTTCATTAAATAGTGGTGCTTTGAGTGTAAGTCCTTCTAATCCTTTTCCACTTTGTTCATACCAGCCAATCATTTCAGACGAGTTAAATAGGATTATGGCCCAAATTGCTGTCCAGAATAAACTAAAGAAAACTTCTGCTTTTGGAATCTGTCTTTTCGGTACTAGTTTTTTAAGTTGATATAGATCGGATGGAGACCATGTTTTCTTTTTTCGAGTATAAATATCACCCTTTGAAACTCCTGATCGTTCTAGCATGATAAAAACAATCGTTACCCAGAAGAATACTTGAAACAAAACAGTCAAGCTAGATAAGAACATCTTTAAACAAAGTTGACCGATAAAAGCCATTAGAGTAAATAGAGATTTATCACCTTCAAACGTGATCATACCGTTCACAAAGAGGATGAGGCTACTGGCCACTACAGAAATGATAGCTGCCACGATCAACACATTAATATAACTTTCATAAAACATTGGACCTATTATATAGCGGGGTTTGTTGTTGTATTCGCTAGCAAGTTTAACAGGATCTCCGAGCTTCATTAGAACGTCTTCAACCTCTTTGTCTGTATGTTGGTCTGGAAGCATATCTTCAATCGTTGACCTTAGCTCCATCGCGATGTCATTCCGTATTTTTTCGGGAAGTCTTTGTGTCACTTCACTGATATATGTTTCAATCAAATTCATTTGGAATTCCTCCTTATAACATCGAATTTAATTGCATGGACGTGTTATGCCATTCTTCTTTCAGTTGCTTGAACACTTCTTGACCAAACTCGCTCAGAAGATAATATTTTCTAGGTCGGTTCTCTGTTGTATCCCATTCACTCGTAAGCAGTTCTTGCTTTTCAAGCCTTCGAAGAAGTGGATACAGGGTGCTTTGATCAATCGATACGTTGTTCTCTTCTAACCGTTGCGCGAGTGAATACCCGTATTGCGGTGTTTGGAGCTGGCTTAAGACTGCTAAAGTTAACGTTCCTCTTCGCAGTTCTGTCTTTAGAGAGAAAATTAATTCGCTCATGCAATCACCTCGATTATCGTATAGTGTATGACGTACAGTAATGTAAAGTTCCTAATATAGTGTGAAATATTATATTTTTAAAAAAGAAAAGGGGTCAGACCCCGGGTCTGACCCTTTTTCTTTTTCCTTAATATGCTTTCGCCCAGTAGACGAGGTGTTGGGCTTCTTGTTCACAGCAAATGCACTTTTCTGCAAGTCTCTCTTGTTCAAACGGTATACATCGTGAAGTTGCCCCTGTTTCGTCTTTTATAAAGCTTTCACAGGCTTCATCCCCACACCACATCGCTTTCATGAATCCACCTTTTTCGGAAAGCTTAGCTTTGAATTCATCGAATGAGGTGACTGTGGTTGTTTGATTTTCTCGATGAGTCTTAGCTTTTTTGAACAAGTTACTTTGAATATCACTTAATATATGTTGAATGTGTATTTCTAAACCTTGAAGAGATACTGTTTCTTTTTCTCCTGTATCACGTCGTACTACTATCACTTGACCCTGTTCGATGTCACGCGGCCCTACCTCTAAACGAAGCGGGATTCCTTTCATCTCATACTCATTAAATTTCCATCCTGGCTTCTTATCACTGGCATCAATTCCTGTTCGAATGGTCTGTGATAGCTTCTCTTTTAAATCGTATGCAAAGTCGAGAACCCCTTCTTTATGCTGAGCAATCGGAACGATCATGAGTTGAGTTGGTGCAATCTTTGGCGGTACAACGAGCCCACGGTCATCACCATGTACCATGATCATCGCCCCGATAATACGAGTCGTAAAGCCCCAGGATGTTTGCTGAACAGTTTGTAGTTTACCTTCTCTGTTCGTAAATTCAATACCGAAAGCTTTGGCGAATCCATCTCCTAAATGATGAGAAGTTCCAGACTGCAACGCTTTTCCATCATGCATAAGACTTTCTATCGTAAAGGTATATTTTGCTCCAGCAAATTTTTCTTTTTCTGTTTTCTGCCCCTTCACGACTGGTATTGCAAGGAATTCCTCACAGAGATTAGCGTAGACGTTAAGCATCCTTACCGTTTCGTCATGAGCTTCTTCATCTGTTTCATGGCAAGTATGTCCTTCTTGCCAAAGAAACTCGAGTGTACGAAGGAATGGCCTTGTTGTCTTTTCCCATCTCACAACGTTCGACCATTGGTTATAAAGTTTTGGAAGATCACGATGAGAATGGATGATGTTTTTAAAATGCTCGGCAAATAGAACTTCTGATGTTGGGCGTACACAAAGGCGTTCTGTCAGCTTTTCTTCTCCACCGTGTGTGACCCATGCTACCTCAGGTGCAAATCCTTCAATGTGGTCTTTCTCTTTTTGAAGCAAACTTTCTGGAATAAAAAGTGGCATATACACATTCTCATGACCTGTCGCTTTGATTTTCTTATCAAGTTGCTTTTGAATGTTTTCCCATATTGCGTACCCATAAGGTCTAAGGATCATAGAGCCGCGAACACTTGAATAATCGATTAGTTCCGCTTTTGTTACAACATCTGTATACCATTGAGCAAAATCATCTTGCATACTCGTTACATTCTTAACAAATTCCTTTGCCATTGGTTGCACTCCACGCTTTTATTAGAAAATAAAAAAAGCCACACTTCTCATTAGGGACCAATTTCTTGGCGGTACCACCCTAATTCAAAGCATCGCTTTACACTCTTTCATGATAACGGTATTTAACCGCTGAATATCTCAAAATAAGACACAGAACTCAGAGGCAGGTTCAATCGTTTGTCAGTAGAAGCCTTTCAGCCATACAGCTCCCTCTCTAAAAAGACAGAATCAATCTACTAATCCTCTTATTCGTTTTCTACTTCATATGTTTTTGAAATTATATGTGATATTGGGATGAACTGTCAAATCTTTTTTCAAATGGATGAAGTGAATGATATTTGTGATCAAAAAAAACCTGATTTCCTCTAAATGGAAATCAGGTTTTTTTACGAGCTATAAGGCCACGAGTTGATTGACGCTAAAGAAGTGTTCGCTCCACAAATACAAATTTAGTAGATTTGTATTTGTTTGGGGTCAGACCCCTAAACCCACCACATCTCCGCTGGCTGCTCGGCGATGAGGATCGACTGAAGGTTCTTCACCGCGCGATTGAACCCTTCATCGATCGACATGATCGGATCTTCATGCTCTATGCTTACTACGTAGTCATAACCATACGTACGAAGTGCACTCATCATGTCGGACCAATCTTGAACAGAGTGCCCACACCCTACAGAGCGGAAGCTCCATGCGCGGTTTTGAACCGCACCATATGGCTGCATGTCTGTCAATCCATACATGTTGATGTTGTCTTGATCTAAGTATGTGTCTTTTGCATGGAAGTGGTGGATGGCTCCCGCTTTTCCAAGTATCTTGATTGCTGCAACAGGATCGATTCCTTGCCACCATAGATGTGATGGATCAAGGTTTGCACCGATCGCGTCACATGTTTCTTCACGCAGCTTCAGTAACGTATATGGAGTGTGCACTAAGAATCCACCATGAAGCTCTAAGCCGATCTTCACGCCATGTTCTTTTGCAAATTGACCCCACGTGCGCCAATATGGAATCAATTTTTCTTCCCACTGCCACTTCAACACATCGCTGTATTCGTTTGGCCATGGTGAAACAGGCCAGTTCGGATATTTTGCATTCTCTGAGTCACCCGGTACACCTGAGAAGCAGTTTACGACAGGTACGTTCATCAAGTTAGCCAGTTCAACAGTCTTGACAAAAGTATCATGTGATTCTTTTGCAAAAGCTTCGTCCGGAGATAACGGGTTCCCGTGACAACTGAAGGCTGAGATCGTTAAACCGCGCTTTTCTACTTCATGAAGGTACTTGGAACGCTTCTCTTCACTCTGAAGTAGTTCATCAAGCGGACAGTGAGCGTTTCCTGGATAGTTACCTGTTCCGATTTCTACTGCTTGTACGCCTGCTTCTTTCACATAGTCAAGCATGTCTGTAAATGATTTTTGCGAGAACAAAACCGTAAACACACCTAATTTCATGCTATTTCACTCCTTTTTCATTTCCAAATTGAATGCCTTTTCCCATAAGACTGCTCGCATAGATCGCTTCAATCACCCGTGAAGTATTCATAGCTTCCTCAGCTCTTACAAGAGGTTCAGCTTTACCTAAACAGCTGTCCACAAAGTTCTCAGCTTGAGGAAGGCCAGGATCATCTTCTCCAAGGATCCAATCTGCTTTAGTTGTCGTCATCATGCCGTTTACTGCTTTGTTCACTGCAAACGGGAATACATCTAGTCCGCCTTTATCACCCGAAATACGAAGCAGTTCGGCATCATCTGGAATATTTGCAGCCCACGATGTTTCAAACAGAATCGTACCACCGTTCGCGAGGCGGATATACGCTGTCACATGGTCATCGACTTCAAATGTTTCTGCATCAAACGAACCCCATTGGTTCACTTGTTCAGCTTCACGACTGACCGTGTTATACGTTTGACCAGACACTTCACTTACAACCGGGTTATCTAGAAGCCAAAGTGTTAGATCCAGCAGATGACAGCCATAGTCGATCAAGCTGCCTCCACCTTGAAGTTCTTTATTTGTGAATACGCCCCAGCCTGGAACTTTTCTTCTTCTGAGCGCTTGAACACGAACAACAAGAGGATTACCCACTTCTCCTGACTGCATGATTCGTTTTGCAGCTTGCGACTCTTTCATGTAACGATAGTGATAAGCGATAGATAGAACTTTTCCTGATCGTTTTTCAGCTTCAACCATTTCAGCACATTCTTCAACGGTCATTGCCATCGGTTTCTCACATAGAACATGTTTACCAGCATCCAATGCTGCAACTGTGATCTCTCTATGAAACTTGTTAGGCGTACAGATCACAACCGCATCTACATGTGGCCACATCTCTACATAACTCGTAAAATAGTTCGGTACGTGAAATTTTTCAGCAACACTTTTTGCAACATCCACGTTTACATCACTGATGGCAGTAACTTCTGATTTTTCACCTAAACTTTGAAAAGCGGGGATATGACGGCCTTGTGCAATACCGCCTGCCCCGATGATCCCAATTCTTAGTTTCATGCGTGAACTCCTGTTTTAACTTTTTCAATCGTCTTCTTCTCGTTTGATTCTAACGCAGCTAAGATAACAGCCAATGAGCGCTTACCTTCTTCGCCCGTGATCAATGGAGCTTTACCCGCTTCAAGCGATTCAATAAAATGATCTACCACATTTGAGTTAGACTGGTTATCATTCGTTTGGATCGCGCCCATCTCATAGCGCACAACATTTCCATTCGTATATTGTGCAACTAAAGAATACTTTGGATCATCTTCTAAGCGAAGGATACCTTTTTCACCATAGATGATCGTAGAGTTATCTTCTTTTGCCGTGTATGACCAACTAGCAGCCAATGTTCCGATGGTTCCGCTCTCCGTTTTCAACACACAAACGGCCGTATCATCAACTGAAGCAAACTCTTTCGCACTCGTCTCAACAAAAGCACCTACTTCAGCGATCTCTTCTCCAAGGATATATCGAATCAAGTCAGTTTTATGAACGCCGAGGTCTCCCATAGCTCCGATAAACGCTTCATCCTTTTTAAAGAACCAACTGCTTGCACCATCCACACTCCATCCTTCTGGTCCAGGGTGCCCAAAAGCCGTTCGGAAGCTGTAAACTTTTCCGATATCACCAGATGCGATAAGCTCACGCGCTTTTTGGTGAGCAGGAACAAAACGCTGATTATGTCCGATCATTAACGTCTTACCACTCTTTTCTGCTGCAGCGATCATTTCTTCTGCTTCTTGAAGCGACGTTGCCATCGGTTTTTCACATAGTACATGCTTTCCCGCGTTTAGTGCTGCGATGGAGATCGGTGCATGTAGATAGTTAGGCGTACAAACACTCACTGCATCTACTTCTTTAAGCGCAAGAAGCTCATTATAATCCGTAAAGATCTTTCCTCCATAAACCGCTTGTGTTGATTCAGCACGTTCTTTTACGATGTCACAAACAGCAACGATCTCCACGTCCTGATTCGCGGCATATTCTGGAAGATGACGATGTTGTGCGATACTGCCGCAACCGATGATACCAACTTTGATTGTCATATTTAGTTCCTCCTTTTATTTTTAACTCTTATTAACGTGAAACGTACAAATGTTGCTCACCGCCTGCCCAGCGGAAATCAACCACTCAATAACTTCATAGTTTTTTAAAAAAAGGCTTTTATTTTTATTTTGCTCCGATTGCTTCAAGTGGTTTTGCATTTCCGTATTTTGGAGCTTCACTGCCTGAAGGAGCTAAGAATGATACAGCATTCGTGATCACTTTTTGCACATCTTCGTTATAATACGTTGGATACGTCTCATGCCCCGGACGGAAGTAGAAAACTTTTCCTTTGCCACGATTGTAAGCAGCACCTGATCGGAACACTTCTCCTCCTTCAAACCAGCTAACGAATACAAGGTCATCTGGAGCAGGAATATCAAAATGCTCTCCATACATCTCTTCTTTATCAAGCTCGATGTATTCACCAAGTCCGTTTGCTATTGGATGACTTGGGTTAACGATCCAGATCCGTTCTTTTTCATCAGCTTCACGCCACTTTAAGTCACATGAAGTGCCCATCAATTTTTTAAAGATTTTAGAGAAATGACCAGAGTGAAGAACGAGCAGACCCATTCCATCAAGAACGCGTTGATATACTTTATTTACGATCTCATCTTCTACTTCATCATGAGCTAAGTGCCCCCACCACACTAATACATCCGTGTTGTTTAAAACTTCTTCAGTAAGACCATGTTGAACTTCATCAAGTGTTGCTGTATTCACATCATGTCCTGCTTTTTCAAGGAATTCCTGAATGGCACCATGAATGCCTTTTGGATAGATGTCTTTAACTACCGGATTCTTTTGCTCATGGCGGTTCTCATTCCATACTATTACTTTAATCATTGATAATATCCTCCTATATAGGTGTAAGCGTTCTACGTAAACGTTTACGTAATTCTCAAATAAAAATGAAGCTTTGTTTTAACCCGTTTTTACTTGTCATGTAAATCACTGACTGATTGCCTCTCCACGATTGTAAAAGGCATATAACGGCTTTTTGCTTCTTGTTTTTCACCTTTAATCATACTGACTAACATTTCACATGATGTCTGTCCCATGTCCTTTAACGGCTGAGAAACGGTCGTTAATGGTGGGTAACACATCTCAGCAATCTTCAGATTATCATATCCGATGATCGATAATTCCTCCGGCACCCTTATTCCTAACTGATGTGCTGCTGACATAGCGCCAATAGCCATCTCATCACTTGCTGCGAATAGCGCGGTCATGTTAGGTAGTTCTTTCAGCAGTTGTGGCAATGATTCTTTTCCGTTTTGAAAACGATAGCCTTCATTTTTTGTAATGTGATACTTAGTATACGTAAGACCATTGCTTTCTAGAGCTTTTTGAAACCCTTGCATCCTCGGTACTCCTGCTATAGGATCCTCCTCGCTGCCACCAATCATGCCAATCACTTTATGCCCTTTATGGATTAAGTACTCTGTAGCTTGAAACGCTCCATCAAAATCATTCACTCGAACAAATGGAAGATCGTACTTGGCTGACGCGGTAGACACGAGAACAACAGGGACCTTCATCTCTTGAAAGATTTTATAATACTCTTCTTTTACATCTTCTGAAGCAAAGATGATGCCATCTACTCGTTTTTCTTGCAGAAGCCTCAAATACTTCACAGTTCTCTTCCCACTAGAAGTGGTGTTGCAGACGATAACGCTGAATCCTCCGTCATGTGCTGCATTCTCTACTCCTTCAAGTACTTCTGATGAAAGCATTCCGGAAACGTCGGGAAACAGAACCCCAATCGTCTGTGTGCGCTTGTTGATGAGTCCACGTGCGATCGCGTTAGGCTGATAGCCGAGTGCTTCGATGGATTGCTGCACTTTTTTCTTCGTTTCCTCCGAATAACCAGGCAACCCGTTCACAATCCGAGAAACAGTAGCGATTGAAACGTTTGCATGTTTGGCCACATCTTTTATTGTCGGATTCAAAACATCTCCCTGCTTTCTTGTTACGTAAACGTTTACATTTACACTTACAATCTATCAGCGCTCTTAGAAAATGTCAATTAATTTATTATCAAAATAAGATTACAGATTATTAAAAAGGGAAAAGACTACTAATATGAAATGGAGGTCAGATTTAATGTGGTATCATCATTCATTCTTCAAATACGCAGCAGGTTCCGTCTTACTGTTAACGATCCTTTATCTACTAGGAAAGATCGATTATCTGCTTGACTTCCTCTATCTCGTAATATCGAGTGTTTTTTTCCCTTTGTTTATCTCAGGGCTGCTTTATTATTTGCTGAGACCAGTCATACGTTTTTTGATAGAGAAAAAAGTTCCTAAATTTGTAGCCATACTGGTGGTGATGGTCGGATTGATCCTAGCCGTTTCAGGTATTGCCACGTTAGCCGTCCCCGTTGTAGCAGATCAGCTTACGAATATCACCGACGATTTCCCGAAAAAGATAGGTGAAGCTACTGAAAAAACAGGAACGATGATTACGGGCAGCAAAAAATCGTTCATCGATAGCACACAGATAACAAAACTTGCCACACAACGATTAGAAAAGTTTACAAGTACCGTCTCAAAAGATGTGATTGCCCTTGTAGCAACATTAACGAATATTGCTCTTGTATTGTTAGTGGTCCCTTTTATTCTTTTTTATTTGTTGCTTGATGATAAGAAATTTTTTAAATATTTCTTAAGGTTTTCCCCTCATCACATGGAGTATGAAGTTGCCGCGATTTTACGAGATATAGACTCTACCTTGTCCTCCTACATAAAAGGTCAAGTTCTTGTAGCATGTTTTGTCGGTATCTTCATGTATGCCGGTTATCTCTTGATCGGATTAAAGTTTGCTCTAGTACTTGCTCTGTTTGCCGTCCTAACGAATGTCATTCCTTTTTTAGGACCGTTCATCGGGGTATTCCCTGCTCTTTTAGTAGCTTTGATCCAAGACCCTTTTATGGCAGTAAAAGTTGCCATCGTCACACTCGTTGTACAACAAGTAGAAGGAAATGTACTGTCTCCTCAAATCATGGGAAAACAGCTTCGTATCCATCCGCTCACCATCATTCTAGTCGTACTCATGGCTGGCGCAGCTTTTGGATTCATAGGTCTATTATTAGCTATTCCTACTTATGCTGTTTTAAAAACGATTATCAGTAACGTTTATCGAATTTACTTGCTATATAACCCACCTGAGACTAGAAGTAATTTACTCTGAAAGGAGAAACGTGCTTATCGTGAAACAGCCTTTTGTAAAAGAACCAACTTTTAAAGATAAAATGAAAAGTCATTTCGAATCCTATCGCCCTTGGGTGCACCGTTCGGCTCGTATCGGTTATCTATCAAAAGGTATCGTGTACATCATCATCGGCATTCTCGCGCTAATCATGTCGATAGGTAAGCACCCAAATGAAGCGAGTTCAAACGGTGCACTCTATACAATCGCTCAACAGCCTTTTGGTCCTATCCTTTTAATAGCCCTTTCTTTAGGCTTGAGTGCATTTGCTTTTTGGCAGATCGTAAAAGCGCTATTCGATCCTGAATGTGTCAACCACCATTGGAAAAGGTGGTTTAATCGGTTAAATTATTTAATCATAGCAGGAATCTATATCGCAATGTGTATAAGCTCCCTACGCATCTTATTTCGTGCCAGAGCAAAGTCTTCTGATGAGACGTACCAAACGCTTTCCGCACAGATGCTCTCACAGCCATTCGGTCAGCTATTGGTCGCGATCGGTGGTATTATTTTTGCGATTACAGGCATCGTCTTCATGTTCCGAGCGTTCACACACCGCTTTAAGCGCGATTTAAAGAAAAATGAAATGAACAAAAAAGAGTGGCGTTGGAGCGGTTATATTGGAACATTCGGAATGGCAGCCAGGGGAATCGTTTTTATGATTATTGCGTTCTTTCTCGTTCGCACGGCGATACTAGCTGATCCAAAAGAGACACGCGGATTGGATGGTGCACTCTTAGAACTTGCAGCACAGCCGTTTGGTCCCTTACTACTCGCCATCGTATCGCTAGGCTTTATTGCGTATGGGATATTCATGTTCGCAAGTGCCCGGTATCGCCGATTGAATAACTGAACAAAGGCCCCGGTCTCTAAAGAGACCGGGGCCTTTGTGTTTGTGGAAAAGACATAATGGTGATGATGTCTTTTTTGGGGGTCTGACCCGGGTCAGACCCCAGAAGACCATTTCTCAAGCGTTTTATCTGTTGGCAACATGACCGTTAACAGTCCGACTAACGGTAAGAAACTGATCAAGAACATCGTGTTTGAGATGCTTGTAACGTCAGCCACCTTACCGAGCACTACCGATCCGAGCGCGCCCATACCAAAGGCAAGTCCTACGATCAAACCTGATACCATGCCTATTCTGCCTGGTACTAGTTCTTGAGCATACACGACTGTCACCGAAAAACTCGTATTCAAGATGAAACCGATCAAGAAGAACAAAGGAATAACCGCCCACAGTCCTACGTGTGGAAGAAGGAGAGCGAGTGGAGCTGTACCCACCATCGACCAAAAGATCATGTTCCGTTTTCCTAACCGGTCTGCGATCGGTCCTCCAAAGAATGTTCCAAGTACACCGGAGGCCATAAAAACAAATAAATAAACTTGAGCTTGTCTGATCGTTAACCCATAATCATCGATCAAATAAAATTGATAATAGTTTCCGATTCCAGAAAAGTACCATGAACGAGCAAACACTAAAAAGACAAGTAATGCCATCGCACCAACAACTTGTTTTTTTCGTTTTCTATCGATCTTCTTCTTTTCCCCAGTTTGCTTTTGAACACGTGGAAAATGCACGAGTTGTCTAGCATACCAGCCTGAAACATAAAACAATACAAAAATAGCGATAGCCGCTAGCGAAGTAAACCATACAGCTCCAAACTGTCCGAGAGGCACGAAGACGAGTGCCGTCATCACAGGAGCAAGAGAACTGCCCGTATTCCCTCCAACTTGATAGATGGATTGAGCTAACCCTCGACGGTTTCCAGCTGCCATATATGCGACTCTAGACCCCTCAGGATGGAACACAGCAGAGCCTAAACCGATTCCGATAACTGAAAGGATGATCAGGTAAAAAGAATCTGCAAATGCAATCCCAAGCATACCGATTAAACTCGCCATCATACCTACCGGAAGTATGTAAGGTGATGTCGTTCTATCCGTATACCAACCGATCACTGGCTGCATGATAGAAGATGTAATGTTTAAAGTAAAGGCGATCCATCCAAGTTGAGTAAAAGAAAGATTCATTGATTTCTCTAATATCGGAAAGATAGCCGGAATAACAGCCTGCATAGAGTCATTTAATAAATGGACAAAACTTATGGCGAAAAGAATTGAATAGATCGTTTTTTGTTGTTGGATAGAAGTATCTGTTATCTTACCTGTTGGAGCTGACATGCCTCATTCCTTCTTTCGTTTATCATTACAAGCTCATACACACTTTTCATCTATGTAACTTACAATAGATTACCATATTTCACTTTAAAGAAACGAGATGGCATTCGTTCGGTGTTCAAAATGACGCAAACACCCGTGGAGAAAACGTAAAACAACACGGGAAATAAATAGTTTGGGGACTGACCCCTATAAACACCATAAGCACATAAGAAAGCCAGCCGTTAAAAAACGGCTGGCCTCCTCGCACTTCTCTCTTGTCTTCTATTAGATCTTCTCGATCACTTTATCAATGATCCCGTATTTTAATGCTTCTTCTGCAGACATGAAATAATCACGATCTGTGTCTTTTTCAACTTTCTCGATCGGCTGGCCCGAACGGTCAGAGATGATTTTATTCAGCAACTCACGAGTTTGCAAGATGCGTTTCGCGTGTATCGCCATATCTGATGCCTGCCCTTGTGTTCCTCCTAAAGGCTGGTGGATCATCACTTCTGCATTCGGTAGCGCGTATCGTTTACCTTTTGCACCCGCTACCATGAGGACAGCTCCCATAGACGCTGCCATGCCGATACAGATCGTTGAAACATCTGGTTTAATGAATTGCATCGTGTCGTAGATCGCGAGCCCTGCCGTAACAGAACCTCCTGGTGAGTTGATATAGATGGAGATATCTTTATCCGGATCTTCTGCTGCCAAGAAGAGTAACTGAGCAACGATAGAATTCGCTACGTTATCATCGATCGCACTTCCAAGCATGATGATTCGATCTTTTAACAAACGTGAATAAATATCATAAGAACGCTCTCCACGGTTTGTAGACTCTACTACCATAGGGATTAGATTCATCTGTTTTTCCTCCTCGTTAGGCTGCAATTGCCATTGGGTTTGTATTGGTTTTTGGTGAAACATGTATTTTTCCAAATCCTGATGTGATAAAAATAATCTTAGCTGGCTCCTCCACCGTTTCTGTTTCTTGAACCTGTACTTCCGTTTTCATAGGAATGATGTTTGTATCCTCATTTGTCGATTCAGGATTGATTGGGAAAACAGTACCTTTGCTCTTCTTATTCACGTTGGCCGCCTCCTTCAGGTTTTGGGTACATCGCCATCGAAACGTGATACACTCTCGCATTCTCTTTGTTCGGTCTGTGGTGTTTTTGTATGAGAGTGGTGAGCATATCTGCATATTCCTGCAAAAAAGCATTGCGGTGATCCCTGTCAGAAAGGGCAAGTTCCATTTCCATTACAGCGCTGGGTATCTCTTCTTCCTCCGATTGCTCCATTAAAGAAATCGCATCTCGCTTGATCTTCTCTGTAAGGGATAATACATGAGCAAGAGCGGTTTGATCCTGAAGCTTTTTGACGGTGTCAGCAGATAGACCTAGTGAATCTGACAATAAAAAAGATCGGCCGGCACTTACATATAGAACTTCTACAAGGTTTCGAACATTCCTTGTACCTGCGCGTACCACAAGCCCCACTTTTTCCAGTGCTTTAAGATGATAATTAATTTTTTGAGCGGAATCGTTCATTCTTTTTGATAGCTCCGTCGCAGAACGCGGCTCTTTTAACAGACTTATGAGTTCAGATCTTACTGGATGTAAAAGTGCAGCTGCTTGTTCTGGTTCTGTGACAATAAACGTCTCTGGCATGCTTTGATCCCTCTTCACTCTCATCACCTCACTTTACGATAGTGTATGGCCTCCACGTAAAAATATAACTTTACGTAAAATTATTTTATTACGTTAAACATCATTTTGTCAAAGATTTGAAAAAAATATACGTTTGCCTAAAAATAAAAAACAGACTGATTGTCAGTTCAGCCTGCTTTAGCTCATTATTCAGTTTATACGAACGGTACGATTCCAAGAATAAAAAAGACCATAGCCATCCCTGTGTTCAACCAAAACTCGGTTTTTTGATTGAAAATTTTCCGTTCAACCGCACGAAAGATAAAGATCACCATTAAGATGGAAAATAACAGGGTGGGATTTTCCCATGTCTTTCCGTTATAAATAGCAAGAAGTAATCCAAAAAACATAAGCACCATCTCTGTATACACCCAGGGTTTTGGACGTTTTTTCATCATATCGGCCCCCCAATTCACTGGTTGATCGTACAGTGTACGGCGTGAGAGCCTATCCGGTGCATATTTTCACAGAGATTTTTCTTCGTTCGATCCTAGCCAGTTTTTTGCTGCAGCATTTTTATGAAGAATACGGAGAACCACCCATCCGATCACTCCACCCACTAATGAACTGACTAAAAAAGGAGTTATAAAAAAGAATGCACCGGTTTTTGATCCTAAGAAAATAGAAGCAATCGGCACCGCTATAGTCGCTCCTATGATTCCTGTTCCAACCCATTCTCCTATTATTGCGAACGTATATTTTCTTCCTTTTTGATAAAGGTAACCCGCTAAAAATGCACCGATCATTCCTCCTGGAAACGCCAGCAGTGAGCCGATTCCAAATAAGTTACGCAGCAAGCCGATACTAAATGCTACAATTACCGCGGGGATGGGGCCGAACATCACACCAGCCATTACGTTAATCGCGTGCTGAACAGGAAACGCTTTTGCTACTCCAGCAGGAATATAAAACAAATGGGAACAGATTGTCCCGATCGCGACCAACATAGCCATGAGAGTAAGTGTTTGTACAGAAATCTTCATTTACGATTCTCTTTTCGCCGTATAAATAATTTGAAGCAGGTTACTTGAAGCGGAAGAAGGATCAACTGCCCCACTTATCGCAGAAATAATAGCCACACCATCTGCACCCGCTTTAATCACTTCACCGGCGTTTTGGAGCGTAATCCCCCCGATTCCAACAAGTGGAACGTTTATATGATTGCTGCGAAGTTCTAGGATTAAATCTACACCTACAGGTTTCTTCGCATCAGATTTTGTACGCGTTTGATAGATTGGTCCTACACCAATATAGTCTGCCCCGTGTACGATGGCATCCTTTGCCTCAGCAAGGGTATGAGCGGAAACACCTAGAAGTTTGCCTTCTGTTTCTCTACGAATATCTCTTAGATTACCATCTGTTTGGCCAACATGAAGACCATCTGCACCAACAGCTTTCATCAAATCTAGATCATCATTCACGATAAATAGCACATCATGTTTGTGGCAAACTTCCTTTGCACGTTTTGCCATCTCTAACTGTTTCTGACCACTTAATGAGTTAACACCTTTTTCACGAAACTGAAAGGCGGTAATTCCTCCTTGAACCGCTTGCTTCAGAATACGGTAAAATTCTTCTGGGGAATGGCAGTTCATCGTTCCTGCTACAAAATAGAGCGATAAATCTTGTTGTAAGCGTGACATCTCTTGCGTATTCATCGATTCACTCCTTCTTTCAGCACATGATCTTTCCACTGAATGGATTCATGAAATATCTCATGAGTAGATTCTAAACAATAAAGCTGGTCAAGTAGATTTTGTTGAAAGCTTCCAGGTCCCTTGGCCGTTTTCACCGCCTCTTCAGCCGCTTTAGTAAGCATCAAAATGGCGAGAGCCGTTCTTTCTAAAACTGGCAGGTCAACTTTTTCACTTATGAGTTCTTGTTTCTGATTCGCTTGGTAAAGAGCTACCATTGAGGTAGCAAAACATCCAGTACCTGTAACATAGGAAAGCATAGGATCTCCATGAGAAAGCACGATAGCCCTATCGCCATCTGAAATAACGTCCTTACTTCCTGTCATTGCAATAAGACAACCCGTTTGCTTCGCTGCTGCAGATGCAAGCTTGATCAAATCGTCTTCAGAGGTAGCCAATTCACCATCTGCCCCTTTTCCTTCCCATGCACCCTCAGCCAAAAACTGCATCTCAGCAGCGTTTCCGCAAATTGTCAGAATTGTTTGGGGTCTGACCCCCTTAAATTCTGAATATTCTAATAATAGTTTCTTTACAAGTTCTTGCCTGAAAGCTGTTAAGCCTACTCCTACGGGATCGAGGACTACCGGTACTTCTGCAAGCATCGCTTTACGAAGAGCGAGTATCATAGATTCCGCTGTAGCTCCATCCAATGTACCGATGTTCAACACTAACGCATCTGCAGCCCCTACTGCTTCTTCCACTTCTCGTGCATCGTGCACCATCATCGGACTTCCTCCGGCTGAGAGGACACCATTGGCTAGAAAGTTCATTGTCACGTTATTCGTTATATGATGGATGAGTGGCTTTTCTTCTCTAATCTGTGAAACGAACGTTTTCCATTCTTGTATTCTAGTATTGTTCATGTGGAACTCTCCTATATGCAAAATGATTGACCGGTCCATGACCTGAACCAACATCGATTCCGTGTTCGATAGCGGTTTGTATATATTTTTTTGCACTCACTATCGTATTCTCTGTTTTTTTACCAGAAGCAAGCTCTGCCGCTAAAGCCGCTGAAAAGGTACAGCCCGTACCATGTGTATTTTTCGTTTGAATTCGCTTTTCTGTAAGTTCAACCATTTCGATTCCATTAAAGACCAGGTCTGATACATATTCACCATTTCCAAAGTGTCCACCCTTAACTACCACATGATCAGCACCAGCTTCATACAAAACTCTCGCCGCTTCTTCTCTTGCTTCACTGCTGTCTATCTTTATTCCTGTGAGCGCTTCGGCTTCAGGAATGTTAGGTGTGACAATCTTTGCGAGTGGCAGCATATATGTTTTCATCGCCTGAAGTGCATCCTCACCTAACAGGGTAGCCCCTCCTTTTGCAATCATCACTGGATCGACCACGACGTTTTCCCATTGGAACTTCTTTATCATATATGCGGTTCTCTCGATATACTCGCTTGAAAAAAGCATTCCAGTCTTTATCGCATCAGGTGTTAGATCAGCCCCTATTGATGCTAACTGAGCTTCTAAACCTTCTATTGGGACTGGAAATATTCCTTGGACACCTGTCGTATTCTGAGCAGTGACCGCCGTAAGAACCGACATCCCGTACACACCTAATTCCTGAAACGTTTTTAAATCAGCCTGAATGCCAGCACCACCGCCACTGTCTGACCCAGCGATCGTAAGGGCTTTACTTACCTTAATCAGTTTTCCCATATTCATGTACCTCCTAGGATCCTATGCAAAAAAAGCCACCCGCTAATGAGCGGGTGGCTTTACATTTCATATCATATAGGAAACTGTAATAGATCCACACCGCTTCCCTACGCCAGTATGAACTGGATCAGGTTCAAAGGGTCGAAAGCATAACTTTCTCTCAGCTTAAAATAAGCACCCCTAGCGAAATGACAATATTGAGTTAACACAATCCTACTCATACATAAACAAGAATGTCAATATTTTTTAGAGTTGTCGGTTTCAAAAAGTTTAATCCTCTTTAAATACGGGGAAATAATAACTAACACACGATTACAACATAAAAAACATAGAAATTAAACAATTGTAACAAAAAGATGTAACCCAGAAATAGAAATTACAAATCATTAACATTTTTTCCATAAGGTGGTGAAAAAAAGGTACTTTAGAAGCAATAAAGAAATTTTTTCTGAATTTTCAAACAAAATGGTTGTCATTAGGCATCTTGCTCAGTATACTAGTAGAAACCTAGAAACATAAAAGGTTAATTGGATAGGGAGATAATATAAGGAGGGAAACAGGATGAAAGACAAAAACGCTTCTTTTAACAAGAACCAAAATGAGATGGTGCAATACAAACAACAAAAAAGAGACCCATTTGCCTTCAGCCTTATTGCCCAAATGGTACTAGATGAGGCCCTTCACAATTATTACAAAGAGTATTACGAAAGAGAAATCGACATTGCCTTGGATACAAAAGATAAAGAACGATTTATGAGATTAAGCGCAGAGTACAAAGCGTTTCTCAGTTAGTGCTTTTAGGCGGCACAGTCCTTAAAAAGGTGCCGTAAAAGCCAAAACACCCTTTCAGCCAACGGAGGAATCATCCGTGCTGCAGAGGGTGTTTCTGACGTCCCCGCTACTGACAAGTTAAAACGTCTTTTTAAGTCAAAGTTGTCGGTGATTCCGGCTTTTTCTTTTGCTCTTTTTTCCGCTTTAACCACCACACATAAATCACAATGGCTACGATCACCCAGATTGGCGCGAGGCCCAATAAACTCACTACAACAAAAGATATAGCAGACATTAAGAAGTTCATCGTATCCATAAAAAGGACCTTCGTTTTTGCCCATGTATTTAAGCCTTCTGTTTGAAGTTCTTCTGCCTTTAAACGTTTTACTCCAAATTGAATCGTAATTGTAGAATAGTCACTTTGGTTTTTTAAAAAGTTCAAACGTCCTTCTACCTGTTCAATGTCTTCCTGCACTGTAGATAAGTCTTCAGATATGTTTAACAAATCTTCTGTTTTTTGTGCATTCTTCATAAAAGTTTCTAGCCGCTCTCTTACTTGTTGTTTGGCTTTTAAACGTGAAGATAAATCTACGTATTCTTCTGTAACATCTTCCCCGCGAATATTTTCCTGTGGAGTACCTTTACTTAAGGTTCTAATATCAGCTAAGAAAGGGCGAAAACTTTTCATAGGAACACGAACAACCATCATACCAGTTTGATAATCTTTCTCTCCTGTACTGGTATTCGATTCAACCAGATATCCGCCCAAAGTCTCTACTTTTTTCCGAACGGATTCCATCGAAGTTTGTAATGTATCCACTGTAATCTCTATATCAGCGTGATAGATCACTTTTCTTTCGTTCTTCATTTGTAACTCTTCTTTGCCTTTTTCTGATTCAGCACTCTGACTTTCTTCTGTAGAGGTGTCCATTTTTTCTTCTGACTTGCTGCCACTATCTCGGTCTACAGCTTTATCACTTTTTGAACTGCTGTCACTGCTGCATGCACTTAATAAAAGCACAACAATAAATACCCATAATTTCCATCTCTTCCACATAACGTAATTCCCCCTTTTTTCGCTTAGACGTTTTTTATAAGTAAAAGGTTTCAGTTCCTAAAAAAAACCAACCTATTGAATGATTTTTTCTGCGACATTTTTATGATAAAATAGTGTCTGATGATTTGTAGTTTGAAAAAAAACCGATTTATGCTAGTATGTACAGGATAAGTAAGTGGTTTACTGGAGGAATAGCATGTCAATGATAGGAAGAAATGATCCGTGCTATTGTGGCAGCGGAAAAAAATATAAAAAATGTTGCTTACATAAAGAAGAGCAAACACGTGAAGTATCCTTTCATCAAGAAGGACTCATCAAATATGCCCTAGAGAACTATCAACAGGATTTAGCTGCACGTACTTCTAAGTATGTGAAAAAGCACCCGGTTGCTAAAGAGCAAGAACAAACATACGCAAACATTGCGGTTTGTTGGGAGATTTTCTGCTCAGAGATTAAGGATAATAAGACGCCTGTTCAACTTTATGTAGAAAAAGTGAAGGATTCTGTTAAACCAGAAGTAGCGGAAATTCTAGCTGGCTGGACAAAAGCTGCACCATCGCTTTATAAAGTTTTAGAGCAAAAAACTGGATTCATCTTTACCGTACAGGATATTTGGACTGAAGCCGTGTATGATGTAACGATCAATGCTGCTGAAAAGCCAAAAACTGAAAGTGCTTTACTTGGAACACTCGTTTCAAACGGAATCAACCATGAGTTTTATGTTGGATACGTAGAGATGCCGATGACTGAACTTCCGCCGTTAAAAGCAGCGATAGAAAAGATCAAGCCTCAACAAGATCCGAAAGAAACGTTCAAGAACGAATTCCCTGCTGTTCTTCAGCTCGCTTTGATTGATATTAGTGCTGGTGTTCCTCAATCTCAACCAGAGAAGAAGGCAACAGACACTACTTCTACTAAAGTAGAAAAAGCAGCAGAAGCAACAGATTTAAAAGACGAAAAATACAATGCTGTAACTGAACTTGTTAAAGCGAATGCCGAGACAGAAGTTGTAGAAGAAGCAGAAAAGCTTTGGAGTGAGTACGTAACAGAAAGCAAACCTGCAATTCGTAAAGAAGAAATTTACGCGGCTGCCCTTGACTATCTCGTGTCAAAAGATATTAGAGGAATCGCTTCTACTCAAGCAGAAACAGCTAAAAAATATGGTGTTTCACCTGCTAGTCTATCCTCACGATATCGTGAGATGAAAGAATTATTAAGCGTATAAACGTTTTTTCCACTAACCCGCCTGCTGCCTCAGGTGGGTTTTCTATATAAAAAACAAGACCCTCTCTAAAAGGAGTCTTGTCTATGATTACGCTCTAGCCAATAATATACGGGAAGTCCCGCAATTGTTATAAAAATTGCTGTAAAACAATCCAGAGGATCATTGATTATCGTTAAGACTACAATATACAAAGAGCCTAGGATCGCAAAAATAACAAATAGATACGTCCATCTGGAAAAGACTATTGTCACTTTGACATATACATAAATAGAATGTCACTCCTATGAAAAAAAGACAGTTAATCCAGTTTTTTAAAACGTGTTTCTACAGATTGATACAGTTTATAGTTCCTTTCTTCGTAATAACTGTTTGTTTATAAAAGCTTTTTCAATAAGACGATTGAGCTGGCGTTCAAGCTCCTTTTTTTCTTTTACATTTGATTCTTTCCTTATCTTCTTCTTCAGTTCACGAATCATAAGCTTTTCTTCTGATGAAAAATGAGAAGAATGCAGCATCATGTTCACCTCATTTCGAAATTGATTCTCTGAACCACCCTCTGTCTTAAGGATAAGATAATCTGACCACTAGAACATTTGATGTGTCATATAATCTGACACTATTTTATAGGTATTTGCCTTTTTTTAAAAAACACCAAATCTAAGCTTGAGTTCAACTTACTAGGATTAAAGAATGGATCAATAGAAACTGGTGGACCTCTCGTGTTTTTATCTTCAGAAGTCGGAGAGTCTCGCCCTAAAGATGAACGAATGATAAAAAGACCTCCACACCCGAGGTCTTTTTATTGTTTAAGGAAATTATTCTGTTTTTGAAGCTGGCCGCTTATGGCTAAAATCTGAATGAGCAATAACGACAGAAACTCCTTGTTGTTCAATGGCTGACAGATGATCTCTCGATGCATCATCATCTGTAATAACAACATCTACATTCGTAACAGGACCCACTTTTGCAAAAGCGTTAACTCCTATTTTGTAATGAGGAAATACACCAATGACTTTTCGAGAGACTTTTCCAACAGCACTCATAAAAGCAGCTACTTCTGGTGTTGCCGTACTTATTCCTCTTTCAGAGATACCACCACCTGTAGCAAATGAAACATCAAAAGAATACTGACTGATGAGATTGGTTACTAAAGCGTCTGTCATATTACCTGATCTCTTTACTTTTCCACCGACCACATAAAGATCGATGTTTTCTTTCTCGCGAAGTGCATCTGCTGTTACGAGTGAGTTGGTCACAACCGTTAAACGGTACTGAGGCAAGTTCTTTACAATTTCATGATGCATGCCTCCTCCACTTAGAAAAATGGTATCGTTCTCTTTGATGTACTTTACAGCTTCCTTCGCAATGGCTCTCTCATACTTGGATCCTTCTCCAAAACGAACTTCGTTTGATGAAGGTCTTTTGTTTACTTCTGTTACAGGAATCGCACCACCATGAGTTCGTTTAAGCAGCCCGTTATCCTCGAGAGATGATAAGTCTCGGCGGATAGAATCAATCGAAACTTGGAGGGCATCTGATAATTCTTTTGCAAGTACTCTTCCTTCGTTCTTAAGCACTTCTAAAATCTTTTCCCTTCTTTCTTCAGAAAACATAATTATCTCCTCCGTTACCTCTTATTTCCACGTGGTACACTAATCATATGCTGTTTCATGCTAGTTCGTCAATCATTTTTTGCATGTTTTTTCCTGTTTTAAAATAAAAAAAGCTAAAACAAGCATAACTGTAGCTTGTTTTAGCCAGAATTTGTAGGTGAATAGATTTTCTAAAGAAAAGTATTCGAGTTTGTACTTCTGACAAATACAAATTCGTAAAATTTGTATTTGTCAGGGGTCAGACCCCTAGTCTTCCCTAGTCTTCAACTTTAATCAAGAAGAGGCGCTCGTGGAAACGGCCGTGTTTTCGAGCCTTTTCCTGCCTGATCTCATCCAGTTCTCTGAGCGTAAGTTCATGCACCTTCGTTAACGCTATTAAGATTTCAAACAGCTCTGCCAGCTCTTCTGCTGCATGTATCTCACTTTTGGCTTCACGATACTCTTTTACACCTTCGGCAAGCTTTTTCTTAAGTTCACTTTCGAACTCTTGATTTCCAAGAATTCGAAAAGTTCCCTTCTTCCCCGCCTGTTCGAGCAGTTCTGGTATCTTGTCTCTCACTAATTTATTGTAATACGCCATTGGCTTTTTTCCCTTCCAGCAATTTCACAGCACCTCAAAAAAAACATTCTTATATAAAACGATATGCATCAAGTTAGTTTTTTAGCAGAAACAACTCCTAAAAATATGATGGCGATCAAACCAAATACCGGATATAAGTAATGAAGAAGTTCAGAATAGCCTACTTGACTTAACAAGTAACTCCCTGTCATCAAAGCGATCAAAATGACTTGATTGGATAATCTAACATTCCTTTGCAACGCTCCTGCAAGCCCAAAGAGATTTCCGATAAGTGTTGAGAAGATCTCACCGTAGATGACGAAGACAAAAATATAATGGACCACTACACCAAGACCGCCAACTATTTCAGCGATTGGAATCTCATAACTCATCACACGTGGAACAGAATAGAGCACATACTGGCTATTTAATAGAATAAAAGTCAATCCTAGCCCTCCTAAAAAACCGCCCCATTTGATAACGGATTCATCTTTAGCTTCTCTTGATAGTGGAACAAGAACGGCTTGCGCCAAAGTTAAATTAAACGCTGCATAAGCAAACGGACTTACGATCCATCTCCAATCACCAACAAAGTCACGTTCGACAATTAACTGCCTTCCTGCAGAAGGATCGAACATCGATACCGACAATACAATAGAAAAGAGTATCATGATGGGTACGATCAAGGAGTTTGTCCAAAGAATTCCCTCTATCCCTTTTTTCATAACGAAATAGGTTACGAGTAACGTTAATAGGATTCCTAATTGAAGAGGAAGATGCAGCTGTTCCCAAAACAAGGCTCCAGCTCCTGATAACATCACTCCAGTTACTCCGAAGAGCATGATCAACATTAATACGTTGACGATTCTTGATGCAATCCCTCCAAACAAATATTGATTCATCTCATCAAATGAGGTTGCACCTAGCCGCTTTGCCATAATCATAAGTTTTGTACCAATCACGATAAAAAGAAAACCACTGATCAGGATTCCCACAAAACCAGCTGTTCCGTATCTAGTAAAAAATTCAACAATTTCTCTTCCGGTAGCGAATCCAGCACCTACAACAGTGCCGATGTAAGTGGCGGCTATCTGCAATATTTGTTTCAATCGACTACTCATGCCCTCACCTCCATGGCCATATCTTTTACAAACATATGCATGGACAAGGATTTTAGAAGAAAAAGAAAAAGCAGCAAGATTTCTCTTGCTGCGATAGATTAATTATTAAATATGTATGGCTTCACTGTATCCTTCGGTAATGACCCTATTCTTTCCTTGCCTTTTTGCGACGTACAAGCTATTATCGGCACCCTCAAAGAATGCTTGTTTATGCATGCCTCTTCTGTACGTTTGTAACCCCGTACTGATCGTTATGTGTTCTTCCTTCACTTCCGGGTGTTCTAACCTCTGTATGACCAATCGTACCTTCTCTAATAACGTAAATGCTTCTTCTTCACTTATATCATTTAAGATCACTACAAACTCTTCTCCTCCGTATCGTGCGACGAAATCATCTGTAGTCACATTATCTTTTATAGCCTTCGCGATTCGTTTTAAAACGATATCACCAATACCATGACCATAAGTATCATTAATTTTCTTAAAATTGTCTATGTCCATTACCGCTAGATGAACCGGATAATGGTACGTTTCGGCTTGAAGCAACAGCACATCCATATATTCATAAAAGGCCATGTGATTATACAAACCTGTTAATGCATCTGTTTTCACTTGCTTCTCCATTATTGTTGATTTAACCATTAAATCTTGATGATCTGCCTGCGCTTTGTTAAGTTCTTTTACCATCTCATACCCTCTACTCATGATTCCAATACAGATCGCTGTTGAGGTTAAGAGAATGCAGATCATGGAGATCTGATCCATCAGATCATTCATCGTCTTTAAGACCGGATGGAAAGTTGAAAGCAAGAGATAGGTCAGTGTGTTAAGAGCAAAAGACAGCCACACTTTTTTCTTTTTAAAATAAATCGTTGAAATTAACATAGGAAAGAACAGGCTCGTATACAAAACATACATTTCATAATGAACACTGATCAAGATAGCGGAGAACATACTTGCTGTCCAAATAATGATGGTATCAATGTATTTTATTTTCTTTTTAAAACTCCATTCAGCAAAACTCACCATAAAGATTAAAAGGATAGTTGGTAGAACAATGTACATTTCAATAAATTCTTCTAATGGTCTAGATGTAAAACAACTATTAATGACCTCTACACACACTGACACAAAGATGACAACCCAAAATACATTTAATATTTTTCGATTCCAGGCGATGTGATTTAAGTGTGCAGGCAGGTGTTTTTTCCCCAATACATTCACCTCATCTACACGTATCAAAAATCATTATAACATTTTTTCCCTTCTTCCCATTTGATTTCTTAATTATTTCTTTATCATGGCTCTTTTTATAAATGATGGAACACATATAAAATGTAAAACGCACAGCAAGATGACCTGCTGTGCGCCTATTCTCAATGTTTATTTTTTTATTTTCACACGTTTCTTTTTTGGGAGTTTATCAAGCAACCAGCCTCTGCCTACTTCACAAAAACGAATGGGCATCTCAAGTGTCGCAAGAATCTTATCCTTACCATGGATAGTTAATAATCCTGTCTCATCGTTCACTTGATCAACAACTGCATTTTCAGTCCCTGAGAGCGGGAACGCCCATTTGTTGTTACCAGAGTCTTTGATTTTAATCATTCTTCCGTCACAAGTTACTTTGTGGCAATGTGGAGGCAAGCCTAACGTAATTTTATTCATTGCATTTCTTTCCTCCCTTTCCGGATTTGTTTCATTGTAACAGATATAGTGCATGTCTGACTCTTTATTTTTTAAATTTTTTGACTATTTAACACATTTGAAATAAAGCTTCTAAAAATTAGGGGACAAGTAGTAGGTAATCGCCAAAACGAGTTATCTCGGACAATCATATACTATAGAAATTGTAGTTTTTTAAGGGGGAAAAAGAAGTGGAAAAATGGTCCATGCTATACAATATGACTGTCGTATCATTAGGAGCAGTGGCTAGCTTCTTATTTGGTACACCCGGGATGTTGTTTAAGACGCTTATCTTATTTGTGATATTAGACTATTTAACAGGTATGGCAGCTTCAGCTTACGAAGGTAGATTGAACAGCAAAGAAGGTTTTAGAGGGATACTTAAAAAAATGATTATATTCGCGATCGTCGCAGCGGCGCATTCTCTCGACCAATTGCTCGGTGGTAATTACATTCATTCCGCTACTATCTTTTTTTATTTATCTAATGAATTGTTATCAATCATTGAGAATGCAGGAAGAATGAACGTTCCCATTCCTGAGTTCATAAAAAATGCCGTTTCTCTGTTAAGACAGAAAAACGACAATCAGAATAAGTAATCTTTAATTCGAATAAAATTGTGAGATCTTTTTTGCGATCGCTTGCGCATCGATCTGGTATTCACCAGCATCAATGCGTTTTTTAATATCTAATAATTTTTGTTCCCTTATATTTAATTGAGCATTTTCATGCAGCACTTTTGCTTCGTTAGATATGTATAATTCGTCTTTAGCAAATGATGGCGGCTTTACAGAAGGCTGCTGATACACTTTATTCACATCATATTTTCTCTGAACGGGTTGTTGTCCATCAATTCTCATGATTTCACCTCTTCTGTATATTGAAATGTGCCTAGCCATTTCCATTGATCATCATAATCCAAGTTGTCCAACAGTCTGAAGAACAATTCTTGTCCTGATGTATCCCATTTTACTTCAAACTCATTTCCGTTCTCTTTATCCTTACAAAAAGAATGAATCCACTGTGAAGTAAACAAGTAAGGCGTAAACTGTTCAAAGTCTAATAGATGTTTCTCTAACCATTGAATGACATCATCATGTGTAAGTTTATGCATCATTAGAATCGTCCTTTGTTTGTGGTCGTCTTAACCTGTATCTATACGTTTCGGCGACTTTCTCTTTTTTGAGGGTATACGAAGCAATTTTTTTTAATGTTCGCTCGTTATACGATCTTGGTATAGTGAAATTTACCCGCTATATCTACATGTATAAACCTCTTTCCTTTCTACGAAACAAACGAAAGGTCTATAATAAGAAGTAACGAAATACATAACAGAAGGTGTTTACATGAAATTAACGTTTTCTTCTCTTCAATGGATGGTGTTCATCCTTGCTGGTAGTTTAGTAGCTCCCATCGCTATCGGTGATGCGTTTGGAATGACACAAGCAGAAACGGCCGATCTATTACAGCGGTCATTTCTAATCATTGGTGTGTCTGCGATCTTGCAAGCATTGTTCGGTCATAAGCTTCCGATCAATGAAGGACCTGCTGGTTTATGGTGGGGTGTTTTTACCGTATATGCAGGAATTGTAGCTTCTGGGGCACTAACCGTTGCTGATGGGCTACAGCAACTTACAGCTGGAATGCTGATCAGTGGCGTTCTTTTTTTACTGCTCGGCATGTTTCGCATCATAAGTTCAGTAAGAGCTCTCTTTACGCCTTTAGTGACCGGCACGTACTTGATCCTTCTCGTCTCACAATTGAGCGGTTCTTTTATTAAAGGTATGCTCGGTATTGGCTATCTACAGGAAGGTGCAGATAGCAAAGTTGCTCTCACATCACTCTTCATCTTAGTTTTGTCCATCGTGCTTGGCAAATCCCGTGTGAAATGGTTAAGAAGCTATTCCATCTTGATCTCTTTGTTGCTAGGTTGGGGACTTTTTAAACTCTTTAATTTAACAAAAGAAACGATGCATAGTCATACAACTTTTGCTTTTCCAGAAATGCTAGCTTGGGGAATGCCAGAACTATCTTCCGGAACGATCATAACTTCCCTATTTGTAGGGATGCTCTTACTTACTAATATGGTAGCTAGTATTAACGTCGTTGAAAAAGCCTATGAAACTGAAAAAAAAGATTACGAGCCTATTAATTACAATCGTTCATCCATTATGATGGGGATAAACACATGGATAGCAGGTCTATTTTCAGCGGTTGCAAGTGTACCGATCTCAGGTGCCGCTGGGTTCATCTTAACGACAAAAATGTTCAGCAAACTAGCATTCATCATTGGTAACGCTCTTATTATCTTGATTAGTTTTCTTCCACCACTTACTTTTTTCTTTGCAGGTATTCCTGCTCCGGTAGGATATGCAACGATATTTCTTCCTTTTTCAAGTATGATCGGTCTAGCATTCAAAGAATATAAATCAGAGTTGAAATCGGAAAATAATCTCTTTATTATTAGTACATCCTTAATGGTTGGATTCGGAAGTCTCTTTATTCCTGCTGCCGCATTAAAAGAATGGCCAAATATTATTGTAACTCTTTTAAGTAATGGACTGATCATGGGTATGCTCACATGTATGATTCTTGAACAGTTTTATAAGCGTAGAAATTCACACGTTAATGTCGAGAAAGAAGGCTAAAGTGTGTAACACAGAAGGGCTCCCTCAATGTAGGGAGCCCTTCTATTCGAATCATCATAAATTTTTTTGTGAGATCGGTATTTCTGAATGAAATTTTACGATCGCTTCCGCTAATTCTTTTCCATGATCAAACATCATTAAATGTGTCGAACTTGGAATAACGACGGTCTGACTGTAAGGTAATCCTTTCTTTGCCAAATCAATAAACTTTAAAGATTTTTGAAAATGATCTTCTTTTTCAGCAGGTAGAAATAAGACAGGTGATCGAACCTTTTTATACCAAGTTAAGAAATCAATATAATAGATTTCGGAAATGATCTTCATCATCGTTTCACCGGTAGTAATGCTACCTACTTTTCCGTTTTCTTTCAAACGCGGTTCATAGTCAGCGATATAATTTGCTCGTTCCTTGTTCCATGGTAACCATTGCTCTTGATAAATCTGTTGATATTCTTCTACAGACTCGTAATCGGGATCTAATTGTCCTTCAAATTTAGCGAGATGCTCTTCTAAAGTCTCATCATAAAGACCGTGCTCACCAGAATCATTTATGATCGCACCATCAATATTAGCAAGTGACAAAACTCTATCCTGCCTCATCGCTGTAAAATATAACCCAACCATACAACCGTATGAGCTTCCTACGAGATGAGCTTTTTTAATCCCAAAGTGGTTCATGACACACTCTAAATCATTCGCCGTGTCTTCGAATGTATACCCGAAATCGGGTTGATCAGATTTTCCATGTCCACGTAGGTCATAGGCTACTATTCTATAATGATCTTTGAGAAAGGGAATGACGGGATGCCAAGCTTTAGCTATTCCATTAAGGTAATGAATTAATATCAACGAATCTCCAGAACCTCCATAATCATAACCCGAAAGCTCAGTGCCATCATGAGAACGTATCTTGTGTTCTTCAAACAGAATCTCCATTTACTTTACCTCCTCTTTTATACGCTTTTGAAGATTTGGTTTTGTACGAGCGTTGATCTCGTTCAATTTATTTTTAATATCACCTTCTATGTCTCTTTGAAAGAACGTAGCAAATTTGAAGAGATAGGCGATACTATCAGCAATTTCTTTTCCAATGTCTTCAGCAACTTCTTCCTTAGCGAGTTGAAATGCCCTTTCTCCTTCCACCCCTTCTTCTTTCATATCGTAAGCTCTATTTAACATTCTTCTTAACTCTTCAGCAATCTCTGCTATTTCAGTTGTTAATAGTAAATGATTGAGCAAGAGAGATTCGGTGCTTTTTTCAGCACTTTCTTGACTGATCTCCCAACCTTTTTGCAATTGAAATTCCTCTAACTCTTTATGTATTCTTTTCATATCTGACAATCCTCCCATTCTACACCTATCCCTCTACATACTTCTCCACAATTTTACATATCCCTTTTTATAATCTAAAATGAAAGGATATAAAGTTACCATAATATGGAGGTTTGATGATGGAACATAAAACGGCAGATCGACCAAATTGGAAAAGAGTAACAGACAAACATTTTGAAGTCACGCATAAGGTAACTTCTTGTTTCAAAGGGAATGTTACAGTCATTCATTTAAAGCAAGTATCTGAACCGTTAGTTGTTACCTATAAACAACATGAGGTATGTATCGCCGATTCCGGTTATACGTGGATGCAACATTTTCCTGAGGGAGAAAAATACACGATCACAACGGTACTCGATCATACAGGCAACGTAGTTCAATTTTACATTGATATGTGTAACGACCATGGCGTGGATGAAAATGGAGTTCCTTGGTTTGATGACCTCTATTTAGATATTGTTATTCTTCCAGACAAAGAGCTCTTTCTTCTAGATGACAATGAGTTGATGGAAGCTTTCAAAAAAGGAGATATTAATAAAGATCAAATGAATCTTGCTCATGAAACAGCAAAGAAAATCATTTCGATGCATAAACAAGGAAAGTTCGAACAACTTGAAACATGCATGGAGCACGCTGCAGAATGGACGCAAGAAAAAAGGTTCTCAGATAAACGATAGATTCTAAAAAAACCAGAGGGACATTCCCCTCTGGTTTCATCTATTTATTAACATTCTTATTCTTTTCTAAAAAACGCAAAGCATCTTCTACTTCATCTAAAACTTGTGATCCGATGATTCCTTCTTCCTCATCTAAAAAAGTAACTTGGAAATAACCACTTTCACCCTGAGGAACATATCTCATTCTCACAAGTTCAGGCTGTTGATCTTCTTCTCTCCAAAACTCTAATTCTTGTTCAGGATTATTCATCAATTGTTCGATTTGATCACTATTCATCTGTAAGACACCTCTAGATTACTCTCAGTTTAAATTTATTTATATACATTTTTACCCTAAATAAAACCCTCTAAACCATTAGCAACATCCGACATTTCCTGGGGAATATTGTCTATGTCTGCTATTGCATGTATGAAGAAATACTTCCCCACCGTGACAAAGCTTCATCTGTACTTATTATTTCTGCAAATTCTTGATGAAGATGAGCAAGAGCAGACTCATGTACATCTTGAGCCGAAAACACGGTTCCATTATAAGATTTGATTTTAAATGCAGCAGTAGCATCATGAACTAATGATACACTAAAACCATAATTAGCCGCCATTCTTGTAGTTGTAGAGACACAATGGTTCGTCGTTAGACCAATAATCACAATGTGTTTAATCATCTCTTTTTCTAACGTTTCCTTAAGATTGGTTCCGATAAAAGCACTATTAACATTCTTAATAAACAAAGGTTCATCTGTCTTAGGTTCAAATCCTGTTTTCAACTGATAACCTAATTTTGAAGGGTGCAATGGTGAGTTCTCGTTTTCTGATTGGTGCTGCACATGAAAGATCGGTAAACCAACCTCTCGAAATGCAACAAGTAATAGAAACATATTCTCTTCAGCATTTCCATTATTTCGTTCTCCCCAGAAATTAGTATCATCAAATCCTTTTTGGACATCAATAATAAGCAAACATGCTTTTTTCACATTACGATCTCCTTGTATTCAGAATGTAAATCTTAATCATTACATAACTTTTTCGCTTTGAATTTAATTTTTCCTTCCGTACTATTTCAGATTAACCTTTCATATTTTGGAAGTAACTTAGACAAGTTACATGAATAGGGGGAGCAGTTTTGAACGAGATCATGATATTGAGTATTCATTTTGTTATGCTTGGTATCAGCTTAGCTATTCCAATCGGCCCTATTAAACTTGAGATGATTAAACACGGATTATATGGGGGATTTTGGCCATCTTGGCTCGTTGGGCTTGGGGCAGTTTGTGCAGATTTTTTGTTTATGTCTTTTATATTTCTAGGACTTTCACCTTTTTTACAAGAGAAATGGATAACAATCTGCATGCTGCTAATCGGCATAGTTTTACTAAGTTACTTAGGAATATCAACCATAAAAAATACAGTTGCACCCTTACCGTTATTAATAGAGAAAGATATTGAACAGAAAAGACCTTTTTGGACAGGTTTTGTCATCGCTCTTATGAACCCCTATAATTTTATGTTCTGGTTCGGAGTTTATGGTGGTTCACTTCAAAGCTTGCCTTCTGCAACAAGTGAACTCATAAGAATAGGGTTAAGTCTTTGTATAATTGCAGGAATTGTCCTGTGGAACCTAAATGTAGCCTTTACCGTTCATTTTTTTCGTTCGCTGATCAATGAGTTAACAATAAGGTGGCTAACCAGATTAGCTGGAATCGGTCTGATCTGTTTTTCTAGTTTCCTTGCTTATCGATTATATTCGTTAATTTAATAAACAAAGGCGCTGCATGAAAATCGCAGCGCCTTCTGTTTTACTTATCATATTTTTCTCGATTGGATTCCTTCTCTTCTTCCCTATCTAACTCTTCTTCATATTCCTCATGGTTTCTGTTCGGGACAACTTTTCTCTCATTTCCTGTAATGTCAGTTGCAACAAAACTTTCATAGTCTTCTACAAAGCCGTCATCATCATCCGAATCTTCATACATCTCGTTATAGTCTCTCTTATCAGGATCAGTAAAGTCAGACGGAGTTTCACTCGTCCCATACTTGGCAACGGACTGCCATGTATCTTCTCCATCAAAAAAATTCGCATCCTTATTGTCATTGCTTCTGGTCTTATAATCTGGACCAATTACCTCTTCTTCGATCGGACGATCATCAGATGAATGTTGTGCAGGGCTATGCTCTTTACAATACAATGTAAAAGGAACAACTTCTAAGCGTTCTTTCAGAATGTCCTCGCCGCACGTTTTACAAACTCCATATTCACCTTTATCAATACTTTTTAAAGCTGTTTCAATATCTTCTAGCTCTTTTTCATGTAAATCGTTTAAAGCAATATCTTTTTCTTTTTCAAATAGTTCTGTGCCAAGATCACCCGGATGATTATCATAATTAGATAGTTCACCCGTTGATTCTTTCGGAAATTCTGAATCATTACCAAAAGAGTCGTTTCTTTCTCTCATTCCTTTTATCTCTTCTTTTCGTGATAATAAGATTTGTTTAAAATGGTCCATTTCTTGTGTAGATAATGCCATGATTCAATCTCCCTTCCTACTTCGATATACCATTTCATACCCTTTATTCCGAATAATTATCCATCCTGTGTATTTTGCACCATAATCATACATGCTATACTTAACAACAATTCGTTAGCACTTCCGATTTTCAAATCTCTCCATTTCTCTTTTTCTATTTCTAACCTATAAATCGAAATACCTATTTTTTAGCAAAAAATGTTCTAAAGTGTTGAAAAATTGCTTTTTTTCCAACTTTTTGTAAGGTATGCTAATAATATCTTCTAAAAAGTAATAGTAAGAAAGGCGGGGGAACTTGAAAATCTATGAGAATTTTGAAAAACGGTTATTAAGAAATTATGTTATTGGTTCAACCGCTGCTGTTTTAGGAGTAGGAGGGGTTTTTGTTTTTACTACACTCCGCTTATCAACGTTGGAATTTTCGATATTGTGTGGTATTCTTCTCACTTCTTGCTTCGTTATGTTTTCACTTGAATATGTGTTTTTTCGTATGCATACGGCAGTATTTAAGAATTACTTTTCCAAACAAAAACCTACCATTCAACTTGCTGAAAAAACGTATTTTCACGCACATCACTTTCCGATCAGAACGGTAAAACGAATTCTTGGTCCGCACCTGTTAGGACTATCCATACCAGCACTATCTTTGACAGCTATAGCGATCTCACTAGATTATTTATCACTTCCCTACTATTACATGTATCTTGCATCACTTGGGGCGATCTTAGTTGCAGGGATGCATGCCATTATTGAGTTCTTTTTAACGACGAAAGCCGTTCAGCCTGTGCTTCGTTCCATCCAAGAACGAACACTGAAAGACCACGGAAAAATACTTTCTTTAGCAACCTCAAAACATATATCTATTCAACGAAAGATTCAGTGGAGTACTTTATTTATTGGAACGTTTCCACTTCTTTTGTTCGCACTTGCAAATCAAGTGCGTTTATACCATTTATCAGCGCCTGTAAATGGATCGTATTGGAGCTGGGCTTTCTTCATCTTATTAATCGGGATTTCTTTTGCGATCTATGGAGCATATTTGTTGTTTAAAGATATTCAACAGCCTATGAACGAGCTTCAAGCAGGCATGTATGAAGTACGTACCGGTAATTCAAACGCAAAAGTCAATGATTTGTATTCAGATGAATTTTCTAAACTCATAAAAGGTTTTAACCATATGGCGCAAGCGATACAATCTCGAGAGCATGAAAATAAACAGCTGCTCGAAAGTTTTTTTGCGACGATGGCCGCTACCCTAGATGCACGTGATCCTTATACAGCTGGACATAGCTTACGAGTTGCCGATTATGCGATGAAGATTGGTCAAATGGCGGGATTGCCGTTTCAACAATTGGTCCAACTTCGAAAAGCAGCACTTTTGCACGACATTGGAAAGATTGGAATCCCTGATGTTGTTTTACTAAAAGAGGCCAAATTAACTTCAGAGGAGTTTGAACAAATTAAAAAGCATCCAGTTATAGGAGCAGACATCCTTGCGCAAGTGCAGCCTTTTGATGCTATGCAACCGCTGCTTCCAGGTGTTCGTTATCATCATGAACGTTATGATGGTAAGGGCTACCCTGAACAACTGGCTGGAGAAAATATCCCTATTTTCGGAAGGATCATCGCAGTTGCCGATGCGTACGATGCGATGACCTCTGATAGACCTTACCGAAAAGGAATGACTCACGAAAAAGCATTGGCGATATTAGAAGAAGGAAAAGGTACACAATGGGATCCATATTTAGCACAACTTTTCATTGAAGAGATGTCATTAAAATCTATTTCTTGAACCAGGAGGTCATTTTTGAATACATACGATCATTTTCCAGTTATTGAAACAGATAGGCTTAGATTAAGGCCTGTAATTGAATCAGATGTAAAAGAAATATATGAAGCGTTCTCTGATGCTGATGCATTACAATTTTATGGAATGGAGCCTTTAAAGACGGAAGAAGAGGCTTATGAGCTCATTCAAGCATTTAAAAAAGGCTTCTCCGCAGGAAGCTCCATACGTTGGGGAATCATTTTAAAAGAACAAGATAAGCTAATCGGAACGTGTGGATTTCACAATTGGAGTAAATCAGATCGAAGAACAGAGCTAGGCTATGAACTAAAACGTGCTCATTGGTATAACGGATTCATGACTGAAGCGCTGCGAGCCATTCTTCATTATGGATTTAACGGGATGGAATTTAACCGAATAGCAGCTGTGATTCGACCAGAAAACAAGTCTTCCCGTTCATTAGTAACTAAGCTTGGGTTTCATGAAGAAGCATTATTACGCGAACATCAAAGAGTTGGTGATCATTATTATGATATGTATATCTATTCCCTACTAAAAAAGAATGCCGATCTATACGAACAAGAAGCTAAGAGCATCTAGCTTCTTGTTTTTTATTTTATTCATAATATGTTTCAAACTAACTTACTAGAGGAATGAAAAGGGAAAAGGAGGTATTTGAGAATGGAACAAAAAGGAACGTTTTATGTAACCGCTAAAGGTGATTTGGAGCCTCTTCCTACTGACGATCACCTTCATTATTTTGAGATTCAAGCGTCTTATGATGAAAAGCAACAATTAGAGCATCTATTTGCCCAAATGCACGCTAACAATAAACAAGAAGGCTTGGATATTTTTTCACCGAAAAGACATTTTTCTGAATCACACGCTGAATATCATCGAGGAAAAGACAGCAAATTGGTTTACGAACTATTCAGATATCTCTACCTATTAGGAACCGAAAAGACGAAGCGCGAAATCGAAGAGATGAAGGTTCTACCTGAATTGTATGAGGCAAGCCATGACACAATTGAAAAAGTAAAATAGCACCGGAATTCTTCTCCGGTGCCTTTTTCTTTCGTTTATTCCCACTCGATCGTCCCGTCTCCTTTGACCCATAATCTTACCATGCCTAGATCATCCAACGCATGCTTGATCGTATTCGCTTTTTCTCGATAACTGGGGGTGTCTGGATGAGCGAGCACAAGGGTTTTAGCAGGGTTCTTTTCATGACTTTTTAGTAGATTCACAAGTTGCATGGAAAAATCATCTTGTTTCTGATAAGCAGTCAGTTCTGACACATTTCCTTGAGCTGCGATCAGAAGAGTATGATATTCATTCGTTGCCATCAGATCTATACCATCTGCCTTCATGCTATCTCCCGTTTCATAACCTTCACGTAATAAATAGGCTTCCACTGCTTTGATCACTTCATCTTTGTTCAGAATAAATGCTTCATTAATATATGGATGGTCATGCAAAGCCAAACTCATCACTCCTTCTCATCTATAACAGCATTCGCAACACTTTCCTATTAATAGAGGGGTACTTAATTGTCGTATACCCCGATTTTTCAGTCAAAAAACCGTCTATTAAGGAAATTCTTAAAGAAGAAACTTATTTCCCCTTTCTACGTATTTCCTTTAAGATAGAAATAAGAAACTAGAGTTGGGGGATTCATTTATGGCTCAAAAAGCTGAAAAACAAAACCAATCCCGTATATGGACCATCATTGCGGGCATCGGTTTGTTTTTACTAAGTAAGTTAAAGTGGGTATTCAGCCTGCTGAAATTAGGAAAATTCGCTACACTCATCTCCATGTTTATATCCCTTGGAGCATACGCGGCTTTTTATGGCTGGAAATTCGCTGTAGCCATCGTTTATTTAATTTTTGTGCATGAGATGGGCCATTTAGTTGCTGCTAAACAAAAAGGGATTAAAACATCTCCGGCGATTTTTATCCCTTTTATGGGTGCAGCAATTGGTATGAAAGAGATGCCTAAAAATGCTAAAGATGAAGCCTATATTGCTTACGCAGGGCCGTTATTCGGTTTATTGTCTTTCTTACCTGCTGTGTTTTTGTATGAAACGACTAAAGAACCATTTTGGGGCTTGGTCATCTTCTTAGGAGCGATGATCAATCTATTTAACTTGTTTCCTGTCTCACCACTCGATGGTGGAAGAATCGTTGGAGTTCTATCTACCAAGATCTGGTTCATCGGTTTATTGCTAGTGATCCCGTATTTGTTCATCTCACCAGACCCAATTATTTTCTTAATCTTTATCTTTGGTATCTTGACTTGGTGGAAACGAGTTCGTGAAGACTTTGAACAAAACAAACTAAAAGAAACACTTACGTTATTTCAATCCGAACAAGACAAACTCACAGTGATCAATCAAGAGATGGATGAGTATAAGGACATGCCGAACTTTGGTTATATCATCGGTACGTACTTAGAAGATGTGCGCGTTGCTAAAGATAGACTGAAACGCAATATGCCAACTGGGTATTCGTTCCCCGTTCTTCAGGATAAGAAGAAGATTCGTAAACATCGTACATTAGTGGAGATCGAAATTTTAAACAATCGTGAACGTTTCTTACAAACACTCTTAAAAGAATATGAGAGCAATCAACGTCAGAGAGAGTATATTCATAACATGTATCAAGAAGCTGATCCACAAGAGATGGCAACCATACCAGAGCTTCCAAACTTTAGCCACAGCAACCTATTTGAAGCATATGAACAAAGTTTGTTAGCTGAAAAAGCTAAAACGGAAAAACAATTTGAACAAACGAAAAACTATTACGTATCAAACACAAAAACAAAAGTCATCGTATTGATCATGTATCTGCTATTAGCAGGAGTGTTATCCGCATTTGTTGTTTATGGAAATCAACTTATGGATGCAAACCGCTTCTTAATCAGCTAGATTACTTTGCACCTCTTATATAGAGGTGTTTTTTTATACCCTTCTTTTTACCTGCACGATTTTATTTATAGTACATTGGCTTTAGATATCCAAAACATACAGAGGGCTTTTCGACTTATCTTTCTGATAGATAAAAGGAATGTCTAACCCATAACACGAATGGTGTAGAAAAAGAGAAAAAGGAGCGAAGATCACGATGCAAAAATTTCTTAAAGTCCTATTTTCACTCGCTGTTATTTTTGGTATATTTTCAAACACAGCTTCAGCTGAAAAAGGAACATCAGCCCAAGATATTGTAGGAAGTGACATGTATGTGAATGTTGCTGCAGCCACCCTTTGGGTAGGACCAGATGCAGCAAGACCTGTAGATCAGGCATCCGTTTCCCAACCTGTTGACTTACGAAGCTGGACAACAAGTATGACCTATGAAGAAAAGCTTTGGTTAGTTGGTGAACTTGAAACACAAGCATTATACGGTCAAAAAGTACATATTTTAGAGCAACAAGATGATTGGGTAAAAGTAGCGGTATACGGCCAGCCTACTCCGAGAAACGAGCTCGGCTATCCAGGATGGATGCCCCTTGCACAATTAACCTATTCTGACCATTTCAAAAAATCCGAAGGAAAACATTTTGCATTGATTACGAGTCCTACGGCGTGGCTTTCTAAAGGACCATTCGGACACAAAAAAGATCTTGAAATAAGCTATAACACAAAGTTACCTGTCATTAAAAAATTATCAAAAACAATTGCTGTTCTAACACCTGAAGGAAAAGTGCGCTGGCTTGATGCCAAAGACGCAAAAGTATACAAAAGTGAACGTGACATTCCTGTACCAACTGGAGAAGCTCTTGTAGAAGAAGCTAAGAAATTTCTCGGTCTTCCCTATTTATGGGCTGGTGCATCAGGATTTGGATTTGATTGCTCTGGATTTACTCACACCCTTCATAAAGCAAACGGCATTACCATTCCACGAGACTCTGGACCACAGTCTAAAGAAGGGCTGACCGTTGATAAAGATCAACTACAGCCTGGTGATTTAATGTTCTTTGCTTATAATGAAGGAAAAGGACGCGTTCATCATGTTGCCATGTACGCAGGAAACGGTATGATGATTCACTCTCCAAACACTGCTTCTACTGTAAGACTCGACCCGATCTCAACACCTGCATATGCAGTAGAGTTCTCAGGCGCAAGACGATATATTCCACAACCATAACAAAAGGCAGGGCACAATCAAATGTGCCCTGCCTTTTTTCTCGTTATCTCCTATTATTCTAAACCATCTATTTCTATATCCGTTACAGGTAAAAATGCTTCACCCGTATCTTGATAAGTAACGTTAACTTTATCTTGTTCTTTTAAATAGATAGCTAGAGGATTGTTTTCTGAAGATACGATATAGCTCTTACGGTTATTTAATAAGAAGGATACGATCGTATAATCTCCAACTTTTTCTTTATAAACACGCAGGACGTTTCCTGATATTTGTTTTTCTTCAGCATTCGAAGTTCCGTCCACAGATCCTCCGCCTCGTTGTAATGCTGTTTTATATTGTTTTATTGCAGCATTCGGTGTATTGGCATATACAGAGATCTCTGGATTTGCAGCAGAAACGATAAAATAGTTTTGTAAGAATCCATTCGAATCTAGAACTGGGGTCAGCCAACTTGCTTCTCCATAAAAGTTGTAGAGTACAGGCATCTCACCGTCCCATTTTTTCTCGATAAATTTCTTTTCAATGATCTCTAAAGCTCCTTCAGAATCCATATAAGATTCTTCAAGATTACCAGTGTAATAGGTTGCCTTCCCCGTTCTTGCATCTGTTAAAGAATAACCGAGCATAGAGTCGACTCCCTCTTTCGGACTTGTGAAGTCGGTAAAGTAAAACATATCTCCATTCTCATCAAAGATTGGACTTACATTAGCCTCCGTTCCTTCATCAGATGGTAGTTTTACATCCTTTTTACCAAATTTGCTGTTCCAAAATCCATGTACATAGTTACCAAAATAGCTGTTTTGAAGGCTGACTGTTTCTGGAGATACAGCCCCATCGATAAAGGCTGGAATATCCTTGATCAAATAGTTCTTTGTATTTCCATTCTCAGGATCTGTTACAACAATACCCTCTACTTTAAAGCCGTTACGAGCTGAGATGAACTCTCCATAGGACCGAATGTAGAACGGCTTTCCATCATCATTGATCTCTAGTTGTGGATCTCCGTAGAAAATGTATTCTGGAAAACTTGAACGCATGTGACGTTCAACGTTCTTATTAAAATACGAAGATGGTGTATAGCTCATCTCAGATTTAATAAACTTTGGATTGGCTGATGAATCAGTCGCGCTTAATGTAAAGTACCCTGGTGTCACATCACCGTTCCACCACTTAAAAAGTCCAGAGAACTCTACGGGTGCAATATATACATATTTACCATCCACTTTTTGTATCTGTAGATTTCCTAATTCATAAAAGCTCGTGTTTGGTACTTGACCAAATGACTTCCTCATTTTATTTCTTGCAAACTTAGGGGGCACACTTGCCGGAGTTTCCGCCTCATCAAAAGACTCAATCTCTGTCTTTTCAGTCATTTTGGATGATTGATATTTTTCGTCAGCGTTAAACAATCCGGCAGACAGAAAATAGATACCTACAATCAAGCTGATAAGAAATAAGACTAACTTGATCATTCTTTCTTTACCTGTAGCAAAAAACGCACCAATCGCAGTCACGATGATTGCTAATATCCAAATGGAAGAAAAATTACGATCAAGATTCGTTATATAATAAAAAACAAATATAACAGGAATGGTACATATAACCATACCAATCATGGCACCTGTAAGATTGTTTTTCTTTTCTTTTTTTACAGGCTTTTTGTTGCGAGAGATCGGAAAGATTACCAATGCTGCAGCAAGCCCAACAATGATGGAAAATAACAAGATGTTCATAAACTATCCCCTTTTTTAACATTTACTTCTTAACCCTATTAACCAATACGATTAAATATGTAAAAAGTTCCATAACAAATTTTTTGATGAGAAAAACTTAGAAATAAACGACCTTCTGTTTTATTTTTACTTTATAATGGAATAAAAAGGATGTGAGGGATTTGTCCTTTAGGTTTAGGTTGTAAAGCTATTCTTTAATAGTCGTTATAGCGTCCCCTAACCTCGTAAAGTTTTAATTACTAACTACCTACCTGAAGGGACAAGAGCTCCTATCCAACTTCTTCTTGATATCCTTATGCTTCTTATAGTGATTCATTTTTTAAAGTTGCAAGAGAAAAATGCAGCGATCATTACGTTGCTATTCTTGTAGATTCTTTATCTTTTAACGATGTCCATTATTCACTTTATAGGAGTTGTTACACGATGAAATACTCATCAAAAAAAGATTGGTGGCTTGGATTGATCCTCTGGGGCGCTGTTGCTTATGGCGCTTACATCAGTACATTTGCCTTAATAACAGAAAAGACAAACCTTCTAGGAATATTGATTACGGTCATCATTAATCTTGCCTTAATCGGCTTCATCAGTTGGCTTTGGTTTACAACCTATTATGTCTTAGATGAAAATGAACTAATTATTAGAAGTGGTCCGATCAAAAAAAGAATTCCATATCGTGAAATCTCATCTGCACATAAGACGCTGAATCCCATATCTAGTCCCGCACTCTCTTTAAAACGAATCAATATTACGTACCAGTTTGGATTGGCTCTTATCTCTCCAAAAAATCGAGATGAATTTTTACAAAAATTAAGTGAGAGATGTCCAAATGCAACAATCAAATATGATTAGGAGCTGCTATTGATGAATGAAACCTATCAAGCTGTTTTTTTAGATCGTGATGGAACGATCGGCGGTTCAGATCATATTGAATATCCTGGGGATTTTAAACTTTTTCATTATACAAAAGAAGTGATTCAAATCTTTAAATCCAGAAATATTCCTGTTTTTTCATTCACGAATCAACCTGGAATCAGTCGTGGTGTTGCAGCCGAAACAGATTTTTTCATTGAATTAAAAGCGTTTGGATTTGATGATGTGTACTTATGTCCGCACCACCATTCAGAAGGTTGCGAATGCAGGAAACCTTCTACTGGTATGTTAAAAAAGGCGGCAAGAGAACATCATCTGAATCTGTCAAAGTGTGTCGTGTTTGGTGACCGATGGACAGACATTGTAGCTGCCAAAACTGCTGGATGCAAGGCCATATTAGTACTAACTGGTTCTGGCAAAGCATCATGGGATCAAAATCACACCTCTTCTATTTTTCAACCTGATCATGTCTCTGCAACTTTAAAAGAAGGAATGACATGGCTGTTTGAGCATACGAATGCAATCAGCAGGTAAAATAAGTAAAAAAAACGCCTCGAAAAAATCGAGGCGTTTTACTATTAAATAAGAAAGGATTGTACAAAAACATAAAAGTTGACTGCAAATGCAAAAAAACAGAGATAGCTGATCCACTTTTTCTTTTTATGCCGTTCTTCAAATCCCATAACAAGTAATAATAAAGCTAGTGCTAGAGAAGTAAAAGGAGTAATATCAAGATTTCCTGTAGTTATGCTATAGGCCGCAAGTAATAAGACGACTGCAGAAATAGCAATTTTCAACTTGCGAAACATATAAACCTCTCCTCGTACTTTAGTGAATTCCTTTTTTCTTAAATCTACCACCTTTTACTTCAGCGATATCTGCAATCGCTAAAAAGGCACTTGTATCAAACTCATCGACAATATCTTTGAGCTTTGCCTCTTCTAAACGAGTGATCACACAGAAGACAACACCTTTTTCGTCACCCGTATACGCGCCTTCCCCTTTCAGGTATGTAACCCCACGTCCTAAGCGATGAAGAATAGCGTCTCCGATTTCTTTATGGTTATCACTGATGATCCAAGCCGACTTTGATTCCTCAAGACCTGTAATCGTTAAGTCAATCGTTTTAAAAGCGATAAAGTAAGCAATCAAAGAATACATAGCTCTATCCCATGTGAAAACAAAACCTGCCGCACCGAGAATAAAGATATTAAAGAACATAATAATTTCACCAACAGAAAAAGGCAGTTTGTTATTTGAAAGTATAGCTAAGATTTCTGTACCATCTAATGATCCACCACTTCGTATTACCATTCCGATCCCGACTCCGATAAAGATACCTCCAAAAACAGTTGCTAAAAGTAAATCGTCTGTAAATGGTGGAACTGGATGCAATAGTGTTGTGGCGATTGAAAGAACGATAATTCCATATAATGTTGAGAAAGCAAATGTTTTTCCGATCTGCTTATAACCAATAAAAATAAATGGTAAGTTTAAGGCGAATAGAAAGATACCTAATTTCAACCCTGTAATGTGTGATAGCATGATTGAGATACCCGCTATCCCCCCATCAATAACATTGTTGGGTACTAGAAAAATCTCTAGTCCGACTGCCATCAAGATGGCTCCGAAAGTAATGAGGATGGCCCTTGTCGCTAGTTTCCCTTTCGTTAGCTTTCGGTGTTGTTTCTTAATCTGTTCCATGGCTTGCGTATTTGTAATCGCTTCTCCTGTCATAAGTGTACCTCCACGCTTTCCCTTATAATCTTACGTCAATCTGTGTTTTAATGAGATCTTCCCTAGAGATCCCTAAATATTTTAGTGTTTCAGAAGGACTAGAATGGTTGAAATGCCTTTGCAATAGAGATATGGCTACTCCTCTTTTATAGGCATGGTAGCCAAATGTTTTCCGAAGTGAGTTTGTACCGATTTTACCTTTTATCCCTGCATGTTCTGCAGCTTGGTGAATAACTCGATATGCTTGCTGTCGAGTGATCGGCAACTTTGTTTTTTTAGATAAAAATAAAAAATCATCTCGCTTTAGATCTGCACATTCAACGTACTGAGTAATAATCTTCTTCACTGTTTCGTTTAAGAAAACTTCTTTATTCCCTTCTTTATTAGGAACAGAATAAAAATCATGAACGATAAAATCTTCCGATAATAAATCTTTTACTTGCATGCATAGCAGTTCAGTAATTTTCAAACCCGTGTTGATGCCTAGAACAAATAGTACATAATCACGTACAGAGTTTTTCTTTAAATAACGTTTAATCGCATTGATCTCTTTAATATCTCTTAAAGCTTCAACATATTCCATCTGAATATCCACCTTATATGATGTTACTTAATACTATTATATCAAAGGGTTATGTAACATTAAAAACATATGCTCAACTTTCAGCCTTTATTAATCTTTACTTTTTCCAAAAGAAAAAACCTCCTAAAAGAGAAGGTTTTCAACTTAGCAGGATTCCATATGATCTTCTTGAATCTTTACCGCTTTTACATCTGGAAAGAATTCCTGAATTCGAACCACTAAGTTCTCTACTCCAAAAATTTCGGTAAACGTGTGACTTCCCACATAAAAGTGGATGCCTGCAAATTTCGCATATTGTACAGAATATAATGATTGTTCTCCTGTAATATATGCATCGCAATTGTGATTCTTTGCATATTTTATGAGTGAAGTTTGGTTTCCTGCCCCAGTAAGAATACCAACCTTTTTTATGGACCGATCATGATTCTCCCATGCTTTAATGGGCTCATCCATCACACGTTCGAGACGTTCTTTTAGTTCAATAAAAGAGAGTGGTGTATGAAAAACACCGATACCCGGAAACTCTTGGTTATCCTTAAATGTGGATACAGTCGTAATCTCATCAATATGAATGCGCTCGAATAGTGCTGTACTCGTTCCAAATTCTACAAAATCAAGAGGATAATGAGTGAAATAATGAGAAATGTGATATTTTCTTAATCTATCTACGCAAACATCTTTCATTCCATACACAAAATCCCAAGCGTCATGATGGGTGATCAAGAGGTCCGCCCCGCTTCTATGAGCTTTCTCTACAGTCTCTGGTGTTAAATTTGTTGCATATGCGATTACGTTAATCTTTTTCTCGAGTTTATGTGTAAAACTATATTCTCCCTCGTTTTCAAATTCCTGCAGCCAACTTCCAAATAGTTCTGGCATTAATTTTTCGAAATCACTCGTTTTCATCATGGTATCCCCCACACTTATCATTTCTATCATTCTTACATTATTTTCTAAATACAGCTACAAAAAAAGACCAAGTTAACAAACCTCGGTCTTATTGAATGTATTTATTTCGTTTCATCCTCTAACGAACTTTCAAGATGCTTCATTAGATCAAAATAGTCATCTGGTCTTTGGAACTGATCCACAGACCAATGCTGTTTGATCCATTGAGCAACTTCACTCGCACTGTTAAATACTTCACCTGTTGTATCACTATCTCTTACTGTAAAGACCATATTGTCATAATCAACGGTTACATCACATGGGAACTTTCCGTCCTTCTTATAGAGTGAATATTCCACTTCTCTTAGCCTCCTTGTTCATTACTTTCTTACAGAAGTAATACCCACTCTCTTGCTATTTTATGACACTCCCATTTATAACTTTTTAAACAAGGTATAAAACCTCGCTGGAACGTTCATTCTGTTATAGATTGTTTTAAACGTTCTCTTAGCAAGATTGAGTCATATTAGAAAAGAACTACCTCACTATTCAAATATAGTAGGATAAGGAGTAAATGAACATGCAAAGTTTGATGATAAAAATTTTAGGTATTCCACTCGCCCTTGTATTAGCCAATTTTTTATTTAAAAGTGTTGATTTCGAGTTTGTTCAACCATTCATTTGGATTACTGTTATACTAGCTCCTCTTGGTGTACTACTAGAGTATATAATGGTTCCTCGTATCACTTATAGCAAACAATTAACCGTTGATTTTGCTACAAGTTTTGTACTCGTCTATCTACTAGGGCTAGTATTGCCTGGAGTAACCATCTCATTGTGGGGATCGTTCCTTGTAGCCATCTTGGTAACATGCATGGAGGCAATGGTTCACAAGCATTTGATCTCTGACCACATGGATCACTCATATCGATAAAACAAAAAAGTGATTCGTTCTTATTCGAACGAATCACTTTTACTGTTTTTAGCTATTTTTCACATGTATATACGAATGCAGGAGGGAAGTTTTTGGGTACAAACGCAATTTCAACGGTACGAAAAACCTCTAGAAACGTTCTTTTCATCTGAGTAGAATACTGAAATGCTACGAAAACTCCTCCTGGTCGAAGCGCGCGATATACTTCTTCAACGATTTCTCTTTGCAAGTCACGAGTGAAATTAGCAAAAGGAAGTCCTGAGAAAATCGCATCCAATGATTCTTCCTCTTTTCCACTGCTTGTTAGAATGTGACGGGCATCTTCACAGACAGTACTTTCAGGAAAATAGAGTTTAAGTTTTTTTCTCATCTCATCATCTTTTTCAAATATATAAAGCTCTGAGTTAGACTTCATATTGCGTAAAATTTGTTTTGTTATAACTCCTGTACCTGCTCCTAATTCAGCAGCGATGTCAATATGATCCCAGCAAAGTTGAGTGGTCATCTTCTTAGCTAAGCTGAGAGAGCTTGGAAAAAGACTCCCGACTTGTTTTGGTGATTGAAAAAACTTTTGTATAAATAATGGGGTTCCACCTTCCACCCTCAACACCTACTCTAATTCCGATTATTACAATCAATTTTATCTAGTATATTCAGTAAACTTTTGTTGGTGAGAAAATAAGGAATGCTTGAAATCTTTTTCCACTTATTTCGTTTGTTCAGTCATACTTCAGGGAATATTTATGTGTAGCACATTCGACAACTCGGCAGTTTTTCACTTTTTTTCTGTAATTCAAAAGTGGTAAAAATTATAATTGATTATTATGTAAGGTTTTGTTACATTAAAAAATGTTGTACAGCTGAGATAGACAAAAGATTAAATGAGGTGTATGTATGGATTGGATCAACAATTTCATAGGAAGTGTTAACACATATTTATGGTCGTATATCCTAATTGTTATGTTAATTGGGTTAGGACTTTATTTTACGGTTCGAACAAAGTTTGTTCAGTTCCGCATGTTTGGAGAGATGATCAGGCTTTTGGGTGAAGGTGCAAAAGCTGATAAGAAAGGCGTTTCTTCGTTTCAAGCTTTCTGTATCAGTACCGCTTCACGCGTAGGTACAGGTAACTTAGCTGGTGTAGCACTTGCCATTACGGCAGGTGGACCTGGAGCTGTTTTCTGGATGTGGCTCATCGCATTAATCGGTTCTGCATCTGCATTCGTAGAGAGTACGTTGGCTCAAATCTACAAAGTTCGAGATGGAGTCGCTTTCCGTGGTGGACCTGCATACTACATGGAAAAAGCATTGAATGCTCGTTGGATGGGTGTCATTTTTGCCATTTTAATTTCTATTACGTTCGGACTTGCCTTTAACTCTGTTCAATCGAATACGATTGCAAGTGCATTTGGACAATCTTTTGATATAAAACCTGTTTATGTAAGTATTTTCTTAGCGGTTGTAACTGCAATTATCATTTTTGGTGGAATCAAACGAATCGCTAAAGTATCAGAGATCATCGTTCCGATCATGGCTGGACTTTATATTCTTGTAGCTCTGTTTGTGATGGTTACAAATCTTACAGAACTTCCTGCCGTTTTTAGCATGATCTTTGAAGGAGCTTTTGGTGTAGAAGAAGTAGCGGGAGGAGCATTGGGCGCAGCGATGATGAATGGTATCAAGCGTGGTCTATTCTCCAATGAAGCAGGTATGGGTAGTGCACCGAACGCAGCAGCTACAGCAGATGTGAGTCATCCAGTTAAACAAGGATTGATTCAGTCTCTAGGTGTTTTTGTAGACACACTTTTGATTTGTTCATCTACCGCTTTTATCATTCTATTATCAGGGATGTACGACTCCAAGGAAGCGGATGGAATAATCTTAACGCAGGAAGCTTTAAACACTTTACTTGGATCTTGGGGTGGCCCATTCTTAGCCATTATCGTCATGTTGTTCGCATTTAGTTCAGTAGTAGGAAATTATTATTACGGTGAATCTAACATTGAGTTTATCAGTACGAACAAAACGTGGTTGTTTATCTACCGTTTAGCCGTTGTAGCTATGGTTGGATACGGTGCAATTGCATCGCTTGATTTTGTTTGGAGTTTAGCTGACATGTTCATGGGACTTATGGCGATCATCAACTTAATCGCTATTGCATTGCTTGGGAAAATTGCTTTTGATGCACTTGGGGACTACCTGAAACAAAAGAAAGAAGGTAAAGATCCCGTTTTCCGACCGTCTAGTATCGGACTAAAAAACACAGAAGCTTGGGATGAAGTTTCTACAGAGAAATAAATAAAAAATGAAAGAAGACTTCCGGAGTGAAGTCTTCTTTCATTTATGTTAGTTTAAAATTGACGAAGATTTGCTAGCAAATCAATAAACTGGCAATGGTTAGCCCATTTATAATTACCATTTATCACTCAACCTATTTTAAGTTGCATTTTCCTCTGCAGGCGGGGAAAGTAAATTCTTCAATTGTTGTTCAAGATCCTGCAAAGAAAGTTCGTATAAATGACGTCCATCTGCTGTCTTATAGATATTATGTAACAATAGATCAGCAATTAAATTCTCTCTTTTTAGATGGTCCGCTGACACGTTCAATCCCTCCTGTAAATCTCTTCAACATTTTACTTACCCTGAAATGATGGAGAAAAAACTTCCATTCATAGTTTATGTAAAAAAAACGACGAAGGTGTTGTATTTTTTAACCATTATCTTCCGTCAAGGTTACCCGCTTTTGGTTAAATTGTCAATTGTTTCAAGACAATATTTGGCGTCGATACTGTAAAAAATTTGCTAAGAAAATGGTGTGCTAAATTTCTCATCAGACCTATATAGAAAAAGGAGAGTTGTTATGTTTGAAGGTGGTTTAAACATAGATTATTTTATACTTTTACTTGCCATTCTACTCTTACTAGGCGTAATTACTACGAAGTTCTCTTCACGCTTTGGTGTACCTGCCCTTGTGCTTTTTATTGGAATAGGGATGCTTGTAGGAAGTGATGGACTTAATTTTATATATTTTGATGATCCACACTTAAGTCAGCTGGTCGGTGTAATTGCTCTTATTATTATTTTATTTGAGGGTGGTCTTCAGACAAAATGGACGAGCGTAAAACCTGTCCTACCCACTTCACTGTCACTCGCAACATTTGGTGTATTCCTTACAACAGCTGTTGTTGCGGTGTCTGTTAAGTTATTATTGGATGTTAATTGGCTAGAAGCATTTTTGTTCGGTTCGATTGTTGGCTCTACAGATGCAGCTGCAGTTTTCTCGGTTTTGGCCGGAAAAAATGTGAAAGAGAAGCTTTCTTCAACATTAGAAGCAGAATCTGGTTCCAATGATCCAATGGCAGTATTTTTAACGATTACCTTTATTGAACTGCTTACAAAAGACTCAACTTCCATTATAGGACTTGTCTTCTCATTCTTTTGGCAGATGGGTATGGGAGCTGTATTTGGCTATATATTTGGTAAGCTTACCGTTTATGCGATCAACCGTATTAGGCTTGAATCCAGTGGACTCTATCCGGTTTTCGCTCTTTCTTTTGCTATCCTAACATATGGGATTACGATGCTTGCTGGAGCAAGTGGACTGCTTGCTGTATATGTTGCAGCTGTGTTTATGGGGAATAGTCATCTTACATACAGAAATTCAATCGTAAGGTTTAACGAGGGTTTCGCTTGGATGATGCAGATTTTAATGTTTGCGATCTTAGGTTTACTTGTTTTTCCGAGTGAGCTGTTTCATATCGATATTATGCTGAAAGGCTTGATGATCTCTTTCGTGCTTATTGTTATCGCACGTCCAATTGGTGTTTTCCTAAGTATGCCAACTTCTGCTTTCTCAATAAACGAAAAAATATTTATCTCGTGGTCTGGTCTTCGTGGTGCTGTTCCTATTGTTCTCGCTACGTTCCCACTCATTGAAGGTGTTGAGAACAGCCAGTTGCTCTTTAATCTGGTTTTCTTCGTTGTTCTTACATCAGCACTCATCCAAGGATCAACCATTCCTTGGGTAGCTCAGAAATTAAAATTAACGGAAAAAGAAAGACCGACATCCCCACATGTTTTAGAACTTGTTTCAATGGGTAAAGCCAATGCAGAAATCGTAGAATTCTTTGTACCCGATCATGCAAAAATCATCGGACAGACACTTGAGGAAATTTCCTTACCAAAAGAATCTATTGTAAGTGCAATGATTCGAGGCGATGAATTGATCACACCAACAGGGAGAACAGAGATTCACGCTCACGATATTCTTTACATCATGGCACATAAAACAAAACTGAAGAGTGTAACGGATTATTTATCCAAACAAAACATTGAAAAGAACTAAAGAAAAAGCCGGGAAGCTCTTCCCCGGCTTTTCTTATGCACCTTTTTCTACCTGTACTTGATGAGGGTATGGAATCTCGATGCCATTAGCATCCAAAGCTTCTTTTAAAGCTTTACGCAACTCTCTTTCGACCGCCCACTGTTCTCCGTTAATCGTCTTAGAAATGATTCGAATCACCACATCAGACGATCCTAACATTTGAACACCCAACACATTTGGACCTTCCATTATACTCGGATTCTTTTCTTTTACTTTGTCACAAGCATCTTGTAGTATGACGAGGGCCTTGTCTATATTTTCTTCATAGGCAATACCTATATCAACAAGTGCACGCATATTACCCCGTGTATGGTTCGCAATCGTACTGATCTCACGGTTCGGCATATAGTTCAATGTGCCATCAAATGCTCGTATGTGAGTCGTTCTCAGACCCACTTCTTCTACAATACCATCGACCCCGCCAATCGTAACATAGTCTCCGACCTCCATCTGCTTTTCAAGAAGAATGAAGAAACCTGTTACAACATCACTTACGAGTCCCTGCGCTCCAAAGCCTATAGCTAATCCAACTACCCCTGCCCCTGCTATAAGAGTACCTATTTCAAGTCCGAACTGCTTAAATATAATACCAGCAAAAACAAAGATCAATACGTATGAAAACAGGTTGACCACAAGCTTTTGCAACGTAATAATTCTTCCTGAAGACATCTTTCTATGTGTTGCTGCCTTATCAAACATTCGGTTGATCACACGTCTACCGATCGAACGAATCACCAAGAACATGACGATGATCAATAGAAACTTCACTGCCCATAAACCAGCCGCAAGCATAATCTCAGCCCAGTTTATTTTTTCCAGCCACTTTTGCCATTTTTCCAAAAAAACCACTCCCACGATGTACAATAGAATACTCCTTATTGTACAAAGCTTCGAGTGGCTTTTCAATCATTTACAAAAAACTATGGTGCCATAACAGGCGTACGATCAATCTTGAAGCCCATATCTTCTAACATCTTATAATCTGCTGTTGACTCTTGTCCTCTCGTCGTTAGATAGTCACCTACAAATATGGAGTTCGCGGCATACAGACCGAGTGGCTGAAGACTTCTTAAATTCACCTCACGCCCACCTGATATTCTAATCTCCTTCGTAGGATTAATATAACGAAATAATGCAAGTACTTTTAAACAGTAGCGTGGATCTAGCTCATCTGTACCTTCTAACGGTGTACCATCAATGGCATGCAAGAAATTAACTGGTATAGAATCTGCGTCAAGTACGTTAAGGCTTCTTGCCATATCAATAACATCTTGTTTCGTCTCTTTCATACCTATAATCACTCCTGAGCATGGAGAGATACCGCTTCCCTTAACGATGTTGACCGTATTCACTCGATCATCGTATGAATGAGATGTTGTAATATTTTCGTGATTTCGAGCGGAAGTGTTGAGATTATGGTTGTATCGATCAACACCCGCTTCCTTTAAACGCTCTGCTTGTTCTGGTTTTAATATCCCTAAGCAAGCACACACCTTTATGCCATATGTATTCTTTATTTCTTTGACAGCATCAACCACTTTATCCACATCACGATTAGTCGGACCACGACCACTAGCAACAATGCAATACGTTCCAACGTTTAAGTTATACGCTGCTTCGGCTCCTTTTACGATCTCATCACTATCCATCATTCGATAAGTCTCGATGGGTGCAGTCGAAACGATAGATTGTGAGCAATAGCCACAGTTCTCTGGGCACGCGCCTGACTTTGTATTTATAATCATATTGAGTTTGACAAGATTGCCATAATAATGCTTTCTGATCTGATAAGCGCCATGCAGCAATAATAATAGGTCGTCATCAGGACAATTTAAGATATCAAAAGCTTCTTCATTCGTAATCTTTTCTCCACTCAAAACTTTTTTTGCAAGAGCATTCCAAATCATTATGAACTACACTCCTTTATGATGCATGTTTTGTTCGTTGAGGAATTGCCTTTTTACGCGCAAAATTTATTCTCGGAGCTAGCATACCTGCACAAATTGCTAGAATGATATCTTTAGGTAGAGGAACCATCATCCACGCCCATGCCATAGAGTACGTGAAACCTTCTGGTGCATCTGCCCACATTTTATACGCCATGAACATGAGGTTTGTCCCTACAATATAGTTAACCGCTGTTCCAACAAGGGTCGCTACGATATATGAAGCTTTTCCACCATTCTTTTCAATGATTAATCCCGTTAGAAAAGCAACAAGAATATACGATAATAAAAACCCGAAGGTCGGACTGATCACGGTTGCAAAGCCACCTTTAAATTGAGCGAAGACAGGTGCTCCAACTAATCCGACTAGTACGTATACACTCATCGAGATTGCACCTAATCTGCTTCCTAACAATGCTCCTGCTAGAATACAAAAAAAGGTCTGCAGCGTGATCGGTACTCCCCCAACCACCATGAACGGAAACATGGTCGTGATGTTCGCACCAATCGCCATTAACGCTACAAACATACCGACTAACGTAATATCAATCGTTTTCAAGCCATTTCTTTGTGCTGTCATCTTCACAAACCTCCACATATAAGTTCTGTATACGCTTTTAGAATAGCGAAGGATGGCAAATACGTCAACTTAAAATAATTTAAAGTTAACATATATTCAAAAAAGTAAACCATTCTAAATGGTTAGAATGGTTTACTCCTTTTTACAATTACACAACTGGCTATCGGTATGCTGAATTCAACGTCCTCAAGCAGTTTGACTTCAATAATCTTATTTATCTCCCGTAAACTTGATTCCTTTAACAAAATATCGATTAAAGAATGCGTACAGGACGATAATCGGTAAGGTAAAGACCATCGATGCGGCCATAATATAGTTCCAAAAAGAGATAAACTGGCCTTTGAACGAGTTCAATCCTCCTGATATTATTAGTATAATATGAATCCAAAACGTTTTCGGTCTTATTCTAAGTAAAAACCACTATTTGTGGTTTTCAATTGTTGATTCTCACTTTATAAATGTCGTTTGCAGTACTTTTATCTTTTCTACTTCTTTCCCTTCCAACAGATTTGTAAGAAGTTTTGTCGCTTCAAACCCTAGTTGATATCGATCTTGTGCAATTGTAGATAATGATGGAGTTGAATAAGCAGATAAGATAATGTTGTCAAATCCGACAACAGATAGATCTTTAGGAAGTGTTTTACCCATCTTTTTCGCTGCTCTTATTGCCCCATTGCCATAAGATCACTTGCACAAAATAATGCAGAAATCTCAGGATATGCTTTTAATAGTTTGGTGGTTTCCCGTTCTGCTGTATCCTCCAAAAAAGCTCCGTTTACAACATAACTTTCATTGAAAGAAATACAATTCAAAGCCGCTTGGTAACCAGCTAACCGTTCTCTGCTGACAAAAGCTTGACTATGCCCATTAATCATCGCAATATGTTTATGACCTAAATTCAGGAGATGTTCTACCGCTGTTTCTGCGCCTCCTTTATTGTCGGTTGTTACATAGCCAACCGAATCACTCTCTATCGGAATATCTATAAGAATACAAGGAATATCACTTTTTAATACTTCGTCTAAATACGGATCATCCGTCTTGATTCCTTGTAGGATCACCCCTTCTACTTTTCTTTCCTTGCACAACTGGTTATACGTTTTTTCCTGCTGTTTCTTAGAATCAGTACTGATCAAAACCAGTTCATATCCTAATTCACCAGCACAGTCATTTACTCCGCAAAGTACCTCAAAGGTAAAATTATCTTTACTTCCTTCAATCCGAAGGCCAGATACGAGCAATCCAATGGTTTTTGTTTTTTTCATTACAAGGCTTCGTGCTAGTAAACTAGGACTATAATTAAGTTCCTTAGCGATCATCTTTATTTTTTCTCTTGTTTTTTCGCTCACATCCGAGTAGCCGTTCAACGCTCTGGAAACCGTTGTTACGGATACACCTGCTTTTTTTGCAACATCTCTTATTGTGGCCATACATTATCCTCCAAAACGTTTTGGAACTGATTAGTTGTTATCTTAACGCTTTTTGGTATCGCTTTCCAGTATTCGTTTTATAGCATGCAAAAAACCCTGCGTGTAATCTTTCAAGACTACTTTCAGGGTTTCTTTTGCATCTACTTGTTTTCTTCTACTTTTTCATGAGGAACTTCTTCTGTTGGAGTTACGGGTTCAGAAGTACGTTCAGCAACAGGCTCTTCTTTCCAAGATTCTTTTTCATTATGAATCTGGTGCAGCTTTTTCACTTGTCGCTGCAGCTGAATCACTTTAATCAATCCAAACAGTCCGACGGATAGGCCGCCGATTACGGCTGATCCTAAAATGACGAGTACTAATGGCCAGTTGGCAGTTCCAAAGAGGTAGTTGATCTCTACGTCACCGACGTTAATAACGGCGAATGTTGCAATGATTAGTGCGAAGATAAAACCAAATAACAGATACAATTGCATTTTCATTATTATCACCTCATTCTTATCTATTCCCTCATTGAAAGGGAATTCCACCTAAATTTTTACGGAAATTTTTCTGAAAGTTAAGCAGTTATGATTTCGGGTATCCTTATACTATGAGGAGGTGCTTCATTGACGATTAAAGCTTTTGTTTATGACGCATACGGAACACTTTTCGATGTACATTCGGTAACTGAAAAAGCCGAGCGTCATTTTAAAGGGCATGGTAAAACAATTAGTGAAGAATGGCGAAAAAAACAAGTAGAGTACTTTATGCTTCACCAGCTAACTGGCCAATACATTCCTTTTTCCGAAATCACCCGCAATGCTCTTTTGTATACTTTAAAAAAATTCTCTCTGCAATGCAAAGAAGATGCACTTGGTTCCTTATTGGAAGCTTATTTAGAGTTGCAAGTCTATGAAGAAGTTCACAACACTCTTCATGAGATCCATAAGAAAAATGTAAAACAAGTTATTTTTTCGAACGGAACATATCAGATGCTTGAGCCACTAGTTAAAAAGAGAGAACTGACTGATGTTCTAGATTTATTATCCATTGAGGATGTTAAACAATATAAACCTGCACCCGCTGCATATCAGTATGCTCATCATACACTTGGTATAAACCGTGATGAAATTCTATTTATGAGCTCTAACTTTTGGGACATAACGGGTGCAGCAACATATGGTTTTAAGACTGCATGGATCAATCGAGGAAATCTACCGTTAGATGTTCTCGGGATTACACCTCATTATATATTTTCATCCCTTCTTGATCTGTTGAACGAAAGAGAGCTGCGCTCAAAATGAGGCAGCTCTTAGCTATCTTTCGTATGGCTTCTAGGATTGACTATATAATCCGGTATTAACAGAGTACCGATGAAGAATAAACTACCCCCACCTATGCGAATAAGCCTATCATGTTCAGTATCTATCATAAAAGAACTTAACATGATTAGTGCACCTATCATTACGAATGTAATACCCCAATATCGATATTTCAATATAAGCACTCCTTGTTTTAAAAAGTTAATTTATCCATTTCATAATGAATGGCTTTTTTTCTTCCAACTCTTTTTCTTGTTTTTCTGAAGTAGGAATTTGCTCTTTTTCCTCATTACGAATTTTTGGTTCTGCTTTGGATTCAGAAAAGTTGATGTGAGTTACAAACCAGCCTTTATCCTCTTTCTGTATACGAACCCATACATCTTTTTGACAATCTGCACAGGATTCCATTTTGTAGTAGTGAAGTTTGTAAATATATTCCTTACTGTTTATACGATATTCAAACTGATCTAACTCTTTAAATGAGTATGTAGGTTGTTCTTCTTTATTCGTTTCTGAAATAATATCCACGTATTTCTTTTTTTCTGAATCGGTGAGTAATATGTATTTCATGGATTCATTATTAGCCAATTCAGCCTTTCCCCATTGCCTTGCAATCCCTTGGGTTTCAACGTTATGATCATCGACGTCTACAAAAACAAAGATAATAGAACTAACGATCAACAACGCAAATAACATACGTATTGTAAAACTAGTTGTCTTATTATCTTCTTTTACATTTAACTTAAATTCTATTCTGTCTTGATGCATCTCTTGCTCCTGAATTCCTAGTCTCCACACTCACAACTGTTTGCCATGTTTCAGGTTTATGACACTTCATCGCAGGAGTTAAATAGATTTCTTTATAACTTGTTTTCAGGGAAAGACTCTCTTGATCAGCAAAACTCATTATTTCCTTTAATGCCTCAATCGAGTTTTGATAATGACCAATATGTAACTTTTGCACACAAGTAATCGACTCATTAGAAATGAGTTTCAATGATGGCAGTTTCTTTCCTAGTCTCTTTTCAACATTAAAACATGCTTCATTGAATAATTCGTCGGTTATACAATCGGGGACTTGCATCATTTGTGTTGCAATGGATTTACTATCATTTTTATCGTGCCAAAGAATCTCATGTGGCATTAAAGTAAATTTATAACTCAACTGATTTTTTGTTAAATGTTTAAGCTGATTTACCACTTTCCAAACAACCCATTGCTGATCAATTGGCTCAGGCCTTCCTGCCCAATCCATATGATAGGCAGTGTTCATCTCTTGCGAAACAAACTTCATAGCTGGTATTTCAAGGACTGCAACAGGCCCCGGTTTCATTTTATAGATCTCAGAATGAATGTTTCGATGGTCATGAGTCCTTAACTTTATTGTCATCATGATACCTCCTTCATTATAAGAATTGGAAAATAATGATAATTAAAGAATAGCATAAAATAAACTAATTTTCTTTACAAAGGAGAGATTACATTGAACAAAAAGAGGTTTATAGGATTAGGAATGTTTTTTCTTTCTTTTGTGATTATCTTCATACTTTTAAATACTTACTCGTTGGCTCTGACACCGAAAAAACACATTGAAAGGATAGAAAAATACGGCTGGAAAACAGACTTTTATTTTCCACGTAAGCAAGAATTTGTGATTCCTACTCACTCTGAGTCGCTGCATACATACCAACTTGCGGATGTTATTTTCATAATCTAGAACAGGGTACTCTTGAACAATATATATATCGGCTAAAAGGGAACTGTAGGAACCATCATCTTGAAGCTGTCCTATTAACGCATGAAAAGCATATAGTTGATAGCTTTATTCGTATGTCTGAAAGCGATCCTGGAATTGTAAAAATGATGGACCAACATGTATTCATAGAGCAAATTTGTCCAAAACAGTGAGTCGCGATCATCCTCTCTTTACTCACAAAACCATTTAAACGAAGCAAAAAAACACTTGCAACCCAAAAGTCACAAGTGTTTTCTCTCTTTACTTTTTGTTTCAACTTCACTCAGCCCTCTTGTTAACTGATCAGGATCAAGATCTTCACCAATAAATACAAGTCTTAGCGGCATCTTCATCAATTCTTTCTCATAAGTAGGCAAACCATATGAGTATTGAAAAAGATAAATTTGATTTACAAATTGAATGTACCCTTTAATTCTGTAGATCGATGAAGGTACGTTTCGTAGCCAGCTTTCAAACAACTCTTTATTGATAGATCCTTTAAATGAAAAGATAAATGTTTTCACTTTAAGTTTATCAGTGGATACAGATTGATGTTCTGATCGTTTTTTTAAAGAAAGTGTAAAAAGTTGAGACAGTTCTACCTTCGCAAAATCTGTTAACGCAAATGGAGTTCCTTCGTTCAATCTTATTGCGTCATTCGTAAGCAGCATCTTCTCTTTCTCCGTCAAACCGCTTGTTTTATTCCACACGATATAATCTGCGTGCTTAACCTGCTCAAGCATGAGCATTCTAGCCTGAACATTCATACTTTCTCGGTCCAGCCACCTTGGTGCGTCCATGATTGAAATGATTCCTGATACCTGTAAGTCGTCGATTAGATACGGTGACAAACAAGCATCAAGAACATCGACCGGATGAGCTACACCTGTTGCTTCAATGATCAAAGTGTCAAGTTCATTTTCCTTACAAAGTCCAAAAAGCTGTTTTTCAAGCTGATCAGATAATGAACAGCAAATACAGCCGTTGAGAAGTTCTTTAAGTGGGACATCTTCTGGAACAGAATCAGAATCGATTGAAACCTTCCCGATTTCATTCATTAACACAGCTGTTTTATGATTCTGCTCTTTTTCATAGGCTAACAGCTGTTTGAGCAACGTTGTTTTTCCGCTTCCTAAAAACCCAGCTAGAATGATAACATTCGCTTTCTTTTTCATCGTACACCTCGAACTTCATTTCTATAGATTTCATCAATTTCTCTATTTTAACACAAACAAAAAAACAGCCGTTTTACAGGCTGTTAACATTTAGTTTAGCTAATAATTTTTTTATGATATCAAGGCTTACTTCTTCCCAAAGTGCATGGTCAGTCGTAAACAAACTAGAGATTCGATCAGCAAATAACTTGAAGGCTTTTTCGTAACGTGGATCCTCTTTTGAAGGTATCTTCTTTTTGCGCTCTTCGACTATTTGTTGCAATTTCGGCGCACGCGGTCCCCACTTTACAACTTCTTTTCCCTTCTCATCAATGAAGATGATGATAGGAATTGATTTTGCTTTTGCTGTTAAGTACCGATCCATTAATTCCGGATGCTGGTCGCGTAAGATAAAGCGAATATCAATAAGTGCTTCATCTGCCATGCGCATAAAAACAGGAAGATTCAACATTGCATCGCCACACCAATCTTCGGTAATCACGATTGCTCTCAACCGGTTTTTTTGGATGCCTTGCAACGCATCTTTCATAGGTTCAGGTAGCACGAATGAATTATATATCGTCAGCAAGTTGTCCTTGTGTGTTTTCATTGAATGGATATATGCATAGCGCGTCATGCCTTTATCAAACCATGTATTGAGGTCAGTCATCATCCTGTGTTCCTCCCTGTTTATCTTCTATTCTTATTTTAACCAAACAAGGGGGAGTTGTGGCAACGAAAACGCCTTACATTTATTTTTTTAGTTCTTTTAACCTGCTCTGAGCTTTTTCTGGAGTTGGGAAACAGCGAATAAAAGCAGGTATCTCTCATTCGGCGTTAACCGGAGCCAGTCCTTCGCTTTGTACTTCATACTGATTTCCACCTTTCACTAACATTTATCATACCGTATCTTACTAATACCTCTTTTCACATAAAAAGAAACTTTTTTTCACACATAAGTTTTCGTCATTTATTGAGGAATTTCGCATTATTGCTCTTATTTTCTTTTTTCTTCTATAATTTTTTTCGAAAGAAGACGGGTTTCTTTTCATAAAAATAAGGGAATGGATACAAAAACAAGGGGAGGGGTTATATGGTATGAAAATGCTTAGCGAAGATGTCAAAACTTTATTCTTCACAGACGATGGGAAGATTCCGAATCATCCTTCCTTGCCCGTTTTGCTTTACGTAGGTAAATTAAAAGAGCCACAGGATGCATTAGACGTTTTTGAACAAAACGGCTGGACAAATGGTTGGAAGAACGGTGTTTTTGATTATCATCATTATCATAGCAATACACATGAAGTTCTCGGTGTTATAAGCGGTGAGGCTGTTCTTCTTCTTGGAGGAGAGGATGGTGTGTCTGTTACTGTTTCAAAAGGTGATGTCATCGTTCTCCCTGCTGGTACTGGACATAAATGCATCGGAAGCAGCACGGATTTCAAAGTAGCTGGAGCGTACCCGAACGGTATGGAGCACAACTTAAAAAAAGGGGAACCTAATGATCGACCAGCTGTATTAGATGATATTATGCTCGTACCTTTACCTGATAAAGATCCTCTTTTTGGAAGTGATGGTCCTCTGATGGAACTGTGGAAAAGTTAAAGAATATATGCAGAGAGTGCCCTCCAAAGTGAAGAGCACTCTTTTTTATATATTCGTATTTTTCCTCCACCACTTCGAGCTCGATAAAAACTCTGAGCCAAGTGTTACTGTCTCACCAATCTGAGGTGTACATATTTTAACATTCATTTTTGTTGCAGCATTTACCGCTCTTTCAACAGGATCTGTCCAGTCATGCAGGGATAGTGTAAATGCTCCCCAATGGATAGGAATCATGACTTTGCCTCTTACATCAATATGAGCTTGTACAGTTTCTTCAGGCATCATATGTATGGCAGCCCACTTCTCATGATATTGCCCACATTCCATCAACGAAAGTTCAAACGGTCCATATTGATCTCCAATCTCTTTAAAGTGTGGCCCATACCCACTATCACCACTAAAATAAATCTTGTCACTCTTTCCTCGTATAACCCAAGAACTCCAAAGAGTAGTATTACGATCCGTTAAACTTCTTCCTGAAAAATGTCGTGCTGGCGTACAGATTAATGAAAATCCTGCGGTTTGTATCTCATCCCACCAGTTACATTCCTTTATACGTTCTGGTTCCACTCCCCACCTCTTTAAATGTCCAGCAACACCAAGTGGAACTGCAAATTGTTTCACTTTTTGTTTTAGTTGTTTAATGGTTCCATAATCAAGGTGGTCATAATGATCATGTGATAGAACCACTAGATCCACTTTGGGAAGGCTTTCAATTTTAAACGGCAGTTTTTTGCTGTAACGTTTGTTTCCGAACCATGGAATGGGTGATGGTGCAGAACCAAACATCGGATCAATGAGGATGCGTTTCCCGTCCATTTCTATTAATAAAGCCGAATGCCCAAACCACGTTACCCTTGTTTCTTCGCTTATTTTTTTATTTAATTGCAGTGCATTTATAGGAATAGCTTTCTTAGGCTGACGATTCGGATTTCCTTTTAAAAACTCTTTTAATACAGGGAGCATAGAGCGTAGATCGGTTGTCATCACTGTTTCTATTTGATTAGTAAAAACACCTTTTTGATAGTGTGTAAATGCTTCATAGGTGCTCCTATCATGTTTTGAAGGTTTTTTTCCAAAAACCGGATGAAACATCATAAATAAAAATACAACGATTACGATTACAAGTAGAATGCCTAATAAAAGCATAGTTACGTTCCTCTCTATTTTACAGTAATGCTCATATATTACTCCTTTTCAAATCATAGAAGCAACTTTCTAGTAAGAATTGAAAACTTGTTCCCCATGAACAGCGAGGGACCTGGAGTGGAAATCAACTATTTTAAGGAGCATCGATGGGCTTTTTTAGAGTACTAGTACTAATAACGACAAAAAAGCTGATTCATGTGAATATACTAGATTTCACAGAATCAGCTTTTATTCCATCTATTCATTTAAGCACTATCCTTTTCCTTTTTCTGAACAGCTTTCTTTCGCTTTCTTTTCTTTTTCTTTTGTAGCTCTTCTTCTTTTGCTCGGTTCTTTGCACGTCTGCTCATCTCTTCATAGATTCTAATACAAAGAGTTGCAAAGCTGATCAACAACGCCATAATCTTGTACGCCATCCCCATACACGCCCTTTCTTCCTAAGAAACGGGGCAAACTTTATGATTCTGACTCTTTCGCTGCAGCCGTTTCAATAGGAGTTCTCATCACCTTTAAACTCTCCTGATCGCAAACTGCCTTTTCTTGTGCATTTAATACTAGCAATCCATTTCCTTCTGCTTTCTTTGTTAATCCGATACTTAACGTATTTTTTACTAATTGAGCGTAAACCTCAGCTTCAGAAAGTTCACGGCCAAACAATTTTTCTTCTCGTTCGATCAATAATGCTGCTGCTCCTGATACATGAGGTGTCGCCATCGAAGTTCCAGACAGCTTAGCATATTTATTTCCTGGATAGGTAGAAACAACATTAACGCCAGGAGCAACGAGATCAATCTCATCATTCGTGTTTGAAAACGGAGCAAGTTTCATTTTCGCATCGACTGCCCCGACTTGAACTACCTCTTTATACGCCCCAGGATATGCATGCTCATTCGTATCCTCTTTGTTGTCTCCTTCATTACCTGCTGCACAGACAACAAGCACATCTTCCAATACGGCTCGTTGAATCGCTTCGTGTAACTCAGGTACATCTGTCGGTCCACCGAGTGACATAGAGATCACACGCACTCTTTCGCCATTTTTTCCTCTCCATTTTACCGAGTAATCAATCGCATCGATGATTCCCTGGTACGACCCACCGCCATCTTTACCAAGAACTCTGCAGATTAAAAGTTTCACATCTGGCGCTACACCCGCTACACCCGCATTGTTTAATGTAGCTGCAATCGTACCTGCCACATGTGTCCCATGATAATGCGCATCTTGATAATCATCTTCATTCCCATCAACAAAATTCCGACCATCGATGATTCGTTCAGCTAGCTCGGGATGACTAGTATCACAGCCAGTATCTAGTACAGAAACGACTACACTCTGTCCTCTTTCACCTTCACGCCAAAACGCAGGAGCGTTGATCATCTCGACTCCGTATGGAATCTCTTCTTTTGATTCTTCTATCACTTCTTCTAACACGAACGGGATCAAACAGACTTCACTCATCTTCATTACCTCCTTTAATTATAAAAGAATGTTTGTAAAACAAGTGACTCTTGAAAAAGACAAAAGAAATGGTGAACCTCCTTTCTAATAGGTGGCAAGACTTGTAAGAAATGAAGACTCTAGTTGTTGAACTTATTACTATTCTACCAAACTGTTAAAAGTTACCACAAGTCCTGTCTTAAAAATGAGCTATTAAGTCTACATCGACATTTTACGCAATACGAACATATGTCCTTATCCTTAAATTCCAACATCACTCGACAATTTTTGTTAGTCCTATTAAACTATGGACCATAAAAACTCCCAAGACTAGAGATCGTCTTGGGAGTTTTTAAATTAATAAGTGTACGAATTAGTAACGTACAGCTTTAGATGCATTTACACGACCTTTTGCATACAATGATCCTGTTCCAGAAACATAATCAGTCGTGTTCTCAATAGCAGCACGGATGTTAGCAGCACTTCTTCCTTGTGAAGCAAGTAACCCTGCTACACCCGCAACTAGAGGACAAGCCATTGAAGTACCAGACATGTAAGCATATCCTCCATTACGTACAGTAGAAGCGATGTCTACACCAGGAGCAGCAACATCAACCCAAGATCCATAGTTGGAGAACGAAGCACGAACGTCATTACGGTCAGTTGCAGCTACTGCGATCGCACCAGAATAGTAGGCTGGGTAGCTCGGTGCAGAAGTGTTTTCGTTACCAGCTGCGGCAACTACAACTACTCCTTTAGAAACGGCATAGTTTACTGCGTTTTGTAATGAAGTAGCAGAACCAGGTCCACCAAGGCTAAGTGAAACTACTTTTGCTCCGTTATCTACAGCATGATAGATTCCGTTAGCAACATCATCAAGAGATCCACTTCCGTTCGCATCTAATACACGTACAGCATAGATGGATACGTTTGGTGCCATTCCTGCGATACCTCTCGCGTTATTTGTTGCAGCTGCTGCGATACCTGCAGCATGTGTCCCGTGATCGTTCTGATCCATTGGATCCCAATCATCACTTACATAATCATATCCTTTAATAACTTTACCAGCTAGATCAGGGTGATTGTAATCGACCCCTGTATCAATAATTGCAATTTTTGTAGTAGATGAACCGCGTGTGATGTCCCAAGCTGATTGAGCACCTACTTTTTGAGGTGCATATTGTACTCCGTTTGAGAAATACGTGTCATTTGGAGTCCAGCTCGCATGGTATGTATAGTTTGGCTCTGCATACTCTACATCTCCACTCGCTTCATATTCTGCAATGGCTGCATCTACGTTTCCATCTTTAACTTTGATTACATGAAACTTAGGACCTTTTTCTTTTACTTCATCTTTCCCTTTTACTGCTAAAGACTTTACTTTTGACTCTGACACGTTGTCTTTAAATTTTACGATAATTTCTTGAGGTGTAACGTTCGCTTTCACCTCTGTGCTTTTTGCAGCTGCCGCTGGAGTTGCAAGAGAAACTACTAATGGTAAAACCGCTGCCATCGTGGCAATCTTCTTAATCATTTACTTCACTCCTCTAATTTGGTGTTGAACTACAATTTCTAATATAGAGGCCTTTTTACAGAAAATAAAGAAGAATTTTACTATTCTAACAAAAACAAATATAAACTACTAATTTTTAAAAGTTTTAACTTAAAATAGGAACAAAGTCATCAATCCACCTCTTTTTTTATTACTTCTTTCCTCATCTAGACGTAGATATGACCTAGTATGAAGAGTGATTTTTTTAGAATCTAAAAGCTAGAGAGTTTAAAATTTTCTGCAAGAGGAATAGCTAGAGAAGAGACTTATTATTGGAGGGATGTTCATGTTACAAACAGGAGACACAGCACCTGACTTTACATTAAGAACCGAAAGTGGAGAATCTTTCTCCTTTCACAGCCACCTTGAAAAAGATGACCGTTTTCACCTACTCGTCTTTTTCCGGGGAGAATGGTGCCCCGTATGTAACGATCAACTGAAAGAGTTAGAGCAAAATAGTGAAACGTTCAAAGAATTGAACACCCACATCATCGCGATTTCTACTGATGAAGAGCAAAACCTAAAGAAGATGAAGGACAGACACTCCCTTTCTTTTCCGGTTTTTAGTGATGTAGACCGTGTTGCGGGAGAACCGTACGGCGTCCAATATCATAACGGAAAACTATATGACGATCATGGTGAGCATGGAGAACCCGCATTATTTTTAGTAGATGATCAAAAACGAGTTGTCTACTTTGATATTCAAACTGGACCATTTGGAAGGCCTACTGCTGAAGATTTAAGAAAGACAATCAAATATATTAAGAAAACATTAAGATAAAAAAGACGACGAAGTCAGGGGTTGCCCTGATTTCGTCGTCTTTTACATTTAGCTTGTTGAAATCTTCCGCTTAATCATCCTCTGTTCCTACAAAATATTCGTTCTTCCGATAAGATAGAGCACTTACATGAGCAAGAAGTTCTTCATCGTTTTCCACTCTCACCTCATACCAAGAGGTTCGATGATTCCGTTTGATCTCTGTAGCTCTTGCCGTAACCTTGTCCCCATTTTGGCATGCAGCGAGATATCCAATATTAACAGAAAGTCCGACTGCTGTTTTTCCATAGGAATTACATGCTACAGCAAAGACAAAATCTGCAATGGCAAATAAAGCAGCTCCATGTGCTGTTCCATGAGCATTTAACATATTTTCATTGATTGTCATCTGTGCTTCTGCTGTACCGGGACCGACTTCTAATAATTCGATACCTAACCATTTTGCAAAAGTGTCATTTTGGAGCTTTTCCTTAATCTCCTCTCTAAACTGAATATGTACTTCCCGATCATCTCTTATGGTTTTCATATTTATCACCTCACTATAAGACATTCTGGGTTCAATGATTATCCCCTTCTCTTCTTACCTATATAAGGATTAACACTTCACATTCTGTACGAATACATTTACAATAAAGGAACTAAACATATAAGAAAGGTCGGATTAACTTGTCTCACTCTTCCATTTCCATTCCAAGACCTTTAGTTCGAACAAATCAGTGGTTCATTTTTTTATCTACACTAGCTACCTGGCTATTTGGTCAACCATGGTTCTTATTACTTCCTTTAGGTGCCGGCCTTCTAGGAATGTTTTTTGATTACAATCCTGTGATGAAAGTTGCCACCTTATTTTTAAAAAAGAATCCTTCTGCGTACATTCCAGAAGATAAAGACCAGCAACAGTTTAATCAGTTGATTGCTATATCGCTACTAGCAGTGGGTTTTCTAAGTTATGTACTTGGTTGGGAAACTCTCGCATGGATCGCTACGATTATGGTTGCAACAGCTTCTATCGTAGCTATACTTGGCTTTTGTATCGGTTGCTTTATTAGGTTCAGATGGCAGCAATATCGTTATAAAAGAACTTTAGACTCAAAATAACAAAAAGACCATTCGCTTTTTATTGCGAATGGTTCTTTCTTTTTTTATTGCTTTAATCACAAAGCTTTGTCTAGCATGCGTAGGTTCCTTACCCCATTCAAATTCTGCGATGACCTTACCCTCAGAAAACCCAACATCTTTTCAATATCCATTTTATTTCTTGAATTTTATACCCTAGAACGGAAATCAAATACTTACAAAAGCAACACGAAATACGAACACAGCTTTTCACAAAAAATGAGTGAGTACTCACTTGACCTTTATCACTTCATTACATATGATAATAATAAATGAGTGAGTACTCACTTAATAAGGAGGCGTATTATGGAACCTGTCATAAAAGTAACGAATGTTTCCAAGGACTATCAATCACATCAAGTGCTAAAGAACATTGATCTGACAGTGAACAACAATGAGATTTATGGATTGTTGGGTCCTTCAGGGGCAGGAAAAACAACATTGGTTAAGATGATTGCAGGAATTGAAACTCCCACAAATGGCAGCATTAGCGTTCTCCATTCATCGATGCCGAGTCTTAATATCATGTCGCAAATCGGATTTATGGCTCAATCTGATGCTCTTTACGGAGAACTAAGCGGGAGAGAAAATCTCGAATTCTTCTCAGCTATTTATGGTTTAAAAGGTCAAAAACAAAAAGAAAGGATTCATCAGGTTTCTGAACTCGTGAACCTTTCAAAATTTCTACAAAAACCAGTTAATCAGTATTCAGGCGGTATGAAGCGAAGATTATCTTTAGCAGCCGCACTCTTACATGAACCAAAGATCCTCATTCTTGATGAACCTACTGTAGGAATAGACCCCGTACTCCGGCAATCTATTTGGGATGAACTGTATAAGTTAAGCAAGAGCGGAACAACGATTTTAGTTACCACTCATGTAATGGACGAAGCGGAAAAATGCGGTCAACTGGGAATGCTTCGGGACGGAAAGCTCATCGCCTCTGGAACACCACAAGAATTAAAGAATGTTACATCAAGTGCTTCAATCGAAGACGCATTTCTCTATTATGGAGGTGTTCAACATGAGAATTAAAGCATTAGTGATTCGGATCATCAGACAGTTCATACGTGACAAACGCACACTTGCCATGATGTTTATTGCTCCTCTTTTTATCCTAACCCTTGTGAACTTAGTTTTTTCGAGCAATGACTATGAACCGAAGATCGGGGTTATAAGTGATCAAAAAGTTGTAGATCAGCTGAAATCCTCAGATCAAGCATTTACCGTTTACCAAAACAAATCGAAAGCTCATCAAGATTTAGCAGATGAAAAACTTGATGCTGTTATTGAAGTTACATTTCCTTCGACTACTATTACACTTGAAGGAAGTAATCCAACAGCAAATAAGGCTTCGATCTTAACGATTGAAAAAGCATTAAAGTCCATTCAGACTCAAGACACGAACAAAATAAAAGGCAACTCAGAAATTATTTATTTGCACGGTTCTGCTGATATGGAGACTTTTGATTACATTGGTCCTTTTTTAATAGGGTTCTTCATTTTCTTTTTCGTTTTCTTAATTTCAGGTGTTTCTTTTCTACGTGAAAGAACGAGTGGAACACTGGAGCGGCTGCTCGCTACTCCGATGCGACGATGGGAGATGGTTGTCGGATATGTTTTAGGTTTTGGCATTTTCACCATTTTACAATCGGCGATCATTGTTTCGTTTGCCATCTATGTTCTTGATATCAAGATGGCCGGTTCCATTTGGTTAGTTACTTTAATTACACTGATGCTCGCGATTACAGCACTTTCACTTGGAACCCTGCTTTCTGCATTTGCAAAAAATGAATTGCAGATGATTCAGTTCATTCCGCTTATCGTTGTGCCTCAAGTGTTTTTCTCAGGTTTGTTCTCTATTGAAACGATGGCAGATTGGCTTCAGCCTTTAAGCATGATTATGCCATTAACATACGGAGGAAAAGCGATTCGGGATGTTATGATTCAAGGCGACGGTTTAGGAATGGTTTATGGGAATGTACTCGTACTCCTCGTTTTCTCCCTTTTATTCATGTTATTAAACGTACTCGCATTAAAAAAACACCGCAAACTATAAGTTATAGCGTTTGTACTGCCTATTAATAGTGACTATAATGACTATAATGGAATAAATGTACGTTTATAAAAGGAGTAGCTTTCATGTCCAATTCAGAGTGGATCAATGACCTTATTAACGATCACGATGCTCCCACAATGAGCGATAAACAGCGAAAGATTCTTGAAGCTGCCATCGATACTTTCTCAGAAAAAGGATTTGCGGCTTCTTCTACGAGTGAGATCGCAAAAAAAGCTGGAGTTGCGGAAGGCACGATTTTTCGTCATTTCAAAACAAAGAAAGAACTATTGCTCGCCATCGTGACACCAACAGTCGCCAAATTCGTGGCACCCTTTTTCATCAAGTCTTTTGCAAAAGAAGTTTTCGAGAGCGAATATGAACACTATGAAGATTTTATTAGAGTCATTGCTAAAAACAGGCTGGAATTCGTTCGCAAACAGTTTCCTGTCTTAAAAATATTCATTCAAGAAATCGCTTTTCATGATGAATTGCGCGAACCGTTTCAAAAACTTTTCACTGAACATGTGTATCAGAAATTCAAGAAGATCATCGAGCATTTCCAAGAAAAAGGAGAGATTGTTTCTCTTCCTCCAGAAACGATCATGCGCATGACTGCATCTAGTATCATCGGCTACATCCTGCCACGTTTTCTTCTCTTTTCAGATAAAGAGTGGAATGACGAAAAAGAGATTGATCAGATCGTATCGTTTATCATGTATGGTCTTACTGGAAAACGATAACGAAAAAACAGAACCTGTTCTTTAAAGAAACAGGTTCTGTTTTTATATTTATTCTACTAGAATTTGGGGTTCGGGGATAAAGTGAGAAAGTTGAACATTAGAATCAGTTGTAGTCGGTGACATCACTTTAGCGGCAGGACTAATAGCAAAAAATAAAAAGATGATGCCAAATACCTTAACTTTCTTCATACTCTCACCTCCTATCCTTCACTCTAGCATCACAGTTTCGTGCACAATTAACATTACCCGAAACTCTATCATTCTGAAGCCTTTTTTTCCTGCGCAATCGGCAACAATGTGTTATGTTCTCTTAATAGAATGACGAACAAACAAACAGCTAGTATTAAAAAAATAATTCCGGATCCCATGAACCCATTCGAGTAGGATGGTATATCTACAGCAGGAACACTCTCATTTATTTCTATTCCTAAAAAGTACACACCGATGCCGTCACCGTCAACGGAATTTTCAGCTATTGCCCTTAGATTAAGTCCATGTGTTAATAGGATGATACCTACCAAAGAAAATAAAATACCTACTGTCCATCTCATCTTTCATTCTCTAAAACAGCTTCTTTCCGTAAAGCTTTATACGTAGGACTCAAGATACTCCAAACATCAAATGCATTCCCATCCGGGTCAGAAAAAACAAAATTCCTACCAGGATGTCCACGATCTTCAATAGTTCCTGTTTGTACACCTTCCTGTTTAAATTTAGCATGCAGGGTGGTCAATGCTTCCATTCCGTCTACTTCAAACGTTAATGAGAACCTTATGTTTCCTTTATAGTCCGTAAAGTTTGAAGTCTCACCTACTAACGATCGAACAAGAAAAAAACTTTGGTCTGCTAGATTAAGTATGGCTTTTTCGTCATCACAATAAGTGATCGTTGCCCCGAGCTTTTCTCTGTACCATCTAGCAGAATGATCTACATTCCTAACAGGCACGTATGTCGTACCCACACGAATTAACGTTTCAATCAAGGAAAACCCCTCCTCATCAAAATGAAGTATTTTATATAAAATTTCTTCTAGGAAAAGAAATATCCTCCTTAAAAACAAGGAAACTCAGTTAAAGGAAGAGAAATAGTAAAATAATAAAGTCGCTGGAGAGTGAATACATCATGAATGAATATCAATTAAAACATACAATCCCTGTTCTTCGAATATTTGATGAAAATAAGGCAAGGGAATTCTACATAGATTTTCTTGGGTTTTCGATAGATTGGGAACATCGATATGAAGAAGATTTTCCAATCTATATGCAGGTTTCACTTGGGGAATGCTCATTACACCTGTCCGAGCATCATGGTGATTCGACCCCTGGGATTAAACTAAGGATTCATGTTGTAGGAATTGAAGCCTACCATCAGTTCTTAGCTGAAAAAAAATATAAGTTTGCTAGACCAGGTCTAGAAGAGGCACATGGCTTTAAAGAAGTAAGAGTAGGCGATCCGTTCGGAAACGAGTTTTGTTTTGTAGAAAAGATCGAATCCCTTTAGTCTATACAAAAAAGACACCTGTAGGTAATCATCAGGTGTCTTTCATGCTTTATTCAAGTGCTCTTTTTGCAAGCGTACTAATAACCATATCATCCATCGGTGGGTTATGAAGTCCTGCTCGAACATCACGATAATGCCTTTGTAATGGGTTCGACATAGCTAAACTTCTTGCTCCTACAATCCTCATAGCTAGATCGACCACTCTGGCTGCTGCATTTGTTACGATGTGTTTTACTGCCATTAATTCTGGACCCATTTGCATTCTTGAATGCGGTTCGTTTACCCATCTATGTGCAACACTGTACAATACTTCTCTTGCGTGTAAGAGTTCTAGCTCCATCTCTCCAACTTTTCTTTGCACTTCCGGCACTTCTCCGATCGGTCCAGGCAGACTATTTGGTTTATACGTCTTTGCAAATTGAACAGCTTCGTTGCGAGCTGCGACCGCAACACCGATGTAACACGCTGGTATGTGAAGCAGCCAAGCTTTTGGTAGTTCGCTCTTGCCTCGATCTTGCTCGACCAATGCAGTGTTCTCGACTACTGCATCCTTCATGATAAGATCATCACTTCGGGTTCCACGCATTGCGACTGTATCCCACGTTTCTTCAATCGTTACACCTTCGGATTTCATAGAGATCATGAAGTTCCCTTTCTTACCCGTATCTCCAATCTGCGCTGAAACAATCGCATAATCTAGTGCAGGTGCCATAGAAGTGAAGGTTTTCCTTCCATTGATGATCCACTCGTCACCTTTTCTAATGGCTGTTGTTTGCGGCATTCCTCCACGCGTAGGACTTCCTGTTGCGGGCTCCGTCGCTGCTCTATTTACTAACACTTGATCATTCACTACTTTTTCACAGAGTAACTTAAATGTTTCTTCATCCCAAGTTCGTTCTTCTGCAAGTTCTAAAAAACATCCAAGGTGCCAGCCGAGACACAACGCTGTAGCCGCATCGCCAGTGGCAATTCTTTCTTGTAATAGAACAAATTCATACAAACTTAATCCTGCTCCTCCGAATTCAGTGGGAACAGTTAAAGATAAGTAACCCGCTTTTTTTAATTCTTCTACATTCTCAAATGGAAATTCACTTTTTTGATCATATGTGTCCGCTCTTTTAGCAAATCCACTTGCTAGCGTATCAATTATATTGAACCATTCTCGCTGTTTTTTTGTCTTAATAAACGTCTCATATAGATAATTCACACGACGACAATCCCTTCTTAACAAATCAGAACACTATGGTTTAGTTTATAGTGTATGTCTTTCCTCTATTAACCGGCAAGGTATTAGTCCCATATTTCCCCTTTGACTTCTTCCTGACACATTCATTGAGTAAGATTTAGTCATAAAACGGCTTGTATTAATGGGGGTTGTAAGCATTGTGAGTGGTAGCAAACGATTTTGGGATTTTTTTTATTCTCTGCTTCTCTTGACGTTATGTTGACATTTTCACTGGTTACATTAAATGTACAAGGTTCGAACCTTATGTATTTAATTCGTAACAACCATTTAACCTAGGAGGATGATTTCAGGTGAAAAAACAGTAATCGGATTTACAATCGCAGGCACATTATTAGTTGGAGGATATGCAACTACATCTCTTGCAGCAGATCAGAATAGTTCAACTTCAAAACCTGCTTTAGAAAAAAGGGAGATAATAGGAAATGGCTTTGGATATGGTCATCATTAACCTCTTAAACAATGCTTATCAATCTTTAGGAGATAAAAAAGTGATCAGCGTTGTTTTAATCGAAAACACCATTGAAGTGATAGATACAGGTACTGGTATTCCTGAAAATGAGCAGCCCTATATTTTTGAACGGTTTTTTCGCGGTGAAGAGAAAAAGTTAAATACGCGCGGCCTTGGCCTCGGACTTCCATTTAGCAAAATGCTGGCAAAAGCTTTAGGTGCAGATCTAGTTTTAAAAGAAAGCTCCTCTGAAGGAAGCACTTTTTTAATAGAATGGAAAAAATAAGGAATACACATTTACAAGAACAAATGTTCGTGTTATGATGAATTCAGGTTAGATATTCCAACGCCTAACCTCCCCACCTATTAGAGACCGGCTGACTTGCCGGTCTTATTTTAATCATCAGGTTGTCATTTTTCTTAAGTATTGAATAATATCCATTCTGCGAATAATGCCGATAAATACCTCGTTGTCATCAACAACAGGCACAAAGTTTTGCACTTCAACCAGAGTCATTAAATCTTCCATTTCAGCATCTATATGTACAGGCTGATAATCTCTATTTACCTTCATATCTTTAATGTAATGGTGATTGCTCGTTTGAAATGTAAGACCTTCTGTATTCTTAATTCTCCATAACAAATCACCTTCTGTGATCGTTTTAATATATCTTCCATTTTCATCGATTACAGGGACTGCAGTATATCGGTGGTGTTCCATCTTTTCAAGAGTTTGCCTGACAGTTGATGCAGCATTTATACAAACTACTTCACTTTTGGGTAAAAGAAAAAATGCTATATTCATTTTCTTCCCTTTCTAATTCTCGTTTTGATCAGCAACAATATGAATATCAATACCTGTTGCAATCCTCATAATATTATTTACAATTGATCCTTTTGTAATCTCTTCCCACCGACTTCTTGCTGATTGACCTAATATGATCTGAGTTATACCGTTTTCAACGGCAATATCACGAATGGTCTCTGAGATCGTTCGTTTATCGGTTTGTTCCACAATAAACGTAGCACTGAATTGAGTAGCTAGCTTCTTCCAATTTTGAATTTTCTTTCGATCTTCCTGTGAACGGTTCATAGATGCTTCGTTTGTAACGTGTAGGATGAGTAGATCAGTCTTTAGCCTACTCGCAATCCTCCAGCCTCTTCGAATTAATTTTTCGGCATTTCCACCATACTGAACGCAGACCATGATTTTTTCATGTACGCCGGTAGGACTCTGAAGGCCATTTTGTAATCTTGTTTTTCCGATTCTTTCATCAATATCATCAGCGACCTCTCGCAACGATAATTCTCTTAATGCGCCAAGATTGCTATCTGTAAAAAAGTTTGTAAGTGCCTGCTCAATTTTACTTTTGTCATAAATTTTACCTTCAGATAATCTTTTACGAAGAATCTCTGGTGTAACGTCTACTAGTATTACTTCATTTGCCATTTCATGAAGAACGTGATCAGGAATTCGTTCTCTTACTTTTATACCCGTGATCTGCTCAACAATATCATGCAAGCTTTCTAAGTGTTGAATGTTTACAGCGGAAATAACATTAATACCCGCTTGTAGAATTTCCTCCACATCCATGTATCTTTTTTCGTTCGGTGAAGTTGGAGCATTCGTATGTGCTAGTTCGTCCACGATTACTACATCTGGGTTTCGTTCAATAATCGCTTGTGTATCCATCTCTTCTAGCAATCTTCCTTTATATTGAACTTCCTTTTTTTGAACAATCTCTAAATCTCGAATAAGATCACTTGTTTCTTTTCTATTATGTGTTTCAACAAGTCCAACGAGTACATCAATCCCCTCCGCTTTCAGTTCATGAGCTTCTTGAAGCAACCGATACGTCTTCCCGACTCCGGGAGCAGAACCAATGTAGACTTTTAATTTACCTCTTTTTAATTGCTCTAATTCTCGTAAAATCTCTTCAGGTGTTTTTCGTTTATATTCTGGAAACAATCTTTATACCCCCTTACATGAGTAAATACCTCGGCCTTCTATAGACCGAGGTTTATCAACCTATTCCATTACATCTTGAACTTTCATATTTAATTCCAAGACGTTTATATGCGGTTCACCGAAGATCCCTAAACTTCTATTTGTTGTTGAATCTTTAATCATGGCTAGCAATTCTTCTTTTTTAATACCAGTTTCCTCACTCACACGCTCTGCTTGAAACTCAGCAGCTTGAACAGAAATGTGAGGATCAAGACCTGAACCTGAATTTGTGATTAGGTCTAATGGAATATCTTTTTTATCTAGTTCTGGATTTTCTTTTTGCAATGCCTTAATAGATTCCTCTGTTCTTTTCAGCATATCCTCATTAGACGGAGCATAATTATTTGATCCTGTAGCAGCTCCGTTATTTTCTATAGAAGAAACTCGACCTTGGAAATATTGTGGACTCTTATAGTTTTGACCGATTAATTCTGAACCAACAACCTTCCCATCGCTATTTTTCACAAGACTTCCATCTGCTTGTGACGGAAAGATCGTGTGTGCTAGCCCTGTCATAGCAACCGGGTAGACGATACCGCATAGTACGATCAATAATAGTGACAATCTAATTATTTTAAACACACTCATAATCCTCCCGTTCATTGTTACATGAATACTTTTACAATCATGTCGATCAGCTTAATCCCTATAAACGGGACTACAATTCCTCCCACTCCATAGATAACAATGTTTTTATACAACAATTTGTTTGCACTCATCGGCACGTATTTAACGCCCTTCATGGCAAGTGGAATCAAGAGCGGTATGATGATCGCGTTAAAGATCAGTGCTGAAATAATGGCACTCGTTGGAGAATGTAACCCCATAATATTGAGAGCCTGCATCTCTGGTATAGCAGCTGTAAACATGGCAGGTATAATGGCGAAATACTTCGCAATATCATTCGCGATACTAAAAGTGGTCAGAGATCCTCTAGTCATGAGCAACTGTTTGCCAATCGCTACCACTTCAATGATTTTCGTTGGGTCTGAATCAAGATCAACCATGTTTGCCGCTTCCTTAGCTGCTATTGTTCCCGAGTTCATCGCGAGTCCAACATCTGCTTGAGCAAGTGCTGGGGCGTCGTTCGTTCCATCTCCTGTCATAGCAACTAGTTTTCCTTTTTCCTGCTCTTCACGGATCACACGTATCTTATCTTCAGGTTTTGATTCGGCAATAAAGTCATCCACCCCTGCTTCTTTTGCGATGGTTGCAGCAGTTAAGGGGTTATCTCCTGTACACATGATTGTTTTGATCCCCATTTTTCTTAGTTCATCAAAACGTTCACGCATTCCCGGCTTAACGGTATCTTTTAAATAGATCAATCCATAGATTCTATCATTCATACAAACAGCAAGCGGAGTGCCACCTTTTTTCGCTATCTCATCACTTTTCTTTTTCAGATCTTCTGGAATCTCTCCTGCTTGCTTCTCTACAAACTTAATGATGGAGTCAACAGCACCCTTTCGATAATGAAAACCATTCAAATTAATTCCACTCATACGTTCTTCTGCTGTAAAAGGTACAATGTCGCCTGATTCATACTTCGAGGTATCCGAAGTAAACCCTTGTTTCCTTGCCAACTCTACTACTGATCTTCCTTCCGGTGTTTCATCAAATAAGGATGTTACCACTGCCATTTCAGTTAACTCTTTCTTTGAAGACCATCCTACCGGAATAAATTCTGCAGCTAGACGGTTACCAAATGTAATCGTCCCTGTCTTATCTAGGATGATGGTATTAATATCACCTGCTGCTTCAACTGCTTTTCCTGACATCGCTAATACGTTAAAGCGTGTTACACGGTCCATACCAGCGATTCCAATCGCTGATAATAACGCACCAATCGTTGTTGGAATGAGACAGACGAGTAGAGCTATTAGTGTTGAAACTTCTAGATTTACTCCTACATAATCAGCTATTGGAACAATCGTTACGACTACTAACAAGAAGATGATCGTCAACGTTACAAGCAAAATGTTAAGTGCGATCTCGTTCGGTGTCTTTTGACGTTTAGCTCCTTCTACTAAGGAGATCATCTTATCTAAGAATGACTCACCTGGATCTGCTGTAATCCTAACTTTAATAAAGTCACTGACCACTTTTGTGCCGCCTGTTACAGAACTAAAATCTCCTCCTGCTTCTTTAATGACTGGTGCTGATTCTCCTGTGATAGCAGATTCATCAATGGACGCAAGCCCTTCGATAATCTCACCGTCACCCGGAACCATGTCACCTGTCTCGATTAAAACAATATCTCCTTTACGAAGATCTTCTGAAGATACTTCTTTGATCGTTCCTGATTTAACCACTTTTTTTGCGATCGTGCCTTTTTTCGTTTTCTTTAAACTATCGGCTTGCGCTTTTCCTCTACCTTCTGCTAAGGCTTCTGCAAAGTTTGCAAATAGAATGGTGAATAAAAGGATTAAGAAAACCGATAAGTTATAACCAAATCTACCTTCAGCATCAAACTGCTTAGGCATGATCATCATGAGCAAGACAAGGAATGTTCCGATCTCTACTACGAACATAACCGGATTTTTCATCATCGTTATTGGATTTAACTTCACTATACTTTCCACCATCGCTCGGCTGATGAGGCCAGAACGAACACTCTGTTTGGATTGATTCATTTTTATCTGCACCTCTCTAAATTAACGGATCGACAAGTATTCAGCTATTGGTCCAAGCGCCATTACAGGTAAGAAGGTTAACGCACCAATAATAAGCACTGCCCCAACAAGAATACCTACAAAAAGGATGTTGTCTGTTCTAAACGTACCAATCGTTTCAGGAACAGGTTGTTTTTTTACTAGAGACCCTGCTACAGCGAGCAAAGCGATGATGGAAACGTACCTCCCAAGCAGCATGACAAGTCCAGTTGAGATATTCCAAAAAGGCGTATTGTCTCCAAGACCCTCAAAGCCTGAGCCGTTATTTGCTGCAGCAGAAGTATACTCATAGAGAACTTGTGAAATACCATGGAATCCCGGGTTGCTTATCGCCCCTTTTCCAAGCTCTGTCATAAAAGCTAAGGCAGTCGGACCCAATATAATCAACGGGTGTGCAAGAAGTGCTATCGTTATAAGTTTCATTTCTCTTGGCTCTATTTTACGGCCTAAAAATTCTGGTGTACGACCAACCATCAGACCGCAGATGAACACTCCGATGATCGCATACATGAGCATGTTCACTAAACCTACTCCATCTCCGCCAAACACTGTATTTAACATCATAAGTGATAATGGTGTAATTCCACCAAGCGGAGTCAAGGTATCATGCATGTTATTGACCGTTCCTGTTGTAGCAGCTGTCGTTACTGTGCTAAACAGTGCAGATTGAGCCGTTCCAAAACGAACTTCTTTTCCTTCCATGCTTCCTTGTTCTGAACTAAGACCGATAGCATTCATTGCTGGATTTCCGTTACTTTCGGAAATATAGATTAAAGATAAGAACGCAATAAAGAGAATGGCCATTGCACCGAAAATAACCCAGCCTTGTTTTTGATTTTTAGCAAAACGTCCATACGTGTATGTTAATGCAGCAGGTATACACCACATTGAAAGTATTTCGATCACATTAGTTAACGGACTAGGATTCTCAAAAGGATGTGCTGAGTTCACTCCGAAGAACCCCCCACCGTTCGTACCTAAGTGTTTAATAGAAACGAGTGAAGCGACTGGCCCTGTTGCGATTTCCTGCTTCTCTCCTTCTAACGTTGTAATCTGAATCGTACCATCTAACGTTTGTGGAACTTTTAATCCAACTAAGACGAGGGTGACGACAACAGCCATTGGAATAAGTAGCCGAGTATGGCCTTTTATAAAGTCTTCAAAGAAGTTACCAATCGTTGCACCTTTGCTTGTAATACCACGAATAAATGCAATTGCTACAATGATTCCTGTCACGGCAGATGTAAACATCATCATCATGATGACCGACATTTGAGAAAAGTATGAGAGTCCTGTTTCTCCACTGTAGTGTTGTAGGTTTGTATTCGTCATAAAACTGACAATCGTATTAAAGGATAATGTCGATTCCATGTTGTCAATCTGGCTAGGGTTTAACGGAAGCCACTTTTGAAGTCTTAAAATGACATAACCGACTGCGACCAGAACAATGTTCGTTAATAATAATGACATCGTATACTTTTTCCATGTCATGCCTGGTCTTTCTTTTATTCCAGATATGGAATAAATGATCTTTTCAATTCCAGCAAACACTTTATCTGTTTTGTTAGATTTGTTGGAAAATACGTGATAGATATAGCTTCCTAGTGGTTTAACGATCAGAAGCAATAAAAGAATCACGATTGCCATTTGTAAAACGCCCATTACTTTGTTCCTCCTATATGAACCTTTAAGTGTATGTTAAACATTAACGTTAAAATTTTTCAGGATTAATCAATGCGTATACTAAGTACAAAAACACGCCACCTGTTGCAACCATCGTTATTATCATTTTTTCGTCTCTCCTCCAACAACTCGATCACACCAGTAAATAAAGTTAAAATACACCAAAAATGAAACGATTAGAGTTAAAACCATATATAGATCTAACAATGCAATTTCCTCCTAAACTAACTAGTAAACTACTCGTAAAAACTTGATAGCATGTGTGACAAATCTTTAAGCGCAACTTGTGCGTCAGACCCTTCCACTCTAAGGGTGATCGGTTCATCCAGATTTTTAGAATAATGCGACAAAAAAAATAGATTAACAGAGAGCAAGCCTTTCGCATTAATCTGTATGCCTTGATAAAAGAAAAGAATCTCACTTTCAAAAGAACCAGCAGCATTGACAAATTCATTGATCTGTCCGATCGACAATCTTTTTGGCAATAATACAACTGACTCTGCTCCCATGTTTTCCCCTGCCTATCATTGGTCTGAAATAGAGAGGGAACACATACGATGAGTCCCCTCTTATAGAATGGTTTATCCTTTGCTTCTAAGCGTGTCTTGAATGACCCATTTGGAGAGACTATGTTGAATCACACTTGCATAATAAGCATTTAACTGATCTCTTTTCGCTTTTAACAAAATCTGTTCAATTTCGTTTGGACTTAATCTCATAAATGAATTCCTCCGCTCTTTTTTTATGAAGAAAGTAAGAATTGAATATTTCCGGTTTTGTTATAAATTACGTAATCGGCACCTAACTCCTTATAAACTCTGGAAATATACCGTGTGTCTGATTTGATGACATAAACAGGTATGTTATAGATGCTGCGAATAAGTTCAATCGTTTGGCAGCATTCTAAAAATCCAGATTCAACAACAATGATCTTTTGAACAAAAGGACCTACCATCCCGATGAATTTACGCTTGTCACCATAATTCATGACATACACATGTTGAAAACCAACTTGTGAGAGTCTATCTGCTTCATCTCGGTTAGGAACACAGAGAACAATAGATTGATAGTCGTCACATAATCTTAGTTTTGAAATAAACACATCTGAAACTTGATCAGGAAACATTATGAGCACGTTCCTAGATGATTTCTCCATCGTTACATCCTCCATTTCGGTAAAAAAGGCAACAAAAAAGAAGCCTGCGGAAGAGGAACTCTTCTCGCGGCTTCTACACATACTTGAATAAGCGTGTAAACACACGAAATTTGTTGCCTCTCTCTGAACGCTTACGGAGTTAGCTGACGGATTCGGGCTTGAGAGTAGCCCTACTCGATCTCTCGAGATTCACCCCATGCAGTCACGTTGGACTGCGGTTGGTTCCCCCGCTTCCTAAAGTTTTAGGAATTAAGCGATAAAGACGCATGATATAAATATCATATTTTTTAATTGGTCATTGCTTTTTTTATGTTCACCTTCCCTCTCCTACCACGCTTACGAAGTTAGCTGACGGGTTCGGACGGCAGAAGTCGCCCGACTTAAATAAGTTTCACCCCAGGCAGTAAAGAACTGCCGATGGTTCCTCCGTTCCAAAATTGGATTCAGCGGTCATGGAAAAATTTTAAAGTTTTACGATAAGAAATATATTACTCCTGCTTTTGTTCCTTGTAAACGAAGTAAAAACTTCAAAATTTTAAGGATTCATACGAAAATAACCAAAATATGCTGTTTTATTTCATGTAAACAAAACAAATCAACTATTTTCTATTAATTTCTTTTATTTACGATGTTTTTCAAATTAAATAATAGTCAGAATATTAAAATTAAATAAAGTGTTACTTGCAAAGTTTTAATACCAAATCGAAAAAAATTCATAAAAAAACTGAGCAAATAAAACTTTGCTCAGCTTTTTTAAAAAGATCTAAAATCCAATCTCTGTCTTTTCGTCCATAGCCATACTCCTGTGAACAGATGGATTGCAATTATCACAAAGACAGCACCATAACTTTCTGTAACCCAGCTCACAAACCAAATGATCGGCAGAGCTAAAAACATGTTTACAAGCATTAAAACCCATGAAGTTCTTGCGATTGCTACAAAGAAAAGAATGATCGGTAAGATTAAAAAGATCCAGAATAATATGTTTTGAAATGATGCCATGACTTCCCCTCCGCTCTTCATTATAAAAGGGCTTCGCCATAATCTCCACCTTTAAACTGGTACTTTTTCTAAATGTAACTCATTTTTGTTTTCTTCATCATCGATATCATACTTTGGTAAAGTTAACATGTAGAAGAGTCCAACAACAATCAGACACCCTCCAACCACCCAAAACAGCATCTCGACTGTTAAAATCTTCGGGAAAAACAATGCGATTAAACCGAGAGTCATCGTATGAGATAACATATTGATCGGTGAGATCCACCCTTGGACACGCCCCATCATTTTCGGGTCAACGATTTTTGGTAACCAGCCTCCGATCCCAATATTGATTAATGGTATGCTAAACCCAGCCAATCCGGTCAAAATAAAGAATGACCATACATTTGGCGCAAGCGCGCACAAACCAAGGGATACGCCACTAACAAACAGACCGAGAACAATGGCATACGAGAGTCTAATCTTTTTAGCGAGCATCGAACATAATACACTGCCAGAGAGTATGGATACACCGAATAGGATACCCATCCACATCATCATTTGTTCATAATTGTCAGGTGCTAGTTTGTATTTCATGATAAATGCCGGCATAACTGATAATCCACCATTTACTATACCAAACAAGAAAAAACCAAAGATTAAAGAAAGCAGAAGTTTAGATTGTTTGATGTAAACAAAACCTGAAACAAAGTCCTTCCATACCATCTTTACTCGGATATCTTTAAACCTTTGTTGTCCGTTCGGTAGACGAATATCTTCATTTACTTTCATACTCATAATGAACAAGGCTGATAAAACATATGTAAGAAGATCAAATGCAATGGCTCCTTGTATTCCTACACTCCAATAAATAAATATGGCGATCATATTTCCAAATAGCATAAACAAACTACCTACCATTTGATTTAAACCAGCCGCAATGGCATACTCCTCTTTCGATAGTACGCCTTGTACCATCGCTTGGTCAGCTGGATGAAAGAATTTCCCCACTGCACTCCTTAAGAACAGGATCACAAAAATGAGAGGCATCCAATCTAGCCAAATTGCACCCATTAATAGGAGGCATAGGCCTGCACAGATCCAGTCGCAATAGAGAGCGATCTTTTGACGATCCATACGATCAGCTAACACCCCTACAAGAAAGAATACAGCTAGTGTTGGTAGAGAATACATCAATTCGGCAAGGGTTGCATAAAAAGGCTGTTCACCGAACTTATCTAGCAAATAAAACATAAAAGCTGTAACGCCGATAATACTTCCCATCATTGAAGTAAAACCAGCAAAAAACAACTTTCTGAAGTTTTTATTCTGAAACACTTTCAGAAATTCCTGCACATCAAAACCCCCAATTTACATAATTACCCACCTAATCATTTTCCACCTAATTCCATCCATTGTAAATGTATTTTTCTCGTGTCTCGTAAGAAGAATTGTGCATATTCTCTCCTATATATAAGAATGCAACAGCTCGGTCTATTCATAAAGGCAGTAAGCCTATATAGTAAATTTTTTTAAAGGTTGAACTTTATGCTTTATGACGATACTCTAGACAGAGAGCATAATAGAGAGGATACTGACATGATTCATTTATTTTCACACAATGATTTAGACGGAAAATCGTGCGGTTATTTAGCACAACTAGCATTTGGAGACAATTGTAAGATATCGTATTGTTCACATGGAACGATTAACGACCGAGTTGAGATGCTGCTCGATAATCCGAAAGAGAGAAAAACAGAAATTATTATTACCGATATTGCGGTCAACGAAGAATTAATGATGCGACTTGATGAACGCTCGAATGCAGGAGGAAAAGTGAAGCTGATCGATCACCATGCAACAGCGCTTCATTTCAATGGGTTTGATTGGGGGCACGTTCAAGTTCGTTATGATGATGAACGTTTAACATGTGCCACTTCCCTTTTCTACGAATATTTGATCGATAACGGTAAACTTAAACGAACCGGCGCACTCGACGAATATGTAGAGCTTGTACGTTTATATGATACGTGGGAATGGTTTGACCAGAAGGTTGAAGCTAAGCGTTTAAACGACTTATTCTTTATCCTACCTCCTGATAAATTTGAGGACCAGATCATGAATCGTTTAAAAGGTGATTCTTTTCAGTTCTCAGAAACAGAAACAACGATTCTCGATTTAGAAGAAGAAAATATTGCAGATTACATCAAAAAGAAACAGCGTCAGATGGTCGAGATCTGGGATACTTGGTCTTTAGGCGAAGGATCTGAAGAGAAAACGTATAAGATTGGAATCCTACATGCGGAACGCTATCATTCCGAGCTCGGGAACGAGATCAATCGTGAAAATCCTCACTTAGACTTGATTGTGATTTTAAACATTGCCAATAAGCGTATTGGATTACGCACCATTCATGATGAAGTGGATTGCTCGATCTACGCGAAACAATATGGTGGAGGCGGACATCCGAAAGCTTCTGGCGGAAACATGACTTCTGAAGCGTTTGAAAAGTTTGTTGTTGCTGCATTCCATGAACAGCCTCGACGAATCGATGCACCGAAGAACGAACACAACGTGAAGGAAAATCCTGATGGCAGCTTGTATGTGAACAACCATCGTGAAGTATCAAAGATTTATTCTGAAGATAATCAAACATGGCTGATCACACATAAGACTCATCCAGTTGATGAAACATTTTCAAGCTATCAAGAGGCTGAAAATTACGTCAAGCGCCACTTTGAGGGCTGGCTGATGCGTGATGATGAAGCGAACAACAATCATTAAACCGTAATACCTTGGCTTATTTAGCCAAGGTATTTTTTTATTTGTACATGTCGTGTGCGCAACACGTCGAACTAGGGTTTTGGTTTGGTTTGAGCTAGGATAAAAAAAAACAAAAAGACGCCGAGAACTTGTTCTTAGCGTCTTTTTCTCTATCATTTCGTTTGGTTCTGCAACTGCTCTAACATACTTGTCAACGTTTCATTCAATGTTGAGAGTTCCTCTTTTCCCATCGGAATATTATCAACAAGCTGATTTGGAATACACTCTGCTTTTTCTTTTAAGGCATTTCCTTTTTCCGTTACAGACACGATCACACTTCGCTCATCTTGTTCTGATCTTTTTCTTTCAACGAGACCATTCATCTCCATACGCTTTAACATGGGAGTAAGGGTCCCTGAATCTAAAAATAACCTTTGCCCTAATTCTTTTACAGTTAATGAATGTTTTTCCCATAAAAGAAGCAATACTAAATATTGTGGATAAGTCACGTTGAGTTCTTTTAACAACTCTCTATAAAGCTTTGTGATTTCACGTTCTGCTGTATAAATTTTAAAACATATTTGGTTTTCTAATTTTAAGGTTTCATTTTTCATGATGTTTCCTTTCTTTTTGTAAAGGGTACTTGCATTATAACACAATTTAGTTTTACACAATTAAATTGTTTGACTCTACAAAAAGGATACGTTATGATGATTACGAGTTATTAAGTTGTACACAATTTAATTTTACACAAACAAAGGAGTGTTTGGAATGGAAGCATTATACACAGCAAAAGCAACAGCTGAAGGTGGAAGAGCAGGTACGGTTAAGAGTGATAACGGTGTTTTAAATCATGAATTAGCTATGCCAAAAGCGCTTGGTGGATCAGGAAGCGAGAACGCTACAAACCCTGAGCAACTATTTGCAGCAGGATATGCCGCTTGCTTTGATTCAGCACTAAACTTAGTTGCACGTCAAAGCAAAAAACGAATTGAATCAAAAGTGACAGCTGAAGTTTCTATAGGGAAAGATACCGATGGCGGGTTTAAGCTTGCTGTTGTTCTAAACGTTGGGGTTAATGGAGTATCACAAGAAGAAGCTGAGGAATTAGTAAAGACTGCTCACGGTGTTTGTCCTTATTCTAAAGCAACAAGCGGCAACATTGACGTTGAATTAAAAACTGAACTTTTATAATGAAAGAATAAAAGGGCCATTCGTATTGGCCCTTTTTTTATTTGTATCCTCCCTTCTTCCTCCTTTTCACTTCTTAGGAGCGTGTTACCCTCCTAATTTCTTTTAAAAAAATTCTTTGTTCCTATATCTAATCAAAATAAGTAGTCGTATAATTATTCATAAATAAATAATTATTCAGAATTGAATAGCTTATTCTGTTGCCAAAGGACTGATGAACGTGAGTCAATCAAAAGATTGGAATGAAAATGAACAGATTCTTCATTCTTTAAAAGACGATATATTAGTTACGAATGTGGATGGCATCATCCTTAAAGTGAGTGAGGCTACCGGAAAGATTTACGGAGTTGAATCAGACAGCTTGATCGGAAAATCTGTCTATGATTTAGAAGCTCAAGGGTTATTCACACCGATTCTCACACCAATGGTTGTAAAAGAAAATAAAAAAATCACGTTTGTACAAACAACAAATAAAGGAAAAAAACTGCTTGTGACAGGGATTCCTGTATATAACGAACAAGGGGAACTATATAGAATTGTGAGCTATTCACACGACATTACAGAACTCGCTCAATATAAAGAGTTTTTGTTTGCTATGGAAGAAGAGATGCAGCGAGTAAAAACAGAGCTAGGTCTATTAAGAAGCAAACAGCTTCATGATGCTGGAATCATCGCTAAAAGTGAAGATATGAAAAAAGCAGTTTCAACAGCACTTCAGTTGTCTGAAGTCGATGTGAATGCACTCATCTTAGGAGAATCTGGTGTCGGGAAATCATTGTTAGCTAAATTTATCCACAATCGAAGTCATCGTTCAAAAGGTCCATTTATTGAGGTTAACTGTGGCGCTATTCCAGATTCTTTATTTGAAGCAGAGCTATTCGGCTATGAACCTGGGGCTTTTACAGGTGCGCATCAAAAAGGCAAAGTCGGCCTTATTGAACTATCGAACGGAGGCACACTTTTCTTAGATGAGATCGGTGAACTTCCCCCTCAGCACCAAGTTAAAGTTTTAAAAGTCATACAAGAAAAACAGTTTTATCGTGTTGGAGGAACGAAACCAATCAAAGTAGATTTCCGTTTGATCTCAGCTACGAACAAAGATCTGCAGAAGGCGATCCATGAGAAACAGTTTCGCGAAGATCTCTATTTTCGTTTAAACGTTGTACCTGTAACGATTCCCCCACTCAGGAAGAGAACCGAAGATATCGTACCACTTATACATATGCTCTTACAGCAATTCGAAGAAAAATATAACAAGAAGAAAAGATTAGATGAAGCTGTCATTCATCATCTTCTGCATTATGAATGGAGAGGAAATGTACGAGAACTGATCAACATCATGGAACGATTGGTGGTACTCTCTCCCACCACTCTTATTACGGATGAGCACCTTCCGGATCATGTAAAAGAAGGTGCATCAATCCCCTCTCCATCGATTCATACCGAACAAACACTTAAACAGATGTTGGATGATAGAGAGAAACAGATCTTATTAGCAGCTAGAAAGAAATATAGAACGACCATACGGATGGCAGAAGCACTCGGCACTAGCCAGCCATCAATCGTAAGAAAAATGAAAAAATATCAGATAATTTAGTTTTTTGGCATGATCCTTGCATGGATATTCTATATAGGAATTATTTATACAACATGAGTATGGAATATCTAGGAGGTAATATACGTGTCAATGAACAACTGGAGCAACCTTGTAAACGAAATGCCTAACCTACTAGCACCAAGTATGGCAAAAGATCATCCGAACCTACCTGTCGTAAAAGCAGAGGGCTGCTATTATTATGGGCTGGATGGAAAGCAGTATCTTGATTTCACTTCTGGTATTGCAACGGCAAATACTGGCCATCGTCATCCAAAAGTGGTCCAAGCGATCAAAGATGCAGCAGATCACCTCATGCACGGACCATCTGGAGTCATCATGTATGAATCGATCCTGAAACTTTCTAAAGAACTAGCTCATGTTCTACCAGGTGATTTGGACTGTTTCTTTTTTGCCAACAGTGGAACCGAAGCCATAGAAGGTGCTCTGAAACTCGCTAAGCACGTGACTAAAAGACCTTACGTTATTTCTTTTACCGGATGCTTTCATGGTCGATCACTAGGTGCGTTGAGCGTGACAACTTCCAAAAGTAAATACCGCAAGTTTCTACAACCGAACGGTCTTGCCTATCAAGTTCCCTATGCCGATGTAAAAAGTGCTCCAGCTGGTGAAGATCCAGAAACGTATGTCATCGAGAAGCTTGAGAAAGATTTTGAAACATTGTTCAACCATCAAGTAACACCAGAAGAAGTCGCCTGTATGATTGTAGAACCTGTTCTAGGTGAAGGAGGCTACATCGTTCCACCGAGTGGCTGGCTGAAGAAAATTAGAGAAGTTTGTGACAGACATGGCATCTTGCTGATTTTCGATGAAGTTCAGACGGGATTCGGAAGAACAGGTGAATGGTTCGCTGCTCAAACGTTCGGAGTTACGCCCGACATCATGGCTATCGCAAAAGGTATTGCTTCAGGATTGCCACTAAGTGCAACAGTTGCTTCTAAAGAACTCATGCAGCAATGGCCACTTGGCAGTCACGGGACAACATTTGGTGGAAACCCAATCGCTTGTGAAGCAGCGCTCGCTACAATAGATGTTTTAACAAAAGAAAATCTCATAGAAAACTCAAAAAACATGGGGAATTATGCAGTTGCAAGATTGAAAGAACTTCAAGAAAAGACTCCTTTGATCGGGAGTATTCGTGCAGTAGGACTTATGATTGGAATTGAAATTATCGATCCTTTTACAGGTAAACCAGACGGTCAAGCACTGATGAATATTCTAGACAAGTGTTTAGAGAAAGGCGTTCTCTTTTATCTTTGTGGAAATCATGGTGAAGTCATCAGAATGATTCCTCCTCTTACTATTAATCAAGAACAAATTGATCAAGGTCTTGCTGTCCTTCAAGAGTCACTTGAAGAATATTTGGATGAAGTTCATGCTCAACTGTCGGAAAACTATCAAAACGCTTAAATGACACGGTTAAAGCATTACACTAAAAAGGAGGTTTTTTATTATGCAAACTTTTGATACAGTTATTATTCTTTTATATTTTGCCGTATTGATTGGTGCAGGAATTATTGGCTCAACTAAAGCAAAGACTTCTGAAGATTTCACATTAGCAGGACGCAACCTTGGCATGTTTATGTATCTTGGTTGTTTATCTGCCGTTATTTTAGGTGGAGCAGCGACGATCGGAACAACAAAGCTAGGATATCAGTTCGGAATCTCTGGCATCTGGTTTGTATCAATGATTGGTTTAGGTATTATTCTTTTAGGTACGATATTTATTAAAAAGATCGATTCATTAAAAGTTACAACGATCAGTGAACTTTTAGGAAAACGATACAAATCGGAAACACGACTTTTAAGTGCCATCGTGGCTTCTATATATACTTTGATGATCGCAGTTACCCAAGTGATCGGGATGGGAACGATCATCAATGTACTCTTAGGGTGGAGCTTAACGACTTCCATGTTAGTTGGAGGAGGTATCGTCCTCTTCTATACAATACTAGGTGGAATGTGGAGTGTTACAGTCACGGATATTATTCAATTCATCGTAATGACGGTTGGTATCTTCTTCATTATGGTTCCTATGAGTCTTTCAAAGGTAGATGGTTTAGGAAATCTATTAACAAAACTTCCTGAATCTCACCTAGATTTCACAGGAATCGGTTATCAGCAGATCTTCCAATACTTTTTGTTGTTTGCACTCGGTATGGTCGTATCACAAGACATCTGGCAACGTGTCTTCACAGCAAAATCTAGTAAGATAGCTAGAAATGGATCGATCTTTGCAGGAGTTTATAGTTTTGCATACGCGATTGCAGGAAGCATTATCGGTATGTGTGCATTCATCGTGCTGCCTTCATTAGATAACCCGCAGAATACGTTTGCTGAGATGGCTCTTACCATTTTACCAACGGGTATCTTAGGGCTTGTGCTTGCAAGTGTGTGTTCAGCACTTATGTCAACAGCATCTGGTTCTTTACTAGCGTCTTCTACTCTGATTACGAACGACATCTTAAAACAATATTTTATGAAGTCTCCTACTGACAAACAAATGATTACAGCATCAAGACTCACAACACTTGTGATCGGCTTAATCGCGATTACTTTTTCCATATGGATTCAAGATGTACTCGTTGCACTTGATGTAGCTTATGCGATTCTATCTGGAGCGATCTTCATCCCGCTCGTTATGACGTTCTTTTGGAAACGAGCGACTCCTAACTCAGGATTCTATGCCATTTTAATTTCTACAGTTGTTGTCCTAGCAGGACTCTTTATCGAAGGCCTCACAGCAACGAACCCTATTCTTTATGGAATGTCAGCTGGACTGGTTAGTATAATAGGAATCTCCTTATTCTCTGCACCTATTTCTACGGAATTTGATACTCCGTTCGATGAAGATGTTGTACTTGAAGAAGAGGGAAGAAAACAAGCATAAATGGAAAAAAGCCTCTCCCACCTGGGAAAGGCTTTTTTAGTAAATACATAAACTTATTTTCCACCGATCCCAAACGATAACAACAGCAGACCGAATATAGAGATCAGAGCCATGAACAAGATAAAAAACAGTCCAAAAAACTTAGCTTTTCCAGCTTCTTTCTTCACAATAGCTATAACGCTAAAGATGACACCGATAAAATACAACATGATTCCACTAAAAAGAAAGATAGCAACTTGTTGAGCTACATCATCTCGAACGATGAACGGCCAGCCAGCAAGTAGTATTCCAGCAATACAAAACCATAATGATAAACGACCAAAACGAAGGTTCAATGTATGGACACACTCCTGTTTAAATTTTTCAAAAGAAGTTCAATATCCATTGTTGCCATTTTACCTTCAAAAATCAACTATATACTAAATAAAATAATCTTTGTAATAAACGAATATGGAGATGAATGAAACGAGGGTATAAATAACTGCGGTATAATAAGGATAACTCGGTTTGAACGTTGCTTTTTCTTCTTCAACCTTGATTCCGGTCATAGCTTGCGCCTGCATGCGAACCATGTTTGATGAAAGTCCACCTTTCGAAGTGAAAAATCGAATCGTGAGAGCAAATATCAAACCAACAAATAATGAAGTATCAATAAACGCCACTCCTAATAGATTTGCCACCACAAAGTTGATGACTAATAATAAGAAAACGGTAACGATACAGCTAATAAAATGTTTCATTATATCTCCTCCTCAAAATGTTATACGAATAATTAGGAGGAAAGTTCCAAATTTTCAAGGAACATTTAACCAATCAAAACACGCCCGTACAAGTTTGCATCGGGCGTGTTCGTACTATTATTCTATTATTTTCAATATCTCATCATTCTTTCATTAACTCGCTCACTCAGGATATATCTGTATTGTGCGGTACGGAACAATTTGGCCTCTAATGCATATTTAGATTGGGGTAAGATTAAATTAGCGGTGTTTTTAAAGTGGACACTGCACGTGTCAGAATCAATGGAATCTATTCGTTGAACATGTGATTGGGATAACCAGATGCACGTTTCATTCTTAGGAGATTCTACAGGAAAAAAGAAAATGCCTAGTTCGAGGTTAATCATGATCGGGGATAAACTCACATAGCCCATAGACCGACGAACTGCTTCACGCCTGCCTTCATAGCTAGATCCAAAAAACAAACAGCTTTCATTAATAATCTTAATGGGGCTGAGTGCAACTCTTTCGTTTTTTTCGCTTTCTAAAATTTCGGTTTGAACCTCTCCATATTCGTTGTAAAACGGTAAGAGTGCCATTGTGCTCGTGTTAATTTCGTAGGATCGAAGAAGTAATGTTTTTTCCATTTATACATCCTCCCTTTATATTGTTAAATGACCCTTAACTCCTCCCCTTAGAAAAATAGAAAGTAAAATACTCCCAATAGGTAAATTATACTAATTGTTTTGACAAGAATCTATAAAATTTTACAAAAATTTTAACTATTTAAATAAACAGTAAAATAATTCCTCAAAAAGGTTTGAATACTAGCGAATCGTGGAATACATAACAGGGCGAAATGGACGATTATTTCGACCTGTTTTTCCTACTACTTAATGAATTAGAGGCTGATGAAAGATGGCAAAAGGTGATCTGCTGATCATTGGTGGCAATGAGGACAAGAGTGAAAAGAAAATAATCTTATCCAGATTCTCTGCACTATGTAAAAATCGTCAAGGTCCAATAGGAATCCTGACAACAGCATCCGGCTTTCCGGAAGAAGTAGGCAGTGAATATTATCAACTGTTTCAAACCTTACATGGTACTAAGCCACTGCTTTTCCATTTAGATTCCCGTGAAAAAGCGGAAGACCCTGAATTACCCGAACAGCTTTCTTCTCTGTCTGGTCTTTTCATGACAGGGGGCGACCAATTAAGACTAACAAGTATTTTAGGTGGAACATCCTTTTATAAACACCTCTTTCAAGAATGGCAAGACGGTTTAATCATCGGTGGAACGAGTGCCGGTGCTGCTGTTATGAGCAGATTGATGATCATCTCATCAAAGCTGTTTGAAAAAGAGGATGTTTCCATACTCGAGTTAGGTTCAGGCTTTGGATTTTTAGAAGACGTAATTATTGATCAGCACTTTTCTCAGCGTGATCGGTTTAGTCGTCTCATGCGTGCTATCGCGTTAAACCCTCAGATCATTGGCATCGGTATCGATGAAAACACGGCAATATGGGTTCATAACGACGGCAAGCAGTTTGAGGTGATCGGTGAATACAACGTGAGCATATTTGATGGCAAAACATCGACATATGTAGATATTGCTGAGAATAAAGGAAATATGACAATTTCCGATATCCGTTTCCACACACTTGGAGCGGGTGCTGTATTTGACTTATACAAACGAGAATTAATCATCACTTAAGGAGAGAGCGTCTTAATGAAAATCAACCGCGTCAATTACTTAACGGGACCGAACCTTTACAGCTTTAAACCTACTATATGGATTGAGCTTGATATAGAAGAATTTGAAGAGAAACCCTCTAACACTTTACCAGGATTTGTAGATTCATTGTTAAAAGTCATCCCTTCCCTTCACACACATACATGTTCAAGGGGTTATGCAGGCGGATTCGTAGAACGCCTTCATGAAGGAACGTGGATCGGCCATATTTTAGAGCATATTGCCCTTGAGATTCAACATCTCGCTGGTATCTCGGTAAAACGTGGCAAAACGATTACAAGCGAACGAAAAGGAATTTACTTTGTAACCTATGATTATGCAGAACCAAAATCAGGCTTATACGCATTTGAAGCAGCTCTCGAAATTGTAACCGCTATCTTAGAAGGAAACGAAATTAGCGCTGATTCATACATCAGGCACACCTCTGACCTTTACCACCTACATAAACTAGGTCCGAGTACGGAAGCCATTTATGAAGCTGCACGAAAACGGAAGATTCCCGTAGAACGTATCGGAACAAACAGCTACTTAAGAATCGGAACGGGTAAGAAGCAAAAATCCGTCCAAGCGACTATCTCTTCACAAACGTCTTATTTAGCAGTAGAAAATTCTTGTGATAAAGACATGACTAAAACATTAGTAAGAGGTGCTGGCCTCCCTGTTCCTAATGGGGATGTGGTTTCCAATGAATATGAGCTGCTTCAGTCTGCTGAGAAAATTGGTTACCCGCTTGTCATTAAACCATTAAACGGAAGACAAGGACAGAACATCATAACGAATATTCAGAATGATACAGACTTAATTGCTGCTTTCCGCTGTGTGTTCAGTGAAGGTACTTCATATATTCTTGAGCGATATTATGCAGGAAATGATTACCGTTTATTCGTCGTGAATAACGAGCTAGTTGCAGCAAGTCTTCGTCTCCCGCCATTTGTAATTGGTGATGGCTATAAAACAATTGCTGAACTTATTGAAGAAGAAAACTTAGATCCATTACGCGGTGATGGTCATGAAAAAGCGATGAGCAAGATTCCTTTGGATGAACGTACGGTCGTTCATCTTGAAAAGAGTGGCTACTCCCTCCAATCTGTATTAAGCAAAGGAGAATCTGTAGAAGTTTTAGGAAACGCAAACCTGTCTACTGGCGGTTCTGCGATCGATGTGACAGATGATGTTCACCCTGATTATCGTAACATGGCTATTGAAGCTGCAGCTGCAGTGGGTCTTGATATTGCAGGAATTGATATTTTGTCAGCGGATGTAACGGTTCCTTTTATTGAAGGTGAAGCTGCCATTCTAGAAGTAAATGCAGCTCCTGGCATACGTATGCACCTCCATCCTTCACAAGGGAAAAGCAGAGATGCAGGTGGAGCTATCGTCGACTATCTGTTTGCTTCTCGTGAAGAAGCTGCCGTTCCCGTTGTTGCAGTAACTGGAACAAACGGAAAAACGACAACCACTCGTCTTGTATCACACCTTTTGCAAAAGGAAAACATAACGGTAGGATTTACATGCTCCGATGGTGTTTGGGTTGGAGATCAACAACTTGACGCTGGTGATTGCAGCGGACCAAGAAGTGCGCGTAAAGTACTCGCTCATCCTTCAGTTGATATCGCCGTGTTAGAGACTGCTCGCGGGGGAATGTTACGTGAAGGCCTTGCATTTCGCTATTGTGACGTCGGAATCGTAACCAACGTTAGTGAAGATCACCTTGGGTTGAATGGCGTAGAAACATTAGATGATTTAAAAAAGTTAAAGCAAACGGTTGCTGAAGTTGTTCTTCCTGAAGGTACATGTGTATTGAACGCTGACGATTCACGATGTGTGGATATGGCGAATCATACCAATGGCGAAGTAATCTTCTTCTCCTTATCGGTAATGAACCCTGTCATTCAAGATCAGTTGAAGCAAGGATTAAAAGTTTGGTATCTAGAAGATGATTGGGTTGTATTCAGCGAGAACGGTAAAGCAGAAAGGTTCCTTCCTGTATCTCATATTCCGATCACGATTAATGGCGCTGCCCGACACAATATCGCGAATGTCCTTGGTGCTCTTGCAGCTGCTCATTCATTAGGAAGACCTTTGTCTGAGTTACGAAGCAAAGTGATTACTTTTCTTTCATCTGAAAATCAAAACAGAGGACGCTTTAATGTATTAAACATTCATGATCGTACGATTGTAGTGGACTATGCGCATAACCCTGCTGGCTTGAAGGCACTATTTGAAACTGTAGATCATCTAAAGAGTGGACGAGTAATTACAGTTGGATCAGCAGCTGGAGATAGACAGGACCAAACGATACAAGAGATGGGCCGAATCTTCGGATCTCACTCTGACATTTTTATCATTAAAGAAGATGTGAACCTAAGGGGACGGATTCCAGGTGAAACGGTTCATCACCTCTATATGGGTGTAAAAGAAGCTGAAGGCATTACATCCGTTTCTGTCTATCCTAAGGAAGCTGAAGCTTTGATTCAAGCATGGGAATGCTCAGAGCCTGGTGATACACTCGTCTTTCTTTATGACGAGTACACTTCTATTCAGGGTATCCTACAAAAAATCAAAAATTCAAAAGCTGTAGGCGTATTGCAGAAAGCAGAATAAGAAAAGCAGTTCCCTTTTGGGAGCTGCTTTTTAACAGTTTAAGCTTTAAGTGTTTTAACAACAATTGCTTGAGAAGCACTCTTAATCAAGCACCCTTCCATATCACTTTCACTTAATAAGCCTAGCATGATGGCAGATTTTACTTTTTCTTCATCCGGTTTTGGCACATGAAGAATGAGATCTGTCATATTTAATTCAGTAAGTCGATCCACAGTCTTTTCTTCATGAAGCTTTTCAGATTTTCGGATCTGGCGCTGCAGTTTGTAGTTGTTTACTGTCACTTCACCTTTCTCGTTTTGACCGACTAATTGATCAAAATAAATATGAAATACTTTTTTTAGCTCGTCTAATTCTTTTTCTAGCTCTTTCTTCTTCTCATTAAGCTTGTTGTATTTTATGATCAAGTCTTCTGAAATGGCGTAGTTCGTATTTTGTGTAGCCAAAGCTCGTCCCTCCCATTTACCAATGAATAATTCATCTTATGGTAGATTTGAGCGATTTATTCCAAAATAAAAACCATCTAGCTTTAGTAGTAGATGGCTCATTCACAGCATTTGGCTGTTCTATTTTTGTTAATTGTTTTCTGTTCCACTTTCGTTCTCTGGTTTATTCTTACCTTTACTCACATAAGGCTTTGGACCTTTTTTCTTACTGCTGGATTTCCAACGGTTCCATCCCTTTTTCCCGGTTCCTTGCCCTACGCCGCTTTTCTTGCCTTTTGCTTTACTCATTTTAATCACTCCATGACCGTTCTTGTGCTTATTTCAAGCAGTAATTTGAATTATACTACATTAGCGGCGGTGGGGATAGTTACATAGAGAGAAGATGAAATTATGTGATGTTTTTAAGCCCTATATCAAAATGAGAAGTTTTATTTCGTTAAAGGGAAAGTTTTCACAATCTACAGGAGAAATGGATATAAAAAGGGAACTATTCCATATAGCAAATTAAATAAAGGAGAGAGCTATGAGTAAATCGTTTATTGAACAAGTACATTATATTAGAATCCCTGTTAAAGATCTAGAACTGTCCGCACACTGGTATAGAGATGTATTAGGACTTCAGTTACTGAACCATACGAAGGAACTTGCCATTTTAAAAGTAAATGAAGGACCTTTCTTGCTGATCTTAGTCCCTACCCAAGATGAGACATTTGCTCATTTTACAATTAATAATGAACAAGCATTTAGCATCGGCTTTACAAGTTCAGAGTTATCTAAATTTCATCAACACTTAATGGATAATGAAGTTAAGGTCGAGGATATAAAAGAAGATAATGGTCATGCCTTTTTCCACTTTTATGACCCAAATGGTAACAAACTTCAAGTGCACTGGTAGTATTTTAATTGACGGAATATGAACGGGAACGTCCAAATCTGACGTTCCCGGTTTTCTGTATAATAACATCTGATCAACTAGACTCTCTCATCACTTAATCAGCTTTTTCAACTGTTTAACATCTTCTCCACTCAACTTTCCGTACCTATGCTCATTTAAGTCAGCAATCTCTGCTGACCTATCGTTATGAAACCAAATTTTATATTCTTCTAATCTCTCAGGCATGTTCGGATCATATAAATAGAAAAAGGTTAACATCATATCTTCTTTTCTCGATGCTTGCATTTTCCCGCTTTCCCATTGCATTTTTTCTAATAACGCACCAAGTGAATGTATTTGATCCTCATCCGTTACTATTCCATCATCATCCACTGACATCTCAGCCAGCTGATAATCAACACGAACCAATTTTTCATCCTCAGTACATCCAACTAGAATGATAAGTAAAAGGAGCACAGCTAGAATTCTCTTCATCAATCAGCAGGATTGATGATAGCCATTTGTTGATGGTCTTCCCACTTTCCATTAATCTTCACGTTTTTACGTGCTAGTCCTTCTTTCTCAAAACCAGCTTTTTCTAACACTCGAATAGAACCAATGTTATGCGGCATCACACCCGCTTCTACTCGATGAAGTTTAAGTTCATCAAATGCGTATTTTACGATCAAACGTACAGCTTCTGTCGTAAAGCCTTTTCCATTGTGCTTTTCATCTAAAAAGTAACCGACAAAGGCACTTTGAATCGATCCGCGCATGACTGCGAACAGATTGATTGTTCCAATCAAAATCTCTTCATTTTTTGTATAAATACCAAAATAGTAATCTAAATCTTGTTTAGCATTCTCTACTAACATCTGAATTCGTTTCTGCTGATTTTCAAGGGAGTAAAAATCATCGCTGCGTTCCATTGCAAACTGACTAAAGAATTTTCTGTTCTCTAATTGAAGATTCACCATATCCTCTGCATCCTCAACAGTTATTAACCTGATAAAAATATTGTCACCTATTAATTTCACATTCGTTTCCACACTTTGATTCATCATCTATTCTCTCCGTTTCTTATGTAAGATCCTTTTTGGCAAGGAAACCTAATTACATGTTCCTGGCGTTTTTCTTTATTTAGCAACCATTTCATAGCGCCAGTCGTAGATTCTCCAAACACTAGATGAACGTTCATTTTACAGCTCCTCACCTTACAATCCATCAAGACCACCCTACAACTTCTCTAGTCCACCTGTGATACCCTTTTTATTTCCAAAACTTTTTTCAATAAAAAAAGAGCTGAGTATGTTCAGCTCCTCTACAATCCTATTATTCTTTTTTTTCTGTTTCTTCTAATGTAAAGTCGTTGTCTTCTGCAAACTTCTCTAACTCACTCTCACTCTTTTTCCCGGCTTTTTGTGCTTCTTCAAACATTGTTTGAGATTTTTGATCTAACTCAACATCTTGCTTTTCAAAAGCTGATAGACTTAATTTCATTCCTTCTGCATTCGATTGAATCGCTTTTACAAAATGATCTTGAGACGTTTTCAAGTCATCTATCTTTTCGGAACGAATTCCTTCAGCTTCCTTTACTAATGCTTCATACTTATCAATCGTTTTTTGCACTTGTTCCTTTGCGTTAGGATCTTCAATAAGCTTAGCAAAATCGGTCTGTGCTTGTTCAAATAACTTTGTTTCTTTGTCGATGAGATCATTGCGATCATCCAAATACGCATTAAAATCATCTTCAATCAGCATGTTACAACCACCTAAAACCATTAGACTTATGGCTACTACAAATACCAATAACTTTTTCATTTCTTCTTTTCACCTCATGAATAATTTTGGAGTCTATTTCTTGATACCCCAAATCCACAAGGTACTAAACCAAAGTTTTACATTTTTATAAAACTTTGGTCATGCGTTGATTGTCTGATAACTGATAATCGCTCTATCCAAAAATTCTAAGACTTCGTTGCTAACCGGATATAAATTCATTGAGCGTGAGGAGGTTTCAGATTTTCTAGCGTTCCAGAATTTCTCCTCTAATTCGGCGTCTCCTTGAAACATTTCATGAGATAAGAGTAATACATCTGAAGCGATTAAAAGACCTTCTTCGGATGAGGGTTCACTTTTGTTTTTCAAACAGATCTCAATTCGTTTTATAATGTTCACCCATTTTGCAGTACTAGCATCCTCAAGCTTGGGTAATGAATTTTGTAACGTCTTTCTCTCGTTATCAGAAAAAAGCTTCTCCCAGGTTTGATTCTTCTCAGCAATCTTCGCGCCTTCATTTGCTTGAACGAGAGAAAGGATATGCTCCCAATCCAACTCTCCCTGAAGCTCTAGGATATGTAGGAGTGTATTTATTTTTTCAGACGCTGATTGAAGTTGGTCCAACTGAGTCTGAACATCTTTCTTCTGAACTACAAGAATATCTTTTATCGTTACTTCACCTATTATTTTTTTAATTTCTGTTAAAGGTAGAGACAAAGATTTCAAGAGTGTAATCTTTTCTAATAATTGAAGATCTTCCTTCGTATACATTCTTGTACCGCTATCACTCTTTATACTCGGTAATAATAGACCAATTTGGTCATAATACCGCAGAGTCCTTACAGAAACGCCATATTGCTTTGAAACCTCTCCTGTTGAAAATAAGCTCATTCTTATTTCTCCTTTTTCCCTTGCAGGTTACGTTACGTCACCACTTACAATTAACATATTATAACAAGTTAATCAGGAGGAACAATACGATGAACGTTACAACAGAGAGAAAATGGAATATTCGTGAACTACTATTATTATTAATTCTTTGTTTAGTTGGTGTACCCATTCTTTTGGAGAACGTATTATATGATCAGTTGATACAATGGTTTGATAACACCTTATACGCGGGAACATTAACTGGTTTTTTCATGGCGATCGTATTTACAACAGGTGTGTATTGGATCGCATTACAACCAAATCAGTTAGGGTGGCATGCAGTTGGACTTATTCCACTTAGGAAAAAAATGTGGAAAACGATAATGCTATGGACTCTATTTCTCATTTTCATAAGTATCGCCATTGTTGTCGTAATGGATGTTCTCTCAATAGGAACAAGTAATAATAAGACGGAGAGTCTAAAATCTGACCTTACACCTTTTACATTTATGATCGGCTTTTTATCAGCAGCAGTTGTTTCCCCTATCTATGAAGAAATCTTTTACCGTGGTTTTTTGTATACGTGGTTCAGACGATGGGGTGTTAGAAAAGCAATGATTTTCAGCTCGTTCATTTTCATGATCGTTCATATCCCGACGTATAATACGCTACCTGTAAACTTTGCTTCTGGCCTGGTTTTTTGCTGGGTGTATGAGAAGACAGGCTCTATTATTCCAGCGATTATCATTCATGGTATTGTAAACGGAATTGGAATCTCATTGTCTGTTTTAGCGTAATATTTTAAAATTAAACACAAAAAAGCGAAGATTCCCTAAGATCTTCGCTTTCTTCATGTATGACTTCTTTTATTTTGGATTCAACGACGTTAATTCAAATTCAGGCTTGCGTTTCTCTTGATCTGCTATTGATTGTTCTTTAAGCACGTATCGTGAAACTGGCATATCTAAAGGCTTTATCGTTTGCTGGTTATGATTGGTCATAGTAAGCATAACTCATCCCTCCTTACCAGGTTTTAACTTCTATTTACCCTGGATGTTATATCAAGAAACCTTTTTTTACAAAAATAGTGCGACAGTCCTCATTATTTGTCTAAAACATGACTATAGGAGTAGAATACATACTAGGAAAAGCATCGGGCTATGCTACCGATTGTGAAAGGATGAATCATTTTGAAATTTGGAGTTATTGGAACGAATTGGATCACAGAGAGCTTTATTGCTGCTGCAAGAGAAGTAAATGGTTTTACACTGAATGCTGTCTTTTCACGTACAGAAGAAAAAGCAAAAGAATTTGCTGAGAAGCATGGTGCGATACATACGTTTACTGATTTAGAAATGATGGCTGCTAGTAATGAAATTGACGCTGTGTATATTGCTAGCCCAAACTCATTTCACGCAGAGTATGCGATAACACTCATGAACCATGGCAAGCATGTAATCTGTGAAAAGCCTATGGCATCTAATGTTAGAGAAGTAGAAAGAATGATAGCTGTTGCTAAGGAAAACAAGGTACTGCTCATGGAAGCCATGCGTTCAACCGTGATGCCGAACTTTAGAAGCATTCAAGAGAACCTTCATAAGATCGGTAAAGTTCGCCGTTATTTTGCGAACTCCTGTCAGTACTCATCTCGTTATGATAAATATAAGGAAGGCACGATTCTCAATGCTTTTAAACCTGAGTTTTCAAACGGATCATTGATGGATATCGGCATCTATTGTTTATTTCCAATGGTCGTTCTTTTTGGTGAGCCTGAAGATATTAAAGCAAACGCCTATTTACTTGAGTCTGGTGTCGATGGAGAAGGCAGCATCCTTTTAAACTATGGAGAGAGTGAAGCAGTTGTGATGTACTCTAAGATTTCTAACTCTTTCGTTCCATCAGAAATCCAAGGTGAAAACGGAAGTATTCTAATCGATCATATACAAGACATGACAAACATCGAGATTCGATATCGAGATGGTCGTACAGAGAACATCACGGTTGAACAAGATAAACCGAAGATGTATTACGAAGCGAAGGAGTTTATCGAGTTGATCGAACGTGGTGAACTTGAGTCTAGAGTGAATTCACATGCAAACTCACTCGCTGTGATGAAAATAATGGATGAGGCTAGAAGACAGGTTGGTTTGGTTTACCCGGCTGACCAAATATAGCTATCGTAATGAAAGCTAAAATTTACTATTTAGCTTAAGGGATAAGTAAGAAACTCCCATACTTATACTTTTATTGAAGAGCTCGGTCTAAAAAACCGAGCTCTATTTTTAATTGTTATTCTCCTGAATCAAACAATTTTTATAATATTTCATAAAACCAATAAATATTAATATAGACCCTAGAATATTCGTCCCAACTCGAATACTGTGGATGATGACAAACTCTTTAGCCGTTTCTTTTAGGAAAGCAATTGAATGAACGTCTGTTCCTTCAAGAAACATAATTTCGTTACGTGGCCATTCAAAAACAATCGAAATTGCACCTTCAATCACAATCATCAGCATGCTCCAAAAAATCCATACCCGAGCAGACTTCACTTTCCATCCTAAAATCAAAGCCAGAATTCCTGTTGAGATACTTGCCATACCGATTGGAGGAAAATACGTGTGCGGACTGGCTACTTCCATAAATTCCATAGCCGTTTTAAGTGATTTTGGTACATCATAAAAGATATTAGGATATAACAAGAACGTATTTACGAGCATACTTCCTAACATGATCCACTGCACCCAAAGATGAGATAATATCGATACAAACGTGATGTTTTTCTTCATGAATGATAACCCCTTTTAGTAAATGATATGTGTTTCAACCTTCTTACTGGAGTTATAATAATCAGGAAAACTAAAGGATTTCTTAGCTAATTCTTAAGAATTTCTTAAATCAGTTCGCAAAAAAAATGAAGGTTCATAAATACCTTCATTTCTACTTGCTATTTTTAAATCGGTACCCCACTCCCCAAACCGTCTCAATATATTGTGGCTTGGCTGGATTTTCTTCAATTTTCTCTCTTAGCTTTCTTATATGAACCGTTACCGTCGACGTGTCTCCCATCGATTCAAGTCCCCATATTTGGTCAAATAGGTGCTCTTTAGTAAAGACGATGTTTGGATTGGTCGCTAGGAATTTTAGCAGGTCGAATTCTTTAACGGCTAATTTTTTCTCAATCCCATCAATAAAAACCTGTCGAGAATTCAAATGAATTTCCAGACCCTTTATGACGATGATGTCCGGTTTCACTTCAAGTTTGGTGAGACGCTTGTAACGTGAGATGTGAGCTTTTACCCTTGCTACCAGCTCATTGGTGTTAAAGGGCTTAACGATATAGTCATCTGCTCCTCGGTCAAAGCCACGCATTTTATCAATATCGGCTTTTCTTGCGGTTACCATTAAGATTGGAATCCCCAACTTTTCACGTAACTGGCTGCAGAGTTCGAACCCATCTACACCTGGCAGCATTAGATCAAGCAAGATTAGATCATAAACGCCTTCAAGAGCCATTCGTAATCCTTCATCACTTGTTTCGGCAATGTCGCTATCGATTCCGTTGAACTTCAGGTAATCCTGTTCAAGCTTCGCGATGCTCGTTTCGTCTTCAATGATTAATACCTTCGGCATTTCCTTCCCCTACTTTTCGCTTTTTTAAGGTGAAATAGATAGAAGTACCTTTTCCTTCTCCACTTTCAGCCCAAATCTCTCCACCATGTCTCTCAACGATTTTCTTCACGATAGCCAGCCCTAAACCACTTCCACCCGTTGTTTTGTTCCGAGATGGATCCGCGCGGTAAAAGCTTTCAAAAATGCGAGGTAAAGATTCTTTAGGTATCCCTTTCCCATTATCCGCAAATTTCACAGTGACCGCATCGGATTTAGACTGAAGGGAAACGGAAATCTTTTTCTCTGTTTTGTCACTATACTTCAAGCTATTTTGAATAATATTATCGATGATCCGACCTAAACTTAAGCGATCAGCCATGACGGAATAGTTCTCACTCGGCTCTGATCGAAACGTGATTGCTACATCTTTAAAGGAAGCATCGTATTGAAGCTCCTGGAGATAATCTTCTAAATAGTTATCCAATTGAACCGTTTCAAACTGGAATGGAAATTGTTCCAAATCTAACTTTGAATACAGAAAAAGCTCATTGATCAGGTGATCCATATCATCCGCTTTTTGATACGCGGTCTGTAAATACATTTGTTTCGTCTCTGGGTTATCTGCGATTCCATCTAATACCCCATGTATGTAACCTTTTATCGATGTGAGCGGTGTTTTCAAGTCATGTGAGATGCTTGCTACAAATTCTTTTCGATTGTTTTCGTACAGCTCTCTTTCCTCTCTTGCTTTTTTCAACTGAATCCTCATGCTCTCAAACGTTTCAGATAGTTTTCCCAACTCATCTTTATTTACAGATAAGATCTCATGATCTAAATTTCCATTGCTTATTTCTTCTGCCGCTTTTGTAAGAATACGAATCGGCTTTAGTATCGTTTTTGAAACCATATACGTAAGAATTCCGTTTGTAACGATTAGAATAAAAAGAAGTCCAATAAATCTTAAGCTCATAAACCATTGTGAGTCCTTTTTAACAGGTGCGCCATTCACGCCCGAAAAAATAAGGGTTGCGATTACAACTTCAAGCAATAGGAATAAAACGATCGGAATAACAATCATAGCAATATTAGAGGCGATAAGGCGTTTCTTAATAGACATGACTTCCTCCTGTTGAACAATAAACGAATAGTACAAATAAATTTATATCACTCCTATTATATAACCAAAATATAAAATATCATGAGTGATTCAATAAGAGTTTAGGGTTTTTGAAGGAAATATTGTCAAGACCGAATCAAACCACGTGTAAAATATACAGTTTCCTTTTATACTATGGTAGACATGAATCAAATGGAGGGATTTACGATGTTGCACATTGAAATGTGGACAGACTTTGCTTGACCATTCTGCTATATTGGCAAAAAGCGTCTGGAGGACGCTATTAAAAAGATTAATCATCCTGTTGAAGTAACGTATCGCTGCTTTGAACTGGATCCTACAATGGAACGTGACGTTAACGAAAACATCTATGAAAAATTATCTAAAAAATACGGCATGAGTATAGACGCTGCTAAAGCAAACACACAAAACGTGATACAAATGGCGAAGGAATCTGGTCTAGAGTATCACATGGATACGATGATTTTAACCAACACCTTTGATGCTCACCGTTTAACGATGTTTGCTAAAAAAGAAGGTAAAATGCAGGAGATGACAGAGCGCATTTTATACGCCTTCTTTACAGAATCCAAACATATTGGGAATCATGAAACATTAGCAGATCTTGCCGAAGATGTTGGTTTAAATAGAGAAGCTGTATTACGGATGCTTTCAAGTGATGAGATGGCAGATGAGGTTAGATCTGATGAAGAAACAGCTAAAGCTTATGGAGTAACAGGCGTACCCTTCTATCTCATCAACCAAAAATATGCACTTACTGGTGCACAGCCGACTGATGTTTTTGTTCAAGCACTAAATAAGATTATAGCTGAAAACAAAATCACATTTCTAAATAATGAAGAAGATGGAATGAGCTGTGACGATGATGGCTGTGAAATTCCTAAGAAATAACGGAACAGATCGTATATAAAAAAAACGCAGAGGCATATCATCCTCTGCGTTTTTTTATAGTAATAATTTAAAATTGTTTTATATAAACCTCATTAAATATTCGCCATATATTTTGTTCATCACTTTCGGTGTGTTCTCTAAATAAACATTCATTTGTTCCTTGTTTGATTCGAATTTATCAGAATTTCTCTCATCTGTTGGAAAATCAGATATTCCTTTAATAATAATACATTCGACATCATTCTTTCTACAGATATAAGCAATGGCACTCGCTTCTGTATCGGCTATTGTTATCTCGTTCTCTTTAAGTTCTAAATAGTCCTTCCACATAACGACTGCTTTATCAGCGGTGCCAATTGTTCCAGTATTATAATCATTTCCGTATTTCGATAGATCCATATCAACGATGAAAGATTGTTTAATAAAAGGCTCGACTTCTTTTACTGTACAATCATATTGGACGGCTTTATCGGGTACGAAGATATCTAAATTATTGAACGTATCATCTATTCCTGCACATGTTCCAGCTACGATTACCTTCGTTAAGTTAAATTTTGAAATCATATACTGATTACCACCAACACCATTTACTTTTCTTACACCTGTACTGTAAAAAACGAGTTCGGTATCGTTCATTTTTCTTATGAAATACTCGCCAAACGGATAATCGAAGCGTTCATTCTCTTTAATGCGGAAAAATTCTAAAGTCGCTTCATATTCCCACTTTGTTGCTATACTAATTCCTATCATTAATGTATCACCCTAAATTGCGTTTAATAGTTGTAATTTTCTACTGCTGAACCGGACGAAAGAAATTAAACACTTCTCTCTACCTTTAACTCAAAACTTGGTTTTGTCACATATTCCTTGTAGATAACTTTTCCTTCATTTTTTAAATAATCACTAAAACGAGTCAGATAAGCTTCACCCGTTAACATACCTAATACATCTTCTTTTGGCACCCAGCGGCTATCTGTCGTTTCATCTGACACTGCTAGTTCCCCACCGATCGGCTTACAAACAAAATCAAACATAACTTTCGTTGGAACGTTCGTGACTCCATCATGCCACTTATATTGAGCAGTGTTCGAGTATACTCCAGATAGATGCGAAACGGTAATATCAATACCGCTCTCTTCCTTTGTTTCACGAACCAATGCGTCAATTAAGTTTTCTCCTGATTCCACCTGACCTCCAGGAAAGACCCAGCCGTTATGTATCGTTTTTACTAATAATACATTTCCATTTCCATCTTCCACATAGCCTGCTACTGCTACAATATGAGTTGGCATTATCATCTTTAAAACCTCCGATTGAATAGGTTAATATATCCTACTCCATCATAAGAAGAATTAGAAGATATTCCCATGATCGATTGGTGATAGGTTGATGATAGATTAACTACTTTCTATCATTTCTTAGAATCAACAGTTACGTAGATCAATAAAAAAAGAAAAAACAAAGCCTCTATGATGTTAGTCGTACGATCAATAAAGGAATTAAAAGAAAGATCAAATAGGATATCCGCGACACAATATAACCCTGTAACGATAATTAAAACGAACAGAACAGATTTATTTATGAATAATGAATTTAGTTTCATTTATATTCACTTCTTTCAGAAAAACGACTTATCTATACTTGCTCAAAGCTTCATATATAAATTCTTTTTGGTAGCCGCTTTTCTCATGGATCATGTTCACCCAATGTTCGATTGAATCTGTTTGATCACCCTCATGTAAGCCTTCACTCGTGCTTAAGAAGCTTTCCCAATGAAAGAACTCCCAGTGTGCAATCTCATTCTTATATGGCACTCTGCATTCAAAGAGCGGCTTTGGATAAACGTGATTCTGCGAGTATTCGGCTCCTTGTAGGAAAACATCCCTCTCAATAGGGGTTAGATCGAATAACTGTTTTGAAACCTTGCCGTTCGGTCTATGGTACAGAATTTCAATATGATTTTGATCTCTTGTTTGAACTTGGATTTCAGCCGCAGGAAAGAATCCCTTTACCTTTTCATTCGTGTAATCTTCATTATTTTCTTCAACGAGGATGGGTTGCAGCCACTGATCACCTAAATCACACAGATACCGGTTACCCTTTTCATCTAACGCCACAACTGCAACATGTGCTTCATCTGAATGAAACTTAGAACCGATTGGAAAGGCTGTTATTCCATCATTTTTGAATTCGTCCAACAACCAGAGTGCAAGATCAAAACAGTTTCCCGTATTCCCATATTCCATTCTATGTTCTTTCATCAACGTGACGTCTCTTTGTTTCTTTGAGGTACCTTTATGGAAGTACCAAGCCTTCGTTAAGGTTTCCATAGGAAAAGAATCGAACTTCTTCCACGTTTTCAGAATAGGATGTGATGGATACACCTAATATCCCCCCTAACAGTCATACTATATATTTACAAATAAGTATAACATCATATATTTGCACCGTTAACTTGTTAAAGGAGGATACGAGATGGAAAGCGTTGTTATCGTTAGCGAACTGTTTTTATTTACCTCATTTGTACTTATTCTTTTTCTAAGAAAACGCACTTCAAAAAATGTTTGTACGACACTAATCCTATATCTCATTGGCGCACTGCCCCTTATAATTGCAGGAATGAATAATCAACAAGTGGAAATAGGCACTCATCTAGGACTCGGTCTTTCGTTGATATACACCTGGCTCATCGTGGGCATTGCTATGCTTTTTTGCATCGTACTATTGTTGAAAACAAAATAAGAGTCCAAATAAAAAGAGCTCCGTTTTTTTCGGAGCTCTTTACTTTTATAGTTTTGTCGTTCGATAGCTCCCCAACACACGTATATCATGTCCGAATGCTTCTAGAATCGTAATGGCTTTGTTCATTTTCTCTTCATGAAGGCCATTTTGAGCTTCTACAAAAAAATGATATGTCCCAAGCTGCTTTTTTGTTGGTCTTGATTCGATCCACGTTAAGTTGATGGATAGCGCTGTGAATACGTTCAAGATAGATGATAGAACACCTGAATAATCTGATGTGGGAGAAATCAATAACATCGTTTTGGAATTTTTAGGATTCATTTCTGTATTTTCCTTGCTGATCACAACAAACCGCGTATGATTATTGTTGTTATCTTGAATCCCACTTTTTATGATCTCTAGACCAAAGACCTCGGCAGCATATCGGGATGCAATCGCTGCAACATCTTTTCTTTCTTGATTGTGAACAGCTTGTGCAGCCGCAGAAGTGCTGTCGTAATGCTTACTCTTTACTCTTGCTTCTCGAATGAAATCTCGACACTGCGCCAAAGCAGGAACGATTGACCATACTTCCTGTATCTCTTCTAAACGAGCTCCCTCTAGAGCAAGAAGGTGCAGAGAGACTGGGAAAATAATTTCAGCTTCTACAAAAAGATCATGTCTCAACAATCCGTCAGCCGTAATATTGATCGTGCCTTCAATCGAATTTTCGATTGGAACGATCCCTTTATCAGCTATGCCCTCTTCTACGGCTTCAAGTACATCAACAATAGAATCACATTTATGCCATTCATTTTCGTGATCTGCAAAATAACGAAAGGCAGCTTCTTCCGAGAAACTTCCCTGTGGACCTAAGTATGCAACTTTCATGATTGTGATAACGCCTGCCTTTAGTTTTTCATATCAGTATACAATGATTCAGGAGTTACACCAACCTTTTTTCACTAAAAGGTTTGACTTATTTGACTTCAACCACGATACTTCCGAACCTTTTTCCTCCAAAAAAAGTGTCAAGTCGATAAATCCCAGACTTACTGAACTTCATATTTACCGGAATAGAATGAATGGATCCCACCTCTTCTACAGGACTCAATGGACTGTTTTTTTGAAATTTATACGACCAAACCAACCCAGAATTTTGAACAAGAGCTCTTTCAGGTTCACCGCTTTTCTTGTTCGTTGCTATAACTTTGAAGTCTCCGCTAGTTAAGATGCTGACTTCATTCGTCCCTCCAAAAAAATGCCATAGAAACTTATCTGTTTTACCTGCTATCAACTGCGGGCCAGCTATTCCAATTTTATCTTTCTCACCTAATAAAACTTCGAAGGTGGGGGTTGCAAATTCGGTTGATAATGTCCAATCTTCGTTACTACCTTGAAGCAATTTATCATCGTGATAGATCTTAAATGAATGAGCAAAGTCTGCAGCCGAAACCTCACTAAAGAATGGTGTGTAAAAGTAAACATGATAATTCAACTTACTATGTGGTGACTTAAAGTAATAATGGTGAATTTGTACAACATCCATTGTTTTTTGATGATCTAGACCATATGTTCCTGAGTACCGAAATCCTTCTAAATCTTGACTGATAAACGTATTTTGAGTCTGAATACTTTTAAGTTTTTCATCTTCTGTTAACGGCTCAATCCCTCCAACTTTTTTTCCGTCAGCCATAAAGAATACAGACCCATCTTTGTTTTTTTTCATAATAAAATCATCACTGTTCTTCATTTGAAAAGATTCATCACCATGCAAGAATATCCCGGACCCAGTTGTATATTCCATAGTTTTTTCTTCTGCTTGATTTATAGCGAAATAACTTCCGCTTACTAAAAGAAAAAAAAGAACAATGACGCTTAAGAGTGGTTTGTAAAAACGAAAAATAGTAGATGATCTTTTTTCAGAAGACAACCGGTTTAACTCGTTTTCTATCGATTGTTTCTGATTGCTATCCATCTTATATGATTTAAAATTTTTAAGTTCCAGAATTATTTCTTCATCGGTTAATCGCGTCAATATAATCACTCCACTTTTCAGACGTAATCTTTTTCTTTAAAGATTGAACAGAGCGATAATAAGTAAGATTCACTTTGTCTATTTTCCAACTCAAAATCCGAGAAGTTTCTTCAGGGCTAAAATCTAAAATCCCTCTTAGAATCACAACATCTCGATAAGAAGTCTTCAGCTCATTGATCGCTTTATATAAGTTTTGTTTTCGTTCGTCCTCTAGCAGACAATCTTGTGGAAGTTTACTTTTTTCAAAGAAAATACTTCTTAAATGATCGACAAGAGCATATTGTCGTTTCATTTTTCGCATATAATCAATCGCAACATTCCTCGCAATAGTAATAAGCCATGTTTTCGGATCAGAACGCTGTTCGAATTGATCGATACATATAAATCCTTTAACAAATACTTCTTGAACCATATCTTCAACGTCTTTTGTGCCTAAATAATAAATAAGAAAGTTATAGATATCATTGTGATACAAAGTAAACCAATCTTTAATTCGTTCTTCCTTTTTCATCGCTTCACTCCCTCTTCTAGAGCCTCTCATGTATTAGACGATTAAGGATTGAATTCCTTTCACCACCACTTAAAAATTTTCAACTTGACGTTCATTTTTTTGTTTTTTTGTACTGTTGTACAAGCCACTTTAACCAAAAATCATATATTGTAAGACAGGAGGTGATTTCTTGGCTAAATTTCTTGATTTAAGAACAAGTCAAAATGCAAGTTATTCTAATTCAATTGCACAAACATTTACTGTGGCGAATGCACCTCAATTGTTTGGAAGAATTGGTCTAGGTACTGTTGGTGCCGGCCCCAATATCAGAGTACTCTTACAAGGTGCGGTTTCATTACAGCTTCCTCTACTTCCTGCTGTAACAACCATAACGATTCAAGTCGTAAGAGGTACAAGCCCTAACTCTCCTCTCGTTTATTCCGCGAGTGAAAATATGGACCTAAACATCTTAGGGCCTCAGACTTTCGCATTTAACGCGCTTGACTTTAATCCTCCTGCAGATATTCAACAAACATATTCAGCTTATGTTTCCGTCAGTTTAGTGGGCGTTGTCCGTGTAGGACCAGAAAGTTTCTCCGGGGTTGCGGTAAGCGATTAATAAAAGAAACAACCTTCTTGATGAGGGTTGTTTTTTTTAGAGAGTGATATTTATTGAAACAAGAGGTGGACATATGAGGTTACAAAACATAAAAAAATCGTACAGTGCAGTCATTAGTCTTGGAAGTGAATGCGGTCCTGGCATTCATCTTAGAAGACATTCCCTAAGAAAGACTGCTTTACCCTTTGATTGAGTTTGCTCTAACGTTATTTCCGTTCATGATTTCCCTATTGTTTCTGGTCAACCATTGATGTTAAACTATCTTAGCTTTAAACGTACGACCAAGCAACGTGTAGAGAGAATGTATGAGTGGTTTAGCCCTATTATTTATGAATGGTCCGTTATTGATATAGACGAAGATCAACTGAAAACAGAATCCTTTCAATTAGAGACGGTTTTGTCTACATGTGTGAGTGGTGAATTCAATATTTTGATGATCTATCCTACAAATAAGGTGGAACAAATTACAGAAGTAGATTGGGGCATGAAACATGTATGTGTTATCTATGTTCTGATACAGTTGGATCCTATAACTGATAACGAAACGTGGGATTATTTATTAGATGGCATCTCAATAGAAGATTAATTTGAATACATGAAGATGAATCTGATTTCCATTCAATTCCCTGCATCACCTTTTTTCATATGACTTTTTAAATTATTAATCAAATGTAATAAAAAGTTTACAACATACGGTTTCCTAGCTAATCATCATGTGCTACGCTCTTATATAGGATAATATAACTAGATTAGGATGTTTTAAAAGATGTGTGATGACCAAATCGCGATAAAGATTATAAAAAAATTAGGCCGATTGTTTGAAGAATATAAATACTGCAAATGTGAAAAGCATAAAAAAAAGTTAGTACGCGATATTCAGCTATTGGGTGAAAAACTCGAAGAAATTTAAGACGATTAAGCAATGAACCTCAATATCCTAAATTCCATACATGTTGAGTTTTTTTGTATCTTAATTAACAAAAAGCCGTCCAAATGATCTGGACGGCTTTTCTGTATTACTCGTTTGTTTCACTCTTCGGTTTTTCTTCTTCTTTGATGTTGTAATCATATTTAGAAGGATCAACTGGCTTGAATCCTTTTACCTTATGGAAACGTAGCAAGTCACCATACACGGTACGGTCAGATAGATCCAACTTCGTCTCTGCTTCTTTTTCGATGGCTTTAATTTCTTTTGTTTCCTTAACAGGCTCCCCTGTTTTAGAATCGTAATATTTACCATCAATTCCGGTTACAGTAGGGGATACAAAATCACCGTTACGTAACGGAAGTACTTGATCATGATTTTTAGATAACAAGTCAGTACCGAATTGAATGTACTCTTTCGTATCCAATCCTAACAAATGCATAAGCGTTGGACGAATGTCGATCTGACCTCCAACTTTGTCAATCGTTCCACCTTTTAGTCCTGGTGCATGAATAAATAATGGTACCTTTTGAAGTTGTGTGTTCTCAAAAGGAGTGATCTCTTTTCCGAGTACTTTTGCCATTGATTTATTACGCGTTTCAGCAATTCCATAATGGTCACCATACATAACGACCATCGTGTTATCATATAGTCCTGCTTCTTTCAAATCAGTAAAGAACTGTTGAAGAGCTTCGTCCATATATCTTGCCGTTTGGAAATAACGGTCTACCGTTCCATCTCCTGTTGTATGGGGCTCAATCGTTGCTTCCTCTTCTGTAATCGGATAAGGGAAATGGTTTGATAAAGTAATGAATTTAGAATAGAACGGCTGCTTTAACGATTTTAACATCGGCATTGATTCTTCAAAAAACGGTTTATCTTTTAGACCATAATTCTCTACATCTTCTTCGTTCATATCATAATGTTCTGCATCAAAGAATTTTTGATAACCAAAGCGCTTATAGATCACATCTCGATTCCAGAACGACTTGTAGTTACCATGGAATACAGCTGTCGAATAACCTTGTTGTTCCATGATGGCTGGTGCTGCTTGGTAAGTGTTCTCGCCTTTTGTTGTAAAGGCTGTTCCTTGTGGTAAACCATACAAGGAATTTTCAATCATAAACTCAGCATCTGCCGTCTTTCCTTGTGATGTTTGGTGGTAGAAATTATTGAAATACAACGTGTTCTTATCTCGTGTTAACGAGTTTAAGAACGGCGTTACTTCTTGTCCGTTCAATTTATAATTGATCGCAAAGTTTTGCAGTGACTCTAAGTGAAGGTAGATAACGTTCATGCCCTTTGCTTTTCCGAAATACTCTGGATTTGGTTCAGCATAATTAGCCTTCACATAGTTCTCTACTTCTGTAACATCATCTGTATCTGCAAGTGCACGCTGTGCGGAAGATTTCGAGCTTAGTACCGCATCATAGAGCGTGTAGTTATACATTCCTAAATATTTTACAATATAGTTTCGATCAAACGTTCTAGTCAACAATTGTGGGCGATCCATTTCCGCTAACAATAAGTTGGCAGATAATGCAATAACTGCAGCTAGACCAACCGTTAAGATACTTTTACGTTTTACTTTGATTGGTTCTGGATTAATTTTCTTTGTTAAAACTAATACTAAGAGTACAACGATATCTAGAAAGAACAGAATGTCATATGGATTGAAAAGTGCTCCAATACTGTTTCCGATTGTACCAGCATTTTTTGTCTGCGTTAAAGTTGGTAGCGTGATAAAGTCTGTGAAAAAGCGATAATAAAGCATATTTGCAAATAACATTAAGGTCATCGCAGTATTGATCATAATCATCCAAACGTACGATTTTCTACCTTTTGCAAATAAGGCAAATCCTACAAATAAGAGTGCAGAGCCAATTGGGTTGATAAACAGGATGAATTCTTGAAATCCACCTTCGACTCCCAGATTAAATTCTGTTTTATACGCGGCATAAGATTTAATCCAAACTAAAACAACTGTAAGCAGGAAAAATCCCATATGTTTGTTCAATAATTGTTTTCGGTTAATCATTCTCTCACCTCAAAAATTTCAGTAACCAATCTATTATTCTAGTTTATTTTCACTTCTTTTTCAATACAATCGTGGAAAACAATATAAAAAATAGTACACCTTATTAACTAAAAAGTCAACGAAATATACCTTCCTCTTTTTCCATGGGATATTATGGATATCAGAAAAAGCTACTCTTTCTGAGCAGCTTTTTATCTATATGTTCTTTATCTATTTTTATGTGCTCACGTACCACAAAAGGTTCGATACGGTCCTTCTTTTTCAGGTGGTAATTGCGTGTATTCTTCTTGTTCTGGTAGGTAATCGTAAGGCATCGATAAGACATGATGAAGTCTTTTTAGCACGCTGTAATCACCATTTTCAGCCGCTTGAATAGCCTCTTCCACTCTATGATTTCTCGGAATGATGGATGGATTGTTGTTTCGCATCAACTGCAATGTTTCTTCCTTGGACTTTGGTTGTCTCGTTTTTCTTTCTTCCCACTTTTGGAGCCAAGTCTTAAAATCTTCCGCTTCAAAAAGATCCGAACAATCTTTGTTGCCAAGCGTTAAGGAACGGAATGTATTCGTATAGTCTGCTTTATGATGAGCCATGAGTGAAAGTAGTTCTTCTATTAGAGATTGATCTTCTTTCTCTTCATTATATAAACCAAGCTTTGAACGCATTCCTCTAAAATAATTTGCATGATACAGATCAGAAAAGCCATATAGAACTTCTTGTGCCAATTCAACCGCTTTTTCCTGTTCATCATCTAACAGCGGCAAAAGTGTTTCAGCAAATCGCGCAAGGTTCCACCCAGCAATTCGAGGCTGATTGGCGTATGCATATCGCCCTTCTCTATCGATTGAACTAAAAACAGTCAGTGGATCATATTTGTCCATGAACGCACACGGGCCATAATCAATCGTTTCTCCGCTGATTGTCATATTATCGGTATTCATCACGCCATGAATAAAACCAACGAGCTGCCATTTTGAAATTAAATAAGCCTGTTGCTCAATCACTTTTTTGAGTAGATTTAAATATTGATTTCCGTCAAACTTCACCTCAGGATAGTGACGCTTCAAGCTATAATCTGCTAACGCTCTTAATTCATCGAGAGTTCCCCATTTTGATGCGAACTCAAACGTTCCTACCCGTAGATGGCTTGAAGCTACCCTTGTCATGATAGCACCTGGAAGTGCGGTTTCACGCATGATTGATTCACCAGTCGTAACAACCGCAAGACTTCGAGTCGTTGGAACGCCTAAAGCATGCATCGCTTCACTTATTATATATTCTCGAAGCATCGGACCTAATGCTGCTCGTCCGTCTCCTCCTCTAGAATATGGAGTTCTTCCTGATCCTTTTAGTTGAATGTCAAAACGTTTCCCCTCAGGTGTAATATGTTCCCCTACCATTAATGCTCGCCCATCACCCAACATATTAAAATATCCGAACTGATGCCCTGCATAAGCTTGTGCTAAAGAAGAACCGCCTTTTGGAAGCATGTTTCCTGCAAAGACTTCTAAAGCATCTTCCTGACGAAGAAGATCTACCTTTAATCCCAGTGATATTGCCACTGATTCATTGAGCACAACTAATTTTGGGGATTCTACTGGGTTTGTATCTATTATCGAGAAAAATTTATCTGGTAGTTCAGCATAGCTGTTTTCTAAATTCCAAACTGTTTCTTTTGTCATGAGAAGTACACCCACTTTAATTTGATTAAATCCTCATTTTCTAATTCCACCTTAACATATGAAAAGCTTCCCTTGTTTTCAAGATTTCAATTCTAAACTAAAAAAATAATTTAGACTCACTCTATTCCTTAGTAAAAATTCCCTATTTTATTCCGATATACACGTTGTTGCAAAAAAGAATAATTTGAAGAAATAAGGGGCGAACATGTTGAGAAAAAGTATAAAGTTAAAAATGTTGATTATTTTCTCAGGTTTAATTGTTCTAATGGGTATTTTAATCGGTTATTTATCGATCGATTCCACTAAAAGTTTAATTGAAGAGACGGTTAGCAAACAAGTCCTTGAGACGGTAAAACGTTCTGCAGACTTAATTGAACCCGAAAAGTATGAAAACATCTTAAATTCAGGAAAAACAGACTATTACTGGACATTGCGCAACAAACTGAACGAACAGCGAGAGTTGAACGGACTCGCATATCTGTATACGATGAAAAGAGAAAAAAAAGGTGAGAAGTACATCTATTCTTATGTAGTGGACGGTATGCCAAAAGGATCTAAAGATGCATCAGATCTAGGAGAAGTAGAGAAAGGTGTTGACGATTATCCAGCAATGAAAAGAGCGCTGGATGAAGGAATAACAACTACCGATATCAGCTTTACAGAAGAATATGGTGGAATGGTCTCCATTTACATCCCAATAAAATCTGACTCTGGTGAAGTGATAGGAATTATCGGATCTGATCAAGACGTAACGAGCGTCTATACAGCCATATCTGAAAATCAAATAAAGATGATTGCCATTGTGGCTGGAATTTTACTATTTGGATTGATGATCATCTATTATGTGACCGTCTCTATTACTAGACCGATTCAACTGCTTTCTGATAAGTCTGAGCAAGTTGGAAACGGAGATTTAAGTGTAATTGTTGATTTGGATCGAGAAGACGAAATCGGAAGACTCGCTTCATCGTTTAACCATATGCTTAAAAATTTAAGAGACATCATTCACTCCATCAACCAAATGGGAAATAAATTAAATGAAACAACCCATTTTTTAAACGTTAGTGCAAATGAAACAAAAGCAGCGAGTGAAGAAATTGCTAGTATGATGGACCAAGTTTCAAATGATTCTCTGACTCAGCACGTAACACTCCAAGAAAGTGTGAATGTTCTAGAAGAAATGACTTCGGGTGTTCAGCATATTGCTGCATCAGCTTCCAATTCTTCAAACCTATCACAACTAACTTTAGATAAAGCTACGCAAGGAAACGAATCTATGCAAAAAGCCATTAGTCAGATGAAGAATATATCCGCTTCTGTCAATCAGTCTTCGTCGTCAATTATGACTTTAAAATCACATTCTGTAGAAATTGCTAAGATTATTGAAATCATATCAGGAATCGCATCCCAAACGAACCTTCTTGCATTAAATGCCGCAATCGAGGCTGCTCATGCAGGAGACGCGGGTAAGGGTTTTGCTGTTGTAGCTGAAGAAGTTCGAAAGTTAGCAGACCAATCAACAAAATCCACAGAAACGATTAGCAAGTTCATTCAACAAATTGATAAGGATACCAATCAAACGGCAGATGAGATGGCAGTTGTCTTAGAGGAAGTAAATAAAGGCATGCAAGAAATGATACAAACTGAAGAAGTATTCGCGGTCATTTTATCCTCCATAGAAGGCGTAGCTACACAAATCCAAGAGGTCTCTACTACAACTGAAGAAATGTCTGCTTCATCTGAGGAAGTCTCTGCCTCAGCAGTAGAAACCGCAAAAATTGCTGAATTAGCTGCTGCTGGCACTCAAAATGTAGCCTCCATAACAGCTAGACAAAATAGCCAAATTACAAAAATGTCAGAATCGATCACAATGTTAAATGAGATGACAGAAAACTTAAAGAAATTGACAGAAAAATTTAAGATGTAAGAAATAAACAAAGCTCGGATCATAGATATCCGAGCTTTGTTTATTCCTATCTTGTTTAAGCACCAAGTTTTTTCATAATGGCTGAAGGATTTGAAGTAAACAAAATATACGTTTGTTTTTTAGTTTCAATGACCACCCGATCTGTCGTCCCATATGGTAATCCGATACGGATAGCTGCCTTTTTTTCTCCACCATATGTATCATCTACGTGCACATTCAGGATCTCAGATGCTGGAATCTCCACTCTCGATAGTTGCCATCGAATAATAAAGTTGTTATCTATCTTTTTCACACTAATCTCAACCATGTTATCCACCCCTATTTTTATGTAATACGGTTAATTACGTATTAGGAGATGGAAAGTTTCGGCAAATAGGAGTCTCAAACTATAAAAATCGGTTAATTCCCAAACCCACCGTTTCGCCAAGCAAAGCCCACCATCTCCAACAGTAAAAGGGGGACCGCAAGAATGATTGAGACAGCAATCGCCATTCCTCGAAAACCAAAGTTCTTAGGAGAAAGAAATGCAAAAAACATGGCCATTAGTACTCCTGCCCACATGATCAACCGCCAATATCCGATTGAATAGGCATAGATTTGTATAATTAAAAAGAATGTAACTGTCAAAGCACTTAAGAATAATGATATTAAACTATATTTTTCTTTCAAAATAAGCTCCTAATAGTCCATCGAATTTGCTGATTTCAACAGATCCTCCATCTCAAACTTAGAACCCATTAACATCATCCCGTAATTAACATCATCTTTACTCCAACGAATGGCTTTAGCATCAGATGATTCTCTTTCTATGATAACTTCAGTTCCATCTTTTAATTTTGTTGTCTTCCTCTCACCTTCATCATTAAAGTTTGTGTTTTTGTTCTGAAATGTGGTCACACGAAGAACGAGTCCTTCTTCATTACCATAAACGAATTCGGTATGTAAGATATCTCCCTTTGGATTTCCCACCGGTTCTGAGGCATAGGTTAATTGTACGTCCTTGGGCTGAAAAGGAAGAGTTTCTGGAGCTGCCATCTTTTTTTGCACCTCAGTTGGCAACTGCTCCATCTCTTTCTTTACATTCGGATAGTCCGTTTTTAGCTTCTCTACAGCTCCTTTATCACTGCAAGCTGCCAAAATAACTAATAGTAACAAGCTTAGTATCTTTTTCATAACAATCACCTCTTACTTTTCTATATTCCTCTTTTGGAATATAATTCCTTCTCTAAAGAAGCTGTCCTTTTGAAAAATACAAAAAAAGGTTAGAGTTATCTAACCCTAACCTTTTCGTTTGGTTTTTTATAAAAATTTATAGAACTAATTCCATTGAAAGTCTCGTATTTTTATACCCTAGCTTCTTATACAACTGATAAGCAGCTTCGTTCTTTCCAAAGACACTCAAACCGATAGAAGCTATACCTCTTTGTTTTAAAACACTTTGGAGTTTTTCTAATGTTCTCTTACCGTATCCTTTTCTTCTATAGATAGCATCTATGAAAATATGATACACATAAGCTTGATTAAGATCCGGTACCAACCCATACCAGACTATGCCTACTTTTTCATGAGTTTTGGGATCTAAGATGTTATATAAGTACTGACCTTCTGTCAACAACCCATCTTTCCACAGATCATTCATCATCATTTCTGACTCTTCTTTTGCTGATTGAAATGTTAAGTTGAAGTTATTCGTGATCTCATTTGCGTAATCAGAAATCATGAATGCCAGATACTCCTGAAATTCTTGCTCTGTTAAAGGGATTAAATGTATCATGTTATCTCTCCATTCTATTTTTCTTCAAATTAGAAGGAAGTAAACAAAGATATCATTCATAGAGAATCAATAAAATAAAGCATTACTTCATGAATAAACATCTTTGTTTACTCATGAGACCATGTTACACAATTTGTATGGGACATTCTTGTATGCTCCTTTAGCTTTCATATTCCTATAGAGTTAATTTTAACATAAAAACCCAATAAAAGATTCAATCCATGATCGAACCGCACGTAACATTGATAACCGCACCTGTTATGGCACTAGCTCGATCAGAAGCAATAAACACTGCTGCTTCGTTCCAAAAAAAATACATTCTCCTTAATGAAGAATGTACGAATGTTTTTAATTCGATTTTAAAGACTTAACTTTTCTTTCACTTCTTTGATTTGAAGAATGTGTCGTTGTTCATGATAGGCCACAAATGGAATCCATTGCTTTAAACTAATATCACCGAAAATAGGATGGGGAAAGCCTTTCGCTTCTAAATCCTTTTCATCAGCCGTGTTCTCGATTTCTAATAAAAGTTGATGAGTTGCAGCCAATTTCATCTTTAATTCTTCAATAGAAGCAAATTCCGAAGTTGGGACTGCAAATTCTGGAGCATCTACTTTAATATCTCTGTTGATTGTTGCTTCAATTGGCTTCATATCTGCGTTAACCACTTTGCCATTTTGGAGTTGATGCTTAATGTTCTTTGCAATGCCACCTTCCATTAAATATAAGTGTTCTAGTATTTGCTTAATAGACCATTCATTTTCCGAAGGTTTTTGATTGAGATTCTCATCATGGATTCCCCCTACTTCAGCAAATAGGTCTTGACGTATCTTATCATTAATTAACATCTCTTCATCACCTTTAATGTATATGACTTGTTCTCGTAGTGTAGCATAATCAGCTTCCATAATTCTCGTTTGAAAACTTTATGTCATTGTTTATCTAATTGATTCCTAATCATTTGTACACTTGTTTCCGATATAACAAATGGTTCTTTTAGAAGAAAATTTAATTGTAGTAGGAGTCATTTTGTATGTCTATCAAAATTCAAACGTATCTTTCTGTTAGCATCTCATTAATCATATTAGCCACATCCTTATTTCTTAGCATCTTTATCAGTGATAAATCCAGTGAATTATTAGAAAAAGAAATAGGCAATTCTCTAGCTTCTTCAGCTTTTCAACTATCTCACAACCTTGATTCTTTCATGTGGTCCAGATATCAGGAACTACAAGTTTTAAGTGAACAGGAAGTTCTCAAAGATCCAAGAAGAATAGATGAAGCACAATTTCTGATCGATCAGCTTCAAAATAAAATCCCTTCCTTCTCATGGGTGGGAATAACGAATCAAAAGGGATTCATTCAAGCTTCAACAAAGAAACTGCTTTTAAACCATGATATATCTGCTCGACCTGTTTTTCAAAATGCAACTGAACAGCCTTTTATCGGTGATGTTCATGATGCACTTTTGTTATCCAAACTGATTCCAACCAAGGATGGTTCACCCTTACAATTAGTTGATATCAGTACCCCATTAAGGGATAAAAACGGTGTTTTCCAAGGTGTGTTAGCCGCCCATCTCAGCTGGGAGTGGTCTAAAGAAGTGGAAGCGGCTATTCTAAAGCCCATAAAAGAAAAGAAAAAAGATGTTGAAGTATACATAATCAGTAAAGAAGATACAGTACTCCTAGGTAATAAAAATGATTTAGGAAAAAAACTAATGATAGGTGACCTTGATGATCAAGGAAAGAAAAACGAGTGGAATTTTGTTCGTTGGCCAGATGGAAAAAATTATGTAACAGGCTATGCTTATGGCGACGGGTATGAGAATTATCCCGGACTAGGCTGGACAGTTGTTATACGTCAATCAGAACAAGCGGCGTATGCATCTGTTCAATATCTGCAAACGTTCATTTTAGTCTGTGGGATTGTTATTTCTCTTTTTATGGCTGTTATTGGATGGTTTATCACAAAGAGAGTTTCTCGTCCCCTTTTTGACTTGGCTATCTCTGCTGATAAGTTGAAAGATGGTGAGATTGTCGAGATTCCTTTGTTGCGCGGAATCAAAGATATAGAAGTTCTAAGTTCTTCATTTAGAAGCTTAATCTCATCATTAAAGCAAACAGAAAAACAGTTAGACAAAATGGAGAACATGGCACATACGGACTTTCTGACAAGTATGCCGAATCGGTTAGCTCTTTTAGAGTACATGAATTCAGTTCGCTTCGATTCTTCTAATGGCAGCTATGGGGTGCTTTATATCGATTTGGATGGTTTTAAATCAATCAATGATACACACGGACATCATGTGGGAGATCTACTATTAATAGAGGTAGGTAAGCGGATCATTAATTCATTAATAAAGAAGGAACATTTCGCAGCACGTTTAGGTGGAGATGAATTTGTAGTCGTTTTGCGCATTCAGGATAATTATCTGAATGAAATAACCGAGATCTCACAATTCCTCATAGACACTCTTAACCAACCATTTCATATTCAGGATCATTCTATAAACATTGGGTGCAGCATGGGATCAGCTGAATGGATAGCTAAGGACGTTTCACCACAAACAATACTTGAGTATGCAGATGAGGCATTATACATTTCCAAGAACACTGGTAAAAATAAGTTGAGTTTTTACTCATTTCTAAAAACATCATAAGATTGATTCATTAACAAAAGAAAGCATCCGAATGAAGTCATCCGGATGCTTTTTGTACTTAATTACTTTAATTGGCTAATGAAAGGCCCATAATTTCTTGGCGTGCGTTGTACAGATAACCACTTTAAGGTAGTGAATTCTTCTAACACCCACTCGCCATTAAATCGGCCGAGTCCTGAATCTTTTTCTCCTCCAAATGGCATGTGAGGTTCGTCGTTAACAGATTGGTCGTTAATGTGAATCATACCAGTATGAATTTCGTGAGCTATATCTGTTGCATGTTCGATATCCTTAGAATGAACGGCTCCACTTAGTCCGTACGGGTAAGCATTTGCCATTTGAACCACGTCTTCATCTTTTTCAAATGGTATTAGTATAGCTACTGGTCCAAAGATTTCATTCTTCGCTAATGGCATTTCATTGTTCACATCTGTTATTACGGTTGGTTCTAAAACATTGCCTTCTGCATCTCCACCAACGCGAATCTTCGCACCTTGTGAAACACTTGCTTCAATATCCTTTAAAATTCGATCTACTTGATCTCTGTTAATTAATGGACCAACGTTCGTATCTTTTTTGGATGGGTCGCCAAATTTAAGATTTTTTGCTCGTTTAACAAAAGTTTCTGCGAATTCTTCATAAATGTCTTGATGAACAAAGATTCGATTGATCGCCATACAAATTTGCCCTTGGTGATAGAACTTTCCAAACAGGGCTGAATCTACTGCTTGATCAATATCTGCTTCTTTTAACGCAATAAATACGTTATTTCCGCCTAATTCAAGAGCAGATTTCTTTAAGTTCTTACCAGCAAGTTCTCCGATATGTCTACCTACTTCTGTTGAACCTGTAAACGAGATCAGACGAGGAGTTGGATGTGTGACGATCTCATCTCCAATTTCTGAACCGCGTCCTACGATAACGTTGATCAGCCCTTTTGGAAGTCCAGCCGCTTCAAAGATGCTCGCAAAGATTAATCCACCTGTAACCGGGGTGTCAGTAGCTGGTTTAATAACTACAGCATTTCCAGTCGCAATGGCAGGAGCGATGGATCGAATAGCGAGATGGAACGGGAAATTCCAAGGACTAATGATTCCAATTACCCCTAACGGATTACGGTATACTCTGTTTTCCTTGCCTGCTGTTTGAGAAGGAAGTATTTTTCCTTCCATACGATAAGGGTATGTTGTTGATTCTTTTAAGATATTGATAGAAGCTCGAAATTCAGAGATTGCTTTCATATACGTGCTTCCTGATTCTTTAATGATCCAATCAAGGATAAATTCCTCATTCTCTTGCATAACGGCAGCTACATTTTCTAAAACAGCTCGCTTGTTTTGTGGAAGTTCGTTTGCCCATTCAGCTTGAGCGATTCTCGCTGCCTCATAAGCTTCATCCAAGTCTTCTTTCGTTGCAGCTTGAATGGTAACAAGTTCTTCTTCCGTAAATGGATTTGTGTTTTTCATGAAGCTATCACTGCTTCCTTTTCTCCATTCACCGTTAATATATATATTTGAAAAATCGGTGTTCATTTTATTCATCTTCATTTCCACTCCTTTTACTTACAAAAGATTAGTTAAGACCTTACTCCTATTTTTAGACGATGTAAATCAATCTGCTTATTACTGTACCCAATTAACTGTAGATCCTACACATCATTTATGGATTTTAAGTGTTTTACGGTACGTGTTTTTATATTTGTTACACGTTCACCGATAAATGGAATGTAATCACCTAAGTATTGATTGTGAGCACCGGTAAACACTTCACTTTCACCGGTAGAGTCGCCCTTTCCACCTGAGATCACTGCACTTCCACCTGAACCCTTACTTAACATGGGAGAATAAGTGTTCACCGACTAAGATCTGAACTTAAACCTTAATCAAATAGAAAAAAACCGATCCTTTGGGTCTAAAATATACCCAAAGGATCGGTTTTAACTTTCATTATTTTATGCAGTAACTGATTTTGTTGATGTTTTGTTTTCTTTTTCAATCTTATTTACCGCTTCAGCACTCGTATCTACGCGTTTAACGAAAAAGGCTAGCACTAACGCAACAATGTTGATTCCGAACGCAACAAAGAATGAGTATTGAATACCAGACAGAAGCGCTTGCTGTGTTAAAGCAGCGGTTGATGCTTCCGTAATCGTCGCTGGATCTACTCCGTTCATTAAGCTTTTTGCTTCTGTTTTCGTAACAGTGTTCATAATTGTAACCAGGATTGCTGTACCGATAGAACCGGATACTTGCTGCGCAGTATTATTAACGGCAGTACCGTGCGGATTTAGGCTCGTTGGAAGCTGATTAAGTCCATTTGTCATTATCGGCATCATAACCATCGACAATCCAAACATACGCATAGAATAAATCATGATGATATAAGAGTAAGCCGAATCAGCTTGCAAGTGAGCGAGCATATAAGTCGAAACCGCTGTGATTGAAAGACCAACTACCGCTAAAGCACGCGGTCCAAATTTATCGAAAAGCTTACCTGTAATCGGAGACATAATACCCATAATAATAGCTCCAGGCAGCATCATCAGCCCAGAATCTAGTGGCGATATGCCTCGCACGCTTTGCACGTAAGCTGGTGTTAAAATCATCCCTGAGAACATGGCAACCGCATTAACGATCGCAATGACAGAAGCAAGAGCAAACATTGGATACTTATACACTCGAATGTTCAACAACGGTTCATCTAACTTTAGTTGTCGTAGGATAAAGATAACTAACGCGATTCCACCAATAATCAGTGTTGATAGAACAACTGTATCCGTCCATCCGTCCGAACTTGCTGTACTACATCCATATAGAATGCCTCCAAAACCGATACTAGACAACACGAGAGAAAGATAATCTAGTGAAACATTTTTGTTCTGCTTCATCACGTTTTCAAGCTTCCATACTGCAAATAATAAACTCAGGATAGCTAGGGGTAGAATCATTTCAAAAAGAAGACGCCAGTCGTAATATTCTACGATATACCCTGACAAGGTTGGTCCGATCGCAGGAGCAGTGATCATAACCAAACCAAAGATTCCCATTGCAATGCCTCGTTTTTCGCGTGGAAAACTAACGAGCATAACGTTCATTAAGATTGGCCCCATTACAGATGAACCAACCGCTTGCACCATACGTCCGGTTAATAATACACCAAAGTTAGGAGCAAAAGCCGATAGCGCTGTACCGATTGTAAAGATGGCCATCGCAGTAATAAACAACATTCGATTTGAAAATCGAGTAATTAAAAAAGCTGAAGCTGGTATCAAAACACCGCTCACAAGCATGAAACCAGTAACTAACCATTGAACAGTCGAATAATCTTTAACATTTAAATCCACCATGATGGTTGGCAATGCTACGTTTAGCAATGAATTGTTAAGGAAAGCTACGAACGCTCCAACGAACAAGATCGCAAGCATCAAATAGGGCGGTTTTTTATGTTGTAAAGTGGAATCTGTATTCCCCATGTCATTTCTCCTCTTTATTAAAATAATTACTTAACTTTATTAAGTTTATACCCTAAGTATAAAAATATCAACTCTTTTATACCATCAGTCTAAAAGCATTGTGTTTCCACCTCAAGAAATTTATACTAGTTGTAAGGGTTGGACATAGGAGGAGCACATGAATAACAGGAAAAGAAAAGTTGCTGACACCGCATTAAAGCTCTTTATAGAAAAAGGCATTCAGCAGACTTCTATACAGGAAATCATTGATAAAGCAAATATATCTAAAGGTACGTTCTATAACTATTTCTCATCTAAAAGTGACTGTATCGCGGACATTTTGGAATTTCTGCGTTATGACGCAAGTCAACAGCGAATCGCCGTTCAAATAGGCAGGGATACAGGTGATCGGGACGTTTTCATCGAACAAATTGTGATCATCATGCGGCTGAACCAGGAAAGAAATCTTCAGCCACTTTTTGAAGCGATTCTTTCTTCCAATGAGGCTGACCTAAAAAAACTCGTTATGCAGCATCGGTTTTACGAGATGGAATGGATATCTAATCGTTTTATCGAGATCTTAGGGGATGAAGTGCGGGAGCATGTGTTTGAAGCGACTATCCTATTCTTCGGCATGATGCATCATATGTTATTTACGATGCGAATTACAAATACGACTTACTCATTAGAGCATGTCGTTGATACCCTTCTTTCTTATATTGAGTTGATCGTACCGAAGATGATGATGAACGAATCAGTTCTCATCCCTCTTTCAGCTATTGATTTACTCCATACAAATGCAAATAAAAAACACGTTAAAATAGATGATATTTTATCACACGCACATCAACTGCAGCAGGATTTTACATTTAACGAAGAACAGCAAGACCTTTTTGATGCGGTCATGAGCGAACTTCAACGTGAACGTATTCGTAAGATTGTTCTTCAACCATTATTGAAGCCATTTCAAAAAAGTTTTGAAGAATCACCAATCTCTTCTCAAGCGCAAACGTTTACTAACTTGGTTTGGTACTATTTAAGAAATATGAGTTAAAGAAAAAGGCTGTCCGATGTCTAGATTCGGATCAGTCTTTTTATGTTTGCACAAATGACGTCCTCTTCTTATACTATTGTTGAATGGAGGTCGGTAAAAATGGCAAATCATTTTGCCGGAATCATAAGCAGCTCATGCAAAGCCTAACATTAGGGGCGATTCTTTGTATGGGCAGACATCGGTAACGTCAGTCGCCCGAGCGTATGACTTCGTTTCTAATGATGGCTTTGCCCCTTGTTTTCTTTTTTCACAAAAAATAAGGAGCTGAACAAAATGAGTAAACCATTCATTAGAAATCATCAGTACAACCTCATAAAACAACAAGTTATACAACTACAGCGTGCATGTAATAATGGTGCTGATCCAAAAGTAATTGAAGCTGTTCAACACAGCGCTCAATCAAAAATTCTTGAATCCTTTTCTGATCTGGAAGAATCACAAAAAGATTTAATAGCGGGGTTAGAACCTTTACGGAAATCAGAAGAGTTTCAGAAATACTTGCAATCCTTAGAACCATTTCTTGAGGAATTTTCAACCCCTACTAATAAGCAGATCATGAAATTGTTTCCGAAAGTGAAGAAGCTGAAAGTACCTGATTTGAATACGATTGACTTTCAAAAGATTAGTTATCTGGGCTGGGTTGATAATGGTACGAATAAAATGTTCATCGTGTATCACTTAGACGGTAAGCTAGTTGGTGTGCAAGGTAGATATACACCATCAAACAAGGGGATCTGTTTTTTGTGTAACGGAATTACAGATGTTGCATTATTCTCAGCGATAACAAAATCTAAACCAGCAAACGCTTCTTCCGACTATTATAAAGCAATCGGAAATTACATTTGTACGGACAGTCATGAGTGCAATAAAAGAATTACAAATGTTGACACTTTAGAAAAGTTTCTTCAAGACGTTCTTTACTAAACAAAAGCCAAGCTTCTGCGTCTAGCAGCAAGCTTGGCTTTTTTGTTGACGATTTAAAGTTTTAAAGCTGGAAAATGCGGTATCACTTCTTCACCTAGTTCTTGTATAACTTCCTTCGCTGGTCTTTTACTATCAAAGAGTGCAAAGAACAAGTGGTTTACTCCAGACTCTCTATACACTTGCAACAGCTCGATCAATGAATTGCGACCGATTCTAAATCCTAAACGAATCGGTTGTGGACCTTCGTTAGGATCTTCTGCTAGATCAAGATGCATCGGCTGAGTGAACGGTTTGAACGTATCAGAATGGTAACGCTCTACTAATTCTCTCCATCTCTTGATCGTTACTTCTTGATATTTGGGACTGCGAGGATAGTACATCCACCCATCTCCATGCTCTGCAAACCACTCCATTTCCTGTTGTGCATAGCCCGTAATAAATGTCGGAATTCGTTTTGTTGGCTTAGGTACAAGATTAGCTCCCTGCACAATTCCCCGGGATGAACGGATTTCTGGGTATTCGTTATAAAGGACCTGGTTAAGATATTGAAAAGCCTCCACAAACGCTTGCCCTCGTGTTTCGTGCGATACGCCTAAAGCAGAAAAATCAGCACGTCTATCACCTGATGATACGCCAAGCAACACACGTTCTGGGAACAATTGATCCAAAGTTGCGATCTCTTTAGCAACACGCAACGGATGCCTTAATGGTAGTACAGCAGCTGCTGTTCCTAGTGCAATTTCCTTCGTCTGACTTGCTAAATATGTCATATAGATCATCATATCGTATATCTGACCTACCGCTGGATCTCCAAAATTCGGATCTTCCAACAGAACATCACGAAACCATAAACTTGTAAAACCTAATTTTTCAGCTAACTGCGACAATTCAACTTGCTGTTCCATCGTCGGTGTAGCAAATCTATAATTTTCAAGAGGGATGTGTAGTCCAAGTGTTAATTCACCCTCTTTATACATTCGATTGTAAGAACGATGATTTTTAAATGGATTCATTGTTGGTCGTGTCCTCCTATGTGAAAAGATTCCTTTATGGTTAAAATCATACGCTCTATACCCAAAAATAAAAGTACGCACTTTGAAGTACGATAGGCACTTTCAAGTAACAATTACGTAATAGTAAAAAAAGCCGACAGCAAAAAGGTCTGTAAAACCTTCTCGTGTCAGCTTACCTAAACATCCTAGTTATTTTGTTTCCATTCTTCAGCCAATAGACCATATATCACATGATCAACATAATGATCATAAATCCATTCTGCTTGGCGAATCTTGCCCTCTTCCTTAAACCCTAGTTTCTCAGGAATCACACGGCTTTTTTTATTTTCTTCAGCTACTCGTATTTCAATTCGATTAAGATCAAGTTCATTAAAGCCATATGCTATATAAGCTTGGCACGCTCTCATCATAATTCCTTTTCCTTGAAACTGTTGACCGAGCCAATAGCCCATAACACCGATCTTATGTAATCGATTAATTTCATTAAACCCGATAATTCCAGCAATTGCTCCTTTATAGATGATCGCCGTTGTTTTCGGATACCCACCTGTTTCACTTACCCCTTTTAAGGTCGCTTTTATGAAAGCTAAGGAGTCTTCTTCTTCATTCGTATAGTCTAACCAGCCTAACCATTCCTTTAAATACTCTTTAGATTCAATCGTTAGTTGGAAGAACTCTGTAGCATCTTTTTCATTAAACATACGAAGAGATAGCTCATCGTCAATTTTATAAACAAACATAGCCTTAGACCCCTTTTTTCCTAATTTTAGCACATAGCATGAGGTTAATTAGAGATTTTTGATTATTCAAATTAATGATGAATAAAAATTCTAAATATATTGAATTTGTCATTCAGTTAATTTAGAATAAAATTACATTCATTAAATTTAGGGAGGTACACATGAAAAATATATATTCTTCTCACTCTCAGGAAACTGTTTCTATATCAATTGAAAGTTCACTGATATGGGAGTTAGCATTAGGGATTGCAGGTTATACATACGAAAAATTACGACACACGTTCGAACAAGATGAACAGTGGACTCAGCGAATGTCCCTCATGCCTGCTTCATTAAGAAACAACTTAGACAAAATTAATAAAACAAACTTGTGGTTCGGAATAATTATGTTACAGAACAAAGTTTCAGCTTCTACCATTAAAGAATTTTCGCAAAAAATCTCTACATTGCCACCAGACTCTTTTTATAAAACGCTCTTACCTTATAAAAATCGTTCTCATGAGTCACATAGAATTGAGACATCAAAAAGGTATGAGCAGCCTGACGCTTTCTATCATTATGCGTTACTTTTTAAAGATCACGACTATCTAGAGGGTTACATTCGATCACTCAGTGATTTAAGCCGTGACGAGTTACATACCTTACTGGCAGATACACTTTCAGAGTGGTACAACTGGATGAGTCAAGATATCGATTGGGAAAAATGGATGCAAGCTCTCTCATTTGAAAAGAAACGGCATGGTCTTCTTGATAACCAAAAACCATTAGAAGAAATTGAACGTATTACAAAAGGAGCAAAATATGTACCAGAACCTTCTGTTTGGAACATAAAACTCATCCCACACATCTCTTACAGACCTTGGATCCTTGAACAAAAAACATCGGATACAAAACTCATCTTCTATCCATTAAGTGATGAAGCGCTGTTAGAGCCAGGTTCTCCTTCTAACGAGCTTGTACGGGGACATAAAGCGCTAGGGGACGAACTTCGCTTAAAACTCCTCTACCAACTAGTAAGTGGACCACTATCTCTTCAAGAACTAACCTTGCAGTTCAACGTGTCTAAAACAACGCTACATCACCAGCTTTCACTTCTAAAAGCTGCTAAATTTGTTAAAGTTGAAAAGGGCATTTATTCCGCTAATACACACTATATTCGTTCGTTCTCCAACGAACTTCATCACTATTTGGTAGAAAACACAAATGCAGAATAACTCATTTTCTAAACCATTTAAGGCCCTCTGGATTGGTGAAATCATCTCCGAATTCGGAGGGGTTGCTGGTGGAATCATAAACGGACTTCTTTTGTTCGAGATAACAGGTTCCAAAGAGTGGATGGGAGCACTTTGGCTTCTTTATTTTCTTCCTTCCTTAATTCTGCAAGGGATTAGTGCCCCGTTCTTAAATCACGTTATCAAAGAACGAATGCTTAAAAATATTCAACGGGTCCGCTCAATTGCATATATCCTTCCTATGATTGGATATATAAGTGGTACAGAAATTGGTACGATAGCTGGACTAGTTGTGCTGCAATGTGTGTTGGGACTTTTGCAACCGATATACGCTAGTCTTTCTTTCGCATTATTACCGGATCTTTGTGAAGAAAAAGAATTAGTTTCTGCCAACAGCTTACTCGATGGAACCATGCGCGTCATGAGTTTTATCGCACCAGGCGTTACATCCCTACTTCTTTTAGTCAGTCCTCTGTATACCATCTACGGATTATCTAGCCTTATGTTTTTATTGAGTTCCATATCGCTTTCTCAAATTCCTCAAGTAAGCACAAAAAGAGTAGCGACATGGTCAAAAAAGTTCTGGTGGGAAGAAACAAAAATTGGGCATCGTACTTTCCTTCAATTTCCACAGCTACTAAGACTAACTCTGTTATCATCAACTGTGCAATTTGCAGTGGGAGCCACTTTGGTAATAAACGTGCCTTTTATTAGAGAAGATTTGACCGGGGAAGCTTGGGAATATGCGATTTTTGCGGGAATGTTTCCGATTGGATATGCGCTTGGCATGCTGCTTCTTACAAAGTTACCTAAGAACAACAAAACCATGTATGTCGGCCTTGTAGGAGGAGGGTTGTCTTTTATCGCATTGTACTTCGCTCCTTCTGTTTATATCGCTTGGGGATGCGAATTCTTAGGAGGACTCTTATTTCCGCTGTTCAATGCCCAAAGCGCTGCTCTTTTTCAACGAAATGCTCCTCGAGATCGATTATCACAATTAAGCGCAGTAAGGTTACTTTTTCTTCGTATCACCATGCCACTCGGAATCTTGTTCGCTTCTAACAGTTACTTAGACATAGATACTCGTATGACATACTTTTTTATCGGTGTGATAATTGCAGTGCCGGGAGTGTATTACTTAATCTGTACCTTGATTCAAAATAAAGATCATGATTTGAAAGATCGAGTTAAACTCTCAAGTTAAATGAAAAAATGGCTACCAAATTTGGTAGCCATTTCTTTACTTTTAATATGAACACATCTTCCTACGGAATTAATACAATCTTTCCTAACTTTCCTGCTTTCTTGAAATATGTTTGAGCTTCTCTTGCCTCTTGAAGAGGAAACGTTCGATCTATAACGGGTTTAATTTTACCTTGAGAAATTGCATCTAACATTCGAGCAAATTCTGCCTTTGTTCCTAAAACAGAACCGTATAGTGTTATATGCTTTAAATATAAGGTTCTAAAATCAAGCTCTGTTTTTTGTCCGCCGGCAGATCCTGAAATACAGAACTTGCCTCCGTTTTTTAAGGCTTGAAGGGCGATTGGAAACAACGCGTCACCTACCACATCTAAAACCGAGTCAATCGGACCCCCGTTTATTTGTTGGATTTCATGCGCAAGGTCACTTGATTTATATGAGACAACATGTGTTGCTCCGAGTTCTTTTAGTTTACCTTCTAATGTTAAGTCACCAACCACTGCGATAACTTTAGCACCAAATACATTAGCGGCAATCTGTACATTCAGTGAACCCACACCACCGTTGGCACCCGTTACGAGGACGGTTTCATTCGGTTGAACCTGGATCTGTTCGACCATGTGCCAAGCGGTTAAACCGCTCACAGAGAATACCGCACTTTCTGTGAAACTCTCTAAAGGCATATCAAAGCAAAGATCCGCTGGCCATACCACATATTCAGCATACCCTCCGTCATACTCAGACCCTATAAATGACATATCATTAGAGATATGTTCGTATCCTTCTTCTCCACTTGATGTAAAAGGAAACAGAACAACATTCTTTCCCATCATAGAAGATGCAACTTGTTTCCCTGTTTTCACAACTGTACCTGTAATATCTGAGCCTGGTATTCTCGGAAATTGAACCCCTTCTGGTCGCCAACCTGATTTAGAACCTGTACCGTATGCTCCTTCTCTCATCCAGATTTCCGTATTATTGATACCACATGCTTTCACCTGAATCAAAACTTCATTTTCTCCTGGCTCCGGTATGTCTATATTAACAACTTCTAATTTATTTATATCTCCATAACCTGTCACTTGAACGGCTTTCATAAAATCATTCCTTATAATATAATATTTTTGTACCTATTTGTGCTCTATCCCTTATAGTTGCCTAAAAAGATACGCGTAAAACCTTACCGTAACCTATCCAAAAGACTTGTTAACGTGAATATTCTTTCTCTTAGCTTTTATTCTTTAAAACAGGTAAACTAATATAAATTAATATTTGAGAATGGTGATAACTTTGATAGGGAATATGAAAGAGTTGTTCGAACAAAAAAGGAATGTTCATGTACTTTATTCTTATTATGGAATGAAAGAATACACTGAAAAAATTGTGGATTTTATTCAAGATGGTACTTCATTAGGAGAGTATGTTGTAGTTATTGAAAATGAAAGAATCTATCGCATGCTTAAACAAGAACTGGCCATAAGATTAAAACCTGAACAAATGAAGCTTGTTCATCATGTAAATAATTTTGACTTTTATTATTCAAGCGGTAGTTATCATCCGCCTGCAATTGTTGATTACTTCTTCAAAACCGTTAAACCTTATGTAGATAACAACAAGCCTTTTCGTTCGTGGGCACATGTTGAATGGGGGACCATGGAAGATCCTCTCCATCTAATCGAAGACCTTGAGAGAATCGTGGATGGCGCAGTGAATGAACTTGCATTCCCGCTGATATGTGCGTATGAAGGTGATAAGATGCCAGAGCATCTTCAAAAAAGCTTACTGAGAACACATCCGTATATACTCATTGATGAGGAAGTCAATGTATCAGAAAACTATACATTAAAAGCTAATAATAAATAAAACACTGCGAATCGCAGTGTTTTCAATTTTTACTTGGCGATCCTTCTTTTTCAAGCTCATCCCCTTGTGGTTTTTCTTGTTTGATGTTCATCACAACAGCTCCATACTATTCTTTTTTAAACGAGTCCTTTGAGTTACCAACCTATCTCTTGTGCTATCTCAATTCAATAAAAATCCAAAAAATCCCTTTAAATCAAAAAAACTGCCCGAATGGACAGTTATGAGTCATTATTATTTGATTAATTTCTCCATTCGAATGTCCGCCCACATTCGATCTTGATAATACGTGAAAGCCTCGACTCTACCAATTTCTGAGTATCCTAATTTTCGGTAAAGTTTTTGTGCGTTGGCATTAAATTCAAACACACCAAGCTCGATGCGTTTCAAACCATTTCTTTTCATTTCATTCTCTAAGTATGACAACGCTTGGTAACCAATGCCTTTACCTCTTCCAACCGATTCACCTATCGTAATACCTAACCATGCCGTTCCTTCTGTTCTTTTAAAAAGATGAGGAGGATCGACCATATAATTCATCTCACCTACTAATTGATCGTCTACAAAGATCAAATAAATCTCGTGAAACTCTAAACGTTGATATAAGTCTTCCATGGTGATGATTCGTTTACTTTCAAGCTCTATTCTATCCTTGTTCGGTCGTGTTAATGGAACAAGCTTTGTGTCGTTCTCCCAACGATTTAAAGCTTCTAATACGTTTTCTTCAGGTTTTAACATCTTTCTAAAGTGAATGTTCATGTCATAACAGCCTCCGTATCCTTATCTATGAACCTGCATGAACGTATGTCAAGCGACCATAATCCTGAATTTAAGATAACATCTGAGTGAACAATCTCAAGCCTTTTTCGAAAGATTGGTCCATCTACAACAAATGTATGATATTCTCCATGTTCACCCATTGGGCAGCTCTTTGTTGCTTTAATATCCTTACAAAAACTTTCATTCAACTCACGACCTGTCCAAGTCGAGTCCAAGATATCTGCTGAGGCTCGGCAAACAATCGACTGAAAACCTAATGAGATAAATTCTTCTAATAATTTTGGTGCATGTTCTTCCAAAATCCATACTGGAAAAAGAGCCTCTAATCCTGCTTGTTCCGCAACATGTTCATTCCATTTCCGATCTTCTTCCATATACAAACTGCCGAATGCGATCGCATCTATCCCAAACTGTTTTTTTATAGAAGTCAAAGACCTTATTAAAGAAGCTTCATACTCCCCAGCTGAATCCACCATAATTAAAGGAAGGTCGATCGCATCTGCTTGTAATTGTAAGATTTTCAATGGAATACCATGGGCATGATTTCGTACATCCTCTTCAGAAACCATGGATATCAAGCATACCACTTCATGCTTTTCTTGAAGCAATCGATATAGAGCTAAGCAACTGTCTTTCCCACCGCTCCAGCTAACAGCTACTTTTTTCATGTAACCAAACCCTCTCCCTTTTTCTACTAGTCATCGATATATTCAATCAGATCGCCTGGCTGACATTCTAGTACTTTACACAAGGCATCAAGTGTTGAAAAACGAATCGCTTTTCCTTTTTCATTTTTAAGTACAGAAAGATTAGCAGGGGTGATATCAACCAGTTCAGACAATCGGTTCAATGACATTTTTCGCTGTGCCATCATAACATCTAATTTTATTCGAATCATTGCAATCCCTACTCCACCTTTAGATTGTGTGTTTATTTTCTTCTACTGCCTCTACGGCAACCTTTAGTGCAGAGGCTAGAATCATTACGAAAATCCCTGTGAAAAACGTATCAACATAAGCTAGTCCTGTATATGTTACCGAAGCGTTCGTTACATCAATTTCCTTAAGTGCTTTTGTCATTAAAAGCTCGTCCATAAAGGTAAAAGCTGACCCAAGTACAAGAATGGTGATACCCATCTTGAATAAAACCTTAACGTTCTCCATCATAAATAAACTCTCTTGGTGTAAATTCTGTAACAATTTCCTCATGAGTCTTAGGAAAATCAATGCAAAAACAAACATAATGATAGAGGTCACCAATGAGAGGACGATGAATTCTTCATCCTTATAAAGTAAAGGTTGCTGATCAAAAACTAACGTTAAGTTGCTGTACACAGGATCAAATGCACCGAAAGACTTTGCCAATTCTCCTGTTGAACTCATTAAATAGGACAAATGATATACCAATGTAAAAATACCAAAAAGACTAATAACATAAAAAAGAACTGTGCATAATTTCGCTCCATATTTATAAAACATTTTCCACTTCATCTTTCTGCTCCTCATCTTTAATTTCATGAATTTAACATACCACAAAAGAACGATAAAATCTCAATAATCATTATTTTTTTATCGTAAAACAATAAATATTTGTTGAATTTTATAAAATACGCTGTTATAGTTATGTCGTCGACAAATTTGTTAGGTATTGGTAATTATGTAGATAAAGGGGATTATTACATGTCATTGGTCAAACAGAGAATTAACATCATCGATGGTATCAGGGGATTTAGTTTAATAGGGATTCTTTTAGCAAACCTACTCATTTTCCAGTTCGGAATCTTTGGAAAGGACGAAATTCATTATTATCAATTATCAACCGTTGATACATATGCTTACTACTTCACAAAAGTGGTGATTGAAGGCGCATTTCTTCCCATCTTCATGTTCATCTTTGGGTACTCGCTCATTCTTATGCGTAACAACTTAAAGGAAAGAAACAAACGCGTAAAGTGGCATCTGTTCAGAAGATTTGCTTTACTGATGACTCTTGGGATCTTGCATAGTACGTATTTATGGGAAGGAGATATTCTTTTTGTATATGGGCTTATGGGTGTTCTGCTTTTGGTTATGGTAAATCGCAAACCAAAGACACTATTGATTTGGGCTATTCTACTATTCTCTCTTCTCTTCATTGGTTCCCTGTTTGAGGCAGAAGAAATTAAAATGATCCGTGCTGACAAGATAGATTTATACATGAAACAAACACAAGAAATCTATGGATCAGGAACATACTCAGAAATAAGAGCACACAGTCTTGATGACGAGATGCTTGATATGAGTGGTGGTGAAGCTGCCTTCATGTTATTTTTAACACCTTTTGTTCTTAGTCCGATGTTTCTAATTGGTATGTATGCAGCACATCGAAAATGGCTGCAAAACACGTCTTCTAAGATCAAACAGTTCACAATCCTAGGCAGTTTATTTATACCAATCGGACTCTTACTAAAAGCTACTCCTCTACTCAGCAAGCAGTGGGATTATCGTTTAGATATGAGCATGATCGGGGGAAGTATGCTTGCGATCGGTTATATCAGTCTTTTCGTTTACATGTACAACCATCAGAAGTTCAAACGCTTCTTAAGTGGTTTTGAAAGTATGGGAAAACTATCATTAACAAATTATTTAATGCAATCGATGATTTGTACATTTCTCTTTTACGGCTATGGTTTAGGTTGGTTTGGTGATCTTGGTGTAATTCTGGCGGGTGTTATAGGTGTAATTATATTTGGATCTCAAGCATTCCTTAGTTCGATTTATTTAAAATACCTGCCCATCGGTCCTATGGAATATCTTGTACGCTTGGTCGTCTACTTAAAGATACCTAAATTTAAAAAACATACTTCTTTAGAAGATAATCATAGAAAAGCAATATAAAAAAAGATAGCTGTCCACACAGGGACAGCTATCTTTTGGTTTCATGATTATTTCTCATCTAGTCGATCCGCTATTCTTTTTAGAGATCGGTTCATTTGATAAAGCATGACCAACACAAAGATTCCTACTCCTATTGGTACTAAAAATGTAAATAACCCCATTAATGCCAACCCTGACGACCCATATTCCATACACTCACCACCTCATGCCAGTTAATAATCAATGAGAACTTTCTTCAAAATTTCGTCTTCCCATTTCTGTTCATACGTAATTTCTACGATTTCACATAACTTTTTATGTAACTTTTGGAATTCAGGTAAGATATTCTTAAAAACTCTTAACATGTCTTCTTCGTTTGAAGTGTAGCGCCAATTAGTAAGGAGCATCCGCTGCCAGTCAGCTAACGGACTGCTCTTTCCTTCAACCTTCGACCAATCACCAAATGTATTCGGTTGCAGACCTGCGTTCATATACCATCCGGACACCATAGAATAGATCATGTTCTCTAAGCATTGTTTTGCGTATGAGAATTCACTTCGCATGATTCGCCTATAGAACTCATGAACGTATGCAAAGAATTTAGTACGCCAGATTTCTAGTTCTTCTACTGATGGTGTGTAGGATAGTTGCAGGGATTGTTGATTTATGGAGTTTACATGACCTTCAGGATCGTAAACTATTTTTAAATGCTGCATCCATATAGAAGGATGAAGATCTTTCTTCTTGTAATAAAAAGTATCCACCTTAATAAATGAGTCATAATGAGCGATAGAATAGTTTGTCCAAGGAAAATCTTCAAAGAAAAGAACATTCCCCCAATTCATTGCTCTTTGCTTTTTATTCTGTCGAAACTTTTCAAAATCTGCGTCTTGCACCACAATACGAAGATCAATATCTGAATAAAAATCTGTGTTTCCTTTTCCGATCGATCCTCCATAAAATACAGCCAAAACATTGTTATCTGCCACTAGGTCTTGTTCTATTGTTCTCATTAATTTTTTCCGTTGTAATGGTAGTTCTTCATCCCTCTTTTTATACATTTTCCTTAAAGCTTCAAATCCCACTCATTAAAAACCAGCTCCCTATTTTCAACTTCTTTTCTTATTTCTCTTAAAAGGGAATTGTACCTTCCAATTGGATAAAAAAGGTTTTTTGATTAAATATGAGAAATGGTAATTGGTTAGAAATAAATCCAACCTTTATTAAGCTGAATCGTCTATAGTTAAATGACTTTTTCTATGAGGTATGCAGATGAAACCAAACCCTTTAAGGAATCAATCACATAATGATCGAGAAGAACGATTAAAACGAATGATAAAACAGTATGGAGAAAGTATCTTACGCCTATGTTATTCCTATGTAAAAGACCAAGCTAAGGCCGAGGACATCCTTCAAGATACGATGTTAACTGTTTATTTGCAGATGGATGACCTTCGTGAGAAACAAGCGATCAAAAGCTGGGTCTATCGAATTGCAATAAACAAATGCAAAGATTATTTAAAAAGCTGGCATTATAAGCAATTTAAATTGTCTCAGAGGCTTACTTTTACAGCATCTTCTAATGAGAAACCGATAGAGCTGAAGTTAATTATCCAAGATGAAACAGAGCAACTTATTCAAGAGATCATGCAGCTAAAGCCGAAGTATAGAGAGGTAATTATTCTTTTTTATTACGAGGAACTATCACTGCAGGAAATGGAACTAGTTCTTAAACTTAAGTCTTCAACTGTTAAATCGAGACTCTATCAAGCACGGCAACTTCTTAAAAGTAGATTGGAGAAAAAGGGGGGATCTACATTTGGAAGATAAATTACAACATCTAAAGAAACATATGGACCAGCGTCTATATAGATATATCAAACTCAACTCACAAATGGAAGAACATATCTTACAAAGGATTAGAGAGAACAAAACTGTTAAACCGTCGTACTATTTTGTGAAAGACCTTATGATTACAGCGATCGTATTACTATTCATGACAACGAGTATTCCATTTCTCGTTTCAAAGAGTGGAAGCACAGCATCAACTAGTTATATGTCCATTCCGTACTTAACAAAAGCAGAAAATTTGGCAAAACAAAAAGGGTTGACCGAGGAAATATTTAACCTTAAACAAAGTGAAAATTCCTTCTCCATGGAAGTGATGATTTCAGAAAAGGGTGAAATAAGTGATTATAAGAAGGATGTAGAAGAAGTGTTAACTACATACTCAAGACTATATCAAAAGCTTTATCCACATCGAAAGAACATATGGGATATAAAAAATGTGACTGTATATCTTTCGACTTATAGAGAACACCCAACCTCTAATGATAATAGGAATGTAGATTACTACCTACTGATTGCACACAAACCTGCAGGATCAATCAATATTGAATGGAGCATTCCCGAAGATGAATAAAGTAATTAGCGGGTTCAAACATTCATTATTCACATGTATTCATCTATTTCTTTCATTAGTGGGGATTATAGCATTAGGTGCTACACCGGCCCTTTTTAACGGGCTTTCGTTAAGTATCACACAATATTTCCTAGCATTCGGAAACCTAGTTGCGAGTTTACTTGAACCTTCTACTTTAACGTATTCCTATTATAAAGTTGTACGTCCGTTATTTCCTGAAATCTTAATCAGATACAAAGAATCTATAACTATATTCGCTAGCTCATTTATCGTCTCATTAATACTAGCGGTACTTATCGTTTATTGTCTTACCTGTCTTAATCCTAGAATTGTAAACAAAGTTAAGCAGAGCCTTGTGTATCTTGAAGCTTTACCAGATATTTTAATCATTATGATCTTACAGTTGTCTATCGTTTGGTTGTTTAAAAACACCGGAATACTCGTTGTGGAAGTTGCAGCGGCTGGGGATCAAAAGATAAGAGCACTTCCGATCATCTGTTTAAGTATTCCTACAACCATAATGTTTACGAAAATTTTACTTTTTCTTACAGAAGAAGAATATGAAAAACCTTATGTATCACTTGCAAGTGGAAAAGGTTTAAGTCATTTTACTGTGTTTTACAAACATGTGTTAAGAAACGTCTTACTTCGCTTCTTCTTTTTTACAAAAACCAACATTTGGCTTATGTTATCCAATCTTTATATCATTGAATATTTTTTTAACTCTATTGGGATATTTATTTTTGTAAAAGACTATAACAGTATCGAAACTTTTACAGTAGCATTATTACTCATCTATTTACCTATTTTTATTTATTTCCAGCTATTCAGACTATTCACTTCACATCTGTTAAAAGAGGTCGTCTAATATGTGGTATTATTTCATACGCCAAAAAAGAGCTGTAACTGCTCTTCTGTTTTTAGTAACTCTTGTGGTATTAAGTATTGGAAATTCAGTTATCCATGATGGTGAGATCAGACGTGTATCCTTACTTTTTGATGAAAATGGCACAGTGAGTGCTGCCCCGTTTGCACCGTCAGCCAAATTCTTATTAGGAACGGACCGTAAAGGGTATGATTTGCTTCATCTCATCATTGAAGGCGCAAAGTGGACAATAGGGGCTGGACTACTTATCACTTTCATGCGTATTCTAATTGGTTTATTACTAGGGATAATCCTTGCTAAATTTAAAAAAACACTTTTCCAAAGCTTTGAATCTTTTTTTGATAGTTTTTCAGTTATTCCAATGACCATGATTTCCTATTTCGTCTTGCAACACGCTCTAACATTTGGTAATGGTACTACACCAGAACCCTTTTTTCTAAGAGTCGGCTTCCAGCTAATGATTTTGATCATATTCGCCGTTCCTACAATTACTTATTATTTAGGAAATGAAATGAAATTATTACTCAATGAAGAATTTGTTCGTTCTGCAAAAATATTAGGTGGCCGTTATCCTCATCTTCTAAGAAAACATATTGCCCCCCACCTCAATCCAATACTTATCATCTTGTTTCTACAGCAATTCATTCAAGTTCTTGTCATCTTAATACACTTGGGAGTACTTCAAGTATTCTTTGGAGGAACCATTGTGTTTTATGGGGGGGAAGTTGATTCTGTAACACACGAATGGACGGGATTACTAGGTATGTATTATGCTTCTTTCATGTCACATCCCTGGATTCCACTTGTTCCAATTCTTTTTTTCACGTTAACCATAATCGCTAGTACATTTATACTTACAGGATTAGAGAAGGCATACCTTTTATCAAAACAAAAAAGCTTTAAACAAGAAATAAAGCCATTGAAGGAAATACCATCCGGCCCCTCTTTTTCATTTGTTAAAGAAAACAAACCCAAAAAGCTCACTCCCCTCTAGATGGGTAATGAGCTTTCTTTAAGTGGGTTTGTAAAACTCACTCATCTTTTACGTTTAATCCCAACAATGTGGAAAACACGATGGCTTGCTCCCGTGATACGGTACATCCTTTTAAACTTGTGAGGTTTACGTGAATGGTATTGAATTTACATGTACTAATATCGATCCCGTTTAAGGATGTTTCTGTAAAATCGATCTCCTCGATATTACACGATTCAAATTTTACTGCATTCAGCTTTGTTTCATAAAAGTTTGCCTGTTTAAGTGAGGATTGGTCGAACAAAACGGGCTTAAAGTCTGTTTCTACAAACTCACTCATGTCTAACTTGCAGTTTTCAAACGTCACATTTCTAAGATTCGCTTTTTCGAAATCAACACCCATCAGTTTGCAATCTTTAAAATGTACGCGATACAAAATACCCTCTTTAAAATTTGTATTTGAAAGATCACAGTTTTCAAATACAACATCTGTCATGTCTATTTTATAAAAACTAGAATGAATGAGCGTTACATTATTGAATTTCACTTTAGATAAAATCAGCTTATCGATCTCTTCATTCTCTAAAAATGCTCCCGTGATCGAGCAATCGTGAAGATATGGATCTTCCTCTAAATACAGATCCCGAAACCGTGCTTCTTCTAATTTCCCTTGAATTTTAGGCAGATCTATTTTAATTTTCTTTATCATTTTCTTCACTCCATTTACGTGATTATGTTAAATCAAGCTTACAGAAGTAAAAATGCAAATAGTAGTCTTTTCTTTTCTTTCGAAATCTGTGCAAAGAAAAAACCGCTGAACAAAATCGCCAGCGGTTCAAAAGTTTATTAGTATGCTCCCTGAGAATAGGTAAGCTCATAACTATGTGTATAGATTTCAAAGATATTGCCGAACGGATCCTCTACATACACCATCTTGTAAGGTTTTTCGTTCGGGTAATACTCACGAATCGGCATGCGCTGCTTGCCGCCATATTCCTTAATTTTCTCAACGATCCCTTCAATATCAGGGTCTTGGATACAAAAGTGGAACAAACCTGTCTTCCAGTACTCGAAATTGTTTTCCGGCTTTTCGTTATGAGGAAACTCGAACAGTTCAACTCCGATTTTGTCACCTGTAGCCAGATGAGCAATTCGGAATGTTTCCCAGTCATCACCGAATACATCTCGGCACATTTGTCCGATCGGTGTTTCATCATTCTCCACATCAGAAGGCTCCATGATAACATACCATCCGAATACCTCTGTATAAAATTTTATGGCTTCTTCTAAATTTGGCACGGATAAACCAATATGAGAAAATGTTCTTGGATAGATTGGCATAATTGTATTCCTCCTTTTATTGTTGTTTACAGGAATCATTATACCCAGACATACTTCTCGTATGTAAGAACGCACTTTTAAGTGACATACTATCCTTGAGGTAAGAAAGGACTGTGAGGGTCATGAAGATATCAACACATGATGATGGTAAATTAAAATGCTCGATTGAATATACATTGCAAAAGATTGGTGGTAAATGGAAAACGGTTATTCTATGGCACTTAAGTGTAGATGGCACACTGCGGTACAACGAAATAAGAAACCTGTTGCCAGGAGTGACACATAAAGTACTTTCGCAGCAATTAAAGGAGCTCGAGGAAGAGGGATTTGTTGATCGGAAATCATACAACACAGTTCCACCAAGGGTTGAGTATACATTGACTTCATTTGGCTCAACCCTACTTCCCATTTTAAAGCAAATGCATGATTGGGGAACGGAGCACGGAGATCTAGCATAATAAAAGGAGGCTGAGTGCTCTTATCAATAAGCGAGCCTCCTTTAACTTCTTTAAATTTGTGATAAGCTCTTTCGAATTGTTTCTTGGAGTGAGCCACTTAACGAATCATCACTAACTCCTATGTAAAGGCTTTTTAATAGGGATTTACAGTTAGCCATCACAAACCAGTACTTTTCAGATGACAACTCTTCTTTTTGAGATTTTAAAAGGTCGGGTACGCCTTCTACAAATAGCTTTAATTCTTCTAACCCAGCCTCTTTTTTTAGCATAGCAAGAACAGCTATAGCAACGCGTTCATCTTCTCCATGCAAAAAACCAGTCCCTGTCGTACAATATTTTTTCAAAAGCACTTCAATGATAGGAAAGTATTCATCTTCATCAATTTTTTCACTCTTAATCAGTTCATCGCACGTATCTGCCACATGAGCAATGCTGTGTGCCCAACCTTTTACTGGTACATAACCTCTTACATCCTGTTCCAACTTTATGTATTTTTTGACTTCATTTTTCACTTCAGTAAGTGTTTCTTTTGGAAGAAAGTCCACTTCGATATCTTTACTGATGATCACAGCTATCAATATCGTTGTGAAAGCACGTGTGAAAACAGAATCTGTCCCACTTTCGCCTATTCCTTTAAATAAAAGGTGCTTTAAACTATAATCTAGAAGTTTCTTTACTATCTCGTAGTCGAGCTGATCGTGAATAATTGACATATAAAACGATCGATAAACCATCTCTCGTAGTTCACTATTTGGCGAGCCAATATGAAGAATCATTGCATCTAATACAACTTCTAGATTTACATCTTCCCATGTCTTCTCCTTGTTATTTATTGAAGTCAAAAGCGTTAATAATTCGCTTCCTTCAATCGTTTTGTTGTTTTGGAACAATGTTGTCATGATCTTTCTACCCCCATTTTGTAGTTCTATTATTTTCATTATACAAAAAGAAGGTATAATAAAGGTTTATTTTGGAAAAATTTGTTTAACTCGTTACAATTCTGTGGAAAGGTTATTAGTTGTTATTGGAATTTTGGATACAATGATACAATAAAGAAAATGAATTGAAAGAGTGAATGCTATTGAAAAAATATATAATGGTTGCGATATCTATATTGTTTTTAGCAGGATGTAGCTTTAATAAACAAGAGACTACGAACAATATTTTTCTAATTCCCGAAGGATTCGAGGGTTCTATCTTTACGTTCTATAACATGCCAGACGAACCAGCGTTAAAAAAAGAAGATGATTATACGGTTATTCCAGTAAAAGAAAAGACGTTGGATGTCTTAAAAGATACAGAGATCAGTCAGTATGGCGTTTCATTCACGTCAACCAAAGATATGATTTATGGAGTTGTGAATGATAAATATTATTACGTGGATAAAAACGGAAAACGAAAAGAAATTAACGACCAATGTATCAGTCTTGGATCGAACGGTGGTTTTACAGGAAGAAACGGTGAAGACATTAAATATTCTGTTATTCAAGTAACTTCTTCTAGCTGTGGTCCTTCTTTTAAAGAAAACGGACGCAATGACTTTAATGCACAAGTGAACCATGTAGGAAAATATTACTTTCAAAAGCTAGCTATAAAGAAATAAAGTGCGGTGCTGGGGGGATTTCATAACCTCCAGCACCTTTTTTATTTTGCCTAATACATCTTTATAACAGTTTGTAATCATTTAAAAATTGATTTAATGATACCGTTTCCATCATACCTATCATCGTTCTTAAAAAATTTTTGTGTTGACAAGCCCAAGATATAGCCTTTATAGTAATCCATATTATTCTGAATAATCATTAGATAAAAGCAACGAACGGGAGTAGTAAAAGTCATTTTGTAGGATAGAGAGCTGCGGGTTGGTGGAACGCAGTCTATGAAAACTTTGAACTCGCCCTGGAGCAGCAAGACAGAAAGAACGCGTTCTCTATGTTTTGACGACTAACCTTCGTTAACAGGTTCTACAAGCAGGATTCTATGACGAATCAACAAGAGTGGTACCGCGGTCAGCCAAAGGCTTATCGTCTCTTTTCTCACAACCGAGATCAGAGACGATAAGCCTTTTTTGTTATTTGTTTTATAGATTCTAACATCACTTTAGGAGAGGTTATGAAGATGAAAAAAAGCACAGAGAACTTACAACGAACGATGACTTCTCGTCACATCATGATGATGGCTCTTGGTGGTAGTATCGGAGCCGGACTTTTTAAAGGAAGCAGTGCCGCTATTGATACAGCAGGTCCTTCCGTTGTTCTAGCCTATTTAATCGGCGGAATCATCTTATTATTTGTAATGCAAGGGTTAGCAGAGATGGCCGTTCAAAACAGTGGTGCCCGAACGTTTCGGGATCTTGTTCAATCTGCTTTAGGTATGTTTCCCGCTTACTTTCTAGATTGGATCTATTGGAAGATGTGGGTTTTAAACATTGCGGCCGAAGCTGTAGTGGCAGCAATTTTTCTTCAATATTGGTTCCCTGATACCCCGATTTGGATGCTAGCCTTTTTGGTTTCAGTCGCAGTCACGATCGTAAATCTATTATCCGTTAAAATATTTGCTGAGACGGAATACTGGTTAGCACTTATTAAGATCAGTGTAATCGTCATTTTTATTCTTTCAGGACTTTTGCTTTTATTCGTATCGTTTGGTGACCATGTTGCACCGAACTTCACGAACTTAACAGAGCAGGGTGGATTCTTTCCGAACGGTTCAGCAGGTCTTATGACAGCTATGTTAGTGGTGATCTACTCGTATGGTGGAACGGAGATTATCGGTGTAACCTTAGCTGAAACGAAGAATCCAGAAAAAGTAGTTCCACAAGCTGTTCGCAGTACATTAACTCGAATCATAGCCTTTTACTTGTTTCCGTTCTTTATCATCGTTGGCTTAATTCCTTGGGACAAAGTAAACGGCGTGAATGAAAGTCCTTTTGTCATGGTTTTTCAGATGATTGGAATTCCTGGTGCAGATCATGTGATGAATGGTGTGATTCTTCTTGCGATCATCTCATCCATGAACTCAGGGTTATATGGTTCATCACGTGTGTTGTATACACAAGCCGTAGATGGACGTGTTCCTCAGATTTTCGCTCGACTTTCATCTAAAAAAGTTCCTTTTGTCGCAATTCTGCTGTGTACAGCATCCCTTTATGCAGGTGTACTAATTTCTATTTTTGCTGGTGACAAAACCTTTAACTATCTTATGGGATCACTCGGCTACACCGTATTGTTCATATGGTTGATCATTTCCTTTGCTCATTTGAAATCAAGAAAAAGGAAAGAACAGTTATCGGGCTATTATGTAAAATGGTTTCCTTATACAACATGGATTGCCATTCTATCTTTACTTGCCATATTAATCGGTATCGTGTTAACAACATCTCCTGTGATTACGATCGTTACATTACTTATTTATTTCCTAATCACTGCAACTTACTTGGTGAGAAGAAAAACGCTATACATTAAAAAAGAAGCGGCAAGTTAAACGGCTAAAAAACGCTCCATAGTGAGCGTTTTTTAATTTATTTCACTTCCTCTATGACGGACTCTCCAGAACTTCCCTCTGCCCATCTCCATTTTTCATACAATCTTATTCTTCCATCTATTAATATCTCTGGTTGGGAAGTACATGCTCCACCTTTTATTTCATCAGACGTGTTCACATGATTGTACCTGAAGTTTAAGCTGCTATCTTCATTCACAATTCCAATTAATGTTCCTTTTAAGATTTCTCCACCCCCGTATGAAGCCGTTACAATGTTTCCGTCTTGTTTGTAGTAAAACGCTGTTTGTGAGGATACTTCACCGTTTGAAGAGTTTTGAACAGACACGAATACTTTTCCGTCATAATTAACCATCTTCCAACCACCTTTTTAGAATATTCACATAACTTAACATAGAAGTTGGTTTTTTCCCAGTAATACCATTTCTTTTAATGCTTGTCTAGCTGACATATCGGGTTTCATCACCGGAGGGAGTTTACTTCATGTATGATCACTTAAAGACACTACAAAAAAAACACTTCAAAAAAGCAACTGAAGTTCTAACAAATTCGTTTATTGATAATCCGATGTTTGTGTATTTTTTTCCTATCCCGCATAAAAGAAGAAAAATTTTACGTTCCGTCTTTCCAATGGTCCTTCGAATTCTACAATCCAACGGCTCACTGTATGTAACGTCTGATGAAGTAGAAGGACTTTTTTGTGTATCTCAGCACGGAGAGAAAACAAAGGTAGGAAAATTAATACTTGCTGCTCTATCATGCGCATTTCGTCTGCCCGGTGTTTTCATACAACTATCTATGGTAGATTTTTTGAGAAAAGCGAGTCGTTTACAACCATCCAACAGCAAACTTAACTATTATAAGAAAAACTATGAAAACTTTCTGTTGGTCGATTCAGTGTGCGTAGACCCACACCACCGACATCAAGGTCACATGACCACTATGATGAGTGCCGCTGTTGCAGAAACCAACCAAAAAAGAACCTTTTGTTTGCTTCAAACAGAAACACTGCAAAATGTGAGAATCTATAAACACTTAGGCTTCTCACTCGTTGAAGAGATTACGAGTGATCAGATCCCCTTCTCTACTTTTGTAATGATCTATGATCCGTTTGAATTAACGACAAATAGAGAACTAGATACATAAATGCTAGTTCTCCTTGCTTTATTGCTATCTTTTTCAAAATATATTAATCATCGTCTTTAAGAAGCTCTTTCATCATCTTCTCTCTATTATTTAAAAAGTACTTGGTTACTTGAAAATGATCTGTGGATTCATAGTCTATGGTAGATATCTTTCCATCATTGAAACTTAGTATATCCGCATTCGGATAACCTAATAAGATCGGAGAATGAGTGACAATGATAAACTGCGTATCACCTTGAGTGGTTAGACCATGAATAATCTTCAAGAAGGTGAGCTGTCTCGAAGGTGAAAGAGCCGCCTCAGGTTCATCTAGCAAGTAGATCGCTTTCCCTTTAAAACGATTCAAAAAAAGAGACAGAAAGGATTCACCATGAGATTGTTTGTGAAGGGACCGCCCTCCATAATCACGGAATCCTGTATCGTCTACTTCTTCAAGATGAGTGGCAAAGCTGTAGAACGATTCTGCGCGTAAAAAGAACCCGTTTGATACTTTAGGCAACCACGAAAGCCGAATATAATTTCCTAGCTCTGATTCTGAAGCATACACGTCATACATATTGTTGCGACCACCGCCCGCTGTATGAAAGTCACACTTGTCCGCGATCCCTTCTAACAGAGTCGATTTCCCTGTTCCATTCTCGCCCACAAAAAAAGTCACGTTCTTTTCGAGATGTATCTCATCCAGTTTGCTGATTGCAGGAATGGAGAATGGATATTCTTTAAACGATTTAATTTCATCACGCAACAGCTTAATTCTTCTTAAAAACATTAGCATCACCTATTAAAAAGTATAACAAACTCGATTAGCCGTTTACCGTCTTCAGTCATAATTCGTCCCGATTACACTCGTTATCTGTAATCTGTCCAATCTAGACGATAATCTGTCCGTTCTAGAGGATTATCTGTCCAATGTCTGAAATAATCTGTCCAATTACAGCTCCGTGCCTAATCCATCCCCTTCCAGCAATACCTCAAGATGGCTAATCCTCCAATGACATGATAAACTAATTTCTTGGTTATACTCTTTTTTTACTAATCATTTAACTAAGTAAACTACTTATGATTTTGATATATTTTTATGCCAAGGAGGACCGATATGAGAAAACAAATTATGACCGCTTTATTGCTTGTTACTGTTCTGGCTGCAATGGAAGGTACGATTGTGAGTACTGCCATTCCGCGTATAACAAGTGATCTTTCTGGCATTGAACTTGTTAGTTGGGTATACGCGGTGTATATGCTTGCAACGGCGGTTTCGACACCGATCTACGGAAAGCTGGCTGATTTATTCGGCCGGAAAAAGGTAATTCTTGCGGGCATCGTTCTTTTTTTAATCGGATCTGCTCTTTGTGGAATTGCCATGACTATGGAACAACTTATTTTCTATCGTGCGATTCAAGGTCTTGGTGCTGGTGCAGTTATGCCGATCACGATGACAATTATCGGGGATCTGTATGCTGAAGCAAAAGAAAGAGCGAAAGCACAAGGTTGGATCTCGGCCGTATGGGGCGTTGCTGGTGTGTTAGGACCTCTAGCTGGTGGCTTTCTTGTTGACACGCTGTCCTGGCGATATATATTTTTCTTGAATATTCCGTTCGGACTTCTTGCTTTCTTTATGCTCGCAGCGAACTACAAAGAAAATCTTACAAAAGGTAAACCATACATTGATTATTGGGGTGCTGTCACGTTTTCTCTTGGTACGATCGCCTTTCTTTATGCCCTTTTAACAGGAAGCCAAACTCAAGATTGGAGCAATCCCATCATTATTGGGCTATTCCTAACGGCCATCCTGCTTTATACACTGTTTGCTTATATTGAAAAAAGATCACCTGAACCACTCATCCCTCTTAACCTGTTCACTAATAAAAGCGTGCTGATCGTCAACTCACTCACATTGATCTCTGGTGCAGTTGTCATCTGTATCACAATCTATTTACCGATCTGGAGCCAAGGTGTGATGGGGAAAACTGCTACACAAGCTGGTTTTGTCCTAATGCCACTTCCAGTAATGTGGACACTAGGTTCACTCGTTGCGGGGAATTTAGTCGGACGGTTAAAGGACAATTGGATTATTACTCTTGGGATTAGCGTCGTAAGTGCAGCCTCCCTCCTTTTCTATCTGTTGGATGCTCATTCTCCAACCTACTTAATCTATGTGGCATCGGGTATTCTAGGACTTGGGATGGGACTAATCACACCGATATACATGCTGATCATCCAAGCTTCTGTACCATCAAATAAACGCGGAGTAGCGGTGGCATCCAATACGTTTACCAACACATTCAGCCAAACACTCGGATCAGCTGTGTTCGGTACCATTTTTAACTTAATCACGATTTCTAAAGCTGAAAGAGCCGGACAGAATCTTGACCTCAATGCTTCTTTTGAACATGGTGGTGAACTTCCAAGTAGCCAATTGGGTCAACTTCAAGAAATAATCGCTTCTGGGGTTCATGCGATTTATGGAGTGACTCTCCTATTAACCTTAATTGGGATTGGCATCTCCTTACTTCTTTTAAAATACAAAAATGGAGAAACTAAGTCCTCCAATGTTCGTTAGTTACAACTTTTCAGAGTGAGTATCCATTTATTTCAAATTGAACAACGCATTCACCTATGTTACAGTAAGCACATGAGTAAACAATGTGAAGAAGAATGATATAGATAATAAACCAATTTTAATGAGACGGCACTTAATAAGAAGTGTCGTCTTTTCTTTTACTTTAATACTTAGGAGAATGATAATGACTAACAACGACAACTATGAGATAGATGAACTGATCAAATATGTAAAAAACTTTAAAGAGTCATTTCTTCATGATGAAAAACTAAATTATCTTCAAATTGAAACCATGATCTATCTACTTGAAAACCATACACAAACCGTTACAGAATTGGCTGAAAAAATAGATATTACCCCAGCTTCAACTTCTATTATTATTGATCGGCTTTCAAAAAAAGAAATGGTGCATCGGCAATATACAGAAACAGATCGAAGAAAAGTATATGTATCATTGACTGAGACCGGATTTCAAGAAATTAACAGGTTGTTGATTAAAAAAAACGAAATCATTTCTACATCGCTGTCACCATTAACATCAAAAGAAAAGCTACTCTTTGCAACTTTAAACGAGCTTTTTCAAAAAATGAACGACTAATAATTCATACCAACATCATAAGTACTGAAAAGCCAGCTAAACCTGCAATAAACGCTATAAAACTGCTTTCCTGATCGTCTGGCAGTTCTTCTTTTAGAACGTTTAATATGATTCCTCCTGCTAACAGTGCAACTAGTATAGATACGATCAGTTCATGAACTACCGTGATCGCCCCGATACCCCAACCAATTAAAATCGCAACTGTAAGCAGCACTCGTCCATACTTGTCATATTTTTGTTTGTGATCCTTCCTGAGGCCGTGATCATTAGCGACAAAGTGAATGCTCAATGCCAAAAAGAAGAAAAACATTCCCCATTTCGTCTCGTACTCTTCTCTGATGAGCAAATAACCAATAACGGCATTGTAAAAAAAGAATGATGCCATATGTACCCAGAAAACACCAGAAGAAACAGCAACATCTTCAGAGTTTGATTGTCCGCCTTGTTTCTTCTTAGAATTCTTAACCAACCTCTCTAGTCCATAAAAAAGAGCAAGACCGAGCACCGCAATTAAATAGATATGGTCTTCTAAGTATTGACCGATTCCATGATCAAGTCTTTCTCCTACCTTTTGTTGATAGTGGCTCAAATCAGGTAGAAGATGAAGGAAAACATAAGAAACCGCTACTCCTCCCGCAAATGATAAAAACTTACTTTGAAGAGATTCTTTTATATAACTCAAGTACTTTGAGCTTAAATGAACAAGAGCAAATCCAATCGCAAATATGAAACTAAGTACAATCTTGGTCATCATGGAGCTCCTCTCCCTCTTGGATTCGTACACTCAACTAGTATGTATCCATCTTCCAGCTCAATAAACAATAAAATACATCTTCCAAGAAAAATAGTTAGTTCTCTCAGTGTACACGTCTATACTTGTCCACCCCTTCTCTCATATACTATTAAATCGGATGAAGGATGTGATGTGTATGAAAAAAATAAAAGAGTTATTTGTATTTGATGCAGAAATGGCTCTGTTCTTAGCAGTGATGTCTTACAAAGCTTATATCGTTCACGAATTTTGTACGATAGAATTACCAAAGCATTACGAGATGAAACATGAAATCATCACAGAGTCAGGAGAGACATTTGGTTTTATTGCTGAGTCAGAAGATTTCCTAGTAGTCGCTTTTAGGGGAACGAAAACCATGGATAATGTAAGTTCCTATCTCGATGTTGCTCAAATTCCCTATAGTTATGTTTCAAATAGCGGGTTAACTCACCGTGGGATCACTAAAATTTACAGTACGTTTCGAGATGCCCTTCTGGCTGATATCAGACAGCTCTATTCTAATGAAAAAAAACTCCTTGTAACAGGTCATAGCCTTGGCGGCAGTCTTGCTGCACTCTTTACATTAGATGCAGCTGTGAACACACATTTTCATAATCCTATTCTCTATAGTTTTGCAAGTTTACCTATCGCTAATGAAGATTTTACGAAAAAGTTCTATGAGGAAGTAAAGAACAGCATTCGCGTTGTCAATGTACACGATGCCATCTCAAATTGCATGACTCCTCTTTTCTTTAAGAATAAGCCTCTTTTAAACCTCCCTATCGGAGAGGAATACCAACTAAATTTTAAGAACAGGCGATACATCCAAAACCATAGAATCCTCTGTTATATCCATTTTCTCAGCATGCAATATCCAAATGAATACAAAGAACTCTACAGCAAGTATCCAGGTTTTTTTCCTGATACTTCTCATTGTAAATGATTCCATCCGTTTAACACGTGTTAAATGGGTTTTATTTTTGTAAGGAAGAACCTTATCCAATCCATTTGTATACCCTTACGTTCTACAATGAAACGCAACGGATAACGAGTTAGTCATTTTGTAACAGGAATTGTCATAAGTCCCTACTTTTGAGGTGTATGTCTACATACTAAAAAATAGAGAATGTGCTTCATGTTTAAATCATCCTTTATTGATAATATATAGAAATCAATAGGGAGGGAGTTATACGATGAGAAATCTATTTAGCAAGTTGGTACTCTTGTTCGTTGTTGTAACTTTTCTATTCGTTCCAACAAAAGTGCAAGCTCATGGACTATTAACTGCAGGAAGTCAAGGTTATGAGGTATCTATGCTGCAAGAAAAACTGAAAGCACTTGGTTTATTCTATGGACCCGTGACAGGATATTATGGCCCAATTACAGAGAGAGCCGTTACTAACTTTCAGTATGAAACAAATCTTTCTGCAGACGGTGTTGCGGGTCCTGCTACTTTTTTAATGTTACAAGACGTAGAACAGATGGCTCGTGTCGTTCATGGTGAAGCGCGCGGCGAATCCTATATAGGTAAAGTTTCCGTTGCGGCTGTCATATTAAATCGTCTAGAAGATCCTGCATTCCCCAACAATGTAAGTGGTGTTATTCATCAAACGAACGCATTTACAGCCGTGCATGATGGACAATATCATTTACAGCCTTCCAGCTATGCTTATCGTGCAGTGCTTGATGCGATGAAAGGTTGGGACCCTACGTATGGATCTATTTATTATTACAACCCTGAACTTGCAACAGACTCGTGGATTTTCTCAAGAGCCTCTGTTACGAAAATCGGCAACCATCTCTTTGCAAAATAATGGTTTGAGAAATATGGTGGCTTGAAGAATAGATAGTTTTGTCGAAAATCGTTTAAATTATTTTATCCGTGAATATATTGTTGATTACCGTGAAATTATTGTTGATTACCGTGAAAATAATTGGCATTACCGTGAAATTATTTATTCTTATTTCTTATGTTCCGTTCAGGAAGAACAAATGGTAACTTCTGTCCGTCTAAAGCTTACATGTATACAAAATGGTGTGCCCTTATCCAAAGGCACACCATTTTTATTTTATATTTTATTGAAAGGTTTTGCTTACATGCATGAATTCTCGATAACCAGAGCGTGTCAGGTGATATGTGTCATCTAACAATCCGTCTCTTATTAAGGAGTTGAGTGTTTCTTCTGGAATGACGTCGATCACTTGATCCATACGTTGGTTTAGGTCTTCAAGAGATGCGTTTTTGAGCGTGACAGGATTCATCATACGAACGATTCCTTCAATTCGAGAATCTCTTTTTTGGAAAAATTGCGGTGTTTTCTTAAACACATTTTGAATGCGATCTTTAAATTGATTCAATTCTTGTTTCGTGTTGAAGCTTTCTGTTTCTTTCTCTCTGATCTTCTCGTTAAAATATGTCATCTCTTCTTTGCTTAACTGCGCACGAGAGAACAGTTCGTTATAGATTTGTGTCTTATCCATCTCGATTTTTGCTAGTTCTTCTTCCTTTATACGCTGAGTTTTCCACATTTCTTCTTCATCTATGACTTCTTCTTTCTCTTCTTCTTTCTCTTCTTCTATTTCTTCCTCGTTTTCCTCAGTTGCTTCTTCTACCTCTTCAGATACAAGTATTCTTTCTTCTTTCTCTTCAAAAAGTTCCAATTGCTTTTGATCTGGCTCTTCTTCTACAACAGCAACCGCTGGTGTTGTCTCATACGTTTGATTCACTCGCTCTTTGGATGTAAATGATTCGATCATCTTTTCTAACTTGCTGACTTTGTTAAAATAAATAAGTGAAATCGATATAGCAAACAACGAGCTGAATACCGAGATAAAGTCTGAAAAGCGGAATACGAATGGCGCTGTTGCAATCTTATAAAAAATCAATAAAGCGAAAGCACCAATGATAATTATCTTTAACCAACTCTCACGGTTCTTAAATTCTGCTGATTGTTCGTTGTTTTTATTTTTATTTGTTAAACTTTTTAATCGTTTCATAATCTTACCTCTTTCATAGAGATTGTCGTGCAGCTTTTTATTTTAAACGAAATATGTAAAAGTGGAAAGGAAAAGGAACATTTCATCATGTAATTATCATGTGTGTAACATACATTTTAAAGTTTTAGGACATATGTCCTTCCCAATAGATCCACTTCTATTCTTTAATGGTTATAGAATTTTTAATTGGGAAGTGATGACATGAAAGGAATCATATTTGCTTTTTTGGCCGGGGCTTTTATCACTTTGCAAGGAGTGGCGAACGCACGCATCAGTCAGAATATAGGTTCATGGCAGGCAGCAACGATTACTCAATTGACTGGTTTTATCGCAGCCATTCTAATCGTAGTGATCGTTAAAGATCAAAAATGGAAACAATTTAAGAAAGTGCCACCAATCTATCTAACAGGTGGATCATTTGCTGCAGTCGTAATCTATGGCAATATTTACGGAATCCACTCTATAGGGGTAACGCTGACAATTGCCGTAATCTTAATTTCGCAGCTAGCGATTACATTTTTGATCGATGGCAAAGGCTGGTTTGGTGTTATGAAGAAAGAGATGAAAGTTCCACAATTTATTGGGATCGCGATGATGATCGCAGGAGTTGTCATTTTGAAATTTTAAAGAAGAATGAGATGAGGTGATTGAAGAATGAGAGAAATTCACGATTCTGAGCTGCTTCAGCACTATTTAAAAACCTTTGAAATCAAACCTATACTAAATGATGAACTTCTACCACATCTAACTTTATACAGCTATGATCATGGTGAATTGATCTGTACACAAGGTGATCCGTATAACCATCTATACTTGTTAGTAAAAGGAAAACTTAAGATCTTCAACACTTCACCTGAAGGCAGGACACTCATTCTTTCATTTAAAACACCTCTTGATGTTGTCGGAGATATTGAATATGTGCAAGGAACGGACTTTATCAATACCGTTGAGGCGGTTTCTGAAGTACATATGATCGGGATTCATCACCGCTGGTTAAAAAAGTTTGCGAGCGATCACACCCCGCTCTTAAAATTTCTGTTGAACGTGATCACCAAGAAATTTTATGTAAAATCAAGTTCTTTAAGCTTTAATCTTCTATATCCGGTTGAAGTGCGTTTCGCGAGCTATCTTCTGTCGGTTTGTTTTGATGAGGGAGATGCGTTGTATAGTGGCAAACTTAGCACAAGTCATCTTATAGATGCGGCAAACTTAATCGGAACAAGTTATCGACACCTGAACCGTGTCATCCAACAACTCTCTAAACAAGGGCTTGTGGAACGCCATAAAGGTTTTATAGAAGTGAAGAATCGAGAAGGCTTAAGTGAATTAGCCAACCATCGAAATATTTACGAAAAATAAAAGGAGCGTTCAATATGCTTATCGGTTTACTCTTTACGATAATGGCAGGCGTACTTGTGGGTCTGCAAAATATATTTAATACACGAGTCAATGACCATGCAGGAACATGGTCCACTACAGCCCTTGTTCTGGGATTGGGCTTTCTAGCGTCAATGACACTGGGTGTTGTTTTTGAAGGGAAAGAATTGTTCGTGCTGAAGAACATGGAGACATGGTTTTGGTTCAGCGGATTGATCGGGGTCGGTGTTGTTGTTTGTTTAGTTCAAGGCACAAAACTGCTCGGTCCAACATTCGCAATCTCTATCGTTCTGACGTCACAGCTCGGCTCGGCTCTCATGTGGGATTCACTCGGGTTATTCGGTCTAGAGAAAATTCCGTTTACCTCTCAACAGCTTTTAGGAGTCCTCGTCATTATCGGTGGGGTCCTCGTGTTTAAGTTCGGCGGAATCCGCCAAGAAAAACAAAAAGTCCAACCCATCCAGAGACATAGGAATAAGGAACAAGTTACGGGGAGATAAACAATCTCTCCTTTTTTGTATGATCATGTACCATATCCTACTTATTACCTTCAGCACCTCTAATATCCCACAACTATATCCCCATTCATATTCTTTATGATAGGTAGTATCCCCTATTAATTTCCAATCCAGCATGCTGTAAACTGAACGTATATATAATTCTTTTTGAAAATTCAAACTATGGAGGTATTACTTTGAAAGTAAAAAGAAAAGTTCTTTCAGTTACGTTGACTGGCTTAATGGCTTTTAGTGTTTTAAATGCAGCTTCTTCACCCGCACAAGCTGTTGGAAATGGACCAGGTACAGGAAATGGTTCTATACAAACTTCAATACTACATACATACGAAGAACTTGTTGATACCTTAAAGACACTTGATGCTAAACAAGATGCAATGAAGCTTGAAGTGATTGGTCAAACGGTAAAAGGGCGAGATATCTATATGGCCAAGTACATATCTAATCCAAGTAATCCCACCATTCTTTTTTTAACTCAACAACATGGTAACGAGCAACTTACGACAGAAGGTGCTTTGGAGTTCATGAAACATCTCGGCACGAATAAAACAAAAGGTTTGTTGAACAATGTAAATGTTTTAGTCATACCGATGCTTAATGCTGATGGCGCGATGGGCGATGTAAACTTTTCTCTTGAAGATTACTTAGCTGATGGTGACCGCCACCTTACTCGTTATAATGCGAATGAGGTTGACTTGAACCGCGAACATGATAAGCCTACAAGTGAAATGGAGCCTGAAGCACGTGTACTGCATGAAAATGTGTTCGCTAAATATAACATTGATTATATGATAGATTTACATCACCAAGGAACGCTAAGCGAAACGGATGGTCAACTTGTTTCAGGATCTATGCTTTATCCTACTAATGCAAAAGTGAAGCCAGAAGTCGTTGAAAAATCTAAACGATTAGGTGCTGTTGTATTTAACGCCATTCATCATACTGGATGGGGACATATCGGAAAATACGATGGTGGTTCTGGTGAAAACATCGGACGCAATGGTGCTGCTGTTCGTTATGACATTTCTACCCTTCTATTTGAAATGCGTGGAATGTCTGACCATTATAGAGAAGACTATGCTCTTGGACAAAAGAGCAATGGCTATTTGATTAAACAGACCGTTATAACATTAGATGCTGCGGTTCGTGCCATTTCAGATGGTTCAATCAACACCACGGATGCTAGTTTCTGGGATACACTTCCTCAGCAAACAAATCGTTCTGGTGAGGTTGAAGAAGACGAGTAAACAGAAGCACAAAAAAAACACCTCAAAAAATTGAGGTGTTTTTTTTGTGTCGTTTTATTCGTAACTTTTAGCTCCAATGTAGTTTTCTGACCAGTAAGAGCTGTTAAGTTCAGCTGTTGTTACCCCTTTTGAAGACGAAGCATGTACGAATTGGTCGTTTCCGATATAGACTCCAGCATGGCTCGGACCGTCTCCCTCTAGATTAAAGAATACGATATCGCCAACTGCTGGTGAATCAACTTTTGTCCCTTGTGCATAAATGTCATCGACTGTTCGAGGTAATTCAACATTTTCTGCTTCATCAAAGATATATTGTAAGTATCCACTGCAATCAAATCCGTCTGGTGATTCTCCACCCCACTGATAAGGTGTTCCTTCATATTTCTTAGCCACTTCAACGATTGAAGAATTACTTTCTGAGGCATCAATTCCTAACGATTTAAATGTTTCATCACCTGCGATCCCATCCACTGTGATTCCTTTATCAGCTTGGAATTTCTTTACTGCCTCTGTTGTATAATCACCATAAAAATCGGTTGTTTTGCTATATGAAAAATATCCTTTTTTGTCTAATGTTTGTTGGAGGTCTTGTACATCTGAATGCTGCGTCCCAGGTTTCAGCGTTTGATCTCCAAGAGCGGCTTCACCCACAATCGGATTGAACGCTACGACACCTGCTATTGCTAATCCTGCTGCTGCTTTTTTCAAAGTAACATCCCCTTTTCTTTTTCTTATTTAATCTGACCTGTCCCATACTAACAGGCTGACATGACAAAGACATTGTAAGGGGATTACAGCGGTTTAACAATTTTCAGCAGAATGTATGATAAATTACACATTGTAATATTTGAAAAATAATGACGCCTAAAATGATGGAAGCAAATTTTTGTGCAATGTGGACAAATAGAAGGAAAGATTAGCCGTATTCTGTATAGAGTATATAAAGGGCAAATAAGGGTAAGGAGGCATCTATTTGGAGTTCCCGTTCATTCTTACTAACTTTTGGGATGCATTGATTGCTATACCCGCCATCATCATCATGATTGAAATCCTCAAGATCTTCTTTCCTTACATCTCTGCTTGTATACCAACGACCGCCTGTTTGCTGGGCTTAATCATATCTGTTTTAATTGCGCATCCGCATAGTCTTTGGACTGGAATCGTCATGGGAATCGTCTATGGAGTTGCTGCAGTCGGATCATACTCGAGCTTTGTTTATGTTATTTATAACTATAGAGATAAGAAGCCCCACAATCCTTATAAATAGTTGAATGCTCGGAAAAGTTCGTTTACGTTTAGTACATAACTTAACGAACTTTTTTATGAGGAGAATGAAATGAACAGAAAAACAGCCATTGTGACTGGCACTTCTAGCGGTTTTGGTATGCATTGTGCAATTGAACTTGCCAAGGCCGGTTTCTACGTAATAAGTACGATGCGAAATATCGGTCGTGCAGAAACTCTATTAAATTTGGCAGACGAAAGCAAAGTAAGTGACCACATTCATCTTCATGCTCTGGACGTGACATCAAAAGAGTCTATTCATACTTTTAAAGACTTCATCAAAGAGTTTCCTAGCATTGATGTTTTAGTAAATAATGCAGGGTTTGCACTTGGCGGTTTTTCGGAAGAACTTTCAATCGATGAATATCGTCTTCAGTTTGAAACAAATGTGTTTGGTGTTATGGCGATTACGCAAACCGTTCTTCCTTTCATGCGTAAAAACAAGCGAGGACGCATTATTAATATGAGCAGCATCTCTGGAAAGTTTGGGTTTCCAGGTCTTTCACCTTATACAGCATCGAAGCACGCATTGGAAGGGTACAGTGAAAGTTTGCGTTTAGAACTGCGGCCGTTCGGTATAGATGTTGTTCTTATTGAACCTGGATCTTATCAGACAAATATCTGGTCTTCAATCGACAACATGACTGTTAACTCCGAATCTCCTTATCACTTTTATATGGATGCCTTATTAAAGAATATCGAAGGCAGTAAAGGAACGCATGGTGAACCGCTTGATGTGGCGAAATTAGTGAAGGAGGTCGCAACCTTAACTAAAACACCTAAACTACGTTATCCCATTGGAAAAGGCGTAACGTTGAGTTTGTTTCTAAAAGCTGTTTTGCCTTGGAAGTGGCTTGAAAAAGGCATATTAAATAAACTACTCAAATAAGATTGTGCTTAATCACCTCTAATGTTGTACAAACTGTTACGGAGGTGATCTTTTTATGAAACTATTGATATTTGTCGCGAGCCTGTTATTCCCAGTTTGCATGTTTTGGCTTCAAACGATTTGGCCCAAAAGTCTTCTACTATTTAATATAATTGCTGTTATGGCCGCGCTTATATTTGGTAATCTGGTAGCGAACGCAATTCAGCAAACTATTAAAGACAGCACCGTTTTCATGACAAACATCCATGGAGTCTTATTAAATCCGTTCTTTTTAGTCGCAGGCTCTTATCTTGGTGTTTATCTTATTTATCGCTTGATCCTGTGGACTTCTGCAGAACGGTAAAAAATTTCTAAACCTTTGAAACTTAATATAATTGTGATGCGTATTTTAATGTGGGTTAATGAAACAGCACTTTCACGAATAATTACTATTGGGGGAACTACGAATGAATAACCACGAGATCGATTATAAAATTTACGGCGATGACATGCAGTTTGTTGAAGTAGAATTAGATCCGAAAGAAACCGTGATTGCTGAAGCTGGTGCTTTAATGATGATGGAAGACGGCATTGAGATGGAGACAATATTCGGAGATGGTTCAGGTTCAGCAGGTGGAAGCGGGTTAATGGGTAAACTCTTTAATGCAGGTAAACGCGTTCTGACAGGTGAAAGTCTATTCATGACAACATTTACGAATGAAGAGCGTGGTAAGAAACATGTTTCATTCGCCTCTCCTTATCCTGGAAAAATCATTCCGATGGACTTAAGTGAACTTGGTGGTAAAGTAATCTGCCAAAAAGATGCGTTTTTAGCCGCTGCAAAAGGGGTTTCTGTTGGCATAGAATTTCAACGTAAAGTTGGAGCAGGCTTCTTCGGTGGTGAAGGCTTTATCATGCAGAAGCTTGAAGGCGATGGAATGGCATTCGTTCATGCAGGTGGAACCATTCATAAAAGAGAATTGGCACCTGGCGAAGTACTGCGTGTAGATACAGGATGTTTAGTCGCGATGACGAGTGGTGTTGATTATAATATCGAGATGGTAAAAGGTGTAAAAACAGCACTATTTGGTGGTGAAGGCTTATTCTTTGCCACATTAAGAGGTCCAGGAACCGTTTGGATTCAGTCGCTTCCGTTCAGCCGCTTAGCAAGTCGTGTATTTGCGGCAGCTCCTCACCGTGGCGGATCTAGTGATGAAGGTAGCATTGCTAAGGGCGTGTTCGGTATGTTGAATGGAGATTGATTTAGAAAATGATCGTTAAACAGATGTTATAGTTAAAAAAAGAGCAGAATCATCTTCAGTAGATGGTCTCTGCTCTTTTTATAGTTTGATTCGTTTTGCATAAACGACCAACCGTTTCTCATGTTCATTGTTTTTCCTATTATATACACCTGTACAAGTGATAAGATTCAACCTAGGCTCCTGACTAGGTCCAAATATCACACGCAGAGGTGCTTCGTCCTTTTTATAGGCAACGACCTTTTCCACTAGAAAAGAAACTTTTTCATTTTCTTCTCCATAAACATGAATGAGGTCTCCTGCTTTCAAGTTTTTTAAATAAAAAAAGACAGCAGGTCCCCTATAATCATCAACGTGACCAGCGATGACAGCATTCCCATTTGCTCCCGGCTTAGCACCCAACTTATACCAACCAACATCTTCTCCGTTATTTGGCACTTCCATTTGTCCTTTTTTGTTTAGTCCCTGTTTATCTACAGAAGCGTTAACTTTTAAAGCAGGGATTTCAATTTTGGTTGGGACAATACCACTGGGTGGAGTCTCAACGGGAAGATTACTTCTTTCATCATCTTTATTCATTTTCTTCGTAGAATCCGTTTGATGAGCTGAGTTTGTATCTGTTTCTTCTTGAGATGAAACTTGAATCTTATTCTGACTGTATTTTTGTATTTTGTCATTTTCATAGTTATTTCCTGCTGAGCAGCTGCTCAGCAGGAATATAGTTGTAAATAATAATAGATGTTTACTCATTTTTATTGTGCTGTACGTTTGCGGTATAGGATAAACGTTAGTGCACCCAATGCAGCTACTGTGATAATTCCAGCTGTATAGTTTGCTGATGAATCTTCAGATGCTCCACCCATACCTGTTTTAGGCATTTCAGATGGCATAACCATTGAGTCTTGCAATACAAGTACTTCGATTTTATCGGCAGTATTGATCGCATAAACGCTGTACACCATATTTGCTTCGAGCTTTGTTCCAGAAAGGTCCAACACTTGCTTACCGTCAGGAGTACGAATCTCTAAATCATACGTATTTGGATCGAGTTCTTTATAATCCGTGAATGCTTTAAATGTTGCACCGCTAAACAGAGCGTCTCCACCGATCAATCCGACATCTACAGTCGGTGCATCAGGAGAAAGATGACCGATACGAACTTTCGCTTTTCCTTCAGTTGCTTGCATGGAGTCTTCTGCTACTACTAACTCAATCATTTCTAGCATGTTTGCTGCAGCTACTGTATAAGCTTTACCTGCTTCAACGGTTAAATTTTGTGAGATTACAGCATTATCTTTAGTACCCGCTGCAAAGATTTCCACTTTGTGTTCGCCAGCTGGCAATGGCATGTAATCTGTTGCTGCCTTAAACTCCGCACCCTCGACTACTGGTTTTCCATCGACATAAACATCTACTGCAGGTGCATCAGGCGAAGCATGTACAATACGAACCATTGCATCATTAGACTCAGCAAAAACCCCCGTTGCCATCATAGCAAACATCATAACCGCGGCAAGTGCAGACCCAAAAAACTTTTTCATTTCATCTCTCCTCACAAATGGTATACAAACGGATGCACAATAAATGTAATGCGTTTGTATAGGTTATGTACCACTTAAGGTTTAAGCTTAAACCATATTTTTGAAAAATTTACAATTTAGCGTTTAGCCCTGTTCGCCAGAAAAAAAGCTGTCCCCTTCAGTAAGGGGACAACTTCTGATTTCTTAAAAAATATAAGGTATTAATATTAACGAAAATACTGTAAAATCGTCCCTTTGCCTCTATCGACTTCAACTTCAGCATAAGCCCCATTAACAAATGTGATCTGAGGTGGTACATGTCCACAATCCACATCGTAGATGACTGGAATATTCAATTCCTCAGCCATTTCTCTATAAACGTCTTCCACTGTGTAATCATTAACTGGTTCATTTGCAGAGCTTCGGCCAAACAGAATTCCGGAACAATTTTCAAACCAACCTGCTAACTTCATTTGAACCAGTGATCTTCTTAGATCCGTAGTGTTCATTTCACAGTTTTCTAAGTACCATAAAATTGGTTCACCATTAATCGTCTGTTGATTAAAATGTGCGACGTCCCCATAAGGTGTTCCGATCAGATGACGAATCGTATCAATACAACCGCCTAGCAGACGCCCGGAAATCTTTTCGCTTTTACCAGAAATCGTTTTCCACTCAGTATCGTCAGTGAGATGAAACACATAAGGTGATGGTGCATCGTGTTTCCATTCTTTTTGAAATTTTCCAGAAGACTTCTGAAGAATGGTATCTCCTTCTCTTATTGAGAGAACTTTATCCCACATCGCTGTTGTTTCATCAGAGTACTCTCCTCTTAAATCGACGAAATTGGTTCCATGTGCGGTAGCAATTCCAGTCTTCAAAGTGATGGCAAGTAAGAGAGTACTTGTGTCTGAATAACCTAGAATCCACTTGTTCGGCAAATTCGTGAAGTCAACATGTTCTAACATTTCGATTAATAGCTCACCACCCCAAGGAGGGATGATTACATCTATCTTTGGATCTCTAACCATCTCATTAAATTCAACAGCGCGTGTTCTTGCTGGTGCAGACTTCGCCTTATTCTGCGTCCAAACCGTCTCACCACAAGTTATTTCATAACCTCTCTTCTCCATTCGTAGACAGGCCTGTTTGAACATGTCATGAAGAGCGGATTGAACACCTGATGAAGGAGCTGTTACTCCGATCGATGCTTTTTCTTTTAAAATTGGATATCTAATCATCTGAAATCATCCTACTTCTTGTATTTTTCTGTGTTTAACTAACTTCCACAGAGTAAGGACGAGTTCCTTTAAACATTTGCAATCAGAGGTGATTCCACTTGAATGATTACTTTTCCTTTCGCTCTTCCCGTTTCTACATACTCGATTGCTTTTTGTGCATCTATCAATGGAAAGACTTTATCGATCACGGGTAATATGTCTTCTTTTTCTACCAATTCAGCAATCCTGTTCAACTGTTCTCCGCTCGGCTTCATAAATAGGAAATGGTAGTGAACGTTATGTTTTTTTTCTAGCTTTGTTAACTTGCTACTCACAATAGAAAAGATCACTTTTTTGAAGAACCCCAAGTTATTTTCCTCTGCAAATGCTTTGTTGGGAACGGCTGAGACAGAAACGATCCTCCCACCTGGTTTTAAAACTTCAAATGACTTCTTTAAAGAAACGCCACCTAACGTATCAAAAACGGCATCATACCCTTTAAGAACCTTCTCAAAATCTTGTTCTTTGTAATTGATGATTTCGTCAGCTCCTAAAGATTTTACAAGGTCGTATCCTTTATCACTCGCTGTAGTAGCTACATAAGCTCCCATTGCTTTGGCAAGTTGGATGGCAAACGTACCTACCCCTCCCGCACCGGCATGGATTAATATCTTCTGTCCTTCTTTCAAAGAAATAACATCATGAAAAGCTTGCCAAGTAGTTAATCCGACCAAAGGAAGAGAAGCACTTTCTACTAAAGAAATGTTACTTGGTGCGATAGCCACATCATCTTCATGTATAGAGATATATTCAGCAAATGTTCCGATCCGGCTTTTTCTTGGTCTTCCAAACACTTTGTCTCCAGGTTGAAACTTAGTCACTTTACTTCCTACCTGTTCAACGGTTCCTGAAAAATCATTTCCAAGAATTAATGGCATTTTGTAGGATAACAACATCTTTACTTTTCCATCTCTTATTTTAAAATCAATTGGATTAATACTTGCAGCGTGTATTCGGACTAAAAGATCCTGCTCTTCTAATTCGGGTTTATCCACTTCCGTTTCTTGGAGTGTTACGTCCTTCCCATAGCGTTCGATTATCATTGCTCTCATATGATTCATTAAACCTCCAGCATTTCGCCCATTTCTTTATGATTTTACTATTATGTACAACGAACAAGCTACTATAAAGGAGTGGCTATCATATTCATATATCGAACAAACTGTTTTGCGGAAGGAGGAAAAGCCTTTATGAACAATAATCCCATGAACAATCATCCATATAATCATCAACATCAGTACTCCCTTGACGAATCAAATTATACGGAGCGTCAGATGCAAGAAGATGAAGCAGGTCCATTTTCACCACCGCCCCAACAATTTGCACAAAGCCAGATTCCACAACCTTTTTTCACACAAACTTTCCAACCGCCACAAATTCGCGCTAGATTGTGCAACTGTTTAGGAAACTGGGGCCTTTTAGGTCTTCGTAGTCCAGGTCAGTTTGGCCGTGACTTTTGGTTCTTCCCAGTAGCCATTCGCCAAAACAGTGTAACCGGCTATATCTGGGTCGGCGGTCGCCGCCAGCGTGTAAGATACGGATTCTCACAAATTCGAAACTTCATTTGTACTGGTTGATATAGGAGCTTAGGTGTACTTATGCAATCGTCTTATACTTGCTGCTATGAAAAAAATTTCAAAAAGGCAACGAGGTATACTTTCTGGTCGTGAAAAAACCGCTCCCATTGGGAACGGTTTTTTCTATTCTTTATTTTATAATAGATCACCAAGGATACCATCTAAGATTCCTTCGTCATCATGTTTATCTTCTTCCCATTGGTTATGGTCATTACCATCCAGAATGGTATCTAGATCCAGGCTGGAATCTAAGTTCAAGTCTTAGGAAGCTCTGTCCTCATCACTCCAACCATTATCTTCTGCCCAATCTTGAATCTCAGTTTCTGTCATTCCTTTTGCTTTTGCCCACGCTTGAAGATCTGACATCTCCTAGTGATTTGCTTTTGCCCAAGCTGCAAATCACCTGAAGTAACGGTTTCATTATTTTCAATCGCAGCGTCGAGCTTCGTGCTAAGGTCTACAGTGGTGGTGTCATCTTGAGCAATGGCCGCAGTACTCCACCTAATAGCAATCCAAAAGTTAGTCCTGTACTTGCCAATTTCTTCATCATGATTCATCACACTCTTGTCATTTTTTGTCTTGCACTAAGCTAACGAAGAGAATGTCGAATCAGATCAATTTTTTTGAATTTGAGCAGAAAGACTTATAATCCTTCGAGTATTTAGGTGTTCCCCAAGAGTTATGTTTTAGCAGTAAAAGAATTAAACCAAATTTTTTTGTTGAGAATTACGCTTACTTTGAATAATAAATGCAACAATACCTATGAGCACAGAAATGCCGAGACTAACATATAGACCTGGACGGATGGTTTCTTCAAACCAGGTACCTGTTACGGCTAAAGTTATTAACAAGATTGCTACGATTGACATCAGCTTCACCCACATAGATTGTTTTAAGATTTTCAGTGAAGACAGTATGATAAATAACCAGTTGAATAAAAGTAATATTCCTGCTGCTGTTGTAATGTACTCATAGATCCGACCTGGGAGAAGAAGAGCTGTGATGATACTCGCTAAAAGTCCCCCTGCTCCTAAACCCATAGCGGGAAGCGGCAGTTTTTTAAATTTCACTGTTTTCGCAAAGATTTTCGGAGCATCTCCATCTTCTGCAAGCGTCCTTAACAGGTTCGTAACTCCAAAGAGTGCTGCTGCCATCGCTGAGAATCCAGCTATAATGATCGCTCCATTAAATACATGTGGAAAGAAACCTAAATGATACCTTTCCATGGCCGTAACAAACGGACTTTCTTTGTGATCAAAAGTTTCTAAAGCTACGGTAGTCACGGCAAGTCCCATTGATAGGACGTAGATAATGGTAAGGATAAAAAGCATGATCGTACCTGCTTTTGAAGCATCTTCTGTCTTTTTCAGTTGCATTGCCATCATACCGATCACTTCTATTCCGCCAAATGCATAAAACGCATAAATGAGGGACGACCAAAAACCTTTGAGCCCTCCTGTAAAAAAACCGTTGAACGAATTCGGTATATCAAGATCATAGTTCTTTCCATCAACAAAACCGGTAAGTCCTGCTATCGCTAAAATAATGAACATCACAATAGCTGCTACTTTTATGACAGCCAATAAATTTTCAACTTGATCAAATTTCTTTGTTCCCGCTAATACCACAATAATAGCTAATACGGCATAAAAAGCTGCAAAGATCCAAAGTGGAACATGCGGCAACCAAAATTGAGAGAGAATGGAGAGCGCAGTAAGCTGGCTGCCCATGATTAAAATACTTGAAACCCAATAGTTCCAGCCACAACTAAAACCCGCCCATCTTCCATAGGCATGACTGGCATAATAGCAAAAAGATCCTTTCTGGGGATCTGATGCTGTCATCTTGGCTAATAAGTGAAACACGATGTATGTTCCCATAGCAGCCAATAAAAAGGAAAAGACGATTGAAGGACCGGTCAGCTGAATTCCGATTGTGGACCCTAAAAAATAGCCTGTTCCAATTGTACATCCTACTCCAACAAGAGAAAGCTGCCACCAAGCCATGTTTTTTGCTTCTGATTGATCTAGTTTAGGTTGAACCGGTGCACTACAATTGGTTTTCTTCACAATAATACCCTCCTGCTTTACAGGTATTATTGTTTATCTTAAGCGGTTGAATATTCATTAACTAATGAAAAAAACAGCTTTTAAAATGCTAAAAGCTGTTTTTATGATAAAAGAAACGAGATACCCCTATAACCAAAATAAAAACCGAATCCCATCAATGATAATCCTGATAACTTCGAGATCCATTCTAAAATGCGGTCTGCCAGCATCTTACGAAAGCTGCTTGATACGATGGCCATTGTGAAATCCCATAAGAGAATGCCTGAAAATATGGCAGCACTATAGAGAAGTAGATTTTCTAACGTATATTTCGTTGCTGTTTCTGCGAGTATAGAACCGTATATTCCTAACCAAAATAAGATAGTAAGAGGATTGGTAAGTGACATAAGAAAACCCGCCATAAAACTTCTGCTGTTATGTACGGTGTAATCGTGTTGACTGCTCTTTTTTTCCGGTGTGGCTCTTTTAAACGTCTCAATTCCCGTATAAAGAAGAACAAAACTGCCAAAAAGCCAAAGAAATGTTTTGATAAAAGGTGTATTAATGTAGCTAACAAGCCCCATGTAAACCATAAACATATACAGTGCGTCTGCAACAGTGGCACCTAATCCGACCATCCAAGCTTGCCAAAAACCATATTTGATTCCGCGGTCCATCTGAGCAGCATTAACCGGTCCGATCGGAGCAGCAAGAGATAAACCTAGCAGTACGTATTTTAAAAACATTGAAGACCTCCACGTATAAGATGGACAACTCATGCCTGTCTTCATCTTATTCGTAAAAAATCCTTATAAGACCAAAAATCATAATGTGAATAGGAGAATATATAGATGGATCATCAGTTAAGCCCTAAGGTTCAAGAGGCACTCCACCATGTAAAACGTGCCGATGAGGCCATGATTGAAGCACAAGCAAATCAAACACCATCCTGTTTTCAAACAGCAAAGTTATGGCTCGAAACGGCTCAACAATCGGTACATAACGTAGGTGTAGGATTAACAGAAGATGAAAAAAAACAGCTTCACCACGCTAAAGAATATTTAAGACACTTACATGAAACACAAGCTGCTCTTCAAGAAACTAGATACGAGTAACGTATAAATCCCTCATGAAAGCATCATGAGGATCTTTATGTTAGGCAAATAAATTTCGGATAAATCCTGCTTGATTAACCGTTTCAGTTTTCACATCAACATTGAGTTTACGAATGTTGTCACAATAAATGTGAAGTCTTTTTGCTTTATCTGCGTTTAGATAAGAGGCGTAGTTGTCCAGCTTATCTACTTCGCGTAATACGTCTTCCTTTGTGTCTGCTTGCTCGATCCTGCTGCAGCACGAGCTGATCTGGTCATAAACAGACATGCTAGCCACCTCCTTTATGTTTTGTTTACTAATTCCCTTCTCCTTAATTTTAAAACGGAAACCTCTGAAGCGTTAAGTCGTTTAACAATATTTTCCCTAAACACTTTACTGACTTAGCATTTAACATATTAAATGCGGGCCAAACTAAGTGTAAAAATTTTAAAGAGTAATATAACGTTTTCAATTTTTCAGGTAAAAAAGGGAGATTTATTTCTCCCTTTTTATTTCTGAAGAGGTCTCGATGTATGTAACATATACAAACTTAGATTCTCCTCTCTCTCCTTTTAGTGAACACCTTTATTAGAATCCCAGTTTCCTTTTAATTTTCTAATCTCAACGATTTGGCCGATATGATAAGCATTATGAATATTAATGTTAGCAAGAACTGAATACCAAGGATCGTGGCGATCTTCATGAGCAGAAATCTCAAAAATGCTATCATCTGCTTCTTTAAGTGCGACAGTCCAATCATTTAGGATAGAAAACAACAGATTTTTAGCAGTCTCCCAATCTTGCTTGTTTTCATTTTCAAACGTCTCATCGTTGCTCTCGATATTTTGAACGGGTGAATTTCCTTTAAACCGCTCTAAATAGCGTTCGTTCCAAAAGCTTAAATGGTTGACGATTTCCCATATGGAGTTGCTGTCTCCAGATTTTTCACTCGCTTGTTCAGCTGTTAGTCCTTCAAGAGCTCGATCAATGGGTACAAACCAGTTAGGCTCATTATAGTTTGCTGCCATCTGATTCAATAGAATTGTTTTTTGATACATTCAAAAACCTCCTCACACAGAACTGTTTACGAACATACATTCTGCACAAGGAGGTTTGATTCCTTTTTATACGATTTAAATTTTCTGCTCAAATGTTAATTCTGATAACGCCACACGACGACCTTCTTGACTTGAAATAGCTGCCGCTTCATTAATGGCAGTTAAGTTCAAAATATCATCTCTTGTTACAACCGGTCCTAAACCTTTTTCAATCGCCTCAACCCATTGCCCCATATTAGAAGAGAGTGGATTCGGAAGTTCAGGTTTTACCCAATCCTCTCTGCCAAGATGCTTACTTTTAATTCTTACATCTTGCCCTTCAACCATAAGTGTACCTTCAGTGCCGTAAAGTTCGAGTTGCTGGGGACTTCCATAAGACAAGAACCCCGTTTCAATCATACCCATAGCACCTGAATCATACTCCACCATAACGACAGCGTTATCATCTACACCTAAGTTGTAAAATTCATTTAGTTTACCGCTTACTGCTTTTACTTTCCCACCTAAACGGTTTGTTAAATAGATCGGGTGTGCCCCAAGGTCGATTAGCGCACCTCCCCCACACTCTTCTTTATTATAGAAGTGCGGTGGAAGCCATCCTTTTGGATTTTCTTCTGAAGGTACAGATCCGTTATGTGCAACACGACATCTGATGTATGTAAGATCTCCAAGGAGTCCTTTGTCCAAAGCTTGTTGGGCGTAGAGATAAAAGCTTTCTGTCAGTCTTGGTAGATTGACCATTAATTGTACGTTATTTCTATCTACGGCCTCTAAAATTTCTTCGCATTCTTTTACAGTAAAAGCGAGAACTTTTTCAGTGAAAATGTGTTTCCCATGGTTCGCAGCGGCTATAATGACCTCTTTATGACGGTTGGTTGCTGTTGTCACAATGACTCCGTCGATGTTTGAATCATCTAGGACGTTCTGTAGATCCGCTTCATACGATACCCCTAATTCTTCCGCCCACTGGGTACCACGCTCTTCGTTTTCATCCCAAACGGTTTTTATCGTGATCGCTTCATTCTCCATTGCCTCACGTGCATAGTCAACAGCATGCACATGCCATTTACTGAGTAGAGCTACGTTCATTACCTTCATCACTCCTCAAGCTAGAATTATTACCATTATACATAAGAGAGGCTTGCTGTACACAACAGGCAATACTTCGTTTTATAGAGGGTTACCAAAAGTTAATAGCGTAACAAAAATGTGCTTCTTTATTCTAGATACTATTCTTAACTGCTCCTTCTATTTTCACCATTCTATTTTGAAGTGACTCTACAAAATCTCCCGCATGGTCAAAATAAAGATGCACTTTATTAATCTCTTGTTTTTGTCCAAAGTAACCTCTTGCATGTAGTGGATTCTTAAAAACGATCTCATATTTCAGCTCATCGCTAATCCCAAAAATCATCGTAAGTATTCTTGGGAAAGCCGTAGCATGGAATACTTTCTTTTCTTTTATGATACTTCCACTTTTGTTGTATTTGATTGAGGCAGGCTGCATATAGTCAATATCGCTTAAATTAAAATATAGAGATCGTCTAGCACCAATTTTCATCCTTACTTTATCTTTGGTAATACGAAAAGGGGTATTTCTCATTAAGTTATAGTCACCTAGCATGTAGATAACACTGTAAATATGTAAAACTAGCATAATAAGAGCTATGTTAGGTTCTTCTTTTTTAAGGTAAATATGAAACACAATCATCTCAATGATCTGTTCGTGGATTAATGCTAGAAATAGATAAAAATAGCTGGAGTTTTTATGAAAGAGGTAACTATCATTCTGAATCATCATACGGTTTTTTGTACTCCATTTAAAGAAAGCATGGTATAAGATGTTCCACTCCTTTTTAATGAGCAATAATAGAGGGTTCTGATCTATGTTTCCTTTCTTATACATAAGAAATAAGTAAATAATCATACTCTCAAATAAAATGATGATTATGACAATTGAGATTAATAGTTGGCGATCCATAAATACCTCTCCCTTCCTTCACCATATTCTTCAATTTAATTGTAAAGGAATGGGAATTAATTAATAGGGAAAATAAGGGTTTTCATACTTTCGTAACAATTTTATGGCAAATTCGTTAACTTACCCCTTATTTAGAAGGAAGGAATCAAGATTAAACTTGCTATTTATCAACACACATTATGCAACATTAAGAACAAAAAAAGCCGTACTCGAAAAGTAATATCTTCTCAAGTGACGGCTAAAAGTTATGAGTCAAATCGTTTTATAGTACAATACGGTCGTATCTAATCCACCTTTATCATTCTTAGCAAAAAAGGGTATTCTCCCCGCCACTTGAAAACCACATGATTGATAAAGTAGATTTGACGGATCCCCTTCTCTTGTATCTAAGACAAGCAATGACAGCCCAATATCTTTTGCTCTTTGTTCTGCGTGAAGCAGCAGTTTTCGCCCGATTCCTTTTTGTCTGAACGCTGGGTGTGTCATCAGCTTAGCTACCTCAGCTCGATGAGTGCCGTTTGTTTTTTTACACAAGTGAAGCTGAATGGTCGCTGCGATCGCACCATCTATTTTTGCCACCCAAAACATGATATCAGGGCTCACACAGCTTTTCCAAAAATCATCAGCTACTTGTTTTTTTAGCGGAGGCAAAAATCCGATGGAAGCTCCTTCATCTACTACTTTTATTAATAGATCAGACAGTTCATCTGTACATTCGTCAACATTCCTTATTTCAACAATCTCCATTCCCATTAGCCCCTTCATCACTATTTATTTATCATTCATTTTAATACTCCTTTTCATTGAAAAGAAGAGGGATTTGTCGAAAATCAGATAAATATTTTATACGTGAGAATATGAAAGTTATCCGTGAATCTATGAGAAGTTACCGTTAAATTAATCAAGGAATTAAAATTTCAGAGCCAGGAAGTTCGCGCCATAAGTACAATGTAAACGTATTTGTCCACATTTATAATACACCTATTAAAAAGTGGCTAAATCTTGCTAGCAGCCAGCATTTTAGATTGATTTTACCCATGCATTCTTGTCATATCCTCTTTTTTCCCAATACCCCACATGTTCCTTTTCAATTAGCTCGATTCGATTCAGCCATTTCACAGATTTGTAGGCATACATTTTAGGTACGATCAAGCGAACTGGGCCTCCGTTATTTTGCGAAATCAGTTTACCATCTATTAATACAGCCACCATAATGTCATCCATCATCGCCTGCTCAATCGTAAGCGTGTCTGTGTAAACGCCATCAGCCGAATAAAACTTCACATATTTTGCTTTATCCTTCACGCCTGCTTCTTGTAACAATTTCTTGAGCGGAATCCCTTCCCATGTAACGTCATACACACTCCACCCTGTCACACAATGAAAATCGCTGACTTGCACGTCACGGTGTACATTCACAAACTGATTCCAATTCCACTTTTGTTTTCTGTCTACAAGACCATCAATTGCAAAGCTAAAATTGTCATTATTGATCTCAGGAATCTCCGTCACGGTGTAATAGCGGAACTCACCTCTTCGCCCTCCACCAACAGGAGGGGCAGACTTTGTACTTGGATTTGGCAATGGATTTAAGTTGTTTCCATCCGGTAAAACTTGTTCACTGCTTCCTGTATCCTCTGGCAAAAATGGTTTAATCCATTTTAAGAATGAAGGCAAAAATGCTACTGCAATAATACTTCCACTTAGAAGTTTTAAAAATGTCCGTCTCCTATAGATTGGGTTCTCTTCATTAATCATCATCGGTTCTTCCTGAGGATGCGCGACAGTCTTTCTTGAAGTCAATCGTTTAAACCACTTGCTTCGCGTTGTGCTGTGATAGATGGCGTAAGGAACCCCGAACCATGTTGCAGCATCATGAAAGAATAAAGATACAGAACTCACGATTGGTGGAAATTGGCGATGAAACGTGAGCTGTATTCCGGTAATGATTAGTACAGTTACAATACTAAGGACAACATACAGGTTCACACGGTGTTCTTTCTTTTTCCTTAAAGTATTAAGGTGTTTTTGCATTTTAGGTATATAAAAAAGGAGTGGAAGACAAAAAAGGAAGCCGATCCAAATATGGCTATCTTTTATCCATACTCTAAATGTTGGAAGTGTTGATCGGAATGAAGATGAAAATAAAACAAAGCCCGTTACACTCAAAACGAGAAAAAGGAGAGCGTTAACATGGTGTAGGCGGATTAACTTCTTACCAAAATTCATGTTTTGCTGGAATAAGAGCTTAATGTTCATTCTACTTCTCTCTCCTTCTTTAGTAAGAATCATTAGTTAAAAACCATACACTGTAAAATCATCTATAGAAAGAATACGCAAAAAACGAATAAATCGATCAATAAAAATATAAATTCACTATTTCAAAGCATTTTCCCTCTTCTTCAATACTTAATATTCAATTATCTTTGTCACTCCGCTGTTGCCTACGCATGCACTATTCTCTAGATTATCTTGGGGGAGGATCTGAAGATGAAGCATTCAAAAAACAGTTTATTTTTAAAGCATCATCCGTCTCATAGTGAAAAGAAGAATGATTCAAGCAACTGTGAAGGTTGTATATGTGAAATCTTCCGAAGATTAAACGAAGAGTGTACAGATGGATGAACGGCAAATAACCAGTTTCTATATTCTACCTAAAGGTACAAATCGACCAGTCGGTGACACCACTCCGATCGCTTTTCGTTTTCTTAGATTTGATCCCGTAAGCTGCTGTACTTTTTTTGAAACTACCATTGAGCAAAATACCGTAACTCTGCAAGTAGCCGTAGACTGTCATGAAAAGTTTGTCAGAACAGCTAGCTGTTCATTGTGACAGCAGTACATATCCTTCTCTTTTTCTTTTGAACAAGGGAACAAGAGAGCCTATTAGTCTTACAGGTGGTTTACAAAATAATGGAACCGTTTTTCAATTACTTAAATTCGATAATAATTCCTGCTCCGCCTACTTTTCCTATATAGACAATTTAGGAGTTACACGCACTTTTATCATTGATTGCAGACTTTGTCGCCATGGGACCACCTGGAAGCAATAATAATTCTGTTTCTTTCTAGCAAAAAAAGGAACGACATCTTCGTTCCTTTTGTTATAACAACTGCTGATTCGCTGTACATACTTTATTCCTGCCTGTTCTCTTCGCTTCATATAATGCTTTGTCTGCGTCTTTAATTATCATACTTCCATTCCTTGTTGTTTCAGGAAAGTTAGATAATCCAACTGAAACCGTGATGTTCACTTCTGTTCCACTGTTTAAGAGGAAGGCATGCTCTTCCACCGTTGACCTGATTCTTTCCGCAATTTTCTTAGCTTGATCGAGTGAACAATCAACGAGCAATACTGTAAATTCTTCTCCGCCGTTTCTACTCACGATATCTGTAGGCCTTGCGCATGACCTTAGGATCAGCCCAAGATCTTTTAAAACCACATCACCTTCAGAGTGCCCATATGTATCATTAATTTTCTTAAAGAAATCGATATCAATATAAAGTAGGGAGAGCTCTTTCTTCTTTTCAAGATCTGCCATACAACTATTAAATACTTCATCAAATTTCCTAACGTTATTCAACCCTGTCAATGGATCAATCGTTGACTCAGCCTTATACTTATCAAACATCATCTGACTCTTAAATAAGATATGTAATACTTGGAATGCCACATAACCTGAAAGAAAGGACACGAGCCAATAACATGGAATCAAGTAGAACAATAATTGTTGATCCTCTATCAAATAAAAGAACAAGATGGTTGTTAGTAAGTTCGCAAAGGTAAGCATACCCCATTTTTTTGCTTGATCTCTCAAACTCGTTCCTGCAATAATGATGGAAAATAGTGTAACAGCCAACATGATCAGACTAGACATATAAGAAGAAATGTTAATACCGATTAAAAAACGACCTGCAATGGCAAGTACCATTCCAATTATTGCAGGGACTGCTCCCCCAAAATAGGCAAGTAATATGATTGGAATATGTCTCATATCAATAATTGTCGTTCCGACCGGAATGCTGTATTGCATGAGGATATTGCTGAACAAACCTCCTGCCACTCCTGTAGTAATCTTTTTCTTAATGGAAGAATTCATTCGGAGTGGTGGATCTTTCTTAATTTGTGTATACAGAAACAATAGTGCGACTAAAATTGCAAGATTAGCAAAAAGCTGTTTAATAATTATCATTTTTATCACCATCTAGTAAAATACCATAAATAAAATCCAAAAACTAACATAAATTCCAACTTATTTGTTACATTTATTATTTTTTACATTTAAACAATCAAATCATTCGCACTATCCACATCGTACTTATATGATTAAGGAAAAATACTCAACAATCTAACTGGAGTGTTCATTTTGACAAAGCTTTTATTAATTGGTGGAGGACATGCTCACCTTTCTATCCTCCGCAGTCTTTCACATGAAAAAATTAGCGATCTAGAAGTAACACTTATTACATCGTCAAAATTCCAATATTATTCAGGCATGTTTTCAGGATTTACAGAGGGTCTTTATAAGGAAGAGGAAATTCGTATTGATCTAGAGTCATTATGCGATTGCGCTTCTGTCACTTTGATAGAAGATACCATCATCTCGTTTGATCCTTTGCAGAAAGTGTTGTTAGGGTTTTCTGGCGGAATCTATTCCTTTGATGTAATTTCTTTTGATATGGAACCTTGGACCACTTCAGAACTCATTTCCACATCAGAATTAATCCCAAAACATCATGTAATAGAAGAGATAAAGAAAGTACGCACTAGTAATGCACCTGTAATCATAGGGGATCACCTCGCAGCGATTGAGCTCGCACTTTCTATATCAACTTGGCGAAAGAAACACAATATGAGCAAGCCTGTAACATACATAAGTTCAACTTCACTTCTTCACTCCTATGGGGTAAACGCTACAAACAAGATTAGAAAGATCGCTCATGATCATAATCTTGTATTCTATGAAAATGAACGTGTGAAAGAAGTAAACGATATCTATGTTTTGACTGATAAAGGCACGAAAATACAATATTCTATCCTCTTACCGATAACAGGAGCTAAAGCTAGTTCTCTTTTTAAACAAGCATTATTACCCGTTGATTCTAAGGGGTTTCTCCTTGTTGATGACACGCTGCAAAACGATGAGTACCCTTATGTCTTTGGTGCAGGTAACTGCGTAACAATTTCAGAATATATGGATTTAGAGAAGAGCGATTTTCATGCAACAAAACAAGGAACTATTCTATGGAGAAATATTAAGCGTTTCATTTCCGGGCGGCCTTTAGAACGTTATACACCACGAAGTAATTTTTTCTCCATACTTTCAACTGGTGAGCAACAGGGGCTTATTATTTATAAAAATAGGACTTTTCATGGAAAATGGGTATGGAACTTGAAGCACTATATTGATCTAAAGTACGTGAAAAAGCATATCCGATAAAAGAGTTAATCTATGCAAATCACACTACGCTCTCTAAAACGACAAAAAAGAGGCCCTTTAATATGGGACCTCTTATTTCTAATTAAACGATTAATGATCAAGCTTTTAAAGCATGAGCACCTTGAGTAGCCATAAATGCCTCAATCTCTTCTACCTCACGGAAAATATCTTTAGATAAGTTCTCGAATCCATCTTCTGTTACTAAGATGTCATCTTCAATTCGAATGCCGATTGCTTCTTCCTCGATATAAAGTCCAGGCTCTATCGTTATGACCATTCCAGGCTCTAAGATGCGATCTTTGTACGAACCAACATCATGTGTATCAAGTCCAAGGAAATGGCTCACACCATGATAATAATAGTTAGAGATCTCATCATCATTTTGAATCAAACCAATACGTCTGCATTCTTCTGCTAACACTTTTTTCGTATGAATATTGAGCTCTGCAAATGCAAGACCTGGTTTAATAATAGCCGTCGTTTCTTTTAGCGCTTTAAGAACGATGTTATAGAGAACTTTCTGACGCTCTGTGAACTTCCCATCTACTGGAAACGTGTAGCTGATATCGGCGTTGTAATAATCCTTTTGTGCTCCTAGATCGAGAAGAACGAGTTCACCGGGATTCGTTTGTGCGCTATTATGCTCATAATGAAGAATCGTAGCATTTTTTCCACTAGCCGTTATCGTCTTGAACGCGAAATCACGCACACCGTTTGATTTTAAAGTAAAGTCAAAATGTGCTTCGAGCTGATTTTCTTTCATTCCAGCTTTCGCGTGTTTCAGCACATTATAGATTCCTTCTTTCGTAATAGAGATCGCTTCTTTAATCTTTTGAATCTCTTCTGTCGTTTTAAATACACGTAGTTCAGTGATCTGATGATATACGTTATGGATCGTCACATGCGGATAATGTTCTCGAATATGCTTTGCGAATTGTGATGTTTCAGATGGGGCACCTGTCCACCCACGGCGTTCTAGATCTAAACATACATGTTGAGCTTGATTTGTAAAGAATTGACTAGCAACAAACGACTCAAAGCTATCCACATATTTGATATCTTTTATCCCAGATTGATGTTCTGCTTCCTCTTTAGACACGGTTTTCCCGACCCACTTTTCCATGACTGGATCAGCTTTTTCGATAAAAAGTGTTTCTTCAAATTTATCACCGCTCTTTTTTAGCACGAGGATCACGTTCTGTTCCGAAATCCCTGATAGATAATAAAAATTACGGTTAGGCGTGAATGGGTATTGTTCATCTGCTGATTTTTGCGGAGCTTTTCCTGCAAAAAGAATCGTTAATGATTCATCGGGCACCAATTCTTTTAAGCGGCTACGATTACGTTCAAAAAAATAAGACTCCATGTGAATCCTCCTAAAATTAATTAATAAAAACGACTGATTAGTTTATTTATATATGTATTAGTATAAAGATTTTTTGATTACAATGACAGCTTTTTTCAGAATTTTATAAATGTGTTTATCATACCTTTTCGTATTTCTCCAGAGTATGTTCTTCAATAAAAGCATTGTACTGTTTCTGATCTATATACGCTTTTATATGTCTTTGTATTTTGGGGTACAACGTGATTTGTTCTAAATCCTTAAGGGAAATCCATTTTACACCAGTTTGGTTAGGATCTGGATTATCCGGCAATTTAGGTTGGGAGTCTTCTATACGTGAGCATTCAAACATGAGTCCTAATGAAGGTGTTGTTCCGTATCTATTTTCCGTCAGATGTGGGGCATACTCATAGGTGAATGCGAGTGCACCGACATTTACTTCGATTGATGCCTCTTCTCTTGCTTCACGTTTTGCAGCTTCTTTAACAGATTCATTTGGTTCAACACCACCTGATGGTAAGTTGTAATGAAGACCGTTCTCATCATGAAACTCAATTAACAGAATAGCATCGTTCTCAATGATCAAAGCACCTGCCCTAACACGAATGGGATAGCTCATTTACACAACCTCCATCATCTTTAACACCATTTCAACTACAGGTTTTGATACATCATCGAAATATCTTTCATCATTCAAATCAATCCAGCGTACATCAAGAATATCTTCATCGTCCTCGATGGTAAGTGTTCCTGAAATGAGCTCACAAAGAAATGTTTGTTTTTCTTTACTCTTTGTCACAGGTTTTATTATTTTTACGGTATAGCCTGTTTCTTCCAACACTTCTCGTATACATGCTTGTTCAAAGTTTTCCCCTTCCTCTACTCCGCCACCTGGAAAATTCCATACGATGTCTCCACGTTTCACTTTTTGCTGTACTAATAGTATCTGGCCTTCATGAATGACAACACCTTGCGCTAACATCTTTATCCCCCCCTTGTGAAAGATAAAAGCTAACCAAACACGATTGGTTAGCTTATAGGTTATGCTTTCTGTTCAAACAACTGCACGAGTTCAATGATGACGTGAGTCGCTTTGACCATATTATCAACCGATATATATTCGTGACGACCATGGTAGTTTTCTCCACCCGTAAAGATATTTGGAGTCGGAAGGCCCATAAATGATAGTTGAGATCCGTCTGTCCCCCCGCGGATTGGTTTGATGTTCGGTTCGATATTTAGTTTTTTCATCGCTTGAGAAGCAAGATCAACAATCTCTCTTACGGGTTCGATCTTTTCTTTCATATTGTAGTACGTATCGTTCATCTGTAATTGAATCTTGTCTTGTCCATACTTTTCACGCAGTTCATCCACAATCTCTTGTATTCTATCTTTCCTTCTTTGGAAAAGTTCTTTGTCATGGTCGCGAATGATATATGACATATCCGTTTGTTCTACGTCACCCCTTAGACCCGTTAAATGATAGAAACCTTCATAGCCTACTGTATGCTCAGGTGATTCTTCAACAGGTAGCTTTCCGTTCAATTCCATCGCAATTTTCGCAGCGTTAACCATCTTATTCTTTGCAGATCCAGGATGGATGTTCTTTCCTAAAATACGAATTCGAGCACTGGCAGCGTTAAAGCTCTCATACTCTAATTCACCTAAAGGACCGCCATCCATGGTATAAGCATACTTTGCTCCAAACGCTGCCACATCAAACTTATGAGGTCCGCGTCCGATCTCTTCATCGGGAGTGAAAGCCACTCTGATCTTTCCATGCTTAATCTCAGGATGATCAATCAAATACTTCATCGCCGTCATGATCTCAGCGATACCTGCCTTATTATCGGCACCAAGTAATGTTGTTCCGTCCGTTGTAATCAAAGTATGTCCCTTATAATCTTGTAAACTAGGAAAGTCCCTTGGAGACAATTCGATATGTAAGTCTTTGTTTAAGATAATCGTTTCTCCGTCATAGTTTTCAACGATCTGCGGTTTAACGTTCGTTCCTGTAAAATCAGTAGCTGTATCCACATGTGCAAGAAAACCAATGACCGGAATTTCTTTATCCGAATTGGATAGTAAAGTCGCCATGACATATCCGTTTTCGTCTACAGTTACTTCTTGCATACCAATTCCTTTCAATTCTTCAACTAGCATGTTTGCCAGCGTCCACTGACCCTCTGTTGATGGAGTCGTGTCACTGCTACCATCAGATTGTGTATCTACTTTTACGTATGTAATAAACCGATTCATAATTTCCTGTTTCAATTTTCAATCAACTCCTAGTGTTTTGCTTTATGATAGCATGTTTTACAAAACATTATATTGTTAAATCTTTAAAAAATGTGCGTTTTCACTTGTCATGATGTCTAATCAACTTGTCCTCATCTTGCATATATTGTATTACCAGCACCAAACAAAGGTGTTGTGAAAATAATGGGGTGATTTAAATGGGTTCTTGGAAAAAAGATAAATGTGAGTCTTCTTCAAGCTATATCTATCTAAAATGTAAGCGTTGTAAGAAAAAGAAGAAGAGAAGCTGCGGCTGTCATAAAAAACATTAATTAAAAGAAGGAGTCCAATGTTGGGCTCCTTTTTCAACTATCCTATTTTGATCCAAAAGCAATTCCTAATGCAGTGCCATGCCGATTGCTACACCGATGGCAATTCCAATCGCCATTCCACTTTTATTTGGTCCTCTGCCTTTTTTCATAATCGGCTACGAGAGCACTCACACAATTATTCCTCTGTAAAGATAACTACTCTTGAGGATACGTTTTTAACAAGAATGCAACCGAATTAATGATCAATTTTTTTAAAACATCTTCATCTATATCAGCTAATTTATTTATATATACACAAGCAGCACCTGTTGTATGTTTACCGAAGTTCTGAAGCAAATCATCACGAGTGGGATCCCCTGGTGCAAAATACAGACTGATCTTCGATTTTCTTGGCGAGAAGCCAACAAGTGGTGCATCCCCTTCATGTCCTGTCTTGTATTTGTAATGATACGAGCCGAATCCAATAATACTTGGTCCCCACATCTTCGCTTCAAATCCAGTCGTTTCTGAAAAGATATCCAGCAGCTTATAAGCATCATCTCTCTTTTTTGGACTTTCAACATTCTCAATAAACTCTACAACACTCTGATCGGTTTCTTTTGTCTTTTGCTCGTACATAATTAGCTCCTTTTTTGTCTTTTATATATTAAGCTTCTTTGTATTAAATCTTCTATAACTAAACCAGATTCCCTTCACTTTTTCGTTTTTTCAAACCCTTTGAATGATTTATCACACTACCAAATGAATAGTGTGAATAAAATAGTAAAAAGCCCACTATTATAATGGGCTTTGGTACTTAAACACATATTCATTAAAAAAGTTTTTGCAACTCGTTGATCCCTAAAAAGGCAAACATAAGGAGACACCCGATCAAAACGGCGTTGGTTAACCATTTGTTGCGATATTCCGCATCCACTTTTTTAGAATTCAATAAGATAATGAGTGAGATTGCAAGAAATGGCATGAACAATGCACCTAACACACCATATATAATGATCAGCTGAACCGGCTTTCCAAAAAAGAAGATCAGCATCGGCGGGAATGTCAGCCATGCTAAATAAGCACGATACGACTTATCTTTTTCTGTAACTGGCTTAACTGAATGTAAGTCCTCTTTCTTTGTCTTGATGGTTCTTAAAAAATCCGCAAATAGATACGGCACTCCGTTCCAAACGCCAAGAAGTGAAGTGAAAGCAGCCGACCAGAACGCGATTAAGAATAACCAACGTAACGGTGTTCCGAATTCTTCGCCTAAAAGTTCAGCAAGATTTAGAAGACCTTGGTCTCCTTCTAACTTTACATCTGTTCCAAATAAGAACTTTGCTCCGATTACGAGTGCAGCCATCGTGAATAGACCTGTTATGACATACGCTGCTTTCGTATCAAGTCTCATAATGGGTACAAATTCTTTTCCTTTCCAATTCTTTTCTCGCAGCCAGTAGCCATAAGATGCCATAGTAATCGTGCCACCGACACCTCCTATTAATCCGAGTGCTAACATGAGTGACCCGTCTGGCATTTTGGGTATGAATCCACCTGCAAATTCTCCGATCGTAGGTAAAAAGAGCAATGATGTACCAATAATCGTAATAAACATAACACCGATCAATACTGTCATTATTCTTTCAAAGAGCAAATAACGCCCCGTCCAAACAAGTGCAAAACCTAATAAAGAATGAATGATTGCCCAAGCCCATATCGGCATGATAGGAAGCATCGCATGCATCCCTAATCCACACGTCATAGCTGCAGTAGCACCGTAAATGTAACCCCAGATGACCGAATAGACACCAAAATACCCAGTCGCCCATTTTCCGAGTGAATGCCAACCTTGTAGAATCGTTTGCCCTGTCGCGAGGTACCAGCGGCCCACTCCCTCGTTCAGGAAATACTTTAAAATTGAACCAATCACGATCGCCCATACAAAAGTCATTCCGAATGAGGTACCGATTACAATGGCAGTTACTAGATCTGCTGTACCTACACCAGTTGCCGCTACTACAAAACCTGGACCGATCATTTTTAATTTTTGACCCATTGTTTGAGGCGGTATAGGATTGTTACCCACTTCAGCAGCAGTTGTACGTTCATTATTTAAATTCAATTCATTGTTCAATATTCAGCTCCTCCTTCTCCAAAAAGTAAAACGCTTTCAATAGAACATCTGCTTATTATGTCATATGTCTGAATATTTTTTCAACTTCATTTATACCTATCTATTTACCGATACCATTCTACTAAAAACGATCTAACAAAAATTGTTTTCACAAACAAAATGGCAGTGGAATAAATATATGTAAGAAAACCTTACATCATTGTGATATAATAAATAACAATATTTAGAATTGTTCGGTTCAAACTTCTTAAACTAGGAGGATCGTCATGTCTGTTGATAAATTGTCTTATAAAGATAAGAAAGTCATGTCCATCGGTATTATCAGTGAGCTCACAGGACTTTCCGAACGTAAGATTCGCTACTATGAAGAGAGGAAACTTATCTTCCCTGAACGAACAGGCAAAGGAACACGCAAGTACTCTTTTTCAGATGTAGAACGTCTTATGGAAATCGCTGATCAAATTGAAGATGGTGTCCAAACATACGAGATCAAAAAGGAACTTACGAAAAATCAGAAGCGCGACGAACGTAATAAAATGATACGCGGACAGATAAACGCCCAATTTAATATGAGAAATTAAAAAACAGCTGGCTCTCCACTACATGGTGCCAGCTGTTTATCTAGAGAGTCGCTCATAGAGCTCTCGTAAATTTTTCAATCCTAATTCCTGAACACGAGCTACATAAACACTCCAAAGCTCTGCCGTCATCTTAGCATCTCCTAATGCATGATGGCGGTCTGTTACTGGTATATCGCAATGTTCACAACAATCCTCTAACCGAACAAGATTAGATTCTGGTTCAACAATTTTTAGTAAAAATGAAGTATCGACTATACGGTGCTTGAACTGACTTCGAAATAGTTTCCAATTATAGTGTTGAAGAAACTTCTTCTCATGACTCGCATGGTGAGCCACGAGAACATGACCTCTTGCAAACTCATAAAAATCCACTAGCACTTTTGATAATGGAGGTGCATGCTGAAGATCACTATCGTCTATTCCTGTAAGTTCTTTAATCTCAGGAGAAAGTTCACCTGTGCATTGCGCAAGAGAATAAAAGGTGTCTTCACACTGTACCTCTCCACCCTTTACTTTCACTGCACCGATCGATAGAATCTGATTACCTTGTTCAGGAAAAAAACCAGTAGTTTCAAGATCGAAAACGACTACATTCAAATCATCAAAAGGAATCGTTAAACTCTCCTCCACTTTCATTTCCTTTTGAAGCTGCCTTAAAAACGCAACATGCTGAGGACTTGATTGTCCTTGTAATGACGCATAAACACTTGAATTTATCTTCCCCTGGACTTGCTTCATAAATTGAATAAGCGGATTCACTCTCATGTTTCAATCGTTCCCTTAATGACCGACTGTGTGTAATTTTGTAACTTTTGTCCGTTCAGCAGGATATGCTTCATATCTTTTCTTTCGTTTTTGTTAAGTTCTTTAATATTTAAGTAGTGGATGTCGTCATAGTTTTCTGTAGTTTTTTTATGATATTGCAACCTGTATTGAAGTAGCTTCTCAAATTCATCCGCACACCAACTAAGATTTTCTTTATAGTTCGACATGCTCGATAGTTCATTCAGTCTTGTAAGGGTGGATGTAGCTTCAAGACTCTCCTTCATAGCCAGCAAGCGGACATTATTCACATAAGGAAAGAAACCCGATTGCTTCAGATCAATACTTCCTGCATGCGAGCCATGCGATTCTGTTAAAAATTGATGGAAGATTCCTACCGCTTTTTTAAAATGCTGTGTATTTTCTAACAGCCGATCTAAAAGGTGAGGATTCCTCTGCACGTAATCATGAATGAGTTTTTTTAGGTTTTTACCATAAGTTTCTTCACCCATCAGCACTCGTGCATCATAAAAAATTAATAGAAAACGTATGCTCTCAAAGCTTTCTTCCGTAAGCCACTTTAAGAGTTGTTCTTCCCACTCTATTAAAGATCTACTCCATACAGGATTAGAACTCATCACATTTCCATCGCAATACGGATAACCTACTTCATTCAAACCATCCGATAACTCTTTTCCTAATGAAAGAAAATATCGTTTCGTTTCATCACTTTTTTCCTCATAGATCAGTCCATGATCTTGATCTGAGATGATCGCTTGTTCAAATCTACCTGCACTTCCCATCACAAACCATGCGTATCGGCAAGGAACAGGACCAAATTCTGCAATATGTTTTTGTAGAGAAGCATCAAAGACATACTTCATCACTTCATCATGAAAAACATTTAAATCATGTGATGAATATTGGTGTTCTTCCCACTTATCTTCACGCCATTTTTTTATCTGTGAATAAGGCATACTAACACATCCTATGTGATAAAAGCATTGAGGAATAGACCCCAATGCTTGTAACCACTATTAATTTGCGATTCTATTTTTTTCTTCGTTTGCGATGAACGCCTCTGGATAACCATAGTTTCCGTGTTCACTCACGTCCAAGCCGATAATTTCTTCTTCTTCAGATACTCGAAGGCCTTTCATTACTTTTTTCATTGCGTATAAAAGAGCGAAGGAAACTACAAACGCGTATAACGCTGAAACAGATACACCCATCGCTTGAACGCCAAGCTGAGAAAACCCACCGCCATAGAACAAACCAGGCTTTCCTACGGTCGCAAGTTCTGGTGTCGCGAATAACCCCGTAGATAACGTTCCCCAAACTCCTGCAGCTCCGTGAACACTTAACGCATAGATTGGATCATCCACTTTTAATCTATCGAAAAATTTAACAGAATAGAATACTAAAATTCCTGCAACAAAACCGATCAGAACGGCTGCCCACGTTTCAACAAATGCACAAGAAGCTGTGATCGCAACAAGCCCTGCTAACGCACCATTTAAAATCGTCGGAATATCAGATTTACCCAAAACCATCCAAGAAATAATAAGTGCAGCAACCGCACCTGCTCCAGCCGCAAGATTTGTGTTTAGTGCAACAAATCCAAAAAATCCATCATCTACAACAAACGTACTACCACCATTAAATCCAAACCACCCTACCCATAGGATGATAACTCCTAGCGCTGTGTAAACTTGGTTATGACCGAAGATGTTGTTAGATGTACCATTCTTATTGAACTTTCCAATACGCGGCTTCAAGAGTATTGTTGCTGCAAAAGCTGCCATCGCACCAGTTAAATGAACCACTGTTGATCCAGCAAAATCCTGCTTACCATGTTCCGCTAACCATCCTCCGCCCCAGATCCAATGAGCAACAACTGGATAGACAACAACTGAGAAAAGGATAGCGAAAACGAGGTAGGCAGATAATTTCGCACGTTCAGCAAATCCTCCGAAAGCAATCGTTAATGAGATACCTGCAAACGCAAGCTGAAACATGAAGAATGCCGCTGTTGAATAAGCCATCCCTTCCGCTTGTTCACCTGAATAGAAAAAATCAGACAACCCAATAAAAAAGTTAGAGTTACCACCGAAAATGAACCCATAGCCTACTGCCCAGAATACAATGGAAGCTAAACCAAACGTAAAGACTGTCTTCCCAGCAATATGCCCTGCATTTTTCATTCGAGTCGATCCTGCTTCAAGTAAGATGAACCCACCTTGCATTAAAATGACAAGAAGTGCACCTAGTACTAACCAAACACTGTTTAATGAAAACATGATATCTTCCATCCGAACGCCCCCTACTGAACTGTTTCTTTCATTCTATACAGTTCTGGTGCAGATTCTACACCCATGTAAGATTTTCTGACATGGTTTTTAAAATTGTCTTATATACTTAAAAAGAATCCTCGGCTCATTTGTCTCGAGCAGAGGATTCTTCATTTCGATATCAAACAACTTTAGAATAGTTAGTGTTATTAACCGTGTTTGCAGCTTGCTTATCCGCTCTTTTTCCCCACCAAGTAGCAAGAAGTGGTCCTGAAATATTATGCCACACACTAAAGATGGCGCTAGGAACTGCAGATAGTGGAGAAAAATGCGCAATAGCAAGTGCTGCACCTAACCCAGAGTTTTGCATACCAACCTCAATCGATATTGCTTTTTGATCAGCAAAGTTCAGTTTTAGCACTTTTGCAATTAGGAAACCTAGTAATAATCCCAGTACATTGTGAAGAATGACGATAGAGAATATGAGCATACCGGTTTCAGCTATCTGCTGTGCATTAGCAGCTACAACTGCTGAAGCAACAGCTACGATTCCAACTACTGATATTAACGGGAGTGCAGCCACACTTTTTTCAACGTGTTTACGAAATAATAATTTTACGACAAGACCTAAAAGAATTGGAACGAGAACAATTTGTACAATTGACATTAGCAAACTACCAGCTGAAACAGGAAGCCACTTGCTAGCAAAAAGAAGCGTAAGTGCTGGTGTCAAGATTGGTGCAAGTAGTGTTGCTACGGATGTAACTGCAACGGATAAGGCTGTGTTACCTTTTGCTAGAAAAGTCATAACGTTCGATGCCGTACCACCGGGACAGCATCCGACTAAAATCACGCCTACTGCTACTTCTGGCTCTAATTTAAAAGTCGTCGCCAAACCAAACGCGAGCAGGGGCATGATTGTATACTGAGCAGCGACGCCAAGTAGAACACTTTTTGGAGCTTGAAACACTGCCTTAAAATCATTTAAAGACAAGGTGAGCCCCATCCCGAACATGATGATTCCTAATAAAACAGGAATATAGGGAGCGATCCATGTGAAGCCTCCTGGGTTAAAAAATGCGAGTACAGCAAAAAGTATCACCCAGATCGCAAAGGTGTTACCTGCTGTCTTACTTACTTTCTCTAGAAATCTCATGGTTGTCACTCTCCTTTTTAAGAGAGTATAAACGAGTTATCTGAAATTTCAATGGTTATTTATAAAAAAATTTAGAATTATGTGATAATATACGTTTTTATGTGATGGGGTCATATTTTTATGTGATCGACTCAATTTTTTATGTGATTACTTCAAAAATTTATGAGGTTATCAATTTTCAGGCTCATCTATCCAATTGTATCGTGTCACTTTCGCCATGTGTTCACGTCTCTTCTCGACCATGAACATACCCTTAAGCGTTCCATAAAAATACTGCATGAATGTCGCTTTAATTTTTCTGTTTTTGTAGTGAAAGACGGTTGATTTAAATGCGTCGATTACAACTGAAACCATAAATTCGAGCGGACGGTCGAAGGTGAACTTGTTATATGCCAGTTTCGCTTTCTCCCAAAAAGTATAGATCTCAATAGCCGTATTATAAAATGGTTTTACAATATGTATGAAGTCTTTCGGAACAGAATTTGGTGTGAAGGATTCGTCTAGGTCATCTAAAGAAAGAAAAGATAAGTTGTTCGTCATGACGTTCTCCTTACGTATCTTTAGATCTTTATCTTTTAGATTTTTATAGAGATTTATAGTTTCCTCCCCAAATTCTGAATGCTTGTCCTTACTCTCGCAAAGGTTTTCACTTGCCGCACGCTGGGTCACTTTCGTTCCACTCGCTGGGTCAAACCGCTGAAAGACAAAAACATTATGAGCAAATCCTCCGCTTGCACGATATGTCTTATGTACGACTAAACATCCTGTATACTTCGCTTTTCTAAGCATTCGTAAAAAAGAAGCACGCGAAATACTCCCACCCTTTTCTGCACCGCGATCAACAAGCGTATCAATCTTTGCGTTTGCTACTCCTGGAATGACCACACTATATTGGCTAAGCAACTCAAATGCCAGGAACTCTGACTTCGTAAACAAACCTGCATGACGTTCCAAAAAATAACGTTTATGTTCATTAAACTCTTTTACATTCACAAACTGGCTAAATGAAGCAAATTGACGAATGTTCCCTGCTCTCAACTTTCTCTTCCCCCTTATAAGATTGATACATCCTATAAGTGTTTATAAAAATTTTAAAAGAGCCATGAAAAGTAATAATTTTTTTATAAAAGATGATAAACAATCATAAAACAAAGCCAGGCGGATGCGTCCACCTGACTTTCTTTTCAGAGCTACTTTTGCATGAGCTGCCTCTTTCTCTCCATTAATCGTTGTAACTCTTCATCAACCGCACTGTATTCATCCGTACCGGTTTTACAAAAACTAATTTTCCCGAGCATTTCCGTAATCCTATTTTCTACTAAAGCTAGTTCTTCTGCTAGCTGCTGAACACCCTCGTTTGTATTTTGTTTCCTCTGTTCTTCGTGTTCACTAAGTCCCACTTCCATCCTCTTGAGCTTCTGATTTTCGATAACTAGCAGTTTATCACACAGCTTTTCAACGAAAAAGCGGTCGTGTGAGACAATGATAAGCGTACCTGAAAACTGTGACAATGTTTCCTCCAATTGCTCCCGGCTCGGCAGATCCAAGTGGTTTGTCGGTTCATCCAAAATAAGCACATCGTATTCCTGCAATATCATCAGAACCAGTTTAACGCGTGTCCGCTCTCCTAAACTTAAATGACGAATTGGCTGTGAGAGTTTGCGGTCCTCGATACCCATGTTAGCAAAGATTGTTCTTGCCTGTGTAACTTGATGCTTTTCTTCTAAATTAAAGTATTCATACACCGTTTTTTCTTCTGGTAAATCACTCACATCTTGAGAAAGATAAGCAACTTTCATCGATTCACTCTTCCAGATTGCCCCCTTCGTTACAGACTCCTCACCAAGTAACATCTTAATAAATGTTGTCTTCCCCGAACCGTTTGGCCCTTGTAATGCTATTCTTTCTCCGTGTTTGATGTAAAAGTGACTATCTTGAAAGAGGATACGATCTCCGAATTGTTTCATTAAATCACGTGCTTCGATGAGTCGTTTCCCTCTCTTTCCAGGGGAACCAAATTGAAAGAAAACGTCACTTTCTTCTTTTGGCTTATCGATTCCTGTTTTCGAGAGTTCTAGATTTAATCGCTTTAATTTTGATTTAATTTGGTTATCTTTTTTCTTCGCTTTCATCCTTTCATATTCTTTGAGCCCCATCTGTCTGTTCTCAGCTGCTGTTCCTCCCTTGCCTGCTTCCCGGTGAGCTTTATCAGACCATGTTTTTAACGTGTTCACTTGCTGCTCAATCATGTGTATTTTTCTTTGTTGCTTCTCATAATCTCTTTGTTGTTGTTCATATCGGCGTTGTTTCTCTTTTCTATACGCTGAGTAGTTTCCTTCGTAAATGGTGAGAATCCCTTCTTCCAGCTCAAAAATCTTCTCTACCGATTGATCAAGAAAATAGCGATCATGGGAGATGATAATGGCTGCACCTCTATAGTTCTGAACCTCTTCTGTAAGCCAGTTTATCCCTTGAAGATCTAGATGATTTGTCGGTTCATCTAAAATTAAGAACTCCGGATGATTTGCCCAAATTTTGGCGATGGATACCTTTAGTCGTTCTCCACCACTTAAATGTTGTAATTCATTCTTTTGGAGCAAATGTTTTTGAAGTCCTAACTTTTTACTCGTTCGCAACAATTCATCACCGGCTTCCACCAACTCCCGTTCAACATCTAACACATAATCTGTTGATTGTGGCAAATATCCCATGTTCATATTTGCCGGCCATGTCGTAATCGATCCGTGATCGTGGTTGATGCATTTCATAAGAATGTTAACGAGCGTTGTTTTCCCACTACCATTCCATCCTACTAAGCCGATTTTTTCACCTTGCCTAATATCAAATGAAATGTCTTTTAAAACTTCTTTATCACCAAATTTTTTCTGCAATCGTTTAACTTGTAATACAGTCGTCATGCAGCTCACCTCTTTCCTATTCGTTGGGGAGGCTCGCAAAAAAACCTCCCTGGAGGCCCAGAGAGGTTGGTGAGTTCGCACAAATATGGTAATAACACGTATCCAAAGAAACACAAGAACATGATGTTCTTTGTGTGAAATCATAAGGGTATATGTACGTGTATACGCAAAATGGGCAGACTTATCCTATTCTCCAGGTCTCATTATTTGAGTTAGCCTAAGAAAATAAGAGTTTTCCACATCAGCGTAGTACCGTTCCTTTCCAAAATGACTTCTACTTACAATTGTTAGTATATGTTCGCAAACCATAAATGTCAACGCTTGCATCAATCGTTGAATAAAAACAAAAGGAAGAAGCCGACTGCCCCTTCCTTGTTTAAATTATTTAATAAAGAATGTTTTCGTGTTGTACTTCTTGTTCTTTCCTGGTTCGTATCGATTTTCAACGTTTTTGCTCGCATCAACCGAAAACCAGTTTACCGTTGTCGTCTTTTCAAACGTTAACGTTTCTGGTCCTTCACGTGTACCGTTCAAAGCTAATTTTTGAGAATCAAACGTTGGACGGCTGCCATCTAACGTGAAGTAGATCGTAGCTGGCTCACTCGTTTTGAAGCTGATTTCCACTTTCTCATCGTGTCGTCCACCATTTGGTGTAACACTTGATTTTGGCGCTTTTTTATCTTTAGAATATTGATACGCCACATCAATCATTCCTAATAATCCGTTTGAAAATTCCATGGCTTCTTCATGTCCTTCTTCAAACGGTGGCTGAAAACCAACCAGTTCCCATCTTTTTGTTTCTTTGTTCCAAAGATCAGCACCTACTTCAAAGTTCCAAGTGTAGATCCCTTTTTTATACCAAAGGTGATCTGCTGAGTTTCCTGCTGCTGAATAAAGTACATCTGGAATCGGTCCTGTTCGGCTTGGTAGAATAACCGTACCACGATGCTTTTTGATTTCTTTTAAAATATGATCGGATGCTTGCCAATAATAAGCTTCTTCTCCAGCAGATGGGCGAGGCAATGTTTCACGCTCTGGCGTATAAGCACCTGGTGACCACATGAAATAACCACCATAGCTGTGGATGTTCATGGCAAATTTGATGTTAGGATTCTCATCTGTCAACCACACTAGATTACGGCTCTCTGGTTCAGAATGCTCGCTTGGTCCCGCATAGGAGCCACTCAGACAATTCGTTGTTGATGCTCCAACATACCCATCAAAAGCTGACCCCACATCATGGTTTCGATTCAAATCAACACCCCAAGAATTGCGGTATCCATTATCAGATTGAGTGGGTGAGCAGTGATTTGTCATGTTTTTACGCTGTGAATTAAAGTCATAAAAACTATAGTGTCCTCCATCTGGATTCATGGACGGAACAATAAAGATATCAAGATTATCAACCAGTTTCTTAGTCTCTTTATCATGCGAATAATTTCGTAACAATCGTTCAGCAGTCTCAACGGAAACCAGTGGTGTGACCCATTCACGTGCATGCTCTTGTGAATAACCAAGCACTCCAGGTTTTGAACCATCTCGGTGCTTACCGATTCGAATGGCTTTAACCGTAAAAGGATCACGCGATACAGAAGCAGGCGCTTTTAAGTTATCTGATAAGCTGGAAACCGCAGGCTCTACAATTCCATTCCCTGCATTGCCACGATAGGTCGTAGCAGAGACAAGGTCACTGACTTCTGCATTCAAAAGATCTACGACCTCTTTTGCTGTACTTTTTGCGTTACCTGCAGCATCTGTTGCGAGTGTAACGATGATTTTGCTTCCGCTCGTACCAACAGAAAGAGGAGCACCTGCAGCTGATGCCTTTTTCAATTCTATGCTGATCGCATTTCCGCCCTCATGTCCCCAGTCTCGAGAAGTCACGACAACTGCTGTATTTTGCAAGGTTCCCATCGTCGCTTGAGCTTGTCTGCGATACCCGTTCGTCTTGTTTGGCATTTCAACGATTTCAGCGAGCTCAGGATATTCTTTGACTAAGTTCTCGATTCTCGCATCAATTTCTGTGGGATCCATATAATGGTCAACAAAATTCTTTACATAATGTTCGCCCGGCTTGTCCGGCTTTTCTTCACCAAGCCACTCGGTTACTTTTGATGTAGCTGAACCTCCGAGTGAGCTTTCAATTGTGATATCGGTTGGTATCGCCGAAACAGGTAACATGAAGGAATGATAAAGGTACTCTCCAGCATCTTGAATCTGTTGTAATGTTGCCGTTTTTTCTTCTCCATTCTCTGTCCATTTAGCGGTAAGAATCGTGCTCGATACAGCACCAGATGAGGATTTGGCTTCAACGTAAAGGAAAGTGTCTGATTGATTCGTGAAGTGGTTTGCTCTGAGGATCTTTACTGTTTCTTCAGCGGCTGCTAGCTTTTGTTCTTGCTTAACTGCCGTTCTTCTTTCTGCGGCACGTTGGTTGAGTTGGTTTTCAGTAATGAGCGTTTCTTTTACGGTAATTCCATAGAGCTTCAGCATCGCAACTTCAGATGGTGTTACGACTGCGTCTACTTCAATTTGTCCATTATGAACATGTATTCTGTGTGTTAGATCGATACCAAGTTCTTCGATTTTCTTCATCGCTTCTTTCGTGTTTGGAACAGCCAACTGAACGAGAGATACGGACTCTGCTGGCTGAATCTTGAGAGATGAAGCTTCAGCGATTTGGGGCGTTGCACCAAATTCCATTGTCGAAAAGGCTATCCCTGCCACTGTAGATAGTACGAGTGCAGAAGATAGCCATTTCTTACTTCTTTTCATAACACTACACCTCCTATGTATATATAAGGTAAGTGTATCTTTATTGTCAGAAAATTCAATCATACTTAAGGACGGACATAGAGCATAAGAAAGCCCATCATTATAACTAGAATAATTATAAAAATAATTAATAAAAGGTAAATATAGTAATTTAGGAGTGGGTAGAAGATCTTACTAGTTAACCTATCGTGTAGTGCTGATCATTTTATAGGTTATGCTTGATTTCAAATTATTTTTTAAAAACAGCTTACACCTTTGGATTTTACACTTTTGTATACTTAATTTAAAAAAGGAAAAATATGGACTTTCGTCGAATTTTGGAATAAGGGGGAAATATGATGAAAAAAATAAAGCCTTTTGTTATTCCACTTCTATTCTTCTTGGTTGTTTTTATAGCGTTAACTTTTGAAAATTTAAAGACTGAACTGAAACTACCCATTGAAGGTTGGAGCCGGTCACTGCCATTACAAACTGAAAAAATTGGTGAAGTTAAGCCGGTTTTTCAAGAACAGAACGGAATGAAACGGGTTTATGTACCGAAAGAAAATGAAGTGTTGAGTTTTCATGTTACTGATCAATTAGAGGTGAAAGATAAACAAACCACTCCTCTCTCTATCCCAAGTCCACAAGACTTCTGGGTACAAGGGGATCAGTATGTTTTCGTAAGAGATCAACAGCTGATTCACTATGATGGCAAGAAAGAAAAGGTACTCGATGAAGATGTGAGAGGTATGGATTCTAATCCAAACAACATCATTTATTTTAAAGAAAAAGAAATTTTATCCGTAGATAAAAGTTCTTGGAGTGTTCGATCTATAAAGAAAGTGACCGAGCAAATTTATTCGATCGTTCTAAATGACACATCAGATTCCTTCCTCAGTGTTGTTAAATCTGCAAATCAAACAAGCAAACAATTGAAAGTAACTTATCACCAAACTGAAAGTCAGAGTGTTTTAAGAGAACACATTATTCTAGATAAAGAGGAACAGATTAATGAAAATCATTTTGGTTTTTACTTTATTGAGAACGGAAACGATCTGACCGTTTATTATACTCTGTTTTCCAATAGTTCTGGTGGTAAGTCTTATAAGATTTTTCAAGGAACTAACCAATTGAATGCAGGTAGGGAATGGAATTTTTCTATCATGACATTCATAGATAATCATGGAATAAAGCTAGAAAACCCTAAGTTTATTCAATATGGTATTGATAACAATGGTCAAGCAAAAGTATTGTTTACCACTCGTGCATTAAAGTCTAACGATAAGGAAGCTGTTAATGTGTATGAAGCGCGTGCTGATGGTGTTGTATGGAAAACTGAGCTCCGCAGTACAACAAACGATCAGTCTCTTCACCCATACTGGGTTGGTGAAGATTCAGTGATCTGGGTAAATTTAGTGGGATACAAAGAGTACACATTTAGCGGAGCATCAAAGAATCCTGAAATTATTGAAAAGAGTTTAAAAATAACAAAAGTAGATCTTAAGGAAGCCGTTTCTGCAACGGTTTTGTCTCTTTTTCAAGGATTAATCTTTGCGATGAGTTCAGTATATTGGATCGCTCCTGCCGTACTTTTTGCATTAGTCATCTACATAGTGAAGATTAAACTGATGGAAGATGAAGATAAGCGCATTTTGTACACCATCTTAGCTCTGTTTCTCGGTGTTCAATTCATCTTTATTCAGAAATTCTTTAACACCCATTATTACATGTTTGCTCCTGATTTCTTGGCGTTTACAGGTAGCTCCTTTGTTATTCCTGTGGTGCTCGCTCTATTAAGTGGTGCCGCAGTGTGGTATGGAAGAAAGCAAGACTGGAGTAAACTCACGGCCATTTGTTATTTCGCTGTTTTAAACACTTTCTTTTTATCGCTTGTTGTAGGGCCTTATATGTTTTAGAGAATGGAGAAAACACATGGAAATTTTTCAATTTACTAAAGGATCAGGAAAACACATTTCTAAATTCAACTCTGATTTTGTAATGTCTAGGATTGTAAAAACGGAGATGCCGGCACATATTGGATGCGTTCATCTAGAAGCTGGAGGAGTCATTGGCTATCATCAAGCTGTAGTTCCTCAGATCCTTCTTGTGGTGAGTGGAGAAGCTGAGGTTTGTGGTGAGGATAAAGTAATTCAAAAAGTCAAAACGGGGGAAGCTGTTTTTTGGATTAAGGGAGAATATCATGAAACATCTACAAATGGTGGTCTTACTGCAATCATTATTGAATCCGAGATGCTTGAACCTGCTTTTTTTATGACACTAAAATAGAACATACGAGGAGATTCCCAATGAAACCCGTTTTGCTTCAAGTTGTTTCGAAATCATTAAAGCTTATTTTAGACAATCATCCTTTACAATTACCTAAATCCTTTCAATCTGAAGTAGAAACTTTTTGGAGTCGTTTTAATTATGAGAATCGTTTTACGAACGGTGAAGTTTTTCATATAGATGAAATGAAAGAAACAGACCAAGAATTCGTTTTTGATTTAAAATCGAGTAATTACGCTCATTATCTTTATTCAGTCAAAACGAAGAATATGGGCGACCATGCCTGTAGAGTTATTTATGGAGCTGGATTAGTAGAAACCTCAGATTCTTACTTTGTTTTTGGTGAGATGAATGATCAAACCGCTTATCCTGGTCGATTACAGTGTGTAGGCGGCGGCTTAAGCAGAACCGATCTACACGGTAATCAGTTTCAACTACAGGATAGTGTCTTGCGAGAAATGACAGAAGAGCTTGGTATTCATCTCGATTGCGTGAGTAGTTGTTCTGTTCGTTTTTTAAAAACGGGTGGAGATTATGACTTTCTAGCCGTACTGTTTCATGTCCAATTGAATTTAACGAATAGCCAGTTAGAAGATGAATATAACAAATTGAGTGAAGTATTTTTAGCAATCGGCGAAAAATCAGAGTTTGTTCGTTTGGTTTCAATTAAGAATGAACCAAGTTCAATAAACGATTTTATAGACAACAATCATCGCGATACGGTTGATTATTTAATTCCACTTCTTAATAGAATGAAATAATTCTCTTATGGGCTATAAAGCAGAAACAGTATTAACGAATAAGAAAAATAAGGAAATAAATCCAATTATTTATTATAATGAAGATAGCTTTTGGCATATATTTGTTTATCTATTTAAAAGAGATTTGTTTATCTATTTAAAAGAGAATGAAGGAGGTTTACATATGCAACGTCATAGAAGAAGAAACACCCCAGCATTTACCGTTTTAGCTTATTTTACGTTCATCGCGGGAGTAACCATGTTTTGTATCGGACTTTACAATGCAGACAATCTGCAACTGAACGAAAAAGGTTATTACATTGCTGTCATGATTTTGGTAGCCGTTGGTGCGATTCTTACCCAAAAGGTTACTCGCGATAATGCGGAGGATGATGAACTCATCGCTGAACAAGAGCGCAAGTACACGAAAGCTGAATAATATTTAATAAAAAAGGAAGGCACATGTTATGCGCCTTCCTTTCATCATTATTTTACTTGTTCGCCAGCGTACACTTTTACATCCGTTGGAGCAGCCATAAAGCTTGCTGCCTTTTGACCGAACGCCACAAAGTGCTCACTTTTGTTATGGTTTTGAACCGCTTCTTGGTTCTCCCAAACTTCGACCATCATATACGTTCCTTCTTTTTCTGTATCTTTCTTTAGATCGTATTGAATGTTACCACTTTCAGCACGTGAAGCTTCTACTAATGTTTTTACCTCTGCTAAAAATGCTTCTTCTTTATCTTTTTGTACCGTTAAACCTGCGTGAATAATAATCATCTTTATCTATTCCCCTTTCTTATCTCCACTCTGTTGTTTCTTCTACTGATAGACGAACAGATTGATATCCTGCATCAGCCGCTTTACCGATAGAAAGCAACATAACTGGGAAATAACGCTCTTTATCTAGACCAAAAGCTTCAGCAATTTCAGCTTTTTCGTAACCACCAATCGGGTTCGTGTCATATCCGTGTGCACGAGCAACAAGCATCAGTTGCATGGAAACAAGACCTGCATCGATCAAGTTCATATCTTTGAATTGCTCAGGAGTCATTTGTTCTAAAAGTCCACGGATGGCTGGCACTTGTTGATCTCTAACTTCTTGAGGCATATGCCCTTCGTCTACAGCTTTGTCGTAGATCTTTTCAAGGTAATCCAAGCTGTTGTTATCTGCGAATACAGCAATGACTGCGGATGAAGTTTCTACTTGTCGTTGGTTGAACTTGGCAAGTGGCGCTAGCGTTTCTTTTCCTTCTGGAGTATCAATCACGACAAAACGCCAAGGCTGTAAGTTAACAGATGATGGAGCAAGAGAAGCCTCTGTTAAGATTTCTTTCATCTCTTCTCTAGAGATTTTTACTGATGGATCGTAGTTACGGATGGAACGGCGTCCAGTGATAATTTCGTTAAAGTCGTTAATTTTAGTTTGTTGCATCATGCATTCTCCTTTGTGTTTAAATGTCTTAGTTGTTTAAGTTGATGACTACTCAAAAATTTCAATGTTGCGCTGAATACGAGTTAACATCCCCAGCAACGTTTTTCTTTCTTCCTCAGAAAAATCATGCAATACACCAGAAATAAAACGTTCTTTCTCTTCCCGGTAATGAATGATTTTTAAACGACCTTCCTCTGATAGAGAAACATACGTAAATCGTTGATCTTTAGGGTCTTTTCTTCTAATAACCATTCCCTTATCTTCAAGCTGCTTAAGATGCCTTGTTACAGCTGCATGATCAATATTAACTTTCTTTTGAAGAGCTCTCTGACTGATCTCTTCAACTTCATATAACTCATGCAAAAGCTCTAAACGTGTTTGACTAATGCCTGTACAGCTCTCAAACTTAGGAACCGTTCTACGATGTATCTCATACAAACGGTTAATAATCTTCTCATCATCTATATATGAGTTGGACAACAGCATCCCCCTCCTCAAGTAATTGATAGCTCAATAATTGATACGTCAACTAATATAAAATACTTCAACAAAAATGTCAAACAGGAAAGTTTAGTATGTAAAAAACAAAAAGGCTATCTGCGATGAACAGATAGCCAAGCCATGATATTTAATTAATTAGCGCTTTCCGCCAAGAGCTTGAGCTACTAGACGTTTTGTGATTTCACCACCTACAGATCCGTTAGCACGAGAAGTGCTGTCTGGTCCAAGGTTTACACCGAACTCAGAAGCGATTTCATACTTCATTTGGTCGATAGCTTGTTGTGCACCAGGTACTACTAATTGGTTTGAGTTAGCCATGTTATTTTCACCTCCTAGTTGAATTAAGATTATAATTCCACAATGAATCGTTCTTATGCGCCACAGAAAAGGTAGTATTTGCTAATACAAAAAAGGACGACCCTTGGCGCATCGTCCTCTGTGAAACAAGTGGCAAACCTGTTCGTTGTATGTGATTAGGTTTACCTTGAAATGAGTAATTATTCCAATTAACTTATAAAATTTTACAGGTAATAATTTTGTATACATTCCTTAACTTTGCGATAAACTATTTGCAAAATATTCTTCTTTTAACATACTCATTCTTAATCGATCAACAAACATCCAGTTGCGTAGACGGTCTTGTCTTAGAATCCCTTCTTCTACATAACCTGCTTTTTTATAGGATGTAATGGCTCTTTCATTATCGACCTCTACTCTCAGCCAGATCTTATTTAGAGAAAGTTCACGAAAACCGTACTTTAACATCTCATGCATAGCTGCAATTCCATAGCCTTTGCCCCAATAACTCTTATCTCCAATGGCTATGCCCAATTCTGCATGTTGATTTAAACGATCTATATTTTTTAAATCTACCCATCCAATATGTTTACCGTGCTCACTGATTATCGCTTTTTGATCATATCCATTTTTCTTTTCAATACACTGAATGATCCAGTTTCTTGTTTCTTCTATACTGAACGGCGTATATTTGTCAGGCATGTTAAGGTACTTTGTCACTTCTACGTCCAAACACCACGCATAACGATCTTCAGCATCTTCGATCACGAGGTCTCTAAGTTTAACTTTCGGAAGTGCTTTTTGCATGTTTTCACCTATTTTCTTTGTTTTTTCTTTTGAAAAGATTGAATGGACTTTGTATAACCTAACTTTTCAAAGAAATATTCTTTTCCTGGCTGAGCACCTATAAAGAGGGATGTTGGACTTTGTTCCCAAGCCAATTCCATTAGATGTTTTCCTATCTTCCTTCCTTGATAGTCTGGCCTAACAAGAATCTCAGTGATGGTTCCAAAGAAATAGCCATCAGTAAGAATACGAACACAGCCAACGAGTTTCTCATGATCCCATGCTGTAATGTTTAATGTTCTATTTAATGCTTCTACAGTAGACTGTTCATGGTAATCACCTGGCCATATAGCATTCACTAAAGATAGAAATTTTGAAACAGACACATCCTGATCATCTGTAACATAAGTGATCTTCTCTTCTTTGTCGACCATCCTTAAATACTCCTTGGAAGGAATTTACTCAACACGATTTCATCTCGAATAGGGATGCCATTGTCTGCGATTCGAGGAATTTCGGGTTTTACTCTCCTAGCCTTTTCTACTTCATTTGGAAGAAGGTTAGTTAAACAATAACCTCTTTTTTGATAAAAGCTCAATGCCTTTATGTTATCGTTCGTAGTCGTTACTTTCACTTGTAGAACTTCTTGATTAATAGCTTGTATTTCAACTTTTTTTAATAGTTCTGTACCAATTCCTTTGTTTTCTAAAATACTGTCTAAAGAAATAATTTCACAGACATTTTTATTTATGATATATGTAAGGAGACCTACTATTTCACCCATCTCATTAATAGCAACGAAACCATCAAGTTCATTGCATTTAAATGTGCCACTAGAAATCACCATCTCCGGACTTCCCCAGTGCTTTTGGAAGAATTCATTAATCAATTTTTTATTAACTTTCGACGTATCCAATATATCTAGCATCCTGGGACCCCTATCTTAAAAATTCTAATGTCGTTGTTACAAATTTTTTCTCTTCTTCTAAATCTGGAAAGTGCGCACTGTTTTTAAATTTCTCTAACTTACTGTTCGATAGTTTCTGTTCAATAATATTTGATATCTTCAAACCCGTATTTCGATCGTGGATACCCGTTAAGATAAGCGTATGATGCTTAATTTGGTTTAATCGTTTTTCAAGAGGGGGACACGGAGGGTTCATTTGAAGTGCCTTCATCATTTTCCCTGTGTTACTCAAGCCGCTGTTTTCCCATAACCGTCTGTTACACTTAGCTACCTTTTGGTCTTCAAATAAAAAACGATCAACTACTTCCGAATCAGCGAGTGACCAAACATTTTCCCATTTTTCTTTTATGGATAGATTTTGAGATAGTATTTTCTCCATTCTTTCTAAGAATCTTTCATCACCTATCGTTTTAAAACCTTGTATCTGAATTTGAAAAACGGTATCCGAAAACATTAAACTTGGAGCTGAAAGAACGATTTTATTGATTATTTCTGGATAAGAAAGAGCAATTTCTAACGCTAACTCACCTCCGAAAGAATAACCTAATATATCTACTTTCTTGATGCCGAGCTGCTCTAGTAGGCAATAGAAATCTTTTATTAATAACTTTATTGAATATGCATCCTCAGAGTATGGTATTTCGCTTCTACCGCAACCTCTTTGTTCGTAATAAATAACCGTTCGTTCCTCCGCCAGCTTTGGCCCTGCAGTTCGCTCAAAAACATAATGATTGCCTCCAGGACCTCCATGGATAATTACTAAGGGTATCGTTTTATTTAAGCTCCCCTCAATTTTTATCCAATGACCTACCTCATTAATGAGTAGCTGATATTCTCCATCTTTTTGTATCATGTACCACACTCCCTAATAGGATCTAACTGGCGAGATCAGATGAAGATATGTTGATACTTCATGTGTAGATTCAATCACGATTGGTCTCATTGCGCCGTTGAATTTTATGTTGATCTCTTCGTCCTTAATCGTATGTAAAGCTTCCTTTAAAAAGTGACCATCAATCGAAATCTTAAGATCGGCGTCGCCTGTTAAGTCCATAATTTCTTGTAATTCCTGAATTTGCCCCATTTCAGAAGAGCCTGATGAGATGCAAAGTTTATGATTCCTAATACTTAACGTAATATTGTTGTTTTTCCATTCACCAGCAAATAAGCAGGCCCGTTCAATTCCTTTTTCGAGACGTTCTTTATTTAAACTCAACATTGTTTTTTGTTCATTCGGAATGAGTTTGGACGTATTCGGATACTGACCCGAAATCAATCTAGAATACAAAGAAACCTGATCTGTTTCAAAAAGGATATATCCGTCTGAAGAGTTGATTTTTACGATACCTGAATAATCACTGGTTTGTTTTACAAGTTCATTCAAACTGGAGCTTGGAACAATGAATGACGTCTCTTGCTTTACGTATACATCATTTATTCTAGATGCTAACCTTTGTGAATTAGTCGCAACGGCCGTAAGCTGGTTGTTTGAAAACCTAAAATGAACACCCGTAAGGACTGGCCTCGTTTCATTCTTAGCTGTAGCAAAAACGGTTTGTTTAATGACCTCTTTTAATTCTTTTGCGTCCATACTGATTGAGTTTGTTCCATTGATCTCAGGTAACTGTGGATATTCGTCCGCTCTAAACCCATTCAGTTGAGTAAAAATGTTACCCGATCTAACCTTTACCACTTGCTTATCATCTACTTCAATATTAACGTCTTCAGGTAGCTTGCGAATGAGTTCTGTAAAATAACGCTCTGAAACTACAGCACTCCCTGTTTGATCAATTCTGATATTTCGGGACGTTTCGTCTCTAGGAATAAACCGTTTGATGATAATATCTGAGTTTGTTCCTATGAGTGTTATCCCCTCATCCTCTGCTATAACCTTTATGCCTGAAAGAATGGGAACGAGGGATTTTTGAGAAACAGCGCTTCCAACATCAGAAAGAGCTTTACTGAATAATTTTTGGTCAATCGTAAACTTCATATTCGATGTATCCTTCCTCGTTTATCGCTTGGATTTTCATTAATATTCAGAATATAATTTTAACACAAAATCCCATTTTTTAAGATTCAAAAACCCTTTCTGCTCATGGAGCAAAAAGGGCTATCATACATCTTATTTCACTTTTTCTGCTTTTTTCACGAGTGGAATATAGATGTCAATCTGTTTGTTTTCATCTCCATAACATCGTTCATCATAGAGCTCAAACTCTAATTTTCCATTATGCTCATATCCTGAATCCGGAAACCAATTGGAGAAGATTTCAACCCATGTTTGCTGGATCGATTGTACGAAATTTTCTTCTGAGGCTTTTGGCGTTGTAAAAACGGCGTACTCCATTTCTTGAAAACTTCTATAGGACATTCCCTCTGGAGCCGGTGTTCCCTTCTCCACTTCCATTCCAATCATATAAACAAACTCACCTGTTGTTGTATTGTATTCTGTACACAATCCAAGTTCCTGGTTTCTGTTTAAAGGATTTGGAATCTTTTCTCCTAATTTATTTTGAATATAATTCTGCCAAAACTTTGGAATGTCTAAATTATTTTGACCATCTGTATTTCGTGTGTTTAAGTCATACCCGATGATGTGGAAAGCTGGTTTTTTAATGATTTTCATTTCCATGTTCATTCCTCCTGTATAACGATTCATATTCAGGTAAGTCCTTTGATGAAGTGAGACGGGATGAACAGATGCATGACGGTACTCTCGCGGCGAACGGCCATACTGTTTTTTAAAAGCTCGGTTAAACGATTCATGATAGTGAAACCCTAGATCGAAAGCGATATCGATCACTTTATCGTCAGATTGCAACAATCGCTTTGCCGCGTGTGAGAGTCTTCTTTTCCGCACATAATCCATAACAGATTCACCGACTAAAAATTGAAACACCCTATGATAATGAAAAGGTGAGAAGCAAGCGAGCTCTGCAAGCTCCTCTAATGTAATACGATTCTGTAAATTCTCTTCAATATAATCGAGTGTCCGTTGAATGCACACTTCATAATCCATCTCCATCACCTACCCTACTTCCATCATATACACGAACATCCATTCGTTCTTAACCTTTTTTGCTAAGTTACCGTTTTATTTATTCTATATCGACAGAAGCAGCCCTGCTAATGAGGGTTAATTTCATGAGATCGAGCTTTCAATTCCTGGGTTTCGCTCTCAATCCACGAGTTTTCGCTCTCAATCCACGAGTTTTCTTCGCTCTCAATCCACGAGTTTCGGCCCTCAATCCACAAGTTTTGGCTCTCAATCCACGAGTTTCGCTCCCCATTCCACGAGTTTCAGCCTCAATCCACGAATCTCTCAACCACCATGCCACGCCTCTGTAATCGTCGATATTCGATATTTCCTCATAGAAAAAGCTAGAACCACCGAACATGGTTCTAGCTACATCAACATTTATTGAATGCCTACTGCGTTAAATGCCTGGTTTACTGACGTTACAGCTTGTGAGGAGGCTCCATATAGGTCTGTTGCAGACTGGACTGCCGCTGCTCTCGCCTGACTGAAGTTCGAAGATGACGTTAAGTATACCGTGTTCATACGATAGAAGATTGCGCCTAGCTTGTCCCTTCCGATTCCGGTAACAGAAACGCCATAATGACTGCCGCCCTCACTAAGAAGGTATGCTGCTTTATTAATGATTCCACTGTTGATATGAACCCCTCCGTTGTCACCAGTGCCAGTATAGCGAACAGAATAGTGATCAGGATCTTGGTACTTAGCCGGATCTGACATGGAACGAAGAGCGTCTCCTGCTACTGCAGGTGTGTATACATCTTCACCGATTTCAAAATCAGGATTTTTACCGTTATAGTACTCTACTAATGTGCCAAAAACATCAGACATCGCTTCATTTAAAGCACCTGACTCATTTTGGTAGACAAGATCTGAACTCGTATCAGTTACGGCATGCGTTAATTCATGAGCGACTACATCAATTCCGCCAGAGAAGGCGATAAAGTTCGTGCCGTCACCGTCCCCGTATACCATTTGCGAACCGTTCCAGAATGCATTATTGTAATTTTTATTAAAGTGAACAGACGATTTAATCTGCGCTCCTTTATTATCATACGAGTTACGTCCGTGTGTATTTTTATAATAATCATAGGTTAAACCAGCAAAGTAATGAGCATCAACGACTGCTTGATCGTATGAGCTGTCGAACAGGTTGTCCGTTCCACTGTACAATGTTCCAGGCAAGAAAAATTCAGGAAGGAACGTACGGTTCTTCATATCATACGTGAAGATTCCGTTTCCACGTGTATTATCTTGCATATAATACTTTCCGCTGGATAATGTGAGGTTCAGTGTTTTTGAATCACCTAGTACACCTTTTCCAGTTCCAGTCGTGTTCGTTCCTGTTACTTCGTGCATGTCATTATACCGATTGAGGATTTCACCTGACTGTGCATCAATAAAATAGTTCCAGTTCCCCGGCTCAGGTGTTAAGTAATTTAAGTTCACAAGATAAACAAAATGCGCTTTGCCGTCTTTCATCAGTACGATTTTTTCCGCTTTTGGCTTCTTCTCATACTCCGGTTTTAAACCAAGTGCTGCAGTAGCAATTCCCACCGCTTTTTTACCACTGATCTGCTTTGCGTTATTTAACTTTGATTGCTTGTCCATTTCTGGTGCAACTTCACCCGAGATCACAGTAAGTTCACCGTTTTTATTAATGTGTGCCACTTGCGTATAACCCCAAATTGGAACACCTTTGTATTCTTGCTGAAGCCTTAATACCGTATTTCCGTTCGCTTCTTTTGTACTCTCTAAAATAGAAAAGGACTCTTCTGCTTGTGCATTTCCTAATTTAAAGATCGATTTATGACTGTTTACATAATCAAACAGTACATTTTGTGCTGAAGCATTTGATTTAGAAGATAACTTACCTGCAAGAAAAGCTGGAGTTCCTGAATCACTGCTTACTTTCACCTTTACTTGCTCTGTGGCAGCCATTGCTGATGGTCCGAACGCACCTGTGATTAATGTTGCCGCAATCCCCATTGCAACCCACTTCTTCTTTGTCATAGTTACGCCTCCAATTTCCTTTTATTTACTTTGTATGCAACATCATATCACCTCTCAAACTCTATTTATATGAATTTTCAGAAAGTTAATTAGTTGTTACTAGCGTAAAAAACAGGAAGTGAAATCATAGTGTCCGATGGCATATTTTCTTTGTAGTTCTTTTTTACTTAAATTTTGTTAAATAAAAAGAAGGAGCTGTTCTAAAAAAATAGAATGATTTATATAATTAGATTAAGGGGGCATAACAAATGACTAATTCGCTTTCCATATCAGCAGATCAACAAAAGTTAATTGCGAATGCGACACGTATTCAAATTATCCACTTATTGAAGGATGAGGAATTAACGGCAAAAGAAGTTGCTGATAAACTGGGAAAAACGGCTGGAACCGTTCATTACCACATCCAACTTCTTTTTAACGGAGGCATTTTAGAACTTGTAAAAGAACAAAGGAAAGGTGGAATCATAGAAAAATACTATCGCTCTAAATCCACTCGTTTTGAATTAATTGACGAAGATAACACTAAACCCTCGTCTATTTCAACCAACCTTTTACTTGATGATGAAGAGAAGAAGCAGTTCCTGCTAGAGTTAGAACAGCTTTTCGTTCGATGGGAGAGCCAAGTCACAAATGATAGCACTAAAAAAGAATATAAGGTCTATTGCACGTTTCAGGAGAATGCGTAATGAGGAAACTAAACAGCGCGTGGAAATTTCCCGCCCTATTGTTATCTGCGGTGGGTATTTCATATATTGGTGACTTTATCTACTTAGTTTCTTTAAATTTATTTATCTTTGCAAAAACGGGATCTGTTGCAGCAGTTGCTGGTTTATGGTTGGTCGGTCCTCTGGCTGGAGTTGTGACAAGCTTATGGTCAGGGAGTTTGATCGACCGTTTAAATAAAAAAACAATCATGATGATTACTGATATTATGCGTGCGCTACTTGTTGCATTAATCCCCTTCTTATCAGAGTTATGGATGATTTATAGTGTTCTTTTTGCCGTTAGTCTCTGCAGTTCATTCTTCAATCCGGCATCATCAGCTTACACTGTTCAACTCGTCCCAAAAGAAAAATGGCTACGCTATAATTCAATAGCTTCTGTTCTAACGACTGGTGCGCTTGTTATCGGACCAGCTATCGCTGGGGCACTCGTCCACTTTGGTTCGTATAACTTTGCAATCTGGTGTAATGCCGTTTCCTTCCTTTTTTCAGCATGCATGCTTTCTTTTCTACCAAGTTTATATGATAAACAAGGGGTTTCTTCTTCCTATTCTAGCAAAATAAGATTAATGATAAATGACTGGAGGATAGTAGGTGATTTTTTAAAGAAACAACGATTATTTTTAACTACATACATCCTTTTTCAAATGATCATGACTTTAGCCATTGCACTTGATTCTCAAGAAGTGGTTTTTACACAAACTATTATTGGTCTTTCAGAAAGTCAATATAGTTTGCTTGTGAGTATAACCGGAATTGGCTATTTAACCGGATCTTTACTTCTCGCTGTAATGGCTAATAAATTTCCTGTTCCCTACCTTATTGGCTTTGCTTCCACGCTTTTTAGTTTAGGGTATGGAATTTATGCCTTCTCTCATTCATTCTTTTCCACATGTATAGGTTTCATTATTCTAGGTTTCTTTTCATCATTTGCTAACACAGGATTCCAAACTTTTTTCCAACAAAGTATTCCGTCTAACAAAATGGGAAGAGTTGGAGCAACGTTAGGGTTTTTTCAAAGTATAAGTCTTATTGTTATCATCCTATTTGCTAGTTTCTTAAGTGAGTGGTTAAATGTTAAAGAAGTTGTCATCGGAATATCTATATTAATCATGTTGTTTGCCATAACACTTAATGTGTTAATGTATAATTATCATAATAAAAAAGAAATCTATTATAAAAATGCAAAACAAAGAGAGCTAGCACGATAAACTTAGTGCTAGCTCTAGATTAATAGACCTTAATAAATTTCATGCTCTCATGAAGCAGTAAGTCTTGTGGTTTTTTGAGTTTTGGATAACCTGTCGTTCTCTCACTGATCACTGTTGGCAAGAACCAAGTCGCTTGAAGTGCTGTCATTCCTGCTTCTGTTGCACCTCTTAATTCGTCAGATCCTCCATCACCAATAAATACAGATTCTTGCGGTATTACACCAAGCTTTTCACAAGCCAGTTGATAGATTTCTTTTTGCGGTTTCGCTACTCGTACCTCATAGGAGAAAATCACTTCATCAAAGTAGTCTGACAGTTCAGTTGTTTCCCAAGCAACCACTTCTTCTGGAGCAGCATTTGAGATCAAACCGAGCTTCAACCCATTAGATTTTAAAGTTTGAAGCAGTTCTATCACTTGAGGATCGATCTCTTGAAAAGGAATGCTCTTAGCTGACAATCTTTTTAGGTGAACATACTCAATAGTTTCTACGTTTGGTGTAATCCCCTGTGAATCTAAAATATCTCTTAACACGCTCTGGTGATCTGGAAACGTTCCATTCATTCTAAGCTCTCTTCTTAGGTCCCACTGTGCTTTAAAAATATCTTTATCTAATCCTAAAGGTTCGATAGAATACTTGGCTTTCTTTTGTCCATTTTCCCATTCCGTAATCAACGTTTCATACAGATCAAAGAAAACTGCTGTAACCAAAGTTTCTCCCCCTATTAAAAAATCTTTGCATAGACACTAGTATCTCGAAGATTTGTTGTTGAACCAATCTCCAATGAATCATTGCGTAGAATACCTTCCAATGTAAATCCTAACCGTTCAGGGATGGCTGCACTTTTCGTATTACGTGTGTCACAACGGATCTCAACCCTTCGTGCTTTAAGCTCCTTAACAGCAAAATCAGTAATTCCATTAACGGCTTCTGTCATATATCCTTTTCCTGCATAGCGAGTATCAAGCCAATAACCAATCTCGAACTTTGGAATTTCCCAATTTATACGGTGTAATCCTGATGAAGCAATCAAGTTCCCGCTGTCCTTTAAAAATACGAGCAATCGTAAATCTTCCCTGCTTAAAAACTTTAGATGCGCTTCCCGAATATTAACTTCTACATCTTCCTCTGTTTGATTAAAATGGGCAAAAGGTAGCCAAGGCTTTAATTCGTCTAGTGAAGCATGAATAGCTTCAAACATCGCTTTGCCATCACCAGGCTTTGGCATACGAATTAGCAGTCGATCTGTTGTAAATTCAGTTGGGAAATTTATTAAAATTGGTTTCAAAGTGTACCTCCGAGTATCTGTTAGGTAATGTGAGTAAGTTTGTCAGGGTTTACTACCCAATATATCGTTTGTATTAAGTCATTCTTAATCTGTAAGGACAGAACACCAAATACTTGCTGTTCCACATACAGTACAATGCCTGGTTCGCCGTTAACATTCGTATATTTGAATGAAAGTTCTTCCGATGTTTTTGCCATGATTCCCATATAGAAGCGCGAGATCCGCTCTGCTCCAAGGATTGGAACGAGAGCAGCTTTTATTTTCCCTCCACCATCTGAAATGAGCTTTGCATCTACGGCAAGCAGATTTAATAGATTACTTACATTTCCTGAAACTACTGCTGCTACAAACTGTTCAGTTAGTGCGGAAGCTTTTGGAGGTGACAACGTAGAAGTAGTATAATTACCTATCGCCTTTTTCGCACGGTGAAAAATTTGTCTGCAGTTTGAACTACTTTTTCCTACCATTTCTGAGATAAAACGATAATCATACTCTAGAACTTCACGAAGTAAAAATACAGCACGTTCCGTTTCTGATAGCTGCTCTAATAAAAGTAAATATGCGGTAGAAAGAGATTCTTTCATTACATAATGTAACGCTGGGTCTTCTTTATTATCTGCTAATAACGGCTCTGGAAGCCAGGGTCCTACATATGTTTCTCGTTGTTTACGAGCAGACCTAAGCAGATCCAAACAGCGATTCGTGACGATTTTACAAAGATAAGCTTTTGGGTTCTGAACAAGATCCATTTCTTGTTCACTCCAAGTAATATACGCATCTTGCACGATATCTTCCGCATCTTGCACACTTCCTAGCATTCGATATGCTAATGAAAACAAGAGGGGTTTATACGTTGTAAATAGAAGCTCAGTTTGAACATCGTTCATCCATTAAGCCTCCTTTCGCAAATGATTTAATCTTGTATCCTGTTCAATAGCTTTTGCTGCTCTTTTAGCACTAGCAAATGCTGCGTCCACCAACATTTCTCCATGTCCTGCCCCGTCTCCTGCAATGTAGAGTCCTGGTATTTCGGGTATACTCGGACCAAAATAGTGAGTGTCTTTGATGCTGATCATATCTTGCACCACTATCATTCTTGGTAAAAACTGTTGAGCTACAATTTCTTTTCTCCATTCCGGCTGCATGAGATCAAGAATACTTTCAAGCTCTTTTCTATGACAATCTGCACTGCCCTCTTTATTCGTTCCTAAATATTTTATTAATTGAATAACAATCTTCCCATCCTCGCTTAACGAGCACGCTCGAGAGTGATTAGAGAACAGAATATGCTGATCAATTCCTATTGCAAAATGATGATTTGATTTAGGGAGTTTTTTCAAAGCTACGTCTAGGCATGCAGCATATACGGGAGAAGCTTGCTGACTCCACTTTTCAAGCAATGTCCCTTCTGCATTCTTCACCAGTTTCATTGATTGCTCAGGTCCTGTTGTTAGTAATACATTTGAAACTTCGAAGGTATCTCCATCTGAACAGAAAAGTTGATGTTTAATTCCAAAATCAATAGAAGAAATCTTCTTGTTTGTATAAATGGTTACTCCTGCAGTCAAAGCCTTATTGCGAAGACTTTCTACGATGGATTGCCAACCATTGTTTATATAAAGAACTCCTTTCAGACCTTGTTGAACTTGTTGGATAGCTGCATTCGCTAATAGTTGATCGTAATCTATGCAATATGTTGATGTTCTGGTCAATGCGTAAAAGATGTTACGAACCATGGGATTTTTAATTTCTTTCTCAGCCCATTCTCGTAAACTCATATGAGGGATTGACGCAGCGTCAATCGTTTTAAGCTTTAACATCACTCTTACCAATTCCGTCTTGTTAGACCATGTTAAAAGTTTTGTTTTGACCATTGCACCTAATGATCCGGGCAGTTCAAAAAGTTTATCATTCCAGACTGCGTATCCATTGGTATCAGGAACTGCCCCAGATACATTTACTTCTAACTCATTTAAAATCTCTTCAGCTGCTCCTCCTCTATATAATGCATGCCCACCTAAGTTAAATAGTGCTCCGTTTTTTAAGATGGTTTGTGCACGACCTCCTAATTGGCTAGCTTTCTCTAGTACTAAGACAGACTTTCCTGCTTGTGCTAAATATACGGCAGAAGTCAAACCGGCTACACCGCCACCAACAATCGCCACATCAAATGTATGCATGTATCATCACCACTTTCTGATTTTACAAACATGACGATACTGGCTTTTACTTTGTGACAGAAAACCTTGAATTTGTTTACGTAAATTATCAAGGGGTTAAGGTTTTATAAGGTGACAGGATTATACAAATTGCCAAATCTGCAAGAAAGGAGATCAACGTGATGTTATATACCAAAATTTTAGTTGCTTTTGACGGCTCTGAAGGAAGTTTTACCGCTCTTCATAATGGTAATGAGATTGCACGGCACACGGGTGCTGATTTAACGTTGCTTTATGTGACAAACGAAATGGTTCTGCCGTTATGCGGTGGTGTTCACCCAGGCGGTGTTGCGAGTTCGACTGTAGAAGTACAAGAAGCGGAAATTTTGGAGCAAAGTCATGGTGAAGAAATTCTAAACAGAGCGTTAGGACGTGTTGATCCTGATATAAAGACAACATCAGCCATCTTGCACGGCGATCCGACTACCACGATTTGTGGATATGCGGAAAGTCATAACATCGATCTCATCGTCATCGGTAATCGTGGCCATAGCGGATTTAAAAAGTTTTTCTTAGGAAGCGTTAGTCAAAAAGTAATTTCTAACGCACATCAACCTGTACTTGTTTCCAAATAACATTGGTTTTAGTTAGGGGACCCACTGAAAGAGGTAAGCTCCTCTGTTTTTTTATTCAATCAGTTCAGACACGGTTTTAAAGGTATATCCCTTTTCCTTCAACTCCTTAATGAGTCCTTTTACAGCTTTCATCGATTCATTACGGCTTTCATACATCACGTGCAGCAAGATGATCGAACCGGGCTGAATATTTCGACTCACATGCTTCACTATTTTCCTAGAATCAGATGCTACTTCTGGATAGGTTTCCGGCTCTATGTTCCAAAGAATTGTTTTTCGATCGTGTTTATTCAAGTAGTACGGCAACCCGATCAACTTTTTCCCATATGGTGGGCGAAAGTGAATTTTCTCCTTGTATCCTGCTTTGCGGATCAGCTTATCTGTTGTCTCAATCTCATTTCGAATATAAGACGGTGTTTTCAAAACCATTCGCTCATGAGAATAAGAATGGTTTCCGAGCTCATGTCCTTCTGCCACTATTTCTTTTGCTTCTTTCAGGTTCTCTTCAACCTCTCTCCCCGTTACAAAAAATGTGGCTTTAACTTCCTCTTCTTTTAATATCGTTAAGATTTCATCTGTTTGATCTGTAGGTCCATCATCAAACGTTAAGGCAACTACTTTTTCAGAAGTATCTGCCCTTGTTACTAAACCTCCGAAAAATTGAAAGTCTCTCGAACTGCTTACCTTTAAACCGCTGTATGCCAATCCTATCAATAGGATGATTGCAAAACTCGTGTATATTACTACTTTCTTCATTTATCTCTCCTTGTTGAATGGTATGTGTAGAGCTTTAAGATGCAATTATTCTTGAAACGATGTACATATATGAAACTAATTTCGAGATGGTTGGGGTAACACTCTGCACTGTGTGGTGATACACTTCATTTCTAATTGCTGAATAGCTCGTCGTTTGTCTATACGTGATGAAGTACATTTTCATAGCGTGATGTGTCATAATACCCTCCCCATATTCTCATTCTTACTTCTTTGCCTATTTTTGACAACACGACAAATTCCCTCTATTTTTTATGATTAGGAAGGAAATGGGATTGATTTGAAGAATTTTTTTAAAAGACATTAATGCTGGTATGAGGAGAACACATAATGAATCATTATGAGCACGAGATATAAAACGGCTATTACCCTAGAGGACCTCCAACAAAATAGGTAAGTTCATTATTTAAAGATAAAAATTTTGGAGGTGCACGTATGAAACATGATGAAGATTTTGATATGTATATTAAAGAAGTTGAGAAACCATTCTCAGGGTGGGATTTTTCATATATAACTGAATCTGGTCGAATGGCTAGTGGAATGCTTTCTTGGTCTTATGGTAGTATGGTGACCCCGCTCATCGGAAAAGTGTCATCGATGCTTGACATGGGCACTGGAGGTGGAGAACTTTTGTCCAAGCTTCAACCATTTCCAGCAGTAGTTTGTGCAACAGAAGGATATCTTCCAAACGTTCCAATCGCAAAAGAACGTCTTGAACCTCTTGGTGTGAAAGTGTTTAAAATCGACGAGGACGATCTTCTTCCTTTTGAAGATCATACGTTTGACCTTATCATTAATAAACACGAATCTTACTCTCCACATGAAGTAAAACGTACATTAACAGATGGCGGGATTTTTCTTACACAACAGGTTGGTGGTTCAGATTGTGCTGAAATTAATACATGTCTTGGCTATCCTATTAATGAGGAATTTTCACATTGGAATTTGCGTTTTGCTGAAAATGAACTGCGAGAAAATGGATTTGAAATTTTGGAAGCAAAAGAAGATTTTCCTGTTCAGCGTTTTTATGATATGGGTGCCCTGCTGTATTATTTAGATGCCATACCTTGGCAGGTGCCAGATTTTAAACTAAATGATTCTATTGATGAACTCCATAACATTCATGAACACATTCAATTAAATGGATACTTTGAAGTGAAACAGCACCGTTTTCTAATAAAAGCGATGAAAAAGTAAGGAAAAATAAAAAGCTGGCACAGCAATCGTTCGAATTGAACGCTCTGTGCCAGCTTTTCTTGAGAATTTTCCTGGAAGATAGAGATTTACTGTCCAGTTCATACAAAATACTGTCCAGTTTTCTAGATTTACTGTCCACTTTCAACATTTTACTGTCCACTTCTTCGGAAACTACTTCTGAACACTCGTTACCATCCAGCCTTTTTCATCCACCCATTCAAGGTTAACCGTATATTTTTCATTAGGCTTTTTGTTCGGACTTACTTCTGCAATTGATTTCTGTGGACCACCACCATTTGCGATCTTCCACACCGTCATGTTTTCATCAAGACCTGTAGCAAGACGAATCGCTTTCAGTTTCTCATTCCAATCCACGCTGCCTTCTTCATAACTTGACGTATGAGGTCCTGTTTGAGAAGTACCAATTGGTTCGTTTAAAACTGGTTTGTCACCTGAAGCTTGTTGTTTTTTCTTTTCCGCTTCAGCTTTTTCTGCTTTTTTCTTTTTGTCCGCTTCTTTTTCAGGATCTATACCAATCTCTTCAGAAGGTTCTTGTGGCTTAGATTTATCCTGATTGTTTGCTTCTTTCTCTTCACGTTCCTCATCTTCATAAGCACTTTCGTTATCAGGCTGAAGTTTTACCACTTTATGTTTTGGTTCTTTATTTGTTTCTTCTTTCGTTGGCTCCTCTTCACTGCCCATTAATAGCGCATCTTTTGGCAAAAATAACAATGCTAAAAGAATCGCTCCTAACGCACTGAATAAAACGACATTTCTCTTTTTTGACTTCTTGCGTTCTGATCTTCTCATCTATATCATTCACTCCTTCATATCAAACGTTCCCTCTCGTGATGAAACAAAACAAAAAGAACTCTAACGAAGATTAGAGTTCAACCATTTTAAAACTTTTATATATTCAACATTAATTATTCGAAGGAAATCACTAAAAATTTGAGGGTAACTTAAGATTTCAGAAGTTTTTGCCAACACAAACTATGTATTATACCTCTAATACAACTGCCATCTCCTTGCCAAATCTATCGCCCTTATCAATAAAGCCTAAGCTTTCATACAGCTGATGAGCTCCTTTATTTTCAGGATGATAACCTACTACAATAACTTTAGCATCTAATAATGTTTTCATTTCTTCAATCATTAATTGGGTGGCGATTTTGCCAATTCCTTTTTGCTGATAATTTTTATCGATCATAATTCGGTAGATCCAATACCCATCTAATTCTTCTTTCATGGAGTTGAACATAAGAAAGCCAACTGTCTGATCCTCCAAAAGAATAGCGTAAGGCTTTAAGCTTGGTTCAAATTTTGATTGAGCGATAGACACTGCGTTCGGTTCAATATGGCTCACTTGATCATCTGCCACTTCTAAAAAACAGCATTCGTACCAGTTTTCTGCGTTTAGTTCTGCGATCGTCACTTGTTTTTGAGTCATAAGTTCTCCTTTGGGTGTAAGTCACTTCCTCAATTTTACCATAATCTCTCATTTTATAAAGATAAAGAATTTCATGATGGTTTAACATGTAAAAAAACAGTGTCTTCATTAATGAAGACACTGCATTTTTAATTAGGCTACGGACTTTTCTTGTTTAGCCGCGAGTTTTTTTATATCAAAACGAACTAGTATCGATACGATGAGCGCAATGATAAACAATCCAGAAAAGAATGTTAAACTGTTGGCGTAAGAACCCGTTGTATCCTTAATCCAAGCGGCAAATAATGGACCTGCAAGACCTGCTGCTGCCCATGCTGTTAGAATATAACCATGTATCGCACCAACCTGCTTCGTTCCAAATAGGTCACCGATGTAGGCTGGTATCGATGCGAATCCTCCTCCGTAACATGTATAGATTACGGCGAGCATAATTTGGAAAAGAATGGATGATGACGTTTGTGGCAACATAAAAAAGAGAGCGATCTGCAAAACAAAAAATGTTGTGTATGTATTAGGACGTCCGATGTAGTCCGAAATGGATGCCCATCCAATTCGGCCAAAACCGTTGAACAATCCTAAAACACCTACAAGCGCTGCAGCTTCAGCAGTTGTTAATCCAATACTTTCTTCAGCAAGAGGTTTTGCGGCAGAAAGAATCGCAATGCCACATGTAACATTGATGAATAGCATGATCCACAAATAATAAAAACGGCGTGTTTTTATCGCTTCGTTTGCTGTTAGTTGTGAAAGGTCTTTTTTAATTTTCACTTTTCCGCTCTCTACATTTTCTTTAAACCCAGCAGGAAGCCATCCTTCTTCTGGTTTTTCCAAATAAAGAGAAGACAAGGTCATTACAGCAAAATAAGCAATCCCCAAAATGAAAAATGTGTTTGCAATACCAACAGATTTAATAAGTGCGTCCATAATCGGTGAACTGATCGCTGCTGCAAAACCAAATCCCATGATAGCAAGACCAGTTGCTAAACCGCGACGATCGGGAAACCATTTGATCAATGTAGAAACAGGTGCAATATAACCTACCCCAAGTCCAATTCCACCAAGGACTCCGTAAAAAATGTAAAGCATGGTTAACGAGCCAATATTGACTGCAAGACCTGAGCCAGCAATTCCTATTCCAAAGAAAATAGCTGCAAGTAATCCAGCTTTCCTCGGTCCATGTCTTTCAACAAAATGTCCTAGGAAAGCAGCCGACAAACCTAAGAATAAGATCGCAATACTAAATGTCATCTGTACTTGTGATGCCGTCCACCCGAATTTTTCGATCAGTGGATTCGTAAAGTTACTCCATGCATACACGGATCCGATAGAGATATGTATCCCTACTGCTGATAGCGCAATGAGCCATCGATTTTTAGACTTTTTCATTTTTAATTCCCCCCTATAAAGTTAATAAAGTTAAACATTCATGAAACTTACCCTAATGTAAGACACAAAAAAAGACAACATTCAAAAGTACTTATTTTTTCAAATAAGTCCATTGTAGAATGTTGTCTAAAAACTCTACATACTCGTGCAGAGCGTTCATTCATCATTATAAGTAAAATAGAAAAAGTACAGATCATGTATTTTCTCCATTACCTTACACATTAGATGTAAGCGTATTTATAATATCAAACCGTTACGTTGTTCGCAACATAATTTTTCGACTTTTTAGATAACAATCGAGTGATGTGAATCTCTTCACGATCGACACATTTTAATTTACAAAGCTTTATCAAATAACTGGAAAGAAATTTGTCTTTCACTTTTGTATAATGACTAGGATTTTCCCAAAGGTCTCGAAATACTTCACACAAGACTTGTTCAGCCACGCGCTTATCACCTGTAATTCGGAGGGCAACTTGATATAATAGTGTGCTATATGAATCGACCATTAGTTTTAAGGCTTGGGAATCTTTTTGTCGCAATCGACTTAAAACCTTACTCTCAAGCTCCTGTCTTATGTTCATAATAGCAACACCCTCCTGTTTACTTTCTGTACTACTTTTCCTTTCCCATAAATTCATGCAGTTAAACATTAAACATAACGTTTGTTTAATGTTTATATAAATTTTGTACAACAAAAAAACGCCGTAATTTCAGCGCTGTTTTCGTTAGCACTTATTTTAAGTTTTTCTCTACTGAATATTTAATACCTGCAACTGTTCCTATTCCAAGAAGTGCATATTTTAAACCGATTAATGTAGTTTCTGGTGTAGCAGCTCCCGCTTCCCAAAAGGCATAAAGAACACCTAAGACAACTGCAACAATGGGGATATACTTATTCGAAAAACGATCTGTATGACGAATGGCATATAAAACCACAGCTAAACCAACGTATGGTGCAAAATCGGTCATAAAATCCATGATTTTCACCCCGATCGATAAGATTTGTATAGCTTATACAAATTTTATTAGTACTTGTATGAAAATAGACCGTTACAGAATAACTTTATCTCCAAGGAGCTTTTTGAAATGCAGCGTCACATTGATTAACTAAACTCCTTACTAATTCGCCAGCTGAACTCTCTCTCGCTAGACTTGATGCTTGACCGCCCCACATCGACATCATTTCTTTATTTTTTTGTTTAGCCGCTTCTTTTCTAATATCAGACGTTAAGATGTGCTGCAATGGATACGGAGGTACATCATCACGTAAAGTACTCTCCAAATCTATCATCATCTTATTCTTAAAACCTCTTGCACTTTTTCCAGAGAAGACTTTTGTGATTTTCGTGTCCGTATCACGACTAGTTAGGATGCTTTCTTTATGAATGCTATTTGCTCCGCTCTCTTTTACCGTCAAGAATGCTGTACCCAGCTGTACAGCTGAAGCGCCTAAAGTAAGTGCTGCTGCCATTCCTCTGCCGTCCATGATGCCCCCCGCTGCCACAACTGGACAAGAAACCGCATCTACCACTTGCGGAACAAGAGCCATCGTGCCGATCATAGATTCACTTTCACCACACAGAAACGAGCCTCTATGGCCTCCTGCCTCAGCCCCCTGTGCAACGATAAGATCTACGCCAATGTTTTCAAGATGAATTGCTTCTTCAACAGAAGTTGCTGTTGCGATTACAATTATTTCTGAAGCATGTAATTTCTCTACTAATCTTTTAGAGGGTGCATCAAATGTAAAACTTACTATTTTCACGCCTGCTTCTATCACAGTGGCGAGCTGTTTCTCAAATAAATTCTCTGTATCTGGAATGTTATGAACCTCAGGAATTCCAAGTTTTTTACGATAAGTATTCAAGAGTTGCTGTATCGCTAGAGTTGCATCTTTGTCCATGTCAGGTGTCTCGGGAAGAAATAGGTTCACAGCAATAGGTGATTGTGTGAGTTGACGAATATTTCCTAAAGTCATTTTAATTTCTTGAGGAGCCATATATCCCGCACCAAGTGTTCCTAGTGCTCCTGCTTCACTTACTTCTGCTACTAATTCAGGTGTTGTAGGGCCACCCGCCATACCCGCTTGTATAATCGGATATTTAATATTAAGCATGCTGTGGATCATATGTATTTACCTCCATTTCCTAGCTTTTTAAATAGCATAACAAAAAGATAGAGCTCTAGTCTGTATCGACTAAAGCTCTTCCCTTCGTTAGACTGCAATCTTTCTGTTTTCGTACATCGCTTGAATCGCTTCTTCACTTTTACCTTCGTCAAATTCATTCTCACTTTTAGAAACAACGATCGTTGCAATTCCGTTTCCGATTAAGTTTACGATCGCACGCGCTTCACTCATGAAACGGTCAACTCCTAATAAAAGTGCCAATCCTTCAACAGGTATGACTTGCATAGCCGTTAGCGTAGATGCAAGAACGATGAACCCACCACCTGTAACGGCGGCTGCACCTTTAGACGTGAGCATCAATACAGCGATGATGGTTAGCTGCTGAGTTAGAGTAAGATCGATGCCAAATACTTGAGCTAAAAAGACCACTGCCATCGAGAGGTAGATGCTTGTTCCGTCTAAGTTGAAAGAATAACCAGTTGGTATAACAAGACCAACGACAGATTTTGAGCATCCGAACTTCTCCATCTTGTTCATCATTCGTGGCAGAACAGATTCTGAAGAACTTGTTCCGAGTACGATTAAGATCTCTTCTTTTATAAATTTCAAATACTTCCACAAACTGAATCCGTACATCTTGCAGATCACATTCAACACGATAAAAACGAAGAAGAACATCGTCGTGTAGACCGAAATCATTAGCTTTCCAAGCGGTACGAGTGACTCTAGTCCATAGTTACCAATGGTAAACGCCATCGCACCAAACGCTCCAAGTGGTGCTGCTTTCATGATATAACCGACGATCTTGAAAAAGACGTTCAGCAACTTTTCAAAGAATTCGATAATGATCTTTCCGCTGTTTCCAAGTGCCGTAAGTCCAACACCAAAAAGAATAGAAAAGAAAAGTACTTGAAGGATATCACCTTTTGCAAAGGCATCGACCATGTTACTTGGAACGATATGTGTAACGAACTCGATCCAATCGATCTTACCGCCTTCTTCAGATGTGTATTGTGAAACATCACCTTTTTCAAGCTTATCAAAGTCTAATCCTGCACCTGGTTTTAACACGTTCACAACGATCAATCCAATAACGAGTGCGAGGGTCGTTACGATTTCAAAGTAGATGAAAGCTTTCCCTCCAACTTTACCTACCTTTTTCATGTCACCCATTTTCGCGATGCCAAGTACGATCGTTAAGAAGATAATCGGTGCGATCACCATCTTAACCGCATTAATAAATGTATCTCCTACAGGTTTCATCTGTTTCCCGAAGTCTGGCCAGAAGAGTCCGACAAGTACACCTACTGCGATAGCCGTTAAAACCTGAAACGTTAAGTTCTTAAATAATCTTTTCATTGTTCTTCTCCTTTCGAGTTTGAAAATGAACTTTTAAATGGGTAAATTGTCTGGGGTCTGACCCGGGGTCAGACCCCAGACAATTTCCACACAATTTCCATAAGACAATAAAAAAACACTACCATTTGTAAAAACAATGATAGCGCTTCCATTCTTTTATTAGAATATTAAGAACTTATTGGACGTTTTGGTCTTTTTGGTCTTGAACTATTTTTTTAGAACATATCGATTAACAGGTCGTCCGACCGTACCATATTGGATGTCCATTTGAATTGTCCCACTCTTTACTAAATAATCGAGATACCTTCGAGCTGTCACTCTCGCGATGCCTATTCCTTCAGCTACCTCTTCTGCTGACTTTGCTTCTGTCTGCGCTTCTATGAAGCTTGTGATCTGTTTAAGCGTCAACTCGTTTAACCCTTTAGGAAGCTCCAACGTAACAGGAACATCTCGTATTTCAGAGAAGAAAAGGTTATCCAAATCTTTTTGTGTAGCTGTTCCAGATGGTGACATAGTAGCGTTATAGGTTCTATACTTTTTTAATGCTTTTTCAATCCGCTCGAAAGTAAACGGTTTAATAATATAATCAAACGCACCGTTCTGCATCATAGAACGGACGGTCTCTAAGTCGTTTGCAGCAGTAATAACGATTACGTCTACTTGAATTCTTTCCGCTCTAATCTGCCGAAGTGTTTCCATCCCATCCTGCTCTGGCATGTAGATATCGAGTACGACGAGATCTGGCTTATATTTTCTTATCATTTCTAGTCCTACTGTTCCATTCGATGCCGTCTCAATCACCTTAAATCTCTTTACTTTTTCTATAAACGCTTTGTTTATTTCTAAGACCATCGGATCATCTTCTATCAACAGAACCTTTATCTCACTCATCGTCTTCACCTCTATCATTCATCGGAAATACAATTACAATGCTAGTTCCTTGGTTTTCCTCTGATATTACTTCTATGTCTCCGTTACCTTTTTGTACAATCTGACGAATTAAATACAATCCGATTCCAGACCCACTATTTCCTTTTGTCGTATATCCTCTTTCAAACATGTGGTTCTGAACTTCCTGACTCATTCCGCATCCGTTGTCCTCGACCAAAATCGCACAAGTCTCGGAATCCTGAGCGATGGAAACATCAATTCTAGCATCCCGAACTCCTTTTAGAGCGTCATACGCGTTCTCTATTAGATTACCGATGATCGTTACAAAATCATGCTGATCGAGTTGATCGGGAAACGTTTTAAGTGAGCTCTCATTATCGATGACCACTTTTATTCCGAGTTCTTTTCCGCGTCCGACTTTGCTTAACAATAGACCTGCAAGACTCTCGTTCTTAATCCTTTGATTTAAAAATCGCGTGAGTGAACCCTTTTCTTCTGATATTTGAAATACATACTGCATCGCTTTTTTCAAATTGCCTAACTGAAGAAGCCCTGCAATCGTATGTAGCTTGTTCATGTGCTCGTGGTTCTGAACGCGTAGTGCCTCTACAAATGCCTTAACACCTGTCAGTTCTTCCGCCATCTTTGCAACTTCTGTTCTATCCTGGAAAATAGCTACAGCTCCAACGATCTTGTTATTTACTTGTATCGGCACTCGGTTACTCATGATCACTTTTCCACTTACACGAATCTCTTGATTATAAACAGGACGGCTCAGTTCTATGATTTCTGGAAGACGCGTATCTGGTATGACTTCACGTATCTGCTTTCCAACAACGTCTCCACTCACTGAGAATATACTTTTTGCTTTTTCATTAAAGATCGTGATGAGTTCCTCTTTATCAATAGCGATTACACCTTCATGCATAGAGTGGAACGTAGCTGTTCTCTCTTCAAGCATTCGGACGATCTCGTGTGGTTCTAAATAAAACATCTGCTGTTTCAGATGACGAGCTAGCAGATAGGAACCAATCACACCGAAGGAGAGAACCAATACTAGAATAAGAGTCATCTCATCTGTCAGATCGTGAAACACTTCATAGTAGCCTGGAATCACATGACCGACCACAACAACCCCGATCTGCTCCAACTCATCATTTTTGATGGGAACAAATGCCCTTACAGCTGTACCCATCTCTCCCTTTGCTTTCGAGATAAACGTATGGTCAGCAAAGGCTGCACCTTCATCACTCCCTTTAGACACCGTACCAATCATACCTTTAACAGGATGAGAATATCGGATATGATCCATGTCCATGACCACGACGTAATCTGCTTCATTAATGACTCGTATCTTTTCAACGACTGGTTCTATCTCATTCCAGCCTTTATTTATCTGAATATATTTCTTCACTTCTGGAAGCTGTGCTACGGTGCGTGAAGTAATCATTGCCCGCTTACCTAACTCTTCTTCCTGGATATCAAGGATCTTACCAATAATGACGACACCACCGATAAGGATGGCATAGAGCACGATTCCAAACGTCAAGATCATGATTTTTGTTCGAATGGGTAATCGTTTCATCGTCATTTATTAGCATCCTCCTTTTCAATGACCCTATTGTATCATTTCCAATTCAATATGTTAGACTATTTAAAAAAGTAACGGATTTGGGGTAAATCAATATGAAATCGTTCATTGGGATCGCGCTGATCCTAATTGCAGGCTTAGCCGTATCAATCTGGATTGGTTTTCATACAAAAATGGCAGAAGGAACACTTCCCTATGATGATGATCAAAAAGGCATACAAGATCAAGTCGTCATCAAGTTCAGTCACGTAGTGGCAGAGAATACACCTAAGGGACTTGCTGCACAGCGTTTTGCAAAACGAGTAAACGAGAAATCGAATGGTCAGATTAAAATAGAAGTGATCCCAAACGGTGGACTCTATTCCGATCAAGAAGAACTTGAAGCGCTGCAGAGTGGTGATGTGCAGATGATCGCACCTGCTACGACAAAGCTGAGCTCATTTTCACCTAAATGGCAGATCCTTGATCTTCCCTATGCCATGCCCACTCGTGAAAGCATTATAAAGGCATTAAACGGAGACATTGGTAACACGTTGCTTCAATCACTAGAAGAGAAAAATATGAAAGGCCTTACGTTATGGATCAATGGATTTAAACAGATTACAACAAACGACGGTCCTGTCGTACACCCGGATGATCTAAGTGGTCAAAACCTGCGCATCATGCCGAGTAAAGTGCTCGAAAAGCAGTTTGATCTAGTGGGAGCTAAAGCAGTTGGATTAGATTTTAACGACACATATCGATTATTGGAATCTAAAGAATTAAACGGTGAGGAAAACACGATCTCTAACATTTATTCTAAAAAATTCTTTGATGTACAAAGTCACCTTACGATAAGCAATCATGGATTCTTAGGGTATGCTGTAATCATGAATGATGAGTTTTGGAACAAACTTACGAAGCAGCAGCAAAGAATCATATCTGAAGCTTTAGATGAAGCTACTCGTTGGAATCAGACACAGTCATTCGCGATGAACGAAGAACAGCTTGCATTGATCGAGAGAAACTCTTCGATCGATATACATTATCTTACAAAAGAAGAAAAAAGAGAGTGGGCGAAGCGTTGGGAGCCCGTGTACCGAGCGTTTAAAAGTGAGATTGGAGACGACCTTCTTTCCAAGATGATTCAATTAAGAGATTCCTATAACGATTTTTAACCGAGAACAAATACAGGTGCTGATTTTTTAATAATCAGCACCCCTTTTTTTATTCTATTCGTCCACACATGTTTGGCAAATACACGTTTCCCGATTGGAAGCACATTCAAGAAGTTGAGAAGGAATCTGTACGTTCATACACCAACACGATTCTGGGTTCTTTCCGTTTGAAATTGCACAGGCATTATCTCTCTTACATAACGGGCACTCATACATGATCTTTCACCTTTACCTGCATCTCTTTTCCCCATTCTGCCAAGGATTTTAATGATGGAATTAAAGCCTCTCCTGCCTCCGTTAATGAGTACTCACCCTAGGCGGTATCTCCATGAATTGCGTTCACACCACCAGTCCTTGTTTTTCCATCTCTTTTAAAGACTGAGATAAAACCATGTTGGTGATTCCATCCACCTGACGCTTCAGTTCGTTATACCGTATCGTCTTATTCTTCCACAATGCCCATATGATCGGAAGTCTCCATTTACTCCCGATTAAAGTTAGAGCAAAGGTTAACGGGCAATCTTCTTTTCTCATGTATCTGTCCTCAATCATTTTCTGCTCCTTTACTCAGTTTTTACTGACTAAGTAAGAAATTACTGCATACTTGTTTTCGTCTTTCTATGTACTAAAATTATAACGTAATGAACTACGCTTGGGAGTGATTAAAATGGAGTTACACTACGAAGTTATTCCTGATCATGAGATTGATGTATGCCGAGAACTTTGCAATGAACTCATGAAGTATCAAAAAGCAAAAGCGGTTATCCGCCCTGAATTATTTGACTCTATGAATTTTGACACACGCCTGGTTCCATCTGTACATAAAGCCATGCATAACTATATCGTTGTAGTTAAAGATAGAAATGAGCTTGTTGGCTACATGTATGCAAACATTTCTCCTAAAGAAGTGTACCGTAATGATTTTGCCACCTTTTTTGACATGAATTCTGTTCAGAGAGAAGCAGTCGGTTGCCTTTCCCAGTTTTATATTAAGGATGAGTACAGACAATTTGGAGTGGGTTCTAAACTATTTAGTATGTGTATGAACTGGCTCTCTTCTTTTGATGAAGTGGATGATTATTTTATCTTTGTATCCAATGGGAATGATGACGCACTATCCTTTTATCAACGTAAAGGTTTCACAATCAGTCATGAGATTTTAGACGGTTTCATTACGGTGCTACACAGTAAGAAAGTAAGTGAAAATGAACATCGCACTAATTTTTAGGTCCATTTAACTGTTTTCTTACGCCTATTTAGTTCCTCCCTTTGTAGCTAGTTTTCTCGTTTTACAAATCTGTAAAATGAAATTAATAAAAGTATTGTAGAATAAAACCTGTTTCACCAACATTTTGAAATATGTGAAACAACTAGAAATTCAGGCTACAAGGGGTAAAAACTAAATAGATGGAGGCGTTGATGATGAAAAGGCATGAAAACAAAAAGTTTCTTTCACTTTTCTCAGTTGTTATTGCTTTAGTAGTAAGCACGTTAGCATTTATACCAGCTCTTCAAGCGGCTGGCGATGGATCGTGGTCTAGTCCTTATTCAGTTTCTCAAAGTATTTCGAATCAGAACAATTCTGTAAAAACGGTTCAAGGTTATGTAGTAGGACAACCTACCGCAACAACAACCGTGGTAACAAGCAATTATCCAAACGATTATGCACTCGCTTTAGCAGACAGTCCTACTGAAACAAACACGGCTAACATGGTGTATGTTCAGATTCCAACTTCTTACCGATCACAGTTTGGTCTAAAAACAAACCCTACTTTAAAAGGTCAGTCCATTAAAGTTACGGGAACTCTGGCGGCTTACTTTTCACATGCCGGCTTAAAAGATCCAACAGCTATGGAAAAAGCATCGGGTACAACACCAACAGATCCGCCGACAGATCCTACTGACCCACCAGCATTTGATGAATCCTATTATAATCCTGCTCAAGGAAAAACAGGAGCAGCATTAAAGACAGCTCTTCACAATATTATTGATGATCATACTGAACTCTCATATGATGCCGTATGGAACGCACTTAAAGTAACCGATCAAGATCCAAACAACAGCAACAATGTCATCCTTTTATACACGGGACGATCACAGAGCAAAACAACAAACGGTTCTGGAGTAGATAATTGGAACCGTGAGCATGTTTGGGCAAAGTCGCATGGTGATTTTGGAACCGCCATGGGTCCAGGTACGGATATCCACCACTTGCGCCCAACGGATGTGAGTGTAAACAGCTCTCGTGGAAACCTTGATTTTGATAACGGTGGCACACAGCATTCCGAAGCTCTTGGCAACTATTATGACAGCGACTCATGGGAACCACGCGATGCCGTAAAAGGGGACGTTGCCCGCATGCTGTTTTACATGGCTGTTCGTTATGAAGGGGACAGCGGTGAACCACAACTAGAATTGAACAACAACGTCAATAACGGAACGGCTCCTTATCACGGTAAAATGTCAGTGCTGCTACAGTGGCACCAACAAGATCCTGTTGATAACTGGGAACGCAACCGAAACAACATCATTTATGAACAATTCCAGCATAACCGCAACCCTTTCATTGATCACCCAGAATGGGCTGAGGAGATTTGGTAGGAAATTGACTGTGAAGGGCAGACTCCATCTTAAGAGTCTGCCCTTTGATTATTTATGTGGTGGATGAAGATGATCATTGTTTACCTCGATTTACGGTTTACGGTACGTGTTTTTATTTTTGTTACACGTTCACCGGTAAATGATGTGTTTTCACCTGAGATTCATATGGATTAACCGCTAATGTCTTTACTTTCACCTATGATGAACCTCGTTCCACCTGAAAATGCTTCGGTTTCACCTCATCGCCGTGTTCACACCGTAATCTTTTCAAAAAACAAAGTAAAACTAGCTTAAAAGGGTATTGGATTACCCTTTTTAACTAGTTTTACATGAATAACTCATAATAGATGAGACAAATGCCACACGCGGCCCACGAAACCATCGCAAAAATCGTTACGATCATATTTTCTGACCATCCATACTTAATTCCATAATGATAATGAATGGGCGTGAATCGGAACAGCTTCTTTTTGGTTCGTTTAAAATAAGCGACTTGAATGATGACTGAAAGCTGTTCTGCAAGATAGATAATGAACAGGATCGGAATTAAGATCTCCACGTTCTCAATGATGGCAAGAAAAGATAAGGTTCCTCCAATAGCAAGCGATCCCGTATCACCCATGAACGCTTTTGCCGGATACAAATTATAGATTAAGAAACCTAGAATGGTAGCAATCATGACTAAGCAAAAGACTTTTACTTCCGTATACTCAGAGATCACAAAGAAAAAGAAGTATGTAGGAATCGCAACCATGCCTAGAAGTCCGTCCATTCCATCTGTAAAATTGATAGCATTGGCTGTCCCGACAATAAACAGTGTGATCAGGATGAGGTAGATGATATAAGGAAGAACAATGTTCAATGATTCCGTCACCCTTATACTTGTATCAATATTGAAAAGATCGATGCCTACATATAAGAGAAGAATGGTGAACGCGAACTGGAATTTTAGTTTTGTTTTTCCTGATACCCCGCCAGGATCTTGTTTTGATGCTTTCCAAAAATCATCTAAAAAACCTATAAAACTAAACAATATAAACGTTGCTATTAGAAAGAGCATGATGGGACTTGTCGTGTAGTAATAAAGCGCGACGAAAATTCCTACAAAAAACACACTTCCTAACATTAAGGGTGTCCCCTTTTTTTCCTGATGATCTTGAGGAAGTTCTACTCGAATGGGTTGTGTGAGTTTTAGTTTTTTTAACGTTAGTATTAACAGAGGGGCAAATAGTACGGTTAACAAAAATGTGATAAAAGCAGGTGCTAGCTGTAACAACACGATTGTAATCTCCTCTCTTATTTGTCCACTGTAACTATTCGAGAAAAGATGAAAAGTTCCTTTAAATTGTAGGGGGTCTGACCCGGGGTCAGACCCCCTACAATTTCTCTACAATTTAACTAGTACAAAATGCTGTGGGACTTCTGAGTGATGGACACCACTACCACATATTGCTACTGTAAGTAAGTGTTAGAATATTCAGAATAAGGAGAATGACTTATGAGCGGAAAACGAGTTTTAGTTTGTACCATGCTAAGTACAGCCATGTTGTTATCCAGTTTCACTCCTGCTATTTTTGCAGAAGGTTCCTCGAATCTTAATAATCGCACACATCACGGCGACTGGAACCAGCCCTCTAAATCATCACCTGTTCTCCATCAGGGAACACCTGAAAGTGCCTCACTAAAAAGAGAATCGCTCGAGCAAATCGGTCCGTTTATTGAAAGCGAAATCGAGAAACGAACCATGCCAGGCGCTGTCGTTCTCATCGCTAGAAGTGGAAGCATCGCAAAACATGATGCATATGGCTACTCCGCTCGCTACATAGACGATCAGTTCACAGAGATGGATGATCCTGTTGAGATGAGAAAAGAAACCATTTTTGACATTGCCTCGATCTCTAAACTCTTCACCACAACAGCTGCAATGAAGCTATACGAACAAGGAAAGTTCAATCTAGATGATCCTGTCGGAAAATATATTCCAGAGTTCAATGAAAACGGAAAAGAGAGCGTAACCATCCGGCAGATCATGACGCATACTTCCGGGTTTACTGCATGGATTCCTCTTTACAGTATGGGAGCAAATCGCGAGGATCGACTTCAAATTGCTTTAAAGTATGGGTTAAAAAATAAACCTGGAACAACGTATACATACAGTGACTTAAATTTAATTACACTTGGTGTTTTAGTTGAAAGATTGTCAGGTCAACGTCTCGATGACTATGTAAAAAAGAACATCACTGAACCGCTCGGAATGAAAGATACGATGTACAACCCTTCGGCAGAACTTCGGAACCGAATTGCTGCCACAGAATATCAGCCAACAATCGGCCGCGGCATGGTTTGGGGCAGTGTGCATGACGAGAATGCGTGGAGTTTAGATGGTGTAGCAGGACATGCGGGTGTCTTTTCCACCGCTAAAGACCTCGCCATTTTCGGCCATATGATTTTACAGAATGGTAAGTATGGTAAAACACAGATTCTTCAGCCAGAAACGGTTTCCTTATTAACGGAAAACCAGCTGCCTCAGTTTCCATCAAACTCACACGGACTAGGCTGGGAGTTGAATCAAGGTTGGTACATGGATGCTCTCAGTAATGAAGAAACACTTGGACACACTGGATACACCGGGACCTCCATGGTTGTTTCTCCTAAGAATAAAACGATTGTACTTACCTTAACGAATCGCGTCCATCCGTCTCGAGCGACGGTCTCCATGAATCCGATACGACGCAAAATCGCACAACTAACAGCTGATGCGATATCTGTTCCTCTTGATCACAGAGATAAAGCCTGGTTTGCAGGATATGGCGATAACCTGAAAAAAGGATTAACGTTTGAAGTCGGTGAAAATCAAGATACTCTTCATTTTAACCAATGGTTTAGTATTGAAGATGGAAGTGACAAAGGTACCATTCAAGTTTCAAGTGATAATGAAACGTGGACAACCATACCAAACACATATAGCGGAAAAAAAGAAACTTGGGATCATGAGAAATTAAAACTTCCTGAAGGATCAAAATTTGTTCGCTTTCTCTATGAAACCGATGGTTCTGTAAACGGTAGAGGGTGGTATGTAGATGATGTATATGGAAGTGATGAGCGAGGAAAGAAAAAACGATTAGCCGTTGTTCAAAACAATTGGATAGAACGCGGTTGGTAAAACAAGAAAGCAGTTTCGCTATAATCAGCGGAACTGCTTTTTTCTAAATTTATTGTTGTTGCTCTTCTTGCAGTTGATATACACTATGAATGAAGTTCTGAGTGAGTTTAAATTGCTCTTGATATTCAACAGGTAATTTTTCGATCTCTACGGGTCCTTTACTCGTATCAATTTCTGCTTTTGCTAGAATGGTTTCGTATGTCATGAGCGCATCAATAAATAATTTGTATTCATAGGATGAAAGCAATTCCTTGCTCGGAACATCACCGTTCAATTTATCAAAATAAGGTTGAAGTACAAAAGAATTTACTCTTATCTTTTCTTTTTCTTCTTTAGGCATCAGGTCATAATTAATATTACCAAATGGATCACCATACTTGAGTTTTGCATCTGTCAGTACATTTAATGCTTCTCGAAACTTCTCATACTCTTCCTTCCCCATTTCTCCTTTTGCTTCTGAAAGCTTTGCATCAAAAGTCATGTAACCCTCTAACGTAGCTGAAGCCACATGTTTTTTCACGTTAGCAAAAGAACCGTATAAACCGTCTGCTAACAACGATTGATACGCAAATGCACTCGTTGGAATGATAAACAACGCAACAAGGAAGGCAGCAACATATCTTTTCATGCCCCTATTTCTTTTTTGTGTAAACTGACTCATAACCTTATTTTTTAACTCAGGTGGTGGACAAACATTCCTAGCCTCTTCATTCAGTGCGGTTTTTAACTCATTCACATGTGCCATTAAACATTCTCCACCTTTCTTAAAAAAATGTTTCCTAACTCTTCTTGTTTACGCAGCTTCTTGAGTGCTGTATGAACTCTAGACTTAACTGTTCCAACTGGAATTTTTAAAATAGACGCTACCTCTTCTTGGGAATGCTCATTAAGATAGCGCAAGATTATGACTTGTCTCAATTTAAAAGGAAGTTGTTCTACTAGCTGAACAAGTTGTTTATTTACAAGGTCATCAACGACTTGTGGAGAAAAATCATCTTCAACCTCAGAAGGTTGTTTAGATATCTTTTGATAGTTTCTAAAACTGATCCACCGCCTTCTTCTATAAGCAGAAATTTGTTTGATCGCAATCCCTTTTAACCATGGCCGAAATGGTTTGTCGGTGTTGAAACGGTGTAAGTTTCTTAGTACTTCTATATAAATTTCTTGAACGACATCATCAACATCTGATTTATCGTCTAGTAAAAAATGAACCGTTTGATAAACATCTTTCACTGTATTTTCATACAGTTCTCCATAAGCATGTTTACTTCCCGATCGCGTACGTCGTATAAGTTCTTCAAACTCTGTTTTTGTATCCACTCTCACCTCTCCTTTACCTTTCACTATCTATTGGTAAGAACATTCCATTTCGTTCATTTTTTCTCAAAATAAAAAGTAGTTCCGCAATAGGACAGAACTACTTCGTCAGTTTTTCTTTAATTATCATGTTAATAGAAAGCTATTTTCTAACAGATTGTTGCTTTTTACTCCTTGTCATCTTTGTCAGTTGATTGGAGTGGAAGGTGCGAGACTCCTACGGGGCAGGTGAGACACATAAGAGTGAAACGTACGAATGTGGCTCACCGCCTGCCCCGTGGAAAGCGAGCAAGCCTGGAACGGAAATCAACACTTCCAAAAGCAACAAAGTTTACGAAAACAGCCTGTTAACTCTTAGACTCATACAACAATCCGCTCAGGGCGTGTATACACATTCATAGAATCTCCGCGTACAAATCCAACTGTAGTGATTCCGAGTTCTTCGGCTGATTGCAAAGCAAATTCTGTTGGTGCTGATTTTGAGAGGACGATCTCACAGCCGATCTTGGCCACTTTTAACAAGATCTCAGAAGAAATCCTCCCACTAAACACGAGAATCTTATCCCCTATGAAAATATCATTTTTCAAGCAATATCCGTAGATTTTATCAAGGGCATTGTGACGACCTATGTCCATCCGGCTCAGCACAATTCCGTTCACATCACAAAGTGCTGCGTTATGCACACCGCCTGTTTCTTGGAAAACCCCTGCCCCCTTCTGCATCTCTCGCATCAATCGAAAGCAATCTTCAGACGTAACTCTCACCCTGACTTCATTCATCGTTTTTGCTGTTCGTGCATCATTCGCAAAAACAAAGCCTTGTCTGCTCATGCCACAGCATGATGTTATGTATCTTTTATTCTGCAGATTTTGATAGACCGGGTTCAAGCGATCAGTTGTCACATGCACAAAGCTACCGTCTTCTTGCACCCATAGGTCTTTAATATCTTTATAGTTTCGGATGATTCCTTCAGAGGCGAGATAACCTACGACCATATCCTCAATGTATTCAGGGCTGCATACCATCGTAACAAATTCTTCTCCATTGATTTTAATTGTTACAGGAAGCTCGGTTACAATAGTGTCTTCTTTGTTCACTGCAAGTCCGTTCTTAATCTGCAGAATGCTGCGCTTGGTCACAATCGGTTTCATAGACAATCACCCCTTCGCTACGCGATCGGTTTATCAAAAACAAATACAGACACTGCCATGTCTTCATCCACTTTGAAATCTGAGAACAGATGAACGAATTTTGCACCAGTCACATCTTCTAACCCCTCTGGTGGAGCTGTTGCGTATACATCCTGAATCAGACGCGTCCTTGCAGCATGCACCATCTCCTTGCCTTCAGCCGTTCGGGCGATGAACTTTTCAGTTGGTGTTAAATTTCCGTACATGGTTGAAATCGCCATGTTTTCCACAAAGACCGTATGTATTTTTTCAGGTCCTTTTCCTAATAAGTTCTTACGGAGTTTACGAATAATATCATTAAAGTCATGCACTTTCTTCGTCATTCGAACATCACCACTATTTCTCCATTTTTTACTAATCATACATGATGTACTTACTTTTCGCACGTGATAAAAATGAAAAGCTAGAATACAAGTCTTGTTGTTTCTTTAAACTGTAAACGCTATAATAAAAGAGAAAAGTTGGTAGAGAAAATCGTTCACACTGTTTTTTCCTCCATCTTGTAAATTACATAATGATCTATCTTTTAGTAACAATAAAAGAGATTTAATGCTGGATTGGCCTAATGGTATGACCTGCTATTACACTATTCCACCATGAATTCACATTTTCTGTACGTCTATAGAATTTGTGCTTTCGTGGTGGATTTTTTTGTACAATCAGTCATTTTTACGATGATTAAGTATCAACAGAAAGGAAGAATAGAAATGGATAAGTTGATTCAAATCTCAATTGACGGAAATAAATACGAAGCTCCTTCTGGCACTTCCATTCTCGACATTATAAATAAAAACGATCTTTCTCACCCCCAGATTTGTTATACACCACAAGTCGATCCGATCGAAACATGTGATACCTGTATCGTGGAGGTAGATGGCAAGCTGATGCGTTCGTGCTCAACAATGGCACTCGACGGTATGACAATTGAACGTTCTTCTTCGAGAGCAAAGGATGCGCAGAATGAGGCGATGGACCGCTTGCTCGAGAACCATCTTCTCTATTGCACGGTTTGTGATAACAACAACGGCAACTGTAAGCTGCATAACACAGCAGAACTGATGGAAATCGAACATCAAGCGGTTCCTTATTCACCGAAAGAAGAACTGGTGGACCTTGATATGTCTCACCCGTTTTACCGATATGATGCCAATCAATGTATCACGTGCGGTCAGTGTGTAGAGGTGTGTCAAAACTTACAGGTAAACGAAACACTATCCATAGACTGGGAACGCGAACGCCCGCGCGTAATATGGGATGCTGGATCAAGTATCGACGATTCTTCGTGTGTCAGCTGCGGACAATGTGTAACCGTGTGTCCGTGTAACGCTCTTATGGAAAAATCAATGCTTGGCGAAGCGGGTTTTATGACAGGATTGAAAGAAGATCTACTTGAGCCGATGGTCGAACTTGTAAAAGAAGTTGAGCCTGGATATAGTGGTATTTTCGCAATTTCTGAAGTGGAAGCCGCTATGCGCGAAACACGTACGAAAAAGACAAAAACGGTTTGTACGTTCTGTGGAGTCGGCTGTTCGTTTGAAGTATGGACGAAAGGCAGAAAGATTTTAAAAGTAGAACCGAGTGAAGGTCCTGTGAACGCGATCTCCACGTGCGTTAAAGGAAAGTTCGGCTGGGATTTCGTAAATAGCGAAGAACGCCTCACTACACCACTTATTCGTAAAGACGGTGTTTTTGTAGAATCCACTTGGGACGAAGCACTTTCAGTAATAGCTGATAAGATGAGCGCGATAAAAGAAAAACACGGCAGCAACGCGCTTGGCTTTGTTTCATCATCTAAAATAACAAATGAAGAAAACTATTTGATGCAAAAATTCGCGCGACAGATCATCGGAACGAACAATGTTGACAACTGCTCTCGCTATTGTCAGTCTCCTGCAACCGACGGATTGTTCCGTACGGTTGGTATGGGTGGTGACGCAGGAACGATTCAGGATATTGCGCAAGCTGGTCTTGTCATCGTCGTTGGTGCCAATCCGACAGAAGGACATCCCGTTCTTGCCACTCGTGTGAAGCGTGCGCATAAACTGCACGGACAAAAATTAATCGTAGCGGACCTTCGTAAACATGAACTCGCTGAACGCTCAGATATTTTCATGAGTCCTAAGCAAGGTACAGACCAAGTTTGGCTCATGGCGGTGACCAAGTACATGATTGATCAAGGCTGGCACGATCAGAAATTTATTGAAGAGAATGTTCATTACTTAGACGAGTTTAAAGAAGTACTTGAAAAATATACGCTTGATTATGCAGAAGAAATTACGGGTCTTTCACAAGAAACGATCATTGATGTGGCGAAAATGATTCGTGACGCTGACGGCACTTGCGTTCTTTGGGGGATGGGTGTAACGCAAAACACAGGTGGAAGTGACACTTCTGCTGCCATCTCGAATTTGCTGCTTGCAACCGGCAACTATCGTCGTCCAGGTGCTGGTGCTTACCCGCTTCGTGGCCACAACAATGTTCAAGGTGCTTGCGATATGGGTACATTACCAGCTTGGCTTCCAGGGTATCAGCATATTACAGATGACCTCGCTCGAGCGAAGTTTGAAAAAGCATATGGCGTAACAATTGATAGCAAACCTGGTAAAGACAACATCCAGATGGTCGAAGGCATCGGAACGGGCGAGATCAAATCCATGTATTTAGTCGGTGAAGACATGGCGCTCGTTGATTCAAACTCCAACCATGTTCATGAGATGCTCAGTCAGCTTGAATTCTTTGTCGTTCAAGATATCTTCTTAACGAAAACTGCACAATACGCAGATGTCGTTTTACCTGCAGCTCCTTCTCTAGAAAAAGAAGGAACATTTACGAATACGGAACGCCGTGTGCAGCGTTTGTATCAAGCATTACCTACAACAGGAGGATCTCGTCCTGACTGGGAAATCATTCAAGCGATCGCCATTAGATTGGGTGCTGATTGGAACTACAGTCATCCGAGTGAAATCTTTGAAGAGATGGCGGGTCTCTCTCCTCTTTTTGGCGAAGCAAACTATGATGTGTTAGAAGGCTGGGGGAGTTTCCTGTGGGGTGATTTTAGCGGTAAAAGCACACCACTTCTTTACACAGAAGGCTTTAATTTCCCTGATAAAAAAGCACGCTTTGCCTTATCAGACTGGATGCATCCGGCAGAGTTTCCAGAAGAGTTCGACCTTCATATCAACAACGGACGCATGCTCGAGCATTTTCATGAAGGCAATCTGACGAATAAATCGAAAGGCATTCAGCATAAAGTGCCTGATGTTTTTGTTGAAGTATCACCTAGTCTTGCAGAAGAACGCGGTGTTATCGATGGATCTGTTGTACGCTTGATCTCGCCGTTTGGTGCCGTAAAGTTGAATGCACTCGTTACAGACCGTGTGAAAAACAACGAGCTGTACCTTCCGATGAACTCCGTGAACAACGAGACTGCGATCAACTTTTTAACCGGTCCAGCTGTCGATCATCGTACACATACACCAGCTTATAAACAGACGAAAGTACGAATGGAAATCATCAGCCGTGAAGGTGAAGTGAAGCTACCTGGCAACAACCCAAGAAATAAAAAACGCTTTCCGCAAAACGGTGTTGAAGTACAGCGTAAATGGAACCGTCCGGGTTATGTTCACTTGACGGATGAAGTGTAAGGGGGCGGAATTCATATGGCACAACCAACTACGGTTATCAAAAAGAACACAAAAACCGAAGAGGTAATTCAGCAAGAGAAGCTGGTTGAATTGCAAAGAGCATTAGCTGAGAAAGATGCTGCGCTCACAAAGGCGCTCGATTTTATTGGTGAGCTAGACAAAATCGGCGCATTGGAAGCAGCAAACTCCATGCTCGTCGCAAAAGATAAGATCGCAAGCATCGCACTCGGTCAAGCAACCCGCGAACCTGTTACGAACATGATCAACAACTTGATGGGTGCAGCTGGCGTTCTGACGAAAATGGATCCAGAAGTAACGGCGAAGCTGCTCGATAGTGTTGTTACAGGCTTGAAGCAAGGGGAAGAGTTTGTGGAGAGTGATAAGAAGGTTGGCGCGTTCGATCTTGTGAAGTCGCTGAAGGACCCTGATATTAATCGAGCGATTGGCTTTGGCCTTCACTTTTTGAAGGGTATGGGTCAGGAATTGAAGAAATGATGATAAGGTGAGGTGACGCTTTAGTGGCGTCACCTTTTTATATAATCTACTAAAATAACTTGCCGTTGAGTTTGGACAGATTATTGTGTAGTTTGGACAGATTATTATGGAGATTGGACAGATTACTCAACGAATCGGACAGATTATTGCTAAGATTGGATAGATAGTCCTCAAGATCGGACAAATTATCATGTCAAACCCTATACTGGATAGTCCAATAAAGCAATTAACCGCTCTCTGCCAACAGAATGTATGAGTAATGGTATGCGAGGACCACTGTTGCTGTTCAAAACCAGTTGATATATCATGCTAAATAATCTTTTTTGGTTACTTTTCTTTAGTTTGGGATCATCTACATGACATATATCGTAAACGCTTCTCATCAGCTCTTCATCACTCTGAAGATCGGCCTCAGACCTTAATAACTGCACAAAACCCTCAATCCATTTTTTCTCCAGATTCTGAAGTATCCCGAAATGTTCTCGATTTTTTTCTTCATTAACCTTAAGCACTTTCTCTGAACAGCAATTTTTCAACCAATATTCAGCTCTCTCACAAACTCCAGCTATCTCTTTCAGCGTATACGCCTCCCCTGTTCTCTCCAATACTTCTCGAACGAGTGAGACCTCAAAATTCACAAGCGGCAATATACTCGCCACATGGCTGAATTTAGGTTCACGTCTTATCCCTGAATGTACTGAAGAAAGTTTCAAAGCTGCTGAAATCTCTTCTTTTAATCGACCTTTGTCTGCAAGGCTAAACCTTTCATACTCTGTATAGTTTCTGATCACATCATCATCTAACCCGATATGAAAAGGCGCATTCGGCTGATATTTTGCAAACATGAAAAGGATTACTTCTGGAGTATAGATCTTCAACAACTCTCCGGGTGTAATATTGTTTCCGGAAGAACTCGACATCTTCTCACCAGATCCTTTAATACTGATAAAATCATACGGTTCATACTCTGGTGCTTGAAAGTTATAGATGCGCGACGAAATCTCCTTGGAAACATTAAAGCTTCCCGTCGCAGAAGAATGGTCTCTTCCACCTGGTTCGAACACCACATCTTCTGCCTTCCATCTCATCGGCCAATCCACTTTCCAATTCAATTTAATGTTTGTTGCTAGTGCTACCTCGATAGAGTTTGAATGACCACATGAACAAGTGTAGCTTAATCTTTCATCTTGAAATCTGTGAATGTGTACTGAATCTTTCCTGCAAACTTCACAATACACATTAACTGGATAAAATCTCTCTTGCTCTTCTATACTGTGTTCACTAGATTTAAAATTCATTAAGATATCATAGATCTGTTTGCGGTTTTGAAGAGCATGAACGATCTGAGATTGATACCTTCTTGCCCCATACTCCTTGCTTTGATAGATGAAATCAGGAACAATCCTGAACTCTCTCAATGACTGTTCAAACTCTTTTTCAAAGTGCTCAGCGTAAGACCTGTGGCACCCAAACGGACATGTAATCTCTGAGTATGGCATTCCAATGTATTGCTCAAAAGTAGGATCCACATTTTTAGGGACCTTACGAAAACGATCAAAATCATCCCATGAAAAGATAAAACGCGTTTTCTTCCCTAGCTGTTGCAATGCCCTTACAACAAAGTATGTGGTAACCACCTCTCGAAAATTTCCGATATGAACCGAGCCCGATGGACTGATGCCTGACGCACAAACATACGTCTCACGATCTGGGTGTTTTCTGATTAATTCTTCTGCTATACGAAATGCCCAATGCATGTTTAAATCACTCCTCATTTTTTATAAAAGAAAAATAAAAAAAGCCCTCACCCCCAAGATTATTCATCTTGAGGACGAGAGCTTATTAGCATTCGCGGTACCACCTCAGTTTGTTAACATGTCACCATATCAACCTCTTCAGGTACGACAATGAAAAAGAATCACTTGCGTATACCCTATCTCTATAACGGGAGATCCCGTTGTAGTATCAGCAAAGATATCTTTGCATCCGTACAAAGCTCAGAGTCTTTTTTCGTTAAGGTATTATTGCTCTTTCCCACCACCCAAGAGCTCTCTGGAAATAATGTTACTTAACTACTTTTCTCTTCATAGCCATAAATTGTTAAATTTTTATTAGTATAATCAGTATTGTGGAAGTTGTCAAAGCATTTTGAGATATAAAAAAATAACAACCCCAAATCTTGTTTGATTGGAGGTTGTTATAATCCATTCTTTAATGTTTCTCAATGAACCTTAAAACATAATCACATAATTCATAAAAGATTATTCCTGCAATTGTATAAAGAAAAGCATATCCTAAAAGATAAATTCTTTTTACAAACCAATTATGATGATTGACTCTCTTCCCTGACCAATAAGCGATGCCCATTAAAAGAGCCGAGAGCACATTGACTGTTTTAGTAAAAAAGGTATCTGCCTTCCTAAACGTGCCCCATTCGTACCAATCAATCATCGTGTTTCCTGCTAAAAATATGGCTAAAAAGTAAGCTCCTTGCGTTCCTAGTATCGCCATCAAACCAATTCTTACTAGTTCGGTCATTACAGAAAAACATTCCTCTCGAGGTAAATGAGAACAGAATTTATCAGTTTAAAGGCAATCATTGCAAGGATAATATAAAGAAATAAATAACCGCCTAGTAGCACTGGTCTCAGAAACCACTTTCGCTTTTTTACTTTTAAACCTGCCCAATAAGCGACACCAAATACGAGTGCCGTTAAGAAATTCACGGTTTTTTCAAAAATATTACTCGGATCCGGGAAAGTTCCCCATTCGTACCAATCCATCATCACTTGATATAAAACTATTAACGAAAAAAAATAGGCAGCTTGTGATGCTAAAATACCTGCTAGGCCAATTCGTATTAATTCTATCATCCGTAACCTCATTTAAGTATACTCTTAAAACGACAATTAAAATTCCTTAAATTCTATTAACCTAAAAAAATAATCAACAGTTTGATAAAAAGTAACTGAAGCTAAAATAAACAAAATTGCATATCCTAAAAGATATACTCTTTTTACAAACCAATTATGATGATCTACCCTTTTCCCAGCCCATTAGGCAATACCAATAAAACCAGCTGTGAAACCATTAATGACGCTGACCAAAATATTCTTGTTTGGGTTTGGTAGTATGCTCCATTCATACCATTCAATCATGGTATGACCAGCTAAGAAGATAGCTAGAAAATATCCACCTTGAGTAGTTAAAACAAATATCATTGTTAATCTAATTAATTCAGTCATTAAATCAAATATTCATTTCAATATAAGTAAGGATTGCATTTAATAACTTATAAGTAATGATAGCAAGGATTGTATAAACAATTAAATAACCTATTAGATGCAACGGCCTGAAATACCACTTTTGCTTTTTTACTTTTAGACCCGCCCAATAAGCTAAGCCGAATACAAGTGCTGTTAAAAAGTTGACTGTTTTCTCAAAAACATTAGTTGGATTAGGGAAAGTACTCCATTCATACCAATGCATCATCGTACCATATAAAAAAATAAGCAAAATAAAGTATGATGCTTGTGAACCTAGTATTGTTAAAATTCCTATTCTAATTAACTCTGTCATGAATACCCCTAATTAATTCAATATTAAAATGCCATTTCATTCAACTTTCTTTATTATAAAACTCCTCCCTCAAAATCCCCAGAACAATAGTGTCATAATACTTCCCATCAATATAAGCATCATTTCTGAGACGACCTTCAATCACAAAACCGCACTTCTCATAGGCGCGTATCGCGCGTACATTACCACTCCATGTATCCAGTTGGACACGCTTTAAATTCATTGTATGAAATAGATAATGAAGTAAGGCTCTTAACGCATCTGTTCCATATCCTTTACCCCAAAGTTCCTTCTCACCAATCCCGATTCCTACTACACATCGTCGTGAGATTATATCTAGGCTTCGGTATCCGATCGAACCAATATGACGGGCGTCTTCCCCTCTTGTATAGATCGAGAACTCTCCTACTTCACGTTTATCAATGGTACGAATATCCTTTTCATAGCTTGCCTCGATCTGTTCCAGTGGCACATGACTATATCGATAATAACCAGAACCTGCATCAAATGTAGCGGTTTCTTTATCATTTCGCCAGTGGTAGGTTCGCTTATGATCTTCAAGTGAAACGGGTCGTAACTCTACTTTTTTTCCGGATATCATAGTGGTGATCCCTTCTTTCAGCTCGTAATCTAGTAAAATACTTCATATAAAAACCGCAGATTCGTACCATTGGCATCACCCCTCTCACAACTGTATATTATTTTAAAAACGCCTTAATCTTCGGGAAAATCTTTACCGCCGTGTTATAAAAAACCTCTTCATGATATTTTTCAGGAATGATCTCTTTTATAAAGTCAATATAAGGCTGCACTGGCACAAGTGGCCAGTCTGTTCCGAACAAGAACTTTTCATAGTTGTCTGTGAACGTTAAAGCATGGCGCAAGTGATTAAAGAATCGTGGTGAATCTTTGTATCTTGTAATATCTTCTCTTGTTCCAACCACTAGCCCCGACAGATCGGCATACATATTACGATTCTTGTAAACAACTTCTGCTCCGTCTAACGTCCATGGATCGCCGAAATGCGCCATCATGAAATTTACGTCACGGTGCATAACTGCTACTTCGTCTAGCGTAAGGGGATGTGAGTACTTCAACAAACCACGCTCTGAATAGGTATCACCTGTGTGAAAAACGACAGGCAAACCGTATTTAGCTGCTAGTTTATAAACTGGCTGATACACCTCATCATACGCATAGTATGGGTAATAACCGAGGTAGATCTTAATACCAACAACTTCAGGCCGCTGCACCGTTTCTTCAAGCTGTATCCTTTCACTCTCACCTAAGTAATACGGGTTGATGCCTGCACAATACACGACGTTTTCAGGGATTTGCTTATCCAGATCGATACCCATTGGAGTTGGGGCTAGAGGGTCTGGAAAACCCTCTACCTCTTTTTCTGTTAACCCCATCGCGATGCCAAGCACTACGCCAGATTCTCGATACTCTTTGATGATTCCTTCATACGAATAGTCAAGTTTAGAAAGGTTCTGTGCCGTATGTTTAAAACTTTCAATGTTTGAAAAATGCATGTGTGCATCAATAATTTTCATGAGTTCGCCCTTTCTAGTTGAATTTAATTTTCTTCAGATCTTCTAATGCTGTATCTGGAATCACTTTATCATTGAACACATAAAACACAGGTGACGTGTATTGCTTAGCACCGTGCGCAAGGCTCACCTTTTCTGAGTACCCAAGTTCAATGACTTCTAAATTGATATAAGAAGCAACTTGTGTAGCGTTTTGGTCCGCTACAATTTGAAGCAGGTTCTCATGATCATCAGATCCGTAAATCACGCTGCGTTCTACTGTCATATCCTGCTCACCTTTCGCACCCGAAACCATGGTCCACTCCCCATTTTCAGCTTGAAAGCTTCCCCAGCTCCTAGCAGGCTCTGGTCCTGGATTTAGGAAACATCCTGTGTAAAAGTTCTTACCATCCAAGTAACTCTCCATGTTCTGGACAATTTCCGTTGTATGACAGAGTACTGGTACTCCTGGCAGCATCAAGAAGTATTTGTGAATTTGAATACCTTTAAACGTCTCGTGTTTTTTATAATGGGTAGTTATTTTAAGACCTTTCCACTCATTCCCCTTGTTATCTTTCTTCTCTACAAATTCAACAGTGCTTTCTTCTTTTAGTAAGGAATGAAGACTCATGCCTTGCAGGAGGCCTGCGATACCGCCGAACCAAGGATTCCACCACGATTTTGGTGTAGGTTTTGGAAACGGTGAATCCATCCACTCTTGGTCTCTGTATTGAAGAGAGAACAATGATGGTGCGAACTGTGCTGAAGCAAAAATCTTCATTTCTCCATTATCTACGGAGTACACTTCGAGACCTTCTTTTATCGACTTTTCCAACCGAACAGGTTGATCCTTCACTACAAAAGCGGCTGATTGCCGTGTAACATGAACAGCACCTAAATTCATTTTAGAAGTTAAGACAAGTATCCCTTTATTATCAGGTATTTCAATATCAAATTCGGCCTGTGTTAGCTCTTCATCTGAAGCGAATAGGTGACTCTGCAGAATCTCATCATCTAACTTCATTTCAATAAACCCGTTCAAAAACGAAGACTTATAATCTCTTACAACAGCTTTGCACTCACCATTATCAATAAAAGGATTTCCACCGTTAACCGATACGTTCATGTGATTGGTCAAACTAGCTGGCTTATCATTTTTTTGCGTCGCAAATTCTCTGAAAGATTGCCAATCACGGAAAGCACCAATTGTCATGGTGATTGGTTCTGTAGCAACGGTTTCTTGAGGAGCTAACCTCCCTAACTTATTCTCAAAATACATGAACCAACTGGAGAAATTCACCTTCCCTTCTCTGGGCCATGAAATACCTCTAGGGTTATTATTTCCACGAAGAAAAAGCCAGTTTTCCGTAAGTTTACTAGGATTCCAATAAGATAAGCCAGATCCCATCGAATCATTTAGTTCAACGTATTTTCCCTCGTAAGGCAATACACCTTTATCTAACATAGGACACATAATTGGCGTATTCAGCCATACTTCAGCGGCAGTTTCTACATCGCTTATATTTGTGACTTCATCGTACCTTTCTACTAGACCTTCACCGTACAATCTCACAACAGTTGCAAGCTGTAATTCTGGAAAAGCCTGTGATTGAAAAGTTGCTCTTAATCCTGCGTAACCATCTTCTTGCAACGGTTCAATTTTCTCAGGACGAAGTCGCGTTATCTCTTCTGAGAAAGGTTTACCGAGCTGTGGCACCATGAAAGCCAATTTGTAATCCACATCACCTTTAACAGGTGCGATCCAGTTGTTGAACTTATCTAGTTTTATTGTATATTGTCCGTTGCATACGTAATAAAAATCATCACATTCTCCAGCGAATTTAGCTCCAATTCCCTGTAATGCTACACCTAGCTTTTTCGTAAAAGTAACGGTATCTCCATTGGATTTCGTTGCGGAGATTTAGACTTCGGCAGAGTAAAATCCATTCTTTTTTATCATGAAAGGAACAGATACCGATTGCTTTCCTTTAGATCCCAAAGTAACACTCACATTTCGATTCTTTATGGTAACCAATTCTGATGATGGAAGTTCAAAGCTAAATGTTACTTGTTCATCAAAATTGTTTTCAAAGTTAAAATAAAGTTGAGAAGAACGACCAACAAAACTAAGGTTACCTGGCGTGTTACAACTTAACTTAACGGGATACTTAGGACGAATCCCTACTCTAAATTGCGCTTTTTTCCCATTGATTAGTAATTGTGAAGTAACAGCTGGGTGCGTTCTCCATACACTTTGATCTTCAGCAATCGGATTTACCACAAAAGGAATCTCAATCTCTTCTTCCTTGTGAACTGTGATTTTTTTTGAAGTCACAAACTGAATGTTCTTATCGTCCACACCTTGGATCTCTACGGTTAACGGCTTACCTGTTTTATTAATCATGTGGTATCGAATCTTGTATTCAGACCCAAAAACAAGATTAAAGTGTTCAACATCCGCTAAAATTTTATAATCGTCTGTTTCGATGGAGCGAAGTCCTCTTCCAAAACGCTCAAATTCCATCTTCAAGTTACCTAGAGTCTTATGATTCCAAGCATACTCATAAAAATGAAATTCATTATCGTTGCTTCCATCAGGGATGGTTTCAAACGTACGTGTACTGTTTTCATACCATTTTCCATCTGTAAAGTAATCTAAAACCGCCTCTGTCTGCATCACAGAAGGCATGAAATTCATAAGGTGTGTCGTGTCATCCCGATCTTCCCAGAAAAAGCCGCATTTTTTATATAGTGGAACAGCTTTTGTATTCCCTGGCCATGTATATAGATCCAAACGAGGCCACTTCATTTCAATCGCTTTTTCTAGCGCTTTTAGTACAAGCTTTTTACCAATCTTCTTACCATGATAATCTCCTCTTACATTCAATAACGGGATGTAGAGAGCTCCTTCATCTTCGCGATATTCCCCTAAACTGCAATAGCCTACGACCTTATCTCCATCGAGTGCAAGATATAAATGGAGGTTTGATGAGTTCGATTCTTTCTTCAATACTTGTTCTTCCGTCATGATCGAGTTGCCGCCGCCCCAGCCATCTTGACTTTTATTCCACATTTCAGCGACTGCTGCTGCATAGCTCGGATCATATTCCACAATTGTAATCTGATCGGTAATCTGCGTGTTCAATACTTCCATTTTTCTAACCTCCGCTTTTTTAATATCGTACCGTCGTTGTTTCGTTTCCTAATTTTTTGAATCATGTTCTATACAGCTTCTTCAAAATAAAAAGCCACCCCGAAATAGAAGGGTGACTTTTCGTACAAAAATACATAAAAAGGCCCCAGAATGTATACACATCCTGAGGCTCTGATTCACGTTTCATTAACAGATTGAGGTCTCATTAAGAAGGTTGTGTATTGGACAATATAAAGTTGATTGTGTAGTGTCTAAAAAATTAATCATGTCCAACGCCTCCTTATCTTGAAATTTTTTCCTTACCTTTTGTATTGTAAAACAAATGGATATAAAAGTAAATATAATTTTCGGAATATTTATTTTTTTACCGTTACGCTAGGATATTCGCTAAAGCTAAGCCTATGATTAATAATCCTGCTCCTTTGTTGATGGTACCTAAGTGGGGCTGAATACTTTTTGTTAACAGGCTTACAACTATGCTTAAGAACATCCACCAACAGGTAGCACCGATAAATACACCGCTTATTAAGAGCAATGCAATTTGTAATGACATCTCACTCTCACCAAACCCGAGACCTGCAAACATTGCTGTAAAATTCAAAATTGTAACAGGGTTCGTAATCATTAAGAAGAACGTCGAGAAAAACATCATCCACTTGCTTTCCCCTGCTAACTGAGCGGCTTGAGTTGGTACTTTCTTTAAGAATGTTTTCACCCCTAGGTAGAGTAAAAAAATGGTACCGATAATTTTTAGCAACATTTCGTATTGGATCAATAAAGATGACACAGCTGAAAAGCCTAATACTGCAATGCTTGCATAAACAATGTTAGCTGTTACTGCTCCAAAACCAGTTAAAAATCCCGCCGACTTTCCTTGGGATAGCGTTCTTTGTATACAAAGCAGACCAATCGGCCCAACTGGAGCGGATATAGAAAAACCTAGAATAATACTCTTTAGTAATAACATTAAAAACTCACGATCCAATCATTAAACGTATAAGTGAAAACATACCGAACAAACATATAATAATTCCTGAGATAACATTTATCATAGCCATGTGCTGCTGATTCATTCTTCTCCTCATCATACTTACTGTAGTTGTTAAAAAGATCCACCAAGCAGCCGATCCGCAAAAGATTCCAACAATCAAAGTGGTAGAGGAAATAGCACTTGTGTGAGTATTAACGATACCTAACCCAGCGAATATGGCTGCAAAAGATAGTATGGTCATGGGATTCGTTAATGTTTGTAGAAAGGTTGTAAAAAAGGCGGAGGAAAGACTACTCTTTCGAGGTGTTCCATTAATAGGTGTTGCTTTAGCACATAAAATCTTCAGACCTAAATAGAATAGGAACAGCCCTCCAATAAGTTGAATCCAGGATTGTCGGCTCATTATGAATTGAGAAACCATCGTAAGACCAAGCCCAGCAATCAAACCGTAAATGAAATCTGCACATGCTGCACCCAATCCCGAAACGATTCCCACCACACGACCTTGCGTTAATGTGCGCTGCATGCATAATACACCGATTGGCCCAACTGGAGCCGCTATTGAAATTCCCATGATTAAGCCTTTTAAATAAAGTTCGTAAAGCACCTTTTATTCACCTGAAAAGACATGCGGTTGCAAAGGAACTTCAATCGACTCTTTTGTCGTATCCATCACAATCGTTGTTTTGGTACGAACAACCCCTGTTAGTCCTTTTATTTCGTAACTAATGATTCGATCTAAATCCTTCGTATTCCGAGATCTAATTTTTAATAAGTAATCATCTTCTCCCGCGATGTGATGACATTCCATCACTTCTATTAACTCTTCAATACGTGCTAAGAATGGAGCGCGATGCTCTGGACGTTCCAATGAAACAGCAACAAAAGCTGTGAGTTCACTTCCCACTTTATCAGCTTCAATTCTTGCACCAAATCCTTTGATCACACCATTTTCCATCAAGCGGTTGACACGTTCAGCGGTAGCTGGGGCGGATAGACCTACCTGTGCCGCTAAGTCTGCCCATTTCATTCTCGCGTTTTTTTGAAGCAGATGTATCAATTTTCTATCAAATGCATCCATAACCCAAAACCTTCATTTCGTAGTATTTTTAACTATATTACCTTCTAAAATAAATAAAATCAATAATTTTCATTTATAACATAAGAAAAGAACCTCTTATGTAAGAGAGGTTCTTTTGCAATCTATCCATTTTAGAGGTGGGAACAAAAATCACTCAAATACTTGCCTTAATTCGATCTGACCTTCTCCGTTTCCTTGTGGATCTGGCATCTTCATCGCCCATTCAACGGCTTCTTCCCTAGAGTTCACATCAATCAGAATAAACCCAGCGATCAATTCCTTCGTTTCAGTAAACGGTCCGTCCGTAACCACTGGTTTTTCTCCTGGATGCAGATAAGAGATTCGCATACCATTTGAACTTGGGTGTAATCCTTTAGCAAGAACCCGGACGCCAGCTTTAACTAATTCTTCATTGTACTTTCGCATCGCTTCATTAAGCTCTTCATTCGGGCGGTTACCACCTTCTGAATTTTTTGAAGCTTTAACAATCAGCATGAATAGCATAGCCGTTTCCTCCTTGTATGCAGAAACTATTTTTTCTTCTTTTAAGTATACAACGAACGGAAACCCTCAAAATCGACAACGCCACTAAAGAAATTTATTAAAGAGCTGACCTGCTTATATCCTTCCTGCGATAAACACTTAGCACTATTCCAATCAAGATAGCGTTTAATAGAATGGGAACCAACCCGTAACTAATAAACGGCAGTGACATGCTAGTAAGAGGGAAAAATCCGAACGCCATGCCGATATTACTCACCATTTGAAAAAGTAATAAAGATAAGCTGCCTATGATCAGAAGTTTTCCAAAATAATCTCTAACTTGCTGCGTCGCGATAACCACTCTTGCAAGTATTAATAAAAGGATAAGTATAAGAACAATCGCTGCTATCCAGCCATAGTGATACGTGATGCTTACAAATGCAAAATCAGTGTGTGCTGAAGGTATGAACTGTTGAATACTCTTATTTCCCCCGAACCATCCTGCTCCAGATATTAACTTCTGAATCTGAAGCACCTGATAACCTGCTCCATCAGCTACTTTTTCAGGATTCAGAAAACCTATCATTCTATCTTTTATATAATCCGGTTGATACTGCCAAGAGAAAATACCAATTAATAATAATGAACTCACCGTAATGCCTGAAAAAACACCTTTTTGCCGATTGGAAAATTTGCTCCACCATAGCATGGACAGGACCATGGCAAAATACAAGTAAGTTGTTGCGATACTTGGTATCATGAAGAATAAGAACAGCGAAACCAAGAATAAGAGTATGAATTGATAAACTTTAAAGGAATCTCGATTCAAGAAAGAAGCCCAGGCAATCATAAAGAATGGAAGTACAGCAATGCTTTCAATTGTTAGCTCTCCGATTAGTAAGAATGGCTTCCCATTAATCGTACCACTCGAAAAGAAGAGCAAAGATAGCAGCAACACAGTACCTACCCCATAAAACACCCATCCCCACCTTACTAACTTCCGATAATCAACAAACATCAGACCTAAAGCCACAATCATGCCAAGGACAACCAATATGATCTTTCTCATTAAAAAGTAATGATTGCTATCATACCCCAGAGAGAGTACAGGTAGAAATCCTAGTAAGAGTACAGAAGTCAATAACGCGAGCAAGACCCAATCAATTCTTGGACGATGAATCTGGTTTAACTGAATACCTAGTGTGATTGGGCTTCCCATCTGCTCAATCGCTTTTTGTTCGGCATCCACATCAGAGTAACCTTTATTTACCCATCGCATTTTTGCTTCTTTCATATGATAATTCAACTCAGTAGAAACTTGTTCTTTTGCTTCCTTTGAACGAATCTGACTCGTAACTTCGTTTAGAAACGACTTTGTGCGATTTTCCATTCCGCTCCTCCTATCAACTGCTGCAGAATGATTGATGATTGTTTTTCCTTATGCTCTGCTTGCTTTAATAATCTTTTACCTTTACTTGTTAACTGATAATACTTTGTTTTCTCTTTCGATAGCCATCCAGATTGAACGACTCCTTTACTCTCTAAACGGTGCAACAATACATAGAGAGATCCTTCATTGTCATCAAATTGTTTTACCCCGCGTGCAAGAAGTAAGTTCGCTAGCTGATAACCTGTCTTTTCTTGGTTCAACAACTGCAAAATATTTAATACAATCTGTTCCTTATCTTCTTGATTACTCCATTTATTCTGTATGGTTTCGCGATGCTTTTCGGTGAACCTTACTTGCGAAAAGGTTTTTTCGTCCATGATTTTCTTTAAGTTTTTTAATCGGTTCTCCATCCCTAACCCTCCAAACATATTTTCAATAGTTCTTTAGCTCGGCGCATTCTTGTTTTGACTGTATTGTCACTCACTTCAGTGACTAAAGCGATCTCTTTAATAGACAGCTCCTCATAATAAAAAAGATAAATCACCTCTCTATATTTGATTTCCAGCTGCATAATTGCATGGATTAAGTTCTCGTCATCTTCTTTTTGAATGACTTCGTGCTCAACGACATCCACCTCAGTTCGATAAAAAGAAGGCTCCTCATCGGTGGCGATAACTCTATTTTTGTACCAGCTTTTCAAAAAGTCCTTACAATGGTTAATGGCAATTCGCCATAGCCATGTTTTAAATTTTGATTTTCCGTTATATGTATGCAATGCGTTATAACACTTAACAAAGATATCTTGTGTTAAATCTTCAGCAATGCTTGTATGGTTCACATAAGAATAAACCAACTGCAGCAAGTCTTGTCCATACTCATTCATAGCTTCATTCAATATGTGCTCTTTATCTTCAGCCGAGATTACTTCAATTAACATGTTTTCCATACCAATCCCCCCTCTCTTATTATTAGACGACGACCGATGATTGCAAGTTTTTGTTAATCAAAAAAAAAACAGCGTTTAATAACGCTGTCCTGCTTTTATCCTTTGAAAGAATATGCTGGCATTCCTTTAACACCTGGTCTTACTTTAAACAACCCGCCCGCTTCTGGAAATCTTTCAAGGTTCTCTGCACTTGTATTTTTCCTAGCTGTTGTTACATACAACTCGTCCATATTTTCTCCGCCAAACGTACATGATGTAACATTTAATGAAGGAATGGGAATAGAAGATAGCTGTTCGCCTGTTTCTGGGTTCCACCGGGAGACTTGTGCACCGCCCCAATGAGCGATCCAAAGCATGCCCTCTTCATCAATCGTCATTCCATCTGGAGCACCTACCCCTTCTGGAAAGGAAATCACTTCTGTTGTGTCTTGGATGCGGCCTGTTTGAAGATCATATTGGAATCTCGTTACTTTTTTCGTTGGTGTATCAATTAGATACATATACGATTGATCAGACGACCATGCCAAACCATTCGAAATCGTTAAATTTTCTCGCTTCTTTTCCACATGAAGATCGTGATCTAAACAATAAAGAGAGCCTTTTTCAGCTTCTTCACTTAAACTCATCGTGCCTGCCCAAAACCTACCGAACGGGTCACACTTCCCATCATTAAAGCGATTCTCAGGAAGCTCTTGTTCAGGGTCAACAATAGCTGTAAGTTTTTCTGTGTTAAGATCTAGAAAAAAGAATCCGTTCTGAAGAGCTACGACTACACCACCTGACTCCCTCGGTACAACCGTTCCTACCATCTGATCTAGTTGAATCTCTCGATTTTGATGAGAGCGTGGATCGTAAATGTTTACCTTTTTATCTAAAATACTAACCCAATATAAGACGCCTTGTTCCGAGTCCCAGCACGGTCCTTCACCTAAAGACGCTTTTGCAGGTAGAACTAATTCAGCTTCACTATTAAACATGATTTATTCCTCCCTAATCTATGATGTATGTAAATTTATTCTATTAGATTGTTCATTAAGTATATCATGAAGTAATTATTACTTTATTATCTAATATTATTTGAGAGATTTGTAACCATATACTTTTAAAACGCCTTTAGGTTTCAACTATAAGTTAAAACCTAAATAATAAACCACCTAAAACCTAAAAAAGTGACGGATCACCATTCCCCGTCACTTTCCTCATTTATGCTGTTTCTTTTTCTTCACTCACATGTTTAAACTGACTTTCCTCCGTCAATTGCTGAGACAGACTGGACAGCTTAGCTCCAACGAGATACGCCTGTTTAATCTTTTCAATTTGTTTAATTGAAGTTATAGACATTTCTTCAGAACTCGCTAGAGTTTCTTGGGAAATGCTTGAAAATTGAATTGCTGCCATTTCTATCTCAGGCAAAGCAACTTTTAATTCTTGAAGAGCAACACTCATTTCACCCATTCGTTCATTATTGTCTACTACTGAATTCATTAAATATTGAATGAATCCAGTCGTATCCTTTACTTTCTGCACATGGGAGAGATTTGCTTCTCCAAGAAGGCTCGACTCCTGAATTGCTTGTAAGGCTGTTTGGTTCATTTGGTTTACTGTCGCAATAATATCTGCCGCCGCTTTACTCGATTGGTCTGCTAATTTGCCTACCTCATCCGCAACTACTGCAAAACCTCTTCCTGCTTCTCCTGCTCTTGCCGCTTCAATTCGAGCGTTTAATGCTAGCAGTTTGGTTTGTTCAGAAATCTCTTTAATCGTAGAAATGACATTCTGAGAGTGGCTCGAATATGTGCCCATCTCATCAATGATTTTGTTTAGTTGGACGAACCGGTCATGATTATCATGAATTTCCCCTACTAACTCATCCACTTTTTCTTGGCCGGAAATAGCGTTTTGATTCATAGCTGAAAACTCATCCATCACCGACACAACTGTGTTATTCAGCTCACTTACTTTTTCTTGCATATCCGAGAAAAGCCGCACACTATGCTCTGAACTTATCGCTGTTTCTTTTGCACCAGTCATTACATTCTCTATCGTTTTAACAAGTTGCTCATTATAGTGATTCGCCTCACTGTAAGTATGTTCGAGTTTGTTGCCTTGTGAGGTTAGTTCACCTGAGATTTGCTGAATCTGCACATGAACATTTCTGATAAAAATCATCATTTGATTGAAGCTCTCAATTAATCTCTGAATCTCAATATGTCTAGATTGATAATCAACATTATTTTGAAAGTCACCCTTTTGAACACGCTTCATGATGTGGCCAAGCGCCGATAAAGGTGAAGTGATGCTTCTAATTAAGAATATGATTACCAAAGCAGTTAAAAGAATACTAATGATAACCGCAACCGCTATAAAGTTTCTAAGTTCGTAAACCGACTGCATGTAACTTTCTGTTTCTATGGCGATCACGTAGATTCCGTTCAACTCTTGAATCTGCTTAAACGCTAGTGTATACGCCTTATCCTGAACTTCCGCGTGCAGCACACCATTTTCTAAGTCACTAATTTGCTTTTTGCTTCCTGAAGACAAAGAGAAAGTGTCTTTTCCATTCGTCTTATACGGTGTAAGCGTTCCATTTTGCATTAAGAAGATATTCGCTTTCATATCATCTTGCTGAAGGCCCACATACTGTGTATTAATACTTTCAGCCAAGCGTTTGTTAAACATTTCTTCGTCTCGAATAAAACTGAACTTAAGATTTTTTGCAATGTCATAAGTTGTTTCTGTTTCCCGTTCCAAACGGTTTTCAATGATTGTTCTGGTAGTATCTGATGCTTTGTTATAGCTAAATACTCCTACGATGGAAATCGTTAAGACAACCAATGAGATCATCATTAATAATAATTTTGTCTGTAGGTTTAGTTTGAACTTAAGCTGTTTAGGAAATTTTAATTGACTTTTAATCTTTATATTCTTAAACCCTTTGATGTTCTTAAAAACTGTTATCCTCTTCATCTGCTTCATGCACTGTTGTATGACCTTCTTCAAACCTGCCACCCCTTTTGTCTATGTATAGAAATTATTACAATATTTACTAAGGAGTGGTGTTAAAGTTTGGTTAAGACTTTGTAAAGGTCTAAAGACTCATATGAAAAATCATCTCTATGCCATATTCCCCATGGTAGTTTTCACCTTTATGGATGAATCCCACTTTTCTATAAAGAGATATCGCCGCATGGTTTGTTTCATGAACGGTTAATATGATCTCACTCTTATCCTTGTAATGCTCCTTCACGAGTTTCGGTAGTAATTGTAGAGAGTCTTGCGCAAATCCTCTCTTTTGAAACCTAGCATCAATCGAAAATGATTTTAATAAAATTGCCTGCTTATTATTTGTATACATATTACCGGAACCATCTGTATATAAAGCAAACCAACCTACAAGTTGTTGGTCAGCGTAAACGACAAAAGGCTGATTAAAGATATCACATTGAAACGTTTTAAGGACCTCAACAGGCATAGATGTAAATAATGCTTGTTCTGGTGGTAAGCAGTACTCCATTGCATCCTGAAAATCATGGCTCTCATACATTCTGATATTCACAAATCTGCCTCCGTTCTTAGTAATGATTGAAACAAGGAATTCATCATTAAATAAAGAATACACTGTTATGTAGTGGATGAGAGGGACGGTGGAGGATGAAAAAGAAGCTTATTTTAGCTGCTGTTTTATTAATAGGATTTGTTTCTGTTTTAACGATCTTCTTTAAAGATTCAGCTCCAACTTCAAGTACCAAGGGACCAACATCCATAAATGACGGAATCATTTATTCTGGAGAAAATGATTACTGGCAAGCGTCGTTTTCTATTGATAAAACCAACCAATTAAAGCTCACACATATTGAAGGTAAAAACAGTCTACCGGAAGAACTGACGTTCACGCTCAATACAGCTTATGGTCAAGAAAAAAAGCAAACAGAGATTGGCGAATATACCTTTTCGATGAATCAGTTTCCAAACCAAATAACCGTGACTTTTGATAGGGAGATTAATTGGTTAAAAGAAAACAAAAAACTCGTATTAAAGATTACGGGCAAAGATCATTATCAATTTTTTAACCTTTATAAAGATGAGTAATTTATTTATTCTTTATCTCTTCTAGTAGTGCAATCATTTTTTCATTCTGCAAAATAACCGTCTCATTTTGTTTTCGAATTTTTGCAGCGTCGAACAAAAATACGACTAAAATAATGAAAATAAAGAACTCCATCGTTTCACCTCAGCGATTTGTTTGTAATAAATGTTAACATAAATAACCATTTAAGGTCTAAAAACATTAGGAGGGACTTTAAAAATTGATAAGACTTTCCTCTTCTTTTTGAAGAAATTAACCGTTATTGTTAAGGAAGAGAAACTTTTGGGGAAGAGGGTAAATCTATGATCACCGAAAACATTATTAGGCTTCTTGAAAAAGAACTCGTCGTGGCACTCGGATGCACGGAACCTGTTGCCATCGCTCTCGCGTCCGCTACTGCCAAAGAATATATAAGCGAACCGGTAACGTCGATCTCTGTTAAAGCGAGCGGCAATGTTATCAAGAACGCTTTAACTGTAGGAATTCCCGGCATGAATCATACAGGTATCGATTTCACAGCAGCTCTCGGTATGATTTCAGGAGATCCTGCAAAAGGTCTTCAAGTACTTGAAGGGGTTACGCTTACTGAGGAAGAAGAAGCGATCAGGATCGTTCAGAGCGGAATGGTTTCGGTTGCAACTGCAGATGGTCCTGAAAAGCTATTTATTGAAGTCGAGTTAAAAACTTCATCAGAGGAAGTGATCGTTGTGATCTCTGGTGAGCATACAAACATAAGCTATATTTCTCAAAACGGAAAAGTACTAGTAGATAAATCAAGACCTGGGTCATCATCTAGCTCTAATAAAGCTGATAACCCTGAGTTAACGATTGAAGACCTTTATGCGTTCATTACAGAAGTTCCACTTCATCGATTAGATCTTGTCAAACGAAGTGTCGAGTTAAATACTGCGATAAGTAAAGAAGGTCTTTCGAATGACTATGGTTTAAAAGTAGGAAAAACGTTGTATGAACAAACAAAAAAGGGCGTTCTTTCAGATGATCTAGCTACGTATAGTATGGCGTTATCTGCTGCTGGTTCTGACGCACGAATGGCTGGTTCTACCATGCCGGTAATGGCGAATTCCGGCAGTGGAAATCAAGGAATCGCGGTTACGATGCCTGTTGTAGCCGCAGCTGAAAAACTAGGTGTAACAAAAGATAAAATGTTACGAGCTGTGACATTGAGCCACCTTCTTTCGATTCATATGAAATCAAAATTTGGCCGATTGTCTGCACTTTGCGGTGTGACTGTCGCTGGCGCTAGTGCATCTGCTGCGATCACCTACTTGCTGGATGACAACTTAGATAAGATGAAAGCTGCTATACAGAATACATTAGGCAACGTTAGTGGAATGGTTTGTGATGGAGCAAAAGCTGGATGCGCTATGAAAGTTGCAACTTGTTCAAGTGCCGCTGTTCAATCGGCTGTCTTAGCATCGAACGGATTGTGTATCCCCTCTACAAACGGATTTATTGAAGAAGATGTTGAAAAGACGATTGAGAATTTTTGCAGATTAGGTGTTGAAACATCAAGTACGACCGATTCTGTACTTTTAGATATGATGGTGAATAAGCAACGGTAAGCCCAATCAATTGAAATCAAAATGAAAAGAGCTGATCTTGAATCAGCTCTTTGTTGTTGTTTATTCTGTAACTGCCTGGTTTGAAGTAATTTCCTCACGATCTGTGTTTTGCTCGATGGGTTCTTTCTTAATACGACTGTTCCCTACCGATAAAGCAATAAATATGCCGATTCCGATAAAGATAAGTCCTGTTAAGAATACGCTTGAGAAAGAAGTTGACCATACGTCTTTTATCGTTTCAATGACAGGTCTTTTTAAATCGGCGGGAAGTGGTAACAAATCTGGATTGATTAAGATCCCAAACATCGCATCTGTCTTCTTCCCGATCTCTTCAAGCGCTTTTCCAAGAACGGGGTTTGAAGCGCTACTTGCTGCTTCACTTATCTTATCTGTAAGTGAATGGTTCATGACCGCATTTAAGATCGTTATCCCAATGGTTCCTCCGATCGAACGAAAGAAAGTAGAAGCAGATGTTACTTCTCCGAGCTGAGATTTTGGAAACTCGTTTTGTACGGCAATCATGAGAGTAGGCATTACAAGACCCATACCAAATCCTAGAATCACCATATACGCGTATGCCGTAAATTCATTGGAATCAACATCCATCGTACTCATTAACAAGAAACCAATGGCTGTAATCGCCATGCCAGATGTTAATACTGTTCTAAATTTTAGCTTCAATAACAAACGACCACCAATAATGCTTGCTGTAATGAGCGCAATCATCATAGGAGTCATCGTCGACCCTGCTTTTGTCGGACTCACCCCTAATATTCCTTGCATGTACATCGGAACGAACATGATGGCTCCAAACATACCTAAACCAAGCAAAAATCCTAAAATGTTTGTCGTTGCAAATACCCTATTCTTAAAGAGCGACAGATTCAAAATAGGTTCTACAGCACGTTTTTCAATCGTAATAAATAACGCTAATAGAACAATCACTCCACCAAACAACAAATAACTTGTTGTAGACTGCCATTCAAATTTATCTCCACCAAATGTAAGTCCTAATAAAAGTAATACAACGGCGGGAATGAGTGTGAAAATACCAAAGTAATCGATATTTACTTTCCCTGCTGCCGCTCTGATCGATTCATTCTTCATTCCGATCACGATCATAGCTGTTGAAATGATACCAAAAGGTACATTGATCAAGAAAATCCAGTGCCAGCTGATATGATCAACCATAAGTCCACCAATAAATGGACCTATCACAGAACTTAGTCCATAGATCGCACCAAATACTCCTTGCCATTTTGCACGTTGTTCAGCTGTAAAGATATCGCCGATGATTGTTTGGGAAAGTGGCATAATCATTCCGCCACCGATTCCCTGTAACCCACGATAAATGATGAGTTCTTCCATAGAATTTGCTGTTCCACATAGTGCTGAACCTAGTATAAAAATAAAGTTTCCTAATAAATATAGCTTTCTGCGTCCATAAAGGTCAGAAAGTTTACCTACGATTGGAACAACCGTTGTTGATGTGATCAAATAGGCAGTGGTGACCCAAGCAAAGATAGAAAACCCGTTAAGATCAGCAATAATCGTTGGCATAGCTGTACCAACAATCGTTTGTTCCAAAGCACTAAAAAACATACCAATGATTAAACCAGCTAATATCAATTTTGTGTTTAACGGTTTTTGAGTTGTCTCCATGTTCTTCTTTCTCCTTATAAGCTGGACGTAAGTCTTCACTCGCCCAAGCTTTTAAATTGGTTCTTTTCCTTCATCAACTAAATGCTTCACATAATTAAGTATTGCCCGTACTTCTACTCCAAAGACTCCTTTTTAAGGGAAGGCAGCGTGCTTCAGTTTCTTCCAAGTTATAGATACTCTTATAACTCGTATCATATGACCACTTAGTCATAATTAACACTAGTTAGTATACTCGGGTTATGACCAGTCAGTCAAACAAAATATTCGTACATTATATCTCTTTTTAATGTGTTAAAATTATCCATATGAAGATTTTCAGCAGAGGAGTTAAATACTTTGGAGCACAAGCAAATAATTGGTGAAGGAAGTACCGCGCAAGTCATGATTTTTTCTCCAACCGAAGTTGTAAAGCTTTTTCATGATCACATATCTGGTGATTTTATTGAGCATGAGTATACGATCAATAAAATTATTCTTCAATCAGGGCTTTCAGTTCCCGAAGTAAGATGGAGTAATCCGATTTCTGGGAAAAGAGCCTTGATATATAGAAGGGTCGAGGGAACCACGCTAACGAGCCTATTAAGTTCTCAACCTAAAAAAACACTTTATCATTTAAAAAGGATGGCTGCTCTTCAAGTAAGTGTTCACGATAAGAAATTATCTACTCTTCCCTCTCAATTTGAAGTTTTAAAACAAAAGATTATGTCAGTAAAAGAATTGAATGAGAACGACAAGAAAAGAATTATCAAAGAATTAGAAGAACTCCCCCTTTGTAAATGTGTATGTCATGGTGATTTTCATCCAGATAATATTTTAATTACAAAAGACGAAGCTGTAATTATTGATTGGTGTGATGCTACAAGTGGCAATCCTATGGCAGACTTAGCTCGTACCCTCCTCATCTTACGTTACGGCGGGTTACAAGACCGCACATCTTTTCTAAATTTTATAACTATTTTATATGTACGAAAATTTTTAGCTATGTATTATAGAAAAAGTTATACTAGACATTACCAGTTCTCTTCTAAAGCTTTAAATCGCTGGATGATTCCGATAGCTGCAGCTCGTTTAAGTGAAAACCTTCCTAACATCGAAAAAAAGTTATTGTTATCATTTATCAGCAAGAGAAGTAAAGGATCTTAGTTTCCATGAAAACTATATACTTACTTTTATGTATGTTATTTATTTTGTTTCTTAGTGGTTGTGTTGATTCTTCGCCATTACGTTCACATGTTGAAGTTCAGATCAATCAAGCCTTTAAAACAAAATTTGGATTAATTGACCATGTAATTGTCAAGGACCTTAAGAAAAATGAAACTTTAACGGTATTGAATCCTGAACTTTTTTCAAACTCCCTCGGTTCAATGAAAAGGGTCAAGATTCATCTTCTCAATCCAGATTATTCTTTGAACATAAAAACATCGAAAGAGTCTAAAGAATACAGTAGAGAACAAATCAAAGCAACACTCCTTTATGATTCTAAAAAAGAAATCATCTGTACGAAAAATAAAAAAATCTGTTATGAAACCTCTGACTCGTTAAGAACGTTTTTAATAGAAAACAAAATGAAGTAAGGGAGAATTACATATGATATATGAAATGACATTTCAAGTCCGAGTATCGAATTTCGATGATGGTCAAAAGTATTATGAAACTTTGTTGAACCGTCAGCCTGACTTCACTCCACATGAAGGATTCGCAGAATGGGAGTTACTTCCTAACTGTTGGCTGCAAGTTGCTGAGGGGAACCCAGCTGTTGGCAACGGACCTCTTCGTCTAGGAGTAGTCGATCTCGATGCTGAGCGAAAACGACTGATGGATGTTTTACATGTGGAATACTTTGAAATTTATGACCGTGTTGAAGTTCCTGTTAGATGGGCTACGTTTTCCGACCCTTGGGGGAACTCCTTAGGATTGTTCGAATATAAAGATTCAGAAGCCATGAACGAAAAGCTTCAACAAGTAGTTAGGAGATAGTTATGAGAGTCATCATTTCATCCGTAATATCGGTACTTTGTGGAGCTGTGTTCTTTTTTGCCATTCCAGGCGGAAATCCATTTAAGCTTGATCTACAAGGTGTGTTATTCGGTCTATTCTTTGGGATTGTTACAGCTCTACCCTTTTTTCTTTTCTGCACATTGCCAATTGCATTTATTATTGAATCTTCTAAAGATAAAATGAGGCTGAAATTTAGGTTCCATCTTCTTTTATATATAGCACTAAGTATTGTTTTTCTTTTGATATACCGCTTCACCATTTTCTACTGGGCTAAGTTTGAAGGCCTGAACACGTTTGCTGTATTTGGCTATGGAATCACTTGTTCGATCGGTTTCTGTTTAAGTTATGCTTTATTCCGACCAAGAAAAAAACGTGATCCGAAAGAGCCTAAAAAGCCTTCAGGTCCATCTGACACCAGAAGATACAGAAGTAAAAGTACTGTTTAAATAGAGAGGAAAGTGGGGATGAAGAAAAAAGGTGCTTTGAAGATTTTTCTAGGATTTGTCCTCTTATTCTTATTGATAAATTGGGTATTTCCTTATTCACCACTTAATATTTATAAATCAATTTCCTATGATGGGGATCACGTACTCATTAATGATTATAGATCGGAATTAAAAGCATTCAAATTGGAGTATGAACCTCGTCTCAACCAACAAAGGAAAGAAGAATTGATTAAAGATTTGACCACGAATGATATTGAATATCTATTACAAATGTATGAACTTCCTTGGTTGGTGGACAAAGATTCTATAACCATTACACGAAAATCGTTAACTGATATGGAATTTGAAGTTAATGAAGCAAAAGATATACTCATCAACCTCGCGTTTCAAGAAGAATATTCAGAAAGTACTAAAGAGTATTTGCATAGCTTATTAACGCAAACATTAAGTCTTGAAAAAGAAATTGACGAACTGAAACACCATTCGAGTCTTCATTCACGAAGTACGATTGATCTGCAACTACGGAATCTACATGTTCATTTCATCTCAAATTTTAAATTGCTATCTACTTTTTATAAGGAACATCTGAGGTCAAAACAAGAAGCTTGAGCACTAGCGCTCAAGCTTCTCTCTATTCTACCACTCTAACTTTGTACCAAACGGCTTCCCAATTCTTTTTCTTCACGCGCTCTTTATATTTGTTTCTTCTGTCTTCTGTTCTTCTGTAACTATCCGTTGGTCTTACCTCCATGCTTAAAACATCTTCGATTCCGCATGGAGCAGCAAGGATCACTTCATTCTTTTCATTTAATCTAACACCAAGAGCCGTTACCGTTTCAGGAAATTTGGAGATTGCATCAACTGTTGACGTGTACGGTTCGAAATCTTCATTGACAAGATGCATTCTCGCTTCATTTTTTACAGACCACGGCAAACCTGGAATAAGTTCAAGTAGCATGTTTTCATACTTTTTTTCACTCTCTTTTTTGAGGTCGTCAGGATTAAAATAAACAACATCAATATCAGCCAATCTCGTTCTTTCTTGCAAATCATGCAGCGTATCCCAAACTTTAGATCGGACAAACCCTGCACATATCCACCAATCTGGTAAATCTAATGTTTTGGCAGCGTGTAATATCCGCATCATCCAATCATCATTTTTAATCATGTCTATTATGTATTGATTTTGCTCCAACTTTCATCCACTCTTTTCCTGTATATATTTTAAAGATACTACAATAAGTCTTATCTGTTATCTCTACATTTTTCCAAACATAAAAGAATTGACAACTTTAAAGCAACCGTAATAAGATAATAGTAACTTCATAACTCCTAAAGGGGAGTAGCTTTTACAATATAGTCGTCATTTCGGAGCTTCGTGCTCTCGGCTATATTGGCAACTTCATTGTTGTTAGCAAGACCTTTACCGTTCGGTTGGTAAAGGTCTTTTTTATTGGTTAGACCTTTACCTGCTATTGGTAGAGGTCTTTTTTATTTGTTAACAGGAGGTCACTTCATGTAAATCGTTCTCGCTTCATTCATGCATCTATCATTTTAAAGGAGGAACAAAAATGGAACTATCGATCTTGTTAGAATATGGTTGGATCTTATTAGTGCTAATCGCCTTAGAAGGCTTATTAGCAGCAGACAATGCACTGGTCTTAGCCATTATGGTAAAACATTTACCAGAAGAACAACGAAAAAAAGCGTTGTTTTACGGTTTAGTAGGTGCGTTCTTTTTCCGTTTCGCATCATTGTTTGCCATTTCGTTCTTGGTGAACGTGTGGCAGGTTCAAGCTATCGGAGCTGTGTACCTTCTATTTATCGCACTTAACCATATCTTCAGAAAAGTTATGGTTAAAAAAGCAGATGAATCGACTGAAGCATCAAAGGCATCAAAGAAAAAATCTGGTTTTTGGACGACAGTAATAAAAGTTGAACTAGCTGACATCGCGTTTGCCGTGGATTCAATCCTAGCTGCTGTAGCACTAGCAGTTGCACTTCCGGATTCCGGGCTTCCTAACATCGGTGGACTGGATGGCGGAAAGTTCCTAGTGATCTTTGCTGGTGGGTTGATCGGACTTATCATCATGCGTTTTGCTGCTAACTTTTTTGTTAAACTTCTACAATCCAAGCCAGGCCTTGAAATTGCAGCTTTTCTCATCGTTGGTTGGGTTGGGGTTAAGTTGGCCGTATATACACTCGCACACCCCGACTTAGCTATCCTTTCAGAAGGTTTCGCAAAATCACCAGAATGGAAGATCACGTTTTATGTTGTTCTGATCCTGATTGCAGCAGGCGGTTGGTTTCTTTCGAAAGAAAAATCACCACAATCACAAGCTGAATAATTGCATACAAAAAGAGGAGCTTATCGTAGCTCCTCTTCCTTATTTTATCGATTTCTGACAGAATCGCCTTCAATCAGGCTAACGTTGATTCGTTCATGCTCAGGACTATGCTTTTTTTGGATTAAATTCAGAAGCAGTTCTGAAGCTAATGCTCCCCACTTATGCTTTGAATAGTTAATCGTTGCAAGTCTCGGTTGGATATATTGAGACACTTCAATATTATCAAACCCTATAATATGAACATCTTCACCAATGCGTAGATTCGTTCGGCTGAAATAATTATACATACCGATCGCCATCTCATCATTCAAACAAAATACACCTACAGGTTCTGTAAAGTCTTGATGAATCTTCTTTCCTGCTTCTTCTCCTGATTGTTTATGGAAATCGCCATCGATTTCAATATACTCAATATGCGAATAGCGTTGCACCGCTTTTTGTACAGCTTCTAATCGCTGCCTCGCATCAAATGAGATATCCGGTCCTTTAACAACACAGATCTTCCGATGACCTTTCTCAGCTAAATAATCAATCGCAAGTGTTGCACCAGCTTTATTATCAAGCAGTACTTGAGAGATATTCGGATGATCCATTCTCCGATCCATTACGACCAGCTTATGTCCACGTTCTGCATGACTTAACAATTCTTTCGTTTCATATGTGGCATCTAAAATGATTGCGCCATCGATCATGCGCTCAGGAAGAAAGCGATGAGATTCTTTTCCGCTGCAAACGATCAGTTCATAGCCGTTCTCGCTTAATGTCTCCATCATTCCCTGCAGAAGCTGACCATAAAATGCACCACTATAGTTTGTTAAATAGATGCCAATGATTTTTGTTTCTCTTTTTTTCAAAGAACGAGCAGCTGCGCTTGGAATATAGTTGAGTTCTTTAGCGATTGCCAGAATTCGTGCTGATGTTTCCTTCGTAACTTTCGGGCTTCCGTTCAAGGCATAGGAGACCGTGGAAATGGAAACACCGGCTTGTTTTGCAATGTCTTTAATACTTACCAACGAACTTCTCTCCTATCTCACTTGTTGCAAACGTTTCCTTTATTATAACGAATGGTTATGAATAAATCTCTACGGTATTTACGTCTGCTGACAATTTATTTACAAATTCAGAGCGATTCACACATACGCCTCCATCTCGGTAGATGTTCTGATACGTGCTGCTCTCCATTTTTTGACCATTAACGATGAATCGGTTACTTTCTCCATCACGATCTCGGAATACCAATTTAACTGGTTTTTCATCGATCATATACTGCAATTCAAGGCCATTCATTTCTTCTGATAATATGGGATCAATGATTAAGTTCTCCCCTTGTGGGCGAATACCTAAACAATTTGAGATCAACTGGTTCATATAGATTCCAGGACCAGAAGAATAGATTCTCCATCCACCTTTAACTTTGGCTTTTCCATCTCTTAGTTCACCAAAACGTTCTTGAGCTTCATAGCGGGTTTTAAAATCACCATCAGAACTTGAAAAATAAGCATTACTCTGACGTCGCTCTGCATTTGGAACTTTTTCTTGAATCATAACAGGATTGATCTTTTCTAAGCCGCTCCATACTTCTTCTTTTTTACCTAGCTTCGCCATCGCTTCAACAAAACGAATATGTGCATGAACATATTGAAGTCCGATCTCTCGTCCAAAGTTTGATGCTTGTTCAGCACGTTTGAAATGCGTACTCACACCGCCTTTATAATGAGCAGGTTTGTCCATCAACCTTACGCCATCTGGGCAATAAAACTTATCCATGATCAGATCAAGGTGTTGCTCAGCCTGTTCAGGCGTTAACAATTCTGCAATCATACTGCGCGTCATCGGTAATAAACGATAGTTGATACCAGTGGTGTTATCACTTGGGTGAAGCATTAGTTTTGGTGATTTTGGATCCTCCATATATACAAATCCTGGGATTACATCTGTGCCTAACATATGTTTTTGATAGTCTGCCTGAATGTTTTTAGCGAGCTCGCTTAGTTTAGCAGCTTCTTCTTCGTCCACATGCTGTAACTGTTGTGAGAACTGAGTCATGACTTGATAGGTTAACGCAACCGTCCATGAACTTACCATGTATTTCTTAAGCTGTGGATTTGCAGGTTGAAGCGTATCATCCCAATCACCGTCTCCATATGAGGAAAGGTGTGTATCATGCAAAAAGTTCTCTCTCATGTAACCGATCTGTTTTTGTATATGCTGTAATAATGTTTCTTTTTTCTCAGTAAAGTTAAAATCACGGTTAGACGTGTAAGGAACTTCAGCACGTAATAGATCATAATCATTCGTAGCTGCTAAGTAATCCGTCACTAACTTCAGTGGCCATACAATGATATCGCCATGTGAATCATCTTGCTGAATTTTAAAGTATTGATCAAACATGAACCATTGTGGCCAGTTCCCTGTTTCTTCAAACTGATGAGAATATACAGTAAGCAAGATGTCTTTTACTGCACCATAATGCTGAGTTGCTAAGAAGTATTCAGCAGGACCTTGGCAAACATCACGAGTTCCCCAAGCTGCACCACCATATTGCTCGAGACCATGTGGAACAGAATAGTGTATAAGCATGTTATGGGTATACCAATGAGCTAAGGCGTTCATCTTCTGAAGCTCGTGTGTCTCAACTCCATCCTTCGTCAAACGGAATCCACGGTTCGTGTTTTGTATAAATGTACGGTAACGCTCAATTTCCGTTTCAATCGTCTTACTTGTAAACGGAATCTTCTTTCCATCGATCAACCCTTGATGAGAGATTCCCCACTCATTTGTTGGTTTAAGATCGCAAACCACGAGAGAAGCAGATCCACTATCCATATTTTCACCAAAGAGTGTCTCGTCTGTTACGTTCCACTCGGTTCCCGTAATCTTCATTCGATAACTTAAATTTTCATACGTTTTCGCACTGTCTGAAGCTTCATCTGCAAAGAACGAAAGAACTCCATCTTCTTTTTCCATCTTAAATGGCACTTCGTATTCTTGATTATTCAAAGATACTTGGTTCGTCACAACGAATCGGTAAGCCTTTCCGCTCATAGCCTTAACATGCAGCTCAACTTCAGGGGTATCGACTGTTGTGTAGTTTGTGATGATGAACGTCTCATCTTCTGTTTTATAGAACCAACGTGCATAGTTAAAGCCCATCTCGAACAACGAAGGCATCGTTAATAGTTTCAGCTTTCCATCTAACTCCACATAGATTCGTTGACCAGAGGTTTTCATCACATTCAACGCATTACGTGCGTTCGTCATCATCTTGTGAAATGAAGTGTTTCCTACTACTAATTGAGAATTAAAGATTCCATACATATAAGAACTAGTCGTAATCGTGTCCTCTTTTAATGACACGTTATTTCCTGTAACAAGGATATGTCCATGAGGTCGTTCTACAATTCTTTCTTTTTCTTTTAAAACGATATGTTCATAGGTCGGAGTAAAAAAAGATAGAAGCGTATCTCCTTCATATTCTTCTAGAATTCGCTCTGGGAAAAGAGCTTCCACTTCTTCCATTGAAAGATCCACTGTTTTCAAAGTACCGTCAAAACGGTCATTACGCTTGATCTTTTCAAGTGTTGTCGTATCTTTTTGAGGTTGAGCTTGAACTTCATTCCAAGCTGCCAATATCTCCTCTTTAAAATTAATGGACGTAACAGCATCCTGATGGTCTTCTTTAAAGCATCCATAAAAATTGATGTGATGTTTACCATTAAGTTCAAATCGCTCTGATTGAAGAGCGATATAAGCAAATTCGTATTGATACACTTCACTTGCTAGGTCTTCCTTATAAAGGGCTTGAGGAATATCTGTTTCTTTATACGAAGTACCGTAGAATTGAAACCCATCCGTTGTATAACCTACAGATTTCGTTAATGAGCCTTGTTGCAAGTAAGGAAACGCTTTTCCATTAGGCTGATTTTGTCGAGAACAGATGACATAACCTAGCTTCTCATCTTCAAATACGCCATGATCTACATACTGAGCGATGAATGCTTCATTCGTTCGAACAGCACCTATATGAGCAAGTCCCACGTCTTGTCCATAAATAATATCTGCCTTCTCAGCATTTCCTTCGAGTTCAACATCCCAAAACCAGATACCATTTTCTCTTAACGAAAAAGTGACCACGTATGAAATGTCTTGAAATGTACCCCTCCAAAAGACTTGATTCTCATTATATGAAACGGTGCTGTTCGATTTAGTACCTAGAAGTGGGGTTACGTGAATTCCCTCACTGTTAAAGACTCGTAAATAAAGGTTGTTTAAAGAACCATCGATCGGATTACTCATCCATTGGTTGATCATCGTATCATGGTGGGAAGCTTTGTAGATATCACCAGTACTTAAGAACGCGAATGTAAAATCACCAGCTTTAATCGTGATGTTCTCTTTCGTTAATATTGTCATTGTCTATCCCTCATTTCTTATATATAGATATTTGGTTATTGAACTTACTGAAATACAATTTTTGTAGAAATAAACATGAAGCTTTCAGTCTCTTTTTGTATAAAAGAAAGCATTTTATCGAAACGTTTCAATTAAATTCAAGAGAGTTCCAAGGTTCTTGAACCGTATACCGTTATCTTCTTCATTCCCTTTCGGAACAAGGAAAATAGGGTATAAAACCTTATGTTCCCAACAAATTATGGAAGTGATTCTCTTTTTGGAAATTCCATGTTGTAAACGATTACAACTTGAATTATAATGTGCTTATCGAAACGTTTCAACAATAATCTCAAAGAAAATTCGGGAATAATTAAAATTGATTGCTTTAACAAGCAAATTATAGGGGGAACTCACATGAAAAAACGCTGGTTTAAAAAATCAATGGTTACGTCAATGGTTGGTGCACTTGTTCTATCTGGCGTATTAGCTGGTTGCTCTTCAGGCTCTGAAGATGGAAAAACGACTATTACGGTTTGGGGAATGGGTGAAGAAGCAAAATCTCTTCCTAAGATCGCTGAAGAGTTTGAAAAAGAAAATCCGAAGATTGATGTTAAAGTTCAAGCCCTTCCTTGGGATCAAGCTCACGATAAGCTATTAACAGCAGTTGCATCTAAAAAAGGACCTGATGTTGTTCAGATGGGGACAACTTGGATTCCAGAATTCGCATCAGCTGGAGCATTAAAAGATTTAACACCTCATGTTAAAGATTACCAGGAACTAGATCCAAAACATTTCTTTGAAGGTTCTGTTGAAACGACTAAGTTTGAAGACAAAATGGTTGGTGTACCTTGGTACGTAGATACTCGTTTGCTTTACTATCGTACAGATTTACTCGAGAAAGCTGGATTTAAAGAAGCTCCAAAGACTTGGGATGAGTTAAAGGAAGCTGCTGACAAGCTAGCTGACCGCGGAAAAGGGAAATATGGGATTTCAATCGATGCAAAAGAACAAAGCTTGTCCTTCATGTTCGCTCGCCAAAATGGCGCTGAACTTTTAGGACCTAACAATGAACCTAAGTTCAATGATCCAAAATTTGTTGAGGCGGTTGAATACTTGAACAGCTTTTATGAAAGCGGAGCAGCTCCAAAAGAAGAACTTGGAATGGATATCGTTCAAGGCTTCCGTGGAGATGGAATCTTACCAATGTTCATCAGTGGTCCATGGATGATCAAATTGATCAACGACCAAGCTCCTGAGCTTAAAGGTAAATGGGGTACGGCTGTTCTTCCAGCAAAAGAAAACAACATCTCTGCACTTGGTGGATCTAACCTTTCTGTATTTGAATACACGAAGCACGAAAAAGAAGCATTAAAATTCGCAGCATATATGAGTAAACCTGAAACACAATTAAAATGGATGGAAATGACAAATTCCCTTCCAGCAACACAAAAAGCATGGGAAGACGAATCTCTAACTGGAAATGAATTTTACAAAGCGTTCGGTGAACAGATGAAAGCTTCACAACCGATGCCTGTTATTAAGCAATGGGAAGAAATCGCTCAATCTTATTTGAAGAGTTTTGAGAAGATCTACAGAGGTGGAGCAGATGTTCAGAAGGAATTAGATAACTTCGACAAAAAAGCGGAAGAGATCTTAAAGAAATAAATCCTGTTGATCCGGGGTATAACGAGCAGGTTATCCTGCTCGTTCCCTTTTTATCATCAACACGGGTAACGATGAAGGATGTGAAAACATGAAAAGCTATTCAAAAACGACTCCCTACCTCTTCATTGGACCAGCGCTTCTATTATTGGCTTTATTCTCTCTTTTTCCCATTGTTCTTGCATTGGTGATTAGTTTTACAGATATTGACCTAGCTGGACTTGCAGACTATTCAAATATTAGCTTTATTGGAATCGAAAACTATATAAATATCTTTAAAGATCCTATTTTTCTAAAATCGATCGGTAACACTGTCTTTTATGTCGTATTTGGTGTTCCCCTCGTTATCGCATGTTCACTTGGTATCGCTCTTTTGATCAACTTTGGTACAGCGCGCATCTTCAAGGCTTTTCGTCTTGTTTTTTATATGCCTTCAATCACAAACGTAGTAGCAGTAGCTGTTGTGTGGACGTACCTATATAACCCACAGTTCGGTCTGTTCAACTATCTGCTCGGTCTAGTCGGCATTCCTGCTATACCATGGTTACAAGATCCAACGATCGCAAAAGGATCATTGATCGCATTAGCCGTTTGGCGCGCGATCGGTGTGAACATGATTATTTTCTTAGCAGCTTTACAAGGTATTCCAAAAACGTATTATGAAGCAGCTCAATTAGACGGTGCGAACAACTGGAAACAGCTTACGAAGATAACGATTCCTCTTCTTCGTTATGCCATTTTCTTCGTGTCGATCACAACGATGATCGGATGGATTCAGTTCTTTGAAGAACCATTCGTAATGACGAACGGCGGACCGCTGGATAGCACCACTTCTGTTGCTCTCTTCATCTATCGCAATGGATTCCAGCTCAGTAACTTCGGTTATGCCGCTGCAGGATCATTCGTCCTGTTTGTAACCATTATCATCATCACGATGATTCAGTTCCGATTGCAAAAGAAAGATACCGATATTTAGGACGTGAGGTGAGAACATGAAATCAAAAGTATCTGATGCGAAAAAAGCATACAAAATGCAGCAATGGATCGCAGGAATCGTCTTAACGCTTGGAGGCCTTTTAGTAGCCATCCCTTTTATTTGGATGATTCTTTCTGCCTTCAAACCTGAAAGTGAAGTCCTTCAGCTCACACCAAGTCTGTGGCCTGAAACCTTTACAACCGAGAACTTCGTCTACCTGTTTGAGAACATGAACTTTGGTGTTTATTTGCGTAATACGATCATCATCGTCCTCTGTTCTTTCGTCGGACTTTTCTTTAATGCGATGGCTGGTTATGCGTTTGCGAAGTACAAGTTTAAAGGCAGAGAAAAGCTTTTCTACCTTGTGTTAGCGACAATGATGATCCCAGGACAAGTAACGATGATCCCTGTTTATTTAATCTTAAACCAGATGGGCTTGACGAACACGATGGCAGGTGTTGTTCTACCAGGATTAGTTGGTGCGTTCAGCATCTTCTTATTCCGACAGTTCATGTCTACCATCCCAGACGAACTGCTTGAAGCCGCTCGTCTAGATGGGGCGAGTGAGTTCCGCGTGTTCATGCAGCTCGTTCTACCCATTTCAAAACCGATCATGGCCGTTCAAGGAATTCTAACGTTTATCGCTGGTTGGAACAGCTTCCTATGGCCGTTGATTATCGCGAACGACGAAAGTCTATATACGTTGTCTGTTGGGTTAAGTCTTCTTAAAGGGCAATATGGAGGCAACTTCGCGTTGCAGATGGCAGGTTCAACATTCATGGTCGTTCCAATCGTCATCATCTTCATCATCTTCCAAAAGCACATTATTGAAGGCTATACCATTTCAGGGATGAAATAGAAGGTTGGCGTTGAAGAACCCTCGATTCAAATATGTAATCGGGGGTTCTTTTTGTTTTTTATGTGTTTAGTTTTTTGAGCTTGGTTTTCTTCATATACTTCCTGTTATCCATGTACGAAAAAAGAATTTTGTCGAAAAGCCTATAAATTATTTTGAAGACCTATAAATTATTTTGAGGACCTAAAAATTATTTTGAGGACCTATAAAATTACTTGAAGGACTATAAATCAAGAACTACGGCCTATAAACCAAAATGGATTGCCTACCATACTTCAAAATACCGCTCTCAATTGAGTACTCTTATCCCCAACCCTCAAGCTCTGACAATAAAACACCTTTATTCTTTACCAACAACCCAAAATCGCGCGCAAAACCCCTCACTGTTGTCAGCATCATATCCGAGAAAGAGAACTGATATATTCTATTAAAATCTCCTTTAAGAGAGAAATAGATGCTTTCTTCTTCTGGACTAAAAATCATAGACACCGGGGTAGGATAGTCTCCTTCCCTTTGAACAGTTTGCTTCAGGATAGATAATCCCTGTTCAACAGAAAAGTTACCACTTCTGTTTGCCAATTCACTATATGCTAAATGATAACGATCACTGCCTGGTTCTTGCGATGAGTTATCTTCATGTTCCATTGCATCTCGAACTAAAAAATTAGTGAGAACCATAAAATCATCTTCTAGCTGATCTGTGTCTATATATTTTCTTCCCGGCTCTACGATGAATGACTTTTGGTTAGGACCAACTATCAAACTTTGAACACTATAATCTGGAACATTCACGATTTCTTTTTCTTGAAGATATGTAGGTAGCACTGACGTTTTTACTATTTCAGACAATACTTCATCAAAGAGTCTCATCATGTGAACGCAGTTCTTATTTCTCCTATATTTGCCCTCTTCAATCGGGTTCACCATATGTAGGTTCATAAAGATACCCTTTTTATTGAATCCTATGGCTGGCAAGAAACGATCGCCTTCTTTTTGCAGAATAAGTAGTTGGTGGTCACCTGATAAAGCCATTTTAATCGGCCTCTCTGAAAGATCAAAGTTCATTCCAACATATGTTTGATTTTCATGCAAAACAAAACTTGTACACATAGCATCTTCACTCCACGTTGAAATTTTACAGCTGGATAAACGGTATGCACAACTGTCTTAGAAAGAAATTCCACATATAAATCCTCTACCCTTTTATTGTCGTTTACGGTACGTGTTATTATTTTTATTACACGTTCACCGCTAAATGGTATCTTTTCACCTCTAAACATCACAGTTTCACTGATGAATTCATACTCACCACCTACTAATCACTCTTGACCACCTCTAACCTCTACAATTTCACTTGAAAGCGCACAAAACAAGCTTAATCAAACAAAAAAACACCCTCATCCAAATGGAATCGGGTGCTACATACAATTATTGAATGGAAAACTTTTCTTTTTTCAACAGATCCTCTGGCTTCTTACCGATCGGATCTTGGTGGAAGTAATCACGAATCACACCATCTTTTAGATAGTTAGCGATTGAAACCATAATCATTCCTTGGTCGAGCGCTAGATATGCTTTGGCGATTTCGCCTGTTTCCACGTTTACAGAATCATAGAATCCGTACTCGCTATACGTATTGAGTTCTTTTAATGCTTTAATGTTTTTTCGAACAGCAGCTGGATCATAGTCTAATGCTAAGAATGATGCATGAGCCGTTACGGTCGCGCCATCTTTGTATCCAGAAGTACCAAGTGGTGTTGCCGCGAACTCACTGTAACCATCCGGAGTTGCAGAAGGAGAGAATCCCCATGCTTTATATCCTTTTTCTTTTGCGAAAGCTTGCTGTAATTCAACATGACGCTTGTTGTTTAGTCCGAGCGCATTCTTGCCAAGTTCTACTTCATTTAATACGATTCCAGGCATAAGGCTTTCAAACATGCTTCCACCCCAGCTTGGAACGAATTTTACACCATTGTATTCATAATGTCCTTCGAAAACAGAAACACCATCATATTCATGCGTTTCACCTTCTGGAATCTGTGCTTGCCAGTCCCATTCTTTTGGCATCGTACGGTACATCTTCCACCAGTGATCACTTGGCACATCGCCTTTACCGATCGAGATATAACTTGCTACACGTGGTTCTGTGTTGAATAACCCATAGTGATGATCGGTTAACTTCCCTTGTGCCACATCATATCCACCACGGAATTGTCCCACTTCCGGATCATATAGCGTCGTATAATTCATGTTTTTAACGAGCTTACTCGTTTGTGGATTCAACTCACCATAAGCTTGTCCAACTACGATTAATCCAGCAGATAGCCAGCCGTTATCCACTTGAGAGATGAACTGTCCCCAATCCTTTTTAACGGAACCATCTTTCGTGTTGTACCAGTTGTAATATAAGCCATTCCACTTTTCTAAACCTTCAAGTGTATTCAACGTGACTTGTATACGTTTTATCGCTTCCTTTTTAGAGATGATTCCTAACTCTTGAGCAGAGATCGTACTCATCATATACATCCCAATGTTTGTAGGAGACGTGTGTGTTGCATCTTTTTTGCCTTCTGCTTTATATCGAGTCTCATCATAGGTCAAACCTGTTATTGGATCAGTATGATCTTGATAAAACTTGTATGTCTTCTTTGCAATTGATTTTAACTCCATTTGAAAGGCATATTCTTTTCCTCTGTCAGTTGCGGACGCTGGTGAAGTTACAAAAACATTTGCAAACAAACTGAACATCAATAAAAAGCTTATTATTTTACTTGTTTTCATGGACGCTTTGCTCCTCTCCATACTTAGAAAAATAGTCAGTCGAAACGTTTCACCAATAGTTTAGCATGTTTGATTGAAATAAATAAGGAGCATAGAAGCTTTTGCGCCATTGGTTGTATGCGTTTTCATAACAAACAGTAGAATGGTAGGAGAAAACTGATAATAACAGGAAATCCTTCTTCCTTTTCAGGAAAATAAAGGATAACATTTTCTTTACGAGAAGAAAGTAGTAATAGAAGGAAAAAGGAGTTTTGGCAATGTATAAGAAAACAGTTCTTAAAACACCCGTAGTAACGGAACATCAGGAGATGAAGCTAGTTGGTTTGAGGGTTCTTTGCGAGGGAGATCAATACATCCACGAGATTCCGAAAGCTTCGAAGAGTCTGCAATCCCAACTAGAGTCCATTCTGCATGTTGTGGACCCAGCCGTTCAAATAGGAGCGTTCATTGTTGATGCTTCTACAGTTCAAGAAGATGGATATTGGGTCTGTGTGGAAGTAGAAAACTTCGAAAATGTTCCAACTGGACTGGTGACTTTAACTATTCCACCTCAAAGATATGCTAGCATCCAACATGTTGGAAGAAATGAAGAAATTAAAGACACCTATGAAAGATTACACAAGTGGACCCAAAAGAATGGATACGTTAGGCTTCTAAACAACTGGCACATCGAGGTTTTCTATTCCTTTAACAATGTAGATCAATTAAAGATCGAATTGTACGATACCATTCAATAATACTATGGAGGGAGGTTCCAATATGAAAGAGAAATCTGCTACTATCTCTGGGTATAAACAGCTGAAGATTCCTTACGTAATACAAACCAAAACAGATCAGCCAATAGGGCTCGCCATCATGCTTCCGGGTATAGGGTATACGGTTAAATCCCCGTTGTTCCATTTTTCTTCTGGAGCTTTTTTAAGCAAAGGATATGATGTATTACATGTAAACTATCCTTATTCTTCAACAGAATACGAAGATTTCAGCTTTGATGAAATCACATCAGCCCTTATTAACGATGTTTCCACAGTTTTAAATGAAGTGGTTGATCACACCATTTATAAATCTTATTACCTGATAGGAAAATCCTTTGGCACTATGGCTATACCCACCGCACTAGACATGTTGCCCAGCCGGAGCACGAAGGCAATCTGGCTAACACCTCGTTTAATTGATGAACAGGTTTTTCAAACACTAAGCACATGTATCCAGGACAGCCTTTGTGTAATTGGGGATAAAGATCCCTTTTATGACATTGATAAAATGAATCAAATCATACGTAACCCATCAATAGACTGTATGATTCCTACAGATGCAAATCATGCACTTGAAGTGGACAACGATATCCTAACGTCTATTGATACGGTTAAAAGTGTGATAAAAAGGATTGATGATTTTATCACTTTGAAGAATGGAGTATTAAACCATGAACTTTAAACAAAGTGAAGCTCTCGAAATTTTAGAGCATACACCTGCCGTTTTGACAAACTTGTTATCAGGACTCTCAAATGAGTGGTTAAATGGCAATGAGGGTGGAGATTCATGGAATTCTCTTGAAGTCGTCGCTCACTTGATCGACTGTGAAAAGAGCAACTGGATACCACGGATTAATAGCATTCTTTCAAGCTATGAGAATGCACCTCTTCCACCCTTTGATCGATTCTCTCATCTGGGAAAAGAAACAGGGGTGGAAGAGCTGCTGCGTGAATTTTCACAAAGTCGGCAGCAAAGCTTATATCAATTAGGTACTTTAAATATAAGTTCCCTTGATCTGAGTAAGACTGGATTACATCCTGAGTTTGGATCTATTACCCTACAACAATTATTATCCACGTGGGCCGTTCATGACCTTACTCACATCAACCAGATTACAAGGGTTTGGCTAAGCGTTATGATCTGGACGTCGGTCCATGGAAAACATACTTAAGCATTCTAAAATAAGTTTCCCGAGCGGGAGCTTTTTTATTTTTATATGGAGGAAAATAATGGATTATGTCGAATAATTATAGTTAACTTTATTAGATAAAAAAGAGATAGAGAGATTTAGGGGGAAAATTTTATGTATTTACTTGTCCTTCGGCGCATTGTTTATTTTTTGATGCCGATCGTAGGTGTTTTTTTCATTGGTGCACTTCCTTACCTTTTCTTCAGCAATGTTCAGGGTATAGAAGCTGTAGCTCGTTTGTTAGAATCTGGGGCACTCACTAATGCACTTTTTTTAAACCAGGATCTAGGATTATTTTTTGAACCTTATCTTGATAAGATATGGGATTTGTTGATAAATCTCGTAACATTTTCAAACGTAACTTTTTATGAGTATCAACAGGAAAAATTACTATTTCCAACCATTTTAAAACCTTATTTTTATTCTATAAAACTAGTGTTAGGTGCATTTTTTTTAGCCATCGCTTCATCAATTATACTAGCTCTGATCATCAAGATCTTGCCTGACCGTATTCAAAAAGGAATTCGCTTCTTATTCTTTTCACTCGAGTCCTTACCTGATATTTTTATAGTTGTAATCATTCAATATAGTATGATTTTGTATGTTAGAAATACGGGAAACCTTTTATTCCCAATCGTACATAGCGATCAAAATCCTAGCTATTTTCTACCGATCTTTTGTTTGAGCATTCTACCAACCCTTTTCTTAATTAGAACGTTGCTGTTTTTACTTGATGATGAAGATTCAAAAATGTATGTAGAATTTGCACGCGCAAAAGGAATACGATATGCGCTAGTCCTTTATATTCACATGTTAAGAAATTCACTTTTGAGTCTGTTTTATTATTCAAAGAACGTCTATTGGTTATTAATCTCTACACTCTTTATGGTAGAGACAATTATGGCAATTCCCGGTATCACTGATTTTATGCTCGATAATGGACCTACGACGCCGGATGTCATTACAGTGAGCGTTTTACTCATGTTCGTTCCATTTTATTTATTATTTACACTTTCCTCCTACATTCTGGAGTATAAGCTAGGACGTAATGATGAGGAGGTGGCGTAAGATGTCTGTATGGAGAAGTCCGTTATTTTTGAGTGGTTTTCTAATTATTGTATCTTTGTTTCTCGGAAGCATCATCTATTCACATTTTGTACCCAATGAAAAACAGCCAGTGATGCAAATTCGATTTGATGAACAAAAGCAGCCCATTGATTCAGCACCTCTCGCTCCTTTTAAAGAAATGCCTTTTGGTACAGATCGATTTGGTGTCAGCATATTACACAAGGTGATCGATGGAGCAAAGTATACATTAGGATTTGCCTTCTTAATCGCGTTCGCTCGTCTTTTCTTCGGAACGCTATTGGGATTAATCTTGAGTCAGCTACCAAAGCCTGTTCTTAGGATTTCAAGCAAACTCTTTGAATCTTTTTATTATGCACCTGCTACCATTGTTGCTTATTTGCTCATATATCCTGTTCTTCAGATTTTTACTTGGTCTGTTCCGAAAGAACAACAAACCATTTTTTCAATGATGATTCTCATATTAATCGCTGTCCCTACCGTGATGGTAACGGTAGCCAACGAAACATCCAAATTTCTAGAGAATGAATTTATCTCTTCCGTTAAAGTGCTAGGAGGAGGCAGAATTCACAAGCTTCGTAAACACGTATTACCATATTTAAAACCGCGATTAAGCATCCTATACAGCCAGCAGCTAATCGCAACGCTTTTACTTGCAGCCCATCTTGGCATTTTACAAGTTTTTATTGGTGGAACTGACTTTGTTACACTTGATCCGTTAGAAAATAATACCGTGCCTGTTGCTATGATTAACGAATGGTCGAGCATGATTGGTGCCAACTACTATCAAATTCGTGGTGATCGGTGGATCGTATTTGCTCCACTCGCGGGATTTGCAGTAACCATCCTAGCGTTGAACTTTATGGTTGAAGCAATGAAACGTCAATACCTTGCAAAGGGTGCTTATACGAAAAGAAGCCGAAAAGTAAGAAAGGTGAAGGCTCCTTTACAAGTTAAGAAATTATCTCAAGAACAGTTTGATAGGATTATGAAGACTGGAACTGACAATTAATGAATAAGAATGACTCGATGAGGCAAAGATTGACCTTATCGAGTTTTTTTATGATATGGAATGTTTTTCGGTTGTTAAGAATAAAGGAATATTACGTCATAAAAAGGAGTGAACCATTTGAGTGAAGCAGACCTTAATGTGATTTTTTATACATTGTTTCTTCTACTCGGATTACCGATCAGCTACAAATACGCCAAGTTTACGGTATCCCATACGGGTATGGTGCTTCCCCACTTCTTTGTCAGTTTGATGCTTAACTTATGTATAGGTACAGTTGGCATAGTGGGGTGGATTTTCTTTTCTGTAAGAATCTCTAGAGCATTTACAATCGGTGGCATCTATTTAGGCGCCTGGATTATTTCAATAAGTCTAGTTTCCTTGTTGATTCTCCTCCTAGTTAAACGGAAATCAATGATACAAAGCTTCCACTATCCTTCGTCTAAATAACAAAACACCTTCCTCGTTCACGTTCAGGAAGGTGTTTTGCTTCTTTATGCCTTGATACTTTCCTTCTCGAGATCAGAGGCCGGGCCAAAGAACTCAAAATGAATGTATTCTTTTGGTACATTCAACTCTTGAAGAGCTGTATGTATCACCTGCATAAATGGAATCGGACCACAGAAATAGTATTCTGCATCATCTTTTAAAGGTAAAATCTCCTTCAACCAAGCTTGATCGACGTAACCAGTCTTTGTATAGTCTAGGTCATCGTCTAATGGACTTTCATACACAAAATGTGTAGTGATATGATCTGAAGCTTCTGCAATTTCTTTAACTTCTTTCTTTAAAGCGTGTGCTTGGCCGTTGATTGCAGCATGAACAAATGTGATTTTTCGTCCTTTCTGTTCACTTGCTACGGTTTTCAGCATACTCACCATAGGAGTTAAACCTACACCTCCACTAATAAGTACTACGTGCTTTTCACTGGTTGTATTTAAATAAAAATCGCCTGCTGGAGCGCTCAAGTAAAGGATGTCGCCTTCTTTTACATTCTCATGCAAATAAACGGAAACCATTCCTTCTACTGCATTTCTACCGCTTTCTTTTTTTACAGAGATTCGGTAGCTGCTTTTCCCTGGAGCATCAGACAAGCTATACTGTCTAATATGTGTGTTTTCCTGACCTGGGATATCCATTTTGACACTCACAAATTGGCCGGGCTTAAATTTTGCAAGTGGCTTTTCATCTTGCGGTACTAAATAGAAGGACGTTATTACAGAGCTTTCTTCTACTTTCCGTGCTACGACAAAAGGTCTAAAGCCTTCCCAACCCGCATCCTCATACATGGTTCGTTCAATACCAATAAATACATCCGCGATCACCCCATATGCTTCCGCCCAAGCATTAATGATTTCATCAGTAGCAACGTCACCAAGTACGTCTTTCATTGCAAGAAGCAGGTTTTCACCGACCACAGGATAGTGCTCTGGCTTCACGCCTAGACTACGATGTTTATGGGCGATTCCTTTTACGACCGGAATGATGGATTCAAGCTTATCGATATTTGCTGCTGCTGCGTATACTGCGTTTGCTAATGCAGCTTGCTGACGACCTTTTTTTTGGTTTGCATGGTTAAATATATTCAAAAGCTCTGGATGTTTCTGAAACAGCATTTCATAGAAACGGGAAGTAATCGTTTCTCCGTGTACTTGCAAAACAGGTACGGTTGACTTAATAATTTCAATGGTTTTTTGTTGTAACATGTCAATTCCCCCTTATATTCTTCCTACAACTCTATCGTAAAAGAATGATAAAAGAGAATGTGTGATTTGAATCACTTTTCCTTAGGATTTTTTGTGAACATAAATAGTGCTATTTTCTTAGCCACATTTCTGCCTTTTGTTTCATCTCCTTCTGAAGACCTGCGGAATTTTCCGTGTCTTTTAATGCTATTCCTGCGTATTTTCTCGGAAAGATTTTATACAAGGATCGTTTAAAGTCAGCTCCATCGCGTGGTTCCTTATAATGTGAGATCACATACTTGCCGCCTTCACTCTTGAGTTTGATCACAGCAGGAACTGAATGACCGGATTGCCCTTCAGTCTTCGTTTCTTCGTTAAAACCTAAAAACAAAGAATATAGATAGACCGATGTTACTGCTCCCGTTTCTTTCGCTCCATAGATCTTGTGAACTTCAAACTGTTTATCCGTTTTTGGATATACTCCATCATAATGAAGAATGATATAATCCGAAATCAACTTATTCATTTCAGAAGTCACTTTTACCTCATTAGAGGAGCGGAATGAAGTACATCCCACAGCTATTAATAAAAGGAGACAACTCAAAATCAACGTTATTCTCTTAACGCACAGTAACATCCAATTCCCCGCTTTCTTTACGTTAGATCTTGCCCCCATAACGATTGTAAAAAAAACATGTATAGAGTAAGCAGCACAGAAATGATCATAAAAATAACAGAAATGAATCGATAGTTATCCACTTTAGAGATCGTGATTCCAAACACAGTCATCCCCAGTATCGCTGCTGCGTAGTACCCAAAAAACATGAAGTAAAACGTCAAAGGTCCTAAAAACATAGCGAGAACTGCAAACTGAACACAAAACGCTAGTATTGAAAGTAAAACCCACTTTTCTTTTTCTTTTGTTTTAAAGGCACCGATTAAAGACATTAAACCTGCTCCAAATACTATCACTAGCAACGCCCACTCATATAGAAAGAACAAATTTTCATGATTTACAGCAAAGTAATAACCCACCATCAATACAGGAAATATGGCAAGCAGTAAATATGAACTTCTCTTTACATATGGATTGCTATCCATTAACTCTCCCCCTTTGTATATGACATCCTATTACCATATTACCATTTTATGGTTCGTAATCATTCCATTCTTTTCAAACTATTCAAACGATTTTATAATAATATGATACTATTGAAAGATACAAAACTTCACTAAGTGAAATGAAACGGAATTTTTTTGAAATAATCAGGAGTTGGCAGAGGGATGAGAAGGTCACTAATCCCATACAAAGAAAAAATAATCGGTCTTACAGAATGGGGTGAAGCTCACAATCCTACCATTGTTTGCTTACACGGATTAGGAAGTACGAGCCTTAGTTTTCTAGAAGTAGCTGAGGAGTTACAGAAGGATTTTAAGATCATTGCGTTCGATGCTCCAGGTCACGGGAGATCTGAGCCCTTTGACACTCCTAGAGATTATGAGATGCCTAGACTTGTTGATTGGCTAAATGGTTTATTAAAGCAATTAAATGTAAGCGATTTCTATTTCTTATCACACTCTTGGGGCAGCTTTCTAGCTCTTCACTATTTGGTTCGTTATCCTGAACATGTTTTGGATACGATTTTAATTGACGGCGGCTATCAAACTAAGCGTATATGGTCTTCCTCTTTAGAAGAAGAGATGGACCATTATGAAAAAGATTTTGATGAGTACGTGTTCGATTCATGGAATGACTTTTTTCGAGCAGAAAAAGAAAACTATTTGATGTGGTCATCGTTAAAAGATGTCGCTGTTAAAGATCTTGGATTTGAAAGAGATGGCAAAGTTTACTGGCATGCAAAAGGGGAAACTGCTCGACATATCATTCGTGGCATGCATTTGAACGAAACAGAAGATATTTATCACCTTCTGCCGCCAGGTATTACTTTACTTGTATCCACTGTGCCTGAGCGTTTGTCAGAATTAAGATTGCAGACCGCGGATACGTTTAGAAAGAACGCACACGGTGAACTAAAAGTAGTTCCAAACACGACACACTTGTTGCATTGGGACAGACCAGGAGTTGTGATCGATCTAGTTTTATCAAAATGGCTAAAAAAATCGGAGGTTAAATGATGGCATATCTACTCGTATATTTTTATAAATTAAAACCTGAAGTGAAAGAAAAATTTCTTGAAATATCCGATACATCCAACAAAAAGTTCCAAGAATACGGAGGGGTAACAGAACAGATTTTCAAACTCTCCACTTCACCAAAAAATTATGGGCTTTCTTCTATTTCGGAAAAACTGCAAGTTGAAGAAGGAGAAGAACTCTGGATCGGCCTTCTTCGCTTTCAATCTGAAGAACATGCACGAATGACGATGGAAGAATTTGACCGGGATCTAGAGGTGAAAGAACGTTTAGAGGAATTCGTAACACATGTAGCACCTCTTGAGAAGTTAGTTTTCGGGGAGTTTGTTTCTGAAAACAAGGTCGTCACCGTTTAAAACAAAGAATCTATGCTATTCTAGCGTTATTAAAAAAAGCATCTCCTTTATAAAAGGAGGTGCTTAACCAAATTCTTTTTGATGTGCTTTTTTCATTTTCAAATATTCTTCATCGGTACGAGCTAGTTTCCACTTCTCCTCAAAGATTGCTGCTGACTTTGCTTTTACAGGATCTATTTTCCGCCTATTGACCTCGCCATCTTCATTGTATTTCCTTCCGCCTTTATAGTTCGTGTACCTTCTAGCACGTGTATATCCCATCTGAAGAAACTTTCTCGCCATATCTGCTCCAACAAAGTCTTTGTTTTTCTTATAATCTAGAAATTGTTCATAGATTTTCTTGGAAGACTTTTCAGCTTCTTCTGGCGTCTTAAAACGCCAGTGCGGCAGGATTTCACTCTTATACGGTTCCACTAAAAGTACTCCTTGCTCACCACGTCCAACACGATATTTTTCAGGATGTTTTCGAAAATCGATATTATCAAAATCAAGATCATAATCAAAAGCCATTTCTATTCCCTCCTTCTTGTTATCGTTACCCTAAAAGGAAAAAATCAAAAATGGAAAAAACATATAATAAAAAGAAAAAATCCGCTGTTTCCTAAAGAAACAACGGATCAATACGTTTAACGAACAACCTCATACAAATTCTCAGATGCTTCTTCTATAAATGGGCAAGGTTTTCCTGTATAAAAAACGGTTAACTCATGCATCGCTCGTGTACATACCGTGTAAAACAGTTTTCGTTCCCGTTCAAGTTGGTAGCCTGATGCATCAAAAATCGCTACTGCGTCAAATTCAATTCCCTTGGCTAAATAAGATGGGATAACGATAACGCCTTTTTGGAAAGAGGCATCCTCATCGATCATGAGCCGCACATCTAGATTATCTTTCAGTTTCTCATAAACGGCTTTGCTCTCTTTAGCCGAACGGCAGATCACCGCTATTGTTTCATGGCCTTTGTTCAACCAATCTCCAACAAGATTCACAACCTCGTTCAGATGATCCTCCTCACGCTCTACCGCTGCTATAACTGGTTTATCACCAGAACGATTGAACGGAATAATCTCGCTTCCGTCATTTAGAAGACTTTTCGTAAACTCTACGATTTCTTTCGTAGAGCGATAACTTCTTTGAAGAGTAATCGTTTCAGGATTCTTCTTGTTTAATACGTTTTTGAGCATACTGAAGGTTTCATCTGACGCATGTGCGTAAATCGATTGATTTAAGTCACCTAGTATCGTTAGGTTTGCTCTTGGGAAAATACGCTGAATAAAAGCAAACTGAAACGGTGAAAAATCTTGTGCTTCGTCAATAAAAACATGACGAACCGCAGCGTTCGATTGAAAACCTACTAATAGTTCTTTAACATATAAAAGCGGGGTTGCATCTTCATTCGCTAGATGGTTTTGTTTCAGATTAAACAATGTTTGATTGCAGATCTCGTTCCAAGTATTCACGTCCTCCATCAATCGTTTATTTTTCTGAAACAGCTTAGCATATATGCTTTTCACATCTAAGAACGAAAACTGTTCAATGCTTTCTCTTAATGATTTGAAGGCAATTCGCGTCACATAAGCTGAGAGTACTTTTTGTTCGCTCGATAGATCGTTAAACGAGTCAGCTCCATATTTATTACGCTCCTCTAACTTCTCATACAACCTTGTATAAACATTTTTATCAATAAGTTGTATCTCTTTTTCAACCCATGGTTTCTTACGTTCTCTTCGTTCTATTTTCTTTAGCTCTTCTAAGACCCAAGCAGCGGTTTTCTTCATTCGATAAGGGATGGCTTCTTTTTTGTCGAGAGAATAGAAGTATTCACTGATCTGTTTAGCACGAATCACGATACGATCTCGAAATCTTACATGTGAAAACTGCATGCCAGATTCACTTAACTTCTCAGCATAGCGATGGATCGCTTCTAAGAATTCAACGGAGGCTTTAAACTGGATCGCTTCTACACGCTTCGAATCTCCTTGTTCAGATAAAAGCTCTTCGATCTGCTCAAAAGGCGTCTCAATAGAATATTCTCCTCTTAAGTGATGATCCACATAAGCTTGAAACGTTGTTTGTTCCATGTTTTCCTCACCTAGTTCAGGCAGTACGTTGGCTACATAGCTATTAAACATATTGTTTGGTGAAAATAATACAACGTGGTGTGACTGAATGGTCTCTCGATCTCGGTATAATAGAAAAGCCACACGTTGAAGAGCTGCTGACGTCTTTCCACATCCAGCTGCACCTTGAACAACGAGTAGATCACTCGTTGTATTACGTATGATGGCATTTTGTTCTTTTTGGATGGTGGCCACAATACTTTTCATCTGTGTATTCGCTTGGTTGCCTAATACGTGCTGTAATAAATCGTCTCCGATCGCTTCTCCCGTATCAAACATTCCTGTTATATTAGCATTCTTTATCATAAACTGTCTTTTTAGTTCGAGCTGTCCTTCAATGTTGCCACTCGGTGCACGATAATCAGCTTCGCCAAGAGAGTGATCATAGTACAGACTTGAAATCGGCGCACGCCAATCATGAACAAGGAATGTACTACTAGGTTCATCATAATAAGAGGCTATACCGATATAGACTTGTTCAGCCCTCTTTTCACCATCTTCTTTAAAATCAATTCGCCCAAAGTAAGGGGAGCTCTTCAACTTCTCATAGGTTTTAAGGCGAGTTTCTGCAGAAGTATGACTTCGTTCAATCTCGGATAATAGCTCTGATTGCTGTTTGATACTTGCTGCAGTTTCAATTGCATCGTCGGCATCTTCAAGGTTCACTGTTACATCAGACCAAAAATTCTTTCTGATTTGAACAACATCGGCCTTTTTCCCTCCTAGATGTTCCAGAAGTTTATCTGTTTCATCAGAAAGTTTATGAATGACTTGATCTACACGTTTTTGTTCTTTCTGTTGCTCCTGATTCCATGTTGTCATCCGATTTCCCCCTACAAAAAAATTTATTAGTTAATCGTTGACACACACCCCTGTTTTATCGTATAATAAAATTAGGAACAAATATACATATAATTATTAACGTAGTGCGTCTTTTCTATAATAGCATATTTATTACTATAAAGTATATACAAAAACAGTGAAAACCTTTTTAGGCATTCACTGTTTTTTTGTTTTAAAAACTATGCTTGTTTAACCGTTTGGTTTTCTACGACTCTTTTAATCGCATGCATTTGACCTAAGTGATGGGTTTCATGAAAGACAGTGAAATTCACGAGCTCACCGAAAGTAGTCAGGTTGAATAAAGGTTTCTCCAGCTTTTCATTTAATTTTTCTGTCGATAATTCTTTTACGCGTAAAGACTGTTCTTCTAGCTGCTGTTTAAGTTCCTTAAGAGTAGGCACTTCCCCTTTCCAATCTGCAGGGCTTGTTCCTTTATTAAATAACTCCACATATTGTTTTGGTAAGTTTGAAGAATGTTCCGGAAATCCAAACAAAAAATACTCTGAAGTTGTGAGGACATGTCCGATATGCCAGCGAATGTTATTATTGAACCCATCTGGTTGAACATCCGCTGCCATCTCATCTAATCCATCCACTTGTTTCAGGAAGAATCTTCGTGCTAGTTCAAAATTTTGAATTGTTAATTGACTCATCCTAGTCCTCCTTTTAATTTCTTCATTCACCTTTTATCGTACGTATTTAATCATATTTAATCACTTGAAGACAAACGTTTTGCTTTACCGGTAATGGTTATGAATGGGATGGAATAGATCTTCCTCCGCCTTACGTACAACTGAAAAATGATCAACGTTATAATGGCCGTGCAAAATTTTGTTGTGATGGCTTATAATTTGTTCAGCTTTTAACACTTCTGTATCTGAAGTGGAGTGCCCGTCTTCAACAAGCGTAACATCGAAGCCAGAGACAGTCGCAAATCGAACTGCGGTATCGATGCAATGCTCTGTCTTGCAACCCATCAGAACAAGATGAACAATTCCCTCCTCTTTTAGATAACTTAACAAAGATGTATCATAAAAGGCATTCGTTGCTTTTTTATCAAAAACCTTAGCCTCTTTCGGTACGTGTATTACAGAGTGAACCTCAAAGCCTGATCCCTTCCCCTCAGAAACATCTAAGTCTCTAACAAAAACAACGGAAGCTTCTGCTTGTTTTGCTTGTCCAATTACTTTATTAATGTTTTGAAGCAGTCCTTCTTTGTTATAAACTCCTTGTTCTTTTTCATTTCCATCCATGAGTTCTTGTTGTGCATCAATGACAAGTAGTGCTTGTTTCAAATTACCCGCTCCCTTTTTTCAATAATCACATTAATACTTCTCCTAAAAGTAGTAAAAACCTTGTAACTAAATATTAAATCATAGATTTGGTTAATACTAACAAAGTAGGAATTTTTTGCGGTTGCGAAAAACATGGAATTATCTAATAATAGTAAAGTTCGATAAGTAAGTTATTTAGGAGGAAAAGTAAAATGAAGTACATCATCTTTCTGGCTGGAGTAGCAGCGGTTTTCTTGTTAGCCTTTCTAGTCAGTAATGATCGCAAAAAGATCAAATACAAGCCGATCCTAGTTATGCTTGGATTACAGCTTATCCTTACATACTTTCTATTAAATACAGGCGTCGGCCTTGTTATTATAAAAGGTATCTCTAAACTGTTTGAAAAGCTATTAAGCTACGCAGCTGCTGGGGTTGAATTCGTGTTCGGTGGATTAGCAAACGAAGCTGCAATGCCCTTTTTCTTAAATGTTTTATTACCGATCGTTTTCATCTCTGTATTAATTGGGATCGCGCAACACTTTAGAATTCTTCCATTCATCATCAAATGGATCGGTTTTGCGCTAAGTAAAGTGAACGGTTTAGGAAGATTAGAGTCTTATAACGCTGTTGCTTCTGCTGTTTTTGGACAATCGGAAGTATTTATCTCTGTTAAGAAACTATTAGGTCATCTACCAAAGCATCGTTTATATACGCTTTGTACATCTGCTATGTCTACAGTATCCGCTTCAATTCTTGGAGCATATATGGCTATGATCGATCCAAAGTACGTTGTAACGGCACTCGTGCTTAACTTATTTGGTGGATTCATCATCGCAAATATTATCAATCCTTATGAAGTTACGGAAGATGATGACATCATTGAAATTGAAGAAGAAAAACAAACCTTTTTCGAAATGCTTGGTGAGTACATCATGGACGGCTTTAAGGTTGCTGTAATCGTTGGTGCCATGCTTCTAGGATTTGTAGCGTTAATCGCGTTAATCAACGATGTGTTTGACATGATTTTCGGAATTACATTCCAAACGATGCTTGGATACGTATTTGCTCCAGTAGCATTCTTAGTTGGTATCCCATGGGCAGAAGCAGTTTCAGCAGGTACAATCATGGCAACTAAACTTGTATCAAACGAGTTCGTAGCCATGATCGACTTAGCTAAATATGCAAAAGACATGTCTGATCGAACAATTGGAATCGTCTCTGTTTTCCTTGTTTCATTTGCTAACTTCTCTTCAATCGGTATCATTACTGGTGCTGTAAAAGGTTTACATGAAGAACAAGGAAATACGGTTGCTCGCTTCGGATTGAAGCTCTTATATGGTGCTACATTAGTAAGTATCTTATCTGCTGCCATTGCGGGTCTGTTTTTATAAAATAATCTAAAAAGGAGCTTCGGCTTCTTTTTTTTTTCAAAACATAAAAAAGCTGCCTCAATATGAGACAGCAATATCTAGACGATTATTGAACTTCTTTAGCAAATTGACCTGGGATCAATTTTAATTCTTCGTGAACGGAATTCAACTTTTCTTCAAAGCCTGTGAATAACTCGTCAGCTTCAGTTGCTTTAGCCTCATCTTCTAAGCCAGCTACACGAGCTTCATAAGACTTTTTAAGTTCTTCAAGAGAACCTTTTACAGCTTCTTGGTTTTCTTTTGATAGGTCTGACGGAACTTCAATGGATGGAATTTCTGCAACTGCTTTTTCACCACTAGCTTTAGCATCTGCTTTTAGTTTATCAAGCTCTGCTTGAGGAAGCGCCTCTTCGCCTTCTTTTTCAAGACCAGCTGCATATGCGTTGAATGGTGCGTGGTAGCCACGAAGCTTGTTCATAAGCTCACTCTCAAAGTTAAGAAGTGTAATCTTTTCAGCGTTTCCATCTTCTTTCTTTTCTGCAGCCGCTGGTTTAGCTTCTTCTTTCGGTTTTTCTTCTTCCTTGCTACATCCTACGCTAAGCGCAAGAACAGCAGCTGCTGTTACCGCTAAAAATTTTTTCATCAAAAAAGCCCCCTATATATTTCTATTTTTTGGAACTTTCTCATTTTAAACCTTTTTCTTACTATTGTAAATTAAAATGTATCCGTTTTCTTATAAACAGCTGAAAATAATGCAGAAGTCTTAATATAATTAAATTTTCTGACTATTATATCAGATTCCGTCTTTTTTGTTTCAATATAAAAGTTATCCTTCTATACCAATCGTGTTTCCTTAACTTTTTTCTCGTGGTGCAGTAACCATTCTTTTCGCCATAAACCACCGGCATATCCCGTTAGTTTCCCACTTGAACCTATAATTCGATGACAAGGAACCACAATACTTAACTTATTCTTCCCATTCGCATTACCTACCGCCCGGACCGCTTTTTCATTTTGAAGCGAGATGGCAATATCTCTGTAAGAGGCAGTTTCAGCGAACGGAATATCAATTAGTGAATTCCATACCGTGTGTTGGAAAGGAGTACCGCTAGATTTAAAAGGAAACGTAAAAGTTTGCCGTTTACCGTTAAAGTATTCTAACAGTTGGTCGCGACAGTCTAGAAGGACAGAAGGAATATCCTCTTGATCTTCAACCGCTTTCTCTCTATCTACGAAAAGGATAGATTGGACAACAGTTTTCGTCCCCAAAATCTCTATTACCCCTATGGGTGACTTGAGCTCTACTTTATAGTTCTTATTCATACAATGACCTCCACAAATAAAAAGTGGCATATGCTTCCCAACCACTCCAGTTTTTCGCTAATATTCTTAATTCATTTATCTTTGGCTTTTGATTCCATTGCAACTGTTTCATGACAGCATTCTGAAGCCCTACGTCAGCAACTGGGAAAGCATCTGTTTTTAGTAAGCATTTCATCAATACATAATCTGCTGTCCACGGTCCAATTCCTCTAAGTGAAATAAGTTGTTGAGCAGCATCTTCAGCATGTCTTAATATTTCTTTTGAAAGCCGACCCTCGACTATTTCACTTGCCACACCTATCACATATTCCGCTTTTCGCGTTGTAAATTGAAGTTTCCTTAAATCATCAATCTGAAGATCTGCGATGATTTCAGGAGAAGGGTATGCCCAGTGTTCCTTGCCTTGTATCAAAAGCTTTTCCCCAAAACTCGTAACTATCCGTTTTTTCAATGTATAGGCAAAGGTTAAAGTAATCTGCTGTCCCATTATTGCCCAAGTCAACGCTTCAAACAGATCAGGAATACCAATCATTCGCAATCCATAGTATTGTTCTACGAGCGGCTTTAATAAGCTATCATTTGAAACAGTTTGATAAAATGACGAAAGATCTTGATTCAGATCAAACCAATTCTCAACAAATTGAACGATCACCTGTTTGTTGGAAGGCACTTGATCAGGAAACTCTATTATGAGCTCTTGATCTTTGTAACTGATCTTCATTAAAATCAGTTCATCATTCACCGTGATAACTTTGTAAATATTGTTTTCATCTATGTGATGAAGAATTTCTAGTGGTGATCTGTTAAGAAAAGCCAGGCACTCTCTAAAGGAAAATTCCTGTGGTACCGCTATTTTTATAATCCCATCTAATTCGGCACAGCTCACGATTCGTTTCCTTTGTCTTTCTCCGATTTTCGGTAATCACTTGGCGTACAACCTTTATACGTACGAAACGTTTTATAAAAGTTAGAAGGGCTCCGAAATCCCGATTCAAAGCAAATCTCGAGCCCTGTTTTTGAAGTATTCCTCAACAGATAAGCCGCTTTATCAATGCGAATATTCTCCACAAATTCTCGTGGCGTAACATTCATCTCCTCTTTAAACAATCGTTCGAGATAGAATGGGCTCACTCCAGAGTGCCTCGCTACATCTTGAAGAAGAATTCTTCTTTGATGGTTGTTCACTAAATAACTCGTTGCTTTTCTAATCAGATTAATTTGTGGACAATGTTCGATCTCAGGCTGACATCTTTTACACGCTCGATAGCCGGCTTTTTCACACTGAGAAATGGAGTAGTAAAACGCTACGTTTTGCTTTTTGGGTTTTCGTGAACGACAAGATGGACGGCAATAGATCTTTGTTGTTTTTACAGCTGTATAAAATAGTCCATCATATGACCTGTTACATTCCATGATCTTATCCCACATCTCATCAAACGACATCTGTACGGTACCCACTGATAACACCTCCATCCATTATCTTTTCATCATTGTAACAAGTTCAACCTAACAATTCGTCCTAAATCTTGCTGTTATAGTCTTTATCGCTTTCATAACAAACTTAATGAAAAAGCATACAAAAAGAGTGACGGTCCGCCACTCTCTTTTATTCTCTATTTATTTAATCGGTGCCAGTCTATCCTTCTGTTTTGTCCCACTCTTTGTTTTATATTGATAATAGATGACAAATGCAATAACGAATGATGAAACACCAAACCCTCTGACCATTTTATGAAATCCAATCGTATCAAGGAACAATCCTGTTAATAGCATTAAAATTTGGAAGATAATATTATCGACCATCCCTTTTATAGAAAAGAAGCGACCGTGATAGTCTGACGGGACATCCGTTTGGAAAATGGTAGTGACGACAGGAAAGAGCGTTCCAGCAGCAAGACCAAATAATCCGAAAGAAAGAACCGACATGATTGGATGTTCTGCTAAAAACAAAGATGTATGTGCGGCCGCGATAATAAACGTAATGGCGAACATATAAGATAACTTCGGATTATCTCTAAAAAATTTCTTTGATAAGTACGTTCCAATAAATACACAAACTCCTTCAGTCGTATAAAGAATTCCTTTAATCCCTGCATTATCTTGTAACTCACTAATCTCAATCACCATCAAATTGAATCCAGATAAAAATAGATAAGCAGGAATCAATAAAAAGATTCCATACACAACTTTTCGTTCGTTCTTTATGATGGGATACAGTTCTCTAAGCGTTCTGAAAAAATTATCCTTTTTGCCTGATAAGTCTGCTTTCTTAGGCTGTTCTTCCACATCTAAAAAGAAGGTAGAAATTAAAAGGATTACATATGAAACGAGTGTGACCGTATATAAAGAAAATAACGACATGCCCACCAACATAACTCCACCGAGTGCAGTTCCTACGATTCGAGAAGCAGTAAAGATGTTCATGTTAACACCATTGGCATCTAGAAGTTCATCTTTTTTTACGATCAAAGGCAACATCGTTTGCATAGCAGGCTGAGAGAATGTACCAGAAATCCCGATAACAAGCGTATAAACGACCATCCACCAAACATTGTTATAAGCGATCGCCAAATACATAAAAAAGATAGCAGCACATCGAGCGAATCCAGCATAGATTAAAATCTTTTTCTTATTGCTTCTGTCTATAATCCGGCCAGCCATCGGGGCTAAAAATATTCCTACAAGAAATCCTGCTAAAATAATGAGTGCTTGCAGAAAGGATGATTCTACGTTCATCTGCAGAAATTCAAGGTTCCCAATAATTCCAACCCAAAGCCCTGTACTCGATACAGCAAGACCAAACATCAAAATTAAAAAATTCCGGTTTTTCCACATGTTCCCTTTCCCCTCTCAGTTATACCGAAACTGTGTCACTATATTAATCAAAAAATACTTAACAAAGTAAAATAGACTCACTATTCAGTATACAGGATTTAGAAACCATGAAGGAGAAATAAATCTTCATTTTTTTCTTATTTTTACACTCTGTTATAATGACTAAAGTAGAAGTTTGAAAGGGGTACACTATGAAACAATTAATCCTTGCTGAAAAGCCGAGCGTGGCGCGCGATCTTGCGCGAGTTCTTGGCTGTAAGCAACAAAATAAAAGCTATATTGAAGGACCGAAGCACATCGTTACATGGGCACTCGGTCACTTAGTTGAATTAAAAATGCCAGAAGACTATGACAAGCAATATAAACAATGGCGTTTAGAAGATCTGCCCATCATCCCAAAACATATGGGATTAAAAGTGATACGCCAAGTCAGTCCCCAATTCCGTGCGATCGAACAGCTTGCTAAACGCAAAGATATAAGTGAACTTGTTATTGCGACCGATGCTGGACGTGAAGGTGAACTTGTTGCGCGATGGATCATGGAAAAAGTGAGATGGCAAAAGCCAGTGAAGCGTTTATGGATCTCGTCTCAAACGGATAAAGCGATTCGTGATGGGTTCAATCAACTCAAACCCGCTAAACAATATGACAACCTTTATCAATCTGCCGTTTGCCGTTCTGAAGCAGATTGGCTCATCGGACTAAACGTGACTCGTGCACTAACAACGAAATACAATGATCCGCTCTCTGCTGGCCGTGTACAGACACCGACACTTGCCATGATCTTAGAGCGCGAGCAAGAGATTAACGCATTTCAGCCGAAAGATTTCTGGACAATTGATGCGACCATCGGCATGTTAAAAGCAACATGGGAACATAACGGAGAGAAGCGTCTTTTTGAAGAGAAAAAAGCGACAGAGATCGTTAGTAAAGTAAAGGGACAGCAAGCAACTGTTTCTTCCCTTCAAAAGAAAGAAAAAACAGAGGCGCATCCGATGCCTTACGATCTTACTGAACTTCAGCGTGATGCGAACCGCCGTTTCGGGTTCTCTGCTAAAAAAACATCATCTGTTCTTCAAAAGCTTTATGAGCAATATAAGCTTGTTACGTATCCAAGAACAGATTCCCGCTACTTAACAAAAGATATGGAAAATACGATGTTTGATCGCCTTCAAGGAATGTCATCTGGATACCGCGAAGAAGTGCAGCCTCTGTTAAAACAAAAAGGAAATGTGGTCGCAAAGAAAGTATTTAACGATTCAAAAGTAACGGACCACCATGCGATCATTCCGACTGATGAACCGTTGCACTTAGGTGATCTTGATAACGATGAGCGTAAACTTTATGATTTAATCGCACGCCGATTCCTTGCTCTATTTTACCCAGCGTATCGATTGGAAACGTTGACCGCTACATTAAACGTTGCGGGTGAAACATTTATGGCCCGTGAAACGCTAGTGCTTGATCCAGGATTTAAAGTGCTGTCTGGTAAAGAAGAAGAAAGCCCGCGTGCCCTCGCAAATCTCAAAGAAGGGCAATCGTTATCTGTAAAAGAGGTAAACACGGAGAAAAAGTTAACAGAACCTCCTTCCCGTTTTACAGAGGCTGACCTTTTATCTCGTATGGAAAAATACAGTCTAGGCACACCTGCAACACGGGCTGATATCATTGAAAGACTGCTAGGTTCTGAAGTTCTTGACCGAAAAAACAATAAGCTTCACCCTACGCCGAAAGGAAAGCAGTTGATCGAGCTTGTGAACGATGAGCTGAAGTCACCTGAACTCACGGCTAAATGGGAGCAAGACCTTGAAGCCATCGCCCGTGGAAAAGGAAATCCGAAAGAGTTTCTAGAGAACATCCGTAAACAAACAAAACAGCTAGTAATGGAAATTAAATCTAGCTCGCAGGAATATCGCGCTCACAATCTTACTGGTTCCAAGTGTCCGGAGTGCGGTAAACTTTTAAAAGAAGTTAAAGGGCGTGACGGCAAAGTGCTTGTATGCTCCGATCGTGAGTGTTCGTACCGTCGCCGTAAAGATCCGAAGCTATCAAACCGACGCTGTCCGCAGTGCCACAAGAAGATGGAGCTTCACAACGGAAAAGCAGGCACATACTTCCAATGCAAGCCATGTAATGTAGTGGAAAAAGCAGACGACAAGAAAAAGAAGGTTACAAAGCGAGAAGAACGCCAGCTTCTCAAAAAATACAGCGCAAACAACAAAGAGGACGAAGGCTTTGGTAATAGTTTGGCTGATGCATTAAAAGCAGCGATGAAAGATAAAAAATAGACAAAAAGCTGACTTATGAGGCCGAAAAATAGCATGTTACTGCTGTTTTGACCTCATGAAGTCAGCTTTCTTTAGATTTAAGAGAATTGATTTTGTACACTTCAAACGTTAATCTGTCGGATTGCATAACGAATCTGTCGGATTCCAGTGTTAATCTGTCCAATTGAAAGATTAATCTGTCCAATTCGAGCGTTTATCTGTCCGATTCCCAAAAGTGTAATTTTACTTACTCAACCTTAGCTATTGGCTCACCTTTCTTTGTTCTGCCTATGGCCTTGATTGAATTTCCACTGATATTTCCATATGCATCGAGTGCAAACACTTCTATATCATACGTTGTAGATGGTGCTAACCCTTCAAGATTAAGAATGAGAGGATTAGGAACAGGATCTTTATAGAACTCTGAAAAACCTAAATATTCTTTCGCCACTTCTTTGGTCTCTAGGTTTGTAACGATTACTTTATAATCATGAACGAGCAGATTGTCTTTTGCTTGTGTAAACATAATTGAAAGACTAGTAGCTGTCGTCATGTCGTTCGCAATAGAAAGCATCGCATCGTTTGTAAAAAATGGTGGTTTTTTATCTTTTCTAGCATCCGTATATTTAAAACTATTCTTATTGGCAGGAACACTAATTTCAAACGGTTCACCTGTCCAATCCTTATTATGGATATCACGGCGATTAATTAACACCTTATTCTCATACACTTCGACGATTAAAGCTTGGTTTAGAATATCTGCTCCTTCAGGAACTTCTCCTTGTATACGTCCAGCGTCCAGCCATAGATACGCGCCAGTTGAAGTACCGATCGTTGTAAAATCTTTTTGGTGAATAATTCTAGGATCATCTAATGGATAGTGTGTGTGGCCTGAGAATGTAATGACTTGCGGATATTTTTTCAACGTATCGTAGAATAAATCTCTATTCACTGTAAAGCCCCACTCACTTCCGTACATGGTATCTTTGATCGGCTGGTGATGGAAAACAAAGATGGGTTTCTTCGGATCATCGGTATGTGCTTGCTTTAACTTTTCAGACAACCATTTGATTTGTTTAACAGAGAACGTACCCTCTGTCACCCCATCCTCAGTCCCAAGCACAATAAAATGATACCCTTTGATAATCTTGTGATAGTAGATTGCCGGCATTTTTGTTACTTCTAAAAAGCGCCTTTGAGCATCAGCCTCTGGTAAACCGTTCCAATAATCATGGTTTCCGATTGCGATCAGCGAAACAGCTTTTGATTGTTTATTTGCTTCATAAGCCGTTTTGAACTTCTCATATTCCGGTACTAGACCATTGTCTGTTAAGTCACCTACTACAGCAAATGCATCTTGCTTAGGTACGAGTTGGTTTAATTGTTTGAGAGTCTCTTTAAATTTATTGAAGGTTTGATCGGACGTTTCATTCATATGTACATCACTGACAACTGGAAAAACAAGTAGTGGCTTTTTGCGACTCATTTTTTTACCACGATCAGCTAGAACGTCTAGTGAGGTCATTGGATTTATAAAAGTTAACCCTAGGGAAAGTCCTGCTACCTTTGTTGTGCGTTCAATAAACGTTCTACGCGTAATCTTAGATTTTTGGTCTGGGTGCTGTTCATCAAAGGAATTCGTCATTTTATTCTCTCTCCTATCAAGATGTTAATCCTACATGAAAAGTATATTTATAAAATATAAACCCTAGATTACAGATAAGTTAATCATTGTTAAGATCATGCTGTGAATAAAAACACGTTAGATATATACCAACCAAACTAAAAGAAGGATGGATTATAACTTTCCATCCATCCTCTCCACATTTTATTGCGTAGCTTTTACACCGGTTTTCTTCATCTGCTTCTCATGCGCTTTACCATGAGCACGGTTTCGATCTTCTTCTACTTCGCTAGATACCTTAACTCCTTCTGCAACCTTCGCTGCCCCCACCTGTTGCAGACCATTTTGATCTTTTTTATAGACAAATGAAGCACGCGTTGAGATAGCAGCACCTGGTGACGTTACGAACGGGACGACTCGATAATCAGCCCTCCACTCTTCAGGAGTAACCGTACATCGAACATAACCTCGATAATCGTTGAAGAATTTAATATGAGGATTTAAACCTAATATCTTATCTGTATCTGAACGTTTATCGGCACCGTTCCCACCAGAGGTGATGGATGTTCCAACAAATTCAGCTCCAATTACATTTGAAGATGAATCATTGTAATCCGCTTTTAGATCGCACGCCCAGCTCGCATGTACATCACCTGTTAGTACGATAACATTATTTAAATTCTTGGATTGTATAAAATTTGTGATGCGTTCACGAGATGCCGTGTATCCGTCCCATGCATCCATACTCAATCGTGGCGCATCAGCCGTACCATAGTTTCTTTGTGCGAAGAATACTTGCTGAGCAAGAACATTCCAATGTGCTTTAGAGTTTCCTAAGTTTTGAAGCAACCATCGTTCCTGTTCTATCCCTGTTAAAGTACGATTCGGATCTTGAGATTCAGGAGTAGGCGGCTTACTGCCATCTCCGTTTGCTTGATCATCCCGATATTGTCGTGTATCCATTACATTGAACATCGCCAAGTTTCCATACGTGAAATCTCGATAGAGTAGCATGTCGGCTCCATGTGGCAAGGAAGATCGGCGAAGTGGCATGTGCTCATAATACGCTTGATAACCCGCCGCACGACGTTTGACAAATGCCTCAACAGACTGACCTTTTTCAGGAATCATGTTTGCATAGTTGTTCTCCACTTCATGATCATCCCACGTTACCACCCAAGGAAATGCTGCATGAGCTGCTTTTAAATTCCCATCAGAACGGTACTGAGCATGTCTGTTTCGATAGTCTTCGAGTGTCATAATTTCTGGACCGCTATGCGTTCTTACATTGCCAGATGGTGATACATATTCATTAGGTCCGTATTCATATATGTAGTCGCCAAGATGAACAACAAAATCTAACTCTTCTTCTGACATATGCTGATAGGCCGTAAAGAAACCATGTTCATATTGCTGACAAGATGCAAATGCAAAAGTCATACTCTTTACATTCTCACCTTTTCTAGGAAGAGTCTTCGTTCTTCCTACAGGGCTATACTCATAGCCACTTTTGAATCGATAGTAGTATATGTGGTTTGGTTTAAGTCCATCTACTTCAATGTGTACAGAGTGCGCCAGATTTGGACGCGCTAGTTCTGTTCCCTTCTGCACAATCTTTTTGAATCGTTCATCTTCTGCGATCTCCCATTTTACAGGTACAGCTTGATTTGGCATCCCTCCGCCATTCAATGGATCTGGTGCTAATCTTGTCCATAGAACAACACTGTCTGCTAACGGGTCACCTGATGCTACACCTAACGTGAACGGATAATTTCTAAATGTTGGTGCTGCGTTCACCTCGTAACTGCCTAGCGACTGAGCAATGGTAAGCCCCAGTGAAATTCCTGCAATCTTTCCGGCACCTGCAAGAAACGTTCTGCGATCCAGTTTGTTTTTTTTTAAGCTGTCTTCTGTGAGTTTCTTAATCCATTCATCCATCGGTCTTTCATCCATACTTGATGCAACCCCTTTTAAATGAATTTATTACTCGTTCATTATAGAGTGGAAATATTAAGAAACTATTTTTTTATGTAAACGTATATAAAATTACTCATAGGAACAACTTACTAATCTTGTCATCCATAAAAGAACGAAGAACTGTGGAGGTTGTTTTCATCACATTTCAAAAAAACAATCTTATGCTTCCAATGTCCTGTTCTTCTTAATCAAATCTTTACTTCATAAATATAATTCTAATTAAAGTAAATTTTTTTATCTTCATTAAAGGTAAAGGTGATGGCTAAATGGCCCTTATGCGTAAAAAGAAAAAGAAGCAAAGAAATGAAACATACACATGGCTAGACTTTATGATTGATCTTCTATTAGTTATTCCTGAACTAATCATATGGCTCATCAGACTACTTGGAAGAAGTGTTTTCAAACTATTTGACGGCATTTAAAAGACTGAACTCTCATGGGTAGAGTTCAGTCTTTCTTTTTTATGTCTATTCATTTCATAAGAGCCCATTTATTTCTTCCACTTTTCTTTCCATGCCTTTACTTTATCATTGATCTCTTTATCAGCTTCTTCTTTCTTTTCGTCGTAAGCCTATTGAAATTTTTGATTTTCAAATGTCATTACTCTCTTCCGCTCGTTCAATGACTTTCTAAAATCTATTCTGTTTTTTGTAAAGTGATTGAAACGGTTGTACCTTTTCCAGGATAACTTTCTACTTTCAGATCTCCCTTATGCTCTGTAATAATTTTATTACTAACCGTTAGACCGAGACCGATTCCTTTTTCCTTGTTGGTGAAGAATGGAACACCAATGCTCTTTAATCGCTCTTCTTCAATTCCGATTCCATTATCTACAAAGATCAGCTTAACTTTTTGATCCACTGTTTCTTCAATCGCTATCGTGAGGATTCCCCCATCATTCATAGCTTCAATCGCATTTTTTATGACATTGACAAATACTTGCTTAATCTGGTTCTTTTCACACGAGACAAAAAGATCCTTCTCTTTAAATAATAAACGAATCTCAACATTATACAGATTAGCTTCAGACGTTAATAACATCACAGTGTCTTGAAGAAGCTGAATGATGTTTACTTTCTTCCTGTATTGTGTAGCATCTGGTTTCGCTAAAGCCATAAACTCATTAACGATCGATTCAATCCGATTCAGTTCTTCACAGATCACATCATTGTATAAAAAGAGTTTACTTTGATCGATCTCGCTATTTTTCATTAAGGAAAACAGACCTTTAATGGATGTTAGTGGATTTCTGATCTCATGAGCAACACCAGCGGCTAGTTCTCCTAACACTGCAAGTTTCTCACTATTTCGTATATACTCATCTGCTTTTTTCTTTTCTGTAATATCACGAGAGATAAAAACGATACCCTCAATGTCGCCTTCATCAGACACCATAGGCATTCCTTTACCTTCTAATAAAACTGGATGACCTGAAGCATGCATCTTTCGGTAAATGAGAGGAAGAGGATTCTCCAGCGCTGCGACTGACTTTATATATTCTCCTACACTCTCATGATCCTCCATGTGAACACAGTTCAAAGCATTTGTGCCAATCAATAAATTGGGCTCGATCCCTAGAATACTCTTATAAGAAAGAGAAGCGTATAAATACATTCCATCAGGGTCGACTGAACAGATTAAATCATTGCTGTGATCGAGAATAATACGATGCTTAAACTCATTCTTTCGTAACGCATCTTCTGCTTGTTTTCTTTTCGTAATGTCTCGCGACGCAACTATAGCAGATTGGTTTTTTTTATGATTGATAGGCGTCCCTTTCGACTCCAACCAAATGTAGACGCCATCTTTCTTTAGATATCTGTATTCAATCGTAAGAGGTACATGTTCTAAAATCATACGAGTAAATTCATGAATGACTCTTTCTCGATCATCAGGATGAACAAGATTAAAGGGTGTGGTTCCAATTGCTTCACTTTCTGTATAACCCGTTACTAAAAAATAGGACGGTGTTAAATAGGTAAAGATTCCTTCACGACTAACTATTCCTATGATATCTATCATATTTTCTGTAATAAGCTTTAAATGATCAAGTGTCTCTTTCTTTTCAAGGTGCTGCTGAGTTAAATTACGGATAATGATTTGTGTGGCGTGTGACGAGAACAATAGGGGAAATCCAATTACCTCTAATCGAACATGGTTACCCTTTTGAGTGATCCAAGTTTGTTCACTGGGCTTAGGGGCAATACCCATGTCGCATGCTTTAATTCTTTCTTCTACTAAGGAATGTAACTCATTAGGCAGGTTGTTCCATATAGGCTGACCAATTATATCTTCTTCCGCTTCTAAAATTTTTCTAGCTGCAGGATTTACGTAAACCCACGTTCGATCTTTCTGGATAAGAAAAGGTGTTTCAGAATGTTCAAATTGATTGGCATATGTTTTCATTTGGTTAATGAAAAGGCTATCTCTTAATACTTGACCATCTGAAGTTTCCATACCCACCCTCCATTAAAAACGTTAATCAAAACGTTTCGTTCATGATTACCTAAATTATAAACATATGTCCTTTTGCAAATAAAGATATTTTTTCAAAAATATTCTTACTATTCAATGCTAGATTATTCGATTCTTTTAGTTTATAGCTGAAAGGTGTTTTTGATCGTAGATGAATTTGGTTTCATAGAAAGTATGAAAGGCATTTTTTAAAGCCGTTTTTCGATCAGGAGCTGTCTGAGAGGACATGATAATATGTTCATGTTTGTAATAAAGCATACTTACCACTACAGTTGTTTTGTCAGTGAACAGAAAGATATCAACATCTAATATCTCACTACCTGTTATCAAACGAATAAAACGGTATTGCGGCACACTTATCATCTCCCTCAACCTCCTTAAATTCTTCCATCTCCTTTACTTTTGTCTTAAAAGTTTAGTTATTTAAATAGTAAATAATCACTATAAATTTGTCAATATATTCTGTCAATTTAAGTCGATTTCCTGGGAAATTAGAAGTATAAATGAAAAATGACGGGAATTCCCGTCTCAGTTTCTATTTGGTGGTTTCTCATTGTCATGAGAAGTTTGTCCACCTGCTCCTGTTAAATCTTTGTCCTTCATAATATCAAACGTTTTGCAATCTGCAGTTGGGTATACGGAAACCAGTTTTAAATCTGTACCTGAAAGTTTTTCTTCTAATATTCTTTCAATATCTTGTGATGGTTTAAAGGTACTTTCATCGTATTCTAATTGAATAGTAATGGATTTCAAATGTATCTCCTACTTACATTCATTTGTTCTCTGCTTTTGATATATAAACAACAAAAGAGACCAATCTATTTAGACTAGTCTCTTCTTGATTACGCTTCTTTTTCAACTAAGTTGTGTTCTAATTCTTGAGATGAAGAACTGATCTCATCTTGGTTAAGTCTTTTTGTAATCTCAATCTTTTTCACTTGGTGACCATCAATTTCAATCACTTTGAAATCATATTCATCAAAAGTTATAACTTGATCTTCTTGTATTTCCGAGTTTTGAGAAAGCACCCATCCACCAATCGTATCAAGCTCACTATCATCGATTTGTAATCCGTAAATGTCGTTAACTTCTGCAATCAATACTTTACCGTCAAAATGCTTCACATTCGGACTAACTGCGTGAATCATTGGTGATTCATCTTCATCAAATTCATCACGTATTTCCCCAACAAGCTCTTCCAAAATATCCTCAATGGTTACTATACCAGCTGTTCCACCATACTCATCAACTAAAACAGCCATATGGAATCCCTTTTTCTGAAGCTTTAAAAGTGTTTCTTTAATCGGTGTATTTTCAAATACGCTCAATGTTGGTCGAATGTAATGTTCAAGCGGGTATTTTTTCCCTTTGATCAAATCAAAGAATACTTCTTTTGCATTTACCATCCCAAGAACATTATCTTTATCTTCCCCTACAACAGGGTAACGTGTATATTTTTCTTCTGCGATTATATTAATATTTTCTTCAACTGAATTGTCTTCATAAAGACAAATCATTTCTGTACGAGGGACCATGATCTCTTTTGCAGTTCTGTCGTCAAATTCAAACACCTTTTCCACATAACTGAACTCAGATTTGTTAATCTCACCACTTTTGTAGCTCTCACTTAAGATTAAACGAAGTTCCTCTTCCGTATGTGCCATATCATGTTCGGAAGCTGGTTTTAGACCAAACATTCTTACTAGAAGCTGAGCACTTCCGTTTAAGAACCAAATGAATGGATACATAACTCGATAGAATCCGATTAATGCAGGTGATAACAATAAGCTAATGGTTTCAGCTTTTTGAATTGCTACTGTTTTTGGTGCAAGCTCACCAAGAACAACGTGTAAAAAAGTAATGGATGCAAAAGCAATTGCAAATGATAATGTGTGAACAATTGCCGGGCTTAAATCCATTTGTTCAAAAACAGGACCGAGAATTGCTTCTACCGTAGGTTCACCTAACCAACCTAATCCTAAAGCTGTAATTGTAATTCCTAACTGACAGGCTGAGAGTGATCCATCCAGGTTGGAAATAACCTTTTGTGCTGCGATCGCTCTTTTGTTACCTTCTTCAGCTAGTTGATCAATTCTTGATTTACGAATCTTTACAATCGCAAATTCTGCTGCTACGAAAAAAGCGGTTAGTAGAATAAGTGCGGCTACTGCAAGTAATTTCAATAAGGTCAAACTGTCCAAAAAGACTCCTTATACCCCAAGTTACTGGAATATAAGTTGTCACCTCCTAAGTGTTATAAATTTTAATAATTAAGAAAAAGTATATCATATAATTGAAGAACTTACTTAATAAAACAACTTACTTGTATTTTACAGTTACTTTTCTAACCATAGATTATTCTGAGATTTCCACAGTGTCTAAGTCTTCCTCTTTTTTTAATACAAGTTTATTCTCTTTGTTTTCACCCGACTACAAATAATATTACGATTCCCAATACAATCATTGTCTTACGAATGCTGCGTAATTCAGAGGCTGTATCTGAATACATGGTATCACTCCGTTTTTAATATGCTATTCTTGTTCATGATCACACAATACTAAAGAGAAATGATCCTAAATATGGGAGACTCAACCATATTTAAGTGGTATTCTAAAAATGGTTTACTGGTACATATATCAGAGAAAGGATGAACATCAAATGGATTTTGTTTTGGAACATAAGTGGGTATTTCTCATATTGGCCGAGACCGTATTTTGGGTTTCAACCTTATCTTTTTTAGTCGTCCGTTATTGGTTCAATCTGAAAAAATTGAGCATTGCATTCTTTATTCTTTTTCTTTTAAATGACCTATGGATTGCTGCGATGGGATATTTCGATTATTTAAAAACAGGAAAATTCTCAACCTATCAAATCATTATCTTGGTCGTGATTGCTTATGCGTTTTTGTATGGAAAGAGCGATTTTCAAAAAATAGATCGCTTTATACAACGAAAGGTTGCCAAAACGCGTGGGTTACCTGAACCCGATCTACCAGCTTCAAAACCAATGTATGGAATGCAACACGCGAAGCAAGAAAGAAAAAATCTTTATAAGCACATTCTTTTATTCATCACAGCACAGTGTGTTTTCCTGTTATTGTTTGGCCTCTCCGATGCTGTATCATCCATACAAATAGACACTCTCTTAAAAGATTGGTATGACACAACAGATACAGATCTGTTCTACAAAAACGATGTGGCTAATAATGTCACACGTATTTGGGCGCTGATACTCGCCATTGATATCATTGTATCTTTGTCTTACACGATTGCTCCGAAAAAAGAAAAGAAAGCAACTTCGGCAGCATAAAAAAAGAGTTTGGGATATTCTCTTCCCAAACTCTTTTTTTATTTTGATTTTATATTTTGTTTTGATGTTTCTACCCTTTCATTCCCCATAAACAATATGACTACAGCTGAAATAACGATCGGAATCAATGCATAAGTGAAAACAGTTGTAATAGACGCAGACATTGAAGCCGTTATACCATCCAACACTTCAGGAGGTATTTTAGATCGCTCCCCTGCCTGAAATACTTTTTGAGGATCGATCTCTTTAAACGCTGCAGCACCTTGCCCTGCAAAGCCTTTTAGATTGTCACTTATCTTCTCGTAAAAAATTCGATTTTGAAGTGCCCCAAAAATGGTTACACCAAGCGTCATACCTAATGACCGTAAAAAGGCATTTGTAGAGTTGGCAGAACCCCTGTAACGAAACTCCATCTTATTGATAGTTGCTGCAGGGAGTAGGGAGAACGAGAAGCCCATCCCAAATCCAACAATCACCATAAATAAGGTAAGCATCATCCTAGAAGTATCCGGAGTCATACCACTTAACATATACATGCCAGTGAAATAAGAAACAACGGATACGATCATGAGGTTACGGAAGCTCGTTTTCGTTTGAAAGATTCCACCTATCATACTTCCAGCGACAGAACCTAACATCATTGGAGTAAGTATTAATCCCGCACTTGTTGCAGAACCACCGTAAACCGCCTGAACGAAAATTGGAATAAATACAGCTAGAATAATAAATGTTCCGCCGTAAAGAAACCCTAGAATCTGCGAAGTAGCAAATAGTCTCTTCTTAAACATCCAAAATGAAATAATCGGTTCGGATGCTTTTTGTTCTACAGCAAAGAACACGATGAAAAAGACCGTGAATATCGTAAACAATGCTACAATCTGCGTTGAATCCCATGCATACGTCTTGCCACCAAGTTCAAGAGCAAACATCAGACTAACAACGGCAATCACAAGTGTGATGGCACCCCACCAGTCGATCTTTTGCTCGCGGTGTTCAAGCGTTTCTTTATAATAACGAAAGATCAAGTAAAACGATGCTGCACCTATTGGAACGTTAATATAGAAAACCCAATGCCAACTGATCGCATCCGTAATGAATGCTCCTAGCAAAGGCCCAAGAACACTAGAAGTTCCGAAAACCGCCCCAAGAAGCCCTGTCATCTTCCCTCTCTTTTCTGGAGGAAAAATATCAAACACAATCGTAAAGGCGATCGGCATCAAGGCTCCACCACCAATACCTTGAATCGCTCTAAACGCTATCAGCTGTTCCATATTTTGAGCAAGACCGCAAAGAGCAGAACCGATAAGAAAAACAACAAGACCAAAAATGAAGAATCGTTTTCTACCATACATGTCAGACAGCTTACCGTAAATAGGCATCCCTGCCATTACCGCAACCATGTAAGAGCCTGTAACCCAAACAAATTTATCAAATCCACCAAGGTCCGCTACAATCGTCCCCATCGCCGTTGCTACAATGGTATTGTCCATTGCGGCCATCAAAATCCCTAACAATAAACCAGCCACAACTAACTTCAGATTTGTTTCTTTATGCACCATAGCGCCATCTCCTAATCTAACACCTTCATGTATACTTAATAAACTTAAGTATACATGAGGGACTGTCCCCCAACAATTTATTTCCTTCGCTAATTCTCTCCATTTACTTAGGGTGTTTTCTACATAATAACCTATAAAAATTGTTGGTCTACGTTTTTAAGAGATTACCCACATTCTTATTTCATTCCAAAGAAAAAGAGACAGCACGTCTGCCGTCTCTTAAATTATTATTCTATTAAAGTTCTAAGATAGAGTCTTCACTATCTTGTCCGTCATACATTGCACCAAGCATTAAGCCTGTCCAAATATTTAAATCTAACTCACGATCTTCATCATTGCCTTCAAGTCCAAGTTCAAGACCAGTGTCTAACGAAGAAAATAGAAAAGAACGATCTTCCTCTTCATCGAATGAGCTCATTAGATCTGCCATGATAGAAGAATTTAACTTAAGAGAAGTTTGTTCAAGCTCATCATCAGAATACAAAGCAAGTGCTGTATCCGTATTCAGCATAGTGCTTAAAGAAGAACGATCTTCTTTATCTTCAGACATAACCATCGCCATCGCATCTGTACCTAGATCTACTTTTGCACTTGACGCTTCATCTTCTTCAGTCGCTTCTACTCCTGCCCATAGACCAGCATCAGCCATTAGAGAAGAGTTATTCTCTTCGTCTTCAGAAGTTACGTTCGCCATCACATCTGTGCCAAGATCTACTTTCGCACTTGACTTCTCGTCTTCTTCAGTCGCTTCTACTCCTCCCCATAGACCAGCATCAGCCATTAAAGAAGAGTTATTCTCTTCATTTTCAGAAGTTACGTTCGCCATCACATCTGTGCCTAGATCTACTTTTGCGCCCGACTTCTCGTCTTCTTCAGTCGCTTCTACTCCTGCCCATAGACCAGCGTCAGCCATTAGAGAAGAGTTATCCTCTTCATCTTCAGAAGTTACGTTCGCCATCACATCTGTACCTAGATTTACTTTTGCGCCCGACTTCTCGTCTTCTTCAGTCGCTTCTACTTCTGCAGTTAAACCTGCGTTTGCTTCAACTGCAGTATTTGATTCTCTTTCATCTTGAGCTTCAACAGTTGCTTGAACATCTGCTCCAGCATTAAGAGAGCTAGAATCTTTGTTGTCTTCTTCATTAGAACGAACTTCAGCCCCAACTTTTGTATCTGCGGTTACGGACGCTTTGCTTTCATCATCAGCAGAAGAACTCTCAACTTTAGCATTCGTTCCAACAGCAGCATTTGCTATTGAATCGATACGTTCTTCAGTTTTTGACTCAGCTTCAACTCCTGCATTTACATCAGAACCTACTTGAGCTTTTTCATCTTCATCAACGGAAGTTTCAGCATTTACATCTGCACCAACGTTTGCTTTAACGCTGTTGTGGTTCGAATCATCGTCTGAACTCTCTAGTGCGATCCCTGTAACAGCACCTAAATCAAGATTAAGATTAGATTCTTCATCTTGGTCTTGATCAGAAAGCTGAATGTTACTGATCAGACCTGTTCCAATTTTAAGATTTGATGACCCTTCATCTGCAAATGTTTCGCTTCCTCCAAAGAATAAACCTGCCGCAGCAGCGCCTGTAATCGCAAATGTTCTAATAAAGTTTGATTTTTTCATTTTTTTCTCTCCTTCTTCTTCTTAATTTTTTGTTTTACCAAATATAATTTAGAAGAAGAAAGATTGTGGTGGTTGCCCAGGTGGAGCATTCAGCCATTGATCATAATAGTGTCGAACTCCTCCATCAAGTCCAATTCCTGTTACAAGCTGAGCATCACTTTGCCCTCCATCTAAAACGGCCAAAAAGGCAATTGTGCTTGAAGAAGTCATAGGACCATTGGAAGAACTGGAAGGAGTTTGTCCACCTTGAGATGATGGTGTTAGCATTGGAGTTATCGGATAATCTGGACTCGATTTTTGTCTGATAGGCTTCTCAGATCCTTCTAAATCTCTGCCCTTTTTAAGTACCTCTCCACTCGTACCCGTACTAACGGGTTTCTCTGTTTCTATTATTTCTTTTTTCATGACAACTTCTTGATCTTGTACTCTTACATTCTTCGTTTCACTTAATTTTTCACGAACTGTCGGTTTGTACCTCACAACAGGATCTTTGACTGGTGTTGAGATTGGTGCTGGTTTTACTTTAACCACTTCCGCGTTTTCTGGCTTAGTAACGATTTCTGAAACGACAGGAAGTTTCAACTCTGCTAGAGGCTTTGTTGATCTAGGAGGAACGGTAACATTTACCTGCTGATCCAACACGTCGACTTTTACAGAGGGTTTTTCAGAAAGGTTCATATCCACGTTCGGTTTAGAACTTTTATGTGCTTCTGTCGGAACAATTTCTTTTACCGTATCCACTGTGTTCGTTACCGTTTTAACCGCTTCATCGACTGGTCTTATCGTTTCAGTAACTTCGTTAACCGTTTGATCCACCCTGTCAACAGTATCCGTTGTATCTTTCACAATGGTTGTAACGGTTTTTAAAGTGGGTTTAACAACCTCATCGGAAACAGAAAGATCTTTCGTCGAAATGTTCACTTTGTCTGGAACACTTTCAACAATCTCAGTCGTTTCTTTTGTAAGACTAGTTACTGGGGAAAGAATTCCACCGCTATCAGCCGATACGATTGCTGGAATACTCATGCCCGCTGCGAATACTACCAATTGTACAAATCGTTTCACCTGGTTATCACCTCCCTTTGTAAGTGTTTTCAAATAGCTAACGAAGGTAATTTCAATTTGGATCACTAAAAAACAAAATTTTTTACATTTCCAGACACTAAACAGGAAATGTGACGAAAAAGCTCTATTGATTTACACTGATAGTAGGAATAAGTTGAGGTGATATTAAATGACACAACATGTTTTTCATTTAAATGCACATTGGCCAGGTGGTAGAAACGATACGGGAACGATCGAAACACGGAATCTGCACACAAAGGTATCCATTCCTCCTGAGATGGATGGACCGGGAATTGGTACAAATCCCGATGAGATGTTGCTTGGAGCAGCAGCAACTTGCTATATCATCACACTCGCTGCCATGATGGAACGCAGTAAAATAGAGAAGATTGATCTAACGATGGACTCTGAGGGATATGTCGATGTTACAAACGGAGTGATCACATATCAAAAGATCATTCATCGGCCGGTCGTCACGATCAAACATGACCCGTCAAAAAACATTTCGACACTTCTTCAAAAACTCGCCACAAAAGCTGAGCATTCGTGCATGATTTCACGAGCTTTGAAGGGTAATGTCGAAGTAGAAGCAATTTTGACGATAAAAAAAGGGTAAAATTAGAAGAACAGGCCTTTCGTTATCTGTACGAACAAAATTACTTATGTTAGCATAAATGTTAAGGAAGGAAAATAATCTTATTATTTGGGTTCCTAACAAGTTCCCCCATAATAGAAAGGGGACGATGTATCATGAACCAACAAGAAGTGAAAAACATACTCTTGAATCTGCAGAACAAACAATATATCGAATCAGATATTACGCACACTTTTAGTGAGAACAACACGGCTGTTTTTTCTGTTAAGTATTTAAAGAACGCTCAAACGTTCGAAGTGATACAGATTGAAACAAACTCCCTTCAACGGTTTGATAACGTCGACTCAGCTGTGCATTGTATTAACAACTTGATTGCTAAATAGAGAAGATTTCTCCTTACTATAGAAGAGGTCTACCAGTTGATGGTGACCTCTTTTTTTGTTTAGTTATTTATTGAGATATCTGATCCAATCGTTCTCAACGAGCGGTACAAAGTGACTTTCTTTGATTCTCATCACATAAACGAAAGCTTCTTCTTTACCATTTGTTGTGTGAACCTTAGCAGATATTCGATCATATAAATTATCTGCTCTGTTTTCCACAAAATCTTCTAGTTCGTCTAATTGTTTTAGTTCCTCTGTTGTTACTTCATATAACTCACCTGTTACCCATTTATCTTTTTCAAGAATTAATGCTGGGTAACCCCAACCTGTGTCATATAGTTGTCCCTCAGCGTAGCACCTATGTTCTATGTATATTACATGCTGCAAAAAGTGGGCATTACTTCCATCTTTTCGAAGCGTCCCGTAAACAAACACTAGATGTTTTTTCATAAACTCACCTTCTTTTTCATACACGCATTATCCTTTTGAAAAAAAGACAGCCCAGACCAGTAAACTTAAAAATAGAATTCCCGCGATAGCAGAAAGAGTCAATGCGATTAAGATTGTCCAACCTAGTCCTTTTCGGTTTGTTAGAATCAGGAAAATACTCAACGTGAAGAGACCAAAAACAAAACCTAGTATGGACCAGAGCCAGCGATCTTTATTATAAAGTGGAGCTTGAACAAACAAATAATAAGCGATAGCAATCTGTATTAAAGGAACGTATAAGATCTCCAAACTCTTTTCATCTCCTCTCATCATATTGTCTAAAAATACCCTTCATCCAAATAATGTAACATTCTTTTTCAATAAAAAAACTTTCATCCACTGTTTTGGCTGAAAGTTTTTCCGTACGAAAGGTAAGCTATTAATACCCTTTTCTTACATTAATGACATGCTCGTTCTTTCGTTTTTTGCTCCCTCTAGCAGCGTCAAAGAATAAAACAAGAGCAGTGACGATGTGCATGATCATTCCGATTACAGGAACATAGCCGACGATAGAAGTAATAAGACCTAGTACACTACCTGTAAACCTCTCCTTCTGAACGATACAAATGATAAGCGTAATTAAGTGAAAAACAAACATGAATTGAAGTGGTCCCCATGCAGAAGCAAGAATGATTGCTCCTCCTAAAAAAGGAATGCCAAGAAACGCTTCCATACCGCCTGTTATGATTTTCAAAAGTCTCGATATATTCATGAGACAGCCTCCTCAATAATTTCTATTCTATACTACGTGATGATTCCGAGAAAAGTTTCCTTTTATAAACATTCCCTCTCTCTATAAATAAAGAAACCTCCTGCACGGGAGGTTTCAATCTCTATCCTTAATTTTTTTTGCTTCTTTAATAAATGTCTTTATGATGGCCATCATGTTTTCGTTCTCATGTCTTAATTCTTCAGGATGCCACTGCGTCCCTAACAAGAAAGTTTTATCCTGATCCTCTAGCTCTAAGGCCTCAATTACTCCGTCAGAAGCTCTTGCTGCAACACGTAAACCTTTGCCGACTTTTCCGATCGCCTGATGGTGAAAGCTGTTAACCGCAACCTCTTTTTCACCAACAATCTTATAAAGCTTACTATCTTCTTCGATGCTAACAGTGTGAGAAGGTTCTGTTCGAGTTGCAGATGATTGAAAGTGATTAATACTGTCTGAAAACTCACTCTCTACGTCTTGGATTATGGTTCCACCATAGCTAACATTTAATAAGTGATAGCCTCGACACATGGCAAGAATGGCTTTTTCGTTATCACGTGCTTTTTTCACAAGTTCAATTTCAAAATCATCACGATGTTTGTTTACTTTTTTTGCCTTTGGGTGAGGTTCTTCGTTGTAAGTGATGGAACTGATATCTTCCCCACCTGTAAAAATCAGACCATCACACATTTTTGCGTAAAACTCAGCTTCTTCCGGTTTGCCCATTGGAATGACAACAGGTATTCCTCCTGCGTCTCTTACTGTTTCTGCAAATTTATTATAAACAACGATCGTATCAACATTTTCATTTTGAGTTTCGATTGTATTGATAGACATGATCGTACTTGTTAAACCAATTAATGGCTTTTGAGTCATATTATACTTCCTCTCTAAAAATAACTGTTCAATCCTCTTTTACCTTAATATCTAAGTCGTAAACACCCATAATTTATCATTCCTTTTACTATTAACCAATTATGCATAGGTGTTTCATATTTTTAAAAAATAAAAAACAGTTCACGAAAATATGTGAACTGTCTTCTTTATTTATACCTTATGCTACTGCATTGGTGGTCTTGGTTTTTTTACAGAATAGACAAGCTCAATATCACCATTCTCTTTCACACATTTGACCGTGTACGTTTTCTCAACACCTTGCTCGGTATTGTGAAAGGTGATCTTATCTCCTTCTTCAAAATCTGATGTTCCTGTGTCCCATAATTTCTCGTCATCGGGTTTTCGCATACCTTTCACCCCTCATATTCCGAATAATTGCCCATAAACAATATGCCATTTAACTTACTTTTCCCTTGCAAAGGAAAATGAATCCTAAAACGTATGTTAAATTGCGCATATTTTACTCTCGTTATTGAGAATCCAGCTTACAAGCTCCTTTGTTCACTGGGAATAGAGTCCGGCTCAATATCGGAAATTGTATGTCGGCAGTGCATGTAAAAACTCTCTCACCAACCGGTTATGACAAGAATTTATGGACACCTCTTTATTAGTTAATCCTATAATCCACGGTTTATATAAAGTGCGCCTTATTTTAATATTTCTACTAATAAAGCATAATCCCTTTAAATTGTTTAAATTCTTTAATTATTTGCTTTCTTATTTAACTGACGGATAGTAGATCCAATTCTTTTGCAACAAACTCCATAAGCTCAGCAATCTTTTTAGATGAAAAATCCAACTTAATTCCTGCAGCTTCATAAACTTCTGGAAGAGACTTAGAGCTTCCAAGTTTCAAGGCTTGTTTATATTTGTTGATGGTACCCTCTGGATCTTCTTTATAATTTTTGTACATTTGAATGGCACCAAGTTGAGAAATGGCATACTCCACAAAATAAAAAGGAACTTCATATATGTGAAGGGTATAGAACCATCCTTTGACTTTCCATTCTTCGTATCCGTTCCAATCGATTATTGAAGCATCATAGCGATCTTTTAATTCGCCAAACTTCTTCATACGATCTTCCCACGTATGGTTCGGGTGATGATACAACCAGTGCTGGAACTGATCAATCACCATTATATACGGAAGACTCATCAAAGCACCTTTTAGCTGATCCTTCTTCGCACGTTTGAGCTCTTCTTCTGTTTTATAGAACTCATCCCATCGATCCATCGTGAAAAGCTCCATACTCATACTAGCTAGCTCGGCGGATTCCATCGGAATTTGCTTATAAGCATATAAATTTTGATCACTCTTCAATAAATCATGAATGGCGTGTCCCATCTCATGCATAAAAACAACTAAGTCACTATCCGTGTTAGACATGTTCATAAAAATAAACGGAAGCCCTGTTTCAGGTAGTGATTCACAGAAACCACCTTGTGCTTTTCCTTTTCTGCTTGTGAGATCAAAAAGCTTCTTCTCATTCATCTCATGAACAAGTGAACCAAACGTCACATCAAGTTCGCTTAAAACTTTCGCTGATTTATTAATCAACTCTATATCGGAACTTACAGGTTGTAGTGGTTTTTGACCAATTGCTTCTGCTTGAACATCCCATGGTTTATAAACATCAACGCCAATTTCAGCTTTGTGCTCTTTTTGAAGTTGTATGGTGATTGGAAGAACATGTTCACGTATGGATTCAGCGAGTTCCTTACAATCCTCTGGTGTATAGTCAAATCTATTATATTTTTTAAACATATAGTCGTTAAAACCGTTCAGGCCTGCGTTCTCTGCCTTCTTCACTCGTAGCTGGATCAACTCATCAAGAATACTTTGAAGTTTTTCTTCTTCTTTTAATATAGGCTCGTACAAAGCTTTCATCGCTTTCTCTCTTATATCACGCTTTGAATCTCTGATATGAACAAATAGTTCACTAATCGTTACTTCTTTCCCCTCCCAATTTGAAGATAGACCTCCTGTGATCTCAAAGTATTGATTCGTTAGCGCATCTTCTTGTTTTTCTATTTCTAAGTTTGCTTCTTGAAAAAGAGCAAATTGCGTTCTTAGTTTCTTCTTATATTCTCCATATTCTTCGTCTGGCAGTTCACCCATAAATGGTGATTCTAATACTTTTTCGTCAAGTTGGGATTGGTACTTTTTAAACATGGGCTTGATGTGTTGCTGATCAAATTCATATTGCTTTTTAATTTCTTCATCATTACTTTGGCATTGGAAAGCAATATAATGGCGAAGCATCTCTTCTTCTACTTTTTCGTAGATGCGTTTTTGCTGATTTAAAAAATTCTTGAGGTCTTCTAAGGAATTTATGGTTACGCTTACAAGAATCTCAAACTCTTCTTTTAATGCATTTAATTTCTGCTCATTCATTTCGATTCCTCCTGAAAACGTTCTACTATTCACTTTACCACAAATAGGAAAATACTAGATAGATGGAATGTTCTGTCATTATCTATATCCACAAGAAAAGGCCCTCACTCGTACAAAAAAAGAACGTGTGGGGACCCAATGTTCATAATTCGTTTATTCGTTAACAATTACAGATCATAACTACGTTTCCATCTGGATCTTCTACATTAAACCAAGCTACTTCACCATGCCACTCGATCTCACGGATCACTTTCATATTTTTTTCTTGGATTTCTCTATAGGCTGCATCAATATCTGGTGCAAATAGATTAAACATGGGACCAGAACCAGGTGATCGGTGGAAAGATGGGTCAAACGTATGATCATCCAGTGATAATCCTGTTTGTCCTGTTACTGGAATGTTATGTACAGGGGATTGCACTTCGCTTAAGTCTATCGTTATCCCTAATAGATCAGCATACCATTCTACAGATTTTTTAAGTTCAGTTACATGCACGAATACATTGTTGATGTGGCTTTGTATAGCAGAGATACTCGTTACTTTTTCACCCATGTAAGACGCCTCCTAATATTTACATTCTTCATACGTTCTTCGGTATCCGTAAAAAGGTCGAAAATTTTGTCCTTCATAAAAAGTGTTTGATGTATGTGATGCAAGCACCTCCATACGGGCTGTTGGATATTTCCCTTGAATGATGTTCAACAGCTTCCCACCTAACCCTAGACCACGATAAGACTTTGAAATCAGCATCTCGCATATATAGAGTGTTACGTGTTCATCTGTAAGCCCTCGTGCGTAACCTATTACTTCCTCGTTCTTTAACATGACGTAGGCTATGTTTGATTTACTCCAAGCCAGCTTTGTTTCTTCGTTTCTTTCAACTAATTGTGTCCAACCTTCTTGTTTGTTCAGTTCTTGTATCGGCTCGAAATGATTCTTTTCTATATAAGAAACAAACCTTACATCTTCCACCGCTGATTTCTCCTCTATAAAAGTGCTTTAACGTTCTGCACACCTTTTTCAACTTCTGAAAGAAGATCTCCTTCAAAATGCTCTTGTTCGATTACGCAATAATCAACTTTCTGTTCATCTGCTAATCGTAGGAAACTACCGATATCAAGTATTCCTGTTCCAGCGATCGTACTCTGTTTTTGCCCTTCTTTCACTACCATATCTTTGAGGTGCAGGGATACACAGCGTAAACGATACTTATTAAGCAGCTCTTCCGGCTCGAACCCGGCATATTTTGCCCAATACGTGTCCAGCTCCATCTTGACTAGATCAGGGTCTGTTTCTTGATAGATCAAATCAAACGGCATCTTACCTTCTAGCTCGTAAAATTCAAAATCATGATTATGGTAAGCAACACGGATCCCATACTCTTTGCTTCTTAATCCCGCTTCGTTCAACACCTCTGCTACACGCTTGTAATCGTCGATCGATCTTCTTTCTTCATCCGATAAGTAAGGCATGATCATCAAATCATTCTCTAAGATCAGTTGATCTTCCATCTGCCTTTTAAATGCATCACCAGAGAATTGCTGAAGGGGAATATGAGCTCCAGCAACAGTTAGAGCATTTTCGTCCAATACCTTTTTTACTTCTTTAGCAGAAATCCCGAACAATCCAGCAAATTGTACACTGTCATATCCGATCCCTTTTACTCTTTCTAATGTACCTAATAAATTCTTTTCAGTTTCTTTTTGTATGGAGTATAGTTGCAATCCAATTTTTCTCATGTTTATCTCTCTCCCTTTTTTAACGTTTACAAAACTTTGTTCATTGAAATGGATGCTTGTTTATAGCCTAGCTTTGTATAAAGAGCAATTGCATTTTCATTCGACCCAAATACATGAAGGCCAACATAATCAGCTCCTTCATCTTTTGATTCGTTCTCAAAAAAGCGAAGAGCCGTTTGAGCGATCCCTCGCTTACGAAATTCATCCAATACGAAGATATGATACAGAAAAGCTTTTTTCTCTTCTTTAGAAACATGAAACCAAAGGTAGCCGGCTAATTCTTGGTCCTCTTTGATGTGAAATAAGTGCTGTCCTTCTGTTTTTTCCTCATCAGGCAGAAGTTGTTCCATTTGCTTTTCTGCTTTTTCAGTAGCTAGCTCTTGATCTAGTTTATAATGTTCGGCGGTATCACGAATATAATCTGGCAGCATGAACTTTAGGTAATCTTTAAACTGCTTGTTGTCCATTCTCTCAAATGTGATCAACTTCTATCTCCCCTTTACTTCAACAAATAATCAATAATCTTAGGCATTCTCTCTCGCCAAGCTGTCTCATGATGAACTCCGCCTTCGATCACTTCAAAACGCACGTCGACGTTCTTTTTCTTAAAAACTTCATAGACCTCTTCAGAAGAACGTATGTAATGAGCAGCATCCACTTTTGATGTGTCTTCATCGGTTCCGATATCCATATAAAATCTTTTAAGCTCACTTAAGTCACTTTCTTCTATAAAATTCTCAATCTCTGTTTGATTAAACCAATAGGCCGAAGAAAGGCTTGCTACTCGTTTGAAAATATGCGGGTAGCGACAAGCTGCATAAGTTGAGATCAAGCCACCCATCGAACTGCCTGCCATTAATGTTTCGTCAGGTTTCGTCCTGTATTTCTCATCAATAAGTGGTTTTAACGTATGTAGAATAAATTCGATATATGCTGATCCTTTTCCACCATAAACCCCTTCAAATTTTAAAAGTTCTGGCCCTACTGTTGGGTTTTCCCATGGCGCGTATTCATTAAAACGTTCGAATCCCTCATGATTACAGTCGATACCTACGATGATAAGAGGAACTTTACTCGTCTTTAAATAATCAGCTAAACCCCATGAAACCCCATAGCTAGCATCTTCATCACGAAATAGATTTTGACCGTCATGCATATACAGTACGGGATAATATTCTTGACTGTCTCTATACCCGTAAGGCAAGCACACACGAATCTCTCGTTCTATTCCCCCGAATTGTTCAATGGCCACTTTAAAAGTCTGTAACATTTTCTTCTCCCATTCTATAAATCTAGGTCGAGACTGAAACCGTTAACAAAAAACTGCAAGGTTTCACGTTCATCTTCATTTAGTTCTCGATTAACCTGGACTTTATATTCTTCTTCAATGGATTGTTGATTACCTTCAAATTTTTTTGTAAGGGTTGCAAATCTTCGCAACATCGCTGTTTCGGTTTCAAACTCTTGTTTCGTCGCTGCCTTCCAATGAGAGAAGATGTAATAATCTGCGTCAAAGGATTGGAGTTCATCTAATAATTTCAGTGTTCGTTTCACCGTATAATTATTTTTAGGTGCGTACATATTTGCATAGAGACAATCGGATAAAAATAAAATCTTTTCTTCCTTGATGTAAATAACGATTGAATCTGTTGTATGGTCTCCTCCAACATGTTGAAGCACACAGGTTACTCCACCTAAATCGATCTCCATTCTCGCATGAAACGTAATGGTCGGTAGCTTTATTTTGATGTCACGGTGATCTGAAAACTCTTTTTTTATGGCTTCTGCACAAAATTCGATTTCAACACCTTGCTTGACTCTCTTATCAAGATCTTCATCACTCCATGAAAAAGGAAGAAGCTCCTGCATTTTTGTTTTTGTTTCTGCTGAAGAAACGGAAGGAATGTTTAATGCCGATAACCCAAAAATGTGATCCCAATGCCAGTGTGTGATAACGACTAGATCCGGTTTTTGAATGTTCTTTTTACGTAGTTCATCCAAAAAATAAGATGCATGTTTTTCTGAGTTTCCTGCATCTATCATCAGAGTCCTTTCGTTTCCTACAACAGCTCCCAAAATCGGCCGATCTGTCTCTGAAACAGGTGTTTGGTACCAAAAATGTTCTGTTAGTTTTTCTAATGTTTGCAAACGATCCAACTCCCCAAATTCAAACAGATGTATTACAGTATTACATCATTATTGTACTTTAAATTACCTTTTAGGGTTAGAAAGATGCACATTCTGATCGGTTTGAATTTCTTCAGGTATATGAGTTGGTGCATTCGGTACTTTTCGTGTTCTTTCATCAAGAATCTCAGAAGAATAAAGTTTGATGATTAAACTTCCACCATAACGTTTAGCACGAATGAGTATGGGCTGATTGTATTTGTTTTGAAATTGAAAATCTGGACCGTACCAGCTAACGGTCGCATCTCTACCTGATGGCACGTATGGCACCCTTTTGCTGTGTGAATAACGCTGAACGATTCTTAGTCCTGCTCGATCCACAGCATTAAATAAAGTGGATGATACTTGGCAGATTCCTCCCCCTATTCCTTCTGACAATTCTCCTCTAACGATAATGGGTGCACTTTTGTACCCTTTTGCCGTAGTTCTTTTACCAACGACTTGGTTGAACGAAAAGGTCTCATTTGGGAAAACAACATGACTATCTAGTGCTTTTGCAGCAAGCTCTATATTTGTAGTCCGACTCTTATTATTTGAATTAAAGTATGTAACATACTGCCCAATCTGCTGACTTTTAATATGAGCCAGTACTTCCGTATCTACTTTCGGATAGATATTCATTTCTGGCACATCTATCTTTTTCGGTCCTTGTTCAAAAAAATACGTGTAAAACTTTTCTTTAAACAACTTTCGATTTAATTTAAAACCTACTTGTCCTGGGATGATGCCACCATGATCATTTAATTTTGCATTAACCGGTGCTTTATATGATCTTTTATCAAGCAGTTCAACAAACTTATTGTATTTGGTGTCATCGATCATCGGAAACCCGGGAATTGAACCCTCGAACTGTTTACGACTCACTTCTGCTAGCTTTTGCCCTTCCTGATTAACTAATAAGGTATCCGTATTTTGTTCAACAGTTGATGAAGATAATAAAAGAAGTCCAGCTAACCATACTTGCAACATTGACCGATCACTCCGATTCATTATTTCTCTGTTCATAAAAACAAAGAGATCATAGACATGACCTCTTTGTTATTTTCATTTAAAATTTGGTTTTCATACTCTATTTTTAGTCTTTTCCATTATCTTTCATTCCTGGTGATGGACCGCTCTTCCCAGGTCGCACTTGGACTTTTTTTGAATCTTTTTGTTGCATTTCTTGTTTAGGTGCTTGTGGTGCTTGGTTAGTCTCACCTTTTTCTTCATCCATCTGCTTAGGAACTTCTTGATCTTGACGTTCTTTTGTTATGATTGTGACGTTTTTTAATTTTTCCTAAAATGCCTTTTTTATGACGCGTTTCTTTTTTTATGAACAAAGAGCTTTTTCCATTTATGCAGTGGGGTTACTTGTTACTTTAAATTTCAATAAAAAAAGCCTGAAATTCCGGAGAATTCAGGCCGATCTCTTATTGTTTTGTATGAAGAGGTTTTAATTTCGCTTCAATCTCCTCACGATGTATTTCTAAGAACGGCGGTAGTGCTAGTGATTCTCCCAGATGTTCTAATTCTTCATCTGTATCAAATCCAGGACCGTCTGTTGCAAGTTCAAAAAGAATACGATTAGGTTCTCGGAAATAAAGAGATTTGAAATAAAACCGATCTACAAATCCAGAATTCGGAAATCTCGATGTTTTTACTTTTTCAATCCATTCGTGAAGCTCTTCTTCATTATCCACTCGAAAGGCTACATGGTGCACTCCACCTCTGCCAAGTCGTTCTTGAGGAAGGTCGTTTCGTTCTTCAACATGAATTTCTGCACCGCTTCCCCCTTCACCTGTTTCTAACACAATGATTTCAGGTTGATCTGCCACTTCTGGTGCATAGCTACCGATTTTTTTGAAGCCTAAAAGTTCCGTTAGCACTTGTACAGTTGGTTCTGCTGCAGGTACAGTTAACCGTACCGGACCAAGCCCAACGACTGCATGTTCTTGTGGTGTTGTGCTTTTGCTCCACGGCTGCCCACCAGCAACGCCTTTGTTGTTTTCATCAGAAACTAAGATCATTCTTTGACCTTCAGGATCCCTAAACGCCAGCGTGTTACGACCTGCGCGCTCCTTTATATCTTCCGCTTCAATCCCATGTTCATTTAAACGATCTTTCCAAAAACGAAGCGCATCATCATTTTTCACTCGAAGTGAGATAGCCGAAATGCTGTTGTTTCCATCATGATTTCTTCCAGCCATCGGAATTTCAAAAAACGTAAGCTCTGTCCCAGGATTTCCTTTTTCATCACCATAAAATAAGTGGTAAACACTTGTGTCATCTTGATTTACCGTTTTTTTGATTAGCCTTAATCCCATTACTTCTGTATAGAATTTAAAATTTTCAGGTGCTTTTGCAGTTAGCGCTGAAACATGGTGAATTCCTTTAAGTTTCATGACCCATCCCTCTTCCATACCCTTTTCTTTTATTATCACTCTTTGTTAAGAAAATGCCCAATAAAAAGCTTTGAAGACCTTCTTTTCCATTTATATGAACACAAAAAAGAAACTCCTTATAAAAGGAGTCCCCTAGTTTTACATCTACTCTACAACCAGATAATGCATACTGAACCAGTTCTTATCATCACACCATACTTGTTTTGGAGTGAACCCACATGCTTTCGCGATATGTTGAAACTCTTTAATCGTAAACTTATAAGAATTCTCCGTGTGAATGGTCTCCCCCTCAGAAAAGGAGATATTTTTATCGCCGATCGTTATCATCTGATTGATCAGGCTTACAAGATGCATCTCAATTCGGCCCTTCTCTGCATGGTAGAACGCATGATGTTTAAATTTTTCAAGGTCAAAGTTTGCCAAAAGTTCTCTGTTCAGGCGATTCAATAAATTTGTATTAAATTGACTTGTAATCCCTTTATTATCATTGTAAGCCGCATTTAACACGGCATGATCTTTTTTCATATCCACTCCGATTAATAAACCACCATTTGGTTTAAGGAATTCTGCTGTCATCTTTAAAAAATTCATTCTTTCTTGAGGCTCAAAGTTTCCGATCGTAGACCCTGGAAAGAATACAGCTTTTCGTTTTGATGAGAGCTCTGGCATCTCAAACTTATCCGTGTAATCCGCAGACACCGCATGAACGTCGAGATGAGGATACTCCATCGAAAGCGCACGTGCGGATTGATACAGAAAATCTTTAGAGATATCAATCGGTACATATTCTTTAAGTTCAGGCATCGCCTCAAGGAGGGTTCTCACTTTTTCACTGCTTCCGCTTCCGAACTCTACGAGTGCCGTATCGCTTCCAATCGCTTTGGCCATTTCATGTTTGTATTTATTTAAGATCAAAAGTTCTGTTCGAGTCGGATAATATTCGGAGAGCATCGTAATCGCTTCAAACAGTTCAGAACCTTTTTTATCATAAAAATACTTGGGTGAAATGAATTTCTTTTCTTGTTGTAGTCCGTGGAGTACCTCACCGTACATATCTGTTTCTGGTTCGTTTCCGATGTGATAATGGACGTTCGATTTTACCGTTTTCATGTGAGATCCCCCGCTAAGCGAATTCCGCTAAACTGCCATCTTTTATCCGCTTGAAAAAAGTTGCGATAAGTAGGTCGAATATGCCATTTAGATGTCGCACATGATCCTCCACGCAACACGATCTGATTGCACATGAACTTCGCGTTGTATTCACCGAGTGCACCTTCAAGAGGTTTGCTCTCTGGATACGAGGTGTATGGGCTGCTGGTCCATTCCCATACATCTCCGAATGCTTTCTTAATCGGTGATTTAGTATGAGTTTCACTAGCCATCGGATGGTAAGATTCGTCTTCTACAAAATTCCCTTCTATTGGGATGGAACTCATCGCGTGTTCCCACTCTGCTTCTGTTGGCAGCCTTTTTCCGCTCCACCTAGCAAAGGCATCCGCTTCATAAAAACTTACATGGCAAACAGGTTCATCTAGATTCAATTTCTTTTCACCTGTTAATGTGAACGTGTACCACCCATCCTCGCTCTTACGCCAATAAAGAGGATGTTTCCATTTTTCTTTTTTAACGGTTGCCCAGCCATCCGACAACCAATGCTCAGGCTGTTCATATCCCCCCGCCTCAATAAATGAAAGGTATTCTCCGTTCGTTACGGGATGGGAAGATATCTGATAAGCATTCAGCCAAACCTTGTGACGAGGCCGTTCATTATCAAATGAGAACCCAGGTCCTTCAAAACCAATTTCAACGAGTCCTCCTTCGATCTTAATTTCAGTAACTTGTGATTTTTGCTCAGTTTTTGTGTGATTGGTAGTAGAAGTTTCTGTGTAGGAAGGTAGCAAAGGATTGCAGCTAAAGTTATATTTTACATCTGTTAAAAGAAGTTCTTGGTGCTGCTGTTCATGTTGAAGACCGATTTCAATCAAATCTTCCACTTCTTTTGGAACCTGATCTCCATAGTCTCTTAGAAGACCCAAAATTTCTGTGTTCACATAATCGCGATACGCATACACTTCATCCATCGATGGCCTGGAAAGCACACCTCTAGAATGTCTGGGATGATAAGAGCCAATCGTTTCATAGTAGGAATTAAAAAGATAATCAAACTTAGGATTAAATGGAGCGTACGAGGAATTTTTTTCTTTTAAGATGAACCGTTCAAAAAACCATGTCGTATGTGCAAGATGCCACTTTGGCGGACTCACATCTGGCATTGCTTGAATGATCGTATCTTCATTTTGAAGTTTTGATGCAAGCTTTTCTGATAATGATCTGATCCTTTCGAATTGCCCAATTAATCGTTCTACCGTTACCTGATCGATTGCCATAAATATCCTCCCTTAATTAGCTATTACTTTCTACCACATTGCCTTCTGTTGGAATAGGATGTTCTTTTAATAGCTTTGCAAAGTGAATCAGATTGTACGTCATTATTTTATTGTGCTGCATCGTAAAATCATTATCATTGCCTTCCGCCTCTATATAGGAAGGTCCTGGACCTGCTTCACCAACCCAATATGTATCCACATTCGGCGGTATCGTGAATCCAATGTGAGACAAGCCGTACAGAATAGAAGCACTTGCGTGTTTCGCTCCATCCTCATTACCTGTCACAACAACACCAGCCACCTTGTTATAAAATATATATTGGCCTTTTTCGTTCGTCATACCACTCGCGCCGTATAGCCTCTCGATCGCTTGTGTTGCAAGGCTACTCTTTTCTCCGAGCCAGAGCGGTGTTCCGATGATAACGATATCAGCGGACTTTACTTTCTCAAAAATCTCTGGCCACTCGTCACCCTCTCCCTCATCTGCTGAAACGCCATAGGCGATCCTGTAATCAGCAAGTCTTACCATCTCTGTATCTATGTTGTTCTTATTGAAAATATGCACCGCTTCGTTCATCAAGCTTTCGGTATTGGAGACTTCTTCACCACTCTTAAGAGACGCATTGAGTAGAAGTGCTTTAATCATAAGCGTGTTCCTCCTATTAGAAACCATATTAAAGTATAAATAGCCGAAAATTAGAAAATTAAAACAATTTACACGAATTCTTAACATGGCTGGATTGTGTTGAAAGAACTTTGTTTCAGTGATTTGTGAGGAAGTGCATATTCTGTCGTGAGAGGACAATTTGATTTAATGTGTATGTTCGGAAAGTACATCTCTTTGGCGAAATATGGCTGTTGGGGATGATTAAGTCGAAATCGCTAGTCATTAAGCCGGAAATGCAATCCATTAAGTCTAAAATAAAATTAATAAGTCAAAATCAGCAGTAATTAAGTCGAAATCAAAAAATATAGGCTTTTCGACAAACCCCGACAGATTGATTCTAGCTTTTTCTAACAAAAAGAGAGCCCTCATAAAAACTGGCTCCCTTCGCATCATATTAATCTTTTAAAAACTTACGGTCGAAAATGAACGGTCCGAAAGGCAGTACAGAAGATAAAAGTGCTAAGAAAGCACGCATGATCGGCCATTTTTTCACGTTGTATACATACAGAATGACGAGAATATAAAGAACGAACAATAGACCATGAAGAGCACCAACGATCGATACGGCCATCGGCTGATCTAAGAAATACTTCAATGGCATGGCTATGAAAAGAAGAATCAAGAACGAAGCCCCTTCAAGATACCCTACGGTTTTTAACGTTTTTATTGGATTCATAAATGAATATACCTCCATTATTACATAATGACGATTCTACCTTTAGTTTTATCATAAGTATGTAGAAGATAAACTTCCAAACCATAACTATTGTGTGAACAAATGCAAAAACAGTTGGGGGTCAGACCCCCAACTGTCCTTTCTCAGCCCGTTCTCTCTGAAGCTCTTGCTGCATCCGCTCTAATCTTCCAAACAAGATATTTTAAAAATAAAGCATCACCAGAAAAACGATGATGGCAGAGAGCTAGTTTCCCATGCTCATCGATATATAAGGCAATAGCACCGTATGTCTAACGTACTCCCATAAGCCAACAGAAAATGTTGGAATGAGCAGGATCAACCACTTAATTTATCTGTATGTCATCTCCCGTACTTCCCTTCACTTTCTTACAAAATCTATAAACATACCATAAAAAAAACCGACGCAAGGTACGCCGGTCGATCAACTTATTCCTGCATTTTTCTTCAGTCTTTCAGCAATCTGCATAAAATCTTCATGAGAGATACCCGGTGCGAACTCTTCAGAGATGGAACGCAATTCAGGCATCGGAGCACCAGCAGGAGCACCAATCACCGTCTCAAGCGGTCCTCCTAACGGATGCTGACCAGCCCAGATTAATGCGATATCTCGATAATCCGTATCACTGAACGTATATAACTTTCGGTGTACGCCTTCAGCTTCAAATTTCCTCGTCGTTTCAAACGCCGAGTTCTCTAGATCAGGAACGGGAAGCATCTTCTTAATATCAACGCCTGTTACCATCTCGATCGCTTTTGCATAAGCCAATACGTGCACACCACCGCGTACAAGAAGATAGCCGATCATCTCTCGTGCAACAGGGTTACTCGTCATCTCATAAACTCTCATCTTATGTGTTCTAGCTCCACACTCTAAGAAAAAATTGTGCAGAAGATCAAGAAGTAGATTCCCGCTGCTGAACACATAATCCCCGTTCCAAGCTTTTCCCATCGAATCAAACGGGAACGATGTTTGTGCTGTTCCAATAAAATGTTGAGTGTTCCTTTTATCTGTTGCAGCTGCCATCGGTGCGTCGTTCACATCTCCAGGATGTGTCGTACCATAGATCATCATATTAATCGTGTGCGAAACAAGCTCAACATGGCCAAATTCTTCTGCCGTAATACTTGAGACTAAGTCAAAAAACGGTTTTAATTTTCCTCTTTTTCTAAAGTTAAAAGATTGGTACATATAGTTATTAAGAGTCGACATCTCACCAAAACGACCGCCTAGCAACTCTTGAACTGCCGCTGCCGCATTCGCATCAGGATTGGTCGGTGTCGGCAATTCGATCGCTAGCCGGTTAAAACGTTTAAACATGAAATTCCCTCCTCACGATTGCATGTCGTTTAAGGGTATGTGATGGCAAGATTGTACTATGCCAACTATTTCATGAGTAGTTATTGAAGAGATAAAGCAGATGGAAAGGATGCTCGCACCGATTGTTACCATCTCTCCAATTTAATTCATCACGATTCTAAGATGTAGAAAAAATCACAAAAATATATTTCAAATAGTACGTAAAATTTAAAGGATAGTTTTTCATTCATACCGAAAAAGTAATAAATGAGATAACATGAATGATTTCGTTGCTCTCTGTCGAAATACCTACATCATTTTCAACATTTAATGAAAAAATTGTAAACTCCATATGGCATTTCGTTTATGTTTCCATTACTATATGTAGTATAAATACTTTTATATATCAAACGTTGGCTGATTCAAATTTTATTCTTTCCATGATTCTAATGTTGAAAGAGGTGCGAGCAGTGGACATAACAGAAAGTCTAATCACATATATGGATGATAACTTGCCTACTTACTTACATGATTGGCACCAAAGAATTGTGATCTCGAATCATGATGTACATAAAGAAAAAGTAATAGATAATGCCTTGCATATGGTTGCGCTAGTTAAACAATCCTTACGACACAAACTATCTCCCGAAGAAATTATGCGCCTCGCACATGAAGTCGCTGTTCAGCGGTTAGAAGCTAAGATCAATATTGGTGAATTCGTATACAATGTGAACCTTGGACGAAGTGAGATCGTCCGTTTTGTGACGGGCTCTGGCATATCCATCGAGCAGTTACAGCCTGTAATTGAGAAGATCAATTTTCTGTTTGATGAGTTTTTATATCAAGCCGTAAAGAAGTATACACAGCTGAAGGATATGGAGATTGAGGAAAAAACAGTATTCATCGACCAAAGTCACAAAGAACGTTTAACCATTTTAGGACAGATGTCATCTAGTTTTGTACATGAGTTCAGAAATCCTTTGACAGCTGTTATGGGTTTTGTAAAACTTATGCAGCAAGAGAACCCTAACATGAAATACATCGATATAATTAGTCATGAATTAACACAATTGAACTTTCGTATCTCTCAATTTCTTCATGCCTCTAGAAAAGGGATTCAAGAACGGGAAGCTGAGGATTTTTCTTTAGAAGATTTATTCACAGATATTCTAGACTTTATGTATCCAAGTTTAGTGGATGCAGATGTGACGGTCATTCCGCGTATTGATCCTACGATTACATTAAGGGCACACAAGGACGAGTTGAAACAAGTACTGCTGAACCTGATCATGAACTCGATCGATGCACTGCGTCAAATGAGACAGAATCGAAGAATCATGATTTTTACCAAGATTGAAGGTCAGGATAATGTACATATTACTATTTCTAATAACGGCCCAGCGATTCCACCCGAAGCAATCAGTACGATTTTCGAGCCATTTTTCACAACAAAAGAATTAGGCACGGGTATAGGGCTATTTGTGTGCAAAAAAATCATTGAAAAACATAACGGGTCCATTAGCTGTTCATCAGATGATAACATAACGACCTTCACCATCGTACTTCCCCTTCAAGGGACTGCACCAACGCATGAAGAAAAAAAATCACAAATAGAAATATAATAAGGAACTTGGACATCCAAGTTCCTTATTTAAATTCTTATATTTGAGGCTTAAAGACAACCTTTATACACTCATGATAGATGTTTAAAACAGACAACTGATAGCTTTATACATACAAAGAGTCATAAACAATAATCCTATAGACAGGCAATTGTTTAAACGATTGTTGCTGTATTGTGCAAGATGATTTCCAAGTAGTAGTAGGAACGCAGCTTGCACTCCAATCATCCATCAAAGAAGTGAGCTAAGCAGTAATGATATGTTTTACGGTACGTGTTTTTATATTTATTACGCGTTCACCGGTAAATTAGCTGTAACCACCTGAGAAGTGCTCTGGACCACCTGAGATGCCTGACTTTTCACCTGTAATCATGCGCATTTCACCTGATAGAACGTAATTTTCGTCGATAAGCCACTGAGCACTTTACTTTTATGACTCAAATGGACAAAAATAGTCTTATCGTTCAATCACATCAACAGATTAGGAAACAAATGTGGTAAAAACCACAATTATTTGTGCCCGCCTACTAGATTATGAATAGCTAGACCCCCCGAGCGTTCAGATAACAACAAAAAAGCCTTTGCCCTAGACTAACCTAGGTAGATGGGACACAATAAAACACCTTCGAAATGATACACTTATTAAAAGTGAAAAATCGGAGGTGTTTTTGCATGGGCAAAAACGTTTATTCAAAAGAAACAAAGTGGGCTGTT